>NZ_JAPPRE010000001.1:0-2887229 GCF_026672465.1 Kocuria sp. SL71
AACTGATCTTCGCGGGCCTCAGTGAAACGGGCTGGTTGATCGTCTGTTGTTTGAGAACTCGATAGTGTGTGCAAATTGTCTGCTGGATACCAGTTCAAGCAATTTTTTGTTTGGTTGGATCAGCTGATGCGTCAGTGCGTCTCGTTCCCGTGACGTGCTGGCGATCTTATTTTTGATTCCAGCCAGGTATGGTTTTTCGTTTTTCAACGGAGAGTTTGATCCTGGCCCAGGACGAACGCTGGCGGCGTGCTTAACACATGCAAGTCGAACGCTGAAGCACCAGCTCGCTGGTGTGGATGAGTGGCGAACGGGTGAGTAATACGTGAGTAACCTGCCCTTGACTCTGGGATAAGCCCGGGAAACTGGGTCTAATACTGGATGCCACATGTCACCGCATGGTGGTGGTGTGGAAAGGGTTTACTGGTCTTGGATGGGCTCACGGCCTATCAGCTTGTTGGTGAGGTAATGGCTCACCAAGGCGACGACGGCAGTGTGGCCTGAGAGGGTGACCGGCCACACTGGGACTTGAGACACGGCCCAGACTCCTACGGGAGGCAGCAGTGGGGAATATTGCACAGTGGGCGAAAGCTCATGCAGCGACGCCGCGTCAGGGATGACGGCCTTCGGGTTGCAAACCTCTTTCAGCAGGGAAGAAGCCACAAGTGACGGTACCTGCAGAAGAAGCGCCGGCTAACTACGTGCCAGCAGCCGCGGTAATACGGTGGGCGCAAGCGTTGTCCGGAATTATTGGGCGTAAAGAGGCTCGTAGGCGGTTTGTCGCGTCTGCTGTAGAGCCCGGGGCTTAACCCCGGGTGTGCAGTGGGTACGGGCGACTAGGAGTGCAGTAGGGGAGACTGGAATTCCTGGGTAGCGGTGGAATGCGCAGATATCAGGAGGAACACCGATGGCGAAGGCAGGTCTCTGGGCTGTTACTGACGCTGAGGAGCGAAAGCATGGGGGAGCGAACAGGATTAGATACCCTGGTAGTCCATGCCGTAAACGTTGGGCACTAGGTGTGGGGGACATTCCACGTTTTCCGCGCCGTAGCTAACGCATTAAGTGCCCCGCCTGGGGAGTACGGCCGCAAGGCTAAAACTCAAAGGAATTGACGGGGGCCCGCACAAGCGGCGGAGCATGCGGATTAATTCGATTCAACGCGAAGAACCTTACCAAGTCTTGACATATACCGGATCGTTCCAGAGATGGTTCTTCCCCTTTGGGGTCGGTATACAGGTGGTGCATGGTTGTCGTCAGCTCGTGTCGTGAGATGTTGGGTTAAGTCCCGCAACGAGCGCAACCCTCGTTCCATGTTGCCAGCACGTGATGGTGGGGACTCATGGGAGACTGCCGGGGTCAACTCGGAGGAAGGTGGGGATGACGTCAAATCATCATGCCCCTTATGTCTTGGGCTTCACGCATGCTACAATGGCCGGTACAAAGGGTTGCGATACTGTGAGGTGGAGCTAATCCCAAAAAGCCGGTCTCAGTTCGGATTGAGGTCTGCAACTCGACCTCATGAAGTCGGAGTCGCTAGTAATCGCAGATCAGCAACGCTGCGGTGAATACGTTCCCGGGCCTTGTACACACCGCCCGTCAAGTCACGAAAGTCGGTAACACCCGAAGCCGGTGGCCCAACCCTTGTGGAGGGAGCCGTCGAAGGTGGGACTGGCGATTGGGACTAAGTCGTAACAAGGTAGCCGTACCGGAAGGTGCGGCTGGATCACCTCCTTTCTAAGGAGCTTAGCTCTGGTCGCCGTGTGGCGGCCCGCCCGCGCACCGCTTACTTGGTGTGGGGGTTGTTTTGGTGAGACCCGCTGCACCTGGCCCGTTTCGAGGGCCCGGTGGTGGGTTCGTGCTCATGGGTGGAATATCAGCGGACGAGGCAGCCGGTGCGACCTTCGGGTTGTGGTGGGTGTCTGATCACTGTCTGGTGTCTGCGTGCTTGCTTGGTGCGTGGGTGCTGTTGACGGTTGGTGGTTTGGTGCACTGTCGGGTCCTGGAACAACAGGCCCCGTCACCGTGGTCCTTGCCTTCGGGTGGGGGTGTGGTGGTTGGGTGTGTGTTCTGTGGCTTGCTTCAGGTAGCTGCGCACGGTGTGTGTGGTGAGGGGGGCGGCTGGTGTTGTTTGAGAACTGTATAGTGGACGCGAGCATCTTATTCTTTATGTGAGAATATTTTTGTGTGTCTGTTTGAAGATTACTAAGGGCGCACGGTGGATGCCTTGGCATCAGGAGCCGATGAAGGACGTGGCAATCTGCGATATGCCTCGGGGAGCCGATAAGCGGGCTGTGATCCGAGGATTTCCGAATGGGGAAACCCCGTCGTCTGTGAGGGCGATGACCTGTATCTGAATACATAGGGTGCAGGGGGGAACGCGGGGAAGTGAAACATCTCAGTACCCGCAGGAAGAGAAAACAACAGTGATTCCGTGAGTAGTGGCGAGCGAAAGCGGAAGTGGCTAAACCGTCTGTGTGTGATACCCGGCAGGGGTTGCATGGGCGGGGTTGTGGGAGCATCAGTGCCCGGTCTGCCGGCTGGGTCGTGTGAGTGCAGCGTGATAGTCGAATCATCTTGAGTGGTGTGCCGTAGAGGGTGTGAGTCCCGTAGACGAAATCATTGCTGCCGCGCGTGGTGTTTCCCGAGTAGCACGGAGCCCGTGAAACTTCGTGTGAATCTGCCAGGACCACCTGGTAAGCCTGAATACTACCTGATGACCGATAGCGGACCAGTACCGTGAGGGAAAGGTGAAAAGCACCCCGGGAGGGGAGTGAAATAGTACCTGAAACCGTGTGCCTACAAGCCGTCGGAGCCTTTTGGGGTGACGGCGTGCCTTTTGAAGAATGAGCCTGCGAGTTAGTGTCATGTCGCGAGGTTAACCCGTGTGGGGTAGTCGTAGCGAAAGCGAGTCTGAAGAGGGCGTTGAGTGGCGTGATCTAGACCCGAAGCGAAGTGATCTACCCATGGCCAGGTTGAAGCGCGTGTAAGAGCGCGTGGAGGACCGAACCCACTTCAGTTGAAAATGGAGGGGATGAGCTGTGGGTAGGGGTGAAAGGCCAATCAAACTTCGTGATAGCTGGTTCTCCCCGAAATGCATTTAGGTGCAGCGTCGTGTGTTTCTTGCCAGAGGTAGAGCTACTGGATGGCTGATGGGCCCCAACGGGTTACTGACGTCAACCAAACTCCGAATGCTGGTAAGTGAGAGCACGGCAGTGAGACTGTGGGGGATAAGCTTCATAGTCGAAAGGGAAACAGCCCAGACCACCGACTAAGGCCCCTAAGCGTGTGCTAAGTGGGAAAGGATGTGGAGTTGCTCAGACAACCAGGAGGTTGGCTTAGAAGCAGCCATCCTTGAAAGAGTGCGTAATAGCTCACTGGTCAAGTGATTCCGCGCCGATAATGTAGCGGGGCTCAAGTACACCGCCGAAGTCGTGGCAATGCACATTTCCGCACACCGATCCTGTCAGGGCTTTTGGGTTCTGGTGGGGTGCTGTGTGGTGACTGTAATGGTTTTGTGTGTGTTGGGTAGGGGAGCGTCGAGCGGGTGGTGAAGCTGCCGGGTGACCGAGTGGTGGAGCCTGTTCGAGTGAGAATGCAGGCATGAGTAGCGAATGACGGGTGAGAAACCCGTCCGCCGAATGATCAAGGGTTCCGGGGTCAAGCTAATCTGCCCCGGGTGAGTCGGGACCTAAGGCGAGGCCGACAGGCGTAGTCGATGGACAACGGGTTGATATTCCCGTACCGGCGAAGAACCGCCCATACTGAACTGGGGATACTAACCACCGGTTCCACCCGTTTCTCATGCGCCACTTTGTGGTGTGTGGTTGTGGTGGGATGCGTGGGACCTGATCCAGGGAGGTAAGCGTGTTAACAGGTGTGACGCAGGAAGGTAGCCGAGCCAGGCGATGGTAGTCCTGGTCTAAGCGTGTAGGGCGAGTCATTGGTAAATCCGTGGCTCATATAGCTTGAGACGTGATGGGACCCCTTTGGTGGGGGATTCGGTGATCCTATGCTGCCGAGAAAAGCATCGACGTGAGGTTCTAGCCGCCCGTACCCTAAACCGACACAGGTGATCAGGTAGAGAATACTAAGGCGTTCGAGAGAATCATGGTTAAGGAACTCGGCAAAATGCCCCCGTAACTTCGGGAGAAGGGGGGCCCGGACCCTGATATGCCCTTGCGGTGTGGAGGGGGTAAGGGTCGCAGAGACCAGGGGAAGCGACTGTTTATCAAAAACACAGGTCCGTGCGAAGTCGTAAGACGATGTATACGGACTGACTCCTGCCCGGTGCTGGAAGGTTAAGAGGACCTGTTAGACGCAAGTCGAAGCGGAGAATTTAAGCCCCAGTAAACGGCGGTGGTAACTATAACCATCCTAAGGTAGCGAAATTCCTTGTCGGGTAAGTTCCGACCTGCACGAATGGAGTAACGACTTCCCCGCTGTCTCAACCATGAACTCGGCGAAATTGCAGTACGAGTAAAGATGCTCGTTACGCGCAGCAGGACGGAAAGACCCCGAGACCTTTACTATAGTTTGGTATTGGTGTTCGGTGCGGCTTGTGTAGGATAGGTGGGAGACTGTGAAGCGGACACGCCAGTGTTCGTGGAGTCGTTGTTGAAATACCACTCTGGTCGCTCTGGATATCTAACTTCGGCCCGTGATCCGGGTCAGGGACAGTGCCTGATGGGTAGTTTAACTGGGGCGGTTGCCTCCTAAAGAGTAACGGAGGCGCCCAAAGGTTCCCTCAGCCTGGTTGGCAATCAGGTGTTGAGTGCAAGTGCACAAGGGAGCTTGACTGTGAGAGTGACGGCTCGAGCAGGGACGAAAGTCGGGACTAGTGATCCGGCGGTACATTGTGGAATGGCCGTCGCTCAACGGATAAAAGGTACCTCGGGGATAACAGGCTGATCTTGCCCAAGAGTCCATATCGACGGCATGGTTTGGCACCTCGATGTCGGCTCGTCGCATCCTGGGGCTGGAGTTGGTCCCAAGGGTTGGGCTGTTCGCCCATTAAAGCGGCACGCGAGCTGGGTTCAGAACGTCGTGAGACAGTTCGGTCCCTATCCGCTGCGCGCGTTGGAAATTTGAGAAGGTCTGTCCTTAGTACGAGAGGACCGGGACGGACGAACCTCTGGTATGTCAGTTGTACCGCCAGGTGCATGGCTGATTGGCTACGTTCGGGAGAGATAACCGCTGAAAGCATCTAAGCGGGAAGCTTGCTTCGAGATGAGATTTCCTTCCTCCTTTGTGGGGGTGAGGCTCCCAGGAGACTACTGGGTTGATAGGCTGGATGTGGTAGCGAGGACTGACGACTCGTGGAGCTGACCAGTACTAATAAGCCGATGATCTTCACACACACAACATGTCTTGCAGCCCCGTTTGGGGTGTGAATAGCAGCGTGTTTCGCGTCCACTGTACGGTTTTGGAACAACACCGTCCCACAACCATCTGGTTCCCGTTGGCGGGGTTGGTGGTGGTGGGTGGTAGGTTCGTGAACAGGTTTCCACGCGCACTGCGGTGTGTGGTGGTGGCAGCTTTGCGGTGGTTATAGCGTGAGGGAAACGCCCGGTCCCATCCCGAACCCGGAAGCTAAGGCTCACAGCGCCGATGGTACTGCACTCTGATGGGTGTGGGAGAGTAGGTCGCCGCCGCAATTATTTGTACGGAGAGAGGCTGATCGCTGACTCCTTGTCTTCACCGTGAGGGTGAGGATGAGTCGAGTCGCGGTCGGCCTCTTTCCGCGTACCTAGATGCTTTGTGCCCCCTCCTGCTGAGTGGATACCTGGTTGCGCTATGGGGGCCCTCAACGCAACTGGGAATCCACTCGCGCAAAGGGAGAGGGCGGTTATCACTGCAGAGCCCCTCCTGGCTCTGTCTGCCGGCTCTTCGGGCTCACTAGCGATGTAGGCGGAAGGGCAGCAGGTCAGAGTGCGAGATCCGCCATGGCCGCGCGGGCGGCCCAGGCGCCTGGCATGCCGTGGACGCCGGCACCCGGAGGGGCGGAGGAGGAGGCCAGGTACAGTCCCCGCGGTGCGAGCCGATACGGGTCGAGGCTCGGGCGCGGTCGCAACACCGACTGCAGTCCCGTCATGGCACCGCCGGCCACGTCGCCGCCGATGAGGTTGGGGTTCCACCGCTCGAGGGCCGCGGGGTGCGTGCTGCGGCGTTCGAGGATGCGGTCGCGGAAACCGGGGGCGAAGCGCTCGATCTGGGACGCGATGCGCTCGGCGACCTCACCGGGGCGCCGCTCCACGTACCTCGCCGGCACATGGGCATAGCCCCACAGGACCACGCGTCCCTCGGCTGGGCCGTGTGCGCGCGACGGATCGGCCGCCTGCTGCTGGCACACCAATACGAACGGTCGTTCTGGTAGCTGTTCCCGGAAGACCTCGGACTCCGCGCGCACCAGCTCCTGAGCGGTACCCGCGACGTGGACGGTGGTGGCCTCCGCGACGCGCGGATCGCTCCACGGCACTGGCCCGTCGAGGAGGAAGTCGACCTTGTAGGCGGCCGCCCCGTAGCGCCACCGGCCCAGCTGATTCCGCACACGCGGCTGGATCTCCTCGGCGCCCGGCCCGCTCAGGCGCAGCACCTGCGAGGGCGTGAGGTTCAGAAGGACGGCATCGGACTGCGGCAGCTCGCGCAGATCGGTGATCCAATGACCGGTGTGCACGCGGCCGCCGTGGGACTCCAGGACGCTGAGCAGGGCTGCGACGATCGAGCCGGTGCCTCCGCGTGCCACCGGCCAGCCGCGCGTCATGCCCAGCGCCCCGAACAGGGTCCCGAACGCACCGGTGAGCGGCTGTCCCAGCGGCGTGATCGCATGAGCGGCCGAGCCCAGGAAGAGGGTGCGCGCGGCGTCGTCGCGGAACAGCGCGCGTGCCATCGCAGCGGCAGGGGCGCAGAGCGCAGCCCGAAGCGCGCCATAGCCAGCGGGGTGCTTCGGCCAGCGCAGCATGGGCCCCAGGATGTTCTCCAGGTGGGCGTCGAGGCCCTCGACGACGGGGGCGTGCAGAGCGCGCCAGGCGCGGGCGTCGCGTCCCAGGCCCTCAGCCGTGGAGGCGAGGTCCTGGTGGAGCAGCGCGGCCGGAGCGCCTTCAGCCGGATGCGCCATGGGATAGGCGCTGCGGACCCACTGAAGGCCGTGCTGCTCCAGGCGCAGGTCCCGGAACACCGGGCTGGCGACGCCGAAGGGGTGCCCGGCGGCGCCCAGATCAACGATCGTGCCCTCGCCGAGCAGCGGGGCGGAGGCCGCCGCGCCGCCGGGATGCTCGCCGCCCTCGTAGACGTCGACCTCCCAGCTCTCACGGGCGAGCAGTGCGGCGGCCGTGAGGCCGTTGGGCCCAGAGCCCACGACGACGGCGCGGGGCGGTCCGTTGCTGCTGTGCCGATGGGCGGTCATGCCTCTCACCTCCGGTGGCGATCCGCAGGATGCGCGGGACCTGCTGTCCCTGGACCGCGATGTCCCTCGACTATGGCCCACCGGAATGAAAGCCCGATGAGCGCGCAGCGCGAGGGCGAGATGCCGACGGCCGGGTGCCGATCGCTGCCGGTGAGGGCGCGACCGGCACCCGGCCGTCGGTGCGGGGTGCTGGAGCCCCTGACCTGCTCCGACGCCGCGCGGACGAGGAGCGGGTCAGGGGTGGGGATCAGGCGAAGGGCTGGGAGGCCTCGTTCAGCGCCGTGACCTCCGCATCCGTGAGCTCGAGCTCGGCGGCTGCGATCAGCGCCGGGAGCTGCTCGACCCGGGAGGCCGAGGCGATCGGGGCGGTGATGCCGCGGGCCAGCAGCCAGGCCAGGGCCACGGTGGGCATCTCGACGCCGCGAGCAGCGGCGATGCGCTCCACGGCCTCGACCACGCGCAGGCCGTCCTCGGAGAAGTAGCCCTCGGCCATCCCGCCGCGCTGGGCACCCTCGAGATCGGCCTTCGTGCGGTACTTGCCGGTGAGGAAGCCTGCGGCCAGGGAGAAGTACGGGAACACGGCCGCGCCGTACTCGCGGGCGATGGGGGAGTAGTCCTGCTCGTATTCCTTGCGGAACACCAGGCTGTACTGCGGCTGGATCGCCACCGGGGCAGTGAGGCCCTCGCGGCGGGCGGTCTCGAAGAACTCGCGCATGCGCTGCGGCGAGTAGTTGGACAGCCCGTAGGCCATGACCTTGCCGGACTGCACGAGATCGTGGAAGGTGCGGACCTGGTCGGCGATCGCGATCGCCTCGTCGTCGTAGTGCGCGTAGTACAGGTCGATCCGGTCGGTCTGCAGCCGCTGCAGGGAGGCCTCGAGGGAGGCCTTGACGGTCTCGTCGGCCAGGCCGGTGAACTCCGGGTGCCGACCGGTCTTGGTCGCGATCAGCATGTCCTCGCGGTTGCCGCGGGCGGCCAGCCAGCGGCCCAGGACGGTCTCGGACTCGCCGCCGGTGTGGCCGTCGGCCCAGACCGAGTACATGTCTGCGGTGTCGATGAAGGTGCCGCCGGCCGCGACGAAGCCGTCCAGGACCTCGAAGGAGGTCTGCTCGTCCGACGTCCAGCCGAAGGTGTTGCCGCCGAGGTTCAGCGGGAGGAACTGCGTGTCGATGCCGGGGATGCGTGCGGATGCTGCCATGGGGTGCTCCTTGATCGAGGATCCGGGCCGCAGGATTCTTCGAGGGCCCGAGAGAGGTTCCACCCGTCTCAGCACCTCAGGGCCCGGGGCTTATTCCGATGGCGGCGCGGCGGCGACGGGAGGAGGCTGCGGCCCGGATGCAGAACGGCCCCCGTCGGCAGAGTCTGCCGACGGGGGCCGTGCGAGCCGATCAGGAGGCTCAGCCCTGCTGCTGACGGTGCTGCTCCAGCACCCGGGTCTGGGTGTCGGGGGAGTCGATGACCTTGCCGGGGTTGAAGTTCTCGCCGGGGTCGGCCGAGCGGAACAGCCCGCGCAGGACCTCGACGCCCTCTTCGGAGACGTCCTGGTCCATCCAGGGGCTGTGCTCCGCACCGACGCCGTGGTGATGCGACAGAGTGCCGCCGGCGTCGATGAAGGCCTGCTGGATCCGCGTCTTGACCAGGGCGTACTCGTAGTCGACGTTCTCGTCGGTGAAGGGGAACGCGAACGTGAAGTAGAGGCAGGCCCCCGTGTGGTACGAGTGCGACATGTGGCTCATGATCCAGCCCTTGACGCCGAGCTCGTCGAAGGCGGACTGGGCGGCCTGGTATGCGGCCTTGTGCACCGAGATCAGCCGCGACCAGGGCGCGGCCGTCTCGGAGACGTCGCCGATGATCTGCTGCTCGAGCAGGAAGTCGCGCAGGTACGGGGTGTCGAACTTCTTCTGGTCGTAGAGCGCTCCGGGTCCGGAGCCCAGCACGATCGCGCCGTTCGACTTGGCGATGCCGGCGACCGCCTTGCGGTGGCGGGCGACGTCCGCCTTGGCGCCCTCGAAGCAGACGTAGGCGATGCACATGGCCTGGGTGTCCCAGCCGCGCTTGCGCATGAACGCCCACAGCGTCTCCTGGCCCTTGGCGGCGATCTCCGACTTCCGGGAGGTGGGCGCCTTCTGCGTGGCCAGGGAGAACTCGGTCTCGCCGGCATCCGAGATGCGGGCGAAGGTCGTGGGGATCTCCGCCTCCTTGATCTGCCGGATCCCGGTCAGCCCCTGCTCCCACGTGGGGAACATGTAGGCGATGACCTGGCGCTCGGGGGCGATGCGGTGGACCTGGACCCACAGCTCGGTGATGATGCCCAGCCGGCCCTCGGAGCCGATGAACATCTCCCGCAGGGACGGCCCGGTCGAGGTGGAGGGCAGCGGGCGCAGCCGCACGGTGCCGCCGGGGCGCACGACGTCCATGCCGCGGATGATGTCCGCGATGTCGCCGTACTTGTCCGACTGCATGCCCGACGAGCGCGTGGCCGCCCAGCCGCCGACGGTCGAGTGGGTGAAGGAGTCCGGGAAGTGGCCCAGGGTCCAGCCGCGGGCGTTGAGCTGCTCCTCCATGTCCGGGCCCAGCGTCCCGGCCTGGATACGGGCGATGCAGGAGGTCTCGTCGATCTCGAGCACCTTGTTCATGCGTCCCAGGTCCACGGAGACGACCGTGCGGGTCTCCTCCGGGCGGGGCTGCAGGCTGCGCGAGATGCTGGTGCCTCCGCCGAACGGGATCAGCACCAGGTCGCGCTCGACGGCCAGGCGGGTCACCGCGGCGACCTGCTGCTCGTCGGCCGGGTAGACGACGACGTCGGGCAGGCGCTCGAAGCGGTTCTGCAGCGTCTTGACGATGTCCATGACGGCCTTGCCGGCCCAGTGGACCACGCGGTCGTGGTCATCGGTCACGGTGTGCTCGGCGCCGAGGATCGCGGTGAGCTCGGAGCGGAGGTCCTCCGGCAGGCGGGACTCGGGGACCTGGGCGGTGGCGAAGTCGACCGTGTCGACCTCGCGCGGGCGCAGGTCGACGCCCACGGCCCGGCGCACGATCGGGGCGAAGGCCGGCTTGTTCTGCCAGTTGAAGAAGACGCCCTCTTCTCCCCAGCCCCACCACTTCATGTGCTTGACGTTCGGCATCGCTGCTCGTGCTCCTTCTGCTCGTGTGGTGCCTATCATCCTCCGTCGGGCGCTGCCGCGTCCGTCAGGGGCGGCGCGCGGCGGGCCCTGCTGCCGGGCTCAGGCGGCGTCGGGATCGTCGATCAGGGGCCGGTTCTGCGCGTACAGCGACCGGACCGTGGCCTGGATCCGCTCGTTGAACGACGGAACGGACTCGTTGGGGCGGTGCCGCATGGGCTCGCCCAGGGCCACGACAACCGGCGGGCGGCCCCAGCGCGGCCACGAGGACCCCTTGGGCATGGCCTCGTGGGCGCCGATCAGGGCGACCGGCAGGACGGGGACCTCGAGCGACTGGGACAGCGCCGCCGCGCCCATCTTGAAGTCGCGCATGCGCCCGTCCTTGGAGCGGGTGCCCTCGGGGAAGATCAGCACGGGGATCCCGGCGGCGATCAGCTTCTTGGTCAGCCCGCGGTTGGCCCCGCTGCCCTTGCGGTCGACGGGGAATGCGTTGAAGACCAGCTGCGTGAACAGCCGCTTGTGCCAGGCGGTGAAGAAGTAGTCGGCTGCCACGCCGGTGGCGACCTCGTGGCGCAGGTTGGGCGGCAGCGAGCTCATGATCATGGGGGCGTCGAGGTGGCTCGAGTGGTTGCACACCACCACGCACCCGCCGGAGAGCTGCTCCGCTCCCGGGGCGCGGACGACCCGGCGACGGACCACACGGTCGACCAGACCCCGGAAGAAGATGGTCTGCGCGATCGTGCGCGCCCGCCGACGGGACTGCCCGGTGAAGTCGGCGAGGCTGATGTGCGCCGAGGCCGCCGGGGGAGCCACGGGATCGGGGCCGCTGCGCTCCTCGCGCTGACCGTGGGAGTCGATGCTCTCCAGGACCGGCTCGTGCTCCGGATGCGTCCAGCCGTCCAGGCGCTGGCGCAGCTCGCGCGCCTCCCGGCTGGCGCGCTCCTGCGCGGCGCCCCACGGGGTGCTGCGCTGCCCGGCCTCGGCGGGATGCTGCGGCTCCTCGGCCGCCTGGCCTGCCTCGGACTCTGATGCGCGCCGGTCGTGGTCCTGAGTGCTCATGCGTGCTTCCCCTGTCCAGCGCGGCGTCGGGCGGTGGAGCCGGAGGCCGCGGGCTCGGCCAGCGGAGTCTCATTGGCGCGAGAGCCCATCAGCATGCCCGAGCACTTGCGCACCACAGCGCGCGGGGCGAGCTTGGCTCCGAGCATGATCGCCTTGTAGCGCAGCGTGGGGATCGACACCACGCGGCCGCGGGCCAGGTCCTTGAGGGCCTCCTCGACCAGGTCGTCGGCCTGCAGCCAGAGGAAGTCGGGTATGGAGGAGCCGCTGATGCCCGCCCGGGCGTGGAACTCGGTGCGCACCCAGCCGGGCAGCAGCGCCATCACGCGCACGCCCGTGCCCTCCAGCTCCACGGCCAGGGACTCGGTGTAGGTGGTGCACCAGGCTTTGAGCGCGGAGTAGGGGCCCATGGTGACCTCGCCGGAGGTCGAGGAGACGTTGAGGATCCACCCCTCGCCGCGGGCGGTCATGGCGCGGGCGGCGGCCGAGGAGAGATCCAGGACGGCCTTGGCCATGACGTCGATGCCGCGGTGGTGCAGGTCCAGGCCCTCGGCCTGGTAGGTGCGCTTGACCGAGAAGCCGGCGTTGTTGACCAGCATGTCGATCGGTGCGCGCGGGTCCTCGATGCGCTCGGCGACGCGGGCGACGTCGTCGGCGTCGCTGAGATCGGCCTCGAGGGTCTCGACCTCGACCGCGTACTCCGCGCTCAGCCGCGAGGCGGTGGACTCGAGGCGCTCGGCGCCGCGGGCGACCAGGACGAGGCTGAATCCGCGGCGCGCCAGCGCCTCCGCGAACGCAGATCCGATGCCGGAGGTTCCGCCGGTGATCAGAGCAGTCATCATGGTGGACAGGCTACACTACGGTGAGCGTAGCGATTCAGATGAGACGAGGCAGTCCCCTTGGCAGCAGCCGCAGCCCAGCCCCCGCTCGGATACCTGGCCCAGCACCGTTCCGGCAGGCTCTACAGCACCCCCGGGCAGCAGGGGGTCCTGTCCACGGACTTCTCCGTGCGGGAGTTCTTCCGGCGCGAGCGCGGAGCCTTCTCCTCGGATCTCGGGCTGGAGGAGTTCGAGCAGCGTCGACTGGATGACGACGTCCTGGAAGCCGTGCGCCACCTGTGGGACCTGCAGCGCTCGACCACCGGCCGGCTGCGCGACCTGTTCGCCGGGTGGACCTCCAAGGAGGCTCGGATCGACGCCTTCCTGACCACCTGGGCCTACGAGAAGTTCTGGATCGCCGATGCCCTCAAGCGCGTGCTGCGTGCCCACGGAGCCCCCACTCCGCCCGAGGTCGAGCCGGACGACGACCTCCGCGGCCGCCTGGGTCGGCTCCTGGACCACGTCTATCCGATGACCGACTCCGTGTGGACGAACCTGCGCGGCGAGCGGATCGTGGCAGGGCAGATGGCCCGCGAGCTGTCCCGGGAGTCCACGGCGGCAGCACTGCTGCAGCGCCTGGGCGAGGTGGCCGATCACCCGGTCATCGACCGGCTGTGCCGGCAGTCCCTCGAGCGCACCGACGACTACATCGCGTTCTTCCGCGAGGAGGCCCGGACCCGGCTGCTGGCAGACGCCTCGGCCGCAGCGCCCGCCAGGCGCGCGCTCGGAATCGGCTACTCGCCGCTGGTGGCGCCGCGGATGTCGGCCCGCCGGGCTCGACGCGCCCTCGAGGTCCTGGCCCCGGGGGTGCGCGAGCGCCGGCAGCTGAGCAGCCGGGCCGATGCCCCGGTCCACTCCTCCCCGGCCTGCGCGGGCCCGAGCCGCTGGCGGCGGCGCTGCGCAGCGGCCGGTGAGCCCTCGGCGGCCTGCGTGCCGAGCTGAGATGCCCATCACGAGGCCCGCGACTGTGCCTGTGACGTCCCCGTCGTCCGGCACACTGGTAGCACCCAAGCCCCGTCCCTGACATCGCGCGGCAGGCGCCGCGCCCCTCGAGGCGGCCGACAGGCCGCCCCTGCACAAGGAGTCCTCTTGAGCGAGACCACCACCAAGCGCGTGCTGCTGACCGGAGCCACCGGCTTCCTCGGCCAGGCGGTCCTCGAGCGCCTGCTCTCCTCCGGAGCGGACGTGCACGTCACCGCCGTCATCCGCCCCAAGGGCGAGATCACCGCACAGACCCGGCTCGGGCAGCTCTTCCGCAAGCCCGTCTTCAAGAACTGGCGCGCTGCCGTCGGTGACGACGAGGCCCGTCGGATCTTCGAGGAGCGCACCGATGTGCTCTCCGGCGATCTCTCCGCACTGAGCGAGATCCGCGAGCCGTTCGACGTCGTGATCCACTCGGCCTCGACCGTCTCGTTCGATCCGCCGATCGACGACGCCTTCAAGACCAACGTGGGCGGTGCGCTGAGCCTCTACGAGGCCCTGCGCGCCTCGGGCCAGGACCCCCACGTCATCCACGTCTCGACCTGCTACGTGGGCGGCATCGCCAAGGGCCTGCGCCCGGAGACGGCCGTGGACCACGACGTCGACTGGCGCCTGGAGCTCGACCACGCGATCGCCTCGCGCGCCGAGGCCGAGGCGGCCTCTCGGACCCCGGAGCAGCTGCACGCGTTCGTGGAGTCCGCGACCCGCACCGAGGGCAAGCAGGGCCCCAAGTCGGTGGCCGGCTCGGCGGAGGCCAGTCGCACCGGCTGGATCACTCAGCGCCTGGTGGATCTGGGCCGCACCCGCGCGCAGTCGCTGGGCTGGACCGACGTCTACACCTTCACCAAGGCCATGGGCGAGCGCGTGGCCGAGGACCTGTGGGCCGGTGACGGGCACCGCCTCTCGGTCGTGCGCCCGGCCATCATCGAGTCCTCCCTGCGCCACCCCTTCCCGGGCTGGATCGACGGCTACAAGGTCGCCGATCCGCTGATCATGGCCTACGCCAAGGGCGCGCTGCCCGAGTTCCCGGGCCTGCCGGACTCCGTGCTGGACGTGACCCCGGTGGACTTCGTGGTCAACGCGATCGTGACCCTCGCCCTGCAGGGCCACCGAGGGGAGGCCGAGGGGGAGCGCTCCCGGGCGGGGTACTACCAGATCTGCACGGGCGCCTCGAACCCGCTGCCGTTCCACAAGATGTACGAGTACGTCCGCGAGTACTTCCTCGAGCACCCGGTCGAGGGGCCCGACGGCAAGCCCGTGGTCGTCCCGGAATGGAAGTTCCCGGCCAACAACGGCGTGGAGAGCTCCCTGGCCGTGCGCGAGCGGCTGGTCGATCTGGGCGGGCGGCTCAACGAGCTGCTGCCCTCGACCAAGTGCACCCTGCAGTGGGCGAATCGGCTGCACAAGGCCCAGTCCGGGCTGGGCTCGCTGCGCACCTACGTGGATCTCTACCAGAACTACACGCGCACCGAGATGATCTTCGACGACACCAACACGCGTGCGCTCAACGCCCAGCGGCCGCAGGATGCGCCGGAGGACTCGTCCTTCGACCCCCGCGACATCGAGTGGCGCACTTACTGGCAGCAGATCCACCTGCCTGCCCTCACGGAGATGACCAAGGCGTACTCGCGGGCCTCGGCAGCCCGGCGAAAGCGCACCGAGCGCCCGCGCCGGGAGCTCAAGCCGGGCACCGACGTCCTGGCGCTGTTCGACCTCGAGGGCACCGTGCTCGACTCGACCGTGGTCTCCCAGTACCTGGCCGTGCAGCGCAGGGTCGCACCGTCGCGCATTCCGAGCGACATCCTGGGCATGGTGCGCACCGTGCCCACCTACCTCAAGGCCGAGCGGCGCGATCGCGGCGAGTTCCTGCGCTCGTTCCTGCGCCGCTACGAAGGCCTCCCGGAGTCCTCGATCCGCGAGGCGGTCGACGGCCCCCTGGGCGAGCAGATGCTCGAGCGGCTGAACCCGGTGCCCTGGCCCGCCTCGAGGAGCACCGCGCAGCAGGGCACCGCACGGTGCTCGTGACGGGCAGCCCGGAGCTGCTCGTCTCACCGGTCGCGGATCTGTTCGACGAGGTCGTCGCCTCCCGGATGGGTGTGCGTGCCGGCGTGCTGACCGGCTACCTCGACACCCCGCCTCTGGTCGATGAGGCCCGGGCCCAGTGGCTCAAGCGCTACGCGCAGGATCACGGCCTGGACCTGTCCCGCTCCTTCGGCTACGGCGACTCCGTGGCCGATGCGGCGTGGCTCGGTCTGGTCGGGCACCCGGCCGCCGTGAATCCGGACATCCCCCTGTATCGCCTGGCCAAGCGCTCCCACTGGCCGATCGAAGACTGGAAGAGGCACTGATCGCATGGCATTCGACATCGACCGCTTCGCCGAGTCCTCCCACCGCGTCGCGTGGGAGGACCTCGACATGGACAGCTTCCGCAGGGACCCCCTGCCGGAGTCGTCGCTGCGGGTGCTGCGTTACATGTGCGATGTCGAGTTCCACACCGTCTGCTACCTGCGCGATCTGCTGATCACCCCGTCGCACCACGACGAGGACGTCTCCGCGTTCATGACCATGTGGAACCGAGAGGAGTTCTGGCACGGCGAGGCGCTGGCGGAGGTGCTGGGGCTGCACGGAATCGTCGTGGACTACGACGAGATCAAGGCCAAGCGCGTGAAGCTGGGCTGGGCGGAGGCGCTCAAGCCGCTGAAGCAGTCGCTGCTGTCCACGCTGATCGGCCACGACTTCGTGGCCACGCACATGACCTGGGGAGCGGCGAACGAGTATTCGGCGGTGGCGGCCTACAAGCGGATGGCAGCGATCGAGAAGCACCCCGTGCTCTCGGAGCTGCTCGTGCGCATCGCCCGTCAGGAGTCGCGCCACGTGGCCTTCTACTCCACGCAGGCCCGGCAGCGCCTGGGCGACTCCGTCAAGGCCCAGCGCATCACCCGGCTCGCGCTGCGCAGCGCCTGGCGCCCGGTGGGCTCCGGCGTGATGAGCGATGAGGAGGTCCGCCACGTGATGGGCCACCTCTTCGCCGGCGAGGAGGGGCGTGCGGAGATGCGCAAGCTCGACGCCAACATCGCCCGCCTGCCGGGCATGGAGGGGCTCACCCTGTTCCAGGATGTCATCGGGCATGCCGAGCCCGCAGATCAGGAGACCGCCGGGCCCGGCGAGGCGGAGTCTGCCCAGCGGCAGGTCGCATGAGCTCGCAGCGGCAGGAGGCCTCGGCAGGGCCGGCGCGGGGGCGCGCTGCCACGACGGATCGCAAGATCGTCGCGGCAGTCCTGTCGCTGCTCGTGCATGAGGGCCCGGGACGGGTCTCCATCGAATCGGTCGCGGCCGAGTCCGGGGTGGCCAAGACCTCGATCTACCGCCGCTACGCCAATACCGAGGCCATGGTCGAGGACGTCCTGGAGCGCAGCGGCGACAGCCTCGCACCGCGGCCCCTGGAGATCCCCCAGGACGGGCAGTGGACCCAGCGGCAGTGGACCGAGGCTCTCGATGCCGCGGTGCGATCGCTGGTCCTCGATCTCGGGACGGGCACGGCAGTCGCACTGCTGTCCCAGCCGACCTCCGAGGTGGCCCGGATCCTGCGATTGCACCTGGTGCGGCCCAGGATCGAGCAGCTGCACCGGCTGCTGCAGCTGCAGGTCGAGGCGGGGCGGCTGCGCTCCGATCTCGATCTGGAGGTCGTGATCGACTTCGTGCTGGGCTCCGCCTATGCGCGTCTGGCGCGGGAAGGGGAGCTCGGCGCCGACTGGGCGCAGCGGGTGCGCGATGCGCTGCTGGGCCAGCTCGGACAGGACTGAGCACCCGCGGATCCGGGAGGCCTCAGAGCCTCATCTGCTCATCGGGCCTGCGCCGCAGCTGGGACTCCAGGTAGTCCTTCGTGGCGACCTCGGTCGGCACGTCGTGCTTCTGCCGCTCGGAGAGGAACCAGCGGTGCTCCAGCACCTCGTGGACGATCTCGGCGGGCTCGCGCTTGGCGCGCAGCTCCGCGGGGACCGCCTGCATCATGGGCGAGAAGACCTCCTGCTTCCACAGGCTGGCGGTCATGTCGTCGGGCAGCCCCGGGTACAGGGCGCGGCCGAACTGGCGGATGTCCGTGAGGATGCGCCGCGCCTGGTTCTCCCGGGCGTGCAGACCGGTCAGGTTCAGCAGCTCCCGGGTGTGGTGCCCCGGCTCGACCACGCGGGGGATCAGGCGCACCACGCCGTCGTCGTCGGTGTCCAGGGAGGCCTCCTCCACATCGAAGCCGAGGTCCTGGAGGCGCTGCACGCGCTCCGCCACGCGCCACTTCTGCTCGTGAGGGAAGCGCTCCTCTCCGGTGAGCTCCTCCCACAGGGAGTCGTAGGTCTCCGAGAGCCGGTTGGCGGTGGCGAACGGGTCCACCGGGGTCGAGGCGGTGGCCACGGCCGGGAGCACCGTCAGCGCCTGAGTGGCGGCCGCTGGCTCGTAGCCGGGCCCGGAGTGCGTGCCGCGGTCCTCGGGGTCGAGCTGATCGTCGCCGCGCAGGTCCTCATGGATGTCTGCGGGGTCCTGGTCCTGCTCGAAGGCCGCCAGCAGGTCCATGAGCTCGCCGGCCACGTTGGTCGTGGCCAGGTCCAGGTCGTAACGTCGCTGGCCGTCCGTCAGCCGCGGGTGCAGCTCGCCGGTCTCCGCATCCACCAGGCATGCCGCGAAGGCCCCGGCATCGCGCAGGAACAGGGTGTTCGACAGGGAGGCGTCCCCCCAGTAGAAGCCGGCCAGGTGCAGCTGGACCAGCAGCAGCGCCAGGGCATCCACGAGCTTGTTTGCGATCTCGGGGTCCGGATTGTCCGAGAACAGCACCCGGTAGGGCAGGGAGAAGGCCAGATGCTCCGTGAGCAGCACCGCAGGCAGCTCGGTGCCGTCCGGCGCACGTCGATCGGTGACCACGGCGACCGGCACGACCGACGGCGTGCCCATGTGCCGCAGTTGGCGCAGGACCTCGTACTCCCGCGAGGCATTGCGGGCCGTGGTCTCCTTGGCGGCCAGGACGCGCTCGCCCACCCGGGCGAAGCGCACGACGTGACGGGAGATGCCCCGGGGGTAGGCCACCAGGACGTCCTCGGGCCACTCGGCCAGCGGTACCTGCCACGGCAGATCCAGCAGCTCGGGCTGGGGGAAGCCGGTCTGGATGGATACGCGGCGCCCGTGGCGATGCGTCTCGGGCGGGGCGGTGGGGGACTCCGTCATGGGACAAGAGCCTACTGGTCAAGCGGCAGCCGGTGAGATGACGCCGGCGCTGCGCACATCACCTGGTCTGAGCGTGTCGCGTGTCACATAGTGGGCTGAGCATTTATCCTGGGGCTCCTGCAGCCTGGATTCGGGTATGCACCGTCCCAGATCGGAACGGAGATCACTGTGGAGCGAACGCCGTACCCGAGACACCGGGCTGCGACTGGACAGCGTCCTGACCGACGTCTGACGCGCCGGGCCCTGCTGGGCGGAGGCCTGGGTCTGGGTGCTCTCGGGGCGCTGAGCGCCTGCACCGAATCGGGCGCCGGTCTGGGACTCGGTGCAGGAACGCTGAAGATCCAGGCCGGTGACGACGAGATCCCCGGCCTGCGGCGCATCGCCGAGGGATTCACGCAGCAGACGGGCGTGAACGTCGAGTACATCCAGCGTGAGATCAACGCCGACTCGATCTCGGACTTCATCGCGCAGTCGCCCATGGGCCAGGCCCCGGACATCATCATCTCCCCGCATGACAGTCTCGGGCAGCTGGCCACGAACGGCGTCGTGGCATCGGTCGAGCTGGGCGACCGAGCGCAGGACTTCACGGACAACGCTCTGACCGCCGTCGTCTTCGACGGGGTGTCCTACGGGGTGCCCTATGCCGTGGAGTGCGTGGCGCTGATCCGCAACGATCAGATCACCGACGCGCAGCCGGAGTCCTTCGACGAGCTGCGGCGGATCGGCCGGCGGCTGATGCAGGAGCAGGGGCTGAGCTATCCGCTGGCGGTCTCCCAATCGCCCACCTCGGGAGATCCGTACCACCTCTACCCGCTGCAGACCTCATTCGGCGCGGAGGTCTTCCACCGGACCGAGGACGGCGAATACCTGCCCGAACTGACCATGGGCGGCTCGGAGGGCGAGGCCTTCGCCGACTACCTGGCCGAGCTCGGGGAGGCGGGCGATGTGCAGACCTCGATGACTCCCGACATCGCCTCTGAGGCGTTCCTCAACGGAGAGTCGCCCTTCCTGATCGGAGGGCCGTGGGAGCTCGCGGCGATCGAGGCGGCCGGGATGAGGTGCACCGTGCTCCCCGTGCCGCCAGCCGGTGACCAGCCCGCTCGGCCGTTCGCCGGAGTCCAGGCGCTGTTCGTCAACGCCCACGCGGCGAATCCGGTCGCCGCACATGACTTCGTGACCAACTGGCTGCCCACCACCGAGGCGCAGACCGCCCTCTACGAATCCACAGGGCGGCCTCCGGCCTCCGTCACCGCCGTGGAGGCGATGGACGGCGATCCCCTGCGCACCGAGTACGCCAGGATCGCCGACGAGCTGGCGCTGCCCATGCCGTCGATCCCGGCCATGGGAGCGGTGTGGAGCTTCTGGGGCACCACGGAGAACGCCATCCTGGACGGACGCGCGGAGCCCGGACCCCAGTGGCAGTCCATGATCGAGAGCATCGAGGGGCAGATCTGATGACTGAGCAGGTGAAGGCTCCGGAGATGGGCTCCGAGCTGGATTCGAAGCCCCCGCGACGCTCCCACACCCGGGGCTTCGGCGCCGGATTCCTGGTCAAGCTCGCCCTGATGGGGCTGGTCAACGCGTTCGGCCTCTATGGGATCGTGGCCTCGGCCACGGTCGGCAGCTGGGCGATCTGCCTCTTCCTGGTTCTCGCGCTGGTCATCGCCGACCTGATCTACTTCGTCCCCTCCCGGCGGATGCTCCCGGGCAAGTACCTGTTCCCCGGGCTGCTGATGCTCGTGGTCTTCCAGGTCTTCGTCATCCTCTACACGGGCATGACTGCGTTCACGAACTACGGCGACGGGCACAACGGCTCCAAGGACGAGGCGATCGCCCAGCTGACCCGCACCTACGAGCAGCGCGTGGAGGGCTCGCCCGAACGTGCTGTGACCGTGCTGCGCAGCGACGACGGCGACCTCGCCCTGGCGGCTGTCGAGGACGAGGAAGTGCTGATCGGCACGGCCGATCAGCCGCTGGCTGCTGAGGACTCTGCCCAGACGGACGGGGATCGGGTCACAGCTGCGGATGGCTACGAGGTGCTGGACTACGCGGGCGTCGTCTCGGCCTCGGAGGACCTGGAGCAGCTTCGCGTCCCGGTCTCGGGAGATCCGGATGACGGCTCGCTGCGGACCGAGGACGGGCGGACCGCCTATGCCTGGGAGCCGACGCTGAGCTACGACGAGGACACAGGCTCCATGGTCGCCGAGGACGGCACGGTGTACAGCGACTCCGGTGAGGGCTCGTTCGTCTCGGAGGCGGGCGAGGAGCTGCGTCCGGGCTGGCGGGAGTTCGTGGGATTCGAGAACTTCGCGGCGATCTTCGACCCCGAGATCCTGGGCGGGCCGTTCGTATCCGTGACGCTGTGGACCTTCGCCTTCGCCATCCTGTCGGTCGCGCTCACCTTCTTCCTGGGGCTGCTGCTGGCGATGCTGCTCAACGACCCCCAGCTGCGCGGACGCGGCTTCTACCGGGCGATCCTCTTCCTTCCCTATGCCTTCCCCATGTTCCTCTCGGCGCTGATCTGGGCCGGACTGCTGAACACCGACTACGGATGGATCAACCAGGTGCTGCTCGGGGGCGCAGGGGTGCCCTGGCTGGAGAACGCCTGGCTGGCGCGAGGCTCGGTCCTGCTGGTGAACCTGTGGCTGGGCTTCCCGTACATGTTCCTGATCTGCTCCGGGGCCCTTCAGGCGATCCCCTCCGAGATCTACGAATCGGCTTCGACCGACGGTGCGGGCCCGGTGCGTCGCTTCCGCTCGATCACGCTGCCGATGCTCATGGTGGCGGTGGGCCCGCTGCTGATCGCCTCCTTCGCCATGAACTTCAATAACTTCAACGTGATCTACCTGCTCACCGGCGGCGGGCCCGTGGACCTCGAATCCACGACGGGGGTCGGCGGGACGGACATCCTGATCACGTTCGTCTACAAGATCGCGTTCGCGGGCGGCACCAATGACTACGGTCTGGCGGCGGCCCTGTCGATCCTGATCTTCCTCATGGTCGCGCTCATCTCGCTGCTGACCTTCCGTCGCTCCCAGGCTCTCGAGGAGATCAACTGACATGGCCAGCACCGCAGGGTCTCGCACCCCTCGTCGTCGTCGCAGCGCCCGTGCACGCTCGAATGCCTGGTGGCGCCATCTCGCCGCCGTGGCCATGTGCGTGTTCGCGCTGTTCCCGCTCGTCTACGCCCTGTCGGCCTCGCTGTCGGCTTCGGGGTCGCTGGTGGGCTCGAATCAGCTGTTCGCCACCGTCACCGATGCGAACTACAGGCAGCTGTTCTCCGATCCGCAGAATCCGTTCCCGCGCTGGTTCCTCAATTCCATGATGGTCTCCACGATCACAGCGATCGGCACGGTGCTCATGGGGGCGGCGGCGGCCTATGCGTTCTCCCGGTTCCGCTTCCGGGGCAGACGCCAGGGGCTCATGGCACTGCTCATCATCCAGATGTTCCCCCAGCTGCTGGCCTTCGTGGCGATCTTCCTGCTCCTGTTCGCGATCTCCGAGGTCTATCCGGTCCTGGGACTGAACTCCCGCTTCGGCCTGATCGCTGTGTACCTGGGCGGGGCTCTGGGAGCGAACACGTTCCTGATGTTCGGGTTCTTCAACACCATCCCGCGGGACCTCGACGAAGCCGCGACGCTGGATGGGGCGAGCCATGCCCAGATCTACTGGCGGATGATCCTGCCGCTCGTGACGCCGATCATCGTGGTCGTCGGCATGCTCTCCTTCATCGCGTCGTTCTCCGACTTCCTGCTGGCGCAGATCGTCCTGCAGGATCCTCGCCAATACACGCTCGCGGTGGGCCTCTACCAGTTCGTCTCGGTCGAGTTCGGGGCGGACTGGGGAGTCTTCACAGCAGGAGCCGTGCTCTCGGCGCTGCCAGTCGTGCTGCTGTTCCTCTTCCTGCAGCGCTACATCGTGGCCGGACTCACCGGCGGGGCCGTCAAGGGCTGAGCAGATCTCGGATCCGCTCAGCCCAGGGCGTCCGCCCGCAGCTGCGCGAACTGCGTCAGCAGTCGCCCCAGGGCCTCGGGGGAGGCCACGCGAAACGGCGCGACCGTCTCCTTGTCGCCGACCTTCAGGCCGACGTCCTGGGGGCGCAGCGCTCGCATGCCGTCCTCGTCGGTGACGTCGTCGCCCACGAACAGCGCCGCATCCGCGCCGGTGGCCCGGATCAGCGCCTCGACGCCCTCGCCCTTGGTCGCCGAGAGCGCCGAGAGCACCGAGCACTCCATGACCTGCTGGCCCGGGGTGATGCGCAGTCCGTCCAGGGCCTCGAAGCGCCCGAGCATCTCGGCCAGCGCCTGATCCGACAGGGACTGGTCCTCCATGGGACGGGTGTGCAGGCAGACCCCTGCCGGCTTGAGCTCGGCCTTGGCCCCGGGATACCTGTCCACGACCTCGCGCACGGCGTCGACGGCGCGATCGAGTGCCACGAGCTGCTCCCCGGACAGGCGGATGGTCGTGTCGCCGGCGTCGGGCCCGAGCGGATGCAGGTCCAGCTCGGCCCCGTGGGACCCGCTGAGCAGCTTGGTGCGGTCCTTGTCCACGACGGAGCGCAGGAAGCCGAGGTCCCGCCCGGAGATGATGCCCACGTGAGTGCGCTCCATGGCCGCCAGCCGGTCGAGCGCCTCCTGGGCCTCGGGCAGCGCCCGGGAGTCCTGCGGGTCCACGGTGAAGGGGGCCAGGGTGCCGTCGAAGTCGAAGGCGGCCAGCAGGACGGGCGCCTTCGCCAGACGCCGCAGGGCCTCGAGCAGCTCAGGAGACAGGGCGTCGTCGGGAGAGGACATGGGCTCAGGACTCCTGGGCATCGTCGTTGCGGCGGCGGAGGGCGGCGAGGTCGTTGAGGAACGCCTCCTGCCAGGCGTCGACGTCGTGGGTCAGCACCTGCCGGCGCATGGCGCGCATGCGCTTGCGGGCCTCGTCGTCCGGCATGGCCTTGGCCGCGAGCATGAGCAGCTTGAGGTCGTCGATGTCGTGCGGGTTGACCAGGATCGCCTGCTTGAGCTGATCCGCCGCCCCCGTGAACTCGGAGAGCACGAGCCGTCCGCTGCCGTCGGCCTTGGCCGCCACGAACTCCTTGGCCACCAGGTTCATCCCATCGCGCAGGGAGGTCACGAGCATGACGTCGGTGGCCAGGTAGAGCGCGACCATCTCCTCGAACGGATAGCCGTGGTGGAGGTAGCGGATCGCGGTGTGGCCCATGGTGTCGTACTGGCCGTTGAGGTGCCCGACCATGCCCTCGACCTGCTCGCGCAGCACCTTGTAGGACTCCACGCGCTCGCGCGACGGGGAGGCGACCTGGACCAGGATGTCGTGATCGACATCGAGATCGCCGTCTGCCAGCAGCTCGCCGTAGGCCTTGATCCGATGGCGGATGCCCTTGGTGTAGTCCAGGCGGTCCACGCCCAGGAACACCGTCTCGGGATCGCCGAGCTCGCGGCGGATCTGCCGCGCGCGCTCCTTCGTCTCCTTCCGGGCGGCCATCTCCTTGATGCCCTCGACGTCGATCGAGATCGGGTACGGACCGGCCTTCAGGGTCCACGACGGATCGTCCGCGGCGTCCTCGCCCGTGAAGTCGAAGGCGGTGGAGGTGGTCTGCGCGGTGATCTCGGCCTCGCCGCGGCGGAAAGAGACTCCCAGGAACCGGCGGACGCAGTTCTGGAAGTTCTGGGCGTCGCCGGGGCGCTGGAAGCCGACCAGATCCGCACCGGTGAGGCCCTCGAGCACCGAGCGCCGCCAGGGCAGCTGGGCGAAGATCTCGACCGGCGGGAACGGGATGTGATCGAAGAACCCGATGGTCAGATCGGGACGCATCTGCCGCAGCATCCTGGGCACGAGCTGCAGCTGGTAGTCCTGCACCCACACGGTCGCGCCCTCGGAGGCAGCCGTTGCGGCGGCCTCGGCGAAGCGCCGGTTCACGTCCTTGTACGCGTTCCACCAGGTGCGGTGGTAGCTCGGCGGGGCGATGACGTCGTGGTACAGCGGCCACAGGGTGCCGTTGGAGAAGCCCTCGTAGTAGCGCTCGACCTCCCGGGCGGAGAGCTCGACCGGGACCAGGTGGAAGACGTCGTGGTCGAAGGGCTCGAGCTGCTCGTCCGGGCTGCCGGCCCAGCCGACCCAGGCGCCGTCGTTGCTGGCCATGACCGGGGCGAGCGCGGAGACCAGCCCGCCAGGGGAGCGATGCCAGGAGCTGCTGCCGTTCTCGTCGACGGCGCGGTCCACCGGCAGGCGGTTGGCGACGACGACGAAGTCCCGGCCCGGCCCGTCCCCAGTGGATGTCTGATCGGTGCTCGCGGATGCGGACTGGCTCACGGTGCACTCTCCTCCATCGGGTGATCTGCTGGCTCCAGTCTAGGTCGCCGCGCCTGGCCCGGCCCCGGGGCGTCTGCACGTCGGCTGGACGGTCCCTGATCGCGGAGGCGGGCGCGGTCACCGCTATCCTGGCGCGTGAGACCACTCGAGCCCGCGATACGCCCCCCGGGCACCGTGGTGCCGTCACCCCCGACCTTCACGCAGAAGAGGATCCATGGCCTCCACCCACGACAAGGACGATTTCAGGGCTCAGGCTCGCGGGATCGCCGAGAAGCACGCCCAGGCCGACCAGCGGCAGAAGCGCCTCCTCCAGGGCGGTATCGCGCTGCTCGTGGTCGCGGTCCTGGTCATCGCCGCGCTGGTGTTCTGGCAGGTGCGCTCCCAGCGCATCCCCGATTCCGGGCCCGTTCCCGCCAGCGCCAACCAGTGGGGCGGGATCGAGATGACCGCCGACGGCATCACGAAGGACTCCTCCGATACGGATGAGGTCTCCGCCGATGACGCCGGCGACCCGCCCGAGACCCCGCCGGAGACCCCGGAGGCCGAGGGCATCGTCGAGCCGGGAACGGCCGCCGATTCCGATGAGCCCGTGCAGATCGTGATCTGGCAGGACTTCGACTGCGTGCACTGCGCGGAGTTCGAGGAGGCCCACGCCGAGGACCTCGCGAAGGTCGTGGACTCGGGCGAGGCCACCGTCGAGTACCGCACGGTGAATTACCTGGACAACGCCACGTACTACTCCTCCCGCTCCGCGGCCGCCTTCTACGAGGTCGCCAACCAGGTGGGCACCGACGAGGCGCTCGCCTTCCAGGAGGAGATGTTCACGCACCAGGGCACCGGCGGGCTCGACAACGACGAGATCGTCGAGATCGCCTCCAAGCACGGCGCCGACATCGAGCAGGCCATGGACGATCAGGACTGGCGCCCGATGGTCGACTACACCTCCGCCACGGCCCAGGCCGACGGCGTGAACGGCACCCCCACCGCCATGGTCGACGGCGTGGTCTGGGAGCAGGGCTCGAGCCTCTCCGAGGCCGTCAAGGCCGCCGCCGAGGGCAAGGACCCGAACGAGGCCGGCGGCGAGGCCTCGGACTCCGCCTCGGGCGGGGCCACGGAGTCGCCGTCCGCCTCCGCGTCGGTCTCCTCGACCGCCTCGGCGGAGCCCACCGAAGGCTGATTCCCCCTCGGACCGCGCGACCACGGCGCCCGTCGAGCCCAGGGCTCGACGGGCGCCGTCGTGTCATCCGGGTGCTCCCCGCTAGGATGGCAGGGTCCTTCAGCAGAGGACGCGCCTCCTTAGCTCAGTCGGCAGAGCAGCTGCCTTGTAAACAGCAGGTCGTCGGTTCGATTCCGACAGGGGGCTCCGCTTGTGCCAGCATGTGGCTCATGATCCTGGCAGCGCTGGACATGATGGTCCCCACCCACCAGAGCACGGGGCTGTGGCGCCATCCTCGCGCTCAGCCGGAGCAGTACCGGGACCTGAGGTTCTGGACCGCCCACGCGCAGATGCTCGAGCGCGCCGGCTTCGACGCCCTGTTCCTGGCCGATGCCGCCGGGGTCTACGACGTCTTCGACGGCTCCGGGCGCACCGCCATCCGCTCCGGGATGCAGTACCCGGCGCTGGATCCCCTGACGGCCGTCAGCGCGCTCGCCGCAGCCACCACCACCCTCGGCTTCGGCGTGACGGCCTCGGTGAGCTACGAGCAGCCGTATCTGCTGGCGCGCCGCTTCGCGAGCCTGGACCACCTCACGGACGGGCGCATCGGCTGGAACATCGTGACCGGCTATCAGGAATCCGCCATGCGCAACCTCGGCGCCGGAGGCCAGCTGCCCCATGACGCCCGCTACGACCGGGCCGATGAGTTCATGGACGTGGTCTGCGCGCTGTGGGAGGGCACGTTCGAGCCGGGGGCGCTGCGCGCCGACGCCGAGTCCGGGATCTATCTCGACCCGGACCTCGTCCACGGGGCGGGTCATGAGGGCGAGCACTTCAGCGTCCCCGGACCCGCGCTCGTGGCGCCGGGCCCGCAGCGCACCCCGTACCTCTTCCAGGCGGGCTCCTCGCCGCGAGGGATGGCCTTCGCCGCCCGGCATGCCGAGGCCATGTTCTTCTCCGGGACCTCAACAGCATCCGTCCGTCGGCTCACGGACGCCGCGCGAGCCGGGTTGGAGCGGGAGGGCCGCGGGGCGGATGCTGCGCACATGCTGATGTCGATCACGGTGATCGCCGACAGCACCGACGCGGAGGCGGCCGAGCGCGCGGCTTCCTACGCCCAGTTCGCCGACCGGCAGGCTGCCCTGGCGCTGTTCGCGGGCTGGACCGGGCTCGACCTGGCGCCGTTCGACCCGCAGACCCCCTTGGCGCAGGCGGTCGCGCAGCTGACGGGCGACGGCGCCATCGAGGGCAACCGCTCAGCGCTGCAGTCCTTCCTGGAGCTGGACCCTGACCGGGACTGGACGGTGGGGGAAGTGGCTGCGCACATGTGCCTGGGCGCTCGCGGCCCCGTCGTGATCGGCTCGGGCGCCACGGTCGCCGAGGAGCTCGAGCGCTGGATGGCCGAGGCCGGCGTGGACGGCTTCAACATCGACTACGGCCTGCGCGACCTGGATATGACGGCCTTCGCTGAGCACGTGAGCCCCGAGCTGCGCCGCCGCGGGCACCTGCCCGAGGGCACCCGGCCCGGCTCGACGCTGCGCGGGCGGCTCACCGGCGCCGATCACCTGCCGAGCACCCACCCCGGGGCGGCGTTCCGGCGCTGAGGTGCCGCACAGAACGGAAGCGGCCCCCGACCATCCGGTCGGGGGCCGCTGGGGATCGAGGCGGGATCACTCGTCGGTGATCGCGACCTCCGCCTGCTCGCGGCGGCCGAAGGCCCACAGCAGCAGCTCGGACGGGGTGCCGCGCACGATGCGCACCGTCGTGGTCTTGGCCTTGCCCCCGGTCACGGAGCCGTAGCCGTTGGCCACCAGCAGGACGGAATCCTGCTCGGGACGCAGCAGAGCCTTGCCCATGAGCTTGAGGGCGGCCCAGAGGTCCCGCTCCTCCTCCTGCAGCAGCTGACGGCGGTGCCAGGTCTCCTGGGCTCGGCGAACGTCCTCGTGGTGGACGAAGAACTCGGCGGTGTTCATGCGCTTGTCCAGCGGGCCCAGTCGGGCTGGGGAGTAGAGGGCAGGCTTCTCGACCTTGGACACCAGCTCGCCCCAGTCCTGGCGGCGCAGCTGGGCGTCGGCCTCCTGGGCCCGCTTGCTCAGCACGGGGATCTTGGGCAGGACGGTGCCCGCGATGAGATCAGGGCGGGAGTCGCGCTCGATCAGGTGGACCGCGAGGTCACGGGTGACCCAGCCCTCGCACAGGGTGGGGGCATCCGGCCCCACGCGGCGCAGCAGGGCTGCCAGGTGACGGCGCTCGACGACGGCGAAATTGGTCACTTCATCTCCTCCCGGCGCGCTCCGGGTCGCCGGAGGCGCTCATGCGATGACTGATGCGATGCCTTCCTCCCCAACGTATCCGCGCACGCCGAGGGGAGGAACCGCACTCGTCGCATCGGCTCGAATGCACAGGACATTCCCACGGGGATCCGCCGCGGGACCGCCGAGCACCTGGCCCGGGCACGACGAAGGCCCTCCTCGATGGGCACTGCGCACCGAGGAGGGCCTTCGCGGCTCGACCCGGCTCAGACGTCCTTGCGGGTGCGGCTGACCACCTTGGCGCGGATGGACAGGAGCAGGATCACGGCGAGCAGCCCGTAGAGCACCCAGGTGATGGGGCCGTCGATCAGCACGGAGGGATCACCGGCGGAGGACACCAGCGCATCCCGCAGGGAGGTCTCGGCCAGCGGCCCGAGGACCATGCCGATGATCAGCGGCGCCATGGGGAAGTCGTTGAGCCGCATGACGAACGCGATCAGTCCGAGCACCAGCAGCAGGCCCAGGTCGAACAGGGCGCTCGACGACGCGTAGATGCCCAGCGCGCAGAAGACCATGATCCCGCCGTAGAGATACGGGGCGGGGATCAGCAGCAGCTTGGCCCAGACCTGTGCGAACGGCAGGTTGATGATCAGCAGGACCACCATGGCCATGAAGAAGCTGGCCAGCAGCGCCCACACCAGGTCCGAGGAGCGCTCGAACAGCAGCGGGCCGGGCTGCAGGCCGTACTGCCGGAAGGCCGCCAGCATGATGGCCGCGGTGGCGGAGACCGGCAGGCCCAGGGCCAGCAGAGCGCCCATGGCCATGCCGGTGGTCGAGTTGCCGGCGGCCTCGGGTGCGGCCAGGCCGCGGATGGCCCCCTTGCCGAACTGGGGGTCCTTGCGGCGTCGATCCAGCGATCGCTCGGTGCCATAGGCCAGGAAGGTGGGGATCTCGGCGCCGCCGGCGGGGATCACGCCGAAGGGCAGGCCGATGGCGGTGCCGCGGCCCCAGGCCGGGGCCGCCTCCCGGAACTCCTTGCCCGACAGCCACGGACGGCCCTTGGAGGCGACCATGGTCCCCTGCGGGGTGTGCCGGGTGACGGTGGCGTAGTGGAAGACCTCGCCGAGAGCCAGCACGGCCACGGTGACGGTGACCAGCGAGATGCCGTCGAAGAGGTTCTGGGAATCGGCGGTGAAGCGAGGGATGCCGGTGACGGAGTCGATGCCGATCACCGCGATGCCCAGGCCGAGCAGCAGCGACAGCAGGCCCTTGACCGCCGAGTCGGTGACGACGGAGGACGTGGCCATGAAGGCGAACAGGGCCAGGGCGAAGTACTCGGCCGGTCCGAAGCTGGAGGAGAACCTGGCCAGCCAGGGCGCGACGAACACCAGCAGGATCGAGGCCGTGAAGCCGCCGACGAACGCGCCGATCGCGGCCGTGGCCAGGGCCTGGGGCGCTCTGCCGTCCTTGGCCATGCGATGGCCCTCGAACGTGGAGGCGATCGCCGATCCCTGCCCCGGAGTGTTCATGAGGATGCCCATGGTGGAGTCGCCGAACAGGCCGCCGAAGTAGACGCCCGAGAACATGATGAACGCGGCGGTGGGCTCGAGGGCGAAGGTCACGGGCAGCAGCAGCGCCACGGCCATGGAGGAGCCGAGCCCGGGGATGACGCCCACAGCGGTGCCCAGAAGGCACCCGGCGACGACCCAGAAGAGGTTGCTCAGCGTCAGGGCTCCGGCGAAGCCGTCGGCCAGAAGGGACAGGGATTCCATCAGAACGCACCTCCCAGGATGCCGGAGGGCAGGTTCAGGCCCAGCCCCATGTCGAAGCCGATGTAGGCCAGCGAGCTGACCGTCAGGCCCACCGCGAGCGAGGTCAGCGGGCTGCGGTTGCCGAACCCGCGGGCCACGAACCAGAAGAGCAGCGCCGCGGCCAGGACCCAGCCGAGCAGCCGCAGGGTGAGGATGAACAGGATGAACCCGCCGACGGTCCAGACCAGTGCGGGCCAGTCGAACGGCGCGGCCGACTCGGCGGCGGCCGCGGGCGCGGGGCCGCGACGGGAGCGGTTCCGGGCGATGCTCAGCAGCTCCAGGGCCGTCAGCGCGTAGATCAGCCCGGCGATGATCGCGGGGAAGAACCGGGGCCCGGGAAGTCGGTGGAGTCCGTGACCTCGATCAGGAACAGGTTCACCGTCAGATAGGTCGCGAACGCGAGCAGGATCAGCGGAGTGAGCAGATCGCGGATCAGCGTGGTGCGCACCTCGGGCTCGGCGGAGGAGCTCGAAGGCGCTGCGGGGTCGCGGGGCTCGTCGGAGCCGTCGGCCCAGGGGGTCTCGGCGGCGGATGCTGAGGTGCTCATGAGCCCATCTCCTCGTACAGGCCGGAGATGCGCTCGCGCTCGGTCTCCAGGAAGTCGGTCAGCTCGTCGCCGAAGATCCGGTTCTCGGACCAGTGGTAGCGCTCCACGGCCTCGGCCCATTCGGGGGCGTCGATGGTCTCGAGGATCACGTCCTCCAGCTCGGCCTTCTCCTCTTCCGTGATTCCCGGAGGGGCTGCGAGCAGGCGCCAATTGGTCAGCGATACGTCGTATCCCTGGTCGACGGCGGTGGGGATGTCGATGCCCTCGACCGGCTCGGGGGCCACCAGCGCCAGCGCGCGCAGGTTCCCGGCCTCGATCTGATCCACGTTGTCCGGGTAGCCGCCCGTGGCCGCCTTGGCGGTGCCGTTGAGCAGCGCCTGGATGGCCTCGCCGCCGCCGTCGGAGGACACGAACTGGAAGTTCGCCAGGTCCACCCCGGCCTTCAGCGCCAGATCGGTGATCACGAGCTCGTCGAACGAGCCGCCGCCGGTCCACGGGAGGGCCCCCGGGTCGTCCTTCCACGCCTTCACGAGGTCGTCGAGGCTCTCGTAGGGGGAGTCTCCGGGCACGACGATCACGCCGTACTCCTCGACCACGACGGCCAGAGGGGTGACGTCGTCGAGGGTCGCCTCCGTCTCGTACTGGATGGTCGCCGCGAGCTGGCCGGTGCCGCCGACCATCAGGGTCTGCGGGTCGCCCTCCATGTTGATGAGGTTGCTCAGCGCGATCGTGCCGCCGGCACCGGGCTGATTGACCACCTGGGTGTTGTTGATGATCTGGTTCTCGCGCTGGACCATCTGCATCTCACGGGCGATGGTGTCCCATCCGCCGCCGGCCGCGGCCGGGGCGATGATCGTGAGGTTCGAGCGCAGATCGGTTCCGGAGGTGCGCGAGGTGATCGAGCCGTAGGCCGCGGTCCCGAATGACCCGAGCGCGACGACCGCGCCCAGTCCCTTCAGAACGGCCCGACGGCCCGGGGGACCTGTCTGCGGTGTTTCCTGTGCTTCCACGGGAGGGCTCCTGCTGGTGCGTGGCGCAGCCGCAGGTCAGAGGTGGTGGCATCCCGACCCGCGGCTGATGATGTGCGCCATGCTACATGTGAACTCGCACACAATCGCATCTGAGCCGAGCCCCCGCAGCGGCCGCGATCACAGCTGATCGAGCGAGCCGGTGAGGGCCTCGGGCTCCTCGGGAGGCTCCTCGCTGAACTGGCTCTCGTAGAGCGCCCGATAGGCCCCGGGGCGGGACATCAGCTCGTCGTGGGAGCCCTGCTCGATGATCCGGCCGCCGCTCATCACCAGGATCGTGTCCGCGTCGCGGATGGTGGAGAGGCGGTGGGCGATCACGAACGATGTGCGGCCACGGCGCAGCGCGGCCATGGCCTTCTGCACCGCGACCTCCGTGCGGGTGTCCACCGACGAGGTCGCCTCGTCCAGGATCAGCAGGGCGGGTGCCGCCAGGAAGGCGCGGGCGATCGTGATGAGCTGGCGCTCGCCGGCGGAGATGCTGCCGCCGTCGTTGTCCAGCACGGTCTCGTAGCCCTGGGGCAGGGAGCGCACGAACCGATCCACCGAAGTGGCGCGGGCCGCCTTCTCGACCTCCTCGTCGGTGGCCTCGAGGCGCCCGTAGCGGATGTTCTCGCGGATGGTCCCGGTGAACAGCCACGCGTCCTGCAGCACCATGCCCACCTGCGAGCGCAGCTGCGCACGGGTCATCTCCCGGATGTCGGTGCCGTCCAGAGTGATGCGCCCGGAGTCGATCTCGTAGAAGCGCATCACCAGGTTGACCAGTGTGGTCTTGCCCGCGCCGGTGGGGCCCACGATCGCGACCGTGCGCCCCGGCTCGGCGGTGAAGGAGAGGTCCTCGATCAGCGGCTCGTCGGGCTGGTAGGAGAAGTCCACGTGCTCGAACTGCACGCGGCCCTCGATGCGCTCGGGCATCTGCGCCGGAGCGGACTCGGGCTCCTGCTCCGGGGCGTCCAGCAGCTCGAAGACGCGCTCGGCGGAGGCTACGCCCGACTGGATCTGGGTGGCCATCGAGGCGACCTGCGACAGGGGCTGGTTGAACTCACGCGAGTACTGGATGAAGGCCGTGGCCGCACCCAGCGTCATGGACCCCGACACCACGCGCATCCCGCCGACCACGGCGATGCCCACGTAGGACAGCCAGGAGACGAACTGCATGATCGGCATGATCGTCCCGGAGACGAACTGGGCGGAGAAGGCCGAGCGGTAGAGGTCGTCGTTGCGGTGATCGAAGTCCCGGGCCATGTCGTCCTCGCGCCCGAAGACGGTCACGAGCTGGTGGCCGGTGAAGTCCTCCTCGATCTGGCCGTTGAGGGCTCCGGTGGCCGCCCACTGCTTCCCGAAGTGCTTCTGGGCACGAGAGCCCACGATCCCGGCCGCGGCGGCGGACAGCGGCAGCGCGATCAGCGCCACGAGTGCCAGCTGCCAGGACAGCACGAACATCATGATCAGGATGCCGAGCACCCGCATGATGTTTTCGAGCAGTGACGAGAAGGTCTGCTGCAGCGCCGTCTGGACGTTGTCGACGTCGTTGGTCACCCGCGACATCACATCCCCGCGGCGGCGGGTGTCGAAGTAGCTCAGCGGGATCCGGTGCAGCTTGTCCTCGACCTGGGCGCGCAGGTCCCGGATGATCCGCACGGAGATCGTGTTGAGGATCCGGCCCTGGGCCCACTGCAGGACCGAGGCCACCAGGTACATGGCCAGCACGAGCATGATCAGCTGGCCCAGCCGACCGAAGTCCACTCCGGAGCCTGGGTCCAGCGTCATGGTCGAGAAGACGTCGGCCAGGGAGTCGCGCCCGTCGGCGCGCAGGCCGTCGACGACCTCCTGCTGCGTGGCATCCGGCGGGAGGTCCCGGGACAGCACACCGGCGAAGACGACGTTCGTGGCCTGGCCGAGCAGCATGGGTGCCAGCACGGAGAGCAGGACGGATCCCGTGATGAACACCTGCACCACGGCCAGCCCCGCCTTGAAGTCCATCATGAGGCCGCCGAGCCGGCGCACCGAGGGCCAGAAGCTGCGCGGCTTGCGCGCGGGAGCGCCGCCGCCCCAGCCGTCGTCAGCGGGAGCGTCATCCAGGTCGATCTCGGGGGAGATCAGGGAATCGTCCTTCAGGGCCTCGTCCCCGGCCGCGGCTTCGGCGCGGCCGCGGCGACGTGCAGAGGAGGTGCTGGGGCTCATCGGGCGGCCTCCGCTTCCGTGTCGGCCGAGGGATCCTCGGGACTGAGCTGGGAGTCCACGATCTCCCGGTAGGTGGCCGAGGACTCAAGCAGCTCGGCGTGGGTGCCGCGGGCGGTGAGTCGGCCGTCGTCGAGCACGAGGATCTGATCGGCATCGAGCACGGTGGCCACGCGCTGGGCGACCACGATCTGGGTGACGTCGCGGGTCACGGGACGCAGCGCCGCCCGCAGCGCGGCATCCGTGGTGACGTCCAGGGCCGAGAACGAGTCGTCGAACAGGTGGACCACGGGATCCGCGATCAGCGCCCGTGCGATGGACAGGCGCTGGCGCTGCCCGCCCGAGACGGTCGTTCCGCCCTGGGACACGTACGTCTCGAGCTGCTCGGGCATCCGGCGCACGAAATCGGCGGCCTGCGCGGTCTCCAGGGCCTCCCACAGCTGCTCGTCGGTGGCCTCGGGGCGCCCGAAGCGCAGGTTGGAGGCGATCGTCCCGGAGAACAGGTAGGGCTTCTGCGGCACGAGCGCCACGCGGCGCACGATCTCGCTGCGGGCCAGGCGCGAGGTCTCCGCCCCGTCGAGCAGGACCTGCCCGTGCGTGGGGTCGTCCAGGCGCGGGATGAGGTGCAGCAGCGTGGTCTTCCCGGCGCCGGTGGAGCCGATGATCGCGGTGGTGGTGCCCGGGCGGGCCGTGAAGCTGATGCCCTCCAGCACCGGGGCCTCCGCGCCGGGGTAGGAGTAGGAGACGTCCCGGAACTCGACGACGCCCTCGAGGCGCTGCGGGGCCTGCGGCTGCAGCGGTTCGTGGAGGCTCGTCTCCGTGCGCAGGACCTCTCCGATGCGCTCGGCGCTGACCATGGCCCGGGGGACCATCATCATCATGAACACGCCCATCATCAGGGCCATGAGGATCTGCAGCAGGTACTGCGTGAACGCGGTCATCTGCCCGACCTCGAGCAGCCCCTCATCCACGCGGTGGCCGCCGAACCACAGCACCGCGGCGGTGGCCAGGTGAAGGATCATCATGATCAGGGGGAACATCAGCACGAACAGCTGCCCGATGCGCAGGGAGATCCCGGAGAGCTCGTCGTTCACACCGGCGAAGCGCTGGCGCTCGTGGTCCTCGCGCACGAAGGCCCGCACCACGCGCATGCCGACCACCTGCTCGCGCAGCACGCCGTTGATGTCGTCGATCCGGCCCTGCATGGAGCGGAACAGGGGCATGAGCCTGCGCATGATCAGCAGCAGCAGCACCACGAGCAGCGGGATCGCGACCCAGACCAGCCAGGACAGGCCGGGGTCCGTGCGCAGGGCCATGGCCAGGCCGCCGATGCTCATCAGCGGCGCGGTGATCATCATGGTCAGGCCCATCAGGGTCAGCATCTGGATCTGCTGGACGTCGTTCGTCCCGCGCGTGATCAGCGACGGTGTGCCGAAGCGGTCCATCTCGCGCCCGGAGAAGCGGGCGACCCGGCGCTGGACGGCGTGGCGCAGGTCGCGTCCGGTGCCCATGGCCACGCGCGCGCCGCAGTACACGGCCGCCACGGCAGTCACTGCCTGCAGCAGCGTCACACCGAGCATGACCAGACCCGTGGAGACGATCACCCCGGTGCGGCCCTGGGCCACCCCGCCGTCGATGATGCGCGCGTTGAGCGCGGGCAGCAGGAGGATCGTCATGGTCGCGGCCAGCTGCAGGACGACCGTTCCCAGGATCCAGCCGGGGTAGCGGCCCGCGTAGTCGCGGATCAGGCGCAGGAGCAAGCGGTGCCTCCAAGGGGGCGGACGAGGGGCGCAGGGATTGGGTGCCTCCGTCATCGATGACGGGGTGCGCGGAAGGGGCAGGGGCCCGGAAGCCGGGCCCGGCCCGGGACAGGATAGACCTTCGGACAGGGAGGCTCCCGATAGTCTCGGGGGCGACGCCCCGGGTCGCAGCGGCCCTGTCTCGGCTGCCGCGAAAGGACCGCGCACCGAGGAGGGGGCGAGGCACGGACTCGGGTCCCAGGAGGAATCGGCACATGTTCGCACAGGAGCGGCAGGCGGAGATCGCCGAGCTGGTCAGCGCATCCCGTCGGGTCAGCGGCGCCGACCTGTCCCGGCGATTCGACGTGGCCATGGAGACCGTGCGCCGGGATCTGGCCGCGCTCGAGGCCGCGGGCAGGCTGCGTCGAGTGCACGGCGGGGCGGTCTCCCTCGACCGGCCGGCCTCCGTCGAGGCAGCGATCGCAGGGCGCGAGGCGCCGAAATCCCCGGCCAAGCGGCGCATCGCCGCGGCTGCCGTGCGCCTGCTCGAGGCCGAGGGTGCGGTCACCGTCGTCCTGGACGCGGGCACCACGGTGGAGGCGGTGGCCGATGAGCTCGCGAACTGGCGGTCCGATGACTCCGAGCAGCCGCTGCAGGTGCTGACCCACGCGCTGCACGTGGCCGGGCGGCTGGCCGATCACCCGGACATCGAGCTCGACATGGTCGGCGGCGCTGTCCGCAAGCTCACCTGGGCGGCCGCCGGAGCCCGCACCGCCGGGCACTACTCCGACCACCGGGTGGACCTGGCGATCCTGGGCTGCTCGGGGGTCTCGGAGGGCTTCGGATTCTCCACGCCGCACGCGCCAGAGGCCGCGGTCAAGGCGGCGATCGCAGGGGCCGCCCGCCGGGTGGTCGTGGTCTGCGACGCCGAGAAGCACGGCCACGAGACGTTCTCGCGCTACGCCCATCTGAGCGAGATCGACGTCATGATCACCGACGCCGAGCCGCCGTCCGGGCTCGCCCGCGCCCTGGAGCGCGCCGGTGTGGAGGTCGTCATCGCCTGAAGGACGCGCAGGGGCGGTGCCGGGGTCCGAGCAGGGATCACCCGGTACGGTGGGAGGCCGAGACCCCTGTCCGCGAGCCCGGGCGGCGCGGGCCTGCTGTCGGCCCCCGTCCCGTCCTCGCCGAGACAGCCCCCGAGCGATCGTCCCGGGGCATGACCCGAAAGGAGCACCGTGCGCGCTTTCACCGCACGCTTCGCCACGACCCAGGAGATCGACGCCTGGGATGAGCATGTGCAGTCCAACCCGCGCGGAGGAGACCTGCTGCAGGCGTCCTCGTACGCCGACGTCAAGAAGGATCACGGCTGGCGGCCCGTGCACCTGGTCCACGAGCCGCGCGACGGATCGCAGCCGGTGTTCACGCTCGTGCTGGAGAAGGTCGTTCCGGGGCTGGGCAGCCTCTGGTACATGGCCAAGGGCCCGTCGGTCGAGGCCGGCGAGGACCTGGTCGGCTTCGCCGAGGCTACGGAGGAGCTGATCCGCCGCAAGCGCCTGGGCGTCTTCATGGTCAAGATGGAGCCGGTGCTGCTGGATGACCCCGAGCTCACGTCCACCCTGGAGGACGCCGGCCTGGTGCATTCCTTCCCGATCCAGTCCAACGACTCGACCGCGCTGCTGGACACCGACCGCAGCGAGGACGAGGTCTTCAAGGCCCTGCACTCCCGCGGCCGCAACGCGGTGCGCCGCGCGATCCGGGAGGAGGCGCGCGTCGAGCGCGTGCCCGTCACGGAGGAGAACATGCAGGCCATGTTCGGGCTGATGCAGACCATCGGACAGGGCCACGCCAGCGTCATGCTGCGTCCGTACGAGTACTACCAGCGGTTCTGGACGAACTTCGACCAGGCCGGGCAGGGACGCCTGTACTTCGCCTACGAGGACGGCGAGCCCTCCGTCGGCGCCTTCGTGGTGGCCTTCGGGAGGCACGGCTTCTACAAGGACGGCGGGTCGAAGCCCCGGCGCAAGCAGTACGGCGATTCGCACCTGGTGCAGTGGACCGCGCTGACGGATCTCATGAAGGACCACGGGATCATCGACTACGACTTCGTGGGCACCCCGCCCAAGGACCGGGTCAAGGACAAGGAGCACCCGTTCCACGGGCTGGGGCTGTTCAAGACGTCGTTCACCAAGACCGTCATCGACTACACCGGCGTGTGGGATCAGCAGATCTCCCCCTGCCGGGCCCGCCTGTGGAACACCGTGATCGAGAAGGTCATGCGACGACTGTGGGTCCGCTCCCGCAACGAGGCGTTCTACTGAGCCGACGACCGGCCACCTGCCCGGCCTGCCCGGGTGCCCGTGCCGGATGACGCCGCACGGCGGCATCCGGCGCGATGCATGTCGGAACACACCATGGAGGAGAGTCCGCGGTGCCCCCAGCCACGCTCACCGGTTCCCTGACCAGCCTGACGGACGCATCCGAGCCGTCGGCTCTGCAGCCCTTCGGCCAGGAGGTCCGCCCCGGCTCCTATCCGAGCTCGGGATGGACGGACCTCGAGCAGCTGCCCGCGGATCCCTTCGGGCCGGACGCCCAGCTGAGCCTGCAGCAGTGGCTCAGCGACGACGACCTGGCGCCGATCCGGCCCACCGAGGCCCAGGCCGGACGCGCCCAGGCCCTGGCGGACGGTCAGCTCGGCGACGTGCTGGCACCGCGCGTCGAGGCGCTTCCAGTGCTCACGACCGAGGCCATCGAGCGCGACCGGCTGCAGCGGCAGTCGCCCGCCCAGACCGTCCCGATCGCCACGACGAGCCGTCGGCGCGCCTCACAGGAGTCCACGGGCCCGGTCTCGCGCCCGGACACCTCGATGCTGCCGGCCGTCGAGCCGACGGATCTCGGCAGCCAGCCGACCACGCAGATGCAGACGGCGGCCTACCCGTCGTCGAGCTCCGCAGCGACGGCGCCGCAGCCGCGGCGCTCGCGTCGCGTGCTCGAGTCGATCATGAAGCGCGACGCAGGGATGACCGCCGCCATGCCCATGGTCGAGCGGCTCACGGCCAGCCCGTTCGCGGGCCTGCGTCGGTACGCGAGCTCGGACGACCGAGAGGCCCGGCGCACCCTGAATTTCGCCCTGCGCCTGGCGGAGACGATGTTCCACTACGGCGCCGACGCACTGGACGTCGAGAACGCGGTCGTGGCCGTGTGCGCGACCTACGGCGTGGAGAACATCGAGGTCGACATCACCAACCAGTCGGTCACGATCAACTACGTCGCAGACGTCTCCGGCCTCGATGCCTCCGCGACCCGCGAGGACGTGTTCAACCACGCCGACACCACGAGCCACACCGTCATGCGCGTGGTGCGCTCGTCGTCGGACAACTACTCCGGTCTGGCGGACACGCACCGGCTGGTCACGGAGATCAGCCGAGGGAGGATGTCGCGCGAGGAGGCCCGCGAGCGGCTCCAGGCCATCAACTCCCGGCCCAAGCCCTACCCCAACTGGGTGGTCTCCCTGGCCACCATGGCTGCGGCATTCGCCATCACCCTGGGCATCGGCGGCGGCCTCACGGGCGCCACGATCTCGATGCTCTCGGCCGGCATGGTGGGCAAGATCGGGGCCGTGATGGGCCGACGCCGCGTGCCGGAGTTCTTCACCATGGTGGTCTCGGCCTTCGTCATCACCGTCATGGCGCTGCTGGGCTCCCAGATCGGCATCGAGATGTCGCCCCCGAAGGTGATCGCGGCCGGTCTGATCATGCTGATGCCCACCACCAGGTTCATGTCGACCATGCACGACGCGATCTCGGGCTTCCCCGTCACGGCCGCAGGGCGCGCGCTGTCCACGGGCATGGCCTTCGCAGGGATCGTCGCGGGGATCTACACGGGCATCGCGGTCATGGGGCTGATGGGCCAGGGAGGGCTGGACATCTCCCAGACGCAGTTCGAGCCGGCGGCGCCCTACTTCAACATCATCTGCATGACGCTGGCAGCCGGGCTGATCGCGATCAGCCTGCAGGCCTCGGCGCGGCACCTGCTGCCCGCAATGGTCGCCGGGCTCGGTGGCCTGCTGGCCTATCACCTGGTGGGGTGGGTCGGACTCGACGCGCGCCTGCAGGTGGTCTTCGGGGCCACGATGACGGGCGTGATCGGCGCCTACATCGCCGGGCGGCACCGCATCCCGTCCCTGGTGCTCGCGGTGCCGGGCATGACGTTCCTGCTGCCCGGGCTGTCGTTCTTCCGCGGCATGTACGCAGTGACGATCGAGGCCGAGACCACGGGCCACGGCGTCGTGTCGCTGGTGACGGCCATGACCACGATCCTGTCGATGGCCGCCGGGCTGGTCCTGGGCCAGCTGCTGATGCGCCCGTTCGTGCTCTCGGAGGATGCCCGGATCGGCATGCGTCGCAACCGCCGCCGCTGACTGACCGACCCCGCCTGCGCAGACGACGACGGCCGCGCACCCTCGCATGAGCAGGTGCGCGGCCGTCGTGCTGTGCGAGGGGAAGGGGATCAGACCTTGCCGACCGGGGTCTTCTTCTCGGCCTGGAAGGCGTCCTCGTCGCGGCCGCGGGCCCAGTAGCCCGACAGCGAGACCTGCGCCCGGTCCAGGCCGTGCTCCTCGAACAGGACGGGTCGGAGGGCCTTCATGGCCTCGCGCTCGCCGTGGGCGAAGACCTGGATGCCGTCCGTCGTGCCGGGCCACTGCGCCGTGCGCGCGGCCTCGACCAGGGCGGGGAAGCCGGCGGGGGCCTCGGCGCGGTGGATCCAGCGCAGGCTCCAGCCCGAGGGCACCTGGATGTCCAGGTGGTGATCGGCGTCCTGGACCTCGAGCAGGATCTCTCCGCGGGCGTCCTCCGGCATGGCCTCGACGTTGGCGAGCACCGCGGGGATCGCGGCCTCGTCGCCGAGCATGAGGCTCCAGGAGGCCTGTGGGTCGGGGATCCACTTGCCGCCGGGACCCACAGCGACGATCGTGTCGCCGGGCTGCGCTCCGGCCGCCCACGGCCCGGCCCAGCCGGAGTCGCCGTGCAGCGCGACGTCGATCCACAGCTGCCCGGCCTCGAGGTCCACGTGGCGCAGCGTCATGTGCCGGGTCACGGGAAGGTGCTCGCGCGGAAGCGTCTCGCGCAGGCTCCAGTAGTCGGGATGATCTCCCAGGCCCAGCTCGGGATCGAAGAACACGAGCTTGCAGTACTTCTCCGGCGGCTCGATGTCCCGGAAGGAGCTCGGATCGCCGATCGAGGCCACGATGCGCACCATCGACGGGGAGAGCTCCAGGCGCTGCACGACGGTCAGGTCGATCTGCGCCTTCGGCGGCTTTGCGGGAGCGGGCTGGTGCTGGGCGGGGTCGTCAGTCATGAGGCTTACCTTACCGACCAGTCGATCGGAGCCGCCCCCTGCTCCTCGAGCAGACGGTTGACCTGGGAGAACGGCCGCGAACCGAAGAAGCCGCGGGAGGCGGACAGGGGAGAGGGGTGCGTGGACTCCACGGTCGGGGCCGGGGCGAGCCAGGGGGCGCACTGGCGTGCGGGGCGTCCCCACAGCAGGCCCACGAGCGGGCCGCCGCGGGCCGCCAGGGCCCGGACCGCGCATTCGGTGACGGCCTCCCACCCCTTGCCGTGGTGGGAGGCAGGCACTCCGTCGCGCACCGTGAGGCACCTGTTGAGCAGCATGACGCCCTGGCGGCTCCATGCGCTGAGGTCCCCGTTCTCGGCCGGGGCGATCCCCAGGTCGTCGTGCAGCTCGCGGTAGATGTTCTGCAGGGACCGCGGCAGGGGGCGGACGTCCGGACGCACCGAGAACGACAGCCCCATGGCGTGGCCCGGGGTGGGGTACGGGTCCTGGCCCAGGATCAGCACGCGGACCTCGGCCATCGGCTCCTGGAAGGCCCGCAGGATCTCCGGGCCCGGCGGGAAGGTGCGCTGGCCCTGCGCATGCTCCTGGCGCAGGAAGTCGCCCATCCCGTGGATCGCGTCCTCCACGGGGCGCAGGGCCTCGGCCCAGTCCTCGGCCATGATCTCGGCGAGCTCGGGGCGGTCTGCGGAATCGGTGCTGGTCATGCGGACCACTCTAGGGACCGCCGCCCACGACGCCGGGGGGCGCCCCGCTGCGCTGTCGTGGCCGCGTTCTACAGTGGCGGCATGAGCGAGTCGAGCATGCCCACCGATCAGCGTCCCCTCGCCCTCGTCACCGGTGCCACCGGCGGCATCGGCCGGGCGGTCGTCGAGTCCCTGGCGGTCGATCACCGGGTCCTGGCCGTGGGCCGCGATGAGCACGCCCTGGCGCAGCTGCCGGAGGGGGCCGAGCCCGTGCGCGCCGAGCTCACGGACTTCCAGGCCCTGCCCGAGCTCGTGGACGGGCTCGAGCGGCTTGATGTCCTGGTCCACTGCGCCGCCCTGGGCCACCGGCTCTCGGTCGAGGACTCCCGCCCCCAGGACTGGCAGGCGCAGCTGGAGCTCAACGTCATGGTCCCCGCCGAGCTGACCCGGCTGGCCCTGCCCGCGCTGCGCCGCGCGCAGGGAACCGTGGTGCTCGTGAACTCCGGCGCCGGCTTCACCGCCAGCGGCGGCAACGCGGTCTACGCGGCCTCCAAGTTCGCGCTGAGGGCGCTGGCGGACTCGCTGCGCCAGGAGCTCGAACCGGACCTCGTGCGGGTGGCCTCGGTGCACCCCGGCCCCACGGACACCGAAATGCTGCGGGGGATCCACGACTCGATTGGGAAGCAGCACCGCCCGGAGGAGTACATCCTCCCCGAGTCGGTGGGCCGGGCCGTGCGTGCGGTCGTAGATGCCTCCCCGGATGTGCAGCTCACCTCGGTCTCGGTGCGCCCGCGCCAGGAGCAGCGCTGATGGGCGCGCAGGCGGGGGAGCTGGACGAGCAGCAGCGGGCGATCCTGGACCTGGAGAAGCGGCGCTTCAAGTACCAGGGGGCCAAGGAGCGGGCCATCGGCGCGCAGCTCGGGATGCCCGTGACGGAGTACTACCAGCGGCTCAACGCGCTGCTGGACACGGAGGCCGCCTGGGTGGCCGAGCCCGTCCTGGTGCGGCGGCTGCGCGAGCTGAGGGACTCGTGAGCGCGGTCCCGGCGGCTCGTCGCGGCGCATGAACGGGCTCCCGGATGGAAGGATGGCGCGCATGAGCGAACAGCCCCCGTGGTCCGATCCCGACCTGCATCCCCGCGACGTCTTCGACGACGTCCCGGAGGGCGGCCCTCGGCAGGGCGCGCACCGGCCCCGGGAGGCCGCAGCCCCCAAGACACCCGGGAGCCTGAAGGCCATGGTCATCGTGGGCTCCCTCGGCCTGCTGCTGGGCGCCTGCGCCTACGTCTTCTCGACCGTGAACCAGGACCGCGGCTCGAGCGCCGTCCAGGGCTCCGAGGACCAGGTCGCCGAGGATCCGAGCGGGTCGGCCGGGGCGGAGGACGGGGCGAGCGCCTCCGCCGCTCCCGAGGACGCCGAGCAGGTGGGCATCTTCAACGCCACCGACCTCGACGGCGTGGCCGGCGCTGCCAGCGAGGACCTCACGGCGCTGGACTGGGAGGTCATCGCCACCGGCAACTGGGGCATGCCCGTGGACGAGAGCGTGGTCTACTACGCGAGCGACGGCGTCACCGGGGACACCGAGGAGCAGGCCCGGCTCGTGGCCGATGCCCTGGGGATCGAGCAGGTCCAGGCCGACGACGCCATCGCCTATCCGCTGGTGGCAGTGATCGGAGACGACCTCGGCGAGGAGCTGGTGGGCGCAGGCCAGGAGCAGTCCTCCGCGCAGGGCGCCGCCGAGCTCCCGCAGGAAGGCGCCGGCGCCCAGGCGCTGGCGGCCGATCCGGCGGAGGCCCTCCGATGAGCGCGGCGGGGAACTCGCGCGCTGTCGAGCCGCTGGCCGTCGAGGGCCGGCGCGTGCGCCTGCGCGACTGGCGCGCCGATGACCTCCCCGTCTACGAGCGGTGGATCATGCCCCCGCCCGGCGGCGGCGAGCACGAGTGGCAGCGCACGGACGGGCCCTTCTACCTCAACTTCACCGCAGAATCGGCCCAGCGCTGGCTCGGGAAGCTGACGGAGCGGGTGCGTCAGGGCGACTGGCCCGCAGTGCGTGACACCGCGGTGATCGCCGAGCAGGGCACCGACCGGTTCCTGGGGCAGGTCTCCTGGTATCACGCGGAGGCCCCCACGGAGGATCCGGGTACGGGCACGCATCTGCTGCCGCTGCACTCGATCGGCGTGGCGATCTACCCGCCGGAGTACTGGTCCGGTGGGTACGGCTCGGAGGCCCTGCGCCTGTGGGTCGACCTGCTGTTCCGGACCAGCGGCGCCGACCGCGTCGACCTGGAGACCTGGAGCGGCAATCGCGGCATGTGCCGGGTGGCCCGGAAGCTCGGCTTCACCGAGGAGGCGCGGATCCGCAGGGCTCGTAAGGTGGCGGGGGAGCACTACGACCGGATGATCTACGGCATTCTGCGCGAGGAGTGGGAGCAGGTGCCGTGGCACGGGGCGTCCGCCCACGGTGAACCCTGAGCCGAACGCGCTCAGGGGTTTGCACTCGCAGGGGCCGAGTGCCAATAATGGACTTGGCACTCAGTCGAGCAGACTGCCAGCCGGCCCCGCTGCGGTCGGCGCAGCCGCTCGACCACGCAGTGGAAGCCACCGCCTCTCTGAGGGGCAGGCTCGGCGGGCAGATCCCGCAGGAGCCGGCGCCCCGTCCGTCGCGGGCAGCGGGTCGGTGGGAGTCAGACTGAACGTCCAGGAGGGACGAACACATGGCAAAGCTCATCGCATTCGACGAGGAGGCCCGCCGCGGTCTCGAGCGCGGCCTCAACACCCTGGCTGACGCCGTCAAGGTCACGCTCGGCCCGCGCGGCCGCAACGTCGTCCTGGAGAAGTCCTGGGGCGCTCCCACGATCACCAACGACGGCGTGTCCATCGCCAAGGAGATCGAGCTCGAGGACCCCTACGAGAAGATCGGCGCCGAGCTCGTCAAGGAGGTCGCCAAGAAGACTGATGACGTCGCCGGCGACGGCACCACCACCGCCACCGTGCTCGCCCAGGCGCTCGTGCGCGAGGGCCTGCGCAACGTGGCCGCCGGTGCTGACCCGCTCTCGCTCAAGCGCGGCATCGAGAAGGCCGTCGAGGCCGTCACCGCCGAGCTGCTCAGCTCCGCCAAGGAGATCGAGACCGAGGAGCAGATCGCGGCCACCGCGTCCATCTCGGCCGCGGATCCGGAGATCGGCCGCCTCATCGCCCAGGCCATGGAGAAGGTCGGCAAGGAGGGCGTGATCACGGTCGAGGAGTCCAACACCTTCGGGCTGGACCTCGAGCTGACCGAGGGCATGCGCTTCGACAAGGGCTACCTCTCCGGCTACTTCGTCACGGACGCCGACCGCCAGGAGGCCGTCCTCGAGGATCCCTACATCCTCATCGTCAACTCGAAGATCTCGGCCGTGAAGGATCTCGTCCCGGTCCTGGAGAAGGTCATCCAGTCGGGCAAGCCGCTGATGATCATCGCCGAGGACGTCGAGGGCGAGGCGCTGGCCATGCTGGTGCTGAACAAGATGCGCGGCTCCGTGAAGTCCGTGGCCGTCAAGGCTCCGGGCTTCGGCGACCGCCGCAAGGCCCAGCTGGCGGACATCGCCATCCTGACCGGCGGCCAGGTCATCACCGAGGAGGTCGGCCTCTCGCTCGAGACCGCCACCCTGGACCTGCTGGGCACCGCCCGCAAGGTCGTCGTGACCAAGGACGAGACCACCATCGTCGACGGCGCCGGCTCCGCCGAGGAGATCGAGGGCCGCGTGGCCCAGATCCGCGCCGAGATCGAGAATTCGGACTCGGACTACGACCGCGAGAAGCTGCAGGAGCGCCTGGCCAAGCTGGCCGGCGGCGTCGCCGTGCTGAAGGCCGGCGCGGCCACCGAGGTCGAGCTCAAGGAGCGCAAGCACCGCATCGAGGACGCTGTGCGCAACGCCAAGGCCGCTGTGGAGGAGGGCATCGTCGCCGGCGGCGGCGTCGCCCTGATCCAGGCCGGCGAGACCGCCTTCGGCCAGCTGCAGCTCAGCGGCGACGAGGCCACCGGCGCGAACATCGTGAAGGTCGCCATCGACGCTCCGCTCAAGCAGATCGCCTTCAACGCCGGGCTCGAGCCGGGCGTCGTGGCGGCCAAGGTGCGCGGCCTCGAGAAGGGCTGGGGCCTCAACGCGGCCACCGGCGAGTACGAGGACCTCTTGGCCGCGGGCATCAACGACCCGGTCAAGGTCACCCGCTCCGCCCTGCAGAACGCCGGCTCGATCGCCGGTCTGTTCCTCACCACCGAGGCCGTCGTGGCGGACAAGCCGGAGCCGGCCGGTGCCGGCGGCGGCGAGGACCCCATGGGCGGCATGGGCGGCATGATGTGATGACGCCTCGACGTCATCGCTGAACGCGCCTGAGCGCAGCCCAGCGAGTCCGACGGGCCCCGTCTCCAACCTCGGGAGGCGGGGCCCGTCGTCATGTCCGGGGGTGGACCCGACGAGCGTCTGCGCTGCCGGCCGGTGCCGCAGGCGTCCCAGGGTGCGGTGCGACCGCCCTGCCGACGGGAGCCTGTCGGGGCAGCCCGAGCCGCGGCGCCGGACGGGGCCGTGCTGTCGGTGGGACGTGCCACAGTGTTCGGCATGACGATCATCGCTGCCGCCGACGGCTCCGCCCTGGGCAATCCCGGCCCGGCCGGCTGGGCCTGGTACATCGACGACTCCAACTGGCGCAGCGGGGGCTGGCCGCATGGCACGAACAACATGGGCGAGCTCCAGGCCGTGCTGGACCTGCTCGAATCCACGCAGGAGCTCGGCGAGCCCCTGCGGGTGCTGTGCGACAGCCAGTACGTCATCAACTCGATCACCAAGTGGATGAAGGGCTGGAAGAAGAAGGGCTGGAAGAAGAGCGACGGCAAGCCGGTGCTCAACGTCGAGCTCATGAAGGCGCTGGACGCCGCCATGCAGGGCCGGGACGTGACCTTCGAATGGGTCAAGGGCCACGCGGGCCACGAGCTGAACGAGGCCGCCGACGCCCGAGCCAACGCCGCCGCCAAGGCCTTTCAGGCCGGCCGCGCGCCGGAGGAGGGGCCGGGGCTGGCGCTGGGCTCGGACGCGGCCGCGCCCTCAGCTGCTGCGGCGCCGGCAGGCCCTGCGGCTTCTGCCGAGCCCGCGGCCGCCACAGGCGCCGCAGCGGGGGACCAGGCCGGTCCCGCAGGCAGCGGCGCAGCCGATCCCCGTGCGGAGGCAGAGGAGCAGGTGGGGGACCCGGATCCCGATCTGCTCTCGAGCCTGGAGGACCAGTCGGAGGACCTGGCCGCCGCTCCGAGCCCCGCGCAGGAGGTCTTCGGCCTGGAGCGCGGACGCATCCGCGAGGGCCTGCCGTCCGCGACCCTCCACCCGGAGGCGGTGCTCATCGACTCGGACGGGCGCCCCGGCGATCCCGCGAGCGTCTCCCGGGGCGACGACTCCGCCGACCTGCATCTGGTGGACCTGCTGGCCCTGAGCGGGCGCGCTGTGCAGACAACGATCCATGTCCTGGGCTCCACGGGCTCGGCGGTGCACACCGCGCTGTGGACGCGCGAGGACTCCCGCAGCGAACTGGGACAATGGCTGCTGCGCCACCTCCAGGTGACGCTCGAGTCCTGAACAGCCCCGCGGCGCACCTGCCGGCGGCGGGGTCCCTGCCCTTCCCCGTCTCAGGAGCCCCGTCCGCATGAGCTCACCGTCCGCCCAGGCCTCGCCCTCGCCGCTGCAGCGCCAGTCCGTGCTGTGGAGCCTGCGCTCGCCGCGAGCCCTGCGCACCGAGCTGCTGGCGGGACTCGTCGTGGGCCTGGCGCTGATCCCGGAGGCGATCGCCTTCTCCGTGATCGCCGGGGTCGATCCGCGGGTGGGGCTCTTCGCCTCCTTCACCATGGCGGTGACCATCTCGATCGTCGGCGGCCGACCCGCCATGATCTCGGCGGCCACCGGTGCCGTCGCCCTGGTCGTCGCGCCCCTGGTGGCCTCCCACGGGGTCGAGCACCTGATCGCATGCGTGATCCTCGCCGGGATCCTGCAGGTGCTCCTGGCAGTGGTCGGACTGCCCAAGCTCATGCGCTTCGTGCCGCGGCAGGTCATGGTGGGCTTCGTCAACGGGCTGGCGATCATCGTCTTCACGTCCCAGCTCCCCGAGCTGCTCGGCGTGCCGTGGATGGTCTACCCGCTCGTGGCCCTGGGCCTGCTGATCACCTTCGGTCTGCCGCGGCTGAGCCGGGCGGTGCCGTCCCCGCTCGCGGCGGTCGTCGTGGTGACCCTCCTGGCGGTGCTGGCCTCGATCGCCGTGCCGACCGTGGGGGACAAGGGCGAGCTGCCGCGCGAGCTGCCGGTACTGGGACTGCCGGAGGTCCCCTGGACGTTCGAGACGCTGCAGGTGATCTTCCCGTACGCCCTGTCCATGGCGGTCGTGGGACTGCTCGAGTCGCTGCTGACCGCCAAGCTGGTGGACGACATCACCGACACCCCGTCCTCCAAGACCCGCGAGACCTGGGGGCAGGGCGCTGCGAACATCGTGACGGGGCTCTTCGGCGGGATGGGCGGCTGCGCGGTGATCGGGCAGACCATGATGAACGTCAACGCCTCGGGCGCCCGCACGCGGATCTCCACGGCCTCGGCGGGCATCTTCCTGCTGGTGCTCGTGATCGCACTGGGAGACGTCGTGGCCGTGATCCCCATGGCCGCACTCGCCGCGGTGATGATCTACGTGGCGCTGACCTCGTTCGACTGGCACAGCATCCACCCGCGTACCCTTCGCACGCTGCCGCGCAGCGAGGTCGCGGTCATGGTCATCACGACCGTGGTCATCGTGGTCTCGCACAATCTGGCGATCGGCGTGGGCGCAGGAGTGCTGGCTGCCATGGTCCTGTTCAGCCGCCGCGTGGCCCACACCGTGCGCGTCCACCGCTTCCCGGGCCGGGTGGGCGAGGACCTCGTCACCACGGCCCCCAGCGAGGACATGGTCACCTACGTGGTGGACGGCGAGCTGTTCTTCGCCTCCTCGAACGACCTCTACACGCAGTTCGACTACGCCCGGGACCCGCAGCACGTGCGCATCGACCTGAGCCGGGCGCACATCTGGGATGCCTCCACGGTCGCCGCGCTGGATTCGATCCGGGAGAAGTACGACCGCCACGGCGTGCAGGTGGAGATCGTGGGCCTGGATCGGCTCAGCTCCGGTCTGCACGATCGGCTGACCCGCCGTCCCCGCGGCTGAGCTGACGCCCCCGCGACTGAGCCGTCGTCTCTCTGCCCGGCCGGCGGCCGCGAGGACCTCTCGGGCCATGCTCGCCCTCGGAAGCGGCCTGCGCCGGTCGCTCTGCGAGCCGTGGACGGACCCTCAGCTGTGCGAGGAGCCGCCGCTGCGGTCGTCGCGCGGTGCCCCGGGATCTGGGCCGGACAGATCCGGCAGCTCGCCGGTCTCGTCGATGATGCTGGGATCGTCCTCGTCGATCTCGGGGATCGGAGGCAGGCCGTCGTCGCCGAACGGGGCGTCGTCTCGGGTCTCGCGTCCAGCAGTGCCTGCTTCGGCATCTGCGGCGCGGGCGGGCTGAGCCTGCTCGACCGGCGACGCCCCCGCAGCCGTCGAGGCGCGAGCGGAATCTCCCGCCTCGAAGCCGTCGGCATCGGACGCGCCGGCACCGGTGGCCTCGGCTGCCGAACCGGGCTCGACCGGGGAGTCTCCGGCCGAGGGCACTGTCGTCTCGCCGCGGCGGGCGGCACGGCGCATCCGACGACCGCTCGAGGCGGAAGCGGGACCGGATTCCTCGGCGGCCTGGCGCTGCCGTTCGAGCTGCTCCTCGGTGGGTGCGCTGCGCCGCCTGGAGGGGGTCCACGCACCGCGCGAGAACCAGGTCCCCGACTCCCCGCGGGAGGCCCTGGGAGCCTCAGCGCCGCTGGAGCGCAGGGCCTGGTCCGCGGGGTCGTCGGCGTCGGCCGCGCGCTCGATCGCGGCCTCGGCGGACTCTCCGCCGGGCAGGGTGACCACGAATGTCGCGCCGCCGCCGGGGGTCTCCTCGAGGGTGACCACTCCGCCGTGCTGGCCCACCACCGAGGCCACGATCGACAGGCCCAGCCCGGTGCCGCCGGTCTCGCGGGTGCGGGAGGTGTCCGCGCGGTAGAAGCGCTCGAAGATCCGAGTGCGGTCGGGGCCCTTGATGCCGGGACCGTGGTCGCGGATCTTCAGCTGCGCCAGCCAGGTCGGCGCGGACTCGTCATCCGGGACGGAGGGCTGCTGCTCCTGCGGCACGGCGTCGAACGAGGGGTTCTCCACGATGATCTCGAGGTCTGTTCCCTGCGGCGTGTAGCGCACGGCGTTGGTCATCAGGTTGACCACGACCTGGCGCAGACGGGCGTCATCGCCGCGGGTCCACACCGGCGCGGCGGCGCTGTCGTCCGGGCCGAGCACCGTGATGCGGCGATCCGGCCAGGCCGCCGCGAAGTCGGCGGCGGCATCGTGGGCCAGGACCAGCAGGTCGACGTCGGTGATCTCGAGGGCTCGGCCGTTGTCCACCCGGGCCAGCGAGAGGAGGTCCTCGACCAGCTGGGTCATGCGCGTGGCCTCGGATTCGATGCGCCCCATGGCCTGAGAGACCTTCTCTTCATCGTCCAGGGCGCCGTGGCGGTAGAGCTCGGAGTATCCGCGGATCGACACGAGGGGAGTGCGCAGCTCGTGGGAGGCATCGGCCACGAACTGGCGCAGCCGGTTCTCGGAGTGGGTCCGGGCGTCGAAGGCGTCCTCGATCTGCCCGAGCATGCGGTTCAGCGACATCGACAGCTGACCGACCTCGGTCGCGGAGCTGTAGCCGGAGATGCGCTGGGACAGGTCGCCGGCGGCGATCGCGGCAGCGGTGGCCTCGACCCGCTTCAGCGGTGTGAACGCCCGCGTGATGAGGATCCAGCCGACCGTCAGGGCCACCAGGAGGGTGGCCACCCCGAAGCTCAGGGTCAGCAGCGTCACCGCCGAGATCATGCCGTTGGCCCAGCCCAGCGGCTCGGCCGTCACGACGGTGTAGTCCGAATCGGCCTGGGGGGCTGCCACCACGCGCCAGGAGCCGTCCTCGCCGTCGGCGGAGCGCACCGTCATCCCGGACTGCTCCGTCTGCAGGACGAGCTCGCGGGTGAAGCTGGAGAGGTCCGGCTCGCCCGGGTCGACCGGGCCGGGGGCGGTGGAGCCCACCTGGGCGACGATCTCGCCGTCGGAGTCGAGCAGGTAGCCCCGCTTGGACACGTTGACGGTGGGCGATCCGATCATGTCCGACATCAGCGCGGTCGACACGGTGCCCAGCGACTCGCGCAGCTCGTTGTCGATCGAGTTGACGAGCGAGTCGCGCACCACGGAGATCGACACGAAGCTCGTCAGCAGGATCGACGGCATCAGCAGCAGGCCGGTGAGGACCATCAGCTGGGTCCGCAGCGACGACGAGCGCCACCACGCTGTGAGCTTCTCCACGGTTCAGACCTCCGTCGACGGCAGGCGGACGACGGTCATCTTGTCAGGACGACGGGCGGCGCCGCCGGAGGCGGACACCGCCCGGTGAGGGCTGCAGATGGGCTCAGCCGTTCTTGTGGGCCGTGCGCAGCAGGTATCCGACGCCGCGCTTGGTGTGGATCAGCGGGGGAAGATCCGGATCGTTGTCGATCTTGCGGCGCAAGTAGGAGATGTAGGACTCGACGATCGAGGCGTCTCCGTTGAAGTCGTACTCCCACACGTGATCCAGGATCTGGGCCTTGGACAGCACGCGGTTGGGATTGAGCATCAGGTAGCGCAGCAGCTTGAACTCGGTGGGCGACAGATCGATCTCGCGCTCGCCGCGGAAGACCTCGTGGGCGTCGTCGTCGAGGACCAGGTCGTCCACGCGCAGGCGCGAGTCGTCCTCCTCGGCCGGGGCCGAGCGGCGCAGGACGGCGCGGATGCGGGCCACGACCTCGTCCAGGCTGAACGGCTTGGTGACGTAGTCGTCGCCGCCGACGGTCAGGCCCTGGACCTTGTCCTCGGTGTCGTCCTTGGCGGTCAGGAAGACGATGGGGAAGGTGCGGCCCTCGGCGCGCAGCTTCCTCGTGACGGCGAAGCCGTCCAGATCCGGGAGCATGACGTCCAGGACGGCCAGATCGGGGCTCTCCTCCTGGGCGCGGGTGATGGCATCGCGGCCATTGGCGGCGGTGACGACCTCGAAGCCCGCGAACTTCAGCGAGGTGGCGAGGAGTTCGAGGATGTTGGGCTCGTCGTCGACGACCAGGAGCTTTGCTTCAGGGTTGCTGTTGTTCACGCGACCCAGTGTCTCGGAGTCTCCTGGACGTCCTCTGGATGCTTTGAGGACGTTTCATGGAAGTCGTGGGCCGTGGGGCAGGGCTCAGCCCAGCTGCCCGCCGCTGCGCTCGAGGTAGCAGGAGGCGCACAGGGACTCGTAGGCCACCTCGCCGTCGATCGCGACCTGCTCTCCGTCCAGCACCATGCCGCCGTCCGAGGTGCGGGCGTTGAACATCGCCTTGCGGCCGCAGCGGCAGATGGTCTTGAGCTCCTCGAGCGTGTGCGCGATCTCCATCAGCCTCCCCGAACCGGGGAAGGAGCGGGTGCGGAAGTCGCCGCGGATCCCGTAGGCCAGCACCGGCACGGAATCGAGCACGGCGATGCGCAGCAGGTCGTCCACCTGCTGCGGGCTCAGGAACTGGGCCTCGTCCACGAGCAGGCACGCCACGGGCGGGAGCTCGACGGTTGCCAGCAGGGCCTCCGGGTCGCGGCCCGCGGCGGCCTGGCGGAAGCGGGCGCGGACGTCGTCGTGGGGTCCGAGCAGGAGGTCGACGGAGCGGGCGAGGCCCAGCCTGGAGGTGATGGTGGACTCGCCCTTCGTGTCCACGGAGGGCTTGGCCAGCAGCACGCGCTGGTCGCGCTCCTCGTAGTTGAACGCCGCCTGCAGCAGTGCGGTGGACTTGCCGGAGTTCATGGCCCCGTAGCGGAAGTACAGCTTGGCCATCTCAGCTCCGGTGCAGCAGGGGCAGGCTCGTGCTCACGACGTCAGCTGCGGGCACGGCGGATCGCGTTGCGCACCAGCAGCACGAACAGCAGGACGACCGACAGCGGGAAGGCGACCAGCGCGTAGCGGGTGAACCAGGGCCAGATCTCGCCGCCGCCCACGATCCACTTGGTGATCAGCATGGCGGCCATGGCCGCCCCGGAGCTCACCGCCAGCACGACCGTGGCCCAGGCCAGCGCATCCATGCCTCCGGGCTGCCTGCCGGCGGCGGAGGATGCGGTGCCGGAACGGGCAGGGGGAATCGAAGGGGAGGACTCGGCGGGCATGGATCCAGGGTACAGCCGAGCCCGGCACGGGCGCCGAGGCACCGTCTGGAGTACGATGGGATGTTCTGCCGGTCCCCGAGCAGAGCGCGCCCGCCGGGGCTCGAGCCGTCTGCTCGAGCAGCGGGCCGCCGCAGGGACCGCGCAGGCGGCGTGCCCTGTCCGGAAGGGATCTCCGCGGCCGAGCACGCACCCGGAACACCCCGCGAGGCCGCTGCCTCGCCACGAGAAGCAGAGGATGTGCACAGTGCCCACCGGCAAGGTGAAGTGGTTCAACCAGGAGAAGGGCTTCGGATTCCTGGCCGACGACAATGGCGGCGAGGTCTTCCTCCACGTCTCGGCGCTGCCCGAGGGCATGGACACCGTCGCGCCCGGGACCCGCATGGAGTTCGGCGTGGCCGAAGGCCGTCGCGGAGCCCAGGCCCTGCAGGCCACCGTGCTGGGCAGGACCCCGTCCGTGGCCCGGAACAATCGCATGCCGGCCGAGCAGATGGCCGAGATCAGCCAGGACCTGGTGACGCTGCTGGACGGGATCTCGGAGGGGCTGCAGCACGGCCGCTACCCGGATCGCGCCCACGGGCAGAAGATCGCCAAGATCCTGCGCACGGTCGCGGATAATCTGGACGCCTGAGACCTCCTGCGGCGGGCCGCTCGCGCCTGGCGCCTGCCCGCCGCGGGAGGCAGCACATGGAACACGACGACTAGGGGCATCGGTGACCGATCAGTCCACCACCACTCACGACCAGGGCCCCGAGCGCAGCCCGGACGTCCAGCTCGCCGCGCGCCGGGATCTCGCCCTGGCGGCTCTGCGCTCGATCGTGCCGGCCGATGAGATCGGCGAGGGCCACCGTGTGCGCGCCGACGGCGAGCTGCTGGTCACGCACCTCTTCCCGGCTACGGCCCGGGGCAGCCGCGGCTGGGAGTGGTACGTCACGCTGACCCGTGTGCCCGGCTCCGAGGAGGCCACGGTCTGCGAATCCGGCATGCTGCCCGGTGAGGACGCCCTCCTGGCCCCGGCCTGGGTCCCCTGGTCAGAGCGCGTGCTCGACAGCGACCACGACGAGGATCGAGAGGGCGAGCCTGGGGCCGAGCCCGACGAGACCGAGGAGTCCGACGGGTCGGAGGAGTCCGACACCGATGACGGCTCCGACCAGGAGGAGCCCGAGGACTCGGAGTCCGAGGACCAGGAGCGCCCCGACCCGCAGGAGCGGGACCCCGATCGCGACGCGGCCCAGGCCGACTCCCGTGATCACGGGCAGGACGGCTCGGAGCAGAGCCCGGGGATCGATCCCGCTCCGTGAGCGAGGCACCCGCGACCGGCGCGTTCCGGTCCCTGCGCGTGCCCAACTACCGCCGCTGGTACGCGGGCTCCCTGCTGTCGAACACCGGCACGTGGATGCAGCGCACGGCGCAGTCCTGGCTCGTGTTCGACGAGCTGACCGACCATGACGCGAGAGCCATGGGGCTGGTGCTCGCCCTGCAGTTCCTGCCGCAGCTGCTGATCTCGCCGTGGGCCGGGCTGCACGCCGACCGCGCGGACAGCCGCCGGGTCCTGCTGGTCACGCAGACGCTGATGGGCGTCCTGGCGCTGGGCCTGGGAGCGCTGGTGCTCTCCGGCGCGGTCACGCTGAGCTGGGTGATGGCCTTCGCCCTGGCCCTGGGCGTCACCACGACCTTCAGCGCCCCGGTGCGCCAGACCTTCGTGGCCAGCCTGGTCGGGGACCGCGACCTGTCCAATGCGGTGGCGCTGAACTCGACGGCCTTCAACGCGGCCCGTCTGCTCGGTCCGGCCGCCGCCGGGGTGCTCATCGCGCAGGTGGGCACGGGATGGGTCTTCCTGCTCAACAGCCTGACCTTCGCCGCCATGATCACCGCCATCCTTCGCCTGGATCGGGATCGGCTGCATCCACGGGAGCGCACGCCCAAGGGCCCCGGCCAGATCCGGGAGGGCTTCCGCTACGTCCGGCAGCGCCCGGATCTGCTGGCCGTGCTGCTCACCGTCTTCCTGCTGGGCACGCTCGGGCTGAACTACGCGATCTTCCTGGCGGCCATGACCGGCACGGTCTTCGGGCTCGGGTCCCAGGCGTTCGGCCTCCTGAACTCCGTGCTCGCGGTGGGGACCCTGCTGGGGGCTCTGCTGGCGGCGCGCCGTCCCCGCGCCAGGCTGAGGACGCTTTATGCCGGTGCGGCGATATTCGCGCTGAGCTCGCTGCTGGCCGCGCTGGCACCCACGCCGCTGCTGTTCGGCCTGTGCCTGATCCCGCTGGGCATGGCGTCGCTGACCATGACGACGACGGCCAACGCCTATGTCCAGACCATGACGGAGCCGCGCTTCCGCGGGCGGGTCATGAGCCTGTACACGGCGATCCTCATGGGCGGCACCCCGATCGGAGCGCCGCTGATCGGGTGGGTCATCGACACGGCCGGCCCGCGTTGGGGGCTGGGCGCCGCCGTCCTGGCAGGGGCTGCCGGGGCCTGCGTGGGCCTGCTCCACCGGCGGCGCCTGCGCGCCGAGCCGGGCGGCTGATCAGGGACTCAGAGCTGTTCGATCAGCGCGTCCAGGCAGGCCAGCAGCTTCTGGACGTCCGAGGGCTCGACCGCGGTGAAGGTGGCGATCCGCAGCTGGTTGCGGCCCAGCTTCCGGTACGGCTCCACATCCACGACGCCGTGGGCGCGCAGCGCCGAGCTGAGCACCGAGGCGTCGATGCTGTCGTCGAAGTCCACGGTCACGACTACGGGGGAGCGGTCCTCGACGGCTGCGGCGAAGGGCGCGGCATGGGGGTGCGCCTCGGCCCAGTCGTAGATCAGCCCGGAGCTGCGCGCCGTGCGCTCGGCGGCCCAGTCCATGCCGCCCTGGTCGTTGAGCCAGCGCACCTGCTCGTCGAGCATCACGAGCGTGGCAAGGGCCGGGGTGTTGTACGTCTGGTCCTTGCGCGAGTTCTCCAGGGCCGCCCCCAGGGACAGGAAGGCCGGTATCCAGCGCTCGGAGGCGGCCACGGACTCGATCCGCTCGATCGCCGCCGGCGAGAACGCGCCGAACCACAGCCCGCCGTCCGAGGCGAAGTTCTTCTGCGGCGAGAAGTAGTAGACGTCCGTCTCGGAGAGATCCACGGCCATGCCCCCGGCGGCCGAGGTGGCATCGACCACGACCAGCGGATCCGCCGCGCTGCGTGCCGGGGCCAGGCCCTCGGGGCGCACGACGGGGGCGGCCACGCCCGTGGAGGTCTCGTTCTGCGGCCAGGCGTAGACGTCGATCCCGTCTTCGAGCTGCACGGAGGTGCGCGTGCCGGGCTCCGCACGGCGGATCGACGACGGCTGCAGGAACGGGGCGCCGTCGGTGACCTCGGCGAACTTGGCGCCGAACTCCCCGAAGGCCGCGTGCTGTGCGCGCTCGCGCACCAGGCCCAGGGCCGCGGCATCCCAGAAGGCGGAGGCTCCGCCCATGCCCAGCAGGATCTCGTAGCCGTCAGGGACGCGGAGGAACTCGCCCAGGCCCTCGCGAAGGCCGCCCACCAGGCCGCGCACCGGGGCCTGCCGGTGGGATGTGCCCATGAGCTGACGATGGGCTCGGGCGACCGCTCCCATCTGCTCCTCGCGGACCTTGGAGGGTCCGGCGCCGAAGCGCCCATCGACGGGCAGCAGGCTGTCGGGGATCGTGAGGCGGTCGGTCACGGGCGGTGCTCCTGGGACGAGGGATCGGGCGGAGGACCGGCAGGACCCTCCGTCCGGCCATTGTGCCGCACGGAGCCGATGCGCTGTCGGGGGATCTGCGTAGACTCCTGCGATGAACCGGCATGCGCCGCCCAGCCGCGGCCACGTCCCCAGATGTCTGCTCGCCCCCTGCTCAGGAGCTGTCACATGACCGAACTGATCGACACCACGGAGATGTACCTGCGCACGGTCCTCGAGCTCGAGGAGGAGGGGATCCCTCCCATGCGCGCCCGTATCGTGGAGCGCCTCGATCACTCCGGGCCCACCGTCTCCCAGACCGTCTCCCGCATGGAGCGCGACGGCCTGCTGACCGTGCAGCCGGATCGCCGGCTGGCCCTCACGGAGGCGGGGCGGGAGACCGCGGTCAAGGTCATGCGCAAGCACCGCCTGGCCGAGCGCCTGCTCGCCGACGTCATCGGCCTGGACCTCTCGGTCGTCCACGACGAGGCCTGCCGCTGGGAGCACGTCATGAGCGAGGCTGTGGAGGAGCGACTCGTGGATCTGCTGCACAACCCGCAGATCTCGCCCTACGGCATGCCGATCCCGGGCCTGGCGGGCCTGGGCGCGGCCTCGGAGGAGGCCGCTCACCAGGCTCTGCTGCAGCCGCTGCAGTCCCTTCCCGGCACCGACCAGATCCTCTCGGAGGCCGCCCCGAGCGAGCTCGGCGGGCGCTTCGTGCTCAGGGGCGTCCCGGAGGTCGTGCAGACGCATCCTGAGGTGCTGAGCCTCCTGGGTCGCTGCGGGCTGCTGGCCGGTGGACCGTTCGCGGCGCGCAAGGAGGAGAGCGGTGAGGTCGTCGTGCGGGCTCTGGAGCCTGCCGAGGGCGTGGAGGCGGAGGACATTCGCATCCCGGAGGCCTCCGCCCACTCCATCGTGGTGGGGCAGGGCTGAGCCGCCCGCTGCTGAAGCGCTTCTGACGGCACCGCCGGTGACACGATCGCCGGCGGTGCCGTCGTCTGCGCGGGTCGGTTGCGCACCCGCGGCTCCACAGGCGCATCCCTCAGCGGATCATGTCGCGGCAGATGAGTGGTCCCCGCTGCTCAGCGCCCTCGGGAGTCTCAATGCGGCGAAGGGCAGCAGGCGCGCAGCGGCACGGGGCATAGCGTGCGCGGGCATCGCCGTCGTCGATGCCCGCCGCCGCGGCGGCCGCCGCACGCTTCCCGTGAGAGGTTCCGCCATGAACGCCGTCGCCCTCCGCTCCGCCGATCCCGTCCGGGAGACATGGGCCTTCGACGCCCGTGACCTCGCAGGCCTGCGATTCGCTCCCGCTCTGCGACCCCTGGCAGGTCAGATCGAGCCCATGCTCTCGGCCCGGGCCATGCGCCCTTCAGGTGGAGCCGCGAGCCGGGTCCTCAGCGGTGGCCGCACGGTTCGGGCTCCCGCGCCGCTGGCGGGTGCTGCGGGGCTCGGGCTCGTGGGGGCGGCGCTTCTGGGAGCAGCCCCGGCGCAGGCCGCTGCGATCGAGTTCCCCGCCTGGGTCACGGTCACCGGGACCGTCCCCGACGACGCCGGGCTGGATCGCGCGGCCGCCGAGGCCAACGACTGGACCTTCTCCTGGTCCACGGACGCCGACGGCGTGGTGAGCTTCGCCTACGCCGACGGCAGCCGTTCCACCTCGCTGGACCCCACGGCCCGCCATGCGGCCCAGCCCACGGCAGCAGACACCGCCGTCGGTGATCAGCTGGGCGTCCAGAGCCTCCAGGACACTCTGTGGGAGTCGGACCCCGCCCAGCCGGCGGCGGATCCCGGGCTCGACGACCTGGCCTCAGCGGCCACGGCCCCGTTCGAGCGCAGTCCGGGCGCCGAGACGCTCTCGGCAGGGCCTCAGGCAGCCCTTGCGGCCCCTGCCGCTCCTGCTCATGCGCCGACGACCGAGCAGGCCACGACCAGCGCCGCGGACACAGGCGGCGGGGTCTCGGACGAGGAGATCCTGGCCACCGCTCGGCTCGGGCTCGGCGGGCAGTACGTCTGGGGCGGCACCGATTTCAAGGCCTGGGACTGCTCCGCGTTCGTGCAGTGGGTCTACGCGCAGCACGGCCTCGAGCTGCCGCGGGTCACGTGGGAGCAGTTCGCCGCCGCCGAGCCCTCGGCGGACCCCCGCCCGGGCGACCTCGTCTCGCAGAACGGAGGATCGCACGTGGGGATCTACCTGGGCGGTGATCGGATGATCTCCGCGCTGAACCCCCAGCAGGGCACGATCGAGCACTCGGTGCACGACATGGCCCTGGACGGCTTCTACACCGTGCGCTGAGGCCACCGGCCGCGACGGCCCACCGCCTCGGCGCGGATAGGCTGGAGCCATGGCACAGGACCCTCGAGGACAGCAGCGACCCCCGGCGGACTACAGCGCGGCCGCGCGCACCGGCAGCGACCAGGAGTACACCTACCTGGCCGTGGGCATGGTGGCCGGAGCCGTCCCCGGAGTCATCGCGGGGCTGCTGGTGTCGCTGGCGATCGGGCACGCGGCCATGTGGGTCTCGGTCATCGGCGGCGTGGGCATCATCATCGGGCTCGTGACGGCCAGCATCCTGTGGCGCCGGCGCCGGACCCGTCTGCAGGCCGAGCAGGCAGGGCAGGCCCAGGGGCAGCAGCCTCCCAGGAGCTGAGCGCCGTCCCGCCGCGCAGTGTCGCCGAGCGGTTGTTCACCGCGGACCGGCGCTGAAGAACCGCGGATCCCGGCGGCGCAGCAGCGGGATGACCTGGCGGCGCACCAGCGGGGCCAGGGACGGCTCGGCCTCGGCGACCGCCTCCGGTCGCAGGTCCAGCGGACGCAGCTCCTCGATCTCCGCCTGCGGACGGGGCTGCTGCGCCTGCTCGTCCAGATCGACCGTGAAGACGGTCGAGGAGACCCAGGTGTCCGCCTCGTTGGCCGCCGGCGAGTGGAAGCGGCCCAGCAGCTGCAGGTCCTCCGCGCTGATCACGGCCCCGACCTCCTCGGCGACCTCGCGCTCAGCGGCCTGCTCGGCCGTCTCACCGGGCTCGAGCTTGCCGCCGACCAGCATGAACTTCTGCGTGCCGCGCTTGCGGACGGTCAGCAGACGACCCTCGCGCAGGAAGCACACGCCCACGATCGTGAGCACGTCCAGGCCCTCCGGCACCTGGATCTCCCGCAGGGACTCCAGGCGCAGGTCGTCGATCTCGACGGCGAGGTTCTCCGCCGCCTGCTTGGCCCACAGCTGCTGCCCCTTGGGCGTGCGGTAGAGCTCGGCCGCGGAGAGCTGCTCCAGGATCTGCAGCCGCCCCCGCACGAAGTCCGGCCGCGGCACCGAGGCGTACTCCTCGGACACCCTGCGGACGTAGTCGGCGTACACGGCCGGGGCGCCGCCCAGCACCGCCAGATCGGCATCGCACAGCAGCTGCCCCGCGTCGTCGTCGGGCCGGGGACGGTGGGAGGCGGTGAGGCGGACCAGGCGGGCGACTTCGGCGACCTCCGAGGCCTGGAAGCCGGCATCCGGCAGCAGGCGCTCGGCCAGCTCGGCGGAGGCCTCCTCATCGGCGCCGGGGCGGCCGTCGTAGACGGCGTCGTGGAACCAGGCGGCCAGCACGACGGGCCGCGGCGGGGCATCGTCGGTGAGCAGATCCAGCGCCCTCAGCACGGCCAGCAGGTGGGTGCGGTCGTGGTAGCGGCGGTGGGGCTCGCCCCAGCGCTCGAGCAGCTCGGCGCGCAGGCCGCGCAGCTCGGGGCCGATCCCGATGCCGCTGTCCCAGCGCGAGCGCAGCGCGTACTCGGCACGCTCGCTGCGACGCGCAGCCGGGATCCTCAGCCCGGACTGCACCAGGCGCCGGGCCAGCTCCTTGCCGTCGACTTCGATCGCGCCTTCGGCCACGGCCTTGTCGTAGTGGGCCACTGCGACGTCGTAGTGATCGCCGTCGAAGGCCCGGGGGCTCACGCCGATCCGCCGAGCCATCTCGTGCAGCTCGTCCAGGGAGCTGTCGGAGACCAGGTGCGAGAAGACGGTGCCATGGGCAGGCCAGCGCGCGGGATCGATGTAGACAGCCATGCGCGTCAATCTATCGCCCGGCACCGACCCCGCCCGGCACTCGCGCTGCCGCCCGCTGTTCGGAGCGGCAGGCTGCGGGCCCTATGATGGTCGCCGTCGCCCCCGTAGCTCAGGGGATAGAGCACGGCTCTCCTAAAGCCGGTGTCGCGCGTTCGAATCGCGCCGGGGGCACCCCTTCTTCCTTCTTCCGCGCTCGCACGCGGTCCTGCACCGGGCTGCCGGCTCAGGCCTGCTGGTCCTGGCGCCCGCGCTGCGCCATCTCGCCGGCGATCCGACGCACCGAGCGGAGCATGGCCCACACCAGCAGTGCGACCATGCCCAGCAGCAGCGCCCCGCGCAGGTTCATCAGCAGCGAGGCCATGCCCACCAGGGTCTCGTCCTGCGGATCGGCCACGGCGCGGTCCAGGACCGAGCTGCCGAGCAGGTAGACGATCGTGAACAGCGCCACCACGCCCAGGCCGACCCAGCGGAACAGCGCCGCGCCCCTGGACTGCAGGAGCACGAAGGCCGCCCAGCCCACGGCCATGCCCAGCGGGGCGATCAGCGCCGTGGAGCGGTGGATGGAGCGGTAGGCCTCGGCGGCGCCGTCGTCCATGGCGTCCGTGAAGCCCCGGAACCACTCGGCCTCGAATCCCAGCAGGCGCAGCTCGGGGACGCCGTGGCCGCCGGCCATGGCCGAGGCGAAGCCCGGCAGGATCACCAGGTTCACGTAGAGCAGGAACAGCGCTGCGACCGCCATGAGCACGCCCACCAGCATCATGGGGCTCGACGGCGAGCTCTCCGGCTCCGGGCGCAGCTGCTCGCGACGCTGAGCCGCTGCTGTGGTCGTCGAGGCCCCGGTGCTCCGGGCCGCCGGGCGCGATCGGGCGGCAGTGGTGCGGCCGGTCGGTGCCTGCGCAGCGCTGTCGCCGTGCTTCTTGATCTTCTGCGCCCGCGAGAGTCCCATGCCTGCAGGCTATCGGCCATGCGGCACCGGAACACGACGCCCGCTGTGCTGTCCGGCGGCTCTTCTAGACTCGAGCCCATCATGGACTTCCTCTCGGACAACCCCCTGCTCTCCTCCCCGCCGGCCTCGGGCGCAGCCAGCGCCATGGAGTCGGCTCCGGGGCGGCGCAGCCCGGAATCCCTCCTGGAGGGGCTCAACGGGCCGCAGCGCCAGGCTGTCGAGCACGCCGGCTCGCCGCTGCTGATCGTGGCCGGGGCGGGCTCGGGCAAGACCCGCGTGCTGACCCACCGCATCGCCTATCTGCTGGGCACGGGGCGGGCGCATCCGGGGGAGATCCTGGCGATCACCTTCACCAACAAGGCCGCCGCGGAGATGCGCGAGCGCGTGGTCGAGCTCGTGGGGCCGTCTGCGCGGACCATGTCCCTGTCGACGTTCCACTCCTTCTGCGTGCGCGTGCTGCGGCGGGAGGCCACCGCGATCGGGCTGAAGTCCACGTTCTCGATCTACGACTCCGCCGATTCGCTGCGAGTGATCACCGCAGTGGCCAAGCAGCACGAGCTGGACCCCAAGCGCTTCGCCCCCAAGGCGCTGCAGCACGCCATCTCCTCGCTGAAGAACGAGCTGATCGACGACGAGACCTATCTCTCCCGGGCCACCGGGTCGGATCCGTGGGAGCAGGCGGTCGCGCAGACCTACCGCGGCTACACGCAGCGGCTGCGTGCGGCCAACGCCCTGGACTTCGACGACCTCATCTCGCAGACGGTGCACATGCTGCGGGCCTTCCCTCAGATCGCGGAGTACTACCGCCGCCGCTACCGGCACGTCCTGGTCGACGAGTACCAGGACACCAACCACGCCCAGTACTCCCTGATCCGGGAGATCGTGGGGCATCAGGGTGATCCCACGGGCCTGCCGCCTGCGGAGCTGACGGTCGTGGGCGACTCCGACCAGTCCATCTACGCCTTCCGCGGGGCGGACATCCGCAACATCACCGAGTTCGAGAAGGACTATCCCTCCGCCCGGACCGTGCTGCTGGAGCAGAACTACCGCTCGACCCAGACCATCCTCTCCGCGGCCAACGCCGTGATCTCCCGCAATGCCGGGCGCCAGGACAAGAGGCTGTGGACCGCCGAGGGCGATGGCACCGAGATCGTGGGCTACGCGGCCGAGTCCGCCCACGAGGAGGCGCGCTGGATCGCCGAGGAGATCGACCGCCTCCAGGATGCCGAGGGCATCCGTCCGGCGGACGTGGCGATCTTCTACCGCACCAACGCGCAGTCCCGCTCGCTCGAGGAGATCCTCATGCGCGTGGGCCTGCCCTACAAGGTCGTGGGCGGCACCCGGTTCTACGAGCGCAAGGAGATCAAGGACGCCCTGGCCTACATGCGCGCGCTGCTGAACCCGGATGACGAGGTCACGGTCCGGCGCATCATCAACGAGCCCAAGCGCGGGATCGGCGACCGAGCCCAGGGCGCTCTGGCCGCCCTGGCCGAGCGCGACGGACTGTCCTTCATGGACGCCGCCCGCCGGGCCGAGGAGGCCCCGGGCATGGCCTCGCGCTCGCTGAACGCGGTGAAGGCCTTCGTGCAGCTCATGGACGACCTCGCGACCGTCGCGGAGGGCAACAGCCCGGCCTCGGTGGTGGAGGCCGTGCTGGAGCAGACCGGCTACCTGGAGGCCCTGCGCACCTCGGAGGACCCCCAGGACGAGACCCGCGTGGAGAACCTGGCCGAGCTCGTGGCGGTGGTCCGCGAGCACGAGCGCGAGCATCCGGAGCACGGGCTGGCGGAGTTCCTGGAGCACGTGGCCCTGGTCGCCGACGCCGATCAGATCCCCGATCCCGACGAGCAGTCGCAGGGCGTGGTGACCCTGATGACCCTGCACACGGCCAAGGGCCTCGAGTTCCCGGTGGTGTTCCTCACCGGCATGGAGCACGGGATCTTCCCGCATCAGCGCTCCATGACTGATGAGAAGGAGATGCAGGAGGAGCGGCGCCTGGCCTACGTGGGGATTACCCGCGCCCGCCGCCGCCTCTACCTGACCCGCGCGGAGAACCGTTCGCAGTGGGGGCAGACCCAGTACAACCCGCCGAGCCCCTTCCTGGAGGAGATCCCGTCCGAGCTGATCCGCTGGGAGCGCGAGGGCTCCGGCGCGCGGCCGGGCTGGGGCGGGGCCGCCTACGGCTCCGGGCTCATGGGCTCCGGCGGCTCGCAGGGCGGGGCGGCGGCCACGTTCCGGCGCGGTGCCCGCACACCGGCAGCGGGGCGCGTGGATCCGCAGCGGGAGGTCCTGGCGCTGAGCATCGGCGAGCAGGTCGACCACAAGAGCTTCGGGCGCGGCACCGTGGTGCAGCTGGAGGGCCGCGGGGACCGGGTGATCGCCAAGGTCAGGTTCGGCTCGGAGGAGAAGCGGCTGCTCGTGCGCTCGGCCCCGCTGAGCAGGGTCTCCGAGTGAGCAGGACCTTCGAGTGAGCCGCTGAGCGGCTGGCGGTCGTCTTCAGAGGAACATCATCAGGAACCACGACGCCGCCGCGCTCCAGCGCAGGCGCCCACCCACCAGCAGGTGCACGACCCCCAGCAGGGTGCAGCTGACCAGTGTCGTGAGCAGGTCGGCCCACCCGCCGACGAACAGGTCCGGAATGCCCAGCAGCAGGCCCAGCGCGATCCCGCCCAGAGGGACGCGCCGGGTCCAGGCGCGGCGGATCAGCGATTCGCCCATCGACTGGACCAGCGCCAGGATCAGTGCGAAGAGGATCGCGTAGCCCGTGTGGAAGATCACCCAGGCCGCCGTCGCGAACGCCACGGAGGTCCCGTAGGTGCCGTAGAGGCCCAGCCACAGCTCGACCGGCTGCATGGTCCAGCCGCCCACGAGCAGCGGCGGGAGGATCACGGCGGACAGCAGCGCGACCACGAACAGGGCCAGCGCCAGGGTGGGGGAGCGGGGGTCCGCCTCGACGTCCGGCTGGCGTCGTCCGGCCGTGAAGACCCGGCGAGCCCCGGAGGCCCGCTGCAGGCTCAGATATCCGCGTCGGGCGCCGAGCAGGGCGATCAGGCCCATGCCGAGCCACAGCAGCGACTGGGGCCACAGCGGAAGCAGCCTGCCGGGCGGGTCGAGCAGATCGGGGACCTCGGCCAGGGGGATGCGCAGCGCGCACAGCGCAAGGCTGATCAGCAGGACCCATGTCGAGGCTCGGAGCATGGCCGCCCGGGCGGGCGGCATGGAGCAGGGCCGCTGCCTCTCGCCGCGCCGTCGGGTTGCCTGCATGCGGGACAGTCAATCAACTCGGAGGCCCCGATGGGCGCAGGGCGGGGCCGAGGGCGAGTCCGCTAAGCTGGGTTCAGGAGAGGCACGTCGCTGTGCCCTGCGCCGGGGATGCACCCGGCGGAGCAGGGCCCGCGCGCCTCGACGGCAACGATCGGCCGCACATCCGCGCGGCCGGACCAAGAACTTCGACGAAGAAGGGCTCTCAACCGTGGACCTGTTCGAATACCAGGCACGCGACATCTTCGAGAAGCACGGCGTGCCCGTGCTCCAGGGCATCGTGGCGACCACTCCGGAAGAAGCAAAGGCAGCTGCTGAGAAGATCGGCGGCGTGACCGTCGTCAAGGCACAGGTCAAGGTCGGCGGCCGCGGCAAGGCCGGCGGCGTCAAGGTCGCCAAGACCGCCGATGAGGCCTACGAGTACGCGCAGCAGATCCTGGGCATGGACATCAAGGGCCACACCGTCCACCGCGTGATGATCGCCCAGGGCGCAGACATCGCCGAGGAGTACTACTTCTCGGTGCTGCTGGACCGCGCCAACCGCTCCTACCTGGCCATGTGCTCCGTCGAGGGCGGCATGGAGATCGAGCAGCTGGCCGTCGAGCGCCCCGAGGCCCTGGCTCGAGTGGAGGTCGATCCCGCAGCCGGGCTGACCGAGGAGAAGGCCCGCGAGATCGTCGCACAGGCCAAGTTCGACGAGGAGACCGGCGCCAAGATCGTGCCGGTGCTCGTGAAGCTCGGCGAGGTCTACAAGAACGAGGACGCGACCCTGGTCGAGGTCAACCCGCTGGTCAAGACCGGCGAGGGCGACATCGTGGCCCTGGACGGCAAGGTCTCGCTCGACGACAACGCCGACTTCCGCCACGAGGACCACGCCTCCCTGGTCGACAAGAACACCGAGGACCCGCTCGAGGCCAAGGCCAAGGAGAAGGGCCTCAACTACGTCAAGCTCGACGGTGAGATCGGCATCATCGGCAATGGCGCCGGGCTGGTCATGTCCACGCTCGACGTCGTGGCCTACGCCGGCGAGAAGCACGGCGGCGTCAAGCCTGCGAACTTCCTGGACATCGGCGGCGGCGCCTCGGCCGAGGTCATGGCCAACGGCCTGGACGTCATCCTGAACGACCCGCAGGTCAAGTCCGTGTTCGTCAACGTCTTCGGCGGCATCACCGCGTGCGACGCCGTGGCCAACGGCATCGTGAAGGCCCTGGAGATCCTGGGCGACACCGCGACCAAGCCGCTGGTCGTCCGCCTCGACGGCAACAACGTCGAGGAGGGCCGCCGCATCCTGGAGGAGGCGAACCACCCGCTGGTCACCTCCGTGGACACCATGGACGGCGGCGCCGACAAGGCCGCAGAGCTCGCCGCAGCCGCCAACTGAAACCGCCGGAAACCGAAAGCAGAGGAATCAGAATGTCCATCTTTCTGAACAAGGACTCGAAGGTCATCGTTCAGGGCATCACCGGCGGCGAGGGATCCAAGCACACCGCCCGGATGCTCGCAGCAGGCACCCAGGTCCTGGGCGGCGTGAACGCCCGCAAGGCCGGCACGACCGTCTCGCACAAGGACGCTCAGGGTGCCGACGTCGAGCTGCCCGTCTTCGGCGGCGTGGCCGAGGCCATGAAGGAGACCGGCGCGAACGCGTCGATCGTCTTCGTGCCCCCGAAGTTCTGCAAGGACGCCGTGATCGAGGCCATCGACGCCGAGATCCCGCTGGTCGTCGTGATCACCGAGGGCATCCCCGTGCAGGACGCGGCGGAGTTCTGGGCCCACGCCAAGGCGAACGCGGGTGAGGACGGCCGTCCCAAGACCCGCATCATCGGCCCGAACTGCCCCGGCATCATCTCCCCGGAGGAGTCGCTGCTGGGCATCACCCCGGCGAACATCACCGGCAAGGGCAAGCTGGGCCTGGTCTCAAAGTCCGGCACCCTGACCTACCAGATGATGTTCGAGCTGCGCGATCTCGGCTTCACCACCGCGATCGGCATCGGCGGCGACCCCGTCATCGGCACCACCCACATCGACGCTCTGGAGGCCTTCGAGGCCGATCCGGAGACCGAGGGCATCGTGATGATCGGCGAGATCGGCGGCGACGCCGAGGAGCGCGCGGCCGAGTACATCAAGGCCAACGTGACCAAGCCGGTCGTCGGCTACGTCGCGGGCTTCACCGCCCCGGAGGGCAAGACCATGGGCCACGCCGGCGCCATCGTTTCCGGCTCCTCCGGAACGGCCCAGGCCAAGAAGGAGGCCCTCGAGGCCGCCGGGGTGAAGGTCGGCAAGACCCCCACCGAGACCGCCGACCTGATGCGCGAGCTCATGGCCGGCAAGTGACCGATCCGCGCTGAGAGCGCCTGCCCTCAGCGGAATCATCGAGCACCGGGGCCCCTCCTTCAGGAGGGGCCCCGGTGCTCTCGCGCATCCGGGGCATCCCACGGCAACAAGGCACGGCGTGGTGCGCGTCACGTCCTAGGTTGGGGCCTCTCTCCGTCCGCCTGCAGGGACCCGCATGCCCGTGCCGCCTCGCCATATCGAGAGGCACCCAGATGCCCCACGACGACACCCTCCCGGCCACAGCCACGATCGACGCCGACAAGGTCGATCCGTACCTGGTGACCGGCCGCGAGACCGCGGCGCCCCCGGAGCGCATGGGCGGGCGCTTCCGCTTCCTGGGCCCCGGCATGATCACCTCCGCGGCCGTCGTGGGCTCGGGCGAGCTGCTCACGGCCACGACCCTGGACGCGCAGGTCGGCTTCATGCTGCTGTGGCTCGTGCTGATCTCGACCTTCCTCAAGGTGTGGGTGCAGATCGAGCTGGGCCACTGGTCGATCTCCACGGGCCGGGTGGCCGTCTCGGGCTACGACGACGTCCCTCCCCGACTCGGTCGGCGCGGCTGGATGTCGTAGCCGGTCCTGCTGATGTTCGCGCAGTTCCTCACGAGCCAGGCCGGTGTGATCGCGGCAATGCGCCGGGAGGCACCATCGTGAAGGTGGGCAACCTCCCCGGGGCGAGGTCCCCGTGGCCCTGGGCGGGATCGTGACCCGGGAGATCACCTACCGAGGCTCCTACCGCTTCGTCGACGAGATCTCCGATGCGCTGCGGCTGATGGCCGAGGGCGTGGACGTCTCCCCGCTGATGACGCACGAGGTGACGCTCGCCGATGCCCTGCACGGCTTCGAGCTGGCCGCGGCCCATTGCATCGCAGTGCATGGGCTCGTGACCTGGGGCATCGCGTCTTCACCTGCGTGACGACGCGGTGTCACCTCGGCGTGGGCGCGCAGACGGGCGGGGTTCGGATGATGGGGCCATGACTTCCGTCTCCCGCCGCGGTCTGCTCACCGCCACTGCCTGCACCTCCGTCCTCGCCGTCTCCGCCGCCCCCGCCACGGCCTCTCCGGCGGTCGCCTCGCCCAGCCAGCGCCCCTCGGCTGCGGGTATCGTCCGCCGCCGCCTCCACCTGCCCTCGGGCATCATGACGGGGGAGGCCTCGAAGGACTCCGTCGTCGTGTGGTCGCGCTCCTCCGGCGACGGCCGCATGATCGTCAAGGTCACCGCGGTGGACGATGCCTTCAACCCGGCCCGCGGGCGCGGGCGCTTCGAGAAGACCGTCGAGTCCGGATGGGTCACCGCCGAGACCGACCACACCGCCAAGATCGGCGTGACCGGGCTGCCCTCCGGCTCGCAGTTCCTCTACGCCGTGCAGTTCGAGGACGAGTCCGGTGTCCGCTCGCCCGCAGAGTTCGGGACCTTCCGCACCGCTCCCGAGGGGCTGCGCCCGGGCCGCGGCCAGCGCGTCCGCCGGCCCTCGGGCACCCGTCAGTCCTTCGTGTGGACCGCCGACACCGCGGGGCAGGGCTTCGGTATCAACCCGGATCTGGGCGGCATGCGCACCTACCGGGCCATGGCGGCCACGAACCCGGACTTCTTCATCCACGCCGGCGACACGATCTACGCGGACGGCCCCATCGAGGCCGAGCACCAGGAGCCCGACGGCCAGGTCTGGCGCAACGTGGTGACCGAGGGCGTGGCGAAGGTGGCCGAGACCCAGGAGGAGTTCCGGGCCCGCCATCGCTACAACATGATGGATCACAACATCCGGGACTTCTACGCGCACACCGCCCTGCTCTCGCAGTGGGACGACCACGAGACCACCAACAACTGGTACCCCGGCGAGACCCTGGAGGACGAGCGCTACACGGTCCTCGATGTCGACACCCTGGCCCAGCGGGGCCGTCGCGCGTGGCAGGAGTACCAGCCCATCGGCGACGCCCGCGCGCTCAAGCCCGGGACATCCGGCTTCGAGGATGCGCGGATCTACCGAAAGATCGAGCGCGGCTCCCAGCTGGACGTCTTCTGCCTGGACATGCGCACGTTCAAGGGCGAGAACACCGCCGGCAAGGAGGCTCACGAGACGGACATCCTGGGCGAGGAGCAGACCCAGTGGCTGATCGACGGCCTGCGGGACTCCACTGCCACCTGGAAGTGCCTCTCGGCCGATCTCCCGCTGGGGCTGGTGGTCCCGGATGGCAAGGCCCAGGAGTCGATCTCCAACACCGATCCAGGCAAGCCGCTGGGACGTGAGCTGCAGCTGGCCCGGGTGCTGAAGTCGATCAAGGACAACGGCGTGAAGAACGTCTTCGTCATCACCGGCGACGTCCACTACTGCGCCGCACACCACTACACGCCGGAGAACGCGGCCTTCCAGGACTTCCACGAGTTCTGGGAGTTCGTGGCCGGCCCCATCAACGCGGGCTCCTTCGGGCCGAACAAGCTGGACCGGACCTTCGGCCCGGAGGAGGTCTTCTCCAAGGCAGGCCCCGCCATGGGCTCGCCCCGGGACGCGGCGTTCCAGTTCTTCGGCCACGTGGACCTGGACGAGCAGGACCTCATGACGGTCTCGCTGCGCGACGGCAATGGGGAGATCGTGTGGGAGAAGCAGTTCGAGCCGCAGTCCTGAGCCGACCCGGATGAGCAGCGCCCGGACCCATCAGGGTCCGGGCGCAGTGCGTGGCATGACAGGCCGATGGCCGTGAGGTGACGGATGCAAGGCACCCGGCGCGGGGAGAGATGCGCCTCCAGAAGGAGAATGCTCGCGGCCATCGGCAGACAGTCATGTCTCAATGAAGGGAGTCGTGGGCTGAGCGACTGCTGCCACTGCTGCTGCCGGCGACGAAGCACCCCCCAGTGCGGCCGTGCCGACGTCTGCGACAGTGGTCCTTCATTGCTGTGTGGCGCAAAGGCCACGAGCCGGATCATATCCCAGCCTTGGGGACAGCGGTGCGTCCCTGCAGGAAATACGTGCCTTGAGTGATGCAGTTCACAGCGCCGGAACAGGCTCCGGACATGGGCGGACGTGCACCCGGGCCGCTCAGCCGACCGTCGTGTTGAACAGCAGGCCCAGCAGGTAGGTCGCGATCGCCGCTCCGTAGCCGATCGAGAGCTGGCGCAGGCCCCTCTTCAGCGGGGACGCCCCGGACAGCAGGCCCACGGCGCCGCCGGTGACCAGCAGGGCGATGCCCACCAGGACCATGGCCAGCACCAGTGCGGGCATGCCGGCCATCCCCAGGATGAACGGGATGATCGGGATGATCGCCCCGGAGGCGAAGAAGCAGAAGCTCGAGGCGGAGGCGCCCAGATCGGTCCCCAGGGCCACGTTGTCCTCGCCGCTGTCCGCCTGGTCGTCCTCGTCCTGGTAGGACAGCGACGGGTCGCAGTCGCAGTCGAGATAGCCCAGGCGCTCGGCCGCGCGATGTGCGGCGGCCTCGGCCGACATCCCGCGGGCTCGGTAGACCAGCTCGAGCTCATTGGCCTGCAGATCGAGCTGGGGCGCCACGTCGAGGGTGACCTGGGTGGGCAGCGAGGCATCGAGCATCTCGCGCTGCGAGCGCACGGAGACGAATTCGCCTGCGCCCATGGACAGGGCACCGGCCAGCAGGCCCGCGATGCCCGTGAAGAGCACCTGGGATCCCGCCATGCCCGTGGCGCCGACGCCCATCACGAGCGCCAGGTTGGACACGAGGCCGTCGTTGGCGCCGAAGACCGCGGCGCGGAAGTTGCCGGACAGCCGCTGCCGGCCGTCGTTGGCCAGGGCGCGCACGATCTCCTCGTGCAGGGCCTCGTCGGCGGCCATGGAGGCGGGGACATCGGCATCGTCGGCGTACGGCGAGCGCGACTCGGCGCGCTGCAGCAGCGCGAGCACGAAAACGGTGCCGAAGTGCTCGGCCAGCAGCATCAGGGTGCGGGAGCCGAGCGACGGGCGCGTGGGGCCCAGCCCGTACGGGGCGAGCTGGCTCTGCCAGTGCCGGCTGTGCCTGCCCTCGGCCTCGGCCACCTCGAGCAGGATCCGGCGGTGGCGTCCCTCGGAGCGCTCGCCCAGCCTGCGGTAGATCTCCGCCTCGGCCTGCTCCTCGGCCAGGTAGCGCCGCCAGCGGCGGACCTGGGAGCGGGTGGCTGCCCCGGGATCCCCCGGGTTCAGCGAGGCGGGGGAGTCGGAAGAGGGCGCGGGGGAGGCGTTCATGGAGGAGTCCTGTCCTGTCGAGGCTCGGGCGGTCTGGGACCAGCCTGGCCGATGGGCTGAAGGTCTCGCTCATCCGCATGCGGACGGCTCGCCGGGACTCCTCCGTGAATCCGGTATGTCGACGAGCCTCCGGGGGCCGAGGCCGCCCTGGAACTACTCCCCTTCGATCGGGCGAGTCTACCTGCCCCGCGGATCGCCGGCCCGCCTCAGGGTGTGGAATCGCTCACGGCGCGACGGCCTGGAAGAACTTCAGGATGTGGGGCGATGGAACGAGATCACCGGGGCCACTGAGTCCGAGGCCTGGGGGTCCTCCTCCGCTGAGCCGGTCTGCGCATCTCCCACGCCCCAGCAGAAGCGGTAGGGATTGCCGCACAGCCGCCCGATGCGCATGCCCTCGACCATCAGCTCGGCGGCCTGCTCAGCCGGCATGGGCCCGCAGCTCCAGGCGACCCCGCCATGGGCGGGCTGGCGCCAGCGGGGCTCGACGAAGTAGTCCTCGGCCCTCGGCCACAGGGCGCTCGGGCTGTTGACCCCGGAGAGACTGATGACGGTCCCGTCGGGCCCGGTGCGGGCCCAGGCGGACGGGGACGGGGGAGCGTCCTCCTCCGGGGGCGCGGAGTAGCGCAGGACCAGGATGTCCTTCCAGGCGAGCTCCTCGAGCTCGTCCAGCAGGCGGTCCCGCAGCTCGTCCCAGACCTCATGGGGCCACTCGCCCGGGGATGCCGGCGCTGCGATCAGTCCGATCCCGGGGTCGTCGAGCTCCAGGATCTCCCGGGCCACCGGCATGTCCCTCTGCCTCGGCTCGCCGGGCTGGCCTCCGTCCAGGCCCATCCCGTCCAGCGCGCGCCCAGTCGCCGCCGCCCAGACGGCGGGCGACGACCGAGGCGGCCGGCGGCCAGCGCAGCTGATGGGACTGCGGGACATCGGCGACGGGCCGGGTCTCCATGAGCAGCTCCTGGTACCGCGACTGGCGCAGGACCGGGCGCTGGCCCGAGTGCACCTGCTGGCGCAGCGCGCCGACCAGCATGAGGCTGTTGGCCAGGATGGCCCCGGAGGGGTCGTACCCGCCGGTCAGGTCCTCGAGGATGTCGACGTCCTCGGGGCTCAGCAGGGCTGTCGCCTGGGGATCGGGCTCCAGGCCCTCGGCCACGGCGGCCACGACCTCGACGCCCAGGCGCAGCTGGCGGTCGTCGTAGTGGGCCCGGTCGCGGGCGACCGGCTCGCCGAGCACATCCCGGCGCAGCCACGCGGCCCAGGAGCTCGGTGCCCTGTCCGGGAACAGGGTGTGCAGACGGCGGCGGATGTCGGCGGGTGCGAGCCCGGAGGCGACGAGCGAGTCGGCGACCAGGGCCGGGACGCCCTCAGAATCGGGCCGCTCCGCTGAGATGTGGGACACGGCGATCACTTCCTCGGCAGGCAGAAGGCGGTTGCGCGGCGGTGCGCGGGTGGTGTCGGCAGCTGAGCGCGCGTTCCACGGGGCGGCGGATGGCTCCGAGCGCGACCGACGAGCGGCTCATGGGCGGGCGGAGACGCCTGTCCGGACGCTTGTCGCATCCGGTCGGCCCGCGGGCGCCCTGACGATCTCGCGCGACCTCCACGCTAGACGAATCCGGGCGCAGTCTCACGGGACCACAGGCCCCGGACGGCATTATGACGCCGCGGGCGCGGGCGCGGGCGCGGGGCCGGTGGGTGGGAACGGCCTCAGTCCCGCAGCAGCTCGAGGACGTCGTCGGCGCTGAGCTGGGAGGCGAAAGTCCCGTCGTCGTCCATCACGGAGTCGAACAGCGCGGCCTTGCGGCTCTTGAGCTCCATGACCTTCTGCTCGATCGTGCCCTGGGCGATCAGTCGGTAGACGAGCACCTTCCGGGTCTGCCCGATCCTGTGGGCTCGGTCGATCGCCTGGTTCTCCGCCATGGGGTTCCACCAGGGGTCCAGCAGGAAGCAGTAGTCGGCCTCGACCAGATTCAGGCCCGTGCCTCCGGCCTTGAGGGACACCAGGAAGACGCGGGTGCGTCCCGAGCGGAAGTCCTCGATCGCCGTGGTGCGGTCGCGGGTCGAGCCGTCCAGGTAGGAATAGGGGATGCCGAGCCGGTCCAGGCGCGCGGCCGCGAGCTTGAGGAATCCGGTGAACTGCGAGAACACGAGCGGACGGTGCCCCTCTGCGACGATCTCCGGCAGGTGCTCGAAGAGCACCTCGAGCTTGGAGGAGGGGACCTCCATCTCGGGATCCACCAGCGACGGGTCCAGGGCCATGAGGCGCAGCTTGGTCAGCGACTGGAAGATCGTGAACCGGTTGCCGTTGAGATCCTGCAGCAGCCCCAGGACTTTGGATCGTTCGCGCTGCAGGTGCAGGTCGTAGAGCCGGCGGTGCTCCTCGGACAGCTCGATCTCGAGGGTCTGCTCGATCTTGGGCGGCAGCTGAAGATCCACGGACTCCTTGGTGCGGCGCAGCATGAACGGGGCCAGGCGCCGGCGCATCCGCGACAGCGCGGTGCGATCGCCCGAGGTCTCGATCGGGCGCTGATAGGCCTCCGTGAAGCGCCGTCGGGACGGGAACAGCCCCGGGGCGGTCAGTGCGAGCAGCGCCCACAGGTCGGTCAGCCCGTTCTCCAGCGGGGTGCCGGTCACGGCGATCGTCGTGTCGGTGCGCAGGGCCCGCGCGGCCCGGTGGGCGCGGGTGCGCGGATTCTTCACGAACTGGGCCTCATCCAGCACCACGGCAGAGAAGTCGATCGCGCTCCACAGCTGCTCGTCCAGGCGCAGCAGGGCGTAGGAGATCACCACGACGTCGTGCGAGCCGGCCAGCTGCTGCGGCTCCTCGCCGGTGGCCGCGGCCGTCCCGGGCATGGAGCGCACGGACAGCTCCGGGGCGAAGCGGCGGATCTCCGAGACCCAGTTCGGCGCCACGGAGGTGGGGGCGACCACCAGGAAGGGCCCGCCTGCGGGGGCCTCGGCGAGGCCTTCGGCAGCGCGGTCGTGGGCGCGCTGGAACATGGCGATGGTCTGCACCGTCTTTCCCAGGCCCATGTCATCGGCGAGCACGCCGCCCAGGCCGAGATCGTGCAGCGCTGCCAGCCAGCGGAAGCCGTCGACCTGATACGGGCGCAGCTGCGCGTGCAGAGCCTGCGGCACCTCCGGCGGATCCTCCTCCTCGAGCCCCGCGCTCAGGCGGGTCACGGCCTCGCGCCACCGGCCGACCGGCTCGGAGCGATCGGCCAGCTCCTCGAACTCCTCCCACAGGCCCAGCTGGTGCCGCGAGATCATGGGCGCGTCCGAGGGCGAGTCCTGCAGGGACCGGGCCTCCATGAGCAGCTCCCTCAGCTTCTCGAAGCGCGGGGCGTCGAGGCCGAACCAGGTGCCGTCGGGCAGCATCATCACGTCCTGGCCCTGGGCCAGCGCCTTGAAGATGTCGGCGAAGGCCACGTGGAAGTCGCCCACGCGGATCGAGACCCCCAGATCGAACCAGTCGCGGCGCTGGCTCGAGGCGGTGGACACCGTGATCTCCGGCGGATCCTGCGACGGGCGGTAGGCGGGCTCGGTGCCGCGGGTCTCGATGCGCAGGTCGTGGATCCGCTCGAGCTCGGGCAGCCAGTCGCGCAGCAGCACCACGGCGTCGTAGCCCACGTAGGCGCTGCGGCGGAACTCGAGGTCGGGGATACGCCGGTGGACGGCGGTGGTCATGGACGACTCCCAGGTGGAGTCGCGGCGCACCGGCTCGGTGCCCAGGGGATCCGCGGGGCGGAAGGGCAGCCGCAGGCGCTCAGCTCCCAGCTGGTACTCCCACTCCCACTCCAGGCGCACCGTGAGGTCGTCGTGGGTCACCGTGAGGACCATCTCCGGGGCGGCGACATCCGGCAGCTCGATGGAGCCGTCGTCGCTGGTCATGGCGATGCGCTGCTGCAGGCGGGGGAACCACCGCTCGACGAACTCCTGGACCTCGTCGTCCGGGACCGTCATCTCCTGCGCGGTCTCCAGGAAGCGGCGCTGATCCCGGGTCAGGCGCGTGCTCAGGGGCACCAGGCGCAGCGACATGGCGTTGAGATCGGACTCCGGGTCCAGGTGCTCCGGCGCGGAGCCGGAGAAGGCCGGAGGGGCGTCGTCCTCGGCCACGGGGAAGAACAGGCCGTGCCCCGGATCGCCCACGACCCCGGCCGAGGTCAGCGGGATCACCCGGCGCAGGCCCTCCTCTTCGACCACGACCTCCGGGTGCAGGACCAGGCCGTGGTCCTCGTCGCGGCTCAGATCGACCTGGAAGCGCCCGGCCGGATCCAGCACGACGGGCCGGCCTCCGCCCGCGCTGACCAGGGAGACGTCCAGCTGCTCGGCGCGCTCGAGCAGCGACCACAGCATGGGCGACTCGTAGTGCTCCACCCTGATCCAGTGCCGGTCATGGGCGACCTGGCGCGATCGCACGTTCGCGAGCACGCGCAGCTCGTCGAACCAGTCCGCCTGCTCGGGGCTGACGACCCCCGTGCGACCGGCGTCCACCACGCGCTCCCAGTCCAGCCCGCCGCGGATCCAGGTCCCGCGCGCCCCGCGTCGAACCGGGCGCATTCCCAGGGTGTAGGGAGCCCCGGCGGCGGGCGCCGCCTGACGGACCCTGCGCAGCAGCGGCAGCTGCAGGTCGAACTCCAGCCCGACCTGGGCCGATGGGCCGTCGTCGAAGGAGGCCTCGAGCGCGCCGTCCTCCTCGTCGTCGAGCATCCGCTCGAGCGCGCGCTTCCATCCAGAGGCTCCGGAATCGGGTGAGGCGGTCATCCGACCGATTCTACGCGGCGCCCGGCACCTACAATGGGAGGTGCTGTCCGAACGCACCCGTTCGGGCACAGGACATGACACCAGAGGGGCGGCTGCGGATCGCGGCCGACCGGAATCCGGCATCAGGACGGCGGCTCGGGGAGCCGCGGACGGAGGAGAAGTTGGCTCATACGCGAGGGCTCAGCCTCGGAGACCATCGGATCGCCCGCAGCGCCGCGGAGATCGAGTACCTGCGCTGGAACGACGCCGTGTGCGCGGCGCTGTTCGGAACCGACAAGGCGGGCGAGCTGGTCCCGCTGGATCTCGACGACGCCGTGCTCGCCAGGATCGGCGCCGAGCACGAGATGGACGGGCCCTCGGTCCTGCGCGCGATCGCCGACTCGGTGACGCCGCTGCTGGTCCTCGACGGATCGCGCACCCCGGTCCTCGAGGCGTTCACGCGGATGAACACGCTGTGGTACCGCGACTCGCGCCGCGCCCTGGATTCCCTGGAGGAGCTGGCCCCGCCGCCCGTCGTCGCGCTGCTGTGCCTGTTCGCCGTGGCCGGGCGCCACACCTCGCGCCTCGCCTCGCGGACCGGCGCCAAGGCGGCCACTGCGTTCTACCTGCCCCTGTCGATCCTTCTCGGCGCAGGCCAGGACAATGCCAAGGCCCTGGAGGCCTCCTTCAAGAAGGACGCGGAGGGCTACTGGGACGCCGTGCGCTACTGGCTCGAGCTGCGCGACGGCGAGGTCGGGCTGCCCGTGGGCGATGCTCTGAACCAGCGGCCCGTGGGCCTGGCGCTGTCCCAGTCGCTGCTCGGGGAGTCCGAGCGGCGCCAGCTGCATCAGATGTTCGAGGACATGGGGCTGACCATGGCCCAGGGGCTCTCGGCGGGGGAGCTCGGCATCTACCTGGACTTCTGGCTCGACGTGGCCGACACCGAGGTCTCGCCGGAGATGAAGAAGCTGTGGTCCACCTCCTCCACCCGCGACCCGGGTCTGGAGATCGCCCGCTCCGAGCTCATCCGCTGGGAGCGCTCGCGCGAGTCCGCCGGAGGCCCGGTGCCGGTGCGCCGCTCGGCGACCTCCCGGCCCGGTGAGCATTCGGCATCGCTGACCCTGGTCGACTCGGTCGACTACGTCGGCAATCCGCAGTTCGAGTTCGGCTTCGTGGTGCCCAAGCGCTACATGGCCGATCGCGATGTCGAGCTGGAGACCACCGCAGGGCCGCGCTCCGTCTTCCTGTCCTACATCGGCGATGCCTACCTGGGGATCTCCGCATACTCCGCGCGCATCGACCCGCAGTCGCTGCTGCTCGGCGAGCTGCGCCTGTCCGCCGGCGCCCACAGCTTCCGGCGCTCGCCGCGCCCGGTCGTCGTGTTCGCCAAGGACGGCTTCTCGGACACCTACATCTCCGTGGACCACATCCCGGCCGCCTGGCCGTGCCGCGTCCTGGTCCGCGACGACGAGGACCTGATCGCCGGCATGCGCGCGATCCTCGAGGACTCCGCCTCCCCGGACTTCACCTTCCGTCCCGCGGGCACCGCTGGCCTGCCGGAGGGCTGGGCCCTGTTCGACGGCGTCCAGGTCCTGCGCGCCGGCAACCCCGAGCTGACCGCCGATGACAACTTCTCCGGGATGGTGCCGCGGCTGGTCCCGTCGATCCGTCTCTCCGGCGGGCTGCGCATCCCCGGCGACGTCATCCGCTGGTCCACGCAGCGCCCGCCGCAGATCACGGTGGTCTCCGACTCGGATGATCCCCTGACCCTGGAGGTGGAGTGGCGCCACGCGGAGACCTTCCGCCTGGAGCGGCACAAGCTGGCCGAGAACCGCACCCCTCCGTTCCAGATATCCGTGGAGTCCACTCCCATGGTCGGCCCGGACGGCCGGCTGCGGCCCAACGACTACATCCTGGTCCTCAAGGCCGGACGCACCGTGAAGCAGCGGATCGCCTACCAGGTCCGCGACACCAGCTTCTACATCACGCAGCGCTCGCTGGGATATGAGGGCGAGATGCTCCACGAGCCCACGGATGCGCTGTGGCCCGTCACGGCGGCGACCGCCGAGGAGCTGCCGGAGGAGTACGTCCAGGGCGCCTTCGACAACCTGGAGGCCCATCCGGTCGAGACCGATCTCGAACTGCCGCTCGTGCCGGGCTGGCACTCCGAGGAGGGCCAGCTGCTGGTGCCCCGGGAGAACGTGCTGCCGGAGCACGACGGCCCCTCCTGCCTGCGGACGGGGCGGCACCGCATCGTGATCCCGCCCATGGACCCCAAGTCCAAGGCGACCTGGATCTTCGGGCGCTGCCGCGACTGCGGCATGGAGAAGCGCTACCCGGGACGGCTGACCAAGGCCTCGGCGGTCTCGGAGGTCGGCTCGGCAGACGCCCTGCAGTTCATCGGCCCGGAGGTCGGGGAGCACCCGTCGTCGTGGGGCCCCTTCCGGGACGCGCTCACGTTCCTGGGCGGCGGCAAGCGCTCGTCGCTGTCCATCGTGGCCCGACAGCTCGAGGACACCGAGCGCTTCGAGGAGTGGTTCGTGGGCAACCTCCACGCGCTCGGATTCCTGGAGACGATCCGCGACGCCAACTGGACGGTGCGCCGCTGGCAGGTCTGCTCGCCGGCGCTGGCCCAGCTCGTGGACGGCTCGGTGCTTCTCACGGGCGGGTGGACGCCGCAGAAGGAGGCCCAGGTCGTGGCCGCGGCCGAGAAGGCGGGCGGCTCGGTGGTGACGCTGTCGCCCGAGGACCACTCCATGTCGCTGATCATGGATGCCGAGCTCGAATCGGTGGCGGAGCATCTGCCCGAGGGCCTGTGCGACGTCGTCTACGAGGCCGGTCCGGTCATGCTCGACACCCTCCCTCCGCTGTCGGAGGTCGAGCAGGGACTGCCGCGCGCGGAGATGCAGTACAACGGCGTGGCCGAGCGCTTCGACCCGGCCGATGCCACCTGGCACGCCACGACCGACCGCGAGCAGGTCGGGCTCTTCCGCATCAACCACCACCACCGCACGCGCTACCGGTTCCGCACCGAGGCAGACGTCGAGTCGGGCCACAGCCGACTCGTGAACTCCGGGCTGGGCAAGCATCTGGCCGCTCGCCAGGCCGGAGCCCCGCTGGCGGCGTGGGACGAGTCCCTGCAGCTGCTGTCGGTGCCGATCGGCGCGGAGCTGCCCGGGCTCTACGCCCGTGCCGCCGTGCTGTGCTCGGGGCTGATCCCCACCCGCGTGGACGACGACTTCTCGCTGAACTACGGCGACATCACCCGCGAGTTCGCCGAGGTGCTGGTCGCCAAGCTGATGGGCTGAAGAACCAGATCCGCCACGATGGCGGGGCCGGTGCGCGTGCAGCGCACCGGCCCCGCCATCGTCGGTCCCCTGATCAGCCGGCGCGCACGATCCGGCGCACCGAGCGGTGGCGCTGGGAGGTGATGCGGGCGCGCTCGTAGTGGGCGAGCAGCTGGTCTCCGATGGCCGCCCAGGTGCGGGACTCGACGGTCGCACGTGCGGCGCGGGCGAAGGCCGCCCGCTTGGCGTCATCGCCCACGAGGTCGCGGACGTGGTGCTCCAGCTGGCCCAGGTCGCCCGGGCGGTACAGCCAGCCGTTGCGGGACTGATCCACCAGGTCCAGGGGGCCGCCGCGGCCCGTGGCCACCACCGGGACGCCCGAGGCCATGGCCTCCTGGATCGTCTGGCAGAAGGTCTCGAACTCTCCGGGGTGCACGAAGACGTCGAACGAGGCCATGGTCCGGGCCAGGTCCTCGCCGCCCTGGAAGCCGGCGAAGTGCGCGTTCGGCAGCCTCCGGCGCAGAGCCTCCTTCTCCGGGCCCGAGCCGACGATCACCAGCCGGGAGTCCGGCAGGGCGTCCAGGCGGGCCAGGTCCTCGACCTGCTTCTCCGCTGCGAGCCGGCCGACGTAGCCGATCAGCTTCCGGCCGCCGCCGATCTCCTGGTGCCAGGCCTCGTCTCGCTTGGCGGGATCGAAGCGCACGGCGTCCACGCCCCTGCGCCACATGTGCACGCGCTGCACCCCGTGCTCGTGCAGCTGGCGGATCGCGAACGTCGACGGAGCGAGCGTCACGGTCGCGAGGTTGTGCAGCGTCTGCACGTGGCCCCACAGCACGTCCTCGAGGAACGGGGTGCCGTAGCGGGCGGCGTAGCCGGGGATCTCGGTCTGGTAGACGGCCGCGCAGGGCACGCCGAGCTGTGGGCGGCCTGGACGCCGCGCCAGCCGAGCACGAACGGAGAGGCCAGTGGGACCACGTCCGGGCCGAAGCGCTTGAGGATCCGGCGCACGGTCGCGGTCGGCCCCGCGGCCAGGCGGACATCGGGGTAGCCGGTCAGCGGCACGGCCGGCAGGCGGTGGACGACGAGCCCGTCCAGGGACGGATGTCCGGCGGCGTCGCCGTCGAGAGCCTCGACCGTGTGCGTCATCTGCAGCGGATCGGCGGCGGGGCAGATGACCATCGCATGATGGCCCTGGGACCGAAGATGCTCGATCACGCGGATGACGGAGTGGGTGACTCCGTTCATATGGGGCAGGAACTGTTCGGCGATGACAGCGATTCTCACGCTGTCCAGTGTGGCGCTGCACGGGGCACGCAGCGTCGCCGAGCAGTGGCCTGGCGGTGAAGCCGATGTGAACTCATGCCCGCCGTCTGTGCGGTCCGTCTCCCCGGGGACTGGCAGGCGAGCGTGAGACCATGTGCGGCGATGACCGATCGACCTGCTTCCCCGGCTTCCCCATCCGCTCCGGAGTCCTCCGTCGCCCCTGGCGGGGCCCCGGAGGAGATCTTGGCCGTCTCGGTGCCCTGGCACCGCGGCGTGCTGCCCGGGCTGGGCATCGCTGTGCCCGTGCTCGCGCTCACCATGATCGCGCTCGTGCTCTCGACCGTTCTGGGCAGCTTCGAGCATCTGCCCGCCGCGGTCGCGGGCGGGCTCGGTGCGCAGCTGTGGCTGCTTTCCCTCGGGGTCCCTGTCGACGTCCTGATCGCCCCGGCGGAGGGGCTGGGGGCCGAGGGAGGCGTGGTGAGCCTGGTGCCCCTGGGCCTCAGCGGGCTCACCGCCTGGCTGTCCTTCGCGGTCGGCGTGCGCATGGCACGGGGTGCGCCCTCGGGGGCCCGGCTCGGGGCCGCGGTGCTCACCGCGGGGCTCACCCACGCCGTGCTGGCCGCCGCGGTCGCGGTCGTGGGGCGCACCCCGGCCTCGGCCGCCTCCCCGCTGTGGGCCCTGCTGATCGGCGGCTGGCTCGTCTGCCTCTTCATCGCGATCGGAGCCATGGTCGAGGAGGGCTCTGCGGCCGCCCTGGTGGGGCAGCGCACGGTCGCGCGAGCACAGCGGATGCGCCAGGACTACCGGTGGGCCGGATCCTATCTCTGGGCGCTGCTGCGCGCCGGAGGCATCGGCGCCCTGTGCGCCGTGCTGGCCGGTGCGGTGTGCATGCTGCTGGCCCTGGCCACCGGGGCCGAGTCCATGCTCGAGGCCCACCGCGCGCTCGGCACGGATATCCCCGGCGACATCGCCGTGGCGGTGCTGCACTTCGCCCTGCTGCCCAACCTCGTGCTGTGGGCCTCCGCCTGGGCCTCGGGCGCCGGCTTCGCGATCGGCGACGGCACCGCGATCACGCCGGCCGGAACCCAGGCCGAGGCACTGCCCATGCTGCCGGTGCTGGCGATCCTGCCCGGTCACGACCCGGCGCCGGCGCTGCTGGCCGCCCCTGTGCTGCTCGTGCTCGGCGGGTTCGCCGCCGGTCACTGGTTCGCCCGCGAGGGCGAGGACCACCTGGGCGAGTGGATCGCGGTGCGCCTGCCGCGCCGGTGGCTGTCCGCGCCCCTGGTCATCGTGCTGAGCTCGGTGCTGATCGGGGCGGTCGCGGGTGCGCTGATGCTGCTGCTGGGGGCGGTCTCCTCCGGATCCCTGGGACTGGGCGCCCTCACGGAGGTGGGTCCCGATCCTGCGCGCCTGGCGCTGGCCGTCGGGCTCGAGGTGGCGCTCGGGGCCCTGATCGCCCTGATCCTCAGCCCCTGGACGGACCATCGCCGTGCGGTGCGCACGGGCGCGGCAGCCGCCGAGCCGGAGGCGGGTGCTTCCGAGGACGACGAGCTGTGGAGCGTCCAGGACGAGGACGAGCGGGCTCGGCAGGAGGAGGCCTCGCGCGCCGAGGCGGACCGCCAGCGGGAGGCGCGCCGACGCGCGGAGATCAAGCACGGTCGCCGCCAGCGCGCCGAGGCCGTGCAGGCCAAGAGGCAGCGCAAGGAGTCCGCGGACGAGCGCCGTCGGCGCAGGCGCAAGGCCGTCCGCGACCGCTGAGCCCCGGCCCTCTTCAGGAGGTCGGCCCGTCCGCCGGAGCATCCTGGGCGGAGCCCGGCAGGATCGCTTCGCGCAGCCCGTCCTCGAGCTCCTGCTGGCAGGACGACGTCCCGGCGATCGTCACCGAGCTCGATATGCAGGTGTCGTAGGCGGAGACCTGGTCCCAGAACAGCAGCCGCGCGCCGCCGCCGATCAGGCTCCACAGCCCGATGACCAGCGCGATGACCGAGGTCATGATGATGGTGGCCTTGCGCGGTGCGCGACGGATCCGCGCCAGCGCCACGACGGCCAGGATCATCCCGGCCACGGCTGCCACGAGTCCGGCCAGCGTCATCCACAGCGGCCCGGAGCTCAGCAGCATGGCCGCGCCCACCGCCAGCAGCGCGATCAGCGCGGTGCCCGCGGGCCCGCTGAGCACGCGCGGCTCCTGCTCCTCGCCGCCTGGCCCGCCGTCGCCGCCCGGTCCCGGTCGCGGGGTCGTGGGGCTCGGAGGGGGAGGTGCGGAGCTCATGGCCACGAGTCTACGGGCCGGGCCTGCGCCGATCGCACCGGTGGCCCGCAGGGCCGGGCACGGGCAGACACCCGACGGCTGACGCGGCGGCTGCTCGGGCGCCGATAGGATTCCGGACATGCGCCTCGTCATCCTCCTCTCCGGCTCCGGGACCACCGCACAGGCTCTGCTCGATGCCGTCGCCGACGGCCGGATCCCTGCCGAGATCGTCGCTGTGGGAGCCGACAAGGACTGCGCCGGGCTCGAGCGCGCCCGTGCCGCAGGCGTCGAGGACTTCCTCGTGGCGCCGTCGTCGTACTCCGACCGCCCCAGCTGGAACCGCGCGCTCCAGTCCGCGGTGGCCGAGCGTGAGCCCGACCTGGTGATCCTGGCCGGGTTCATGCGGATCCTCGACGCGCAGTTCGTGGCAGCGTTCGCCGATCGCCTGATCAACACCCATCCGGCCCTGCTGCCGTCCTTCCCCGGCGCCCACGGCGTGCGCGACGCCCTCGCCCACGGGGTGAAGATCACCGGCGCCACGGTCCACCGCGTGGTCCCGGAGGTCGATGCGGGGCAGATCCTGGCCCAGACCGCCGTCGCCGTGGCCCCGGAGGACGACGAGGACTCGCTGCACGAGCGGATCAAGGCCGCCGAGCGGGAGCTGCTCGTGGACACGGTCGCCCAGCTCTCCCGCGGCTGAGCAGGGCACAGGCGCCTTCCCTCCACGGGTCCTAGACTGGTGCGCGCGCCGGAAGCGGCGCCGAGCCCCGATCCACCATCAGGAAGTGACCGTCTGTGAGCCAGAACCAGCTGGACCGCCTGCCCCTGAAGCGCGCGCTGATCTCCGTCTACGACAAGACCGGTCTGGAGGAGCTCGCCCAGGGCCTGCACTCCGCCGGAGTCTCCCTCGTCTCGACCGGCTCCACGGCCAAGCGCATCGCCGAGGCCGGCGTTCCCGTGACCGAGGTCGCCGACCTGACCGGGTTCCCCGAGTGCCTCGAGGGCCGGGTGAAGACCCTGCACCCGCGCGTGCACGCCGGCATCCTGGCCGATCGCCGCAAGGACGACCACGTCCGGCAGCTGCAGCAGCTCGAGATCGAGTCCTTCGACCTGGTGGTCGTGAACCTGTACCCGTTCGCCGAGACCGTGCGCTCCGGCGCCGGGCGAGACGAGGTCGTCGAGCAGATCGACATCGGCGGGCCGTCCATGGTCCGCGCGGCAGCCAAGAACCACCCGTCCGTGGCCGTGGTCGTGGACCCGGCCCGCTACGACGACGTCGTGGCGGCCGCCTCGGACGGCGGGTTCGACCTGGCCGCGCGCCGCCGCCTGGCCGCCGCCGCCTTCTCGCACACGGCCGCCTACGACACCGCCGTGGCCGAGTGGACCCAGAAGACGCTGCTTGCGGACGACCCGCAGGCGGACCTGGTCATGCCGCCGTACGCCGGTCTGGGCTTCGAGCGCGCCGAGACCCTGCGCTACGGCGAGAACCCCCACCAGGCCGCGGCCCTCTACCTGGATCAGGCGGCGTCTGCGGGCATCGCCCAGGCCGAGCAGCTGCACGGCAAGGCCATGTCCTACAACAACTACGTCGACGCCGACGCCGCTCTGCGCACCGTGGGCGACTTCGACGAGCCCGCCGTGGCGGTCGTCAAGCACAACAATCCGTGCGGTCTGGCCGTGGCCACACCGGGCGCCGAGGACCCGGTGGCTGACGCCCACCGCAAGGCCCACGCCTGCGATCCGCTCTCGGCCTACGGCGGAGTGATCGCTGTGAACCGGCCGGTGAGCGAGGCCATGGCCCGCACCGTCAAGGACATCTTCACCGAGGTCGTGGTGGCTCCGGACTTCGAGCCGGCCGCCCTGGAGATCCTCACGCAGAAGAAGAACATCCGCCTGCTGCGCCTGCCGGAGGGCTTCAGCCGCGATCCGCTCGAGTTCCGTCAGATCTCCGGCGGCGCGCTGATGCAGGTGGCCGATCGCAGCCAGGCCGAGGGCGACGATCCCGCGAACTGGACGCTCGTGGCCGGTCAGGCCGCCGATGAGCAGACCATGGCCGATCTGGCCTTCGCCTGGAAGGCGCTGCGCCCGGTGAAGTCGAACGCGATCCTGCTCGCCGATGACGGCGCCACGGTCGGCATCGGCATGGGCCAGGTCAACCGCGTGGACTCGTGCCGCCTGGCGGTCGAGCGGGCGAACACCCTGGACTCGGACGGCAAGCGCCGCGCCGAGGGCTCCGTCGCCGCCTCGGATGCGTTCTTCCCGTTCGCCGACGGCCTGGAGGTGCTGCTGCAGGCCGGTGTGCGGGCCGTGGTCCAGCCCGGCGGGTCGATCCGCGACGAGGAGGTCATCGCGGCCGCGGAGGCCGCCGGAGTGACCATGTACACGACCGGGGCGCGCCACTTCTTCCACTGACGTTCCCCGCCGCCATGAGCTGAGGCCCCCGCACCGATGGTGCGGGGGCCTCAGCTCATGGGCGCTGCGGATCAGCGATCGACCGTGGAGAGCCCCTCCAGGAACGCCTGCTGCAGCTGCTGCTCATCCGTGGCCTGGTGGTAGGTGCCGCCGGTGACGCCCGCGATCGCGCCCAGGGCGACCTGATTGGCGTCATCGGAGATGCCCAGAGTCACGATGCGCACGGGCTTGGCCGGGTCCTGCTCCCGCTCGAGCGTGCTGATGAGCTCCTCCATGCGCATGGGGTTGTCTTGGCCGTAGACCTGCTGGCCGCCGTCGGAGACCAGGATCACCGCGTTGAGCTGACCGGGCTGCCAGTTGCGCTGCTGCTCACGGAAGGCCGCGAGCGTGGTCTCGTAGAGCTCGGTCTCGCCGCCCTCCTTGTACTCGGCCTGGGCCATCTCCGCCTGGAGGGCCTCGCGCTGGGTGAGCCCGTCCTCGTCGGGGACCTCCTCCTCGATGCCGCGCACCGGCTGCAGCTCGATGTAGGGCTCTCCTTCGGGGCCCATGTCCCTGGAGAACAGCCACAGTCCCAGGCTGTCGCGGGCCGGGAACAGCTGTGCGCCCATGGACAGGGTGCCCATGGTGGAGTCCCAGCGGGTCTGGCCGCTGTCCTCCTCCTCGCCCATGGAGCCGGAGGCATCCACGACCACCAGCGCATTGAGGGGGGCCGACTGACGGTCGTAGGTCTCGGCCACCTGGTCGTAGGCGGCGCGATCCTCGATCTCCAGCCGTTCGGGGATCTCGATCGAGCGGTCGTCCTCGAGCGGTGCACCGTCGGCGGGGCGCAGGCCGGCATCGGCCAGGGCCTCGCGCCCCTCGTCGGTCTCGAACCAGGCGGCGATCTCGTCGGCGGCGGTCTGCACGGAGTTCGAGCTCGACAGCGAGCCGCTGGTGACCATCAGGGGGTAGTCCAGGAAGGCCGTGCCGCTGCCCGGCACGCCGGCGCGCAGATCGGAGGCGGCGTCGTCATCGAGCAGGTCGTGCTCGGCCACGATCGACTGGCCGCCGTCCTGCTCGACGGCTTCGAGCAGCCCGGTCGCGTCCAGCAGCGGGGAGGAGACGTCCTGGGTCTGGGCGCGCAGAGTCAGAGCTTCCTGGGCCGCCGCGGGGTCGACCTTCTCGCTCTGCGCCTCGGCGGTCACCGCCTGCATGGCCGCCTGGGCGCCGCCGTCGTCGAGGGGATCGCCCATGCGGGCGCTGTTCTCCTCGAGCAGCTCGGTCCAGGTGCCGGGCAGGTCCTCGGAGCCGTCTGCGGAGGCCACGACGACGGGGGAGGAGGCCAGGGCCGGGGTGTGCCTCTGCACCGCGTCGTCGAAGTCCGACGCATCGACGCGCCCGGAGGAGTCCGGGATCCAGAGGGGCTCGGAGAGCTGGCCGCTGCTCGCGCGCTCGGCGGTCTGCGCGCTGGACTGCTCCACGACGTCCAGGCGGACGCAGGAGTCGGCTTCGATCGGCTTGTGCTCGAGCGCCCGGGCCATCTCGGGCGTGGCCGCCACGGCGATGCGCACGGTGGATTCGCAGGAGGAGGGGGTTCCGCCGGCCCCGCCGGCGGTCACGGCCCACAGGCCGGCTCCGCCGACCACGAGCAGGCCGACGGCGCCGACGACCGCCCAGCGGCCGCCGGACTTCTTCTTCTCCGCTTCGCGCGCGGCACGGCGGGTGTCGCCATTGGGCATGGGGGTCTCCTCCCAGGGGGCGTCGCCCTCACTCCCATCGTGAGGGCGGCGGACGCGCCGACGAAGGGGCCCGAGGGCAGCTGGGGTTCGTGGCGCAGGCTGTTGCAGTCTGGCACGGGCCTGGGCAGCGGAGCAGGTCATGATCGTCCCCACTCCGGGGGAGACGCACGCAGAAAGGGGTCTGCTCGGTAGTACATGAATAATGATATAGGTAGAGCGCTTGCCTGCCTATCGGCAGCGGCCGGATGAGACGGAGCCGGCACGGCCGAGGCGCTCCGTGCACGTCCGCGCATCATGTCAGCGCGCTTTGTGATGCGCTCGGGGTGGGTCAGACTGAGGGTGTGATGGAAGAGCAGAGCAGCGCCCCAGCAGACGATCCTGCGCCGTCGGAGGCCGCCCAGGGGCCGTCCGCGTCCAAGGGCCGGGCGCCCACCATCTACGACGTCGCGCGGAGGGCGGGAGTCGCTCCCTCGACCGTCTCCCGCGCGTTCGCCCGCCCGGGACGCGTGTCCTTCGAGACCGCCGAGCGCATCCGCTCCGCGGCCGATGAGCTCGGCTACCGCGCCCGCACGATCACTCGGCGCACTGATGCCCGCGAGGGCACCCGCATGATCGCCCTGGTGCTCAGCGACATCTCCAATCCGGTGTACTTCGATCTGCTGCGCGGGGCCGAGGAGGCCGCCGCGGACGCCGACTACACGATCGTGCTGGCCAACTCGCAGGAGACCGTCAAGAAGGAGCAGGAGGCGCTGGGGCGGGTCCTGCCGCTCGTGGACGGCGTTCTGATGGTCTCCTCCCGCATGTCGGACTCCGCCGTGCGGATGACGGCCAAGCAGAAGCCCACGATCATGCTCAACCGGGCCGTCTCCGGGGTGGTCTCCGTGGTCACGGACAACGCCATGGGCACCCGTCGGGCCGTCGAGCACCTGGTCTCGCAGAACATCCGGGACATCTCCTACGTCGCCGGGCCGGAGGCCTCCTGGACCGACGGCATGCGATGGCGGGCCGTGCGGGAGACCGGAGCGGCGCTGCACGCGCGCATCCACCGGCTGGGGCCGGTCGCTCCCACGATCGCGGGCGGCCGGGCCGCAGCGCTGAGCTGGATGGAGCACCGCACTTCGGGAGTGATCTGCTACAACGACCTCATGGCGGTGGGGTTCGTGCGCACCCTGCAGGAGCACGGGCTCTCGGTCCCGCGCGACGCCGCGGTGATCGGATACGACAACATCATGCTGCTGCCGTACGTCTCCCCGAGCATGTCCACGATCGCCGCCCCCGTGCACGCGATCGGCGCCACGGCCACGAAGAACCTCGTGGCCATGATCCGCGGAGCCCAGCCGACCTCCAGCCGGCCCCTGGTCCTGCCGAGCAAGCTCGTGGTGCGCCAGTCGAGCCGGGTCCTGGAGACGCCCACGCTCAGACGGCGCTGAGACCGCCCGCCCCGAACGCCCGTTCCGGATAGGATCGGGACATGCCCAGGGTCAGCGATCAGTTCCGCGCCGCACGGCGTCAGGCCGTCCTGGACGCCGCCTCCGAGTGCTTCCTGGCCCACGGCTACCGCGGCGCCTCGATGCATCAGATCATCGCGGCCACCGGGCTCTCCGCCGGTGCGCTCTACCACCACTTCCCCGGAGGCAAGGCCGAGCTGGTCTCCGAGTGCGTGCGCACGGGCCTGAACGGCGTCCTGGAGGCCATCTCCCCGGCGGATCCGCGCACCGAGCAGCCGCAGGAGGGCTTCCAGCCCGATGCCTGGCTCGTGGGCGCGCTCGAGCAGCTGGCTGCCTCGCCGCGGCTGGCTCGGCTGCTGCTGATCACCTGGGCCGAAGCGGCCGTGGATCCCGCGGTCGCCGAGCTGATGGGCACCCACCAGGAGACGCTGCGCTCGGCGATCGACCGCGTCTTCGCCGACTGGGCCGTCGCCGAGCTGGGGCTGGCAGAGGCCAGCGCCCGACAGTGGGTCGAGATGTTCTCCCAGGCGGTGCTCTCCGTGCTGCAGGGCTGGGTCGTGCAGTCGGCGCTGCTGCCGGGCTTCGACCACGAGGCCTACCTGGACTACGCCCGCACGCTCGTGGCCTCCGACGAGGGCTGAGCAGACCCGGCCCCGCAGCGCCGTCCTGCGCGTACTGTGAGGCCATGGATCCTCAGCAGCAGCCCCTGCCCGTGCCCACCCTGCTTCCGTGGAAGGGCCGTCTCCCCGACGTCGCCGACGACGCCTTCATCGCCCCCACCGCCGTCCTGATCGGCGACGTGGCGGTCGGGCCCGGCAGCGGGGTCTTCTACGGCACGGTCGTGCGCGGGGACCGCTCCGCCCTGCGTCTGGGGGAGGGGTCGAACCTGCAGGACAACTGCACCGTGCACTCCGATCCGGAGCACCCCTGCACCATCGGGGACCGGGTCTCGGTGGGCCACGCGGCGGTGCTGCACGGCTGCACCGTGGAGGACGACGTCCTGATCGGCATGAGTGCCACCGTGCTCAACGGGGCGGTGATCGGGACGGGATCGCTGGTGGCCGCCGGCGCCGTCGTGCTCGAGGGCACCGTGGTCCCGCCCGGCAGCCTGGTGGCCGGCGTGCCTGCCAAGGTGCGTCGCGAGCTCACGGACGAGGAGCGCCAGGCGGTGCGGAGCAACGCCGCCGAGTACCTCGAGCTCTCGCGGCGTCACCGCAGCCTCCAGCACGAGGCCTGAGCCGACCGGGTGGACGACGAGAGGGTGCCGACGCTCCTGGAGCGTCGGCACCCTCTCGTCGCAGTGCTCGCCGTGCGCCCGTCGCGAAGGGACGGACGCACGGTGCGGCTCAGGCGCTGCCGGTGCGCTGTCCGATCGCCACGGAGATCCTCTGACCCGCCTGGAGCGTGTACTCGGAGCCGTCGACGTGGATGGTCACCGGATCGGCGCCCTTGGAGGAGCCCTCCACCTCCAGGACCTCGTGGTCGATCCTGACGCTGAGGACCTGCCCGCGGTACAGGACCCTGAAGCTGACGTCGTGCAGCTGCGGCGGCAGGTGCGGGCTGAACTCGATCCAGTCGCCGCGCACGCGCAGGCCGGCGTAGGCCCGGGTCACGACCTCGACCGAGCCCGCCATGGCACCCAGGTGGATGCCCTCGCCGGTCGTCCCGCCCTGGGTGTCGTCCAGATCGATGACCAGCGCGTCCTGGAAGGAGGCCCAGGAGCGGTCCGGATTGACCCAGGCCTGCACGGAGGCGTTGACCACCTTGGACAGAGACGACCCGTTCGACGAGCGCTGGATGTAGTAGTCCACGGTGCGCTGGATGACGTCGTTGTCGACCTCGTAGCCCATGCGCCCGAGCTCCTCGATCACGCCCTCCGGGCCCAGCAGGTAGACCAGCATGATGGTGTCGGCCTGCTTGGAGAGCTTGTAGTTGTTCGTCATGTCGCCCTCGTTCTCCAGCAGGAGGTCCAGGCGGCCGATGTTGCGGTACTTGCCGCGGTAGAAGTCCCAGTCCAGCTCATCGAGGGAGTCGTAGCCGTCGTACTGGGAGATCGTGCCGTCGGAGTTGAACGGCACCGCGAGCTTCTGCGAGACCTCGTGCCAGTGCTCGGCCTCCTCCGCGGTCACGCCGAAGCGCGCCGAGAGCTCCTCGCGCTGGTGCTCGACCATGTCCCGGAAGATGTGCGCCGAGTGGCGGAACAGCCACGCGGCCAGGACGTTCGTGTACGCGTTGTCCTTGAGACCGCCGCCGTGCTGGCCGCGGGGGCCGTCGTGGTACTCGTCGGGGCCCATGACGCCGCTGATGTGGTAGCGGCCGTCGGCCTCGTCGTACTCGGCCAGGGAGTCGAACAGGCGCGTGATGCCGATGATCAGGTCCGAGCCGTGGCCCGAGAGCCAGTCCAGGTCACCGGTGGCCTCGTAGTACAGCCACGCGTTGTAGGCGATGGCCAGGCCCACGTGGAACTGCCGCCACGAGTTGTCCGGCAGCCAGCGCTGCGAGTGGTGGTTGAACAGCTCGGGCGGGGTCTCCTCGCGGCCGTCCGAGCCCGACTGCCACGGGAAGGCCGCTCCGCGCAGGCCGAACTGGGTCGCGCGGTGCTGCGCCTCCGCCAGACGGCGCCAGCGGTAGGACAGCAGCGAGCGGGTCACGTGCGGCTGGTGCAGCGAGATCACCGGCAGGATGTAGAGCTCGTCCCAGAAGATGTGGCCGCGGTAGCCCTCGCCGTGCAGTCCGCGGGCCGGGACGCCGGCATCGCGCAAGGACATGTGCGGGGCCAGCGTCTGCGCCGTGTGGAACGTGTGCGTGCGCAGGGCCAGCTGGGTCAGCAGGTCCTCAGGGCGCTTGTCGATCTCCTCGTCCAGGGCGACGTCGTAGCGGCGCCACAGCTGCTCCCACTCGACCACATGGGCCTCGAGCAGCTGGCCGAAGTCCTGCGGGTTGCGGTTCAGCTGGGACAGGGCGCCCTCGCTCGGGGAGCCGATCGCGGCGTCGCGGCTGGTGACCACCGCGGTGGTCTGGGCCACGGTGACCGGCTCGCCCTTGCGCAGCGCGATCTGGAGGCGGCGGAACTCCGTGCCGCCGGGGCGGATCTCGCGGCGGGCGCGCACGGAGGCGGCCCCGTCCACGTGGGTGCGCTGGGCCGTGGCGATCTGGATCTGCGACTGGTTGGTGCGCACGAGCGACAGCAGCGTCTCCTGCTCGTCCGCCAGCGTGGTGGACTCCTCGAGCACCAGGTGGTGCGAGTTCAGCTCGCGGTACTCCTTGACGCCGTCGTTGACGACGCTGGGGTCGATGCCCGTGCGCACGTGGATGCGCCCGGTGAAGTTCTGCGACTCGAAGACGGTCTCCTGCGCGCCGATGTGGCGGTGGCGCAGGGAGACCAGGCGACGCTGGATGACCTTCAGCACGGCGCGCTCACCGGACTCGGCCGGGTCGCCCTCGCGATCCGTCAGCGTCATGGTGCGGGTCAGCAGGCCGCGGCGCAGGTCGAGCTCGGTGCGCTCGTCGGAGTAGTCCAGCCCGCCCTCGGACAGCCACGTGCCGCCGGCGATGCGCACGTCCATGGTGGTCCAGTTGGGGACGTTGACCATGGACTCGTGCTCGACGTCCCGGCCGTTGATGTGGCTGACCACGCGGTTGAACACGCCGGCCAGGTAGTTGCCCGGGCTGTGCACGCCGTCCTGGGAGCGCTCGCTGTGGGAGCCGCGCACGCCCATGTAGCCGTTGGACAGCGTCATCAGGGTCTCGCGGCGGGCCTGCACGGCCGGGTCGAAGCCCTCGAAGACGAGCTTCCAGGGGTCGTCGCGGCGCGCGCCGAGGTCCAGCTCGCCGACGTCGTTCAGCACGACGTCCGCGCCGCCGCGGTAGAGCGCCTGGCGGTCGCCGTGGCGGGCGATGCCCACCACCAGTCCGAAGCCGCCTGCCGCGCCCGCCTGCACGCCGGCCACGGCGTCCTCGACGACGACCGCATCGGCCGGGTCGACGCCGAGCTCCTGGGCGCAGCGCAGGAAGGTGTCCGGGGAGGGCTTGCCGGGCAGGCCCTCGGCCTGGGCCATGGCGCCGTCGACGATGAAGTCGAAGAGATCGGCGACCTCGGCGCGCTCGAGCACCGTGGTCGAGTTGCGGGAGGCGGTCACCAGGCCCACGGGGACCTCGCCCTCGCGAAGGCGGCGGATCAGCTCGATCGTGGCGTCGAAGACGCGGACGCCCTTCTGCTCGAGCGCGGCGTTGAAGTAGTCGTTCTTCAGCGCGGCCTGGCCCTGGACGGTCCACGTGCCGGGGGCCTCGTCGTCCGAGCCCTCGGGCAGGAAGGCCCCGCGGGAGGCCAGCAGCGTGCGGATGCCATCCTCGCGGCGGCGGCCGTCGACGAAGTCGCGGTAGTCCCGGGAGATGTCGAACTCCCGGCGATCTATGGTGCCGTCGGACTTCAGGGCCTGGAGGCGCTCATCCGCCAGGAGGGCGTCGAACAGCGACTTCCAGGCGCTGGCGTGGACGGCCGCCGTATCCGTCACCACGCCGTCCATGTCGAAGATCACAGCGGCAAAGGTGGTCCGCAGGTGGTCCGCGGAGCTCTCGGCGGCGGGGCCGCCGGGATGGATCTGCTCGAGCGATGCGGTGAAGGGCGATTGCGGAAGGGCGTTCACGGGCACTCCTGAGGGTCCTGCGCTGGGCCCGAGTCGACCGGCAGACAGGCCGGCGATGCTCAGGATCAGGGCGCGGCGGTGCGTCTGGCTGGAGGACTTCCTGCCGGTCGTCGGCGAGCAGCGCTGTGCGCATTCGCTTGCCGACGGAAGCAGGTCCGGGGCAACCCTACCGGCGAGAGGGCCTCGGCGCAGTCCCTGCGGAGGTGTCGGGATGTGCGCACTTCGGGTGCCTGGAGCAGGTCGTGCCGCCGGGCTCGGAACACGATGAGCCGGAGCACTAGAGTGGATGAGAACGTTCAGGACCGTCCGTGCCAGATGAGGAGCCACGATGAGCCCCAGTCGTCCCAGCATCACCGATGCGCCGCTGTCCGAGGTGGACCCGGAGGTCGCCGCTGCGATCACCGCCGAGGTCGGTCGTCAGCGCGACACCCTCGAGATGATCGCCTCCGAGAACTTCGCCCCCCGCGCGGTCCTCGAGGCCCAGGGCTCGGTGCTGACCAACAAGTACGCCGAGGGCTACCCCGGACGCCGCTACTACGGCGGCTGCGAGCATGTCGACGTGGTGGAGAACCTCGCCCGCGACCGCGCCACACAGCTGTTCGGGGCCTTCCACGCCAACGTGCAGCCGCACTCGGGCGCCCAGGCCAACGCGGCGGTCATGGCGGCCATGATGCAGCCCGGCGACACCCTCATGGGCCTCTCGCTGGCCCACGGCGGGCACCTGACCCACGGCATGAAGCTCAACGTGTCGGGCAAGCTCTACGACATCGCCCCCTACGAGGTGGACCCCGAGACCCTGGTCCTGGACATGGACAAGGTCCGCGAGCAGGCCGTCGCCGCCCAGCCCAAGGTGATCGTGGCCGGCTGGTCCGCCTACCCCCGCCAGCTCGACTTCGAGGCCTTCCGCTCGATCGCCGATGAGGTCGGGGCCACCCTGTGGGTCGACATGGCCCACTTCGCCGGTCTGGTCGCCGCGGGTCTGCACCCGAACCCCGTGCCCCACGCGGACATCACCACCTCCACGGTCCACAAGACCCTGGCCGGACCCCGCTCGGGCGTCATCCTGACCACGGAGGAGTGGAAGAAGAAGGTCGACTCCAACGTGTTCCCGGGCCAGCAGGGCGGACCGCTCATGCACGCGATCGCGGCCAAGGCCGTGGCCTTCAAGATCGCAGCCTCCCAGGAGTTCCGCGAGCGGCAGGAGCGCACCCTCGAGGGCGCGCGGATCCTGGCCGAGCGCCTGACCGCCTCCGATGTCACCGAGGCAGGCGTCTCCGTGCTCACCGGCGGCACCGACGTCCACCTGGTGCTCGTGGATCTGCGCGAGTCCGAGCTGGACGGCAAGCAGGCGGAGGATCTGCTGCACGAGGTCGGCATCACGGTCAACCGCAATGCGGTGCCGTTCGACCCCCGCCCGCCCATGGTCACCTCCGGCCTGCGCATCGGCACCCCGGCGCTGGCCACGCGCGGCTTCGGCGCGGCCGAGTTCGAGGAGGTCGCCGACATCATCGCGACCGCCCTGAAGCCCGGTCCCGACGTCGCCGCCCTGCGCGCCCGCGTCGACAAGCTGGCCGCCGACTTCCCGCTGTACGAAGGGCTCGAGAACTGGTGAGCGCACAGATCCTGGACGGCCGCGAGACCGCACGGCAGATCAAGAACGAGCTCGCCGAGCGCGTCGCCGCGCTCGGCGAGCGGGGCGTGGTCCCCGGGCTCGGCACGGTCCTGGTCGGCGACGACCCCGCCTCGCACTCCTATGTGGCGGGCAAGCACCGCGACTGCGCTGAGGTCGGCATCACCTCGATCCGCCGCGACCTGCCGGAGGACATCTCCCAGGAGGATCTCGAGGCCGAGATCAGGGCGCTGAACGAGGACCCGGCCTGCACGGGCTACATCGTGCAGCTGCCGCTGCCGAAGCATCTGGACACGAACCGGATCCTCGAGCTCGTGGATCCGGACAAGGACGCCGACGGCCTCCACCCCACGAACCTGGGGCGCCTGGTGCTCAACGTGTCGGATCCCATGGACTCGCCGCTGCCCTGCACCCCGGCCGGGATCGTGGAGCTGCTGCAGCGCCACGGCGTCGAGCTGCGCGGCAAGGAGGTCCTGGTGGTGGGCCGCGGCGTGACGGTCGGACGGCCGATCGGGCTGCTGCTGACGCGCCGGGAGATCAACGCCACCGTCACGCTGGCCCACACGGGCACGCAGGATCTGGACTCGCTGCTGGCCCGCGCGGACGTCATCGTGGCAGCCGCTGGTCAGCCGCACATGATCGGCGCCGAGCAGATCAAGCAGGGCGCGGTCCTGCTCGACGTCGGAGTCTCCCGAGTGGAGGACCCGCAGAAGGGCAAGAAGGTCCTCACCGGAGACATCGACCCGGCCGCTGCCGAGCGGGCCTCCTGGATGTCGCCCAACCCCGGCGGCGTCGGGCCCATGACCCGGGCCATGCTGCTCGTCAACGTGGTCACGGCCGCCGAGCGGCTGGCGCAGCAGGGCTGATCGTCGGCGGGGCGCGGCCGTGCTCGTCCCGCGAGCTCACGAGACAGGCCCCTCGGTGCGCTCGGCGCACCGGGGGGCCTGTCCGACTGCCGGGGGACCGCGGGACGAGGATCCGCCGGGGGCGAGAGCCGGGCGCGCTGATTCGCGGGTCCCGTGCCGATGCGGAACAATGTGGGGCATGCAGCAGATCGGCACCGAGAACCCGTCCCGTCAGAGCACTCCCGCAGCCTCTGGGCGCACGGGGCTGTGGATCTCGCTGATCGGGATCGCGGCGCTCGTCGTGATCTTCGTGGTGGCCCTTCTGCAGGCGGCCAACGAGAGCTCGCTGCTCGGCTGGATCCTGGCCGGCATCGCCGCCGGCTGGCTGCTGATCGCCGCGTTCGTGCTGTGGTCGGTGCGCAAGGCGGCCCGCTTCGGCGCCCGGCAGATGGAGGAGGCCCAGCGCACCGCGCAGCGAGCCTTCGGACGGGCCCCGGCCGCTACGCAGAGCGCGCCGGCTCCGAGCCGCTCGATCACCGACCAGAAGATCGAGCACTCGTTCCAGATCATCATGGTCCAGACGCGCGTGATCTCCGCGAATCTGCCCGCTGCAGACGGCTCGAACCCGGGAGATCGCGCCCAGGTCGACCGCGCTCTGGATACGATCGCGGTGACCGCCTCGAACGGCATGGGCATGGTGCAGGACTCCGCCGCTCCGGTGGACGGCGACATCGTCGACTGAGCGGTGCAGCGTAGCTCGGAAGCAGCAGGACCCTCCAGGCCGCAGAGCCGACAGGCCCCGGCCGGGACCGAGGACTCGGAGGACGCCGCCGGGCGCCGACCAGTGCGCCGGACGCTCGGGCAGACCCCATGAACGGACGCAGACCACGAGAGGAGCGCCGGTGAGCGCAGAGACCACCGCACAGCCCGCAGAGCAGGAGGGCGCCTCCGTGCCCCGCGAGCAGCTGCTGCGCATCGCCAGCATGAACGTGAACGGCATCCGGGCCGCGTACAAGCGGGGGATGGCCGAGTGGCTGGCCCCGCGCGACGTCGACGTCCTGTGCCTGCAGGAGGTCCGCGCCCCCGACGCGATCGCCCGCGAGCTGCTCGGCGAGCAGGAGTGGGAGATCCACCACCAGGAGGCCGAGGCCAAGGGCCGCGCCGGAGTGCTGACCGCGGTGCGCCGCGGCGCCATGGCGGGACCCTGAGCCCGGAGGCGCGCCGTGAGGGCCTGGGCGACGGCCTGAACGACTCCGGGCGCTGGGTCGAGGACGACCTGCGGCTGCCGGACGGCTCGCTGCTCACCCTGGTCTCCGCCTACGTCCATTCGGGCGAGGTCGAGACTCCCAAGCAGGTCGACAAGTACGCCTTCCTGGAGGCCATGCTCACCCGCCTGCCGGAGCTGGCCCAGAACGCGGACCACGTGCTGGTCGTGGGCGATCTGAACGTGGGCCACACTGAGCTGGACATCAAGAACTGGAAGGGCAACGTCAAGAACTCGGGCTTCCTGCCGGAGGAGCGAGCCTACTTCGACCGGTTCTTCGGCGACCTCGGCTACGTCGACGTCGCCCGCCGCCTGGCCGGCGAGGTCCCGGGCCCCTACACATGGTGGTCCTACCGCGGCAAGGCCTTCGACACCGATGCCGGCTGGCGCATCGACTACCACATGGCCACCCCGGCACTCGCAGAGCGTGCCGTGCGGGCCGTCGTGGACCGCGCCGAGAGCTACGACACCCGGGTCTCGGACCATGCCGCGCTCGTGGTCGACTACCGGCTCTGACCGCGCGGGTCCGGAGCAGACCCGAGCCCCCAGCACCGAATCATCCGCGACGACGGGCCCCGTCGTCCTCGCAGCAGAGAGAAGCACCGCTCGTGACCACCGCAGACACCCCGACCGCCAGCACCAGGCCCCGCGTCCTGTCGGGGGTGCAGCCCTCGGCCGATTCGCTGCACCTGGGCAACTACGTGGGCGCCATCCGCAACTGGGTGTCCATGCAGGACGGCAGCGACTGCGTGTTCTTCGTGGCGGATCTGCACTCGATCACCGTGCCGCAGGATCCGGCGGAGCTGGCCCAGCGCACCCGCGTGACGGCCGCGCAGTACATCGCAGCGGGCATCGACCCGGAGCGCTCCACGCTGCTGGTGCAGTCGCACATGCCGGAGCACAGCCAGCTCGCCTGGGTGCTCAACTGCATCACGGGTTACGGCGAGGCTGCGCGCATGACGCAGTTCAAGGACAAGTCCGCCAAGCAGGGCGCGGACTCCACGAGCGTGGGTCTGTTCACCTACCCGGTGCTGATGGCCGCCGACATCCTGATCTACCAGGCCGATCAGGTCCCCGTGGGAGAGGACCAGCGCCAGCATCTCGAGCTGACCCGCAACCTGGCCCAGCGCTTCAACCAGCGCTTCGGCGAGACCCTGCGCGTGCCGGAGCCGCGGATCATGACGGAGACCGCCAAGATCTACGACCTCCAGAACCCCACGGCCAAGATGTCCAAGTCGGCCGAGTCGGAGAACGGCCTGATCCGCCTGCTGGACCCGGCCAAGAAGAACGCCAAGAAGATCAAGTCGGCCGTGACCGACGACGGCGCCGAGATCCGCTTCGACCGCACCGCCAAGCCGGGGGTGTCCAACTTGCTGACCATCTACTCGTCCCTGACGGACCGCCCGATCGACGACATCGTGGCCGACTACGAAGGCAAGATGTACGGCCACCTCAAGGTGGACCTGGCCGAGGTCGTGGCCGACACCCTGGATCCCATCCAGTCCCGCGCCCAGGAGCTGCTCGACGATCCCGCAGAGCTCGATCGCATCCTGGCCCGAGGGGCGCAGAAGGGACACGAGATCACCTCACGGACGCTGTCCGAGGTGATGGACGCCGTCGGCTTCCTGCCGCCGGCGCGCTGAGGGCCCTTGCCCAGCTCGGCTCGCGGCCAGGGGCCGCCGATCGACCCGGAGGAGGAGGGGGCGCGCCGCCCTCAGGCAGGCGCGCAGTCCTACGTCCTGGAGCCGCCGGCCGTCCCTCCGGCGGCAGTGGACCGCGACGGGCTGCGCCGTGAGGCCAAGAGGCAGCTGTCGATCCTGCGCCTGAAGCGCCGGCAGGGGGCCGGTCTGCTCTCTCAGCTCGGCAGCGTCTTCGGCTGGGCTCTGGCCTCGGTGTGGACCCTGCTGCCCGGTCGGCTCGTGATGCACTACCTCTTCCACGGCGGGCCCCTGATGGCCGCGGGGCTGTCCTACAACATGCTCTTCGCCTCCGTGGCCGTGCTCGTGATCGGCTTCGCGATCATGGGCCGCTGGCTCGGCTCGGACTCCGAGTTCCGGGACCTGGCGATCGACGCGGTGGAGCAGTCGGTGCCGGGGCTGCTGAACTCCGGGCATGGGGGCCTGATCCCGGTGTCCATGCTGGAGACCACTCAGCAGTTCACCGTCACCTGGATCGTGGGCGCCGCCATCCTGGGCTTCACCGCCTGGCGATGGGCTGCGGGGATCCGGCTGTCGACCCGGCGGATGTTCGAGGTCCCTCCTTCGCGAGGAGCTCCGGCCGCGGCGGTGCCGCGGGACATCGTGGGGCTGCTCGTGCTGGTGATGGTGCTGTCCGTCTCGCTGGTGCTCAACGCCGAAGCGGCCGGCGCCCTGCGCCTGCTCGAGGACCAGGTGGGGCAGGTGCCGGTGCTCAGCCCCCTGGTCCGCTTCATGGACGGCGAGGTCGCCTACGGGGCAGCCACCGCGGTCGGGGTCGGAGCCGATGCGCTCACGCTGTTCCTGATGTACCGAGTGGTCGCCCAGCTCAAGCCGTCGTGGTGGGTCATGACCTGCATGCTGATCCTCGGCGCCGGCGGGAACTACGTGCTGCGCGAGGTCGGCGGGCTGGTCATCCAGGCCATGACCTCGAGCCCGTACCTGCTCTCGATCGCCATCACCGTGGGCGTGCTGCTGTGGTTCTACTTCTTCAGCCAGATCATCCTGGTCTCGGCGGCCTTCGGCGCCCTGGTCCAGGCCGACACCCATGGCGGGCATCCGCAGCCGGTGGGGGAGACCCGGGCCGTGGCCGCGGTCGCGGTGGCCACCCTCGACGACGTCCGCGCTCACGAGCGCGGCCTGCTCTGACACACTGCTGCCCGCTGCAGCTCCTGCGGGGGCCTCCTCGCGCTCGGTGCGGCCTCTGCGCCCCCCATCGCTGCCCCGCTGCTGCGCGCCCCGTCGATGGGGCCGTCGCCGATGCCGCGCCTGCGCAGCCCTCAGCGCTGACGGGCTGCCGTCCTGCGGCCTCATCCGGTCGGACCCGCTGAGGCCGCAGAAGCGCCGTCGATCACCGCTGAGGGGCTGCGGTGGTGCGGCGTCAGCTCGCCGGGCCGGCTGACGGCGGCACCGAGATCGCCGGGGAAGCGACGAGCCCCGTCGGTCCGTGGACCGACGGGGCTCGTCGTGCGTCTGAGCGGCCGCTGGGGCGCTGCTCAGGGGGAGATCACATGGAGGTGGCCAGCGCGGCCTGCTTCACCTCGGCGATGGCCTTCGTGATCTGGATGCCGCGGGGGCACGCCTCGGTGCAGTTGAAGGTCGTGCGGCAGCGCCACACGCCCTCCTTGTCGTTGAGGATCTCCAGACGCATGTCTCCGGCCTGATCGCGCGAGTCGAAGATGAAGCGGTGCGCGTTCACGATCGCCGCGGGGCCGAAGTACTGGCCGTCGGTCCAGAACACCGGGCAGGACGACGTGCACGCGGCGCACAGGATGCACTTGGTGGTGTCGTCGAAGCGGGCCCGGTCCTCGGGGGACTGGTAGCGCTCGTACTCGGGCTCGTTGTCCTCGTTGATGAGGAACGGCATGACCTCGCGGTACGACTGGAAGAACGGCTCCATGTCGACGATCAGGTCCTTCTCGCAGGGCAGGCCCTTGATCGGCTCGATAGTCAGGGGCTTGGACAGGTCCAGGTCCTTGAGCAGCACCTTGCAGGCCAGGCGGTTGCGGCCGTTGATGCGCATGGCATCCGAGCCGCACACACCGTGCGCGCAGGAGCGGCGGAAGGACAGCGAGCCGTCGATCTCCCACTTGATCTTGTGGAGGCAGTCCAGCACGCGGTCGGTGCCGTACATGGTGACGTTGAACTCTTCCCAGGTGACCTCGGAGGAGAACTCGGGGTTGTAGCGACGGATGCGCACCGTGACGTCGAAGGACGGAATCGACTCCGACTGGGTGCTCTCGTCGGTCTTCTCAGCAGCGGCAGTGGACATCAGTACTTGCGCTCCATCGGCTCGTAACGGGTGAAGATGACGGGCTTGGTCTCCTGGCGGATGCCAGCGGTCTCCGAGGACGGGTCGTCGTAGACCATCGAGTGGACCATGAAGTTCTCGTCATCACGATCGGGGAAGTCCTCGCGGGCGTGACCGCCGCGGGACTCCTTGCGGTGCAGAGCGGCCACGGACATGACCTTGGCGAGCTCGAGCAGGAAGCCCAGCTCCACGGCCTCGAGCAGATCCAGGTTGTAGCGCTTGCCGCGGTCCTGGATCGAGATGCGGGAGTAGCGCTCCTGCAGCTTCTCGATGTCCTGCAGGGCCTGCCAGATGGAGTCATGGGTGCGGAACACCTGCATGTTCATGTCCATGGTGTCCTGCAGGTCCTTGCGGATGGCGCCGACCTTCTCCTCGCCGTGATCCGAGCGGGCGTTGTCCAGCAGCGCCTCGGTGCGCGCCGTGGCGTCGTCGGGGATCGGCAGGAACTCGGCGCGCTCGGCGTACTGGGCGGCGAAGACGCCGGCGCGCTTGCCGAACACATTGATGTCGAGCAGCGAGTTGGTCCCCAGGCGGTTGGAGCCGTGCACGGACACGCAGGCGACCTCGCCGGCGGCGTACAGGCCGGGGACGGTCTTCTCGGAGTTCTCGAAGACCTCGCCCTTGATGTCCGTGGGGATCCCGCCCATGCAGTAGTGGGCGGTGGGGAACACCGGGATGGGCTCGTAGTACGGCTCCACGCCCAGGTAGGTGCGTGCGAACTCGGTGATGTCCGGCAGCTTCTCGTCGATGTGCGAGGGCTCCAGGTGCGTCAGGTCGAGCAGCACGTAGTCCTTGTTCGGACCGCAGCCGCGGCCCTCGCGGACCTCGTTGGCCATCGAGCGGGCCACGATGTCGCGGGGCGCGAGGTCCTTGATGGTAGGGGCGTAGCGCTCCATGAAGCGCTCGCCGTCCGAGTTGCGCAGGATGCCGCCCTCGCCGCGGGCGGCCTCGGAGACGAGGATGCCCAGGCCGGCCAGGCCCGTGGGGTGGAACTGCACGAACTCCATGTCCTCCAGCGGCAGGCCGCTGCGGAAGGCGATGGCCATGCCGTCGCCGGTCAGGGTGTGCGCGTTGGAGGTGGTCTTGAAGACCTTGCCGGCGCCGCCGGAGGCGAACACGACCGACTTGGACTGGAAGACGTGCAGCTCGCCGGTGGCCAGCTCGTAGGCCACCACGCCCGAAGGACGGCGCCCCTCGGGGGTGTCCACCATGATCAGGTCGAGCACGTAGAACTCGTTGTAGAACTCGATGTTGTGCTTGATGCAGGCCTGGTAGAGGGTCTGCAGGATCATGTGACCGGTGCGGTCAGCGGCGTAGCAGGCGCGGCGCACGGGGTTCTTGCCGTGGTCGCGGGTGTGCCCGCCGAAGCGGCGCTGATCGATCTTGCCCTCGGGCGTGCGGTTGAACGGCAGACCCATCTTCTCGAGGTCCAGGACGGCCTCGATGGCCTCCTTGGCCATCACCTCAGCGGCATCCTGGTCCACCAGGTAGTCGCCGCCCTTGACGGTGTCGAAGGTGTGCCACTCCCAGTTGTCCTCCTCGACGTTGGCCAGGGCGGCGCACATGCCGCCCTGCGCCGCGCCAGTGTGGGAGCGGGTGGGGTAGAGCTTGGTGAGAACCGCGGTGCGGGCGCGCTGGCCGGACTCGAGGGCCGCGCGCATTCCAGCGCCGCCGGCGCCGACGATCACGACGTCGTACTTGTGAACCTGCATTCCAGTGTTCTTTCTGTTGGGAGTTCGTGGGAGGTGCTGGGCGGCGCCGCCGCAGTGCGCGGGCCCGGCGTCATCGGCGGGCGGGAGCTGCGGCGGCGGACGGTCAGCTCGCGGTGCAGAAGCTGGCCAGCAGCTCGGGATCCGCGCCGGCGGGGCAGGGCTCGAAGGTGAAGATCACCATGGTGCCGAGCAGGATCGTGAAGGCGACGGCGACGAAGAGCGCGATCTTGAGCCAGAAGCGGACGCCGGTGCGCTCGGCGTAGTCGTCGATGATCGTGCGCATGCCGTTGCCGCCGTGCAGCAGGGCGAGCCACAGCAGCAGCAGGTCCCAGACCTGCCAGAACGGGTTGGCCCACTTGCCGCCGACGAATCCGAAGTCGATGGCGTGGACGCCGCCCTCGGGGGCGATCAGGTTGACGAAGAGGTGGCCGAACACCAGGACCAGCAGCACGACGCCCGAGATGCGCATGTAGAGCCATGCCAGCATCTCGAACTTGCTGCGCCCGGAGGTGGACCGGTTGTACTTGACGCCGGCGACCTCGCGGTCGTTGCTGCGAGGGACGGCGATCTTGGACTTCAGCGGAGTGCTCATGTGTGTGGATCCCCTCGCGATCAGTGGATGAACATGTAGTACACGTGGACGATGGCGAACGGCACCATCACGACCAGCCAGGCGATGGCCACCGCCCAGAAGAGCTTCTTCTGGTGGTTGGCGCCGTTCGACCAGAAGTCGACCAGGATGATGCGCACGCCGTTGAAGGCGTGGTAGACGATGCCCGCCACCAGGCCCATCTCGCCGATGCCCATGATCGGGTTCTTGTAGGTCGCCATCACGGCGTTGTAGGCCTCGGGATCCACGCGGACCATGGCGGTGTCGAGGACGTGGACCAGGAGGAAGAAGAAGATGCCCACGCCGCTGATCCGGTGGGCCACCCACGACCACATTCCGAATCCTCCGCGATAGAGGGTGCCCGATCCGATCTTCCCGGCGGATTCCGGCCGGGTCCGGACCGCGGGTGCTGTGGTCGCCACGATGTGATACCTCCCTGTATCTCCTCAGGCCGATTGCCCGTTCGGGGATCTCGGCGGGCGCGCGTGCGCGCCGACGGCCGAGCGCCTGAGGCGTGTTGCATGGAATTGTCAGCGGATTCACGGGCCACACTACCAGTCGGATGTCTGGGAAGCGGCCACTTGGCGACGAGGTGTCAGCGTCCTCACGCGGCGGTTTCGCGCGGTTCTCACAGCTGCTGAGGGCTCCTGCAGGGCCCGGCCGGACCCGGAGCCTCGCCGAACGGTGGACGGCCCGGCAGGGCGGCGCTGGGCCGGGCGGCGCGCCCCGGGCGATATCATGCGATCCGTGACGGAACCTCTTGAGCATTTCCATCCCTTCATCCCCGCCGGCGGCGTGGGGTCCCGGCTGTGGCCCCTCTCGAGGGCGGACGCGCCCAAGTTCCTGCTGGATCTCACCGGCTCGGGCTCGTCCCTGCTGCGCGCCACCTACGAGCGCCTGGCGCCCTTGAGCCGCGGCTCCATCATGGTCGTGACCGGACGCAGCCACGCCGGGGCCGTGAGCCAGCAGCTGCCGGAGCTGTCGGCCGAGGACCTGGTCCTGGAGCCGTCGCCGCGCGATTCCGGGGCTGCGATCGGGCTGGCCAGCATCCTGCTGGAGCGCCGCGATCCGGGAGCCGTGATCGGCTCGTTCGCCGCAGATCACGTGATCGAGCCCGCGGATGTCTTCCAGGAGGCCGTGCGCGAGGCCGTGCTGACCGCCCGCACCGGCAAGGTCGTGACCATCGGCATCCGCCCGACCGCTCCGTCGACCGGCTTCGGCTACATCAAGGCCGGGAAGCCCCTGGACGTCGACGGCGCGCCGTCGGCCCGCGACGTCGAGCAATTCGTGGAGAAGCCGGATGAGGACACCGCCCGCTCCTACGTGGCCAGCGGCGACTACCTCTGGAACGCCGGCATGTTCGTGGCCCCGGCGGCCCTGATGATGCAGCACCTGCAGACCAACGAGCCGGAGCTCTTCGCCGGGCTGTCCGAGATCGCCGATGCCTGGGGCACCGAGGATCAGGACGAGGTGATGGCCCGGGTCTGGGAGCAGTTGCCCAAGATCGCGATCGACTACGCCGTGGCCGAGCCGGCGGCGGCGGTCGGGGATGTCGCCGTGGTTCCGGGCTCCTTCTCCTGGGACGACGTCGGGGACTTCGCGGCCATGTCCCGGCTGAACCACCCGCGGGAATCGGACGACGTGGCGGTGCTGGGCGAGAACCCGCGCGTGCTCGTGGACAGCTCCTCCGGGATCGTCGTCTCGGACACCGGCCGGGTCGTCGCGCTGATCGGCGTCGAGGACATCGTCGTGGTGGACACGCCCGACGCCCTGCTGGTCACCACGCGCGAGCACGCCCAGCGCGTCAAGGAGACCGTCAACTCCCTGAAGGCCGCCGGCGACACCGACGTCCTCTGACCAGGACCCCTTCTCCGGCGCGCGGCCTCCTCCGGGAGGCCGCGCCGTGGTCCGTCGGCTCGCGGCTGCGCCGTATCCTGAGGCAATGTCCGATTCCCCCGCCGCGAGCACGTCCAGCAGCGAAGCCCCCCGGCACCGGTTCGACGACGGCGGCCAGGCCCTGTCGATCGCGCCGCTCGTCCGCCGCTTCCTGCCGCACCTGATCGAGTTCCGCCGCGACCTGCACTCGCACCCGGAGCTGTCCTACCGGGAGCACCGCACGACCGACCGGCTGATGACCGAGCTCGAGGCCGTCGGCCTGGAGCCGGTGCGGCTGCGCAGCACGGGCTGCTACGTGGACATCGGGACCGGCGAGCTGTCGGTCGCGCTGCGAGCGGATATCGACGCCCTCCCGATCCAGGAGGCCACCGGTCTCGAGTTCTCCTCGCAGAACCCCGGGGTCGCGCACATGTGCGGTCACGACATCCACACCACCGTGATGCTCGGCGTGGCCACCGTGCTGGCCGATCTGAACCGCACCTCGCCGCTGTCCGGGCGGGTCCGCGTCGTGTTCCAGCCGGCCGAGGAGCAGCTGCCCGGCGGCGCCCTGACCGTGATCGAGCAGGACGTCCTGGAGGGGGTCCCGCGGATCTTCGCGCTGCACTGCGAGCCCAAGGTCGACGTCGGCCAGGTCGGCACCCGCATCGGGGCGATCACCTCGGCCTCGGACACGGTGCGGCTGCGGCTGTCCGGAGCGGGCGGTCACACCTCGCGCCCGCACCTGACGCAGGACCTGGTCTTCGCCATGGCCCAGATCGCGATCAACGTCCCGGCGATCCTCTCGCGCCGCATCGACGTCCGCTCGGGTGTGCAGGTGGTCTGGGGCGAGATCGGAGCGGGCGTGGCCCCCAACGCCATCCCCTCGGAGGGCACCCTGGCGGGGACCATGCGCTGCCTCGACGCCGAAGCCTGGCACCAGGCCGGAGAGCTGCTCGACCAGGTCGTCGGGGACGTCGCCGCGCCGTACGGCGTGGAGGTGGACCTGGAGCACGTGCGGGGCGTCCCGCCGGTGGTCAACGGCGAGCTGGAGACCACCATGATCGAGAACGCCGCCCGCGCGGAGCTCGGCGAGGACGCCGTGGTGCTCGTGGAGCAGTCCATGGGCGGCGAGGACTTCGCCTGGTACCTCCAGGAGGTCCCCGGCGCCATGATGCGCCTGGGCACCCGCACCCGAGGGGGCCAGACCCACGATCTGCACCAGGCCGACTACATCGCCGACGAGGACGCCATCGCCTGCGGCATCCAGGTCATGGCCAGCACGGCCCTGCGCGCCGTGGCGCACCACGTGAGAGAATCCGCCCTCCGCTGATCGCTCGTCCCCTCAGCACCGCAGAACCCGGCCGCTGCCGATGAGATGTCCCCCCTGAAGGTCTCGTCGCACAGCATCGCAGGAGCCCCCCCCCCCACAGCTATGACTTCCCCCCTCCGTTCGCACCGTGCCCGTGCGGCGGCGCCCGGTCGCCGCCGCCAGAGACGTCCCCGGCGCGCAGCAGCGGCGCTGGCTGCTGCTGTCTGCGCTGCTGCCCTGCTCAGCTCGTGCGCCGCCCCGCGCACCGCGGCGGGATCCGGAGAGGACGCAGTCGATTTCACCGGCTGCGTGCTCGGCTCCAGCGGCGGCTTCCGCGACCGCAGCTTCATTCAGGACATCCACGACTCCAGCCGGATGCTCGAAGACTCCCTGGGCATCGAGGTGCGCACCGAGGAGTCGGGCTCGCCGCGGGAGTCCGAGCAGCTGCTGAAGGAGATGGCCGATCCGGCCGGCGGCTGCGACCTGGTGGTCGCCATGGGCTCCACGCTCGTGGAGCAGGTCGAGGCGGCCGCCGAGCGCCATCCCGATCAGGACTTCGCGATCATCGACGACGACTCGATCCATCTGCCCAATGTCCGCACGCTGGTCTTCGACGCCTCGCAGCCCGGGTTCCTCGCCGGATACGCTGCCGCCTCGGCCACCGAGACCGGGCGCGTGGGCGCCTTCGGAGGGGAGGACATCCCCGAGGTCCACGACTTCCTCGACGGCTACGCGGCCGGGATCGAGCACTGGAACGAGGTCCACGACGACGACGTGCAGCTGATCGGCTGGGATCCGCGCGAGCGCACCGGCGATTTCGTCGGGGACTTCGCTCGCACGGAGGTCGCCGCCGAGCTGACGCGTCGGCAGCTCGACGACGACGCCGACGTCATCATGCCCGTGGTGGGGCGCGCGGGGCTGGGCGCCACCGAGACGATCGCCCAGGACGACGACGCGCTGTTCGTGTGGGTCGACGTGGACGGCTGGGAGGTGCTGCCCGATGAGCAGCGCACTCGGCAGCTGACCTCGGTGCGCAAGGAGGTGGGCTCCGCCGTCGCCGATGTGATGACCCAGTACGCGACTCCCGGGGCTGAGGCCGACGACTACACGGGGACCCTGGCCAACCGGGGCGTCGCTCTGGGGGACTTCCATGATCAGGCGCAGCGCGTGGACGAGCAGACCGCCCAGGAGCTGAGGCAGCTGCGCCAGCAGATCATCGAGGGTCGGCAGCCGACCCGACCCGGCGCGGGAACGTAGACTTCAGGCGATCGCCCTCCCCACAGCACCCGGAAGCAGCCATGTCCCTCCGCCGTCCCGTGCCAGCCGCCTGCGCGGTCGGTCTGAGCGCGCTCGCGCTCAGCGCCTGCGGCGAGCTGTCGGAGGACTCCGGGCTCGGCGCGGCGGAGGAGGCCACCGTCTGCATGGTGGCCGATGGAGAGGGCTTCGAGGACCTCAGCTTCCATCAGAGCGCGCACGAGGGGCTCGAGCAGGCGGCCCGTGACACGGGGGTCTCGACCCGTGAGTCCGTGGTGGGCTCGGATACCGAGTCCGACCCTGCCCTGCGCTCCATGGTCCAGAGCGGCTGCGACCTCACGATCGCCAACGGGCAGCCGCTGTCGCAGGTCGCCCTGGAGGTCGCCGCCGAGAACCCGCAGGCCGCCTTCGCGACCGTGGACGACTCCGCAGGCGAGGGCCTCGGCAATGTCAAGCCGCTGAGCTTCGACTCCGGCACCGCCGCGTTCCTGGCCGGCTACCTGGCCGCAGGCACTACCGAGACCGGCACGGTCGCAGCCTTCGGGGGCGAGGACATCCCCCGGGTGAGGCTCGTGCTCGACGGCTTCGCCGAGGGCGTCGAGCACTGGAATGAGCTGAAGGACGACGACGTCGAGCTGCTCGGCTGGGACCGGCAGGAGCAGGAGGGCACCATGCTCGGCTCGTTCAAGGACGTCGAGGGCGCCCGGGAGGTCACCGAGGGCTTCCTGGACAACGGCGCGGACATCGTCCTGCCGGCCGCCGGAGGCGCCTCCGAGGGCACCGCGCAGGCCGTGGCCGCCACGGGTGAGGGCTCGGACCAGGCGCTGTTCATCTGGGTCGACACCGACGGCTACGACGTCCTGCCGGAGGCCCAGCGATCGCACCAGCTGACCTCGGTGCTCAAGGACCTCACAGGGCCCGTGGAGTCGCTGGTGCGCGACCTGGAAGACGGTGAACTCGATCTGGACCCCTACGTGGGGACCCTCGAGAACGGGGGAGTGGGCATCGCCGATCACCACGACCAGCAGGAGCGCGTGGGCCCGGAGCTGGCCGCCGAGGTCGCCGGGCTGCGCCAGCAGATCATCGACGGCGAGCTGGAGATCGAATCCCAGGAGGACGCCGGCTGAGGCGTCACGGCCGGGCCCGCACAGCACGGGGCGCGGCCGTCGAGACGAGGAGGAGCAGGAGATGACCGAGAGCATCGAAGGCGCACGGCTGGAGGAGCTGATCGCCGAGCAGCCCTGGGCGGGGCTGATCGAGGAGGCCCGCCGGGCCATGCGGCACGCCTACGTCCCGTACTCCCGCTTCAAGGTGGGGGCGGCCGCGCTCGTGGACGACGGACGCGTGGTCTCCGGGTGCAATGTCGAGAACGGCAGCTACGGGCTCACGCTGTGCGCCGAATGCGGCCTGGTCAGCGCCCTGCACGCCAGCGGCGGCGGACGGCTGACGCACTTCGTGTGCGTCGACGGCCAGGGCTCGGTGCTCATGCCGTGCGGCCGCTGCCGCCAGCTGCTGCACGAGCACGGCGGGGATCAGCTGCAGCTGCTCACCGTGAGCGGGCTGCGCACCATGGACCAGGTCCTCCCGGACGCCTTCGTCCTGTGAGCGCGCAGCAGCAGTCCCCGGTCCGAAAGCCTTTCGTTGCCGTGGACGTCATCCGGGCCAAGCGGGACGGGGGTCGGCTGGATGAGCCGCGGATCCGCTGGGCCGTGGACGCCTACGTCCGCGGGGTGCTGAGCGAGGAGCAGATGGCCGCCCTGGCCATGGCGATCTGGTTCCGGGGCATGGATCGGGAGGAGACCTCGGCCTGGACCGAGGCCATGATCGACTCCGGCACCCGCCTGGACTTCACCGGGCTGCGCCGCGGCGGGTGGAGGCTGCCGACCGTCGACAAGCACTCGACCGGCGGTGTGGGGGACAAGACCACCCTGCCGCTGGCTCCGCTCGTGGCCGCCCACGGGGTCGCCGTCCCGCAGCTGTCGGGCCGCGGCCTGGGGCAGACCGGCGGCACCGTGGACAAGCTCGAGGCCATCCCCGGGTGGACGGCAGAGCTCACCCACGACCAGCTGCTGGCGCAGCTGCAGGACGTGGGCGCGGTGGTGTGCGCGGCCGGCGGGGATCTCGCTCCGGCCGATCGCCGTCTCTACGCGCTGCGCGACGTCACCGCCACGGTCGACTCCATCCCGCTGATCGCCTCGTCGATCATGTCCAAGAAGATCGCCGAGGGCGCCGGCGGCCTCGTGCTGGACGTCAAGGTCGGCTCCGGCGCGTTCATGAAGGACCGCGGATCCGCGGAGCAGCTGGCCCGGACCATGGTCGGTCTCGGCCACGACGCCGGCCTGCCGACCTCCGCGGTGCTCACCGACATGTCCGCCCCTCTGGGCCGAGCCGTGGGCAACGCCTGCGAGGTGCAGGAGTCCCTCGAGGTCCTGGCCGGCGGCGGTCCGGCCGACCTGGTCGAGCTCGTGCTCGAGCTGGCCCGCCGGATGCTCGCCCTGGCCGGAGTGGACGACGATCCCGCCGACGCGCTCGCCGACGGCCGCGCCATGGACTCCTGGCGCCGCATGATCGCAGCGCAGGGCGGCGACCCCGATGCCGAGCTGCCGCGGGCGCGGCACGAGCAGGAGGTCGTCGCGGCAGAAGGCGGAACGGTGCAGGGCATCGAGGCGCTCGGCATCGGCACGGCCAGCTGGAGCCTGGGCGCCGGGCGCGAGCGCAGCCAGGACCCGGTCCAGGCCGGAGCCGGAGTGCTCCTGCACGTGGAGCGAGGCCAGCAGGTCCGGGCGGGGCAGCGCCTGGCCACGCTCATGACGGACACCCCGGAGGCCTTCGAGCGCGCCGAGCAGCTCGTGCTCGGTGCGATCTCGGTGGGCCCCGACCGGCCGCAGGCCTCGAGTCGGGCCGATGTGGTCCTCGGAGTCGTGGAATTCGAGGACTTGTGAGAGGCGACTTGTAGTCTGGTGGCAGACAGTGCCGGCGGTGCGCCGATCCGGCGGAACGAGACTGACGACCTGGAGGACATGATGGGACTTTTCAGCAGGAAGCAGACCCCCGAGAGCGAGCCGCGCACAGCGGACGCGGATGTCCAGCAGACGCAGCCTCGCGGCGCTGAGATACCGCTGCCGCGGGCCAGCAGCTGCCGGAGTCCGGCCCGCTGCGCAGCCTGGTCGACGGCCTGCTCGTCGACGGCGCCGAGCGCGCCAAGCTGACCCTGGTCCAGCGCGGCTCGACCATGAGCTACCAGTCCGAGCGCGCCGCGGCCGACGGCTCCCCGGAGACCGATTCCGGCGTGGTCGACCAGGCCTCGCCCCTGTTCGACGACGTCGCCGCCCTCTACACCGAGTCCATGAACTCGTCCACGGGCGCCTGGCAGACCGTCGTCATCACGGCGGCCGCACCGGAGGCCGATGGCCGCTCCGTCACCGTGGACTACGACTTCCCGGCCGCCGAGCACCGCACGGAGCAGTACCGGGTCGCCAGCGGCTCCGCGCAGGCCGGTGCCGCACAGAGCCGTGCTGCGCAGGGCGGTGAGGCACAGCCCGCCTCCGATGCGGCGACGTCGCCGCGTTCGGCCGACTCCGCTCAGGCCGATCCCGCCGCGCAGGGCCCGCTGGGCGATTCCTCGCAGGGCGGCGCCCGCACGGGGGGCCACCGCAGCGGGTGTCGGCGCGGGGGCCGGCGCCGGTGCCGGAGCTGCTGCGGCCGCCGGCGGCCGCGACCAGTCGGCTCCGCTCGGGCAGGATCAGGCCGGCACGGACGAGCCCGCCGCTGAGCAGCGCGACCTGGGGGCCGAGTCCCGCGAGGACCGTCGCCGCGACTCCGAGGCCCTGAGCCGCGAGCCGCAGGCCGTCCAGGACACCGAGGCCCGCACCCCCGAGGCACGGACCCAGGAGGCTCGTCCTGCTGAGGCACGGACCGCTGATGCTCGGGGCACCGAGGCAGCAGCATCCGAGACCTCGGGCGCCGAGGCGCGCCCCGTCGAGGCCGAGCAGCGCTCCGCGGGTGCCGGCGTCGCCGGCGCCGCGGCCGGTGCCGGCGCGGCAGGCGTCGTCGCCGGCTCGGAGCAGCGGCGCGTGCCCGAGGGCCAGCTGACCGACAACGGCACGGTCGACAACCTCGCGCCCCGCCAGCAGGGCCAGGAGCCGATCGAGGTGGACCACGAGGTCCAGGAGTCGGTCGCGCGCACGGCGGGCCACCAGTCCGCCGCTGGCTCCGGCGCGAGCGAGCAGCACGCGGGCACCTCCGCAGCCTCGCAGGCCCAGGGCGAGCAGATCCCGGCGCACGTCGATCACGACGAGTGGCGCGATGACAGCGGCGCCCGGCGCTCCCCGGCAGCCGCGCCCACGGGTGCGGCAGCCGCGCACTCGGTGTCCAGCCGGGACGGCTCCGGCGCCCCCACGGTCGCCAGCGGCGCCGATGTGGCCCCGTCGTACCGCGCCGCGGAGCAGGCAGCGGGCGGCGAGGACCTGGCCCAGGGCAACAAGGTCCTGTCGCAGAAGGACATCGCCCGCCGCGTGGCCGGCGCGCAGAAGCGTCTCTTCGGTGCCGACGGCTCCGCCCGCGACGTCTCGACCGTGCTGATCCGCGTGCGCACGCTGGGCACCTACTACGACGCCCTGACCCACGTGCGCCAGGGCGGCTTCTGGGACCAGCGCTCGACCTTCGACCTGATCCCCGAGGAGGACCTGCAGGTCCAGGCCCTCAAGCAGGACTCGTACGTCGAGGGCGAGGGCGCCCCGTTGGCGATCATGTTCCGCTTCCGTCCGGGCATCCCCCCGGAGGTCTCCTTCGACTACGACGACGAGGAGGCGTTCGTGCGCTACGAGAACCGCCTGCCCTCGCAGAACTACGTCGAGGAGCTGCGCATGTACCCGCGCACCGGGGCGAACATCCCGCAGCACGTCAACGACGCACTCCAGGATTGGAACTACTGATCCCATGACCCAGATCCCGAGCACCGGCCCCGCCGGTCAGCCCGGGAGCCAGGACCCCGTCGGCTCGGCCGGCGGGGTCCTGCGCTCCCTTCCTAAGATCAGCCTCCACGATCATCTCGACGGCGGCCTGCGCCCGCAGACCCTGCTCGAGCTCGCCGGGGCCGCGGGCACCGAGCCGCCCGCTGACTCGGCCGCCGAGCTCGAGCAGTGGATGCGCGAGTCCGCGGACTCGGGCTCGCTCGAGCGCTACCTGCAGACCTTCTCGGTGATCCTCGAGGTCCTGCAGAGCGCCGAGGCCCTGCGTCGGGCGGCTCGCGAGGCCGTCGAGGACCTCGCCGCCGACGGCGTGATCCACGCCGAGCTGCGTTGGGCCCCCGAGCAGCACGTGGCCGGCGGTCTGAGCCTCGGCCAGGCCGTCGACGCCGTCAGCGAGGGCCTGCAGGAGGGCGTGGTCGCGGCCGCCCAGCAGGGCCTGGAGATCTCCGCCGGGCAGCTGCTGTGCGCCATGCGCCAGGCCGACCGCAGCCTCGAGATCGCGCAGCTGACCGTCGAGCGCTTCTCCCCGGACGAGCCCGGCGGCGTGCTGGGCTTCGACCTGGCCGGACCGGAGGAGGGCTTCGCGCCCAGCCGGCACCAGGAGGCCCTGGACCTGCTGGCGCGCAGCCTGGTGCCCGTCACCCTGCACGCGGGCGAGGGCGCCGGCCTGGACTCCCTTCGCTCGGCGGTGGTCGACGGCCGCGCGCTGCGCCTGGGCCACGGCGTGCGCCTGGTCGAGGACGTGGCGCTGTCGGACGCCCCGGACGACGACGTCTCGATCGAGCTCGGCGAGCTGGCCCGGTGGGTGCGCGACCGCGGCATCGCCCTGGAGGTCTGCCCGCGCTCGAACAGCCAGACCGGTGCGGTCGCAGGCTGGAACCCTCCGCACAACCTCGTGCGCGTCCTGGGCCCCGGCACGCAGCGCCATCCGATCGGCTTCCTGCACCGTGCGGGCTTCCGCGTGGTGGTCGGGGCGGACAACCGGCTGGTCTCGGGCACGGATCTCACGACCGAGCTCGGCGAGCTCGTGGCCCTGCACGGGTTCTCGCTGGATGACCTCGAGACCCTGCAGCGCAGCGCGGCCCAGTCGGCCTTCCTGCCGCTGGATCAGCGCGTGGCCCTCGAGGCGCGGATCGGAGCGGAGTTCGACGCCGTGCGCGGATCGGGCATCCCGCTGGGCCTGGGGGACATGATGGCCGCTCACGAGGCCGAGGCTTCCGAGGGCACCTGGTGAGCCAGGACGGATCGGGGGCGGCCTTCGAGCGGCTGCTGGCGATCATGGACCGTCTGCGCTCGCCCGGCGGCTGCGCGTGGGACGGGCGCCAGAGCCACTCCTCGCTCGTGAAGCATCTGATCGAGGAGTCCTACGAGGTCGTCGAGGCCGTCGAAGCCCCCGGCGGGCCGGAGGCCCACCGCGACGAGCTCGTGGAGGAGCTCGGCGACGTCCTGCTCCAGGTGGTCTTCCACGCGAGGATCGCCCAGGAGCGCAGCGCGCAGCAGGGCGGGTTCGACATCGACGATGTCGTGGCGGGGATCAGCGAAAAGCTCGTGCGCCGTCACCCCGAGGTCTTCGCCGACGCCCAGAGGGCCGAGGCCTCGGACGATGCCGCCCTGCACGCCCGGTGGGAGGAGCTCAAGCGGGCCGAGAAGCCCCAGCGCACCGGCCCGTTCGACGGCGTGCCGCCGGGGCTTCCCGCCCTGCAGCGCACCGAGAAGATCCTCTCGAAGGCCAGGCGCCACGGACTGGAGCCGCAGAGCCCCTCGGAGCCGGACGAGGACCGCCCGCGCACTCAGGAGCAGCTGGGGCAGGCCCTGTTCGAGCTGGTGCGCCAGGCCTCGTCGGACGGACTGGATGCCGAGCGCGCCCTGCGCGAGCACAGCGCCCGGTGGGTCCGTCAGCGCGATCCGGCACGGCTCCCGCAGGACTGAGCGGAAGCACAGGCAATAATGATGTTCGTGACAGGGCCTTCTCGATAGGCTCGTCAGCAGAAGCACCGGGTCCTGGCGGGACGCCTCGGCCCGTTTCCGCAGCACCGATCGAAGGAGACCTTCCATGGCCATGATCATCGACGTCCACGCACGTCAGATCCTCGATTCCCGCGGCAACCCCACGGTCGAGGTCGAGGTCCGCCTCGAGGACGGCAGCTTCGGTCGCGCGGCGGTGCCCTCGGGCGCCTCCACCGGTGAGCACGAGGCCGTCGAGCGCCGCGACGGCGACAAGAACGTCTACCTGGGCAAGGGCGTCCTGGGTGCGGTCGAGGCCGTGAACGAGGAGATCGCCGAGGCCGTCATCGGCATGGAGTCCACCGACCAGCGCCTGGTCGACCAGGCCATGCTCGAGCTCGATGGCACCCCGACCAAGTCCAAGCTCGGCGCCAACGCCATCCTGGGCGTCTCGCTGGCCGTGGCCCGCGCCTCGGCGGAGGAGGCCGACCTCCCGCTGTACAAGTACCTGGGTGGCCCCAACGCGCACGTGCTGCCGGTGCCCATGATGAACATCCTCAACGGCGGCTCCCACGCGGACTCCAACGTGGACATCCAGGAGTTCATGATCGCCCCGATCGGCTTCGCCACCTTCTCGGAGGCTCTGCGCGCCGGCACCGAGGTCTACCACGCGCTGAAGTCCGTGCTGAAGGACCGCGGCCTGTCCACCGGCCTGGGCGACGAGGGCGGCTTCGCGCCCGACCTCGAGTCCAACCGCGCTGCCCTGGACCTGATCCTGGACGCCATCGAGAAGGCCGGCTACAAGCCGGGCGAGCAGATCGCGCTGGCGCTGGATGTCGCCTCCTCCGAGTTCTTCGACAAGGGCTCCTACACCTTCGAGGGCGGCAAGAAGTCGGCCGATGAGATGGCGGCCTACTACGAGCAGCTCGTGGCCGACTACCCGCTGGTCTCGATCGAGGACCCGCTGGACGAGAACGACTGGGACGGCTGGGCCAAGCTCACCGCCTCGGTCGGGCAGAAGGTCCAGCTCGTGGGCGATGACCTCTTCGTCACCAACCCCGAGTTCCTGGCCCGCGGCATCCGCGAGGGCGTCGGCAACGCCCTGCTGGTCAAGGTCAACCAGATCGGCTCCCTCACGGAGACCCTGGAGGCCATCACCCTGGCGCAGACCAACATGTTCCGGTGCATGGTCTCCCACCGCTCGGGCGAGACCGAGGACACCACGATCTCGGACATCGCCGTGGCCACCAACGCCGGGCAGATCAAGACCGGCGCCCCGGCGCGCTCGGAGCGCGTGGCCAAGTACAACCAGCTGCTGCGCATCGAGGAGGCCCTGGGAGACGCCGCCTCCTACGCCGGCGTCTCGGCCTTCCCGCGCTTCTCGGCCTGAGAGCGCGCCTGAACGGCTGAACGCAGCCGTCCGCACGCGGACCGCCGTCGTCCTCCTGACTCGGGAGGGCGGCGGCGGTCCGTCGTCGCGGGGGCAGTCGCTGCCTCGTCGGTGCCGAGCGGGGTCCGAGCGTGCCACTAGACTGGGCCCGCTCGCTCGTCGAACGCGCGTCCCGCAGCCCTCGCACAGTGAGGGGACGCCCCGAGCACGCAGACCGTCGCAGAGCCAGGAGCAGCATCCGTGTCCGATCACCGCACCGAGGACCGCGCGCCGCGGTCCGAGCGCGGCTCCGAGCCGGATCCGGCCGAGCGCGACGAGGCCCCCGCGCGCAGCCTGCGACGCTTCACGACGTCGTCGGGCAGCCGTCGACTGCTGTGGGTCGTGGCGATCGTGCTGTTCATCGTCTTCCTGGCCGCCCCCACGACCAAGATCTACCTGGACCAGCAGGCGGAGATCGCCGAGCTGGAGGCCAGCATCGAGGAGAAGTCCGCCGACCGGGATGCCCTGCAGGACGAGCTCGAGCTGTGGGAGAACCCGGACTACGTCGAGCAGCAGGCAGGGGAGCGGTTGATGATGGTCGAGCCCGGACAGCGCTCCTACCTGGTGGTCGGCGCCGACGAGGTCGGCACCGGGGCCGCGGACACCTCTGCCGTCGAGGAGTCCGCCGGCAGGCCGGCCTGGGCCGATGCCCTGTGGGGCTCGCTCAAGGACTCCGCCTGGCCGCAGCGCGCCGAGGACTCCGCCGACAGCTTCCCCGAGCTCGACGAGGCGCAGGAGGACCCGTCCGCCTCGTCGTCGCCCACCGCCGAGACCACCGAGTGAGGACCCCCGTGAGCGAGCAGAGCACCAGCAGCGATCAGCCGCGCCCGGATCTGGAGCAGACCGTCTCCGGGATCGCCCCGGCCGGCGTGGACGTGGCCGAGCCCCGCGGCCTGAACTCCACGGCCGCCAACCGCCGCCCGCAGGAGCTGGACCTGCAGGTGCTGGCCCGCCAGCTGGGCCGGCCCGTGCGCGATGTGGTGGAGATCCCGGCCCGGTGCGCCTGCGGCAACCCGCTCGTGGCGGCCACCGCTCCGAGGCTGTCCGGCGGCACGCCGTTCCCCACGGTCTACTACCTGGCCCACCCCGTGATCACGGCAGCCGTCTCGCGGCTGGAGGCGGAGGGAGCCATGTACGGGATGACCGACCGCCTGGGCGAGGACGAGCAGCTGGCGGCGTCCTACCAGCGCTCGCACGAGGACTACCTGGCCCGGCGCGAGCGCATCGGCGCCATCGCCGGCTCCGGGGAGGTCCCGGAGATCGACGGCATCTCCGCAGGCGGCATGCCCACCCGCGTGAAGTGCCTGCACGTGCTGGTCGGACACTCGCTGTCCGCGGGACCCGGCGTGAACCTGCTCGGCGACGAGACGCTCGAGCTGATCGCCGACACCTGGTCCCCGCAGATCTGCCGATGCGATCCCGCCTGGCGCGAGTCCTGAGCACCGCCCCACCCCCTGAAGAGCCCGAGTACACCGAGGAGCCCCCATGCGCGTCGGAGCCATCGACTGCGGCACCAACTCGATCCGCCTGCTGATCACCGAGGCGGCTGACGACGCCGTGGGCGCCTCCCCGGCCGAGATCGAGCTGAACGAGCTCGTGCGCACCAAGGAGATGGTCCGCCTGGGCCAGGGCGTGGATGCGACAGGCTGGCTGGCCCAGGAGGCGCTGGAGCGCACGTTCGCGGCCGTCGACGGCTTCGCCCGCCTGCTCGATGAGCACGCCGTGGACTCGGTGCGCTTCGTGGCCACCTCGGCCACGCGCGACGCCGGCAACCGGCACGTCTTCGTGGACGGCATCCGCTCGCGCCTGGGCGTGGCCCCCGAGGTGATCTCGGGCGAGGAGGAGGCGGCCCTGTCCTTCGCGGGGGCCACCATGGTGGCCGCTCCGGAGTCCGAGGACGATCGCACGTTGGTCGTGGACCTGGGCGGCGGCTCGACCGAGCTCGTGCTCGGCAGCTCGGCGGGGATCCTGGCCTCGCGCTCGCTGAACATCGGATGCGTGCGCATGACCGAGCGCCACCTGGGCTCCAACCCGCCCACCGAGGCGCAGCAGCGCGCGGTGCTGGCGGATGTGGACCGCGCCCTGGACTCCGCGGCGCTGACCGTCCCGCTGGGCCAGACCCGGAAGATCGTGGGCGTGGCCGGGACCGTCACCACCATCACCGCACTGGCCCTGGGCCTGGAGGACTACGACGAGCAGCGGATCAACGGCGCCGAGCTGCCGATCTCCGATCTGGAGCGCACCTGCCGCGAGCTCACCGCCATGACCCGGGAGCAGCGCGACGCCCTGGGCGTCATGCACCCCGGGCGCGGCGACGTGATCGGCGGCGGCGCCCTGGTGTGGCGGCGCGTGCTGCAGCGGATCGCCGAGGCCACCGACGGGCGTGTGAGCACCGCCACCACGAGCGAGCACGATATTTTGGACGGCATCGCACTGTCCCGCCTGTCCACCATCCCCCAGAAGGCTCCGCTGGCCTGACGTCCCCGGGGCGCCTGCCGACCCGGATCCGCTTCGCGGAGTCCACGAAGGACCTGACCATGAGCCCCACAGCCTCCGAGCGCACCTCCGGCAATGGAGGGCGGGGCCCGGTCCGCACCGCCGTGGCGCTGAGCGCCTCCGTCGTGCTGAGCGGGATGCTGACCAGCGCGGTCATCGCCGGCCCCGTCCAGGCCACCGAGGAGACCCCGGTGCCGGATGGCCCCGCGCCGTCGGTGCCGGTCACGGACCCGTCGGATGTGCCCGTGCCGGAGCCCTCGCAGCCGGCCGAGTCCACCGAGATCTCCGAGTCGCAGGCCCGCGCGGACGAGTACTGGCTCGATGAGTACGGCGTCCGCGACGCCTGGAAGGCTTCGCGCGGGGAGGGCGCCACGATCGCGATCATCGACACCGGCGTGGACGGCTCGCACCCGGACCTCGAGGGGGCCGTCTCGGGGGGAACGGACGTCTCCGGCATCGGGGCCGCGAACGGCCAGGAGCCGCTGGGGGCGGATACCGATCACGGGACCATGGTCGCCTCCGTCGCGGCCGGGCGCGGCCACGGCGCCGATCACGCCGAGGGCATCATCGGCGTGGCCCCCGAGGCGGAGATCCTGGCCGTGTCGACCGCGCTGGGAACCGATGAGGCCGGCGTGCGCTCGACCGACGAGCAGATCCCCGACGCCGTGCGCTGGGCCGTCGACAACGGCGCCGACGTGATCAACATGTCCGTGGGCTCCCCGCAGCAGTCCTGGCCCGAGTCCTGGGACTCGGCGTTCGCCTACGCGGAGGAGAAGGACGTCCTGATCGTGGCGGCGGCAGGCAACCGCGGAAACGGCCTGGTGCAGGTGGGCGCTCCGGCGACCATCCCCAGCGTGCTGACCGTGGGCGGGGTGGATCAGGACGGGCAGGCCGGCTGGGAGTCGTCGTCGCAGGGGATCTCGATCTCGGTGGCGGGTCCGGCGGAGGAGCTCGTGGGAGCCACTCCGGGAGACGGCTATGCCAGCTGGACGGGCACCTCCGCCTCCGCCCCCATCGTGGCGGGCACGGCAGCCCTGATCCGCTCGGAGCATCCAGAGCTCAGCGCCGACGAGGTGGCTCACCGGATCACGGCCTCGGCCGAGGACGCGGGCGAGCCCGGCAAGGACCCGCTCTACGGCTACGGGATCCTGGACGTGAACCGGGCGGTGACCGCGGACCTGCCTGAGATGGAGGACTCTCCGCTGGGCTCCATGGAGCAGTGGATCGAGGTGCATCGCCGTCACGACAGCGAGCGGAGCGCCTCGGCAGCGACCTCCGGGCCGCCGCTGACGGAGGATGTGACGGTCGAGGCGGAGGCTCCGGAGCCCGTCGAGCCGCTGAACTCGACCGGGATGCTGCCGATCTTCGTGCTGGCCGGATTCGGGCTGCTGGTCGCCGCGATCACGATCGGGGCGGTCCGGCACATCCGCTGGCTGCTGCGCCGCGGCTGAGGCCCCGCACCTCTCGGCGAGCCCCTCGTGAGGGCTCCCGACCGGGCGACGGATGAGATGTGCGTGAACTCTCGAGACGCACGGGGGAGCGGGGGCGAGGACGGCCTCGTCCTATGACTAGACTCGAAACCATGTCTAGCTCTTTCCTGGCAAAGGACCGTAATCGCATCCTCATCGTGGGCGGCGGGTACCTGGGCTACCACGTGGCTCAGGGGCTCCAGAAGCGGATCAAGGAGTCCGGCGGCATCGTCACGATCGTCGATCCGAACCCCTACATGATGTATCTGCCCTTCCTCCCGGAGGTCGCTGCCGGCAGCCTCGAGGCGCGCTCCGCCGTGGCTCCCTTCCAGCAGTTCCTCAAGGACACCGAGTCGCTGTCGGGCCGTGTCATCGGCATCGACCACGACAAGCGCGTGGCCACTGTGGCCTCCATCAACGACGGCCCCGTCTTCGAGGTCTCCTACGACGAGATCGTGCTCGCCGCGGGCTCCGTGACCCGCGCCTTCCCCATCCCGGGGCTGGGCGAGTCCGCGATCGGCATGAAGTCCATCGAGGAAGCCGTGGCGGTGCGCAACTGGGTCTTCGAGCGCATCAGCGCCGCCTCCCAGATGGAGGACGGTCCGGAGCGCCGCAAGGCCCTGACCTTCGTGCTGGTCGGCGGCGGCTTCGCAGGCATCGAGACCATCGGCGAGCTCGAGGACGCGGCACGCAGGGCCGCAGAGCGCAACCCGCGCGTGAAGGTCTCCGACCTGCGCTTCGTGCTGGTCGAGGCGGCCGGGCGCATCATGCCCGAGGTCTCCCAGGACCGCGCGGAGAAGGTCGTGGCCGAGCTGCGCTCGCGCGGTGTGGAGGTGCTGCTGAACACCTCGCTGGAATCCGCCGAGGACGATCACATCAAGCTGATCAACATGCAGGACAAGTCCCCGGCCGGCGAGTTCGACGCCGACACCCTGATCTGGACCGCTGGCGTCCAGGCGAACCCGCTGTTCAAGAAGAACACCCCGTTCCCCGTCGACGACCGCGGCCGCGTCCGCGCCGGAGCAGACCTGCGGGTCACCGGCGACGACGGCCCCATCCCGGGCGCCTGGACCGGCGGTGACAACGCCGCAGTTCCGGATCTGTCCGGTCAGGGCCCCGGCGGCTTCTGCGTCCCGAACGCGCAGCACGCCATCCGCCAGGCCAAGGTCATGGTCAAGAACATCCTGGCCGCCCGCGAGGGCAAGCCGCTGGACGACTACTACCACGAGAGCCTCGGCACCGTGGCGGGCCTGGGCCTGTACAAGGGCGCGGCCAACCTCAAGGGCATCGAGTTCTCCGGCCCCCTGGCCTGGCTCATGCACCGCGGCTACCACGCCTACGCCATGCCGACTCTGGACCGTAAGTTCCGCATCCTCAGCGAGTGGACTGCCAATATGGTCTTCGGGCGCAATACCACCCAGATCCGCCACGTGCGCGATCCTCGCCTGAACTTCGAGACGGCCACCGGCCAGGAGGTCGTGCGCAAGCAGGCCAGGCTCTGACCCTGCGGACATCGACCGGACGCCCCTTCCGCCCAGGCGGGAGGGGCGTCCGACGTCCAGGCCCCCATAGCCCAATCGGCAGAGGCAGCGGACTTAAAATCCGCTCAGTCTGGGTTCGAGTCCCAGTGGGGGCACCAGCAGACCGCCGCGGAGTCGGCGGAAGAGGCGCGGGGCTCCGCGGCAGACTGGTCAGGCGCTGGCGACCGGGTACATCCGGGCCCGCAGCTGCGAGCTGGGGACCACCTCGCGGCCGAACGGGAAGCAGGTCACGGGGATCATCTTCACGTTCGCCCATGCCAGCGGGATGCCGATGATCGTCACAGCCTGGGCCACGGCGGTGAGCACGTGGCCCAGGGCGAGCCACCAGCCCGCGATGACGAACCACAGGATGTTGCCGATGCCGCTGAGGGCACCGGCCCGGCGGGTGGTGATGACCTCGCGGCCGAAGGGCCAGATGATGAATCCGGCGATGCGGAACGACGCCAGCCCGAACGGGATGGTCACGATCAGCAGGCAGGCCAGGATCCCGGCCAGCGCGTAGCCCAGGAAGAGGGTCCATCCGGCGGTCAGGAACCAGATGATGTTGAGGATGAATGACAGGAGGCTTCTCATATACCGAGACTAGCCGACGGGGCGCTGCGGCCGCGGGTCCCCGTGACTGCCCGGTGATGCATCGCTCCAGTTCACAGGGCAGATGAGCGCCCCTGAACTGGGGACCGATGAGGTGCCCTCGGGGTGGGGCCCGGCCCTACGATGGGGGAGCGGGGTCTGGTCGCCCGCGCAGCCACGACGCAGGCAGGGGAGACGAACATGAGCGCTCAGAGCGAGCTGACAGGGACCTGGAGCATCGATCCGACCCACAGCCGGGTGGGCTTCTCCTCGCGCCACGCGATGGTCACCAAGGTCCGAGGGGCCTTCAACGACGTCTCGGGCACCGCGCAGCTGGATGCCGAGGACATGTCGCGCTCGCAGGTGCGAGTCGTCCTGCAGGTGGCTAGCGTGGACACCCGCAGTCCTCAGCGCGATGCCCACCTGCGCAGCGCCGACTTCTTCGATGCGCAGCAGCACCCCACCATCGAGTTCGACTCCACGGCGGTAGATGAGGTGGACGAGAATCAGTTCATCGTCACCGGCGAGCTCACAATCCGGGGCGTGACCCGCACGATCTCCGTGCCGCTGGAGCTGCTGGGTGTGGACACCGATCCCTTCGGGCAGCTGCGAGCCGGCCTGGAGGGCTCGCGACGCATCGACCGCAAGGACTGGGGCGTCTCCTGGAACACCCCGCTGGACTCCGGCGGCGTGCTCGTCTCGGACAAGATCACCCTCGAGTTCGAGCTCTCCCTGGTGAAGGAGGCTCCCGCGGAGGCCGAGCCCGAGCAGCGGGGCTGAGCGGCCGCCGTCGCGGTCCGGGGTAGTGTCCCGGACATGGAATCTCCCCTGAGCGCGCCCGAGCCCGGCACCCTGAGCATCGACATCTGGTCGGATGTCATGTGCCCGTTCTGCTGCCTGGGCGATCGCCACCTGGAGCTGGCGCTGGAGCAGTTCGAGCACCGCGACGCCGTGCGCGTGCTCTACCACTCGTTCCTGCTCGCCCCGGAGCTCCCCGAGGGCGAGACCATGCCCATGATCCAGATGCTGGCTGAGCACAAGGGCATGAGCCTGGAGCAGATCCATGAGATGCATCGTCCGCTGATCGCTCGAGGCCGCAAGGTCGGGATCGACTATGCGATGGATGACGTGATCTCGTCGTCCACGCGCAGGGCCCACGAGCTGGGCCATTTCGCTCAGGCGCGCGGCCGCGGTCCGGAGATGATGCGGCGCCTGTTCCGCGCCCACTGGTCCGAGGGCCTGAATCTCGATGACGTCGACGTCCTCGTCCGCCTGGCCGACGAGGTCGGGCTGGATCCCGAGCAGGCCCGTACCGCTCTGCAGGAGCGCACCTGGCAGCGGGCGGTCCAGGACGACCTGACGGTGGCCCGCAGCCTGGGGGTGCAGGGCGTGCCGTTCTTCGTGCTCGACTCGCGCTATGCGGTCTCGGGAGCGCAGCCGCCGGAGGTGCTGCTGGAGGCGCTGCGCACCGCTTGGGCCGCCTCAGCGGAGGGCTCAGAGGCGGACGACGACGGCGCCGAGGGCGCTGATGGGCATCGGTCCGCGCACTGATCGGCGGGACGTCAGACCGCTCCCGCTTCGATTGGATACCTCGCTGTTTCGAGAGAATCCTCTTATCATCGCAAGGTTGCTCGAATCGTAGGAGTCGCCTGGGAATCTCCCCATAGCAGTCGTCATGCCCTCTGGGCGAGGTGCTCGCACGTGCGCTCCTGCGGTTCGACCCGAGCACTCGAATCCAGCGAAGGGAGCACTGCGTGAGCGAATCCGAGCACGAGAAGACAGCAGGAGAAGGAGGGCAGCGGACACCGCTGGACCGCCAGCGCCTCGGCGGCACGGACAGGGATCAGCAGCGCGAGACCAAGCGCGAGCAGAAGCGGGCCCCCGTCTCCTCCGCGGAGCTCTCGGCCGGATACTCCGCTCTGACACAGGACCGCGGGCCGCGGGTCAACTGGGTGGTGTTCCTCATTGCGGCGGCTGCGATCCTGGCGTTCTCGGTCTTCGCCATGGCCGCCCCGGACGGGACCCGCGAGACCATGCACGGCATCGTGCTGTGGATCGCCGAGAACCTGGGCTGGTACTACGTCCTGACCGTGACCCTCGTGATCGGCTTCGTCCTGTGGGTGGCCTTCTCCAAGGAGGGCTCCGTACGTCTCGGTCCGGATCATTCGCGCCCCGAGTACAAGTTCTTCACCTGGCTGGCCATGCTCTTCGCCGCCGGCGTGGGCATCGACATGCTGTTCTACTCGGTGACCGGGCCCATCACGCAGTTCATCCACCCGATCGACGGGGACCCGCGCAGCCTCGAGGCCGCGGAGGAGTCGGTCGTGTGGACCATGTTCCACTACGGCGTGGCCGGGTGGTCCATGTACTCCTTGATCGGCATGGCCTTGGGCTACTTCGCCTACCGCTGGGGCATGCCGCTGTCGATCCGCGCGGCGCTGTACCCGCTGCTCGGCAAGCGCGTGCGCGGGGCCACCGGCGATGTGATCGACATCTTCGCCCTGGTCGGCACCGTGTTCGGCGTGGCCACCTCCATGGGCATCGGCGTGGTGCTGCTCTCCGTCGGGTTCTCGACGCTGTTCGGCATCCCCGACGGGCTGGGACTGCAGATCGCTCTGATCATCGTGGCCGTGGTGCTCACGATCGCGGCCTGCACATCGGGCGTGGACAAGGGCATCCGCATCATCTCGGAGCTGAACATCTGGTCCGCTGCGGCCATGCTCGTCTACATCCTGATCTTCGGGCAGACCGCGTTCCTGATGAACGGCATCGTGCAGAACATCGGCCGGTTCATCTTCACCCTGCCCGAGCGCACGCTGCAGACCATGGGCTACAACCCGGACGGCGCGGAGTGGATGGGCTCCTGGACCCTGTTCTTCTGGGCCTTCTGGCTGGCCTGGGGCCCGTTCGTGGGCCTGTTCCTGGCGCGCATCTCGCGCGGTCGCACGCTGCGCGAGTTCGTGCTCGCCGCGATCACGGCGCCGGTGCTGTGCGACTTCTTCATCGTGACGATCTTCGGCAACTCCGCGCTGCACGAGGTCATGGTCAACGGCAACGAGGAGTTCGCCCGGCTGGCCATGGACAGCCCGGAGCAGGGCTGGTACGCGCTGCTGCAGATGTTCCCGGGAGCGACCTTCCTCATCGGCCTGGCCACGCTGTCCGGCCTGCTCTTCTACCTGACCTCCGCGAACTCCGGGGCCATGGTCATGTCGAACTACTCCTCGACCATCCCCGATCCCGCCGATGACGGGCCCAAGTGGCTGCGCATCTTCTGGGCCGTGCTCACCGCGATCCTCACGATCGCGATGCTCGTAGCAGGCGGCGTGACCACCATGGAGTACGCCACGCTGATCTTCGCCCTGCCGGTGACGATCGTGGCCTACCTGGTCATGGCCTCGTTCACGAAGGCGCTGCGCATGGAGAAGGCCGACCGCGAGGGCCGTGAGCTGCGTCGGTCCAACACCGCCGCCAGTGGCGGCCACGCCCCCGAGCGCAGCTGGCGCCAGCGCCTGGCCAACCTGCGCTCGTACCCGTCCAAGCGCCAGGTCGCCGAGTTCGTGACCAGCACCGTGCAGCCCGCGCTGAGCGATGTCTCCCGCGAGTTCGAGAAGCAGGGCTATGCATCCACGATGGCCGTCAATGAGCTGGCCGAGCACGGGATCCCGTCCTCGAGCATCGAGGTGGACATGGGCGATCATCGTCCGTTCCGCTACGAGGTCGCCGCCGTGGAGACCAACGTCCCCATGGTCGGCGCGCGCATGGGCCAGAATCCGGAGCGCTACTTCCGCCTGGAGGTCTTCACCCAGACGGGCTCCGAGGGCTATGACCTGATGGGTGTGACCCGCCAGCAGATCATCGACGACGTCCTGGACCGCTTCGAGTCCCACCTCGGGTTCCTGGACTACTCGACGCTGCACTCGACGGCCTCCGTGCTGACCCCTCCGCAGGAGACGGATCCCGCAGACGACCTCACGCCGGTGCCCGGAGATCTGCCCGGCCCGCAGCCGGATTCCTCGCGGGTGGCCATGCCGTCGCCCGATGCCCCGGATCCGGATCAGCGCCGCTGAGGCTCCTGACCGGACACAGGCCTCCGTCCCGCCGCCACGCGTCGGGACGGGGGCTGTCGCATCGGCGGCTCCGCTTCGACGGCGCCTTCCGACGGCTGCCACGGGGATAGCCTGCTCGACATGAGCACGTCGCACGCGGGGCCGAGCACCGGCCCGAGGGAGGCCCCGGCAGGATCCCCCGCCGTCGTCCTGCGCGGGACCCTGGGGCTGGCGGTGGCCATGGGGCTGGGCCGCTTCTTCTACACCCCGGTGCTCCCGCTGATGGTCGCGGCCCTGAACTGGGGCACCGGGCCGAGCGCCTGGATCGCGACCGCGAACTACGCGGGCTACTTCCTGGGCTGCCTGGCCGTGGCCCGGGGCTGGCTGCGGCCAAGCTCCGCGCTGCTGCGCGTCGGGCTCCTGTCCACCGCCGTCCTGCTCGCACTGGTGGCGCTGAGCGGCGAGCCGCTGTGGCAGGCGTCGGTGCGCCTGGCGGCCGGAGTCGCCTCCGGGCTGGTCTTCGTGTGCATCACCCAGCGCATCCCGCAGGTGGCGCGACGCCCGCATGATGCCGGGCTGGTGTACGCGGGAGTGGGCACGGGCATCCTGGCCTCGGGGGCGCTGGTGCTGGCGGTGGGCGGCGCCGTCGGCTGGCGAGGCCTCGGGCGCCCCGGTCCCGGATGACGAGACCCCGGGCTCCCGGCCCGACGGCATGCTCCAGCTGTCCGTGGGCTACTTCTGCCAGGGCGCGGGCTACATCATCATCGGCACCTATCTCGTGGTGCTGGCCGAGCCCGTGTTCGGAGCGACGGCCGCCGCGGTGACCTGGCTCGTGGCCGGAGCGGCCACAGCACCCTCGCCGCTGCTGTGGTCGCTCGTCGCCGCCCGGATCGGCCTCCGGAGGGCATTGGCCGTCTGCTACGGGCTGCAGGTCCTCGGCGCGGTGCTGGCGATCTTCGCCTCTGCGCCCGTCCTCCTGCTGGCGGCGGCGGCCCTGTTCGGCGCGACGTTCATGGGCGTGACCATGATGACCATCGGAGTCGGGACGCAGCTGGGGTCCCCGGTCGCGGCGGCCGAGCTCACGACCTGGTACAGCCTGGGGCAGATCACCGGACCGGCTCTGGTGGCGGCGGTGCTCAGCGGCACGATCATGGGCAGCTTCATCGTGGCCGCGATCGTGCTGGCTGCGGGCATGGCGCTGAGCCTGCTCGGGGCCCGGGCCGCGCAGGCTCGGTGAGCCCCTCCGGCATCGTCCGCGGCAGGGCGGCTGGCATCGTCGGCCCGTATCGAGGACAGTGAGGGGATCGGCCACGAGGCCGATGACCCGAGGCCGAAGGAGAGCATCATGGCGGTCTTCCACCATCAGGAGGTCCTCGAGCATCCGCTGGAGACCGTCTGGGACTGGCACTGCCGCAGCGGAGCCCTGACCCGGCTGAGTCCCGAGTGGGCCCAGACGGTGCTGCAGGAGTCCTGGCCGCCGCTGTCGACGGGTTCCCGGGCCCACCTGCGCACCAGCGCTCCGGGCACCGCCGGGTCGGTGCGCGTGCCGTTCGTCAGCGAGCACGAGCCCGGGCCCACGGAGCACTCGTTCGTCGATCGGATGGTGCGCGGCCCGCTGAGCAGCTGGGAGCACACGCACACCTTCGCCGCGCATGAGGACGGCGCGACGCTGATCGCCGATCGGATCGCCTACGAGCCGCTGCCGGGCCGCCTGGGTGAGAGGGCGAGGTTCGTCGCCTCCGCCATGCGCCCCACGCTGGAGGCCACGTTCCGCGCGCGCTCCACCAAGCTGCGCGCGGACCTGGACTTCCAGGGCCGGCTCGACGGGATCAGCGGAGGGCGCAGGCTCAACGTGCTGATCGGCGGTGCCTCGGGGCTCGTGGGCTCCCAGGTCGCGGCCATGCTCTCGACCGGTGGGCACAGCGTGCGCAGACTGGTCCGGCGGGCGGCCCAGCGCGAGGACGAGGTCTCGTGGGACCCGGGCACAGGGCACCTGAATCCCTCGGACGTTGCCTGGGCGGACGTCGTCGTGCACCTGGGAGGAGCGAGCATCGCCCGACGCCTCACCGAATCCGGCAAGCGCGCCATTCGCGAGTCGCGGCTGTCCTCCACCGGGCTGATCGCCGACGTGTGCGAGCAGCTGCCCGCCTCCGTGCGCCCGGAGGCCTTCGTGTGCGCCTCAGCGATCGGGTACTACGGCGGCCAGCGCGGCAGCGAGCAGCTGGTCGAGGGCTCGGCCTCGGGAGGCGGTTTCCTGGCCGAGGTCTGCCGCGACTGGGAGGCGGAGGCCGCCCGTGTGGAGGCCCTGGGCATGCGCCGGGTCAGCATCCGCACGGGCGTGGTCATGACGAGCCTGGGCGGGATGCTGCGGCTACAGCTGCCGCTGTACCTGGCCGGGATCGGCGGCCCGCTGGGCGGCGGGCGCAATCACCTGTCCTGGATCTCGCTGGATGACCTCACCCGGATCTACGCCCGGGCAGTCGTCGACGGCGGGCTGGAGGGGCCGGTGAACGCCGTGGCCCCGGAGCCGGTGCGCCAGCGGGAGTTCGCCCGCGAGCTCGGCCGCGCACTGCACCGGCCCCGGATCGTTCCGACCCCGGCGCTGGGGCCCAGGCTCCTGCTGGGGAGGCAGGCGAACGAGGAGTTCGTGATGGCCGACCAGCTCGTGCGCCCGGCCGCGCTCGAGGCCCACGGGCACGCGTTCCGCCACCCGAAGCTGGCCGACGCCCTGGGGGAGACGCTGCCGCCGAGAAGCTGATTCAGCTGCTCGGCTTGGAATCGCGGGCGAAGCGCTCCGCCTTGATGCGCTCGGGAAGGACGCGGTTCACAGCCGCGGCGCGCTTGGTGGCGGCGTCTCCGCCCACCACATGATCCTTGCCCGCGAACAGCGCGTCGAGGCCCTGCCGCGCGACGACGGACGGATCGTTCTTCCAGTCGTTCGAGCCGAACTTCGTGTCGTCCATGCCGGCCGTGTGGTGGAAGTCGGTGGCCGTGGCCCCGGGCATCAGGACCGTGACGCTCACGCCGAACTCGCGCAGCTCCTGGCGCAGTCCCTGGGCGAAGCTGCTCATGAAGGCGCGGGTGGGCCCGTAGATCGACTCGTAGGGGGTCGGGGTAGTGGCGGACAACGACGACGTGATCAGGATCCGCCCCGCTCGGCGCTGGGCCATGTGCCGGGCCACGTGCTTGGCCAGAACCACCTGGGAGGTCACGTTGAGCCCGAGCATGGCCAGCTCGTCGTCCAGGTCCGTGTCCAGGAAGGACCCGCCGAGGCTGCGTCCGGCGTTCAGCGCAGCGACCTCGAGCGGTGGATCCAGCTGCTGGACAGCCTGCCAGACCGCCTCCGCGCCCTCACGAGTCGACAGGTCGGCCTGGACCGGGTGCACCTCGACGCCCGGCAGCTGCTCGGGCAGGTCGTGGATCCGGTCTCCGGACCCGACGCCCACGATGTCGAAGCCGCGCTCGGCAAGGCCGTGGGCGAGCTGGAGGCCGATGCCCGCGGAGGCCCCGGTGATCAGTGCGAGAGAAGACATGCCACCAGCTTAGGACGTGGCGCGCCAGGCAGCCTTGCGGGGAGGCGCACCGCATCGAGTGGCCCCGCAGAGCCCTCGCTCGATTCGAGTGGCGTCGTGGTGTGGGTCTGCAGCCTCGGACGCACACCACTAGGTGTACTGACCGGGGACGTTAGTTGAATTGCGAGGCATCGCCCGGGCTCTGTATCCTCGGCCGCATGTACTCAGGCATCGCCTCGATGAAGCTGCGTTCCGCCCGCTGACGGCGGCGGGACCCCTTCTGACCTCTCGTCTGCCGTCCTGGCTATCTGCCGGGCGGCCGCTTCGTGGTGCCCGGCTCCATGACGAGCTGAGAGTACTCAATGCCAACCACAGAACCTTTACGGTCATGCGCGTGGATCGGGACATCCCAAGGGCCCGCTGCACACATCCGCGCTGAATCACTCCACCTGACACTCGGCGACAGGCCGCTGCTGAGTGGGACTGACGTCACCGTCTCCACTGAGTCGCGACTGGCGATCGTCGGGGACAACGGCCGGGGCAAGACCACCTTGCTCCATATACTGGCGGGGATCTTGAAACCTGACTCGGGAGTGGTGACCCGGGTGGGTTCCCTCGTCCTGGTCAAGCAGGACATGGCCACCGAGGGCGATCGCACGGTCGGTGACTTCATTGCCGAGGCGACAGCCCTATCCAGGGCCGCTCTGCAGGCCCTCGACGTGGCTACCGCGGCGCTGGCCGCGGGCGATGACGCGGCCGACGCCTATTCCGCCGCACTCGAGGCGGCCACGCGGCTGGACGCCTGGGATGCCGACCGCCGTGTTGACATCGCCCTGGCGGGCCTGAACGCCTGTAGCGACCGCGATCGGGTCCTGTCGACCTTGTCGGTCGGCCAGCGGTACCGGGTACGGCTGGCGGTCGCCCTCGGATCGACCCCTGACCTGTTGCTGCTGGACGAGCCCACCAACCACCTGGACGCTGCAGGGCTGTCCTTCCTGACTGAGCGCCTGCGGGACCACCCCGGTGGCCTGGCCTTAGTCAGCCACGACCGTGCCCTGCTGCGCGACGTGGCGACCAGCTTCCTGGACCTCGACCCGACCCGCGATGGCCTTCCGCGCACCTACGCGGGCGGTTACGAGGGCTGGATCGAAGGGCGGCAACGAGAACGGGCCGCCTGGGAGCAAGACCATGCCGCCCAGGTCGCCCGGCATCAGGAACTGACCCGCGCCGCCGCCGACGCACGCTCCCGCCTGTCGCAAGGCGGTTGGCGACCCGACAAGGGAACGGGCAAGCACCAACGGGCCACGCGCGCTGCCGGGGTGGTCCAGGCTTTCAACCGCCGCATCGTGGACCTGGAGCGTCATCAGATCGACGTGCCAGAGCCACCGCTGCGGTTGGCATGGCCCACATCGTCAGCGCGGACAGGTCAGAACATCGTCAACGCCTCCATGCTCACCGTGACTGACCAGTTGGCCACCCCGGTCTCGGTGGACATCAGCGGTGGAGACCGGTTGGTGGTCACCGGGCCGAACGGTGCTGGGAAGTCCACACTGTTGGGGCTTCTCGGTCGGCGGCTGGCCCCGAGTACAGGCCAGCTGCGGGTGAACCCGAGGGTGCGCGTCGCCCTGTTGTCTCAAGAGGTCCCTGACTGGGACGACGCCCTCCCCGCACACGTGGTCTACGAGACGTACCTGGCCACGCAGGGCCGCCGATCACAGGCACCCTCCCTCGGCTCACTCGGGCTGCTTGAGCCCGCGGCAACCCGCACACCCGTGGGGCACCTGTCGCAAGGGCAACAACGCCGCCTCCATCTGGCCATTTGCCTGGCGGTGGACCCGGACCTGTTGCTCCTGGACGAGCCCACCAACCATCTGTCATCGAGCCTCGTCGACGACATCACCACCGAGCTCCTGCGGACCTCCTGCGCCATGATCGTCGCCACGCACGACCGGCAGATGCTCGCCGACCTCACCGACTGGCCCCACCTCAGCCTTGCCCCGAAGGACCTGCCATGAACCCGCTTCGCCCCTTGTCCGTCCCCGGCTACCGACCGCTGTATGCAGCGATGGTGCTCACCGTCTTCGCCCAGGGCGCCTGGGCCCTCTACTTAGCCATGCAGACCCTCGACCTGGGCGCCACGGCAGCCACCTTGTCGGGTGTCGTGGCGTGGAGCGGCATCGGCCTGCTCGCAGGATCCTTGCCCGCCGGGGTACTTGCGGACCGCGTCGCCAAGAAGTCCGTCATCGTCGGCGTCCTCACTGTCAACCTCGCCGCCTCAACGACGACCTCCACCGCCGCCATCTTCGACGCGGCCACTTTCTGGATGCTGGCAGCGTCCGCGTTCGTCATCGGCGTCTCGACCGCCTTCTTCTTCCCGGCCTACACCGCGCTCGTGCCCGTCCTCGTGGGAAGCGACGACCTGATGGCCGTCAACGGGCTCGAAGGGACCACCCGGCCGCTGGTCGGACAGACCCTCGCCCCCGGCGTCGTCGGTGCCGTCATCGGCGCGAGCGTGCCCGCCGCGGGCGGGTACCTCATCGCCGGCGCGCTCGGACTCGCCCTGATCGCCGCCCTGCGGCTTCCTGCCCCTTGCTCAGCCGAGACCGACGCCGAAGCTCCGGCCACCTCTGCGCTGCGGGACCTGCTCAACGGGTTCGGCTACGTCGCCCGCACGCGCTGGGTTCGCTCCAGCGTGCTGTTGGCGGCCGCCATGGGCCTGGCCGTGACCGGCCCGCTGGAAGTTCTCCTGCCCGCGCTCATACGCTCGACCCATGACAACGGTCCGGCTGTGTACGGAGTCGTCCTCGGAGCTCTGGGCGTCGGCGGCCTGGTGGGTTCCCTCGTCGCCGGCTCATGGCCCACCCCCTCACACTTCCTGCCCGTAATGGTCGGCGCATGGGCACTCGGCTGCCTTCCACTGGCCATCCCCGCACTCACCAACAATCCGTGGATCATCAGCGCCGGACTGGCGGTCTACGGTGCGTCGATCGGAGTCGGGATGGTCATCTGGGGCACGGTCCTGCAGGAACACGTACCGCTGGAGATGCTCGGCCGAGTCGCCAGCCTCGACTTCTTCATCTCCATCGCCTTCATGCCACTGTCCATCGCACTCACCGGACTCCTCAGCCGACACATCGCCGCTGCCAGCTTGTTCATCGCCGCCGGACTCGTGCCGCTCGCCACGACGATCCTCCTTGCAGTCCTGGGGCAACTCCGAACGCCGCGGACGACGCCCGTCGCAGCAGGAGAGGAGTGATGCACGCCAACGCCACCCTGACACCTCGCCACCGGCTCAAGGTGGCCCAGCTCGTCGTCGACGACGGTTGGCCCATCAGCGAAGTCGCCGCCCGCTTCCAGGTCTCCTGGCCGACCGTGAAGAGGTGGGTCGACCGCTATCGCGCCGGCGAGTCGATGCAGGATCGCTCGTCCCGGCCGAAGACCTCACCGAACAAGACGGACAAGGCGACGACGAAGCGGTGCGTCAGCCTGCGGATACGGCTGCGTGAGGGCCCCGTGCAGCTCGCCGCCCGACTCGGCGTCGCGCCCTCGACCGTCCACCGCATCTTGGCCGGTGCCCGACTGAACCGGCTCTCCTACGTGGACCGCGCGACTGGCGAACCGATCCGCCGGTACGAACACCCCCACCCCGGCTCCCTGGTCCACGTGGACGTGACGAAGCTCGGGAACATCCCCGACGGCGGCGGCTGACGCTACGTCGGCCGCCGCCAGGGCGACCACAACCGAACGGCGACACCGGGTAAGCCGAAGAGCAAGTGGCACAACCCCAGGCTCGGGTACGCGTTCGTGCACACCGTCATTGACGACCACTCCCGCGTCGCGTACACCGAGGTCCACGACGACGAGACCGCCGTCACCGCGGTCGGGGTCCTGCATCGGGCTGTGGCGTGGTTTGCCGATCGCGGCGTCGCCTTGGAGCGGGTGCTGTCCGACAACGGTGGCGCCTATAGCTCGCACCTGTGGCGGGACACCTGCGAGGCCCTCTCGATCACCCCGAAGCGGACGCGTCCGTACCGGCCGCAGACCAACGTCAAGGTAGAGCGCTTCCACCGGACCATGGCCGACGGGTGGGTCTACGCCCGCTGCTACACCAGCGAGCAAGAACGACGCGACGCCCTGCCGGATTGGCTGCACCAGTACAACCAGCACCGCCCGCACACGGCCTGCGACAACCAGCCGCCGTTCTCACGATTGATCAACGTCCCCGAGCAGTACAACTAGGCCACTGGATGACGGGGGGAGACGCTGACTCACACTGAGAGGCCACTCGACCTGCTCGGGGCTGGGCGCGGGGCGATTGCTGCAACAGGGCATGAAGAAGGCCCTCCTACCTGACGTCATGCCTGGTCGGAGGGCCTTTCACGGGGTGGAGCTAAGGAGAATCGAACTCCTGACCTCTTCATTGCGAACGAAGCGCTCTACCAACTGAGCTATAGCCCCGGAACGAACCAGATCAGGGTACGCCCCAGGGGGCTGGGCGTCCAACTCCGGGCGCAGCCTCTAGTCTGTGCGGCATGGAATCCCACGCGCACCCGGAGCCCGATCAGCCGGCCCCCACTGACCAGCAGGACGTGCCGGGGCCGTCGTCGGGCGCTTCCGACACCGCACAGGGCCCCGTCCTGCGGGTGGGCTACGAGACCGGGATGATGCCGGGCAAGTGGCTGCGGCGCTGGCGCGAGCGCGGTGACGGGCTCGATGAGCAGCAGCTGGCACCCGGGCAGTGGCCGCAGGCGCTGGGGGAGACGGTCGACGTCGCCCTGATCCGTCTGGCGCCGCACCCGCACATCGAGGCCGGGGCGGCGCTCGCGGACCTGACGCAGCTGCGGGAGTCGTTCCACGTCGTGGAGCTCTATGACGAGCAGCAGGTCGTGATCCTTCCGGTGGACGACGAGCTGACGCTGCTCGACGACGTCCCCGTGGGAGAGCTGGCCGATGAGTGGCTGCTCCAGGAGCTCGACCAGCTGCCCGAGCACCGTCCCTCCGCCGAGGGGCGCGGCACCGACGACGCCGGTGCGCCGCGCCAGCTGCCCGAGATCACCGACTCCGGGGCCGCCGTAGAGCTTGTCGCGGCCGGGGTGGGCCTGTACGTCGCGCCCATGTCCGTGGCTCGGTGGCACCACCGCAAGGATCTGACCTACCGCCCGATTCAGGACCTGCCGCTCGTGCCGGTCGTGCTGGTGTGGCCGAAGGACCTTCCGAAGCAGACCGAGGCGATGGTCCAGGACTTCCAGGGCATCGTCCGCGGGCGCCGTGAGGGCAGCTCCCGCGGCAGCGAGTCCGAGGCGATCGCTTCCCGGGGAGACGAGGACCTGTCCAACAGCCGCGATCCCGAGGTGCAGCGGGCGGCCAGTGCGGCGCGCAAGCGCAGCAAGGCGAAGTCCGGCTCCGCCTCGGGCGGCTCCCGCACCGGCAAGGGCACGAGCCGCGGCGATCAGCTGGCCGGAAAGCGGCTGGCCGGAGGTCGCCCGCGCCGCTCCGGCGGAGGTCGACCCGGCGGCAAGCCCAAGGGCCGCGGCGGAAGGCCCGGCCGGGGGCGCTGAGCAGGCGTTGCCGAGCAGGGTGCCCCGGCCTCAGCCCTGCTTCGGCGGCCCGCCGCCCACGATCGGCTGCGACCCGGTGGGCGGGGTCGAGTCGTGCGGGGAGTCGACGGTGAGGCCGCCGCCGCGGATGACCGCCTGGTTGATCAGGGGCACTCGAAGGCCCTCGCGGTCGAGCATCTTCTTGATCCGCACGCGCAGCACCCGGGCCACGGCCCACTGCTGGGCCGGAGCGGTCTTCACGGCCAGCCGCACCGTCAGCGACTCGCCGGACAGGGCCTCCACGCCCCAGACCTCCGGGGCCCCCATCACATGCTGGCCGACGTCGGGATCCCGGGGCAGCGAGGCGAGCTCGGCCTCGAGACGGCGGATCATGTCGTCCAGGTCGGCGTCGTAGGGGAGGGGGACGTCGAGCACGCACTGCGCCCAGCCCTGGGACTGGTTGCCCACGCGCAGGATCTCCCCGTTGCGCACATGCCACAGGGTCCCCTCCACATCTCGCACGCGCGTGATCCGCAGGCCCACATCCTCGACGGTGCCCGAAGCCTCGCCCAGATCCACGATGTCGCCGATGCCGAGCTGATCCTCCGCGACGATGAAGATGCCGGAGAGGTAGTCCTTGACCAGCGACTGGGCGCCGAAGGACAGGGCCACACCCGCGATGCCCGCTGAGGCCAGCACCGGGGCGATGTTGAACCCCATCTCGGCGATCACCATCAGCAGGGCGACGGCCCAGATGACGAGCACCACCACGGAGGAGAGCACCGCCCCGACGGTGCGGGCGCGCTGGGCCTGGCGCTTGGTGGCGATGCCGGAGTCCTCGACCCAGCTGCGTGCCCCGGACTCCTCGACCTTCGCGATCACGCGCGCGTGGGTGCCCTTGGCGATGCCGCGCGTGACACGGCGGATGATCAGCCGGACCAGGGCGGAGGCGACCAGGGCGATCATGATGATCAGCAGGATCCGGGAGGGGGCTCCGAGCCAGAAGGACCAGGTCGCCAGGTCCGCGGGGGAAGTCTCTGAGGAGGCCAGCAGCTGCATGCCGGGAAGGATAGTGTCCGCGGCTTGACGACAGCTGATGGCTCCCAGCGGATACCCGGTCCGGTCTGGAACAATGCTGCGACACAGCCGCCCGCCGACGTGCGGCCCGCATGCGCGCCGTCCGCGCGACCGACTTCCCGCAAGGAGACCCATGCCCCTGATCAGCTCTTCTGCGCTGACCATCGCAGCCCAGTCCGCACCGCAGATCGCTGCGCAGTCCGCTTCCGAGGAGGCCGGGCTGACCGGCATCGCCGGATGGTCCGTGGACCTGATGGATGCGATCGGCGCCCCCGGCGCGGGCCTCCTGGTGGCCGCGGAGAACCTCTTCCCGCCGCTGCCGTCGGAGATCATCCTCCCGCTGGCCGGCTTCACGGCCACCCAGGGCGGCTTCACTCTGTGGGAGGCCATCTTCTGGACCACGCTGGGCTCCGTCGTGGGAGCCATGGCGCTCTACGGGCTGGGCGCATGGCTGGGCCGTCGTCGCCTCTACCTGATCGTGGACCGCCTGCCGCTGGTGGACGTCCACGACGTCGAGCGCACGGAGGACTGGTTCGACAAGTACGGCCCGTACACCATCTTCCTCGGCCGCATGGTGCCGCTGTTCCGGTCGCTGATCTCGATCCCGGCGGGCGTGGAGCGCATGCCGTTCTGGTTCTTCACGGGCCTGACCACGATCGGCTCGCTGATCTGGAACACGATCTTCGTGGTGGCCGGCTGGATCCTGGGGGCGAACTGGCACCTCATGGAGCAGTGGGCCGGGGTGTTCTCCAACATCGTCTACGTCGTGGTCATCGTCTTCCTGCTCTGGTGGGTCGTGAAGCGCATCCTCAAGATCCGCAAGGGCCGCACCGACGGCTCCCGGGAGGAGTCGGTCGAGGAGATCCTCGAGCGCCGCGCCCGCAAGGACGAGCAGATGCGGCATCAGCGCGAGGAGAAGAAGGCGGCTCGTCGCGCCAAGCGCGCCTGAGTCCCGCACACCGCACGACGACGGCCGGTCACCTCCTCCGGGGAGGCGACCGGCCGTCGTCGTACTCAGGCACGAGCGCTCACAGCCAGTCCTTGTGCTTGAACACGAGGTAGAGCACGAGCGAGCACAGCGCCATCAGCCCCAGCGAGTACGGGTAGCCCAGCGCCCAGTGCAGCTCAGGCATGTCGTCGAAGTTCATGCCGTAGATGCCCGCGATCAGGGTCGGCACCACCAGGATGGCGGCCCAGGACGAGATCCTCTTGGTCTGGTCGTTGAGCTGCATGGCGGCGTCGTTCTGCCGGGCGGCGGTCAGCGTGGCGTCGAGCTGCATGGCGTCGTTGAGCGCCGCGCGCAGCGACTCCACGCGGCGGGTCACCGACACGGCGTGATCGGACACATCGCGCAGCAGGTGGCGCAGGGTCTCGTCGTCCCGGACCCGCTCGGCCCGGGCAACCTGCCCGAGCATGTCCTCGAGGGGCTCGCAGGCGCGGTGGAAGCCGGTGACCTGCCGGGCGAGGCTGTAGATGCGCGGCGAGACCCGGTCCTCGCCGGCCAGCAGATCGTCCTCGATCTGATCCAGATCGGCTGAGACACCCTGCAGGACCGGGAAGTAGTCGTCCACCATCTGATCGACGACGGCGTAGTGCACGGCAGCCGGCCCCCGGGCCAGCAGCTTGGGATCGTCCTCCAGGCGCCGAGCGGCTCGGCGCAGCACCTCCGACGGCTCGTAGCGCACGGTCACCGCGTAGTCGGTGCCCAGGAAGACGTGGATCTCCCCGATCCGGATCTGCTCCTGGGCATCGTCGTAGACGGCCGGGCGAAGGACCGTGAACATGTCCGGCCCGTAGCGCTCGACCTTGGGCCGCTGATGGGCCTGCAGCGAGTCCTCGACGGCCAGATCGTGCAGCTCGAAGCGCCCCTGCAGCTGGTCGAACTCCTCCCGGGTGGGCGATTCCAGGGCGATCCAGATGAAGCTGCCGTCGTGCTCGGGGGAGTCATCGAGCAGCCGGGCTCCTTCGCGGATCGAGCTCGGGGACGCCAGGAGGCGCCCGTCACGATAGACGGCGCAGTGCTGAAGGGGCATGGTGTCGATCCTAGGGGCGTCGGCGCCGGAGGCCGGGCTTCCCTAGACTGGCGCGCATGGGAATCAGCGGGCAGCAGGAGACCACGGCGCGATCCACCGGCAGGAGCCTCCGGCGCGGCCTGCTGGCGGTCTCGGCGACCGGGCTGCTCGTGCTCACCGGCTGCGGCGACCGCGGCGACGATCCCCAGCCGGCGGTCTCGGAGGAGCGGCCCGTGCTGGTCGGCGCCGGTCCCACCGTCCAGACGCAGGCCGTCGCGGATGCGTGGGTGCTGGCGCTGGAGGACAGCGGCATCGCAGCCGAGGTCCGCGAGGTCGAGGGAGGCCGTGCCGGCTACCTCCAGGCGGTCGAGGACGGCACGGTCGACGTCTACCCGGACTTCACCGGCGACCTCTACCTGGAGCTCGACGCCGCCTCGGCCGAGCAGTCCCCAGCAGAGCCGACCCCAAGCCCCGGGGGGGAGGCGGCAGCCGACAGCGGGGGACTGATCGATTCGCTGACCTCCCTGGTGGGACAGGACCCAGGAACCGCAGGGTTCTCGGATGCCGATGTTGAGGCAGCCGTGCAGGAGCAGCTGCCCGACGGCCTGACCCTGCTGGCCACGGGCTCGGCGGATCGCACCCGGGCCATGGCCGTCACCGCGGCCACGGGTGCGCAGCTGTCCGGCAGCACGCTGGATTCGCTGAGCGGGGACTGTTCGGAGATGACCATCGGCGTGCCTCAGGAGGAGACCGAGCAGCCGGTCACCGTGCCGGCGCTGGAGGAGCTCTACGGCTGCGAGCCGCAGAAGGTCGTGGGCTACGGATCGCCGGAGGAGACGGTGGAGGCCCTGCTGCGCGACGACGTGCAGGCCGCAGTGGTGGTCACGACGCGTCCGGAGATCCAGGACAACGCGCTCGTGGTCCTCGAGGACGGCTCCGGCGCCATGATCCCCGAGCGCGTGGTGCCCGTGGCCGATGATGAGCTGCCGCAGAACGTCCGGGGGGTGATCGATGACGTCGACGACCGCCTGGATGCCGATGCCATGACCCTGCTGACGCGGATGACGACCTCCCAGGACCTGTACACGCCGTACGAGGCGGCCGATTACTGGTGGGGCACTCAGAACTAGGTCCGCGTATCGTGGGCGCATGCGCAAGATCACCCAGTCCAAGAAGCTCGCCGATGTCCGCTACGACGTCCGCGGTCCGGTCCTCGAGCAGGCGGAGCGCATGGAGGACGCGGGACACCGCATCCTGCGCCTGAACATCGGCAATCCCGCGCCGTTCGGCTTCGAGGCCCCGGACGCCGTGCTGGTCGACATGATCAAGAACCTGCCGAACGCGCAGGGCTACTCGGACTCCCGCGGCATCTTCTCGGCGCGCACCGCGGTCGTGCAGTACTACCAGACCCGCGGGATCATGAACCTCGACGTCTCCGAGGTCTTCCTGGGCAACGGCGTCTCCGAGCTGATCACCATGTCGCTGCAGGCGCTGTGCGACGACGGCGACGAGATCCTGGTCCCCTCCCCGGACTACCCGCTGTGGACCGGGGCCACGGCCCTGTCCGGCGGCACGCCGGTGCACTACGCCTGCGACGAGGCCGACGGCTGGAACCCGGACCTCGAGGACATCCGGGCCAAGATCACGCCCTCCACCCGGGGCATCGTGGTGATCAACCCGAACAACCCCACCGGCGCGGTCTATTCGCGCGAGACCCTGCAGGGGATCGTCGACCTGGCCAAAGAGCACGACCTCATCCTGTTCGCCGACGAGATCTACGAGAAGATCACCTACGACGGCGCCGAGATGATCAACCTGGCCTCGCTGTGCGGCGAGGACGTCCTGTGCCTGACCTTCTCGGGGCTGTCGAAGGCGTACCGCGTGGCGGGCTACCGCTCCGGCTGGCTGGCGATCACGGGCCCCAACTGGAAGGCCGAGTCCTACCTCGAGGGGCTCAAGCTGCTGTCCAACATGCGCATGTGCGCCAACGTCCCGGCCCAGCACGCCATCCAGACGGCCCTGGGCGGGTACCAGTCGATCAACGACCTCATCCTCCCGGGCGGTCGCCTCAAGGCTCAGCGCGATCTGGCCTACGAGCGGCTCAACGCGATCGACGGGGTGACCTGCGAGCCGGCTCGCGGCGCGCTGTACCTGTTCCCCAAGCTGGACGTCGAGAAGTTCGGGATCGAGGACGACGAGCGCTTCGCCCTGGACCTGCTCAAGGAGCAGAAGATCCTGGTCAGCCACGGCTCGGCCTTCAACCTCCCCACGCCCGATCACTTCCGGCTCGTGTTCCTGCCCTCGGTGGAGATGCTCGCCACGGCGCTGGATCGCATCGAGGAGTTCCTGGGCAGCTACCACCAGGTCCGCTGAGCGGTATGCCCGACGACGGCGGCTCCCCGACTCCTCGAGTTGGGGAGCCGCCGTCGTTCCGGGCGAGGAGGATCGCGGCACCGCCGATGCGGCGGATCAGTCCTCGGGATCCGTCGAGGCCGGGGGCACGATCGACATCTGCCCCGTGCGGGCATCGACGGTCGCGGTGAACGACGGGCTGCGCAGCATGCGCAGGACCAGCAGCGCGAAGGCCACCAGCACGATCGTCGAGACGACGCCCGTCATGTGGATGGCCTGTGTGTAGGCCTGCCCGGCGGCGTCGATCAGGCGCTGGCCGCCGTCGGACTGCGCGCCGATCGCGTAGGCGCCGCCCAGCGTCTCGCGAGCCGCCTGGGTGCTCTCGGCGTCGAAGCCGTCGGGGACCCGCAGGAAGCGCTGGTAGAGCCCGGTGACGATACCGCCCACCAGCGAGGTGCCCAGCACGGAGCCGAGCTCGTAGCCGGTCTCGGAGATCGCCGAGGCCGAGCCCGACTTCTCCGGAGGGACCGAGCCGACCACGAGCTCGGTGGACAGCGTGGTCGAGAAGCCCAGCCCCAGCGACAGCACGGCGTAGCCGAGGGTCAGCGGCCACCAGGACTCGTTCGCGAACACCGCGATCACGCCGTAGCCGGCCGCGATGAGCAGCACGCCGGTGACCACGACCGTGCGGGGGCCTGCGGTGCCTGCCCAGCGGGCGCCCACCAGGCCGGAGACGATGGCCAGGGTCATGCCCGGGATGATCATGAGCCCAGCGGTGAAGGAGTCCATGCCCACGACGAGCTGCATGTGCTGGGTCAGGAAGAACAGGAAGCCGAACTGCGCCATGTTGGAGGCGATGTTCACCAGCACGCCGCCGGAGAAGCGGCCCGAGCGGAACAGCCCGAGCTCGAGCATGGGGTGGCTCAGCCGGCGCTGGCGCAGCACGAACAGGGTTCCGAAGGCCAGGCCCACGAGCATGGTCACCACGGCGGTGAGGAGAGACCCGGCGGTGGCCGCGGTCTTGATGCCGTAGACGATCGGGGTCATGGTCAGGATCGCCAGAGCGGCGGAGATCAAATCCAGCTTGCCGGGGTTGGGATCCCGCGACTCGGGCAGGACCAGCGGGGCCAGGACGGCGAAGAGCAGGCAGAAGGGAACGGGCGCCAGGATCGCGGCGTGCCAGCTGAACCAGGTGAGCAGCCCTCCGCCGATGATCGGCCCCAGCGCCGCTCCGGCGCTGAAGCCCGCGGTCCACACGGCGATCGCGATGCGGCGGGAGGCGTCGGACGGGAAGAGCACGCGGATCAGGGACAGCGTGGCCGGCAGCAGCATGGAGCCGAAGATGGCCACGGCCACACGGGAGGCGATGAGCATCTCGGGGCTCGTCGAGAGCCCGCCGGCCACCGACGACAGGGCGAAGCCGACGGCGCCGATCATCAGGAGGCGACGACGGCCGATGTGATCGCCCACGGTGCCCATCGGGATCAGCAGCCCGGCCAGGATCAGCGGGTAGATGTCCACGATCCACAGCAGCTGGGTCCCGGTGGGGCGCAGATCCGCGCCGATGTCCGGCAGGGCGAAGCTCAGGGTGGTGGTGGTGACGGCGACGGTGAGCACCGGGAGCATCAGGGCGGCTAGCCCGATCCACGCGCTGCGCTGGGTGCCCTGCTCCTGGGCGGCGGTCTGGGCAGTGGACACGCTGACCTCCTCACATGCTCTCGGCTCGGGATCTCGAGCGCGGCCGGGGCTGTGCCTCACCGGCGGCTCGGGCGAGCGGTGGCTTCTCGGTGCGCCGTGACAGCGGCGCCCGCGTAACTGTACCGTCTGGACGGTATGGTTTCACGCGAGTGTCGTGAGGCTCACCGCAGCGGCGCAGGACGATCGGATCGACCCGTCGGGTCGACGAGGGAAGGAGGCGGCGTGGCACGCAAGCCCCAGGCCCGGGAGCGGCTCCTCGACGCCTTCGACCGGATCGTCGTGGATGAGGGGGAGCGTTCGGCGACCCTCGAGGCCGTCGCGGCGCGCGCCGGGGTCTCCAAGGGCGGGCTGCTCTACCACTTCTCCACGCGCCAGGACCTGGCAGACGCCTCCGTCGAGCGGATGCAGCGCCTCTCGGAGGAGGGGACGCAGGTCATGGAGGCCTCCGCCGAGGGGCCGGCGCGTGCCTACCTGCGCTCCTCCCTGTGGGCCGATACGCCGCTGGACCGCTCGATCCTCACGACCTCGCGACTGGTGCAGAGCGGCGATCAGGGTGCTCGGGAGGCCATGCTGGGCCTCGAGGCCCGCTGGTACCGGATGCTCGAGGCCGAGCTGGGCGATCCCGTGGCCGCCCAGGCCGTGCTGCACATGGGCGACGGGCTGTATCACAACGCCGCGCTCGGGATCCTGGCGGATCGGGCGCAGGACCGCGAGGCGGTCATGGAGCAGCTGCTCGAGGCGCTCGAGCGGCTTCGCCCGAGCTCCTGAGCCGCGGTCTCAGTCCTGGTCCTCGGCGCTCTCGCGGCGCGCGCGGGCGGCGTCCAGGCGATCCCGGGCGCCGTCGAGCCACTGCTCGCAGCGATTGGCCAGGGCCTCGCCGCGCTCCCACAGCGCCAGCGACTCCTCCAGCGCCGTGCCGCCGGCCTCGAGCTTGGACACGGTGGCCACGAGCTCCTCGCGAGCCTGCTCGTAGCCCATGGACTCGATATCGGACAGATCCGGTGCTGCGCCGGGGGAGGATGGGGTGGTCTCGGTCATGAGTGGGGTCCTTTCGGGAATTCCAGACAGTGCGGGTCAGTCGTCGCGGCGCTGGCCTGGGCGGCGCTGGGAGAGCTCCAGGGCGCGCACCGACAGCTCGCCTGCGGCCAGGCGCACCGTGAGCTCGTCGTCCACGGCCACCTGATCGGTGCCGCGCACCACGACGCCGTGATCGTCCTGGACCACGGCGTAGCCGCGGTTGAGGGTCTGCTGCGGCGACAGCGCGCGCACCCGCAGCTTCATCTGCTCGATCGCCGTGCGATCGCGATCGATCCGGTGGGCGGTGGTGCGCTGGGCGCGCTCGCGCAGCCGGTCGATGTCCTCCTCGCGCACCAGGATCATGCCCTCCGGCTGATCCAGCACAGGACGGGAGCGCACTGCGTCCAGGGCGCGGCGCTCGCGGTCCAGGAACTGGGTCACCGCGCGATCCAGCACCGCTCGGGCGCGAGCCACATTCGCCTTCTCCTCCACCAGATCCGGGACCACGCGCTTGCCCGCGTCGGTGGGTGTGGAGGCGCGGACGTCCGCCACGTGATCCAGCAGCGGCTGGTCGTTCTCGTGCCCGATCGCCGAGATCACCGGCGTGGAGGCATCGGCGACGGCGCGCAGCAGCCGTTCGTCGCTGAACGGCAGCAGGTCCTCGAAGGCGCCGCCGCCGCGGGCGATGATGATGACGTCCACGTCCGGGTGGGCGTCCAGCTCGGCGAGCGCGTCCATGACCTGGCTCGCCGAGGCCGCGCCCTGCACGGCCACGTTGCGGATCTCGAACTGCACCGACGGCCACCGCAGGGAGGCATTGCGCACGACGTCCTTCTCGGCATCCGAGTTCCGCCCGGTGATCAGCCCCACGCGCTGGGGCAGCTGGGGGATGGGGCGCTTGCGCTCGGCGTCGAACAGGCCCTCCTCGGCCAGCGCGCGGCGCAGCTGCTCGATGCGCACCAGCAGATCGCCCAGGCCCACAGGACGCACGCCGTGGCCGATCATCGACAGCCGCCCGGTCTTGGTCCAGTAGTCGGGGCGGACCTGCGCGACGACCCGCATGCCCTTCTCGAGCGGGGTCTCCAGCGCCTGCATCTCGCGCGGGAACAGGGTCACGGGGACCGAGATCTCCTGGTCGACGTCGCGCAGGGTCAGGAAGGTGACGCGCGGGCGCTCGTTGATCTCGATGATCTGGCCCTCGACCCAGGTGGGATCGCAGCGGGCGATGTACGCGTGGAGGTTCTCGGCCAGCAGCCGCAGCGGCCACGGGTTCTCCGGCGTGGTCAGCCCTGCGCGCGGGGCGGGGGCCGGTCGCTGATCGCCGGCGGGGGGCTGTTCCGTCATGATCCATGCATACCACCCGAGTCGCACAGGTCACGGGTCCGACGCCGGTGGGTGGGCAGTCGGTCCCGGTAGCGTGGTGCGCATGACTGCTCAGCGCTCCGAGACCCCCGCCGGAGGCCTTCCCTGGGACCGGCCTGCGCCCGCGGCGCGACGTCGCGGTCCCGGTGCGCTGGGCGTTCTGCGCACCGTCGTGGCCTCGGTCCTGGCGCTGTGCGCCGGGCTGGCGGCGGTGATGGCCGTGACGACCACCTGGATCGACGACACCGTCATGGATCGGGAGGGGTTCTCGGCGCTGTCGGAGGACCTGCTGGCCGATCAGCAGCTGCGCGGCGAGATCGAGGACATGGCGCTGGACTCCGCCTCCCAGGCCGTCCAGAACGCCGACACCGGGGACATCCCGCTGGGCGGGACGATCACCGGCTGGGTGGACCGCAGCGTGCAGTCGACCATGAGCGACTACTTCGACGGCGACGCCTACCAGCAGGACATGCGCGAGGTCCTCGAGGGCACGTACGACGCCAACGTCGCCGCTGCCGAGAGCCCCGACGGCGCCCCGGAGGACCTGCAGGTCGAGGTCGCACCGGTCATGGACGGGCTCTCCGAGGCGATCAGCGACCGGCTGCCCTTCGGACTGGAGGTCGATCTGTCCTCGATGGATCTGGTGGGCATCCAGGACGGCGTGGCCGAGATCCCCGACTCGGCCACCGGCCCCGCGCTGGATCAGCTCTCCGAGGTCTCGGATCAGGCGCCGTACTGGTGGATCGCTGCTGCGGTCGCCGCTGTCCTGGCGCTGCTCATCGCCCGGAATCGCGAGTGGGTGCTGCTGGGGGCAGGCATCGGTCTCGTCGGCGGCGTGATCGCAGCCGGGATGGTCCTGCAGGGCTTCGCCGACTCGGTCATGGCCTCCCCGGACCTGGAGGGGGTGGGTCGCACCGTGGTCGATCGGCTGTTCGCGGTGCTCGGCGCGGGCCTGGACCAGCGGCTGAGCCCTGGCTGTGGACCGGGGTGGCGCTGACCGCAGCAGGGGTGGTCCTGGGCGGGCTGCGCCTGACCTGGCGCCTGGGCGGCGACGACGCCTCCGGCGGTGACTCGACGACCGGGCTGAGCCGAAGCGGTCGGCGGGTCATCGAGGCCTGATGCCGCGTGGCCGCCGGCAGTGATCCGGTGACATGCATGACATGTCCCCGGCACCTGTGGAGCCCGTAGAATGCGGGGCATGTCCGCACCCGTCGCTCTCTCCATGCCCGTCGTCCCCCGCGTGCGCCGCTCTCCTGAGGAGGTCGCGGCGTCAGCGCCCGTCGAAGGGGACAAGAAGGTCCTGCTCGCCTCTCCGCGCGGCTACTGCGCCGGCGTGGATCGTGCGGTGATCGCGGTCGAGAAGGCGCTCGATCACTACGGCGCGCCGGTGTACGTGCGCAAGGAGATCGTGCACAACAAGCACGTGGTCCAGACCCTCGAGGCCGACGGCGCGGTGTTCGTGGAGGAGGTCGACGAGGTCCCGGAGGGCTCGCTGCTCGTGTTCTCCGCCCACGGCGTCTCCCCGGCGGTCGTGAGCTCGGCCGCCGATCGCGGTCTGCAGACCATCGACGCCACCTGCCCGCTGGTGACCAAGGTGCACCGCGAGGCCGTGCGCTTCGCCAAGCAGGGCCGTCAGATCCTGCTCATCGGCCACGTGGGCCACGAGGAGGTCGAGGGCACCTACGGCGAGGCCCCGGACCGCACGATCATCGTCAACGGCCCGGAGGATGTGGCGACGCTCGAGGTCGAGGACCCCGACAACCTCGTGTGGCTGTCGCAGACCACGCTGTCCGTGGACGAGACCCTCGAGATCGTCACCGCCCTGCGCGAGCGCTTCCCGAACCTGCAGGATCCGCCCTCCGACGACATCTGCTACGCGACCTCCAACCGCCAGGGCGCGATCAAGGAGATCGCGCCGCAGACGGATCTGGTGATCGTGGTGGGCTCCCCGAACTCGTCGAACTCCGTGCGCCTCAAGGAGGTCGCCGCCGAGTACGGCGCGGCTCGCGCCGAGCGCGTGGACAACGCGAACGAGGTGGACGAGTCCTGGTTCGAGGGCGTGCGCACCGTGGGCGTGACCTCGGGCGCCTCTGTGCCGGAGGTCCTGGTCCGTGACGTCATGGCCCTGCTGGCCGAGTACGGCTACGCCGACGTGGAGGAGGTCGTCACGGCCGAGGAGGACATCCTCTTCTCGCTTCCCAAGGAGCTGCGTGCGCGTCTGACGGCAGACGGCGACGCCACCCGCAACCTCGGAGGCCGCGGAGCGCGTCCGGCGCGCTGAGCCTGTCGGCCGATCGACAGGTCAGTCCTGCGGCCCCTCCTGCATCTCCTGGTCCAGCAGCTCCGGGGCTGTGATCGCACGCGGGGTGGACTCGACCGTGGCCGTCTCCAGGCGGTCGTCGGCGGGTGCCGTGACATCCAGGTCGTTGAGCCGACGAGCCGTGGGCAGCACACGGGTCTCAAGCGAGCCCACGAGCTTGTTGTAGGTCTCCACGGAGCGGCGGATGGACCCGCCCATGGCGCTGAGGTGCCCGCCCACGGTGCCCAGCCGGTCGTAGAGGTCCCGCGACAGCTGCAGCAGCTGCGAGGCGTCCTGAGCCAACGACTCCTGGCGCCATGAGAAGGCGACCGCCTTGAGCGAGGCAAGCAGGGAGACCGGCGACACCAGGGCCACGCTGCGCGCTGCAGCGTGATCCAGCAGCGAGGGATCCGCCTCCAGCGCGGCCGACAGCGCCGACTCCACGGGCACGAAGCACAGCACGAGCTCGGGCGAGCCGACGGTCGAGGCCCAGTACTTCTTGGAGCCCAGGGCGTCCACGTGCGCTCGCAGGGCATCGGCGTGGCCCTTGAGCAGCTTGGTCCGGGCGGCGAGGGCCGGCTCCGAGCCGTCGTGGCCGAGGTCCTGGGCGCGCAGGTACGAGGCCATGGGGGCCTTGGCATCAACGATCAGCCGCTGCTCCCCGGGCAGCTTCACGACCATGTCCGGACGGTGCGCGCCGTCCTCGGTCTGCACATGGACCTGCTCCTGGAAGTCGACGTGGCGCAGCATCCCCGCGGCCTCCACCACGCGGCGCAGCTGGACCTCGCCCCAGGTGCCGCGGGCTGAGTTGGAGCGCAGCGATCCCGCCAGCGATCCCGTGACGCGCTGCAGCTCGGCGTCGGCCTCCCGAGCTTGCTCGAGCGCGCGGGAGACCTCCCCGAACTGCTGGGAGCGATCCTTCTCGAGCCGGGTCACGTGCTCCTGGACCCCGCGCAGCCGATCGGCCAGCGGAGCCAGCGCGGTGAGGACGTCCTGGTCCTGGGCGGAGCGCTCCTCCAGCGCCGCCACGCGCTCGGTCTGCAGCCGGGAGCTCTCCTGGGCCGCAGCAAGGCGGCGCTGCAGCTCGGCGTTGTCCTGACGCATGCTCTCGAGCTCCCGGGCGTCCGCTCCACCGGCCGCACGACGGGAGGCCAGCAGCCAGCCCACGGCCAGCCCGGCCACCGTGCCTGCGATGAAGAGCAGCAGGGGGAGGACGATGCCGAGGGAGGAGGTCTGTTCCATGCGACTCAGATTCTCAGCCCGCTCCGACAGCACAGCGCGGCCCCGTCCTCGGACGGAGCCGCGCTGCGACGAGAGCCCTCAGTAGGTCAGAGGCTCCACTCCCAGCCGGCCGAGTCGTAGACCGGGGCATAGACCAGGGTGCCGGAGGAGTCGGTCACGTCGAGGATCAGTGATCCGGAGACGTTCTCACCCGGGCCGATCTCATCGGGCAGGGATTCGCCGGTGTCAAGGCACATGTAGCTGGCCACAGTGCCGATGTCGTTGGCCGTGCGGCCCGAAGAATCCACGAACTTCCAGTCGTATGGATTGAACATCATGGAGTCGATGTAGAACAGCTCCTCCATGTCCTCGGCGGAGCCGGTGCTGGCCGTGATGTCGATCTTGACGAAGGACTCGTTCTCCGGGGCCTCCGCGTAGGGGCTGGTGCACTGGAAGTCCGACTGGATGTCGGTGACCTCGAAGGACAGCGCCTTCTCCCCGGAGGAGGCGGTGAGGCTCGCCTCCTCGCCGATCTGCTTGGGGATGTTGCCGCGCTCGCTGAGGCCGGAGGCGTCGGCGGCAGGCTTCGCCGCCGCATCGCTATCGGCCGCCTCCGAGGCCTGCCCCGAGGCCTCGGCGGAATCGTCGCCGTCGGCCGCGGGGGAGTCCTCTGCGGCTTCCGGGGACGCCTCGGCGGAGGGCTGATCCTCGGCCGGGGCCGTCTGCGTCACCGTCACCGTCTCCGGGGTCGGCTCGGGCTCGTCGGAGGGCTGCGCAGTGCATCCGGACAGCGCCAGCGTCAGCCCCAGGAGGCTCGCGGCGAACAGGGTGTGACGGGGGTGGGACACAGCGGCCTCCGGGTTCTCGGGCATTCAGTCATCGTTCAGGCTGTGTCCAACATCCTAGGAGGTTCTCCATGCGAACCGATGCTCTGACAGCTCAGAGCCACCCGTTGTCCTGCGCCGCCCGTGCTGCCGCGGCGCGATTGGCCGTATGCGTCTTGCCGATCGCCGAGGACAGGTGGTTGCGCACCGTGCCCTGGGACAGGTGAAGGCGGGCGGCCATCTCCTTCACGGAGGCGCCGTCCAGGGCGATGCGCAGGACGTCGCGCTCGCGCTCGGTCAGAGGGCTGCCGCCGGTGATCAGCGACTCCTCGGCCAGGGAGGGGTCGATCACGCGTCCACCGACGTGGACCGTGCGCACCGCGGCGGCAAGCTGCTCGGCAGGCGTGTCCTTGACGACGAAGCCGCGTGCCCCCGCCTCCAGCGCCCGGCGCAGGTACCCGGGGCGCCCGAACGTGGTGACGATGAGGCTGCGGCACCCGAGCCCCCGCATCCCGCAGGGCGGCGGCGGTCTCGATGCCGTCGCGGCCGGGCATCTCGATGTCCAGCAGCGCCACGTCCGCGCGGTGCTCCCGCGCCAGGTCCACGACCTCCGTTCCCGAGCCCGTCTGGGCGACGATCTCGAGGTCCCCCTCGAGCTCCAGCAGCGCGGCCAGGGCGCCGCGGACCAGCGCCTGGTCATCGGCCAGCAGCAGGCGGATCTTCTCGGTCATGGCAGCCGCACCTCCAGTCGGGTTCCGGGTCGATCGGGGGAGGCGTCGGCGGCGCTGAGGATCAGCTCGCCGCCTGCCTGGCGCACGCGCTCGCGCATGCCGCGCAGGCCGTTGCCCGTGCCCGCGCCCGGATCGGTTCCGACGCCGTCGTCCTCCACCACCAGTCTGCCGGGTCCGGCCTCCACCGTGCAGACGGTGGCCTGGGCATGGCGGATCACATTGGTCACGGCCTCGCGCAGGCACCAGGCCAGCAGGGTCTGCTGCTCGGCCGGCAGACCAGCAGGGCCGGGCAGCCGTGCCTCGATCGCGGCGGCGTTCAGGGCCGTGTGCGCCGCGCGCAGCTGCGCCGCCCACTCGGGGCTGTGCAGACCGCCGACGGCCTGCCGCACCTCTCCGGCGGCCTCGCGGGACAGGGCGAGCACCTCGTCGAGCTCGGCGATCGCGCGCTGCGGGTCGCGCTCCACCATCCGGCGAGCGAGCTCGGTCTTGACCGTGATGACGGTCAGCGAGTGCCCGAGCAGGTCGTGGACGTCGCGTCCCAGTGATTCCCGCTGCTGCGCCAGGAGCAGCTGCTCGGCGAGGTCGCGTGTGCGCTCCTCGCGGTCCATCACGGAGGCCAGCACGGCCATCAGCACCGAGGACATGGCGATGACCGGGACGGCCCAGAACAGGTGCTGAGGCCACACCCAGATCAGCAGCGCCGCCGTCATCGCGTCGAGCACCAGGATCCACATCACTCGGGAGCGCACCGAGGGGAGGCGGAATGCGAGCAGCGCCACCAGGAAGGGGAAGCACCCCAGCACCGACCCGCCCAGCAAGGGGGTCAGCAGAGCGAGGCACAGAGTCAGGCCGAACAGCCACATGAGGGTGGCGGGGATGCGCGGCAGGCGGCTCAGGGCGCCCGGCTCCCACCAGGACAGGACGTAGACGACGGCGAAGAGCAGCAGGAGCCCGACGCCGACGGCCATGGCCGCCGGGCCGTGTGCGCTGCGCAGCAGACCGACCACGGGGAAGGCCAGGAAGATCAGCCAGATGGAGGCATAGAGGGTCGATCCGACGCGCTCGTCGTGCGTGGTCTCGGCGGGGGAGATGGTCATGCCCGTGCCGTCGAGCGTCGGGCCGCCAGCAGGGTGGTGACGGCGAAGATCGCGGTCCAGGCGAGCACGTTGACCAGAAGTCCCAGCAGGCTGTCCTCCTGAGCGGCGTTCATCCCGGTGGTCATCCCCTCCATCTGCGGCCAGGAGGCCAGTCCCTTCAGCCCGTACATGGGAGTGAACTTGGCGATCTCCAGCAGCGTCCCGGACAGCGGCATGAACAGGTTGCCGAAGAACGCGAGCACCACGAGCAGGCCCGAGGCGGCCCCGACGGCGGACTCCGAGCGGAACAGCAGCCCGAAGGTCAGCCCGTAGAGCGCGAACATGGCCGAGGCCGCCACGGTGATCAGCCCGGTGGAGATCCAGGTGCCGATCGGGCCGATGTCGGCGCCCGTCAGCGCAGCCACGATGAAGACGACGATCACCGGAAGCGCTGCGATGGCCAGCGCCACCAGGACCTTGGCGGCGGTGTACTCCGCCTGGCGCATGGGGGTCAGCCCGAGCAGCCGGCCCCATCCCTTGGAGCGCTCGACGGCTGCGGTGCCGGCGATGCTGGTCGTGGCCACCGTGGCGCCGTAGACGGCCATGGAGACGGCGATCGTCCCTGCGACGTTGCCTGAGCCGGCGGGGAAGTCGCCGAACTCCGTGAGGGCCCCGAACATCAGGTACAGCGCCGAGGGCAGCACGATGACGAAGAACAGGCTCTCGACCATGCGCAGATTCCGTCGCAGGTCGTAAGCGGCGTAGCGCAGGACGGCCAGGACGGGGCTGCGTCGAGCTGCAGAAACAGGCGAGGGCGCTGCCTGCGTGCCGTGTGCGGTGGAGGTGATCATGACGAGGGCTCCTTCATGCGGGCGGAGGGCTGTCCGGGGACGCTCAGGCGGCGTCGTCGTCGGCGGTTGTCGAGGTCAGTCCCACGAAGGCCTCCTCGAGGCCCGCCTGGACGATCAGCAGGTCGCTGGCCCGGGTCGTGGTCAGCAGAGTGCGGGCGATCAGGTCGGTATCGGCGCCGCTGAAGACGGTGCGCTCCGGGGTCTGCTCGATCTGCACGCCCTCCGGAAGACGGCTCAGCACGGAGGCGGGATCGCCGTCGACGGGGTCCCAGCGGCAGGTGACGCGCCGCAGCCCGCCCATGGCGCGGATCTGCTCGGTCGTCCCGTCGGCGATGATGCGCCCGGCGCTCACCACGACGATGCGGTCGGCGAACTGCTCCGCCTCCTCGAGGTAGTGGGTGGCGAAGATGATCGTGCGCCCCCGCTGGGCCTCCTGGTGCATGGAGGCCCAGAAGTCGCGTCGCACGGTCACGTCCATGCCGGCGGTGGGCTCGTCGAGCACGAGCAGCTCGGGCTCGCACAGCAGGGCCAGGGCGAAGCGCAGGCGCTGCTGCTCGCCTCCGGAGCATTTGGAGACCTTCCTGCGGGCGATGCCGGAGGCTCCGGCGCGCTCCAGGGCCTCGTCGACGGGAAGGTGGCGGGGATGCTGCGTGGCGACCATGGCCACGGTCTCGCGCACGGTCAGGTCATCCAGCAGGGCTCCGCTCTGCAGCACCGCCGACACCCGTCCCTGGTTGACGGCCTGGCGCGGGGGAAGCCCCAGAACGCAGCAGGTTCCGGACGTGGGGTCGGTGAAGCCCAGCACCATGTCCAGCGCTGTGGTCTTGCCGGCCCCGTTGGGGCCCAGCAGCGCCACGATCTCGCCTTGGGCGATCGTGAGATCCAGTCCGTCGACGGCTGCGACCCGGCCGGAGCGTGTGCGGAAGCTCTTGTGCAGGTCGGTCAGCTCGACAGCCGGGGGAGCGACGGGCTCCGAGCGGGGGTCTGGGGAATCAGGTGCTGTGCGCATGTCTCCATGGTCCACTGCGCAGGCCCCAGCGCGCCGTCAGGAGGTGTCATGAGCTGACCATGACAGATGACCCATATGTGCGGGACGAGCCCGACGGGATCAGTAGATGCCGTCGGGGCTGGTCGCTCTCTGGTTGTAGTCCTTGACCACGGAGGCGTCGTAGCGGCGCCCCTCGCACAGCTCGCACGGGCTGGAGACCGAGGCGCCGTCGCGGAACATGAGCAGGGTCTGCGGGTTCCTGCTGGAGCGCGATTCGCTCGTCACGCGGGTCCCTTGCGGGGAGCATCCACTGCAGACGCGTCGTGCGGGTTGCGGGATCATATGCGGAGTGGAGGACGCGGCGACGCGAGATGGTCGACGGGGTGGGTGCTCCAAGAGCTGGTGTGGAGTCCTTTCGCGGTGAACTGCGCCCGGGTGTCGTCAAAGTCACGGGGTCCCGCACTCATGCGAGTGCGGGACCCCGTGGCCTTGGAGCCGAGATCTGAGATCTGTCGACGCAGGTCAGGCGGTCGGCGGGAACTCGCCCTCGTGGTCGACGGAGTCGCTCGAGCCGTTCCAGGTGAAGGTCGACTCCGCGCGGCCCTGGGGTGCGGCGTTGGGTTCGTCACCCTCCAGATACCGGTAGGTGATGGCGATCGCGCCGTCGTCGATCCGCTCGATCTGCGGGACGAAGGCCTGCGGCTCGGCCGTAGCCGTGCCCTTGTAGATGCCGTGGTGGAACAGCATCACGCTGTTGGCCGAGGAGGCGGTGCCGCCGTGCGGGACGACGATCCACGACAGGTCGGCGCAGCGGTCGTAGCCGGAGGTGTCGGCATGGTCGAGCATCTCCGTGCTGTCGTCGGCGCTGAGGACGAGGGCGCCCCAGACGGAGACGGCCTCCTCTCCGGTGAGGTCGGAGCAGGACTGTGAGGGCTGGTTCTGGGGTGGGGCGACGTCCGCGGCATGGGCTGCGGTGCCGGTGCCGAGCAGCAGAGCGGAGGCCGCTGCGCCGGCGATGACGGAGTCTCGGAGCTGGGTGCGGTTCATGAGTCTCACCTCGTGAGGGTCGATCGTGCTGAAGCGACTGGATTTCGGTGCTCAGAAAGGCCGCCGCCCGCCCAGGGGTCGGGCGGCGGAGCGGGGATCAGAAGGTGTCCGGGAACTCGCCCGAGTGCTCGACGGAATCGGACGCCTCGTCCCAGGTGAAGGTGGACTCCGTGGTGCCCTCGGGGCCGACGGCGTCGTCGCGGTGGCCGTAGGGGTACTCGATGCTCAGGGTGTCGTCGTCCACCCGCTCGATCTCCGGGGTCCACTCGTAGGCCTCGGCGGTGTCCGTGCCCAGGTACTCACCGTCGTGGAAGAGCATCACGATGGAGTAGCCCGGGCTGCCGGCGGGCATGCCCTCGTCGGTGGCGTAGCTGACGGTGATGGCCGAGAGGCCGTCGCAGGGGTCGTAGTGCTCGGTGTCGGCAATGCCGCTGTCGGCGGTCCAGGTGTAGTGGCCGTCGTCGGAGTCCGGCAGGTCGTCGGCCTTCTTGTCGAAGGCCTCCTGGCCGGTCAGTCCGTCGCACTTCTCGGCGGCGGCGGCCTGGTCGGCCTCGTACGGGTCAGTGGGGTCGGTTCCGGGGCAGGCGGGGGCGGCCTGTGCCGCGACGCCCGAGCCCAGGAAGAGCAGGGAAGCCGCTCCGGTGGCGATGGCGGTGCTGCGGATCTGCTTGCTGTTCATCGTGCTCACCTCGTCGATGTGTCCTGCATCGCGATTTGCGATGGCACCTACGTTTGCAGTCGCGATTCGCGGTCGCAAGGGGTTGTGATCGGACCGTGATGTTCGGCCGCTGGGCGGACCGCCGCGCCCGTCGCCGGTAGGGTGTCCTCCCGTGGCTCTTACTATCGGAATCGTCGGTCTCCCCAACGTCGGCAAGTCGACCCTGTTCAATGCGCTGACCCGCAACACCGTGCTCGCGGCGAACTACCCGTTCGCCACCATCGAGCCCAACGTGGGCGTGGTCAGCCTTCCGGACGAGCGCCTGGATGCGCTCGCGGGTATCTTCGGGTCGCAGAAGATCCTCCCGGCCACGGTGTCGTTCGTGGATATCGCGGGCATCGTGAAGGGCGCCTCCGAGGGGGAGGGGCTGGGCAATCAGTTCCTGGCCAACATCCGCGAGGCGCACGCCATCGCCCAGGTGGTCCGCGCCTTCGACGACCCCGACGTGGTCCACGTGGACGGCAAGATCGATCCCGCCTCCGACATGGAGACCATCAACACTGAGCTGGTGCTCGCCGACCTCCAGACCCTCGAGAACGCGATCCCGCGCCTGGAGAAGCAGGTCAAGATCAAGAAGGCGGACCCCGCCAAGCTCGCTGCCTATCAGGCCGCCTACGAGGTGCTCTCCGAGGGGCACACGATCTACTCACGCAAGGACTCGCTGGAGCTCGATCAGATCCGCGACCTCACGCTGCTGTCGGCCAAGCCGTTCATCTTCGTCTTCAACTGCGACGAGGGCGTGCTCGGCTCGGCCGAGCGCCAGGCTGAGCTGGCCGATCTCGTGGCCCCGGCCGAGGCCGTGTTCCTGGACGCCAAGCTCGAGTCCGAGCTCGTGGAGCTCTCCGAGGAGGAGGCTGCCGAGATGCTCGAGATGTCAGGGCAGGACGAGGCCGGCCTGGACAAGCTGGCGCGTGTGGGCTTCGAGACCCTCGGGCTGCAGACCTACCTCACCGCCGGGCCCAAGGAGGCCCGCGCCTGGACCATCAACAAGGGCGACACCGCTCCGCAGGCTGCCGGCGTGATCCACACGGACTTCGAGCGCGGGTTCATCAAGGCCGAGATCGTGTCCTTCGACGACCTCGTGGCCGCCGGCTCCATGGCCGATGCCAAAGCCGCCGGCAAGGTGCGCATGGAGGGCAAGGACTACGTCATGCAGGACGGGGACGTGGTGGAATTTCGTTTCGCCATCTAACCTCTACACGGACCTTATTGGGCCGTACCCAGTGATTTCATCCCGGTACTGGGGCGCATCTCCAGGTCTTGCTGGATGTCTATCTCAGGCTGACTGATTCAAGCTTCCTGACGTATCGGGAGCTCGCGCGAACGCGACGGTTCGGCGGCACACGCGTGTGTCGCAGGTGCGAGCGAGAGGACCAGGAGCGAGGCGCAGATGCCCGCGAGTCCAGCCCAACCGATGGCGGGGAGGCGCTCACCGACGAGGACCACGGCCAGGAGGGCGGCGATCGCGGGTTCAGCGAGCGTGAGCGTTGTCGCGGCGCTTGGAGTGACGCGCGTGAGGCCATACCCGAAGAGCAGATAGCCCAGGAGCATCGGGACCAGTGCCATGTAGATCCCGACCATCATCGGTTGAGCGGAAGCGATGAGCGGTGCGCCGGTCAGCAGGAGTACGGGCATGAGGGCAATGCCGTCCAGGTCGACGACAGCGCCCATCGCGGCGGCGCGCCCGACGCCGCGATTCATGAGGCGGTGAGGCGCCGCCGAGAGTCCCTGTCGATGCGCTTGAAGGGTCGGTCCCGGTGGAAGGAGCGGGTCGTTGGCTGGGTAGTCGCAAAAGCTCGAATTGCGCTGGGTCAACAAGGACGTGGCGCTTATCCCCACGACCGCCAACCGGTACGCGTACTCGTGGGTCGAACCCAAGGACCCGCGCTACTGCGAGCCCCATATCCTCGTGTGTGAAGAGACGGTCACCGCTCCCCGGCGTCGAAACTGGACCTGCAGACGAACTTTGAGCCAGCCGACCAGGCTGCGTGACGATCCAATGTCACCCATCCGAGCAGCAGCCCCTGACTTCGGGCCGCGTTCAACGATCAGAGGCCAGGAGCAGGCTGCACCGGTCGCTTCGGGCAGTGGACCAAGCCCACCTATCATTGAAATATGGGTACGTTCGAATCACCTGCTGGACGGTCGCGCCGGTCGGTCCTCGCGGGGCTGCTGACGGTCCCTTTCGCTGGGCTAGCGAACGGATGTGCACCAATCAGCAGGAACGACGACGAGACTCCGGATGCGCGGATCGCCCTTGTGTACCGCGGCCCGGCGGGGTGCGCAGGATGCTCGGAAACTCTTGCTGAGCGACTGTCGCAATCACCGCTTGGTATGGACGTTGCGTTTATCGGCCCGCATGAAGAATTCCCTCTCGAATCAAGTGCCCTTTCTGGACTCGCTCTCTACGCTCAGCCGGGCGGTGGAGACAATATTCGGCCGCTGCCCAGAGTTTTCCTGCGGATTTCATCCGTGGGGTGAGTGACTTTGTGGCTACCGGCGGTAGCTACCTCGGCATCTGCATGGGTGCATATCTAGCAGGGAGCGAGGGCTTCGGCTTTTTCAGTGAATCCGTCGGGGGGGGGGGAGGTGGGCGTTCCCGACTTCCCTGTGAAAGATAATACGGATGATGTGGTGGCAGTCACGTGGGGCGACACGTTGCGATGGACCTACTTTCAAGAGGGCGCGCGGTTGCCTGGAGACGGCGCTGAGGCCTACGCCCATTACGAGACAGGCGACCTCGCCGCCGCGTGTTATCGGTTTGGCGATGGAAGTGTGGGCTTGATTGGCCCTCACCCGGAGGCGGACCCAACCTGGTTCGAGGACGCCGATCTCTTTGATCAAGACGGCGACGACTGGCGATATGCGCTCCCGCTCGTCAAGCGGATTCTCAGTTGACCGTCGGGACGGCCAAGTGCGACACAATTGGCCCAAGGGGGAGAAACAAAGCCCACTCTTGTCCTCCGAAGGCTCACTCCTCGCAGCACGGAATAGCTCTCTGACCGGCCAGCGACCGGCAACTCCTTGCGCTTCTCGAACCGAGAATTGCCGCGTTCCTGACAAGACTCCGGTCGGGTCGACCGTCGTCGTGGAACTGCCGGAACGACCCGGCGAGGTCGTCCAGGGCATCAGCGTCCGCCGCAGCCTGCGGATCGAGGTGACCGAGGTCGCCCGTCACGTCCCGTCGATGCTCACCCTGTCCGTGGTCGAGGACGATCCGGCGGAGGCCGATGCGCCCGCCCCGGACGCCGCCCAGGGAGAGGAGACATCCCGATGAGCTGGTGGGTCGTCACACTCATCACGATCGCCCTGATCGTCGCAAGCGCCTTCTTCGTCATCGTCGAGTTCGCGCTGTTGGCCGCACGTCGTCACCGGCTCGAGGCGGAGGCCCCGTCGAGTGCCTCCGCCCGCGCCGCCCTGCGCGGCGTCAACGAGCTCACCGTCATGCTCGCCTTCGCCCAGCTGGGGATCACAGCGTGCACCTTCCTGCTGGGGGCGATCACCAAGCCGGCCATCGACTACGCGCTGGCACCCGTGCTGACCAGCTGGGGGATCCCCGCGGTCGTCTCGGGCATCGTCGCGTTCGTGCTCGCCCTCATCGTCGTGACCTTCCTGCACCTCGTCATCGGCGAGATGGCTCCGAAGTCGCGGGCGATCGCGCACCCGGAGACCGCGGCCAAGGCCACCGGGATCACCGCCCGCGCCCTCACCTGGCCCCTGCGGCCGTTCCTGCTGTGGATCAACCGGATCGCCAACCGACTCGTCGCCGCCTCCGGCGTCGAGCCGGTGGAGAAGGCGGCGGCCGGCGGACAGGACGTGGACACCATCCGCGAGCTCGTCAACCGGTCGCGCGCCGCGGGCACGCTGTCGGACGAGTACTCCCAGCCGATCAGCCACGCCCTCGCCCTCGCCCTCACCACCGTGACGGTCGAGGAGATCGTCCGCATGGAGCAGCCGCCCACGTCTGTGCCCCGGACGGCGACGATCGCCGAGGTCCAACGCACCTCCGTGGCCACGGGGCACCTGAGGATTCTGCTGGGGGAGGGGCCGGACTGCCGGGTCGTGCACGTGCGCGACAGTTCTGAGGAGCGACGCGGGCTTTCTTCTGCTTCATCACTCCGGTGAGTGAATCGCATTGTGGGTTTTGTCCGGACAACCGACGACGGATTCGCTCAGTTGAGCGCGAGGAAGAGGCCTCGAACCATTCCACGTCGTGAGTGTCGCGTCCCGCCGAATGGAGGCACTGTCGCCGGAGCGAGCTGCGACTGTGCGTGGCTGGAGTCGTGACTACCGAAGGGCTGCGCGGAGGCGGCGGGCGGCGGCTTCCGGGTCGTCGGCCTGGGTGATCGCCCGGACGACGACGATCCGCTGTGCGCCGGCGTCCAGGACTTGGCGCAGACGCTGCTCGTCGATCCCGCCGATCGCGAACCACGGCTTCGCGGGGTCCTCGTTGGTGACGCGGTCTGCATGGTTGTTCTCCGCATGTGCGACGTCTTCGACGAAGCTCAGTCCGGTGGCCTTACGGCCCGGCTTCGTGGGGGTCTCCCAGATCGGCCCGGTGCAGAAGTAGTCGACGTCCGGGTCGAGCCGTGCCGCCTGGGCCTGCTCGACCGTGTGCGTCGACCGGCCGATGGCGACCTCGTCGCCCAGCAGCTTGCGGGCCTGTGCGGGGGTGAGGTCCTGCTGGCCCACATGGAAGACATCGGTGCCGATGAGGGAGGCGACGTCCGCGCGGTCGTTGACCGCGAAGAGCTTCCCGTGCGCGCGAGCCGCACGAGCGAGGATCTCCAGTGCTGCGAGTTCATCGGCGGTGCCGATCGACTTGTCGCGCAACTGGATGATGTCGACGCCGCCGGCGTACGCGGCGTGGAGGAAGCTCTCCAGATCCCCGGGGCCGGTGCGGGCATCCGTGCACAGGTAGAGGCGAGCAGTGGCGATGCGCGCGGCCCTGGCCTGCGCGCCCTCCCCAGCGGGGGCGTCTGTATGATGGCTCACGATCCACGAGTGTAGTCACGACGATGCACGCACTCGTGGAGATCGCGAACTCTGCGGGAGCCCTACGGGGCTGAGAGGGCCCCAGCGCCGACCGTCGAACCTGATGCGGATCATGCCGCCGAAGGGAAGGATGAGAGCAGTGGAACAGTCGCACCCGGATGCGCACGACTGCGATGTCGTCATCGTGGGTGCCGGCGTCATCGGCCTCTCCACGGCCTGGCGTCTGCGTGAGCGCGGACTGTCCGTCTCGATCGTCGACCCGGACCCGGGAGGAGCGGCCTCCCGTGCCGCGGCGGGGATGATCGCCCCGGCCAGTGAGGTCCAGTACCAGCAGCACGCGCTGTACCCGCTCATGCGCAAGGCCGCGGACGACTACCCGGACTTCATCGCCGGAATCGAGGCGGCCTCGGGCCACGACGTGGGCTACCGCAGGACGGAGACCCTCGTGTGCGCCGGCACCCCAGCGGACCGGCAGGGCCTGGCCGAGCTCCGCGAGCACCAGATCGCGCACGGGATGGAGGTCGACGCGCTCACGGTCCGTGAGGCGCGCGCACTGGAGCCGGCACTGTCTCCCCGGCTGGCGGGAGCGTTCCGTGCGGTGGGCGACCACCAGGTCGACCCGCGCAGGCTGGTGGCGGGTCTGATTGCGGCATTGTCGTCGCGGGAGCATCGCGCGCACGCCACGCTCGTCACGCAGGCGGCTGTCCGGCTGTGTGGCGACGGCGGGGGAGTCGAGCTGGCGGACGGCAGCCGGATCGCCTCGAGGCACACGATCCTCGCGACCGGCCTGCGCAGCGACCTCTTCTCCGGCCTGCCCGCCTCCCCGGCGGCCGTGCTGCGACCGGTGCATGGCGACATCCTCCGCGCGCGGCTGCCGGAGGGCTCCGCGCCGCTCCTCGAGCGCACGATCCGCGGCGTCGTGAACGGAGTGCCGATCTACCTGGTGCCGCGGGCCGACGGCGAGATCGTCATCGGAGCGACCTCGCGCGAGGACGACCTTGCGGGCGCGAGTGCGGGCGGTGTGTACCGACTGCTCCGCGATGCCCAGACGCTCGTCCCTGCGGTCTGCGACCTGGAACTGGTCGAGGTCATGGCCCGTGCTCGGCCGGGCACCCCGGATGACGTGCCGCTGCTGGGGCGACTGCGCGACGGCGACGGCGCGGGCGTGCCCGGCCTCATCCTCGCGACCGGTGGCTTCCGGCACGGGGTGCTCCTCGCACCGCTGCTGGCGGATGCGGCCGCGGCGCTCGTGACCGGGGACTCTCCGGGCACCGACCTCGCAGGCGTTCTGCGCGCCACCGACCCGTACCGCTTCCACACGACAGATTGACACCATGGACACCGCTCAGGAAGGACCTTCCGTGCCCACCCTCACCGTCAACGGGGCCGCGCATCCGATCGAGGATGACGCCTCACTCCTGGACCTCGTCGCCCAGACGATCGACCGACCGCTCACGGCGGACGGCACACCGGCGGACGGCGGGCGCCTGGGCGTCGCCGTCGCCCTCGACTCCGCCGTCGTGCCGCGCAGCCGCTGGCAGGGCACGCGCCTGGTCGACGGCCAGACCGTCGAGATCATCACCGCGATGCAGGGAGGCTGACGACAGTGACGATTGCGACTCAGACGACGGCGGACATCCCCACGGACACCGGGGACTCGCTCACCATCGACGGTGTCGAGCTCACCTCGCGCCTCATCACGGGCACCGGCGGGATCACCTCGCTGAGCGTCCTCGAGGAGGCGCTGCTGGCCTCCGGCACAGAGCTCACCACCGTCGCGATGCGGCGGTACTCGAAGCAGGCCGGCGACTCGCTCTTCGCCCTGCTGGAGCGCAATGACATCCGCATCCTGCCGAACACGGCCGGCTGCTACACCGCGCGCGACGCGCTGCTCACTGCTGAGCTGGGCCGCGAAGCCCTGGAGACGGACTGGGTGAAGCTCGAGGTCATCGCCGACGAGGAGACGCTCCTTCCCGATGCCGTCGAACTCATCGATGCGACGGAACGCCTGGTGGCGGAGGGCTTCAAGGTGTTCGCCTACACCTCCGACGACCCCGTGGTCGCGCAGCGTCTCGAGGAGGTGGGCGCCACCGCGGTCATGCCGCTGGGTGCCCCGATCGGCACCGGGCTGGGCATCCTCAATCCGCACAACATCGAGCTCATCGCCTCCCGCGCGCAGGTGCCGGTGATCCTCGATGCGGGGATCGGGACAGCCTCGGATGCGGCGCTCGCGATGGAGCTGGGCTGCGATGCCGTTCTCCTGGCCAGCGCGGTGACGCGCGCGCAGAACCCGGTCCTCATGGGCCGGGCGATGAAGGCCGCGGTCCAAGCGGGACGGCTGGCCGCGCAGGCGGGGCGGATACCCGCTCGCAGGCATGCGCTGGCGTCATCGCCCGCGGACGGGCTCATCGATCCGATCGCCACGGCGGGGTCGACGGGCGACGCGAGCGCGGCCGTCGGCGGGATCCCGCGCGGTGACTGGCCGGAGGTGGGGCAGCCGTGAACGCCACCGTGCAGTCGAGTGCGCTGCCTCCGCTCGTCGAGCCGGGACCGGAGCTCACGGTCGAGGAGATCGAACGCTACTCCCGCCACCTCACCCTCGAACAGGTGGGGGAGACCGGCCAGCGTAGGCTGAAGAACGCCCGCGTCCTCGTCATCGGAGCCGGGGGACTGGGAGCGCCCATCCTCCACTACCTCGCGGCCGTCGGCGTGGGGACGATCGGAATCGTCGACGACGACCGCGTGAGCGTCTCCAACCTGCAGCGGCAGGTGCTCCACGGAGTCGAGGACGTGGGCGACCTGAAGACGGAATCCGCGGCCCGGGCGATCACCCGCCTCAACCCGCTCGTCACCGTCCAGCAGCACCCGGTGCGGCTGGACGCCCAGAACGCCCGGGACATCGTCGCGGGCTACGACCTCGTCCTGGACGGAGCGGACAACTTCGGAACCCGGTACCTCGTCTCTGACGCGTGCGCGCTGGCCGGCATCCCGTGCGTCTGGGGATCGATCCTGCGGTTCGAGGGCCGTGTGAGCGTCTTCTGGTCCGGTTGCGGTCCCACGTACCGCGACCTCCATCCGGAGCCCCCACCGGCCGGCGAAGTGCCCAGCTGCGCCGAGGGCGGCGTGCTGGGCATGCTGCCGGGAACCATCGGGTCCATCATGGCCGCCGAGACCGTCAAGCTCGTCACCGGGATCGGAAAGCCGCTGCTGGGACGGCTGCTGCTCCACGATGCGCTGGCGATGACGTGGCGGGAGCTGCGCGTGGTCGCGGATCCGGCGGCGCCGCCTGTCACCGAGGTCTCCGACGGCGTCACGCGTGCGGACGGGCATGGTGTGTGCGAGCGGGGTTCCGGCGCGGCGGCGCAGTCGGGAGCGGGACCGGACGCGGCAGGGGCGACGGTTGAGGCACGCGAGCTGGCAGCGATGCTCGATCGTCGCGCTGCAGGCAGCGCGGAGTTCGCCCTTGTCGACGTGCGCGAGGAGTGGGAACGTCGCCTCGTGAGTATCCCGGGCGCGGTTCCCGTCGCCCTCGACGCGCTGCTCGAGCAGGGGATCGAGGCGCTGCCAGTCGAGGCCCGTGGAGTGCCAGTAGTCCTGCACTGCAAGGCGGGAGGTCGCTCGGAGCGTGCGCTCGCGCGGCTCCAGCCCGACTTCGCGAACCGGGAGGAGACGGTGCGGCACCTGGACGGAGGTGTCCTCGCGTGGGTGCGCGACGTCGCACCGCACCTGCCGGAGTACTGAGGGCAGCCGAGTACTGAGCGCTGGCAGGGTGCGCCGGGCCGGTCTGCGCGCCGAGTCCTGGCGGCGCACGACTGTCAGTAGTCTGGCGGAATGCACACGGACTCAGCCATCGACAGGTTCTGGCGGGAGTGCCGTGCGCACCTCCCCGCGTTGCCCGCGGAGACTCCGGAGGCGTGGGCGTTCGGGGCCACCCCGGAGCATGCCGACGGACTCGTGGAGCTCGTGCTGGTGGGCACCAAGAGGGCCACGGCCTCGTCGATGTGGGACTGCGAGCACGTTGGCGAAGCCATCCCGGTACCGGGCGAACTCAGCATCATCCTGGATGGGCGGGACACGCCGCGGGCCCTGATCGAGACGATGACCGTCGACGTCGTTCCCTTCGACGAGGTCACAGCGGACCATGCCTGTGCGGAGGGCGAAGGCGACAGGACGCTAGCTGCCTGGCGCGACATTCACGAGCGCTTCTGGCGTGATCACTCGGAGGACCCACGCGGCTTCGATCCTCAGATGCCGGTCGTCTGCGAGACCTTCCGCGTGCTGTACTCGGTGTGCTGAGACGGTCCAGTTTCACTGCCGCGAACGCCGCGGCAGATTGCCGACTGAGATGTCGGCAGATTGCCGACTGTTGCCTTGGCAGATTGTCGAGTCAACCCTCGGCAGATTGCTGACTGATGGTATCGTCTTATCATGATCGATCAGATTGATCGCAGGCTCCTGCCCGCTATTCGGCAGCGCATCACTGAAACTCCGGTACTGCTTCTGGAGGGGCCCCGGAGCGTGGGGAAGTCGACCTTGCTGACCGAGGTCGCGGCAGCCACCCCGCACGCGCGCGTGTTCGACTTCGACGATGACGCAGTCCTTGAGCTGTCGCGGCACAGTCCCTCGCTCATCACCGATGAGCAATTGCCCGTCTTCCTCGACGAGTATCAGCGGATGCCCTCCATCCTGCAGTCGATCAAGACTCGGTTGAACTCGGAGGCGCGGGCAGGAATGTTCGTACTCGCTGGATCTGCGAGTTATGACTCGTTGCCCTCCGGTACGCAAGCGCTGACCGGGCGGATCCAAAGACTGCCCGTGCTGCCATTGAGCCAGACCGAGATCGACGGCACTGGGAACAGGTTCATCGAGCGGGCATTCGACGGCGACATCGCCCGTACGGCCGATGCGGCTGCAGCGAACCGATTGGAGTACATCGACCGCATCTCTCGCGGGGGCATGCCACTGGCGCTCGCCCAGTCCGGGGATGCTGCGCGCGGCCGCTGGTTCGCTGGGCGCGTGAGTCAATCTCTGCGGCGCGATGCGGGTCAGTTACGAAGGCTCGAGCGTTCTGCAACGCTGCCGAAGCTGCTGACCGCTATGGCCGGGCAGACGGCTGGGGTTCTGAACATCTCGAAGGTGAGCGCGACGTTGGAGATCTCTCGAAGCACCGTGTCGTCCTACCTGGAGCTGCTGGAAGCGCTGTTCCTCATCAGCTCTCTCCCTGCGTGGGGGACGACCGTCTCATCACGAAGTGTTGCGGCACCGAAGATACACGTCGTGGACTCGGGAATCGGTGCACACCTGTTGCGGCTGAGCAGGCCCAAGCTCGAACGAGGCGACCCCTCAGCGCTGACTGAGTTCGGCCACCTCGCAGAGTCCTTCGTCGTGCAGGAGATCATCCGCCAGACAACCTGGATGGATGACGTCATCACTGCGGGACACTGGCGCACCCGGGACGGTGACGAGGTCGATCTCGTGCTCGAGCGCCAGGATGGCGCGGTGCTGGGAATTGAGGTCAAAGCGGGCGACCATATCGATTCGAAACAACTGTCCGGCTTGCGCAAGCTTCGGGACCGTCTGGGCGCCGCGTTTGTCGGAGGCATCGCCTTTCACCTCGGCAGCAGAGGGTATCCGGTGGAGGACCGGATCCACAGTCTCCCGGTCGAGCGGCTGTGGGTATGAAGCTGCGTCACCGCATGACGAGGCCGCCGTCGACGAACAGGCACGCGCCGGTCACGAAGCCCAGCCAGTCGGAGGCGAACGCGAGCACGGCACCGGCGACGTCCTCGGGCTCCGCCAGCCTGCGCAGCGGGGTGGCCGCCTCGAGCGAGTCCCGCAGGTGGTCATCCGTCCCACTCGCTGCGCCGGTCGACGGCACCAGGCCGGGTGCCACGCAGTTGACCGTCACGCCCAGTGGACCCAGTTCCGCGCTCATCGCCCGCGACCAGCCCAACAGTGCAGATTTCGCCGTCACGTAGTCCGGGTACGGGACGCCCGGTCGCTCGATGAGGTCGGAGAGCACGGACACGATGCGCCCGCGCCCGTGCCCCGTGAGGTCAAGCAGCGCGGCCTGCGTGACCGCGTGCGCGGCACCCACCGCCGCGTTCACCTGCGCGGTGTAGTCCTCGACACTCAGATTCCACGCGGCACGCCGTCCCCGGGGATCGAACTGGAATCCGGCCAGCGCATTGTGGACCACGATGTCGATGGGCCCCAGCTGCTCTCGGGTCTCTTCGACCAGTCGCCTCGCCGCGGCCGGATCCGTCACGTCCGCAGCGATCACGATCCCGCGACCGCTTGCCGCCTCGACATCCGCGACGACCTGCTGGGCGGACTCCGTGTCGCGCAGGCAGTTGATCGCGACATCCGCTCCGTGCTGCGCCAGCCCGCGAGCGATCGTCGCGCCGATTCCTCGGCCCGAGCCGGTCACGAGCGCCGTCCGCCCCTCCAGCATCCGGCTGGTTCCCAGCATCCCGTCTCCTGTCTGTCTCATGCGCCGGACCGGTCGTCCGGGTCGTAGAGCTCGAGCTCCGCATCGACAGACGGCTCGAGGTCCGTCCATGTCACCAGGTCGCCCAGGCCAGGGCGCCCGTCGTGGTGCCAGCCGGCCGCCGGTGCTCCCATCCGTCCCAGCGCGGCCACCCGGTCCACGCCCGAGGCCGCCAGCACCTCTGCGAACTCCTCCGCCCTGGCCGGTGCGGTGGCCAGGCCTGCCGACTGCACGATGCGTGTCACCCCAGCCAAGCTGCGACCGATCGCTGACGGTTCGGTCACAGGGATCAGGCGCACGAAACGTCCCAGCGGGGACGCCTGGAACGGTGAGTTGACAGTCTCGACCGAGACAGCCCAGGGAGAGTCGTCGCCGGCAGTGAACAGCGACTGTGCTTCGTCGTCCCACGTGGAGAACTCCGTGTCCTCGCGCGCACTCGTCCACGCAGCGGCCTCCTCGAGCGTGAGCGGTGCGCGCGGATTCCGGCGTTCGATCGCAGCGAGCTCCGTCGCGACAGCCGCGGCGAACACGTCGATCGGGACTCCCTGGTCCGGGACATCTGTCGGCACAGGTGCCGACTGCACGACCGTTGCAGGCGGAGACGTCACCGGCGGGCGGTCCTCGTGCGGGCTGACCGTCTCCACGTATGCGACGTGAGGGGAGAGGCAGGCCTGCTGGTCGTAGTGGGCGATGTCCCGGGCGAGCCTGCGGGCGGTCTCCTGGAAGTGGTCGGTGCGCAGGGCCTCGGCGGCGAGGACCGCGACGCTCACGGTCGCGCCGTGCTCGATGAGCCGCACGCGCGCGGGCACGCGGGTGCGCAGGTCCGCGAGTGCAGCCCGCGAACCCGTGGCGACGACGGCATCCGATCCTGCGAACGCGGCGGTCTCGATCGCGTCGTCCCCACCGGGCCAGGGCAGGATGGCGAGGCAGGAGGCGAGGTCGGCATCGACCTCGGCGAGGGACCGGGCGAAGAGCGAGGCGAACAGCGGCTCGCCTGAGGCGGGCTTGCCCAGAGATGCGGACTTCACGAGCAGTCCGCAGACCAGATCCCAGGCGGGCAGCCCGGGGACATTGCCCGCGAAGATCTGTGTGAGAACGGCGGGGCCCCGAGCGCGCCGGCGGCCACCGGCAGGAGAAGGGCGGAAGCCGTCGAGGACGCCCGGATCCGGGAAGTCCTGCGCCAGGAACCGCAGCAGCCGATCGCGGCGGAACGTCGTGAGGTAGTCGCGCAGGGTGCGGCGCACATGCAGGGGCGCGTACCCGGTGAGGCGGGGGAGCGCGTCCTCCGCCGTGCGCCGCAGGGAGAAGTCCGGGTTCGCCCACAGTGCCTGGACGCGGCCCAGCGCGTCGACGATATCGAGCACAGGACGGTTGGCCAGGTGAGTTTGCTGGGCATCTCGCAGTCGCTCGGTGAGAGTGGTGACGAGCGCCGGGGTGGGTTCCGGCGCCTGCAGCGCGACGCCTCCGCGCGTGGATGTCGTCCACGTGAGGGCACTGTGCTCCGCGTCTGTGAGCTGCGGGAGGAAGGAGACGTCGAGGGTCATGGGCGGGAGGGCGGGGCGACTGGTGCGCGATTGGCGCTGAGGACCTCATCGAGTGCGAGCGAGCATCCGCGGGCCTCTGCCCCTGCGGCTCGGCCGCGCAGGACCACGTCCGCAGTTCCCAGTCCTGGTGAGGTGTGGGCGCGGGCTGTCGGATCGGAGCCGACCGCCCAGCCGATGTCGTCGGACAGGACGGCCAGGCAGGAGCTCGCGTTTGCCAGGTCCAGGTGCAGCAGCAGGCCCGACTCGCCGTGGGGGACTGGCGCGCGTGTCAGCGGATCGACCACGACCAGGCGCGCCCAGTGGGGGACGACCTTCGCGTGCTCGCCCGGGGCGTCGTCGCCGGCCGGGGCCGTCGTGGCGGCTGTGGACGCGTCGGAGTCCGTCGCGGGGGTGGCGTGCGCTCGGTCTGCCGGACCTGTGCCCAGAGGAGTGCGGTCGTAGTACTGCGTGCTGATCTCCGTCATGCCGTAGTAGTTCGCACAGTGATCCTCCGGCACACCCAGCCGCACACGGAACGCCAGGCGCAGGTCTTCGGCTGTCACGTCGCGCGACTTCCCCTTGAAGCCGCCGGTGTCCAGGACACGGGAGCGTGCAGGGAGCTGGAACGTCCTGTCCGCGTCGGCCATCGCGTCGAGGAGGTGGACGAAGGAGAACGACGTGCCCAGGACTGCCAACGGCTCGCCGGTGTCCTGGGCGTGCGCGAAGGCCTTCAGAGCTGCGTCGACGTCGAGCCCGTCCTCGCTCACGAGGTGGAGGCTGTCGGGAGTGCCCCGATGATCGACGAGGGTGGAGAAGAAGTGCGCGATCGACGAATGCGGCGACTGCTCGCGCGGTGCGTTGAGAACGACGATGCGCATCCGGTCGCGGCCCGCGGATGCGTCGCTCGAGTGACTGGTTTGCTCCGGCAGGAACCGGTCGCAGAAGGCGCGCAGGAGCGAGGCGTCGTAGAGCGCCAGGTGCCGGTGGTGGTTGCGGCCTCGGCTGGCGGGATCGGTGCTGCCGGAGGTCATGAAGACAGCGGCGGCATCCTTCTCTGGGACGGTCGTGAGCGTGAGGCGCTTGAACGCGGTCAGTGGCACAGCGGGGATCTCGCTCCAGTGTCGCAGCCGGTCGGGTGTGGCCTTCCGGCTGCGGCAGTACCGCTGGTACGCGGGGTTGGCCTCGAATTGATGGGCGAAGAGCCGCAGCGCCAGCGCGTCGAACGTGGCGGGATCAGGCTCCTCGGACTGGATGAAGGCGAGGATGTCCGCATCGAGTGTTGAGAGATCTGCAGTGTCGTGGCTCGTGGAGTACGAGGCTGTCGTCATCGTGGAATCCTCTCGTTCAGCGATCGAGCAGGCCCGCTGCGGCGGGCGCGGTCGCGCGCGTGTCGCCTTGTGCCGGAGAGGCGGGTCGGGTGAGGAGGCTCAGCACCAGCGTGACGAGCCCCGAGCCCAGGAGTGCTGCGGCGAATGGCCCCAGCGTCAGCCCGTCCGCGAACGTCGTGACCGCCAGGGCATGACCGGGATCGAACCCGGTGACGACCAGCCCGTACCCGGCGGCGGACACGAGGCCCGCGACCGCGCCGGTCAGCGCACCCGTCCGCGTCGTGCGGCTCCACAGCCCCAGGAGGACTGGCACCAGGGTCGCGGCGCAGAAGAGGTCCGCGATGAGGAAGAGCCGCAGGACGGAGAACCCCTGGAAGGCGATCGCTGCGGGGATGAGCGTCGCGATGACTGTGAGGACGCGTGCCCCCGTGACTCCCAGTCGTGGCGCGCGCACGGCGATCGCGGCAGCGATGCCATTCTGCAGCGTGTCCGCGGTTGAGGCGATGAGGGTGAGCGTGAGCACGAGGATCGCCAGGAGCAGCCACGTGGGCCCGCCCGCCACGAGCGCGAAGAACGGTGCCGGGGGAGACCCGGGATCCAGACCCAGGACTGCCGCGACGATGCCCACACACCCGGCCGCGACGACGATGGGGAAGCGGGTGAGCGATCCCAGGACGGCGCCGCGGCGCAGTGCGGTGAGGTCGCGGGCGGCCCACACGCGCTGCCAGTAGCCGTTGTGGAACAGCGTCGTCGCGGTGACCGCGATGGCGACGGTGACACCAGCCTCGATGCCGGTCCAGTCGACGGTGAGGAATGCGGAGGCGGGCAGGGCAGGGGTGCTGGCCCCGGCCTCGGCGGTGGTCAGGGGTGCGGTCTCCAGCAGGCCCAGGCCGCGCAGGGCCAGCCAGCCCCCGATGACGATGACGAGAGCGAAGAGCAGCCACGACTGCCAGCGGTCCGTGCCGATCGAGGCGCGCAGCCCGCCCACCGCGGTGTAGGCGGCGGTGACGGCCGCGACCGCGATGATGCCGATCCGGGGATCCAGGTCGGAGATGCGGCCCAGCACGCTGCTGACGGCGGTCAGCTCGGCCGCCAGCGCCGTGAACATGTAGAGCATCGAGATGAGCAGGACGTAGCCCCGCATGCCGGGACCGAAACGGAGGCGGACGAACTGGGCGAGGTCGTAGCCCTCCGGCAGCAGACGGCGCAGGCGGCCACCCACCAGCAGGAGGCCCACGAGCGGCAGGACGACGCCCACCCCGTAGCCCACGGCGGCGGCGATCCCGCCGGTGGCGCCGACCTCGGGGGCGGAGAAGAGCATCCAGGAGCCCACGCCCGAGGCGAAGAACGACAGGCCCAGGGCCGCGCCGGACTGGGTGCCGCGGGCAACGGCGAATTCCTCGACGGATCGGTCCGCGCCCGTGCGCAGGCCCACCACGAAGAAGCTCGCCAGGGTGAGGGTGAGAATGAGTGCTGTGACAGTGGTGCTGAGCATCGACGTGTCCCTTCGCCGGCATTACCCGGACAGGTTCGTGCGGTCGACGGCCAGTCAGCCGTCCTCTCAGCCCGGTTCACCGAGCTCCCGCGTCTGTTGTTCGCCGTCGACTCTAGCCCATGGGGTGGGGACGTGGTTTATCAGGCACGATCGGGCGTCGATCGTGCACGGGCGCGGCTGGCCGCTGTCAGCGGTAGACCTCGCGACGGTGACCAATGGCGAGCACCATGCGCTGCGCGACAACCCGGTCGAGCTTGCGCAACGACTTGAGGGCCGACTGCGAATACGTGATCTCGTATTGCACGCCGTTGAAGGAGCTCTCGAAGAAGACGCCGCCGGCGACCATGCCGGAGGAGATGTAGAGGGTGAAGAACACGAGGATGATGACGCTCAAGACGATGCGCAGCAGGCGCGAGCGGTCGCGCAGACGGTTCTCGAAGAAGCTGGGCACGGTGATCGAGTTGCGCGACACCTCCGTGCACGCGCGCAGCCGCGGCGCGACGATGAGCCAGTTGAGGTACGCACCCAGCGTCAGTCCCACGGCGATCCAGCTCGCCGATAAGGTCACGCCCTCGTGGATCGTGTCCCACAATCTCCCGCTCGACGACGCCCCGGACGCCTACGCACACTTCGACGCCCGCGATGACGGGTGGACTAAAGTGGTGCTCAACCCCACCTCCTCCTAAGACTGACGCGGGACGTGGAGGCTCGAGTGTCCACTCAAGGAATGGGGTAGCAAGAGAACTTCAAGGCCGCCGGTCTGCTTGTGCTCTCGCCTGACATGAACCGCGGTTGCTTCCCTGGTGCCTGAAATCAGCTGAAGCACTCTAGGGTGAGGAATCGAGACTCTGAGAAGCCGGTAGGAGCACGCGAACTGACAACGCGGAAGGAGTCGACTTTTGACGACTCACAAGAGTGAACCCATCGGGACGACGCAAAACCCGACGGGGGAGGTAGTGGTCGGGGTGGTGGCTGATCCGGTCGCCACCACCCTGTCAGTCGCGAAGCATCTCGAACGAGAACTGCCTGGCCTACTCGCCGAGCAGCTCTCTGACGGTCGCTGGAGAGTGGACGTGCACCGAGAGAGGCTGCCTCCCAGTGACGAGAAGCGGTTTGAGATGATGGACCTGGCAGTCGAGCGTAAGCGGGAACATGGCTGGGACATCGCAGTATGCGTGACCGACCTCCCACTGATGATCGACCGGCGCCCCGTCGTCGCTGACGCCGACCACAGTCGGAACGTGGCGGTGGTTTCACTGCCGGCCTTCGGGGCCATGAGCCTACGAAGGCGAGTGTCAGAGGTGGTGACACAGCTCATTGGGGACATGCGCGGCGGGACCATTCCGAAGGACGGGTCCCAGGCGCATCGGCGGTCACGGGTCCCGGCTCTGGGCGGCGCCTTCGAGAGGACGACCCCAGACCAAGACGGGGTCGACGTCCGTATCTTCGCGAACCGCGGGCGTCTGCGGCTGCTCGTGGGAATGGTCCGGGATAATCGCCCGTGGCGGCTGGTCTCCGGTCTCCGAGGGGCGTTGGTGGGAGCGTTCGCGTTCAGCGCGTTCTATCTGTTGAATGCCACGCTGTGGGAACTCGCACTCACCATGGCAGCGTGGCAGCTGGTCGCCGTCGTCGTTGCCTCAATTACGGTGATGATCACTTGGCTCATCGTCTATCACCACCTCTGGGAACGAGCCAAAGATCTGCCGCCGCAGGAACGTGAGCGAACGGTGCTGTTCAACGCGTCGACTGTCTTGACCCTCGCTATTGGGCTGACGTGCGGCTATGCGGGGCTGTTCGTCCTGAACCTGACTGCCGCGCTGATCGTTTTCACTCCGGAGGTGTTCAGCCAGTACGCCGGAGACGGATACGGACTGGGCGAGTATCTCCTGGTGACCCTGTTCGCGACCGCCGCTGCGACGATCGCGGGTGCGATTGGGTCTGGCTTCGAAAGTGAAGAGTCGGTGCTCGAGGCCGCCTATAGCTACCGGGAGCGCGCACGGCGCGAGGCGCGGCGCCGCTCACGCGGCGCAAAGAACAATGACAGCGCGGTCCACGACGCGGCGCAGAACGACGACACATCTCGTGCAGAGGACTCCGATGCAGGTCCGGACCACTGAGGAGGCAATAGGTCGGCGGTGGATGGTGGGGCTGAGATTCTTGGCGTACGTAAGCCCTGCCCGAATGAATGCCCGCTGAGGGATCCCTCAACGAGCTACTGCTTTCGTTTTCGGTACGATATAGGAGCGATCACCATAGCCATAGTGAATCGGCCCAGGTTCTCTGCCGCTCGCCGGAGGACCTGCCGGCGTTCTCCGAGGCGATCGTGTCCCAAATTGCGGGCACCACAACAAAGGAAGAGGAGACATCATGAGTGTGACCAAGGGATTGCTGGTCAGGTTTGACGCGTTGCCCGGCAAGGAGGACGACGTGAAGGAGTTCCTTGACAGCGGCCGTGCGCTTGTTGAGGAGGAGCCGGCGACCACCGCGTGGTTCGCGATCCGCCTCGGGCCCTCCTCCTTCGGGATCTTCGACGTGTTCCCCGATGACGCCGGACGTGACGCTCACCTGTCCGGCCCTGTTGCGGCAGCTCTCGGCGAGCAGACCGGTGCGTTGTTCTCCGAACCGACGATCGAGAAGCTCGACGTGTTGGGCTCCAAACTTCCCGCCTGACACCACAGACCGGGAGTACTGACCCCGACATGAGGGGTCGTTGCGCGCGGTGGCTTCGGCCTGACACAGCTCGTTGACGTCGTGGCAGCGGCTCCTTAATCTTGTGGCCTATCGCACATCCCTAACAGATCGAGGAACCGCGATGACAGGAACTGACGACGACGTTGCCCCGACGCGTTCACCCGAGGTAGCAGTGATCGGGGGCGGGATCGTCGGTCTGTCGACGGCGTACGCGCTGCGGGAGCAGGGCGTGCCGGTGCGCTTGTACGAGGCCGGTCTGCCTGGAACGGGTCAGTCCGCGGGCGAGTCGCGGATCTTCCGGCATGCCCACGACGACCCGCGACTCGTCGCTTTCGCGCGCGAAAGCCGCGGCATATGGGATGAGTGGGCCGAACACTTCGACGTCGAGCTGGTCTCATCAGACGGTGTCGTGGCGATCGGCGACAGCGCCCTGGCGCGGCTGCGGGTGCTCGACGAGGTCGGCGGCGTGGAAGCGCACGAGATCGATGCAGTCGAGCTCGCCCAGCGAATGCCGCTGCTCGCTGGGTACTCGGGGCCAGCGATGCTCGACGAGTCGGGCGGCGCGATCCGCACCCGCGCCGCGATCACGGCACTCGCGGGTGCCCTCGGAGATGCCGTCACCACCGCAGAGGTCATCTCCATCGATCCCCGCGCCGATGGGACGGTCGAGGTGCGCAGCGTCGCCGACCGGGCTGTCTACTCCAAGGTGGTCGTGTGCGCCGGCCGCGAAACCGCCCGCCTGGCCCGCAGCGTCGGCCTGTCGTTGCCGGTTCGCCTTGCCGCACACGTCCGGCTGACCTTCGACGTGAAAGACGCCGCCCCGGCACGAGTCGCGTGCCTGCAGGACAGCAGCGGCGTCTTCGGCGAAGTCGGCGTGTACGCGACGCCGCTACCGGGCAACAGCAGCTATTCGGTCGGACTCAGCGACACCGTCGGCGTCCGCGACGACGGAACGTTCATCGACCCTGCGGCGATTCGATCGCTGGACGAACGCGCGCGCAAATACGTGACACGGGCGCTGCCCGGTCTCCACCCAGAGCCGCGCGACTTTCTTCACTGCTGGGTGACCGACCTCCCATGGAGCGAGGACGGCGTGGCCGTGTGGGAGACAGACTCTGTCCTTTTTGTGGCCGGTCACAATCTGTTCAAGCAGGCACCTGCGCTGGGTCGCGCTCTTGCCCGGGCTGCGACCGGCGGCGGTCTCGCCGCCGACCTCACGCCCGCCGCTCGCCTCGGCGAAGCCCAGCGATAGTTCGCCTGACCCCAGAACGGACGCACTCAATGGGTAAACGTTTCCTCGTCGAGGACAACGGCACCCCGCCCTGGGTCAACCCAAAAGTCGCGGCTGGACAGCAGTCACCGGCTCAACCACCTCGTCATGGGGTGTCTTCATCGTGAGGATCGGTACTCGGAGGTGCCGCAGCGGGATCCGTCACTGCGGGATCAGCTCGCGGTGCGACCCGGCGCGGGATGATGAAACCGCGTCGCAGTGCGGGGTTCGCACCTAGCCGTTAGGTTGTGAATCGGCCCATCCCGGGTCGATGTCCGGTGCGGCTGCCCCTGACATCGACCTGGGAATAGTTGACACGTCCACCAGGTTGACGGGGGCATGAAGGCATTCGGATTCCTCAGCTTCGGTCACTACGGCTCCGGGCGCGGCCCCGGCGATCCCGACGCGCGTCAGGTCCTCCACGACGCCGTCGAGATCGCCGAGGGCGCCGACGAGATGGGCGTCAACGGCGCGTACTTCCGCGTCCCTCTACAGGTACCGGCAGACCTGGTCTGGGCTGCATGTGTCGGGGTCCGGGTGCGCGGCGTCGTGCCGGAGGTCGGCGATGGTGCCGTGCAGGCCGGTGAGCTGGGCGATCTGCTGCTCGATCTCGGCCAGGCGCGCGTCGAGGAGGTCTCGCACGTGCTCGCAGGGCGCGTGGCCGCTGTCGCGGATGTCGAGGATTTGGCGGATCTGGGCGAGGGTGAGGCCTGCGGCCTGGCCACGGTGAACGAAGTCGATCCGGGCGACGGCGTCGGGCGCGTAGTCGCGGTACCCGGATGGCGTCCGGTCGGCCGGGGGCAGCAGTCCCTGCTCTTCGTAGAACCGGAGCGTCTTCGAGGTGGTGCCCGCGCGTTCGGCGAGTTCTCCGATGCGCATTGCGGCCTCCGATCATTCGGCAGGGGCCACGCTTGGCCTTCCCCTGCACTGGAAGGTCCAGTATGGCTGAAACGGAACAGAAGTCCAAGCCTTGACGGGAGCAGCGATGCCTACGAAGTACGATCTCGCCATCATCGGATCGGGCGGCGGAGCGTTCGCCGCCGCGATTCGCGCGACCATGCTCGGGAAGTCGGTGGTGATGATCGAGCGTGGCACGCTCGGCGGCACCTGCGTGAACACGGGCTGCGTGCCGTCGAAGGCCCTCATCGCCGCCGCCGATGCACGGCACGTCGCCGCCGACGCCGCCGACCGGTTCCCGGGGATCGCGACGACGGCAGGCCCAGTGGACATGCCCGCGCTGATCGCCGGGAAGCAGGCGTTGGTCGAGACGATGCGGGGCGAGAAGTACGCCGACGTCGCCGATTCATACGGGTGGCACGTCCGGCGGGGAGACGCCGGGTTCGCGGGCACCCCGGACGCGCCGGTGTTGGATGTCACCGCCGCAGACGGAGCGGTCGAGACGATCGAGGCCGAGCACTACCTGGTCGCCACCGGTGCGCGGCCGTGGGCTCCGCCGATCGACGGCCTGGACGAGGCCGGGTACCTGACCTCGACCACGGCGATGGACCTGACCGAGGTCCCCGAGTCGATGCTGGTGCTCGGCGGCGGCTACGTTGCCCTGGAGCAGGCGCAGCTGTTCGCCCGCCTCGGCTCCCAGGTCACCGTGCTGGTGCGGTCCCGGCTCGCGTCGAAGGAGGAGCCGGAGGTGTCCCGGACACTGCAGGAGGTGTTCGCCGACGAGGGCATCCGGGTGGTCCGCCGCGCGGTGCCGACCCGGGTGTCCCGGGACGCGGCGACCGGGCAGGTCGTGGTTACCGCGGACGTGTCCGGCGGCTCGCAGGAGTTCCGCGCCGACCAGGTGCTCGTCGCCCTCGGACGCCGTCCCGTCACCGACGGCTTGAACCTCGATGCGGTCGGGGTGAAGACCGGGGACTCCGGCGAGGTGGTCGTCTCCGACCATCTGCAGTCGTCGAACCCGCGGATCTGGGCCGCGGGCGACGTGACCGGGCACCCGGAGTTCGTCTACGTCGCGGCCCACCACGGCACCCTCGTTGCCGAGAACGCGTTCGCCGACGCCGACCGGTCCGTCGACTACTCCCATCTGCCGCGGGTGACGTTCACCGGACCGGCGATCGGCGCGGTCGGGATGACCGAGAAGGAGGTCGTCGCCGCGGGGATCCGCTGCGACTGCCGCGTGCTGCCCCTGGAGTATGTGCCCCGGGCGGTGATCAACCGCGACACCCGCGGGTTCATCAAGATCGTCGTGAACGCCGATACGAGCGAGATCCTCGGCCTCACCGCCGTCGCCAAGGACGCCGGGGAACTCGCCGCCGCAGGCGTCCACGTGCTCGGCAAGACCATCGCCGAAGTCGCCGACGCCTGGGCCCCCTACCTGACCATGACCGAAGGCATCCGGATCGCCGCGAAGTCCTTCACCACCGACCCGTCACTGCTCTCGTGCTGCGCATGAACGGCAACGCATGCAATCGGGGAGATCTCATCCGGAAGAGGTGCAGACGATGAGCGCCGATCACGACCGCGACGAACGGCGCGCCGGTCCCATCGTCGCCGCAGGGACCGGGCTGCTCCTACTGGCATGCTGCGCGCTTCCGTTGCTGCTCTGCTGCGGCCTGCCGCTCATCGCGGCGGGCGGAGCACTCGCAGGCGTCGGAGGGCTCCTCGGCAATCCCTGGATCATCGGTGCCGGGATCGCCGTCGCGATGGCCGTCACGGCCGGGATGCTCGTCAGGCTACGGCGGCGGCACCGAGGCCGCAGGACTGGCTGCTGCGAAAATCCTTCGACTGCTGATCGGAACCGGTAGCTCGATCGGATCCAGCCATCACCGCCAACGGGGCCACCTCGGCATCCCGCGGCCCTTCCAGGTCTCCACGAGACCGGCGACCCAGCGGACGGACGCGAAGAGTCCGTAGCCGGCCCCGGCGAGGCCCATGGAGACCACGAGCCAGCGACCGATCCCGAGCCACACGCTCCCGTCCACGTCGAGGGCCCACTGAGCGCCCGTGATAAGCCCGGCGACGGCCATCCAAACACCCGCGACGATCACTGCGACCGGCAGCAGCGCGAGGCACATCGACGCGGCGACAGACCAAAGCTGACGGGCCTCCAGCTTCGCCGTTGTGGCGATGATCTTTTCGGCCCGCTCGTTCGCGGCGTCAATCTTGGCTGTTGCCACGGCCCCGGCGTCGGCAGCGGCCCTCTCGATCGACTGCACAGCCTGATCCCGGGCCGTGCTGATCGCACTCGTCGCCTCGGCGCTGGCTTGGGTGATCGACTCCCGCCAGGCCTTCTGCGCACCGTTCGCGGCCCGCTCGAACTTAGCCCGGCTCTCATCGAGATGCTTGGCGGCAGCCTCGGACTTAGAGGCTGAGCCCTTCAGACTCTCCCCGTTGAGGTTCACGCTCATACCCGCGAGAGTGGACGCGATTCCGGCGAGCAGTTCGCTGTTCTCGTTCGACTCCGGCGGCGGCGACGTTGAGGTCAGCTGATGCGAGATCGCGGAGAGCTGCTTCTCCTGCTCCTCGCTGTCCACCTTCACGAACCCCGCGAGCTTCTTCTGCTGCTCGGTCAGCGTGGCGATCCTCGTATTCTGCGCCTCGACGGCGGCGAGGATCGAGGTCAACAGCTCCAGCGTCTCCGGACTGCCGAGCGGTTGCGGCGACTGCACGGGCCCGTTCTGCTGCTTCAGCCTGTCGAGTGCTGCGCTCATGTTCCTGCTCCTTCTGCTGCTGGTGGTAGTCGAAGAACGCCTGCGCGCCCTCCGGGGTGAAGTCCGCCGAGAGTGCGCTCGTGCGCTTGCGGCGCTCGGCACGCCCGGACTCGCCGCGGCGGTCCTCGATGTAGAGCGTCCAGGTCTCCTGCCCGGCGCGTTTGCCCTTCTTGCTGACGGGGCTGTGCAGCCGCATCCGTGGCACCCGATCCCCGTCATTACCGAGCTGCTGGTTCTGCTCCTCGATCACCGAGACCAGACCGGCCTTGTCCACCGCGCGGGGATCGGCCAGCGCCGCACTCATCCGGTCGCCCATCTCGCGGTCGAGCGACCCCTCGGCGAAGTCTTCGCGGCGCAGCTCCCAGTCCTTCGGCGCGTGCTCCAGCCGCTTCACGACCGAGAGCCCGTGCTCACGCATCAGCTCGTCGTTCGCCGACTGCACGCCCTTCTGATTCCCGGCCTTGCGGTCGTGGAACGTGCGATAGTCCGAGAGCGCCTTTCCCGTGCGGTTGTTGTGATTGAGAACCAAAATATGGTTGTGCGGCTTCTTTCCCCGCCCATCCACATGACTGACGACGAGGCAGTCGGAATCCGGGTGCATCTTCTTGGCGAGCTGGTAGCCCAGGTCGTTCACCCGCTGCACGTGTTCGGGGTTCTTCGGGTCGAACTCCTCGTCGCTGAACGACTGGCGGTAGTGCAGCGCCTCGACCTCGCGCGTCGTGTTCTGCGTGAGCGCCCGAGCGCGCGCCGAGAACGCGCCGGGGCCTCCCGGCACATCGCACGTGATCGCGACGCCCCGCTCGTCCTCCTTGCCCCGGATATAGCGCTCCGTGTCGGCGGCGCTGGCGCTCGGGCTGTAGTGCGTCGTGCTCATGACGCCGTCCGATCACCGAGCAGGGCGCGGACCTCGCGCAGCAGCTCGATCAGCTCGGGCACCTCCGACGACAGCGCCACCGCCTCACCGGCACGTGCTCGGTGGTCCAGGTCGTTGACGTTGATCGCCAGCGGGCGGATCTGCGCGGCCAGCTCGCGCGCGTCCGCCGACACCTGCGCGCGCGCCTCGACGCCGAGCAGGTGCGCGGCCACGGCGGCGTCCAGCTCCTCGCTCCGAGAGGCGTGGAGGGCATCGCGCACGACGGCCCGCACCCACGTGCTCGGAGCCAGCCCGAGCCGCTTCGCACGAGTGCGAAGCGCCGCGAGCGTGGCCTCTCCGAAGTCGGTATCGAGCTTCGCGCGGCCCCCACGACGACGCTTCGCGCCGCCGTGACTCTGCCGCACAGCCTCCGCATCAGCCCGACCCGTGTTCACCTGGGAGTCGGTCTGCTGCTCCACCTGTACGCCAGAGTGGCAAGCAGTAGGCATGTCGGACACATCGCTGACGCTCGTGTCCTCCATGCCTGCTTGCGAGGGGCCTCCGGCCCCCTCGACCCCCTGGAAGAGCGCGTCCAGTTCGGTGCTCATGCGGCACCTCCGATCAGTGCCAGCGGCACGTCCGGACTCCGCACGGCGAGCCCGCTCAGCAGCTCCGCGACCGCGCCGTCCGCGTCGTGGTCGGCCGAGGTCTCCGGACCGTAGGTCAGTTCCCGCGACCCGGCGTTCCGGTGGTACGCGTTCCCGTACATGCCGGGCGTGTGCGCGGCGGCCGGAACGCTGCACTGATGCCACTCGTAGGGCTCGATCCTTCCGATGTGCTGCACGAGGTAGCGGTTGATCTCGTCGGCACGGTAGACCTTCACGACCGAGGCCAGGCGGCGGATGAACTGGTCCAGCGCCTCGTCCACGTTGCCCTTCTGACGGGCGTAGTAGAAGAACTCGACGGGCTCGATCGTCGCCGTGATGACGATGAGACGCGGGGCCACCTCGCCCTTGTTCTTATAGCGCGCCTTCGCCGGGGAGGCGTTGTACGGATCGAGCAGCAGCAGCCAGTCGTTCGCGTCCATCGCCGAGGCGCGCAGATCGTCGAGCACCAGCACTTCCTCCCCGCGCCAGTCATCGAGGGGGTTCCCCGTGGCGGCCCGGTAGACCTGCCACCGCTCGCCGTGGGCGTTCGCCGCGTTGATCGCCTCGGTGATGAAGTCCGTGGCGAACCGGGTCTTGCCGATACCGGCATCCCCGTGCACGAATACCACGTGCGTCGAGAACTCACCGGCGCGGAGCTTCGCCGCCGCCCGGTACGCGCGGCGTTGACCGTAGGCGGACAGGGCATCGTCGATCTCCCGCTGATGCCGCGAGTAGATGTCGAACAGTTCATCGGTAAGCATGATCTGATCGCGCGTGATCTCGCCCTGGAGCACGCGCTCGCGCATGTCCTCGAAGTTCTCGGCGACGACCTTCTTCTTCACGTGGGCGCGACCCTTGAGCCACGTCTCCCGGCGCTGGGCGTCGATGCCGAGGTAGTCCGGCCCGCGCACCGTGGCGACCTCCGAAGGCGCGTACTGGTGCTTGTCCGCGTACTTCACGTGCGTCAGGTACGAGAGCATGTTGTCGAAGGCGTACCGCCCGCGACCGGGCTTCTCGACGTACTGCGGTTCGACGCCGATGCCAAACGCGAGCCGATCCAGAGGCGCGCTCTTCGCGCGGCTGGCGAACTTGATCACCGCGTGCAGGTGATCCGGCTTCGGCTCGACCACGAGGGTCTTCTCGGTGTCGCTCCAGACCTCGCGCTCGTCCTTGTCGTGCACGATGCCGTAGGCCTCGACGACCTCACAGCCGATCGCCTCGAGCCGCTGCACCACGTAGGCGAGGACCGCCCCGGCTCCCTGCTGGAGCAGCGCGGCCCCGTTCGCGTCCTCGGCGGCCCAGGTCCAGTACGACGGATCGAGGTACTGCGTGAGCCCGATGCTCGTCGGGTTGTTCTCCTGCTCAGCCACGGCGACCACCGCCCAGGACGTCGGAAGGAGCGTGCGGCGCCTTAAATGACCCCCTATTGACCCCCAAATGATCCTGCGGGGTCACGCGGTGGAGCGAAGGCGAAACCGGCAGCTGACCAGGCATGTTGTTGCATGGCGCGGCAATCGACAAGCCCTTGCCGCGCCCGTAGGAACGGATGAGGCTTCCAGAACTCTTGGAGTGCGGAGCACGGATGAGGACGGGCATCACGACGACGGGCAGCCCGCCTCCGGCGGATGCCAGGCCAGGCCCATCGGTCGGGCTGGTCAGGTCAGCGGGAGCGGTGGCGCTGGTGCGTTCGGCGGCGTTCATCGGGCACCACCCTTGCGGTAACGCTTGATGACGGCCTGATGCGTGACGCCGAGGGCGTCGCCGATCTTGGCCCAGGTCACCCCGTCGGCGCGGGCATCGGCGACGGCCATCTCGACGGCCTCCTCCAGCACGGAGCGGAGCACGCCGAGGTCGTAGAGGTGCGCTTCGCTGTCGGCGAGGGTGGGGTCGCCCACACGCCAGCGGAAGCCGTTCACGTGGGCGAAGGCGGCGGAGTTGGCGCTCATCAGCGATCACCACCCATCACGGCGGCGACCGCGGCCCGCTGGCGCGGAGTCAGCGGCGTGCGGGCCAGGCGCTCACCAGCTCGGCGACCGGCGGCGAGGGCGGCAGCGATGACGGGATCGAGCCCATCAGCCTGCGGATCGGGGGTCGAATCCTGGTCGAGCCCAGGGCAGTCCAGCGCAGATGCGCGGGGAGCGTCGATAACGACAGACATCGGAAGTCCTCAAACATGAGTGTGCTTCCGGTTCCCCGCCACGGTAATTGGGCTGTTTGACCGGCTACTCATCCGGGAGTAGTACCGCCAGCTTCAAAGTCTGGCCCCCGGTGGGATCTTCTTGTCTGCAACCATTCTCCCACGAGTCGACTCACCAGTCCACTGACGAGTCGACTCGCGTGTCAGTCGCGACGCGGCTCTATACGAATGAGGTCGGGGTCGAACTTCACGTGACCGGGCGCGATGGGCTCGATGGTCACCGTCACCAGCTCGTCCACGAGCATCCGGCGGCGGTCCACGTCCAACGTCTTCCACTTCGCCTCGACCACCTCGCGGCGCTCCGCGGTGCCGACCGGCTCGTCCACGTCCGCGAGCAACTTCGCCGCCACCGACACCGAACGGTCGAGCAGCTCCGCGTCGATCTCATCGATGCGGGCCTTCACGTCGTTGATCGCCGCCGTGATCTCCAGGACCGGCTGATGGATGTCACGCAGCAGCGGGCTCAGCTCCTTCACCCGCTCGACCAGGGCGTTCCGCTCCGTCAGCAACTCCTCGTGATCTGGCCCATCGTCCTCCTGCGGCATCACGAGGTTGTGCACATCCACCGAGGACAAGCGGGTGAGCACCGCCTCGGTCACCATCGCATCGACGGGCTCGCGCTGGCGGGTGAGATGGAACTGCTCGCCGCAGCGGTACGTCGGCTGCTTGCGACTGTTCGTCCCGGAGACGAGCGTCGCGCCGCACTTCCCGCACAGCCCGATCGTGGACAGAAGGTACTTCGGCTGGTTACCCTGCCTCGCCGACCTTCGCACGTTGTCCTCCAGCTTCGCCACCGCGGCCCGCCACGTTTGCTCGCCGACGATGGGCGGGAACGCGTCGCCCTGCACCGGGTACAGCTCGCCCGACGCGTAGTGCTTGATGTAGCCAGCGTAGAGCGGGTTCGCCAGGAGGTAGCGCACGGCATCGACGGAGAACTCCGACCCGCGGGCGGTGAGATGACCGGCACCGTTCAGATCCTCGCGGATTCGCCGGATCGACAGCGACGGCTCGCCGAGGAACGCGGCGAAGGCCCGCCGGACGGCGTCGGCCTCCTCCGGGATCAGCTCGCCCTCTCGCGTCCACCCGAACGCCTTCCAGGCGCTCGTCGGGATGCCCTCGAAGCGTCGGCGCTCGTTCGACCTGATCTGACGCTCCGCCTTACGCCTGGCCTCGAACCGGGCCAGTGCCGCGAGCATCGTCGCTCGGAACTCACCGTCGGCCGTCGAGAGGTCGATCTCGCCGTCCACGGTGACGACCCGCAGCCCCAGGTCAATCAAGGTGTTGAGGTCCTTCGTGCTGCGCAGCAGCCGGTCCATGTCCACAGCGACCACCATCGAGAAGCGGCCCGCGCGGGCGTCGTCCAGCATCTCGGCCCAGCGGGTGCCAGCGCGGCGCTTCTTCGTCGCCGACACGGCGTTGTCCTCGTAGACCTCGACGACGTTCCAGTCCTTGGCCTCGGCCAGCGCCCTGATCTTCCTCAGCTGCGTATCGACCGTCCAGCGGTCGCCCTTGCGGTCCATGGAGGCGCGGACGTACGCGGCCACCTCGTTCGTCTTCCTCAGCGCTACCAGTTCGACCATGCAACCAAGCTTACGGAACGAGTGTCACAACCGCGACATGCTCTACGAGAACCCCCTCTATCTGGCCGAGGAGCTGGGGGCGCTGGATCTGCTCAGCGATCAGCGCCTGGCCATCGGCATCAGCCGCGGATCGCCCGAGCCGGCGCTGCGCGGCTGGGAGGCCTTCGGCTACACCGGTTCCACCGACCCGCGCGGTGCAGATATCGCCCGCCCCAAGTTCGATCAGCTGATGGCGGCCGTGCGAGGGGAGACGATGGTCGACGCCGATCCCGCCCAGCACGGACGGGGCATGCGGCTGCGCGTCGAGCCGCATTCGCCGGGTCTGGACGAGCGGATCTGGTGGGGCGCCGGCAGCCGTGAGACGGCCGAGTGGGCCGGGCGCGAGGGCGTGAACCTCATGAGCTCGACCCTGCTCACCGAGGCCACCGGCGCCGCATTCGCCGATCTGCAGGCCGAGCAGCTGCAGCAGTACCGGGAGGCGTGGAAGGCCGCAGGCCACAGCCGGACTCCGCGCACGAGCGTGAGCCGCAGCATCTTCCCGATCGTCACCGCCGAGGACCAGGCGCTGTACGGGCAGCTGCAGCGCGAGGGCCAGGACCAGATCGGCATCATCGACGGCTTCCGCAGCACCTTCGGCAAGTCCTACGTCGGCGAGCCGGACCGGCTGGTCGAGCAGCTCAAGGCCGACGCCGCCGTCATGGAGTCGGACACCCTGATGCTCACGATCCCCGCCCACATGGGTCCGGAGCTGAACCTCAACCTGCTGGGCAGCTTCGCCGAGCACGTCGCCCCGGAGCTCGGCTGGGAGCCGAACGCCCAGGGCCCGGTCACCGGGTACCCGATCGGCTGACCGGTCCCCGGCCGCACCCGTCGTTGACGCCGCCGATGCTCGAGGCCCTGGCCAGGGCGAATGACGTGCCGGATGAGAGCCTCATCGAGCTCTACAGACTGGCTGTGTCGGAGGGGGCTGAGAAGTTCCCGGTCGTAGGCGCTCAGGCGCCGTTCTGGGGCATCGAGTCTGTGGATGTCCGAGTGCTCCAGGACCAGGACGCCGCGCTGGTCCGAGAGGTCGAGGAGGGGCGGACTCGTCCGGAGTGAAGTCTGCGTCGCGGAGGGGTGCCCGTTGAAGCGCTCAGGCAGCCTTCTCCAACGAGAGCAGCGCCGTCTTGGCCTCCAGTCCGCCGATGTATCCGCCCAGGCCGCCGTCGGAGCGCAGCACGCGGTGGCAGGGCAGCACGACCGGCAGCGGGTTGGTCGCGCACGCCGTGCCGACCGCGCGGACCGCCCGGGGGCTGCCGACGAGCTCGGCGATCTCCTTGTAGGACCGGGTGCGCCCGTAGTCGATGCCCAGCAGGCTGGTCTGGACGCTGCGGCGGAACCCCGAGGACAGGGCGAAGTCCAGCGGCACGTCGAAGCTGTGCCGGCGGCCCGCGAAGTACTCGTCGAGCTCCACCGCCGCAGCATCCAGGCGGTGCGGCGCCTCCAGCACCCGCGGACTGATCCGCTGCGCGAGCGACTCCAGCACGGCGTCGAAGCCCTCGCGCTCGAAGGCCACACGCACCAGCCCCGTCTCGGTCGCTGCCAGCAGCAGCGGACCCACGGGGGTCTCCAGGGTGCGATAGGCGACGTCGACCAGCCCCCGCTCGCCGGCCTGCGCCGACAGGCGCGATCGCAGATCCGCCACCGCAGAGGACTCGATCGAAAACAGCGTGTCCCGCTCGGTCGCGAGGTCGTCGCCGGGGCAGGGCGTCGGGGTCTTCTCGGTCATCGGGAGGCTCCTCTCGTGGGGTGGTCCGCGCCCATGCCGTGACGCAGGTTCTTGAGGCCGTCGGAGACCGCTCGGCGCACCGCTTCTGCGCTGCCGCCGATGATCCGTGCGGTCTCAGCATGAGGAAGGCCGCCGAGGTAGTGATAGGCGATCGCCAGGCGCTGCCGCTGCGGCAGTGCGGCCACGGCCGTCCACACCTCGCGCCCGTCGTCGCCGGGCAGCTCCTGTGAGGCGCCTCGCTCGGGGAGCGCGTCGGTGGGGATCGCCTGCCGCCCGCGGACCCGGGTGATGTCGATCGCCTTGCGGTGGGCCACGCGCACCAGCCAGGCCTCCACGTTCGTGTCCTGGGGCAGCTCGGGCCATGCCTGCAGCGCGGCCAGGAACGTCTCGGACCAGGCGTCGTCGGAGTCGGGGCCGGGCCCGAGCACGGCCCGGCAGACCCGCAGCACGGTCTCGCCGTGCCGCTGGACTGCTTGATCGAAGGGCTGATTCATCGTCATCGCCCTGAAGACGCGCGGGATGGGTGAGATGTGAGGTCCGGAGCGAGAAGATTCTGCGAACGCCCGTGCGCGGTCAGAGCCATGTGCCCCCGGTGGGGCGCCACTGCTCGATCACGCGCTCGGCATCCAGCGGGTCTGGCCTGTCGAGGTGGGAGAAGCGCACAGCGAAGATCGTCATGAAGGCAGTCAAGCAGATCTGCGGCGGTCCCCATCGGGACTCTGCGCGGCCTCGCGAAGCGGCCGGGCCAGCAGCTATGGAGACGAGGAGCGTCACCTCAGTCCAGGTCGGTCCCCGTGAGCTGGACCGCCTCGTCCCACAGCCGCCGCGCCAGCTGCGGATCGGCGGCCTCGGGGGAGCGAGCCAGCAGGGTCGGGGCGCCGCGCTGCGCCTTGAGCGCCCAGCCGGGGTGGGCCAGCATCACGGGGATCCCGCGCGGGGCGAGCCGGCGGTTGAGCTCCGGGCCCCACAGCATGTCGGCGAGCTTGGAGCGCCCGTAGGCCCGGAAGGGTCGCCAGCCGTGGGTCTTCGTCATGCGCTCGGACTGATCGGGCAGGTCCAGAGGAGCCAGACGATCCTTCATGGGCTCAGTATGGCGGTGATCCAGTGCCCACCGGGCCTGTGCCGACTTTGCTCGCCACAGCATCGCGATCCAACGGAGAATCTCGTCATAACGGGCCTGATCATCGGCGCCGGCGGGAAGGAATCAGCTCAGCTTGCGCGCCCTGCGCCACTCCAGCGCGGCGATGACCACGACCAGCAGCAGCCACAGCTCGTACCGAAGCACATGCTCACCCTCGATCAGCTCCATCACCGTGACCAGCAGCACCAGCCCAGCAACGCCGGTCGTCATCCAGGCCCGGCGTCGAGCCGCCACTGCCCGATTCGGCGCGAACCGCTGCGCGTAGGCCTCCGCCGCCCCGAACTCCTCGGCAGGCGAGGTGCCGGCCTCCTGGGCATGGGATCGCGCCTCGGCCAGGATCTCCTTCACCCGCGAATCCGTGAGGTCCCCGCGGCTGCGCAGTGCAGCGCCCAGGGCGTCGTACCAGGAGGCGTCGTCGTGAGGCGCTGCGGTCCTGGCGGGCCGCGCGGGCCAGGCCAGTGCGGTGGCCCAGGCGAGCAGCGCATAGGCGACGACCGCGCCCAGGAAGCCCAGCATGGCCGTGCCGGGAAGCGTCACGGGATTGCCGAGCGCGAAGACGCCCACGCTCAGCGTGATGCCGGGAAGCGCTGCGGCCACCGCGGCCAGGACTCCGGCGGTGTGCGATCGAGCCGCCGTCACCGCGGTGTGGACGGCTGCGATCGTCCGCGACGTCAGCGCCAGAGCAAGCGGTGCCAGCAGGAAGGACAGCTTCAGGGGGTCGGCCCAGGACCAGGTGATCAGCTCGTAGAGCAGGAACAGGCCGGCGTAGAAGCTCGCGATGATCAGCGTCTCGACCGCAAAGTTGCGCGGGCTGGTCGTCGGCGGCGCCTTCAGGGCCATGCCCTGCTCGCGCCAGGCCGCCTCCTGCCCACGCGCCCAGGTCAGCGGGTCGCCGAAGAGCTCCTGCGCAGGCTCCTGTGCCGCGGCCACCTGCTCGGCGACCTCGTCGAGGGCCTCGACGATGCGACGCTCCAGCACCTCCTCCATCAGCAGCCGACCACCTGCGGTCAGCGCCCAGTCCTGATCCTCCTCAGCACCGCGGGCGGTGCCCACTCTGTCGACGGCGGCCTGGAAATCGCTCTGCGCGGTCATCGTGCGTCCTCCTGAGAGTGAGCTGCGGGAGAAGAGGGCTCGAGCGCTGCGACCAGGCGATGCCAGTCGTCGCGCTCCCGGGACAGGCGCTCTCGTCCGACGTCGGTGAGGCGGTAGGTGCGCCGCCCGGGGCCGCTGTCGCCCTGGGACCACGACGCCGCTATGGCGCCCTGCTGCTCGAGGCTGTTCAGCAGCGGATAGAGCGAGCCGCCCTTGGGGCGGCCGAGCCCGCGTTCGGCGAGCCGTTCGGCGATCGCATATCCATGCAGCGGCTCCTCGGCCAGCACCGCCAGCAGGGCGGTGCCCATGGCGGCGCGCACCCAGGGGGTCGGCCACAGTGGATCGGCGTCTGTCATGTATCTAAGTATGATCCGTACCTAGAGAGGTGTCGAGTGCGACGGCGGCATGGAGATGACGTCGCTCGTTGATGCGTCCTGCCGACGGGGCCCCGCAGTCGGCCGCTCAGCGCACTCCGCTCAGCAGATGGGCGAACTGCTCGCCGGCCAGCCAGAGACCCATGAGGATCATGGCCGCGCCCGTGATGCGGGTGACGATATCGGCGGGGCCGTCGCGTCCGGCCAGCAGCCTCTGAGATGCCGCGGCGAGACCGACATAGAAGATCGCGCCCAGGCCGGTCCATGTCAGTCCGAGCGCTCCGAGCTGAACCCACAGGGGCCATGCCGCGGTCGTCGAGACGAACTGGGGGAGGAAGGCGACGAACAGGACCAGCGACTTGGCATTGAGCGTGCTCACGGCGACGCCCTGGCGCAGGACCTTCCGGCCCGGGGCGGCGGCCGTCACCGGCGCGCTGGGGACGATCTCGAGCGCACCCGTCGAGGCATCGGGTGCGGCCGGGCGCGGCGCGCGCAGGATGCGGATCCCCAGGAAGGCCAGGTACCCCGCTCCGGCCAGGGTCACCGTGATCAGCGCTGCGGGAACGGCGGCGATGAGCGGGCCCAGTCCGGTGGCTACCACGAGGGAGAGGATCACGTAGCCGATCGTCAGCCCGGCGACCGGAGGGACGATCCGGGGCTGGCGTGCACCGGTGGCGAGCATGAAGGCCCAGTCCGGTCCGGGAAGCAGCAGCAGCGCTCCCGTCGCGGCGATGAAAGCGAGCCACAGTCCCATATCCATTGCGGCCTCCTCGGGCGGCGTCGGTCGTCGTTGACGAGGGACAGCGTAGGAAGAAGTCCGCGACAGCCGATGCCAAATTCAGCCCGGACGAACCGCTGAAATGGCAAGATCCTGCTATGGATTCCGTGGATCGCGCCATCATCGACCAGCTGCAGGCGAATGCGAGCCTGACCAACACCGAGCTGGCGGATCGGGTGGGGCTCACGCCGTCGCCCTGCCTGCGCCGGGTGCGCCGTCTGGAGGAGGGGGGCGTGATCCTGGGATATCACGCGCGGATCTCGCCCGAGGCGCTCGGACGGCAGTTCCAGGTCTACGTCGAATTCGAGCTCGCCGACCAGCGCCAGTCCACGATCGAGCAGTTCGAGGTCGCACTCGTGGCCTATGACGAGGTCATCGAGGCCCGGCGGATGTTCGGCGCCCCGGATATCGAGGCGCTCGTCGCGGTGGCGGACCTGCCCAGCTTCGAGCGCTTCAGCACCGAGCATCTCAGCGCCCTGCCGGGGCTGGGGCGGATGCAGTCGCGCTTCGCCATGAAGGTCATCAAGGAGCGGCACCCGGCCTGATGCGGGCTCGCGATCGATGCCGGAGGCCGCGCGGCGGCCGCCCGTGATGTCCTGTGTCTCGAGGGGCGCCTCAGTTGGCGCTGACCGCCTCAGGGCGACGAGCCGCCACTCGGAGCAGGCCGGCCAGCGCCAGGGCGGCGATGCCAGCACCCCACAGCGAAGCCCCGGCAGCCGGCTCCGCCACGACCATGCCGCCGGTGGGTCGGCCCTGGGCGTCCATGCCGTCCCAGAGCGCAAACGGCGCGGTGTCGATCATGTGCCAGAGGACGACGCCCCACACCGCCGCGACGATCAGCGCCGCAAGGGCCCACCGGCGCGAGCGGCCGATCCAGGCACTGAGCGCGCACAGGATCACGGCCGCACCGAGCGCGGCGAACAGCGGCCAGTCCGCCTTCAGCCCGCTCTCGGTGCCGCCTAAGGCGGTCTGGATCATGGAGATGCCGTCCTTGTCCCGTGAATCGAGGACGGGCGTGGTGAGGCTCAGGACCCACAGTGCGGCGCTGAGCAGCGATAGCACTCGCGAGGCCAGGACCACGGTCGTCAGCCTCGAAGAGCCCGCTCAAGCGGGATGCTGCCGTCCTGCCAAGGGGTCAGCACCCACACGAGCGCGTAGGCGCCCACGCCCAGCACAGGCAGCAGGAAGGAGGCGAGCAGCAGCGCGCGGACCACCCACACGTTGATCCCGAGCCGCGCGGCGATCGCGCCGCCGATGCCTCCGGCGAGCCGCTGCGGTCCGCGTCGGAAGCCGAGGCCGCGCACTGAATCGAAGATCGTGTTCATGGAGCCAACGCTACTCGGCGCGTGGCGACGTACGGCATGCGTCAGCGGACCGAGCTCGCCAGGGGCTGATTCGGTCTGGCGAGCCTCAGCCCTGGGACCGTCCAGGGAGGTGCGCCTGCTCGCCGTCGTGATCGAAGATCGTGAGGATCTCCGCCGGCCCGCGGTGGGCTTCGAGCGCGTGCGGGGTCATGGTGGAGAACTCCGCGGCCTGTCCCGGGGAGACGCCCTTCGGGCGGCAGATCCCCACGAACCCGCAGGGGATGACACCGATCCCGGGGATCTGGAGCGCAGGCAACGCCAGCCAGCCCATGACCATGGTGGTCTCGGCCGCCGCAGCCGGACTCATGGCAGGCGCGGGGGTCCACGGCGAGCTGGCCATGACCGATCTGGCCCGTGCGGTGGACGGCGGCAGCGCCCGGCAGTGAACTGCGGGGCGGCTGCATTCCACCGGAACTGTCAGGACGCGCCGAATTATGCTGAGGCTCCCAGCGCCGACCGGCGGCGCATCCAGCGCAGGGGACACCCATGGCACTGCAGGAGATCGAGTTCGCGTCGGCCAATGGTCGCGACACCATCCAGGCATGGCTGCACACGCCGATCGCCGAGCCCAAGGCGATCGTGCAGATCGTCCACGGCCTCGGCGAGCACTCGCGGCGCTACCTCCACCTCATCAGCGCGCTGCTGGACGAGGGGTTCGCGGTGGCGGCGGGCGATCACAGCGGGCATGGTCGCACGGCGATGCGGTCCGGGATATGGGCAGATGCCGGCGACGACGCCGCCCGTGTGGTCGTCGACGACGAGCTGGCGCTGCTGGCCAGGGTGCGGCAGGAGCTGCCCGGGGTCCCGGTGGTCGTGTTCGGGCACAGCTGGGGCTCGATGATCGCCCGCGTCCTGGCCGCGCAGCCGGATGTCGAGCTGGCCGGATTGGCCTTGGGCGGCATCGCGGCGCAGATGCGCGGCATCGAGTCGACGGTCGACCGGGACATGCTCGCCCGCCTCTCCGCCGGAGAGGGCCGTGCCGAGCCGGCGCCGGATCTTCTGGTGGGACAGCTCTTCGACGGCTTCCTGGCCCGCTTCGGCCAGGACGCGGGACCCACGGCCTGGGTGGCCCTGGACGCCGACGTGGTGGCCGACCACGGCCGCGACCCCTTCAACAACTTCGGGGCGCCCTTGAGCGCACGGTTCCTCAAGGGGTTCGTGGACCTCTACGACCAGGCGAACGACGACTCCTTCTACGCCGCTCTGCCCGTGGATCTGCCGGTGCTGATCCTGGCGGGGGAGCAGGATCCTGTCGCCAACTTCGGCGAAGGCGCGTTCCACGTGGCCAATCGACTGCGGGACAGCGGCCATGACGACGTCCGCACCCGCGTCTTCCCCGAAGTCCGCCACGAGGTGCACGACGAGCCGCTGACTCGCGCCGACGCCGAAGAGGAGATCCTCGGCTTCATCGCCCGAGTCACCGCGCGGAGCTGAAGGGCCGGGGGCTTCATGGCCGAGCCCGCTCCGGAAGAGGCTCCGGGGCGGGCTCGGTGCAGGAGCTGCGATGGTGTGCCGACTCCAGGGGACGGCTCAGTCGCCGAACGACTCCAACAGCGCGAGCGCGGACTCCTTGCCGAGCTGGTTCGCGGCCAGAGGGCTGTCGCCGGTCAGCAGATTGCCGTCGCGGGTGGTCGCTCCGGACATGTCGTCGTTGACGATCTCGAAACCGGCGGCGGTGAGCTGCTCGCCCAGGTTCCACGGCATCTGCCCGGGGAGGTAGCCGATCTCGATGTTCGCCCCCAGGTCCAGGGAATCCGGGAAGGCGGTGATGCGGCGACCCGCGAAGGGGTTCTTCTCGCGGTCGACGCCCGCGGCCAGCAGGGCGGCGGGGCCGTGGCACAGGGTGATGATGAGCCGGTCCTGCTCCATGAAGAAGTCCAGTGCCGACCGCAGCTCGCGGCTGTCGGGCAGGCCCGTCATGGCGCCGTGGCCGCCGGGGATGAAGATCGCGGCGTAGTCGTCGAGCCCGTCGGCGATGACGTCGGCGAGCGCGCGCGGGGTCTTGAAGGACTCCTGGGTGGCCTCCCAGGTGCTGGCCACAGCCTGGTCCTGCGACGGGTAGGCCCACCACTCCAACTTGCCGGGCCCGCCCGTGAGCGTGGCGACGTCGATGCCGTAGCCGGCCTGGGCCATGTGGTGCAGCGGCAGCAGGGTCTCGACGGGGTGATTGCCGGTGGAGAAGAACGTCCCGTTGCGCATGCGCATGTAGCGCTCGTGGGCGGCGATCACCAGGACCTTCCAGCGGCCGCCGCGGTACTGCTCCTCGGTGGCCAGTCCGTCGAAGTCCGTGGTGGGAGCGGTGTACTGGGAAAGTGACTACGGAGACGGGAAGAAGGCCCCGTCCTCCGCTGGGTCCTGCGTGGGCGTGCGGTCCTGCGTGGTCTCGGTCATCGGATTCCCTTCACGAGTTTCGTCGGTGCAGTGCATCGCTGCGCACGCTACAGGCCTGCTCTGACGTCGCAGTGAGATCTCGAGCGCACCCCTGGCCATTTCAATGACAGGAATAAATCTTCCTGTTCCGCGAAGACTCTTCCTCCGCAGCTCACGCCGTTCGTGCGATCGGACGCCGTGGGCGCGATCCTCGCCGAGATGCTGGGCCACCCCGAGCGAGAAGTCTCCCTGGCCGAGCTCGGTCGACGCACCGGGGTCAGCCCAGCGGTCGTGCATCGGGAGATCCAGCAACTGATCGACGTCGGCGTCCTGCAGGATCGCCAGGAGGGGCGCAATCGACTGGTGCGTGCTGAGCGGGATCATCCGCTGCATGCACCCATGCGAGAGATCGTTCAACCCACCTATGGGCCGGGGCCGGTGCTCCGCGCGGCCTACGACGCCGCGCGCAAGGCGCTGGCAGCCGTGCTGGCTCACCACGGTCTGCGCGCTCGACCGGTGGGCGGGGCGCACGTGAACACCGGCGCGGCCGCCGCTGCTTAGGTGTCCGACGATGCCCTGGCGGAGTTCGACTGGATGCGACAGGTCCGCAACAGCACCGAGTACCCCGATATCTCTCGGCCGCCCGCCACGAAGCAGGACGTCGAGGAGGCCATCGAGGCTGCCTCGGCGATCGTGGCGGCATGCCCAGCCGCTGTGGATGTGTGAGCGGACCGCCGTGCTGTCCACTCCCGACGGACGCGGCGTCCTGGAGCTGTTCGAGTACATCCACCCGCCTGCCAGCCCCATGCCGCCGACCCAGCCGAACGACCTGGGCATGCACCGGGTCGCCTTCCAGGTCGACGATCTCGACGCCGCCCTGGAGAAGGCGGCCGCCCACGGCTGCCACCCGATGCGCGGAGTGGCGGACTACCAGGGCGTCTACCGCCTGACGTACCTGCGCGGGCCCAGCGGCATCGTGGTGATGCTCGCCCAGGACATGCGCGGCGACTGAGGGTCTCCCGCCCGTCGGACGGGGTCCGTAGGCTGAGCCGGACCACGCGGTCCGGCTACCACGGCACCTGCCGCTGATTCCGCGCCGGACCGACGACGCGCAGGAGGAAAACACCATGCTGAACTGGCTGTTCAAGGCACGACGGATGCGCGGCGACGCCCGCGCGGCCCAGCGCGGCCCCGAGGCCCTCGGCAAGCGGATGGGCCGCCGCGGCGCCCACCGGCTGCTGAGCCGGCTGCTGCGCTGAGCCCCGCGCCATGCGGGCCGCCTGATCATAGGCTGGTCTCCACCAGCGTCCTGCTGTCCTTGTGCCGGCGCAGACGGCTTCCCGCCACCATGCGATTGATCGACGAGCGGCTCACGATGCCCACGGGGCGCGGTTCCTCGCCGTGCCGGAGGCGCTGAGCGCGCCGTAGACGCCGGCGGCCAGCGAGGTCCCGACGCAGCCCGCGATCTGGAAGCTCGTGGAGACGACCGTGACGCCGTGCTCACGGTCTCCATCGTGCTCTCAGGCCTGCACGGAATCGACGGAGCTGCGCTGTCGGTGCCGAGCATCGTCAGCGCCTCGGGGGTGCACCCCATCGAGCGGACTCCGTTCGATGACGGCGAGCTCGAGCGCCTGCACGCCTCCGGCGACGCCCTCCACCGGGCCGCCGCAGGACTGCGCGGCTGAGATCCGGCTCACCTCGGGCGCGCGGGGGATCCGGAGCGTGGATACGGTGAAGGACAGCACCCTTCCTTCCCCCCCCTGTCAGCGAGGTTCCCCGTGCCTTCTTCTGCGCCCGCCCAGGCGAGGCCCGCCGCCCGTCATCAGACCGCCTTCATCGCCGTGCTCGCGGTCGGCGCGGTGATCGGCGGCTTCCTGTTCGGCTTCGACATGTCGACCATGAACTCGGCGATCAACGGCATCGCGCCGTCGCTGGAGCTCAGCTCGTTCCAGACGGGGCTGATCACCTCGATCGCGATGATCGGGGCGGCTGCGGGTGCCTGGTTCTCGGGCGATGTCTCCGAGCGGATAGGGCGCACCCCGGTCATGACCCTGGCCGGCACCCTGATGCTCGTGGGCTCGGTTCTCACGCAGCTCGCCGACGGCTTCTGGCTGATCCTCGTCTTCCGCATCTGCACAGGCCTGGGCATCGGCGCCGCCAGCGCAGTGGTCCCGGCCTATGTCAGCGAGGTCTCCCCGCCGCGCATCCGCGGCACCATGGGCACTTTCTGGCAGATGGCGATCGTGCTCGGTCAGTTCCTGGGCCTGGTCTCCGGGTACCTGTTCGCCCGGGCCGCAGGCTCCGAATCGGCCCAGCTGTGGGGCATGGAGGCCTGGCGCTGGATGTTCGCCGTCGTCGCCGTCCTGGCGCTGTCCTACGTGCTGATCTCGCTGCGCCTGCCGCAGTCCCCGCCCGATGCAGTGCGCCTGGGCGATCACGACTCGGCCCGCGCCTTCATCGAGCGCGCCGGCGGCGAGGACGCCGAGGGCCGCTTCGAGCGCATCCGCGAGAAGCTCGCGGACCGATCCGAGAGCCCGTCGCTGAAGGATCTGCGCGGCAGCCGGCTGGGGCTCCAGGGCATCGTGTGGGCCGGGATCCTGCTGGCCGCCTTCCAGCAGCTCGTGGGCATCAACGTCGTGAAGATGTACTCCAACACCATCTGGCAGTCGGTGGGCGTGCCCGTCGACGCCTCCTTCCAGGTCAGTATGCTCACCGCCGGGCTGAGCATCGCGGCCACGGTCGTGGCGATCCTGATCATGGACCGCGTCCCACGCCGGAGCATGCTGATCGTCGGCGGCGCGTTCATGGTCGCCTCCATGGCCGCGATGGCCATCGCCTTCGCCCAGGGCGGCGGCGCCGAGGGCGCTCTGCCTCGCGGGGCTGCGCTCACCGCCCTGATCGGCATGAACGGCTTCGCGATCTCCTTCGGCATCACCTGGGGGCCGGTCATGTGGCTCATGCTCGGCGAGCTGTTCGACTCGGACCTCCGCACCATCGCCGTGGCCGTGTGCACCGCCGTGAACTGGCTGATGAACTGGCTGATCACGCTGACCTTCCCCGTCCTGGCGGGGATCGGCCTGGATCTGGCCTACGGTCTGTACACGGCCTTCGCACTGCTGGGCGTGTGCTTCGTGTGGAAGTCCCTGCCCGAGACCAAGGGCAGGGCGATGGCCTGAGGCCGCTGGCGCAGGGCGCCGAGGAGGACGGGTGAGGTGCGGTGAGCTGGAGAGCTGAGGTGCGCGATCGGCTGCGCGAGGACGGGTGGACCATCCTGCAGCTGGCCGCCGCCGCGCTGATCGCCTTCCTGCTCGCCCGCTGGCTCGGGGGCCACTCGGAGCCGTTCTTCGCCCCGATCGCCGCGGTCGTGTCTCTGAACACGGATCTGGGCGAGCGCGGCCTCAACGCCCTGAAGCTGCTGCTGGGCGTCGTGCTCGGGATCGTGGTGGGGGAGCTGACCTTGCTGGTCGTCTCCGATCTGGCGCTCGCGCTGGGCATCGCTGTCCTCGTGTCGCTGAGCATCTCCACACTGGCCGGCGGCTCCCGGCTGCTCGTGGCCCAGGCAGCGGCCTCCGCCGTGCTGACCGTGTCGATCTCCGACGGCAGCGCCGGCCCTGAGCGGCTGATCGACGCCCTGATCGGGGCGGGAGTCGCGCTCGTGTTCACGCAGCTGCTGTTCACCCCGGATCCGCTCAAGCTGCTGCGAGCCGCGGAGTCTGAGGCCCTGTCGTCAGTTGGCTCCGGTCTGCGCCGGGCCGCCGAGGCCCTGGCGGGCGACGACGAGGCCGCGGCCGTCGACGCGCTCGCGGGCCTGCGCGAGACGCGCGACGACCTGGCCGATGTGGCCTCGGCGCGCGAGCGCAGCCAGCGCGTGGCCCGGCACTCGCTGACCCGCCGCTCCGGGAGGCGCCCCTGGTAGCCATGACCGAGAACGCCGGTCATCTGGACCTGCTGGGCGATGACGCCATCATGGCCGTGCGCCTGGCGATCGCCGCGGACCCGTCGTCCCGGGTGGCCCATGGCGCCTCCCTGAAGCGCTTCGCGGGACTGATCGAGCGCCTGGCCGAGGACCCCGCGAGCCGCAGCGCCCGCCAGGGCGTCGTCGACGACTTCCCGGCCGCGCTGTCCGAGCTGTGCCCCGCTCGGCAGTGCGATCCCACCGTGCGGATGATCCGCCTCCTGGCCCTGGACGCGATGCTCTACGCGGGGGTGGAGCCCTCGGCGGCGCAGGCCGTGATCGACGGCGCCTCCGACGAGCCGTCGGTGGAGCGCGACCAGGATCCGAGCACGACCCTGCTGCGGCGCGTGCGCCGATCCATGCGCCGGGGGAGGATGGGGCCATGACCACGCCATCAGAGTCCTCCGCCCCGAACCGCCGCCTCCTGATCACGGGTGCCACCGGCGGGATCGGGCTGCTGCTGGCCGAGCGGCTCAACGAGCAGGGCCCCGGCTACGAGATCATCCAGCACGGGCGCACGCCCAGGAACGAGGAGCAGGAGCGCGTGCTGCGCCCAGCGCAGATCACCGACCTGGACGAGATGCTGGCCCTGATGGACGGCGTGGACACCGTGGTGCACCTGGCGGGGGCATCGGCCCCGCAGGCCGAGTGGGACGACGTCCTGGACGCCAACATCGTGGGCACCCGCAGCGTGCTGGAAGCGGCCCGGCAGGCCGGGGTGCGTCGCGTGGTCTATGCGTCGTCCAATCACGCCTTCGGCATGTGGGATCGGAACGAGCAGTGGCCCGTGCTGCCCACCACGCTGCCTCGACCGGACTCGCTCTACGGGGTCTCCAAGGTCTTCGGCGAGGCGCTGGGCAGTTACTACCACGATGAGTTCGGCCTCGAGTTCATCGCCCTGCGCATCGGCTGGTACGCCCAGGATCCGCTGGAGGCCGACGACGAGCTGCTGCACGCCATGTGGCTCTCGCCCGACGACTGCGTCCAGGTGGTGCGCTGCGCGATCGAGGCGGATCGCAGCTTCGGGGCGTACTACGCGATCTCCGAGAACCCCAACCGGCGCTGGGACATCACGAACACCATGGTCGAGCTCGGCTACCGGCCGCAGGACTCCTGGACCCGCTTCACCGGCAGGTCCGAGGACGTGGTCGAAGGCGGAGCACCCGTCCGCGACACCTGGCCGTCGGGGTCCTGAGCGATGGGCGGATCTCAGCCCGGCCGGCTCAAGGCCATCCTGCTGCTCGTCATCTCCCTGCTGTTTGTGGCGGCCGGTGTCTTCGTCCTGCTCTTCGGTCCCGTGATGCTCGGCCTGGTCGTGATCGCCTTCTTCGGCGGTTGCGCGCTGATCGGGCTGACGCAGCTGCTGGGCGCTGATCACCCCGCCACCCCGATCCTCATGGGGGTGGGATCCATCGGCATGGGCCTGGGGTGCCTGGCGATGCTGGCCGGCGGGCTGAGCGGTGGGCCGAGCGACGCGGGGGACTGGGTGATGGTCGCGATCATGCTGATCGGTGCCCTGTTCTTCGGGGTCGGGGGAGTGCTGCTGATCCTGCTGCCCCTGCTTCGCCGCCGACGTTCGGTTCGACCGCAGGTGCCCTCTCCGGTGCTGCCCCTGGCAGAGGTCGAGGCGCGCCTGGAGGGGCGGCTCGCCCAGCTCGGCGGTGCGGGCGGAGGCTTCGGCGGCGGGGTCGGGGCCGGGATCCCCGGTGTCGTCGGAGGCCGCTCGGGAGGTGCGTTCGGTGCGCAGGTCGGCACCCGCCACCTCACGCACCTGGACGGGGCGCGGGCCCAGCTGCCGGTGGCGCTGGATCAGGACCTGGTCCAGCACGTGCTGCGGGAGGTCTTCGGCGGTCGAGCCGAGTGGGGATGGGCCCCGGACCGACCGGTCGTGCTCATGACCGGCATGGTCGGTTCGGGTGCGGCGGGGATGAATCCCTGCGTCCTGCAGGTCGTGTGGTCGCAGCATGGCCTCGAAGCCACGGCCCATGCCCGGGAGGGGCTGATCGGGCAGCGCACGTGCGCCAAGACCCTGGAGAAGCTGGAGTCCGCGCTGAACCAGGGGCCCCGATGACCGAGCTGACTCCTGCGGCAGCCCGCCGCATCGCCCTGGCCGCCCAGGGCTTCCTGGACCAGCGCCCGGCTCCGGGCGCTGTCACGGCGCGGCACCTGAACCGGGTGATCGATCGCGTGGGCGTGGTCCAGGTGGATTCGGTCAACGTGCTCACCCGCTCCCACTACCTGCCGTTCTTCTCCCGGCTCGGCCCGTACGACCGCGCACGGCTGGACCGGCTGCGCGACCGCTCGCCCCGGCGCCTCGTGGAGTACTGGGCGCACGAGGCCAGTCTGATCCCGCTGCAGACCTGGCCGCTGCTGGCCTTCCGCCGCGACCGCGCTCGTGACGAGGCCTGGGGCGGCATCCGCCGGATCGCCCGGGAGCAGCCCGAGCTCGTGGAGCGGGTGCTCGCCGTGGTGACATCCCATGGGCCCCTGACCGCCCGGCAGTGCGACGCGCTCGTGGAGCATCAGGTCCCCGGCCGCGGCGACGGCTGGGGCTGGAACTGGTCGGCGGTCAAGACCGCGCTGGAGTTCCTGTTCTGGTCCGGGCAGATCATCAGCAGCGGGCGCAACCAGCAGTTCGAGCGCACCTACGTCCTGCCCGAGCGGATCCTTCCTCCCGAGCCGCTCGAGCGCTCGCGGCAGATGGACGCTCATGAGGCCCATGTGGAGCTGATCCGCATCGCCGCCCGCGCCCACGGGGTGGCGAGCCTGCGCAGCCTGCGGGACTACTTCCGGCTGCGGGCCGACGAGTCCCGCGCGGCCGTCGTCGATCTGGTGACGGCCGGTGAGCTGGAGGAGGTGACGGTCCGCGGCCTGGGCCCGGCGTACCTGCATGCCGAGGCCCGACGGCCGCGCAGAGCCCATGTGGAGGCTCTGGTCAGCCCGTTCGACTCGCTGGTGTGGCAGCGCGAGCGCACCGAGGCGCTGTTCGGCATGCGCTTCCGCCTGGAGATCTACACGCCCGCAGCTCAGCGGCTGCACGGCTACTACGTCCTGCCGTTCGTCTACGGGGACACGCTGGTCGCCCGCGCGGACCTGAAGGCCGACCGCGCGGCGGATGCCCTGCGCGTGCAGCGCCTGACCTGGGAGCCGGACGCACCGGCTGCGGCGCGTCCGGCGCTTGTGGCACAGCTGCGCTCGATGGCCGGCTGGCTGGAGCTCACCGACGTCGTCGCTGCCGACTAGCGCGCTCGGCCGACGTCGCGTCCGAGCCGGACAGCTCAGTCGAGCCCGGGCCGCGGCCAGGGCTGTGCCCGGATGGCCTCGACCGATTCGTTGAAGCGGCGCATCAGGCGGGTCAGCTGCTCGACGTCCTCGTCCGCCCACTCGGCCGTCACGGCGGCCACGGAGTCGGTGCGGCCGCGGAAGTCCTCGCGGAGCCGGTTCGCGCCCTCGGGGAGGGGCGGTGCTTGCGGGCCGAGCCGCCGTCGGGGTCCTCGACCCGCTCGATCAGCCCGGACTTCATGGCTGCGGCGACCTGGCGGTGCACCGTGGAGACGTCCAGGTCGAAGGCCTCGGCGAGCTCGCCCACGGACATCGGCCCGGAGGCCTGGAGGCGCGCCAGCAGCACGGCCGCGCTGCGCTCCAGGGTCTCCGGGCGCAGACGCGGGGCCGAGCCCTGCAGGGCATGCCGGGACATCAGCATGTGCTCGTACATCAGCGCCTTCAGCGTCCGGCTGCCGCTCTTCTCGGCCATGCGGTGCCCCTTCTCACGGCGTGCTCTCGACGAGAGTGATTGTATCGTGCACACTCAGTGCTAGATTTGCATCATACAAACCTCGATCCCAGGAGATGACCCTTGTCCGCCGCCACCGGTGAGATCCCGCGCATCGACCACCCGAGCGCTCAGCCCCTGATCACCCCGGCCTTCGTGCTGGCCTGGCTGGTCAACTTCTCGCAGTACCTCGTCTTCTACCTGCTGGTCACCACCATGGCGCTGTACGCCGTGCGCGAGTTCGCCGCCGACGACGCCGCCAGCGGCTTCGCCTCGAGCTCCTTCGTGGTGGGGGCGACCGTCGCGCGACTGGTCACCGGCTTCATCGTCGATCGGCTGGGGCGCCGTCGCGTAATGCTCGCGGCCCTTGCAGTGACGATCCTGGCCTGCGCTCTCTACCTCCCGACCGCCTCGCTGCCCCTGCTGATCGCGGTGCGCATCCTGCACGGATTCGCCTACGCCTTCGCCTCCACGGCGGTGATGGCCATCGTGCAGTCGGTGATCCCCGCAGCCCGTCGCGCCGAGGGCACCGGCTTCTTCGCCTTGGGCACCACGCTGGCCACGGCCGTGGGGCCGGCGCTGGGGCTCTTCCTGGTCGGGGCGTACAGCTACGGGATGCTGTTCGCCGTCGCGCTGGGGGCCACCGCCATCGGACTGGTGCTCTCGCTGTTCCTGCGCCGCCCCGCCGAGGGCACTGCAGCGCGCACGGACGAGGAGGCCGAGGAGAACGACGAGGCCGTCGCCGCGCGGAAGGCCGAGTTCTCGCTCTCGGAGATCCTGCATCCGGCCGTCGTGCCGATCGGGCTGGTCATGGTGCTGATCGGACTGAGCTATGCCGGGGTGATCACCTACCTGAACGCCTATGCCGTGGAGCGCGATGTCGCCACCGGCGCCGGACTGTTCTTCGTGGCCTACGCCCTGGCCATGCTCGTGATGCGCTTCGTGCTGGGTCGCGTCCAGGACCAGCGCGGGGACAACATCGTCGTGTGGTTCGGCATCGTGTGCTTCGTCCTGGCGCTGGTCGTGCTGTCCGCGGCCCAGCAGGACTGGCAGGTGGTCGTGGCCGGTGCGCTCACTGGCCTGGGCTACGGCACGCTGATGCCGGCCGCCCAGGCCATCGCCGTGAGCGCCGTGCCTGCCGACAAGCTCGGCACCGGGATCTCCACGCTGCTGCTGCTGGCCGATGTGGGGATCGGGCTGGGCCCGGTGCTGCTGGGCGCCATCCTCTCGGCGACCGGCTACGGCCCCATGTACGCGGGGCTGGCGGTCGTGGTGGTCGTGGCCGGCGTCTTCTACCACGCAGTGCACGGCCGGCATCAGGCGGCCCGACGCCGGCAGGTGGCCTGAGCACGACGACGAGATCCCTGTCGCGACAGCGACAGGCGGACCCGACGAGCTCGAGCTCGTCGGGTCCGCCTGTCAATGCGCTCTGATGCGGGCCGCTGCGCGCGGAGGCCTCAGGCCACGGCGTCGCGCGCGTCGATGAAGGCCTGCACGCAATCCCGGACGTCGCGCTCCGAGTGCGATGCGGACAGCTGCACGCGGATCCGCGCCTTGCCCCGCGGCACGACCGGGAAGCTGAAGGCGATCACGTAGACGCCGGCCTCGAGCATGCGATCGGCGATCTGGGCCGCCTGGCGGGCGCCGTCGTCGCCGGGGAACATGACCGGGCGGATCGGGTGGGTTCCGGGCAGGACGTCGAAGCCGGCCTCGCGCATCAGCGAGTCGAACAGCTCGGTGTTGGCCTGCAGCGTGCGCCGCTTGTCCGCCGAGGACTCGATCAGCTCGAGCGCGGCCAGGGAGCCCGCGACGACCGCCGGGGCCACCGAGTTCGAGAACAGGTAGGGGCGCGAGCGCTGCCGCAGCAGGTCCACGATCTCCTGATGGGCGGCCACATAGCCGCCGGATGCTCCGCCCAGGGCCTTGCCGAGCGTGCCGGTGAGGATGTCCACGCGATCCATCACGTCGAACAGCTCCGGGGTGCCGCGCCCGCCGTCGCCGATGAAGCCGACCGCGTGCGAGTCGTCCACGAAGACCAGGGCGCCGAACTCCTCGGCCAGGTCGCAGATCTCATCCAGCGGGGCGTAGGAGCCGTCCATGGAGAAGACGCCGTCGGTCACGATGACCTTCCGGCGCGCATCGGCCGCCGTCTCGAGCTGGGCGCGCAGATCCGCCATGTCCGCGTTCCTGTAGCGGAAGCGCTGGGCCTTCGACAGCCGCACCCCGTCGATGATCGAGGCGTGGTTCAGCTCATCGGAGATGATCGCGTCCTCGGCGCCGAAGAGCACCTCGAAGACGCCGCCGTTGGCGTCGAAGCACGACGAGTAGAGGATCGTGTCCTCGGTGCCCAGGAACTCGGAGAGCTTGTCCTCGAGCTGGATGTGCAGGTTCTGCGTGCCGCAGATGAAGCGGACCGAGGCCATGCCGAAGCCCCAGTCGTCCAGGGCGGTCTTGGCGGCGCCGATGATCTGCGGATCATCGGCCAGGCCCAGGTAGTTGTTGGCGCAGAAGTTCAGCGCCTCGGACTTCAGGGTCGTGATGTGGGCGGACTGCGGGGAGGTCAGCTCGCGCTCGTCCTTGTGGAGCCCGGAGTCCCGGATCTCCTGCAGCGTGGCGCTCAGCTCCTCCTTGAGGGTGCCGTACATGGTGATTCCTTCGGGGTCGGTGGTGGGGTGTCGTCGTCGGTGAGGGGCGGGTGCGGTCAGGACCAGTCCAGGATGACCTTGCCGCACTGGCCGGAGCGGGCGGCCTCGAAGGCGTCCTGCCACTGCTCGGCGGGGAAGCGGTGCGTGATGACCTGCGAGACGGCCGAGCGGAAGCGCTCCGAGGTGGCGATCATCTGCGACATCGCATACCAGGTGTCGAACATCTCGCGTCCGTAGATGCCCTTGAGCGTGATCATGTGGGTGATGACCTTGCCCCAGTCCAGGTCGTAGGACTGATGCGGCAGCCCCAGCAGGGCGATGCGGCCGCCGTGGTTCATGTTGCTGATCATGTCCGAGACAGCGGGCCCGGCTCCGGACATCTCCATGCCGATGTCGAAGCCCTCCTTCATGCCGAGCATGTCCTGCGCGTCGGCGAGGGACTGCCGCGTCACGTTGATCGTGACGTCCGCTCCGGCATTGCGGGCGAGCTCCAGGCGGTAGTCGCTGGCATCCGAGACCACCACATAGCGCGCCCCGGCATGACGGGCGATCGCCGCGGCCATCACGCCGATCGGCCCGGCGCCGGTGATCACGACGTCCTCGCCCACCATGGGCCACTGCAGCGCGGTGTGCGTGGCATTGCCCAGGGGATCGAAGATCGCGCCCAGGTCCGGATCCAGCTGCGGCGGGTGAACCCACGCGTTCATGGCCGCCAGGACGACGTAGTCGGCGAAGGCGCCGTCGCGGTTCACGCCGAGGCCCTCGATCGCGATGCACACGTGACGGTGCCCGGCCCGGCAGTTGCGGCAGGTCCCGCACACGATGTGCCCCTCGCCGGAGGCGCGGTCGCCGACGGCGACGCTCGTGACCTTCTCGCCGACCGCGACGACCTCGCCGTAGAACTCGTGGCCGATGACCAGCGGCGGCTTCACGGTGGCCTGCGCCCAGTCATCCCAGCCGGCCAGGTGCAGGTCGGTGCCGCAGAGTCCTGCCCGCAGCACGCGGATCTTGACCTCCTCCGGGCCGCACTCGGGCTCGGGGCGATCGACGAGCTCCAGGCCCGGGCCTGCCGTCAGCTTGGTCAGTGCGCGCATGGCATCCGCCTTTCCCGGCGGCTGATCCCGTGGACTGGACGAGCCGCCTGTGCCGGCGCGGTGGCACCGGGTCGTAGGAGCGCCGGCCCGGGTGGGGGCCGAGGCGGTGGTATGGAGCCTAGAGGCTCGAGTGGATATGACCCCGCTCACAGGGCAGAGGGCGGCGAGCCGAGCGCAGATGTCGTCCGGCATTCCAGACGCCGCTGATCCGAGGGGGCTTGTGGGCCGTGATGTGGCGGAGGGCAGTGCACCTGGGGAAGGCGCCGGAGGGTGGTCCGACCGCAGCCTCAATCGACTGGGCAAATGCATTTACATCGATTGGTGAGCTGAGTCACATGACCGAAGGAACGACCGCGACCGGAGGGGTCCTCACCCGGCGCACGGTGGCCGCTGCGGAGCTGTGGTCCGTGCGCGTGGCCTCGTCCATCACCTCCGGATCGGCCGCTGGAAATGTCGATGGGAGCATGGTCATGAGCCCCAGTCGGAGAGGTTCGTCCAATAGGAACTTCGTGCCCTCTGCCGCTGGCGCCCAGCAGGCCGTGGGCACTCAGGGCAAGTCGCACGGCCAGGGCTCGGGGTTCACCGTCCCGGCCGGCACGACGCAGTCGACGAACGCGGGCGGCTATGTGCCGGTCACCGTCACGAACCTCTCGAGCAGTAGCCTGAGCCCCACGTACAGCAACCCCGGGACGGTGACATCCGGGGGAGGGAGTCAGATGTACAACACGCAGTACATCGCCCTCGGCGACGTGCGGATCTGCTACTGACGGTCAGAGCTGCTGGGCCTGCTCCGGGCTGCGAACTGCGCGGCCTGCTCCACGTACCACTCGAGGGCCTCGGGGTCCGCGGCCGCCGTGCGATTGACCTCGCGCGGGTCCCCGCCCTGGAGCACCTTCTTGATGGGGATCTCCATGAGCTTGCCCGTGCGCGTCAGAGGCACCGCCGGGGCGGCGATGATGGCGTCGGGAACGTAGCGCGGGGAGAGCCGGGTGCGGATGGCCTGCGTGATGGCCTGGCGCAGGGCGTCGTCCACGTCCGTGCCCTCCTGCGGGACCACGTAGAGGGGCATCCAGTACCCGCCATCGGGCAGCTCCGCGCCGATCACCATGGACTCCTGCACGCCAGGCACCGAGTTCACCACGAAGGTGACGTCCGCCGAGCCCATGCGGATTCCGCCGCGGTTGATCGTGGCATCCGAGCGGCCGTGGATCTCCCAGCCGCCGTCGGGCACGTCCGTGGCCCAGTCGCCCTGGCGCCACAGTCCCGGGAAGGCCGCGAAGTAGGCGTCACGGCGCTTGGCGCCGTCCGGATCGTCCCAGAAGGACACGGGCATGCACGGCAGGGGCTGGGCGATCACGAGCTCCCCGACCTCGCCGTGCAGCGGGCGGCCCGCGGGATCCACGGCGCGGGCGTCCACGCCGAGATACGGGGCCTGCAGCTCGCCGACGTACTCGGGGTCCAGGGGGTTGGAGCCGAGGATCCCGGAGCAGACGTCGGTGCCGCCGGAATCCGAGCCCACGTGGACGTCGTCGCGGATCTCCCGGTGGATCCAGCGCCAGGTGTCGCGGGGCAGGGGAGAGCCCGTGGAGAGCACGCTGCGCAGGCTCGAGAGGTCGAAGCGCTCGCGGGGTGAGAGCCCCGACTTCTGCACCATGGTCAGCAGCGCGGCTCCGGTGCCGAAGAACTCGGTGCGCTCGCGCGCGGCCATCTCGAAATGGACCGCCCCGCCGTCGTGGGCGGGGGAGCCGTCGTAGGTCACGGCGGTGACGCCGCGCATCAGCAGCCCCACCAGCATGTTCCAGACCATCCAGGTGGTCGAGACCGCGAAGTAGCCGCGCTCGCCTGGGCGGACGTCGTACTGCAGGGCATTGGCCTTGAGGGACTCCAGCACCATCCCGCCGTGGGAGTGCACGATGCCCTTGGGGCGTCCGGTGGTCCCGGAGGAGTAGAGGATCCACAGTGGGTGGGAGAACTCGACGAGCTCGAACTCGGGCTCCTGCGGCTGCTCCAGGAGCTCGGAGAGGCGCCGGCTGGGCACGCCGATCTCCGGCATGTCCAGGGGATCCTCGGCGGTGTCCACCAGGACGTGGTGCTCCACCGTGGGCAGCGTCTCCAGGATCTGCGGCAGTGAGGCCAGCAGGTCCCGCTGCTTCCCGCCGAACTCGATCCGGTCGGTGCTCAGCAGCACCCTGGGCCGGATCTGCTCGAAGCGGTCCTGGATGCCCTGGGGGCCGAAGTCCGTGTTGACCACCGACCACACCGCTCCGATGGCCGCGGTGGCCAGCAGCGCCACCATGGTCTGCGGGGTGTTGGGCAGCACGGCGCACACCGTGTCCCCGGGACGCACACCGATCTGACGCAGATGCTGGGCCAGCGCCCCGACCTGACCGGCCAGCTGGGACCAGGTCACCGAGGTGCGCGGCGCGGTCTCGTGGTAGGCCACGATCGCCTCGTCGTCGGGGCGCTGCTGAGCCCAGCGCAGCATGTTCTGCGCGTAGTTCAGCCGGGCGTCGGGGAACCAGCGCGTGTCCTCGATCGTCTCGCCGGTGCGCACGGGGCCATCGCCGCGCTCGCCGATGACCTGGAAGTGCTCCCAGAGCGCATCCCAGAAATCGTCCACGTGCTCGATGCTCCAGGCATGCACCGAGGCGTAGTCGTCGGTGCGCACGCCGCGGCTGTCGGCAAGCCAGCGCTGGAAGCCGCGCAGCTGCGAGGCCCCCGCGCGCTCGGCCGACGGCTCCCAGATCTTCTCGCGATCTGCGGGCTGGGACATGATGGACCTCCTGAGCGGACGGGGAGACGTCCGCCATCCTAGGTGATGCCCGTCACCCCCATCCCTCATGCGCAGGAGCCAGCCATGCACCCCCACATGCCGCCGCCGTCGGGACCGTCCTGGGAGGTTCGCGAGCAGCCTGCAGAGGAGACGGAGTTCGTGGGCTTCGTGCGGCGCCTGGCGATCTGGTCGGTGCTCATCGCACTGGGCTCCCTGGGGGCGACCTTCCTGGGCTCGCGCGGGTTGATCCGCGACAACATGTACGACCCGATCTTCGACGGCGTGGCCCTGGGCGTGATCACCGTGGTGCTCGGCAGCGTGATGACGGGATGGTGGGGGTTCGACACGGACCGTCCGGGCAACGGCATCCCGCGGCGCTGGCTCGGGCTGGCCGTCTTCCTGGGCTCGATTCCGTGGGGGATCGTGCCCACCTTGGCCATGCTGGCTTGGCCCTACCTGCTGCGCGACGGCGAGCATCCATGGCATGTGGACGGGTCGCTGCCGATGGACGCGGCCGGTCTGGTGATCGTGGCGGTGCTGCTGTGGTCCGGTGCGAGCCTGGGCATGGCGTTCTTCCTGCCGCTGTCCATGGAGATCCATCCGCTGTGGCTGCGGGTGCTCTTCGTGCTCCCGTTCCTCGCCCTGATCATCGGGCTGCCGTGGTGGGGCGCCACGATGATCGACGGGAGCATCACAGCCTTCGACGGGGTCCTGGTGGTGGCGCTGGCGGTGTTCAGCCTGGTGGCCTCGCAGGTGATCGCCGCATTGGTCGTGTGGCTGGAGCGGCGCTCGACGCCGATGGCCCCGAGATGGTGACGGGCCAGCTGCGCTGTCAGCGGGCGGTGCCATGATGAGCGCAGGCGCGCCGCCGAGGGGGACTCTCCCCGACCAGCGCGTCACCGTTTCGCACCGGCCGCCCTGCGGGGTGGCCGCAGTTCCAGGAGGTTCCCATGTCAGAGACCACGCAGGGCGACGACGAGCTGCGCACGCCGGCCGCCGATGACACCGAGGGCGGTGCCGAGATGCTGGGTGCCACGGGCGAGGCCGGCGACGACTCCGCCCTGGAGAAGGACCCGGAGGAGTGGGTCAGCGGCGACGACCCCATGACCGAGTCCCAGAAGTCCTACCTGGACACGCTGGCTAAGCAGGCCGGGGAGACCGTCCCGGCAGATCTGACCAAGGCCGAGGCCTCGGAGCACATCGACCGGCTCAAGGGCTGACCCGAGACGACGCAGCGCCCCGAGCCGTCCGGGAACGGCTCGGGGCGCTGCGTCGTCCGGTCGGACGGCGATCTCGGGCTCGGACCTGAGGCGCCTCAGGCGCCTCGGATGATGTCCGAGGCTCGCTCGCCGATCAGCATGGTCGTGATGTTGGGATTCACCGCCACGAGCTGCGGCATGATCGATCCGTCGACCACGCGCAGCCCCTGGACGCCCTTGACCCGCAGCTCGGGGTCCAGCGGCGACATCTCGTCATCGGCCGAGCCCATGCGGCAGGTACCTGCCGGGTGATAGACGGTGTTGTGGGTCTTGGCGACGTAGTCGGCGATCTCCTCGTCCGTCTGGACGCCCTCGCCCGGGAAGAGCTCGCGCCCGCGGTATGCGTCCATGCCCGGCTGCGAGACGATCTCGCGCGCCTTCTTGATGCCTGCCACCGCGATGGCCATGTCGTAGCCGTCCTCATCGGTGAAGTAGCGCGGATCGACCCTGGGCTTGTCCCGGTAGTCGATCGTGCGCAGCCGCACCGTTCCGCGGGACTTCGCGTGCGTGACATTGGGGGTCAGCGCGAAGGACTCGGGGGAGGTCGGGTAGCCCTGGCGTCGTGTGTGCATGTCGAAGGGCACCGAGCCGTAGTGCATCATCAGGTCGGGCAGCTCCAGGCCCTCCTGGGTCGGGGAGAAGATCCCGATCTCCCACCACTGGGTGGAGTCGCGGGTCATGCGCTGGGTGCACTCCCAGGAGATCACGGCCTCGGGGTGGTCCTGGAGGTTCGAGCCCACGCCCGGGGAGTCCACCCGCACGTCGATCCCGACCTCCCGCAGGTGATCCGCCGGGCCGATCCCGGAGAGCATCAGCAGCTTGGGGGTGTCGATCGCCCCGGCCGAGAGGATGATCTCCTTGCGGGCCCTCATGATCGAGGAGCGATCGAAGCAGTTGTCGATGTACTCGATGCCCACGGCCCGCTGGTCGTCGTCGAACAGGACCTGCATGACCTGCCGGTTCGTGAGGATCTCGAGATTGTCCCGCTGCTGGATGGGGTGCAGGTAGGACACCGACGACGAGGCGCGGCGCCCGTCCGCCTGGCGGTTGACCTGGAAGAAGCTGGCGCCGTTGACCACGGTCTCGAAGTCGTTGAACGTGGCTCGGGGGATCCCCGCCTGCTCGCAGGCCTCGAGCAGGGCCACGCCCACGGGATCGTTCGGGGGCGCGTCCATGAGCTCCACGGGGCCGTCGGTCCCGTGCCGCTCACCGGAACGGGACTGATTCGATTCGAGGCGCTTGATCAGCGGGAGCATGGTCTCGGCGCTCCAGCCCTCGGCGCCCATCTGCTCCCACAGGTCCATGTCCTCCGCAGGAGGGTGGAAGGCGATGCAGGAGTTGTGCGACGAGCAGCCTCCCAGCACCTTGGCGCGGGCGTGGCGCATGAACGAGTTGCCGTTCTCCTGCGGCTCGATCGGGTAGTCCCAGTCGAGCCCGGATTCCAGCATCTCCGGCCAGCGGTTGAGCTGCAGGACCATCTCGTGGTCCAGGTCGTGGTCCCCGGCTTCGACCAGGGCCACGGAGACGTCCGGGTCCTCGCTGAGGCGGGCGGCGACGACGGCGCCGGCCGACCCGCCTCCCACGATGATGTAGTCGTACTCGGTGATCAGGTTCTCCGACACGGGCTCCTCGAGCACGCGGTCCTCCTTCTGCTGAGTGCGGGACATGGAAGCGGTCACTTCTGCGGGAACCAGCCGGTCACGGCGGGCTCGGTGTTCTGGTAGATGTGCTTGGCCTCGGTGTACTCCTCCAGGCCCGTGGGGCCGAGCTCGCGGCCCACGCCGGAGGACTTGAAGCCGCCCCACTCCGCCTGCGGCAGGTAGGGGTGGTAGTCGTTGATCCACACCGTGCCGTGGCGCAGACGACGGGACACGCGGTTGGCCGTTCCGGCATCCGAGGTCCACACCGCTCCGGCCAGGCCGTACTCCGTGTGATTGGCGGTCTCGATGGCCTCGGCCTCGGTGGAGAACGTCTCGACCGTGATGACGGGGCCGAAGCCCTCCTCGATCACCGCGGGGTTCTCCCGATCGCACTGGTCGAGCACGGTCGGGGCATAGAAGAACCCGTCCTGATGCTCCTCGCCGCCCCAGTGGCCGCCGACCCGCAGGCGGGCACCGGCCTCGATGCCGCGCTGGACGTAGTCGGTGACCTTGTCCCGGTGCTCCTTGGAGATCAGCGGGCCGGTCTCGGCCTTCTCGTCGAACGGACCGCCCATGACGATATCGCCGGCGCGGCGGACGACCTCGTCGACGAAGCGCTCCGCGATCGTGTCCTGCACGATCAGGCGCGTGCCCGCCGAGCAGACGAGCCCGGAGTCCGTGAACGCGGCATTGAGGGCGTTGTCCACGGCGGCGTCGAAGTCGGCATCGGCGAACACGACATTGGGGTTCTTGCCGCCCAGCTCCAGGGCGACCTTCTTCACGCCGTGGGCCGCCGACTCGGCGACCCTCCGGCCGGTGACCAGGCCTCCGGTGAAGGAGACGAGGTCGATCTCCGGGTGGCTCGACAGCGGGGCGCCGACGACTGCGCCGTCTCCGAGGACCAGGTTCGCGACTCCGGCGGGCAGCCCCAGCTCGTCGAGCACATCCACGATCAGGATCGCCGTGTGCGGGGTCAGCTCAGCCGGCTTGAGCACGAAGGTGTTGCCGGCCGCCAGCGCGGGGGCGATCTTCCACGCCGCCTGCAGCAGCGGGAAGTTCCACGGCGTGATCATGCCGCAGACGCCCACGGGCTCGTGGACCACCCGCGAGATGACGGTGTCGTCGCCCGCATCCACCAGACGGCCCGGGCTCTGGTCCGCGATCTTGCCGAAGTAGCGGAAGCAGGCCGCGATGTCGTCCATGTCGCCCTCGGCCTCGACCAGGCGCTTGCCGGTGTCGAGGGCCTCGGCACGGGCGAACTCGTCCTTGCGCTCGAGCAGGGCGTCCGAGACGCGGATCAGGAAGTCGCCGCGCTCAGCGGCGGGGGTCTCCACCCAGGTCCGGGCCTCGAACGCCTTGCGGGCGGCGAGGATGGCGCGCTCGACATCCTCGCCGGTGGCCTCGGCGACGACGCCGACCTCGGTGCCGTCGGCGGGGCAGATGATGGTGCGGGTCCCGCCGTCGGAGGAGGGGACCCACTCTCCGTCGATGTACAGGGTCGAGCTCGTCTCAGTCATGTCGCTCCTTCTCGGTCTGGGTGGTCTGGGCAGTGCGATCGTCCGAGGTCGCGTCCCTCGCGGCGACAGCGGGGATCTGGTCGGTGTCGACCCAGGTCTCCGGCGTGGTCCCGAGGACCGCGCCCGTGGCCAGGCCGCCGCCGTCGCCGCTGAGGTGCAGGTAGGCGATGTGGGCGTCGTAGACGTCCAGGACGTCGGCGATGACCTGGTCCTTGGTGTATCCCATGATGTCGCGGCCGCGCGACCCGTGGGTCGAGAAGATCTCGATACGGTAGTACACATCGCGGACCGCGGACAGGTTCGCGGCGAAGCTGGGCAGGGCGTGGGCCACGGGGTAGGCCTGGTACTTGAACTCCTCCGCCTCGGGGAAGGTGACGACGAGGTCCACGAAGGAGATGCCGCTGTCGGGGTGCTCGCCGCGGTGGCAGGCCACCGACAGCCCGAGGTCGGAGAGCTCGGCGGCGACCTCCTCCACCGCGGGTGCGGCGGTGCGCTCCACGAAGTCCTGCGCTTGGGAGGCGGAGGCGTACGACATCCGGTCGCGCAGCCGCTGGCGCCAGGTGACCTGCTGCCCGCTCTCGCGGACTCGGCTCGTGAGCAGCGCCGGCAGCGCGGCCTGCCGCGATTCGAGGTTCACGTGCTCGGTGCGCAGCATCTTCCAGAGGCTGGCCATCACGACCCAGACGAGCAGGGACAGCGGCAGGCCGACGATCACGGTGGCCGCCTGGAGCGTGTAGACGCCGTCGATGAACAGCATGACGAGGGTCAGCACGCCGGTGATGACGGCCCAGACGATACGCAGCCACGGCGGGCCGTCGGAGTCGGTGTCGGTGGCCTTGGAGGACATGTTCGCCAAGACGAGCGAGCCGGAGTCCGCAGAGGTCACGTAGAAGAACAGGCCCGTCAGCAGCGCGAGCGGAATGGTGAAGAACGCCCCCGGATACTGCTCGAGGAGATTGAAGAAGCCGGACTCAGGCAGGCTGACCGCCAGGTCGAGGAAGTCCTGATCGTCGGCGCTCATCAGGGTGGCGTTGCCGAAGATCGAGACCCACAGCAGGATGAAGGCGAACGGGATGAGCAGCACGCCGAAGACGAACTGGCGCAGGGTGCGGCCTCGCGAGATGCGGGCCAGGAAGAGGCTGACGAACGGCGCCCAGGCGATCCACCAGGCCCAGAAGAACAGGGTCCAGTCGGCCATCCACTGATCCGCGGGATAGGCAGGCGGCCCGTCCGTGTAGGCGAAGGTGTTCATCATCATCCCGGGGAACCGGGAGAAGAAGTCGCCGATGTTCTGCACGAGGGCGTTGAGCAGCTCGTGCGTGCGGCCCGTGAACAGGATCCAGAGCATCAGGACGATGGCCAGCAGCACGTTCAGCTCGGACAGGCGTCGGATCCCCTTGTCCACCCCGGAGACCGTGGAGGCGATGGTGATCAGCACGGCGACGGCCATGAGCGCCACCTGCACGGCCACGTTCGTGGGGATGCCGAAGATCGCGGCGAGCCCGTAGTTCAGGAACACCACGCCGATGCCCAGCGAGACCGAGATGCCGAAGACCGTGCCGATCACGGCGCCGATCTCCGCGGCGTGGCCGATGCCGCCGTGGATGCGCTTGCCGAAGATCGGCGCCAGGGCCGATCGGATGCTCAGCGGCAGGTGGTAGCGGTAGGCCACCAGCCCGAACACCATTCCCATCAGCGCGTAGAGGGCCCAGCCCGGGATCCCGTACTGGAAGATGGTCCACAGCGGCGCCATCCGCGCGGCCTCATCGGACATCGGGGCGACGTCCGGGGGCGTGAGGATGTTCGTGGCAGGTCCGGAGATCCCGAAGAACATCAGATCGACGCCGATGCCCGCGGCGAAGAGCATCGCCGCCCACGTGAACGGGTTGTACTTGGGCTTGGAGTGATCGGGGCCCATCTTGGTCTGGCCCACCCGGGAGAGCGCGACCACCAGGACGAAGACCACGACGGCCGTCACGGTCAGGACGTAGTACCAGCCGAAGTTGGTGGCGATCCAGCTCATGGAGCCGAAGATCGCGGTCTCCGCGCTCGCCGGCCAGATGGCGGCCCAGGCGGCGAAGGCGACGATGATCGCCGAGGCTCCGATGAAGACGGGCCAGCTGACGGCGGAGTGGCGGGGGCCGCCCTGATCGAGGGGCTCGCGTCTGAGCGGGTCGCCGGCTCCGTGGCCGACGGTGCCGGGTGACGGCGGTGCGGTGGATCCTGCCATGAGAGTTCCTTCCGGGTGGACGAGATCTTTCCGGCGTGCAGGCGGCTGATCTCCGCGCAGCGATGGTGCACCGGGGGATCAGCCGACCCTTTCACTTTAGGGAGCCTCGACGAGGAACTCATGTCCGCGCTGCGGGTGCCTGTCACCTGGTGCGACCTGCCCGACCGTCTCCTGAGTAGGAAAGAGAAGCGTTTGGTCAGGCTCATCTCATTGAGGTGAGGCTCATCACGCGAAGCTGAGCCTCAGCTCAGCAATGCATTTCACAGCGCATGTTCTGGCTTTCTGAAGCGACCTCTCCTATAGTCCTTATTATGAAGATTTCACAGGAAATGGAAGCCAAGTTCAACGATCAGATCACCCTCGAGTTCGAGGCCTCGCTGGTCTACCGCCAGCTGGCCGTCGAGGCCGAGCGCATGGACCTCGTGGGCATGGCCGCGTGGTTCCGCCACCAGGCCGACGAGGAGATCGTCCACGCCAACAAGTTCATCGACCACGTCGATGCCCGTGATGGCCACGTCCAGATCGGCAGCCTGAGCGCCCCGGCGCAGTTCGCCGATCCGTCCGCTCTGGACCTCTTCGAGGCCGCCTTCAAGCACGAGCAGAAGGTCTCGGAGGCCATCCAGAATCTCTACCGCGCTGCTGATGAGGCCGGCGACTTCGATTCCCGCCCTATCCTCAACTGGTTCACCTCGGAGCAGATCGAGGAGGAGTCGACGGTCGACGAGATCATCGGCCGCATCCGCCTCGTTGGCGACGACGGCTCGGGCCTGCTGCGCATGGACTCCGAGCTGGGTGCCCGCCCGGCCACGACCACCGAGGCCTGATCCGAAGCATCGCTTCGCCGGTCGCGGCATGATGGAGCCCGCCGCCCCTGTCGGGGACGGCGGGCTTCGTCGTTCTCCCACCGCTGGGCGAGCGCCGCAGCTCAGCGGTGCTTGAACTCCGGGTCGCGCTTCTCGATGAACGCGGCCATGCCCTCCTTCTGGTCCTCCGTGGCGAACAGGCCGTGGAACAGCCTCCGCTCGGCGACCAGCCCCTGTGACAGCGGGGTCTCCAGGGCTGTGTGCACCGCCTCCTTGGCGGCCATGGTCGCGATCAGCGACTTCGAGGCGATGGTCTGCGCGATCTCCAGGGACTCGTCATGGAACTCGTCGGCGGGGATCACGCGCGAGACGAGCCCGGCGCGCTCCGCTTCCTGGGCATCCATCTGGCGCCCGGTGAGGACCATGTCCATGGCCTTGGGGCGCCCGATCGCCCGCGTCAGGCGCTGCGACCCGCCCATGCCGGGCAGCACGCCCAGATTGATCTCCGGCTGTCCGAACCTGGCGGTCTCGGAGGCGATCAGCAGATCGCACAGCATGGCTAGCTCGCAGCCCCCGCCCAGGGCGTAGCCGCTCACGGCGGCGATGGTGGGGGTGCGGATCTCGGCCAGGCCCTGCCAGCCGGCGAACCAGTCGGTGGCGAACATCTCGGCGAAGCCCCGGTCGGCCATCTCCTTGATGTCGGCTCCTGCGGCGAAGGCCTTGTCCGAGCCGGTCAGCAGGATCGCGCCGATCCCGTGGTCGGCATCGAAGGCTCGGGCGGCGTGCAGGACATCGGACAGCACCTGCGAGTTCAGCGCGTTCAGGGCCTTGGGGCGGTTCAGGGTGATGATTCCGACCCGCCCCTTCGTCTTCACGAGGATGGTGTCGTAGGTCTGCTCGGTCTCGGTCATGGGGCGAGTCTACGAGTCGTGCCGTCTGTGCGTGGGCCGGTTTACACGCGAGCACCCCGCGATAGGTTGTCCTCAGACCCGGCGCAGACCCCACGGTGGCCCCCATGCCGCTGCAGCAGATCGTCGCCCCGCTCGGTCTCCTTCCGTTGTCCCGACGACAGCCTGCAAGCCGTGGCCGGCATCGGCGCCCGGTTGTGGGATCGGCTCTGGGATCTTCCCTGCACCAAGGGCCTGCATCCGTTCCAGGAGATCCAGGGCGCGCGCCACCGGGCGCCGTCCACGCCGGGCGATCTGCTCCTGCATCTGCGGGCGAAGAACATGGACGTGTGCTTCGAGCTCGCGAGCATGATGATGGACCGGCTGCGCGGTCACGCCGAGGTGGTCGACGAGACCCACGGCTACAAGTTCTTCGACCAGCGCGATCTGCTCGGCTACGTCGACGGCTCCGAGAACCCGGAGGGGCAGACGGGCCAGGACTGGGTGAGCATCGACTCCGCCGAGGACCCGGATTACGCCGGGGCCAGCTACGTGATCGTGCAGAAGTACCTCCGCGACATGCAGGCGTGGAACGCGCTGAGCGTCGAGCAGCAGGACGATGCGATCGGGCGCACCAAGGCCGAGAACAGCGAGCTGCCCGAGGAGCGCAAGCCCCAGGACTCCCACGTGCACCTGAACTCGACCCCGGACGACGACGGCCGCGATCTCAAGTTCGTGCGCGACAACCGCCCGTTCGGCACGATCGGCACCGCCGAATCCGGCGCGTACTTCATCGGCGACACCAAGGACCCGGCGATCATCGAACGGATGCTGCGCAGCATGTTCGTGGGCGAGCCTGAGGGCACCACGGACCGCGTCCTGGACTTCTCCACGGCCACCACCGGCTCGCTGTTTATCGTGCCCACCGATGCATTCCTGGACGACGATCAGCCAGCCGCCGCTCGCTGATCCGCAGTCACAGCCCCGGCACAGCTTCGGGTGGTCCCCGGCATAGCGAGCGCGCCCAGACTCGGGGTCATGAACAGCACCGACAACAGCGCAGCCCATACCATCACCACCGCCGACCACTCCAACAGGCCCGCCTCTCGCTGGAGCCGCCTGAGGGTGGGAGCCGCCGGGATCGGCGTCGCCGCCCTGCTGGCCACGACCGCCTGCGGCACCGTCGGCCAGGCCTCGGACACGTCCTCCGACAGCGCTGCGACCAGCGTCTCGACCTCGGTGGAGACCAGCGCGAACACCTCCACGACGGAGTCGTCTCTCGACAGCTCCGCCGAGGTCCAGGCCCTGGCTCAGGCCTTCGCCGACACCCTGGATGACGATCAGCTGGCCGAGCTGAACCAGGACTACAGCTACGAGAATGCGACCAACTGGTCGAACTTCCCGCAGGAGCTGCTCCAGAACGGCATGGGCGGCGGTCCCGGAGGGACGAGTTCGTCGTCGGGGCGTGTGGGTCTGCAGATCTCGACCCTGGACGACGAGCAGCGAGCGGCTCTCGAGGAGCTGATGGCCGCCGCGCTGGGCGGGGAGGACAACGAGGGCTACGACGAGGTCATGGCCATCCTGGCCGCCGACGACTACCTGGCCGAGAACTACGGCGGCACGGACTACGGCTCGGAGAACTACTACATCGCCTTTCTCGGCGAGGTCACCGACAGCGGCACCTGGGAGCTGCAGTTCGGCGGGCACCACCTGGCGGTGTCCAACACCTACACGGACGGTGAGCTGGTCAGTGCGACCCCGTCCTTCCGCGGCACGGAGCCCACGGGAGAGTTCACGTTCGACGGCGAGACTTATGACCCGCTGTCCCAGGAGACGGACGCGCTCTCCGCGCTGGCGGAGTCCCTGACCGAGGAGCAGTTGGCCGAGGCCGCCACCGATCAGTCCGACCTGCTGCTGGGCCCGGGCCAGGACGGCGAGTTCCCCGAGGAGGAGGGCGTGAAGGTCTCGGATCTGTCGGGGGAGCAGCAGGAGCTCGTGCTGGCGGCGATCGAGACCTACGTCGATGACCTGCCCGAGGACGAGGCGGCCGAGTACATGGCCACGTACGAGTCCGAGCTCGAGGACACCTACGTCCTGTTCTCCGGGAGCACGGACTTCTCCACCGCCGGCGACTACATCCGCATCGACGGGCCCAGCGTGTGGATCGAGCTGGCCATGCAGAACGGCGTGGCGACCTCCGAGCCGCACATCCATTCGGTGTGGCGAGATTCCGAGACGGACTACGCCGGGCTCACCGAGGACTCCTCGAGCGCCGACTCCACGGAGTGAGCATCCCGACCGGCTCAGTCGGCCGACGGTGACCTACGACGACGGATCCCCGGCGCGTTGCTGCGCCGGGGATCCGTCGTCATGCGGTTCAGGTGAAGCGAGCGATCACTCGGGCCAGTCGGAGCCGCGGATCTCGTCGACGAAGTTGCCGCGCTCGAAGCCCGGCATCTGATCGGCCAAGACATCGGCCTTCACGTTGCCGAACGTGGTCTGCGGACGGTGGAACAAGCCCTGCGCGAAGGACTCGATGATGCCCTCCTTGAAGCGCGGGCGGGGGTGCACGGAGGTGATCTCCTCGCGCTGGGCATCGGTCAGCTCGTGGTAGTCCACGCCCATCACGTCGAGCTCCACGCCGCGGGTCACCAGCTCGACGAGCGGGGACATGTGCAGCGGGACCATGGGGGTCGTGTGCAGCGCGATCGAGGCCCAGGCCTCCTCGGCGTCGTGCTGGCTGTAGCCGTGGCCGGTGAGGAAGTCCCGCACGACGTTCGCGGCGTCGATCTCGAAGCGCAGGTCGTCGGAGCGGTACTTCTCGGTCAGCCCGAGATCGTGGAACATCGCGGAGATGTAGAGCAGCTCGTCGTCGAATCCGCGGCCCAGGGCGTGCCCGCGCAGGGAGCCGAAGACGAACACGCGACGGCTGTGGTGATACAGCAGATCGGACTCGACGTCGCGGACCAGCTCAGTGGCCTCCCGGGCGACGGCGCTGTCGGGAATGGTGATGCCGGCGATGATCTCGGCCATGGGATCCATCCTTTCGGTACGGTGAAGATGCTGATATTCACCCTGGTCCGCCGCATAGGATCGGGCCATGTTCCATCAGCCTGCATCCCCTCGGAATCGGACATGACCGCCGACGGTGCGCCTCCGATGCGCCGCGTGGACATCGTGGTGTTCGACGGCATGACCCTGCTGGATGCCACCGGCCCGCTCGAGGTCCTGCGCGTCGCCGATCCGTCCGGGGAGCTGTACTGCACGCGTCTGGTCTCCGCCGCCGGCGGCCGGGTGCGCTCGTCGGCGGGGCTCGAGGTCCTCACGGAGTCGCCCAGCGCAGAAGGCGCTGCGGACACGGTGATCGTCGTCGGCGGGGACCGGCTGGTCGCCGAGCCGATCGAGGACGAGCTGCTGCAGCTGGCGGGGGACCTGGCCCAGAACGCGCGCCGGGTAGCGTCGGTCTGCACGGGAGCGTTCGTGCTGGCCCGGCTCGGACTGCTCGACGGACGCCGCGTGACCACTCATTGGCGCCATGCGCAGGCGCTGGCGGACCGGTTCCCCCTGCTCGACGTCCAGCCCGACGTCATCCACGTGCGTGATGGACGCATCGCGACCTCGGCGGGCATCTCCGCGGGACTGGACCTCACCCTGGCTCTGGTCGAGGAGGATCTGGGGGCGGCTGCGGCGCGTGAGGCCGCCCGCGAGCTCGTGGTGTTCATGCAGCGCTCGGGCGGACAGGCGCAGTTCTCCTCCGCCCTGCGACAGGCGACCGTGGGCGATGCGGGGCTCCAGACGGTGATGGGCGAGGTGCTCGAGCATCCGGAGCGCAGTCACTCCGTGGCGTCCATGGCCGAGCGCCTGGGGGTGAGCTCTCGGCAGCTGCACCGGCTGGTGAGGGCGCAGACAGGCTTGTCGCCCATGCAGTGGCTCGAGGCCGCGCGGGTCGACGCCGCCCGCGAGATCATCCACAGCGACATGCCGCTGACGTCAGTGGCCAGACGAGCTGGATTCGGGTCGGACGAGACGATGCGCCGCGCCTTCCTGCGGCAGCTCGGGGTGACGCCGAGCGGCTTCCGCGAGCGCTTCACCAGCACGGGCCCCTAGGCATGGGATGAGCAGGGGCGGCTGGTCCCCGGCGCCGCCTGCTTCAGCCGGTCGGTAGGCCCAGCGCTCGCAGCGTCTCCAGGACGTTCTCGCGGTCGCCGACGACGAACCTGCGGGTGGCGCCGTCCTGCAGCTCGATCTCCAGGCCCTTGAGCGCCTGCTGGGAGAAGGTGCGCACGACGCGGATCGTCTCAGCGGGAGCCCACCACTGCCCGCCGGGAAGGTTCATGGAGTGCGGTTCGAAGCTCACGCCGTTCGGCCAGATCAGCAGGTGGCCTCCGTCGGCCAGGTACCCGAATCCGCCGGTGATCAGCTGGACCGGGTTCCAGGCCAGCACCTTGCCGAGGCCATCGGTCTCATCGGCAGGGCGCAGGTGGTTGGCACTGAGCCTCAGCAGCGGCTGCGGCGGATTCGGAGGAGCAGTCATGGACAGCAGGGTAGGGGAGGGCTCGGCCGGATGCGCGGCCCAGGGCCGGAGACGACGAGACCCGCACCGCCCTGAGGGGGACGGCGCGGGTCTCGTGCGCTGAGGACGTCAGCCGATCACTGCACTGGCACGACGGGTGCGTCCTCCTCACCGGGCAGCGGAGCCGTGGCGGTGAAGCCGGGCAGCTGGACGGAGTCGGTGACCTCCTGGCCGTCCTCCACGAAGTTCGCACCCACGAAGTACGAGCCCGGAGACATGTACAGCGGCACCTCGGCCTGGCCGTTCTCATCCAGCGGCACCAGCGGACCCGTGGGCACCCCGTGGAAGGTGATCTGGACGTAGTCCTGCACGGTCGGATCGGCCTGCGGGAAGGTCACGACCGCAGCCAGATCCTGGCGGTAGTCGCCGTTGGTGGTCGGCTGGCCGTCAGCGGTGATGACTCCGGTGCCCGTCTGCTCGACAGCCGGAGCGGGCTCCTGAGCCGGAGCAGCATGGGCGGCCACGGCCGAACCGGCCACGGCAGCGGTGGCCAGCATGGGGAGCGCCAGGATTCGTCGGATGCTCGTGCGCATGATTCACACCTCCGTGCGATGAGGCGGTCCCTTCTCTCTCATCCTCGGGACCGCTCCTCGGGACCGCCGGGAAGTGCACACCCTAAGGAGATGAACCTGAATGTTCGGGCCCTCAGCCTGGGAATCCGATCACCTTCCGATAACAATCAGGTGCTTGCAGGAGCATAATTTGCGGTCTTCATGACGCATAGCCTGGGCTCATGGGATTCACGCGAGAGCAGCTGAAGCAGCAGTACGGGCGCGAGGTCCCGGACCTGCTGCCGGATCCGCTGCGGCTGCTGTTCGTGGGCATCAATCCGAGCCTGCGCTCCGCGGCCACCGGCGCGCACTTCAGCGGCCCGGGCAATCGCTTCTATCCGGCGCTGCATCGCGCGGGGATCACCCGGCACCTCATCGAAGCGTCCGACGGATTCAGCGACGACGACCTGGCGGAGCTGACCTCGCGCGGGATCGGCATCACGAACCTCTGGCCGCTGGCCACGGCTCGCGCCGATGAGCTGACCCGCGAGCAGCTGCGCACAGGGCAGGACCGGTTGGCCGCGACCGTCGCAGGGTACCGCCCGGCCGTCGTGGCCGTCGTCGGGATCACCGCCTTCCGAGTCGCCTTCGGGCAGCCCAAGGCGGCCACAGGTGAGCAGGACAGCCCCTGGGAAGGGACGCGGCTGTTCGTCGCGCCCAATCCGAGCGGGCTGAACGCCCATTCGTCGTTGGAGGATCTGGCAAGGGCCTACGGCGAGATCGCCAGGGCTGCGGGAATCGACCTGGAGCCCGCGGACGACTGACGATACGGGCGCTGTCCGGCGCAAGTCACCGGGCCGAGCGGGGCGCTCAGGCCAGCAGTCCGCCGACGGACTCCACGACCTGCATGGCGGCCAGGAAGCCGAAGAGCAGGAAGCACACCGAGAGCAGGACGTTGGCCGGTGCGCGATTGCGCAGCGTCTCGTGGATCCCACGGCGGTTCAGCAGCACCAGAAGGGCGATGGCCAGCACCGGCAGGATGAAGGCGCTGATCGCCGCGTAGATGAGCACGAGCGTCACCGGCCGGCCGGTGCCCATGATGGCCAGGGCGCAGATCGTCAGGTAGATCAGGGCGATGCGGAACTCGGGCGCCTTGGAGGACATGTCCAGACCCGGGGCGTCCTGATGGGGGTAGCGGCGCAGCACGCGCAGGCAGTCGGCGGTCACGTAGGCAATGCCCGAGAAGCCGCCGAGCACGCTCGTGTAGACCACCGCCAGGAAGCTGAGCAGGAACACGAGACGCACGAAGCAGCCCAGGGAGGCCCCGAGTGAGTCCGCCATGGCGAACATGGCGCCGTTGTCCGAGATGGTGAAGCCCTGGCCGTAGAGCAGGAACGCCCCGACCATCGTCATGGCCACCGCGAACACGAAGACCACGCCGTAGCTGATGAGCAGATCCGTGCGGATCGTGGCCTTCCACTGCACGCCGCGCCAGGCCTTCTCCCGGATCCAGAACGAGTAGGCAAGGATCCCGGTGGCTCCGCCCACGCCGCCGATCAGCGACAGGACGGTGATCAGGGACCCGCCGGGCATGACGGGCACGAGGGTCTGCGTGGCGATCTCCTGAGCCTCCTGACCCTGGGCCGTGGTGATCGCCAGGGCGACGATGCCGAAGAACATCAGGATGCCGAAGCCCATCATGACCTTCTCGACGAACCCGTAGCGCCCGACCCACAGCATGAAAATGGCCGAGGCCAGCACGACGATCGCGGTGGGCCAGAACGGCAGCCCGGGGATGAGGCTCTGCAGGATCATGGCGCACACCGAGACCACGCTGGCGCCGAAGAACAGCCCCACGAGCAGCTCGGCCACGAGGAACACCACTGGGAAGAAGCGCCCGCCGGCGGTGGACATGTGCGACATCAACGAGCGGTCGCCGCTCATCTGCACGCGGGCCACGGCCTCCGAGAGCACGAACTTGAGCAGGATGCCGACCGTGAACACCCAGATCAGGGCCAGCCCGTGCTCGGCGCCCGAGTTCAGTGTGGTGATCATGTCCGAGGCGCCAACACTCGACAGCGCCAGGACGATCCCCGGCCCGATCAGGCGCAGCCTCCCTCGGGTGGTGCGGGGAGCCTGCAGGGGCTCATGCGGTGCGGCGGCTGAGGGCGGGATGGTCATGGCGCTGTCCTGGGCATCGGCGTCGAGGGCCTTCTCACCCTAGGGGTCCGTCGCCTCGTGCACCGTTCGGGTGTCGTCACCCGCGGCTATCGTCGATCCCATGTCCGCACTGTCTGAAGCCGCCGAGTCCGTCACGATCTCCACCGTGGGCGATGGCCCCGTCGTCGTCGCGTTCCTGCACGGGCTGATGGGGCGCGGCAAGAACTTCACGCGCTTCGCCAAGGACCTCTCGGCCCAGTGCACGAGCCTGCTGGTGGACCTGCCGAACCACGGGACCTCGGGGTGGACGGACGAGTTCTCCTACGAGGACATGGCGGACACGGTCGCAGAGGCCCTGCGTGCCAAGGCCGGCGACCGGAAGATCATGCTCGTGGGCCACTCCATGGGCGGCAAGGTCGCCATGCTGATCGCCCTGCGCCACCCGGAGCTGATCGAGCGGCTCATGGTCGTGGACATCTCGCCGGGGCGCTCCTGGGAGGACGGCGGCGAGTTCCCGCACCTGCTGGGCAGCCTGCGGGAGCTGGACCTGGCGAACGTGGAGAACCGCGGCGACGCCGATGCCAAGCTGGCTGAGGCCATCCCCAAGGACTCGGTGCGCCTCTTCCTGCTGCAGAATCTGCGCTACTCGGACGGCGCCTGGGGGTGGCAGCCGAACCTCGATCTGCTGTATCAGTCCCTGGAGGAGATCGGCGGCTTCCCCGTCACGAACCAGAGCTTCGACGGCCCCGTGCTGTGGGTGGCCGGCTCGGAGTCGGACTACGTCAGCGAGGCCAAGCTGCCGCTGATGTCCCAGCTCTTCCCGCGCGTCGAGCTGCGCACGGTCCAGGGCGCGGGCCACTGGGTGCACTCGGAGAAGCCGGAGGAGTTCGAGCAGCTGCTGCACGAGCTGATCGACTGAGCGGAACGGGAGCGCCCCCGCGTAGGCTCGACGTCATGGAGCTTCGTATTCAGCCCGGTGACATCACGACCATGGACGTGGACGCGGTGGTCAACGCGGCCAACTCGTCCCTGATGGGCGGCGGGGGAGTGGACGGCGCGATCCACCGCGCCGGCGGCCCGTCGATCCTCCAGCAGTGCAAGCAGCTGCGCGCCGAGCAGCTGCCGGACGGCCTCCCGGCGGGCCAGGCCGTGGCCACGACGGCCGGGGGAGATGCCCGCACGCTGGGTCATCCACACCGTGGGGCCCACCTATGCCAAGACCATCGACAAGTCCGCGACGCTGGCCTCCTGCTATCGGGAGTCCCTGCGCGTCGCCGCCGAGATCGGCGCGCGCACCGTGGCGTTCCCCGCGATCTCCGCCGGCGTCTACGGCTGGCCCATGGATGACGCCGCCCGCATCGCCGTCGAGACGTCGGAGGCGATGCGGGCGGAGGTGGGGCAGCAGATCGACGAGGTCGTCTTCGTGCCCTTCGGAGAGTCCGCGCAGCAGGCCTTCCGCACCGCGCTCTCGAACCTGGCGGACTGACTCAGGAGGCGGCGTCGACCCGCTCCTGAGCGGCCTCCTGCGACTCGCCGCCCACCGGAACGGGGTCGGAGGCCCCGCGGGCCAGGTCCACGACGAACCCGACGACGGCCGCGACGACCGTGGGCACGACCCAGCCCATGCCCTGCGCGTGCAGAGGCGTCCAGCCGATCAGCGTCTCGATCGGGTCGGCGCCCACACCCAGATCGCTCAGCGTCATGAGCGCGGCCCACACAATGGCCACCGCCAGGGCCAGGCGGAACGTCAGGTTCAGGCGCCGGCGCGTGAGCGGCTCGATCAGGGTGAGCAGGATCAGCGTGATGCCTGCCGGGTAGAGGAAGCCGACGATCGGTCCGGCGATGGCCAGCACCGTCTCCAGCCCGGCGGTGGAGACCAGGAACGCGATGACCGTGAACAGGATCGCCCACACCCGGTAGGACAGGGCCGGGACCAGCTTGTGGAAGAACTCCGAGGTGGCCCCGATCAGCCCCACGGAGGTGGTCAGGCAGGCCAGCACGACGATCAGCCCGAACACCACGGCCCCGGGTCCGCCCAGCACCTGGACGGCGGCCTCGGCCAGGAGCGAGGCGCCGTCGGGGTGGGACTGGCCCTCGGGCATCCGCAGCCCCACGATCGCCAGGCCGATGTAGACGGCGGCCAGCAGGACGCCGGCGATCACGCCGGCCAGGCTGACTCCGCGCACGATCGCGGGGCCGTCGGAGACGCCCTTGGCCCGGAGGCTGGCCACCACGATGATCCCGAAGGCCAGACCGGCCAGCGAGTCCATGGTGTTGTAGCCCTCCAGGAAGCCCGTGACGTACGGGGCGGAGGCGTACTCCTCGGTGGGGCCGTGGCCGGGGGCGCTCAGACGCAGCACAGCCATCGTGATCAGCACCACGAGCAGGATCAGCAGCGCCGGGGTCAGGAAGCGTCCGAGCCGGTCCACGATCCCGCTGGGGTCGAAGGCCAGCAGCAGCGAGATCCCGAAGAACACGGCGCTGAACGCCACGGCGATCCACAGGGACTCCTCGCCCAGGTAGGGGGCGACGGCCGTCTCGTAGCTCACCGACCCTGTGCGCGGCAGAGCGTAGAACGCGCCGATCGACAGGTACACGAGCACGGTGAACACGACGCCGAAGACCCGTCCGCCGCGGTTGGCCAGATCCTGCAGATCGCGTCCGGTGACGGCGATGGCCAGGATGGCCAGGACCGGCAGCAGGACGCCGGTGCTCAGGAAGCCGAGCAGGGCCGGTGTCGTGCTGGAGCCCGCCTGAGCGCCGAGCATCGGCGGGAAGATCAGATTCCCGGCGCCGAAGAACATCGAGAAGAGCATCAGGGAGGCGACCAGCACGGCGCCGGAGCGACGGCCGCTCGATGCGGTCTCTGTGCTCTCCGGCGGCGGTGCGGTGGCGTGGGAGGAAGGGGTGCTCGAAGGGGACATCCGTCCATCATTCCAGCCGGAGGGCGTCGGAGGAGCCAGCGCGGACCGGGGAGCCCCGTCTGGCCTAGGCTCGGCTCAGGGCCGACGCGCGCCGACGAGCGTCGGCGCGCGGCTCGTAAAGGAGCACCATGCCCGCCGACCTCACCGGATCCTCGTGGCGCACTGAGGACTTCGACATCCCCGCCTATCTGCAGCGGATCGGCATCGAACCCGGCCCCGCGAGCCTCGAGCTGCTCGAGGCCGTGCACCAGGCGCACGTGCGCACGCTGCCGTTCACGAACGTCGACATCCTGCTGGGCACCTACCCCGGTGCGGCGCCGGCGGCCGTGCAGCGGCAGCTGATCGAACGACGCCGCGGTGGCTACTGCTTCGCCCACGGGCAGCTGATGGCCGCGGCCCTCGAGCACCTGGGATTCGAGGTCACGCGCCACCTGGGCCGGGTGGGCTCCCGGATCGGGCGCGCACGCACACCTCGCTTGAGGTCCGGCTCGACGACGGCGCCTGGTTCGCCGATCCCGGCTTCGGCTTCAGCATCCGCGGCCCCATGCCCCTTCGCGATGGCGCGGAGCGCGACGAGGGCGGCCGGCTCTTCGAGCTGAGCCTGGTGGGGGAGGGGCCGTCCACGGGCTGGGCGCTGCACCGCGACGGCGAGTTCCAGCACGTCTCCGACAGGCTGCCCGTGCGCCCGGTCGACATGCACACCGGGGACCAGATCACCTCCGGCGGCCTCGCCCCTGGCCCGTTCACCGTGATGCTGATGGCCAACCGCTGGACGGATGAGGGCCACGTCTCCATCACGGACACCACCCGGGTGGTGCGCGCCGACGGGAAGCCGACGCAGCACCAGGAGATCACTGCGCGCGAGGCCGTCGACGCCGCCATCGAGCTCGGGATCGAGCTGGACTCCTCCGAGCGGGAGGCGCTTCATGACGTGCTGGTCGGGCTGCGGCGTCGGCGGGAGGCCGCCGAGCTCTCGGGCTGAGTTCTCAGCCGAACCGGCGGTGGGCGGCGCGCAGGGTCTCCAGCAGCTGCGTCGGTCCGTCGCCGATCTGCGCGGGGATGGCTCCGCGGCCCGACTCGATCCGCGTGGCGCGCTCGGCCCAGCTCGGGCGGTGCGCCGGATCGTCCAGGGCGGCGCGCTGCTCGTCGATCCGTCGGGCCGCTGCCGGGCGCGGCGTGTAGAGAACGTGCCCGGCCGCCCCGGGCAGCGACCCGTGGGCCGGGGCGAAGGCGATGATCTCGTCCCAGCGCAGCCGGTGCAGAGTGGACCAGGTGCCTTCCGGCCTGTGCTCGAGCACCAGGGACTCGTCCGTGAGGATCAGCTGGAGGCCGCAGCGGCGGATGCCCAGAGCGCGTCGCACCGCGTGGCACCCGAGGACCACGAGCACGGCACCGAGCCACAGTCCGGGGCGCAGGAAGATCTGTGCGACGGACTCCAGCCCGCGCCCGGCCAGCGCGCACAGCAGCGCCCCGACGGCCGAGACCATCAGACCGCCCAGAAGCCTCAGGGCGGTGCGGCGCGGGTTCGAGGGGATGATCAGCAGCCCGTCCTCCTCGAGGATCGCGAGCTGCTCCGTGCTGTGCATGGGGCCAGCGTAGGCATCGCACGCATGGCAGGGTGGAATTTGCTGAGGTAAACTCGGACTATGGCATCCGCACAGAGGGACCAAGGCAGCGTCGACGGGGGCTTCGTGTTCTACTCCGCGCGCTGCCATGTCCTGTTCCGGGTGCTCGCGGCGCTGTGCATCGGCATGCTCCTCGTACTGGCGGGCATCGTGCCGACCATCGTGCTGGCCAACGGGAGCTGGCGAACGGGCATCGTCCTGGTCGCTGTGATGGTGCTGCCGACAGCGGGGCTGTGCACGCTGCTGTGGATGTCGCAGCTGTGGCGCTTCACCGTCACCTCGCGTGGCCTGGTCGTGCGCAGGATGGGGCGCACTCGCCAGATTCCCTGGCCGGCGGTGGATCATCTCGAGGTCGACAGGAGCTTCTACTGGTCAGGCGCCGTGGTAGTGGTCCTGCGCGACGGTCGACGGCTGCGCTCGAACGGCACTTCCACGCGAATGACCATGCACCGCGGGGAGCCGATCGTGATCGACTTCCACGACTGGCATGCCCCAGCCCGTCCGTTCCACGTGGCCGCGGAGATCCACCAGCGGTACCTGGCCGGTGAGTTCGACCGCGAGCTCGCCGCCAGCGCTCTCACCGGGTCCGCGCTGCCTCGCTGAGGATCGTGTGGATCAGCCGCGCGGCGGTGCGCGCCGTGCGGGAGTCCACGTCGAAGGCAGGATTCAGCTCGACCACGTCCGCGTGGCGCAGCTTGCCGGATGCCGCTGCCGCCTGGCAGGCCGCCAGGATCACATGCGCGGGCACGCCGAGCCCGGCCGGGGCACTGACTCCGGGAGCCGCCGAGGCCGGGAGCACCCTCCGAAGGTTCCGATCGCACAACATTGCAGTCGATAATATTGTGCGATCATGAATCATGGAGAAGGGTGAGAAGCGCACGCCGCTCACCTCGCCGAAGGGACACTGCCATGTCCGATCGATCCGCCTCTGCCGACCGCCCCGCCGCCGACTCCTCCGCACCAGCTCCTGATCCTGCCGCGACTCTGCCCGAGCCGGGCACCCTCGAGTACGCGTTCCTGGCCGCCACCGGCTCGGCTCCGCCCCTGAGGACGTGGAGCCGGGCCCGCAGCGCCTGCTCCGGAGGCTGCTCTCCCGGAGGCCGTCCGCCCCGAGACCGCCCGGCCGGCGCCGTCCCGGGCCGGCGGCCCCGTGCCGTCGAACCTGATCCTGAAGAAGTTCGTCGACCGGCTCCCGATCCCGCCGGTGCTGCGGGCCTCGCGGCGTCCGTCGGGGCGCGGTCTGGAGATCCGCGCGGACGTGGTGCGGACCAGGCTGCATGCCGAGCTGCCGGAGACCGAGATCTGGGGATGGGAGGGCTCCTGCCCGGGGCCCACGATCGAGGTCGAGCGCGACCAGGCCCTCGAGATCGACTGGGTCAACAGCCTGGGCGACCGCAAGGGCGCCCCGGCTGCGCTGCCCTACGACGTCGTGCGCGTCCCGCAGCGGCCGGAACCTGGGCTCCCGTTCAACGGCGACCGCACCGAAGCCGTGAGCCCCGGCGGCTAGTCGGCATCGCGCGGCAGCGGACCGAGGGCCTTTCCTGCCCTGCCCGGCACCGAGCAGCTGCGCGGCTGGATCTCCGTCCATGTCCACGGCGCGCTGACCAACGGCCACGACGACGGTTGGGCGCACAACGTCCTGGCCCTGGGCGATACCGCCCGCACCCGCTATCCGAACCGGCAGAGCGCCCGGACCATGTGGTACCACGACCATGCCATGGCCGTGACTCGCTTCAACGTGTACGCGGGACTGGCCGGGTTCTGGCTGATCCGCGACAGGAACGAGCGCTCCCTGGGGCTTCCCGACGGGGAGCGCGAGATCCCGCTGATGATCGGGGACCGCAATCTCGAGACGTCTCCTGCGGGCCGTGGGCCAGGGGGCCTCACCGGACGGATGCTCTACAAGCAGGCGGGATTCACCTTCACGCCCGGCGGGCAGCCCGGGGAGGTCCCGATCGTCGGGCCGTACAGCCTGGTCAACGGGAGGATCTGGCCCTTCGTCGACGTCGAGCCGCGCTGGCATCGGCTGCGGCTGCTCAATGCCTCGAACTCCCGGGTCCTGCGGCTCGCGCTGCACGACCCGCGCCGCGATCCGGCGAGGACGGAAGGCTCCCGGGATGCCCAGTGGGCCTCGGGCGATGCGCAGGTGCGGGCGGCGCGCAAGGCCGCCTCGCGGCTGAGCGGGCGCCTGGTCGTGATCGGTGCGGGATGCCGGACTGCTGCCGGCCCCTCACCGGCCTTTCGGCGACACGGTCGTGCTCGGGCCCGGCGAGCGGCTGGACGTGCTCGTGGACCTGCGCGGGCTCGACGAGACGCCCGTCGAGCTGCGCAACGAGGACGGCGTGCTGCACGCCGTGCCTGGCGACGCTGAGGCGTCGATCCTGCAGCTGCGCGTGGGCCGGCGCCGGGGCGCGGTGCGAGACGTGGGAGCCGCCGGCGGTGCTCGACCGCTCGTTCCGAAGGTATGAGCACCTGGAGGGAGGGCGTCTGCGAGCCGGCCACGAGATCGTGGAGCACCACGAGCACCTCTGGGTCGGGATCATCCCGCCAGGACCGGCCGGCGGGGTGCACCCGGAGATGTGGGAGCTGGCGGAGATCCCGGCGGGCGAGACTCTGCCGGAGCGCGAGCTCATCCAGGTCGTGGAGCACGGCGGAGCGGTCCGCTCGCTGCGCCCGGTGGCCAAGCTCTTCGACGACGCCACGACGATCCGGCTGAACCGCGGGGACTGGGCCGCGTGGCACTTCCTGCACCTGGGCGGACCGGCGCATCCGATGCACATCCACATGGCCGACTTCCAGGCCATCGGACGCCGCCGGATCGACCCGGCCTCGTGGGATCCGGTGCGGGCCCGCACCACGGCCCCGCTGGTGGGCAGGCCAGTGCCGCCGGAGGAGTTCGACGACCTGGTGCGCGCGCCCAAGGACACGTGGACCATGAACGCCGGCGAATGGTACAGCGTGGCCGGGCACTTCGAGGGGGCCTCGGGCAGCTTCATGTACCACTGCCACATCCTGGATCACGAGGATCACACGATGATGCGCCCCTTCACGGTCCTGCCGCGGGACATCATGACCTTCCACGCCGGTCACGGATCGTCCGGGCACGACGGCGGGCACCACCCGCACTGAGCGCGGCGACGGGTGCGGGCGGCCCCGCGGTCCGGCCCGCACCCGTCGCGGTTCATAATCGTGGTCATGAGCGATTCGATGAGCACCCCGCAGCCGCACAGCCACTCCCACGACCATGACCACGGCGGGAGAGGACCTCGAGCTGCTGCGCCGCGGGAACACCGCCGAGGCATGGGATGCGATCTACTCGCCCGCCGAGCGTCGCTGGAGCGGCCAGCCGAACCAGGCGCTCAGGGCCGAGGTCGCAGGCCTCGAGCCCGGCACCGCGCTCGACGTCGGCTGCGGAGAGGGCGCCGACACCGTCTGGCTCGCCCAACAGGGGTGGCAGGTCACCGGCCTGGACATCTCCGGGGTGGCCCTCGAGCACGCCCGCGCCGCGGCGGAGGCCGCCGGTGTGCGGGCCGAGTGGATCCACTCCGGGCTCGACGACGTCGAGCTGCCCGAGGATGGCTTCGACCTCGTCTCGGTGTTCTACCCGGCCCTGCCGTCGCAGCCTGAGGGCGTGAACCTCATCGCGCTGCTCGGCGCAGTCGCCCCGGGAGGCACGCTGCTGTTCGTCGGCCACGCGGACATCGACCCCGAGGAAGCCCGGGCTCGCGGCTTCGATCCGGAGGACTACCTCTCGATCGACGATCTGGAGGCTGCGCTGCAGCGCTCCTCGCGCTGGGAGATCGCCGTCCGCGAGCGTCGTCCCCGCCATGTGGAGGGCGGCGCCGGCGGCGGCCACACGCACGACGAGATCCTGAAGGCGGTGCGCTCGGCGGACTGACCCTCGGCGGGGCTGGTAGCGTCCCGAAGCCATGGACCCCGCGCAGCAGCAGCCCGTGAGCGAGACCTCTGCGGCAGGAGGGCGCTCGCGCCCAGTCGCCCCGTCGTCGCAGCCCTCAGTCGATCCCGTACGCGCTGCGGAACCCGCCGAGGACGACCTGCGCACCCAGTCGGTGCGCTGGGCCGTCGAGCTGTTCGAGCGCGAAGGGTTCGAAGCCACGAGCGTGGCGGACATCGCCGCCGCGGCGGGCATCTCCCGAGCCACCTTCTTCCGTCAGGTGGGCGGCAAGGAGGACGCGGTCTTCGCCGATCACCCCCCGCTGCTCGAGCGCATCGAGGCTTGGATGCTCCAGCGGCTCGCGGAGGACGGGGCGGAAGCGCACGTGATCGTGTGCGAGGCCTCCCTGCAGGTCCTGTCCCACCTGGCTCGAGACCTTCCGGCGGCCCGGCGACGCTACGGCGTGGTCCGCTACGTGGCGGCTCTGCGCGAGCGCGAGATCGTCACCGAGCGGCGCTACGAGCGGCTGTTCGTCCAGACCCTGCGCGCCCACCTGCCGCAGGCGGATTCCCTGGGCACCGTGGTCTTCGCCGCCGCCGTGACCGCGGCGCACAATCACGCGCTGCGCTCTCTGCTGCGCGATGAGCATGCCCAGCAGCCGCAAGCCGTCGACGCGGCCGTCGAGCCGCTGCGCGCAGCCCTCAAGGATCTGGGCGCCCGGCTGGCGACCGGCTCGGCGGGGCTCGGCGGCGAAACCGGCGAAGACGGCGATGGCCACGGCGGTCCGGGCGCGCACAGCGGTCCAGGCATGCTCGATGGAGGCAGTCGGGCGGACAGCTCTGCGGCGGATGAGGTGACGGTCGTGGTGGCCACGGCGCCGTCGTCGTCGGGCTCCGGGGTCGATGTCGACGCTGTCGTCGAGAAGGTGCGCAGAGCTCTGAGCTGAGGTGATACTGCGTCTCATTCCATTTGAGACGCAGTATCGCTAGAGTGGGGCCATGACTGAGACCCCGCTTCCCGGCGCCACCGAGCCCGAGTACTCGGTGACCGACGCCCTGGACATCGACTACTACAGCCTCTTCACGCAGATCCCGGAGGCCGACCGCGAGCTCTGGGAACGGGCTCGGGAGGTGGGCACCGGGCTGCAGGAGCGCATGGCCGCGGCGTGGGACGCCCACGAGTACCCGCTCGAGGCTGTTGCCGCGCTGGGGGCCGCCGACCTGTTCGTCGACGGGCTCGAGCACCCCCTGCTGAGCGAGATGTCCCCGCTGGGGGCCGGGCTCGTGAACATGGAGCTCTCCCGCATCGACGGCTCGCTCGGCACCATCGTGGCGGTGCAGGGCGGTCTGGCCCTGCGCAGCCTGATCCTGCACGGCAGGCCCGAGCAGCAGCAGCGCTGGGCGAAGCCGCTGGCTTCAGGCGAGGTCTTCGGCGCCTTCGCGCTCACCGAACCGGATCACGGCTCGGACTCCGCGCAGCTGGAGACCGTCGCCGAGCGCACGGCCGAGGGATGGACGCTGCGCGGGGCCAAGAAGTGGATCGGCAACGGGGCCGCCGGCGGGATCAGCTTCGTGTGGGCGCGCGTAGTCGACGATTCCGTGCCCGAGGGCGTGCCCGGGGCCACCGGCTCGGTGCGCTGCTTCCTGATCCCGCAGGAGACGCTCGGCTACCGCGCCGAGGTCATCAAGGGCAAGGGCGCTCTGCGCGCGATCGACCAGGCGCTGATCCGCCTGGAGGATGTGAAGGTCCCCGCAGATGCCGTGCTGCCCGGCTCCACGAGCTTCCGCGACGCCTCGCGCGTGCTCTACGCGACCCGCTCCGGGGTGGCCTGGTCCGCGCTGGGCCACGCGACCGGCTGCTTCGAGTCCGCGCTGTCCTACGCCAAGCAGCGACGCCAGTTCGGCAAGCCCCTGGCTGAGCACCAGCTCGTGCAGGAGCGGCTGACCCGCATGCTGTCCATGCTCACGTCCATGCAGCTGTACTGCTCCCAGCTCGCCGCCTCCGAGGCCGGAGGGCATCTGCGGCCCACCCAGGCCTCGCTGGCGAAATACCACAACACCCGCACGGCCCGCGCGATCGCCGCCGAGGCCCGCGACCTCATGGGCGGCAACGGGATCCTGATCGACAACGGGGTCATGCGCCACCTGGCGGACATCGAGGCGATCCACACCTACGAGGGCACCGAGTCGGTGCAGGCGCTGCTAATCGGCCGAGACCTGACGGGCTTCAGCGCGTTCGCCTGAGCGCAGGCGTCGTCGTCGGGTTCGAGCGCTTCAGCTGTTGAGCCCGCGGGCGGCGACCTTCCACGAGCCCAGCACGGCCCCGCCGTCGATCACCGTGACGGAGCCGATGAGGTTCAGGGTCAGGCACACGTGGTTGGGGATCACGCGCAGCTGCTCGCCCATGGCCGGCAGCGCGTCCTCGGGCGGGAAGACGACGGTCGCGTGGTGCTCGGACAGCGCCGTGATCCGCGCCCGCGGGTGGTTCGGCAGGCGCCCGTACCCGGTGGCCCACGCCGGGCGGTCGCTGCCGAGGACCTTCGAGCCCGCGTCCAGCACGATCCGACGCAGCGACGGTCCGTCGTCCTCCGCTTCCTCGTGGTCGTGGCGGGAGACGACGGTGGCCGCGACCGACAGGGACACGTCCTGGATGCCGATGCGCCCGAGCTCGAGCTGCTGGGCGTCGCCGAAGACGTAGACGCCCGGGCGGATCTCCTGCGCCGCCGTGGGCTCCTCCACCTCGGCGGTGGGGCTCGAGCCGCCGCTGACGTGCACGATCTCGTGGCCGGCCTCGCGCAGCTCTCGGGCAGTGCCTGTAAGGATCGCGCTCTCCTGGGTGGCCGCCGAGGACTGCTCGCCCGGGGCGTAGCTGTGCCCCGGGAAGGTGAAGAGGCCGTCCAGTCGCACGCCCAGCTCCCGGGCGCGCTGCGCGATCGGCAGGGCGTCGTCGGGCAGCACGCCGCTGCGGTGGTGGCCGCTGTCCAGCTCCAGGGACACCGAGAGCGGCGCATCGCCCAGCTCGCGGGCGATCTGCTCGACGGCCTCGACCGAATCCGTGCCGATGCGCAGCCGCGTCTTCTCCGCCAGCAGCTTCAGCCGCACAGCCTTGCGCATGTCGACCCACAGGGGATAGGCGATGAACAGGTCCTCGATGCCGGCACCAGCGAAGACCTCCGCCTCGCCGATCGTGGCCACGGTCAGGCCCACCGCACCGGCGTCGATCTGCCGGCGGGCGATCTCCGGGATCTTGTGCGTCTTGGCATGCGGGCGCAGCATCAGGCCGCGCCGAGCCGCCGAGTCGGCCACCCGAGCGATATTGGCATCCAGGATCCGACGATCCACCACCACCGCAGGTGTGGACAGGGGCAGATCCGGCAGGTGCTGGGCGGGGAAGTCGGCATGAGCTTCGGTCATGGCCCGACCCTATCTGCGTGCGCCCGGGCCCTGAGCCCCCACCCGACTGCCCGAATCCGAACCGCACCGCCACCGACAGGCCAAGTCGTCACCGGTTCCGGCGGCTTGCGGTGAGGAAGCGGCCACCGGATCCAGGAGCGGTGGGCAATCGGCCAGTCGCTGGAAGGGGAGCGGCGATGCGGCCGCTCGGGCGCCCGGACATCTGCGGGACATCAGGCGGGTCTAGGATCTGCTCGACGGCCGCAGGGCCGCCCGTGCGTCGCAGCCGCGGCGCCGCTGCCCCACAGGAGCCTCGATGTCCCCGGCTGAGCCGCACGGAACCCGCAAGACCGACCGCTCGACGCTCGGTGAGCCCGGAACAGCGTCGTCTGTGCGGTCGAACTCGAGTGCCGGATCACCTGAATCCACAGGACCCACGCCCACGGATCATCCGGCCGATGAGTCCGCCGGTCTCGCGGATCTGCTGGACGAGCAGCCCGTCCAGGAATCCCCGGAGACGGGGCTGCCTGCCGAGGACCGCACCACCCTGACCCCGGTCGAGGCCTTCGAGGCCGCACGCGACGGATCCCCTGATGACGGACAGCCACAGGGACAGGAAAAGGTGACCGGGCCGACCCTCGACACAGCCGCTTCGATGCGCGGGGGCGAGGCCGGGTCGCGTCGTCTGGTGCTGATGCTGGTCGGGGTGGCGGCGGCACTGCTGGCTCTGGAGGGGATCAGCCGCTACGCCAGCTTCATCGCCCCGGTCTTCTTCGCGCTGAACATGGTGATCATCGTCCACCCCCTGCACGCCTGGCTCGTGCGAAGGCTGCGGTGGCCGGTCTGGCTGGCCGCGATCACCGCTCTGGTAGTCGTGCTGATCGCGCTGCTGGCCTTCTTCTACTCCATGGGATGGGCGATCTTCGCGCTGCTGACGGCATTGCCCGGCTACTCCGGAGAGTTCGCCGCGCTGGGCGATGACCTCATGCAGTGGCTCGCGCAGTTCGGCGTGACGACCGAGACCATGGCGGCCAACATCGAAGCCAATGTGCCCGACATCGTGGGCTTCTCGACGGAATGGCTGCTCGATGTGGCCTCGAACGTCTCCGTAGTGGCCACCATGCTGGCGATCGTCATCACCGCGATCTTCTTCCTCACCCTGGACTCCATGACCATCCGCCGGCGGATGGGCGTGATCCTGCTGCAGAAGCCCCTGGTGGGCCGCGCGCTGCTCAGCTTCGCCGCCGGGGTGCGCAGGTACTGGATCGTCACGACGGTCTTCGGGCTGATCGTGGCGCTCATGGACCTGGGCTACCTGTGGGCCCTGGGGATCCCGCTGGCCGGTGTCTGGGCGGTGCTGGCCTTCGTGACGAACTACATCCCCAACATCGGGTTCGTCATCGGCATGATCCCGCCGACCATGATGGGCCTGCTCGAGGGCGGCTGGCTCGATGCGCTGGCCGTGATCCTGGGCTTCAGCGTGATCAACCTGGTCATGCAGTCGTTCATCCAGCCCAAGTTCACCGGCGACGCCGTGGGAGTCACCCCGATGGTCTCGTTCGTCTCCGTGCTGCTGTGGTCGCTCGTGCTCGGCCCGCTGGGGGCGCTGCTCGCCCTGCCGGCCACGCTGCTGGTCAAGGCCCTGCTCGTGGATCCCAACCCAGACGTGCGCTTCGTCAACGCGCTGATCGCCTCCTCGCCGGAGGACGGGCTGTCGTCGGCGGCTGCCGAGCAGGCCCGTGCTTCCCGCGGCGCCCTGGCCCGTTGGATCAGCGGGACCACCCGACGCCGGCGCCGCCCCGCACCGGTGGCGGGTCGCAGCACAGCGGAGGCGAGCGACTCGACGCAGGCCTCCGAGGCGCCCGCAGCCTTGGCAGACGAGCGCTCCTGACCCGTCACGGAAGCTTCCCGCGTCAGCGACATGCGGGGTCTCACTCCACTGAGTCCGACAATTTGAGGGACGCGTCATCTTTTTCCCGTACCGTGGAAACATGAACTCGCAGATTTCCCTGCAGACCAGTCCGTTCACCGCCGTAGGCGACCTTCCTCTGCATCCGCTCGTGGTGCATCTTCCGGTCGTGGTGCTGCCGCTGACGGCCATCCTGCTGATCGTCGCGGCGGTGGTGCCAGCCGTGCGTCGACGCGTCCTGGGCCTGTCCGTGATCGGCGCCGCGCTCGGGCTGGCCGGGGTCATCCTGGCCCTGATCTCCGGCGACGCCTTCGCCCAGCAGGTCGGCATGCCGCAGCAGCACGCCGACGCCGCGAACCGCCTGCTCGCGGCCTCGATCGCGCTGTTCGTGCTGACGACGGCCTGGTGGATCAGCCGGGTCCTCGCCGACCGGAAGCAGCGCCGAGGTCGAGGGCTCGGGCGCAGGTGCGCTGCCGACGGTCCTGGGCGCGCTGAGCGCTCTGACGGGCGCGGCCGTGCTGATCTTCGCCGTGCAGACCGGTCACACGGGCGCCCAGGCCGCGTGGTCAGGGGCCATGGCCACGGGCGACCCTGCGGGCACCAGCGCCGAGGAGTCGTCCTCGGCCGCCACCGAGTCCGAGGCTGAGACCTACACGATGGATGAGGTTGCCGAGCACGACGGCGACGAGTCCTGCTGGGCCGCGTTCGACGGCGGCGTCTACGACCTCAGCGACTGGATCGCCCAGCATCCCGGGGGTGAGGGCGCGATCGAGTCGCTGTGCGGGAGCGACGGCACCGAGGCCTTCACCGGCCAGCACGAGGGCAGCGATCGGGTGGCCGAGCAGCTCGCGGAGTTCAGGATCGGCGAGCTCGCCGCCTGAGCCTGCTGGCGCACTCAGCGCAGTCCGGCCCGCGTCTGCGGCCGAGCCCCGGAGGTCCTGCCGTCCGGGGCCGGGAGTCGCAGTCCCGGCCTTCCGTGCTGGACCGGGACTCGCAGTCGCTGCCGTCCGGGATCATCGGAGAGCGCGCTGCGCTCAGTCGCCGATCCGGACCTCGGCCGTGCCTGCGACCGCTGCGAAGCGCTCCGGCGTGGCGGTGAGCAGGATGACCTGAGCCCGGCGTCCGGCCGATTCGAGAGCCGCGGCCAGGCTGGCCAGACGCTCGGGGTCGGAGTGGCCAAGGGCGTCGTCGAAGATCACCGGCACTCCCTCCACCGGATCCACCAGGGTGGCCACGGCCAGGCGCACCAGCACGGCGAGCTGCTCGCGGGCGCCCGTGGACAGCGACGACTCGTCGATCCAGGTCCCGTGCATGAAGCGGCGGGTGACCTCCAGATCCTCGTCGACCTCGACCCGGAAGCTTAAGCCGAAGACGTGGGCCCCCAGCCGCTCCAGCTGCTGGCGGAACGGCTCCGTGTAGCGGCGATGCGCCTCCGCCTGGAAGCGCTCCAGGGTGTCGGCCAGCAGCTTGGCGGCCGCTGCCCGCCGCAGATGGCTGCTCAGCTCCTGAGCGACCGCGCGGCGCCGGGTGAGCGCGGTGTCGAAATCGGACTGCTTCTGGTCTCGGTCCAATGCCATCAGAGCACCCCGGGACTGGGCGCGCTGATCGCGGGCCTGATCCAGCACCCGGCGCAGTGCCTCTGGGCGGCGCATGCGCGCCTCGTACTGGCTGCGCTTGTGCTCGCCGTCCTGGTCCTGCCACTGCCGCTCGAGCTGGGCTGCCTGCTCCTGGGCCCGCGCGAGCTCGTCGATGGCCTCCTGATGCGAGGCCTCCACGGCATCGTCGGCGATCTGCTCGCGCTCGTGGGCGAGCTGCTGCTCGTCGCGCTGCGCGGACTCCGCCTGCGCGTCCAGCGCGGCCCGCGCGGCACCCAGCTCCTCCCGCCGGGCTGACAGGGCCGCTTCTGCGCCGGAGACGTCGTCGCGCACGGTCTCCAGCGTGCTGCGGGCGTCCTCGGCGGCCTCCTCCGCCTCCTGCAGGGCATCTGCGGCTTCCTGCGCCGATCCGGTCATGGCCGGAGGATCTGAGTCCGCGGGCCGCTCCGAATCGGCCAGCAAGGAGGCAAGCCGCTCGTGCTCGCGGCGCAGCTCGGCCTCGTCGTGCTGGGCGAGCACGCTGCGGCGGCGCTGTACCAGGGCGGTGCGCTCGCGCTGCGCCTCCGTCTGCTCGCGCAGCAGATCGCGGGCCTCCTGCGGGGAGGCGACCTCCCACCGGACCAGCGCTTGCCGCAGGGCCTCCTGAGCGTCGTTCGCGGCCCGGCTGCGGTCCTCGCGCCCCTTTTCGGGGACCACGCTCACCCGCAGCTGCCCCGGCAGCTCGAGGTCGATCTGCTCGGTCACGGCGCGGGTCTGCGCTTGCTGATCGAGCAGCTCGATCGACTCGTCGCCCAGGTGCACCGTGCGGGGGCCTCCCAGGGCGGTCACCGTCAGCTCGGCGGAACCGGCTGCGACCTGCGCTCGAGCGGTCGCCAGGGCCCGCTCGGCGGCATCGATCCGCTCGACGTCGGCGGCGCCGATGGGGGAGTCAGGAGCCTGACCCAGCGCCTCGAGCTGCTGGGCGATCTCCTCGAGCTCGTGCAGCTGCTGTGCCAGCTCGCCGTGGCGCTGCCGGTGCTGGACCAGGCGCTGGGCGGTGCGCAGCGCTCGGACTCTGCCCCGGGCCTGCTCCTCCGCAGTGCGAGCGCTCTCGAGCTCGGTGCGGTGCTGCTGCGCTGCTTCCTGCGCGGAGTCGAGCTTGACCTGCAGCGCTTCTGCCTCCGTACGCAGCTGCGCGGCACGCTGGTGAGCCTCCTGTGCCCGGGTGCGCAGCCGCTCGCGCTGCTCGAGATCGGATCGGCGCTGCTCGGTGCGCGATGAAGCCGCCTCCGCCGCCGCTGCGGCCTGCTCCCTGCGGGTCTGCAGCTGAGTGAGCGCGGCGGCCGAGACTCTGGCCTGCTCGGCGTCCTCCTCCGCTGACGCGAGGGTGCGCTGGGCGGCGGTCAGCGCGCGCTCGTCCCGCTCCAGGCGCTCCTCGGCTTCCACGAGGCTCGCGAGCTCGGCGTCGGCTCGCTCATGGTCGGCCACGGCCTCACGGTGCCGGTCGCGCACGGCCTTGGTGGCGGCGTTCTCCTTGCCGCCGGCCGTCCAGTACCGCTCGCGCTCGGCCTGGGCCAGAGCGAGCAGGCTCGAACCGGACTCGCTCTGGGCGCTGCCTCCGCTGGCCTGCTCCAGGGCGGACTTCAGCGCCGAGGAGTCGGTGAGCCTCTCCCGGCCCGAGGCCGAGCCCTGCAGCATGCGCAGCGCCGACCACAGCGTCTGATCGGAGCGCTCTCGCAGGGCCATGACGGTGTCGTGGGCCTCCCGCCCCGAGAGCGTGTCCCCGGAGCGCGGTCCCTCGAGGAAGCGCAGGGTGGTCTTCTTGGCCTTGAGCCACTGCTTGCGGTACAGCAGGCGGTGGCCCTCCAGGGTGAACTCCGCCTCCACGGCGATCCCCAGGTCATCGCCCACGGGATCCGCCGCCTTGACGGCCTTGGCCCCGGAGCTGTCCGGGATCTCCAGCAGGAGGTCGAAGGCCTCGATGAGGGACGACTTCCCGGACTCGTTGCGCCCCTGCAGCACGGTGATCCCTGTGTCCGGGAACTCGACCGTGCGGTCCCGGACTCCCTTGAAGCTGTCGACGGCGATGCGGTGGATCCTCATGCGCGCTGCCCTCCGCTCAGCCGCACCAGCAGGCGCAGGGCATCCTGGGCGGTCTCGTGCTCAGCAGGCGGCGCCGGCTCGCGGAGCATCTCCTCCTGCTCGGCCTGCTCCGAGAGCTCTTCTGCGGCGATCGGCTCGGGCGACCCGTCCTCAGCGCGCTCCCGCTCGGGCTGCCAGGCCCTCTCCCGAAGCTCCTCGAGGGTCTGCTGGGCGAAGCCGCCCAGCGAGATCTCCTGCATCTCCTCCTGGCTGGGCAGGATCACGATGTCCGTGTGCCGGTCCCAGGCCTCCAGCGACGCGAAGCGCGCCCCCTGGGATTCGAGCAGCTCGTCCAGCTGCGCCGCCTGCCCGACCGTGAGGGCTCCCCGCAGAGCCGTCTTGACCATGGTCCGCTCCTTGGGCGTCTGAGCATCCAGCTCGGCGGCCAGCGCCTCGAGGTCCTCCGGGCCGTCGAGCTCGCGCTCGATCACCACGTGGCGCCACCGCCCGACCTGGTGGTCCTGCACCGTGACCTGGGACCCGGCCGGGGCCTGCGGATCGATCTGGACCTCCAGCACCAGGCCCAGACCGGTCTCCCGGAAGCTGGTGGTCTCGTGGGCCCCCGAGTACTGGATGGCCCCGCGTCCGTCCTGCGGCCAGCGGATGTGGCGATCGCCCAGTGCGACGTAGTGGATCCGCCCGTCCGCCAAGGCTGCCTCCAGCGGTGCCCGCCTGACGGTGACGGGGGAGGAGGCATCCGGATCCAGCTCCTCCAGCATGCCGTGGCCGACGAGCACGCGGACGGTCCCATCTGCCTCCAGACCCTCCAGCGCCGGAGCCACGGGATCCGCGTCCGGCTTGCGGGTCCGCCACGGCGCCCCGACCACCTGGACGCCGTCGAGCACCTGGACGGGACCGGAGTCCCGCAGCAGCATGACGTTGTCTGGGAGGCCGTCGCGCACGGCGGGCGAGTCCCACAGCGAGCCCGTGCCCAGAGGGTCGTGGTTGCCCGGAAGCAGCAGCACCGGCAGCTCGCAGCGCATGGCCTCCAGCGCCCGGCCCATGTCCTGAGGGCTGAGATTGGCATGGTCGAACACGTCTCCTGCCACGACCACGAACGAGCATTCGCGCTCCAGGGCCAGCGCCAGGAGGGTGCGCACGGTGTCCACCCGGTCGGCGGTGAAGCGCGGCTGAGCCTCACCGGCCAGGTAGTGCCGGGTCATGCCCAGCTGCCAGTCGCTGGTGTGCAGGAAACGAACGGTCACGGCGGGCCTCCATCAGGGCGCTCCGGCGGATGCGGGGACGAGAACGGGCCGGGGAAGCGAACTCCCATGACCCTAGGAAGCAAGTCCGACATCACAAGGTCCGGGTGAGACCCGATGTCAGGCCGTCAGCGAGGTGATGATCCCGTAGATTGGGCCCACGGAATGCGCGGCGGCCGTGCGTCCCCTTCCGGTGCCGCCGCCCCTGAGAGCGAGGAGACCCCATGTCGCAGAACACCCCTTCCGAGCCGACCTGGAACCCGGAGACCAGCCCGGCCGGCGTGTCCGCCTCCGAGGTGCCCGGACAGCAGCCGGAGCAGCCTCGTCCCGCGCAGGAGCCGGCGCCTGCGCCCCAGCAGGCTCCGCGCCAGGCCTCACCGACCGATCCCAAGCTCGACGGCCACAGCTCCGGCCCGGGCGCCGGCGTGTGGGCCGCGCTGATCGTGGGCATCCTGGTGCTGGTCGTCCTGCTGATCTTCATCCTCCAGAATATGGAGGACGCCACGATCCACTTCATGTCCTGGACCTCCTCCATGCCCACCGGCGTGGCCATGCTGCTCGCCGCGATCGCCGGCGCCCTGGTCATGGCCCTGGTCGGCTCGGTGCGACTGTTCGCCGTGAACCGTCGCGTGCGCAAGCTCGAGAAGGAGCGCGAGCGCATCAAGTCCACGCTGCGCTGAGCGCGCTGATCGATCCGCGGAGCATCTCCATGACGGCCGCGTCCTCGCCTGTGCGGGACGCGGCCGTCGTCGTGCCGAGGCATGCGGCCGTCGTCGGAAGCGGCTCTCCGTGAGCGATCGTGCGGACGTCGTCGTCATCGTGCATCCGCTGAGGCGCCATGCCGCTGCGATCGAGCCCCTGCTGCGGCAGCGAGCGGCCGCGGCCGGGCTGCGGGTGCGCTTCGAGGCGACCACCTCGCAGCGCCCGGCGCGCAGCAGGCCGCCCGGGCCGTGGCCGACGGAGCGGCTCGGGTGATCGTCGCCGGCGGCGACGGCACCGTCCGCAGCGTCGCTTCCGGCCTGGCAGGCTCGGGAGCGGCGCTGGGGATCATCCCGACGGGCACCGCCAACCTCTTCGCCCGGAATCTGGGCCTCCGTGCGCCGCGCACCGCCAAGGCGCTGGAGGCCGCCCTGCGTCGAGCGTTCGCAGCAGACCCGACCCCGCAAGACGTCGGCCTCCTGAGCTGGCGCGGCACCGATCTGCAGCGGCATGACGACGTCTTCCTGGCGGTCGCCGGCATGGGCGAGGACGCAGCGGTCGTGGCCGCCACGGACGAGGCGCTCAAATCCCGCACCGGCTGGCCGGCCTACCTGCTGCGCGGTGCCGCCAGGCTGCGCTCGCCCCTGCACACCCTCGGCATGCGCGTGGACGACGGTCCCGAGCTCGAGCTGCTCGCCTGGTCCGTGCTGATCGGCAGCGCGCCGCGGATCCCGCTGGCCATCCGCGTCTTCCCGCACGTGCGCACGGACTCCGGGGACCTCGAGCTGCTGCGAGCGCCTCAGTCCCTGCGCGACTGGGCGAGCATCGGCTGGCTCGGGCTGATCCGACGACCCCAGCGGGCGCGCGCCCTGCATTACGACTGCGCCCTGTCCGTCGAGCTGCGAGCGCGGAGCCCGCTTCTGCTGCAGGCCGACGGCGATCTGCTGGGCCGCGCTGTCCAGGTCCGGGCCGAGGTCCGCCCCGGGGCGCTGCTCGTGGCGAGCTGAGCGGAACGACGTCCGTCGAGCCGTGGACGGGACTGCCGCGCCGAAGCCCGTGACGGAGCGCAGCCGTACCGATGCCACACTGATCCCGAGAACCAGCACCCGAGCATCACCTCCCAGGAGGACCCCATGGCAGCACGACTGAGCCCCTTCATCATGTTCTTCGGCGAGAACCACGGACAGGCGGAGACCGCCCTGAGCACGTGGGTCAGCGCATTCCCCGACTCAGAGGTGCTCGAGCTGTCGCGGTGGTCCGAGGACGACGAGAAGGAGGTCGCGGGCACGATCTCCCAGGGCCTGATCCGCGTGGCGGGGACCACCGTGCGGGCCTTCGACAGCGCCTTCGACCACGGCTTCCCGCTGACCCCGGCGGTGTCGATGTTCGTCGAGCTCGACACGCAGGAGCAGGTCCGCGCCGCTCACGAGGCCCTGCTCGACGGCGGCACCGAGCTCATGCCGCGGGGGGAGTACCCCTTCAGCCCCGCCTTCGTGTGGCTGCAGGACCGCTGGGGCGTGAACTGGCAGATCAGCGCGGCGGGCTGAGCCGTCCGCGTCGCGCGACCCGCCGGAACGGCCCTGCGACGCACTGCGGCCCCGCTCACCGATCGGTGAGCGGGGCCGCAGTCTGATCCGGTGCCTCAGCAGAGGCGGGAGATCACTTCTTGAGGCTGTCGATCGCCTCGTTCAGCGTGGTCGAGGGACGCATGACCGCGAAGGCCTTCTCGTCCTCGGGGCGGTAGTAGCCGCCGATGTCCGCGGGAGAGCCCTGGACCTCGAGCAGCTCGGCGACGATCTTCTCCTCGCCGTCGGACAGGCGCTGGGCGACGTCGGCGAAGGCCGAGGCCAGCTCGGAGTCCTCGCTCTGCTGCGCCAGAGCCTGGGCCCAGTACAGGGCCAGGTAGTAGTGCGAGCCGCGGTTGTCGATCTCGCCGACCTTGCGCGAGGGCGACTTGTTCTCCTCCAGGAAGCGGCCGGTGGCCTCGTCCAGGGCGTCGGCCAGGACCTGCGCCTTGGGGTTGTCGTAGCGCGAGGCCAGGTGCTCGAAGGAGGCCGCCAGCGCCAGGAACTCGCCCAGAGAGTCCCAGCGCAGGTGGTTCTCCTCGACCAGCTGCTGCACGTGCTTGGGTGCGGAGCCGCCGGCCCCGGTCTCGAACAGGCCGCCGCCGTTCATCAGCGGGACGATCGAGAGCATCTTGGCGGAGGTGCCGAGCTCCAGGATGGGGAACAGGTCCGTGAGGTAGTCGCGCAGGACGTTGCCGGTCACCGAGATGGTGTCCTCGCCCTTGCGGATGCGCTCGATCGAGAACTTGGTGGCCTCGATCGGGCTCAGGATGCGCAGATCCAGTCCCTCGGTGTCCTCCTCGGCCAGGTACTTCTCGACCTTCTCGATGAGGTTGCGGTCGTGGGCGCGGGACTCGTCGAGCCAGAACACGGCCGGCATGCCGGACTCGCGCGAGCGGCGCACGGCGAGCTGGACCCAGTCCTTGATCGGGGCGTCCTTGGCCTGGCAGGCGCGCCAGATGTCGCCCTGCTCGACCTCGTGGGACATCAGGACCTCGCCCGCCGAGTTCACGACCTCGACGGTTCCCGGGGCGGGGATCTCGAAGGTCTTGTCGTGCGAGCCGTACTCCTCGGCCTTCTGCGCCATGAGGCCCACGTTTGGGACGGTGCCCATGGTGGTGGGGTCATAGGCGCCGTTGGCGCGGCAGTCGTCGATCACGGCCTGGTAGACGCCGGCGTAGGAGGAGTCCGGCAGCACGGCCAGCGTGTCCTCCTCGGTGTCGTCCTTGGACCACATGTGCCCCGAGGTGCGGATCATGGCCGGCATGGAGGCGTCCACGATGACGTCCGAGGGCACGTGCAGGTTCGTGATGCCCTTGTGCGAGTTCACGTAGGCCAGGGCCGGGCCCTCTGCCAGGCCCTTCTCGATCTCGGCCTTGATGCCGTCACGGACCTCGGGATCCAGCTGCTCCGCGCCCGAGAGGATCGAGGCCAGGCCGTCGTTGGCGGACAGGCCGGCCGCGGCGAGCTGATCGCCGTAGACCTCGAACAGGGTGGGGAAGAAGGCGCGGACCACGTGGCCGAAGATGATGGGGTCGGAGACCTTCATCATGGTGGCCTTCAAGTGCACGGAGAACAGCACGCCCTCGGACTTGGCGCGCTGGACCTGCTCGGCCAGGAAACCGTCCAGGGCGCGGGCGGACATGTTGGTCGAGTCCACGACCTCACCCGCGAGCACCGGCACGGACTCCTTGAGCACCTGCTCGCCGTCCTGCGAGCGCAGGCGGATGGTCAGGGTGTCATCGGCGGGGATCACGACGGACTGCTCGTTGTCGCGGAAGTCGTTCGCGTCCATGGTCGCGACGTTGGTCTTGGAGTCCTTCGACCACGCGCCCATCTTGTGGGGGTTCTTCTTGGCGTAGTTCTTCACGGCCTTGGGGGCGCGGCGATCCGAGTTGCCCTCGCGCAGGACCGGGTTCACGGCCGAGCCCTTGACCTTGTCGTAGCGGGCGCGGACGTCCTTCTCCTCGTCCGTCTGCGGGTCCTCGGGGTAGTCCGGGATGTCGAAGCCGGCGGCCTGCAGCTCCTTGACCGCGGCCTTGAGCTGCGGGACGGAGGCCGAGATGTTCGGCAGCTTGACGATGTTCGCCTCGGGCGTCTTGGCCAGCTCACCGAGCTCGGCGAGGGCGTCGTCCAGGCGCTGGTCCTCGGTCAGGCGCTCCGGGAACAGGGCGATGATGCGACCGGCCAGCGAGATGTCACGGGTCTCGACCTCCACGCCGGCGGTGGTGGCGAACGCCTCCACGATCGGCTTGAAGGAGTAGGTGGCCAGCAACGGGGCCTCATCGGTCTTGGTCCAGATGATCTTGGGCATATGAGTCGTGACTCCTTCGTTCGACGTCATGCGGTGCGTGATCGCCTTCAAACCTACCCGATCCGACCTCTCCATCAGAGGCCTGGGTCACGCTGCCCGGGCGGCAGGCTGGGACGACGGGTCCGCTGTTGCGCGCGGCGCGAACGCCGACGTCAGCGCGTCCCTGCCTCAGCTTCCGGACAGCTGGAGCGGGTAGAACGGGTCCATGCTCTGGAGATGGCTCGTCAATTCGATCGCGGTGGCCCTGGCCACCGCCCTGGTGCCCGGCATCCACCTGAACACCGCGACCCTCGGCACGCAGATCCTGGTGATCGTGATCGTGGCCGCCGTGCTCGGTGCGTTCAATGCCGTGGTCAAGCCCGTGCTGCAGCTGCTCAGCGGCTGCCTGATCATCCTGACGTTCGGGCTGTTCCTGATCGTGATCAACGCCGCCATGCTGCTGGTGGTCTCCACCGTCATGGAGGTCTTCGGCGGCTACTGGGCCGTCGAGTCGTTCTGGCCGGCGGCCGTGCTCGGCTCGCTCGTGATCTCGCTGGTCAGCATGTTCATGGGCGCGTTCGAGCCCAGGCGGCGCGACGTCGTCGTGGTCGAGCAGCGTCCCGGTGCCGTTCCGGGCCGCGATCCCTACGGCCGCCCGTGCGCGGCGGCTCGCAGGCCCCGCGGCGCAGCGGGGCCGGACACCTACCAGTACCGCGGCGACGACGGCCGCCTGCACGAGGGCGAGATCTACGACCCGGAGGATCCCACCGGCCGCGGCCGCTGAGCACTCCGCCTGCTCAGCCCAGCATCGCCAGGCTCACGGCCATGATCGCCATCCCGGCCACGATGCCGTAGACGCACAGATGGTGCCCGCCGTACTTCTCGGCCGTGGGCAGCAGCTTGTCCAGCGAGATGAAGACCATGATCCCCGCCACGGCGGCCAGAGAGGCCCCGAACAGGGCATCGGTCAGGAACGGGCGCAGCAGCAGGAAGCCGATCACCGCGCCCAGCGGCTCCGAGAGCCCGGAGAGGAAGGACAGGCCGATCGCGCGGGCGCGGGAGCCGGTGGCCTGGAAGACGGGCACGGCCACGGCGATGCCCTCGGGGATGTTGTGCAGGGCGATCGCCACCGTGATGGCCACGGCCACCGACGGGTCGCCCAGGGCCGCGGCGAAGGTCGCGAAGCCCTCCGGGAAGTTGTGGATCGCGATGGCCAGGGCGGTCAGCATGCCGGTGCGCAGCAGCCGGGAGTCGGCTGCGGGCGCTGCGAACGCGGCGTCGGGTTCGGCATCGCCGGGCTGATAGGCGAACTCGTGCGGATTGGCCTGATGCGGCACGAGCCGATCGATCACCGCGATCACCGCGATGCCTGCGAAGAAGCCCCCGACCATGCCCCAGGTCCCGCGACCGGGCCCCCAGGCGGCGCTCAGGAGGTCGCTCGCCTCGGCCAGGATCTCCACGAACGAGACGTAGAGCATCACTCCCGCGGAGAAGCCCAGGCTCAGCGCCAGGAACGACCCGTTCGTGCGGTTGGTGAGGAAGACGGCCAGACCGCCCAGGCCCGTGGCGAGCCCGGCGATCACCGTCAGCAGCAGGGCAACGGCCAACGACTCTCCTCAGGCGGTGCGGATCAGCAGCAGCGGATCAGAGGTAGCGCGACGGATCGAAGGCGTCGAGCTCGATGATGCGCAGGCGCGGCAGCGGGGCCTTGAAGGCCTCGAAGTCGTCCTCCAGGTCGACGATCTGCAGGCCCTTGTCCTCCATCTCGTGCAGCCCGGCCGAGAGCAGCTCGCGGAAGCACAGCACGGCCACGCGGCGGCCGTCGTCGAGCAGGGCCTCGATCTCGTCGTGGAAGTCGATGTCGTGGGAGGCCAGGATGACGTCGCCGTGGCCCTGGTCCAGGATCGCCTTGAGCATGCGCTGGATGCCGACGTCGACGACCTTGACCTTGGGCGGGGCGGCCAGGGGGATGACCTGGTAGTCGAAGCCGCGCAGCGCGGCCACGAAGCTGAAGGGCAGGTGCCCGTGGGAGCCGTTGAGGAAGAACAGGCCGTTGGTGTCCTGGCGCCACAGCTTGCGGGCGCCCCTCATGACCTTCTCCCAGCGCGGCCGCTCCTCCGGCTTGGGCTTGCGCTCGAGCAGGGACATGCCCAGGGTGGCGTCGATGTTCTCGCCGTCGACCAGCAGGTACGTGGTGCTGGGGGCGGAGGCCGACGGCTCGACGGTCGGCTCGTCGGCCACGGCGGGCGCGGCCGGGGTGGTCGTCCCCTGCTCCGGAAGAGAGCTGGCCTCGGCGGGGTCGACGACGGCGGAGGCTGCGGAGGAGTCGGAGCGGCGCGTGCCGAACTGGGCGTTGTCATGCGGAACCATGCGCACGAGCGTACGGGAGGATCCTGGTGCGCGCCGGTGCGCTGAGGCGGACGCGCGCCCGATGTGTTGCGCCTTACACCGGGCCGATAGCCTGGTCCCATGAGCGCCATCCATCCTGTCCTGAATCCTGCCCGTGTCCGCTCGGACCTCTCCCGCCTGGGGCGCGAGTCCGAGCAGTACCTCTCCACCGTCGAGTCCTTCCACGACGACGAGTTCGACAAGCCGTCGCACTGCGAGGGCTGGAACCGCGCCATGGTCATCGCCCACGTGGCGGTCGCGGCCCGTCGCTTCAAGCGCCTGCTGGAGTGGGCGGAGACCGGTGAGGAGCAGAAGCTATTCGAGTCCAGGCAGGAGCGCACCGAGGCCGTCGAGCAGCTGGCCGCCAAGCCGCGCGAGGAGCTCAAGGCCGAGTCCCGCGCCGCGCTGGAGGCCTTCATCGCCGACGCCGAGGTCCTGACCGGTGAGCTGACGGCCGAGGAGGTCGGCATCGGCCCCAAGCGCTTCCCGGCCACCTCCATCCCCGCCGTGCTGATCGCGGAGGTCGTGGTCCACCACGCCGATCTGGACACCCAGTGGGAGGTCGAGGAGGCCGATCCCGACTCCCTGCTCAACGCCGTGACCGCCGGAGTGCTGAACCTGTCCGTGAAGGACTCTCCGGGCTTGACCATCGTCACCGACGAGGGCGACGAGTGGGTCGTCGGCGACGGCTCCCTGCGCGTGGAGGGCGACCGCGAGGGCATCCTCGACTGGCTCTCGCGCGGGCGCACCGAGGGCATCTACCTGCCCGAGGGCGTCGACGAGGCCCCGCAGCTGCCGGCCTGGTGAGCCGACCCGGCGCAGACGCTGCCGGAAGACCCGACTGCACGACGAGGGTGCCCGCACCATGACCGGTGCGGGCGCCCTCGCGCACTGCGTTCCCTGACAGCTTCCGAGTGCGTCGGCTCAGGAGCTGCGTCGCTGGCGCGCCTGGACCGCCTCCAGATGGCGCGGGCGGACCGCGACCGCGTGCTGCGCATAGTCGTCGTGCCTCTCCAGCCAGGCCTTGACGTACGGGCACACCGGCACGATCCGGAAGCCGCGCTCGATCGCGTCGTCCAGGGCGAAGCGCACCAGCTGGGAGGCCACGCCCTGACCCTCGAAGGTGTCGTCGACCTCGGTGTGGAAGAAGATGCGCTCGGGCTTCTCGGCCTCCGAGGCATCCACCCAGTACGTCTTGCCGGCGATGGCGTCCCCGGACAGCGCCTCGTAGCGCTGGGGGCCGTCGTCGTTGCGGAAGCTCAGCTCAGTCATGGCGTGCCTCGGCCTTCTTCTTGCGGTCCAGTGCGCGCTCCTGGACGGGGTACTCGGACAGGATGGAGAGGCGGTTGAAGGTCCCGATGGTGATGGCCGCCCACTGCACCGCCGAGAACTGGGCGTCGGTCAGCACCTCGCGGGCGGCCTCCAGGCGCGAGCGGCGGGTGACCTGATCGGGCAGCTCGGCGGCGATCTCGGCCACGGTGAGCGCGGCGCATTCGACGTCGTCGAACAGCTCGGTCTCCTCCCAGGCGGTCAGCACGGCCAGCTGACGATCCGTGACACCGGCCCGACGCGCCAGCTTCACGTGCATGTCCAGGCAGAACCCGCAGCCGTTGAGCTGGGAGACCCGCACGTTGATCAGCTCGGCGACGACCCTGGACAGGCCGGCCTCCGCCAGGGAATCGGCCACCTGCCGGGAGAGGCCGTTGAGGGCCTTCCAGGAGGCGGGATCGGCCTTGTCGAGGTAGAACGGCGGGTCTTCGCTCATGCGCCCGAGAATAACGTGACGTATCATGTGCCACAAGAGAGCCTCAGATCCAACCCTGCTCCCAGGCGGTCTGCGCCGCCTCGTGGCGCGAACGGGCGCCGACCTTCGACATCGCAGAGGACAGATAGTTGCGCACCGTCCCCGGGGCCAGGGAGAGGCGGGCGGCGATCTCCTCGACGGGGCGCGGGCTGCGGGATTCGCGCAGCACGTCGAGCTCGCGGTCGGTCAGCGGGCACCGCTCGGCGCTCAGCGCGGCTGCGGCGATCTCCGGATCCACGTAGCGCCGCCCCGCGTGCACCTGCCGGATGACATCCGCCAGCTCCTCGGCGGGCGTGGACTTGGGCACGAATCCGGAGACGCGGCTGGCCAGGGCCCGGCGCAGCACGCCGGGGCGGGCGTGCCGGGTGACGATCACGGTGCGGGTGGCCACCGACGACAGGATCTGCTCGGAGGCCGCGAGGCCGTCGGCCGGAGGCATCTCCAGGTCCAGCAGGCAGACGTCCGGGGCGTGGGCGCGGGCCTGCTCGATCGCGCCGTCCGAGGTCGAGGCCTCGGCCACCACCTCGATGTCATCCTCGAGGTTCAGCAGGGACACCAGCGCCCCGCGGATGAGGTGCTCGTCATCGGCGATCAGCAGGCGGATCATGTCGTGGTCCTCTCGGGCTGTGGCTGGGGGAGCAGGATCTCCAGGATGAAGCGTCCGTCGCGGTGCTGTGCGGTGAGCGTCCCGTTCAGGGATTCGACGCGCTCGCGCAGACCCTGCAGCCCGGTCCCGGGGGACGCGCTCGGGGCGGCATCGGCGCCGTCGTTGACGATCTCGAGCCGCCAGGTCGTGCCGTCGTGCGCTCCGGTCGCCTCCCGGAACACCTCGTAGGACGCCGAGCCGGCGCTCGCGTGGCGCAGGATGTTGGTCGTGGCCTCCCGCACGGCCAGGCCCAGGGCCTGGCGGATCTGGGGATCCTGCGGCTCGGCCTCGGCCCTGCGGCGGCAGTCGATGCCGGCGGCACGCAGGACGTCGGCGGCGTTGTCCAGCTCCTGGACCAGCGACACCTGCCGCAGCCCCTGGACCAGGCTCCGGGTCTCCTCGAGGGCCTGGCGGGCGATCTCGCGCGTCTCGCGCAGCTTCTGACGCGCTGCGTCCGGGTCTCGCTCGAGCAGTCGTTCGGCGAGCTCCGCCTGCAGCGCGATGACCTGCAGATGATGCCCCTGGATGTCGTGCAGGTCGGCGGCGAAGCGCAGCCGCTCGCGCGCCACCGCCAGGTCGGCCTCGGCGCTGCGGGCCTCGTCGAGGCGCTGGACCACGCCCCACATCCACACCCCGGCCAGGATCGCCAGCAGCGCGAACAGAGCCAGATAGATCGCGGCGCGATCCAGCCCCGCCAGGACCTCGAGCTGCTCGGATGTGGGCTGATCCCCCAGGAGGGGGTCGATCCGCGACCCGACGGTGCCGTGCACGATCAGCGCGGCCACCACGGCCGCGGACAAGGGCGCGCACCAGGGCGGGGCCGCTCGGCGGCCAGCACCGACAGGGCGACGATCAGCGGGAGGACCCCGGCGAGCAGACGGGGTGCTGCGGCCAGGCAGAGCAGGGAAGTCAGCGCGGCCGGAACGAGCAGGGTGACAACGGTGCGAGTCCCGGCCGCACCGCTCCACAGCCCGGCCCGATGCAGCAGGGAGAAGCGCAGCTGGAGGATCGCGTTCAGCACCACCAGTGCGATCAGTCCGGCTCTCAGGGCGATCGGGACGGAGGGCAGGAGCCCCAGCCACAGGGCCGTCAGCCCGTTCAGTCCGAGCACCATTACAGCGATCGAGGACCAGGTGTACCACCAGGTGGCGCGCACTCCGCGTCCGGTGCGCGGGGCAGCGGCGGTCTCAGTCATGAGGGCCACCGTAGACCGATGACAGATGTCACCGTCCGGGCATGGGGGATCCACGGATCCCGGTGACACCGCGGCACTGCACGCGGCTGCGCGGCCGCGGAACAGTGGTGAATGAAAGCGACGCCGACCCGGACGACGGGCGGCGCGGATCGAGCAGGAGGAGCAGATCATCATGTTGGAGTCGCTGCGGGATTTCACCCAGTCCATGCCGGAGGCGCTGCAGTGGGTGGGGGTGATGCTGATCTCCGCCATCCCGTTCGTGGAGTCGATCCTCGGCTCGGCCCTGGGGGTGGTGGCCGGCGTGCCGGTGGTCGTGGCGATCGCGGCGGCCGTCGTGGGCAATGCGCTGTCGATGGCGCTGGTCGTGCAGATCGCCCACCTGACGCGCTCGAGGGTCCGTCGCGGAGCCTCGCAGGAGCACAAGGAGCTCTCGCCGCGCCGCCAGCGCATCCTGCGCCTGTCCGAGCGGTTCGGCGTTCCCGGGGTCTCCCTGTTCGGGCAGTGGGTGCTGCCGAGTCAGCTCACCGCGCCGCTGCTGGTCTCCGTGGGGGCCTCGCGCGGCTGGGTGATCCTGTGGCAGGTCGCGGGGATCACGCTGTGGGGCGTCGTCTTCGGCACGCTGGCGCATCTGGGCTACACGGCGGTGGCCTGAGCGGCGAGCTCGGCGACACGCCGATGTCCGCCGAGAATGCCGGTCGGAATCAAAGCGCCCGATCCAGGGGTCGAAACCGCTCCGGCGCTGGACAGTCGGGCTCCGACGGGGCGATCCGGCAGACGGAGCGGGTGGTGGCGCGGGGGTATGCGTGGGAGCGTCCCTGAAATCTTCAGAAATGCTGGGTGCGAGCTGTAGCCTGTCTCACATACAGGGGTGTCTCGGATCACATCAGCGACGGCAGAGCCCCACCAGCACTCTCCACAGGAGGTCACCATGAACCCTTCCTTCTCCCGCCGCGGACTGCTGGGCGCCTTCGCCCTCACCTCGGCCTCTGCCCTCGTCCTGACCGCCTGCGGCGGAGGCGGCGGCGAGGACAGCGACGGCCCCATCACGGCCTTCGGCACCGAGCCCGAGAACCCGCTGGTCCCCACCAACACCACCGAGCAGGGCGGTGGCCGCGTGGTCACCCTGATCTTCGTGGGCCTGATCAGCTACGACGACAATTCCGAGGCTGTCAACGAGCTGGCCGAGTCCATCGAGGCCAACGACGACAACACCGTGTGGACCATCAAGATCAAGTCCGGCAAGAAGTTCACCAACGGCGAGGACATCACCGCCCAGAGCTTCGTGGACTCCTGGAACTACGGCGCCGCCGCCAAGAACGCCCAGCAGGGCTCCTACTTCTTCGAGACCATCAAGGGCTACGACAAGGTCTCCGCCGAGGGCTCGGAGGAGGACGAGATGGAGGGCCTGGTGGCGGTGGACGACACCACCCTGGAGGTCACCCTCTCGGGCCCCGACTCCACGTTCGGCAACCGCCTGGGCTACTCCTCCTACGCCCCCATGCCGCCCTCGGCCTTCGACGACATGGAGGCCTTCGGCGAGAACCCCGTGGGCTGGGGCCCGTACAAGATGGACGGCGAGGGCGCCTGGGTCCACGACCAGGAGATGCGCCTGGTCAAGAACGAGGACTACGACGGCTCCACGCCGGCGGCCAACGACGCCGTGACCTTCAAGCTCTACCAGTCCCTGGAGGCGGGATACACCGACCTCGTGGGCGGCAACCTGGATCTGCTCGACACCATCCCGCCGTCGAACATCGAGGTCTCCGAGGACGACCTCTCCGGGCGCCTGACCGACCGCGAGTACGCGGGCAACTACACGTTCGGCATCCCGTACTACCTCGAGGGGTGGTCCGGAGAGGCCGGCAAGCTGCGCCGCCAGGCCATCTCCAAGGCGATCGACCGGGACGAGCTCATCGAGGTGATCTTCAAGGGCGAGAACACTCCCGCGGTGGACTTCACCTCGCCGGTCGTGGCCGGCTACGACGCCGACGCCCTGAAGAACACGGCCAACGTCGAGTTCGACGCCGACGAGGCCAAGAAGCTGTGGGACCAGGCCGAGGGCATCGAGCCCTACAACGGCAACACGTTCGAGATCGCCTACAACGCCGACGGCGGCCACAAGGAGTGGGTCGACGCTGTCTGCAACATGATCAAGAACAATCTCGACATCGAGGCCGCGGGCAAGTCGTACCCGACCTTCAAGGAGCTGCGCACCGAGGCCAACGACGGCAAGCTCACCTCGGCCTTCCGCTCGGGCTGGATGGCGGACTACCCGTCGCTGTACAACTTCCTCTCCGCGCAGTACGCCACGGACGGCTCGTCGAACGACGCCCACTACGAGAACAAGGCGTTCGACGACAAGCTCAAGGAGGGCCTGGCCGCCAGCTCGGACGACGAGGCGAACAAGGCCTTCCTGGAGGCCGACGACATGCTGCTCGAGGACCTCCCGGCGATCCCGCTGTACTACCCGAACCGCACCAGCGGCTACAGCGAGGCCGTGGACAACGTCGCGCTGACCTGGAACGGCGAGATCGACTACACCAAGGTCACCCGGGCCTGATGCCTCGCGACCGGGCCGGAGCCGCTGAGCAGCTCCGGCCCGGTCGCGCTTTTCCCGCAGCCGCATCGTTCCAGGAGCCTCTCGCACCATGACTCACCACGCGCCGGCCCTCCGGCATCCCCGTACGACGGGAGGTGCCCGCTGACATGGCCTGGTACCTCGTCCGCCGCCTCCTCCAGATGATCCCGGTCTTCCTGGGAGCCATCTTCATCGTCTACTTCCTGATGTTCGCCACCTCCGGCGATCCCACCGCCGCGCTGTGCGGCGAGAAGGGCTGCACCCCCGGCACCAAGGCCGCGCTCGAGGCCCAGTACAACCTCGACAAGCCCTTCCTGATCCAGTTCCTGCTCTACCTCAAGGGCGTCGTGACCCTGGACCTGGGCGACAACTTCTCCGGACGCCCGATCATGTCGGTCATCGCCGACACGTTCCCCACCACGATCAAGCTGGCTGCGCTCGCCGTGATCTTCGAGGCGGTCTTCGGCATCCTCTTCGGCGTGATCGCCGGCCTGCGCAAGGGCACCTGGATCGATTCGACCCTGCTCGTCGTCTCCCTGCTGGTGATCGCCGTGCCCGTGTTCGTGCTCGCCTTCGTGGCCCAGTACGTGATCGGCATCCACTTCGGGCTGGCCAGACCCACGGTCTCGGGAGGCGCACCGCTCAACGAGCTGATACTTCCAGCGCTGGTGCTGGGAGCGCTGTCCTTCGCCTACGTGCTGCGGCTGACCCGCAACTCGATCGCCGAGAACCGCGAGTCCGACCACGTCCGCACCGCCACGGCCAAGGGCCTGCCGCGGCGGAAGGTCATCACTGTGCACGTGCTGCGCAACTCCCTGATCCCGGTCGTGACCTTCCTGGGCGCCGATCTCGGCGCGCTGATGGGAGGGGCGATCGTCACCGAGTCCATCTTCAACGTCAACGGCATCGGCAATCAGCTCTACAAGGCGATCAACCTGGGCGACGGCGCCATGGTGGTCTCCATCGTGACGCTCGTGGTGGTCATCTTCCTGATCACCAACCTGGTCGTCGACCTGCTCTACGCCGTGCTCGACCCGAGGATCCGATATGCCTGAGCAGAGCCAGAACCAGAACCCGGATTCCCCGCAGGGCTCGGTGCACGAGACCCTGGATCCTTCGCCGCGCGTGATGGGCTCGCACGAGGTCTACCTGCCGGATCACTTCGTGGCCCCGGTGGTGGAGGAGCAGGGCCGCGCCGGCATCGAGAACCAGCTCGAGGGCAAGCCCTCGAGCCTGTGGCGCGACGCCTGGTCGACCCTGCGCCGCAACCCGGTCTTCCTCGTCTCCGCCGTGCTGATGCTCTTCGTCCTGTTCGTGGCCGCGTTCCCCGGGGTGTTCACCTCGGCTGCACCCAACGCCGGGTGCGAGCTGTCGAACTCCAACGGCGGCCCCGCCCCCGGGCATCCGCTGGGCTACACCAACCAGGGCTGCGACATCCTGGCCCGCGTGGTCCACGGAACGGGCCCCTCGATCATGGTGGGCTTCGGCGCCACCCTCGGCGTCGTGCTCATCGGCGGGCTGCTGGGCGCGCTGGCCGGCTACTTCGGCGGCTGGATCGACGCGATCATCTCTCGCTTCATGGACATCATCTTCGCGCTGCCGCTGATCCTGGGCGCGATCGTGTTCATGCAGGTACCGCTCATGCGGGAGAACCGCGGCGTGACCACGCTGGCGATCACTCTGGTGATCTTCGGGTGGCCGTCGATCGCGCGCATCACGCGAAGCTCCGTGATCTCGGTGCGCAATGCTGACTTCGTGACCGCGGCGCGCTCGCTGGGCATGAGCCGGCTCGGCATCCTGTTCAAGCACGTGATCCCCAACGCCGCCGGGCCCGTCATCGTGATCGCCACGATCTCGCTGGGCACGTTCATCGTGGCCGAGTCCACGCTGTCGTTCCTGGGCATCGGGCTGCCCGCGGAGGCGATCTCCTGGGGCAATGACATCTCGGCGGCGCGCCCGCAGCTGCGCACCAACCCCGAGACGCTGTTCTGGCCCTCGCTCATGCTCTCCATCACCGTGCTGAGCTTCATCATGATGGGCGACTCGCTGCGCGACGCCCTCGACCCCAAGGGGAGGACCAAGTGAGCACCTCGGCGAACAGCCCCCAGCCCGACGGCGGCGGGAAGCACCGGGCCGAGACCCAGGGGCCCTGGGCCCCCGGGCAGGAGCCGCTGACCCGCACGGGCCGGATGGTCAGCCTCAAGGCCCACGAGATCCTCAACGCGGGTTCAGACGCCTCGGGGCAGCGCCAGCAGGGGCAGACGCCGCTGCTGGAGATGAAGGGGGTGGGCATCACCTTCAAGACCGGCACGGGCGACGTCCAGGCCGTGGCCGACTCGGACATCCGCGTGATGCGCGGGGAGACCGTGGCCATCGTGGGCGAGTCCGGCTCGGGCAAGTCCACCTCGGCGCTGGCGGCCATCGGGCTGCTGGCCTCGAACGGGCGCGTGTCCTCCGGGCAGATCCTCTTCGACGGAGAGGACATCACGCATCCGTCGGCCAAGCGGCTCGAGGCCCTGCGCGGCTCGCAGATCGGCATGGTCCCGCAGGACCCCATGTCGAACCTCAACCCGGTGTGGACCATCGGCGCGCAGGTCCGCGAGACGCTCAAGGCCAATGACAAGCCGCACGGCGACGCCGACGTGGTCCGGGCGCTGGAGGAGGCCGGGCTGCCGGATGCCGAGCGGCGCATGAAGCAGTACCCGCACGAGTTCTCCGGCGGCATGCGCCAGCGCGCGCTGATCGCCATCGGGCTCTCGTGCCGCCCGCAGCTGCTGATCGCCGATGAGCCGACCTCCGCACTCGACGTCACCGTCCAGCGCCAGATCCTGGATCACCTGGGGCGGCTGACCAGCGAGCTCGGCACCGCGGTGCTGCTGATCACCCACGACCTCGGCCTGGCCGCCGAGCGCGCGGACCGGGTGATCGTGATGCAGAAGGGCCGCGTGGTCGAGTCCGGCCCCGCGCTGAGCCTGCTGCGCGACCCGCAGCATCCCTACACCAAGGAGCTGGTGGCGGCGGTGCCGTCGCTGTCCCCGGATGATCTCGCAGCGAGCGTGGACAGCGCCGCCCCGGAGCTCATCCAGGTGAAGGATCTGGTCAAGGAGTACAAGATCCGCGGCTCGTGGGGCCGGTCCTCCGAGTTCCGCGCCGTGGACGACGTCTCCTTCACGGTGCGTCGCGGACGCACGACCGCGATCGTGGGGGAGTCCGGCTCGGGCAAGTCCACGATCGCCAAGATGCTGCTGGGACTGGAGGACATCACCTCCGGGACCGTGACCGTGGACGGCCACGACATCAGCGGGTTCAAGGGCCGACAGTGGTTCGACTACCGCCGCAAGGTGCAGCCGATCTTCCAGGACCCCTACGGCTCGCTGGATCCCATGCGCAGCGTCTTCCGCTGCATCGAGGAGCCGCTGAAGGTGCACAAGGTGGGCGATGCCGCCTCGCGCCGGGCGAAGGTCCATGACCTGCTGGACCGCGTGGCGCTGCCGCGCCAGCTCGGCGATCGCTACCCGAACGAGCTCTCGGGCGGTCAGCGCCAGCGCGTGGCCATCGCCCGGGCGCTCGCACTGGATCCGGAGATCGTGGTGTGTGACGAGGCCGTCTCGGCCCTCGACGTCCTGGTCCAGGAGCAGGTCCTGCAGCTGCTCGGCCAGCTGCAGCAGGATCTCGGTCTGACCTACCTGTTCATCACCCACGACCTGGCCGTGGTGCGGGAGATCGCCCACGACGTCTGCGTCATGGAGAAGGGCAGGCTCGTGGAGACCGGCACCGTGGACTCGGTGTTCGAGAACCCGCAGCAGGAGTACACGCGCCGACTGCTCGACGCGATCCCCGGCAAGGACCTCCTGGAGGTCTGAGCGCGGTCCCGCACCGGGCCCCGTCGTCGTCTCCTTCCGGGACGGCGACGGGGCCCTTCCGCGTTCCTGCTCAGCCCACCAGCCCGAGCTCGTGGGCCAGCACCACGGCCTGCACGCGGTCGCGAGCCCCTGTCTTGGCGAGCACGCGGGAGACATGTGTCTTCACGGTCGGCTCGGAGAGCACCAGAGCCTCCATGATCTCGTGGTTCGACATCCCGCGGCCCACGAGCTCGAAGACCTCCTGCTCCCGGGGCGTCAGGGACCGGAGGCGGGGGTCATCGGCCACGGTGCGCTGCGGCGGGTCGATGAACCGGCGCATCAGGCGCTGCGTGGTCGACGGCGCGATCACGGCGTCGCCACGGGCACAGGTGCGCAGGGCGCCGAGCAGCTCCTCCGGCTCGGCGTCCTTGAGCAGGAAGCCCGAAGCCCCGGCTCGGATGCCCTCGAGCGCGTACTCGTCCAGATCGAACGTGGTCAGCAGGACCACCGTGACCTGCGGATGCTCGGCCAGGATGCGACGGGTGGCCTCCAGGCCGTCCATGCCGGGCATGCGGATGTCCATGAGCAGGACATCGGGCGCCTCACCGGTCGCGGCCAGGCGCGCGACGAGGTCCACGGCCGCCTGGCCGTCCCCGGCCTCGCCGGCCACGACGAGGTCGGGCTGCGAGCCGATCAGCATGACCATGCCGCTGCGGATCAGGGGCTGGTCGTCGATCAGCAGGATGCGCAGGGGATCGGTCATCGGGTGCCCTCCTCGGTGGTCGTGGGGCTGCCGTTCTGCGGGTCGGTGGCCTGCGGATCACGTGGAAGATGCGGATCCTTCTCGGCCGGCTGATCCCGTGCGGTCGGCTGGTCTCGTTCGTCCTGTTGGTCGGATGCCTCGGACGAGGCGGCCTGCACGTTCTGGGCCTCGGCGGGCAGGCGACCGGCGAGCAGCCATCGTCCGGGCGATGCGGGGTCGGGGCCGGCCTGGATGGTCCCGCCATAGAGACCGAAGCGCTCGCGCAGGCCGCGCAGGCCCTGTCCGCCGCCGTCGTGCCCCGGGCGGGGAGGCTCGGGGGACTCCGTGCCCAGGCCGTCGCTGGTGACGCGGACGGTCAGCTCCGCGCCGTCGTGGCGGAGCTCGACCCTGACCCGGGAGGCATCCGGGGCGTGCTTGAGCGTGTTGGTCAGGCCCTCCTGCACGAGGCGGTAGGACGCCAAGGAGGGTCCTGAGGCCAGCTCCGGCAGCGGCTCCGGGCAGGTCTCCACATCGATCTGCAGACCGGCGCTGCGCACCGAGTCCACGAGCGCCGGGAGGTCCTGCACGGTGGGGACCGGAGCGCGCTCGGCCTCCTCGCCTTCGGTGCGCAGCACGCCCAGCAGGCTGCGCATCTCGCTGAGCGACCCGCGAGCGGTCGTGGCGATCGTGGCCAGGACGTCGGCGGCCACCGAGGGATCGCTGCGCACGGCGTACCGGGCGCCGTCGGCCTGGGCGATCACGACGGACAGCGAGTGGGCCACCACATCGTGCATCTCCCGGGCGATGCGGGTGCGCTCGTCCTGTGCGGCCAGGCGCACCTCCTGATCGCGCTCGACCTCCAGGCGGTGCGCCCTCTCGGCGAGGACCTCGGCGCGGTGCGCCTCGGCCTCACGACGCTGCAGGGTTACACGATGCAGATCGCCGGCCAGGTACGAGGCGACGATGATCAGCATCATCATGATCCCCTGGGTGGCGGCGCCGATGGCCCACTCAGTGGTCGTGACCTCGGCGATGCCGAAGGACAGGGGACCGCCCTGGCGCCATCCGGGCCAGCTGGTGCTGACGATCGCAGCCACCAGCAGGGCCAGCGCCAGCACCGACACACGGGTGCGACGGCGGCAGCGCGAGGCCACGGTGTAGAGCAGCCAGGGCACGCCGAGCAGGCCGATGCCCAGGGGGAAGACGCCCAGCACCACCGTGGCGATCACGGAGAAGAGGGCGAACAGCGCGGCGGACAGGGCGGGACGAAGGGGCCGCAGGACCAGCACGGCGATGAGCCCCAGCGAGCAGGCCATCTGCACCGGAGAGCTCACGGCCACGAGCACGGTGAAGGCGGCCAGCACCAGGAGGAACAGGGCATTGGCCCAGACGGAGTGGGTGCGCAGCCAGTCGGCCACGCGGTGATGCAGCTGCATGGGACCTCGGGGGAATCGAGCGGATGGGCATCGCGTCGGCACTAGGGCGACGGGCCTCGAGGCGGCCGCGTCGACAGGACAGCGGAGAGTGCTCAGGGCAACGGCCGCGGCCGGGATCCGACGGATCGGGTCCCGGCCGCGGATGCGGATCGGATCAGTCCAACGATGCCAGACCCTCCACGGGGGCCACCCGTGTGGCGCGGCGGGCCGGCAGGGCCGAGGACACCAGGGCCACGACGAGCACGCCGATCGCCACGGCGAGCAGACCGCCCCACGGAACGGTGATCGCCACGGGGATGGTGTCGGTGACCATCGCGGAGACGACGCCGGTGCCCAGCAGCCAGCCGGCCACCGCTCCCGCGACGCCGGCCGCGGCGGAGATGACCAGTGCCTCGCGGCGGATCATGGCGCCCAGCTGAGCGCGCGAGAGCCCCAGGGCCCGCAGCAGCGAGTTCTCCCGCGTGCGCTCCAGCACGGACAGCGACATCGTGGACGTGATGCCCAGGACGGAGACCGCCACGGCGGCGGCCAGCAGGCCCAGCGCAACCCAGAGCATCACGTTGAGGATGTCGACCATCATGGCCTTCTGCATGCCGTTCGCCGCGATCTCGTAGACCTCGGTGTCCGTGAGCTCGGCGATCTCCTGTGCTGCGGTCGTGGTCTCCGTGGAGCCGATGCCGCGCTCGAGATCCACCTCCACGACGTCGTCCGTCTGCTCGACGGAGACCACCGAGTCGACGTCCTCGATCTGCTGCAGGGTGTCCTGGTCCACCTGCTGGGAGACGGTGATGTCCACCGGCATGGAGCGGTCCAGGTCATCGAGCACCGACTTCTGCGCCACGGCGTGGCCGGTGAGCACGGTGGTCACCAGCGTGATGCCGATCAGCAGCGCGGTGGCCGTCGTCGTGGTGCGGGACTTGTGCCGGATCGCGTTCGCGGCTGCCAACCGTGACGGGACGCCGCCGGGCAGGATCCGTCCCAGCACGCCGACGATCGCCGGCATCCACAGCCGCGAGGTGAGGATCAGGCCCACGCCCGCGCCGATGCCGCTCACGACGCCCACGGCGGGGTGGTCGTGCGTGAAGGCGGCCCATGCCAGGGCGATCACCGAGGGGATCAGCACAAGCAGCCCGAACCCGGAGCGCACCCACGGGATCCGCTCGGCGCGACGGGAGCCGCGCATGCCGTCCAGCGGGGAGGCGCCCATGGCCCGGCGCGCGGGCCCGAGCGAGGCCAGCACGGTCACCAGGATGCCGATCACCAGGCCCAGGACGATGTCCTTGAGGGCCACGGCGACGTCGATCGGGGCGGTGGCGGGAAGCAGCGGCTCGAGTGCGAAGCCCGCACCGACCACCGCCGCTACGCCGATCGCCGAGGAGACGAGCCCGAGCACGAGCGCCTCGAGCAGCACCGAGCGCTGGATCTGGCCGCCGGTGGCACCCAGGCAGCGCAGCAGGGCCAGCTCCCGGGCCCGCTGGGCCGTGAGCACGCCGAAGGTCGTGGTGATCACCAGGAAGGCCACCAGCACGGCCAGCATCGCGAAGGCCAGCAGGAAGGCGGACAGGCCTGCGGCGGCGCCTGCCATGTCCTCGAGGGCGTCCTCGGTCTGCTCCTGCGGGGTCTGCACCAGGAAGGCGGTGTCGCCGGGCAGGGACTCGAGCTGATCCTGGATGTCCGCGCGCACGGTCTCCAGGTCCGCGCCGTCGGAGAGCATGATCTGCGCGCTGCTCGTCAGCGGAAGCAGGTCGGTGTCGAACGGGGAGATGGTGCTCATCACCTCGGGGGAGACCCACCCGTTGTACGTGTCGGCGCTGGACTCGGCCCCCACGATGCCCGTGACGGTGACTTCGGCGTCCTCGCCGGTGGGGTAGCTCTCGGCACCCGAGATGCCCTGCTCTTCCGGCGAGGGGGGGGACAGGGTCAGCGTGTCCCCGACACCCACCCCGAGCTGCTCGGCCTGTGTCGTGTTCAGCGCGATCTCGCCGTCGCCCCGGGGCATGGAGCCCTCGTCGAGCTCCCAGGGGAAGATCTGGGAATCCTCCGGAGCCGTGCCGAGGTAGAGGAAGTTGGTGGAGCCCTCGCCGGTCTCGACGTCGATCCCCGCGCTCGGTGAGGCCCACACGGTCTCCACCCCGTCGATGTCCTGGAGGTCGTTCATGTCACCGGTGGTGACGTAGTCCGCTCCGTAGACGGTCTCGGGGTCGTCAGGATCCGTGGCCTCGGTCTCCTCGGTCTCTGCATAGGTGCTGTTCTCCCAGTCCTCGCTCACCACCAGAGCCGCGTTGCGGGTCGAGTCGGCGATGGTCGAGACCATCGAGTGCTGCATGGTCGTGCCGAGCATCAGCGACCCGGTCGCGAAGGCGGCCGAGACGGCGATCGCCAGCAGGATCAGGACGTAGCGGGTCCACTGCAGGCGCAGTCGGCTCAGGACGATGCGGCGCATCAGCGCACACCCCCTGCCCTGCTGCCGTCGGCGACCGGGCGGCCGGCGCGGGACTCGTCCGAGACGATCGACCCGTCCTGCACGCGCACGGTGCGGTCCGCGAAGTCCGCCACACGGGGGTCGTGGGTCACGACGACGACCGTGTGGCCCTGCTGGTGGACGGTGTCGGCCAGCAGCTGCAGGACCTGGGTGGTGGTGTCGGTGTCCAGGGCTCCGGTGGGCTCGTCGGCGATGATGACGTCCGGGCTGGTGATCAGCGCGCGGGCGATCGCCACGCGCTGCTGCTGACCGCCCGAGAGTTCGTCGGGGCGGTGGTCCAGGCGCTCGGCGAGGCCCAGGCTGTCGGTGATCCGGGCCAGCAGCTCGGGATCGGGCCGGTGCCCGGCCAGGGTCAGGGGCAGCTCGATGTTCTGCCGCGCGGTGAGCACCGGCACCAGGTTGAAGGCCTGGAACACGAAGCCCACGTGCTCGCGACGGAACTCGGTGAGCTCCTTGTCGTTGAGGGAGACGATGTCCCGGCCGCCCACCACGATGGAGGTCTCCGGGCGACGATCGGGGGAGTCCAGACCGGCCAGGCAGTGCACGAGGGTCGACTTGCCGGAGCCCGACGGTCCCACGACCGCGGTGAAGGTCCCGCGCTCGATGTCCAGGGAGACGGAGTCCAGGGCGGTGACGGTCAGCTCGCCGTCGCCGTAGGTCTTGGAGACGTTCCGGGCGGCCACCGCGAACTCCCGCGGGGGCTGCCAGGGAGTGTGCGGGATGGCTTCGTGGGTGTGACCGGACGGGGCAGATGACTCAGGTGAGGTGCTCATGGTCCAAGACTGCGCCCTCCAGGCCTGCGGCACATCGGACCGACGGCCTATTCGGGGCAGTTGTCTGGTCATCCCGGGGTATGACGTCCTGGGGCGTAGGTCGTGGTCGCGGGCTCCGGTGCGGCCTCCGGCGGAGTGCTGGGTGGCCGTCGTCGTTCAGAGCAGGCCGAGCACTCCCTTGACCACGGCGGCCGCCCCGCCGAGACCGGCGAGGATCAGCGCAAGCGTGCGGGCGCGCTCGGGCGTCACGCGGGACTCGAGGGCGGCGGCGACTCCCACCCCGCAGAGCACCAGGGCGATCACCGCGGGCAGGACCCACCACGGGGGCAGTCCCTGGTCTCCGGTGGCGCCCATCAGGGACTTGAGCACGACCGACATCAGTCCCATGGACATGAAGATCGGCTGCAGCGACGCCGCGAACGCCTTCTGCTCCCAGCGGGTGAGCCGCGAGACGATGACCATGGCCGGGGCGGCCACTCCTGCGGTGGTGTTCAGCAGGCCGCCGACAGCTCCGGCCACGGGCAGCGCGGCGCGATTCGTGACATGCGGCAGCTCCGGCGTGGCGACGGTGAGCGACAGGGCGATGAGCACCAGCACGCCGATGCCGATCTGCAGCCAGGAGGCCTCCAGCCACAGCACCAGCAGAGCGCCCAGAACCGCCCCCGGCAGGGCAGCGGCGACCACGATCCCCGCGCGGCGCCAGTCCACGAGCTTGCGGACCGAGAGCATGATCGTGAATCCGGAGACGGTGGTGACCGCATTCGTCAGCAGCACCCCGGCCACGGGTCCGAGCAGCAGGGAGAGCACCGGGGTCACCACCAGCCCCACGCCGGTGCCCGAGAGCCGCTGCAGCGCGGAGCCGATCAGGATCGCCGCGGCAGCCAGCACCAGAGCACCCCACGAGAGGTCGCTCAGCATCCAGGCTCCATGGCGTGGCCCCTAGAGTGATTCTCGGCACGTTCGATCAGCCACCACGCTACTCGCCTGAAAGGTCCCTCCATGTCGATGGATGCTCCGGCCGCCCGTCCGTTCGCACTCGATGCCCTCGAGGTGCCGCTGATCGCAGCGCCCATGGCCGGCGGGCCGTCGAGTCCGGAGCTCGCGGTCGCGGTCGCGCGCGCCGGCGGACTGGGGATGCTGGCTGCCGGGTATCAGTCGGCCGAGGCGCTCGCCGAGCAGATCGCGGCGGTGCGCTCGGGGCTGCGTGACGTCGACCGTCTGTTCGGCGTCAACGTGTTCGTGGCGGAGTCCTCGCCCACCGATACGCAGCAGCTCGCGGACTTCCGCTCGCGGTGGGTGCAGGCGGTCGCTGCGCTCGATGCCGAGATGGGGGAGCAGGCCGCGGCGCGCCCGCTTCCCGAGTACTCGGACGACGGCTGGGATCAGAAGATCGCCCTGTTGGTCGAGGATCCGGTGCCTGTCGTGAGCTTCACCTTCGGCCTGCCGCCTGCGGCCACGATCCGGGCGCTGCAGGATGCGGGCACGACTGTGCTGCTGTCGGTGTCCTCGTCCGAGGAGGCGGTGGAGGCCGCGGCCTTCGGCCCCGACGCCCTGGTCCTGCAGGGCCCCGACGCCGGCGGGCATCGCTTCACGCTCGCGCAGGACACTGCGCCGGGGACCACCCCGCTGCCGGAGCTGCTGGAGCAGACGCTGTCGACGCTGGCGTCGTCCCATCCGCAGCTGCCGGTCATCGCGGCGGGCGGCATCTCCTTCCGCGCGGACGCGTCTCGGCTGCTGGAAACGGGGGCCCACGCCGTGCAGGTGGGCACCCTCTTCCTCGCCGCCGAGGAGGCCGGCACCGGGGCGGTCCATCGGGAGGCAGTGCTGGCTGCGGCGGGCGATCCGTCGTCGGCGCAGACCGTGGTGACGCGCGCGTTCTCCGGTCGCCCTGCTCGGGCGCTGTCCACGCCGTTCACCGAGGCGATGGCCGAGCACGAGATCGCGGGCTATCCGCAGGTCAACTCGCTGACGTCGCCGATCCGCAAGGCCGCGGCTGCTGCGGGGAAGCGGGAGCTGGTGCACCTGTGGGCGGGCACGGGCTTCCCCGCGTGCCGAGCCCGCCCCGCCGCCGAGATCGTGGAGTCCTTCCGGGGCCTGTGACCCGCACCGGATCACGTGCGTCCTCGGCTGCGTTCTGTACCGAGCCGTACCGCCGCACGCACCCAACCGCGACGTCCCACCGCGCCCCACCGGGCCGCGCCGGCCCCGCCCACCCGACCACCGCACACCGCCTGCCCCGCGACTGGTCGATTCCTCACCTGTTCCGCCGCGACTGGCCGATCCTTCACCGATTCGACGTCGAGCCGGTGAAGGATCGGCCCCTCGATGCGGGTTCCGTTGGGAATCGGCCACTCGGTGGCGCACCCAATGCCGGTCGACGCAGCCCAGAGACAGGAGGAACGCTCCGTGCGTGATCGCGAGACCATCCGAGCGATCTACGACGAGGTGGCACCGGCCTATGCCGCGGCCCTGCCGGATCTGCGAGCGGAGCAGCCACTCGACCGGGCGCTGCTGCGGGTCCTCGCCGAAGAGGTCCAGGAGGCGGGCGGCGATCGGGTGCTGGACGCCGGGTGCGGGACCGGCCGCATGCTGGGTCCGCTGCAGGAGCTCGGGCTGAGGGCCGTCGGCATCGATCTCTCCCCGGCAATGCTCGCCGAGGCCCGTTCCGCGATGCCCGGAGCCGAGCTTCATGTGGCGGATCTCGCGGAGCTGCCCTTCGATGACGCGAGCTTCGACGGCGTCGTGGCCTGGTACTCGCTGATCCACCACGATGCTTCATCGCTGCACGATGCGCTGGCGGAGCTGGCCCGTGTGACCCGCGACGACGGCAGGCTCCTGACGGCCTTCCATACGGGCACGGGTCAGGCGCCCGGCGCACGGGCCTACGGGACGGCGCACACGATGCCCAAGCATCTGCGGGAGCCTGTCGAGATCGCCGAAATGCTGCATCGCACGGGATGGGCTACGACGGCCGCGATCCGACGGGAGCCGGTGCACGAGCGGCACCCTCAGGGCTTCGTCATGGCGCGTCGTCGCCCGCGGCGCATCGACGACTGAGTCGATTCTCAGGCCGAGAGGCCGGCAGCCGCCCTGGCCACGAGGGCGACAGCGCGAGGGACCCAACGCCCGGCGAGGAGCTCCTGCTCCACCAGATCGCGCGCCGTGAGTCGGATCTCCGTCCACCCGTTCCGGGCCGTGGCACGCTTAGTTAGGGCGCTCGCAGCTGCCGCGAAGTGAGGCCGACGGCCATCGCCTCCGGGCGAGCGAAGATGCGCCCTGCAAGAGGCTGGGGAACCTGATGACGCTGCGGCGTGCGCCCAGGGTTTACCGAAACGTCGACGGCGTCCTCCGCGAGCTGTCCGTGTGGAGGCCGAGCCGGGGCGCAGGCGTCGTCCCTCGGTGTGTGTCGCACCCTCAGCTGTTCGGCCGCTGTGCCGAGGAGACGGATCGCCCGGACAGGGAAGCGGCTCCCAAGCCACGCGTTGATCCTGTCGCGTCGAGCGGCCGATCTCTCACCGTTCATGCATCGAGTGGCCAGAAGCTCACCGTTTCCCGGCGGAACCGGTGATGGAACGGCCACTCGATGGGAGAGGGGTCAGAAGCGGCCACTCGATGTGCGGGGCCGGTGCCGGAGCGGGTGCCGGCGACGGGCTGAGCGGCGTGCGAGCGCTGCGACGGCGACATCGGCGTGTGAGGTGCGCGACGTCCCGGGGGAGGGGTTGGACTTGCGCGCTAGACTCGCCGGCGGACTTCCGCGACCCTCGTCGCGACCCCCGCCGGCCACGGGCCGGAACCGAGCACCGTCCTGGCAGAAGGGGCGGGAGCACGCCATCGTCTGAAGAGAGACCCCACTCGTATGAGCACTGCCCAGCGCACCGACCTCCGCAACGTCGCGATCGTGGCCCATGTGGATCACGGCAAGACCACGATCGTCGACGCCATGCTCCGGCAGACGAACACGTTCTCCGAGCACGGCGAGGTGGCCGAGCGCGTCATGGACTCGGGCGATCTCGAGCGCGAGAAGGGCATCACCATCCTCGCCAAGAACACCACGGTGTTCTACGAGGGCCCGTCGGCGAACGGCGAGGTCATCACCATCAACGTGATCGACACCCCGGGGCACGCCGACTTCGGCGGCGAGGTCGAGCGCGGCCTGTCCATGGTCGACGGCGTCGTGCTGCTCGTGGACGCTTCCGAGGGGCCGCTGCCGCAGACCCGCTTCGTGCTGCGCAAGGCCCTCGAGGCCAAGCTGCCGGTGATCGTGGTCGTCAACAAGATCGATCGCCCCGACGCCCGTGCTGAGGAGGTCGTCTCCGAGACCATGGACCTGCTGCTCGGCCTGGCCTCCGATATCGCCGAGGACTACCCGGACATGGACCTGGACGCCGTGCTCGACGTCCCGGTCGTCTACGCCTCCGGCAAGGCCGGCCGCGCCGACACCGAGTTCCCCGGCGACGGCAACCTGCCGGCCAGCGAGGACCTCGAGCCGCTGTTCAAGACGATCATGGAGCACATCCCGGCTCCGTCCTACGAGGACGACGGCGTGCTGCAGGCCCACGTGACCAACCTGGACGCCTCGCCGTTCCTGGGCCGCCTGGCCCTGCTGCGCATCTTCTCGGGCACGCTGAAGAAGGGCCAGACTGTGGCCTGGGCGCGCAAGGACGGCTCCCTGAAGAACGTGCGCATCTCCGAGCTGCTGGCCACCAAGGGCCTGGACCGCGTCCCGGCCGAGTCGGCCGGCCCCGGCGAGATCGTGGCTGTGGCGGGCATCGAGGACATCACGATCGGCGAGACGCTGACCGATCCCGAGAACCCCAAGCCGCTTCCGGTCATCACGGTCGACGATCCCGCGATCTCCATGACCATCGGCATCAACACCTCGCCCATGGCCGGTCGCGTCAAGAACGCCAAGGTCACCGCCCGCCAGGTCAAGGACCGCCTGGACAAGGAGCTCGTGGGCAACGTGTCGCTGCGCGTGCTGCCGACCGAGCGCCCGGACGCCTGGGAGGTCCAGGGCCGCGGCGAGCTCGCCCTGTCGATCCTGGTGGAGCAGATGCGCCGCGAGGGCTTCGAGCTCACGGTCGGCAAGCCGCAGGTCGTCACCCGCGAGATCGACGGCAAGGTCCACGAGCCGGTCGAGCGCATGACCATCGACACCCCGGACGAGTTCCTGGGTGCGATCACCCAGATCATGGCCACCCGCAAGGGCCGCATGGAGACCATGACGAACCACGGCACCGGCTGGGTGCGCATGGAGTTCGTGGTGCCCGCCCGCGGTCTGATCGGCTTCCGCACCACCTTCATGACGGAGACCCGCGGCGCGGGCATCGCCTCGTCCTACTCCGATGGCTTCGAGCCCTGGTTCGGCCCGATCGAATACCGCACCAACGGCTCCATGATCTCGGACCGCGCCGGTGTGGCCACCCCGTTCGCCATGATCAACCTCCAGGAGCGCGGCACGATCTTCGTGAAGCCGACCGAGGAGGTCTACGAGGGCATGGTCGTCGGCGAGAACGCGCGCGCCGATGACATGGAGGTGAACATCACCAAGGAGAAGAAGCTCACCAACATGCGCTCGGCCGCGGCCGACAACTTCGAGAACCTCACCCCGCCGCGCCAGATGACGCTGGAGGAGTGCCTCGAGTTCGCCCGCGAGGACGAGTGCGTGGAGGTCACCCCGGAGGCCATCCGCATCCGCAAGGTGATCCTGGAGTCCAACGAGCGCGTGCGCCAGGCGCGCCAGCGCAACCGTGCCTGATCAGCACCACGACACGGCGGCGCTGGGGGAGACCTCGGCGCCGCCGTCGTACCCGGAGCCCGGCACGCTGATCCGCCCGGATGCCGTGGACTCGCTGCTGCCGCGCGGCACGGCCCCCGAGCAGGCCCGCGTGGTGGCCGTGCACGCGCATCCCGACGACGAGACCCTGGTCTCCGGGCTGGCGCTGGCCTCGCTGGCCCAGGCCGGGGCGCAGGTCCACCTGATCACCATGACCCGCGGGGAGCGCGGCGAGGTGATGATCCCGGAGCTGGCCCACCTGGAGGTCGGGCACCCGGACAACCACGACGGCGGCACCGCCCTGGGCGCCTATCGCGAGGGCGAGCTGGCCGCGGCCTGCCGTGCCCTGGGCGTGGAGCACCACGTCTACGCGGGCCAGTCGCCCGCCCTGGACGCCCAGACGGGCTTCCCGGGCGGCGGGGACCGCTTCATGGACTCCGGCATGTCCTGGGGCCCCGACGGCCGGGCCCAGCCCGCCGAGGACGTCTCGCCGAAGGCGCTCACGGCGGTCGGCGTGGATCAGGCCGCCGCCCACGTGGCAGCGGCCCTGCGCGAGATCCGCCCGCATGCGGTCCTGAGCTATGACGACGACGGCGGCTACGGCCACCCCGATCACGTGCGCACCGCGCGCGTGCTGGCCCGGGCGCTCGAGCTGCTCGAGGACGAGTCCTGCGCTGAGCCGGCCCTGAGGCCTCTGGCCTGGGCGATCGAGGGCCAGCCGGATCCGCAGGACGAGCGCCCGCAGGCTGTGGTGCGCGCCGACGAGGCCTCGCGCGCCGCCCGCCACGCGGCCATGCGCGCCCATGCCACCCAGATCGAGACGGGCGATGATCCGGCGAATCCGCGCTACGAGCTCTCGAACCGGGTGCCGCAGACCATGCCGCAGGCCGAGACCTTCCGTCTCATCGGAGGCGACGCCGCCAGGCTCGCGCCGCGGGAGCCTGCTCGATGAACGGCGAATGGGATGAGCAGGGCCGCAGACGCGGCCGTTCGTCGGTGGATCAGGCGTCCGTGCCGGTCTCGGCGACCATCGCGATCGTCAGCGGCATGCTGGCGGGCGTGGTCGGCACGGCGGTGCACGGCAACATCGCCCGCTTCGGCGACGGCGTGTGGATCCCGTGGGGCGCCCCGCTGGCGCTGGCCCTCCTGCTGAGCCTGTCGGTGTGGTCGGGGACCACCACGCGGCGCATCTGGGCCGCCGCGGTGCCCGGGATCGTGGCCTACGCAGCCGCCTTCGTGCTGGCCTTCGGCCGTCAGGACTCGCCGCTCGTGGTCCTATCGACCACCTCGGCGATCGGGCTGGCCGGGCTGCTGTGGTTCGGCGGCATCCTGGTGGTCACGCTGGTCTCGGTGGTCCTGGTGGGTCGCTGGTGGCGTCGGCGTCGTGCGGCGGTGCGCCGGGACCTGGCGGAGCAGGCCGCGGAGGCCTTCGACGCCGAGCCGCTCGTCAGCCCTGAGGACGTCAGCGGGGCCGTCGGCGCGGCACCGGAGGCGGGACCTCGCGGGCGAGCCTGACGAGCTCGAGCGGGATCAGCACCTGCCCGCTGCGCGTCTGCAGGGTCACGGCGGGGGGATCGTCGTGCCGGCAGACGAGCGTGCCGATCGCGTCCGTGCGTCCCTTGCCGGACGGGTCCCCGGTCGGCAGCGCATAGCGCACGCTGAACCGGGTGCCGAGCGCTGCGCCGGCCAAGCGGCTCAGGGCGATGCTCCGTGCGGGGTCCTGCTGAGGCTGGGACGTCATGGGCCTCACAGTATCGGCGTATGACGCGCGGGGCGGGCCACCGGGCGCTCGCCCGTAGAATGGGCGGAGAACTCCGCGAGAAAGGACCGTCGCCACCATGACTTATGTGATCGCTCAGCCCTGTGTCGATGTCAAGGACAAGGCCTGCGTGGAAGAGTGCCCCGTCGACTGCATCTACGAGGGCGAGCGCAGCCTCTACATCCACCCCGACGAGTGCGTGGACTGCGGAGCCTGCGAGCCCGTGTGCCCCGTCGAGGCCATCTACTACGAGGACGACACCCCGGACGAGTGGGCCGAGTACTACAAGTACAACGTCGAGTTCTTCGACGACCTCGGCTCGCCCGGCGGCGCCGCCCGCCTGGGCAACACCGGCAAGGACCACCCGGGCATCGCCGCCCTGCCCCCGCAGAACCAGGACTGAGTCCCGTGACTCAGCAGCCCCGCGCCTTCGGCCTGGACCTGCCCGAGTACCCCTGGGAGTCGGTGGCCCCGTACCGGCGGATCGCCGCCGAGCACTCGGAGGGGACCGTCGATCTGTCGATCGGCACGCCCGTGGACCCCACGCCGCTGGTGGTCCAGGACGCGCTGGCCGCGGCCTCCGACGCCCCCGGCTACCCGACCACCCACGGCACCCCCGCGCTGCGCGAGGCCATCGCCCGCTGGTACGACCGCCGTCGCGGCGTGCCCGGACTGGACCCCGAGCAAATCATGCCCACGGTCGGCTCCAAGGAGCTCGTGGCCTGGCTGCCCCTGCTGCTGGGACTGCGCGCCGGGGACGTCGTCGTGCGTCCCTCGGCCGCCTACCCCACCTACGACATCGGGGCGCAGCTGGCCGGTGCGGAGCACGTGGCCGCAGATGATCTCTCGGAGCTGCCACAGGACGTGCTGGATCGGGTCCGCCTGATCTGGCTGAACTCGCCGGGCAATCCCACGGGTGCGGTCGCCGACGCCGAGGCCATGCGCGCCACGGTGGAGAGGGCTCGCGAGCTGGGTGCGGTCGTGGCCTCGGACGAGTGCTACGCCGAGCTGGGCTGGGGCGAGTGGGATCGCGAGGAGGACGGCCAGGCCGTGCCCTCGGTGCTGGATCCGCGCGTGTCCGGAGGCGATCTCACGGGCCTGCTGTCGGTCTACTCCCTGTCCAAGCAGTCGAACCTCGCGGGCTACCGCGCGGCCTTCGTGGCCGGCGACGCCCAGATCGTCGCCGGGCTGGTGAACTCCCGCAAGCACGCGGGCATGATCGTGCCGGCCCCCGTGCAGGCGGCCATGCGCGCCGCGCTCGACGACGACGCCCACGTGGTCGCGCAGAAGGCGCTGTACCGGGCTCGTCGCGATCGTCTGCGCCGAGCCGTCGAGGCGTTCGGGCTGAGCATCGAGCACTCAGAGGCCGGGCTCTACCTGTGGTGCAGGCGCGACGGCCGCACGGGGCAGGACACATGGGACCTGGTCCGTCAGTTCGCCGAGCTGGGCATCGTGGTGGGCCCCGGGGTCTTCTACGGAGACGCCGCGGCAGGCTTCATCCGGATCGCGCTGACGGCCTCCGACGAGCGGATCGACGCCGCCGTCGCCAGGCTGCAGGCCGCCGCCGACTGAGTTGCGCCCGGGCCCCGCCGAGGGCTCGCGAGGCGCGTCCCAGATTGGCGGGGGCGGGCGACGTACGGGTAGATTGGCATCCGATGGCGTGTCTGCACACGCCCCTTGACCTGCCGCCGCGCGACAGCGACGTCGCCGGCTCCCATGACCCGACGCCCCCGCAGAAGACCGGTGCGCAACGGGACCAGGTGAGCCCCATGGGCTCACAGACTATGGAGGAGACCCATGACCGAGTCCGGCAAGGACGGCCGCACGGCCCAGCTGAGCATCTCCGAGGGCGCGCCCCTCGAGCTGCCCGTCCTGGGTGCCACCGAGGGCAACGAGGGCATCGGGATCGGCGCCCTGCGCAAGGAGACCGGTGCGGTCACCTATGACCCCGGCTTCATGAACACCGCGAACGCGCGTTCGGCGGTCACCTACATCGACGGCGAGAACGGCGTTCTGCGCTACCGCGGCTACCCGATCGAGCAGCTCGCGGAGCACTCCAACTTCCTGGAGACCGCCTACCTGCTGATCTACGGCGAGCTGCCCACGCAAGAGCAGTACGAGGACTTCGTGCACCGGGTCACCACCCACACCATGGTCCACGAGGACCTGAAGATGTTCTTCAACGGGTTCCCGCGCTCGGCCCACCCCATGCCGGTGCTGTCCTCCGCGGTCTCGGCGCTGTCCACGTTCTATGCCGACTCGCTGGATCCGCACGATCCCCAGCACGTCGAGATCTCCACGATCCGCCTGCTCGCCAAGGTGCCCACGCTGGCGGCCTACGCCTACAAGAAGTCCATCGGCGAGCCCATGCTCTACCCGCGCAACGAGCTGTCCTACGCGGAGAACTTCCTGCGCATGTGCTTCGGCGTCCCGGCCGAGGACCTCGAGATCGACCCCGCGCTGGCCAAGTCCCTGGATATCCTGCTGATGCTGCACGCGGATCACGAGCAGAACTGCTCGACCTCCACCGTGCGCCTGGTGGGCTCCTCCGAGGCCAACATGTTCGCCTCGGTCTCCGCCGGCATCAACGCCCTCTACGGCCCGCTGCACGGCGGCGCCAACGAGGCCGTGCTGGCCATGCTCGACCAGATCCAGAACCAGGGCCTGTCGCCCGAGGACTTCATGGAGAAGGTCAAGAACAAGGAAGACGGCGTGAAGCTCATGGGCTTCGGGCACCGCGTCTACAAGAACTACGATCCCCGCGCCAAGATCATCAAGGGCTACGCCCACGACATCCTGGAGCGCCTGGGCGGCGACAACGAGATGCTCGACATCGCCATGCGCCTGGAGGAGAAGGCCCTGGCGGACGACTACTTCGTGGAGCGCAAGCTCTACCCGAACGTCGACTTCTACACCGGCCTGATCTACAAGGCCATGGGCTTCCCGGAGCGCATGTTCACGGTGCTGTTCGCGATCGGGCGCCTGCCGGGCTGGATCGCCCAGTGGCGCGAGATGGTCCAGGACCCCGAGACCAAGATCGGGCGTCCGCGCCAGCTCTACGTGGGCGATGGCGCGCGCGACTACCCCACCAAGTGATCGGACGCGCGGGCGCGGGCTGCTGAGGCTCCCGGGCCCGCGCCGCTCACCGAGCAGGCCTTTGAGACGACGGCGGGCCGCCTCCCGAGCTGGGAGGCGGCCCGCCGTCGTCGTATCCGGAAGGCCGATCACCCTTCCTTCGCGATGGCTTTCGGCAGGCTCAGCGTGTCCGCCATCTCCTCGAGGGGCACCTGCTTGGTCTCGGGCATGACCTTCAGGACCCAGATGAGCTGGCCCACCATGCACATCAGGAAGATGAGGAAGGCGGCCCCGCCGCCGAAGGTCGCCGCCACGCCGGGGAACGTCCAGGAGGTGACAGCGGCGAAGAACCAGTGCGTGAAGCTGCCCAGCGCCTGGCCCTTGGCCCGCACCCGGTTGGGGAAGATCTCGGAGATGAACACCCAGATGACGGAGCCCTGGCCAAAGGCATGGGCGGCGATGAAGAGGATCAGTCCAGCGAGGACGAGGGCCGATGCCCCCGAGCTCATCCCTGCCTCGGGGTCCCCGGTGAAGAAGGCGGCGGTCACGGCACCCAGGGAGATCACGTAGCCGATGGATCCCACGAGCATGAGACGGCGCCTGCCGAAGCGGTCGATGACCACGAGCGCGGCCATCGTGGCGACGAGGTTGACGAGTCCCACCACGATCGACTGCAGCAGGGCCACGTCGCCGCTCGCTCCGGCCATCTCGAAGATGGCTGGGGCGTAGTACAGCACCGCGTTGATCCCCGAGAGCTGGTTGAACGCGGCGATGGCGATGGCGAGCAGGATCACCTTGCGGTAGCGCCTGGAGAACAGCTTCTCGTGGGGCATGGACAGCTCGGCCTCCGCGGAGTGCTCGAGCTCGGCCGTCTCCGCAGCCAGCTCGCGCTCCGAACGGGTCAGCCTGGCCAGCACGCTCAGAGCCCTGTCCTGCTGGCCCTTGGCGTGCAGCCAGCGCGGGCTCTCGGGAAGCGTGAAGACCAGGAGGAAGAACACGAGGGCCGGGGCTGCCTCCACGAGGAACATCCAGCGCCAGGCAATCGTCTCGCTGAGGGTCTGCGCGATCAGCCAGTTCGAGAGGTAGGCCAGCAGGATGCCGAGCACCACGTTGAACTGCACGAGCCCCACCAGCCGGCCTCGCAGTCGGGCCGGTGAGATCTCCGATGTGTAGATCGGCGCGACCACGCTGGCGGCCCCCACGCCGAGTCCTCCCACGAACCGGGCGACCATGAAGAACCACCATCCGGCGACGGACTCGGAGGCGACGCCGCTGCCGATCGCGGAGACGAAGTACAGGGCGCCGATGGCGAAGAGCACGTTCTTGCGTCCGAACCTGTCGGCGGGGATCCCGGCGAACAGCGCGCCGATCACGGTGCCGATCAGAGCGGTGGCGACGGTGAATCCCAGTCCGAATCCGCCGAGGTCGAACACCCGCTGCAACGAGCCGGTGGTTCCCGAGATGACGGCGGTGTCGAAGCCGAAGAGCAGACCGCCCAGCGCGGCGACGATGGCGCTGCGGATGACGAGTCCGTTGGCCCCGCGGGAAGCGGTGACATTGTCATGCGAGGTTTCCGATGGTGTGGACATGTGATCTTCCCCTGTCAGGGACTCTCCGAGCGCGGCTCGGGCGGATGGGTGGGTGGATCCCGACGGCTGTCAGGACGGTGCGGGGCTCATCTGGGGATGCATCCGCAGCGGGCGGAATGGCTGGGAAGCAGGGGACCGGGGGTGGAGCAGGGCCGCGCGCCCCGTGACAGCGGGGCTCGGCTCAGAAGATCCGATGGGCGCGGGGCCTGGACCTGTCCACCAGCTGTCCGTTGACCTGATCCACCGTCGTCACCCAGTGCCTGGAGTGCTCGGGATCGTCGCCGTGCATCAGCCGGCGCTCGACCAGGCGGCGCTCGCGCTCGGATGGCGGGACGTCCAGGAACCAGCACTCGTCCAGCAGCGCCGAGATCTGCTCCCATCCGTCCTGGTCGTGCAGGAGGTAGTTGCCCTCCGTGATGACGAGGGAAACGTCCCGTGCGACGGGGGTGGAGCCGGCGATGGCCGCCTCCAGGCCTCGGTCGAAGCGCGGCGCGTAGACGACCGGCTCGGGCTGCTCGCGCAGCCGGGACAGGAGGGCGGCGAAGCCGGAGACGTCGAAGGTGTCCGGGGCTCCCTTGCGCTGCCTCCGGCCGAGGCGCTCCAGCTCGGCATCGGCCAGGTGGAAGCCGTCCATCTCGACCACGACGGCCTGGGAGCCGAGGTGCTGCAGCAGCGATCGGCACACGGTCGACTTGCCGGCTCCCGGCGGGCCCGTGATGCCGAGGATGCGGCGGTTGCCGGAAGCGACGAGCTCCTCCGCGCGCCGGTGCATCTCGGCCAAGGGCGGCTCGGCCCGGACGCTCGCGCCCGGGGGTGCTGATCCGTGCTCCATCGCAGGCTCCTCCCCATCCCCACGCCGTCCCGCCCGATCGGCGGTCCTGGGCGATGCCCCTCGTCAGGTGCTGCTCCGGGGCGCTATGAGGGTATGACTCCGGAGTCAACTATGACATAGAACACATGACACCGGAGTCGTTCCGTGTTGGACTGCCGCCCATCACATCGGTGCCCGACGTGACGGCTCACCGAAGCGCCCCGCACATCGACCGGCAGGAGAGCCATCAGGGACAGCTTCAGCGGACGCACCGTCCTCGTCACCGGAGCCAGCGGAGGGATCGGCGGCGCCACCGTGCGCAGGCTGCGGAAAGAGGGCGCGACGGTCCTGGCCGCCGGGCGCGACGAGGAGGCGCTTGCGGCGCTCGCGGAGGAGACCGGCGCCCGGCCGCTGCCCTTCGAGCTCACCGAGGAGGACTTCATCCGGACGGCCATCGAGGGTCGCGATCTGGACGGGGTCGTCAACTGCGGCGGATGGGGCGGAGCGATCGTGAACGTGTCCAGCCAGGCCAGCCTGGTGGGGCTGGCCGGTCACATCGCCTACGGGTCCTCCAAGGCGGCCATGGACAACATCACCCGGGTCAGTGCCCTGGAGCTCGGCGAGCACGGCATCCGGGTCAACAGCGTGAACCCCACCGTGGTGATGACGCCGATGTCGGCCTGGTACTGGGGCCGTCCGGAGATCGAAGGACCGTTCCTGGAGCAGATGCCCCTGGGCCGCTGGGCCACCGAGGACGAGATCGCCGGCCCCATCGTCTTCCTCCTCAGCTCGGACGCCGCGCTGATCAGCGGCGTGTGCCTGCCGATCGACGGGGGCTACACGAGCCGCTGAATCGTGCTCAGGTCTTCTTCTGCTTCAATGAGTCACGCTGTCTGCCCGGCTGAGGAGGAGACCGGAGATGACGACCATGCGGGAGGTTGCGGCCCATGTCAGGGTCAGCCAGAAGACCGTTTCGCGGGTCTTCAACGACGACCCCCAGGTCCGACCGGAGGCGCGCGAGCGGGTCCTGCGCGCCATGGCCGAGCTCGACTACGTGCCCAACCCGATGGCCAAGGCCTTCCGCTCCGGGCGCTCGCCGATGATCAGCCTGGCGGTCCCTGATCTGCTCGACCCGTTCTTCGCGGCGATCGTGCGCGCCGCAGACGAAGAGGCGCACGGGGCGGACATGTGCACCTCAGTCACAAGCCTGGGCGAGGATCTGGCGCGAGAGCCGGAGCTGATCCGCTCCGTGCTGCGACGCGCCCCCAGCGGTGTCATCATCGCGCCGATCTCCGGCGATCAGTCATACCTGGCCGACGAGGCGCCCGCCGCGCCGGGCCGGGTTGCCGACCTCGAGAGACCTCATCCGCCTGGGGGTCATCGACCGTGGCTCCGCCGAGCGCGCCGTGGCGGAACTGGTGCAGGCCGATGATCCGCCGAGCGCCGTCTTCTCGTCGAACGCGCGGGCCAGCATGCTGCTCGTCCCGGCGCTGCAGCACAGCCCCATGGCGCTCGTGTCCTTCGGCGACTTCCCCATGGCCGAATCGTTGACGCCGCCGGTGTGCGCCGTCGCCCAGGACCCGGAGGAGATCGGACGCAGGGCCGCCCGCCTGATCCTGCAGAGGCTCGGGCAGACCGGGGGAGCGCACGCCGCCTGCCGCGACGAGGTGCTGCCGGTGCGCATGGTGGAGAGGGCAGGGCGTCCTGCCGGCAGCCATCGGCCCTCTGAACTGGCACTTACCACGGTGCACCGCGCTGCGACGACGGCGGGCCGCCTCCCGAGCTGGGAGGCGGCCCGCCGTCGTCGTGCCCGCTCGCGCACACTGGGCGGGGTGGCTTCAGGAGCCGTAGCCCATGGGGTTGGCCTTCTGCCAGTTCCAGTGGTCGCGGCACATGGTGTCCATGTCGCGATCGGCGGACCAGCCCAGATCCGCCAGGGCGGAGGCGGGGTCGGCATAGTTGATCGCCACATCGCCGGGGCGGCGGTCGACGATCTCGTAGGGGATCTCGACCCCGGAGGCCTTCTCGAAGGCCTCGCGGACCTCGAGCACGGAGTAGCCGCGCCCGGTGCCGAGGTTCCAGATCTTGGCGCCGCCGTGGTCGGCGAGCCACTCCAGGGCGCGGACGTGGCCGTCGGCCAGGTCGACCACGTGGATGTAGTCGCGCACGCCGGTGCCGTCCGGGGTGGGGTAGTCGCCGCCGAAGACCTTGAGCTTCTCGCGCCGCCCCACGGCCACCTGCGCCACGAAGGGCATGAGGTTGTTGGGAATGCCCGTGGGGTCCTCGCCGATGATCCCGGACTCGTGGGCACCCACCGGGTTGAAGTAGCGCAGCAGAGCCACGTTCCAGCGATCGTCGGAGGCGGCGATGTCCGCGAGGATGTCCTCGATCTGCTCCTTGGTGCGCCCGTACGGGTTGGTCGCGTCCTTGTCGAGCTTCTCGGTCAGGGGCATGGTCTCGACGTCGCCGTAGACGGTCGCGGAGGAGGAGAAGACGATGGTGCGGCAGCCGCTGTCCTCCATGGCGTGCAGCAGGTTCAGCGTGCCGCCCACGTTGTTGGAGTAGTACCACAGCGGCTTCTCATTGGACTCGCCCACGGCCTTCAGACCGGCGAAGTGGATGACGGCCTCCGGCTTCCACTGCTCGAACACGCGGTTCAGCCCCGGCTGATCGAGCAGGTCGACCTCCTCGAAGCCCAGCACTTCCCGGCCGGCGAGCTGGTGGACGCGCTCGAGGCTCGTCTTCGACGAGTTGGCCAGGTTGTCGAGCACGATGACGTCGTGCTCGGCCTGGAGCAGTGCCAGGACGGTGTGCGAGCCGATGTAGCCGGTCCCCCCGGTGACAAGGATGCGCATGCGGATGTCTCTCCTTCAGCTGGATGCGTTGCGCCCAGCCCCCGATGAACAGGGCGCGGTGGAGCGCGCCGGAGCCAGCCCGGCTCCGGCGCGCACAGATCAGTTCTTGTGCAGGGCGTCGTTCAGCTCCACCGTGCGGCCCCCGCGCGGCAGGGCCTCGACGGCGCCGCTGGTGGAGTTGCGTCGGAAGAGCAGGTTCGACACCCCGGACAGGTCGAGCGCCTTGACGGTGCGGGCCTCCTGCGCGCTGTCCTCGAGCACCTGCACGCGCGTTCCGGCGGTGAGGTAGAGGCCGGCCTCGACGATGCAGTCATCGCCCAGGGAGATGCCCACGCCGGCATTGGCGCCGAGCAGCACGCGCTGGCCCAGGCGGATGCGCTGCTTGCCGCCGCCGGAGAGCGTGCCCATGATCGAGGCGCCGCCGCCGATGTCGGTGTGATCCTCCACGACCACGCCGGCGGAGATGCGGCCCTCGACCATGGCGGAGCCGAGCGTGCCGGCGTTGAAGTTCACGAAGCCCTCGTGCATGACGGTGGTGCCCTCGGCCAGGTGGGCGCCCAGGCGCACGCGGTCGGCGTCGCCGATGCGCACGCCGGAGGGCACGACGTAGTCGACCATGCGCGGGAACTTGTCCACGGACAGCACGCTGACGTGACCGGTGGAGCGCATGCGCAGGCGGGCCAGGTTCAGCTCCTCGGCCAGCACGGGGCCGCGGTCGGTCCAGGCCACGTTGGCCAGCAGGCTGAACACGCCGTCCAGGTTGATCGTGTTGGGCTGCACCAGGCGGTGGGAGAGCAGATGCAGGCGCAGGTAGACGTCGGCGGCATCGACCGGAGCGGCATCCAGGTCGATCACGCGGTCCACGACCTCGACCGTGACATTGCGATCGGCATCCGGCAGCGCGGAACGGCGGAGGTCGCCGTCGAGCGAGCGGTCGGGCTCCTGGCCCAGGACGGGGGCCGGGTACCAGACGTCCAGGATCGTCCCGGCGCGGGGCCCTCGGCGACGACGCTGGCCAGGCCGATGCCGGCCGCGTGGCGGGTCTCGTTGTTGCTGGGGGCAGGGGTGGCTGCAGTCATGGTGCCCATCCTACGGATAGGCCCGGTCAGCGCAGGGGCCGGGGACTGCGCGTCGGCCGATATGGTGGCGTCATGTCGAGCCCCGAGTCACCCGCCGCCACCGAATCCCCCTCGAGCCCCGAAGGACGCCCGCAGTCCCTGGACCTGGCCGCGGATCCCGCGCAGCTCACGGCCGCGCTGATCGATGTCGAGTCCGTGTCCGATCACGAGACGCCGCTGGCGGACCTGGTCGAGGAGGCGCTGCGGGGGCTGGAGCACCTGAGCGTGCACCGCGACGGCGATGCGATCATCGCCCGCACCGAGCTGGGCCGGGCCGAACGCGTCGTGCTGGCAGGTCACCTGGACACGGTGCCGCTGCCCACCGCCGCGGGTTCGCGCGGGACGGTGCCCTCGAGCTGGGAGGACCACGACGGCGATCTCACGCTCTACGGCCGCGGCGCCACCGACATGAAGGGCGGGGTGGCCGTGCAGCTCGGCCTGGCGGCCGAGCTCACGGAGCCGAGCCGGGACATCACCTACGTCTTCTACGACCACGAGGAGGTCGACTCGGCCAAGTCCGGGCTGGCCCGTCTGGAGCGCAGCGTCCCGGACCTGCTGCAGGCGGACTTCGCGGTGCTGCTCGAGCCCACCGACGGCACGGTCGAGGGCGGCTGCAACGGCACGCTGCGCTTCGTGATCGCCCCGCAGGGACTGGCCGCGCACTCGGGCCGGGCCTGGCGCGGGGACAACGCGATCCACAAGCTCGCCGACGTGCTGTCCGTGCTGGCCGACTACGAGCCGGCCACGATCGAGGTCGAGGGGCTGGCGTACCGGGAGGGGCTCAACGCGATCCGCATCAGCGGGGGCACCGCGGGCAATGTGATCCCGGACGCGGCCTCGGTCGAGATCAACTACCGCTTTGCCCCGGACAAGACCCTCGAGCAGGCCCAGCAGCACTGCCGGGAGCTGTTCCCGGGCCATGAGCTGGAGTTCGTGGACCTCTCCCCGGCGGCACGCCCCGGGCTGGACCGGGCGTCCGCGGCGGCTTTCGTGGCAGCCGTCGGGCAGGAGCCCAAGCCCAAATACGGCTGGACCGACGTGGCCCGCTTCTCGGCCATGGGCGTGTCGGCCGTGAACTTCGGCCCCGGAGACGCCCTGCTGGCCCACACGGACGACGAGCACGTCTCGGCCGAGGCGATCCGTCAGTGCCGCCGGGTCCTGCTGAGCTGGCTGTCCTAGGGCATAGCCTGGGGTCATGAGTCACAGCGACCCCCGCGCCAGCGACCGCCGCGAGTCCGCACAGGACCTCCCGGGCGAGGACCAGCCCGTCTCCTCCTCGGCCGAGCGCCCCGCCACCAGACCCTCGCGCTTCAAAGGGCCCATCGTCCTGCGCGGCCGCGAGGCCCACCGTCGGACCTCGGATCAGCGGCTGCTGGAGCAGGGCGGACCCCAGGACTTCGATCACGACGACGACTTCACCCGCACGGACCCCTGGCGGATCATGCGGATCCAGTCGGAGTTCGTCGACGGCTTCGACACCCTGGCCCGGCTGGGGCCGGCGGTGACCGTCTTCGGCTCGGCGCGCGTGCCCGAGGGCGCCGCCGACTACGACCTGGCCCGCGAGGTCGGCCGGGCGCTGGGCCGCGCCGGTTACACCGTGATCACCGGCGGCGGTCCCGGCATCATGGAGGCAGCCAACCGCGGCGCGCACGACGTCGAGGCCCCGTCCGTGGGCCTGGGGATCGAGCTGCCGCACGAGCAGAGCCTGAACCCCTACATCGACCTGGGCATCAACTTCCGGTACTTCTTCGTGCGCAAGACCATGTTCGCCAAGTACAGCCACGGCTTCATCGCCCTGCCCGGCGGCTTCGGGACCCTGGACGAGCTCTTCGAGTGCCTGACCCTGGTCCAGACCGGCAAGGTGACCCGCTTCCCGGTGGTGCTCATGGGCGTCGCGTTCTGGACACCGCTGCTCGAGTGGATCCGCGGCTCGCTCGTGGAGCAGGGGATGGTCTCCCCGGATGATCCGGATCTGGTGCGCCTGACCGATTCTGCCGAGGAGGCGGTGCGGATCATGCGCGAGGCGCACGACCGCTTCACCCGCGAGGCAGAGCACCGCGCCGATCTGGGCGGCTACGACCAGGCGCCCTTCGGGGACTTCGACGACGACGGCCGAGCGGGTCGCTGGTGAGCGCTCCGGTCATGGCGATGGTGCTCAGCCTCCTGCTCGTCGCGGCGGGAACCGCCGCGGCGGTGCGGCAGCTGGGGCGTTCGGGGGTCGCTGAGCCCTCTTCCGGTCCCTCGGCCGCAGCGCCCGTGCACTGGACGCGCCGAGGCCGCAGCGAGGTCGGGGGCACCGGCACGGGCGCGAGCGGCTCGCACCTCCGGCGGGCCGCGATCCGGGCGGTCAGCAGGCGCGGCGCGCGTCCCCGGGGTATACCGGTGAACTCGGCGGGGCCGGAGGCCTCCGGCCCGCAGAACGGCTCGGAGCACGGACCAGGTCGCGAGTCGATGTCGGCACTGTGCGCAGCACCGCTGCACAGGGCGGTTCCGCTGCGGGGACTGCCGCCGCCGACGTCCGTCCCACGCGGGTCCACTCGGCCCTGGCCGGCTGGGCCGGCGAGGCCGGTGCTCGGCTGGCTCGTCAGCCGCTGTGGCTGCAGGTCCTTCTGCTCTGGGCGGTGGCCCGAGCCTGGTCGGCTCTCGTGCTGATCGTGATCGACCGGCAGGCCCCGGACGGTCCGTGGGGCGAGACTCCGCTGGGCTACTTCGGCACGGCCGGGATCTGGGACGGCCAGTGGTACCAGCGCATCCACGACGACGGCTATCCCACGCAGATCCCTCGCGACCGGACCGGCAGCGCCGAGGAGAACGCCTGGGCCTTCTACCCGGTGTTCCCCCTGCTGGTCCGCGGGATCACGAGCCTGACGGGGGCGCCGTGGTCGATCGTCGCGCCCCTGGTCTCCTTGGCCGCGAGCTTCGCCGCGGCCCTGGCGATCGCGGCGCTGTTCCGTCGTCTGCTCGGGCAGCGCGATGCCCTATGGGCACTGGCGGTGGTGGGCCTGTGCGCCGTCTCGCCGATCCTGCAGACGGCCTACGCGGAGTCGCTGCATCTGGCGCTGCTGGCGCTGTCGCTGCTGCTCGTGCTGCAGAGGCGCAGCGCCCTGGCCGCCGTCGCCATCCTGGTCATGTGCCTCTCGCGTCCGGCCGGGGTGCCGTTCGCCGCGGCGCTCGGCATCGTCTGGGCCCTCCGCGCCGGGCGCGTGCTGAGGGAACGGGGGCCGGGCGGGCTCGGCCAGGTCCTGGACCGCTGGTTCTGGCTGGCCCTGTGGGCCTGCGCCTGCGCGCTGGCCTGGCCGGCGATCGCGTGGCTGGCCACGGGGGAGCCGCGCGCGTACACGGACACCGAGACCGCATGGCGCGGCACCTCGCTGGTGCCGCTCGAGCCCTGGGCGGTCTTGGGCGCTCAGCTGCTCGGGGAGGGCTGGGGGTGGCTGTTCGTGCTGGTCCTGGTGGTGCTGTGGGTGCTGCTGATGACCACGACCGCGGTGCGCCGCACCTTGCCGCTGGGCCTGCAGGTGTGGGTCCACGCCTATGCCGTCTACCTCCTGCTCTTCCTGCACCCCCAGTCCTCCACGCCGCGCCTGCTGCTGCCGCTGTTCGTGCTGGCCGCGCCGCTGGTCGCGGTGAGCGAGTCGAGGGCCTACCGGTGGGGCCTGGTGGTGGTCTGCGCGCTGTCGCAGATCGTGTGGGTCGGGGTGCTGTGGCAGTGGTCGCCGCTGCCGCAGGGCGGCGACTATCCGCCGTGATCGGGGACCCCTGGAGACCCCCGCCACGCCTCGTGTGACGCATCCGATATGATGGGGGCTGGAAGAACGTGCCGACGGACAGGAGATCGAGTTCCATGGCGGCTATGAAGCCCAGGACCGGTGATGGCCCTATGGAGGTCACCAAGGAGGGTCGCAGCCTCATCATGCGCGTGCCCCTGGAAGGCGGCGGTCGTCTCGTCGTCGAGCTCAAGGCCGATGAGGCCGCAGAGCTGAAGGGCTGCCTCGAAGGCGTCACCGGCTGACAACCCCACGAGCATCGACAAGGACCCCCGCACCCGACCAGGGTGCGGGGGTCCTTCCCATGGGGGCCCGCCTCAGCGGCGCACGGCCACGAACAGCCCGGATCCCGGAGTGAGGATGGTGGACACGAAGCGCTCGTCCTCGCGCAGCATGCGGTGGATCTCGCGGTGCACGCGGGTGGAGTCCTGGCGCTGCACGGGATCCGGCACGCGGTCCTGATCGAGGGCGTCCTGGACGATCAGGGTGCCGCCGCGGCGCAGCAGGCGCACGGCCTCGTCCACGTAGAGCAGGGTGTTCGACGGCTCCGCGTCGAGGAAGACCAGGTCGTAGGACGCGGAGCTCAGTCGCGGCAGCACGAGCGAGGCTCGCCCGGAGATGGTGCGCACGCGCGGCTGCGTGCCGATCTCGCGGAAGGTCTCGCGGGCCGCGCGCAGGGCCCGGATGTCCGTGTCGATGGTGGTGAGCACCGAATCCTCCGGCATGCCGCGCAGCAGCGCGGCACCCGAGACGCCGGCTCCCGTGCCGACCTCGACGGCCGCCCGGGGCTGACCTGCGGCGGCCAGGACCGTGAGCGTGGCGGCCACCGCGGGGGTGACCGGACGCAGTCGCAGGGCCATGGAGCGCTCGCGGGCCCGCAGCAGGACGTCGTCCTCCTGCGGATAGGCCTCGGCGTAGGCCCAGCTGGTCGCCTTGCCGCTGCTCATCGCCACCCGCCCGTTCCTCTGCTCGGTCCTGCCCTGCTGCCTTCGCGCCGCCGATTCCGCGCGGCCGGTGATCAGGGCGCGGCGGCACCGGCTGCGCAGTGCACTTCGGGTCATCCTACCCGTCGGCCCCCGTCCGCCTGCGACGTGGGGGTCGGCGCCTCGAACGGGCCGGCAGCGGCGTCGAGGGCGAGAGCGCACACAGGATCCGTCAAGGTCCGTCTCGGATCCTTGGCCTGCACGAGCGCGGCCAGCGCTCGATCCGCCGCGAGCACCCCAGGGGAGGACCATGAGCTCCACGGCTCTGCCCACGTTCCTCTCCAGGGCTCGGCTCATCACGGCCGTGGTCTCGGTGATCCTCCTGCTGCTGCTCGGCATCCTGCTGCTGGGGTGGTTCGCCGGATCGCGCTCGAGCGTGCCCTCGACTCCGGGCGCCACCGCGGCGCAGGGCTCGCCGTGGGCTCAGTCCTCGGGGCTGCTGATCTCGGAGGTCTCCGACCTCGACGTCCTGCGCTCACAGGGCTGGACGCTGCCGCTGGCCGGGATGCCCGGCTACGAGGTGCTCTCGCTGAGCGAGGACACGATCGCCGGTCAGCCCGCTGTGCGCATGCAGCTGCAGGACGCGCAGGGCCGCGATGTCCAGATCACCGAGCAGCGCGGCAGGATCGATCAGTACCACCCCACCGACGGCATCGCGGGTCTGCCGTCCACGACCACGGGTCTGGACCCGGCGGTCCTGAGCGGCACCCCGGTGCGGGTGCGCGAGGGCAGCCCGTGGCGCGCGCAGATCGTCCACGACGACGTGGTCTACACGCTGCAGAGCGAGTCCTCGGCCGCGGAGATGGTGCGCCTGATGCACCACACCGAGGCCGCGGACCGGGCCACGCTGGTGCAGCGTCCGGAGGAGACCTCCTCACCGGGGGAGACCGTGCTCAGCGGCTGGCGGCGCATGCTCGGGATCGGGGCCTGAGCCGGTGCACGCCCTGATAATCTCGACGACGTGTTAGGCATCAGCGGCTGGGAAGCCATCGTCCTCATCGTCCTGATCCTGCTCGTCCTGGGTCCGGAGAGGCTTCCGGAGTACGCCGAGAACCTCCGAGACCTGGTCAAGCGGGCGCGCCGCTACGCAAGCGGCGCCAAGGAGGACCTGCGCGAGACCCTCGGCCCGGAGATCGGCGACCTCGACTGGCGCAAGCTCGACCCGCGCCAGTACGACCCTCGCACGATCGTGCGCGATGCCCTGCTGGAGGCCGATCAGGAGGACTCCGCCGAGAAGCGCAAGCGCGAGCGCGAGGAGCGCGAGGCCGCGCGCGCCGAGCGCAAGCGCCGGCGGGAGGAGGAGGCGGCGGCCGCCGGCGAGGACCTCTCGGCGCAGGCCCAGCCGTTCATGCGCCTGGGCGATTCCCAGCAGGCCCCGTTCGATCCCGAGGCCACCTGAGACGCAGACCTCCATCGTGGGGAGGGCACCTGAGCGCTCAGCGCGGGGTGATCCCCAGGGAGCGTCCCTCCAGGCCGCGAGGACCGTCCAGGCGCGCGGCCACACCGCGCAGGACCTGGGAGGCCGGTGCCTCCGGGTCGGACCACACGAGCGGCATTCCGGCGTCGCCGGCCTGCCGCAGGGCGATGTCCAGGGGGATCGAGCCCAGCAGGGGGACGTCGTAGCCCATGCGGCGGGTGAGGGAGTCGGCGATCTGCTCGCCGCCGCCGCTGCCGAAGAGATCGAAGGACGAGCCGTCGGGCATGACCATGGCGGACATGTTCTCGATGACCCCGGAGACCGTCTGATCGGTCATGGCCGCCAGGGCCCCGGAGCGCTCGGCGATACCCGCTGCGGCCTGCTGCGGCGTGGAGACCACCAGGACCCCCGAGCCGGGCAGCTTCTGGGCCACCGCGATCGCGACGTCGCCGGTGCCGGGCGGCAGATCCAGCAGCAGGTGGTCCAGATCGCCGAAGTGGACGTCGGCCAGGAACTGCTCGACCGCTCGGTCCAGCAGCGGTCCGCGCCACACCACCGGGTTCGCCGGATCCGTGAACATGCCGATCGAGATGGCCCGGACGCTGCCGCGCCGGTGCCCGTCGGCGGCGCGCGAGGCTCCGTCCTCCGACGCGGCGGAGTCAGGGACCTCGACGACGGGCGGCAGGATCATCTCGTCGACCTTCGTGGGCCCGGCGGTGATGCCGAACAGGCCCGGGATCGAGAAGCCGTGGATATCGGCGTCGACGACGCCCACCGAGCGTCCGCGCGCGGCCAGGGCCGCGGCCAGGTTGGCGGTCACCGTGGACTTGCCGACACCGCCCTTGCCGGAGGTCACCGAGTGCACTCGGGTCAGCGACGTCGGATCCGCGAACGGGATGGTGCGCGTGTGCCCGAGCCTGTCCTTGAGCTCCTCGCGCTGCTGCGGGGTCATGACGTCCAGCTCCACTACGGTGCGATGCACGCCGTCGACCCCGCGCACGGCCTCTGCGACGTCCGTTTCGATCGTGGAGCGCAGCGGGCAGCCGGAGATCGTGAGCAGGACCTCGACGACCGCGGTGCCGTCCGGGTCGAGCCGGGCTGCGCGCAGCATGCCCAGATCGATCAGCGGGCGGCGCAGCTCGGGGTCCTCCACGGAGGACAGGGCCGCGGCCAGGCGGGGATCGATGGGGTCCTGCTCAGTCATGGTCACCTGTGCTCCGAGGGCTCTCGGGATCCTCCGCCGCCGACGCCACGGCCGCCGTCTGCTGGGCGCTGTGCTGCTCGGCGCTCGGCCGCTCGAGACCGGCCGAGCGGGCGGCCACGGTCTCGCCGGAGCGCTGCTTCTTGCGGCCCTTGCGCTTGCGGCTGGAGGGCTCGGGGTCTGCGTCGTCGGCGCCCTCAGGCTCGTTCAGCTCCTCGAGCAGCTCCTCGAACAGGTCGCGCAGCTCGGAGCGGACGTAGTCGCGGGTGGCGACCTCTCGCATGGACATGCGCAGGGCGGCGATCTCGCGGGTCAGGTACTCGGTGTCGGCCAGGTTCTCCTGCGTGCGCTGGCGGTCGCGCTCGGCCACGACCTTGTCGCGGTCGTCCTGGCGGTTCTGGGCCAGCAGCAGCAGGGGGGCCGCATAGGAGGCCTGCAGGGACAGCATGAGCGTGAGCAGGGTGTAGTTCAACGCGCGCGGGTCGAACTGCATGTCCTCGGGCATGAACGTGTTCCAGCCCAGCCAGATGAACACGAAGACGGACATCCACAGCAGGAACTGCGGGGTGCCCATGAACCGGGCGAAGCCCTCCGTGAGCTGGCCGAAGGCGTCCGGGTTGGGACGCAGCCGGTTCCACATCCCGTGGCGCAGGCCGGTGGGAGTGTCCAGGCCGGCAGTGCGGCGCTCGGTGCGGCTCTCAGTCATAGCGTCGTCCCACCTTCCTCACGGGGGTTCCGTCGTCCCAGGTCCGCCAGTCGTCCGGCAGCAGGTCATCGAGCACGTCGTCGATCGTGACCGCTCCCACCAGGCGGCGGTGCTCGTTGATCACGGGAATGATCGTCAGGTCGTAGGTGGCCAGCTCGCGGGCCACGTCCGAGATGGGGGAGAGGTCCTTCACGGGATCGATCGCCGAGTCGATCAGGCTGCCGATCGGCTCGGGCGGCGGCACGCGCAGCAGCTCCTGCATGTGCACCATGCCCAGGTACCGCCCGGTGGGCGTCTCCAGCGGCGGACGGCACACGAACACGGCCGCGGCCATGGCCGGGGAGACCTCCTCCTGGCGGATCGCGGCCAGCGCCTCGGCCACCGTGGTCTCCGGGGCCAGGATGATCGGCACCGGGGTCATCATCGAGCCGGCGGTGCCCTCCTCGTACTCGAGCAGGCGGCGGACGTCGTCGGCGTCCTCGGGCTGCATCAGCTCCAGCAGCGACTCGGCATCCGGGTCCGGCAGCTCGTTGAGCAGGTCCGCGGCGTCGTCCGGCTCCATCTCCTCCAGGACGTCGGCGGCGCGCTCGACCTCCAGGTGGGTCAGGACGAAGACCTGATCCTCCTCGGTCATCTCCTGCAGGACATCGGCCAGGCGGTCGTCGCGCAGCTCGGCGGTGATCTCCAGGATGCGCTTGCGGGGCAGCTCGCGCAGCTCGTCGGCCAGGTCCGCGGGCTTGTCGTCCTCGTGCGAGCTCACCCACTGCGTCGCCGGCTGATGGCCGACGGCCTCCTGGTCGGTGGCCTCGTTCCAGTCGATGACGAGCGTCTCGCCGCTGCGACGGCGCATGAGGCCGCCGCCCACGGGGGCGCGGCGCACGAACAGCTGCGTGACCTGCCAGTCGCCAGAGCGGGCCAGCTCCATGCCGACGTCGATGATGGTGGCGGTGCCGCTGCCGTCGCGCATGGTGACGGTGCGGTCGAACATCTCGCCGACCACCAGGATCTCGGAGCCGCGCTGCTCGAAGCGGCGCAGGTTCACCAGGCCGGTGCACAGGACCTGCTCGGAGTCCATGGACGTCACCCGGGTCATGGGCAGGAACACGCGGCGCTTGCCCAGGACCTCCACCACCAGGCCCACGACCACCGGCTGCTTGGCCGAACCGGCGCTGTCGCGCCTGATCATGACGAGGTCGCGCACTCGCCCCACGCGGTCGCCCAGGGGGTCGAACACGTCCAGGCCGATGAGGCGCGCGATGAAGATCTTCTCGAGTGAACTGCTCACCGCACCAGGGTAGTCGCTGCACGGATTCAGCCGGGCGCGATCGAGACCTGCGTCTCAAGGCTCCGGTCAGCTGCATGGGGGAGTCTTGAGCCCATGAGCAGCTCAGCGCAGAAGGCACGTCAGATCTCCGGGGCAGGACTGCCGGAGGGCAGGGTGATCGCCTCGTTCACCAAGTACGCGGACGCGCAGCGGGCCGTGGACCACCTCTCGGACGAGGAGCTCGAGGTCTCGGCGCTGTCGATCGTCGGGCACGACCTCGCGACCCTGGAGAAGGTCACCGGCCGGCTGACATATCCCCGCGTGGCCCTCATGGCCGCGGGTCAGGGCGCGTTCTTCGGCCTGTTCTTCGGGCTGATCCTCAGCCTGTTCGGGGGCGGCGGGCCCCTGGCCATCCTGTTGACCGTGGCCCTGGGCGCGGCGTTCTGGATGCTGCTCGGCGTGGTCTCCTACGCCGCCCAGCGCGGACGCCGCGACTTCACCTCCATGTCCACGATCGTGGCCACGCGCTACGACGTCCTGGCCCGACCGGATGTGGCCGATCAGGCCGAGCGCATGCTCCAGGGGGCCGGTCTGCAAGGCAGGGCCCCGCGCGCGGCGGCGCCCGCTTCGCCGGCTCCCGGAGCCGCCGGGCCGGTCGGCGATCTGGGCGCCGCCCCCGACGGGCAGCCGCAGGAGCAGTCGGCTCCGGTCTCGCGCCCCGATGAGACCCCGGACGGCCGCCCGCTCTACGGCGTGCGCGTCTCCCCGCAGGAGCAGGAGGCGCACCGGGGGCACCCCGAGGGCCAGGAGCAGGGCCAGGGCCCGGACCAGGCTGCCCCCGGTGGGGACTCCCAGACCGACGGCCCGTGGAGCGGCGGCGAGCAGCGCAGCTGAGCTTCTGCAGGCAGATGACCTGCTGTCGGACGGTCGTCCGCCTGCGGAGGCGGCCGCCCGTCGCGGGGCCGGAGCTGCGACCGGCCCCGCGACCGTCGGCTGATCAGTGCGCGGTCGAGGACGTCTCGGAGGACTCGAACAGGCCTTGCATCCAGGACTCGACATCGTCCGGATGACGCGGCAGAGCGGCCGAGAGGTTCTCATTGCCGTCGGCGGTGATCAGGACGTCGTCCTCGATCCGCACGCCGATGCCCCGGTACTGCTCCGGGACGGCCAGGTCCTCGGCCTTGAAGTACAGGCCCGGCTCGATCGTGAAGACCATGCCCGGCTCGATCACCGCGTCCTGGTAGAGCTCGCGGCGCGCCTGGGCGCAGTCGTGGACGTCCAGGCCCAGGTGGTGGCTGGTCCCGTGCGGCATCCACCGGCGATGGTGCTGGCCGCGCTCCGAGAGCGAGACCTCGGCGGAGACCGGGAGCAGGCCCCATTCCTCCAGCCGGGCGGCCAGCACCGACATGGCGGCGTCGTGGACGTCGCGGAACCGGTTGCCGGGCACCGCGACCGTGAACGCGTGATCGGCGGCATCGAGCACGGCCTGGTAGATCTGGCGCTGGATCTCGGAGAACTCGCCGGTGACCGGCAGGGTGCGGGTGATGTCCGCCGTGTAGAGCGACTCGGCCTCCACACCGGCATCCAGCAGGATCATGTCCTGCGGGCGGATCTCTCCCGTGTTGCGGATCCAGTGCAGCACGGTCGCGTTGTTCCCGGAGGCCGCGATGGTGTCGTAGCCGAGGTCGTTGCCCTCAGCTCGGGCGCGGGCGAAGAACGCCCCCTCCACGAGCCGCTCGCCGCGCGGCTTGGCGATGGCGTGGGGCAGGGCCCGCACGACGTCCTCGAAGCCCCGGACGGTCATGTCCACCGACTCGCGCAGCTGCGCGATCTCGTGCTCGTCCTTGATCAGCCGCAGCTCGGAGAGCCGCTCCACGAGCTGGTCGTCCTGCAGGTGAGCCTGCTCCAGCTCCACGCCGCCCGCCTGCCGGGCCGAGTCGACGATGCCGTCCACGGCCGCGTCCGGCGCGCGGACCAGACGGAGCTGGACGCCGTCCGCCCCGACGTCCTTGCTCAGCGCGGCCTCCAGCTCCGACAGATCCCGCGTCCGCAGGCCGTAGGCGGTGGAGATCTCGCGCAGCGTGGGCCGGTCGCCCACCCAGAACTGACCGTTGCGGGCATCGGCGTAGAACTCGCGGGTGTCCCGCCCGGCCATGGGATGGAAGTACAGCACCGCGGTGTGATCACCGGCGTCGTCCCCGCTGCCCGGCTCGACCGGCTCCAGCACGAGCACCGCGTTCGGCTCGTGGTCCACGCCCAGCCCGGTGAGGTGGGCGAAGGCCGAGTGGGGGCGGAAGCGGTAGTCGGTGTCGTTGGAGCGGACCTTGGGCGCCCCCGCAGGGATCACCAGGCGCTGACCGGTGTGCTCCTTCGAGATCCGCAGCCGCCGCTGGGCGGCATGATCGGCGACCTCCTCCCGCGGCAGGTCCTTCAGCGCTGCCGGGGCCCACTGCGAGGCCATGAACTCGGCGAAGGCCGAGGACTCGGGGGAGTGGGTCCTGTTGTCCACTCGCTCGGACAGCGGCTGCGAGCCGGGCTCTGCGCCGGTGTCTGCCGGTGCGCCGGCGCTCGCCTCGCGGGCGGCTGCGGGGGTGGTCTCCGAGGGCTGATCCGTCATGCTCGCTCCGTCCTGCCGGTCGGGGACCGGCTGCTCGGGGCGCAGCCGTCACCTGTAAGCTGCGCGGTCTTCGTCCTGCCATGGTGCCACCGGGCTCCGACGGGGGTGGGGTCGAGGCGATCTGAGCCCGCCCGCCGAGCGGGATGGCGGCGTCTGCGGGCCGTGCCACGATGGGGCCATGAAGATCGATCTGCACACCCACTCCTCGGCTTCCGACGGCACCCAGCTGCCGGGAGAGGTCATCCGCAGCGCGGCGGAGGCGGGTCTGGACGTCGTGGCCCTCACGGATCACGACACGACCGCCGGGTGGGAGGAGGCCGCGGAGGCTGCGCGCGAGCACGAAGTGGCCTTCGTGCCCGGGACCGAGGTCTCGTGCCAGACCGACGACGGCATCTCGGTGCACCTGCTGTCCTACCTGCAGGACCCGCAGGACCGGGCGCTGGACGAGGTCATGCAGAGGGCTCGGCGCTCGCGGCGCACGCGCGCCGAGCGGATGGTGGAGTTGATCGCCGAGGACTATCCCATCAGCTGGGAGCAGGTCCTGGACCAGGTCGTCGGGGATGCCACCGTGGGTCGGCCGCACCTCGCCGACGCCCTCGTGGCCGCCGGGATCGCGCAGACCCGCTCCGAGGCCTTCAGCACGGTCCTGCACCCGCGCTCGGGCTACTACGTGGGCCACTACGCCCCGGATCCGGTCACCGCGGTGCGGCTGGTGCGCCAGGCCGGAGGTGTGCCGGTCATGGCCCATCCGCTGGCCGGCGTGCGGGGGCGGACGGTCGGGCAGGAGGTCTTCGACGCCATGATCGAGGCGGGCCTGGCGGGCCTGGAGATCGCTCACCGGGACAATCCGCCCGAAGCTCGGGCGGTGCTGTCGCAGATGGCGGCCGAGCACGATCTGATCGTCACCGGCTCCTCCGACTACCACGGCTCCGGCAAGCCGAATGAGCTGGGCGAGAACCTCACCTCGGAGCAGTCCCTGCGCCGGATCATGGCGGAGGCGGGCTCCGGGACGCAGGTCGTGCGTCCCTGAAGAGTCCGCCTCAGGGGTGCTCGCGCCGAGGCGGCGCGAGCGGATCAGCTCCGGAGGATCAGTCCTGGCCGTCGACCAGGCGAGCCGGGGAGCCCGTCAGCTGCTCGCCGCTGGAGCGGCGGCGGCGCCGACGGCGGGCGTTCGCCGTGGCGCGGTCCTCACCGGTGTTCCGGAGCTGCCGTCTCGGAGCCGCGGGTGCGCTCTGCGCTGCGGCCCTCTCGAGGGCTGCGCGAGGACTTGCCCGTCTCTGAGCCACGACGGCGCCCGCCGCGCTGGGAGCGGCCTTCGTCCGAGGAGCCGCCCTTCGCCGCACCGCGGGAGCCGCCGCTGCGCTGCCCGTCGTGCGAGCCCCCGCCGGAGCGCTCCGTGCGGTTCGAGCGTGCGGTGTCCTCCGAGCGCCCGCCGCGGGAGCGGCTGCGCGAGCGGCCGGAGCCGCCTCGACCCGAGCCGGACTCGCGCTCGCCCGAGCCGGATCCGCCGGAGCGAGCGCCGCGGGAGCCCTTGCGGCCGCTCGAGCCGCCGCGCGAGGAGCGGGAATCGCCCTTGTCGCCGCGGGAATCCGGGCCGCCCAGGTCCTCGAGCTTCTCCGCGCCCAGACCGGCGTGGGTCTGCTTGGAGCGCGGCAGCTTCCCCTTGGTGCCCTTGGGGATGCCGAGGTCCTCGAACAGGTGGGCCGAGGAGGAGTAGGTCTCGACCGGCTCGGGGATCCCGAGCTCGAGCGCCTTGTCGATCAGGCGCCAGCGGGGGATGTCATCCCAGTCCACGAACGTGATCGCGGTGCCCTTGCGCCCGGCACGACCCGTGCGGCCCGTGCGGTGCAGGTAGGTCTTCTCGTCCTCGGGGCACTGGTAGTTGATCACGTGGGTGACGTCGTCGACGTCGATGCCGCGGGCGGCGACATCGGTGGCCACCAGGATGTCCACCTTGGACGAGCGGAACGCGCGCAGCGCCTGCTCGCGGGCGCCCTGCCCCAGATCGCCGTGCAGCGGGGCGGCGGCGAAGCCGCGCTCGATCAGCTCGTCGGCGACCTTGGCGGCGGTGCGCTTGGTGCGAGTGAAGATGATGCACCGGCCGCGGCCGTCGGCCTGCAGGACGCGGCCCAGCATCTCGGGCTTGTCCAGGTTGTGCGCGCGGTAGACGACCTGGCGGATGTCCGCCTTGGTCGAGCCCTCGTCCGGGGCGGCGGCGCGGATGTGCATGGGCTTGGACATGTACCGGCGTGCCATGGCCACGACGGGGCCGGGCATGGTCGCGGAGAACAGCATGGTGTGGCGCACGCGCGGCACCGCCGAGAGCAGCTTCTCGACGTCCGGGAGGAAGCCGAGATCGAGCATCTCGTCGGCCTCGTCCAGCACGACCGTCTTGACCTGGGACAGGTCCAGGTGATGCTGGCGGTTCAGGTCGATCAGGCGCCCGGGGGTGCCCACCACGACCTCGACGCCCTTCTCCAGGGCCTCGATCTGCGGCTCGTAGGCGCGGCCGCCGTAGATCGTCAGCACGCGCGCGTTGCGGGTCTTGGCCGCGATGGACAGGTCCGAGCCCACCTGCACCGCGAGCTCGCGGGTGGGGACCACGATCAGCGCCTGCGGTGCGCCCGGGCGCTCCAGGCGGTCCCAGCCGTCGTCGTCGCGGCCCACGACGTTCTGAACCGCCGGAATGCCGAAGCCCAGGGTCTTGCCCGTGCCGGTCTTGGCCTGCCCGATGATGTCCTGCCCGCTCAGCGCGATCGGCAGCGTCATGGACTGGATGGGGAACGGGTGGACGATCCCGGCCTCCGCCAGGGCCTCGGCGATGTCCTCCCGGACGCCGAAGTCGGCGAAGGTGCGGGTCTCGACGGGGGCCTGGGGCTCCACCTCCACGGAGTCCTCGGCGATGGCCTCCAGCTGGGCCTCGCCCTGGTCCGGGGCGGTCTCGGGAGACTGCTCGGTCTCGGGGGATTCGGTCTGGCTCATGTTCGGGTCCTTCCCGTGGTCATCCGTGCGCGCTCGCGCGGCCGCGGTCCGCGGCGCGAAGGTGCGACGGGGCACGCCGCTGCGACCGCTTCCGGGGCTCGCGGCCGCTTGCGGGGCCGGGGCGGAAGGGGAGGACGTGCCAGGGGTGGGAGCCGATCGTGCAGGTCTTCGGGTGATCTCGTCATCGACGATCGGGCATCCGGTTGCGGGACCACTGTACTCGGCTGTGTGCCCGGGCAGGGAAGGGGCCGCGGCGCGCTGCCTCGGTCGAGGCGAGCGCGACGCGGCCCGGGTGCGCTCGCGCGCTGGCTGCGAGCTGCGGCTCAGCTGGCGCTGACTCCGGGCATGAAGCCCACGCGGCGCTTGGTCTCCGCGCCGATCTCGACGTAGGCGATCCCCGAGGCCGGCACCAGCGTCAGGTTGTCCTTGGAATCCTTCAGGGACAGGACGGTGCCCTCGTTCAGTGCGGCGGTGACCAGGTCAGTGGCCTCCTGCGCGCCCAGCGGGGAGTCGACGACGATCTCCCGTCCGACGTGCTGCATCCCGATCTTGATCTCCACGGTTCCTCCTGAATGATCTGCGGGCCGCGAGGGCTGCGGCCGGACTCCTGGTGGTTGACGAGTCTAGGAGCGGGTCACTTCCAGTCCTCGTCGAGCACTCCGATTCCGCCCCAGGCTAAACGCAAGACCAGCAGCTGGGCCTCCTCGCGGGAGATGAGGTCGCGGTGGCGCGACCAGTAGCCGGCACCCGTCTGGACCATGTCGGTCAGCGAGCGCGAGAGCATGACGGCCGCGTCCTGGCTCATTCCGGTGTTCGGGCCCAGGACGCTGCCCACGCCCTCGGCGACGCGCATGTGGAAGTCCTCGAAGCGCTCGCCGATCTGCGGATCCGCCATGAGGTCCGATTCGAAGATCAGCTTGTAGGACTGCGGGTCGTAGTCCACGAAGTCGAAGTACACGCGCAGCATCTCCTCGACGCGCGCGCGGTTGACCGTGATCCCCTCGCGGGCCTGTGCGCCTTGCAGGGCCTGGAGCAGGTCGCCGCCGAGGCGCTCCAGGCTGTGCTCCACGAGCGCCAGGTAGAGCTCGTGCTTGCCGGGGAAGTGCTGGTACAGCACGGGCTTGGAGACGCCGGCGGCATCGGCGATCTCCTCCATGGAGGCGCCGTGGTAGCCGCGCTCCGAGAAGACGGTGAGGGCGACCTGCAGCAGCTGGCGGCGCCGCTGCTCCTTGGGCAGACGGGTGGTGCGAGGACGGGGTGTGGGCATGGGGCTCCTGGGCTCAGCCAGCGGCGCGGGGCAGCTGCCTGTGGCCGTCGGCCGCGTCGTGGTGCGTGCGGGGCCCGGGGGTCGGCTCGGCTCGCTGATCGGTGCGGCCGCGGCCGCAGTGGGTGGGGTCCGTGGTCCCTGCCGCGTCGCTGCGGGAGGAGCCGGGACCGGTGGGGGCCGGGGTCTCGAGGGGCTCGGCGCGCACGGGCGCCGCCTGCTCGGGAAGATCGACGGACAGGCCGAACAGGGCTTCGAGCCCGGTCAGGTAGTCCTCTGCGCGGCCCTCCTTGGCCATGCGGCGGGCGCGGACCGTGGGCTCGTGGAGCAGGGACTTCACCATGCGGCGCATGGCGAACTCGACCTCCTCGGCGGCGGCGGTGCAGCCGTGCTGGCGGCGGACCTTCTCCAGCTCGGTGTCCAGCACGGACATGGTGTGCTTGCGCAGCGCCACGATCGCAGCGTCCATGTCCCGTTCGGACCGGCGGTCGCGGAAGCGCTTGGCGGCCTCGGCGACGATGCGGCGGGCGGAGGCCACGGACTCCTCGGTGGCCTCGGGGGCCGCGAGCTTGACCGACTCGAGCGTGATCAGCTCGACGCCGTCCAGGTCCACGACCGAGGGATCGAAGTCCCGCGACAGGGCCAGGTCGACCACCGTGAGCGGGCCCTCGGGAAGCTGATCGGCCGACAGCGGCTCGGATCCTCCGGAGCAGCCGATCACGACGTCCGCGCGCTCGAGGGCTTCGCGCAGGCCGTCCACGGGAACCGGGGTTCCGCCGCGGTTGGCGGTGAAGGCCTCTGCTCGTCCCGAGGCGGAATGGACCTCGATGTCGGCGCAGCCGCGGTCGCGCAGCGCGGCCATGGTGGCCCCGGCGTAGGCGCCGGTGCCGAAGACCAGCGCGCGGCGCTCGGGCCAGCGGCCGTCGGTGACGTCGTCGGCCAGGTCCAGTGCCACCGAGACGATCGAGCGGCCGCGCTCGCCCAGGCTCGTGCTGGTACCGACCTCTCGGGCGGTCTTGGCGGCCTCCTCGAACAGGCGCACGAGCCCGCCGGAGGCGGTGCCGCCTCGCTGGGCATCGATCAGCGCGCGGCGCACCTGCCCGGTGATCTCGCGCTCGCCCACGACGGCCGACTCGAGCCCCGAGACGACGGTGAAGAGGTGATGGGCGGCGTCCTCGTCGACGTGCAGGTCCATGGACTCCAGGACGTCCTCGAGGGCCACTCCGGAGCGCTCGGCCAGCAGCCGGGCGAGGGCCTCGCGAGCGGGGCCGATGCCGGCGGCGCCGGTGCTGTCGTCGAGCTCGCCGTAGATCTCCAGGCGATTGCAGGTGGACAGCGAGACGGAGCCGCTCAGCCCGGCCGTGGGGCCGAGCTCCAGGGGAGCGCTGGCAGCACCGTCGGCCAGACGCGCGACGGTGCTCAAATCAACGGTGCGGTGGGATGCCACCAAGGAGAACAGGACCACAATCCCCTCATCCTACCGCGACGTCGCAAGCTCGCACCGGTGGCGCGGACCACCTCCTGCCTGCGGGGGCCGTGCAGACGTCTCGTCGCCAAACCAGCATGCTGACGGAGGGCACAATGGGAGCCATGACCCACGCAGCACAGACCTCCGGAGCTGAGACTGCAGCGATCCGGCCCATCACGGACGAGACGGCCCCCGACGGCTTCCGCGGAGGGTTCGAGCGCCTTGCCCCGGAGCACCCGCTGCGCAGCGCCGGCACCCATGACTCGGCGCTGCTGCGGGAGCTGACCGGGCGCCGCGCTGCCTCGCACCCCGTCTGGTTCATGCGACAGGCCGGACGCTCGCTGCCCGAGTACAAGCAGGTCCGCGAGGGCACCGCCATGCTCGACGCCTGCCTGCGGCCCGATCTCGCCGCGGAGATCACGCTGCAGCCCGTGCGCCGCCACCGCGTGGACGCCGGCATCTTCTTCTCGGACATCGTGGTCCCGCTGCGCCTGGCTGGTGTGGGCGTGGACATCGTCCCCGGCAAGGGCCCGGTGCTCGAGCACCCGGTGCGCACCGCTGCGGAGATCGATGCCCTGCCCGAGATGGACGACGAGGCCCTCGAGCCCATCCGCGAGGCGGTGCGGCTGACGACCGCCGAGCTCGGAGCGACCCCGCTGATCGGCTTCGCGGGGGCGCCCTTCACCGTGGCGGCCTACATGGTCGAGGGCGGGCCGTCGCGGGATCATCTGCGCCCGCGCACCATGATGCATGCCGATCCCGGGGCCTGGCAGGCGCTGGCGGCGTGGGCGGCGCGCGCCTCGGGCGCCTTCCTGCGCGCCCAGGTCGAGGCCGGCGCCTCGGCCGTCCAGCTCTTCGACTCGTGGGCCGGATCGCTGTCGCTGCGGGACTACCAGGAGCACGTGGCCCCGCACTCGGCGGCGGCCCTGGAGTCCGTGGCGGACCTGCCGGTCCCGCGGATCCACTTCGGCACGGGCACCGGGGATCTGCTGGCCGCCATGCGCGATGCAGGGGCCGAGGCCGTCGGCGTGGACCACCGCCTGAGCCTGAGCGAGGCCGTGCGCCGGGTCGGGCACGGCACGGTCCTGCAGGGCAACATCGACCCGGCCCTGCTTCCGGCCCCCGCGGAGGTGCTGCACCGCCACGTGGACGAGGTGCTGGCGGCCGGGGCGGAGGCCGCAGGCCACGTGGTCAACCTGGGCCACGGCGTCCCGCCGAGCACCGATCCCCAGGTGCTCACGGACCTGGTCTCCTACATCCACGACCAGCAGCCGGCGCCCAGGCCCGCCGACGGCTGAGCAGGGGGCCGGTTGCAGGCGGTGGCCGCGCGGCGGCTGCGTTGTCGGTGCGCAGTGGCATCCTGGAAGCAGATGAGGGCCGGCGGTCGTCGATCCGCGGACCGGCCGGTCCCCGCAGCGGAACTCGGATCAGCAGGCGCCTGGGCGCAGGCGCACCAGTGCAGGAAGGACGTGCAGCGGTGGAGCAGACCGTGTCGGGGCTCTCGGGCCAGCAGTGCGCGCGAGGACCGCTGCGCTCCGCGCTCGTGGTCGGCGGAGGCATCGCGGGCCTGTGCGCCGCGCGGGATCTCGCCGCGGCCGGGCTGCGCGTCACCCTGGTGGAGGCCCGCCCCCAGTTCGGCGGCTCCGTCGGCTCCCACCTGGTCGAGAACCTCGTGCTGGACTCCGGCGCGGATTCCTTCGCGACCCGCTCGGAGGCCGTCGCCGAGCTGGCCCGGGAGCTCGGGCTGGGGGATCGGATCATCTCCCCTGAGCCCCTGGGCTCCTGGACGGCCCTACCGGACGGCCCCCGGCCCTCGCAGCGCACGGGCATCCTGGGCATCCCCGGCGACCTCTCGGAGCCCGGCCTGGCCGAGACCCTGGGGCGCTTCGGGCTGCGGCGGGCGCGCGCGGACCTCAAGCGCCCGGCGAGGGTCGGGGCGCAGGCGCGCACCCTCGGGGAGCTCGTGCGCCAGCGCATGGGCACCGCCGTGCTGGAGAGGATGGTCGCCCCCTTCACCATGGGGGTGCACTCCGCCCACCCGGACGCCCTGGACCTGGACACCGTCTCGCCGGGGATGCGCCAGGCCCTGCGCGAGCACGGCAGCCTCAGCGGCGCGGCGGCCTCCCTGCGCCGGGCAGCACCTCCGGGAGGCAACGTCGCGGGTCTGCGCGGAGGCATGAACACTCTGGCCGAGGCCCTCGTGGAGGACCTCAAGCAGCGCGAGGTCAAGCTCGTGCTCGGCTACGACGTCCTGGCAGTGGACCGGGATCCGCGCCGTCCCGGCTGGATGGTCCTGCAGCGCCAGCCGGAGTTCGGGGACAAGTCCGCTATCGCCCGCGGCGAGCTGCTGGTCCTGGCCTCCGACGGCCCCACGGCCGTGCGCCTGCTCGGGGCACAGTCCCGAGAGATCTCCGAGTTCCAGCCCAAGCGAGGCCCCCAGATCGCCCTGGCCACGCTGGTCGTGGACAAGCCCGAGCTGGATGCCGCGCCCCGCGGCACAGGCATCCTGGTCTCCGAGGGCGTCCCGCACGTCCGCGCCAAGGCACTCACGCACGTGAGCGCCAAATGGGGCTGGGTCCGCGAGTCCCTCCCGGACGGACGCCATGTCCTGCGCCTGTCCTACGGGCGGGTCGACAGCTCGGGGCGCACAGCCTCGCCGGAGCTGCAGCTCAAGGACGACCAGCTGCTGACCCTGGCCATGCGCGATGCCTCGCACCTGCTGGGCGTCGAGCTGCCGCACTCCTGCCTGGTCGACGGCGACGTCGTGCGCTGGGAGCAGGCCATGGCCCGCCCGTCGGCCGGGCACGCCGAGAAGGTCGCAGCCTTCCGTCAGGCCGTGGCGCAGATGCAGGACGTCGCAGCGGTCGGCTCGTGGCTCTCCGGCACCGGGCTGGTCGCCGTCGTCGCAGACACCCGCCGGGAGATCGCCCGCGTGCTGCAGGAGCACGGGGTCACCGAACCGCCGCCCGCAGAGGCAGCAGCGCACGGGGCCTGAGCCCCGCGCATCACAGCACAGCACGCCGATCGGGCGATTCCGATCGGAGCCCAACGAGAGGAGCACCGCACATGTCCGCTCAGAGCACCGAGCAGTCCCAGGACGTCGAGCAGCAGGGGACCCAGCACTGGGCCGTCTGGTCCGTCTACGCCCGCGACAACGACCGCACCGTGCCGACCCACGAGCAGGAGACGGCCGCCGTCCAGGAGTTCGACGCCCTCGTCGAGCAGCTGGCGGCCGAGGGCATCGTGGTCCGCGGCACCTACGACGTCTCCGGTCAGCGCGAGGACGCCGACATCATGCTGTGGCTGCACGGCCAGGACCCCGCGGCCCTGCAGCTGGCCCTGCGCCGCGCTCGCCGCACCGCGCTGCTGGCCGGCACCCACCAGGTCTGGGCCGCCATGGGCGTCCACCGCGAGGCCGAGTTCACGGCCGGCCACTCGCCGTCCTACGCCCGGGGCGTCGCCCCGGAGGCCTGGGTCTGCGTCTACCCGTTCGTGCGCTCGTACGACTGGTACTGGATGGATCCCGAGGACCGCTCGCGCATGCTGCGCAACCACGGCATGAAGGCCCGCGACTACCCGCAGGTGCTGGCCAACACGATCGCCTGCTTCGGGCTCAACGATTTCGAGTGGATGCTTGCCCTGGAAGCCCCCGAGCTGGTGGACCTGGTGGATGTCATGCGCCACTTCCGCAACACCGAGGCCCGACTGCACGTGCGCGAGGAGACCCCGTTCTACACCGGTCGACGGGTGAGCACCGCGGACCTGGCCGAGGTGCTGCGATGACCGCGCCCGGAGGCGCCCCGGTGCCGCAGGAGCCCGAGCTCGCGCCGTCGGCGGTGACGATCCCCGGCGGTCGCGCCGTGGACTCCTGGCCGCACCCGGCCCAGGCGCCGCAGCTCTCCCGGGCCCGAGCGCAGGAGCCCGCGGACTGGGATGCGATCGTGCTCTCGTCGTTCGGCGGCCCGGAGGGCCAGGACGACGTCATCCCCTTCCTGCGCAACGTCACCCGGGGCCGCGGCATCCCCGATGACCGGCTCGAGGCCGTGGCAGGGCACTACCGCGCCAACGGCGGGGTCTCGCCGATCAACGCGCAGAACCGCGCGCTGCTGGGCGCGCTCGAGCAGGAGCTGCGCGAGCGCGGGATCGACACCCCCATCACGTGGGCCAATCGCAACTGGGAGCCCTACGTCGCCGATGTCCTGCAGTCCCTGCACGACCAGGGCAGCCGTCGGGTCCTGGTGCTGGCCACCTCCGCGTTCTCCGGCTACTCGTCCTGCCGGCAGTACCGCGAGGACTGGGGAGTGGCCCTCGAGCAGACCGGGCTCGGCGAGCAGATGGTCGTGGGCAAGATCCGCCAGTACTTCGACATGGCCGGGTTCCTGGAGCCGTTCGTCGACGGGCTGCGTGAGGCCCTGCTCCAGCGTGCCGAGCGCGGTCCCCTCAGGATCCTGTTCGCCGCCCACTCCGTGCCGGACACCGACGCCCTGGCCGCCGGCCCCGAGACCATGCGGGAGGGCTTCGCGACCGGCTCGGCCTACGCGGATCAGCTGCTCGCGGCCTCGCGGAAGGTCATGGAGCGCACTCGGGCGCGGCTGCAGGACGAGGGGCTGTCGCTGCCCGAGTCGCTGAGCTGGGATCTGGTGTTCCAGTCGCGTTCGGGTCCGCCGTCCATGCCGTGGCTCGAGCCGGATATCAACGATGCCGTCGAGCAGGCGGCGGATGACGGCGCAGGCTCCGTGATCGTGGTTCCGATCGGCTTCGTGTCCGATCACATGGAGGTGCTCTGGGACCTCGACACCGAGGCCCGCGAGACCGCGCAGGAGCGCGGCCTGGGCTTTGCGCGCACACCGACTCCGGGGACCCATCCGGCGTTCGTGTCCGGACTAGCGGATCTGATCGAGCAGCGCATGGCCGGGCGCTCAGGCGAGCCCAGGTCCTCCGCGTGCAGCGACGGCACCTGGTTCGACGACTGCCCCGCCGACTGCTGCGTCAAGATCCTGCGCGGCAGCACCGAGCCGCGACCCACGATCGCGCAGAGGCCCGAGGGAGAGCCGATCCCGGTCGGTCTCGACGAGACGGGCCAGGTGGTGCGCGCATGAGCGGGCAGCCCCACGAGACCGATCAGGTAGGCCAGGACATGAGCGAGGCGGAGCGCACCGAGGACCAGCGGCAGCCGGCCGCCGTGCTGAGGGTGGGCACACGCGGTTCCGCGCTGGCCCGCACCCAGACCACCTGGGCGGCGGACCGGGTGGCCGAGGCCGCCGGGGTCTCCCACGAGCTGGAGATCATCCGCACCGAGGGCGATGTCCTCACAGGGTCGCTGGCGACCCTGGGCGGGACCGGCGTGTTCGCGGCGGCTCTGCGCGTGGCGCTGCTCGAGGATCGCGTGGACATGGCCGTGCACTCGCTCAAGGACCTTCCCACGGCACCCACCCCTGGCCTGTCCATCGGCGCAGTGCCCGAGCGCGAGGACCCCCGCGACGCCCTGTGCGCCCGCGACGGCCTGCGCCTCGAGCAGCTGCCCGACGGCGCGAAGGTCGGCACCGGCTCGCCCCGACGGGCCGCTCAGCTGCTGCTGGCCCGCCCGGACCTGCAGATCGTGGACATCCGGGGCAACGTCCCCACCCGCCTGGCGCGCGTTGCCGGGCTGGACCCCGAGGGCCCCGGCGATCTCGACGCCGTGGTCCTGGCCGCCTCCGGCCTGCGCCGACTGGGGCTGCAGGCGCACATCACGGAGGCGCTGGACCCGTCGGTCGTGCTGCCCGCTCCCGGACAGGGGGCGCTGGCCCTCGAGATCCGCACCGAGGTGCTCGAGAGGGATCCAGAGCTCGCCGAGCAGGCTTCCGGCTCCTCACAGGACGCCGTCGCCGCGCAGCGTGCCCGCCCCGGGCAGGACGCGCTCGACAGCGACCTGCTGCAGGGCCTGGCGCGGATCAACCACCTGGAGACCCGCTGGGCCGTGACCGCCGAGCGCGCGCTGCTGGCACGGCTCGAGGCCGGGTGCGCCGCACCGGTGGGCACGCTGGCCACGGTCGAGAACGGCATGCTCACCCTGCAGGTCGCCGTGGCCTCCCCCGGACGGGGCCGAGGTCATGCGCCGCACCGAGGCCTCGCACGAGCTGTCCACGGCCGCCGCCCGGGAGCTCGGGCGCCGCGTGGGCGACGGCCTGCTCGCCGACGGCGCGGCCCGACTGGCGGGGCTGGCCTGGAGCACGGTGCCCACGGCCTCCCCGTCCCGGGACTCGGCGCGGTTCAGCGCGCCGAGCGCGGGAGCCTGCGCGCAGCCCCCTGCGTCCGGGGCGGCAGGCTCGGGACCGCGCCCGGGCCGGCCAGGGCCGGCGGGGCAGGGGCAGGAGCACCCGGCCGGCTGCGGAGACAGCCCGCTGCGGGGCCGGTCCGTGCTGGTGACCCGCACCCCGGATCGGGCGGCGGAGCTGCTCGAGCTGCTGCGCGAGCGCGGAGCCGAGCCCGTGCTCGTGCCCGTCCAGGAGGCGCAGCCGGTCACCGGCCAGCAGCGCCAGGACCTGTACGAGCTGCTCGAGGCGGCGGCGCAGGGGCCGAGGCCAGCAGTGCCCCCCGGCAGCTGGACGGAGGGCCGCTCGTCGGCACCGGCCACAGGTTCCCATGGATCCCCGGACCGGGCCGAGCCGCTGTGGCTCGTGGTGACCTCGGCCAACACCGTGCGCGCCCTGCATCGTCTGGCGCTCGAGACGCACGGGCGCGGCCTCGGGGAGCTGCTGGAGCCCGGCATCGAGCGCGGGCTGCGCGTGGCAGCCGTCGGACCGGCCACCGCGGCCGAGCTCGAGAGCCATGCCGTGCCCGTTCATCTGCAGCCCCATCGCACGGCCTCGGCCGCCGGGCTGCTCGAGACCTGGGCGCGGCCGGAGGGCCCGGACACGGCCCTCGCCCCGGTGCGCCCCGGCACCGTGCTGCTGCCCCAATCGGCGGCGGCCTCGCCCGAGCTGACGCGCGGGCTGCAGGAGCTCGGCTGGCAGGTGCGGCGCCGCGACGCCTACCGGATGGCCCCGTGGCCGGCCGAGGATCCCCTGGTCGCAGCACCCGTGGGGCAGCACGATCCGGTGCGCACCGTCGAGCATGCCCGCTCGGAGCTGGCAGCCGGCGCGATCGACGGCGTGATCCTCACCGCCCCGTCGACCGTCCGTGCCCTGGCAGACGGACTCGTGCGGGCTCCGTCGCCAGCGCTGGCGGCCATCGGGGAGCCCACGCACACCGCCGTCGTCGCACTGGGCCTCGAGGCGGTCGTGGCCGAGTCCACGGCGCCGTCCGGGCTCATCGAAGCACTCGAGCGGGCCGTGGCCGCTCCGCCGGGGCGCCGGCGGCCCGCCCCACCCCAGGACATCGCCCCATCAGCACAGGAGGAATGACATGAACGATCGCATCGATCCCAGCGCAGCAGCCGAGGCTCCGCGCAGCCGCCGCTTCAGCGTCGATCTGCCGCACCGCCCGCGGCGCCTGCGCCAGTCCGAGACCATGCGCCGCCACGTGCGCGAGACCCGCCTGCACCCGTCGCAGCTGATCCTGCCGGTCTTCGTGAAGGAGGGGCTGCAGGAGCCGGTCGAGATCGCCTCCATGCCCGGGGTGGTGCAGCACAGCATGGACTCGCTGCGCCGTGCGGTCGCCGAGGCGGTCGAGCTCGGGCTCGGCGGCATCATGATCTTCGGCGTCCCGGCCATCCTGGACGCCCGGGGCTCGGGCCTCATCGATCCCGAGGGGATCCTCAACCGTGCGCTGGGCGAGGTCCGCGACGAGGTCGGCGACGACCTCCTGGTGATGGCCGACCTGTGCCTTGACGAGTTCACCGACCACGGGCACTGCGGCGTGCTGGACGACCAGGGCCGCGTCGACAACGATGCGACCCTCGAGATCTACGCGCAGGCCGCCGTGGCCCAGGCCCGGGCCGGGGCCCACGTGCTGGCCCCGTCCGGGATGATGGACGGGCAGGTGGGCGTCATCCGCGCCGCCCTGGATGCCGCCGGTCATCAGGACACCGTGGTGCTGGCCTACGCCGTGAAGTACTCCTCGGCGTTCTACGGCCCGTTCCGCGAGGCCGTCGACTCGGCGCTGACCGGCGATCGCAAGACCTACCAGATGGATTCCGCCAACCGGCGCGAGGCCTTCCGGGAGCTCGAGCTGGACCTGGCCGAGGGTGCGGACATGGTCATTGTCAAGCCGGCCATGTCCTACCTCGATATCCTGAGGGAGGTCGCCGACCAGTCGCCGGTGCCGGTGTCCGCCTACCAGATCTCCGGGGAGTACGCGATGATCCAGGCGGCCTCGGCCAACGGCTGGATCGACCGCCGCGGTGCGGCCCAGGAGTCGGTGCTCTCGATCATCCGCGCCGGCGCCGATACCGTGCTGACCTACTTCGCAACTGACCTGGCCCGCTGGTGGCGCGAGGACAACGGCCTGAGCTGACAGGCCCCCAGACGACACGACGACCACAGCGGAAGCCATCGGCCGCGCCCTGCCGCGCCGCCGTCGGCTTTCGAGACATCGCTTCCGAAAGGACCCCATGACCGTCTCCGAAGAGCTCTTCGAGCGCTCCCGCCGCGTGATCCCCGGAGGGGTGAACTCGCCCGTGCGCGCGTTCGCCTCCGTCGGGGGGACCCCGCCGTACATCTCGGCGGCTCGCGGGCCGTACCTGACCGATGCCGATGGCCGCGAGTTCGTCGATCTCGTGGGGTCGTGGGGACCGGCGCTGGTCGGCCACGCGCACCCGGTCGTGCTGGAGGCCGTGCACGCCGCCGTCGAGAAGGGCCTGTCCTTCGGCGCCTCCACGCGCGGTGAGACCGAGCTGGCCGAGCACCTGGTGCAGCGCGTCCCGGCGCTGGATGAGATCCGCATGGTCTCGACCGGCACGGAGGCCACCATGACCGCACTGCGCCTGGCCCGCGGCGTGACCGGACGCGACCTCGTGATCAAGTTCGCCGGCTGCTACCACGGCCATGTGGACTCGCTGCTCTCGGAGGCCGGCTCCGGTGTGGCCACCCTGTCGCTGCCCGGTTCGGCCGGCGTCACCGAGGCCACGGCGGCCGAGACCCTCGTACTCCCGTACAACGACCTCGACGCCGTGCGCGAGGCTTTCGCCGCCCACGAGGGGCGCATCGCCGCCGTGATCACCGAGGCCTCCCCGGCCAACATGGGCGTGGTCCCGCCGGATCCGGGATTCAACGCGGGCCTGCGGGAGATCACCCGGGCCCACGGGGCCCTGATGATCTTCGACGAGGTCCTCACCGGATTCCGCGTGGACCCCGCCGGCTACTGGGGCCTGACCTCGCCGCAGGAGGGCGGCTGGGAGCCGGACATCTTCACGTTCGGCAAGGTCATAGGGGGCGGTCTGCCGGTGGCGGCACTGGGCGGGCGCCGCCAGATCATGGAGCACCTGGCCCCCACCGGCCCCGTCTACCAGGCCGGCACGCTGTCCGGGAACCCGGTGGCCATGGCCGCCGGGCTGGCCACGCTGCAGCTGGCCGACGACGACTGCTACCGGACGATCGACCGTCTCTCCGAGCAGCTGCGCGGCGAAGTCTCCTCGGCGCTGTCTGCCGCAGGAGTCGACCACTCGATCCAGAACGCCGGTTCGCTGTTCTCGGTGACCTTCGGGACCTCGGAGCGCCCGGTGCGCACCTACGCGGATGCCAAGTCCCAGGAGGTCTTCCGCTGGGCGCCGTTCTTCCGCGCCATGCTGGAGCAGGGCGTGTACCTGCCGCCGTCGGTGTTCGAGGCCTGGTTCCTCTCCGCAGCGCACGACGAGACCGCCATGCAGCGCATCATCGACGCGCTGCCCAAGGCCGCCGAGGCTGCCGCCCAGGCGCAGCCCGTCCAGGGCTGATCGGCTCCGGGCCCAGCTTCACGGACATGACAGCGCCCCGGTTTCTTCCGCATCGCGGAGCGGACCGGGGCGCTGTGCGTCGGCGACGCGTCAGTTCTTGTCGCCCAGGACGTTGTCCTTGGCGTCCTTCAGGTTCTCGCCGGCCTGCTTCAGGTTCGAGGAGTTCTCCTGCTGCTCGCCGGCGCCCTGCAGGCGCTCATCGCCGGTGGCCTCGCCGAGCTTCTGCTTGGCCTGGCCCGAGGCTTCCTCGGCCTTGTTGCTGATCTTGTCACCGAGTCCCATGGGAACCTCCTGTGCTCTGCTGTCGACCGGAAGGCCGACGGGGAATCCGAAGTCTACTGCGGGAACCCGACCTGCGGCAGTCCTGCTGGGATCATCCCGGCAGGTCGCGCACAGGCCAGGTGCCGTCGATGACGATACTGGGGTCCTGACGACGGCTGCGCAGGAACTCCTGGAAGTCGGCGGCCTGCTCGGCGGACCATTCGATCTGCTGCCGGTGGATCTGCGGGGCGCCCACGCGCAGCTCGGCGAACTCCTCGGCCAGACGACGCCCGACCTGCTCGGCGGCCAGGGCGTCCGCCCCGGAGGTGTGCGCCTCCTCCAGGTCCACCTCATAGGCCTCGGACAGAGCCACCAGCGTGCGCTTGCCGCGCCATCTCACCCGCACGTGCTTGTGCATCACGTAGGGGTCCAGCACCGGGAAGGCCTCCGGGGCCCGCAGCCCGTGGCGTCGGGCCTCGGCGGCCAGGACCGTGAAGTCGTAGGACGCGTTGAAGGCCAGCACGGGGATCCCGCGCTCCAGCAGATCGGCGACGGCGGCCACGATCTCCGGGACCACCTCCGCCGCCGGACGACCGTGCTCGCGAGCGTGCTCGGTCGAGATGCCGTGCACGGCCGCAGCGCCCTCCGGAATCTCCACGCCGGGATCTGCGAGCCAGTCCCAGCGCTGGAGGATCTCGCCCCGGGCATCGATCAGCAGCAGCGAGGCGGTCACGATGCGGCACTCGTGGGGGTCCTTGCCCGTGGTCTCCAGGTCGAAAGCCGCTCGCGGCAGCTCGGTCCAGGGGGTGCCAGGGTCCTGCGGGGCCGGTGCCTTCTGGTCGGATCGCGGCGCCCCAGCATCGGCGGGCGCCGCGCTCGCGGCGGGTGCGCTCGGCCGATCCCCGGCACCGGTCGCTCCCGCGGGGGTGTCGAACAGCGACAGCTGGGCCTCCTGGGCCTCGGGCTGCGAGGGGCTCGCCGGGCTGCTGCCCGACGGGGTCGGGAGATCGAAGAGCGGATCGGTCTGCTCGGACGGATCGGGTCTGCTGGCCATGCCGACACAGTACGGAGCCGCTCCGACAGCACTGGGCCGGCGGCTTGTTCCGGCGCGATGCGGCCGATGGCGATGCCGATGCCGCTGAGGTCGGGGCCTCGGGGGGGGGGGGGGCGGCGCACCTGCCGCCCGAGATGGCCTTGTGCTGTCAGAGCGCTGTGGTGCGATGTGGCCATGTCCCAGCAGCGGCCGTCGCATCCCCCCGAGCCCGTCGTCGATCTCTCCGCGTCGCGCTCGGCCTGGCGCCTGGTCCCGGCCGAGCGCAGCTCGCTCGTGCTCCCGGAGCTCTCGGCCCTGGATCGCGATCAGCGGGAGATCGCCGAGCTGGCCGGCGGCTGCGGCCCGCAGCTCGTGCTGGGGGCGCCGGGCACGGGCCGGACCACGGCCCTGCTCTCGCTGGCCGCCCGCAGGCTGCGCGAGGGCCTGCCCGCTGACCGGCTGCTCGTGCTCACCCCGTCGCGCGCCGCGGCCGCCCGCGCCAGGGACACGCTGACCGCCACCGCGGCCACCACCATGACCTCTCCGCCGGTGCGGGCGTGGCAGGCCTACGCCTTCGACCTCCTGCGCCGGGCTCAGGCGGAAGGACTGCTGCCGGGAGTCGACCAGCCGCCCCAGCTGCTGTCGGGACCGGAGCAGGACGTCCTGCTCAAGGAGCTGATGGCCGGTCACCGCAGCGGCCACGGCGCCGCCGTCGTGTGGCCGCCGGATCTCTCGGAGGCCGTCGGCACGCGCGGCTTCCGCCAGGAGGTCCGCGATCTCTTCGACCGCGTGTGCGAGCACGGGCTGTCCCCGGAGGACCTCGAGCAGCTGGGGCACCAGATGCAGCGACCGGACTGGATCGCCGCCTCCGTGCTGCGCCGGGAGTACCTGCGCGTGCGCCGCCTGCGCATGCCGGAGGCCTTCGACCCCGCGGCCCTGGTGAGCGAGGCCTGCCGGGTCCTCGTGGAGCACCCCGACTTCCTCCACCGGGAGCAGCAGCGGCTCGAGCTCGTGGTGATCGACGACCTCCAGGAGGCCACGCCGTCGATCCACCGTCTGCTGGAGGTGCTGTGCCGGGGCCGGGACGTCGTGATCGCGGCGTCGCCGGACACCGTCGTGCAGGGGTTCCGCGGTGCTCGCCCGGACCTGCTGCGCGGACTCGACGACCGCCTGGGCACCCCGCAGCGGCCCCCTCACGCGTCGCGTCCTGGGCACCGGGCACCGCATGCCCGCGGCCATCCAGCTGGCTTGGCAGCGCGCGGCTCAGCGGATCCCCGCTCTCGAGACCGCCCTGGGGGCCCGCCGTCCTCGTCCCGTGCCGCCGGGGGGCGATCCGGAGGCGGAAGAGCTGCCGCAGGCGGTCCTGCTCGGCTCGGCCGCGCAGGAGGCGCGCTGGATCGGCCACGCCATCCTCGAGCGCCATCTGCTGCAGGGCGTGGCGCTGCAGGACATCGCCGTGATCGTGCGCTCGAGCGATCGCCTGCAGTCCCTGCAGCGCCACCTCACGGCTCTCGGAGTGCCGGTGACCACTTCGGCAGCCGAGACTCCCGTCCGGGACGAGTCCGCGGTGCGTCCCCTGCTGTCCGCGCTGCGACTGATCGTGGCGGAGCGCTCGGCGGCCCAGCACGATCAGGAGCTGGAGCGCGAGCAGCCGGACCCCGAATCGCTGCGATCCGATGCCCCGGAAGCGCCGCGGGCCTCGGAGACGGGAGAGGGGACCGCGCAGAGCAGCGCCGTGCTGGAGGCGCACGAGGCCGTCGAGCTGCTCAGCTCCCGGATCGGAGGCGCTTCGGCCATGGACCTGCGCCGCCTGCGCCAGCGCCTGCGAGCCCACGAGCTGCGCAGCGGCGGAGGACGCAGCTCGGACCAGCTGCTCGTGGAGGCGCTGCTGGACCCCACCGTCATGGAGGATGCAGGCGTCAGGGCCGCCCCGGCGCGTCGTGTCGCCCGGATGCTCCAAGCCGGGCGCACCGCGCTGCGTGCCGACGGGGCCACCGCCGAGACGGTCCTCTGGGCGCTGTGGGACGCCTCCGGAGTGGCAGGACGCTGGCAGCGCACCGCCCTGGCCGGCGGTCCGGAGGGCCAGCGGGCCGATCGCGATCTCGATGCCGTGGTCGCGCTGTTCGGCACGGCCGAGCGCTTCGCCGATCACCGCCCGGGAGCCGGGCCGCAGGAGTTCCTGGACTTCTTGGAGCATCAGGACCTGCCCATGGACACCCTCGCCGCCCGCGCCCCCACGGGGGCCTCCGTGGAGATCATGACTCCGGCCACCGCAGCCGGTCGCGGCTGGCCGGTCGTGTTCATCGCGGGCCTCCAGGAGGGCAGGTGGCCCAACACGACGCTTCGTGGGCAGCTGCTGGGAGCCCAGCGCCTCTCGGACGCCGTCGAGCTCGGCGTGGAGGTCGCCGCTCAGGCCAGCCCCGCCACCCGGCTCACGGAGGTCCGCCACGACGAGCTGAGGCAGTTCGCCACAGCCGTCTCCCGTGCCTCGCGCGAGCTGATCGCCACGGCCGTGTCTTCCGAGGAGGAGAACCCCTCGGAGTTCCTGGACATCGTGGATCCGTGGGATCCCTCGCTGCACCCGGAGGCCGCCCACCGGGCACGTCCCGTGCACACCGCGCCGCGTCCTCCCACGCTGCGGGCCCTGACCGCCGAGCTGCGCCGGGTGCTCCAGCAGGGGACGGCCTCGCAGGAGCAGAGGGAGGCGGCGGCACAGCTGCTGCACCGCTTCGCCTCCTCGCCCGAGCCCGTGGACGGGGCGGCCCCGCACCAGTGGTGGGGCCTGCTGCCGCTGTCGTCCACGCAGGAGGTCCTGGACCCGCAGCAGCCGGTTCCGCTGTCTCCTTCGCGCCTCGAGACCATCCAGCGCTCGCCGCTGGACTGGTATGTGGCCACGGCTCGTGCCGAGGAGGCCTCGGATGCGGCGCGCTCGGTCGGCACCCTGGTCCACTCGATCGCAGAGCAGTCCCCAGAAGGCACCGGCGATCAGCTCGCGGCGCAGATCCACCGCAGGTGGAGGGAGCTCGGGCTGCCGGAGACCTGGGAATCAGACCTGCTCAAGGAGCGGGCCGAGACCATGCTTCGCAGATTCGCCCAGTACGTGATCCAGGCTCGCAAGGACGAGCACCGCCGCCTGGCCCTCGTGGAGGGGGGCTTCCAGGTCCTCATCCACGGCCGCGCCCGCGATGCCCTGCTGCGCGGTCGGGTGGATCGCCTGGAGATCGATGACCAGGGCCGTTTCGTGGTGGTCGACCTCAAGACGGGGCGCAGCGCACCTGCCACCAAGGATCTGCCCGAGCATCCTCAGCTGCTGGCCTATCAGGCGGCGCTGGCGGCCGGTGCCGGTCAGGCCATGGTCGAGGAGCAGCAGCGCGGCATCCGGCAGAGCACGGATGCGGAAGGGCTGAAGCCGGAGCCGAGCGAGCCCCTGGTGCTGCGGGAAGAGCCCCTTCAGCATCTGCCCGGCGGTGCGCTGCTGGTCCAGCTGGGCGTGGACAGGGTCAACGTCAGCACGCAGCTGCAGGACGGGCTCACCGAGGAAGGCGGCGTGCAGGTCCGCGAGCTGGTCTCGGCCGCTGCGGATCTGGTGGCAGGGGACCGCTTCCTGGCCAGTCACACCGCAGGGTCGAACACGGGCCACGGCGGGATCGGCTGCAGCCTCCCGGAGATCTGCCCGCTGTGCGCCGAGGGACGGCAGGTCACCGAATGAGCGTCTCCGCCGCCTCCAGCGGCCGCTCGCCGCACGAGCCGAACCACGACCAGACCCAGAAGGAGCCCGGCATGGCCTTCGAGCACGACTCCCGCCCCCAGACGTCGTCATCCGAGGATGCGTCGTGGTCAGGCGAACCGGAGTCCGCAGCGTCGTCCTCGCCCGCGGGGGCGTCGGAGCCCGCGGTCTGCGCTGCAGGTCCCGGGGCGATGAAGGGCGATGGATCCCCGCACCCGTACCTGGGCGTCGAGCCGCGCTGGAGCCCCCAGGAGCTGGCGGAGGCGCTGGGCGGCAACAGGCCCACGGAGCAGCAGGCGGAGGTGATCGCCGCGCCGCTGACCCCGCGGCTCGTGGTCGCCGGTGCCGGCTCGGGCAAGACCGCCACCATGGTCGACCGGGTCGTGTGGCTCGTGGCCAACGGCATCGTGCACGCGGATCAGGTGCTGGGCGTGACCTTCACCCGCAAGGCCGCCGGTGAGCTGCGCGACCGCGTGCGGGGCCGACTGGGCGTGCTGCGCTCCAAGGGCCTCGTCGTGCCCGGACCGGAGGACCCCTCCGAGCTCTCAGCGGCCGACGCGGACCGCGGCGCCCCCGCCGGCCAGGGGGACACCGCGCCCGTGCTCGAGCCCACGGTGCTGACCTACCACTCGTATGCCAGCGCGCTCGTGCGCACCTACGGGCTGCGGATCGGCCTGGAGCCGGAGACCGCGCTGCTCGGCCCGGCACAGGCCTGGCAGATCGCCTCGCGGGTCGTGGAGTCCTGGGACGGTGAGGTCCCGTCCGATCTGAAGATGTCCACGGCGGTCGAGCAGGTCCTCGCGCTGTCCTCGGGCGCCGCGGAGCACCTGCTGGACCTCGACGAGATCCGGCGGCACACGGCTCGGCTCGGGCAGGCCATGCTCGAGACCCCGCCGCGACCGGGGGGCAAGAAGAAGAAGGTCACCAAGGACACCCAGGAAGCCGCGGGCCGTCTGCTGCGCACCGGCGTGCTGTGCCGCATGGCGCAGCGCTATCAGCAGGCCAAGCAGGAGGCCGAGGTCATGGACTTCGGTGATCTGCTCAGCCACGCGGCGCGCCTTGCCCAGGAGGATCGGACCTGCGGCGCCTCGGAGCGGGAGCGCTACCGCGTGGTGCTGCTCGACGAATTCCAGGACACCTCGCACGCGCAGATGAAGATCTTCGCCGAGCTCTTCGGCCAGGGCCATTCCGTGATGGCGGTCGGGGACCCCCAGCAGTCGATCTACGGCTTCCGCGGAGCCTCTGCCGGACAGCTCTTCGGCTTCAGCGACCATTTCCCGGCCCCCGGCGATCCCCAGGACGCCGTCTCCTTCCTGACCACCGCCTGGCGGAACGACACCGCGATCCTCGACGTCGCCAACAGCGCTGCCGAGCCCCTGCGCACTCCGCCCCCGTGGAGCACCGGCAGCGCCGGACAGGGGCTGAAGAAGGTCCCCGGCCTGGACCCGCGCCCAGAGGCAGATCGCGGGCAGGTCCTGCTGTCCCGGCACCGCTCGGATCAGGACGAGGCCGTCGCCATCGCGGACGACATCCTGGCCGCGCGCGGCCGGGTCCGCGAGGACCAGGAGCTTCCCACCACGGCGGTGCTGTGCCGCCGCCGCTCCCAGTTCGAGCCCGTGCGCCGCGAGCTGATCGCACGGGGGATCCCGGTGGAGGTCGTCGGGATCGGCGGTCTGCTGCAGGTCCCGGAGGTCGTCGACATCGTGGCCACGCTGCGGGTGCTCACCGATCCCGGTCGCTCGGACTCCCTGGCCCGACTGCTGACCGGAGCCCGCTGGCGGCTGGGCGCCCAAGACCTTGCCGCTCTCGGCGACTGGGCCGGACACCTTGAGCGGCGCCGCAGCGCTGCGGCGGACATGGGCCTGATCGAGGACATCGACTCGCCAGGCGACCCTGGGGACGCGGTGCAGGGATCGCCCCAGGAGGACGTCCTGGTCGAACCGGACCGGGTAGACGCCGCCTCCCTCGTGGAGGCCGTGGAGACCCTGCCGCGCCCGGACTGGATCTCCGGAGCCGGACGCAGCCTCAGCGAGACCGGCCGTCAGCGACTCATCGCCTTCGCCGAGGAGCTGGCCGAGCTGCGGACCTGGCTCTCCGAGGACCTGGCCACCATCATCTCGGTGATCGAGCGGACCCTCGGTCTGGACATCGAGGTCGCCGCCCGCCCGGACGCTCGAGCCGCGCAGGGTCGCCGCGACCTGGACGCCTTCCTGGACCTGGCGGCGTCGTTCAGCTCGGCCAGCGCCACGCAGGACGTCGGGGCGTTCCTGGGGTGGCTGGACATCGCCTCCCGCGAGGAGAAGCTCGACACCGCCCCGCCAGAGCCTGCTCGGGGTGCGGTGCAGCTGCTGACCGTCCACGCCTCCAAGGGGCTGGAATGGGATCACGTGCACGTGCCGGGCATGAACCAGTCGCACTTCCCCATGACCCGGGACACCCGCTGGACCAAGAACCCCTCGGACGTCCCCTGGCCGCTGCGCGGGGACCGGGCATTCCTTCCGCAGTGGAGCGAGGACACCTCGGATCTCGACGCCCTCAGCGACTCCCTGGCGCAGTTCCAGGAGGATGCCGCCCAGCATGCCGAGGCCGAGGAGCGCCGCCTGGCCTACGTGGCCTTCACCCGTGCCAGGAGCCGCCTGCACCTGTCCTCGAACGCATTCTCTGGCTCGGCCGCCACGCGGCGGACGCCGTCGCGCTTCCTCCTGGAGCTTTTGCCGCTGAGCGGTCAGCAGGGCCTGGAGATCGCGCGGGAGGCCGCCCAGGAGAAGGCCTTCGACTCCGCGCCGGTCGAGCTGCCCCAGGACGACCAGCACCGGAGCATCGACGGGATCGAGCTCGTCGGCTGGGAGGATGTCGCCGCGGACGAGAAGAACCCCGAGCAGTCGCGTCGCCTGTGGGCGGCCTGGCCGTACGACCCCCTCGAGGGCCCTGAGGTCCTGGAGACGCGCGGCGAGCAGGCCCAGGCTCCCATCGACCCGGATCAGCCCGGCGTGCAGAGGCAACCGGCCCCGCAGGCCGGGCGACGCGCCCGGGTGGAGGCCGCCGCTCACCGGGTGAGCGAGCAGTCCGAGACCGACCACGCGGAGATCGAGCGCCTGGAGGCCGAGCAGAGCCTCCGGGATCCGCAGATCCAGCGCTGGTTCGAGGAGGCGCGCATCCTGCTGGCCGCCCACGAGACCCGCAGCGAGGTCCAGGAGCTGGCCCTGCCCTCGCACCTGTCGGCCTCCACGGTGGTCGAGCTGGGCCGTGACCCGCAGGCGGTCGCCGCGCAGTTCCGCCGACCCATGCCGCGTCGCCCAGGCATGGCCGCGCGCGCCGGAACGGCCTTCCACTCGTGGGTCGAGGACCACTTCCAGTCCTCGGCGATCTTCGACCTGGACGAGGTCCCCGCGGAGGACGACTTCGTGGACAAGTCCTACGACCTCCCGCGCCTGGCCGAGACCTTCCGGGCAGGTGAGTGGGGAAACCGGCAGCCGTGGTCGGTCGAGCACCCCATCGAGACGCCGATCTCCGGAGTCACCATCCGCGGTCGGATCGACGCCGTCTTCCGCACCGAGGACGGCCGCTGGGAGCTCGTGGACTGGAAGACCGGAGCCGTGCCGGCCCAGAGTGAGCTGGCGCGTCGAGCCGTGCAGCTGGCCGTCTACCGCCTCGGCTGGTCACGACTGCAGGGCGTGCCGATCGAGGACGTCTCGGCGGCGTTCTACTTCGTCTCCGAGGACCGGACCATCCGCCCGCACGACCTGGCGGATGAGCAGCAGCTCGAGCGGATGGTGAGCCGGGCCTTCGGCTGAGGACCTCGCCCCGGGTCGCAGCCCCTCGGGCCGCGAGGAGCCCGCAGTCATGGTCCTCCGCGGTGGGCGACGCCGCCGCCGCCGCGGTCTCGGCCCTGGATCTCAGTCCTGCGACGTCCCGGGGCCGGGTCGGCGCAGCGGGGTGACGGTGGCCCCGGTGTGCGGGTCGGCGGCGGGACCCTCGTCCTTCGCGCCGGAAGGCTCAGGGGAGTCGTCGTCCGCCAGAGGCTTGGCCGTGCCGACTCCTGCGTCGTCAGCGGGATCCGAGAACAGCGAGTCCCGGTTCAGGCCGTGGAGGCCGGTGGCCGTGAAGGAGGCCTCCTCGGCGCGCTGCCGGGAGGTGCGGGCATGCTCGGTGCGGGCCTCGACCGACTGCTCGGCCTCGGCTCCGCGTGCGGCCGAGAGCTCCCGGTCGTAGGCCTCCACGTCCTTCTCCAGGATGCGCAGCATGGACTCGGCGTCGGCGACCAGCTCCGGCAGATCCCGTGAGACGCCCGCACGAGCCAGCGGGCCAGGGCGAACTCGGCCTCCAGATGCGCGCGGCGCAGCAGGTGCGGGTCCGGCTCGGCGGAGGTGTGCCGCGAGTACTCCGCGACCACGGCGGCGGCGAACGACGGGTCGCTGGCCCCGATCAGCCAGGCGAAGTCGTCGGCGGGATCGCCCACGTGCACGTCCGACCAGCCGGTGACGGCCGTGATCCGGTTGCCCTCCACGGTCAGGTTGTCCTCGTGGAGGTCGCCGTGGATCACGTGGGTGGAGAAGCGCCACAGCGTGCGGTCCTCCAGCGCATCCTCCCAGCGCCGCAGCAGAGCCGCGGGGATGCGTCCGGTGGTCGCTGCCTGGTCGAGCTCGCTGAGCCGGCGCCGGCGGCACTGCTCCGAGCTGTAGGCGGGCAGATCGGCGTCCATGACCATGGCGCGCGGCAGCGAGTGGATCGCGGCGATCAGCTGGCCCAGCTGCGCGGCGGCCTGCGGCACGGGCTCGGCGCTCGGGGGCTGCGGTCGCGCCGGCGGAGCGTCGGCCAGGTCCATGAGGTCGTCGATCGGCACCGGGCCACCGGGAAGGTGCGAGTACACGAACAGGCGCCGTCCGCGGTCCTCGACCGAGCCCACGATGGTGGGCATGTGGAACGGCAGCTTGGCGCGCAGCGCCGGGCTGAACGAACTGAGAACGGCGTGCTCGGAGGCCAGGCGCATGGAGGCCTCGTCGGTCAGCGAGCTGCGCACGCGCCACCGGCGCTGCGAGGCATCGACGACCACGGCGGAGCGGAAGTCGGCGTCGTCGTCGGGGAGGGGCCACACCCGCAGGTCGCAGCCCGGGGACGGCCGCGGCCGCCGCGGCCGCAAGGTGCTCCAGGGACGATGTCATGCAGGCAACCCTACAAGCGCATCCTGGTCGCTTCCCGCGCACGACGACCGCGTCCGGCCTCGCTCCACAGCGCCCTCCTGCTCAGCGGGGCCCGGGCGATCTCCACCGCTTCCCGGTGGGGGCATCGGGGCACGCGACGGGCCGCGATGCGTCGTCAGCTGCGGGCTCTACAGTGGTCGCGTGCCTACAGACCAGACCCGCGATACACCTTCCGCCCACGATCACCAGGCGCCCGGCACCTCCTCGGGGCCGGGCTTCGATCGTCTGGACCCCTCGTCCATGCTCTCCACGGAGGCGCTGGACCGGCGCGCGGTCGAGCGCGAGCGCACGGATCTGCGCCGCGGCGCCCGGCTCGTGCTCGTGATGCTCGGCGGGCGGCTTCCCCTGCACGGGGACCGCCTGGTGCTGCTGGAGCGCTCGCAGCTGCCGGAGCTTCCGGCGGATCCCGCCCGGCCGGAGGTCTTTCTGGGGGAGGTCGCCGCCGCCGCCGCGCTGCCGGACGAGGAGCATGATCCGCAGCAGCGCGTGGGAGTTACCGTGCGCGCCCTGGACGATTCCCAGTCCGCTCTGCAGGACACCACCCACGGCGTCGTCGACGAGCTCGGCCAGCAGATCGCGGCCGTCCAGGCCCAGCTCGACACCGCTGCCCCGGGACATCAGTGGCAGGGGCTGCGTCAGGCGGCCCTGTCCATGATCGGCCGGTCCCCGGAGGACGAGGCGCTGGCGGTGGCCGCTCAGGCCGCCATGGCCTGGCATCTGGACCACCCCCGCTGCCCGCGCTGCGGCGAGGTCACGGAGGTCGCGCGCTCGGGCTGGATACGCGTCTGCCCGCAGGACTCTTCCCTGCACTTCCCCCGCACCGATCCCGCGATCATCGTGGCCGTCACCGACGGCGAGCCCGGAAGCGACCAGGAGCGCCTGCTGCTGGGCCGCGCGGCGGCCTGGCCGGAGGGCCGCTTCTCCACGCTGGCTGGGTTCGTGGAGCCGGGGGAGTCGATCGATCAGGCGGTGCGCCGCGAGATCCAGGAGGAGTCCGGGGCGGACGTGGGCGATGTCCGCATCCTGGGCTCCCAGCCGTGGCCGTTCCCGCGATCGCTGATGATCGGCTGCACCGCGCGCCTGCAGGGCGGGCAGGTCGCCCCGGACGGCGAGGAGATCGCCGAGCTGCGCTGGGTGACCCGCGAGCAGCTGCGCCGCACCTCGGAGGTCGGTGAGCTGCTTCTGCCCGGGCGGATCTCCATCGCCCGCTCCCTGATCGAGCACTGGAACGGCAGCCCTCTGACGGGGGCCGAATGGTGAGCCTGGAGCACCTCGAGCGCGAGATCGTCCCGGACGCCGCCTCCGCGGCACTGTTCGCGCTGCCGGAGACCGAGCAGCTTCCTCTCGAGGAGCGCATCCTCGAAGGCCTGGATCCCGAGCAGCGCGAGGCCGCCACGGCCCTGCGCGGACCGGTGTGCCTGCTGGCCGGCGCGGGCACCGGCAAGACCCGGGCCATCACCCACCGGATCGCCTACGGGATCGCCACGGGGGTCTACACCCCCCAGAAGGTCCTGGCCCTGACCTTCACGGCCCGGGCCGCCCACGAGATGCGCGATCGCCTGCGTCTGCTGGGCGCGGAGGGCGTGCAGGCCCGGACGTTCCACTCGGCGGCCCTGCGCCAGCTGCAGTACTTCTGGCCCCAGGCCGTCGGCGGCTCCATCCCGGACCTGGTCACGCACAAGGCGCGGCTGATCGCGGAGGCGGCCGGCTCCATGCGCCTGAGCAGCGACCGCGCGGCGATCCGCGACCTGTCGGGGGAGATCGAGCGCGCCCGGGCGCTGCTGCTCGTGCCGGACATGTACCCGGATGCCATCGCCCGAGAGGCCGCGGCCGGCTCCGTCCGGGATCTGCCCGGCGGGCACAGCGCCACCACGATCCAGCGACTGTGGCAGACCTACGAGGATCTCAAGACCGACCGGAACCTGATCGACTTCGAGGACGTGCTGGCCATCATGACCGGCATCCTCGAGGAGGACCAGCGGATCGCGGCCGCTGTGCGGGCGCAGTACCAGCACTTCGTGGTCGACGAGTACCAGGATGTCTCGCCGCTGCAGCAGCGCCTCCTGGACGCCTGGCTCGGCCCGCGCGACGACCTGTGCGTGGTGGGCGATGCCTCCCAGACCATCTACTCGTTCACGGGCGCCACGTCTCGGCACCTGCTCGAGTTCCCGGCGCGCTACGAATCCGCCCGGGTGATCCGCCTGGTGCGCGACTACCGCTCCACCCCGCAGATCGTGGACACGGCCAATCGCCTGCTCAGTGCGCGTCGTGCCGGCCCGGATTCGACCGAGGGGCTGTGGGCCGAGCCCCTGCGCCTGGTGGGGCAGCGCGCCGCCGGTCCCGTCCCGGACTGGCACGAGTACCAGGACGATCAGGCAGAGGCCCAGGGCACCGCCGTGCGCATCCAGGACCTGCTCCAGGACGGCGTCCCGGCCACCGAGATCGCCGTGCTCTACCGCACCAACGGGCAGGCCCAGGCCTTCGAGACCGCACTGGCCGATGCCGGCATCGGCTTCCGGCTGCGCGGCACCGAGCAGTTCTTCCGCCGTCCGGAGGTGCGCCAGGCCATGGTGCAGATCCGCTCCGCGGCAGGGGCCGAGGCGGAGTCCGGAACCGGCGCCGTGGCCCAGCAGGTCCGGGACATGCTGCGCTCGCTGGGCTGGTCGCAGCACGCCCCGCGCACCGTGGGCAGCACGCGGGAGAAGTGGGGAGTCCATGGCGGCGCTGGTGGACATGACGGACCGCCTGGCCGCCGCGCACACCGAATCGCTCCAGGCCGCTCAGCGGGCCGGGACGGAGGGCCCCGGCCCGTTCACCCTGCGGCACGTGGCCGAGGAGCTGGGTCGTCGGGCCGTGGCCCAGGACGCGCCCCCGGTCGAGGGGGTCACCCTGGCCTCCCTGCACTCGGCCAAGGGCCTGGAGTGGGACGCTGTCTTCCTGACGGGGCTGTCGGAGGGGCTCATGCCGATCACGTTCGCCGAGACCTCGGACGAGATCGACGAGGAGCGCCGACTGCTCTACGTCGGCATCACCCGTGCCCGCGAGCAGCTGATGCTCTCGTGCTCAGCCTCGCGGACCCCGGGCGGACGCGCCAACCGGCGCCCGTCGCGCTTCCTGAAGGACCTCCTGCTCACCCGCTGAGCCGCGTCCGGCAGCCGATCCGCCGGGCGCAGTTCACACGCGGCACAGGTTGCAGGCGGATCCGGGCGGCTCGGACACGGCGGTGCGGGTGCTGAAGGGGTGCCCGGGACCGGGCAGCCACCGCCGCGGCGACTTCTGCTGCGGCGCCTCGGGGTCCAGGGCGGCGGCCAGCACCGCCTGGACGACCATTCCCGCTGCCCACGCCGTATGAGCGGGCGCCGCTGCGCGCATGGCCATCAGCGGCCCAGGCCGGTCCAGCTGCTGCGCGCCGTCCTGGTGGGCGTGCTCGGCGATCCGCTGCAGGCACTGCTGGCAGGGGCGCCGGTGCCAGGCGCCGGTCTGCTCAAGGACCGCGGCGCTGAGCCCCGCGAGCTCGGGCAGCTGCAGCACCTCCACCAGGGGCACCCCGTCCGGCAGCCTCAGATGGTCGCCGGGCACCTCGAGCCACAGCCCCTCCTGCGCGGCAGCCCGCAGCCGGGAGGACCGCAGCACCACACGGCCGGGTCGGGCGTCGGTGAGGACATCATCGGTCCAGGTCACCGGGGCTGCCAGCGCGTTGGCCGCCCGGATGCGCCGGCGCGTGCACAGGTCCCGGGGCAGTCCCACCTCGGTCGAGTCGAAGGAGCCTGCGCGGGCATCCGCCCAGGTGACCCAGCCGTCGTCGGCCACGGTGAAGCCGCGCACCCCGCACCCGGCCAGCATCACGGCCGCGGCCGCCGTGAGGGGGCTCAGGCCCAGCAGCAGCACGCGCATGTCGCACACGGCCGCGCCCAGACGCAGGTGCGTGGTGCTGGAGCGGGGCATGAGCAGCGGGTCGAGCCGTGCCGGTGCGGCGGGAACGGGGGCTGTGGGCAGCATGGGAGTCCTCTCAGCAGGCGGCCGCGCGCTCGATGGCGCACCGAGCGGATCCGGGAAGCGCCCCGGGCCTGCAGTCTGCGCGGCCTCGAGCAGTCTCGAGCGCTGTCCACAGGCGAGGATAGGTAGCCTTCGGTCCATGCCTGCCGCCCGTCGCCCCCGCCAGCACTCCGCCGATCGTCCGGACAGCGCTGCCGCTGCAGGCGCCTCCGCCGAGGCCGAGACCGGCGAGGAGCCCGAGGTCGAGGTCCGGCGCTCGCAGCGCCGCCGCCGCACGGTCTCCGCGCACTGGTCGGGGGAGCGGATCATCCTGCAGGTCCCCGCGATGATGTCGTCCCGCGAGGTCGCGCGATGGGCCGAGCAGATGACCACACGCCTGGTCGACCAGCGCGAGCGCACCCGAGCTGCCTCGAACGCGCGCGGGCGCGACGAGTACCTGATGGGCCGTGCTCGGGAGCTCTCCGTGCGCCTTCTCGGGGGCCGGGCGCAGCCGACGGACGTGGTGTGGACGTCCCGGCAGACTGCGCGCTGGGCCTCGGCCACGCCGGCCACCGGTCGGATCCGCGTCTCGGATCGCCTGCGCAGCGCCCCCGAATGGGTGCTCGACACCGTGCTGCACCACGAGCTGTGCCACCTGCTGGAGGCCGGCCACGGTCCGCAGTTCCGTCGTCTGGAGGCGCTGCACCCGGACATGGACAGGGCCCAGGCCTTCCTCGAGGGAGCGGCCTGGGCCCTGGGGGAGCCGGATCAGCGTCCGCTGTCTCCCGAGTCCGGATCGGAGTCCGGGCCGGGGCCCGACTCGGGATCCTGATCCGCGGAGGAGCCGGAGTCCTGTGCGTCGTCCTCGGACATCGACTCGCTGTCCAGGAGGTTGCGCAGGGCGGCGTCGAGCTCGTCCTCGGAGGCCGTGAGCAGCCCGCGACGGGACTCGTAGCCCTCCGGATCGTCGAGATCCTCGTCGGTGGGCAGCAGCTCGGCGGACTCCCAGAGGCCGTCGCGGTCCTCGAGGCCGCGGCGCTGCTCGACGCGCTCCCAGAAGGCGGCGGCGTCGCGCATGCGGCGCGGGCGCAGCTCGAGCCCGATCAGGGACGCGAAGGCGTGCTCGGCCGGCCCGCCCGAGGCGCGACGACGGCGGATGGTCTCCGACAGCGCAGCCGACGAAGGCAGGTTGGCGGTCGCGCGCACCGACACGACGTCGACCCAGCCCTCGATCAGCGCCAGCAGCGTCTCGAGGCGGCCCAGCACGGCCTTCTGCTCGGCGGACTGCTCGGGCACGAAGACCCCGGAGCCCAGGGCCTCCTGCACGGCGGAGGGATCCGAAGGATCGATGTCCGCGGCCAGGCCCTCGATGCGCTCCATGTCGATGTGGATCTCGCGGGAGAACCGGGTGATCAGATCGATGAGGTGGGGGCGCAGCCAGGGCGAGGCGTGGAAGAGGCGCGTGTGCACGACCTCGCGGACGGCGAGGTAGATCACGACCTCCTGAGCGGGGATGTCCAGGCCCTCGCCGAACTCCTCGACGTTGCGCGGGAGCATGGCCGGACGGTCCCCGCCCAGCGGCAGGCCGATGTCCGAGGACGAGACGACCTCGGCGGCCAGGCCGCCGATGGCCTGGCCCAGCTGCATGGCGAACATCATCCCGCCGGCACCGGCGAGCATGTTCGAGGCCCCGCCCATCATCTGGGAGACCTCCTCCGGCAGCTGCTGGGTGAGGGTGTCCGTCAGCGCCTTGGTGATCGACTCGGCCACGGGGCCGGTGATCTCCCGCCAGGTCTCGAACGTGCCCTCGACCCACTCGGAGCGCGACCACGCAGCCGGCTGCAGCGGAGCCTGCCCGAAGCTCGTGTGGTCCTCGACCCACAGCTGCGCGAGCTGGACGGCGTCGTCGACGACCTTGCGCTGGGCATCGGTCACGGACGGATCCCCGCCGGCCGAGACGACCCGGCGGGCATGGTCCTTGGCGGCCTGCCAGTTGACGGGGCCGTCCTGGCCAGCGCCCGAGAACATGGACTGCACCTGCGCGAACATGGCCTGCATGGCGGCGGGATCGGTCGGCATGCCCATCTTCTGCAGGTCCTCCTGGGACATCCCGGACTGCCCCAGGAACTGCTGGAACATCTGCTGGAAGGGGTCCTGGCCCTGACCCTCGCGGTCGTCGTCGCCGTTCGGTGACTGGGAGCTCATGGTCCTGGTCCTGTTCTGAAGATCGATGGCTGCGTGTGCGGCATCGGCGCCGCCCCGGTCGGGCTGCGTCCGGCGGTCTGCCGCCGGCCCTCGTGCGCTGGGCACGCGGGCGTCGTCGTCCCAGCGTAGCGACGCCGACTCGGCCGCGGCCCGCCGTTCGCTGGAAGCATGTCGGGGCGCGTCGGACTAGGATCGGTCGGTGCCGCTCGTCGAGTGCGAGCAGCCCCGTCCCGCCGGTGCCCGAGAAGATCCCGAGGTCCTGATCCCCGTGTCCCGCCCCCGACTCCGCCCCGGCCTGGAAGGCGGATCGCTGATCGCGGCTGGTGCGCTGCTGATCGTGTGCGCCTGGGCCCCCACCCCGTACGTGGTCGAGCGGCCGGGGCCCACATTCGACATCGCCGGCGAGGTCGGCGAGCAGCCGATCATGACGATCGACGGGGCCGAGACCTTTCCCACCGACTCGCAGCTCGACTTCTCGACCGTCTACGTGGTCGGCGGGCCGGGCTCGAGCCCCCGGGTGCTCGAGACCATGATCTCGTGGGCGGATCCGGGGATGGCGGTCGTGCCGCTGGAGGTCATGTACCCGCCGGCGACCACGCAGGAGGAGGTCACCGACTCCGGCACCGCAGCCATGGAGTCCTCGCAGGACATGGCGATCGCCGCCGGGCTCAACGACCTCGACTACGACTACGAGACCTCCCTGAGCGTCTCCGCGATCGAGCCCGGAGTGCCCGCGGAGTCGTCCCTGCGGGTCGGCGACCAGCTGCTCGAGCTCGACGGCGAGCCCATCGCCTCGTTCGAGTCCCTGCGCGACGACCTCCTGGCCATGCCGGATGACACGGCCCAGCTCACGGTGCTGCGCGACGGCGCCCGGACCGACGTCTCCGTCGAGACGATCGACGAGGGCCACGGCCGTCAGCTCGGCGTCTACCTGGACCGCGAGTTCGACTTCCCCTTCGAGGTCGACTTCGGCCTGGAGGACGTGGGCGGTCCGAGCGCCGGGATGATGCTCTCGCTGAGCCTGATCGACCAGCTCACCGAGGGCTCGCTGGCAGGAGACCACCACGTGGTCGGCACCGGGACCATCGACGCCGAGGGCGACGTCGGCCCGATCGGCGGCATCCGGCAGAAGATGATCGGAGCCTCGCAGGCCGGGGCGGATCTCTTCCTGGCGCCGGTCGAGAACTGCGACGAGGTGCGCGGCCACACCCCGGACGGCCTGCCCGTCGTCGCCGTGGACACCCTCGACGAGGCCGAGGAGGCCCTGGCCGTCCTGGCCGATGACGGCGATCTGTCCGCCCTGCCCAGCTGCGGGGACGCGCAGGGCTGAGCACGGGCAGCTCTTCCGGTTCCCAGAGGATTCACCGACTTTGCCCATACGCTCGTCAGGGCCGACAATGGAGGCGGTGCCCCGTCTGTCGTCGGAGCGCCTGACATCTTCGACCATCCCGCTCGAGCTGCGCTGACCAGCGCGTCATCCGGGACCGGCTCGAACGCTCCTACCCCCAGGGAAGGCCCAGGATCTCGTGACCGCTGGACCGGCAGAACCGCCCCGCCCGCCGAAGGGCCCCGCAGGCAGCACTCCCGCTGGAGACGGGCCCGCGGCTCGTCAGTCCCGGCGCAACGGAGCCCTGCTGCCGACCGTCATCATCGTGGTGGCGCTGATCGCCGCGTTCGTCGCCTTCACGCAGGTGTACACGGAGATCCTGTGGTTCGACCAGCTCGGGTACCTGAACGTGTTCGCCACGCAGAACATCGTCCGCGCGGGGCTGTTCCTGGTGGCCGCGGCGCTGGTGGCTGCTCTGCTGTGGCTCTCCATGCGCGTGGCCTACCGCAGCCGGCCGATCACCGCGGCCGACGCCACGGATGACAACCTGCGGCGCTACCAGCAGGCCTTCGAGCCCGTGCGCCGGATCGCCATGATCGCGGTGCCCGTGCTGTTCGGGCTGTTCACGGCCTCCACGATCGCCTCCCAGTGGGAGACCGTGCTGCTGTTCTTCCACCAGGTCCCTTTCGGGCAGGACGACCCCGAGTTCGGCATGGACCTGGCCTTCTGGGTCTTCACCCTGCCGTTCCTGCAGCTGCTGATCGGCTTCCTGACCTCCACGCTGCTGCTGTGCGGCATCGCGGCGCTGCTGGTCCACTACCTCTACGGCGCCATCCGCCTCTCCGAGCGCGGACTGAGCTTCAGCCGCGCGGCCCGCGTGCAGCTGGCCGTCACGGCCGCCGCCTTCCTGGTGCTGCAGGGCGTGAACTTCTGGCTGGACCGCTACGCCACTCTGCAGAACACCGGCGGCAGCTGGACCGGCGCCATGTACACGGACGTCAACGCCGTGATCCCGGTGCGCGGGATCCTGGCCGCTGCTGCGCTTGTCGTCGCCGCGCTGTTCGTCGCCTCGGCCGTCATGGGCCGCTGGCGCCTGCCCATGATCGGCACGGCCATGCTCGTGATCGTCGCCGTGGTCGCAGGCGGGATCTACCCGTCGCTCGTGCAGCGCTTCCAGGTCCTGCCCTCCGAGCAGCAGATGGAGGACGAGTACATCCAGCGCAACATCGACGGCACTCGCGCCGCCTTCGGCCTGGATCAGACCGAGACGCAGGCCTACGACGCGACCACGCAGACGCAGGAGGGCGCGCTGGCCGACTACGAGGAGACCACGTCCAACATCCGTCTGCTCGACCCGAACGTCGTCTCCCCGGCCTTCGCGCAGCTGCAGCAGTTCCGCCCGTACTACTCCTTCCCCTCCACCCTGAACGTGGACCGCTACGAGATCGACGGCCAGGTCCAGGACACCGTTCTGGCCGCCCGCGAGCTCAACCAGGGCGAGACCGACGGCTGGTACAACCAGCACGTCGTCTACACGCACGGCTACGGCCTGATCGCAGCCTTCGGCGACCGCGTGGAGGCCGACGGCTCCCCGTCGTTCATCCAGGGCGGCATCATGGCCGGCGGCGAGATCTCGGAGGACTACGAGCCGCGGATCTACTTCGGCGAGCAGTCTCCCGAGTACTCGATCGTCGGCGGTGCGGAGGAGGACCCGAACCTCGAGCTGGATCGCCCGTCGACCTCGGACGACGAGGAGGACGACGTCCGCACCACGTTCTCCGGCGAGGGCGGCCCCAACGTGGGCAACCCCCTGAACCGGCTGTCCTACGCCATCAAGTTCCAGTCCACGGACCTGATGTTCTCGGATGCCGTGCGGCCCGATTCGCAGGTCCTGTTCGATCGCACCCCGCGCGAGCGCGTCGAGAAGGTCGCCCCGTACCTCACGGTGGACGGCAACCCGTACCCGGCCATCGTGGACGGGCGCGTCAAGTGGATCGTGGACGCCTACACGACCTCGGACGCCTACCCGTACTCCACGCCCATGGAGCTCGACGACGCGACCGAGGACACCGCGACCGCCGAGGGCGCCTCCGCGGCGCTGCCCAGCGAGCAGGCGAACTACATGCGCAACTCGGTCAAGGCGACCGTCGATGCGTACGACGGCTCCGTGGACCTGTACGCCTGGGACGAGGAGGATCCCGTGCTGAAGGCCTGGCAGGGCATCTTCCCGACCTCGTACAAGCCGTACTCGGAGATGTCGGCCGAGCTGATGGAGCACGTGCGCTACCCGGAGGACATCTTCAAGGTCCAGCGCGAGCTGCTCAACCGGTACCACGTCACCGATGCGGGCTCGTTCTACGCCGGCGACGACGTCTGGTCGATCCCGAACGACCCCACGACCGACGCCGCCGCGGCCATCCCGCCGTACTACCTCTCCATGCAGATGCCGGAGGAGTCGGAGGCCAGCTTCCAGCTGACCACCCCGTTCATCCCGCAGCAGAACGAGGGGGAGAACTCCCGCAACGTGCTCTACGGCTACCTGGCCGCCAACGGCGATGCCGGCACCGGCGAGGACGGCGTGAAGTCGGACGAGTACGGAGACCTGAAGCTGCTCGAGCTGCCCCGCAGCTCCGTGGTCCCGGGACCGGGCCAGGCGCAGAACAACTTCAACTCGAACACCGAGGTCTCCTCCGCCCTGAACCTGCTGCGCCAGGGCGGCTCCGAGGTGATCAACGGCAACATGCTGGCCCTGCCGGTCAACGACGGCATGATGTACATCCAGCCCGTCTACGTCCGCTCCTCGGGCGAGTCCGGCTATCCCACTCTGCGGCGCGTGCTGGTCAGCTTCGGCGAGGAGGTCGGATTCGCTCCCACGCTCGACGAGGCCCTGGACCAGGTCTTCGGCGGCGATTCGGGCGCTCAGACGACCGACGGCGCGGGCGTCACCGAGGCCGAGGCCGCCGAGGCGGCGGAGGGCCAGGACGGCGAGCAGCCGGCCGAGGAGGAGCAGCCCGCCGATGGCGAGACCACCGCCCGAGCGGCGGCACCGACCTGGACTCGGCGCTGTCGGATGCGGCCGATGCCATGGAGGACTCGCAGACGGCCATGGAGGAGGGCGACTGGGCCGCCTACGGCGAGGCTCAGGACCGTCTCGACGACGCCCTGGGGCGGGCCATGACGGCCGAGGGCATCGACCCCAGCGCCTCGCCGGGTCCCACGGATCCGAACGCAGATCAGTGATCGGGCAGCCGGTCGGCTGCTGAGGCGCAGGAGGGCCCCGTCGGGAAGGCGTGCACCGCACGACCCCGACGGGGCCCTCCTGCGTCTGCGGGTGAGGCAGTCGGCGACAGGCTGGTGGACGGGCCGTGAACGCCGGGCGACCCTCGGTTTGCGAAGGCTCGGGGAAGTGCGTATAGTCTTTCTCTGTCGCCGCGGGGTGGAGCAGTTCGGTAGCTCGCTGGGCTCATAACCCAGAGGTCGCAAGTTCAAATCTTGCCCCCGCAACCACGTAGTGAAGAAGACCCCCGGAACCGTCGGTTCCGGGGGTCTTCTGCTGTGCCCGGACCCTGTGCCCACCTTGAACCCCGCATGGACCCACCTTGAGACTCGCATCGGCAGCGAGGAGTCGCTTGTGCAGGGCTTGATCCTGCCGATGCCCTGCACAAGCGACTCCTCGCTGCCGCGGACGGCAGGGGAGAGCGGGGCCTGCCCGTCAGGGGGCTCGGCCCGGCGAAAGGGCCCCCTCGTCAGGGCCCTCGCGCGCCGATCGGCCGCGGACAGACCGACGGCCGGTCCGCGGCCCCGTGTCTCGGGGGAGCGGGCCGGCCGTCGGGTCCAGCGGGCTCAGTGCTCGATCTCGCCGATCTGCTGGGGCGCGGGCAGGCTGGAGAGGTGATCGGTGGTGCGCCCGGCCTTGAGGGCGGCGAACCGGGCCTCGACCTCGGACTCCTGGCTGAGATCCTCCAGTGACTCGAACTGGGCGTCCAGGCTGGAGGCGGCGAGCTCCTGCTGGCCCATCACGCGGGCCTCCTCACGGCGGATCTTGTCCTCGAAACGCGAGACCTCGGATGTGGGATCCATGACGTCGAAGGCCTTGAGCGCATCCTGGACCTGCGACTGCGCCTGCACGGTCTTCTGCCGGGCATTGAGCTCATCGCGCTTGTTCGACAGCTCCTGGAGCTTGCCGTGCATCTTGTTCAGACCGTCCTTGAGGCGGTTGACGACCTCGGTCTGCGCCTGGATCTGCGGCTCGGCCGCGCGCGCCTCGGACTCGTGCTGCATCTGGCGCTGGATGGCGACCTTGGTCAGGTTGTCGAACTTCTCGGCCTCGCCGCTCTGGCCGCTGCTGCGGAACTGATCCGCCCGGCTCGAGGCCGCCAGGGCCTTGGAGCCCCACTCCTGGGCCTCGCGCACGTCCTCGTCGTGATCCTGCTCCAGCATCCGCAGCTGTCCGATGGTCTGGGCGACGGCGGCCTCCGCCTCGCGGATGTTCTCCGTGTAGTCGCGCACCATCTGATCGAGCATCTTCTGCGGATCCTCGGCCTGGTCGATCAGCGCATTGATGTTGGCGCGGGTGAGCTGGGCGATGCGCCCGAAGATGGACTGCTTGGACATGTCGGTTCCTCCTGTGGATGGGGAGCTGATGGTGCTGGGAATCTGATGGTCGGTGCGGCCTGCTGGTCAAGAGTGCTGAGAGGGAGTCTGTCTGAGAGTTCGGGCGGAGCCCTCAGAACCTCCCGCCAGAGCTGCGACGTCCGCCGCCTCCGCCGGAGCGGCGCCCGCCGCCTCCGAAGGAGCCCCCGCTCGAACGGCGTCGTCCCCCTCCGCCTCCGAAGGACCCGCCGCCGAACCCTCCTCCGCCGAAGCCTCCGCTGAACCCGCCGTTGAAGCCTCCGCCGCTGAATCCGCCGGAGCCGCGGGCGCGAGCCGTCCATGACCTCGTCGACGATCGAGCCCAGGAGGATGCCGCCGAGCGCGGCCCCTCCGTAGCTGCCGGATCCGGGGGAGCGGCGGTGGGAGAAGTCGAGAGAGTCGGTGTGGGCGCCGTCCAGGGCCTGCTGGGCGTGGTGCTCGGCCTGCTGCGCCGCATCGAGAGCGGCCTGCGCATCGGACTGGGCGAGCTCCTGCGCGCGCTCCAGATAGCTCTGGGCGTTGGCGAGCCGGGTGCGGGCCTCGTGGCCGATGCCGCCGCGGTTGCCCCAGATGTAGCGCTCGGCGGCCTGCACTCTGGTTCGGGCCGAGTCGATGGCCTGGTTGAGCCGCCCGCGAAGCGCTCGGTCCTGCTCGGCGGCGGTGCGCAGCCCTCCCAGCGTGCGATCGAGCTGATCCCGGGAGAGATCCAGGCGGTGCTGCAGCTCGACGGGGTCGATGCGCTGGTCCTTCAGCTGCTGGTCGATGGTCCCGAGTACGGAGCGCACCCCGGCCGCGGCGGCCGCCAGATCCGGCCGGGAGCCATCGCCCGCATAGGACTCGGCCTCGGCGATGTCGCGCTGGGCAAGGGCCATGGCATCGCGCAGACCGGTCTCCGCCGCGCTCAGCCCGTCCGCGGCCTCCCGGATCGAGCGCAGCACTCGGCGGCCTGGCCGGCGCCCTCCTCGCCGGCGCGCAGCCGCACGACGGCGCTCGAGCGGTCGTCGCTGTGGGCGGCCTCCTCGGCCGCTGCCGCCATGTCGTCCGCGAAGCGCGGGCGCTCGCGGCCTGGCCGAGGTCCTCGCGCAGCGGCTGCAGCGCCGAGTCCGCGTAGCGGGTGCTGAGCTGGTCGATGTGGGCGGCGGCGGCGTCGAGCTCCGGACAGACGCGCTGCGATTCCTCCTTCAGCTGGGCGAGGGCCTCGGGAAGACGGGTCTCCAGCTGCCGCAGCCCGGCGAAGGCCTCCTTCTGCTCCTCGAGAGGCCGCTGCGCATCCCGCGTGCGGCCGATGATCTCCGTGAGCCAGGAGCGCTGGTCGTCCTCGGTGTCCGGGATGTGGTCGTCGAGCTGCTGCTGCAGCGCGAAGCAGGCCCGCATGTGCTCCTTGGCCTGCCGGATCGCCTCCTCGAAGGGGGCGACCTGCGCCTGGCTGTACTGCAGACGGGCGAACTCGAGCTCCTGCTCCGAGTGCTGGATCGCGTTGTCGGCGGCGACGATCTGCTCCCCGGCGCGGACGCGCAGCTCCTTGATCGGGACATCGGCGAACTCGCCGTAGCGCGATTGGCGGGCCTCGCCCTGCTGCTGACGCTGGCCGGCGCGCTGCCTGTTCACTCGCCGGGCCACGCGAAGGACGAACGGGACGAAGATCGCGGCCAGGCCGATCAGCAGGACCAGCAGCACGGGGCTGAAGGACAGGCCCCCGTCGCCGCTGTCGGAGGAGCCGCTGGTGCCCCCTGCGGCCTGGTCGAGGCCCTCGACGGCACCGGCCACCGCCCCGTCCCAGTCGTCGTCGGACAGCTCGGGGACGATCTCGTCCTGATAGATGCTGTCCTGCTCGTCGAGGCTGATGCCGCCGCCGTCGCCGGCCAGGAAGCGCGCCTCCCGATCTTCGGAGGCCACCGCCAGCAGGGCATCCGAGCTGCCCATCCCGCTGGCGAGCCAGGTCTGCTCGACCCATTCGTCGGCGGAGGCGGCATCTGTGAACTCGTCGACGATCACGACGCTGAGCGTGATGCCCTCATCCTGGGTGAGCTCGTCGATCTGCTCCTCGAGCCCGGCGGGATCCTGGAGGACGCCCGAGTCGTCGACGATGCGCTCGTCGCTGGGCAGGTCGACCGGCGGCTCCGCCCAGGCCGGGGAGGCCGCGCTGAGCACAGCGACGGCCCCGAGGGCGCAGACGATGCTGCGCTGTGCGGCACCGGATCGGCGGCTGGCCCTGCTGCTGTGCTGAGGCATGGTCTCCGTGGGGTCGGTCGCGTGCGGCGCGCACCGGAGCATCCGATGGACGAGGGCATCCGCGACGTGGTGTCGGTCACTCACCGGCGAGTATAGGTGCCCGGTGCGACGCCCCGAGGGCAGGGCAGTCGACGCACAGAGCTCGGACAGGCGGCTCCCAGGGGTCTCGTCCCGACACCCAGCGGTGTTCCAGGCATACGCTGGGTACTGTGGGCCGCGATGCGCGTGCGCGGGCCCGGCCTGCGCGGCCCGATCCGGGGCAGTTCCCGGACGGTCCGGGCGCATCCATCGACGAGAACTTCGCATGAGGAGCACTGGCTTGAGCAACGGCGCCGACACCCCCGTCCGGACGACCGCCGAGACGGCGGCACCGGATGGCAGCCGGGGCATCGGCCCCACGAGCCGGTCCCCCGGCTCCGACGGCGACGCCCGCGCACGGCCCGGCAGCCGATCGTCAGGCAGGATCCCCGCGCCGGGCAGCAGCACCCTGAGCAGCAGGGGAGCGATCAGCGGCAGACGGCAGGGCCGTACTCGTCCGGCTCGCAGGATTCCGGCTCGTCGACGCGACCCCAGGCGGAGGCGTCCTCGGCAGGCCCGTACGGACAGCCGGAGCCGCACAGCCCGTACTCGCAGCAGCCGCAGGCAGCGGGCTCTCAGGCCGGCTCCGGATTCGGCCCGGGGCACCAGGCCGGCGGCACCGATGCGCGGACCCGCCGCCGCGGCGGTGCCGGTCTGATCGCCGGCGGTCTGATCCTCTCCGCCCTGGTGGGGGCGGGGACCTACGCGGCCGTGGACACGGTCGCCGGCTCGGACGCCGCCTCCACAGCGGCGGCCTCGCGCGAGCTGATCGTCAACGACACCGACTCCGTCACGGAGATCACCGGCGCCGCGGCCAAGGCCTCGCCCTCGGTCGTGACGATCTCCTCGTCGGACGGCCAGAGCGCAGGCTCCGGTTCGGGGATCATCCTGGACGAGGAGGGCCACATCCTCACCAACACCCACGTGGTGACCATGGACGGGCAGTCCAGCGACCCGTCGATCGAGGTCCAGCTCTCGGACGGCACGGTGACCACTGCCGAGGTCGTCGGGACGGATCCGCTGTCCGATCTGGCCGTTATCAAGATCGACGAGGACGGGCTCGTGCCCGCCGAGCTGGGCAGCTCGTCCGATCTGAACGTGGGGGATACCGCGATCGCGATCGGCGCTCCGCTGGGGCTGTCCGGCACGGTCACCGACGGCATCATCTCCACCACCGATCGCACGATCGCCGTGGCCTCCTCCGCCGTGCCCGAGACCCCAGACGAGGGCGAGAGCTCGGAGGAGGACCAGGGCGGGGGCGGCTGGCAGGACTTCTTCTTCGACTACGGCCAGGGCGACTCCTCGCAGGGCCAGACGGAATCGGTGTTCCTCAACGTGATCCAGACCGACGCCTCCATCAACCCGGGCAACTCCGGCGGCGCGCTGGTCGACGTGGACGGGAAGGTCGTCGGCATCAACGTGGCGATCGCCTCGGCCTCGGGCGAGGAATCCGCCGGTGCAGGCAGCATCGGCGTCGGCTTCGCCATCCCGATCGATCAGGCCGAGCGCATCGCCCAGGAGATCATCGACACCGGCGAGGCCACCCACGGCTACCTGGGCGCCGGGGTCTCGGCGGCCGCGGCCGACGACGGCGAGAGCCGGACCTTCTCGAGGGCGCGCTCGTGCGCCCCGTCGAGGACGGCTCGCCGGCCGATGACGCCGGCCTGCAGGAGGGCGACATCATCCGCAGCTTCAACGGCCACACCACCCTCGATGCCGATGAGCTCACCGCCGCTGTGCGGGAGGTCCCGGCAGGCGGGAAGGGCGAGCTGGTCTACGAGCGCAACGGCCAGGAGAAGACCGTCGAGGTCACGGTCGGCAACGCGGCGGACGCCGACTGATCTGCGGCACCGGCCCCGGGCAGGTCAGCGCTCGTCCGGGTCGGTGCGCCGGAGCCGCCGCTCGGGTGCTGAGCGGCGGCTCGCCGTCTCACACGGCGCCGTCGAAGCCGTTCTGGCGCCAGGCCTCGTAGACGGCGATCGAGACGCTGTTGGCCAGGTTGAGCGAGCGGCGAGCCGGCAGCATGGGGATGCGGATCTCCTGCGTCACGTGTGGGTCCGCCTTGTGCTGCTCGGACAGCCCCACCGACTCGCGTCCGAACATCATGACGTCGTCGTCGCGCCACTGCACGGCGGTGTGGGAGGACGTGCCGGTGGTGGTGAAGGCGAAGACGCGCTGCGGTCGCAGCGCCTCCCACGCGGCTTCGAGATCGGCGTGGACGTGCATGCCCGCGAGGTCGTGGTAGTCCAGTCCGGCGCGGCGCAGCTTGGCGTCGTCGAAGTCGAAGCCCAGCGGCTCGACCAGGTGCAGCTCGGCACCCGTCACCGCCGAGAGGCGGATGACGTTGCCCGTGTTGCCGGGGATCTCGGGTTCCACCAGAAGCATGCGCACCATGGGCCCAGAGTCTACGGGCGCTGCGCGGCCTTCCGGACCCGGTAGCGCGTGAGCAGCATCGAGCCGTCGCGCAGCACCTGGGCCAGCTCGAGGCGCTGCGGGTCGATCGCCTCGCCCAGCAGGCCAGCCCGGGTCCGGCCGGCGAGCACGGGGACAGGCTCAGGTGCAGCTCGGAGATCCGCCCCGCAGCCATCCACGCCGCCAGCACCGTCGGACCGCCCTCGCTGTGGATCCGCTGCCAGCCGCGCCGGGCGAAGAGCTCATGGGCGGCCTGCGGATCAACGCCGCCGGTGCCGTCGTCGATCACCTCGACGTCGGCCACCTGCTCGAGGGCCTTCCTGCGCTGCGCGGAGGAGGCGGCACCGGTCAGGATCAGCGGCCGCACGGGAGCCTCGGCCAGGAAGTCCGAGGCCGGGTCGAGGTCCAGGCTGCGGGAGACCACCACGAGCACGGGGTGCTCGCTCATGCCGCGGGCTCGGCGCCAGGCGGCGGAATCGTCGTGGACCTGCAGGCCCCCGTAGCCCTCCTCGCGCAGAGTCCCTGCGCCGATCACCACGGCGTCGACGACGCCGCGCTGCACATCCATGAGCTTCTGATCGGCGGGCGAGGACAGTCCGCCGGAGACCGCGCCGAGCACCGCCGAGCCGTCGAGCGAGCTGATCATCATGGCCCCGGAGCCCTCGGAGGCATCGGGCCAGGTGCGCGCATAGTCCTCGCGCAGCTCATCGAGGCTCAGGAAGCCGGGCTCGGGCCAGACCCGCTCGAGTCCGCGGATATCCTCCGGCGCATCGGGATGCGTCATCGTGGTCCTTCCATGTTGTGCCGGGCCTCGACGGGTTCGCGCAGGCCCATGATCGTGGCCGCCATGTCCAGCGCCCGGCGTGCCTGGGCGGGCTCGTGCATGCGGAAGATCCGGGCGCCGTTCAGGGCGCAGACCACCGCTGCCGCCAGCGAGCCCTCGAGGCGCTGCTCGCGCGGCAGGCCCAGGGATTCGCCCACGAAGTCCTTGTTCGACACCGCCGCCAGCGTGGGATGGCCCAGGCTCGTGATCTCGCCCAGGCGCCGGGTCAGCTCGAGCGAGTGGACGGTGGTCTTGTGCAGGTCGTGGCCGGGATCGATGATCAGCCGGTCCGCCGCGATGCCGTGCTGCAGCGCGTGGTCGATCCGCCGGGCCAGGAACTCGCGCACCTCGGCGACCACGTCGTCGTAGCGCGGATTCGGCACCGGTGTCCGGGGGCCGCCGGGACCGGTCAGGGAGTGGGTGACGATCACGTGGGCGTCGTGGTCGCGGACCGCCTCGGCCATCTCGGGATCGGAGAGCCCGGTGGTGTCGTTGACCACGTGCGCGCCGGCGGCCAGGCAGGCGTCGGCCACCGACGCGTGGAAGGTGTCGACCGAGAGGATCAGACCGGGGCGCAGCTGCGCCAGCTGCTCGATCACCGGGACCACGCGATCGGCCTCGACCCTCGGATCCAGGGCCTCGCCCGGGGCGAAGGGCACGCCGCCGACGTCGACCCAGTCCGCGCCGTCCTCGCGCGTGGCGCTCCCCGGCGGCCACGGCGGCCTCGAGCCCGAAGGTCCGGCCCCGGTCGTAGAACGAGTCGGGGGTGCGGTTGACGATGCCCATGACCAGCAGGTCGCGGCGGAAGTCGATCCGCCGCCCGGCCAGGCTGCGCACCGGATGCCGCAGGGCGGGCACCCCGTCGGCGGGGTTCGGGGCACGGAGCTCGGTGCGGCGGTCACATCGGTCACGGTAGCCCGTCGGGGCGGCTCCCTACACTGGCCGCGTGTCCGATCCGCAGCCCCCCGCCCAGCCCGCCGGGCCCGTCTACCTCGATCACGCCGCCACGCACCCGGTCCTGCCGGCGCAGCCCGTGCCGTGCACGAACAGCTGCTGCGCGGCGGCAACCCGTCCTCGCTGCACGCCTCCGGGGCGCCGCCCGCCGCGTGCTGGAGGAGTCCCGGGACGCGATCGCGGCAGCCCTGGAGACCGATCCGGTCGAGGTCATCCTGACCTCGGGCGGCACCGAGGCCGACAACCTGGCCGTGAAGGGGCTGTGGGAGGCCCGGACCGCGCAGGACCCGAGCCGACGCCGGGTGATCGTCTCGAGCATCGAGCATCCTGCGGTCCAGGAGCCAGCCGAGCACCTGTCCCAGCACTGCGGCGCGCAGCTCGAGGTGCTGGAGGTCGATGAGCTCGGCCGCACGGATCCCGCCCAGCTGAAGGCGATGCTCGCCCGCGATCCGGGATCGGTGGCCCTGGTGGCCGTGATGTGGGCGAACAACGAGGTCGGCACCGTCCAGCCGATCGCCGAGCTGGCGGAGGTCTGCGCCGAGTTCCAGGTCCCGCTGCACGTGGATGCCGTCCAGGCTCTGGGGGCCCTGCCGATCAGCTCGCGGCTGCCCGGGCTGACCACGATTGCGGTCTCCGGGCACAAGATCGGCGCCCCGGTCGGAAGCGGCGCACTCGTGGTGGGGCGCGCAGCGCAGATCCGCCCGCTGCTGCACGGCGGCGGACAGCAGCGCGGGCTGCGCCCCGGGACCCTGGATGCTGCCGGTGCGGCCGGGTTCGCGGCGGCGGTGCGGGAGGCCACGGCTGATCTGCCGGAGCAGGCGCGGCGTCTGGCGCAGCTGCGCGACCGCCTCATCGACGGCATCCGGGCGGACGTGCCCCAGGCCGTGCTGCGGGGACCGCTGGATCGGCCTCACTCCGGGCTGCGCCTTCCCGGCAATATCCATTTCACCTTCCCCGGCTGCGAGGGCGACTCCCTGCTCTTCCTGCTGGATGCGGCCGGATTCGCCACCTCGACCGGGTCTGCCTGCACAGCCGGGGTGCCGCGTCCGTCGCGGGTGCTGCTGGCCATGGGACTGGATGAGCGCACGGCCCGAGGCGCCCAGCGCTTCACCCTGGGGCGGGGCAGCACCGAGGCCGACGTCGACGCCCTGGTCGCGGCCCTGCCGCAGATCCACGCGCGCCCTGGCCGCAGGGCTCTCCGGCGCCTGAGCCGGCGCCCGACCGTCGTCGGGCAGCCCGGTGCGGCTCCGGGCGGACACGGCTGCCGTCGCACCGCTACCCTGGAGGGGCGATCCGGCGGTCCCGCCGGTCATCGAGCACCCCGAAGCACTGTGAGGAGATCCCCATGCGCGTCCTGGCAGCCATGTCCGGGGGAGTGGACTCCGCCGTCGCGGCGGCGCGCGCCGTCGAGGCCGGGCACGACGTCACCGGCGTGCACCTGGCCCTGAACCGCATGCCCGGCACGCTGCGCACGGGTTCGCGCGGGTGCTGCACCGTGGAGGACTCGAACGACGCCTGGCGGGCGGCCGAGAAGCTGGGCATCCCGTTCTACGTGTGGGACTTCTCCGAGCGCTTCCAGGCCGATGTGGTGGACGACTTCATCAGCGAGTACGCCGCCGGGCGCACCCCGAACCCCTGCCTGCGCTGCAACGAGAAGATCAAGTTCGAGGCCCTGCTCGACAAGGCCATGGCACTGGGCTTCGACGCCGTGTGCACCGGCCACTACGCGTCCGTGATCGAGGTCGACGGCCGCCCCGAGCTGCACCGGGCCGCCGAGGACGCGAAGGACCAGTCCTACGTGCTGGGCGTGCTCGACGAGCAGCAGCTGCGCCACTGCCTCTTCCCGCTGGCGCCCACTCCCTCCAAGGCGCTCGTGCGCGAGGAGGCACAGCGCCGCGGACTGTCGGTGGCCGCCAAGCCGGATTCGCACGACATCTGCTTCATCCCCGACGGCGACACCCGCGGCTGGCTGGCCGAACGGGTCGAGATGCGTCCCGGGGCGATCGTCGACGACGACGGCCGGCAGCTCGGCAGCCACGACGGCGCGCTGGCCTACACCGTCGGCCAGCGCAGGGGCCTGCACCTGGGCACTCCGGCCCCCGACGGCAAGCCCCGCTTCGTCCTGGAGATCCGGCCCAAGACCGACGAGGTCGTGGTGGGCCCGCGGGAGCACCTGGCGGTCGACGAGATCCGGGGCATCCGCCTGTCCTGGGCCGGTCGCCCCTTGCCCGAGTTCGAGCGCTTCCAGCAGGATGCCCGGACCAGCGCGGGCCGGGTCTCCGAGGAAATCGAGGTCCAGGTCCAGGTGCGGGCCCACGGCGAGGCCCTGCCCGGCCAGGCTCGGCTCGAGGACGCCGAGGACGACGGGCAGCTGCGCACCGAGCTGGTGCTCGAGCTCGACGAGCCCCTGAGCGCGGTGGCCCCGGGGCAGTCGGCCGTCGTCTACCAGGGCACCCGCGTGCTCGGGCAGGCCACGATCGCCTCCGCCCAGGCCGCTTCCCGGGCCTCCTCGCCCGCCCGCTGACCTAGGATCGAGACCATGAGCTCCGACGATCAGACCGCCAGCGCCCCGCGCCCGGCCGAGTCCCTCGGCACCGAAGAGGTCCTCGCCCAGCTGCGGGCCATGCGCGGCACCATCGACAACCTCGACGCCGTGCTCGTCAACGTCCTGGCCGAGCGCTTCAAGGCCACCCAGCGCGTGGGAGAGCTCAAGGCGGCCAACGACCTTCCGGCAGGGGACCCCGAGCGCGAGTCCCAGCAGATCGAGCGGCTGCGCCGTCTGGCCCAGGACGCCGAGCTGGATCCGGAGTTCGCGCAGAAGATCCTCAGCTTCATCATCAGCGAGGTCATCCGCCATCACGAGCGCATCGCGGAGGAGCACCGCGCGGGAACCGAGCGGTGAGCGCACGATCCTCCGAGACGGCCGTCCTGCCTCAGGAGCCGACGCGCACGCGCGCCACGGTCGTGGGCGGACTGCCCGGCACCAGCGCGGTGGAGGCCTTCACGGTCATGCGCGGCGAGCTCGGGCGCCGCATCGCAGCGGGCTGCTGCCGCTGCCCCAGCGCTCGGACGTGGCCGATGACCTGCCGCGCACGGTCGCCGTGCTCACCGAGCTGTGGTGCGACCTGCAGCCGCACGGCTGGCGCCTGCAGCGCCACGACTCCAAGGAATCCCGGGCCGCCCGATCCCTGCTGGCCAGCGACCTCAATGTGCTGGCCGATGTCATCGGCGCCGAGTCCGACGGCGACCTGGAGCCGGTCACCACGCAGCTGCTGGGCCCGACCGCCCTGGCCGCCCGTCTGCACCTGCACGGCGGCGAGCGAGTGCTGCGCGATCACGGCGCTCGCCGGGACCTGGTCGACTCGCTGGCAGACGGCCTCGGCGAGCACCTCTCAGCGCTGCGCCAGTCGATCGGCCCGCGGGGGATCGTCGTGCGCCTGGCCGAGCCCGAGCTGCTGCGCGTGCTCGAGGGTCGGATCCCCACCGCCAGCGGCTATCAGACCCTGCGGGCCGTGCCGTGGTCGGAGGTCCGCGAGGGCTCGAGCGCGTGGTCGAAGCCGCGCGGTCCGCCGGGGCGCTCAGCGTCGAGCTGCAGCTTCCGGAGGGCCTGGAGCCGGCGCGGGCCCTGGGGGTCGGCGCGGACCGGATCGTGGTGTCCGCCCCCGGTCCCAGCGCTCGCGACTGGGAGTCGCTGGCCGAGATCCAGGACTCGGGCACGGACCTGTGCCTGCTGCTGCCGCACCTGGTCGAGGGCCTGTCCCGGCCGTCGTCGACCTCGCGCGAGGTCGAGGCGATCGTCCGGCCGATCAGCGAGGTCGGCATGCCGTTGAAGGAGCTGTCGCGGCTGATGGTCGCGGTCGGCCCAGGGCTCGAGGAGCTGGCCCCCGACCGGCTGCAGTCCGTGCTCGGCCGCGTCGCGGACATCGCCCGAGGGCTCGAGGACACCGCCCGGGAGGCGTGAGCTCGAGCGGGCGCGTCGTCGGGCGGATCCGCATCGGCCACGCTTCCGCGGCTGGGGTGCCCGCCTGCGGGCGGCAGAGCTGACATGATGGACGGGAGCCCACCCTCGCACGACCAGCACGCCGCGCTGCCGCAGGGATCCGGGCAGATGTCGCGAAGCAGAGAGGCGATCCGGTGGCCAAGGCAAAGATCCTCGTGGTGGATGATGACGCAGCACTGGCGGAGATGATCGGCATCATCCTCAACGCCGAGGACTACGAGACGATCTTCTGCGCCGACGGAGCCGAGGCCGTGGAGGCCTTCCGCCAGGCCGAGCCGGATGTGGTGCTGCTCGATCTGATGCTGCCCGGCAAGGACGGCATCCAGATCTGCGGCGAGATCCGGGAGTTCTCGGACACCTCGATCGTGATGCTGACCGCCAAGTCGGACACCGACGACGTCGTGCGCGGCCTGGAGGCCGGGGCCGACGACTACATCCCCAAGCCCTTCAAGCCCGCCGAGCTGCTGGCCCGCGTGAAGGCGCGGCTGCGCCCGGGCTCGCGCGCCACCTCGACCGAGCTCGTGGTCGGCGACGTCACCGTGGACATCACCGGCCACCGCGTGCTGCGCGGACAGGAGGAGATCGCCCTGACCCCGCTCGAGTTCGAGCTGCTGGCTACCCTGGCGCGCTCGCCCGAGCAGGTCTTCACCCGCGACATGCTGCTGCGCCAGGTGTGGGGCTACCACAACGCCGCCGACACCCGCCTGGTCAACGTCCACGTCCAGCGGTTGCGCTCCAAGGTCGAGCGCGACCCCGAGAACCCGCAGATCATCGTCACCGTGCGCGGCGTCGGCTACCGGGCCGGGCACGAGCACCGCTGAGAACCTCCCAGAACCCCCTCGTCATGACCGACCCCTCCTCCACCGGCGCCCACGGCTCGTCCGCGGTCGCCGGCGCGCGCCCGGACGACGAGTCCGTGGCGGGCTCGGCGGGACCCACGCTTCCTGTGGGAGTCGTCGATGTCCCCGGACAGGAGACGGTCGTCCATACCGACCCCCGCGCCGCACGCAGGCGGCGGCGCCGGTACCGCGGACCCATCGGCGGGGCGCGCCTGCGCCTTCGGCTGGTGCTGCGGCGCTGGCGGCACTCCCTGCAGTTCCGTGCCGTGTCGATCGCGCTGGTCGGGGCGCTGATCGTCTTCCTGGTCACGGGCAGCTTCCTCTCGCACCAGATCTCCGAGCGGCTGTTCAACGACACCCTGGGCCAGGCGCTGAGCCAGTCCGAGGCCGACTACCGCAGCGTGCAGGCCAGCTTCGATGCCTCCGAGGGCGGCGACCAGGCGCAGCTGCAGACCCTCGTGTCCTCCACCCTGAGCGGGCTGGACTCCGGCAGCGACCGGGCGCGCAGCCGCTGGGTGCTGCTGCCGCTGCACGACGAGGACGACAGCGGCGACGACTCGCTCCCGCCCCAGTCGGAGAAGCCGTGGCTGGGCGAGCAGACCATCCCGGCGGAGCTGCAGGAGGAGGTCGCCGACAGCGTGGGCGTGGACGAGGGCATGTACTGGCAGTCCGGCTCGGCGCAGATCGACGAGAACGGACCCTCCGTGCCCGTCGTGATCGTCGGCCAGGTCGTGGAGCCGAGGCAGGGCTCGCCGTACGGGCTCTACTTCGTCCACGACTTCTCCCAGCCCCAGCGCACCCTGGATGCCATGCACGCGGTGCTGGTTCTGGCCACGCTGGTCCAGGCGCTGCTGGTCTCGGGAGTGGTCTGGTACGTGACCCGCGAGATCGTGCGCCCGGTGACCTACACGGCCCGGTCCTCCGAGTCGCTGGCCGACGGCAACCTCGATGCCCGCATGGAGGTCCACGGCTCGCACGAGGTCGCCCGGCTGGGCCGATCGTTCAACCGCATGGCCGACAACCTCGCGGATCAGATCACCCGCCTCGAGCAGCTCTCGTCCATGCAGCAGACCTTCGTCTCGGACGTCTCCCACGAGCTGCGCACGCCGCTGACCACGGTCCGCATGGCCGCCGAGGTCCTGCACAATGCGCGCGACGACTTCGACCCCGTCAACCGGCGCTCCGCGGAGCTGCTGTACCACCAGGTCGACCGCTTCGACGTCCTGCTCGCCGACCTGCTCGAGATCTCCCGCTTCGACGCCGGTGCGGCGCGCCTGGAGATCACCGGGGTCAACATCATCCAGCAGATCACCGGGGTGCTCGAGACCGCCGCCCCCCTGGCCGCCAATGCCGACACGGTGATCCGCGTGCACGCCGACCGCCAGCGGATCCTGGTGCAGATGGATCAGCGCCGCATCGAGCGGATCCTGCGCAACCTGGTGGTCAACGCGATCGAGCACGGCGAGGGCCGCCCGATCGACATCGTCGTGCGCGCCTCGGGCACCGCGGTGTCCGTGGCGGTGCGCGATCACGGCATCGGGCTCACCGAGGAGCAGACGGCCAAGGTCTTCGACCGCTTCTGGCGTGCGGACCCGGCGCGCGCCCGCACCACGGGCGGCACGGGGCTGGGGCTGTCGATCGCCGCCGAGGACACTCGTCTGCACGGCGGCTGGCTCGACGCCTGGGGCTCGCCCGGACAGGGCGCCTGCTTCCGGCTGTCCCTGCCGCTGCTGCAGTCGCGCCCGCTGTCCGAGGACGACGAGCCGCCCGTCGAGCTGCCGCCGGATCCGGAGTCCATGCCGGTCGTCGGCGTGGTGACGGACACCGGGACCATGGTCGTCATCCCGCTGGACCAGGACTCGGTGGTCTCGCGCTCCACCGGGCAGCTGCAGCTCGCGCAGATCCGTCGCGCGGCCGATGAGGCCGAGGACGAGGAGGAGCAGACCGCTCCCGAGGCGTCCCGGACTCCGGAGCAGGACGGGGCGCAGGCTTCCGGACCGGCGCCTTCGGGGGCGGCGCACGAGTCGATCGGCGGGACGTTCGTGGGGGCCTCGGCGGCCGGTCGCTCGGAGGGCGGCCCGCGCTTCACGCCCGTGGGGTCCGAGGCCTCCGGCGCGCCGAGCGATCCGACAGGCGGGCACGGCGACGGCTCAGGCATGCGCAGCGGCGCGCTCGACGGCGGACGCAGCGCCCCTCTGCCTGATGAGCAGATCGGCGGCACGGCCTTCCGCGATGCTCCGGCTCCCGATCAGCCGCCCGCCTACTTCGAGGAGGACGACCTGGACGAGTCCTACGAGGACCTGTTCCCGGATGACACCGGCGAGCTCCCGGCCTTCCGCGAGCTGCCGGAGCAGCTGCCCGATCCCGAGCGCCGCGGCTCCGAGCCGGCCGATCCGGAGGGCCCCCATGACGACGACGCCGATGGAAGGAGCTCGTCATGAGCCAGGACATCCCCGATCCGCGGGCAGCAGGTGCGCGCGGCTCGCGCGCTCGCCTGGCGCTGTCCATGGGCGTCGTCGGCTCCCTGGTGCTGGGCGGCTGCGCGTCGATCCCCACGTCCGGTCCCGTGCACGTGGCCGAGCCGCCAACGTCCTCGACCACCGAGTCCGCCGAGCCGGAGTTCGCTGCTCCTGCCCCCGGGGCGAGTCCCGAGCAGATCGTGACCGACTTCCTGGCAGCCGGACAGGGCGCCGCGGAGGACTACGCCGCGGCTCGCCGGTACCTGGCTCCGGAGCTGGCCGACAGCTGGCGCCCCGGGCAGCAGACCTATGTGTTCTCCGGAGAGGCGGGGATCCAGCAGGGGCTCGAGGACGACCAGGTCCGCGTGAGCGTGGACACCCGCGCCCAGATCGACATCAACGGGATCATGAACCGGCAGGAGCCCGGCTCGACCGATGAGTTCGATCTCGAGCTCACCCAGGTCGACGGCGAATGGCGCATCTCCTCGGCCCCGGACGCCGTGCTCATCCCGGCCACGAACCTGGACGACGTCTATCAGCCCTACAACCTGTACTTCATGGAGCCGGGCGGCGAATACGCCGTGCCGGACCCCCGCTGGTTCCCGGATCGGCCCGTGGTCTCCACGCAGCTGATGCGCGCGCTGATCAACGGCCCGGCTCCCTACCTGGACGGTGCCGTGCGCTCCCACATCCCGGAGGGAGCCGAGCTCGCAGAGGGCTCCACGGTGCCCATCCAGGACGGGGAGGCCTCGGTCGAGATGACCATCCCGGACTTCAGCACCGCTGATCTGGAGACCACGCAGGGCATCTACGGGCAGATCATGCTCACGCTCCAGGACCTCGAGTCGGTCGACAGCGTCGCGATGTCCGTCAACGACTCCGTCGTGGAGCTGGCACCCGATGAGGCCGCCGACCTGCCTTCCACCGTCGCCTCCGTGCCCGGGCGACAGATCGCCCTGCGCGACGAGGAGCTCGTGTTCCACCAGGGCGGGCAGATCAGCCCGGTGCCCGAGCTCGCTGATGCCCTCGAGGGGCGCTCGCCCGCCGCGCCGGCCATGAGCCGGGAGATGGATCAGTTCGCGGCGCTGGCCGACGACGCCGAGACCATGGTGACGTTTTCCTCGGCCGCTCCCCGGCCGGTGGACCGCGTCAGCGGCTCCGGGCTCACGGATCCGTCCGTGGATCAGCACGGCTGGGCCTGGACCGCCGACGACGAGGGAGCGATCAGCACCGCGAGCATCGACGAGCCCGGCCGCCCGGCCCTGCAGGTGCAGGCGGATTCGCTGGAGGGCGTCCCGATCGCCAGCCTGCGAGTCTCCCGCGGAGGCACCCGTGCCCTCATCCTCACCGACGAGGGCGACGACTCCCGGATCCTGTTGGCCGGCATCATCCGCCGCGGCGATGGCGAGCCCGTGCGGCTCAACGACCCGCAGCTGGTGGATCTGGACGCCGTCGAGCCTCCGGCCTACGCCGCCTGGATCAGCGATTCGGCCTTCGTCGTGGCAGCCGAGCGGGACTCCAGCAGCACGCCGGAGGTCTATGACGTCTCGGGTCGCCACCGCAGCCTGCCGACCGTGGTCGACGGCGTGCAGAACATCGCCGGCGGCGACGGCGACGGCGAGATCTACGTGGAGAGCGACGGCGAGCTGCGCCTGCTCACCGGCGAGGCCTGGTCGCCGCAGACCGACGAGGTCTCGGACGTCGCCTACGCCGGCTGAGCCGCCGCCGGGTCGTCCGGGCTCCACAGGCCGTTTCGCCTCCGCTGCGCGGGCCGCGGGAGTCGCGGGGCGCCACGAAGGCGGTCCGGGTCCTCTGCCGATCAGAGATCCTGCCGCCGTGAGCCAGCCCGTGAGTCGTCGAGCCCGGTCCGGGCGCAGCAGCAGCGCGGCCTCTGGGAAGTCCCTGGAGCTGCGCCTGGCCCGGGCGGGCCAGGTCGCCCTTCGAGGGATCGAGCCTCTCGTGCCGGTCCAGTGCGCGGTGTGCCGGGAGCCGGGGGAGTCGGTGTGCCGTCCCTGTCGTCGCCTGCTGCACCGAAGCTGCTCGCGACCGCGCCGGGTGGAGACCGGCGCCGCTCAGCTCGGCGGGCTGCCGGTCGTGGCCGCTGGGTCGTACGAGTTCGAGCTGGCGGTGTGCCTGATGGCCTTCAAGGACGGCGGGCGGTCCGATCTGCTTCCCGTGCTCGCACCGGTCCTCGCTCGCGCCGTGCGCGCCGGGCTCGGGGAGGACTCTGCGGATCAGGTCCTCGTGCCGATCCCCACGTCCGCTCGAGCGCTGCGGCGCCGGTGGTCCGATCCGGTGGGCGAGCTGCTGGCAAGGGCGGGGCGCGAGGGCCTGCTGCCGGCAGGCGCGCGGATCGAGCCGTGGCTCGCCCACCGATCGCGCACGGCAGGGGCCGCTCTGCACCTCGGGCCCGCGCCGTGGACGGGGTCGCAGAAGACCCGCGACGCCGCCGGACGAGCACGTGCCGAGGACCCGTTCGTGCTGCAGCGCCCGGGGCGGCGGCTGCGCTCGCCGGTGCCGGTCTCGGCGGTGCTCGTCGACGACGTCCTCACCACGGGCTCCACACTGCGCCGGGCGGCGCGCCGGCTCGAGGCGGGCGGCATCGAGGTGCGGGGCGCCGTCGTGCTGGGCGCGGTGGGCGCGCCCTCAGCGCAGACCGCAAGGTCGGCGCGCGAATCTCCGGAGGCCGGTGGATGAATCGCAGGTGTGAGCCGGGTAATATCCTGTTACCGGGACCCCTCGTCCCGGGTGGGGGTCGCCCTCGTCGGCCTCCGCAGGGTCTACCACGGACTGTCCCCCGTCCTGCGGGAGCCGGTCCGCTGACTGGGAGGACATCATGGAACTCACCATCCAGGGCCGGAACGTCACCATCTCCGATCGCTTCCGCGAATACGTCGAGACCAAGGTGACGAGGTTCGAGGAGCTGGGCGACAAGGTCCAGCGGATCGAGATCAAGGTCCTCAAGGAGAACCCCCAGCCCGGCCACGACGGCATGCGTGTCGAGGCCACCGTCATCGGCCGCGGACCCGTGGTGCGCGCCGAGGCCCGCGGCGATGACAAGCAGGCGGCCTTCGACTCCGCCTACGCCAAGCTCATCGAGCAGCTGCGCCGCGCGCGCGATCGCCGCAAGATCCACCGCGGCAACCACCGCCCCACCGCCGTCCACGAGGCCACCGCCGCCCTTCCGGTCCTGCCGATCAGCGACCGCCCCTACGCGTCCCCGGAGGAGCTCTCGGCGGCGGAGTCCGAGGCCTTCGACACCGAGTACGCGCTGAGCGAGGACGTCCCGCCCGTCGAGATCCGCCGCAAGAGCTTTCCGGCAGAGCGGATGAGCGCGGACCAGGCCATCGACCGCATGGAGCTCGTCGGGCACGACTTCTTCCTCTACATCGACTCGGCCACGGACGAGCCCTCCGTGGCCTACCGCCGAAAGGGCTGGGAATACGGTGTGATCTCCCTCAGCGCCTCCGTCGCCGAGCCGGAGACCGTGGAGGAGAGGGCCTACCAGGCCAGCTGAGCGGAACCCCCCCCGCCGGGCCGCGGGCTCGGCCTGGAAGCCGCTCGTGCGGACTTCGCGCTCAGCGCACCGCAGACGCGACCGGAGGACTCCCGGTCGCGTCTGCGCTCATGCGCCCTGCCGTAGACTGTCCTGAGTCGCCGGCCGACCCCACGGCCTCGGACCGGGGAGCTCGTCGCGGGAGGTCCCGTGCCGTGCCTCGGATCGACCACGGCGATGCAGCCCCCACGATCAAGGAGCGTGTGCCAGTGGCGTCCATCCTGGAGAAGGTGCTCCGGACCGGCGACAAGAAGGTCCTGCGCCGCCTGCGGTCCTATGCCGATGCGATCAACACGCTCGAGGACGGCTTCAGAAAGTTCACCGACGCCGAGCTGCGTGCGGAGACGGACGCATTCCGCCAGCGCCTCGAGGACGGCGAGTCCCTGGACCGCATGCTCCCGGAGGCCTTCGCCGTGGTCCGCGAGGCGTCGCACCGCGTGCTGGGCAAGCGCCATTACGACGTCCAGCTCATGGGCGGGGCCGCGCTGCACCTGGGCAACATCGCCGAGATGAAGACCGGCGAGGGCAAGACCCTGGTGGCCACCGCGCCCGCCTACCTCAATGCGCTGTCCGGCAAGGGTGTCCACGTCATCACGGTCAACGACTACCTGGCCTCCTCCCAGGCGGAGCAGATGGGCCGCGTCTACCGCTTCCTGGGCATGGAGACCGGCACGATCCTGGCGGGCCAGTCCCCGGATGTCCGCCGCAAGCAGTACGCCGCGGACATCACCTACGGCACGAACAACGAGTTCGGCTTCGACTACCTGCGCGACAACATGGCCTGGTCGGTAGACGAGCTGGTGCAGCGCGGGCACAACTTCGCGATCGTCGACGAGGTCGACTCGATCCTCATCGACGAGGCCCGCACCCCGCTGATCATCTCCGGTCCGGCCTCCGGCGAGGCCAACCGCTGGTACTCGGTCTTCGCCTCGCTCGTCGAGCGGCTGGAGCTGGACGAGGACTACGAGGCCGACGAGAAGAAGCGCACGGTCTCCGTGCTGGAGCCCGGCATCGACAAGGTCGAGGACTGGCTGGGCATCGAGAACCTCTACGACACCTCCAACACGCCGCTGATCGGTTTCCTGAACAACGCCCTGAAGGCCAAGGAGCTCTTCGCCCGAGACAAGGACTACGTCGTGGTCAAGGGAGAGGTCCAGATCGTCGACGAGCACACCGGACGCATCCTGAAGGGCCGTCGGTACAACGAGGGCCAGCACCAGGCGATCGAGGCCAAGGAGAAGGTGAAGGTCAAGCCCGAGAACCAGACCATGGCGACCATCACCCTGCAGAACTACTTCCGCCTCTACGACAAGCTCGGCGGCATGACCGGCACCGCCGAGACCGAGGCGGCCGAGTTCATGAACACCTACGAGCTCGGCGTGGTGGCCATCGAGACCAACCGGCCCATGGTCCGCGAGGACCGGGAGGATCTGGTCTACAAGAACGAGGTCGTGAAGTTCGCGGCCGTGGTCCAGGACATCGAGCAGCGCCATGAGACGGGCCAGCCCATCCTGGTGGGTACCACGTCGGTGGAGAAGTCCGAGTACCTCTCCAAGCTGCTGTCCAAGCGGGGCATCCGGCACGAGGTCCTCAACGCCAAGAACAACGAGCGCGAGGCCGCCATCGTGGCCCAGGCCGGGCGCAAGGGCTCCGTCACGGTGGCGACCAACATGGCCGGTCGCGGCACGGACATCATCCTGGGCGGCAATGCCGAGGCCATCGCCATGGAGCGCATGAAGGAGCTCGGCCTGGACCCGGACCGGGACCCGGAGGGCTACGAGCAGAAGTGGCCCGAGATCCTGGAGGCCGCGGAGCAGGAGATCGGCGACGAGCACGAGACGGTCAAAGAGCTCGGCGGGCTGTACGTGCTGGGCACGGAGCGCCACGAGTCCCGTCGCATCGACAACCAGCTGCGCGGGCGCGCCGGCCGTCAGGGCGACCCCGGCGAGTCGCGCTTCTACCTGTCCCTGAACGACGACCTCATGCGCCTGTTCAACGCCGGCGGCGCCTCTCGCCTGATGGCCAACGCCGCGGAGGACACCGCACTGGAGTTCCGGATCGTCTCCCGGGCGATCGCCTCGGCGCAGAACATGGTCGAGGGCCGCAATGCCGAGCAGCGCAAGAACGTCCTGAAGTACGACGACGTCCTGAACCGCCAGCGCACCGCGATCTACGCCGACCGCCGCCGGATCCTCGAGGGCCACGACCTCCAGGATCAGGTGCAGCAGTTCCTCCGGGAGGTCGTGGGCTCGATCGTGGTCGAGAAGACCAGCTCGGGGCACCCCGAGGACTGGGACCTTGACGCGCTGTGGGAGGCCCTGCGCACGGTCTACCCGGTCTCGGTCTCCCAGGACGAGCTGATCGAGGAAGCGGGCGGGCGCGACAAGCTCAGCACCGAGTTCCTGCGGGAGCAGCTGGTCTCGGACGCCGAGGTCGTCTACGAGGAGCGCGAGGAGCAGATCGGCTCCGAGGCCATGCGCAACCTCGAGCGCCGAGTGGTGCTCTCCGTGCTGGGCCGCAAGTGGCCGGAGCACCTCTACGAGATGGACTATCTCAAGGACGGCATCGGGCTGCGCGCCATGGCTCAGCGCGATCCGCTGGTCGAGTACCAGCGCGAGGGCCACATCATGTACCAGAACCTGATGGACGGCATCCGCGAGGAGACGGTGACCTACCTCTTCTCGGTGGATCTCAGCTCGCAGCGCGCCAACGCCGGCGGCGGACCGCTGGGGGCCGGGCTGCCGAAGCAGCCCAAGTTCCTCCAGTACTCCGCACCCAGCGAGAGCGGACGCGCCCAGGTGCGCACCGAGCGCAGCGGCGCGAAGTCCTCCGAGGCCTCCTCCCGGGGATCGGCAGAGGCCTCGGCTCCGACCGCGTCGTCGGTCTCGGATCCGGCGGCCTCCGGCGGCGAGGCCCCGGCCCAGCCGCGATCGCGCGCCGAGCGCCGTGCCGCAGAGGCCAAGGCCGCGCGCGAGGCCAAGAAGCGGGCGTCGTCCGAGGACTGAGGACGTTGCGCCCATGAGGGACGGTCCGGGCAGGTCGGAGGGGCCGGGCGGAGGCGAGTGCCTCCGCCGGCCCCTCTTCCGTGCTCGGGCGGCCCCGCAGGGATGGTTCAGCCGACCTCCAGGACCGTGATGCGCCAGGCCTGCTCCTGCCGCTCGGCCCGCACCACGACCGCGCGGGAGCGGGCGTCGTCGCAGATGACCAGGGCTGCCTCGTAGATTCCGGCGTCCACGGCGCACACGCGCTGGCTGCGGACCTCCGAGTGCTGATGCACGCGGTGCACGGGCGCCTCAGCGGGTTCCAGAGCTCTGCGCCTCTGCAGGAGGACGGCTCGGCGATGAAGACGATCCACGATCTCCGGCTCGGCCCAGCGGGCGAGCTGCCTGGCGGGCCGGGCGCCGGCCAGGACCTCGACGGCAGCGACGGCGACGGCTCGGATCAGAGCCGTGGCGCGCTCGCGCTCGGTGCCAGGTGCGCTCGGTCGCGGAGCTGTGCGCTGCTGCTGACGCCAGACGTACGGGCGGGCCGTGCCTGGTGCGGCGGTGCGATCCCCGGTGCGCGGGGTCGGCGGGCGGTGCGAGGTGATGGGCATGGCGGACTCCTGGGGCAGTCAGGGACGGAAGGGCGGGTGGAAGAGACGGCAGCGGGGCGGGGCCGGGCCGGTGACAGCGTCTCGAGCGGGCCGGGCCGGTCGGTCTCACTGCTCGGGCAGCAGCTGCGGCGGGACCTGCAGGACGGTCCCGGCGGCCACCTGATCCGGGTCCCGGATCTGATCGGCGTTGGCCTCCCACAGCAGAGGCCAGGACCGGGCGATCTCCGCCGCCGAGGCATCGGGCCCCAGCAGCTGACCGGTCAGCGACCACAGGCTCTCTCCGCTGCGCAGGACCAGCGTGGCCTGGGCCAGGCGGTCCTGGATCCGCTCCGGCGAGGTCTGCGGCGGAGACGCATGCACGATGGGTGCGGACTCTGCGGTCGCGACTCCGGTGGGTGCTGCGTCGAGGGCGCCGGGCATCGTCGCAGCGCTCCACAAGGGGCTCACCGGCGAGCCGACCGCGGTGCGGGGGGCTCTGGACCGGCAGATCGCTGGCGCTCTCGCGCTGCTCGTCAGGTGCCGGGGCCTCGACCTGCGCGTCTGCGGAGGCGGGGGCCGCCCAGGCGCTCGCGGCGGCACCGCCGGCCAGGAGCAGGACGGTCCCGGTGCCCAGACCGCGCCGGGCGGACGAGCCGTGAGACCGGCCGGATGCGCTGAGTCCGGCGGTGGATTCGACGGGCGGCGGGGGAGCGAAGCGGGCTGCGCACTGCACCGACATGGTTGCCTCCAGGCGTCATGGTCACCTGCTCTGCGCACCCCGCCCGAGCCGGAGGCCCGGAGCGTCAGATCCTCTCGGATGCTGCCATTTGATGCCATCTGGTGACCTTTGATGCTTATAGCTTCCAGTAGGGCGCCTCAGGTGTCAATCAACGATGATTCTCAATATGAAGTGCCGAGAAGGGATGTCTTTCGTAGACTCCGGGCAGGTCGGTCCACGGCTGGTCGCAGTGGCCTGCCGCGGGCGGGGCGTTCGGGAGACGGGGGAGCCGATGCGCTGGGATGAGCTGTTCGCTGACATGGAAGCGCAGCTGGCGGCCGAGCGCTTCCGGGACGTGGAGCGGGAGGCGGCCGAGCTGACTCGCGCCGAGACCGCGGAGGCGCTGCTGCAGGACCGGTTCCTGGGCTGCGAGGGCGCAGCGGTCCATGTGGGGCTGCGAGGGGGCTCGTCGGTGCGCGGCGAGGCGGCCGGTGCCGGGATGGGCTGGGTCATGCTCGACGGCTCCGCGGTCCAGCTGCTGATCCCGCTGGAGTCGGTGCTGTGGGTCGAGGGGCTGGATCGGCGTCGCGGCGATCCGCAGCGCCGCAGCCGACTCGGGCTGGGACAGGCGGTGCGGGCGCTGGCGCAGGCCAGGGCGGGGGTGCGGGTGATCCTGGTCGACGGCGTGCCGGGGGCAGCGCTGGAGGGGACGATCGACCGGGCCGGGCGCGATCACCTGGATCTGGCGATGCATCCGGATGACGAGTTCCGGCGTCGTCGGGCGGTGCGCGCCATGCGGACGGTGCCCTTCTCGGCGATCGCCTGCGTGGTCTCGGACGCTGCGGCGGCCGGGCGCGCCTGAGGCCTCAGTCCAGGGAGGCGCCCGCGCGCACGGCTTCGGCGGTCTCCTGGTGACGCTTCTCGATCCACTGCTCGAAGCGCGCCTTCTCGACCCGCCATTGACCGCGGCCGCCGACCTGGATGGCCGGAAGCTCGCCCGAGCGGACCATGGCCCGGGCCTGGGAGGCCGAGATCGCCAGAATGTCGGCGACATCGGCCAGGGTGAGGAACTGCGGCTCTGCCATGGTGATCTCCTGAGATTCCGGGGTCGGGGCCAAGGCCGGCTGCGGCCGTGGACATTGTGCCATCCAGTGCGCTGACGTGGGCAGAGGCTGTGGATGAGCCGCCTTGAGGCGGTTCGCCCCCGGATGATGCGCACTGCCGTGGAGAGGCATGCAGTTCGTGCCGTCTGAGCGCAGTTGAAGTCATCGAGTCGTCCACAGTTCCAGTCGAGGTCTCCCGGGCGGGCCCTCGCCGGGTCACGATGAGCACCGGATCGGTCCGCTCGCAAGCGCGCATGGCCGATCGCAGCGCCACGGACGGCCCGCGGCGCTGTGCCGAGTCCAGGAGGCGAACGTGCTCAGATCCGGTTCGACCACGACATCCCGAAGCGCCTCGGGCGCCTCGAGCACCGCGACGGCCGGACGGCTGCGTCGTCCCGGCTGGCGCGAGCCTCGGCTGCTGGTCGGGCTGGGGCTCGTCGTGGTGGCGATCGCCGCCACGACCGCCACCGTGACCTACGGCGATGCCACGGAGTCCTTCGCCGTGGCCGATCGGGATCTGGAGGTCGGTCAGACCGTCACGGCCGAGGACCTGCGCACCGTCGACCTGCGGCTGGAGTCCACGGGCGAGCAGTATGTGGCCGGGGCGCAGCAGCTGCACGAGGGCTCGGTCGTGCTCCAGCGCGTTCCGGAGGGGCAGCTGATCCCCACGGAATCCCTGGGGCGGCAGGAGGACATCGACCGTCGTCCCATCGGGATCCCGCTGGCCACTCCGCTTCCGTCGGGAACCGCGCCCGGGGACCACGTGGACATCTGGGCCTCCCAGCGCGATCGGACCGGCGGGCAGTGGGACGAACCGGTGCAGATCCTGGAGGGGGCGGAGCTCGCCGGCGTGGAGGAAACCGCCGGCGGGCTGGCCGCTGACGACGACGCCACCGCCCAGGTGCTCGTGGACTCCGCGGACGTGGAGGCGGTCGTGGGGGCGCTGTCCGGCGAATCCAGGATCACGCTGGTGCCGCACCTGGGCGGCGGACGATGAGCCTTCCGATGGCCTGCCTCGGCCAGCAGGCGGATCTGCTCGGGCAGGAGGTCGACCGGTTGCACGGGCCGGTGACGCTCGTGCGCCGCTGCGGGGACCTGGTCGAGCTGCTGGCCGTGGTGCGCTCGGGCCTGGCACTGGCCGTTCTGGTGGACTCCGATGAGCCCGAGCTGACGGCACCGGCCCTGGATGCGCTGCACCGCGACGGCGCCGTGGTGGCCGTGGTCGTCCACGAGCCGCTCGTCGCCGTGCTCGACGGGGCGGAGGCAGAGGACGCGCCGGATGACCGCCTGGCCCACGACGCCCACGCTCCTGCCTCCGATGCCATCGACTGGCAGCGCCTCGGTGCGCTCGAGGTCCCTGCCCAGCTTCCGGCGCGACAGATCGCCCAGCGCCTCCTGGAGGCTGCTGAGGGGCCGCGCTTCCGCCCCGGCGATCCGCCGTTGATGCTCGGCGGCGACGAGGTCGTGGGCGTCGTCGACCCTGGCAGGGGCGCGCCCGGGCAGTCCGAGGGGAGCGGCAATCGGCTCGATCCCGATCATGAGGATGCAGAGGCCGCATGGCACCGCCTGCTCGAGGGGCCCGAGCAGACGGTGGGCCTCGACGCTTCGAGCGGTCTGCCTCCTCGAGGGCGCGTGGTCGTGGTCTGGGGACCACACGGCTCCCCGGGTCGGTCGACGGTGGCGATCAACCTGGCGGCGGAGCTGGCCCAGCAGGGCGTGGAGACCACCCTCGTGGACCTGGACACCTGGGGCCCGTCCACGGCGGCGCTGCTGGGGCTGCTCGACGAGACGGCCGGCGTCGCCCTGGCCTGTCGAGCCGCGGACCGGGATCGGCTGAGCCCGGAGGCCCTCGAGCGGGCGGCCGTGGAGGTCCAGGTGGGCCGCGGCCGGCTCATGGTGCTGACCGGAATCACGCGCCCCGAGCGCTGGCCTGAGCTGCGCGCCGGCAGCGTGCGCCGGCTGCTGCGCGCCTGCCAGCACATGCCCCGGGCTCTTCAGCTCGCCGACGGCTCCCGTGCCGCCCCGTCGCGCGGGCCAGCGCCGGTGATCGTGGTCGACGTCGGGGCGAGCCTGGAGGAGGACGAGGAGCTGGTCTCGGAGATCGAGATGCCGCGGCGATCGGCGGCCACCACGGCCGCGCTGGCCGAGGCCGACCTGGTGCTGGCCGTCTGCTCGGCCGAGGTGCTCGGGATCCCGCGTGCGGCCCGGGCGCTTCCGGGACTGCTCGAGCTCACGCCGGCCCCGGTCATGCTCGTGGCCAACCGGGTGCGACGCTCTGCCGCCGGAAGCTCGCCCCGGGCCGCCCTGAAGGAGGCATGGGCGGCCATCGGTGCACCGGGGCAGTGGGACGCCCACCTGTCCTGGGAGCCGAAGACCGTGGATGCGGCGGCCCTTGCCGGCTCCGTGCTGGCAGAATCCGCGCCGTCGTCGAGCCTGCGCGCGCAGCTGCGTGATCTGGCCGGCTCGGTGCTGCGCCGCCTGGACGGAGATCTGGGCCCTGAGCAGGATGCGGAGGAGATCGAGGACGTCCGCGGAACCCGTCTGGGACGGGCCGTGGGAGGCTGGCTGCGCCGGTGATAGCCTCGAAGCCGCGATCCTGTGCGGGCAATGCCGCCCGCTGCAGCGGAAGGAGCCCGAGCGCGTGTCCCTCGTCGAGCTGAGCAGCCGCGATGGATTCTCCGAGGAGGCCGTCGAGCACCTCCATCTGCTCGTGGGCGAGTGGCAGATGCTCGCCGATCTGGGCTTCGGCGATGTCCACCTGACCTTCCCCGATCGCAGCTTCGAGCCCGCTCCGGGCGCCATGCGCCTGCCGGCTCGCGACACGGACTTCCTGATCCTCGATCACGCCCGGCCGGGGACCACGCAGACCCTTTTCCCTGCTGACCAGATCGGCCAGCATCTCGGCCCCCCGCTCAGCGCTCTGCTGCGCGAGATCTGGGGCACTGCCGGTGTGAGCTCCCACCGCAACACGGGCCAGCGGCTGCTGCCGGGGCTGGCCGCCGACGTCCAGGCCTTAGTGACCACCGTCGTCTTCGACGGGCAGCCGATCGCGCTGCTTTCGCTGATCTCGGAGCGCAGCATCGGGACCACGACCTCTCCGGGGGAGCAGAGCTATCGCGAGGTCGCCGCTCAGCTGATGCGCATGGCGGGGACGGGGCAGTGGCCTCAGGCCGGTACCCAGCCGTCGCCCCGGCGCGGCAATCCGCGCGTGGGCGATGGCGTCATCAGACTGGACCAGGACGACCGCGTCTCCTTCATGTCCCCCAATGCCGTCTCCGCGGTCGCCCGACTGGGCGCCGGGGAGGCCGCGCTCGGGCAGCGGCTCACGGAGGCGCTGGGCTCCGGAGCCTTCGCGGGGGAGCAGGTCGACGAGGGCCTGATGGGCGTGCTGCGCGGTCGGGTCCCCAGCCACGCGGAGGTCCGCCGGGGCCGCGTGGTCGTGATGTTCCGCTCGGTCCCGCTGACCGAGGACGGTCAGCGGGTCGGTGCGCTGCTGCTGTGCCGCGATGTCTCCGAGCTGCGTCGGCGCGAGCGCGAGCTGTCCTCCAAGGACGCCGCCATCCGCGAGACGCACCACCGCGTGAAGAACAGCCTGCAGGCCGTGGCGGCCATGATGCGCATGCAGTCGCGCCGCGCAGACAGCCCGGAGGCCCGGCGCGGGCTGTCGGACGCCATGCGACGGCTCGAGGCCGTCTCGGCGGTGCATGAGACGCTGTCGCACACTCCCGAGGGCTCGGTGGACTTCGACGAGCACTTCAGCCGCCAGATCCGTGCGATCGCCGAGCTGGCCGCGACCGGGCAGACCGTGCGCACGCGCGTCACGGGGAGGTTCGGCCGGCTGCCGGGTCAGCAGGTGACGGCCATGGCCCTGGTGCTCAACGAGATGCTCACCAATGCCGTGGAGCACGGGCTGAGCGGTCGCGACGGCACGATCGAGGTCAGCGCGCAGCGCCATGATCCGGACCCCTCGACCTGCCGGGAGGCTCGCGCCGAAGGCCGTCCGGTTCCGTGCGCGGAGCTGGTCGTGACGATCGCCGACGACGGCGTGGGCATGGATCCCTCCATGAGCAGCGGACGATGGTCGGCCGATGAGCCCGAGGGATCGTCGATGCCCTCGGCGGGTCTGGGGAGCCGGATCGTGCGCAGCCTGGTGCTGGGGGAGCTCGACGGATCGGTGAGCTGGCGCCCCGGAGACGACACCGGCACGGTCATCGAGATGACCGTGCCGGTGTACGAGGCCTCGTCGTGACGAGGCGATGAGCTGATCAGGAAGCGCGGCGAGCGCGGGCGTTGCGGCGCTTGAGGGACCGGCGCTCGTCCTCGCTCATGCCGCCCCAGACTCCGGCGTCCTGGCCGGAGGACATGGCCCACGAGAGGCATTCGTCCATGACATCGCAGGTGCGGCACACGGCCTTGGCCTCCTCGATCTGGAGCAGGGCCGGGCCGGTGTTGCCCACGGGGAAGAACAGCTCGGGGTCCTTCTCGAGGCAGGCTGCGTGTGAACGCCAATCCATGACGATTCGACTCCTTTCAGAAGGCACGCGACGGCCGGGCAGGGGCAATGCCCGGCGAGGTGAGGGGTGCCCTGGAGGGCGGGTGACAGGTCGTCAGTGACCCGTTCAAGATTTCCTCTACTTTTCCATGTGAACGGCACGTGAACAAGGGGTTGGGACATTCGTCACACACCTTCCGGACGGGGATCTCGGGGGTGAATTCCCGAATCCCCGAAGATTTCCTGAAGCTCGCTGCGAGCGCCGATCACGCGGCCGGGTCGTCGGGCGGGATCGGCCTTCGTGGACGTGGTCCGTGCCCTGCGGCGATACGCTGATGCGGCAAGGAGCCGCGCGAGTCCGCGGCTGCCCCGAAGACCCTTCCAGGAGCTGCCCGTGGCATCCGCCGGTCACCGAGACGCCGCCGAGGCCGCTCGGCCTCTGCGCCCCCAGGCCCTCGTGCCCCTGGTGGTGATTGTGGCCGCCGAGTCGGTGGTGGTCTTCGCCGGCGCGCTGTGGGTGCTCTCCGGGCTGTTCACGGGCCACGCCGCCTCCGCGGTCACCACGCTGATGCTCACCGTCCTGCTGGCAGTCGGAGGGCTGTGGGTGGCGCGCACCTCCATGGCGCTGTGGGCCGGCAGGCGCTGGCCCCGTGCCGCGGCGCTGACCTTCCAGCTGTTCGCGGTGATCATCGCCGTGGCGATCCTCCTGCCGCTGAGCCGGTGGCTCGCCCTTCTCGTGGCGGCGGCCGCCCTGGTCGCGGGCGGCTCCCTCTTCCGCCAGGACGTCGTGGACTGGACCACGCAGGACGTCGCGCCGGATCGGCGCTGACGGTCAGTCTCCGTCGTCCCGCCCAGCCCGTGAGCAGTCCGTGACCGGTCGCACGGCCGGGTGTGGCAAGCGCCTCATCATGCGCGTCCCACAGGAGCTCCCAGGATCGCTCCGGTACCGTGGGGGCCACGCCGACCGGTCGCGCTGCGTCGCGCCGGGTGAGATGTGGTCCGTTGCCCGAGCAGGCTCGGAAGCGGACCGGAACGGGAGAGACTGCATGAATGCTGACCTCGTGGTCGTCGGATCGGGCCTGTTCGGGCTCACCGTCGCCGAGCGCGCTGCGGATGAGCTGGGCCTGAAGGTCGTCATCCTGGACCGCCGCTCGCACATCGGAGGCAATGCCTACTCCGAGAAGGAGCAGCGCACCGGGATCGAGGTGCACCGCTACGGCGCTCACCTCTTCCACACCTCGAACGAGCGCGTGTGGGAGTACGTGAACCGGTTCACCACGTTCACGGACTACGTGCACAAGGTGTACACGCGCCACAACGGCGAGGTGTTCCCCATGCCGATCAATCTCGGCACGATCAACCAGTTCTTCCGCTCGGCCTACTCACCGGGCGAGGCCAGGGAGCTGATCCGCGAGCAGGCCGGCGAGCTGGCGGGCACCGACCCGCAGAACCTCAACGACAAGGGCATCCAGCTGATCGGACGCCCCCTCTATGAGGCGTTCATCAAGCACTACACGGCCAAGCAGTGGCAGACCGCCCCCGAGGACCTGCCCGCAGAGATCATCAAGCGGCTGCCCGTGCGCTACACGTACGACAACCGCTACTTCAACGACACCCACGAGGGGCTGCCGACCGACGGCTACACCGCCTGGCTCGAGCGCATGGCGGATCATCCGAACATCGAGGTCCGGCTGGACACCGACTTCTTCGACGACTCGCACGAGTTCTCGAAGTCCAAGGTCGTCGGCCAGGTCCCTGTGATCTACACCGGCCCGGTGGACCGCTACTTCGACTTCGTCGAGGGCGATCTGTCCTGGCGCACGATCGATCTGGAGGAGGAGGTCCTGGAGATCGAGGACTTCCAGGGCACCTCCGTCATGAACTACCCGGACGCCGACGTCCCCTTCACCCGCATCCACGAGTTCCGCCACTTCCACCCGGAGCGGGACTACACCAAGGACGCGACCGTGATCATGCGCGAGTTCTCGCGCTTCGCCGAGAAGGGCGATGAGCCCTACTACCCGGTCAACACCACGGTGGACCGCGAGAAGCTGCTCGCCTACCGCGACCTGGCCGCCGGCGAGTCCTCGGTCCTGTTCGGAGGGCGGCTGGGCACCTACAAGTACCTGGACATGCACATGGCCATCGGGTCGGCGCTGTCCATGGTGGACAACAGGATCGCCCCCCACTTCCGGGGCGGGGATCGGATCACGAGCGGAGGCATCGACGCGTGAGCGAGCAGAACGGCAGCACCGGCGCCGAGCAGGACGCCCAGGGCTTCCTGGGCCGGATCACCAACGCGCCGTCGTCGTCGCAGGGCTCCCTGCGCGAGGTGGCCCGGGTGGTCCTGCCCGAGGCCAAGGACCTCGACGCACTCCCGCTGTACGTCGACGGGCCGCTGAGGAAGGAGCGCTCCTCCGGCTCGTCAGACGAGGTCGCCGAGCACCCGGACGACATCCTGAGCCGGCGCTCCATGCGCATCCGCTCGGGGCGCCGCGTCTCCTTCGGCTCGTACTTCAATGCGTTCCCAGCCTCGTACTGGCGCCGCTGGACGGTCGCCGAGAAGGTCGTACTGACCGTGGCCACCACCGGCGCCGGCTCCCTGATCGTCTACCGCTCGAACGCCCGCGGCATCTCCCAGCGCGTGGAGAACGTGCGGCTGCCCGGCGGCTCGCAGACCAGCGAGTTCGACCTCACCCTGGCGCCGTTCGGCGACGGCGGCTGGTACTGGTTCGACCTGATCGCCGATGAGGAGGGCATGGTCCTCGACTCGGCCGCCTGGTCGGTTCCGGACACGGCCCCCCAGGGGACCGTGACCCTGGGCGTCACGACGTTCAACCGCCCGGACTACTGCGTGAACACGATCCGCACGATCGCTGAGGCCGACGGCTTCGACGACGTCCTGGACGAGCTGATCATCGTGGACCAGGGCAACAGGCTCGTGGAGGACGAGGACGACTTCGCCGAGGCCGAGAAGGCCATGGGCGGGAAGCTGCGCATGATCCGCCAAGGCAATCTGGGCGGCTCGGGCGGCTTCTCCCGCAACATGTACGAGGTCGTGCAGGGACGCGCGGACGGCTCGGCCTCCGACTACGTCCTGATCCTCGACGACGACATCCTCCTGGAGACCGAGGGCGTCCTGCGCGCCGTCGCCTTCGCGGACTTCTGCCGCACTCCCACGATCGTGGGCGGGCACATGTTCGACATGTACAACCGCCCGGTGCTCAACGGCTACGCCGAGGTCGTCGACCGCTACCGCTTCCTGTGGGGCCCGATCGAGCATCTGGGCGGCATCGACTTCTCGGAGGCGGGCCTGCGCTCGCGACCGAACCTGCACCGCCGCTGGGACGCCGACTACAACGGCTGGTGGATGTGCCTGATCCCGCGCAAGGTGCTGCAGGACGTCGGGCTGTCGCTGCCGGTGTTCATCAAGTGGGACGACTCCGAGTACTCGCTGCGCGCCGCCGAGGCCGGGTACCCGACCGTCTCCCTGCCCGGGGCGGCCGTGTGGCACGTGTCCTGGATGGACAAGGACGACGCCGTCGACTGGCAGGCCTACTTCCACGAGCGCAACCGCCTGATCGCGGCCCTGCTGCACTCGCCGTTCCCGCGCGGCGGGCGCATGGTGCGCGAGTCCCTGGCCGTGGACACCAAGCACACGGTCTCCATGCAGTACTACGCCGCAACGTGCGTGCTGATGGCCATCGAGGACGTCCTGCGCGGCCCCGAGGGCCTGCACGGGATGATCGGCACCAGGATGCCGGAGATCCGCTCCCTGAAGTCCGAGTTCTCGGACGCCCAGTTCAGCCAGGACCAGGGCGCGTTCCCGGCGGCCAAGCGGCGTCGCCCGCCCAAGCGCCGAGGCCTGCCCAAGCCGCCGGCCTACTGGCAGCTGCCGCCGTGGGCGGTCAAGACCCTGCTCAAGCAGACGGTCCTGCCGGTGCGCGAGCTGGCGCAGAGCCATCCCGAGGAGTGGGTCGCCCACCAGGACGGCAAGTGGTACCACCTGGCCACCCTGGACTCGGCCGTGGTCTCCAATGCCGACGGCACCGGTGCGGCCTGGCACAAGCGCGACCCCAAGGCGGTGCGCGAGCTCACCGCCCGCAGCGCCAAGCTGCACGCCGAGCTGCTCTCGCGCTGGGACTCGCTGTCCGAGCAGTACCGCGAGGCTCTGGGCGAGATCACCTCGCCCGAGGCGTGGGCGAAGACCTTCGAGGACAACCCGCCGGTGGACGTCCAGCGCTGATCCGCCGCGCATGACCGATCCACCACGACGACGGGCGCAGCGGCGCACCCAGCCGCTGCGCCCGGCGTCGTCGTGATCCCAGCGCACGGCCGCCCCAGCGCCGCAGTGCGCGCACTGACGCAAGGAGCAAGGATGAGCACGACAGCGCCGGAGCTGATGACACCCGGCAAGGGACGCGGACTGCTGGACGTCTTCCGGAACCGCTATCTGCTGAGGCTGCTGGTCGACAAGGAGATCCAGGTCCGCTATCGCGGGACCGTGCTGGGCCTGGTGTGGTCCTATCTCAAGCCGGCCGTGCAGTTCTTCGTCTACTACATCGCGATGGGCATCTTCCTAGGGCTCGAGAAGGGCCTGGAGAACTTCGCGATCTATCTGTTCTCCGGGATCGTGCTGATGAATCTCTTCGGGGAGATCTTCGGCAATGCCTCGCGGTCCATGACGGACAACGGCGGGCTGCTGAAGAAGATCTACCTGCCGCGGCAGCTCTTCCCGGTGGCCAATCTCTTCGTGGCCCTGGTGCACTTCCTGCCGCAGCTGCTGATCCTGCTCATCGCATGTCTGGCCGCAGGATGGCACCCGGGGCCCAAGCAGTTCCTGTGCATGATCGCCGGATTCTTCATCGTCGCGATCTTCGCCCTGGGCCTGGGACTGATCTTCGCCACGCTCAACGTCTTCTTCCGCGATGCGGAGAACTTCGTGGACCTGATCCTCATGGTCTCGACGTGGGCGTCCCCGGTGCTCTACCCCTTCACCATGGTCCAGGACAAGCTGCCGCAGTGGGTGTACTACATCTACTTCGCCAATCCGCTGACCGTGGCCGTCGAGCTGTTCCACTACGGGTTCTGGTTCGCCTCAGTGGAGCTCGAGCAGCCGCGCTGGCACGTGGCCGATCACCTGATGACGTTCTGGACCCCGTTCGCCCTACTGGTGTCCGTGGCTGCCGTGCTCGTCGGCGATCGCATCTTCCGCCGCTACGAGGGCAACTTCGCCCAGGAGCTCTGATCCCCATGACCGCTCTTCCCTTCAAGAAGCCCGGTGCCGTCTTCACCGAGGACTCCGTGGCCATCCGCGTGGATCACGTGGTCAAGTGGTTCACCCTGCGCCACACGCGCTCCATCAAGGAAGCCGTGCTGTGGATCCTGCGCGGGCGCAAGAACGACCTCTCGGACAAGTTCAAGGCCCTCGACGACATCACCTTCGACATCCACGACGGTGAGACCGTGGCGCTGCTGGGCTTCAACGGCTCGGGCAAGTCGACGTCGCTGAAGATGATCTCCGGGGTCATGCACCCCGATTCCGGCAGCGTAGGCACCCGTCGCAAGGTGGCCGGCCTGATCGAGGTCGGCGCCGGGTTCCACCCGGATCTGTCGGGGCGCGACAACGTCTATCTCAACGGCGCGATCCTGGGTATGGACAAGGAGGAGATCGACGCCAAGTTCGACGAGATCGTGGCCTTCTCCGAGATCGGCGAGTTCATCGACACGCAGGTGAAGTTCTACTCCTCGGGCATGTACCTGCGCCTGGCCTTCGCGGTGGCGATCCACACCGACCCGGAGGTCTTCCTGGTCGACGAGATCCTCTCCGTGGGCGATGAGCCCTTCCAGAAGAAGTGCATCCGGCGCATCAAGGACCTGGTGCGCCGCGGCAAGACCCTCGTGGTCGTCTCCCACGACCTGGACCTGATCATGGACATCTGCGAGCGCGGCATCGTGCTCGAGCACGGGAAGGTCGTGTACGACGGCTCCTCCGTGGGCGCAGTGGCCATGCTGCGCGATCGCCCCGTCGAGGAGGTCCAGCGGGAGCAGAACGAACGCGTGGAGCGCCGCCTGCACTGGAAGCGCGTGGACCGGGAGAAGGCGGCCGAGGAGGCCGCCGAGCGCGGGGAGGCCTACGTGCCCGAGTACGACCCCGAGCTCGACGACCCCGCAGATCTGGACGACCCCTCGAAGGTGCGCCGGACCAAGGGCCTGTGAGGAACGAGGGTCGTGCAGGCGCACTGAAGGGGGCCGGTCATCCGACCGGCCCCCTTCATCGTCTCCTGAGGTCGAGCCTCAGGCCCCTGTGATGAGACCCGGGTGCAGCTCGTCGACCGTGGCCACCCCCAGCAGGTGCATGGTCACGCGCATCTCCTGCTCGAGCAGCTCGAGCGCGCGCTCCACGCCCTCCTGCCCGCCGGCCATGAGCCCATAGAGATAGGCGCGGCCGATCAGCGTGAAGTCCGCCCCCAGGGCCAGGGCGATGATCGCGTCCGTGCCGGAGAGGATGCCCGAGTCGTAGATGACCTCTGCGTCCGGGCCGAGGGCCTCGCGGATGCGCGGCAGCGCACGCAGCGGCTGGACCACGCGGTCGAGCTGGCGGCCGCCGTGGCTGGAGACCAAGACGCCGTCGGCGCCGGCGGCCGGCCCGCTGGGCGTCCTCGACGCCGAGCACGCCCTTGAGGAAGAGCTTCCCCGGCCAGACCGAGCGGATCCACTCGAGGTCCTCGAAGTCCAGGGTCGGCTCGAACATCGAGTTGATGACCTCGGGAAGGGGGGCGCCGCTGCCGGAGAGCGAGGCGAAGCTCAGGGGGTCCGTGCTCAGGAAGTTCAGCCACCATTCCGGGCGGTAGGAGGCATCCAGCACGGTGGACAGGCGCAGCTTGGGCGGGATGGTCATGCCGTTGCGGGTGTCGCGCAGGCGGAGTCCGGCCACGGGGGTGTCGGCAGTGACCAGCAGGGTGTCGTAGCCGGTCTCCCAGGCGCGGCGCACCAGCTCCTCGGAGGCGCGGCGGTCCTTCCAGAGGTAGAGCTGGAACCAGCGCCGTCCCTCGCCGGAGACCTCGGCGACCTGCTCCACCGAGCGGGTGCCCATGGTCGAGAGGCTGAACGGGATGTCGAAGCGCCTCGCGGCGGCCGCCCCGGCGTCCTCGCCCTCGCTATGCATGAAGCGGGTGAAGCCGGTGGGCGCGATGCCCACGGGCAGGGCCGACTCACCGCCGGCGATGCGCACCCGCAGGTCCACCTCGCCGATCCCGCGCAGGACCCGTGGGGTCAGCTCGACCGCGTCGAAGGCCCGGCGGGACCCGCGGGCGGTCTGCTCGGACAGGGCGGCGCCGTCGACGTAGTCGAAGGCCGCCTTGGGCGTACGGCGCTGTGCGATGCGCCGGAGGTCGCCGATGTCGGCGGCGCGCTGCAGCCGGTGCGCCCGATCCGGCAGGCCGGGGCGCTCGAAGGACAGCAGCGGTCGCAGCTCGGACCAGCGCGGGACCTGGCGGGAGAGGCGGGTGCGGTTCATGTCAGTGGGCTCCTGTGGTCTGGGGGTCGGGGGAGAGGCGGGATCCGAGGATCACCGCGAGCAGCGAGATGAGGCAGGCGGCGCTGACGGCGACGGCACCGGCCAGCACGCGTCCGCCGGCCAGGTCGATGATCCACACGAGCGCTGCAGGCGTCAGCCCGGCCACGATCGCGCCGTTGATCTCTCGGGCGATCGCGATCCCGCTGTAGCGCTCGGCGGCGGGGAACAGCTGCGCCAGGAAGGCGCCTTGGGAGCCTGAGGTGAGGGCGATGACCAGTCCGTAGCCGCCGGCGATGGCCACGGCGGCCACGACGGCGCTGCCGCTGGAGAGCCCGAGCAGCAGGGGGAAGGCGTAGGCGGCGCCGATGGCGCAGCCGAGTCCGAGGATCCTGGCGGCGCCGAAGCGGTCGGTGGCCGCGCCTCCGAACGGCGTGGCCACGACGCCGACGAGGCTGCCGAGCGTCACTGCCAGCAGTGCCGGGGTGCGCTCCAGGCCCACCTGTGGGGAGGTCATCAGGGAGATGCCGAACACGGCCATGGCGTAGTTGAGGCAGTTGTGCCCGGTCATGGCCAGGAAGCCGATGAGCAGCTCGCGCGGGCTGCGGCGCAGCAGTTCCATGACGGGCAGCTTGGTGCGCCCCTGCTCCGCGTCCTCAACGGCGGCGCGGTACTCCGGGGTCTCCTCCAGGTTGCGGCGGATGAAGATCGCCAGCAGGAACAGCACGGCCGAGACCAGGAAGGGCAGCCGCCAGGCCCAGCCGAGCAGGGCCTGATCGCCCAGGCTGGCTGCGGCCAGGAAGGCGGCGGTGGCCAGGGCGATGCCGGCCGGGGGAGTGGACAGCACGAGAGAGGTGTAGAGCCCCTTGCGCTTCGGCGGTGCGAACTCGGCGACGATCGTCATGGCACCCGCCAGCTCGGCACCGGCGCCCATGCCCTGGATCAGGCGCAGCAGCACCAGCAGGACGGGGGCCAGGGCGCCGATCGCCTGGGCAGTCGGCAGCGCGCCGATGCCGACGGTCGCGATGCCCATGAGGATGATCGTGATGAGCATGGCCGGACGCCGTCCCATGGCATCGCCGATATGCCCGATCACCAGTCCGCCCACAGGGCGTGCGATGAACCCGACGGCGAAGGTCAGGAAGGCGGCCATGGTGGCGCCGGTGTCCGTGCCGGCGAAGAACAGCGGAGCGATCACCAGCCCTGCGGCCGCGCCGTAGAGGGCGTAGTCGTACCACTCGATCAGGGTGCCGGTGACGGCGGCGAACACGGCGCGGCGGGCCCCGGGGGTGAGTCGATCCGGGGCCTCGGCGGCGGGCGCGGTGGTAGAGTCGTCCATGAAAGATATTTCTACGTGACAGTGATATCTTTCACAAGTGGTCAGTGCGCAGAAGAAACCCTCCCTGAAGGCCGAGATCGCGGCCGCGCTCCGCTCGCAGATCCTCGAAGGGGCGCTTCAGCCCGGGGAGCGCGTGATCGAGCCCGAGCTGGCCCAGCACTTCGGCGCCTCCAAGACGCCGGTGCGCGAGGCCCTGCAGCTGCTGGTCGCCGAGGGCCTGGTGGAGGTGCTGCCCAAGAAGGGCTACCGCATCCGGGGCATGGAGCTGACGGATCTCGGTGAGGTCCTGGAGCTGCGCACCCTCCTGGAATCCCGAGCAGCCGCCCGCTGCGCGCGCTGGGCGCATCCCGAGCAGGTCGAGGACCTCACGCGGCGGTGGGAGGCTCAGCGCGATGCGCTGGGACTGGAGCCGCTCGAGCGGACGCTGCGCGCCCGGGACTTCCACGCGGGCATCGCCCAGGCCTCCGGCAGCCATCGACTGGCCGGCATCCTCGAGGGCCTGCATCACGAGATGGTGCGGGCGCACCACGTCCTGCCGCAGCTGCGCTGGCACCTCAGCGAGGAGATCGAGCTGCGGGAGCATCGCGAGATCCTGGCGGCGATCACCGCCGCAGACCCCGAGCGCGCCGAGGCGGCCATGCGCACGCACATGGACTCGATCCGCGAATCCCTGGGATCGGGACTGGGCGAACCCGGCACGACGATGGGCTGAGCGGACTCGCTGCCGTCAGGAACCCGGTGGCCGGTCCAGGAACCAGGCCTCGGACCCGCCGTATCGACCCGGCCCCTGCGTGTACTCCACCCCGCGGTCGTCGGGCAGCAGCGCCGGCGGCACGAACTGGAGGTGGCCGTGCTCCTCGGTGCGCGTGCTGCGCAGCTGCACGCGCGTGTGCCGCGGCGGCCCCGTGGTCTGCGGGTGCTCCAGCAGCAGTGCGGCGGTGCGGGCCAGGGACAGGTGGGCGACGTCGGCGTGATCCGAGGCCAGCAGGGCCCCCACGGCGGCCACCACGCCCATGCCGGTGGCGTGGTCCAGCGCCTGAACGGGCAGGGCACCGGGTGCGCCGTCGGGGGAGCGGTAGAGGTGGGCGACCCCGGAGGCTGCCTGGACGATGCTGTCGAAGCCGCGCCTGCCCGCCCACGGACCGGTCGAGCCCCAGGCGCTGAGGCGGACCACGCGCAGCCCGGGGCGCTCGATCACGGGCTGGTCGTCCTCCACGCCGAAGGGGGACAGCGCCCCGCCGCGGTAGCCGAGCAGCAGGACGTGGGCGTCGTCGAGCAGGCGCTGCAGGGTCTGCAGTCCGCGGCGGTTGCGCAGGTCGAGCACGACGCTGCGCTTGTGGAAGCCGGTGTCCAGGTGCTGGCCGCGCAGCTCGGGGATCGACGGCGGGTCCACTCGCAGCACATCCGCCCCCAGGGCGCCCAGCAGCCGGGAGGCGCTGGGGCCGGCGATCACGCGGGTGAGATCCAGGACGCGCAGACCCCTCAGGGGAGCGTCGCCGCCGTCCTTGGGCGGAGCCCAGCGGCGCACCGGGATGCCGGAGGACTGGAAGCGCAGCCACGGGCCCTGCGCGGCGGCCCGTCCCGGTGCGCTGCGCGCCCAGGCTTCAGGGGTGCGCACGGCGGCGGCCACCCCGCCGGCGTCGCGCACGCGCTGCTCGACCTCCAGGGCCCGACGACGGCTCAGCACCTCCGTCAGGCGCTGCGGATCCGAGGCGCCGAGGGCGCGTTCGATGGCGCGGGCGTGGTGCGGGTAGTTGCCGTGCAGGCGCACCCAGCCGTCGGCGGTGGCATGGAATCCGGACAGCGCTCCCGCGGTCTGCGGACGACGGCCGTTGACGCGCAGGTGGGAGATCGAGGCGAAGGAGGCGGCCACTGTCTCGGCATCCACCGAGAGGTCCCGCCCGGTGAGATGCGACAGTCCCGTGGCGGCGGCCTGTGCCGAGCCCAGGGCCAGGCCCTCCACGTCCAGGGGTCCGCACCACCACAGGCGCGGACCGCGGATGGGGGCCGCCTGGGACGGGTCGAGGTCGACGGCGGCGGCGAGATCGCTGAACAGCGGCGGTACGGCGGCCATGGGCGCAATCTATCGTCCGCTGTGCTCACGGTTACAACTGCAGGGGCTGTGATACGTTCGCCGCCGCCCTGCGGGTGCTCCGAGCACCCGTCCCTCCTTCCGCAGAGAGCCGACCCCCGTGCACGCCCACTCCGAGTCCGAGATCCGCAAGAGCTTCCTGAACTGCTCCAAGGGAGCCGCGCAGCGCCTGGCGGTGCCGAAGGACCTGGACCAGATCGACTGGGACGCCCAGATCATCCTGGGCTGGACCGATCCCAAGTCGCCCAAGGCCGCTTACCTGGTGGTCGAGACCGACGACGGCCTGCGCGGGCTGGTGATGGAGAAGTCGACGCTGAAGGGCAACGGCGGGGCGCGGATGTGCCAGCTGTGCCTGACCCTGCACACCTCCACCGGGGTGTCCATGTTCTCGATCCAGCGCTCGAAGTCGGCCAAGGACCGGTACAGCAGCGTGGGCACCTACATCTGCACGGACCTCGCCTGCAGCGACTACACCGTGGGCCGGTACAAGCCCGACGGCGTGCGGCAGATGGAGGAGACCCTTTCCCTGGAGGAGCGCTCGCAGCGTACCCTGGAGAACGCCCAGGGCCTGGTGCAGAGGGTGGCTCAGAGCCTGGGGAGGTGATTCCCCAGGCGACTCCCGGAACGGGATACAGGGTCTGCTTCGGATAGGCCGTATGGACCTGTTCGAGATGGACGGTCATCCCGTCGACGCAGAACCAGAACTGCGGAATCTCTTCATCGCGGACGAGGATCCGGACCTCAGGGTGTACTCGGACTTCTTGGTCGGTTGCGGTACCGAGGTGTGCCTGCCCACTGCTCGGGGCCGCTCGACGATGAAGGTCGCGCCGTTCTCGTCGTCAGAGTCGAGCCACTCGACGACCTCCTCTCCCAGCCCCGCGGCGATGGCTTCAGCGGTCTCGCGCCATGAGGTGAGCTTGGCGATCGCCAGGTGCGGCTGCGAGGTGGAGAAGGAGGATCGCGCGGCGTCGATCAGATCCTGAGCGCATCGAGCTCGGTCGTCGTGGTTAAGCCCGAACATCCAGGGGTACTGCGACGTCATGGGGACTGCCGCATGGGTAGGTCAAACTGTCACCTGATCGTGCGGCAGTCCCCATGTCGTGCGTTCTCGCACGATCTGTCGGAGGTGCAGTGCTGTGGCCTGCGGCACGACCCTGAGGACGCGGGCCGGGATTCGCGGGAAGCTGTCCGATTCCTCCGCTCGGCGGGCATCTCTCAGAGACCGACGAGTTCGCCGCGCTCGTGCCGAGCCAAATGGCGGAGCAGCAGCCGATCCGTGCCCAGCGACGATCGAATCGCGTGCCGCAGATGCTCGGGTGGCCGAGGAGTAGGGCCCGGGGTGTCGCGTTGAAGTGGTCGGCACTGCTCGCTGAACAGGCCTGTCACGAGATGCCCGGCGTGGATTTCAAGTGAATCCGGGGCGACTTGGCGGTCTGGGTGCCCCGCTGTTGGGGACCATCGGCCGTCAGCGGGCAGCGCAACTCGCACGGTCCTGGACGGGACACCCCGGGAATCGGCTCCACAGCCCTGGCCACGGCTGTGGAGCCGATCGGGGGCGCACCCCGAGGTCAATCGACGCTGTTTCTCTAGGAGGTCTCGCCGGGCAGCTTGTACGCGATCACGTCGACGTTCTGGATGCTCGGTTCTGTGCTGAACAGATCTGCTCCCTGTGCAGCGAGTGCCTGACCGACGCCTCCGGAGAGGTGGGTCTGGCGGGCCTCGTCGTCGGGGAACACGTCGAAGATCCCGAAGGTCGATTCGTCGAACTGCAGAGCGAACCAGGCCCGCGTACCCTCCTCCTGCTCGACGATGGGACGGGCGCTGCGGAGGAAGTCCGCGACGTCCTGCTCCTTCCCGGGCTTGGCGTGCACGACGACCGACAATGCAGAGTTGATCATGGTGTCCTCACTTGTCCTGGCTGAACAGCTCGACCATCGCGGCGTTGAAGGCCGGGAGATCCTCGGGCGAGCGGCTGGTGATCAGGTTCCCGTCGCGCGCCACCTCTTCGTCGACGACGTTCGCTCCGGCATTGCGCAGGTCGGTGCGGATGCTCGGGTACGAGGTCAGCGTCCGACCCTTCGCGACACCGGCCTCGATCAGCGTCCACGGTCCGTGGCAGATCGCGGCGACCGGCTTGTCGGCGACCATGATGTCGCGCACGAATCCGACGGCGTCGGTATCCACGCGCAGCTGATCGGGGTTGACCGTGCCGCCGGGAAGCAGCAGGGCGTCGTACTCGTCGGCCGAGGCCGACTTCACCAGGGCATCGACCGAGAATGTCCCAGCCTCGTCCAGGTCGTTCTCGCGGGCCTTGATCTCGCCCTCGTGCAGCGAGAGCAGCACGGTCGTGGCCCCGGCGTCCTGAAGAGCCTGTCTCGGCTGCTCGAGCTCCACGCGCTCGACGCCGTCCGCGGCCAGGATCGCGATCCGCTTGCCATGCAATTCGTCTGCCATGTTCTGCTCCGTTCTGCGAGAGATGACGGCTTGCCCGTGGGGGCGAGCCGCACGCTGTCCGTACCGGGCAGCGTGGTTCGGGTGCAGGACGACTCGGGTGCAGTCGTCGTTGCGCTCATCGGAGTGCCGGCAGGTGGTGGCTGCCGATTCTCGGGCCGGATCCTGGGAGACGGTGAAGAAGTTTCGGCCCTGTGGTCGACGATGACCTGCCGCCATCGACGGCTGTCGTTCTTCGCCGGGGCCTGGCCGAACCCTCAGCCAGTGTAGACCTCGTACGTCAGGGACGGGGCGCACGTGGCCATCTCCTCCGGGACGCCGGGATGCCGGGGGCACGAGGACGTCGACGCCGCCGCAGGACGTCCGGTCAGCGTCGTTCGAGGGTCACCGGTTCCCGACCTCATCCGCAGACGGGGCGGAGCGCCTGCTGACCGCGCGGGGAAGTCACACGGCGAGGGTCACCGATCAGGTGACGCAGCCTGCTCGTCCGATGCGCTCCCTGCGACGAGGTCATCGCCCTCGTCGCAGCCGTACGACGCTCACGTCCGGGAGGCGGCCTCCCGGAGCGCGGCCTCGAGGTACGGTGCCGACGCACCGGCTCTGGACGAGGCGACCTGCGCGGGCGTGCCTGAGGCGACCACCGTGCCGCCGTCGTCCCCCGCCCCGGGCCCGAGGTCGATGACGTGGTCGGCCACGGCGACGATGCGCATGTCGAGCTCGACCGCGACGACGGTGTTGCCTGCGTCCACGAGGGTCTGGAGATGCGTCACGAGCCGATCGGAATCGGCGCTGTGCAGCCCGGACGTCGGCTCGTCGAGGACGTAGAGGGTGTCCCCGCGCTGGGATCGTTGGAGCTCGGAGGCGAGCTTCACTCGCTGCGCCTCACCTCCGGACAACTCGGTGGCCGGCTGTCCGAGACGGAGATATCCGAGGCCGACGTCGACCAGCGCCGTGAGCGAGCGCATGATGTCGAACTCGCCCTGGAAGAAGTCGTGGGCCTCCTCGACGCTCATGGCGAGGATCTCCGCGATGTTGCGGCCACGCCAGGAGATCTCCAACGTGCTGGACTGGTAGCGGGTGCCGTGGCAGTCGGGGCACTCGGTGTAGACCGAGGGGAGGAAGAGCAGCTCCACCATGACGGATCCTTCGCCCTTGCAGGTAGGGCAGCGACCGCCGGTGACGTTGAAGGAGAACCTGCCCGCTTTGTACCCGCGAGCGCGAGCCTCGGGCGTCTCCGCGAACCTCCGCCTCACGTGGTCGAACAGGCCCGTATAGGTGGCGACGTTCGAGCGCGGGGTGCGACCGATGGGCTTCTGGTCGATGCTCACGACGCGGCGCACCCCGTTGACGTCGCCTCGGATCTCACCCTCGAGCTCGTCGGGCTCGTCCGACAGCAGGAGCTCGTCCCCGTCGGCGGCGTCAGCGTCCTCCGCCTCGTCTGCTCGTCCCTGTCGTTCGTCGAGCAGCGCGGGTAGGGCCTGGCTGACCAGGCTGGACTTGCCTGATCCCGACACTCCGGTGACGGCCGTGAACACCCCGAGCGGGAAGGAGATCGTCACGTCGCGCAGGTTGTTGCGCATGACGTGCTCGAGCTTCAGCCATCCCTGCGGCTCGCGAGGCGTCCGGTGGGGCAGGCCGCTGCCCCCGAAGACGTATCCGCGGGTGACGGACTCCTCCACCTCGGCGAGCCCTTCGTAGGGCCCGCTGTAGACGACGCGGCCGCCGCGCTCACCCGCGCCGGGCCCGATGTCGACCAGCCAGTCGGCGTGCCGCATCACGTCCACCGAGTGCTCCACCACGAACAGGCTGTTGCCCCGGTGCTTGAGCCCGTCGAGGATGCCGAGCAGCGCGCTGACGTCCTGCGGATGAAGCCCTGCGGAAGGCTCATCGAGCACGTAGACCACACCGAACAGTTCGGAGGTCAGCTGAGTCGCGAGCCGCAGTCGTTGTAGCTCCCCACCCGAGAGGGTGGGGGTGGTGCGGCTCAGGGAGAGATACCCCAGACCGAGGTCGATGATGGGCCGCAGTCTGTTGACGAGTTCTGCGCCCAGGCGCGCTGTCGCGGCCAGCTTCTCCACCGAGTGGTTCGGCGTCCTGCGCACGTCGGGGGCTGCCTCATGGGCTGATCCGCCAGCGTCGACGCGCTGCTGCACAGCGTCGCGTCGGGCTGCCTCGTCCAGTGCCTGACCGGCAGTCTCGGTCCCGTCGAGATCGCCGGTGGCCCGCTCGACTGCCTCCTCGATCAACGTCGAGAGCTCCGCGAGGGGCAGCGCGGAGAGATCGGCGATGTCGAGGCCCTCGAAGGTCACCGACAGAGCCTGCGGCTTCAGCCGCTTGCCGTGGCAGGCAGGGCAGGGCGCGGCCGTGAGGAACTGTGCCACGCGCCGCTTCATCGACCCGCTCTTGGTGTTCGCGAACGTGTCCAGGACGTATCGACGAGCTCCTACGAAGGTGCCCGAGTAGGTCGGTTCGACGCCGGCCGCGGTCGCGGCCTGCGCCTCGGAGAGCGTGAGCCGCGAGTGGACCGGGACGTACGGCGTCTCATCCGTGTAGAGGATCCAGTCCCGATCCTCCTTCGGCAGATCCTTCCAGGGCACATCGACGTCATAGCCGAGCGCGACGAGGACATCGCGCAGCTGATGACCGTGCCAGGCCGTCGGCCAGGAGGCGATGGCCCGCTCGCGGATCGTCAATGAAGGGTCCGGCACCATCATGTCCTCGGTGACCTCGTACACCCGGCCGATGCCGTGGCACTCCGGGCATGCGCCCTGCACGGTGTTGGCGGAGAAGTCCTCGGCGTAGAGCATCGGCTGATCATCGGGGTAGTGGCCGGCCCGGGAGTAGAGCATGCGCACCAGCGAGGAGAGCGTGGTGATGCTGCCCACCGAGGACCGCGCGCTGCGGCCCCCGCGCTGCTGCTGAAGAGCGACGGCCGGCGGCATGCCCGTGATGGAGTCGACGTCCGGGACGCCTGCCTGGTCGATGAGGCGACGGGCGTAGGGAGCGACGGACTCGAGGTAACGGCGCTGGGACTCCGCGAACAGGGTTCCGAAGGCCAGGGAGGACTTTCCCGAGCCGGAGACGCCGGTGAACACCACCAGAGCGTCGCGGGGGACCGCCAGGTCGATGTCCTGGAGGTTGTGCTCGCGCGCGCCGAGCACCAGCACGTCGGGCTGAACGGGTGAGGAGTCCGACGATGAGGACCTGCGTGCTTCGGCCATGCCGGCGAGATTAGCAACACGTTCCACCGATCGGTCGGAGCATGGCCCGGTCCTCCACGGTCCACCTGCCCGTGGTGCCTATCGCCGCAGCCAGGGCGGGCACCTCGGTGGACGGCGAGATTCCTCCCCGCCTAAGCTCGACGAGAGCCGAGGTCGCGGGCGACGGGCATCCAAATGACCGTGGCACTTCCGCGACCGGGCCATCCACAACTGGAGGAGATCGTCATGGCAAGCAGCAACCGCGCCGTCGTGTTCCAGAACGTCAAGGACATGCGCGTCGAAACCCTCGACTTCCCGAAGCTCGAGATGCCGAACGGCAAGAGCGCCCCGCACGGCGTCATCCTCAAGATCGTCGCCACCAACATCTGCGGTTCCGACCTGCACATCTACCGCGGTTCCTTCCCCGTACCCCAGGGCATGGTGATGGGGCACGAGATGACCGGCGAGGTCGTCGAGGTCGGCTCTGACGTCGAGTTCCTCTCCGAGGGCGACCTGGTCTCGGTCCCCTTCAACGTCGCCTGCGGCCGATGCCGCAACTGCCGCGCCCGCCACACCGAGGCGTGCGAGACCGTGAACCCCGACGTGTCCTGCGGCGCTTACGGGTTCAACCTGGGTGATTTCCAGGGCGGACAGGCGGAGTACATGTTCGTCCCCTACGCCGACTTCCAGCTGCTCCGCTTCCCGGACAAGGACCAGGCCATGGAGAAGATCCGTGACCTCGCCCTTCTCTCGGACATCCTGCCCACCGCGTTCCACGGCCTCATGGAGGCCGGGGCGAAGCCCGGCTCGACCGTCTACATCGCCGGCGCCGGACCTGTGGGACGCTGCGGCGCCGCGGCGGCCCGTCTCCTGGGCGCTTCCTGCATCATCGTCGGTGACTACCATCAGGACCGGCTGGAGCTGATGAAGAACAACGGCTGCGAGACCATCGATCTCAACCAGGACGTGCCGCTGACCGATCAGATCGAGGCCATCCTCGGCGAACCCATGGTGGACTGCGCCGTCGACTACGTCGGCAACGAAGCCCACGGGATCGGCCGCGAGGCCGAGGACATGAACCCGGCCCACGCCATCAACCAGGTCATGGACGCCACCCGCGCAGGCGGTGCCACCGGCATCGTCGGCGTCTACGGTCCCGACCCGCTGGCCTCCTCCAAGGCCGAGCAGGAGGGCACCTTCTCGCTCGACTTCGGCAAGGCGTGGATCAAGTCGCCTCGGATCTCCGGCGGCCAGGCCCCGATCATGCACTATAACCGTGAGCTGATGATGTCGATCCTGTGGGACCGCATGCCCTACCTCAGCGACATGCTCAACACCAAGGTCATCAGCCTCGACGAGGCCCCCGACGCCTACGCGACGTTCGACACCGGTGCCTCGGAGAAGTTCATCATCGACCCGCATGGCATGATCCCCGCCTGATTCAGGGATGTCATACACCCGGCCCGCGATCGTCGCTCCAGCGGCGGTCGCGGGCCGGTTCTTTGCACGGATCCTTCGACGATCCGGTCCTGGACGATGCCCGGGGCGGGCCTGGCGCCGGTGGGGCCGGCATGCCGGAGCTCAGCGGCGGTGACGAGTGCGCAAGGGCGTGATCGGGGGAGACGGGGCAGGTCGCTGCGACGCTCCTGACGCCCCTCACCTCCCGCTCCGGATCGCCTCGCGGGGCGAGGGGGGCGATCACTGGTGCCAGGGCCGCCGGCGCGCGCACGTCGCGGAGGGACCGGTGTCACCCGGCGCCGGTCCTGGCGGGGAGCTCCAGCGGGGGGTGTCACGCGGACGAGTGCCGGTCCACCGAGGGGACCGGCACTGAGAAGGTTTGACGCGGCTGCAGCGACATCGCCCATGGCGGGGCCGTCGGGACGTGCCACCGCGCCATCCAGAACGTCACGATCATCATGACGCGGATCGAGCGCTTCTGCGAGAGCACCGTCGCCGCCCGCGCCGGGAGCTCGGCGAGATCGTGTGCTCCGAGGCCCGGACGGCGGTCGACGAGCCGGAGTCCGCTGCTGTCGATCGAGCCGTTGTGGGGAGTCCGGCGTATGCGCGTCATGACAGCAGCCATCGCCGGGATCGAGCGGGCCTCCGACCGGCGCCGATGCCGGGCACGTCCTGCGGGGAGGAGGCTCACGTGGCGCTCTGCGCCACGCGGGGATCGTCTGCGGCATCAGTCCACCGCATCCGGTGGGAGGGGACAGGGTCCGGGCGTGCCGTCACCTGCCCCCTCACCACGGGATGCGGTGGGCGGTGGTCACCGGATGGCGGAGCGGATGGCGGCGGCCGCGGCGGCGACGTCCGATGCGCTGTAGATGGCGCTGCCCGCGACGGCCACGTCTGCTCCCGCCTGCTGGACGGCCTCGACAGAGTCCGCACTGACGCCGCCGGCGACGGAGAACGGGACCTCGGCGGCCTTGCCGGCGGAGAGCAGGGCGTCGAGGCTGTAGCCGTCCTCCGCCTGCTCGTCGAGGCCGGCGTGCATCTCCACGAAGACGGCGCCGAGGGCGACGACCTCTCGGGCCCGTGCGGCCTTGTCGGACACGCCGATCAGATCGACGACGACGCCCTTGCCGTGCTTGGTCGCCGCGGCGACCGCGCCGGCGATCGTGCTGTCACCGGCGACGCCGAGCACGGTGACCAGATCGGCTCCGGCGGAGAAGGCGATGTCAGCTTCCAGCTCGCCGGCATCCATGGTCTTGAGATCGGCGAAGACGGTCTTGTCGGGGTGGGCGGCCTTGACCGCCGTGATCACCGCGAGGCCCTCGCTCTTGATCAGAGGGGTGCCGAGCTCGAGGATGTCGACGTAGGGGGCGGCCTTCGCGGCGAGGTCGAGGGCGGATTCGGTGGTCAGGGTGTCCATGGCGAACTGCAGTCGCATGTCAGGGTGTCTCTTTCTCGTGGTGGTGTCGATGATGCAACGGGGAAGAAAGGTCATTCGAGGTTGGCATGACGGGGCCAGAGCGCATCCGCACTCTGTCCGCTCTTCTGCCACAGGACGTCGAAGAGAGCGTCGCCGACGAGGACGAGGAGCTGCTCGAAGAGGCTGCCGGCGTACTGGGCCGACTGCTGCTCGGACCGGTCTGTCTTCGTCGCCGCACGGATGACCAGGACGGCGTGGGACAGCTGAGCAAGCGGTGACTCGGGGTCGGTCGTGATCCCGATGACGCGGGCACCGACGGATCGCGCCGTCTCAGCCGCGCTCACCACCCCCGAGGTCGTGCCGGAACCGCTGGCGGTCAGGAGCAGATCGCCCTCTCCGATCGCCGGGGTCGTCGTCTCACCGACGACGTGGACCTCCAGTCCGAGGTGCATGAGGCGCATGGCCGTCATCCGCAGCGCGAGCCCGGAGCGTCCAGCGCCGTGGACGAAGACCCGCCGGGCGTCCGCTGTCAGCTCGACGGCGGCCGCGAGCGCGGGCGCGTCGGGAAGGGCAGCTGCCCCCTCGATCTCGTTGACGATCCGCGTCAGCGAATCCTGAATGCCTCGTTCTTCCATGTCGACCATCTTGGGCCGGTTCGCGGCGGTCCACTGCTGCCCGATGAGCGGGGCGCCCCGTTCAATCGGGTAGGTCTCCCAGGTCGGGCTAGAGTAGCGGGGTGAGCGACCTCCCGACCCCGCTGGAACGTGCCCGCTCCCTGTCGCGGGACCGTGCCCTGACCGAGCAGGCCGATCAGCATGCGATCACCCTCGAATCGATCCTCGCCGTGCTCCGCTCCGGCCGACTCGCGGATGCTGCCGCGCGCAGGGAGGCCACGGAGATCGCCTCCTCCGCACTCATCCGTGCTCGTTCGGTCCATGCGCAGCAGGAGAGCGTGCTCGAGCCGGTGGCCGAGGCATTCTCGCGCCTGCGCACCGAACTGCGTCCTCTGATCCGCTCCGGGCCACTGCAGGTCCAGTTCGCCGAGCCTCCTGCGCGAGGACGGGCGCTGCCGGGCCCGGTCGCTCGGGAAGCCCGCGCCATCTCCCGCACAGCAGTGCTCTCGCTCATGGACCGCGCGGACGCTGCACGCGCCCGGATCGGCTGGGACTGCGATGGCCGCAACCTGCTGATGGAGGTCCGTGACGATGGGGGAACCGCGGTGACGGCGGACGACGACACACTGCGTCCGATCGTGGAGCGAGTGGTGGCGCTCGACGGAACCATGGACGTGGAGACGACCCCGGGCTGGGGGACGACGCTGCGGATCGAGATCCCGCTGGACCCACCCAGCGCAGCGCTCACCGTGGAGGGCGCCGAGGAACTCACCGACCGCGAGAAGCAGGTGCTGCGCCTGGTCGCGACCGGGATCTCGAACCAGCGCATCGGCGACCAGCTCGGGATCACGGCGAACACCGTGAAGTACCACGTGGCCAACTTGCTGCGGAAATACGGCGCCCGCACGCGCGCCGAGCTCGCAAGCATCGCTCACTCCGATGATGCGCACCATCCGAGCTCCCGGACTCGATAGCGGGCCTCGGTCCGGACGGTGACTGCGGTGCCCCGACCTGGCACCCGGCGCGGAAGATCCCACCATCACCGGTCGGCCGGCACTGCGAGCGGTGGCGTACCCGCAGCATGGGCGTGGGTCCGGGCTGTCGAGCGACGGTGACCACCAGCGGACATGGTGCGCATCCTTCTGGGCCGCCCATCGGCCACGCCAGATCAGATGTCACCTCTCCGTGCGGCAGTGCCCTGCGTGGAACGGGTTCCTCGCCGGCATGGTCGCCCGCGACCTCGCCGGGGAGCGCATGGTGACATCGGATGCGCATGCGGGGGGGGTCACGGCGATCGCCGCGCATCTGCCCGGGGCGGCCCGGCGGCGGAGTCGCACCCACTGCGTCGTGAACCTCATGGCCGTGACCTCGAAGAGCTGGTGGCCGGCGGTGAAGGCGATGCCGCACGGTGTCCATGACCAGCCCGACGCGAGAGCGGTGAACGCGCAGCTGTGACTGATACGCTCCGGCACCGCCCGCGTCCCACCGTGTTCCGGGTTCGCGGATCGGCCTCAGGCCTTCGCCGCCTGGGTGCGGCTCCCGCGACGGCTGGATTCCAGCATCTCGGTCAGTGAGCGCGCGTCATAGCTGCCCATCATCCGACAACCATCGACGAAGAACGTCGGGGTCATCTTGGCGCCGCTCGCCTCCGCGCTCGCGATGTCCCGCTGCACCCTCTCAGCAACCTCGTCGCTGTCGAGATCCTCGATGAACGCCTCGACATCGAGGCCCAGCTCAGCCGCGTAGCCGATGAGATCCTCCCTCTCCAGCGCGTGCTGCCGAGTGAAGACGAAGTCGAGCCACCGCCAGAACATCTCCTGTTTCGCGGCCGCCTCGGCGGCCCGTGCGGCGAGGGGGCCGTGAGGATGGTGAGGCAGATGCCGCACGACATAGCGCAGATCGTCACCGAAGCGCCCGTGCAGGTCTTCCCATGACCCAGTGGCGTGCGCGCAGAACTCGCACTCGAAGTCCACGAACTCCACGAGGGTGAGCCGGGCGTCCTCCGGTCCGCGGATGTGATCCACCTCGGGGTCCACCGGAGAGTCGAGCGTCATCGGGAGATCCGCCGTCTCCTCTCCCCACCGACGGGCCGCGACCTTGAAGATCGACCAGCCCAGAACAGTAGCGAGCACCATCGCCACGAGCACGCCCAGCGTCGCCTGGCGCCCCAGATCAGAGGAGGAGTCGAAAGCGAGGCTGATGACCAGCAGCGACACGGTGAAACCGATGCCCGAAAGTGCTGCCCCGCCGAACACGCTGCCCATTCCGACTCCCTCCGGCAGTCGGCCTGCGCCCATCCGAACGGCGAGGAGCGTCGCGATCCCGATTCCGAGGAGCTTGCCGAGCACGAGCCCCGCGATGACGCCCCACGTCACAGGCGAGCCCAGCGAGTCGGCCACCACCCCGCCGCCCAGGTCGACCCCGGCATTGGCCAGAGCGAAGATCGGCACGACCAGCAACGCCGTGGGGAGACGGAGGTACTCGTGCAACCGCTCGTTGACCGACACGCCCTTGGACAGCCCCCGTCCGACGGCACGCGCCGAGGAAGCGCTCGGGGATTGCCAGAAGTCGCGGAACAGCTGCCGGGCGGCGACCACCTCGTGCCGTTGCGTTGGGTAGGCGGGGATCAGAAGGCCGGCGATCATGCCCGTCAGCGAGGCGTGGATGCCGGAGGACAGAGTCGCCAGCCACAGCACGATGACGATCCCCACATACGGAGCAGCACTCCACTGCCGGGAACGGCCCAGCAACCACAGGGCGACGAGGCAGCCGAGAGCGACCAGCAGCGGGACGGGCCGGATCTCCTCGCTGTAGAACACCCCGATGATCGACACCGCAAGGAAGTCGTCGACCACCGTGAGAGTCAGAAGGAAGACGCGAAGCTGCCCGGAAAGCCGGGGGCCGACGATCGCGAGAGCACCGAGCATGAACGCCGTGTCCGTTCCGACGACCGCCCCCCACCCGCGAAGCCCCTCGCCACCGGACGCTCCGACGACCAGGACATACACCAGCGCGGGCAACGCCACGCCCGCGACACCGGCGATCGCTGCCAGGCGTGCGCGACTGCTGTCCCGCAGGGCCCCATACGCAAACTCCTGGCGCACCTCGAGACCCACGACGAAGAAGAACACGACCATGAGCCCGTCGTTGATTCAGTGGTGCAGATCCAGGTGCAACCCGAACGGGCCGACGTCGATCCCTACGTTCTGGTGCCACAACTCGAAGTAGGAAGAGGACAGCGGCGAGTTCGCCCAGAGGAGGGCGAAGGCCGTGACAATGATGAGCAGCATGGCCGATCCCGACTCCGTGCGGAGTCTTCCGGCTATGCCCCGGGGGGATGAGCTTGAGTGAGACACCGCTGCATTCTGCCTGAACATGCTGGCTAGCGGTGCCGCGGGACGGGAGGATGGCACGCAACGTCAGCGCTCGAAGAGCCGTCGATAGGGACTGCCGCACGATCAGGTCAGGTCAAGATGACCTGACCTATTCCATGCGGCAGTCCCTCCTCACCTGACGTGCCACTCAGTGTTCCCCGAGATGACGACACACGATCGACATCCCGCCCTGTCCCATCGCGAGAGGCCGATTCTTCCCGTCCGTCACTATGACCGAGCGTCTCTCCACCGCTCCAACGCCCTTGCAGTGAATCTTCGACCGGTCGCGGGGAAGGTCGCAGCCTGCGAGGAAGCAAAAGGGTCGGCAGCGACATCGAAGGGAGGGCCCCTGCGAGGGTCAGCGGATGCGTTAAGCGGGTCATAACTGCACGAATGATCATTCTGCGTCGCTACTTTGCGGTCACTTCCCGGCTTGCACGGGTGTGTTCCCCCAGGTCGGAGAAGTGTTATCCACACCCTGGACCAAGGTCCATGTACCGCCTGCCCCCTGAGCTCTAGATTCCTCGGCAATCGGGGTTGTCGAGCGGATGGGGGTCCGTGATGGCTGCAGTGCTGCAGGGGCAGACGCGCCCACGGGGCTTGTCTGCGGTGCGTGGGCGTCGTCGAGCCGGACAGGTCGAGGAGTCGCAGCTCAGCTCACGGGTGATCGCCGAGGTCCGCGAGCAGGTGCGTCGTCGGGGTCTGGATCCGTTCGATGCGCCCACCGAGGTGGCCTCGATCGTCGACGCCGTCCTGAATGAGCACGATCAGATCTCGGCGCGCACGGGCTCCGCGTCGTTCGAGGACCTGGAGGAGGTCCGCCATCGGATCCTGGACGCTGTCGCCGGCTTCGGGGTGCTGCAGCCGCTGCTCGACGACGACTCGATCGAGGAAGTGTGGATCAACGGCCCCGATGAGGTGTTCGTGGCCCGCAGCGGAGAGTCCGAGCTGACGGGGCTGCACGTGGAGCCGGAGGAGGTCCGGCAACTGGTGGAGCGGATGCTGCGACGCTCCGGCCGACGCCTGGATCTCAGCTCGCCGTTCGTGGACGCCTCCCTTCCCGACGGCTCGCGCCTGCACGTGGTCATTCCGGATGTCACCCGTGAGCACTGGTCGGTGAACATCCGCAAGTTCGTGGTGGCGGCACGACGGATCGCGGACATGGTCCGACTGGGCTCCATGAGCCAGGAGGCGGGGACGTTCCTCTCGGAGGCCACGCGGGCGGGGCTGAACATCCTGGTCTCCGGAGCCACGCAGGCGGGCAAGACCACCATGCTCAACTGCCTGTGCGCGCAGATCGACCCGCGGCAGCGCGTGGTCACGGTCGAGGAGATCTTCGAGCTGCAGATCCCGCTGCGCGACGTGGTCGGGATGCAGTGCCGGCAGGCGAACCTCGAGGGCACCGGCGAGATCCCCATGCGCCGGCTCGTGAAGGAGGCACTGCGGATGCGACCTGATCGGCTGATCGTGGGGGAGGTCCGCGAGGCCGAGTCCCTGGACATGCTCATCGCGCTGAACGCCGGCCTCCCGGGGATGGCCAGCCTGCATGCGAATTCCGCGAGGGACGCCGTCACCAAGATCTGCACGCTGCCGCTGCTCGCGGGCGAGAACATCTCCTCGGCGTTCGTGGTGCCCACCGTGGCCGCGTGCTTCGATCTGGTGGTCCACTGCCGTCGTCGCCCCGACGGGCACCGAGAGGTGGAGGAGATCCTGGCCGTCGGCACCCGGGTCGAGAACGGGATCATCGAGACGTCGACTCTGTTCCATCGGGTCGGCGGCGATCTGGTCGCAGCCGGTGCCGAGGTTCCGGCCCCGGGGAAGTTCGCTCTTGCGGGCATCTCCACCGAGCAGGTGCGCGAGTGCCTGGGCCGCAGCCGTGACGACGGGTCGGGACGATGATCACCGGTGTCCTGCTCGGGCTGCTGCTCGGGGCCGGACTGTGCCTGATCTGGTGGTCGTTCTGGACCCAGGTCACGCCGCGTGCGCAGCGACGGCGTCGTGAGGGACTTCTGCGCCGGCGCCTGGATCGTGCCGGGATGCATGCGGTGCGCCCCGGCTCGTTCGTGCTGCTGTCCGTCGTCGTGGCGGCCCTGGCCGCGGTGATCGTGTGGGCCGTGTCCGGGGGTGCGGTGTTCGGCCTGTGCGCGGGCATCGCGTCGCTGTTCGTCCCGTGGTCCCTGCTGGGGCGGCGCATGCGCCGTCGCTCGCACCAGCTGCGCACCGTGTGGCCGGACGTGGTGGACATGCTGCGCTCGGCGATCCGCGCGGGGCTCTCGCTGCCCGAGGCCCTGGCCCAGCTGCAGCACCGGGGCCCGGAGATCGTGCAGCCGGCCTTCGAGCGCTTCGCCGGCGACTACCGGGCCACTGGGCAGTTCCTCCCGGCGCTGGACGCCCTCAAGGAGGAGCTCGCCGATCCGGTGGCCGACAACATCATCGAATCCCTGCGCGTCACCCGGGAGGTGGGCGGCACGGACCTGGGTCGGCTGCTCGGCACGCTCTCCGATTTCCTGCGCGAGAACTCGCGGACCCGCAGCGAGCTGGAGGCCCGGCAGTCGTGGACGGTCAATGCGGCGCGGCTGTCCGTGGCCGCGCCCTGGCTCATCCTGCTGCTCATGGCCAGCCAGCCGGCGGCCGTGAGCGCCTATGACAGCCCGGCTGGCGCGGTCGTGCTGCTCGGCGGTCTGGCGATCTCCGCGATCGCCTATCGCCTCATGCTGCGCCTCGGTGCTCTGCCCGAACCGGAGCGGGTGCTCCGATGAGCCTGCCTTTCGCCATCCCGCTGATCATCGGCACCGTGCTGGGGCTCGGGCTGTGGCTGATGCTCGTGCCCGCGCCGTCCAGCTCCCGTCGTCGCTTCACGCGTCGAGTGGTGATGCAGATGCGCGCCACGGATCCAGCGGTGCGCCATGCCGAACACGTGCGCACCCGCGACCAGCGCGGACTGCTGGCCGTCGGCATGGCACTGGCCTCTCCGGTGGGACTGGGGCTGGGGCGGCGCCTCGGCGGGGATGCCCAGCGTCAGCTCCTGCGCAGGCTGGAGCGCGAGGGGGCGGGCCGCAGCCTCGCCGACTACCGGACGGAGCAGGTCCTCTGCGCCTTGGCCGGTGCGGTCATCGGCGGCGTCTGGGGCGCGGCGGCTGTCCTGCGACTCGGTGCGCCGGGGCCTGCGGTCCTGCTGCTGCTCATCGGCGGTGCGCTCAGCGGGGCCTGGGCCCGCAGCTGGTGGCTCGGGAACCGGATCTCCGGCCGCGAGACCCGCATGCTCGCCGAGTTCCCCGCGATCGCCGAGCTTCTGGCCCTGTCCGTCGGCGCAGGCGAGTCCACCCTGGGCGCCCTCGAGCGCGTGAGCCGGATCGCCGATGGAGTGCTGGCAGAGCAGTTCCGCTCCGTGCTCGATCGCACCCGCTCCGGTATCCCGCTGACCGAGTCGCTGCAGGAGTTCGCCGACCGGGTCGAGGTCACGCACATCTCCCGCTTCGTCGCGGGCATCGCCGTGGCCATGGAGCGCGGCACGCCGCTCGCCGAGGTCCTGCGCTCACAGGCCCAGGACGTCCGCGACCAGGACAAGCGCGAGCTCATGGAGATGGCCGGGCGCAAGGAGATCGCCATGATGGTGCCCCTCGTGTTCATGGTGCTCCCGCTGTCCGTGCTCTTCGCGGTGTTCCCCGGCATCGCCATCCTCCAGCTCGATCTGTGATGACTTCCCATCCGCGTCACCCTCTCCCGAAAGGCAGCACCATGAACCGCGAGCACTCCTCCCTTCCCGACGCCGTCACCGATGTCCCCGCTGCGGCTGTCCATGCGCACAGACCAGTTGAGCCGGCGGCTCTCCGGCCGCTCGATGATCCCGACCGCGGGGACGTCCCCGGCTGGGTCATGCTGACCCTGATGTCGGCGGTGCTGGTGGCCGGACTCCTGCTGATCGCACAGCCTGCCCTGGAGGGCCTGTTCAATGACGCCATCTCCCGGGTGACCGGTGGCTGAGCCTGCGACTCGCGGCCCGCAGAGGGAGGGGGACGACGGCTCCGTGGTCGCCGAGTGGGCCATGGTCGCCGGGCTCAGCGCGATCCTCTTCGCTCTCACGCTGCAGCTCGTCTTCGCCCTGCACGTGCGCAACGTGCTGATCGATGCGGCCTCCCACGGGGCGCGCTACGGCACGCTGGCGGACCGCGGTCCCGCCGATGCGCAGGAGCGCACGCGCGAGCTGATCACCGGCTCGGTGGGCGCGCGATTCGCCGGCGATGTCACCGCGGTGCCCGCCGAGGTGCAGGGAACTCCCACGCTCGAGGTCCGAGTGGTCGCGCCGCTGCCGATCGTCGGTCCCTTCGGGCCACCCGGGGCGATCGAGGTGAGCGGCCATGCCGTCGACTGGTCCTGAGGCTGCACGCTCCGGGCACGAGGACGACGAGGGCTCGGCCGTCGTCGAGTTCCTGCTCGTGGGTGTGGTCCTGCTGGTTCCGATCCTGATCTTCGTGGGCGTCCTGGCCCAGGCGCAGGCCGCGGCCTTCGCCGCCGTGGCGGCTGCCCAGCAGGGCTCGCAGGTGCTGGCCTCCCAGCCTGCCGGTGAAGTCTCGACGGGGCAGGTCCAGTCCGCCGCGGCGCTTCCGGCTGCGGATCAGGGCTTCGACGACGGCGAGATCGAGGTCTCGGTGACCTGCTCCGACAGGACGTGCGAGGAGGCCGGTGCCACGGCCACGGTCACTGCCGTGGCCACCGTGCGACTGCCCCGGATTCCGTTCGTGGGCACGGCCGAGATCGTCCAGATGGAGCACTCCTCGACAGTCGTGGTCGGGCGGTACTCATGAGGCCAGAGGAGATGCAGCCGGATCACCCAGGGCAGGAGGACGACGGACAGATCTCGATCCTGGTGATCGGGATGATGCTCATCCTGCTGATGGCGGTGATCGTGGTGATGGCGGTGACCTCCGTGCAGCTGGCCGAGCGGAAGCTGCAGGCGCACGCCGACCACGCCGCGCTCGCGGCCGCCGACACCTTCACCGAGCTGCAGGGCACCGAGGGAGCGGGATCGGCCCCCACCGCGGTGCTCGATGACGCCTCCGTCTCCGGTGCAGCGACGTCCTACCTGGTGACGGTCGATGCCGAGCATGACCTGGACAGCCTCGCGGTCGGATCGGGAACGGGCTCCGCCGACGGTCGCACCGCCCGGGTGCATCTGACCGCGGTGGCTCGCCCGCCGGTGGTCGCGTGGTTCATCCCGGCAGGCATCCCCGTCGAAGCCAGCGGGGAGGCCAGGGCGGAGTTCAGCCGGTGAAGGCGGAGCATTCAGCGTCTGCTCCATCGTGCTCGGGATCGAGTCCGGCAATCGCGATCAAGCGTTGTGTGCAGAACCCGGAGGTTCTAAACTGTGATGACATGGATCGTGGACATCGAGCTGATCGCGGAATGGCTCACCTCCCTGGACGGCGGGTCGCGCGAGCAGGTCGTCGCTGCCGTCGAGCTGCTGGAGGAGCATGGTCCGCACCTCGGCCGACCGCTGGTGGACAGTGTCGTGCGTTCCCGACACAAGACCATGAAGGAGCTTCGTCCAGGATTCTCGGGGCGATCCGAGCTTCGTCTGCTCTTCGCGCTCGATCCTGAGCGCCGCGCGATCATCCTGGTCGCCGGCGACAAGGCCGGTGCCTGGAAGCGCTGGTACCGGCAGAGCATTCCGAAGGCTGATGACCTGTTCGACGAGCACCTGCGGACCTTGAAGGGAGAAGGATCGACATGGCCATGAGGATGGACGAGTTCCTCGCGCAGCATCCGGCGGATCGGGCGAACATCGAGGCGCATAAGCAGCGGATGCTCGCGGAGGTGCGCGCCTTCAAGCTCCGCGAGCTGCGGCAGGACGCTGGGCTGACGCAGCAGCAGGTGGCCGAGCGCATCGGCGTGTCGCAGCGGCAAGTGTCCAAGATCGAGCGCGGGGATCTGGACAGCGCCAAGGTCTGCACCATTCGCGGCTATCTCGAAGCCGTGGGCGGCGAGCTGGCCCTGGAGTTCGTCAGCGGCGACGCCCGCGTGCAGGTCGCCTGAGGGGTCCTGCTGGCGGTGGTGCCGTCGTCCTCACTCGAACTGCGCGAAGTCCGGCCGTCGCTTCTCCTGGAAGGCCGCCAGCGCTTCCGCTGACTCGGGGCTGCGCAGGCGGTCGGCGAAGACCTCGATTTCGCGCTGCATGTGCTCCAGCAGCGCGGGGACATCGCGCATCAGGGCCTTGGTCTCGGCCAGCGACGTGGAGGGGCGCGCGAGCAGCTCTGCGGCCAAGCGGCGGGCCTCGTCGTCGAGCTGATCGGTGCCGACCACGGAGGTGGCGATCCCCGTGGACAGGGCCTCCTGGACGCCCATCGGCTGCCCCAGGGCGAACATCGCGAAGGCTCGGGCGTGGCCGATGCGCTGCGGCAGCAGCAGGGTCGAGCACGCCTCCGGCACCAGCGCCAGATCGACGAACGGGACGGTCAGCGAGGCGTCGTCGGCCAGCACCACCAGGTCGCAGTGCAGCAGCATGGTGGTCCCCACTCCCACCGCGCGGCCCTGGACCGCGGCGATCACGGGGGCGCCGCAGGAGATCAGCGCTCGCAGGAACCGGGTGACCGGCCACTGCTCGGCCGGGCGGTCGTCGCCGGCGAGATCCGCGAAGTCCGCCAGGTCGTTGCCGGCGGTGAACAGCCCGCCCTCGGCGCGCAGGACGACCACGCGGACGTCGGGATCCGCATCGGCGCGCTCGAGAGCCTCGGCCAGCCCGGTGTACATCTCGTGGGTCAGCGCATTGCGCTTGTCCGCCCGATCGAGCGTCACGGTGAGGACGCGGTCCTGAAGGCTGACGCTGATGCTCTGGGCCATGTGAGTGTCCTCCCGCCGGATGGTGCACGACGACGCCGCGCAGTGATGCGCGCCACTATGCCATGGGTCGTCGGGGCGGGGTCCAGGCCGTGCCTGTGCCGTCGGCGAGCTGTGATCTACTGAGCGGAGCATCAGGACATGATCTGGATCACAGAGGAAGTGGGAGACCATGCCATCGCAGGGCGGGCACATCATGGGAACGCCGTCGACCATGGGCGACGACGAGCAGCTGACCACCACGCGCCTGCTGCGCGACGCCGCGCGCAGCTTCGGCGACCAGGAGATCCTGTACCGCACGGACGACGGCGCCTGGCAGCGCACCGACTACGCCGCCACCTGGGACCGCGTCCTGCGCATGGGCTCGGCGCTGAGCGGGATGGGCGTGGGTCCCGGCTCCAAGGTGGGCCTGCTGCTGTGGAACGGGCTGCACCACTTCGAGTCCTACTACTCCGTGCCGCTGACCGGGGCCACCATGGTCCAGCTCAACCTGCGCCTGGCCCCGGCGGATCTGGCCTACGTGATCGAGCACAGCGGCGTGTCCGTGATCGTGATCGATCACTGCCTGCTGGATCTGGCCAGCACGCTGCGCCGCCATGTCTCCGAGGGCATCCGCTGGATTGTCGCCTCCCACGACGAGCTGGAGGAGGGGTGGGAGGAGATCGCCGACGGCGACACGTACGAGCAGCTCGTGGCGGGATCCGAGCCGCTCGCGGACATCCCGGACATGTCCGAGCGCAGCGCCTCGGGCGCCTGCTACACGACCGGCACCACAGGTCGGCCCAAGGGCGTCTACTACTCGCACCGCTCCGTGTGGCTGCACGCCGCGGCCATGGCCTGCAACGCCGGGATCACCCTGGATGACGGCGTCATGATGCTCACGCCCATGTTCCACGTCCAGTGCTGGGGCCTGCCGTACGCGGCGACCATGGTTGGGGCGCGAGTGGTGCTGCCCGGGCGCTTCGATCTCAATGACGTCGACGGGCTGATCGACTCGATCGTCGAGTGCGACGTCACGTTCTCCCCGGCGGCCCCGGCTATCCTCATGCCCATGCTGCGCGCCCTGAAGCGCCGCGAGGACCCGCCGCGCTTGGATCGACTGCGCTTCATCAGCGGAGGCAGCGAGCCCCCGGTGTCCATGGTCCGGTCCTTCCATGAGCTCACGGGCGCGCAGGTCATGCACCTGTACGGCGCCTCCGAGACCTCTCCGCTCGTGACGATCAACCGCATGAAGCCGGCCGTGGCCGCCAAGGTCTCCGAGGAGGAGGCCTGGCAGATGCGCAAGTACCAGGGGCTGGTGCCTGCAGGCGTGGAGGTCCGTCTCGTGGATCCGGCGGGGGAGCAGCTGCCCTGGGACGGCGAGACCGTGGGCGAGTTCCGCTACCGCGGCCCCTGGATCACCCGCTCCTACGCGGACAACCCGGAGGCCACGGAGAACGGCTTCGACGAGGATGGCTTCTGGCGCAGCGGCGACATGGGGTACCTGACCGAGCACGGCTATCTGAAGATCACCGACAGGCTCAAGGACGTCATCAAGTCCGGGGGCGAGTGGATCTCCTCGATCGACATGGAGAACGCGCTGGTCGCCCTGGACGGAGTGGTCGAGGCGACCGTGATCGGGGTGCCGCATCCCAAGTGGGAGGAGCGGCCGCTGGCGCTCGTGGTGCGCTCGGAGGGCTCGGCGGTCACGGACGAGTCGGTGCGCGAGCACCTGTCCTCGAGCTTCGCCTCCTGGCAGCTGCCGGATGAGATCCGCTTCGTGGACGAGATCGCACGGACCTCGGTGGGCAAGATCAACAAGAAGAAGCTGCGGGCCGAGTTCGAGGACGCCTACACCGAGCAGTCCTGAGGGGCGCTCGACCGGGCGGGGCTGCGCGGGCCTCAGCCCTGCGCGGTCGGCTCCTCGGGGGGCATCGCGATCCTGACCAGCGGTGCCGGGGCATCGTGCGCGGCGTGATCGGCCGCCGGCTCCAACCGCTGCCAGAGCCGGTCGGTGAGTGGCTGGACCACCATGGAGCCGATCTGGCGCAGCAGCGTGGACAGCACCGAGGTCCGAAGATCCCGGCTGCTGGCGCCTGCACGGCGCAGGCGCCGGGCCTCGCTCAGCGTGAAGTCGACCAGCCGCTCGGCCAGACCGTCCTCCGCGGGTGCGGCCTCGCGTGCGGAGTGGGTGCGCGCGGAAGGCCTGTGCTCGTCGTCGTGGGCTGCGGGCTCGGACCCCGTGGGGTCGTTCCAGACCGGGGCGATCAGGCACCAGCGCAGGTAGCCGGCGATCTCTGGGTGCTCGCGCAGCATGCGCGCGAAGGCCTCGTCGCGCGCCGCCCCCACGGCTGCTGCCGTGTCCGAGGGTGCAGCCTGCGCGGTGGCCGTCTCCAGCGTCTGAGCGATGACCGAGAGCACCAGGTCGTCCACGGCGCGGGTGAGACCCGCCTTGGAGCCGAAGTGATGGCGGATCAGCCCGGGGGCGGCCCCTGCGTCGGCGGCGATCTCCCGCACCCCGGTGCCGGCCGGGCCCTGCCGGGCGTAGAGCTTCAGGGCGCTGGCGCGCAGGCGCTGCGCTGCGGCGGGAAGCTCCGGGGCAGCGTCGCTCGTCGTCGCATCCATCCGGAGTCCCCCTTCGACCAGGCGAGCCGCCCCGTGCGGCCGTCGTCCTGAGCCGGAGTATTGCACGACTGTGCAATCTCGTGCTTGACTGCGGGCACCAACCATGTGAGTCAGACCACAGGAGTCCCACCATGGCCGCAGAGCCGCCGCTGGTCCACGGAGCACCGTCCACCATGGGCGATCACGAGCAGCTGACCACCACCCGGATGCTGCGCGACGCGGCCCGCAGTTTCGGGGATCAGCAGATCTCCTACCGGGACGACTCCGGGCAGTGGCAGTCCACGGACTACGCCGCCACCTGGGACCGGGTCCTGCGCATGGGCTCGGCGGTGGAGGGTCTGGGCATCGGCCCTGACTCCCGCGTGGGAGTGCTGCTGTGGAACAGCCTGGAGCACTACGAGTCGTACTTCTCGATCCCGCTTGTGGGCGCCACCATGATCCAGCTGAATATGCGCCTGGCGCCGGCGGATCTGGCGTACGTGATCGAGCACAGCGGGGCCACGACCCTGATCGTCGATCACACCCTGCTGCGCCTGGCCCAGGGGCTCAAGGAGCACATCCCGCAGGTCACCCAGTGGATCGTCGTGGGCCCGGACTCCTCCCTGGAGCAGTTCGACGGCTTCCCGGGAGTCTCCTCCTACGAGCAGCTGATCGCCGGCTCCCAGCCGCTGGCGCAGATCCCAAACGTGGCCGAGACCACGGCGTCTGCGGCCTGCTACACCACGGGCACCACGGGTCGGCCCAAGGGCGTCTTCCTGTCCCACCGCTCGGTGTGGTTGCACGCCATGGCCGTGAGCTCGAACAGCGGTCTGACGGGCGCGGACAAGGTCATGATGCTCACGCCCATGTTCCACGTGCAGTGCTGGGGCCTGCCCTTCGCGGCCACTGCCGTGGGCGCGCAGATGGTGCTGCCGGGGCGCTTCACGCTCGATGACATGGACATGCTCACCGAGGCCATCCTGGAGCAGCACGTCACGCTGGCCCCGGCGGCGCCGGCGATCCTCATGCCCATGCTGCGCAGCCTCAAGCGCATGGACACCCCTCCGCGCTTGGACGGCCTGCGCTTCCTGTGCGGGGCCAGCGAGCCGCCGGTGTCCATGATGCGCGCCTTCCATGAGCTCACCGGTGCCGAGGTGATCCACGCCTACGGAGCCACCGAGACCTCGCCCGTGGTGTCCTTGAACTGGATGAAGCCGTCTGTGGCCTCGAAGGTCTCCGAGGAGGAGGCCTGGGAGATGCGCAAGTACCAGGGCCTCGTGGTCGCCGGCGTGGACCTGAAGATCGTGGACCCCGCAGGCGAGGAGGTCCCGAACGATGGCAGCACGGCCGGCGAGGTGCGCCTGCGCGGCCCCTGGATCGTCTCCTCCTATGCCGATAATCCCGAGGCCACGGAGGCCGGCTTCGACGAGGAGGGCTACTGGCGCAGCGGCGACGTCGGCTACCTCAACGAGCACGGTTACCTGAAGATCACCGACAGGCTCAAGGACGTCATCAAGTCCGGCGGCGAGTGGATCTCCTCGATCGACATGGAGAACCGCCTGATGGCTCTGGACGGCGTCGTCGAGGCCACGGTGATCGGCGTCCCTCACCCGAAGTGGCAGGAGCGCCCTCTGGCGCTGGTGGTGACCTCCGAGGGCTCCGACGTCACCGACGCCTCGGTGCGCGAGCACCTGGCCGGCGCCTTCGCCGAGTGGCAGCTGCCGGACGAGATCCGCTTCATCGACGAGATCGCCCGCACCTCCGTCGGCAAGATCAACAAGAAGAAGCTGCGCGACGAGTACTCCGACGCCTACCAGCCTGAGTCCTGACGGACCACGCAGCCCGACCTCCCGAACCTCCAGGAAGGCCCCTCCATGACGGCACCTGCCGAAGCACTCATCTTCGACGCCATCCGCACCCCGCGCGGGCTGGGCAAGCCCCGCGGCAGCCTGCACGAGGTCAAGCCCGTCGACCTGCTCGGCGGTCTGCTCGACTCCCTGCGCGAGCGCCACCCGGACATGGACCCGGCGGGCATCGAGGACATCGTCCTGGGCTGCGTGACCCCGGTGGGGGACCAGGGCGCCGACATCGCCCGCACCGCAGCCATCAAGGCCGGCATGCCGGAGAACGTGGCCGGCGTGCAGCTCAATCGCTTCTGCGGCTCGGGCCTGGAGGCCGTGAACCAGGTGGCCGCCCGGGTGCGCTCGGGCTGGGAGTCGCTGCTGATCGGCGGCGGCGTGGAATCGATGTCCCGGGTGCCCATGGCCTCCGACGGCGGCGCGTGGGCCATGGACCCGGCGACCGCGATCGCCACGGATTTCATCCCCCAGGGCATCTCCGCCGACCTGATCGCAACCCGCGAGGGCTTCACCCGCCGCGAGCTCGACGAGTTCGCCGTCCAGAGCCACCAGCGCGCGGCTCGGGCTTGGGAGGACGGCCGCTTCTCCGGATCGGTGATCCCGGTGAAGGACCAGAACGGACTGCAGGTCCTGGACCGGGACGAGACCATCCGACCGGAGGCCACCGTCGAATCGCTGGCCGAGCTCAACCCGGCCTTCGCCAAGGTGGGGGAGGCCGGCGGCTTCGACTTCATCGCGGCCAACCGCTACCCCGAGATCGAGCGGGTCGAGCACCTGCACCACGCAGGCAGCTCGTCGGGGATCGTCGACGGCGCGGCCCTGGTGCTCGTGGGCAGCCAGGAGGCCGGGCAGCGCCACGGGCTGCGGCCCCGGGCGCGGATCGTCTCGACCGCCGTCGTGGGCTCGGAGCCCACGATCATGCTCACCGGGCCCACTCCGGCCTGCCGCAAGGCCCTGGACGTCGCCGGGCTCAGCGCCTCGGACATCGATCTGGTCGAGATCAACGAGGCCTTCGCCGCGATCCCGCTGAAGCTGCTGCGCGACATGGGCTGGTCCCAGGAGCAGACCAACGTCAACGGCGGCGCGATCGCCATGGGCCACCCGCTGGGAGCCACCGGCGCCATGATCCTGGGCACGCTGGTGGACGAGCTCGAGCGCCGGGACCTGGAGCACGGGATCGCGACCCTGTGCATCGGCGGCGGCATGGGCATCGCCACCGTCGTCCAGCGGATCTGAGCACCGAGGATCCGCCCGCGGCAGCACGGCGCACACCAGATCCGACGTCCTCCGACACCCCTGAGGCAGCTCCTCCCCGGCCTGCACGATCCTTCGAAGGGACCCCCACCGATGACGCAGCACGACAGCGACGCCACGACCACCGAGCCGACCATGATCTCCTGGCAGCGCGACGACGACCTGGTCATCCTCACCATGGATGACCCCGGCGCCCCCGTGAACACCATGAACGATGCCTACCAGGACGCTCTGGAGAAGGCGCTCGAGCGGCTCGAGGCCGAGCGCGACTCGATCCGCGGCGTGGTGCTGACCAGCGCCAAGAAGGACTTCTTCGCCGGAGGCGACCTCAAGGCGCTGCGGGCGGCCGGGCCGGGCGACGAGGAGGAGATCTTCGCCCTCACCCAGTCGATCAAGGGGCAGCTGCGCCGCCTGGAGACCCTGGGCATCCCGGTCGTGGCTGCGCTCAACGGCTCAGCGCTCGGCGGCGGGCTGGAGATCGCGCTGGCCTGCCACCACCGGATCTGCGTCGGCGGCTCCCGGGTCAAGCTCGGCCTGCCGGAAGTGAGCCTGGGCCTGCTGCCCGGCGCCGGCGGCATCTCGCGCCTGACCCGCATGCTCGGGATCCAGGCCGCTCTGATGGGCTGGATCCTGCCCGGGGCCCAGAAGTCCCCGGCACAGGCACTCGAGACAGGAGTCATCGACGAGGTCGTCGAGTCGCCGGAGGAGCTGCTGCCCGCGGCGAAGGCCTGGCTGCGCGAGCACGCCCAGGGCGAGGACGCCGCGGTCAAGGCCTGGGACGTCAAGGGTTTCCGCATCCCGGGCGGCGGCCCCTCGCAGCCGTCGTTCGCCCAGAACCTGCCCGCCTTCCCCGCCAACCTGCGCAAGCAGCTGAAGGGAGCGGACCTGCCCGCTCCGCTGGCGGCGCTGAGCACCGCGATCGAGGGTGCGCAGGTCGACTTCGACACCGCCTGCCGGATCGAGTCGCGGTACTTCACACAGCTGGTCACCGGCCGGGTCTCGACCGCCATGATCCAGGCCTTCCACTTCGACCTGCAGGCCGCCCGAGCGGGCCGGTTCCTGGGCGAGCGGACCACGCAGCCGCAGAAGGTCTCCTCGGTGGCCGTTCTGGGCGCCGGGATGATGGGCGCGGGCATCGCCTACGAGTGCGCCCGCGCCGGGATGACCGTGCACCTCAAGGACGTCTCCGTGGACAAGGCGGAGAAGGGCCGTCAGCACAGCGAGTCGCTGCTGGCCAAGGCCGTGCAGCGCGGGCGGATGACGCAGGAGGAGGCCGATGAGGTCCTGGGCCGCATCCTGCCCACCGATCAAGCGTCGGATCTGGCGGGCGTCGAGGCCGTGATCGAGGCGGTCTTCGAGGACCCCGATCTGAAGGCATCCGTGTTCGCCGAGGTGGAGGCTGTCGTCGGGCCGGACACGCTGATGTGCTCGAACACCTCCACCCTGCCGATCACCTCGCTGCAGTCCCGTCGTGAGCGGCCGGCGGATTTCATCGGCCTGCACTTCTTCTCGCCGGTCGAGAAGATGAAGCTGGTCGAGATCATCAGCGGCGAGCAGACCTCCCAGCGCACGCTCGAGCGGGCCTATGACCTCTCGCAGCAGATCCGCAAGATCGCGATCAGCGTGGGCGACGGCCGGGGCTTCTACACCTCGCGCGTGTTCGGCACCCTGCTGCTCGAAGCCGTGGCCATGCTCGACGAGGGCGCGGATCCGCAGGTGATCGAGCGCCGCGCCTCGCAGGCGGGGTTCCCGGGCACGCCGCTGGCGATGTTCGATGAGATCTCCATGAACCTCATGCGCCACATCCGCGATACCGAGATCCAGGCCGCCCATGCCGAGGGCCGAGAGCGCCCGGTGGCTCCCGGCGAGGCGCTCGTGGACCGCATGGTGGAGGAGTTCGAGCGGCCCGGACGCGCTGCCGGGGCGGGCTTCTACGACTACCCGGACGACGGCGGCAAGCACCTGTGGCCGGGGCTGAGGGAGCACTTCGCACGCGGCACCGAGCTGCCGGCCGAGGACATGAAGGACCGGCTGCTGTTCCGCATGGCCCTGGAGACCGCGGCCTGCTTCGAGGAGGGCGTGCTCACCGACACGGCCTCGGCGAACATCGGCGGGATCTTCGGCATCGGCTTCCCTCCGGCCACCGGCGGCCCGGCCACCTTCATGACGAACTACGAGGGCGGCCTGGCCGGCTTCATCGCCCGGGCGGAGGAGCTGGCAGCGGCCTATGGCCCGCGCTTCGCGCCCTCGGACTGGCTGCGGGCCCGAGCGGACGAGGGGACCCTGGCATGACCGAGCGCCCCGAGCCCGGCCCCGCCCAGCCCGCCGCGCGCGGAGGGGCGGTGCCGTCCGGGGCGCTCGAGGACCTCGTGGTGGTGTCGATCGCCCAGAACCTCCCGGGACCGGTGGCCGCGGCGCGCCTGCAGGGCCTGGGCGCGCGGGTCGTGACGATCCAGCCGCCGTCCGGAGTTCCTCTGCGCCACCAGCTGCCCGAGCTGTTCGAGCACCTCCACCGGGGCCAGGAGGTCCTGAGCCTGGACCTCAAGTCGGACGAGGGCCGAGAGCGCCTCGAGGGCCTGCTGGAGGGCGCGGACCTGCTGCTGAGCTCCTCGCGGGCCGGGGCGCTGCGACGGCTGGGCCTGGACTTCGCCTCGGTGCATCCCCGGCACCCGGGGCTGTGCCAGGTCGACCTGGTGGGCTTCCCCGGCGACCACGCCGATCGTCCCGGGCACGATCTGAGCTTCCAGGCCGGGGCGGGGCTGCTCGACCCGGACCGTCTGCCCCGCACGCTGAGCGCGGACATGCACGGCGCCGAGCAGGCCGTGAGCGCAGCCCTGACCCTGCTGCTGTCCCGCGAGCGCCACGGAACCCGCGGGCCCGACGGCCGCTGGGCCAGCGGTGGCGGCCATGAGCAGATGGCGCTGAGCGAGGCCGCCCTGGATCTGGCACTGCCGGTGCGCTGGGGGATGACCGGCCCGGAGTCGCCGCTCGGGGGAGCGAGCCCGTACTACCGCATCTACCCGGCCGCCCAGGGCCACGTGGCGCTGGCGGCCCTGGAGCCGCACTTCGTGCAGGCGCTGGTCGGCCTGGGCCTCGACCCGCAGGGCGACGTCCCGGAGCAGCTCACCTGGCTCCTGGCCGAGCGCACCGCACAGGAGTGGGAGGACTGGGCGGCCCGAGCCGGGGCCCCGCTCACCGCTCTGGCTGAACCCGTGCGTCCGGGCCCGAGCCCGGACCGCCCCGAATCCGGAGCCCCCTGACCCAGACCCCGGGCCCGCAGCAGCGACGTCCCGGTCGCATCGCAGAAGGAGAGCCATCATGAGCGCAGAGCACATCGACATCGCAGATCTGCCGGAGGCGGACCTGCTGGATCACCGCAGCGCGCTGCCGCAGGACCAGCAGCGCAGGCTGCGCGAGCTGCGGGAGTTCCTGGACGCGGAGATCCGCCCGCATACGGCCGAGCACTGGTCGCGCGACGAGTTCGCCCCCGAGCTGGCCGCCAAGTGCGGCGAGTTCGGGCTGGGCGATCTGCGCTCGCCGGACACCGACTCGGTCTTCCGCGGCTTCGTGGCAGCCGAGCTGGCACGGGCGGACATCTCCATCAGCGTCTACCTGGCGCTGCACAGCGACCTCGTGATGGCCACCCTCGACGAGCTGGGCTCCGAGGAGCAGAAGCAGCAGTGGCTGCCGCCCATGCGCCGCATGGAGTTCACCGGCTGCTTCGCCCTGACCGAGCCCGACCACGGCTCAGACGTGGCAGGTGGGCTGGCCACCACGGCGCGCCGCGACGGCGATCACTGGGTGCTCAACGGCACCAAGCGCTGGATCGGCAACGGGACGATCGCCCGCATCGCGATCGTGTGGGCCCGCGACGAGGCCGACGGCCAGGTCAAGGGCTTCATCGTGGAGACGGACACCCCCGGGTTCACGGCCACCAAGATCGAGCACAAGATCGCGGTGAAGATCGTGCAGAACGCGGACATCACCCTCGAGGACGTCCGCATCCCGGCGTCGAACCACCTGCCGGGCACCAGCTCCTTCCGCGACACCAACGTGATCCTGGAGCAGTCCCGTGCGGGGCTGGCCTGGCAGTCCGTGGGCGCGCAGATGGCGATCTTCGACGTCGCCCGCCGGTACGCCCTGGAGCGCCGGCAGTTCGGCCGCCCTCTGGCCGGCTTCCAGCTCACGCAGGATCACCTGGTGCGCATCGCGGCCAACACGACCGCCTCGGTCGGGATCGCCCACCGGATGAGCCAGCTGCGCGCCCAGGGCACGGCCACCATGGGCCAGGCGGCCATGGCCAAGCTGAAGACCTCCCAGATGGCGCGCGAGTCCGCTGCGCTGGGCCGCCAGCTCATGGGCGGCAACGGCATCCTGGTCGATCGGGAGATGGGGAAGATCTTCAGCGATGTGGAGGCGATCTTCACCTACGAGGGCACCGCGGAGGTCAACACCCTGATCGTCGGACGCGCGCTGACCGGGGTCTCCGCGTTCGTGTGAGTCGGCACATGCCCGCTCAGCCGTCGGTGCGCCGCCCCACGCAGCGCGCCGGATTCCCTGCCCAGATCTCGTCCTCGCCGGTGGAGCCCAGCACGACGGCGTTCGCACCCACGATCGTGCCTCGGCCGATGCGGGTGACCCCGGCACCGCCGAGCACCTTGCACCCGGGGAAGAGCACGACGTCGTCGCCGATCTCCAGGTGCTCGAACGGCGAGTCGGCGCGGGGGAGGTGCGCATCCTTCCGCCCGATGGTCACCTGCTGATAGATCCGCACGCGATCGCCGATCGTGACCTCCGGATAGATCACGGTCCCGAAGCCGTAGTGCACCAGCTGCAGTCCGTCCCCGATGCGCACCTCGGCGGGCACGGAGAGGTTCAGCGGCAGGGCGGCCAGCCGTGCCAGGCGCCAGTTCCTGCGTGCGACGAGCCTCTCGGCGATGCCCATGGAGTTCCTCCCGATCCGGTGCTGCGGGCCGCACCCGAGTCTTCCGCGCCGTTCGTGAGCAGGGAAGAGGGACAGATGTGGACAGACGACGACGGACCCGCTCGAGAAGCGGGCCCGTCGCGGCGGCTGCTCCGGTGCGGGGCTTCAGCCCTCGAGGTCGACGACCTCGAACTCCAGCAGCTCGGCCTGCGAGCTCACCGGCTGGCGGCCGGTGGACTCGTGCGAGGGCTGGCGCTGGGAGCGCCACGCCTCGAAGGAGGCCTCATCGCGCCAGCGGGTCACCACGAAGTAGCGGGATTCACCGCCGGTGGGGCGCAGCAGCTCGAAGCCCTCGAACCCGTCCGCGCCGTCCACCGAGTGCTTCCGGGCGGCGAAGCGCTTCTCGAGCTCGGCACCTGCACCCTCGGGGACGCTGAGGACATTGATCTTCACGACGGACATCGCACACCACTTCCGTTGGGCTCTGCTCTGGCGGCTGCTCCAGCCGCTGCTTCCGAGCGTAGGACGGGCCCGCCCGGAGGCGGGCCCGGTTCCCGGGACTTGCGCCCGGGGGAGGGCTCAGGCGCCGTAGACCGTGCCGGACTCGCCGTAGGCCGGTCCGCCCTTCTCGGCACCGGCGCCGAGTGCGAGCAGGGACATGAACTCGTAGACCACGTGCGCGGCGGCCAGGCCGGTGAGCTCGGCGTGATCGTAGGGAGGGGAGACCTCCACGACGTCGGCGCCCACCAGGTTCAACCCGCGCATCCCGCGCAGGATCTCGAGCAGCTCGCGCGAGGTCATGCCGCCGGGCTCGGGGGTTCCGGTGCCCGGGGCGTGCGCCGGATCCAGGACGTCGATGTCCAGGGAGATGTACAGCGGGCGATCGCCCACGCGCTTGCGCAGCAGCTCGACCACGGCATCGGGGCCCATGCGCATGACGTCGTTGCTGGTCACGATCCCGAAGCCGAAGCGGGCGTCGTCGTCGAGGTCCTGCGTGCCGTAGAGCGGGCCGCGGGTGCCCACGTGGCACAGCGCGTCCGTGTCCAGCAGACCCTCCTCGAAGGCCCTGCGGAACGGCGTGCCGTGCGTGTACTCGGCGCCGAAGTACGTGTCCCAGGTGTCCAGGTGGGCATCGAAGTGCAGCAGGGCGATGGGCCCGTGCTTGGCGGCGTGGGCGCGCAGCAGCGGCAGGGCCAGGGTGTGGTCGCCGCCGATCGTGATGATCGAGGTGTCCTGGGCCAGGAAGGAGGCCGCGGCCTCCTGGGCGGCGCGCAGTCCGTCCTCGATGTCGAAGGCGTTGATGGCCACGTCGCCGGCATCGGCCACCTGCTTGGCGGCGAAGGGCGAGACCGACTGGGCGGGGTTGAACGGGCGCAGCAGGCGCGAGGACTCGCGCACGTGCGTGGCTCCGAAGCGAGCGCCGGGCCGGTAGGAGACGCCGGTGTCGAAGGGCATGCCGACCACGGCCACGTCGGCGTGGTCGACGTCCTCGATCCGGGGCAGGCGGGCGAAGGTGCCCAGTCCTGCGTAGCGCGGGGTGAGGGCGGCGTTGACGGGGCCGACGTGCCCGTTCTCGTTGACGCGGGGGTGATCCATGACGGGTCCTTCCGGTGGTGGGTGCGGGGCGGTTCAGTCCAGGGAGATGGGGCCGTACTCGTCGAGCAGCTCGCCCGGGCCCGGGTTCTCGGCGGCGCTGGAGCCGCCCAGATGGCGCACGACGCCCCAGGCCGCGTTCAGCGCGGTCTGCACGGCGCCCTCGGCCCAGCCGGCGGTCCAGGAGATGTCGTCGCCGGCCAGGAAGATGCCGCGCTGGTGCTCGGGCAGGTCGTCCTGCTGGAAGTGGGTGAACAGGCGCTGCTGGTAGCGGTAGTGTCCCGGCAGGTTGGCCTTGAAGGCGCCCATGAAGTTCGGGTCGGACTCCCACGAGACGGTGATCGGCTGGCCCACGATGTGGCTGGCGATGTCGACGTCCGGGTAGATCTGCTTCAGCGAGTGCAGCATCAGCTCCACGCGCTGGTCCGCATCCAGCGACAGCCACTTCATGGCGTCGTCGTTCCAGGTGTAGGACAGCAGGATCACGGCGGGCTTGTCGTCGCCGTCATCGAGCAGGTAGGTCGCGCGGTTGAGGCGGTCCGTCAGCGTCATGGACAGGGTGTCGCGGCTGGTCTCCGGATCGACGTCCTTCCAGAAGGGCCGGTCCACCATCACGAAGGTCTTGGAGGACTGCATGTAGTGCGAGCGCTCCAGGGCCGTCCACAGGGGCGCGGGGAACAGCGACTCCTGGGTGTCGATCCGGGTCGAGAGCAGCCAGGACTGGCAGGCGGTCACGACGGCGGCGTAGCGGCGGGTGCGGCCCCAGCGCTCGGTGATCTCGAGCTCGCCGGTGGTCTCGTCACGACGGATCGCGCTCACGGCGCCGGCGGGGGCGCCGCCGTGCAGCGACTGCAGGCTGGTGCCGGCGGGCCAGTGCTCGAGCTGATCGGGGACATGGCGCCACAGCCGCTCCGGCAGCTGCTGGGCCCCGCCCAAGATGCGGCGGTGGCCGTCGTCGGCATCGGTGTAGACCACGCGCAGGATCTCGAGGATCGAGTTCGGGAAGTCGGTGTCCCAGCCGCCGGTGCCGAAGCCGACCTGGCCGAAGGCCTCGCGGTGGGCGAAGCCGGCCTCGCGGAAGGCCTGGGACTCGGCGATGAAGCCGTAGAAGGTCTGCTCGTCCATGCGCGGCAGCAGCCGGTTCCAGATCTCCTTGATCCGGGCGGTGTCGCGGTCGCGGATGGCGTCCTTCATCTGCTCGGCCTCGGCGTCGTCATCGATCGCCGACTGCCAGGCGCGGGCCACCTCGTTGAAGAACTCGGGCAGCTCATCGGGCGTGCGGGCGTAGTGCGACTGACCGCCCAGCTCGATCACCGTGGAGGGGGTGACGTCCGAGAGCGGGTTCGGGAAGGCCTCGGTCTCCAGGCCCACCAGGTCGATGTAGTGGTAGAGGGCGCGTCCGGAGACCGGGAAGCGCATGCCGCCCAGATCGGCGACGACCTCGGGAGCGGCGTCGAAGCTCGCGGTCTTCAGGCGACCGCCGATCTGGCCGGCCTCGTAGACCACCGGGCGCAGGCCGAGCTTCATCAGCTCGTAGGCCGTGATGAGCCCGGAGAGCCCCGCGCCGATCACGGCGACCTCGGTGCCGTGCATGGACTCGGGCACCTGGCCCAGGCCCGCGGGGTGCTGCAGGTAGTGGTCGTAGCTGAACGGGAAGTCGGGGTTCAGCATGGTCAGCGGGCGGTTCTGGCCGCCGTCCATGGGATGCTCGGTGGCAGTGGTCATCGTGATTCGCCTTCCTGGTCGCGGCGCTGGGGGGCGCTGTCCTGGTCGCGGCGCCTCGGCGCGCCGATGGGGGAGGGGCCGTCAGCGGCCGCGTAGTCGATGGGGCCGGTGGCGGGGTACGGCTCGGCCATGAGGACGCCGTACTCGTCGGCGGAGAGCTTGCCCACGAGGGAGTGGCGGCGGCTGTAGGCCAGGTAGATGACCGCTCCGACCGCCATCCAGATCAGGAACACGATCCAGGTCACGCCGCCGAGCTGGGTCATCAGCGCCGCGCAGATCAGGGCGCCGAGGATCGGGGTGATGGGGAACAGCGGCAGGCGGAAGCTGTCGCGGCTCATGGGCTCGCGGCGGCGCAGCAGGATCACGGCGATGTTGACCAGCATGAAGGCGAACAGCGTGCCGATGCTCGTGGCGTTGGCGAGCTCGCCCAGCGGGATCAGACCGGCGGTCACCGTGATGATGGCTCCGACGATCACCGTGTTGGCCACCGGGGTGGCGGTGCGCGGGGAGACCTTCTGGAAGATCGCCGGGACCATGCCGTCGCGGGACATGGACATCAGGATGCGGGTCTGGCCGTAGAGCACCGTGAGCACGACCGAGACGATCGCGACCACAGAGGACACGGCGAAGATCAGGCCGGGAACACGGGATCCGGTGATCGAGTCGAGGATGTGCACGAGCGGGGCCTCGGAGCCCTCGAACCAGTCCCAGGGGCGGGCGCCGATCGCGGTGACCGCGACCAGGACGTAGAGGGCCGTGATGACGACCATGGAGATCACGATGGAGCGGGGGAGGTCCCGCTTGGGGTTCTTGGCCTCCTCGCCTGCGGTCGAGGCGGCGTCGAAGCCGATGTAGGAGAAGAACACGACGGCAGCCGCGCCGGTCACGCCGCTGACGCCCATGGGCAGCAGGGGCTCGAAGTTGCCCGAGTCGAAGGCCGTGAAGGCCACGATGATGAAGAAGATCAGGATCGCGATCTTGATGAGCACCATCACGACGTTGGTCAGCGAGGACTCGCGGGCTCCGCGCACCAGCAGGATCGTGGCGAAGATGACGACCAGGACGGCCGGCAGGTTGATCAGCCCGCCCTCCGACGGCGCGGCCGTGAGGAACTCCGGAAGGCTCAGGCCGAAGACCGCCAGGGTCTCGTTGACGTACTGGCTCGCGCCCACGGCCACGGCGGCCACGGAGACGCCGTACTCGAGCACCAGGCACCAGCCGCAGACCCAGGCCATGCCCTCGCCCATGGTGGCGAAGGAGTAGGAGTAGCTCGACCCGGAGACGGGGACGCGCCCGGCGAGCTCGGCATAGGACAGGGCCGAGAGCAGGGCTGCGAAGCCCGCGATCACGAACGAGATCCACACGGCCGGGCCGGCCATGGGCACGGATTCGCCGAGGATCACGAGAATGCCGGTGCCGAGGGTCGCGCCGATGCTGATCATGGTCAGCTGGACCACGCCGAAGCTGCGGCTGAGCTCGTTGCCCTCCTCATCAGCGCCGCTCTCGCGGCGGAACATGGGCAGGGGCTTGCGCCTGGACAGCTGGGCTCCGAGCGAGAGTCGCTCGACGGGTGCATCGGCCATGGGGTTCCCTTCTCCGGCGGATCGGATGCCACTCTAGGGACGTGATCCGCATCTCATCGTGGGATGATATGCCCTGAGATTCATCAATGAGGTGCGAAACGCACCATATCGGCTGCAGCAGCAGATGCGGCCCCCCGGGGCATGCCCCGGCGCGGCGGCGGCATCGGCGCAGATCAGGGGCACGTCCCTGCTGCGAGCAGCGGCCCTGCCGCACCCGAACCAGGAGGAGAGCATGGACCCATCGCTCGAGACACCGCTCGTGACCGTGACGCTGGACCGGCTGCTGCACGCGCTGCCGGAGACCGTGCGCGTGCTGCACCCGGGCCGCGGCGACAGCGCCGTGCGCTGGGTCGGTCCGAGCGAGCTCGATGATCCAGTGCCGTTCCTGGTGCCCGGCGAGGTCGTGCTCACCTCCGGGATGCCGTTCCGCAGCGCCGACGGGCACGCCGAGGCCGCCGAGGCCGCCGAGGCCGAGCGCTACGTGGCCTCCCTGGTGCAGGCCGAGGTCCGCGCGCTGGGCGTGGGGCTGGCTCCGCATCACGATCGCACCCCCGAGGCGGTGCTCGAGGCCTGCCGGCAGCACGGGCTGGGGCTGTTCGAGATCCCGCCCGAGGTCTCGTTCGCCGCGATCGGGCTGGCCTTCGCTCAGCTCATGGAGACGGCTCGGGCCCGGGCGCTGCGCGATCTGCACGACGGCACCCGGCGCCTGCTCGGTGCGGCCATGGGCTCGAGCCCCGAGCAGGACGTGCTGTCGGTGCTCACGCGAGGCGGCGTGGGGTGGGCCGTGCTGCTGGGCACGGACGGACAGGTGCGCGCCGGGGCCAGCCCGGCCTCCGCGCAGCAGCTCGAGCAGCTCGTCGAGCGGGTGATGGACCGGTCGGGATCACGCCTGGAGATCGCCCGGTTCCCCGAGATCGAGGAGCCGGTCGTGGAGGCGCACCCGCTGCGCCCCCGCGGCGACGACGCCGTGGCGGTCCTGGTGGCTGGCTCCCGCCGCCCGCTGGAGCCCTCGGCCGCCGGCACCGTCCGCGCGGCGGTGACCGTGCTGGAGGTCCTGCAGCATCGCCGCGACGGCAGGAGGGAGGCCGTCGGGGCGCTGGCGGCTCGGTTGCTGCTGCGGGGCAGCGCGGCCTCACCGGCCACGGAGGCGCTGATCAGCCGCAGCGCGGGGTCCTCGGAGCGCAGGCGGCTGCGAGTCGTCATGGGCGTGCCCAGGGATCCGGGCGGGACATCGGCCGGTGCTCGCTTCTGGGGCCATCTGCTCGACACGGATCTGGTGATCCCGGAGGACTGGGGATTCACGGCGATCACGCGCCGCGATCCGAGCGCCCAGGCGGTCTCCGAGGCCCGGCGCCGCGGATGGCTCCTGGCCATCGGCGATCCGGTCGCGGCCGACGCCCTGCGGACGGCGGCCGTGGAGGTGACAGCGGTGCGCGATCAGCTGCGCAGCAGCGACCGCAGCCTGCGTCAGGGGGAGCAGCCGCCGAGCGTGGCCTCCCTGCTGGGCCCGCAGGCGGGCGCCGCACTGGCCCGTGGAGTGCTCGGGCCCCTGCTCGAGCCCACCACGGAGGCGGCCGAGCAGCGCCGCGTGCTCACCGCATGGCTGGCCTGCGGCGGCTCCTGGGAGGCGGCGGCCCGTGAGCTGGACCTGCATCGCAACACGGTGCGTCGCCAGATCGAGACTCTGCAGCGGGAGCTCGGGACGGATCTGGGCGACATGGGCGTGCGCGCCGACCTGTGGGTCGCGCTGCGCTTCGCCGCGGAGGCTCAGGAGGCCCGGACGGACGACGACGGGGACCGAGCGAGCCGCTGAAGGCTCGGTCGGTCCCCCTCGTGCGCCGCCTGGTGTGCGTCGCTGCTCAGCCGCGCTCCCAGCGGGAGTAGAGATCGGGGCGGCGCTGGTCCAGGTAGGGGATCTCGGCGCGGGCCCGGCGCACCTCCTCGAAGTCCAGGTCCGCGATGATCAGCTCCGGCTCCTGGCCCGCTCGGGCAAGGTCTCGGCCGTGCGGTCCCACGATCACGCTGCGTCCGTCGTAGCGGATCCCGTCCTCCACGCCGGCGTGATTCGCATAGGCCACGATCGTGTGGTTCTCGAGAGCGCGCGCCCGCAGCAGCACCTCCGAGACCTCCGGGAAGCCCTCGGACATCGCCGTGGGAGCCAGGATCAGCTCCGCGCCCGCGACCGCCGCGGCTCGCACGATCTCCGGGAACTCCACGTCGAAGCAGATCACGATCGAGACGGGCACGCCCAGCAGGTCGACGACGGCTGGAGCCTGCTCGGAAGGGGAGAAGGCGGCCGCCTCGTCCCCGCCGAAGAGATGGACCTTGCCGTAGTCGAGCAGCCGGCTGCCGTCGGCGTCGAAGAGCGCGGCGCGGATCTGCCATGGGCCGTCCGGGCCCGAGCCCGGCTCCTGGGCGGGGAAGCTGACGACCGCGGCGATCCCGATCTCCCGGCAGGCCTGCGCCACGCGCTCCAGGACACCGGCGATCGCCTGCGGATCCGCTGCGGCGCGCACTGCGAGCGGGGCGTAGCCGGTCAGGAACAGCTCCGGGGTCACGAGCACGTCGGCCCCGCGGTCGGCGGCCGCTCTCATGCCGTCCACCGCCGTGGCCAGATTGGCCTCGAGATCGTTGACGACCGCGAGCTCCTGCAGAACTGCCAGCCTCATGGGCTCCTCCTCATCCGTGCGGGGCCGTCGACGCGGTGCCGGTCGCGCCCGGGCAGTCCCGTGCTCGACGGGCCCGCGGCTCAGGCCTGGGTCGCGAAGGCCTCCTCGAGGACGTCCAGGGCCTCGCCCAGCAGATCATCGCTGATCGCCAGGGGCGGGAGGAAGCGCAGCACGTTGCCGTAGGTGCCCGCGGTCAGCGTGATGACCCCGGCGGCGTGGCAGGCGGCGTTGACGGCCTTGGTGAGATCGGGATCCGGGGTGGTGGTCCCCGGCTTGACGATCTCGACGGCCATCATGGCGCCGCGGCCGCGGATCTCGCCGATGGCCTCGTGCTTCTGCGCCAGGCGGCCCAGGCGCTCGCGGAAGATCGCCTCGATCTCGCGGGCGCGCTCGACCAGTCCCTCCTGCTCCATGGTCTCGATCGAGCCCAGGGCGGCGGCGCAGGCCACGGGGTTGCCGCCGTAGGTGCCGCCCAGTCCGGAGGCGTGGACCGCGTCCATGATCTCGGCGCGGCCGGTCACCGCGGACAGCGGCAGTCCGCCGGCGATGCCCTTGGCCGTGGTGATCAGATCCGGGACCACGCCCTCGTGATCGCAGGCGAACCAGTCGCCGGTGCGGCAGAAGCCGGTCTGGACCTCGTCGGCGATGAAGACGATGCCGTTGTCGCGGCACCACTGGGCGATCTTCGCCAGCCAGCCCGACGGCGGGACGATGAAGCCGCCCTCGCCCTGGATCGGCTCGATGATCACGGCGGCCACGTTCTGGGCGCCGACCTGCGCGGAGACGGCCGAGGTGAAGGCCTCGAAGGCGTCGTCGGCGATCGAGGCGGCATCGCCGGTCCAGCGGTACGGGTAGGCCATCGGCATGCGGTAGACGTCCGAGGCGAACGGGCCGAAGCCGTGCTTGTACGGCATGTTCTTGGCCGTCAGCGCCATCGTGAGGTTCGTGCGGCCGTGGTAGGCGTGGTCGAACGCGATCACGGCGGTGCGCCCGGTGTGGTGGCGGGCGATCTTGATCGCGTTCTCGACGGCCTCAGCGCCCGAGTTGAACAGCGCGGTGCGCTTCTCGTGATCGCCGGGGGTCAGCTCGTTGAGCTTCTCGGCGACCTGCGTGTACTCCTCGTACGGGGTCACCATGAAGCAGGTGTGCGTGAAGTCCTCGAGCTGGGCCTGGGCGCGGTCGATCACGCGCTGGGCGGAGGCGCCCACCGAGGTCACGGCGATGCCCGAGCCCATGTCGATCAGCTGGTTGCCGTCGACGTCGACGACGATCCCGCCGCCGGCCTTCTCCACGTAGACCGGCAGCCCCACGCCCACGCCGGAGGAGACGGCCTGCTTGGTGCGCTGGTGCAGCTCCTGGCTGCGGGGGCCGGGGATGGCGGTGCGCAGCTCGCGCTTCTGCGGGACGGACATGACGGCTCCCTGGTGCTCGTATCGATGCGATGCTCGCCGCGGGCTGCGCCGGCTGCGAGCCGGTGCGGGCACCGCGACGACGGTGATGGCCACCACTGTCGTCTGCGCCTGCCTATGCTGTCCAATATCGGTTCTCGATGATCGCCATGCCGATCAGGAATAGGGGTGGGAATGGACCTGCGTGCGCTGCGCAGCCTGGTCGCCGTGGCCGAGGAGGGCACCGTCACGGCCGGGCAGCCCGGCTCGGCCTGGGTCAGCCGGCCGTCAGCCGCCAGCTGCTCCAGCTCGAGCGGCAGCTGCGCGTGCGCCTGTTCGACCGGGAGGGCGCTCGGATGCGCCTGAGCGCGGCCGGCCAGCAGCTGCTGCCCGAGGCGCGGGAGCTGCTGCGCGGCGCGGCCGCCTTCGAGGCAACGGCCGCCGACGCCGCCGCCGGATCCCTGCAACGCGTGCGGATCGCATCGGCCGGCACCACGCGCGATGACGTCGTGGCTCCCTGGCTTGCCGAGTGGTCGCCCGAGGCCCCGCTGGCCTCGGTCCTGGAGGCGCCCGTGGACTCCCTCTATCCGGCGCTGCGCCGCGGCGCGGACCTGGCGGTGGCTCCGATCGCCCCCACCGCCGGCCTCGAGTCCATCGAGGTCGCGCAGCTGGGGCTGTGGGCCTATGCGGCCCCCAGGCACCCGCTGGCCGGGACGGGGGCGATCACGGTGCGCGAGCTCGCCGACACCGACCTGCTGCTGCTCGAGCGGTCGTTCCACGCCCGTCGCAGCCTGGACGCCGCCTTCGAGGCCGCCGGGCTGGGCGTGGAGCCGGCGGTCGAGGTCGGCTCGCCCGTGATCGCCCAGGCGCTGGCCGCCTCGGGCCGCGGTCTGACGGTGCTCAGCGACGATCCGCGCTTCGAGCTCGTGCCGCTGGCGATCCTCGCCGACGACGGCAGCCCCCTCACCCTCCGACTGCACGCGGCCTGGGACCCCGACCACCATGCCGCCGGCGCTCTGGCCGAGCTCGCCCGCGACCTCCGCCGGTTCGTGCGCGGACGCTACCCGCAGCCCGGCGCCAGGCAGCCCGCCGGGCCCGGGACGGACGGTGCTCAGCGCGCCGGCAACCGCGAGGACTCCGCTCGGAGCGGGTAGCGCTTCCACTGCCCGTCGCGCCAGTACTTCAGCTGCTTGAGCTGGCGCAGGCCGGCGTCGGGGCACGTGTTGATCCGGATCTGATCCGTGACCAGCCGGTCCAGGGTGGGCAGGGCGATGTCGCGGTCCCGCCAGTCCTCGCCGCGGCGCGGATCGATGACCTCGAGCACCTCGTCGATGCGGTCCACGATGTAGGTCGGGACGATGTCCACGCGCGCCCACTGGATCTTCTCGCGGGTGACCTGCGACCAGATGTCCCAGGTGTCCTGGCCGGACTCGTAGGCGTCGATCTTCCGCCGCAGCTCGATCATGTCGTCGACCACCTCGCCCTTGCGGCCCAGGTGCCTGCCATCGCGGTCCAGCAGGTTCTCGAGGGTCTTGAACGGGTTCAGCGACAGGGACGGCACGGATGCTCCTCGGGTCGACGGACCGACGGCCGGGTCCGCTGGGGTGATCGTTCCCATTGTGACGGCTCGGGCGTGCCCGCGTCAGCCGCTGCTGCGACGACTTCCTGCGACCGTCGTGATCGCAGGGGTCGGGGCAGGGGAGCGGCCTGTGCGCATGAACTAGGCTGTGTCCCTATGGCCACCACAGACTTTCCCGCCGAGATCAGCTCTCTGCGCTCCACCTACTCGTCCATCACCGAGGTCGTCGACATCGACGCTCTGCGCGCAGAGGTGGCGCAGCTCAATGAGCAGGCGGCGGCCCCGGATCTCTGGGACGACGTCGAGAACGCCCAGAAGCTGACCTCGCAGCTCTCGCACAAGCAGTCGCAGCTCAAGCGGCTCGACGCCCTCGGCGAGCGGATCGAGGACATCGAGGTCATGGTCCAGCTTGCCGAGGAGGAGGACGACGCCGACACCCTCGCGCTCGCCGAGGAGGAGCTCGTCTCCGTGCGCAAGGATCTGGCGCAGCTCGAGATCACCACGCTGCTGTCGGGCGAGTACGACGAGCGCGACGCCGTCGTGACCATCCGCGCCGGCGCTGGCGGCGTCGATGCCGCGGACTTCGCCGAGATCCTCATGCGCATGTACCTGCGCTGGGCCGAGCGCCACGGCTACCCGACCAAGGTCCTGGACACCTCCTACGCGGAGGAGGCGGGGCTGAAGTCGGCGACCTTCGAGGTCAAGACCCCGTACGCCTTCGGCACGCTATCGGTCGAGGCCGGCACCCACCGCCTGGTGCGCATCTCGCCGTTCGACAACCAGGGCCGCCGCCAGACGTCGTTCGCGGCGGTGGAGGTCATCCCGCTGATCGAGTCGGACGACACGATCGAGATCCCGGAATCGGAGCTCAAGGTCGATGTCTTCCGCTCCTCGGGCCCGGGCGGTCAGTCCGTGAACACCACGGACTCGGCGGTGCGCATGACCCACATCCCCACGGGGATCGTCGTGTCCATGCAGAACGAGAAGTCGCAGATCCAGAACCGCGCCGCCGCCCTGCGCGTGCTGCAGTCGCGCATCCTCCTGCAGCGCAAGGCCGAGGAGGACGCGAAGAAGAAGGAGATGGCCGGAGACGTCAAGGCGTCGTGGGGCGATCAGATGCGCTCCTACGTGCTGAATCCGTACCAGATGGTCAAGGACCTGCGCACGAACCATGAGGAGGGCAACCCCTCCTCCGTGTTCGACGGCCAGATCGACGATTTCGTGGACGCGGGCATCCGCTGGCGCGCCGGCGCGACGCCCGATCCGTCCGAGGGGTGATAAGGCCGCATGGCGACCAAGAAGAAGAAGCAGAACGACGACGGCCGTGATGTCGTCGCCAACAACAAGAAGGCCCGGCACGACTACGAGATCCTCGACACCTACGAGGCCGGGATCGCCCTGATGGGCACCGAGGTGAAGTCGCTGCGCATGGGCCGCGCCACGCTGGTGGACGGCTACTGCGCCTTCGACCGCCGCGGCGAGCTGTGGCTGGAGAACGTGAACATCCCGGAGTACCTGCAGGGCTCCTGGACCAACCACTCCGCCAAGCGCCGTCGCAAGCTGCTGCTGCACGCCTCGGAGCTGGACAAGATCGCGCAGAAGACCCGCGAGTCCGGCTTCACGATCGTGCCGCTGAGCATGTACTTCCGCGACGGCAAGCGCGTGAAGGTGGAGATCGGCGTGGCCCGCGGCAAGCGCGAGTTCGACAAGCGTCAGGCACTGCGCGAGGCCCAGGACAACCGCGAGGCCCAGCGCGCCATGCGCTACCGCAACATGCGCTGAAGCGCTCTCCAGCACCGCTCACCCCGACGGCTGCGGTCGGCGGGGTGTTGTCGTCCCGGGCGTCGAGCAGTAGACTCATGTGTCCGGCAACGGCCCTCAGGGGCAGTCGTCGGAGCTGGTTGACAACAGCATATGGGGATGATCGGTTTCGACGGTGTGAGTCGATTCTGGTGAAGCGGGCCGAGAAAGCACAGTCATCTCGTAAACGTCCTGTGCAAACCAATAAGTGCCGAATCCAAGCGCACTGACTTCGCTCTCGCTGCCTGATTGAGCTAGCGACAGCAGTCTGTCAGCCCGGGGTCGCCTTCGCCCCGGTGTCTGGCATCAGCTAGAAGGCCACTGCTTCAGCCGTACGTCGCGGACGGCTGGTGAACACTTACGCGACTGAGCCTGTTGGTCGAGACGTGTGCTACAAGGACCAGGGCTGAGAAAATCCACAGCACACTGCGCCCGGAGAAGCCCGGAAGAAGCTGCACCGGACGGGGGTTCAATTCCCCCCATCTCCACTTGTGATGCCCCAGGGCATCGACCAAGCGCCCCGGACCATGCGGTCCGGGGCGCTTGTCGTTGTGCCCCCATGTCCTTGCCGACTCTGCGTCAGTTCGCCCCGCGACCGCTCGGAGAACGCCGAATCGACGCCTCCCTGCGCGCAAACGCCGAGATCGAGCAGGGAGGCGTCGATTCGGCGGGGGAGCGGCAGTGGAGCGACCCCTGCGGCGCGATTCACAGCGCATGAAGCTGACAAGTGCGCTCCCAGGTGTTTACCTGGTGGAGCACAACATCTCAAAGAAGCCTGATAGTCGCTGCCCGGGCGGGTCCGCGTCGGATCCGCAGATCCCGCGGCGGCGCGGAAGGAATGCATGTCCGAGATCACGGACGAATCCACATCCCCCACCTCGAGCCCGGGCGGGCCGCCTCCCGAGGACCCGCTGGACTCCGATCTGCGTCCCCAGCACCAGATCGGCGATGACGACACCGATGCCCAGATCACCGAGAAGCTCAAGGCCCAGGGCGTCCGCCTGCGCGGCGGCAGCATCGCCCCGGCGGTGTTCTGGCCGTCGCTGATCGCGATCGTCGTGGTCACGGCCTCGGCGCTGATCTTCCCGGACTTCACCTCGGATGTGCTGATCGGTGCGCAGACCTGGCTGGTGACCAACCTGGGCTGGTACTACATGACGGTCATCGCGGCCTTCATCGTGTTCGCCCTGTACATGTGCTTCTCGCGCTTCGGCCGCATCAAGCTGGGGCGCGACGGCGAGGAGCCGGAGTTCTCCTGGCTGAGCTGGTTCGCCATGCTCTTCTCCGCCGGCATGGGCGTCGGTCTGGTCTTCTACGGCGTGGCCGAGCCTCTGACCTACGCGACCTCTTCCCCCAAGCCGGGCTGGACCGGCGACGAGGTGGAGCTTGCCCAGCTGGGCATGGCCCAGACCTTCGTCCACTGGGGCCTGCACCCCTGGGCCATCTACGCCGTGATCGGCCTGGCCCTGGCCTACGCGATCCACCGTCGGGGCCGTCCGGTGTCCATCCGCTGGGCGCTGGAGCCGCTGCTCGGCGAGAAGCGCGTCCAGGGCTGGATGGGCGACGTGATCGACATCCTGGCCGTCTTCGGCACCATCGCCGGTGTGGCGACCTCGCTGGGCCTGGGCGTCCAGCAGATCGGCGCGGGACTGGCCGCCATGGGCGTCGTCGAGTCGGCGGATATGACGCTGCTGATCATCCTGATCGTCGTGATCACGTTCCTGGCCACGGCCTCTGTGGTCACGGGCCTCGGTCGAGGCATCAAGTGGCTGTCGAACATCAATCTGTCGCTGGCGGGCCTGCTGCTGATCTCGGTGCTGCTGCTGGGTCCCACGCTGTTCATGTTCCAGAACTTCATCCAGTCCCTGGGCGTCTACCTGGCCAACGTGCTGAACATGAGCTTCGACGTCGGCGCCTACCAGGGCGAGGAAGGCGCGGCCTGGGGCGCTGCCTGGACCATCTTCTACTGGGGCTGGTGGGTCTCCTGGGCGCCCTTCGTGGGCGTGTTCATCGCCCGCATCTCCCGCGGGCGCACCGTGCGCCAGTTCGTCGCCGGCGTGCTGCTGGTGCCCACCACGGTCGGGTTCTTCTGGTTCTCCGTGATGGGCGGCGCGGGCCTGTTCCGCCAGCTCTTCGGTGAGGGCGGCCTGGTCGACCCGGAGGAGGGCGTGATCGCCGAGTCCGCTCTGTTCGACCTGCTGTCCGGGCTGCCGATAGGCGGGATCCTCTCGGTGCTGGCGATCGTCGTCATCGCGATCTTCTTCATCACGTCCTCGGACTCGGGCTCGCTCGTGGTGGACATGCTCGCCTCCGGCGGCCACCCGAACCCGCCCACGTGGTCGCGTGTGACGTTCGCCGTGCTCGAGGGCCTGATCGCGGCAGCTCTGCTGCTGGCCGGCGGGCTCACCGTCATCCAGGCCGCGGGACTGATCACGGCGCTGCCGTTCTCCGTGATCCTGATCCTCATGGCCATCGCCACGGTCAAGGCCATGCGCACGGACCTGGAGCAGATGCAGGACCGGGAGCTGGAGCAGCGCTACCGGCGCGTCTCCGAGATGCTCCAGGACGACTTCGACTCGCGGTTCGGCTCCCAGGTGGATTCGCGCGTGGACAACCGGATCGACTACCGGCTCTCGCGCACCACGGGCCCGGTCACGGGCACGCTGCGCCGACTCAGGAGCAGCGACAAGAAGTGATCCCCAACGTCGGTCAGCGCCCCGAGGGGCTGTGACCGGCGATCGAACCCCAGGAGGGCCGTCGAGCATCGCGCTCGGCGGCCCTTCTCACGCCTGTGCACGGCGCCTCCTCCGGTGCGGCTGTGGGAGAATCGGAGGCGACCCACGAACATCGGACCTCCCTCAGGAGACGGACTTGAGCTACCAGCCCCCGCACAACGCAGACCAGTCGTCCCCGTGGTCAGACGGCGGCGCACGGGCAGACGGCGCGGCCCGCGACGGCGGGCCCCAGGGCCCCGCGCACGATCCCGGCCAGGAGGAGGCGCCCCGCTACGGCGTGCGCGCCCCGCAGGAATCGGGACAGTCGCAGCAGGGGGTGCCGCAGTACGGGCGCTATGACGACGCCCAGGGCTCCCGCAGCGCCGGTCAGCCGGTGCAGACCGCCGGCTACGGCGCGGGCGCGAGCGCCCCGGCGCAGCAGTCCTACAGCGGCTACCCGAACCAGGACCCCTACGCCCAGGGCGGCTACCAGCCCGGCCGCAAGGTCAAGGACGGCAAGGGCATGGGCATCGCGTCCCTGGTGCTCGGCATCGTCAGCGTCCTGCTGTTCTGGCTCCTGGGCCTGTTCATCATCGCCGCCGTGATCGGCCTGATCCTGGGCATCGTCTCCCTCGTGCGGGCCTCCAAGGCGCGTGCGGGCAAGGGGTTCGGGATCGCGGGCGTGATCCTCAACAGCCTGGGCATCCTCATCAACGGCGTCGTGCTGGTGTTCTCGCTGATCCTGGGCGCGAGCATGATCTCGCTGTTCAACGACCCGGACGCGCGCGCCTGCATCGACACCTACATGTCCTCCGAGGTCACCACGCAGGACCAGGCGGATTTCGAGCAGTGCCTCAACGACGCCGTCGACCAGCAGCTCGACGAGGAGCCCGCGACCGCCAGCTGATCGATCGCGGCCGGTGTGCCACCGCGGGCTGAGCCCAGCGGCAAGCACCCACCAGGGCATGCAGGAGGGGCCGAGGCATGATGCCTCGGCCCCTCCTGCATGCCCTCCTGGAAGGCGCAGGGGATCAGTCCCCGATCAGCTCGAGCGCCTGGTCGTGCAGCAGTCCATTGCTGGCCACGGCGTTGCCGCTGAACGGGCCGGGGGCCCCGTCGAGGCCGGTGAAGCGCCCGCCGGCCTCCTCCACGATCGGGACCAGCGCGGCCATGTCGTACAGGTTCAGCTCCGGCTCGGCCGCCAGGTCCACGGTGCCCTCGGCCACCAGGCAGTAGGACCAGAAGTCGCCATAGGCGCGGGTGCGCCAGACGCGGTCCGTGAGCTCCAGGAAGTCGTCGCGGCGCCCACGGTCCTTCCACCCGCTGAGCGAGGAGTAGGACAGCGAGGCGTCCTCGAGCCGACCCACCGACGAGACGCTGAGCCGCTCGGCCTTGGCCAGGGAGCGTCCCGCCCAGGCACCGGTGCCTGCGCCTGCCCACCAGCGCCGCTGCAGAGCCGGGGCGGAGACCAGCCCCACCACGGGGACTCCGTCGTCGATCATGGCGATCAGCGTGGCCCACACGGGCACGCCGCGCACGAAGTTCTTGGTGCCGTCGATCGGGTCCACGACCCACTGCCGGGACCCGGAGCCGGTGGTGCCGAACTCCTCGCCGAGCACGGAGTCCCGATTCCGGACCCGGGCCAGCTGCGCCCGGATGAGCTGCTCGGCGTCGCGATCGGCGTCGGTCACCGGGGTGAGATCGGGCTTGGTCTCGACCTGCAGCTCCTGAGAGCGGAACCGCGCCATGGTGAGCGAGTCGACGGTGTCGGCGAGCACGTGGGCGAGGCGGAGGTCGTCCGTGTAGGAACCGTGAGGGCGCATGCGCTCCAGGCTAGCGGAGGCTCAGGCCCCCAGGGTCTTGGACTCGGCCTCCTGCTCGTGTCCGGAGCTCAGCAGGCGCCGCAGCGACTCCAGGCGCTCGGGGCCCGCCTGACCTGCGCGTCCCTGTGCGACCCACTCGTCGAGGGCGCAGCCGGGCGCCTCGGCCAGGTGCGTGCAGCCCTTGGGGCACTCGGCGATCGCCGGGCCCAGCTCGTCGAAGGCCTCGACGATCCGATCGGGCTCCACATGCGCCAGGCCGAAGGAGCGCACACCGGGGGTGTCGATGATCCACGTGCCGGCGGGGGAGTCGGGGACCCGCAGCGCCAGCGCCGAGGACGAGGTGTGCCGACCGCGACCGGTCACGGCGTTGACGCCGCCCGTGGCCCGCTGTGCGCCGGTCAGGGCGTTGACGAGCGTGGACTTGCCGACGCCGGAGTGGCCGAGCATCACGGAGACGCTGCCCAGCAGCCTCTCGCGCAGCGCGTCGACCAGCTGCTGATCCAGCGGCAGCGAGTCCTCCTCGGCCGCTGCCGCGCCATCGCCGGCGGCTCCGGAGGTCAGCACGGACAGCTCGAGCGCCCGGTAGTGCTCGATGAGCCACGACGGGTCCTGCAGATCCGTCTTGGTGATGATCAGCAGCGGCTCGATGCCGGCGTCGTAGGCGGCGACCAGGGAGCGGTCGATGAAGCCCGTGCGCGGCTCCGGATCCGCGGCCGCCACCACGATCACCAGACGGTCGGCATTGGCCACGACCACACGCTCGACGGGATCGGTGTCATCGGCGCTGCGGCGCAGCAGCGTGGTGCGCGGCTCGAGGCGCACCAGCCGGGCCAAGGTGTCCGGGCGTCCGGAGACGTCCCCGACGAGGCCGACCCTGTCACCGGCCACGATGGGGGTGCGGCGCAGCTGCTTGGCGCGCACCGCGGTGACCAGGCGCTCGTCGTCCGAGGACTCGTCGACGACAGCGGTGAACCGACCGCGGTCCACCGCGACGATCCGCCCGATCACGGCGTCCTCGTAGGCGGGCCGCTCCTTGGTGCGCGGCCGGGAGCCCTTCTTGTTGGCCCGGACGCGGACGTCCGACTCGTCCAGCTCGTCCCAGGACGATGCCCCGCGATCAGCGCGCGCCATGGCTGTCTGAGCGCTGGGGAACGGGGGAGGACCCGGGATGGACGGGCACGGCACCGGTGTCCAGCGCCGAGTCGGTGGCCATCTGATTCCACAGCTGCGGGAACTGCGGCAGGGTCTTGGCGGTCGTGGCGATGTCCTCGACCTGCACCCCGTCCAGGACCAGTCCGATCACGGCGGCGGCCGTGGCCATGCGGTGGTCCTCGTAGGAGCGCATGACGGCCGGGTGCAGCTGCCCCGGCTCGATCCGCAGGCCGTCGGCGGTCTCCTCGGCGCGGCCGCCGATCCGACGGATCTCCGTGACCAGGGCGGCCAGACGGTCGGTCTCATGCCCGCGGAGGTGGGCGATCCCGCGAAGCACCGACGGCGAGTCGGCCACCGCGCAGATCGCCGCGACGGTCGGTGCGAGCTCCCCGGCCTGGCTGAGATCGAGGTCCACGCCGTGCGGCGGCTTGGAGGCGCTGACGGTGAAGGTCCCGTGCTGGCCGTCGGCCTCCGGCTCCAGGCCCACCTGCGCCCCGAAGGCGGGGAGGATCTGCTGCCAGTGGGCTCCGCCCTGAGTGGTGCGCAACGGCCAGCGGGGGATCGAGACGGTGCCGCCCGAGACGACGGCCGCGGCCAGGAACGGCCCGGCATTGGACAGGTCCTGCTCGATGCTCAGATCGACGGCCTGCACGGTCCCGGGGGACACCGACCAGGCGGCGGGCTCGGAGCCCTCGACGCGCACACCGGCCTCCCGCAGGGTCTGCAGCGTCATCTCCACGTGGGGCAGGGACGGCACGCCTGCGCCGTCAGCGCCCACGTGGCGCAGCTGCAGGCCGTGCTCGAAGCGGGCGGCCACCAGCAGCAGCGCCGAGACGAACTGGGACGACTCGGAGGCGTCGATGCTCAGCTGCCCGCCGGGCAGGGCACCGCGGCCGATGACGGCGAAGGGCAGGCGCCCGGGCTCGCCGAGCTCCTGGACCTCCACCCCGAGCCCGCGCAGGGCCTCGATGACCGGCCCCATGGGTCGGCGCTCGGCGGCGGCGTCCCCGTGGAACTCGGTGCGACCGGGCACCAGGGCCGCCAGGGCCGGCACGAAGCGCATGACGGTGCCGGCCAGCCCGCACTCGATCCGCCGCTCGGTCGCCGTTCCGGCGGCATCCTCAGCGGCCGCCTGCGTCCGCAGGTGCTCGAACGGGATGGGGGTGACGAGCCAGTCGTCGCCGAAGTCTCCGTGGCCCGGGACGTCCTCCACCCGGGCGCCGAGCTCGCGCAGGGCCTGGGCCATGAGCTCGGTGTCCCGGGAGCGCAGCGGAGCCCTCAGGCGCGACGGGGCATCGGCCACGGCGGCCAGCAGCAGCCAGCGGTTGGTCAGCGACTTGGACCCGGGGACGGTGAGGGAGGCCTGGACGGGACGGGAGCCGAGGAAAGGAGCCGGCCACAGCGACGTGGCTGCGACCGGCTCCTGGTGCTCGGGCTCCTCCGGGAGATCGCGGGTCACGCAGTGCTCCGTTCGGGGTTCGACGAGGTGGTTCGGCGAAGGGCGCTCAGCGCTTCTTCTGTGCCTTCTTGGCGGCCTTCTGCGCCTGCTTGATGCGCTCGGCCGAGCGCTTCTGCGCCTGCTCGGCAGCCTTCTTGGCCGCCTTGCGGGAGCCGCGGGTGGACTTCTCAGCGGACTTCTGGGCCTGCTCGAGGCGCTTGGAGGCATCGGCGGCGAAGCTGCTGGAGGACTTGGTGGCCGCATCCACGAAGTGCTTGGCGCGCCAGGCCAGCGACGGACGGCCGTTGGTGTCCACGGTGGCCAGCATGGTGGCGCCGATCAGCGACACGTTCTTCAGACCGGAGTTGCGGCGAGCGGCCTTCTGCTCCTTGGAGCCGTGCTCGGCGGCCTGGAAGTCCAGGTAGGCGTTGAGGCTGGTGGTCACGACCAGCACGGAGGCGGCGGCGCGGGGGAACTTGCCCAGGCCGTAGGCCACCCCGGCGGTGACCTGCGCGGCGGCAAGGCCCTGGGCCACGACGGCGCTGTTGGACACGGCGGGCTTGGCCTGCGGGACGGCGCGCTCGACCCCGGACAGGACGGGGGCCAGGTGCTCGGCCGAGCGGGACGAGTTGCGGAAGGCGTCGACGCCGTTGACCACGAAGCCGGTGGCCAGCAGCGGGCGGGCGATGATGCGGACGATGCTCATAAGGGGTCCTCCTGGATGTACTGGCGGTCCGGCGTGCGCGGACCGGTGGCCCTTCTTACCGGCCATCCTAACCAGGCTGTCGGACGCCGCACCGGCGCTGGCCCGAGGTGTCGGGACGGCGTCACGATCCGGCGGCCGGAAGGGGCTGCCTGCACAGCGCTTCACCTGCGCCGCGCGGAGGTCCGGGAGGTCGCGGCCGCGACCCGGCGGAATAGACAGGCCCCGCCGACCGTTGCGAGTTGTCGACGCACCGGGAGGCAGACAGACCCTGCCGGACCCGACAGGACAGGAAAGGAGGGACATGGCGCTGACAGCGACCCGCACGGCCGCGACTGCTCCGGCCCGCCTAGACTTGTCCGCGATGAGCGAAGCAGATGACACCGCGGACCGGACCAAGCCGAGCGCGCAGGACGGCCCCGTCGAGACCGCGCCCGATGACGACCTGATGGCCGAGTCCGGCCCGGCTGCCCCTGAGGAGCAGCCCGTGGACCTCGAGACCGAGACCCCGGAGCAGCGTGCCGAGCGCTTCGAGCGCGAGGCCATGGTCTACGTCGACCAGCTCTACGCGGCGGCGCTGCGCATGGCGCGCAATGCCGCCGATGCCGAGGATCTCGTCCAGGAGGCCTACACCAAGGCGTTCTCGTCCTTCCACCAGTACCGCCCCGGCACGAACCTCAAGGCCTGGCTGTACCGGATCCTGACGAACACCTACATCAACCTGTACCGCAAGCGCCAGCGCGAGCCCAAGCAGGCGGACACCGAGACGGTCGAGGACTGGCAGCTGCACCGCGCGGAGCAGCACACCTCCGCCGGCCTGCGCTCGGCGGAGGTCGAGGCCCTCGACCACCTGCCCGACTCGGACGTCAAGCGCGCTCTGCAGGAGCTGCCGGAGGACTTCCGCATGGCGGTCTACCTCTCCGATGTGGAGGGCTTCGCCTACAAGGAGATCGCCGAGATCATGGGCACGCCGATCGGCACCGTGATGTCGCGGCTGCATCGTGGCCGTCGGCTCCTGCGCGAGATGCTCAGCGATTACGCGGCCGACCGGGGGATCGACACCACCAAGGGCGGTCGCCGCAAGTCCTCCGCCACGCAGAGCGCGGCCCCCGACACCAAGTCCGCCGCCAGGGCCCGGGCCGCCCAGCGCACCACCGACGAGAAGCAGAAGGACTGACCATGACCGATTCCCAGCGCGATGCTCACGACGACGGTGCTCCCTGCGGCTGCTCGCAGGCCCAGCTCGAGCGGATCCACGAGTACCTTGACGGCGCCCTGACCGTGGACGACGTCCGCGCCATCGCGGAGCACCTGGACGATTGCCCGGACTGCACGCACGAGCACGACCTCGAGCGGGAGATCCGCACCGCGGTGCGGCGATCCTGCGCGGAGACCGCCCCGGAGACCCTGCGGGCCTCGATCATGTCCCGCATCAACGAGGCCTGCGGCCGCACCGAGGCCGGTGCCCAGGCGGAGTCGGAGTCCGTCCGCCAGAGCACCCAGTGAGCACAGTCGCGGGAGAGCTGTCCCCGCGCGCATGACGAAGGCCCCGACCGGAGGAGCTCGAGGATCTTGAGCCGCCCTGGTCGGGGCCTTCGCTCACTGCTGTCCCAGTCCGGCCCGGGAACGGGCTCAGGAGTTGGGGCGCTTGCCGTGGTTCGCCTTGTTCTTGCGGCGGTCCTTGCGCTTGCGTCCACGCTTGCTCATGCGTGCCTCCTCGGTCGAGTGGTCGGGGATCCGACGGGGGCGGACGGCTCACAACCGCCCGCAGCCTTCCGCGGACATCCGCCCATTGTTCCACATCCGCGCATGCGGCGGGAACGAGGCGGCGCCCATCGCGCGGATCACTGCGGCTCGGGCAGATCCAGCCAGGAGTACCAGCCGCGGTGCAGCACGAGCCAGGCGATGAGGCCGTAGCCGGCCTGGCCGGGGCTGCCGTCGTTCGCCGAGAGGTCCTTGCGCCACTGCTCGTGGTGCTGCAGCGGATTGAAGGTGTCGACGTAGATGTGGTTGCGCCGAGTGACGACGTCCGCGAAGGCGGCCGAGAGATCGGCGATACGCCGGTTGCGATCCGGGTCCAGGGTGGGCGGTGGGCCCACCACGAGCACCTTCACGTTGGACTGCGCCGCGGTGTCGACCATGTTGGCCATGTGCAGGCGCGAGCGCGCCGTGGTGATGGCCAGGTCGACGTCGCGCGTGGACGGGGCGATCACCAGGCGGTTGTCCGCACCGGCGGCGAAGCGGAGGGAGGCCTCGCCGAACCAGCGGTCGTTGAGCGCCTCGCTGCCCTCGCCGGGGGCGGCGAGGACGTAGGAGGAGATCGGGACCACGTCATGGGGCGTGCGAGCCAGCACACGGCCGTACCAGCCAAGCGCCCGGGGGTCTCCGGCGCCGGCCAGCAGCTCGTCGCCGACCGCGACCATTCTGATCCTGCGTTGCTCCACGGGGTTCCTCTTCTTGATGTTCAGCACGGATGGTGGGCGGTGCGGTCCGGGCCTCGGGGGAGGGCCTCGATCGGGCCGCCGGTGACTCAGGCACCCGTCTCATGCAGCCTGTGCCGCCGCTGTGGCAACGGTACATCCTGCGGGGCCGCGCACGGGCACCGTGCGGGACATGGGACGACGGGTGACGCCTGGTCGTGACGACGGCGCCCGGCCCTCCTGCCGCCGCAGCGGGAGGCGGACCGGGCGCCGTCGTCAGGTGCACCCTGGGGCGCGGCGATCGGCTCAGCGGCCCTCGAAGAGCTCCTCGATGAGGGTCTCGAGCTCGAGGGAGTGGCGCTTGGCCGAGCCTGCTGCCGGGGAGGCCGAGGCCGGGCGTGAGACCAGCGAGACGCGGCGGTCGAGCTCCGGGACCAGGTTGACGGCCATGAAGGGCCACGGGCCCTGGTTGGCCGGCTCGTCCTGCGCCCACACGACCTCGGCGTTCGGGTACTTGGCCAGCTCCGCGCGGATCTCCTCGCTCGGCAGCGGGTAGAGCTGCTCGACGCGCACGATGGCGGTGCTGCGATCGTCGCTCTTCTCGCGGTGCGCGGCGAGGTCGTAGTACAGGCGGCCGGAGACGAGCACCACGCGGGTGACCTTCTCGGCATCCAGACCGGCCTGGTCCTCGATCACCGGGCGGAACGTGCCCGAGGTGAAGTCCTCGACCTGCGAGCTGGCGGCCTTCAGCCGCAGCAGCTGCTTGGGGGCGGCCACGATCAGCGGCTTGCGCGGACGGGCGTAGGCCTGACGACGCAGCATGTGGAAGTGGTTCGCCGGGGTCGACGGCTGCGCCACGATCATGTTGCGCTCGGCGCACAGCGCGAGGAAGCGCTCGATGCGGGCCGAGGAGTGGTCCGGGCCCTGACCCTCGTAGCCGTGCGGCAGCAGCATGACCAGCGACGAGCGCTGGCCCCACTTCTGCTCGGCCGAGGAGACGAACTCGTCCACGATCGTCTGGGCGCCGTTGATGAAGTCGCCGAACTGCGCCTCCCACACGGTCAGGGCGTCCGGGCGCTCGACGGAGTAGCCGTACTCGAAGCCGAGCACGCCGTACTCGGAGAGCAGCGAGTTGTAGATCGCCAGCGTCTCCTGGTCATCGACCAGGCCGTTGATCGGGATCCACGGCTTGCCGGTCTCGTTGTCGAAGAGCACCGCGTGGCGCTGGGTGAACGTGCCGCGCTGGACGTCCTGGCCCGACATCCGCACCGGGATGCCCTCCATCAGCAGGGAGCCGAAGGCCATGATCTCGCCCATGCCCCAGTCGATGCCGCCGTCGACGGTCATCTTGGCGCGGCGCTCGAGCAGCTTGGTGAGCTTGCGGTGGACCGTGAAGTCCTCCGGCGACTCGAGGTGGGCCTGCCCGATACGACGGGCGGTGTCCACGGAGATGGCGGTCGAGCGGGGGATGGAGATCCCGGAATCGGCCTGCTGGGCCGAGGGGCGCTCGATGTTCGAGATCGCGGCGGCATCGCCGGTGACCAGCGGGGCCTCGGAGGTCTGGGCCTCGTGGGTCTCGGTGAACACCCGCTCCAGGCGCTCCTGGTAGTCCTTGAGCGCGCGATCGGCCTCGTCCTGGCTGATGTCGCCGCGGCCCACGAGGTTCTCGGTGTAGACCCGGCGCGTGGAGCGCTTCTGATCGATCATGTCGTACATCACCGGCTGGGTCATCGAGGGGTCATCGCCCTCGTTGTGACCGCGGCGGCGGTAGCAGATCAGGTCGATCACGACGTCCTTGTGGAAGCGCTCGCGGTACTCGAAGGCCATCTGGCCCACGTGGGTGACGGCCTCGGGGTCATCGGCGTTGACGTGGAAGGTCGGCACCTGCACGGCGCGGGCGACGTCCGTGGCGTAGGTCGAGGTGCGACCGGCCTCCGGACCGGTGGTGAACCCGATCTGGTTGTTCACCACGACGTGCACCGTGCCGCCCGTGGCGTAGGCGGGCAGCTCGGCCATCTGCATGACCTCGTAGACCACGCCCTGACCGGCCATGGCGGCATCGCCGTGGACCTGGATGGGCAGCACCGGGAAGGTGCCGTCGCCCTCGGGGCCTGCGCCCAGGACATCGGTCTTGGCGCGGGCGACGCCCTCGATCACCGGATCGGCGGCCTCGAGGTGCGACGGGTTGGCACCCAGGTAGACCTGGGTCTGGTTGCCGGCATCCGAGGTGAAGGTGCCCTCGGTGCCCAGGTGGTACTTGACGTCGCCGGAGCCCTCGGCGCGGGGATCCTGGCCGCCGTCGAACTCGCGGAAGACCTGGGCGTAGGACTTGCCGGCGATGTTCGTCAGCACGTTGAGGCGCCCGCGGTGGGCCATGGCGATGGCCACGCCGGCGAGGTTCTGATCGGCGGCATCGGAGATCACGGCGTCGAGCAGCGGGATCAGCGACTCGCCGCCCTCCAGCGAGAAGCGCTTCTGGCCGACGTACTTGGTCTGCAGGAAGGTCTCGAAGGCCTCGGCCGCGTTGAGGCGGCTGAGGATGCGGAACTGCTCCTCGCGCGAGGGCTTGGTGTAGCCCTTCTCCAGGCGCTCCTGGAAGAACTCGCGCTCCTGGGGGGCGTCCAGGTGCATGTACTCGACGCCGATCGTGCGGCAGTAGGCATCGCGCAGCAGGCCCAGGATGGTGCGCAGGGTCAGCATGCGCGCCCCGCCGAAGCCGCCGGTGGGCCACTCGCGGTCCAGGTCCCACAGCGACAGGCCGTAGGTGCGGATGTCCAGATCCGGGTGGGCGCGCTGTTCGTAGCCCAGCGGGTTGATGGCGGCCATCAGGTGGCCCCGGACGCGGTAGGCGTGGATCAGCTGCTGGATCCGGGCGACCTTGTTGACCTCGGTCTCCGGGTTCACCTGGTTGTCGGTGACCCAGCGCACGGGCTCGTAGGGGATCCTCAGCCCGTGGAAGACCTCGTCCCAGAACTCGTCGCCGAGCAGGTAGGACTCGATCAGCTTCAGGAACTCGCCGGAGCCGGCGCCCTGGATGACGCGGTGGTCGTAGGTCGAGGTCAGGGTGATGACCTTGGAGATCGCATTGCGCGCCAAGGTGCGGGGGGAGGAGCCGCGGAACTCGGCGGGGTAGTCCAGCGCGCCGACGCCCACGATCGTGGCCTGGCCCTTGGACAGGCGGGGCACGGAGTGCACGGTGCCGATGCCGCCGGGGTTGGTCAGCGAGACCGTGGTGCCGGCGTAGTCGTCCATGGTCAGCTCGCCCTTGCGGGCACGGCCGACCATGTCCTCGTAGGCATTCCAGAACTCGCGGAAGGTGAGGTCCTCGGCGCCCTTGATGTTGGGCACCACCAGGTTGCGCGAGCCGTCCTTGTTGGGCAGGTCGATCGCCAGGCCGAAGTTGACGTGCGCCGGGTGGATGGCCACCGGCTTGCCGTCCTGCTCCTCATAGGTGACGTTCATGGACGGCATCTTCTTCAGCGCCTTGATGACGGCGTAGCCGATCAGGTGCGTGAAGGAGACCTTGCCGCCGCGGTTGCGGGCCAGGTGGGAGTTGATGACGATGCGGTTGTCGATCAGCAGCTTGGCCGGCACCGCGCGCACGGTCGTGGCGGTGGGGACCGACAGGGAGGCCTCCATGTTGGCGGCCACGGCCTTGGCCGGCCCGCGCAGCTTCACCACCTTGTCCTGCGGCTCGTCCTGCGGCTGCTCTGCGGATCCTGCCGAGGTGGACTCCACTGGGGTGCTCTCCTGGGTGCTCTTGTTCGTGGTCTTCTGGGGGGCGGGCTTCGAGGCGGCGGCGCTCGGACCCTTCTGCTGCGCGGCGGAGGACGGCGCCGGCTTCTTCGCCGGTGCCTCCGCCTCTGCTGCGGACTCGTTCGTCGTGGCCTCTGCCGGGGGCTCCGGGGAAGCTGCCGCGCTGTCGCTGCCGGAGGATGCGGCGCGGTCCATGGCCTCGAACACCGGCCACCAGTCACGATCGACCGAGTCGCGATCCTTCCGGTAGCGCTCGTAGAGGTCCTCGACCAGCCACTCGTTGCCCGCGAACTCTTCCGGGATCAGATCTCGTGGTGTGCTTGGCACGTGCCTACGCCTCATTCTGTCGTCAGTATCGCCGCGGCCGCCGTCGGCCGCGCCTGAGGACCGCCCTGCCGGGTCCGGACCCTGAAGGGCGGCTCGTCGTCGAATCCGCCCGTTCCGACTCAGCCCGGGACGCGGCTGGAGGCGCTGCTCCCGGGTGCGGTCATATGCATCCAGAGTCTAGTAGGGCGAGTCGGCCAGGGCCAGCAGGGGCCGCGCCCGTGGCCCGCGCGGCTGAACGGCGGTCCTAGACTTCGGTGCGTGCGATTCCTCAACACCCCTGTCACGGATCTGACCTACGACGACGCCTTCCTGGTCCCGTCGTCCTCCGCGACCTCCTCGCGCTTCGACGTGGACCTGGCGGCGCCCGATCCGACCGGCTCCACGATCCCGCTGGTGGCCGCGAACATGACCGCGGTGACCGGCAAGCGGATGGTCGAGTCCATGGCCCGGCGCGGCGGCCTGGCAGTGCTGCCGCAGGACCTCCCGCTGGAGGTCGTGGCCCGGGAGACCGACTGGGTCAAGGCGCGTCCCCTGCGCTTCCTCTCGGCGCGCACCTTCCGCGCTGAGGACACCGTCCACGACGCCCGGACGCGACTGGGCGAGTACGCCCACGGCAGCGTGCTGGTCGTCGACGACGACGGTCGACTGCTCGGGCTCGTCCAGGAGCCGGACTGCCAGGAGGCGGACAGCGGCGCCTCGCTGCGCTCGGTCATGCGCACGGACCTGCCGGCGATCCCGGAGCAGGACCTGGCCGTCGAGGGCATCGGTGCGGCCCCGTCGTCGCTGGTGCCGACCATGGCAGCCGTCAGCCGGCGCCTGGCGCAGTCCGGCACCGAGGTGGCCCCGGTGGTCTCCGCCGAGGGCATCGCGCTCGGCGTGATCACCTCCCAGACGGCTGTGCGCGCCACGATCTACGCGCCGAGCACGGATGCCGACGGACGGCTGAGGGTCGCCGCGGCCATCGGCATCAACGGCGATGTGGAGGGTCGGGCCCGAGCGCTCGTCTAGGCCGGCGTCGACGTGCTGGTGGTCGACACCGCTCACGGGCACCAGCGGAAGATGCTGCAGGCGCTGGAGACCGTGCGGACGGTGGCCGCCTCCCGCCCGATCGTGGCGGGCAACGTGGTCACGGCGGACGGCGTGCGCGACCTGCTGGGGGCCGGGGCGGACATCGTGAAGGTCGGTGTGGGCCCGGGGGCCATGTGCACGACCCGCATGATGACCGCCGTGGGGCGTCCCCAGCTGTCGGCCGTGCTCGAGTGCGCCGAGGCCGCCGCCGAGCTGGGCGGGTCCGTGTGGGCGGACGGCGGCGTGAAGCATCCCCGGGATGCCGCCCTGGCGCTGGCCGCGGGCGCCAGCCAGGTCATGGTGGGCTCCTGGTTCGCCGGAACCCACGAGAGCCCCGGGGAGCTGCGGCGAGCCGCCGACGGCCGCCTCTACAAGGAGAGCTTCGGCATGGCCTCCACGCGCGCCGTGCTGGCTCGGACCGAGGGGCTGGAGGCCTTCGAGCGCTCGCGCCGGGCCATGTTCGAGGAGGGCATCTCGAGCTCCAGGATGTACCTGGACCCGCGTCGCCCGGGGGTGGAGGACCTGATCGATCACCTCACCGCCGGGGTGCGCAGCTCCATGACCTACGCCGGAGCCTCGGATCTGCCGGAGTTTGCAGATCGCGCTGTGCTCGGCATCCAGAGCCGCTCGGGATATGAGGAGGGCCGCGCGCGCTCCGAGAGCTGGAGCTGAGTGCGAGAGCGGTCGGATCGCGCTCGGGCTGGGTCCGGGCGGCAGCATCTGCTACTGTCGGCGCCTAGATGAAAACGATTATCAATAAGAGCCGGCCCGGCGGGGCGGCCGACGAGCTTCCCGCCGCGGCCCGCGCAGGGCGGCCCGCGGGCGGCCTCGCCGCGGAAGCCGCTGCTCAGCGACCGGCCTCCTGGCTCTGGCCGCCGTCGGGGCCCTGGCGATGACCGGGTGCACCTCCGGCGATCAGGCTCGGGCAGCGGCGGACGACGAGACGCTGCGCGTCGTCGCCTCGACCTCCGTCTATGCCGACATGGCCCGGGAGATCGGCGGGGATGACGTCGAGGTCACGGCCATCATCGACTCCCCGGCCCAGGACCCCCACTCCTACGAGGCCACGCCGCTGGATGCCCTCACCGTGCGCGACGCCGACCTGGTGATCGTCAACGGCGGAGGCTACGACAGCTTCATGGACGGCCTGCTCGAGGGCTCCGAGGCCCGGGTGATCGACGCCGTCGAGGTCTCCGGCCTGGAGGCATCGGAGGAGGCTGACGACGAGCACGACCACGAGGAGCACAGCGAGGGCGAGAGCGCGCATGAGGCGCACTCCCACGACGGCCACGATCACGCCGCCTTCAACGAGCACGTCTGGTACGACCTGCCGTCCATGGAGCGCCTCAGCGGGGCCCTCGCCGACGGCATCGGCGAGCTGGCGCCGGAGGAGGCCTCCGAGGTGACCGAGCGCGGGCAGCAGTACGCGCACAGCCTCCACGAGCTGGGCGTGCGCGCCGAGGACCTGCACCTCGAGGGCTCCTTCCTGGCCACCGAGCCCGTCGCCGATCACCTGCTCGAGCGCGCCGGTCTCCACGACGCCACTCCCGAGCAGCTCACGGCCGCGGTAGAGAACGGGCTGGACATCCCGCCGCTGCTGTACCTGGAGGCCGAGGAGGCCCTGGAATCCGGGGAGGCGGACGTGCTCGCCTACAACGAGCACACCGCCAGCGGGCAGACCCAGCGGCTGCAGGACACCGCTGAGGAGACCGGGGCGGACGTCGTGTCCTTCACCGAGACCGTCCCGGAGGGCGTCACCTATCTGGAGTGGATGAGCGCGAACGTCGACCAGCTGGAGGAGATCCGATGAGCGCCGGCAGCACCGAGGCGGCACCCGTGGTGGAGTTCCGCCGGGCGAGCCTGTCCATGGGGCGGCGCACCCTGTGGTCCGGGCTGGACCTGCAGATCTCGCCGGGGGAGTACATCGCCGTGCTCGGCGGCAACGGCACGGGCAAGACCTCGCTGCTGCGGGTCCTGCTCGGCCTGCAGCCGCTGAGCGGCGGAGAGGTCCAGGTGCAGGGCCAGGCCCCGCGCCGCGGCTCCACCGGCATCGGCTATGTGCCCCAGCAGAGGGCCTTCGCCCGCGAGGTGCCCATGCGCGGCCGCGACCTGGTGGGCATGGGCCTGGACGGGCACCGCTGGGGGCCGCGCCTGCGCGGCCGCGCGTCCGCCCGGCGCCGGATCGACGAGGCCCTGCAGCGCGTGGGCGCCCTGGACTTCGCGGATGCCCCGGTCGGACTGCTCTCCGGAGGCGAGCAGCAGCGCCTGCGCATCGCCCAGGCCATGATCACCGACCCGGACCTGCTGCTGTTCGACGAGGCCCTGCTGTCGCTGGACCTGAGCAGGCAGCGCGACGTCGCCGGACTGGTGGCGCAGCAGAGCCGGCGCACCGGGGCGGCCGTCGTGTTCGTCACCCATGACGTGAACCCGATCATCGACGACGTCGACCGCGTGCTGTACCTGGCGAACGGCTCCTTCCGCATCGGCACTCCGGACGAGGTGCTGCGCACCGACGTGCTCTCCGAGCTCTACGGGACCCCGATCGAGGTCGTGCGCGCCGGCGGGCGGATCATCGTGGTCGGCGCCGAGCGCGAGCACGCCCACCATCTCGATTCGGACCCTTCAGCCCACGAGGGCGCTGCGGTCCGACCGCCCCACGACGAAGGGAGCCGTCCGTGGACGACGCCATCTCGCTGAGCACGTTGCTGGAGCAGGTCTTCGTCTTCGAGCGCTACGGCGAGGTCCTGGTCCTGCTGCAGAACTCCCTGTACGCCGGAGCCCTTGTGGGCCTGGTCGGCGGCATCATCGGCACGTTCGTGATGATGCGCGACCTGGCCTTCGCCGTCCACGGCGTCTCGGAGCTGTCCTTCGCCGGCGGGGCGATCGCCCTGCTGGCCGGGACCTCGATCGTGACCGGCTCGCTGCTGGGCTCGGTGATCGCAGCGCTGCTGATCGGTCTGCTGGGTGCCCGATCCCGGGCGGCCAACTCGGTGGTGGGAGTGCTCATGCCGTTCGGGCTGGGCCTGGGCATCCTGGCGCTGTCGCTCTACCAGGGGCGCAGCGCGAACCAGTTCGCGCTGCTGACGGGCCAGATCGTCTCGGTCTCCGAGATCCAGCTGGTCTCGATCGCGATCCTGTCGATCGTGGTCCTGGCGGGGCTGGGGCTGCTGTGGCGGCCGCTGAGCTTCGCCAGCCTGGATCCCGCGGTGGCCCAGGCGCGGGGGCTGCCGATCCGGGGGCTGTCGATCGTGTTCATGCTCCTGCTGGGCGTGGCCGTGGCGCTGTCGGTGCAGATCATCGGCGCCCTGCTGGTGCTGGCCCTGCTGGTGACCCCGGCCGCAGCGGCCATGAGCCTCACGGCCTCCCCAGGACGCGTGGTGGTGCTGTCCGTGGTCTTCGCCGAGGCGGCGATGCTCGGGGGGACGCTTCTGGCGCTGGGCGGATCGCTGCCGATCAGCCCGTACGTCACTACGATCTCGTTCCTGCTGTGGGGCATCGCCCGGCTGCTGGGGCGGCGCCGCCGGGCAAGCGGACGGCTTCCGCGCAGCGAGCCGCCCGCGGGGCAGCCGCAGGCTCAGAGCAGGACGGGCAGCGCCGCGGGTTCGATCGAGATGACGGCAGGGCCGGAGCCCACGGGCTCGCCGTCCGCGTAGATCGGGCCGGTGGCGTCGATCCGCGCGGACAGGGCCGCATCCATGCTGACCTCGGGCAGCTCGGTGTGCGCGGCGCGCATCAGGAGCGGGAACAGGCGAGCGACGCGGGTGCGCGGCATGGCCCGGACCTGGAAGATCTCCAAGACGCCGTCGAAGGCCTCCGCATGCGGGACGATCCGCAGACCGCCTCCGATCGAGGACGTGTTGGCCACGGAGAGCATGAGCAGGCGCCGCGCCGACAGCACGGTCCGCCCTCCCGGCTGCTCGATCTCCAGGGACGTGAACGGAGACGGGTAGCGCAGCACCTCCACCGGAAGAGCGGCCAGATAGCGGGACTCGCCGCGCGGCCAGCGCCAGGAGTTCGCCCGCTGAGCGACCGCGGCGTCGATGCCGCAGCAGGCGGCGGTCGCGTACCAGCGCCGGTTGCCGTCGGCGGCTCGATGCGCCCCAGATCCATGGACCGCGGGCCCTCGTCGAGACCGCGCAGCACCCGGCCGGCGGCTCGCTCCGGGTCGTTCTGCGGAACGCCCATGTGCCGAGCCAGGTCGTTGCCGGTGCCCGCCGGCACCAGCCCGAACGGGACCGGCTCCAGGCCCCGGTCGCTGCGCTGCCTGAGGACGTTGACCACGGTGTGGACCATGCCGTCCCCGCCCACGGCCATGACGGCGGCCATGGCCTCGCCCTCGGCGTCGGCCCGGGACAGCCTGCGCTGCAGGGATGCTCCCCACACCACGCCAGAGCGGTCGGTCGCGTCCTCCGGGGCGGTGCGGACGGTCTCGGTGCGGAAGCCTCGGTGCGCAGGATGGCCGCCGCGCGCCGGGCCGTGTCCGGGCCGCGGCGCCTCCGCGGATTGACCACCAGGAGGATCAGCGGCGCGGTCCGCGCCGAGGACCGGCTCATGCCGCACCCGGGGCGTCGTCGCCCTCGTCATCGCTCGAGTCCTCGGCCGGGGCCTGAGCGGAGCATCGGGCGCACAGCCCGACGATCTCGACGGTGTGGTCGACCTGCGTGAAGCCGTGATCCTGCGCGGTCTGCGAGGTCCAGCGCTCGATCTCCGGCGCCTGCAGCTCCACGGTCGCTCCGCACCGGCGGCAGACCAGATGGTGGTGATGCTGCTCGGCGGCGCACTGGCGGTAGATGGACTCGCCGTCCTGGCTGCGCAGGACGTCGACCTCCCCGGCCTCGGCCATGGACTGCAGGATCCGGTAGGTCGTGGGCAGGGAGACGGACTCGCCGCTCTCGCGCAGAGCTGCGTGCAGGTCCTGGGTGGAGATGAAGTCGGACTGCGCGCTCATGGCGGCCTGGACCGCGCGGCGCTGGCGGGTCACGCGCACGGCGGCGTGCGGCTGCTGAGCTGACGGCGTGGACAACGAAGGACCTCCTGAACACGATCGCACCCGTGCCTGGGGGACGGCGACCGGGGGGATCCTCCATGCTACTCGGGCGCGGCCCCGGGCCCGGTGCGGTGGACGCGGGGGACGGGGCCCTCGCGAGGTCGCAGCGGATCAGTAGGCTGGGAGCACAGCACCGGCCGCGCCGCGCAGCTAGCGGCGGAACCGCACGGTGCAGGCATCGCTGAGGAGTCCCACGTGAAGCTGACCAAGTACACCCATTCCTGCGTCCGCCTGGAGATCGACGGCACCGTGCTGGTGCTGGATCCTGGCAGCTTCTCCGAGGTCGAGCAGGCCATGGACGGGGCCGATCATCTGCTGATCACTCACACGCATCCCGATCACCTGGATCCCGAGCGCGTTCCGGCGCAGCTGCGGCAGATGCGCGATCTGCAGGTCTGGGCCCCGGGCTCGGTGGCCGCCGATCTGCGCGAGCAGCTCGGCGCGGACGCGACCGACCCGAAGGGAGGCGAGCGCATCCACGACGTCGATGCCGAGACCGAGCTCGATCTGTCGGGCGTGCGGGTGCGCACCTTCGGCGGGCAGCACGCGCTGATCCACCCGCTGATCCGCACGGTCGACAACGTCGGCTACCTCATCGAGGAGCGCGTCTACCATCCCGGGGACTCGCTGATCGTGCCGGACGGCATCACCCCGTCCACCGTGCTGGTCCCGCTGCACGCGCCGTGGTCCAAGATGGCGGAGGTCATCGACTTCCTCATCGCGGTCCGGGCCGAGAAGGCCTACCCCATCCACGACGCCCTGCTCTCGGACAACGGCTTCGGCATCGTGGAGAAGCAGGTCACGGCCTTCGCCGCCAAGTACGGCACCGACTACGAGCACCTGGACCCCGGCACGACCGTCGAGGCCTGAGCGCACCGCTCGCACAGCACACCCGGAGACACCCGCACACCCAGGAGGACGCAGTGACGACCATCTTCACCCGCATCATCGACGGCGAGATCCTCGGCCGATTCGTCTGGACGGACGACGAGTGCGTCGCCTTCCTCTCGGCGGATCCCCTGTCCACCGGGCACACCCTGGTGGTGCCCCGCCAGGAGATCGACCACTGGCTGGATCTCGACCCGGCGCTGGCCGGACACCTCATGCGCGTCAGCCAGGTCATCGGCCGAGCCCAGCGAGAGATCTTCGAGCCCCAGCGCGTGGGCCAGATGATCCAGGGCTTCGAGGTGCCGCATGTCCACATCCACGTGTGGCCCGTGTCCTCGACCGCGGACTTCGACTTCGCCAATGCGGATCACGATCCGGATCCGGCCGTGATGGACGACGCCGCTCAGCGCATCCGCGAGGGACTGCGCTCGGCCGGCCACGAGGCCCAGGTGCCGCAGGACTGAACCGGATGGGGCCCGCAGGACCCCGGCCGCCACGGCGCCTTGTCAGCAGGCCCCGACGATTCCCGGATCGTCGGGGCCTGCTGGCATCCAGCGGCAGAGCGGCGGGGCACGGCGCGGGTCGGGCGTCGTCTCCCGGTGCCTTCCCGGATCAGCGAGCAGCGGCGTCTCGCAGCGCCTTGCGCACGCGCTTGGCCGAGACGGTGTGGGCGGTGCCGAGCTCCTGGGCGAACAGCGAGACGCGCAGCTCCTCGAGCTCCCACTCGATCACTGCCAGCGCCTCGGGCACCGGCAGGCCCTTCGGCACGGCGGCCACGGCCTTGTCGAACTCGTCCTCGAGGGACTGGATCTCGCTCATGTTCACGCCGTCGCGCTGGATGTTGGCGGTGCCCACGAGCTTGTCGATGCGCAGCTCCATGGCCTTGAGGTAGCGCGGCAGGTGCTGCAGGTGCGCCCACCCGATACGGGTCACGAAGCCCGGCTTGACCAGGCGGTCGAGCTGCTCTCGGATGTCGGCGAACGCGCTGACGGCTGCCATGGACGACGGTCGCTTGATCCGCTTGCGCACGGAGTTGGCCAGCGTGAGGACCTCGGCCACCAGCGCGGTGACCTGGAAGACGGTCTCGATCTGCTCGGCGCGGACGTCGTCGAAGAGCCGGTCGAACTCCTGGCGGGTCCACGGCGGCTCGGCCGGCACGAGCTTGTCCACGGCGGCGCGGGTGCAGTCCTGGATGAGGGCGTCGACCGACCCGTGGGGATTCTGGGTGAAGACGATCTTCTCCCGGTTGTCCAGATGGTCCGAGATGAACCGCTGGGTGTTCGGCAGGCGGCGCTGCAGCAGCGAGATGGTGCCCGAGCGCTGGGCCGCCCGCTGGTCCTGCTCGGAGGAGAAGATGCGGACGTCGGCGGTGGGCTCGGAGGCCTCGGCGCCGGGGGAGGCCACGAGCGCCGGCCAGCCGGTGATGCGCTGACCGGAGACCACGGTGTCGACCTTGCGCGGCAGGTCCCGCTCGGGCCACTCGGTGAGCCCGTCGCTCCAGCGCAGGTCCGGCCGTTTCCTTGCCGCCGCCGGAGGCAGGGCCCTTCTTCTTCCGCCGCTCTTCCCCTGGGAGCGGAGCCGCCTCCCGGGCCGGGGACGGCACCGGGGCCGGGCACCGGCAGCGCCGAGGCCGAGGTGCCCAGCGATTCGGCCAGCGCGGCGCGGACCTGATCCCGCAGCGCGACCTGCAGGTGCTCGAGGTCCTCGCCCTCGCCGAGGATCCGGTTGCGGGAGTCGCGGACCTGGAAGTGCATGCGCAGGTGCTCGGGCACAGCGGACCAGTCCCACGACCCCGGTGGGATGACGACGCCCTTGAGCTGGCGCAGAGCGCGCTCCAGAGACTGCTCCAGGTCGTCCTGCTCCGGATCGGCTTGAGCGTCGAGCAGCTCGACGGCCCGACGGGCCACATCCGGGGCCGGGACCACGCTCTTGCGCACCTGCTTGGGCAGCGAGCGGATCAGGGCGGTCACCAGCTCCGTGCGCAGACCCGGGATCAGCCAGCGGAAGGGCCCCGGGCGCAGCTGGTGCAGGAAGAGGATCGGCACGCGCACTGTGACGCCGTCGGCCTGGCGCCCGCGCCCGGACCCCTTCCGCTCGGAGGGTCCGGTGCCGGAGCCGGGGGCGAACGTGTAGTCCAGATCCAGGCTCAGCTCACCGCCGTCGGTGCGGGCGATCCAGCGGCGCGGGAAGGCGGAGTCGTCCCAGGTCTCGGCCTGGTCGTCGATCAGCTGCTCGGGGTCGAAGTCGAGCAGGTGCTCGTCCTGGCGCGAGGCCTTCTTCCACCACGTGTCGAAGTGGGTCTGGGAGACGACCTCGGCGGGGACCCGGGCATCGAAGAACTCGTAGAGCGCCTGGTCGTCGACCCGCAGGTCCTTGCGGCGCAGCCGTGACTCGAGCTGCTCGACCTCGGCGAGCTTCCTGCGGTTTCGCTGCACGAAGCGGTGGCGGGTCTGCCAGTCGCCCTCCACGAGGGCCTTCTGCAGGAAGATCTCGCGGGAGGCGACCGGGTCGATCCTCCAGTAGCCCACGGGCCGATCCGCCGCCAGCGGGACGCCGTAGAGGGTGGCCCGCTCCTTGGCCATCACCGCGCCCTGGCTGCGGGACCAGTGCGGCTCGGCGTAGGTGCGCTTGACCAGATCGCCGGCGACCTCCTCGATCCACTGCGGTTCGACCGCGGCGTTCACGCGCGCCCACAGGCGGGAGGTCTCCACGAGCTCGGCAGAGACCACGAAGTCCGGCTTCTTCTTGAACAGCGCCGAGCCCGGGAAGATCGCGAAGCGCGTGCCGCGGGCGCCCTGGTAGTCGCGGGTGCGCTCATCGCGCAGGCCGATATGGCTGAGCAGCCCGGCCAGCAGAGACTTGTGGACGTCATCGGCCTTGGCGGCCGGATCGATCTCCCGGTCGCGGCCGACCTCGATGCCTACCGAGCGGCCCATCTGCCGCAGCTGCGTGTAGAGGTCCTGCCACTCGCGGATGCGCAGGAAATTCAGGAACTCGCGCTGCACGGTCTTGCGGAACTGCGAGCTGGACAGCTGCTCCTGCTGCTCCTGGAGGTGCTGCCACAGCAGCAGGAAGCCCAGGAAGTCGGAGCTCGTGTCCTTGAAGCGGGCATGCAGCTCATCGGCCTGAGCCCGCTTCTCCAGCGGGCGCTCGCGGGGGTCCTGGATGGTCAGCGCGGCGGCCAGGATCATGACCTCGCGGGCGCAGCCGCGGCGCTGGCCCTCCACGATCATGCGGCCCAGCCGGGGATCCACGGGCAGCGCGGCCAGAGTGCGACCGGTGCGGGTCAGCGGAGAGCGCTCGTCGTCCCTGTCGCCGCGACCGCGCCCGCGGCGTCCGCGCGAGCCGCGCCCGGAGCGCTCGCCGTCCTGCTCTGCCCGACGGCCGCGGGAGGACTCGGCGGGACGCAGGGCGCCGAGCTCGCGCAGCAGCATCACGCCGTCCTTCACGGCGCGGGATTCGGGCGGCTCCACGAACGGGAACCGGCCGATGTCCTCGGGGGAGTGGACCACCCCGGCAGAGGTCATCTGCAGGATGACAGAGGCCAGGTTGGTGCGCAGGATCTCCGGATCCGTGAACTCGGGACGGGACTCGAAGTCCTCCTGTGAGTACAGCCGGATGCAGATGCCGTCGGAGACGCGGCCGCAGCGGCCTGCGCGCTGATTCGCCGAGGCCTGCGAGATCCGCTCGATCGGCAGGCGCTGGACCTTGGTGCGGGTGGAGTACCGGGAGATGCGCGCCGTGCCGGTGTCGATCACGTATTTGATGCCGGGCACGGTCAGCGAGGTCTCGGCCACGTTGGTGGCCAGCACGATGCGCCGCGAGGAGCCGCGGGAGAACACGCGGTGCTGCTCGGCCATGGACAGCCGGCCGAACAGCGGAAGGACCTCGGTGCCGCGCAGCCGCGGACGATCCGCCACCAGGGACTCGAGCGCGTCCTGGGCATCGCGGATCTCGCGCTCGCCGGAGAAGAAGATCAGGATGTCGCCGCGGTCCTCGTGCGAGAGCTCCTCGACGGCCTCGCACACGGCGTCCAGGGGGTCGCGGTCCTCGTCCTCGAGGCCGTCGTCGTTGTCCTCGTCGATCTCGTGCTCGCCGCTCAGCGGCCGGTAGCGGATCTCGACGGGGTAGGTGCGCCCGGAGACCTCGATGATCGGCGCGGGCTCGGGCTGCGCGTCCTGCGAGCCATCGGTCGGCAGCGGCTCGTGGAAGTGCTCGGCGAAGCGCTCCGGGTCGATCGTGGCCGAGGTGATGATCAGCTTCAGATCCGGGCGCTGGGGCAGGAGCGTCTTGAGGTAGCCGAGCAGGAAGTCGATGTTCAGCGACCGCTCGTGGGCCTCGTCCACGATGATCGCGGAGTAGCGCGAGAGCAGGCGATCGTGCTGGATCTCGGCCAGCAGGATGCCATCGGTCATCAGCTTGATCCGCGAGTCCCGGCCCACCTCCGAGGTGAAGCGGACCTGGTAGCCGACCGTCTGCCCGATCTTCTCGCCCATCTCCTCGGCGATGCGCTCGGCCACCGAGCGGGCGGCGATGCGCCGGGGCTGGGTGTGCCCGATCATGCCGGACTCGCCCAGACCGAGCTCCAGGCACATCTTGGGGATCTGGGTGGTCTTGCCGGAGCCGGTCTCGCCGGCGATCACGACGACCTGATGGTCGCGGATCGCGTTCTGGATGTCCTGGCGCCGGCCCGAGACGGGCAGCTGCTCGGGATAGACGATCCGGGGGCCGGTGCCCTCGTGCGCGGTGGTGGTCATATCCGGGCCAGTCTACGGGGCGGGGACGACGCCCCGCGGCCGCCGTCCTCTGGCGGCGCCCTCGTGGGCAGCGCGGCGCCTCAGAGCAGCTCGAGGGCGCTGCGAGCGGCCCGGTCCGCGGCTCCAGGTAGGACCCGCCGCGCGGCGGGTCGAAGAGCACCGCGTGGGCGATCAGCACGAAGAGCTGATGCAGCCCCGTGCGCTCGTGCCACCCGTCGCGCAGCGGATGCGCCTCCTGATAGCCGGCCAGGATCTCCTCCAGGTGCGGGGCGCCGAAGATCGACAGGAAGGCCAGGTCCTGCTCCCGGTGGTCGCCATGGGCGGCGGGGTCGATCAGCACCGCGCCCTGGTCGTCCCACATCAGATTGCCCGCCCACAGGTCGCCGTGGATGCGTGCGGGACGGTCGCCGTCGTCGAACCTCCCCGCTTCGATGGCCTCGGTCGCCCGCTCGATATCCTCGAGCTCCGAGTCCGTGACGCCGCGGGAGCGCAGCCGCTCGAGCATGGGGCGCAGCCGCTGACCGCCGTAGAAGGCGCCCCAGGAATCCGTCGGCTCGAGGGAGACCTCGATCGGCTGCTCGAGCGGGCCGAACCAGCCGCTGCGCCAGCCTCTTCCGGGGCGGGACGCGTCCACTGCGAGCTGGCCGCAGGCACCGGCGGTGCCGCGCCGAAGGCCTCGGCGCCCAGGTCATGCGTCTGCGCCAGGGCCCGGCCGAAGCTCCGCGCCGCCTCAGGGGTGGGCTGCGCGGAGCCGATGCGGCCCAGCTCCAGGAAGTCCGCGCCGACGTTGTGGACGGGAGCGCAGCGCACCGGACCCTCATCGAGCCACAGCAGTCCGGCTGCCTCCAGGGCGAAGACGCCGGGGGAAGAGCCGTCGGAGGACTTGCGGTGGATCTGGTGCTCAGCAGGCTTGCGATCACGTGTCATGCCACGAGTCTGACGCCATTAGGGTGGATCCGCACGCCCGGGCGAAGCATTCGCCCAACCGACCGCCGAGCCCCTGGCCGAGGAGGCCGCAGAGATGACCAGCCTGTCCCCGCAGCAGCGGGCCAGACGACGCCGGATCGCCGGCCTGCTGGCCCTCGTGGGCATCGTCCTGCTGCTGGTCTCCACCTATGCCGTGCCCATGGGCATCATCTATTGGGCCCGGGCCACCTCGGAGGAGGCCCCGGTCCCGCTCACCGACGGTGCGCTGCTGACGATCATCGCCGGACCTGTCTCCCTTGTGTTCGGGGGCATCCTGAGCATCGCGGCCTTCCAGATCACTCGCTCCCACCGCGAGCCGCGCACCGAGGAGGACCGCGAGCTCGATGAGCAGTGGGGCGACGACGCCATGATCGACTTCGATCCGACCGAGTTCAACAGCGGCCATCGCTCGGCTCGCCAGCGGGAGCGCGATCGCTGGAGCTGATCCGGATCGGCTGAGGCATCAAGACGGCGCCGATGGGGCGCAGCACCGGGGAATCCTCCCCGTGCTGCGCCCCTTCAGCGCTCACAGCCGCCTCGGCGGTTCAGCTCTCAGGACCGGCGGCGCCGCAGCGCGGTCGCTCCCACCAGGCCAGCTCCGGCCAGCAGCAGGACGCCGCCGGCGATCACCACCGATCCGTTCGAGACACCGGCGTGCGGCAGCTGCTCGCCCCGCCACTGCTCAGCGGGGGGCTGCTCGGCCTCCTGCGCAGGAGCGGCCTGCTCCGGTGCGGCCGGGGTCGGCTCTGGCGCGGGGCCGGCGTCTGGGCCCGCGCCGTCTGGAGCCGTCGCCCGGGACCGCGGCGCTCGGGCTCGACGTGGCCGTCGGCTGCGGGACGACGGGCTCCTCCGACGGCTGCTGCGTGGGTGCCTGAGTCGGGGCCGGTGCGGGCTCCGGCGTCGGTTCGGCGGTCGGTTCCTCAGTGGGTTCGGGACGCGCACGGAGACCGTCTCACCCGGGATCAGGTCGCGCAGCTCGTAGAGGTAGGGGTCCTCCTCGGTGCCCAGGCCCGGGCTGTAGCCGATCTTCGGGTTCACGCGCGTTCCGTAGAGCAGCGCGGAGGCGAACTGCTGGGTGCCGTTGACGTACCCGTGGCCCTGGAAGCTCAGCATCATGCGCGACTCGGCGGGGATATACGGGAAGTCGTAGGTGCAGGTCACGGTGCCGTCGGCGTTCACGGCCCGGGTGGGCGACGGCACTGCCGGCGAGGCGATCGAGGCCTACGGTCCTGCGGCCCCGGCGCCGACCATCGAGGAGGGGAGGATGCAGGCCAGGGCCAGAGAGCCTGCGGCGAGCCGACGGGCTGCCGTGCGCCGTGCCGCGCGACGCGGTGCGGGTCCGCTCCCGCTCGAGAGGCTGGTGGGGGAGGGGGTTCCGCTGCTGTGCATGGTGCTCCAAAGGCCTTGTCGGCCTGGGGGGGGTGCCGACGTGAGGACTCGGATGAGGGCGCGCCCACGCGTCACCGACGAGTCGCGAATGGCCTCGGAGTAGGTCCACGTGAGAGCCCACACCTATATTCCGTCACATGTTTTCAACTGTGACTTCTTGGCGGCTTATCTGTGGCGCGGTCGAGGTCCGCGAGACTGCTCGGCGTCCCTGACCTGCGGCGACCGTGGTGGTGGCAGAGATGCCCTCAGCCGGCGTGGCCCACGGCTCTGACGGCGAAGGCGACAGCTATGCAAAAAGCCTGAGCCGCGACCTCGTCTGTGGGCGGGGTCGCGGCTCAGGCCGGAAGTGCCCGAGATAGGATTCGAACCTACGACTTCCTGCTCCGGAGGCAGGCGCTCTATCCCCTGAGCTACTCGGGCGGGGGTCGGTGCTCCGGCACGGATGCCGTGATCGACCCGACGACTCTATCACCACGGCCGCCCCGGGTCGCATCGGCGGGCAGCCCGTCGCGGCCCCGTCGGACGATCCGGTCGGCGGAGGCCCGCAGGTACACTGTCCCGGTGACTCCCGAAGAACTCTCCGCAGCCCTGTCCGCCAGCCTCGAGCAGGCCGTCGCCTCGGGGGAGCTCGCTCTCGCAGAGGATGCGCAGCTGCCCGAGCTGAAGGTGGAACGTCCCAAGAGCCGAGAGCACGGGGACTGGGCCACGAACGTGGCCATGCAGCTGACCAAGAAGGTCGGGATGCCCCCGCGCGAGGTCGCCGCAGTGCTGAAGGCCCGCTTCGAGCAGATCGAGGGCGTGGCCTCCGTCGACATCGCCGGGCCCGGGTTCCTCAACATCGTCCTGGACGCCGCCGCAGCAGGCGAGCTCGCCCGCTCCATCGTGGAGGCGGGCCGGGAGTTCGGCCGCGGCACCGCCATGCAGGGCCGCAGCATCAACCTCGAGTTCGTCTCGGCCAATCCCACCGGCCCCATCCACCTGGGCGGCACCCGCTGGGCCGCCGTCGGCGACTCCCTGGCTCGCGTGTTCCAGGCTCAGGGCGCAGACGTCACCCGCGAGTACTACTTCAACGACCACGGCGCCCAGATCGACCGCTTCGCACGCTCCCTGCTGGCCCGGGCCCAGGGCCAGCCCGCCCCGGAGGACGGCTACGGCGGCGAGTACATCTCGGACATCGCCCAGCGCGTGCTGGAGGCAGAGCCCGGAGCGCTCGAGTCCGAGGACCCGCAGGAGGCCTTCCGCGCTGCCGGCGTCGAGTTCATGTTCGGCGACATCAAGCAGTCGCTGCACGAGTTCGGCGTGGACTTCGACGTCTGGTTCCACGAGGACTCGCTGTTCCGCGACGGCTCCGTGGAGGCCCTGCTCGAACAGCTGAAGGAGCAGGGAGCCCTCTACTTCGCCGACGGCGCGTGGTGGCTGCGCTCCACCGATCACGGCGACGACAAGGACCGCGTGGTCGTGAAATCGGACGGCAAGGCCGCCTACATCGCCGGCGACATCGCCTACTACAAGGACAAGCGCGACCGCGGAGCGGACCTGTGCCTCTACCTTCTGGGCGCGGATCACCACGGCTACGTGGCGCGCCTGAAGGCAGTGGCCGCCTCGCTGGGCGACTCCCCGGATCGGGTCGAGGTCATGATCGGGCAGATGGTCAACCTGGTGCGCAACGGGGCGGCGGTGCGGATGTCCAAGCGCGCCGGAACCGTGGTGACCATGGAGGACCTGGTCGAGGCCGTCGGCGTGGATGCCGCGCGCTACTCGCTGACCCGGTACTCGATCGACTCCAACATCGACATCGACCTGGACCTGCTGACCAAGCGCTCCAACGAGAACCCGGTCTTCTACGTCCAGTACGCCCACGCCCGCACCTGCGCGGTGGGGCGCAATGCCGCCGAGATCGGGGTCCGCCGCACCGCTGAGGACGGCGCGGCCGCCTTCGACGCCTCCCTGCTCTCCCACGAGACCGAGACCGAGTTGCTGGCAGGGCTGGGGCAGTACCCGCGGATCGTCGCCGAGGCCGCGCAGCTGCGCGAGCCGCACCGCGTGGCCCGCCACCTGGAGGCGCTGGCCGGGTCCTACCACCGCTGGTACGGCGCCTGCCGCGTGACCCCGCAGGGCGACGAGCAGATCACCGACACCCACCGCACCCGCCTGTGGCTCAACGACGCCACGCGCCAGGTCCTGGCCAACGGCCTCGAGCTGCTGGGCGTGAGCGCACCGGAGAGGATGTGAGTATGCCCCTGGACAGCGATCCGGCGCAGGAGCCGGCCGAGGACGTCGTGACCACCGGGTTCCGGCTGCAGCCGGTCCCGCTGCTGGAGCCCGCCCGGGGGGAGCAGATCCACACTGGCCCCAGTCCGCTGGCGCCCGAGTGGCTCGAGGTCCCGCAGGACTGGACCAGCCTGGATCCCGCGATCTGGCCGGAGCAGTTCGGCCGCGATGACGAGGGCACGCTCACCGTCTCGGGCATCCCCGCCACCGCACTGGCCGAGCACTACGGCACCGCGCTCTACGTGGTCTCCGAGGACGCCTTCCGCCAGCGAGCCGCACAGTTCCGCACGGCCTTCCAGGACGCCTTCGCCGCGATCGGCGCGGAGGCCTCCGTCTACTACGCCGGCAAGGCCTTCCTGACCCCGGAGATCGCACGCTGGGTGCAGGAGGAGGGCCTCAACCTCGACACGGCCTCCGGCGGCGAGATGGCCGCAGGGCTGCGCGGCGGCATGCCGCCCGAGCGCATGGCGCTGCACGGCAACAACAAGTCCGCCGCGGAGATCACCATGGCGCTGGACGCCGGCGTGGGCCGCATCGTCGTGGACTCCCTGCAGGAGATCGAGCTCGTCGGGCGACTGGCCCGCACGCTCGGGGTGAAGGCGCCGGTGATGATCCGGGTGACCCCGGGCATCCACGCCGAGACCCACGAGTTCATCGCGACCGCGCACGAGGACCAGAAGTTCGGGCTCTCCATGGCCGCAGAGGACGGAGAGTCCCCGGCGCTGCACGCCATCAGCGGCTGCGTGGCGCACCCGGACATCGAGCTGATGGGCCTGCACTGCCACATCGGCTCGCAGATCTTCGCCGCCGACGGCTTCGCCCGGGCCGCCGATCGCGTGCTCGGGCTCATGGGAGAGGTCGAGCGCCGCTTCGGCGTCACGCTGCCGCAGCTGGATCTCGGCGGCGGCTACGGCATCGGCTACACCGCCGCAGATGCTCCCCGCCCGGCCGCGGCCGTCGCCCAGGACATCGCCCGGGCCGTCCAGGAGTCCTGCCGGCGGCTGGGCCTGCAGATCCCGCACCTTTCCGTCGAGCCGGGCCGCTCGATCACCGGTCCCGCCGGGATCAGCCTCTACACCGTGGGGACCTGCAAGTCCGTCACGGTGCGGGACGGACTGCGCCGCCGGTACCTCTCGGTCGACGGCGGCATGTCGGACAACGCCCGCCCCGTGCTCTACGGCGCGGACTACTCGGTGGTCGTGGCCGACCGTGCCGAGGAGCATCGCGGGCAGGCCCCCGCGCTGTCCCGCGTGGTCGGCAAGCACTGCGAGTCCGGCGACATCCTGGTGCACAGCGCCTACCTGCCCGAGGGCGTGCGCGCCGGCGACCTGCTGGCCGTTCCCGCCACCGGCGCGTACTGCTGGGCGCTGTCCAGCAACTACAACTGGCTGCCGCGTCCGGGCGTGGTCGCGGTGCGCACTGTCGACGGCATCCCCGAGGCCCGGCTGATCGTGCGCGGCGAGACGGAGGAGGACCTCTTCGCCCGCGACGTCTCCCAGGACCCCGAGGCCTCCCGCCCGCTGCGCCTCGGCGAGCGCTGAAGTCCCGCAGCACCCGACCACCCGAACGCCCCGACCCCACCCGTCTGGAGCCTCCACGTGACCCACGCACCCGACACCCGTCCTGACGTCGTCCGGATCGCCCTGCTCGGCGCCGGCAATGTCGGCGCCGAGGTGGCCCGCGTCCTGCTCGAGCAGCCCGAGGAGCTGGCCCGTCGCATCGGCGCCCGACCCGAGCTGATCGGCATCGCCGTGCGCGACACCTCCGCCCAGCGCACCGTCGAGCTGCCGCAGCAGCTGCTGACCACCGACGCCGAGTCGCTGATCGACGCCGCCGACGCGGTCGTCGAGCTGACCGGCGGCATCGAACCGGCCCGCACCCGGATCCTGCGCGCGCTGAATGCGGGCAAGCCCGTGGTCAGCGGCAACAAGGCGCTGCTGGCCCGGCACGGACAGGAGCTGCACGAGGCGGCCGAGGCCTCCGGGACCACCCTGAACTACGAGGCCGCCGTGGCCGGGGCCATCCCGATCGTGCGCCCGGTGCTCGAGTCGCTGTCCGGCGACCGCATTCGCCGCGTGCTCGGCATCATGAACGGCACGACCAACTACATCCTCGACCAGATGGACACCACCGGGGCCTCGTTCGACGACGCCCTGGCCGAGGCCCAGCGCCTGGGCTTCGCGGAGGCCGATCCCACAGCTGATGTGGAGGGCCATGACGCCGCCGCCAAGGTCGCGATCCTGGGCGGGCTGGCCTTCCACTCGTGGTACACGATCGACGACGTCTACTGCCGGGGCATCCGCGGGATCACCGCAGAGGACGTCGAGGCCGCGCGCTCCGCGGGCTTCGTGATCAAGCTGCTCGGCGTGGCCGAGCGGGTCTCCTCGGGCGTGAACCTGCGCGTGGTGCCGACCATGATCCCGCGCACCCACCCCCTGGCCAGCGTCCACGGCGGTTACAACGCGGTGTTCGTGGAGGCCGACGGCGCCGAGGAGCTCATGTTCTACGGCCCCGGTGCCGGCGGCGGGCCCACCGCCTCTGCCGTGCTCGGGGATCTGGTCTCGGCCCTGCGCCGCGTCGTGGCCGGAGGACCGGGCATCGGCCCGGTCGTGCACGCGGGCCTGCCGGCCACCGGCGTCGACGACGTCCAGACCAGCTTCTCCCTGACCCTGCTGTGCCCCGATCAGACCGGGGTGCTCGCGGCGGTGGCCGGGGTGTTCGCCGAGCACGGCGTCTCGGTCTCGACCATGCGCCAGGACGACGTCCGCGACGATCCCCGCCGCCCCGGGGAGGACCTGGCCGAGATCCGCATCGTGACGCACCGGGCCCGCAACGCGGACCTCGTGCGCACCGTCGAGGCCGTGCGCGGCCTGGACGTGGTCTACGACCTCTCCGGGCTCATCCGGGTCGAGGCCGACGACTGAGCACGGATTCGTCCGCAGCCGCACGGGCCGGCGGACCCGCGAGTCCGACGGGCCCCAGCGGCCCCGGCACGACAACGCAGTGACAACCCCGCGGCACCGCCCACCGGGCGAGGCAGCCGCAGCGAAGCGAGGAGCAGCAATGGCACATCAGTGGCAGGGCGTCATCAACGAGTACCGCGACCGCCTTCCGGTCACCGATTCCACCCCCGTCGTCTCGATGGGCGAGGGCGGCACCCCTCTGATCCGCGCCCGCGCGCTGTCCGAGCTGACCGGCTGCGAGGTCTGGGTCAAGTTCGAGGGCATGAACCCCACCGGCTCCTTCAAGGACCGCGGCATGACCATGGCCATCACCAAGGCCAAGGAGGAAGGCGCCAAGGCGGTCGTGTGCGCCTCGACCGGCAACACCTCCGCCTCCGCCGCGGCCTACGCCAAGCAGGCCGGCATGCGCTGCGCCGTGCTGGTGCCCGAGGGCAAGATCTCCATGGGCAAGATGGCCCAGGCCGTTGCCCACGGCGCCGACATCATCCAGATCAACGGCAACTTCGACAACTGCCTCGAGGTCGCGCGCAAGCTCTCTGAGTCCTACCCGGTCTTCCTGGTCAATTCCGTGAACCCGTACCGGATCCAGGGGCAGAAGACCGGCGCCTTCGAGGTCGTCGACGCCCTGGGCGATGCTCCGGACCTGCACATCCTGCCGGTCGGCAACGCGGGCAACATCACCGCGTACTGGAAGGGCTACCAGGAGTACGCCGCCGAGTTCACCAACGACCAGGGCGACGTCCTGCCTGCCGTGGCCACGAAGACCCCTACCATGTGGGGCTTCCAGGCCGAGGGCTCGGCGCCGCTGGTGGCCGGGCATCCGATCGATGACCCGGACACCGTGGCCACCGCGATCCGCATCGGCAACCCCGCCTCGTGGGACACCGCGATCGCCGCGCGCGACGACTCCGGAGGACTGATCGAGGCCGTCTCGGATACCGAGATCATCGCCGCTCAGCGCTTCCTGTCCTCGCGCGACGGCGTGTTCGTGGAGCCCGGCTCCGCCGCCGGCGTGGCGGGCCTGATCAAGAAGCACGAGCAGGGCCAGGTCCCTGCCGGTGCGCGGATCGTCATCACGGTGACGGGCCACGGTCTCAAGGACCCGCAGTGGGCCGTGAAGGGCGCTGAGGCCGAGGACCCGCATGCCGCCGAGCCGGTGCGCGTGGACTTCGACGTCGTGTCCGTCGCCTCCGCTCTGGGCCTCGAGTGAGCCCCGTGGCGCGTCGCGACTGGCGCGAGGTCCTGGTCCCGGGGCGCTCCGTGGCCGTGAGCGTCCCGGCCTCGACCGGCAACGTGGGCCCCGGCTTCGACACCCTGGGCCTGGCCCTGGAGCACCGCGACGAGATCGAGCTCACCGTCCTGGAATCGGGCCTGGAGTTCGAGCTGCAGGGGGAGGGCTCCGAGTCCGTGCCCCGCACGGAGGACCACCTCCTGGTGCGCGCCGTCCGCGCCGCCTGGCGCGCGGCAGGCCTTCAGGACCAGCCCGGCATGCGGATCGTGGCGCGCAACCGCGTCCCCCACGGCCGCGGCATGGGCTCCTCGGCCGCCTGCGCGGTGGCGGGAGTGGTGGCCGGCAACGCCCTGCTCGCCGAGCAGCAGCGCCTCGACGAGGACGCCGTCTTCCAGGTCTGCGCCGGCATGGAGGGTCATCCGGACAACGTGGCTCCGGCCCTCTACGGCGGCCTGACGATCTCGTGGGGCGAGCCCGGGGCCTGGCGGACGGCCCCCGTGGACGTGCTGCCGGAGATCGTTCAGATCGTGGCGATCCCCAACTACGAGGTCTCCACGGCGCTGGCGCGCTCGCTGCTGCCCCAGACGGTCGACCACCGCGAGGCGGCCCGCAACGCCGGGCGCTGCGCCCTGCTGATCGACGCCATGTCGCATCGCCCCGAGCACCTGATGCCCGCCACCGCCGACAGCCTGCACCAGCCCTTCCGCGCACCGGCCATGGAGCCCAGCGCGGCCCTGGTGGCCGCGCTGCGGGAGCAGGGGCACGCCGCGCTGATCTCGGGAGCCGGACCCACCGTTCTGGTGCTCTCCGATTCCGCGCCTTCCGCTGATGCCGCGGAGAAGGCCATCGGCGAGCTCGCCGCGCACCAGGGCCCGGGCAGCGAGCACGTCACCTGGCGTGTTCTGCGCCTGTCCGTGCCTCAGCAGGGTGCTAAGGTGAGCGAGCATCCATACAGCATCTAGGATGCGCACGGGCGTTCGAGCCCGCTCCAGCAGACCGAGGTCCGCCGGGGGTGCTCGTAGTCTCCGCCCGACCCGACGCAAGCCCCGCCTGCTCCGGCAGGAAGGCTCGTCCAGTCTCCATCGCGATATCGCCCTCGGCACGGCCTGCGTGCATGCCGTCGGGCGGGCATCTCATCGGATGGGGGCTCCGTCGGCGAGATCGTCGCCATCTGCAGCGCGATCAGGCCCGCAGCTAGCGGCCCGCCACCATGCACAAGAGGTCCGGCGTCTGAGTGCCGAGGCCTTCCACCGAGGGAGAAGGAAACCTTCGTGACCGAATCCACCGACCTGACCTCAGGTACGGATCAGAACTCCGAGCAGAACCAGGGCACCGGCCTCTCGGGCCTCAAGCTGGCTCAGCTGCAGGCCCTCGCCGCGCAGCTGGGCATCACCGGGGCTCGCCGCATGCGCAAGTCGCTGCTGGTCGACGCCATCCAAGCGCATCAGCGCGGCGGCGCCGTCGCCGAGCGCGATGTCGAGGTGGCCGAGAAGATCGAGAAGACCGCGCAGCGCGCCGCCGCCAAGGCCCAGGGCGATGACGCCTCCTCGGCCCAGGCGGGGGAGCCGGAGGTGGAGCCCGAGGCGGGCGATCTGCCGAAGGTCTCCGCACGCACCGGCCGCGGCCGCCGCTCCTCGGGCTCCGAAGGCTCGCAGGGCGAGCAACAGGGCCAGGACCGCGAGAGCCAGTCCGGCTCGGAGTCCGGGCAGGACACCCCGTCGGGCGATGACTCCCAGCAGCGCTCCGAGGGCGGGCGCCCCTCCCGCTCCCAGCGACGCGGCCGGGGGCGTCAATCCGACTCGGACGATCAGGGCGCTCAGAACAGCGCCGGCCAGAGCAGCGGCGGTCACGGCGGCGGCCACGACGACTCCGAGTCCTCGGACGAGGGCGGGCGCCGTCACAACGGCCAGAACGACGGCGGCGGCCGCGGCAGGGGCCGCGGCAAGGGCCAGGGCGGCCAGAACGACGGCGGCCAGCAGGGCGGCAAGGGCCAGAACAGCCAGAACGACGGCGGCAAGGGCCAGAACAGCCAGGGCGGCAAGCAGCAGTCCAAGCGCCAGGGCGGCAGCGACCAGAACGGCGACGACGATGGCGGCTCGCGCCGCAGCCGTCGCAACCGCGGCCGCAATGATCGCAACGACCGCAACGAGCGCCGGAACAACCGTCGCAACCGCGGCGGCAACGGCCCCGAGGTCGATGACACGGAGCTGACCGAGGACGACGTCCTGCTGCCCGTGGCCGGCATCCTGGATGTGCTGGACAACTACGCCTTCGTGCGGACCTCCGGCTACCTGCCCGGCCCGAACGACGTCTACGTCTCGCTGGCCCAGGTCAAGAAGAACAACCTGCGCAAGGGCGACGCCGTCGTCGGCGCCATCCGCGCCCCGCGCGAGGGCGAGGAGAACCAGCGCGGCCAGCGCCAGAAGTTCAACGCCCTGGTGCAGCTGACCAGCGTCAACGGCAAGAAGCCGGAGGATCAGGGCGATCGCACCGAGTTCTCCAAGCTCGTGCCGCTCTACCCGCAGGAGCGCCTGCGCCTGGAGACCGAGCCCAAGAAGGTCGGCCCGCGAGTGGTCGATCTGGTCTCGCCGATCGGCAAGGGCCAGCGCGGCCTGATCGTCTCCCCGCCCAAGGCGGGCAAGACGCTGATGCTGCAGTCGATCGCCAACGCGATCACCACGAACAACCCCGAGGTCCACCTCATGATGGTGCTCGTGGACGAGCGCCCCGAGGAGGTCACAGACATGCAGCGCACGGTGAAGGGCGAGGTCATCGCCTCGACCTTCGACCGTCCCGCGGACGACCACACCACCGTGGCCGAGCTGGCCATCGAGCGCGCCAAGCGCCTCGTGGAGCTGGGCATGGACGTGGTGGTGCTGCTGGATTCCATGACCCGCCTGGGCCGTGCGTACAACCTGTCGGCTCCGGCCTCCGGGCGCATCCTCTCCGGCGGCGTGGACTCGGCGGCGCTGTACCCGCCCAAGCGCTTCTTCGGCGCCGCGCGCAACATCGAGAACGGCGGCTCACTGACCATCCTCGCCACCGCGCTGGTGGAGACCGGGTCCAAGATGGACGAGGTCATCTTCGAGGAGTTCAAGGGCACCGGAAACATGGAGCTGCGCCTGTCCCGTCAGCTGGCGGACAAGCGCATCTTCCCCGCCGTGGACGTCAACTCCTCGGGCACCCGTCGCGAGGAGAACCTCATGGGCGCCGATGAGCTGAAGATCATGTGGAAGCTGCGTCGAGTGCTCTCGAGCCTGGATCAGCAGCAGGCCCTCGAGCTGCTGACCTCCAAGCTGCGCGACACCCAGTCGAACGCCGAGTTCCTCATGCAGGTCCAGAAGACCACGCTGAACGTCAAGGCGGACGACGACCGCTGAGGTCCCTCGCGACCAGCCCCGGGGTCCGCTCGACGAGCGGTCCTCGGGGTTGAGTCGTCCTGCGTCCGTCGACCGGTCGCATGCCATCCCCGCCCGGCGACCGCCGTCGCCCGGCCCGCAGCCCCTCAGGAGAGCGCGAACCCGTGACCGAGATCGAAGCCCGTGAGGGTACCGGGCCCTTGGAGGCGATCCTCCAGGAGCACGAGCAGCTGCAAAAGCGCCTTGCGGATCCGTCCGTGCATGCCGACCAGCTGCTGGCCCGTCGGCTCAATCGCCGCTATGCGGAGCTGGACCGGGTGGTGGGCGCCCATCGGGACCTGCAGGCCCTGCGCGAGGACCTGGAGGCGGCCCGCGAGCTGGCACCTGAGGCCCCCGAATTCGCCGCGGAGGCCGAGCAGCTGCAGGGCCGGATCGACCCGGCCCGCGAGCGGCTGCGCCGGCTGCTGATCCCGCGGGACCCGGACGACGCCCGTGACGCCATCCTGGAGATCAAGGCGGGGGAGGGCGGTGCGGAGGCCGCGCTGTTCGCCGGCGATCTGCTGCGCATGTACCTGCGCTTCGCGGAGTCCCAGGGCTGGAAGACCGAGGTCCTCAGCGACACCCCCGCGGACCTGGGCGGGCACAAGGACGTCCAGATCGCGGTCAAGGGACGCTCCCAGGACCCGGCCGAGGGCGTGTGGGCCAAGCTCAAGTACGAGGGCGGCGTGCACCGCGTCCAGCGGGTCCCGGCCACCGAGTCGCAGGGCAGGATCCACACCTCCGCCGCCGGCGTGCTGGCCTTCCCCGAGGTCGATGCCCCGGAGGAGGTCGAGATCACCCAGAACGACCTGAAGATCGACGTCTACCGCTCCTCGGGCCCCGGCGGGCAGTCCGTGAACACGACCGACTCGGCGGTGCGGATCACCCATCTGCCCACGGGGATCGTCGTGGCCATGCAGAACGAGAAGTCCCAGCTGCAGAACAAGGAGGCGGCCATGCGCGTGCTGCGCGCGCGCATCCTGGCCCACCAGCAGGAGCAGCTCGACGCCGAGGCCTCCCAGGCCCGGCGCAGCCAGGTGCGCACGATGGACCGCTCCGAGCGGGTGCGCACGTACAACTTCCCCGAGAACCGCATCGCCGATCACCGCACCGGCTACAAGGCCTACAACCTCGACGCCGTCCTGGACGGAGCGCTCGGGCCCGTGATCGAATCCGCGATCGAGCTGGACGAGCAGCACCGGCTCCAGCAGATCGGCCAGGGCGCCGGCGCCCAGGGCCTCGGCTGATGGCCGAGACCCTCGCCCAGGCGCTGCGCCGGGCCACGGCACGGCTCGAGCGCGCGGGGGTGCCCGCTGCGGAGGCCGATGCCGTGCAGCTGGCCGGGCACCTGCTGGGACTGCAGCGCGGAGAGGTCGCCGCGCGCGCCATCATCGGCGCGGACGCGCCCGAGGGCCTCGACGAGCTGGTCGAGAGGCGCGCGGCCCGCGAGCCGCTGCAGCACATCGTGGGCACGGCCCCCTTCCGCCGCCTGGCGATCCAGGTGGGGCCGGGGGTCTTCATCCCGCGCCCGGAGACCGAGCTGCTCGTCGAGCTGCTCGTCGAGCGCCTGCGCGAGGACCAGGCGGACGGGGAGGCGCGCCCGGTAGTCGTCGACCTGTGCACCGGCTCGGGGGCGATCGCCGCCGCCGTCGCCGACGAGGTGCCCCACGCCCGGGTGCACGCGATCGAGCTCGACCCGCAGGCCCTGCACTGGGCACGGCGCAATCTCGAGGGCACCCGGGTGGACCTGCGCGGGGGCGACGCCACGCATGCTCCCGAGGATCTGCGGGGGCGCTGCGCGGCCGTGGTGAGCAATCCCCCCTATGTTCCGGCCCGCGAGCCCATCACCCAGCCGGAGGTGCTCGAGCACGATCCCGCGGCAGCGCTGTGGGGCGGTGGAGACGACGGGATGGAGATGCCGCGTCGGATCATCGCCGCGGCGGCCCAGCTCCTGCGCCCCGCCGGCTGGTGCGTGCTCGAGCACGCCGAGTCGCAGGCTGAGGACATGCAGGAGCAGATGCGCAGCTCGGGATTCGAGCAGGTGCAGCTGCATCAGGACCTGACGGGTCGGCCCAGGGCCACCAGCGGGGTCCTCGCGTGATCGGGACCGCAGGGGCCGTCGGGGGTGGACAGGGGCGGCGGAGTGCAACAATGAACGGCGTGAACGACACTTCCAGCGATCGCCCCCAGAACCCCGACGACCTCGCAGCGCAGCCCCGGGACGCCATCCCGGCCGAGGACGCCGAGCAGTCCCTGGAGGAGGCCCCCGAGAACGTCGAGCCCGAGCAGGAGGCCGAGGAGCAGGCGGAGGCGCCTGTGCCCGCGGAGTTCTTCCGCATCAAGGACGAGCGCTCGCGCGGCGCCGCTGTCGATGCCGCCCGCCGCGAGCTGGCCCGCCACCAGGTCGTCGTGATGCCCACCGACACCGTCTACGGCATCGCGGCCAACGCGTTCTCGGCCGAGGCCGTGCAGCGCCTGCTCGAGGCCAAGGGCCGCGATCGCACCATGCCCCCGCCCGTGCTCATCGCCCACAGCGGCGTGCTCGACGGGCTCGCGGACTCCGTGTCGGAGGAGGCCCGCGCCCTGGCCGGAGCCTTCTGGCCCGGCGGACTGACGCTCATCTGCCACGCGCAGGCGTCCCTGCAGTGGGATCTGGGCGAGACCCGCGGCACGGTCGCGCTGCGCGTGCCCGACGATCCCGTGGCCCAGCAGCTGCTGCAGGAGACCGGGCCGCTGGCCGTGTCCTCGGCCAACCGCACCGGCATGACAGCCGCCGTGACCGCCGAGCAGGCCCGCGAGATGCTCGGCGACTCGGTGCGCGTCTACCTGGAGGACGGCCCGCGCACCGAGGGCATGGACCCCGCTGGGGAGGGCACGGCCGACGCACAGCCCGTGGCCTCCACGATCGTCGACTGCACCGGCGGCGTTCCGGTCGTCGTGCGCGACGGCCGCATCTCCCTGACCCGCCTGCGCGAGGTCGTCCCCTCGGTGATCGCCCGCGACGGCAGCAGCGCCCCGAGCGATGCCGAGGAGGAGACGGCGCAGCCCGACGCCGTCTCCTCCGCGGACGGGGAAGCCGCCGACGAGTCGTCGGTGCAGGGCCCCGGTCAGCGCAGCCAGGATGCCTCCGGCGAGCAGACCGGTCCCGATCAGGACCCCGCCGGAGCCGATGAGCCGTCCGGGCCGCAGGGCAGACCCGAGGGCTCGGGCGGCAGCACCGTCGCCGACCCGGAGATCGGGATCGTGGAGCAGGCTCGCGCCGAGCAGGATTCCGCGGCACCTGGGCCCGAGGACTTCGCAGGGGCCAGCGCCGCCACAGGGGTCTCGGCCGCAGCCGCCGTCGTGGCTGCCGGCGGAGGAGGCGGGAGGCACGGTGCACCCGACCAGAACCGCACCCGTCCGCAGCGCAGGGATCCCGAGAGCACTCGCCCGCTCGGGGTGGCGCAGGCCAGCGCGCTCGTGGCCCGCGCCGTGCCGGAGGACCAGGCGGAGGCCTCCCTGCCGCAGGCCGGGGTGGACCAGCAGCGCTGAGGCACAGGGACTGCAGCGCGAAGGGCCCGTCGGGCAGAGGAGCCGATCCTCAGCCCGACGGGCCCTTCCGCGCTCAGCGGCGAGCGCCCAGCGGCGCAGGTGCCGGATGCGTGCCGGGGCTCAGCGACCCTGGGCCGTGTGCACGGCGCGCAGCACGGGCGTGATGGCGGGGGCGGGGAGCATGTCGTGCTCCTGGACCCAGCCGGGCACCTGCTGCTGGCCGAACCACGTGACCTCGATCCGGCGCAGCGGGCCATGCCAGCGGGACCCGGCGGCCGAGGAGATCAGATAGCCCAGGCGCACTGCCGCCCGGCACAGGACGGTGGGCAGGTGCAGAGGCTCCCGACGGCCGGCATCGCGCAGGATCGAGGCGGTCGTGGCCCCCTCCCACGGCTGCAGCACGATCCGGGGCAGCTCGCCCTTGAAGGTGCCGAGACTGGCCACGAGCTCCGCCAGGGCCTCCGAGGAGGTCACCGGGGTGTGCGCGGTGCCGTCGCCGGCCACGGAGCTCAGCGGGGTCGCGGCGAACCTGGCCAGGCGCTGGGTGGTCGAGCGTCCTCGGCCCTGGACGGAGGTCGCGCGCAGCAGCACGAGCTCGGGCAGGCCCTCGCGGGTATCGGCCTCGCGGTCCAGCACGCGCAGCAGGGCGCGCTCGGCCAGGGCCTTGGAGAACGAGTAGGGGGAGAAGGGATCCGTCTGCGTGGTCTCGTCGAGGCACGGCGTGCTGCCCTGGACCGCCGCGGTGGACAGGTGGATCACGCGGGTGACGCTCGTGCGCTCGGCCGCGGCGAGGATCAGCAGCGGCAGGAGGGCGTTGGCGCCCACCAGGGCGTCCTGATCGGTGCCATCGGGGCGGGCGAGTCCCGCGGCGTTGACGACCACATCTGCACCGGCGAACGAGTCGGCCAGGTAGTCGATGACGGATTCCAGGTCCCGGGCGCGACCCATCAGGTGGTGGACGGTGCGCGCGCTGCTGGAGAGCCGCGGAGCGGAGACGGCCTGGACGGTGTGGCCTTCGGCATGCAGTCGGGCGGTGATCGCCGATCCTGCGAAGCCGGTCGCACCCACGACCCGCCAGTTCCTCGCCGTCATGAGAACTCTCCTGTCTGCAGACCCGTGGACCGCGGCGCCGCGGTCCATCGCTGCTCATCGTACAGAGGCCGCGGATCCGGCAAGTGGATGCAGGAACCGTCCAGGGGAGCCTCAGGCAGGCTCCTGGAGGATCACAGAACGGGCGAAGGCACCGGTGCTAATGTTCCGGAACCCGAGACAGGCTGCGCAGCCCCCGAGCCCCGCGCACCGGTCCTCGGACCCGAATCCTCGATTCCCGTCTGGAGCTGAAGCTGTGCCCGTCTCTGCGAGCGAGCCCGTGGTGGTCGCCGTCGTCGTGAGCTTCAATCGAGCTCGCCTGCTGACGACCACGCTGCAGGGCCTGGCCTCCGGCGAACGCTCACCGGAGACCATCGTGGTCGTGGACAACGCCTCGGACGACGACTCCGTGAGCGTCGTGGAGGACTTCGCCCGCCGCAGCGAGATCGACGTGGACCTGATCCGCCTGCCGCGCAACGTCGGGGGAGCCGGAGGCTTCGCCGTGGGGATCGATCGAGCGGCCCATCACCACGGCGCGGACCTGATCTGGGTCATGGACGACGACACCGAGCCCCTTCCGCAGGCGCTGTCCGCGGCCGTGGGCGCCTGGCGGGCCTACGACCCCCGCGGCGGCCGCCGTCCCGCCTTCGTAGCCAGCCGCGTGCTGTGGACCGACGGCACCGAGCACCCCATGAACTCGATGATCGAGCGCATCGGAGCCGGTGCCGGGCGCCGTCGGCGGGCCGAGGCCGTGGGCGCCCGCACGATCCGCTCGGGCTCGTTCGTCGCGCTGCTGCTCGACGGCGATGCCGTGCGCGCGACCGCTGCGCCCATCGCCGACTTCTTCATCTGGAACGACGACTTCGAGTTCTCCACACGGCTGGCTCGATGGAGCGATGCCCTCCAGGTGCCGGCCTCCCAGGTCGTGCATCACACGGCCCGGCCGGTGACCACGGACTCGGATCCGGGCCCGCGCTTCTACTACGACGTCCGCAACAAGCTGTGGGTCTTCACCCGCTCGACCTCGCTGGCCCCGTGGGAGAAGGTGCTCTACGGCGGGGCGACCGCGCGGCTGTGGCTGCGGACCCTGCGCGGATCGCAGGAGCGCGGACAGGTCCTGCGGCGGTTGGCCGCAGGCGTTCGGGACTCCCTGAGCGCCCCCCGCAGCAATGCCGAGGTCCTGGACGGCGTGTGGCGGCTCGAGGGAGCGCAGTCGCAGTCGGAGGAGCCCGCCTCCGAGCAGGCCCTGCCCGAGTTCTCCGTGCTCCTGCCGGTCTACGCCGGGGACACCCCGGAGCGCTTCCGCCGTGCGGTGGCCTCCTCCACCCTCGAGCAGACCGTGCGCCCGAGCCAGGTCGTGATCGTGCGCGACGGCCCCGTGGCCCCCGAGATGGCCGCAGCGCTCGAGGAGATCACCGAGCAGCTGCGCTCGGCCGAGCCGCCGATCGACGTGGTGCGCGCCGACCTGCCCGAGAACCGAGGGCTGACGGCCGTGCTGCGCCACGGGCTGCGGCTGTGCACGCACGAGATCATCGCCCGCGCGGACGCCGACGACATCTCCTACCCGCAGCGCTTCGAGGAGCAGCTGCCCCTGATCCGCGACGGCGCCGACCTGGTGGGGGCGTCCATGAACGAGATCGGGGATCGGGAGGAGGTCCTGGCCCTGCGCCAGGCGCCCACGGATCCGGCGCGCATCGCGCGGATCTCCAGGCTGCGCAATCCCATATCCCATCCCGCAGCCGTCTTCCGCCGCGGCGCGGTCGAGGCCGTCGGCGGCTACCAGGAGCTGCCTCTGGCCGAGGACTACTGGCTGTGGGTGCGGATGATGCGCGCCGGGGCCCGGGTCCGCAACGTCGCGCAGCCGCTCGTGGGCTACCGCGTCTCCGACGGCGCCTACACCCGCCGTGGCGGCCTCCGGGTCTTCGCCGCCGAGATGCAGCTGCAGTCCCGGCTCTTCGGCCTGGGTCACGTGGGCCGGCTCGAGCTGGCGCGCAACGTGGTGGTGCGCGGCGGCTACCGGTTCATCCCGCGGCGGCTGCGCGAGCGCAGCTTCCGCGCGCTGGTGAGCTCGCGCCGCGTGTGATCCGCCTCCCGCACAGGGGCGGCCTACCGGGTCGCGGGTCCGCCTGCCTCTAAGCTGGACGGACCGACTGCCGGGCCCGCGCACCTTCGGGCGCTCCGTCGCAGCCCCCGCGAGGGCTCTGCTCGGGCGGCCGGCACAGCGCTCCCGTACGTCTCCAGGAGGGACCGACCCCGATGCAGCCACCGCAGGACGGCGACGGAGCCGCATCCTCCACCGGTCTGACCGGCTCCGCCTCGCTCGCGCTGAGCCGAGCCGCGGCCGATGAGAAGCCCACCGCCTGGCTGTGGATCCAGATGATCCTGGACTCGCTGTCCTGGATCGTGGCTATGACCGTCGCCCTCGCGCTGCGCTACGAGCTCAACCTGGACTTCATCAGCCCGATCGGGATGTTCGCCGTGTGCGTCGTCGCTGTCGTCTCGCAGCTGGCCGTCGGCTATTCCTTCGCCCTCTATCGGGGCCGCTACTCCTTCGGCAGCTTCGACGAGGCCAAGCTGCTCGTGGTCGTCACCGTGATCGTGGCGGCGATCCTGCAGATCCTGCTGCTGATCACCGGCCCGTCGATCGGGGTGCCGCGCTCAGTCGCGCTGATCGCCTTCCCGTTCGCGTGCCTGCTGATGGCCGCCTTCCGCTACCTCAAGCGCATGTACCAGGAGTCCGCGTCCAAGCCCGGCGAGGCGGCCCAGCACGTGGTCGTCTACGGCGCAGGGCAGTCCGGCACGTTCATCATCCAGCGCATGATGCAGGACCCGGACTCGGAGTACGTGCCCGTCGGGATCATCGACGACGACCCCGCCAAGAAGCACCTGCGCATCTCCTCGGTCCCGGTGCTCGGCACGCTCGACGACGCCACCCAGGTGCTCGAGCAGACGCGCTCGCAGATCCTGCTCGTGGCCCTGTCGGGGGTCGACTCCAAGAAGCTGCAGCGGGTGGCGGACACGGTCGCCGGCACCGGCACGCGCGTGATGACCGTGCCGCCGCTGTCGTCCATGCTCACCGGCCCCGGCACCAGCGTGGACATCCGCGACGTCAACCTCGAGGACCTGATCGGGCGCAGCCCCGTGGACATCGACTCCAAGGAGATCTCCGGCTACATCACGGGTCGGCGGGTGCTGGTCACGGGTGCCGGCGGCTCCATCGGCTCGGAGCTGTGCCGCCAGCTGCTGGCCTTCGAGCCCGGCGAGCTGATGATGCTCGACCGCGACGAGACCAACCTGCAGTCCACGCAGATCTCCATCACGGGCCGCGGCCTGCTCGACGGCCGGGACACCGTCCTGGCCGATATCCGCGATGCCGAGGCGCTCGAGCAGCTGTTCCTCGAGCGCCGACCGGAGGTCGTCTTCCACGCGGCGGCGCTGAAGCACGTCTCGCTGCTGGAGACCTATCCCGACGAGGCATGGAAGACCAACGTGCTCGGCACCCTCAACGTGCTGGAGGCCGCACGGAAGGCGGACGTGGGCGTGTTCGTCAACGTCTCGACCGACAAGGCCGCCAACCCCACGACCGCACTGGGGCACTCCAAGCGCGTGGCCGAGAAGCTCACCGCCTGGATGGCCCAGGAGACCGGCAAGCGGTATGCCTCGGTGCGCTTCGGCAACGTGTTCGGCTCGCGCGGATCCATGCTCCCGCTGTTCACGGAGCAGATCCGCCAGGGCGGGCCCATCACGGTCACCGACGCACAGGCGACCCGCTACTTCATGACCATCCCGGAGGCCTGCCAGCTGGTGGTCCAGGCCGGGGCGATCGCCCGCGGCGGCGAGGTGCTCATCCTGGACATGGGCGAGCCGATCCGCATCATCGACATCGCCGAGCGGCTGCGGACCCTGTCGGGGCGCGAGTCGATCGAGATCGTGATCACCGGGCTGCGCCCGGGGGAGAAGCTGCACGAGGAGCTGATCGGTCTCGGCGAGTCGGACGAGCGCCCCTTCCACCCCAAGATCTCGCATGCCAAGGCGACGGCGCTGTCCCCGGAGGGCCTGGACCGGCACACCTGGAAGCTGCGCGGCAACATGCCCACGACCGGCATGATCCCCGTGGTGCGAACGCACTCCCAGCCTGCGCCCACGGAGTTCCGCGCCGCACGCCGGGCCTCCCTCTCCGCTCACGCGGAAGAGCCCGAGCACGGGACCGCTGCCGGTGGTCCGTGCCGCGGCGACGACGAGCTGCCGTACGACCAGGATCAGGACAGCGCCTCATGAGCACCGCCGCGATCCCCGCTCTGCAGCTCAGTGCCGAGAACAAGGACATCTCGGTGCTCGCCACCGATCCCGGCGCCTGGCCGACCGCCGAGGAGCTGCAGTCCCTGCTGCACCTGGGCCTGATCTTCGGCTCCGCAGCCCTGGTGCTGAGCCTGGCCATGCCGCTGGTGGTCAAGCCCGTGCTGCGCCGACTGGGCGTGGTGGACATCCCCAATGAGCGCTCCTCCCACACACGCACCGTGATCCGCGGCATGGGCCTGGCGGTGGCGGCCGCCGTGGTGGTCGTGCAGCTGCTGGCCCTGCTTCTCGGGGCCGTCGAGGTCGACCGCTCGGTCGCCCTGGTCGTGCTGCTCGGCACGGCCCTGGCCGCCGGGCTCGGGTGGTGCGAGGACATCCGCGGGCTGTCGGTGCGCTGGCGCCTGGCCGGGCAGCTGCTGATCGGCCTGGTGTGCGCCGGGGCGCTGACCCTCATCCTGGGCACCGGGATCTGGTGGTGGCCGGTGTGCGCGATCGCCGTAGTCGCCTACATCAATGTCGCGAACTTCATGGACGGCCTCAACGGCATCTCCGGGATGCACGGCTTCGTGGTCGGCCTGGTCTACTCCTGGGCGGGGGCCTCCAACGACCTGGTGTGGATGATCGTGGCCGGGCTCGTGGTCGCCTTCGCCTTCCTGGGCTTCCTCCCCTGGAACTTCTCGCGCGACTCCGTCTTCCTGGGCGACGTCGGCTCCTACCTGCTGGGCGGATCGCTGATCATGATCGCGATCGCGGCCTTCCTGTCCGGGGTGTACGTCGAGTACCTGCTGCCCGCGCTGTCCGTGTACCTGGCGGACACGGGCTGGACCCTGCTGCGGCGCATCCGCCGCGGCGAGGCATGGTGGCGCCCGCACCGCGAGCACGTCTACCAGCGGCTCACGGACATCGGGTTCTCGCATGCGGCTTCGTCCCTGACGGTCGCGGTCTTCACCGTGGTCGTCTCCCTGGTGGGGCTCACCGGCCTGTGGCTGAGCGGGCTGCCGGCCGTCGTGCCGGGCCTGGCCGTGCTGGCCGTGCTCGCGCTGTACCTGAGCCTGCCCCACCTGCTCGGCGCACGACGCACCGCCGAGGCCCAGGAGGCGCGCGCATGAGCGTCCGTCGAGACCCTCGCCGGCGCCTGAGCACCGTCGGGGAAGCCCCTGGGCAGTGATGCTGCGCCACGGCCTGATCGCCGGTGCCGCGGCCTGCCTGGCGCTCGTGGTCGCGGCCGCGATCATCTCCGGGGGAGGTGCTGCCGCCTCGGCGGCGACGGCCTCGGCGGTCGTCGCCGTCCCGTTTGCGCTGTCCGGCCTGGCGCTGTGGTGGGCCAGCGGGCTGTCGGCCTATGCCCCTCCGCTGGTCATGCTCTTCGCCTACCTCGTGCTGGTGCTCGTCGGGGCCATGCTGATGGCCTCGGTCGAGACCCCGGGCTGGCTGAGGCCCCACTGGCTGATGGCAGCGGCCGCTGTGGCCGTGGGGGCGTGGCTGGGCGGGATGGCCACCGGCCTGCGCCGAGCCCGCATGCCGATCTACGACGTCGCCGTGCCGGACGGCGATTCCGAGAGGACCTGACGATGGACCCCGCACAGCACCCAGACCATACGCCGAGAGCATCCGCGGGCAAGGACTCCCCGGAGGCTGGATCAGCCGCTGAGAAGAGCCCGCTGAGCACCGCGGGGGAGCTCGTGCAGGCCGGTGGGAACCGCGCCGCACTGGGGATCATGACCTATCTCGTGATTGGGACGGCCTTCTGGGGTCTGATAGGATTCCTGCTGGATTACCTGGTGGGAACACAGTGGATGGTCTATGCCGGTGCGGGCCTCGGGCTCGCGGCAGGCCTCGTTCTCTCCTACCTCCGCCTGCAGGCCGGGCTGCGGATCAGCGAGGACCCGCAGGATCATGGTGCCGCCCGGAAACGCCGAGACGCCCCGTATCACTCCGAGACTCACCGGAGCTGGGACGGCGGCAGCAGAAAGGACCGCCAGTGATTGTCGCGCCGCCCCTCGAGGGAACAGGCCTAGAGGTCCCCGGCGTGGAGGACATGCACCTCCCGCCGCTGTTCGAGATCGGGTCCTTCGCCTTCGGCAAGCAGATGCTTCTGATCCTGCTGTCGGTGGCACTGATCTCCTTCTTCTTCCTCTGGGCCATCCGGCGCCAGTCGCTCGTGCCGTCCAAGGGCCAGTACCTCGGTGAGGTCGCCTACGGCTTCGTCCGCAACTCGCTGGGTCGCGATCTGATCGGCGAGAAGGAGCTGCGCCCCTGGCTGCCGTGGCTGTTCACCTTCTTCTTCTTCATCCTGGTGAACAACTTCTTCGGGTCCATCCCCGTCCTCCAGCTGCCGACCATGTCGCACGCCGGCTCGGCCTACGTGCTGGCGATCATCGCCTACGTCGCCTGGGTGGGCGTGGGGATCAAGCGCCACGGCTTCGGGAAGTTCATGGCCAAGATGACCATGCCGGAGGGCGTCCCCAAGATCCTCTACGTCATCCTGATCCCGATCGAGTTCCTCTCGAACCTGATCATCCGCCCCGTGACCCACGCTCTGCGTGTGTTCGCCACCATGTTCGCCGGCCACATGGCCATCATGGTCTCGGCCGGCCTCATGTCCCACCTCTTCGTGAATGTGGGCGGCTTCGGGTTCCTCGGCGGACTGGGCGCCCTCGTGCTCGGCATCTTCATCTTCTTCCTGGAGGTGCTGATCCAGGTGCTCCAGGCCTACATCTTCGTGCTGCTGTTCGCGGTCTACGTCGACGGCGCACTGAAGGAAGGGCACTGACCCCACAGTCTTGGTTCGGCAGCGACCGAGCCACACGCGGAGTACCGCTCCGACCTGTCAATCGCCATTCGTGGCACACCGCTCGCACTGCGCGGGCAGTCTGAAAGGAATCTCCAAGAATGGATATCACTGGTTCGCTCTCCGCCATCGGCTACGGTCTCGCTGCCATCGGCGGCGGCATCGGCGTGGGTCTGATCTTCGCCGCGTACATGCAGGCCGTCTCCCGCCAGCCGGAGGCCCAGCGCGTCCTGCAGCCCATGCTGTTCATGGGCTTCGCCGTGGTCGAGGCCCTGGCCATCCTGGGCTTCGTCATGTTCTTCCTGTGATCCTCCGCGGTAGTGGAGATCTGACAGGAGCCGAAGAGAACAGGAACGACGTCCATGACCACTGACATCATGGCTGCCGAGGCGGCCAATCCGCTGATCCCCAATGGCTGGGAGATGCTGGTCACCGCCGTGGGGTTCTTCATCCTGCTGTTCGTCGCGATCAAGTGGATCGTCCCGATGTTCGAGCGCACCTACGCCGAGCGCAGCGAGGCGATCGAGGGCGGGCTCGCTAAGGCCGAGCAGGCCCAGGCCGAGGCCGACCGCGCTCGCGACGAGTACAACCAGCAGCTGGAGAGCGCCCGTCTCGAGGCCCAGAAGATCCGCGAGGAGGCTCGCCTCGAAGGCGAGAAGATCCTGGCTGACTTCAAGGACCGCGCGAACAGCGAGTCCGCTCGGATCACAGAGAACGCGCACAAGGCCATCGCCGCCGAGCGCTCCTCCGCCGCGCTGTCGCTGCGCACCGAGGTCGGCTCGCTGGCCACGCAGCTGGCGTCCAAGGTCGTCGGGGAGTCCCTCTCCGACGATGATCGCTCGCGTCGCGTCATCGATCGGTTCATCTCCGAGCTCGAGAGCGCGCCGGCCGATCAGGGTGCCCAGCAGTGAGCGCCGCACGGTCTGAGCTCGGACGCGTGGATGTCGCGTCGCTGCTGCGCCCGTGGGCGGAGCAGGCGCACTCGACCATCTCGCGCGAGCTGTTCGACGCGCTCGAGGCCGTGCAGGGCAATGATCTGCTGCGGCGCTCGCTGACCGACCCCTCTCGCTCCGGCGAGGAGCGCGGCGCCCTGGCGCGGCGCATCTTCTCCACGGCGCTGGGGGATGCGGCCACCGGGATCCTCGAACTGCTGAGCAGCCGCACGTGGGCCACCGAGGAGGCGTTCACCGAGGGCCTCGAGTCCTCGGCCGTCGTCCTGGCGGGGTTCGCGGCAGAGCGGCGCATGGGCCCCGAGGGCCTGGACGCGGTCGTCGACGACGCCCTGGGCATGCAGGCGGTCCTCGAGGAGGACCCCGAGCTGCAGCAGGCGCTGACGGACGCACGAGCTCCGCGCGAGGCCAAGCTGCGTCTGCTGGATCGCGTGGCCCCGTCGCTGCGCGAGGAGGGTCGCCTGCTCGCCGAGCAGGCCATCCTGACCCCGCGGGCCCACCGCCCGCACCGGGTGCTGGCCGACTGGGCCGAGCTGCTCGCCGAGGTCCGAGAGGGCGGCATCGCCCGCGTCCGCTACGCCGGAGCTCTCGGCGACGCACAGGTCGAGCGCCTGCGCGGCGCCCTCTCGCGGCTCTACGGCCGCGAGCTGAAGATCGTGCTCGACGAGGACCGCACGCTGGTCGGAGGTCTGCGGATCACCGTCGGCGACGAGGTGATCGACGGCTCCGTGGCAGCACGGCTGAACGAGCTGCAGGAGCGCATCCGCGCCTGAGGCCGCTACCGGACGCCGCACCGCGCCCGCCGGTCGGGAAGATCCGACCGCACAGACGAAACAGCTGGTCATCGACACGATGATCACGAACGAGGAAGCAGGGACACGAGATGGCCGAAGTGACCATCAATGCCGATGAGGTCCGCAGCGCGCTCCAGGAGTTCGCGGCGTCCTACGAGCCCGGCACCACCGAACGCACCGAGACCGGCCGCGTCACCAGCGCCGCCGACGGCATCGCCCGAGTCGAGGGCCTGCCCTCGGTCATGGCCAACGAGCTGCTGCGCTTCGAGAACGGCGAGCTGGGCCTGGCCCAGGACCTGGACGTGCGCGATCTCGGTGTGGTCGTCCTGGGCGACTTCCGCGAGATCGACGAGGGCCAGACCGTCGAGCGCACCGGGGAGATCCTCTCCGTGCCGGTCGGCGACGCCTTCCTCGGCCGCGTGGTCGACACCCTGGGCAACCCGCTCGACGATCTGGGCCCCATCGAGGCCGAGGGCCGTCGCGCCCTCGAGCTGCAGGCCCCGGGCGTGACCATGCGCAAGTCGGTCCACGAGCCCATGCAGACCGGCCTGAAGGCCATCGACGCCATGGTCCCGATCGGGCGCGGCCAGCGCCAGCTGATCATCGGCGACCGCCAGACGGGCAAGACCGTGATCGGCATCGACACGATCCTGAACCAGCGCGAGAACTGGGAGACCGGCGATCCGGACAAGCAGGTCCGCTGCATCTACGTCGCCATCGGCCAGAAGGCCTCCACGGTCGCGGGCATCCGCAAGACCCTCGAGGACAACAACGCGCTCGAGTACACGACCATCGTGACGGCCTCGGCCTCCGACTCGGCCGGTCTCAAGTACCTCGCTCCGTACGCCGGCTCGGCCATCGGCCAGCACTGGATGTACGGCGGCAAGCACGTCCTGATCATCTTCGATGACCTCTCCAAGCAGGCCGAGGCCTACCGCGCCACGTCGCTGCTGCTGCGCCGCCCGCCGGGACGCGAGGCCTACCCCGGCGACGTCTTCTACCTGCACTCCCGCCTGCTCGAGCGCTGCGCCAAGCTCTCGGACGAGCTGGGCGCAGGCTCCATGACCGGCCTGCCGATCGTGGAGACCAAGGCGAACGACGTCTCGGCGTTCATCCCCACCAACGTCATCTCCATCACCGACGGCCAGATCTTCCTGCAGTCGGACCTGTTCAACGCGGATCAGCGTCCCGCGGTCGACGTCGGCATCTCGGTGTCGCGCGTCGGCGGCGCCGCGCAGATCAAGGCCATGAAGAAGGTCTCCGGAACGCTGAAGCTGGACCTGGCGGCCTACCGCTCCATGCAGGCCTTCGCCATGTTCGCCTCGGACCTGGATGCGGCTTCGCGCCAGCAGCTGACCCGCGGTGCCCGCCTGATGGAGCTGCTGCGCCAGAAGCAGTACTCGCCGTACCGCGTCGAGGACCAGGTCGTCTCGATCTGGGCCGGTGCCAACGGCCACCTGGACGACATCGAGGTCGCCGACGTCCTGGACTTCGAGCGCGCTCTGATCGATCAGGTCCGCCGCACCACCAACGTCACCGACTCGATCGTCTCGAGCGGCAAGCTCGAGAGCGATGCCGTCGAGGCGCTGGAGACCGCCGTGGCCGAGGTCAAGCGCGACTTCCGCGGCACGAACCGGGACAACCACGCCCCGGGCCGCGAGGAGAGCCAGCCGCTGTCCGACGACGAGGTCGGCCAGGAGCAGATCTCCGCCAGCGGCAGCACCCGCGCCAACTGACGCCCTCCGTTGCGGTGCGCCGCGCGTGAGCGCGGCGCACCGCAACGGCACAGAAAGGAAGCTTCATGGGAGCCCAGATCCGGGTCTACCGCCAGAAGATCTCCTCCACGCAGTCCATGAAGAAGATCTTCAAGGCGATGGAGATGATCGCGACTTCGCGCATCAGCAAGTCGCGTCAGCGCCTGGCCGCGGCCTCGCCGTACGCCAATGCGCTGACCCGTGCTCTGTCGCAGGTGCTGTCCCAGTCCGGGACCTCGAGCCACCCGATGCTCAACCAGCGCACGGAGACCTCGCGCCGCTCGGCCGTCGTCGTGTTCAGCTCGGACCGCGGCCTCGCCGGTTCCTACTCGGCCAACGTCCTGAAGAAGACCGACAAGCTGCTGGCTCGCTTCGACGAGCAGGGCACCGAGGCGAAGGTCTACCTGATCGGGCGCAAGGCCAAGCAGAACTTCGACTTCCGGGACCGTGCCTACGAGCAGGCCTTCGAGGGGGACACCGACAGCCCCAAGGCTGAGCGGGCCGAGGAGCTGGCCGAGATGCTGGTCGATCTCTACACGACGGAGTACGACGAGGGCGGCATCGACGAGATCCACCTGGTGTACACGCGCTTCGAGTCGCTGGTGAAGCAGGAGCCGTCGGTCCTCCGCCTGCTGCCGCTGGAGGTCGTGGACGCCAACGAGATCCATGACGACGTCGCCGAGAGCTACGGCGAGGTCTCCACGGCGGACACCGGCTTCGATTTCGAGCCCTCTCCGGAGGACTTCCTGGACATCGCGCTGCCGCGCTACATCCGGGCCCGCATCTACTCGAGCATGTGCCATTCGGCCGCTTCTGAGCTGGCTTCGCGCCAGCGCGCCATGAAGTCGGCCGGGGACAACGCCGGCGAGCTGATCAACAAGTACACGCGCCAGATGAACAACGCCCGCCAGGCCGAGGTCACCACGGAGCTCACGGAGATCGTCTCGGCCACCGAGGCCCTGTGATCCATCGGCGCCCCGGCGCCGCCGCATTTCCCCACGCCACCCACGAACAGTGAAGTGAGAGACATGACTTCCACCATCAACGAGCAGGACACCACGCCTGTCGCTGGCGCCGTCGGTCGCGTCGCCCGCGTCAAGGGCTCGGTCGTCGACATCGAGTTCCCCGAGAACCAGATGCCGGCGATCTACAACGCGCTGACCACCGAGCTGGTGTTCGAGGGCGAGACCAAGACGATCAACCTCGAGACCGCTCAGCACCTGGGCGGCAACATGGTCCGCGCGATCTCGCTGCAGCTCACCGACGGCCTGGTCCGCGGCACCGAGGTGCATGACACCGGCGCCCCCATCTCCGTCCCGGTCGGCGATGTGGTCAAGGGCCACATCTTCAACGTGGTCGGCGACTCGCTGGACGTCGCCTCGGACCAGCTCGAGATCAAGGACCGCTGGTCGATCCACCGCGACCCGCCCCCCTTCTCCGAGCTCGAGGGCGCGACCGAGATGCTGGAGACCGGCATCAAGTCGATCGACCTGCTGACCCCCTACATCCAGGGCGGCAAGATCGGCCTGTTCGGCGGCGCCGGCGTGGGCAAGACCGTGCTCATCCAGGAGATGATCACCCGTGTGGCCCGCAACTTCGGCGGCACCTCGGTGTTCGCCGGCGTGGGCGAGCGCACCCGTGAGGGCAACGACCTCTGGGTCGAGATGGACGAGGCCGGGGTGCTCAAGGACACCGCCCTGGTGTTCGGCCAGATGGATGAGCCGCCCGGAACGCGTCTGCGCATCGCGCTGACCGGCCTGACCATGGCCGAGTACTTCCGCGACGTGCAGAACCAGGACGTGCTGCTGTTCATCGACAACATCTTCCGCTTCACGCAGGCGGGCATGGAGGTCTCGACCCTGCTGGGCCGCATCCCCTCGGCCGTGGGCTACCAGCCCACGCTGGCCGATGAGATGGGCGTCCTGCAGGAGCGCATCACCTCCACGCGCGGACACTCGATCACCTCCATGCAGGCGATCTACGTCCCCGCCGATGACTACACGGACCCGGCTCCGGCGACCACGTTCGCCCACCTGGACGCGACCACGAACCTGTCTCGTGAGATCGCATCCCGCGGTCTCTACCCGGCGATCGACCCGCTGGCCTCGACCTCGCGCATTCTCGACCCTCAGTACGTGGGCCAGGAGCACTACGACGTCGCGACCCGCGTGAAGTCGATCCTGCAGGAGAACAAGGAGCTGCAGGACATCATCGCGATCCTCGGTGTGGACGAGCTGTCCGAGGAGCAGAAGGTCGTCGTCTCGCGCGCCCGTCGCATCGAGCAGTTCCTGTCGCAGAACACCTACACCGCCAAGCAGTTCACCGGCGTGGAGGGCTCCACGGTCCCGCTCAAGGAGACCATCGAGTCCTTCAAGAAGATCTGCGACGGCGAGCTCGACCACGTTCCGGAGCAGGCGTTCTACAACGTCGGCGGCCTGGACGATGTCATGGAGCAGTGGGACGAGATCAAGCGCTCCACCGGAGAGAAGTGACATGGCTGATCCGCTGATCGTCGAAGTCGTCGAGGTCGACCAGTCCGTGTGGAACGGCGAGGCCCGTCAGGTCATCGTCAACACCATGGAGGGCGAGATCGGCATCCTCGCGGGACACGTCCCGGTCGCGGGTGTGCTGCAGGAGGGTCGTGTGATCATCGACCCGACCAGCGGCTCGCGCGTGGAGGGCCGCGTCGACGGCGGAATCGTCACCGTCGACAACAACCGCGTGACCATCGTCGCCGATCACTTCCGCGAAGGCGCAGCCGCGCAGAAGTGATCCGCTGGACCGCCCGTCCCCGCGCGCAGCAGCGCCTGCGGGGGCGGGCGGCTTCATGCCGTCGTCGTGTCGGCGCATCGCCGCCGCCCCGAGGGCTGCGGGCCAGCAGACCAGGAAGAGCCAGAACATGGAAGACAAGATCGTCGTCCGCGGCCGCACGTCCGTGAACGGGACGCTGCCGGTGCACGGCGCCAAGAACAGCGTCCTCAAGCTGATGGCGGCCACGCTGCTGGCCGAGGGCCGCTCCACGATCACCAACGTCCCGGAGATCCAGGACGTCTCGATCATGGCGGAGCTGCTGCGGCGCCTGGGCTGCCAGGTCGACTACGACCGCGCCGGGCACACCGTGGCCATCGACGTTCCCGAGGCCCTGCACCACCAGGCCGACTACGACCTGGTCCGCGCCATGCGCGCCTCGATCTCGGTGCTGGGCCCGCTGACGGTGCGCAGCGGCGCGGCCGAGGTGGCCGTGCCCGGAGGCGACGCCATCGGCACCCGCGGCCTGGACATGCACCGCGCCGGGCTGGAGGCCATGGGCGCGCACCTGCGCACCGAGGGCGGCTACCTCAAGACCTCGGTCGACGGGCGGCTGCACGGCGCCCACTACCGCCTGCCGTACCCCTCAGTGGGGGCCACTGAGAACCTCATGACCGCAGCGACCCTGGCCGACGGCGTCACGGTGCTGGACAACGTGGCCCGCGAGCCGGAGATCGTGGACATCTGCCGCATGCTGGTGGACATGGGCGCTCACATCGAGGGGATCGGCACCGGCACGCTCACGATCACAGGCGTGGAGCGGCTGCAGCCGGTCATCCACCGCACCGTTCCGGATCGGATCGTGGCCGGCACCTGGGCCTTCGCCGCGGCGATCACCGGGGGAGAGATCGTCGTGCAGGGCGCCGAGGCCGAGCACATGGAGGTCGTGCTCGACAAGCTGCGCGACGCCGGCTGCGAGATCGAGGTGCTCGACGACGGCTTCCGCGTCCGCGGGCCGCAGCGACCCAGCCCGGTGAACTTCTCGACCTTCCCGTACCCGGGCTTCCCCACGGACCTGCAGCCGTTCGCCGTCGCCCTCAACGCGGTGGCCGACGGGCCCGGCATGATCACCGAGAACGTCTTCGAGGCGCGCTGGGGCTTCACCGCCGAGCTCGAGCGGCTGGGCGCGATCGTGCGCCTGGACGGTCACCACGCCTGGCTCAACGGCGTGGACGAGCTCTCCGGTGCGCCCGTCGAGGCCATGGACATCCGCGCCGGCGCCGCACTGGTCATCGCCGGCATGCGCGCCGACGGCGAGACGATCGTGGGCGGAGTCGAGCACATCGACCGCGGCTACGAGCACTTCGTGGAGAACCTGACGGCAGCGGGCGCCGCCGTGGATCGCCGACTGCAGGGCGGCTTCTGAGCCGAGAGATCGCGGACGGATCGGGGGTCGGCAGCACCGACGGGTGCCGCCTGCCCCCGATCCGTCAGAAGAGCCGCGAGTCGACGTCGTCCACGCCGCGCATGGCGTCGTAGTCGAGGGTGAGGCAGTCGATGCCGCGATCGGCGGCCAGGGTGCGCGCCTGCGGCTTGATCTGCTGCGCGGCGAAGATGCCGCGCACCGGGGCCAGGCGGGGGTCGCGGTTGAGCAGCTCGAGGTAGCGGGTCAGCTGCTCCACGCCGTCGATGTCGCCGCGGCGCTTGAGCTCGATCGCGATCGTGGCGCCGGAGGCATCTCGGGCCAGGATGTCCACCGGTCCGATGGCCGTGGGGAACTCTCGGCGCACCAGCGTGGTGCCCGTGGAGACCAGGTCCAGCTGCTCGGCAAGAAGGCGCTGCAGGTCGGCTTCCACGCCGTCCTTGATCAGCCCAGGGTCGACACCCAGGTCGTGGGAGAGCTCCTCATGGCGGGCGTGGATCAGCACGCGCAGGACATCGTCGGACTTGGCGGCGCTGACTGTCCACACCTCGGTGACGCCGGCGGCAACCTGGTCCTCATCCGGGGCGGTCTCGACCAGCCGAGCCGGAGGGGACATCCAGTTCAGGGGCTTGTAGCTGCCGCCGTCGGAGTGCACGAGCACGGAGCCGTCGGCCTTCACCAGGAGGAGGCGACGGGCCAGGGGCAGGTGGGCCTTGAGGCGGCCCTCGTAGTCGACGGAGCAGTCAGCGATCACACAGCGCACGGCCGACAGTCTCCCACAGCGGCCCTGCTCGAGCGGACACGGCCATCCCTCAGCGAGGGTCGCCAGCCCTGTCCCGCGCTGCTGCGGAGGCTCTCGCGCCGGGCATCCGTCCGCGCGGACGACGCGTCCGTGCGCTGACAGCGAGCGCCGCAGCAACGACGGGCAGAGGCGGCGATGCCGTCGCTAGACTCGCAGGCATGAGCATTCCGAGCGATCCCCGTATCCCCGCAGGCGCCGGCGCGGCCGAGTCCGCGCCGCAGGACGACCAGGCCCAGCAGCTGCCGGCCTCGGTGCGCGGAGCCGTCGACCTGGGCCAGGCAGCCGCCCCGTCGGCAGGCGGCGAGCAGGGCCAGGTGCAGGGCGGCGGCTACCGCCGGGACATCGAGACCGTCGAGCAGTTCCAGGACGTCGCCGAGCTCTCGGCCACGGTGCCGGTCGTGCTCGTGCTGTGGGCCGCGTACTCCGAGGGCTCCCGCACGTTCGTGGACGAGGTCGCCGCGCAGATCGACCGTCGCGCCGGTCGCCTGGTGCTGGGCGCGGTGGACATCGAGAAGCTGCCGCAGATCGCCGAGGCGCTGCAGGCCCAGTCGGTGCCCACCACCGTCGCCATGATCGGCGGGCGCCCCGTGCCGATCGGACAGTCGGCGATCCCCATGGACCAGCTGAGCTCGCTGTTCGACGAGCTGCTGCAGCTGGCCGAGCAGAACGGCGTCTCCGGCACCGCCGAGCCGACCGCGGGGCAGGAGGAGCAGAAGCCGCTCCCGCCGCTGCACCAGGAGGCCATGGACCGCATGGAGGCCGGCGACCTCGACGGCGCCAAGGCCAGCTACGAGCAGGCCCTGAAGGAGAACCCGGGCGATCACGAGGCCAAGCTCGCCCTGGCCCAGGTCGAGCTGCTGCGCCGCGTCACCGCCATGGATGCCGCCGCGGTGCGCCAGGCCGCGGCACAGGACCCGCAGGACATCCCCGCCCAGCTGGACGTGGCGGATCTGGATGTCTCGGGCGGTCACGTGGAGGACGCCTTCACTCGACTGCTGCAGCTCGTGCGGCGCACGGCCGGAGAGGAGCGGGAGACCGTCCGACAGCGGCTCGTCGAGCTCTTCGATGTGGTGGGCTCGGAGGACCCCCGCGTCGTGGCGGCACGGGGGCAGCTGATGCGCGCCTTGTTCTGAGCAGAGCCTCTCCGCCGGCCTCTCCTCTCCTCGGGGGAGGCGACCGGTGCGCGCCCCGGCGATCCTCCTCCCAGCGGGGGAGGCGACCGGGGCGCTGTCGTGCCTATCGTGGATCCATGACGCAGATCCCCGTCCCGCCCTCCGAATCCGCGGTGAGCCTGCGCGGGCTCACGAAGGTCTTCGGGTCCTCGAAGAGCCCGTCCGTGGCCGTCGACCGGCTGAGCCTGGACGTTCCGCGCGGGGCCTTCTACGGCCTGGTGGGCCGCAACGGCGCCGGCAAGACCACTGCGCTGTCCATGCTCACGGGGCTGCTGCGCCCCACGGAGGGGCAGGCCTTCGTCTCCGGGATCGACGTCTGGGCGGATCCTCGAGCCGCGAAGGCCAGGATGGGGGTGCTTCCGGACGGGGTGCGGCAGTTCGACCGCCTGGCCGGTCGCCAGCTCGTGACCTACTCGGGCCTGCTGCGCGGCATGGATCGGGAGACGGTCGCCCAGCGCACCGAGGATCTGCTGCGGTCCATGGATCTCGTGGAGGCCGCGGGCACCGCTGTGCAGGACTACTCGGCGGGCATGACCAAGAAGATCGCCCTGGCGGCGGCCATGATCCACGCACCTGATCTGCTGGTGCTCGACGAGCCGTTCGAGGCCGTCGACCCCGTCTCGGCGGCGCGGATCCGCGAGCTGCTGCACGGCTTCGCCCAGGCTGGCGGCACGGTGATCGTCTCCAGCCACGTGATGGACCTGGTCCAGCGGATGTGCGACCACGTCGCGATCATGGACGGCGGCGTGCTGAAGGCCGCCGGGACCGTCGACGAGGTCCGCGGCGAGCGCTCCCTCGAGGAGGTCTTCGTGGACACCGTCGGCGGCGTCCAGGGCGCGGGGGAGGAGCTGACGTGGCTGAAGCCCCGATGACCCCGCAGGGGCCCGCCTCCGAGACCTCCGTGCAAGATGCCGGGACCGGGGAAGCCGCACCGCAGGATCTGACCGCTCGGCAGGCGGCGACTTCCCTGCCCGCCCCTGGCGGGAGCGCGAGCGTGAAGGGCCCGTCGGCCGCAGCCACGGCGCGGCTGGTCGTCGGCCTCAAGGCGCGACTGACCGCGGCGGCCATGCGCCGCAGCACCTGGACCCTGGTGGGCACGATCCTGGGCGGGCTCTACCTGCTCGGCCTCGTGGTCTTCTGGGGCGGCATGGCCTGGGTCGGCGGAGGCGGCGCCGAGCCCCGAGCGGTCGCGGTGCCGGTCGTGCTGGTCGGTGCGGCCGCCACGATCGGCTGGTGGGTCGCCTCCCTGGTCACCGGGCGGGCCGATGCCACGGTGCACGCCGGTCGCTTCGCCCTGTATCCCGTCCCGCGCTCCGGACTGGCCCTGGGCCAGCTGCTCAGCGCGGCCGTGGGGCTGGCGGGGCCGTTCACGCTGCTGGGGCTCCTGGCGCTGAGCCTGGCCTGGCGCGCCACCCCGATCGCACTGATCAGCTCCCTCGTGCTGATCCCCGTCGCCTGGGGGCTCATGGTCCTGGGCAACCGGTGCCTGGCTGCCGGGCTGGAGGGCCTGCAGCGCAGCCGGCTGCTCGGCGATGCCGCCTCCGTGCTGGGACTGGCCCTGCTGGTCCTGATGGGGCCGGTGATCGGCGGTCTGACCGGTCTGCTGGCAGGTGGCGGGCTCGACCTCGAGCGGATCGCCGCGGGGGTGTCGTGGACCCCCTGGGGAGCACTGTGGGCGATCCCCGCCGACATGGCCGACGGCTTCCTGCTGCACGCTGCGGGTCGGCTCGCCGTGGTCGCTGCGACGGGCATCGTCGTGTGGCTGCTCTGGGCTCGTCTGCTAGAGCGCTCGCTGGAGCATTCGACGGCACCGGTGCGGGGCACGGCCTCTCGCGTGCGCGGCGCCGGGCTGCTGGGCCGAGTGCCCGCGACCCCGTGGGCCGCCGTGGCGGCGCGCAGCATCATCTACTGGCTCAAGGACCCGCGCTACGCGGCCTCGATCGTGCTGATCCCCGTGATGCTGGGCCTGCTGTGGTTCAACTCGGGCCCGGGGGAGGGCGGGCCTCTGCTGTTCGCGGGACCGCTCGTGGCCGCCATGATGGGCTTCACGATCTCGGCCGATGTGGCCTACGACCACTCGGCGTTCAGCCTGCACGTGCTCAGCGGGATCCGAGGCCGCGACGACCGCCTGGGCAGGCTGATCTCGCTGTGCGTCGTGGGAGGGGCGCTGAGCATCGCGGCCCTGCTGTTCGGCGCGGCGATGACCCAGACCTGGCACCTGCTTCCCGGTGTGATCGGCATGAGCCTGCTCGGGCTGCTCGGCGGGGGCGGCATCAGCTCCGTGCTCTCGGCGCGCTACACCTATCCCGTGCCGCTGCCGGGCGATTCGCCCCTGAAGACGCCGCCGGGCTTCACCTTCCTCAACGTGCTGGTGCAGATGGCCGTCATGGTCCTGATCGGAGCCGTGACGATGCTGGCCGGCATCCCGTTGGTGGTCCAGATGATCACCGGACAGGATCTGTGGGGCTGGCTCGGCCTCGCCGTCGGTGTCATCGGCGGGCTGGGCCTGGCCTGGGGCGGCGTCGTCCTCGGCGGCAGGTGGCTCGAGGCCCGGGCGCCGGAGCTGTACCAGCAGGTCTCGTCCTACCGCTCCTGAGCCGCGCCGTGAGGGTGGCCGGACGCACAGGCCCGCAAGGCCCTGAGCTGGGGAGGGGCGTCGGGCGCGCGGAGTACACTGACCGCCATGAGCTTCCACGACGACACCCTCCCCGTGGCGGGTCCCTGGCCCTTCGGCGGGGGAACCTCGAACGAGCCCGTCGGCGGCACCTCGACCCTCGAGCGGGAGGAGACCCGCACCTTCGAGGAGCCTGGCGATCACGAGCGCTTCGCCCACTACGTCCGCAAGGAGAAGATCACGGAGTCGGCCGTCACCGGCGATCCCGTGATCGCACTGTGCGGCAAGGTCTGGGTCCCGGGCCGCGATCCGGAGAAGTTCCCGGTCTGCCCCACCTGCAAGGAGATCTACGACGGCCTGCGCGCTCCGCAGGACGGCGGCAAGTGATCTGAGACCGCGTGCGCTCGGCCCCGTCGGGATCGACGGGGCCTTGCTCGTGCGCCCCCGCGCGCCCTCAGCTCGGCCCGCGCCACCCCCGGCCCCGCAGCGATTGCGGGGCGCCCCCCCCTGCGGCGCGTCCGCACGACGCCCGTCACGCGATCCGCGAAAGGACCTGCGCAGCCCGTGTCCGATGACTCCCAGCCCTCACTGTTCGGCGGCCCGGCCGCCGAGATGCCTCCCGCCTACCCCGAGCGCGCCGCCTGGGGCACAGCGGGGAAGCTGCGCGCCTGGCAGGCAGAGGCCCTGGAGAAGTACTTCGCCGCCGAGCCGCGCGACTTCATGGCCGTGGCCACGCCCGGCGCCGGCAAGACGACGTTCGCGCTGCGCCTGGCCCGGGAGCTCGTGGACCGCGGGACCATCAACCGGATCACCGTGGTGTGCCCCACCGAGCACCTCAAGCGGCAGTGGGCGGATGCCGCCGCGCGCGTGAACCTGGCGATCGACCCCAATTTCAAGAACGCCGACGGCAGCCATGCCCGCGGGTTCATCGGAGTCGCGCTGACCTACGCGCAGGTCGGCATGAAGCCGCTGCTGCACCGGGCGCGCACCGAGCAGGGCCGCACGCTGGTGATCATGGACGAGATCCACCACGCCGGCGACTCCCGCTCCTGGGGCGACGGCCTCAAGGAGGCCTTCGAGCCCGCCGCGCGCCGTCTCGCTCTGACCGGCACGCCCTTCCGCTCGGACACCTCGCCGATCCCGTTCGTCACGTACCAGGAGGACAAGGACGGCATCCGCCGCTCGAAGGCCGACTACACCTACGGCTATGGCGACGCCCTCAAGGACCACGTGGTCAGGCCCGTGATCTTCATGGCGTACTCGGGACAGATGCGCTGGCGCACCTCGGCAGGCGAGGAGATGGCCGCCGAGCTCGGCGAGGGCTTCACCAAGTCGATCACCGCTCATGCCTGGCGCACGGCCCTGGCTCCCGACGGCGCCTGGATCCCCTCCGTGCTCCAGGGCGCCGACCGCCGCCTGACCGAGGTCCGGCGCACGGTCCCCGATGCCGGGGCGCTGGTGATCGCCACGGATCACCAGGACGCCAAGGCCTACGCCGCTCTGCTCGAGCGGATCACGGGCGAGAAGCCCACCGTCGTGCTCTCGGACGACAAGGGCGCCTCCGAGCGGATCGAGGCCTTCGCGGAGGGGGATCAGCGCTGGATGGTGGCCGTGCGCATGGTCTCCGAGGGCGTCGACGTCCCCCGCCTGGCCGTGGGCGTGTACGCCACCTCCACGTCCACCCCGCTGTTCTTCGCCCAGGCGGTCGGGCGCTTCGTGCGCTCGCGCAAGCGCGGGGAGACCGCCTCGATCTTCCTGCCCTCGGTGCCGCTGCTGATGGCGCACGCCAACGAGATGGAGCTCGAGCGCGATCACGCCCTGGACCGTCCCGTGGCGCAGGGTCCGGACTTCGTGGACCTCTCGGAACAGGGGTGGGACGACGACGAGCTCGCGGCCGCCAATCGCGAGGAGAAGGCCTCCTCGCAGCTGGCCGGCGGCGAGTTCAAGGCCCTGGAATCGGACGCGTCGTTCCACGGCGTGCTCTTCGACGGCGGCGAGTTCGGCGGCGGCGTGGCCGCCGGCACCGACGAGGAGGCCGACTACCTCGGCATCCCGGGTCTGCTGGATGCCGAGCAGGTCACCACGCTGCTGCGCGAGCGGCAGTCCGAGCACGCCCGTCGGCGCTCGCAGTCGGCAGCCGATCAGTCGCAGCAGGCGTCGTCCGTTCCGGATCACCGCCGGCTCAAGGAGCTGCGCAAGAAGCTGTCGCAGAACGTCTCGGCCTGGTCCGCCCGCACGGGCACGCCGCACGGCGTGATCCACAACGACCTGCGCCGCGAGTGCGGGGGACCGGCCGTGGCCCAGGCCACCGAGGAGCAGATCGAGGCGCGGATCGCCAAGATGCAGAACTGGTTCGTGGGGCGGAAGTAGGACGCACCGGGGCGAGACGCTTCGATGCGGAAAGTCCCGCCGCAGCAGGCGCAGCGCGTCGGTGCGAGGCGGGGCCCCGTCAGTCGCGCACGACCTCCACGCCTGCGTCGTCGAGCTCGTCGATGACGTCCTCGAGGGAATCGGGGGAGACGGCGGCGCTCAGGCTCAGCAGCACCCGGGTCTCGTAGCCGGCGTCGGCGGCGTCCAGGGCGGTGGCGCGCACGCAGTGATCGGCGGCCAGGCCCACGATGTCCACGGCCTCGATCTCCCGATCGCGCAGCCAGTCGTCCAGGCCGATCGGCTCCTCGTCCTCGGCCTCGTCGTCCTCCTCCACCGCCCCCAGGGGCGTGGAGGTCTCCGGGGCCAGGACGCCCTCGAAGCCCGAGTAGGCGGCTTCGTACTCGCCCTTGCGGAACCAGGCCTCGATGCGGTCGGTCTCGAACTCGTCGTGGGTGTCGGCGCCCTCGGTCTCGGCCACGCAGTGCACGGGCCACGAGGTCCGGAAATCAGGGTCCTCGGAGAAGTGCGAGCCCGGCGAGATGTGCCAGTCCAGGGTCCCCACGATCGCCTCGTAGTCCCCGTGGTGCTGCTCGATGTGCTCGGAGATCGCCGCCGCGACGTCCGAGCCGCCGTCGACGGCCAGGGAGCCGCCCTCGCAGAAGTCGTTCTGGACGTCCACGACGATCAGTGCAGTGCGCATGAGGAGGGTTCCCTTCAGTTCTCGAGCACGGTGGGGATCGCGGCCTCGCCCTCGGAGAGGCGGGTGGCCGAGCGCGGGAGCTCCCGCACGGAGTCGGCGTGGCGCTGCCGGGCGCGCTGGACGCCCTGGGGGCCGGTCCAGCCGTCGACCAGCTCGCCTCCGCGCACGAAGTCCTGCATCAGGGGGCGGTCGTCGCCGTCGTCGGCGGGATCGTGGCCCACCCCCACGATCTCGTGGGTCGCGGTGCCGCGCGGATCCAGGCGGCGCAGCGCCGACTTGCGCCCGCCGACGGAGGCCTTGCCGGACGAGGCCTTGGCCACGGAGACGAGCTGCCCATCGGCGCCCTCGCGGGCCACGAGCTTGTAGACCATGGAGGACGTGGGGGCCCCGGAGCCGGTGACCAGTCGGGTGCCCACGCCGTAGGAGTCCACGGGGGCAGCGGCCAGCGCGGCGATCGCGTACTCATCGAGATCGGAGGTCACGGTGATGCGCGTGTCGCGGTTTCCCAAGCTGTCGAGCAGGGCGCGCACGCGACCGGCCTGACCCACCAGGTCCCCGGAGTCCACGCGCACGGCCCCTAGCTGCGGACCGGCGAGCTCGACGGCCAGGCGCACCGCCTTCTCGACGTCGTAGGTGTCCACCAGCAACGTGGTCCCCACGCCCATGGTCTCGAGCTGGGAGCGGAAGGCCGCCTCCTCGTCGTCGTGCAGCAGCGTGAACGCATGCGCCGAGGTGCCGACGGTCTTCAGGTCATAGCGGTAGCCGGCCTCGAGGTTGGAGGTCCCTGCGAAGCCCGCGATCACGGCCGCACGGGCGGCGGCCACGGCGGACTCCTCGGAGGCGCGGCGCGAGCCCATCTCCAGGCACGGGCGCTCGCCCGCGGCGGTGACCATGCGGGAGGCGGCGGAGGCCACGGCGGAGTCGTAGTTGAGCACCGAGAGCAGGTAGGTCTCCAGGATGCAGGCCTCGGCGAACGTGGACTCCACGCGCAGGATCGGCGAGTGCGGGAACCAGAGGTCGCCCTCGGCATAGCCGCTGATGTCGCCGGTGAAGCGGAAGTCCGCGAGCCACTCGAGAGTGGCGGCATCCACCACGCCGGTGCGCTCCAGGAAGGCCAGGCGGTCCTCGTCGAAGCGGAAGCTCGCCAGTCCCTCGAGGAAGCGCCCCGTGCCGGCCACGACGCCGTAGCGGCGTCCGGCGGGCAGGCGGCGGGAGAAGACCTCGAAGACGCTGCGCCGCTGCGCGGTGCCGTCGCGCAGGGCGGCCTGCAGCATGGTCAGCTCGTAGTGATCCGTCATCAGCGACGTCGGGGCGGGGGACCAGGTCCGGTTGCTCGATTCCACGCAGGCCACTGTACTGGCCGCCCGCCGTGCGGTCCCGTCCCCGGGCATGGTCCTCATGATGCGCTGTCGGGACCGGTGCCTACGATGGGGCACATCATGGAGCTCAGCACGAGAACCCGCACGCCTCTGACCAGCCTCGGACCGGATCTGGACGAGCGCCCAGAGGTCGACACCGCCCAGCGCACCGCCCTGGAGATCCCGTGGCACGTGGTGGTCTGGGACGATCCCGTGAATCTCATGTCGTGGGTGACCTGGGTCTTCCGCACGCACTTCGGCTTCTCGCAGGCCAAGTCCCACGCGCTGATGCTCGAGGTCCACGAGCGGGGCCGGGCGATCGTGGCCGAGGGCACTCTGGAGGAGGCCGAGCGCCATGTCGCCGCCCTGCACGGCTATGGCCTGATGGCCACCTACGAGCGCGCAGGCGGAGGCCAGGACGCGGATGGGGTGCGCAGCTGATGGCGCACGGATTCCGCTCGGGGGCCCACGGCCTCTCCGCCCGGCTCTCCGCGGATGAGCGAGGGCTGCTGGTCAGGCTGTGCCAGGACATCATCGGCCTGCTCGAGCTCGAGCAGGCCGCTCCGGAGGCAGATCCGCTGGAGGCCCTGCTCGGCGGCGACGGTCCCGTCGAGGCGCCGCAGGATCCGGCGGTGGCGCGCCTGCTGCCTGCCGGCAGCCAGGATCCGGAGCAGGCGGAGGAGTTCCGCCGCTTCACCGACCGGTCCCTGCGCGAGCAGAAGGTCGCCTCGCTGCGCGCTGCGGCACTCGCCTTCGAGTCCGATCCCGTGCGCCTGAGCCCCGCGGCGGCCAGCGACGTCTCCCGGGCGCTCAACGACATCCGTCTGGTGCTCTCGACCCGGCTGGGGATCGACTCGGAGGCGGACGCCCGTCGGGTGGAGAAGGCCTCCGGGAAGAAGCCCAAGGACACCGAGACCTACATGGCCGTCGTCTACGGCTTCGTCTCGTGGCTGCAGGACTCGCTGATCCAGGCCATGCTGGTGGAGCTGCCGGAGGATGACGGGACGGACGATCAGCCGCCGCAGGGCCTCTGACCAGGGTGAGGACCCTGCATGAGTCATCGTGTGAAGTGATCTCCGTGACCTCGTCGGCGCGCGGTTCAGGCTGCTGAGCGGCACCGGTCTACCCTGGGTTTCCTATGCGCGAGATTCCGGGGAGCACAGAAGCGGCAGACGGACCCGTCGAGGGTCCGTCGCCCGATGCTCCCATCGGCGTCTTCGATTCCGGCGTGGGCGGGCTGACGGTCGCCCGGGCGATCATCGACCAGCTGCCGGATGAGCGGATCGTCTACGTGGGCGACACCCTCAACGGCCCCTACGGTCCGCTGCCGATCGCCGAGGTCCGCGCCCACGCGCTGCGGATCATGGACGAGCTGGTGGACTCCGGGGTCAAGGTGCTGGTGATCGCCTGCAACACCGCCTCGGCGGCCGTCCTGCGCGATGCCCGGGAGCGCTACACGCGCGCCTACGGCATCCCCGTGGTGGAGGTCATCCAGCCGGCCGTGCGCCGGGCCGTGTCCTCCACGCGCAACGGCCGCATCGGCGTGATCGCCACCCAGGCCACCGTGGGCTCGCGGGCCTACGAGGACACCTTCGCGGCCGCTCCGCAGCTCGAGGTGCGCTCCGTGGCCTGCCCCCGGTTCGTGCCGTTCGTCGAGGCCGGGGTGACCACCGGTCCCGAGGTCCTCGAGACCGCTCAGGAGTACCTGCGTCCGCTGCAGGACTCCGGTGTGGACACCCTCGTGCTCGGCTGCACGCACTACCCGCTGCTCACCGGCGTGATCTCCTACGTCATGGGGGAGGCGGTCACGCTGGTCTCCTCTGCGGAGGAGACCGCCAAGGACGTCTACCGTGCACTGGTGCGCCATGACCTGGCGCGCGTCCAGCCGCCGCAGGAGCCCCACGAGTTCCTGGCCACGGGAGATCCGGAGCCCTTCCAGATCCTGGCCCGGCGCTTCCTGGGCCCGGAGGTCACGGCGGTGCGCCACGTGGGCTCGGTGGCCGAGCAGTTCCCCACGGGCTCGCTGTCCCAGGTGAGCTCGCAGATGCTCGCCGAACACGCCGCCATGAAGGACCGCGCCTCCGCCGGTCCGTCCCCTGTCCGCGCCTCCGACGATGAAGGCCCCGTCTCATGATCCTGACCGTGATCGGCTGCACCGGCTCGTTCGCCGGCCCCGATTCCCCTGCCTCCTGCTACCTGCTCACCGGAACCGATCATGAGGGTCGGACCTGGCGGGTGCTCATGGACCTCGGCAACGGGTCGCTGGGCGCGCTGCAGCGCCACATCGAGCTCTCGGAGATCGATGCCGTCCTGATCAGCCACCTTCACCCGGATCACTGCGTCGACCTGGCGGGGCTGCACGTGGCGGTGAAGTGGGATCCGCGCGGCTGGGAGGCCGGCCCGGTCCCGGTCTGGGGCCCGGCCGGGATGATGGACTACATGGAGGCCGCCCACGTCCTGGACTCCGCGGAGACGATCGAGAACGAGTTCACGATCGGGCAGTGGGAGGACGGCCGGGCCGTGGAGATCGGCCCGTTCCGCATCACCCCGCACCGGGTCGAGCACCCGGTCGAGGATCCGTTCGCGCTGCGCATCGAGTACGACGGAGCCGACGGCAACAGCGTGCTGACCTACTCCGGGGACAGCGACGCCTGCGAGGGCCTCACCGAGGCTGCCCGCAATGCCGATCTCTTCCTGTGCGAGGCCGCCTACCACGAGGGCCGCGACGCCTACCGTGGGATCCACCTCACGGGCCTGCGCGCCGGGCAGACCGCCGACGACGCCGATGCCGACGAGCTGATGCTCACGCACCTGCCCGTGTGGAACTCGCCGACCCGTGCCGTCAGGGAGGCTGCCGAGGCCTTCACGGGTCCGATCTCGCTGGCTCAGCCGTCGACCTCGTACCGGATCGTGGCCGACATGGACCGCACCGCCGGTCGCGTCCTGGCCAGGGGCCGCTCGGTGCCGAGCACCACGACCACCATGCGCGTGATCGACCCCAACACGCGCGGTGCCGAGACGCGCTGAGCTCCGCCACGGCTCGCCCGCCGAGCCGTTGGCCGCCGCCGCCCGCGCGCGGCTAGGCTGGGCGCCATGACTTCCGAGGCTGAGACCCCCGCCGCATCCTCGTCCGCGAGCGGACCCCGAGCGGACGGACGCGCCGTCGACGAGCTGCGTCCCATCACCATCACGCGCGGCTGGTCCGCGCAGGCCGAGGGCTCGGCGCTGATCGAGTTCGGGCAGACTCGCGTGCTGTGCACCGCCTCGGTCACCGAGGGCGTTCCGCGCTGGCTGCGCGGCGAGGGCCGCGGCTGGGTCACCGCCGAGTACGCGATGCTTCCCCGGGCCACCGGCACGCGCTCGCAGCGCGAGTCGGTCAAGGGCAGGATCGGCGGCCGCACCCACGAGATCTCCCGGCTCATCGGCCGGTCGCTGCGCTCCGTGATCGACCTGAAGGCGCTCGGCGAGAACACCGTGGTCCTGGACTGCGATGTCCTCCAGGCGGACGGCGGCACCCGCACGGCATCGATCACCGGTGCCTATGTGGCGCTGAGCGAAGCCATGGGGTGGGCCCGACGCCAGGGCCTGGTCACCGGCGATCCGCTCACCGACTCCGTGGCCGCGGTCTCGGTCGGGATCATCGACGGCGTCCCCATGCTGGATCTGCCCTATGTCGAGGACGTCCGCGCCGAGACCGACATGAACGTGGTCGTCACCGGCTCCGGGACCTTCGTGGAGGTCCAGGGCACTGCCGAGGGCGCCCCGTTCGATCGCAGCGAGCTCGACGGCCTCCTGGACCTGGCGGTTGCCGGATGCGCCGATCTGGCGAGGATCCAGGCGGCCACGCTCGCGGAGGGCCGCGATGCCTGAGCAGCACGACCCCTCCCAGGCCGCCGCATCGACCGCCCCCAGTGCGGCCGTGGAATCCGCATCGGAGGACCCCGAGCCAGATCCGGACGCGTCCGCGGTATCCATCCCATCGGGTGCCCGCCTGGTCCTGGCCACGCACAACGCCGGCAAGTTCGCCGAGCTGCGGGCCATGATCGCAGCCGAGCTGCCCGGTCTGGACGTCGAGCGCGCCGTGGTGGACGCAGGCTCCCTGGGCCTGCCCGACGTCCGTGAGACCGGCACGACCTTCCAGGCCAACGCGCTGCTCAAGGCGCACGCGGCCGCCGAGGCCTCTGGCCTGCCTGCCGTGGCCGATGACTCCGGACTGGCCGTCGACGTCCTGCACGGCGCCCCGGGCATCTTCTCGGCACGCTGGGCGGGGCGCCACGGCGACGACACCGCCAATCTCGAGCTCCTGCTGGCCCAGCTGGGCGATATCCCCGATGAGCACCGTGCCGCGGGCTTCGTGTGCGCCGCAGCTCTGGTGACCCCGGAGGGAGCCGAGCACCTCGAGTTCGGGCACCTGCGCGGCACGCTGCTGCACGAGCCGGTCGGCGACGGCGGCTTCGGCTACGACCCCGTCCTGCGCCCCGACGGCCTGGACGTCTCGTGCGCCCAGCTCGATCCGGAGCACAAGAACCGGATCAGCCACCGGGGACAGGCCATGGCCGCCCTTGCGCCGCACCTGGTCGCCCTGCTCTCCCAGGGCGCTCCCGCAGCGGAGCCCGGAGAGGAGCGCTGAGGTGGTCGCCCTGGGCATGAAGCGCATGCTCCCGTACGCCGATGTGGTGGATGCCGCGCTGCGCGAGATCGGAGAGCACCCGGATCCGAGCACGTGGCGGATCATCACGAGCGGGTCCGCGCACGTGGTCGTCGGGATCGACGACCGGCTGTGCGTGCGCATCGCCAAGAACCCGGCCGCCAAGCGCAGCCTGGCACGGCGCACCGAGGTCCTCTCCAGGCTGCCCGAGTACTCCTTCGCCACGCCGCGGCCGCTGAGCCGCGTGCACGGCAGCCGAGGCCACGGCGCGGTCGCCCTGTCCTGGGTGCACGGCGAGCACCGCTGGGGCAGGGTGGACACCGCGGAGCTGATCTCGCTGCTCGAGCAGCTGTGGGCCACCGACACCGCACCGCTGGAGGCCTATCTGGACCGCCCTGGTCAGCATTGGGGCGGTCATCGTCGGCGTCGGATCATGCTCGACGACGTCGTGCCGCGGCTGCTGCCGCGCAACCGCGAGCTGGCCCGGCACGCGATCCGGGATCTGGCCGAGCTGGAGACGGTGACTCCTCACCTCGTGCACTCGGACCTGATGGGCCAGAACATGATCTGGTCCGGTGACGCGCTGGCCGGGGTGATCGACTGGGATCACGCGAGCCTGGGCGATCCGGCGCAGGACGTGGCCGCACTGGCCTGCTCGTACGGCTGGCCCACCCTCGACGGCGCCCTGCCGCCCGAGATCCTGCACCGAGCCCGACTGCACGCACGGATCATGCCCATGCAGTCGGTGGCCTACACGCTGGTCCAGGATCTGGACACGGCGCAGGTCAATCAGGCCGTGGCTCGGGCCGATGAATGGATCGACACTCGTCTGCGAGCCCTGCTGCGCCGCTGAGCCGGGTTGCGAGCCCAGCGGCGATCGGTCAGCCGGTCAGGCCGAGCAGCTGCACCCACCGCTGGCAGGCCTCTTCGATGACCTCCCGGGCCTCCAGCCGCCCGATCTGCTGAGCCTCCAGCGACGCACCGCCGTGCGCGGCGGCGATCAAGGCCGCCGCCAGCGGTGCGCTGCCGCGGGCGTCCGAGCCCTGCTCCCGCTGGGCCGCGGCCACGGCCGTCTTCCAGAGCTCAGGCGCCGAGGCACCTGTCTGCTCGGCCTCCAGGGCGCAGCGCAGGCCGATGGCCAGCGTTCTCGACGACGTGTCCCGGTCCGGCTCGGCGTTGCTGCCAGCGGCGCCGGAGTCTGCCTGCCCCTGCGGGGTGTCGGCGTCCTGTGCCACGCCCGCGGCGGTGTCCGGATCGCGTCCGTCGAGGACGGCCTGGAGCAGCTCGGAGGTGCCGCGGGTGGGACGGGTGAGCCGGCCCAGCACGTCCAGGGCGGACTCGGCGGCAGTGCGCACGGGCTCCTCCGAGCCCCGGCAGCCCTCGACCTGCGCGGCTTGGAGCATGAGCGCCAGCGCGGTCGCGGCCGTCTGCGCCTCGGCCCGTCCGTGGGTGATCGCGGCGGCATCGATGCTCAGCGGGGCGATCGAGCGCCAGCCCACGGGAAGCAGGCCGTAGGGGATCGAGCGGATCACCGCAGTCCGGTCCTGGGCCTCCGGGAGCACGGGGCGCTCGACCAGGCCCATGCTGCCGGTGAGCAGCGCCTCCAGCGTCTGGCCCTGGTGGCCGTGATCTGCGTGAAGCACCTGGTGGGCGTCGATCCAGCGCGGCAGCGGGGAGGGTGCGGACTCCGGCCATTCGACGTCCTGGGTGCGCAGCCAGCGCAGCTGCGCCAACCACTGGCAGGCGGTCTCATCGGCGGCCTCACCGGCCGAGGCCCATTCGATCGACTCGAGCAGCCCGTCCATCGTGTAGAGGCTCAGCTGGGTGTCGGCGCTGATCCGCAGCGGCTGAAGCTGGAGCGTCGTGGGACCGGAGACGGCTGCGGCGTCCGCGATGGTCGCCGCCGCTCCTCCAGAGGCCGCACCCGCACCGGGCGAGCCGCCCTGCGCGGCGCCGGGCGACGGGATGCCGAGGACCTGGCCTCCTGCTGCGGTGCTGACGCCCTCGGGCGGGGCCGCAGGGGCCTGCGCGGGCTCGGGCTGCGCCGTCAGGGCGTCCCCCAGTGCCCCTGCGAGCATGATCGCGCGGACCCGATCGGCGATCCCGGGGAGATCTGCCGGGGTGCCCTGATCGGGCGAGAGCGCGGGCGAGGACGAGGATGCGGTCATGGCCCCATCCTAGAAGCGCTGGGACGCGCCCCGGCACGAGGCCCGCGGGGCCGTCCCGACGCTCGGCGCTAGGCTGGGCGCCGAGCACCGCGCAGAGCCGGTGCCGTGAATCCGTCCGCACGACAGCCAGGAGCGCCATGAGCGACAGGGCCAGGCTCGGCACCGGCCGCGAACCCGCAGCCGACCATGCCGCCGGCGGCTCGTGGTCGGGATCCCGCAGCAGCACCGGCGAGGGACGGGCAGACGCGCCGACCGGCTCCGGGCCTAGCGGCGCCTCCGCGGGCTCCGGCGAGTCCGGCGCGGGAGAGCTGGCCACGCCGCTGCCGGACCGGGGCCACCGCGCGCTGGCGATCGGCGGCATCGCCAGCGCGGGCACGGCGGGACGCGGCCCGGAGCTCGGTGCTGCGGGGTACAGCGGCGCCGTCGCAGGGGACGGCGCAGCGCCTGCGGATCCTTCTCCCGGCGCCTCGTCGGAAGCCGACGTCCAGGCCGGCGATCTCAGCTCGGACACGACGGCCGAGGACGGCTCTGCCCCGCAGGAGGGAAGCGGCCGCGATCGGCGCACCCGACGGGCGCAGCTGCGCACCCTGATGGTGGGTGACTACCCCGTCCTGCGAGGCGTGGTCTCCAACTGGTACCTCCTGCTGACCCTGATCGTGCGGCTTCCGTCGGTCATCCTGCCGCTGACGGTGCTGACCTACGTCACCGCCGTGTCCGGGCAGGAGCTGTGGGGTGCCGCCTGCGCGGGCGCGGTGCACCTGGGCCAGGCGGTCTCGGTGCTGGCCCTGGTGCGCGGCGACCGGATCCGCCGCCGGCAGTGGATCCTGCTGCTGCACACGCTGCTGCACGTGGGCGTGATCTGCTGGCTCGTCTTCCGCTTCTCGGAGCAGGCGCAGGACGCGCCCACCGCGCCCTGGCCGTGGCTGCTGTGCCTGCTGGCGGGGCTGTCCGCACCGCAGCTGGGCAACGCGACCCGGCTGCGCTGGCGCACCATCCTGGAGCAGCGCCGCAGCCTCGACCTGATCCTGCCGAGCATGCGCCACGACGCTGTCATGGACGCCGTGTCCCTGGTGCTCGGCGCGCTCATCGTGGGCGTCCTGGCGATCACGCTGGGGCCGCTGCTGGGGATCATGGCCGCCGCCGGGCTGCTCGTGCTGTGCACGACCGCTCTGCTGCTGCACCCCACCGCCGACATCCTGGGCGAGGATGCCCAGGACCATCTGGTCGATCCGACTCATCAGCCGCTCAACTCCGCCATGCGACGCAGGCTGCGCACGCAGCGGCGCATGCGCTTCCTGCCGGTGGTGGGCGTCGGGTGCATCGGGCTGATGCTGGGCTCGATCCAGATGTGCTTGGTCTACTTCACGGCCTCGGTCGAGGCCATCGAGACGATCGGGGCCCAGTTCGCGGCCCTGGGCCTCACCGCTGGGGCGGCGGCGGTGATCACCGCAGGCGCGCGCCCGCGTCGTCCCTGGAACCTGTGGGTGCTCTTCGGGGCGGTGACGGTGCTCGCCACGCTGCTGATGTCTCTGCCGTCGCGGCCGCTGGGAATGGTCCTCATCCTGGCGGTCCTGGGCGCTGCGATCGGTCCCACGCTGGTGGCCGTGTTCTCCACGGTCCCGCTGATCACCCCGCTGAGCGAGGTCAGGGGACTCACTGCTGCCACGAGCGTCCTCACCCAGGTGGGGATGGGCCTGGGCGTGGGCCTTGCCGGTGTCATGGGCGACCTGGCCGGCTATGAGACGGCCGCCCTGCTGCCCGTCCTGGCGGCGGCGGCGCTTCTGGCGACCGTCTTCGTGCTCATGGCGCGACGCAGCCGCGTGCCCCTGGACCTGGTGGGGGAACGGCCGATCCCGGGCACCGAGTCCGTTCCGAGGATGCTCTCGGAGGACTGAGGCCCGGGATCGGCGCGATCGATCAGCGTCCGCGGATCAGTGGCCGCGGTCGAGCCACTCCTGGACATGCGGGGCCTCGGCCCCGATCGTGGTGGAGTCCCCATGCCCGGTGAGCACCGCCGTGGAATCGGGCAGGGTGAGCAGGCGCTCGCGGATGGACTCGACGATGGTGGGGAAATCCGAGTACGAGCGCCCCGTGGCTCCGGGACCGCCCTGGAAGAGGGTGTCTCCGGAGAACACCACGCCGCTCAGGGGCTCGACGGGGGAGCCCTGGTCGTCCACGACGCCCAGCTCCGGGGCGTAGAGGCACACCGAGCCGGGCGCGTGGCCCGGAGTGTGCAGCGCGCGCAGGCTCAGGGAGCCGATCTGGAACTGCGTGCCCTCGGCGATCTCGTGATCGGGGGCGGTCTGCGGGTGGGTCTGGTCCCACAGCACGCGATCCTCTGGATGCAGCCAGGTCTGCGCCCCGAGCATCTGGGCCACCTGCGGGGCCACGCCCACGTGGTCGTCGTGGCCGTGGGTCAGCACGACCGCCACGACCTCCCGGCCTGCCACCGCCTCCCGCACGGCCTCCGGGGAGTGCGCGGGATCGATCACCAGGCAGCGCTGGCCGTCCCCGACGATCCAGACGTTGTTCTCCACCTCCCACGTGCCTCCGTCGAGGGAGAAGGTCCCGCTGGTCACCACGCGCTCGACGCGCACGGAGCCGTCGGCGGAGGCGGCGACGGTCAGTGGCGCGGTGCTCATTCGCCCACCTCCACGACCGAGCGCAGGACGCGGCCCTGCTTCATCTTCTCGAAAGCGGACTGGACGTCATCCATGGTGATGCGCTCGGAGACGAAGCTGTCAAGGTCCAGTCGACCCAGGCGGTACTGGTCCACGAACATGGGGAAGTCGCGCTCGGGCAGGGTGTCGCCGTACCAGGCGGACTTGATGGAGCCGCCGTGGCTGAAGACCTCGGCCAGGTCGATGTCGGTGACCGTGCCCGGGTTCGGGACGCCCACCAGCACCATGCGACCGGCCAGGTCACGGGCCTCGAAGGCCTGGCGGAAGGTGGGAGCGATGCCCACGGCATCGATCACCAGGTCTGCGCCGTGGCCGCCGGTGATCTCGCGGATGGCCTCGACGGGGTCTTTCTCCTTGGAGTTGACCTTGTGGGTGGCGCCGAAGGACTCGGCGGTGGCCAGCTTCTCGTCGTCGAGGTCCACGGCGATGATCCGCGTGGCTCCACCCAGCTGAGCGCCGGCGATCGCCGCGGTGCCCACGCCGCCGCAGCCGATCACGGCCACGGACTCGCCGCGCTTCACGGCACCGGTGTTCAGCACCGCCCCAGGCCGGCGGTCACGCCGCAGCCGAGCAGCCCGACGGCCGCGCGCTGCTGCGGCTCGAGGGCACCGCCCGGGATTCGAGTGCACTGACCGGCGGCGACCAGGGTCTTCTCTGCGAAGGCGCCGATGCCCAGGGCGGGCTCAAGCGGGGTGCCGTCCTGCAGGGTCATCTTCTGCGTGGCGTTGAGGGTGTCGAAGCAGTACCAGGGCTCGCCGCGGTGGCAGGCGCGGCACTGGCCGCACACGGCGCGCCAGTTGAGGATGACCTCGTCGCCGACGGCGATGTCCGTGACGCCCTCGCCGATGGCGGCCACGCGGCCGGTGGCCTCGTGTCCGAGCAGGAACGGGAAGTCGTCCGAGACGCCGCCGACCTGGTAGTGCATGTCGGTCTGGCAGACCCCGCAGGTCAGGATGTCCACCAGGGCCTCCCCGGGGCCCGGATCCGGGACCAGGATGGTCTCCACGACGGGGGCCTCGTCCTTGGCCTTGACGACGACGGCCTTGACTTCATGCATGCTGGATCGCTCCTCGTGCGTGTTCGGGACAGATGCTCGCAGCCGACCCTGGACAAGACGGCGGGAGGCGCCGCGGCACCAGGGCCGCGGCGCCTCCCGCCACTGTAGCGAACAGCACAGACGTCGTGCCTGGCCCGCCTGTCTCAGACCTCGCGCTGGCGCTGCTCGTCGAGCACGGAGCGGGCCTCGTCATCGAAGTGGGCGACCTCGTCGGCGCCCTCCGCGCCGGAGTCCTTCCCACTGGCCGTGTAGTCGATCCCGGAGTCCGAGTCCAGGCGCAGCTGCCGGCCCTGCTCGATGAGCTTGTCCTGCTTCTCGATGTTCGCCACGACCGTGCCGACATCGCGCGGGGGCAGCTGCAGCGTGTCCTCCGCGGGGATGCCGGCCTGCAGCTCGCGCGTCCGCTCGACCTCGGCGTCGATCTCGGCACCCAGCAGGAGCACGTTGTTGATGATCCACACGCCCAGCAGGCCCAGGATCACGGCGCCGATGACGCCGTAGGTGGCGGTCTGCGTGGCGAACTGCGTGGCGTAGACGGAGAAAGCGCCGGCGGCCAGGATCGCGCCCAGGATTGCGAAGACCGCACCGGGGGAGATCCAGCGGAACTTGGGCTGGCGGACGTTGGGGGTCCGGTAGTACAGGACGGCCACGAGCAGCATGAGCAGCACGAGGATGACGGGCCACTTGGCGATGTTCCACACGGTCACGGCGGTCGAGCCCAGGCCGATGGCATCGCCCAGGGTCTCCGCGATGCCGCCGGAGAGCAGGATCATCAGGAAGATCAGCACCACGGTGATCACGACCGTCAGCGTGGTCAGCAGCATGGACAGCTTGAGCTTGACGAAGCCGCGGCCCTCCTCGACCTCGTAGATCCGGTTCATGGCCCGGGAGAACGCGCCGACGTAGCCGGAGGCCGTCCACAGTCCGGTGGCCACACCGATGATCAGGGCGATGATGCCGCCGCCGGTCGAGCTGGTGAGGTTGTTGATCGGCTCGGAGAGCAGCTCGTTGAGCTCCGGCGGGACGCGTCCGTCCAGGAAGCCGGTGATCGCCTGCGTGGTCTGCTCGCCCTGGCCGAACACGCCCAGCAGGGAGACGACGGCCAGCAGGCCGGGGAAGATCGCCGAGACCGTGAAGTAGGTCAGCGCTGCGGCCAGGTCCGTGCAGCCGTCCTGCGTGAACTCCGCGAACGACCGCTTGAGGACATAGCCCCACTTCATCTTGGTCGGCGAGTCCGGCTTCGAGCTGCTCTCGGCCGCGGGGGCCTCGGCGCGCTCCAGGGTCTCGCGAAGGTTGTTCTTCGCCACGTGGGGCTCCTTGCTGAGGGTCGAGGGGGAACTCGGATCGCTCGTGAGCTCGGGCGGCCGTCGCGATCCGGGAGTTCAGTGTACTGAGATCCGGCCCGCGGACCCGGGAGCCGGCGCGCCCCCCGTCGCTCCGACGCGCCGGGCAGGGCGGGTCGAGGCGGCAGGGTCCGCATGGTGCAGGGCGCGGATCGGGGAGGTCCGTGCGGGGATCAGTCGGTCAGGCTGTGGCGCAGGCGATCGGAGAGCCGGGTGAGGATGCGCAGCTCCTCCGAGTCCAGCCCGGCGACCATGAGCTCGTGCACGTGGCGGTCGAAGTGCTCCGCGATGCGCTGCTGCAGGTCCTTGCCGTCCTCGGTGAGCCTGATGCGCAGGCCGCGCAGGTCCTGGGGATCCTGCCAGCGGTGGACGAGGTCCTTGGCCTCGAGCCTCTCGAGCATGCGGGAGAGGCTGGACTGCGTGAGGAGGACATATTCGTTGAGCTCGTTCAGGCGGATGCCGCGGGCGTCGGAGCGGGCCAGGTTGAACAGGACGTCGTATTCGCGCATGGACAGATCCGCGAACTCCTCCTGTCGCTGGAGCTTGCGCATGACGGTGACCTGGGCTCGGTACAGGGCCTCCCATGCAGTGGTGGAGGTCTCTACGGGGTCGTTGTCAGATTCTCTGGTGGGCACGAGCCAGATCATATGTCATCCAAGTCGAATGCATGATTCTTCCGTGTCCACCGAAAGGCGCCTGTGTCCGGAGAAAAGGTCGGGGACAGTTCCGACGGCGGTCTCCGTCCGTGTCTGTGGCCCGCAACGTCACGGAAGGACGGGCCGGGACGACGACGGCCTCCCATGCATATGCATGGGAGGCCGTCGTTCAGGCGTGCGTCATGAAAGCGCTCGCAGGCTATCTGCTCATCGGATTCCGAGGGTCTTTGCGGTGTGGCCCATGATCTCGTCGGCCAGCGCCGGGTTCTCATCGAGCTGCTGACCCAGCGAGGGGATCAGGTCGGTGAGGCGGGACTTCCAGGCCGCGGAGTGGTTCGGGAAGCAGCGTCCCAGCAGGTCGATCATGATCGGGACCGCGGTCGAGGCGCCCGGGGAGGCGCCCAGGAGGCCTGCGATCGAGCCGTCGTCGGCGGTGATCAGCTCCGTGCCGAACTGCAGCACGCCGCCCTTCTTCTTGTCCTTGCGCATGACCTGCACGCGCTGGCCGGCGTGGACGAGCTCCCACTCCTCGGCCTGGGCCTGCGGGTAGAACTCGCGCAGGGCCTCCATGCGCTGGTCCTTGTTCTTGGCCAGCTCGGAGAGCAGGTACTTGACCAGGTCCAGGTTGGCCAGGCCTGCGCGGGCCATGGGGTAGATGTTGTCGGGGCGCACGGACTTGGGCAGGTCCAGCAGGGAGCCCTGCTTGAGGAAGTTCGGCTTGAAGCCGCCGTAGGGGCCGAACAGCAGCGACTTCTTCCCGTTCTCGTAGCGGGTGTCCAGGTGCGGCACCGACATGGGCGGGGCGCCGACGGCCGCCTGGCCGTAGACCTTGGCGTCGTGGCGCTCGGCGGTGCTGGGGTTGGAATTGCGCAGCCACAGCCCGGAGACCGGGAAGCCGCCGAAGCCCTTGATCTCCGGGATCCCCGACTTCTGCAGCAGCGGCAGGGCTCCGCCGCCGGCGCCGACGAACACGAACTTGGCGCGGATCTCGCGGGAATCCTCCGAGTTCAGGCGGTTCTGGGTGCGCACGATCCAGGTGCCGTCCGGCTGGCGGTCCAGGTTCTGCACCTGGACGCCGGTGCGGATCTCGGCGCCGTTGGCCTCCATGTGCCGGATCAGCTGGCGGGTCAGCTCGCCGAAGTTGACGTCGGTGCCTTCCGGGGCGAAGGAAGCGGCCACGGGGCCGGCGCCGCGGCCCTCCTGGGTCAGCGGGGCCCACTGGGCGATCTGGTCGCGGTCCTCGGAGAGCTCGAGGCGCTCGAAGAGCTTGTGCTGCGAGAAGGACTCGTGGCGGGCCCGCAGGTACTCCACGTGGTCCGCGTTGAAGACCATGGAGATGTGCGGGACCGGGTTGATGAACGAGCCCGGCTCGCCGAGCTTGCCCTCGGTGACGAGCGTGGACCAGAACTGGCGCGAGACCTGGAACTGCTCGTTGATCTTCACGGCCTTGGTGGCATCGACCGTGCCGTCCGCGGCGCGCGGGGCGTAGTTGAGCTCGCACAGGGCGGAGTGCCCGGTGCCGGCGTTGTTCCACACCGCCGAGCTCTCCTGGCCCACGTGGTCGAGGCGCTCGAGCAGGGTGATGCTCCAGCTCGGCTCGAGTTCCGTGAGCATGGCGCCCAGGGTTGCGGACATGATGCCGCCGCCCACCAGGACGACGTCGGTGGATTCCATGGTCTTGGTCACGTGAAGAGGCCTCCGTCTGCTCGGGCGCGGAGATCAGCTGCCCTGGACCCGGGCCTCCGCGCGCGTGGTCGCCTCCCAGGCTACTCCGTCGTGGGCCGTGCCTGCGGTCACGACTGGGTGAGCTCGACCTCGCGGAAGGGCTCGAAGCCCGTGGAGGACAGGGGGAAGGACGCCGTGCGCTGATTCACGGCCACGGCAGTGATGGGGAAGGCCAGGGGCAGCGCGGCGCGGTGCTGGGCGACTTGGTCGCCGACTCTGCTGTAGAGCTCCTGACGCTGCTCGCCGTCCGGGACCTCCGCGGCCTCCTCGATGAGCTCGTGGAGGCTCTCGGATCGCAGGTCGAGCTCCGGGGTGGTCGCGGAGAAGAGCACGGCCGTGAAGAAGTCCTGATCGCGCAGCCCGCCGCTGAGGCCGCTGAGGAAGAGGTCGTGATCGGCGGAGCGAGTGCGCAGGCTCTGCGCGTAGGTGCTCCAGGGCAGCGGCACCGGCGCGATCTCGAACCCGCAGCGCACCAGCTGCTCCGAGATGTCGGCGTAGAGCCGCTCCGGCTCCAGCGCCCAGGAGCGGGAGGCTCCGGTGGGGTAGGCGAAGCGCAGGGGCGTGCCGTCGTAGCCGGCGTCCTCGAGGGCCCGGCGCGCGTCCTGCGGGTTGTAGCCGGGGTATCCGGAGGTGCCGTCGGGGATGTTGAAGCGGGCTGGCATGAAGTCCTGGGCCACCCCGGTGCCCTCGGGGTAGTGCTCGCGCACCAGCGCCTGCCGATCGATCGCGGACATCACCGCGCCGCGGACCTCGAGGGAGTCCAGCCACTTCGACGAGGTGTGGATGCCCAGGTAGGACAGGGCATAGGGGTCGCGCTGCAGGACCTGGACTCCGTCGCGGGCCAGCGGCGCGAAGTCCGAGAGCCCGACCAGGTCGTAGCCGTCCACGCGTCCGGTCTCCAGGGCGATGTAGCGCATGCGGGGGTCGAGGATCGCCACGAACGACAGGCGGCCGATGTCTCCGGTGCCGTTCCAGTGCTCGGGGAAGGACTCGAGCTCGATGGGATCGTCCGGGAGCTGGCCTGCGCCCGGGTCGAGTCCGCGCACCACGCGGAACGGCCCAGTGCCCACGGGCGCGGTGCCGACGGTGTCGTCGTCGATCGAGGCGCTCGAGGCGATCCCGAAGGCCGGGTGCGTCAGGCACGTGACCAGGGCGGGGAAGCGGCGGGTCAGCAGCAGGCGGAAGGTGTGCTCGTCGACCGCCTCGCAGCCGTCGTAGAGGCTTCCCTGGGGGGTGCCGCGGCGGAAGATGGCATCGAACAGGCTGTGCCGCCCGGTCGCGGTGTCTCGCACGGAGGCCGCCGCCCAGCGCTCGAAGTTGCGGCAGACGTTCTGGGCGGTGAGCTTCTCGCCGTCGTGGAAGACGACGTCGCGGCGCAGAGCGAAGTCGAGGGTGCGTCCGTCGTCGGAGGCGGCCCAGCTCACCGCGAGCGCGGGCACGGCCTCGCCGGTCAGGGAATCCGGGGCCACGAGGCCGTCGAGCACCTGGCGGGCCACGCGATTGGTCTCCACGTTGTCCGTGAGCGTGGGGTCCAGCGTGGGGGCCGTGGCCGCATTGGCGAACACGTACGGCCGCTGCGATGCGCTCTGCTCCTCGGAGGCGGAGTCGGCTTCCGATCCGCGTGAGCAGCCGGCCAGCGCCAGGGCGGAGGCGCCGAGCAGCAGCGCTCGGCGGGTCGGCTGGGCGCTCACGATTCCTCCTGGGGCTGGTCTCGATCGGGGATGGCGGTGCGGGAGCGCGCGGGCGATGAGCAGGCGCGCTGCGGGAGTGCGCGAGGCGGGACTCGAACCCGCACGCCGGAGCACAGGAACCTAAATCCTGCGTGTCTGCCAGTTCCACCACTCGCGCTCGCCCCGCACTGCGGGGGCCGCCCGATCATACCGTCGACGGAGCCGACGACGACGGCCGCAGCGCCTCAGTCCTCCAGGCCGAGGTCCCGGCGCAGCTTGGCCACGTGGCCCTTGGCGCGCACGTTGTACTGGGCGAGCTCGACGACGCCGTCGGCGTCGACGACGATCGTGGAGCGGATCAGTCCCTCGTAGACCTTGCCGTAGTTCTTCTTCTCGCCCCAGGCGCCCCAGCGCTCGGCGACCTCGTGATCGGGGTCCGAGAGCAGGCGGAAGCCGAGCGACTCCTTCTGCGCGAAGCGCTCGAGAGCGGCGGGGGCATCGGGGGAGATGCCCAGGACCTCGAAGCCGTCGGCGCGGAAGCGCTCCAGGCGGTCCTGGAAGTCGCAGGCCTGGGTGGTGCAGCCCGGGGTGGAGGCCTTCGGGTAGAAGTAGACGATGACCCGCCTGCCGCGCAGCGCGGACAGGGTGACCTCCTCGCCTGCGGCATCGGTGAGGGTGAAGTCAGGGGCCTGCTCTCCGGGGGTCAGTCGCTGGGGCATGTTCGGACTCCTTCGTCGCTGTCGGGTGCTGCTGACATGGTCGCAGATCGGCCTGATCCGGCAGTCGGGGCCGGACCCATGCGGCAGTGAGGATTGCTTCCCTCGTCATGGTTACAATCGTGTCATGTCCGAGAACTCCGAGTGGTCGACCAATCGCCTCCTGTCCACGGCGGCCCGGCTCGTCGAGCACTCGTGGAACGAGCGGCTGGCGGCCCTGGGCGTGACCCACGCCGGGTACATGGCGCTGGACGTGCTCCACGAGCACGGCACGCTGAGCCAGGCCCGGCTCGCCCAGGAGGTCCGGGTGCAGGCGCAGACCATGGGCAAGACCCTGCACCGGCTGGAGAGCCACGGGCACATCAGCCGCAGCCCCAATCTCAAGGATCGGCGCAGCCACCTGGTCTCGATCACCGAGGCGGGCCGGAACGTCCTGGACGAGGCCTCGCGCCTGGAGGGCGAGCTGATCGACGACGGCACCCTGAGCGACGAGCAGCTGCGCCGCAGCCTGGCGCACATCATCTCCACTCTCGGCGCCTCCCGCTGGAAGTTCGATGTCGATGCCCAGGGCGCGGTCCACGAGGTCTCCGAGGACCAGGGTGAGCGCCCTGCCGAGTCCGCTCCAGCGCCGGGGGGGTCGGAGGCGGTCTGAGGCCGCGGCGCCCGGCCGGCCCTGCGCCCCGGCGAGCGCGGCATGCGGCGTTCATGACGGTGCTCATGCATAAGGGCCCGACTCCAGCTGGAGTCGGGCCCTTTGCCTTTCCTGTGCGCCCCCTCGGACTCGAACCGAGAACCCGCTGATTAAGAGTCAGCTGCTCTGCCAATTGAGCTAGAGGCGCGGGATGCGATCTGGGGGAGCGGAACGCTGCCGCCTCCTTCGATCTGCGCCGCAAGACATTACCACAGGGCGAGACTCGGACTCGCTGGACCTCCAGGAGAGGTGCGGGGAATCCGTTTCGCGAAGCTGTGCTCCGTCGAACGACGAAGAAAGAATGTACCGGAGGTTCCCGGCGCTGTCCACTTGGTGCTCCCGGACGTGGCCTGTCTCACTATGCGGGACGGTCGTCCCGAGGATTGACACGCCCTTGCGGGGCATCGGAGCATGGCCGACATGCAGTGGATCACAGCGCGCCGTCACTCGGTCATCCTGACCGGGCTGGTCGTCCCAGTCGGGCGACCGGTCTGACGCGCGCTGAGCATCCCGCGAGCTGAAGGCCCCGTCGCCCGTCCGCACCAGGATGGATCGGGGCCTTCGCTCGTTCAGCCCGCCCGCACGATCGCCTTGGCACCCGGGGCGCCGGCGAGCGGCCGCTTCCGGAGGATGGCGAGATGCCCGAGACCTCCTGGCGCCGTCGTGCGCCAGGGGGCCGCGGGAGGCCTTCGGATCGGGGACAATGTCTGCAACGGCCGCTGGGCCGAGGACCGCAGCGCTGAGGATTCGGCACGAAGGACGATGACATGAGCAGTGGAACAGAGATCAGCCCCGCGCTGATGGCCAGTCGGCGCACGGGTGCGGGGCACCAGAAGGCGGCCTCCGACTCGGGTGTCGTCATGCCGCGGGTCATGGGGCCGAACCCCACGATCGCTCCGGAGGAGACCACCGGGTCGGGGGCGGTCATCAAGTCCCTGCAGGCCCTGGGCGTCACGGACGTCTTCGGCCTGCCGGGCGGGGCCATCCTGCCCACCTACGACCCCCTGATGGACGCCGAGGGCATCAATCACATCCTGGTCCGCCACGAGCAGGGCGCCGGGCACGCGGCCGAGGGCTACGCCATGGCCTCCGGGCGCGTGGGCGTGTGCATCGCGACCTCCGGGCCCGGTGCCACCAACCTGGTCACCGCGCTGGCCGATGCCAACATGGACTCGATCCCCATGGTCGCGATCACCGGTCAGGTCGCCTCGAGCCTGATCGGCTCGGACGCCTTCCAGGAGGCGGACATCGTGGGCATGACCATGCCGGTCACCAAGCACTCCTACCTCGTGACCGACGCCGACGAGATCCCTCGCATCATGGCCGAGGCCTTCCACCTCGCCTCGACCGGCCGTCCCGGCCCCGTGCTGGTGGACATCGCCAAGGATGCGCAGGTCGCGTCCACGACCTTCTCCTGGCCGCCCACCCTGGACCTGGTCGGCTACCGCCCGATCGCCCGGGGCCACGCCAAGCAGATCCGCGAGGCCGCGCGCCTGATCCGCGAGGCCCGTCGTCCGGTGATCTACGCCGGCGGCGGCACGATCAAGGCGGAGGCCTCCGAGCAGCTGGCCGAGCTGGCCGAGCTCACCGGCGCCCCGGTCGTCACGACCCTCACCGCCCGCGGCGTCTTCCCGGACTCCCACCCCCAGAACCTGGGCATGCCGGGCATGCACGGCACGGTGCCGGCCGTCTACGCCATGCAGCAGGCGGACCTGCTGATCGCCCTGGGCGCTCGGTTCGACGACCGCGTGACCGGCGTCCTCGCCTCCTTCGCCCCGAACGCCAAGGTCATCCATGCCGACGTCGACCCCGCGGAGATCTCCAAGAACCGCGTCGCCGACGTCCCGATCGTGGGCGATCTGGCCACGGTGATCCCGGATCTCTCCGAGGCGCTGCGCTCCGGCACGCAGCAGCTGCCGGACCTCGCCGACTGGTGGAAGATCCTCGACGGCGTGCGCGAGACCTACCCGCTCGGCTGGACCCCCACCGAGGACGGCCACCTCAGCCCGCAGCTCGTGATCCAGAAGATCTCGGAGCTCAGCGGACCGGAGTCGGTCTACGCCGCGGGCGTGGGCCAGCACCAGATGTGGTCCTCGCAGTTCATCCGCCACGAGCGCCCGCGCCAGTGGCTGAACTCCGCCGGACTGGGCACCATGGGCTTCGCCGTGCCGGCGGCCATGGGCGCCAAGGTCGCCGAGCCCGAGCGCACGGTGTGGGCCATCGACGGCGACGGCTGCTTCCAGATGACCAACCAGGAGCTGGCCACGTGCACGCTCAACGGGATCAACATCAAGGTCGCGGTCATCAACAACGGCTCGCTGGGCATGGTGCGGCAGTGGCAGACCCTGTTCTACGACGGCCGCTACTCGAACACCCACCTGAACACGGGCCATGACTCCCGGCGGGTCCCCGACTTCCTCAAGCTCGGCGAGGCCTACGGCTGCGCCGTCTTCCGCTGCGAGCGGGAGGAGGACGTCGAGGAGACCATCCGCGCGGCCATGGAGGTGAACGACCGCCCGGTCGTCATCGATTTCGTGGTCTCCGCCGACGCCATGGTGTGGCCCATGGTGCCCTCCGGCGTGGCGAACGACCTGATCCAGATCGCCCAGAACATGACGCCAGATTGGAACCAGGACGATGCCTGAGCAGTCCCGACACACCCTCTCGGTCCTCGTGGAGGACAAGCCGGGCGTCCTGACCCGTGTGGCCGCCCTGTTCGCCCGGCGCGCGTTCAACATCGACCAGCTCGCCGTGGGCGGCACGGACCAGGAGGGGCTCTCCCGCATCACGGTCGTCGTGAACGCGGACCCGCACTCCCTCGAGCAGGTCACCAAGCAGCTGAACAAGCTGGTGAACGTGATCAAGATCGTGGAGCTCGCCCCGGAGGCCTCGGTCTCCCGGGAGCACGTCATGATCAAGGTCCGGGCTGATGCGGCCACGCGGCTGCAGGTCACCCAGGCCGCCGACCTCTTCCGCGCCTCGATCATCGACGTCTCCCCGGACTCGGTCGTCATCGAGGCCACCGGCTCCTCGAACAAGCTCGAAGCGCTGCTCGAGGTCCTCCAGCCCTTCGGAATCCGCGAGATCGCCCGTGCCGGTACGCTGGCGCTCGGTCGCGGATCGAAGTCCATCACCGACCGCGCGCTGCGCCACTGATGCGGCCCCGCCCCGGGCCGTCGAGCACGGAACGGGGGGAATCGTCGCAGGCGCAGCGCCGGCACCGAAACGCCCGCACCCGCTGCGGGTCACCCACCCAAGGAGATGCACACGAACATGGCAGCAGAGATCTTCTACGAGGATGACGCCGACCTCTCGATCATCCAGGGCCGCAAGGTCGCGGTCATCGGCTACGGCTCCCAGGGCCACGCCCACGCGCTGAACCTGCGCGACTCGGGCGTCGACGTCCGCATCGGCCTGGCCGAGGGCTCCCGCTCGCGCGCCAAGGCCGAGGCCGAGGGCCTGCGCGTCCTGACGGTGGCCGAGGCCGCCGCCGAGGCCGACGTCATCATGATCCTGACCCCGGATCAGGTCCAGCGCACCGTGTACGCCGAGTCGATCCAGCCGAACCTCAAGGACGGCGACGCGATCTTCTTCGCCCACGGCTTCAACATCCGCTACGGCTACATCGAGGCCCCCCAGGGCGTCGACGTCGCCATGGTCGCCCCCAAGGGCCCGGGCCACACCGTGCGCCGCGAGTTCGAGGCCGGCCGCGGCGTCCCGGACCTGGTCGCCGTGGAGGTCGACGCCTCCGGCAAGGCCCTCGAGCTCGCCCTGTCCTACGCGAAGGCCATCGGCGGCGCCCGCGCCGGCGTCATCAAGACGACCTTCGCCGAGGAGACCGAGTCGGACCTGTTCGGCGAGCAGGCCGTGCTGTGCGGCGGCATGTCCCAGCTGGTCCAGTACGGCTTCGAGACCCTGACCGAGGCCGGCTACCAGCCGGAGATCGCCTACTTCGAGGTCCTGCACGAGCTCAAGCTGATCGTCGACCTGATGGTCGAGGGCGGCATCTCCAAGCAGCGCTGGTCGATCTCGGACACCGCCGAGTACGGCGACTACGTCTCCGGCCCGCGTGTGATCGACCCGTCGGTCAAGGAGAACATGCAGGCCGTGCTCGCCGACATCCAGGACGGCACCTTCGCCCGCCGGTTCATCGAGGACCAGGACAACGGGGCCAAGGAGTTCCTGGAGCTGCGCGAGAAGGGCCAGGGACACAAGATCGAGTCCGTCGGCCGCGAGCTGCGCAAGCTGTTCGTCTGGTCGGACTCGGACGCCGACTACAACGAGGGCTCCGCCGCTCGCTGATCCGCGCAGCACCTCATCACGACGGCGGCCTCCCCTCCATCAGGAGGGGAGGCCGCCGTCGCGCTGTGCGCAGCCGATCAGCTGCCGGTGGTGATCACCGGAACGCCCTCGGAGGGCTGGACGACCACGAAGCCGGGGCCGTGGAAGGCCAGCTGGAAGGCCTCCCCGGATCCGCCGCGGAACATGCCCGAGAAGTTGAAGTCGTTCTTGATGGACGGCGCCAGGTTGGTGGACCAGCACACCGCGGCCTGGGGATCCACGAAGGTGGGCTGTGTCGAGGCATCCAGGACCATGGGCTCGCCGTCGCAGCACACGGCGATGAAGCCGTGACCGGACAGCTCGAGGTTGAACAGGCCGCCGGCCATGAAGCCCGCGCCCTGGATGCGCTTGATGTCCCAGTTCAGGGAGCCGTCGAAGGCCAGCAGGGAGTCGGAGTCGACCGTGATGGCCTCGCCCTCGAGCTGGATCAGGAAGATGTTGCGCGCCTGGCGCGCGAAGAAGACCTCGCCCTGGCCGGAGACGCGCATCATGGCCCCGCCCTCGCTGGTCATGGCCTTCTTGAGGAACTTGCCCAGGGAGCCGGAGCCCTCGTGGGTGAAGGTCATCTGCCCCTGATAGGCCACCATGGCGCCCTTGGTGGCGATGATGTCCTGGGACATGTTGACCCGGAGCATCTTGGAGGACTGCAGGGCCCACTGGTCCTGCGTCTCGCGCTCCATGTGATCCGGGGCGAACAGTTCGCTGCGCATCGCGTGCCTTTCGTGCTGGGAGACGCCCGACGGTCGCGGGCAGGATCAGCGTCTCACATGAAATTGCTTAAGTGAATACCTGACGGGATCGTGGCCGCTCCGTGTCGGGGCGGGCACGGCGCCGGCGGTGGGGCGGGCGCGGTCGTCGCCGCTACGATGGTCCGCGTGACTTCTGAGCAGACTGCCGACGTGAGCGCCGAGACCCCCGAGCCCGAGACCGTGACCAGCGCGCGACCGGCGTTCTACCTCACGACCGCCATCTCGTACCCCAATGGGGCGCCGCACATCGGGCACGCCTACGAGGCCATCGCCGCGGATGTCCTGGCCCGGTTCAAGCGCCTGGACGGCTATGACGTCCGCTTCCTGACCGGCACCGACGAGCACGGCCAGAAGATGCAGCAGACCGCCGACCGCGAGGGCATCGCGCCCAAGCAGCTCGCCGATCGCAACGCGGCCGCATTCCGGTCCATGGACGACATGCTCCAGGTCTCCTACGACCGCTTCATCCGCACCACGGATGCGGATCACTACGAGGCCTCGCAGGAGATCTGGCGGCGCATGGAGGCCAACGGGGACATCTACCTGGACACGTACTCGGGGTGGTACTCGGTGCGCGACGAGGCCTACTACGCCGAGGACGAGACCGAGGTCGTCGACGGCGTGCGCCTGTCCAAGGGCACTGGCACGGAGCTGACCTGGACCGAGGAGTCCTCCTACTTCTTCCGGCTCTCCGCCTATCAGGACCGTCTGCTGGCCCTCTACGAGGACGGGCTGGTGGGCCCGCAGTCGCGCAGCAACGAGGTCGCTGAATTCGTGCGCGGCGGACTGCGCGACCTGTCGATCTCGCGGACCACCTTCGACTGGGGCGTCCCCGTGCCCGGGGACCCGGATCACGTCATGTACGTGTGGGTGGACGCCCTGACCAACTACCTGACGGGTGTGGGCTACCCGGATGTCGACGGCGAGCTCTTCCAGAAGTTCTGGCCGGCGGACGTGCACATCATCGGCAAGGACATCATCCGCTTCCACTCGGTCTACTGGCCGGCCTTCCTGATGTCGGCCGGACTGCCGGTCCCGCGGAAGGTCTTCGGGCACGGCTTCCTGTTCAACCAGGGCGAGAAGATGTCCAAGTCCGTGGGCAACGTGATCGACCCGCAGTCGCTGGTCAGCGCCTACGGCCTCGACGCCCTGCGCTTCTTCCTCATGCGCGAGGTCCCCTTCGGACAGGACGGCTCGTACTCGCACGAGGCGATCGTCTCGCGCATCGATTCGGACCTGTCGAATGACCTCGGCAACCTGGCTCAGCGCTCGCTGTCCATGGTGGCCAAGAACCTCGAGGGCCGCGCCCCGCAGCCGGGCGAGCTCACGGCCGAGGACCGCCAGATCCTCGACGACGCCCACGCCCTGCTGCCGCAGGTCCGCGAGGCCTTCGACGCGCTTCAGTTCCATCGCGGTCTGGAGCAGATCTGGAAGGTCGTGGCGCAGTGCAACCGCTACTTCAGCTCGCAGGAGCCGTGGGTGCTGCGCAAGACCGATCCCGAGCGCATGGCCACGGTGCTGTGGTCCACGCTCGAGGTCGTGCGCACGGTCGCCGTGCTGGTCCAGCCCGTCATGCCCGGATCGGCCGCACGCCTGCTCGACGCGCTCGGGCAGGAAGCGCAGGACCGCGAGTTCACCGCGCTGTCGCGCGAGCTCGTGCCCGGCGCACCGCTGCCCAAGCCCACGCCGGTCTTCCCGCGCTACGAGGAGCCCTCGAAGGAGTGAGCGCCCTGCCTGCCCGCAACGTGGACGTCCGTCTCACATCATGAGATGACATCGCGGGCCGGGGACGGCGGGCCCGCGCCGTCGTATCGTGAGGGGCATGACCGCGCAGAACACCGCCACCGCCTCATCCGCCTCCCACCGCATCGCCGTGATCCCCGGGGACGGGATCGGCCCGGAGGTCGTCGCCCAGTCGCAGAAGGTGCTGGCGGCGGTGTGCGCCCCGGCAGGGATCGAGCTGCAGGAGACCAGCTTCCCGCTGGGCGCCGAGCACTGGCTGGCCACGGGGGAGACCCTGCCGGATGAGACGCTCGAGCAGCTGCGCGGCTATGACGCCATCCTCTTCGGCGCTGTGGGCGCGGCTCCTGGCGACAAGCGGATCCCGTCGGGGATCATCGAGCGCGAGATGCTGCTGAAGATGCGCTTCAGCCTGGACCACTACATCAACCTGCGCCCGTCGGAGCTGTTCCCCGGCGCGGTCTCTCCGCTGAGCGACCCCGGGAACATCGACTTCGTCGTGGTCCGGGAGGGCACCGAGGGCCCGTACACCGGCAACGGCGGTGCGCTGCGCGAGGGCACCGATCAGGAGATCGCCACGGAGGTCTCGATCAACACCGCCCACGGCGTGCAGCGCCTGGTGCGCTACGCCTTCGAGCTGGCGGCCGAGCGGCCCCGGCACAAGCTGACGCTCGTGCACAAGCACAACGTCCTGGTCCACTCCGGGCGCCTCTACCAGCGCACGGTGGATGCGATCGCCCAGGAGTTCCCGACGGTCGAGGTCGACTACATGCACATCGACGCCGCGACCATCCACATGACCGTGGATCCGGCTCGATTCGACGTCATCGTCACGGACAACCTCTTCGGCGACATCATCACCGACCTCGCCGGCGCCGTCTCCGGCGGCATCGGCCTGGCTCCCTGCGGCAACATCAATGCCGCTCGCACCGCGCCGTCCATGTTCGAGCCCGTCCACGGCTCGGCCCCGGATATCGCCGGACAGGGCATCGCCGACCCCACCGCCTCGATCCTGGCGGGGGCCATGATGCTGGATCATCTGGGACACCCCCAGCAGGCCCAGCAGGTCCGCGACGCCGTGCGCCGCGACCTGGAGGCCTCCGGCTCGCAGCGCCGCAGCACCGAGCAGATCGGCGACGCGGTCGTCGCCGCCCTGGCCTGATCAGGCCAGGGCTCCCGCACCACCAGCACACAGGCTCTCCGGCTCCCGAGCCGGGCGCAGGCCGCGCGCGCAGCCGCGGCAGAATCGACGGAACCGACATGAGCATCGACTTCCAGCGCACCCCGAACCCGAATCCGGCCACCGCCCAGCAGCGCGAGGAGATCCTGGCCGCGCCCGGCTTCGGGCAGCACTTCACCGATCACATGGTCACGATCGAGTGGACCGGCGACGTCGAGTCGGGCGAGGGCTCGTGGGGCACCCCGCACCTGCAGCCCTACGGGCCGCTCCAGCTCGACCCGGCGGCCGCCGTGCTGCACTACGGGCAGGAGATCTTCGAGGGGCTGAAGGCCTACCGGCACGACGACGGCTCCGTATGGACCTTCCGCCCCGAGTCCAACGCGAGCCGGCTGCGCCGCTCCGCCCAGCGGCTGGTCATGCCCGAGCTGCCGGAGGAGCTCTTCCTGGCCTCCCTGCGCGAGCTCGTGAGCGCCGATCAGGACTGGGTGCCCTCAGGGGACGGGCAGTCGCTGTACCTGCGCCCGTTCATGATCGCCACGGAGTCCTACCTGGGGGTCCGGCCCGCGCGCCGCTACCTCTTCTGCGTGATCGCCTCTCCGGCGGGCTCCTACTTCGGCACGGTCGACACCGTCGACATCTGGCTGTCCCAGGACTACGCCCGCGCCGGCGTGGGCGGGACCGGCTCGGCCAAGTGCGGCGGCAACTACGCGGCCTCGCTGATCGCCCAGATGGAGGGCGAGGCCCACGGCTGCGCCCAGGTGCTGTTCACCGATCCGAACCGCGACCACGCGGTCGAGGAGCTCGGCGGCATGAACGTGTTCTTCGTCTTCGACGACGACCGCCTGGTGACCCCCGAGCTGACCGGGACCATCCTGGAAGGCGTGACCCGCTCGTCGATCATCGAGCTGGCCGAGGCCCGCGGGATGACGGTCGAGCAGCGACGATTCACGCTCGACGAGTGGCGCGAGGGCGTGCGCAGCGGGCACCTCACGGAGGTCTTCGCCTGCGGCACCGCCGCGGTCATCTCCCCGGTCGGTCGGCTGATCTCGTCCCAGGAGGCCATCGGCCCGGACGACGCCCGGCCCGGAGAGGTCACCATGGCCCTGCGCGAGCAGCTGCTCGGCATCCAGACCGGCGCCGTGGAGGACACCCGCGGCTGGACGTCCCGGCTGGCCTGAGCCGACGCCGGCCGCAGCGCCCCGGAAGCCCCCGCGCGAGCGGGCGGTCCCGGGGCGCTGCCGCGTCGGGGGCGGGGCTTAGGCTGAGAGCATGCGCATCAGCCGATTCACCGTCGAGAACGAGATCCACTACGGCGTCGTCCAGGGCGAGGGGGAGGACCAGGTCGTGGTCCCCATCGCCGGCGACCCCTTCTACAACGGCATCCAGCCGATCGAGGGAGCGTCGTGGAAGGCGCAGGACGTCCGCCTGCTGGCTCCCGTGATCCCGCGCTCCAAGATCGTGTGCGTGGGGCGCAACTACGCCGACCACGCCGCGGAGATGGGCAACGAGCTGCCCACCAGCCCCATGCTGTTCTTCAAGCCGAACACCTCCGTGGTGGGCCCCGGCGACCCCGTCACGCTGCCGTCGTGGACCGAGCGCGTGTCCTACGAGGCCGAGCTGGCCGTGGTCATCGGCCGGATCTGCAAGGACGTCCCGGCGGAGAAGGCCGATGAGGTCGTCTTCGGCTACACCGCCGCCAACGACCTCACCGCCCGCGACGCCCAGGAGACCGACGGCCAGTGGGCCCGCGCCAAGGGCTTCGACGGCTCGTGCCCGCTGGGCCCGTGGATCGAGACCGAGCTGGACCCCTCCGACCTGCGCATCGCCTCGCGCGTGGACGGGCAGACCAAGCAGGACTCCTCGACCGCCCAGATGGTCTTCTCGGTCGCCGAGATCATCGCCTACGCCTCAGCGGCGTTCACACTGCTGCCCGGCGACGTCATCCTCACCGGAACCCCGGCGGGAGTGGGCCAGGTGGATGAGGGGGATCGGATCGAGGTCGAGGTCGAGGGCATCGGCACCCTGGCCACCGTGCTGCGACGCTGAGCCGGGGCTCAGCCAGGCGGCGTCGGCGCCTAGACTGGCGTCATCATGACTGACGTATCCACGGACGCCCCCCAGGGCGAAGCACAGATCACCCCCAGCGCAGCCGCGACCGGCTCGGACATCCGCGTCCGGTTCTGCCCGTCACCCACAGGAACCCCGCACGTGGGCCTGGTGCGCACCGCCCTGTTCAACTGGGCGTGGGCCCGGCACACCGGCGGCAAGCTGATCTTCCGCATCGAGGACACCGACGCCAGCCGCGACTCGCAGGAGTCCCTGGACCAGCTCGTCGAGGCCCTGCAGTGGCTGGGCATCGACTGGGACGAGGGCTACGGCGTGGGCGGGCCCCACGAGCCGTACCGCCAGTCCCAGCGCGGCGAGCTGTACCAGGACGTGATCGCCAAGCTGAAGGACGCCGGGGCGATCTACGAGTCCTTCTCCACTCCGGAGGAGGTCGAGGCCCGCCACCGGGAGGCCGGGCGCGATCCCAAGCTCGGCTATGACGGCTTCGACCGCGATCTCACTGATGAGCAGATCGCAGCCTTCCGCGCCGAGGGTCGCGAGCCCGTGCTGCGCCTGCGCATGCCGGACGAGGACATCACCTTCACCGACCTGGTCCGCGGCGAGATCACCTTCGGCGCCGGCTCCGTGCCGGACTTCGTGGTGGTGCGCGCCAACGGCCAGCCGCTGTACACCCTGGTCAACCCGGTCGACGACGCCCTCATGGGCATCACCCACGTGCTGCGCGGAGAGGATCTGCTCTCGTCGACCCCGCGGCAGATCGCGCTGTACGACGCCCTGGTGCGCGTGGGCGTCGCCGAGCGGATCCCCGAGTTCGGCCACCTTCCCTACGTGATGGGGGAGGGCAACAAGAAGCTGTCCAAGCGCGATCCGGAGTCCAACCTCTTCCATCACCGCGACGCAGGCTTCATCCCGGAGGGCCTGCTGAACTACCTGGGGCTGCTGGGCTGGTCGCTGTCCGCCGATGAGGACGTGTTCACCACGCAGCAGTTCATCGAGGCCTTCGACATCCACGACGTCCTGGCCAATCCCGCGCGCTTCGACGTCAAGAAGGCCACGGCGATCAATGCGGATCACATCCGCATGCTGGAGCCGCAGGACTTCCGCGACCGCCTGGTGCCGTACCTGCAGGCCGGGGGAGTGCTCGGCGAGACCCTGACGCAGCGCCAGGAGCAGATCCTGGACGCGGCCGCTCCGCTCGTGCAGACCCGCATGGACCTGCTGGGCGAGTCGGTCGCCCTGCTGGGCTTCCTGTTCGTCGACGACGTCGAGCTCGTCCATGACGAGACCGCCGTGTCCAAGCTCAAGGAGTCGGCGCCGCAGGTGCTGGCCGCGGCCCGCACGGCGCTGGCCGATCTGGACGACTTCACGGCCGAGCCGATCGAGACCGCCCTGCGCGAGGCGATCGTGGACGGGCTGGAGATCAAGCCGCGGCTGGCCTTCGGCCCGGTGCGCGTGGCCGTCTCCGGGCGCCAGGTCTCGCCGCCGCTGTTCGAGTCGCTGGAGATCCTGGGGAAGGACGCGGCGCTGGCACGCATCGACGCACTGGCCGCTCGACTGGGCTGAGATCGCCCGAGGCCCGGCCGTCGGATGGATTTGCTGAGGCGGTCGGCCTTGGGTATAGTTTCAGCCTGTTGCGCGCAGGAATGCGAGGCGGACCGAGAGGTTCACGTCGAGGACTTGCGCTGACAGTGGGGTATGGTGTAATCGGCAACACTACGGTTTCTGGTACCGTCATTCTAGGTTCGAGTCCTGGTACCCCAGCGGCCCCATCGTATAGCGGCCTAGTACTCCGCCCTCTCACGGCGGCAACACCGGTTCGAATCCGGTTGGGGTCACTTCCGCTGACAGCTGCGTCGCACCTGAGGGTGCGGCGCAGTTGTTCACGAGACCACCGGCGCACCTCGTCGGATGCATGACCCGGTCCTCGGATCGGGAACCCGCTCGCACTGCGAGCACCTCGGCCCCATCGTATAGCGGCCTAGTACTCCGCCCTCTCACGGCGGCAACACCGGTTCGAATCCGGTTGGGGTCACACCGAGGCGAAGCCCCGGACCACCTGGTCCGGGGCTTCTTCCATCTCTGCGTCGCGCTCTCGCGCGCCGGGACTCCGGGTCGATCCTGCACGCGCCTTCCTGTCCATGGACCGCTGACGCCGCTGCGGGCTCCTGAACCCGTGCACTGCGGGTTCGTGGCAGATGCGCATCCGATCAGCCCTGATGGGGTGCGCATGTGTCACCAATCGGCTGCCGGCCTGCGCCGGGCGGCTTCGGCGCGGGGCTGAAGCGCTGCCGGGGGAGGGTGCGGCATGATGGTCCACCGTGAGCACCGCCCCAGATCCTTCCGCGAACGGCCGCACCCCCGCCGAGGCCGTCGACGAGCTGCGCACGGTCCTGTCCCAGGTCAGCCTGCCCTTGGACACTCCGGACGCGCGGCCCGGACGCGACTCCGCCCGACGCAGCCTCGACCAGATCGACGACTACGTCCTGCCCCGCGTGCGCCACCTCGACGCCCCGCTGCTGGCGGTCGTGGGCGGCTCGACCGGGGCAGGGAAGTCGACCGTGGTCAATGCCCTGATCGGCCGCCCCGTCACCCGGGCGGGCGTGGTGCGCCCGACGACCCGCCAGCCCATGCTGATCCACCACCCCGACGACGCCGCGGCCTTCGAGGGCACCCGTGTGCTGCCGCACCTGGCTCGCGTGCGAGGCAGGCTGGCGCGCACGGAGGACTCCGGCGGGGAGCTCGGTGCGCCCGAGACCGCAGCAGCGGGGACGAGTCTCGTGCTGCTCGCCGACGAGGGCGCGGATCGCGGCATCGCCCTGCTGGACGCCCCGGACATCGACTCGGTCTCTGACGCGAACCGGAAGCTGGCCGGGCAGCTGCTGGCAGCCGCCGACCTCTGGCTGTTCACCACGACCGCCAACCGCTACGCCGACGCAGCCGCCTGGGACCTGCTCATCGAGGCCGGCCGCCGCCAGATCACCGTCGCCGTGATCCTGGACCGCGTACCGGCAGGGGCGGCCGAGGAGATCGAGCCGGACCTGCGGCGCATGCTCACGGAGAAGGGCCTGGGGGAGGCGCCGATCTTCGTGATCCCCGAGTCCCCGCTCAACGCCGCCCAGATGCTGCCGGTCGCGGCCGTGGATCCGCTGCGCATGTGGCTCAGCGACCTGGCCGCCGACGCCCAGGCCCGCTCCGAGGTCGCCCGTCGGACGCTCGGAGGTGCGCTCGAGCAGCTGGCTGAGCGCACCGACGACGTCGCCGACGCGGTGGCCGCGCAGAAGGAGGTCGCCGACCAGCTTCGCTCGGACGTCGAGGAGGCCTACCGCCGGGCCCTGGAGGCGATCGACGACGCCACGCGCGACGGCTCCCTGCTGCGCGATGAGGTGCTCTCGCGCTGGCAGGACTACGTGGGCACCGGCGAGTTCTTCCGCTCGCTGGAGGCCAAAATCGGGCGCTGGCGCGATCGAGCCGGAGCGGCACTGCGCGGCAGGCCTGCGCCGGAGGTCCAGGTCGAGCAGGCCCTGGAGACCGGGCTGCAGGCCGTGATCATCGAGGAGCTGGCCAAGGCCGGCGAGCAGTCCCAGCGCCGGTGGCGCGCGGACGCCGCCGGGCGCGGGCTGCTCGGCGGAGATGACCTGGGGCGACTGCCCGACGACGTCCCCGAGCGCTCCGCCGAGGTGATCCGGGCCTGGCAGGGCGAGATCATGACGATGATCCGGAGCGAGGGCGCGGGCAAGCGCACACAGGCTCGGCTGATGTCGATCGGGCTGAACATCGTCACGGTCGGGCTGATGGTGGTCGTGTTCTCCATGTCGGCGGGGCTGACGGGAGCGGAGGTCGGGATCGCCGGAGCCTCCGGAGTGGTGGGCACCAAGCTGCTGGAGGCGGTGTTCGGCGAGGACGCCGTGCGCCGGATGGCCCAGCAGGCACGTGAGGACCTGGAGCGCAGGATGGAGGAGTTCGTGGAGCAGCTCGAGCAGCCGTGGAGGCAGCGCCTGGAGGCGGTCGCCGATCCGGAACCCGCGCGGCTGAAGGAGGCGGCTGCTGCCGTCCGCGCGGCGGGGGAGGCGCTGTGAGGCTCCCGGGGCGGCGCACCCGCCGCGATCCGCACGCCGATCTGGATCAGCGCCTGAGCGCCCTGCGCGAGGCCGTCGACCTGGCCGCGGGCGCCTGGACGAGGAGGCCCTGCAGCTCGGCGAGGACGCCCTGGCTCGGGCGGCAGGACGGCGCGCTCTGTCTGCCGAGCACACCGTGGTGGGCTTCTTCGGAGCCACGGGCTCGGGGAAGTCGTCGCTGCTGAACACCCTGCTGGGCCGCCAGGTGGCTCGAGCCGCGGTCCAGCGGCCCACGACCTCCGAGCCGATGGCCGTGCTTGGCGGGCTGCCGGGAGCCGATCCGCTGCTGGACTGGCTGGAGGTCCGCGACCGGCGCGTCCTCGAGGAGCTGGCGGCCGAGCCGTGGTCCCAGGGACCGGCGGGGCTGTGGACGCCCGTGCCCGAGGGGCTGATCCTGCTCGATCTGCCGGACGTGGACTCCGTGGCCCGCGAGCACCGGCAGATCGCCTCGCGTCTTGCGGGAATGGTCGACGTCGTCGTGTGGGTCGTTGACCCCCAGAAGTACGCGGATGCGGTGCTGCACGACCACTTCATCGCTCCGCTGTCGCGCCACGCCTCGTCCACCCTGGTGGTGCTCAACCAGGCCGACCGCCTCCCGGCCGGAGAGGTGCCGCGCGTGCTGGAGTCGCTGCGCGAGGTCCTGGCCCAGGACGGGCTGCGCACGGACGGCCGCGCCGCGCCGATCGCAGCCTCGGCGGCCCGGGGCACGGGCATCGGGCAGCTGCGGGAGGCGATCGCCGAGGTCGTCGAGGCCAAGGCCGCCGCCTCGGAGCGCCTGTCCGGGGATGTCGACTCCGCCGCCGAGGCGCTCGAGGCCTCCCACGGCGCGGGACGGCCCGACGGCGTCACTCCGTTCGCCCGCGAGTCCCTCGTGGACGGCCTGGCGACCGCGGCGCAGGCCGACGGGATCGCCGCTGCGGCCTCCCGCAGCTATGTCCTGCACGCCTCACGGCACACCGGATGGATGCCGGTGCGGTGGCTCGGAGCCTTCCGCAAGGATCCGCTCAAGCGCCTGCACCTGCAGGGGGCTGAGCAGGGTTCCGCAGAGGGGACCGAACCGTCGCTGCACCGCAGCTCGCTGCCTCCCATGGGCGCCGCCCAGCGCGCCGCAGGAGACACCGCGGTGCGCCGCTTCGCGCAGGAGGCCGCCCATGGCGCGTCACCTGCCTGGGAGCGCTCGATCCGCGAGGCGGCCCGATCGCACGACGAGCAGCTGCCCGACGCCCTGGACCAGGCTCTCGCCCGCACGGACCTGCGCCGCGGCGCGCGGTCCTGGTGGTGGGTTCCCATGGGCATCGTGCAGTGGCTGCTGCTGCTCATGGCCGTGGCGGGTCTGCTCTGGCTCACCGGGCTGTTCGCCCTGGACTACCTGCAGATCCCGGTGCCGAGCGCACCCGAGGTCCGGGACACCGGCATCCCGGTGCCCACGCTGCTGGTGGTCACCGGCCTGGTGGCCGGGCTGGTCTTCGGGATGCTCTCGGCCGCCCTGGCGCGGCTGTCGGCCTCCCGACGACGGGGCGCGTACGGCGCAGGCTGCGCGAGCAGATCGCCGACGCGGCCCAGACCCATGTGATCGATCCGGTCGAGGCGGAGCTGTCCCGGCAGGAGCGCCTCACCGAGGCCCTGGTGCGCACCAGGGGCTGAGGGCCCAGCGCCGGCAGCCCGCGGACCGTCGGCTCAGAGTCCCGGGCGGATAGCCTGGGTGAGCTGACGCGCCGCCGCCACGACCGTCTCGGCGTGCAGCCGTCCGGGCTGGCGGGTCAGGCGCTCGATCGGTCCCGAGATCGACGCGGCGGCGATGACGCGCCCGGACGGTCCCCGCACCGGAGCGGAGACCGAGGCGATGCCCGCCTCGCGCTCGCCGATGGACTGGGACCAGCCGCGGCGTCGGACTCCGGAGAGCATGGTGGCCGTGAAGCGGGCGCCCTGCAGGCCCTCAAGCAGGCGGCTGTGATCCTCCCAGGCGGTGAGCACCTGGGCCGCCGAGCCCGCCTTCATGGACAGCTGGGTGCCGACCGGGATGGTGTCGCGCAGGCCGATCGGGCGCTCCGAGGAGGCCACGCAGACGCGCCATTCTCCCTGGCGCCTGAAGATCTGCGCGGACTCGCCGGTGGCATCGCGCAGCTGCACGAGCGTGGGGCCTGCCGCGGCGATCAGGCGGTCCTCGCCGGCGGCCGAGGAGAGCTCGACCAGGCGCGGGCCCAGCACGAACCTCCCCTGGATGTCCTTGCCGAGCAGCCGGTGATGCGCCAGGGCGGAGGCCAGCCGGTGGACGGTGGGCCGCGAGTAGCCGGTGGCCGAGACCAGCTGGGCCAGTGAGGCGGGGCCGGCCTCGAGGGCATCGAGGATCCCGGAGGCCTTGTCGATCACCCCGACTCCGCTGGGGGAGAAGGAGGTCTCCGCCTCGGCGGAGGTGCTGCGGAGGGGGTCGGAGGCCCGCGGAGTGTCCATGTTGCGATACTACGTCTCAGGATGCGAGATGTCTTCCCATCATGTGGCGGAATCCGCGCGGCGGGCCGATCCTGTGTGCATGACTCCGGCGGCCGCATGGCCGCCCTCTTCCGCCTCGCCCCGATCGGGCGGGCGCGGAGCTCTTCAGCGGAAGGACCACCATGTCGACTGAGACCCAGTCAGCGCCTCTCACCCTGGCCGAGAAGGTCTGGCAGCAGCACCTCGTGCGCCGCGGCGAGGACGGGCAGCCGGACCTGCTCTACATCGACCTCCACCTGATCCACGAGGTCACCTCGCCGCAGGCCTTCGAGGGCCTGCGCCTGGCGGATCGGCCGCTGCGGCGCGTGGACCTCACTATCGGCACCGAGGACCACAACACGCCCACCGAGGACATCTTCTCGACGATCGCCGATCAGACCTCACGCAAGCAGATCGAGGCCCTGCGCTCGAACACCGAGGAGTTCGGCGTCCGGCTGCACCCTCTGGGCGATGACGAGCAGGGCATCGTCCATGTGGTGGGCCCCCAGCTGGGGCTGACCATGCCGGGCATGACCGTCGTGTGCGGCGACTCCCATACCTCCACCCACGGGGCCTTCGGCTCGCTGGCCATGGGCATCGGCACCTCCGAGGTCGAGCACGTCATGGCCACGCAGACCCTGCCGCTGGCACCGTTCAAGACGATGTCCATCCGGATCGACGGCCACCTGCGCCCGGGGGTCTCCTCCAAGGACATCATTCTGGCGGTCATCGCCGAGATCGGCACCGGCGGCGGCCAGGGCTATGTCCTGGAGTACCGCGGCACCGCCATCGAGGAGCTGTCGATGGAGGCCCGCATGACGATCTGCAACATGTCGATCGAGGCGGGCGCGCGCGCCGGGATGATCGCCCCGGACGAGACCACGTTCGACTACGTCAAGGGCCGCCCGCACGCCCCCGAGGGCGAGCTGTGGGACCAGGCGGTCGAGCACTGGCGCAGCCTGCGCACGGATGACGACGCCGTCTTCGGCGCCGAGGTCGTGATCGATGCCGACACCCTCGAGCCGTTCGTGACCTGGGGGACCAACCCGGGCCAGGGCGTCTCGCTGTCGGGGGAGGTCCCGGATCCCGAGGACTTCACCGACGACAGCGCCAAGACCGCGGCGCAGCGCGCCCTGACCTACATGGGCCTCACTCCCGGCACCCCGCTCAAGGAGGTTCCCGTGGATGTGGTCTTCCTGGGCTCGTGCACGAACTCGCGCATCGAGGACCTGCGCCTGGCGGCCGAGGTCGTCAGGGGCCGCACCAAGGCCCCGAACGTCGAGATGATGGTCGTCCCCGGCTCCCAGAAGGTCCGGCTGCAGGCCCAGGAGGAGGGCCTCGATCAGATCTTCAAGGACTTCGGCGCGGACTGGCGCTTCGCCGGCTGCTCCATGTGCCTGGGAATGAACCCGGACCAGCTGGCCCCGGGGCAGCGCTGCGCCTCCACCTCGAACCGCAACTTCGAGGGTCGACAGGGCAAGGGCGGTCGCACGCATCTGGTCTCGCCCGTCGTCGCCGCCGCCACGGCCGTGCGCGGCACGCTCTCGGCCCCGTCCGACCTCGAGCCCGTCTCGGTCTGATCGGGCCCAGCGCCCGCCTCGCACACGTCCAGCACCCGCCCGGGCCGAGCCCGGCAGCACTCCAGGAGGACCCCGTGGAGAAGTTCAGCACCCACACCGGCATCGCAGCGCCGCTGCGCCAGTCGAATGTCGACACCGACCAGATCATCCCCGCCGTCTACCTCAAGCGGATCACCAAGACGGGCTTCGAGGACGCCCTGTTCGCCCAATGGCGCACCCAGGACGACTTCGTGCTCAACCAGGACGCCTACCGCGACGCGAGCATCCTGGTGGCCGGTCCGGACTTCGGCACCGGCTCCTCGCGCGAGCACGCCGTGTGGGCGCTGCGCGACTACGGCTTCAAGGTCGTGATCTCGCCGCGCTTCGCCGATATCTTCCGCGGCAACTCGGGAAAGCAGGGGCTGCTGGCGGCCCAGGTCGAGCAGTCGGACGTGGAGCTGCTGTGGAAGCAGATCGAGGCCGAGCCGGAGGTCCCCACCACGGTGGATCTCACCGCGCGCACCGTCTCGGTGGGCAGCGTCACCGTGCCGTTCCAGATCGACGACTACACCGCGTGGCGGCTGTCCGAGGGGCTCGACGACATCGGCCTGACCCTGCAGCACGAGGATCGGATCCGCGAGTTCGAGGCCCAGCGCCCGGCCTGGCTGCCCACGACCCTCCCCGCTCGGACCTGAGGCCCTCGAGGAGGCGGATCGTGACCTGGGCGGATGAACCGCCCATGAGGGCAGTGCGAACACGCGGGGCCGTCCTCTCGTAGGATGGTCCCTCGAAGCAGCGCGATCGCTGCGCGCATCGAGCAATTGCCGTGGGCTCACGGCAGATCGGGAGACCATGTCCAGCGCACTGACCATCACGGGCGGGGTTCCGCTCCAGGGCACGATCAAGGTCCGGGGAGCCAAGAACCTCGTACCCAAAGCCATGGTGGCCGCGCTGCTGGGCGCCACCCCCTCGACGCTGCGCAACGTCCCGCACATCAAGGACGTCCAGGTCGTCACCGATCTGCTGTCCCTGCACGGAGTGGCGGTCGACAACGACGGCCAGGGCAAGCTGCACCTCGACCCGTCGAACGTGGTCCGGGCCCAGCACGCGGACATCGATGCCCACGCCGGCGACTCCCGCATCCCGATCCTGCTGTGCGGCCCGCTGCTGCACACCCTGGGCGAGGCCTTCATCCCCGACCTGGGCGGCTGCAAGATCGGCGATCGCCCCATCAACTACCACCTCGATGTCCTGCGCCACTTCGGCGCCAAGGTCGAGAAGCTCGACTCCGGCATCCGCATGTCCGCCCCCAACGGGCTGCACGGCGCCAAGGTCGAGCTGCCGTACCCGTCGGTGGGGGCCACCGAGCAGGTGCTGCTCGCCACGCGCGCTCGCGGGCGCACCGAGCTGCGCGGCGCCGCGACCGAGCCCGAGATCATGGACCTGATCGCGATCCTGCAGAAGATGGGCGCGATCATCACGGTGCAGACCGATCGCGTGATCCACATCGAGGGCGTCGAATCGCTGTCCGGCTACAACCACAGCGCCATGTCCGATCGCATCGAGGCGGCCTCCTGGGGCTCGGCCGCACTGGCCACCGGCGGAGACATCTTCGTCGAGGGCGCCACGCAGGCGGACATGATGACGTTCCTCAACACCTTCCGGAAGGTCGGCGGCGATCTCGACATCCGCGAGGACGGCATCCGCTTCTCCCATCCGGGAACGGCGCTCAAGCCGATCGTCGTGGAGACGGATGTCCACCCCGGCTTCATGACCGACTGGCAGCAGCCGCTCGTCGTGGCGCTGACGCAGGCCGAGGGCGTGTCGATCGTGCACGAGACCGTCTACGAGAACCGCTTCGGCTTCACCCACGCGCTGCAGCGCATGGGAGCCAACATCCAGCTGCACCGCGACTGCCTGGGCTCCACGCCCTGCCGCTTCGGCCAGTCCAACTACGTGCACTCCGCGATCATCTCCGGACGCACCGAGCTGCGGGCCCAGGACATCCACGTCCCGGACCTGCGCGGCGGCTTCTCGCACCTGATCGCGGCCCTGTCCGCCGAGGGCGTCTCCCATGTGACCGGCGTCGAGCTGATCGAGCGCGGCTACGAGCACTTCACCACGAAGCTCGAGGCCCTGGGCGCCACGTTCGACGTCGCGAACAGCTGATCCGCTCGAACCGCAGGGAGCTGCACATGGCCCGCACCCGCCGCTCCGGTCGACGCAGCGAGCTCAATCTCGAGCTGCAGATCCTCCAGCGGCTCGTGCGGCTGCCCTACGGGCTGCTGGCCCGCCGCCGCGTCGAGCATCTGGAGCGGATCCCGTCCGACGGCCCGTGCCTGATCGTGGCCAACCACGTCACCGAGATCGACCCGATCACGGTGGGGCTCAGCGTCGTCGATGCCGGGCGCACGCCCCGGTTCCTGGCCAAGGAGTCGCTGTTCCGCATCCCCGTACTCGGGTTCCTGCTGCATCGGATCGGGCAGGTGCCCGTGCACCGGGGCACTCGCGACACCGCCCAGGCCCTCAGCGACGCCCAGGACCACCTGGCTCGCGGCGGGGTCGTCGTGATCTATCCGGAGGGCACGCTGACCCGGGATCCGCTGCGCTGGCCCATGCACGCCTACCCCGGTGCGGCGCGGCTGGCTCTGGGCCTCGACGTCCCCGTGATCCCGATCGCCCACTGGGGAGACCAGCAGATCCTGGGCCGCGACAGCCGGTGGCGGGTGCACGTGAGCCTCCGTCCCCGGCGGCCGGTGCGGGTGCGCGTGGGCGAGCCCGTGGACCTGAGCCGCTTCCGCAGCACGCGTGCGCCCGGGCAGACTGGGCGCACGGATGCCGAGAGGGTCGCGGCCGTGCCGCGCGCCGCGGCCGCTGAGGCCACCGATGCCATCCTGGACGCGATCGCCGCTGAGCTGTCCGTCCTGCGCGACGAACCCGTTCCGCCCACCCGATGGGACCGACGCCTCAGGGGACGACGATGACGCAGCATTCCGAGCAGCTGACCCGCGACGGCGACGCCGCGCAGGATCTGGGCGCTCCCGAGCCGAGGTGGAGCCCGCGCCGGGCCGCCGTGCTGGGCGCCGGATCCTGGGGAACGACCTTCGCCAAGATCCTCACCGACGCCGGGCTCAGCGGCGAGGGCCCGGCCCCCGAGGTCGTGCTGTGGGGCCGGGACGCAGAGGCGATGTCCCGCATCGCCCGCACTCGGGTCAACGAGCGCTACGTCCCCGGCACGCACCTGCCCGATCCGCTGCAGGTCACCGCGGACCTGGCCCAGGCCCTGGAGGGGGCGGACCTGGTCGTGCTGGCTGTTCCCGCTCAGGCCCTGCGCGCGCAGATGGCTGCCGTGGCGCAGCACCTCGAGCACGAGGCCGTGCTGGTCTCGCTGGCCAAGGGCCTCGAGCGGGGCACGGGGCTGCGCATGAGCGAGGTCGCGGCCGAGGTCCTGGCCGAGCAGCGCCCGGAGGGCCACCCGCTGGGCGGGCGCGAGCGCGAGGGCTGGAGCCGGCGGCTGTGCATCGTCTCGGGCCCGAATCTGGCCATGGAGATCGCCGACGAGCAGCCCACCGCCTCGGTGGTGGCGGCAGCCGATCCGCAGCTGGCCGCCGATGTGGCCCGCGCCGTGGCCGCGCCCTACTTCCGCCCGTACACGAACACCGATGCCGTGGGCACGGAGATCGCCGGACTGACCAAGAACGTGATCGCCTTGTCCGTGGGCATCTGCGACGGCCGCCACTACGGCGACAACTCCAAGGCCTCCGTGATCACCCGCGGGCTGGCGGAGTCCACCCGGCTGGCCCTGGCGCTCGGGGCTCGCAGCGAGACCATGGCTGGGCTGGCCGGGATCGGCGATCTGGTGGCCACCTGCTCATCGCCGCTGTCGCGCAACCGGACGGCCGGGCGCCTGCTGGGACAGGGCCGCACGCTCGAGCAGATCGACCGCGAGATGACGCAGACCGCCGAGGGCCTGAAGTCCGCGCCTGCTGTGCTGCAGCTCGCGCGGGCGCACGGGGTCGACATGCCGATCACCGAGGCCGTCGTGGCTATCCTGGACGGTCGCATCACCGTCGAACACCTCGCCCCGCTGCTGCTGGGCCGCGAACTGAAAGCGGAGGCAACCACCGCATGAGCACCATCGATCCCGCAGCCGCTGAACCGCAGACCGCAGCCCCGTCGTCCCGCCCCCGTGTGGCGATCCTGTTCGGCGGGCGCTCCTCCGAGCACAGCATCTCGCTGGTCACCGCCCGGGGCGTGCTCGGGGCGATCGACCGCGAGCACTGGGACGTGGTGACCGTGGGGATCGCGCGCACGGGCGAGTGGTTCCTCTTCTCGCAGGACGAGCTCGAGGCGCTGCTCGACGAGAACCCCATCACCGAGCTGCCGGTCGGCGAGCAGATGGTCTCGCTGCCCATGGGCTCCGGCGACACCGAGCTGCTGATCCGCGACATCTCCGGCGAGGGCCCGGCCCAGGAGCGCCGCGAGCACATCGACGTCGTGCTGCCGCTGCTGCACGGCCCCTACGGCGAGGACGGCACCCTTCAGGGGATGCTCGAGCTCGCCGACATGCGCTACGTGGGCTGCGGGGTGACGTCCTCGGCCGTGGGCATGGACAAGCACTTCATGAAGGTCGCCTTCGAGTCGGCCGGGCTGGAGGTCGGGCCGTACATCGTGGCCAAGGACCGGCGCTGGCGCAGCGAGCCGGAGGCGGTCCTGGACGAGATCGCTCAGCTGGCGGCGCCCGTCTTCGTGAAGCCCGCCCGAGCCGGATCGTCGTTCGGCATCACCCGGGTGGATGACCCGAGCGATCGTTCGGCTGTCACCGCCGCGGTGGAGGAGGCCCGGTCCTTCGACCGCAAGGTGGTCGTGGAGGCCGGGATCTCCGGGCGCGAGATCGAGTGCGCCGTGCTGCAGGGCCACGGGCAGGACGCTCCGCGCGTCTCGCTGCTCGGGGAGATCGTCGTGGTGGACGAGCATTCGTTCTACGACTTCGAGGCCAAGTACGTCGCGCAGGACTCCGCGCAGCTCAGCTGCCCGGCCGAGGTCCCGGAGGCGACCGCCGAGCGCATCCGCGCGGACGCCGCCCGGGCCTTCGAGGCCGTCGACGGCGAGGGGCTCTCGCGCGCCGACTTCTTCCTGGCCGACGACGGCCGCGCCCTCATCAACGAGGTCAACACCATGCCGGGATTCACCTCGATCTCCATGTACCCGCGGCTGTGGGAGGCCTCCGGCCTGCCCTACGACGCCCTGCTCGACGAGCTGCTGCGCCTGGCCCTCGAGCGGCCAGTCGGGCTGCGCTGAGCCCGGCTCAGGTCTGCGGGACCTCGTCCACGGAGAGGCACTCGGAGTCCTGCGGCACGGTCGAGACCGCGCTGCCCAGATCGACCAGAGCGGTCGAGGACGGCACGACCGTGGTGTCGAAGGTGATCTCGAAGGCGGGATCGCGCCCGTAGGTCGTGGCCTGCCACTGGTTGTCGGACTCGAGATCGCGGATCAGCCAGTCCACACCGTTCACGCGCGTGCACAGATCGGTCGTGGGCTCCGGGGGAGTCACCCCGCAGCGCACGACGGCCGCCGAGGGATCCCCGTAGGCCGTGGTGCCCTGGCTCGAGGTCTGGCGCTGGTCCTGCCCGCTGATCTGCTCCGGCATGGCGAGCATGGCGGGCGCGCACTCCGGATTCGCGGCGTCCTCGGCAGCCTCGACCTGCGCGGTGCTCGAGCCGCAGCCCGTGAGCAGGACCAGGCCGGCGGCCGTCAGAGCCGCAGCGCGGAGGGGGAGCAGGGGATTCGGACCGGAGCGCATGGCCCGGATCCTATCGCCCGGCTCCAGCGGGCCTCGAATCGCGCAGAACCGCCGCACGGGACCGCCGGCACGCACGCCCTCAGGGCGCAGCGAGCGGCTGTGCTGTCCGCCCAGGTGGCTAGCGTGAGCCCCGATGAACCGAGAGGCGGCGCAGATGACCAGGCAGGACAGCACGGGCGGCTCGACGCTGCGAGGCCAGGGGCCTGGGACTGCTCGCGCAGCGGCCGTGGACGGCTCGTCGGAGGCTTCCGCCGAGCCGTCCACGGCAGCGGAGGCTCTCGCCGGCCGCAGCGTGGGGGAGACCTCCGAATCGGAGCTGCTCTCCGCCTTCCTGCCGCTGCTGCAGGGCGAGGACTCGCCGTACCTGCAGCTGGGCCCGGGTGATGACTGCGCGGTGATCGCCGCCCCGGACGGGCGCTTCGTGATCACCACGGACACCCAGGTCGAGGGCCAGGACTTCCTCTCGGTGTGGCCCAGCGGCGCACGGACCGGCGGTGCGGACACCGGTGCCAAGGCAGCCGCGCAGAACCTGGCGGATGCCGCGGCCATGGGGGCGGTGCCGTCATCCATGGTCGTGTCCCTGACCCTCCCGGCGCAGACTCCGTGCCAGTGGGTCCTGGACTTCGCCCGCGGGCTGCGCGGCGGGATCCAGGCCTGCGGGGCACCGCAGCTGTCGGTGGCTGGAGGTGATCTGGGCGGGGGCGAGCAGATCTCCGTGACCGTGACGGTGACCGGGGATCTGCAGGGCCGCGAGCCCGTGCGCCGCTCGGGAGCCGCGCCGGGGCAGCGTCTTGTGCTGGCCGGGACAGTCGGGCGCGCGGCGGCCGGCTTGGCGCTGCTGCTCTCGAGCGACTACCGCCCCGGGGAGGATGCCGTCCTGGATGAGATCGCCGGCTGGCAGCTGCGGCCCGTGAGCCCCGTCCCGGCAGGCGCGCGGCTGGCGCAGGCAGGGGCCACCGCCATGATCGACGTCTCCGACGGCCTCGTGCGCGACGGCGGACGGATCGCCTCGGCCTCCGGTGTGCACCTGGAGCTGGATCCCCAGTCCCTGCAGGAGCTTGCCGAGCCCCTGCGGCCGGCGGCCGAGCTGCTGGGTGCAGACCCCCTGGAGTGGGTGCTCGCAGGCGGGGAGGACCACGGTCTGCTCGCCTGTCTCCCGGCGGATGCCCAGGTGCCCGAGGGAGTCCGTGCGATAGGCTCTGTGCGCCTTCCGGGAGCTCCCTCCGGCGGACCAGCAGCCGGTCCTCCCGGACGCGCGCAGCCCCAGGAGCCCGTCGGCGGCTGGGGCGTGAGCGTGGCAGGCGATGATGCGAACCAGCTGATCGGCGGGAGCCGCAGCGGAGGATGGGACCACTTTGAACGAGCGCAGCACAGCGAGCACGGAGGCCGTTCGGCGGTGGTTCGACCTCGCCGTCCGTGAGCTGCGCGCCAGCGCCGACATCCTGGACGCGATCAACGTCTTCCCGGTGGCCGACTCGGACACCGGAGCCAACCTCGTGACCACCGTCGGCACCGCCGCTCAGGCCGTTCAGGTGCTCGAGACCCCGGATGTCGGCGAGCTCATCTCGCTCGCCGGCCAGGCCGCGCTGGATGACGCCCGCGGCAACTCCGGTTCCCTGTTCGCCGTGTGGCTGTGCGCCGTGGGCGCCTCGCTCGAGGGCCGCGGCCTCACCGCGGATGCCTTCGCCCAGGCCCTGTCCTCGGGCGAGGTGCGCTCCTGGTCCGCCCTGACCGATCCCGTGCCGGGCACCATGCTCTCGGTGATCCGGGACATCGCCGCGGTGCAGGTCCCGGAGGCCGAGGAGCCCGGCTCCAAGCGCACGCTGCTGCACCACATGGAGCGCGTGGTCGCCGCGGCCCGGGAAGCCGTGCTCGGCTCCACCGAGGAGCTCGGGGCCCTGCAGGGCTCGGGGCGCGTGGACGCCGGCGCCCTGGGGATGCTCATCATCCTGGACGCCCTGCGCCGCACCGCCGCCGGCGAGGGCTCCGGGCGGCCCGTGCTGTGGGCCGGCGCCCCGGACGACAGCGCAGAGCCCACCGGCCAGGAGACCGGCGTGCAGGTCCAGCAGCTGCTCGAGAGCATGCGAGAGGCCGCGGCGGCCTGCGCAGCCGGGGAGGCCGGCGCGGCGGGCGGCGAGGCCGAGACCGGCGTGGAAGTCGTGGCCACCGTCGAGCTGACCGCCCTGGAGGCCGCCTCCGTGCGCTTCGAGCTCACCGAGATCGGCCGCTCCGTGATCACCTCGCCGATCTCCCAGATCGAGGGAGAGCTGTGGCGCTGGCGGGTCCACGTCCACGTGGATGATCGGCAGGCCGCCCTGGATGTCCTGTGTGCCCACGGCACGCCGCGCAATGTGGCCGTCACCGGGCTGGACCCGGAGGGCTCGGGGCGTCAGAGCCGCGTCAACCCCTCGGATCTGGACTGATGAGCCCCCGGAAGGGGAGCCGGGGCTCGGCATCCGGACCGGAGGCCCCAGCGTCGTCCGTGGACCGCGGGGATCTGGACCGCTCGCTGGCCGAGGTCCTCGGGGCCAGCTCGGCGAAGGCCTTCGAGAAGCACCTGGGCCTCGTCTCGATCGGGCAGCTGCTCGAGCACTTCCCGCGCCGGCTGGTGCCCCGCGGGGAGCTGACGTCCTTCAGCGAGCTGCGCCTGGATGAGCACGCCACGCTCGTGGCCGAGGTGCTGCGCGTGTCCACCCGGCGGATGCGCTCGCGCAGCGGCTCGATCACCGAGGTCGTGATCACCGATCGCTCGTCGGACTCCGGGCCGGATCTGCTCGCGGAGTCCACCGGGGCCACCATGACGCTGAGCTTCTTCAACGCCTGGACCGCCTCGCGCGACCTCACCAGCGGGACCCACGCGCTGTTCTCGGGCAAGGTCTCGCAGTATCGCGGCGAGCTGACGATGGCCAACCCGCACTATGCGCCGCTGGATCCCGACGACGACGTCGATGCCGCCGACGCCTTGGACAGCGCTGGTCGCCCCGTGCCGGTGTACCCGGCCGTCGCCAAGCTCACGAGCGATCGGATCGCTCAGGCCGTGCAGCTGTGCCTGGCCGCCGTGGACTGGTCCACCGTCCCGGATCCGCTGCCTCTCGAGGTCGCCCGGGAGCACCGGTACTCAGATCTGGCCAGCGCCTATCAGGCCATGCACCGTCCGGCGGATGAGCAGGAGTGGCACCGCGCCAAGGCCCGCTTCCGCCACACCGAGGCGCTCGTGCTCCAGGCTGCGCTGCTGCGTCGGCGCCAGGCGGTCGCCCAGCGCCGCGCTCCGGAGCTCACCGGCGCGGAGGGCGTGCTGCAGGAGGGCTTCGCACGACGGCTGGGCTTCAAGCTGACCGCCTCGCAGCAGGAGGTCGGGCAGCAGATCGCCGCAGATCTGGGGCAGGTCCACCCCATGAACCGGCTGCTGCAGGGCGATGTGGGCTCCGGCAAGACCGTCGTGGCGCTGCGGGCCATGCTGCAGGCTGTGGACTCCGGGGCGCAGGCCGCACTGCTCGCGCCCACCGAGGTCCTGGCCGCCCAGCACCACGCCTCGATCGTGCGCGCACTGGGGCCGCTGGGTGCGGCCGGGACGCTGGAGGGCGATCCGCAGGGAACCCGTGTGGTGCTGCTGACCGGCTCCATGCCCGCCGCCGCGCGCAAGCAGGCGCTGCTCGAGATCGTCACCGGCGAGGCCGGGATCGTGATCGGCACCCACGCGCTGCTCTCGGAGACGGTGCAGTTCCTGCGCCTGGGCCTGGTGGTGGTCGATGAGCAGCATCGCTTCGGCGTGCAGCAGCGCGACCGCCTGCGCGAGACCGGCGCCGACGAGGTCCCGCACCTTCTCGTCATGACGGCCACGCCCATCCCGCGCACCGTGGCCATGACGGTCTTCGGCGACCTCGACGTCTCGGTGCTCGAAGGGCTGCCCGCGGGACGCCAGCCGATCGACACGCACGTGGTCGGGCTGCTCGAGCACCCGGCCTGGGAGCGGCGGATCATGGCCCGGGCCGCAGAGGAGATCGCCGCAGGACGGCAGGTCTACATGGTCGCGCCCAAGATCGGGGCGGACGACGAGGTCCCGCCGTTCTCCCTGGCCGGCTCGGCCGCCGATGAGAAGGCCGCCGAGGCCATGGTCTCGACCACCTGGCTCGAGCTGCTCGTGCAGCGGGCGCCCGAGCTGGAGCAGGCGAGGGTCGCGGTGCTGCACGGGCGCCTGGACGCCGCGCAGAAGACCGAGACCATGGAGGCCTTCGCCGCCGGGGAGATCGATCTGCTGATCTGCACCACCGTGGTCGAGGTCGGCGTCGACGTCCCCAATGCCACGCTCATGGTGATCGTGGACGCCGATCGCTTCGGCATCTCCCAGCTGCACCAGCTGCGCGGGCGGATCGGTCGCGGGGCGCACCGCTCCACCTGCCTGCTGGTCACCCGCCGCGATCCCGAGCATCCCTCGCGGGAGCGGATCGCGGCCGTGGCGGCCACGACCGACGGCTTCGAGCTCGCCCAGGCCGATCTGGCTCAGCGCCGCGAGGGCGACATCCTGGGCGATGCCCAGTCCGGCGGGCGCTCCACCCTGCGGCTGCTGCGCGCCGTCGATGACGCCGGCGTCATCGAGCGCGCCCGCCGCGAGGCCCAGGCCGTGCTGACGGCCGATCCCGGGCTCGAGCAGCACCCGCAGCTGCTCGCGGCCATCCGCGCCGCGCTCGACGAGGACACCGAGAAGTACCTGGAGAGGGGCTGATCCGCTCGTGACCCGCATCATCGCCGGAGCGGCCGGCGGCACCCGACTGGCCTCCGTGCCCGGCACCGGTACCCGGCCCACGACCGATCGTGTCAAGGAGTCGCTGTTCTCCCGCCTGGACGCCTGGGGCATGCTCGACGACGCCCGCGTCCTGGACCTCTTCGCCGGCTCCGGGGCCCTGGGCTGCGAGTGCGCCAGCCGCGGCGCGCGCGAGGTCGTGCTCGTGGAGAAGCATCCGCGGGCCGTCTCGGTGTGCAGGGTCAATGCCGAGACGGTCAATCGTGCCCTCGGCTCGCAGCGGGTGCGCTGCGAGCGCGGCTCCGTGCACGGATACGCCTCGGCCCACGAGGGTCCCTGGGATCTCGTGCTCGCAGATCCGCCCTACCCGCTGGGGGAGGCCGAGCTGAGCGAGGTGCTGTCCCTGCTGAGCGGCAAGCTCGGCCCCGGCGGCGTCGTGGTGATCGAGCGATCCTCGCGCAGCCCGGAGCCCGCCTGGCCCCAGGGCCTGCGTCGGCTCGAGAGCAGCAGGCACGGCGAGACCATGCTCTGGTTCGCCGAGGCCGACGACCCCTCCTGACTCGCTCGTCGCCCGAGCGGATCCGGGGTGCGGGCGGGGACGTCGACGCCGGCATCATCTGAAGTTCACCTGGCACGCCGCGGCCCCCCGCTCCGGGGAGGAAGCGGATAGCTAGTCTGCTGGTATGGGTTGCCGTCCGTGCGGCCCGCACTGCGGAACGGCGTGCGTCGGGCACGCACACGAGACCGAGGAGCACGCACCGGATGCGCATCACTGTTCTGGGGACCGGATACCTGGGCGCCACGCACGCGGCGTCGCTGGCGGAGATGGGCTACGAGGTGCTGGGGGTGGACATCGACCCCGCCAAGCTCGAATCGCTGTCGGCCGGGGTCCTGCCCTTCCACGAGCCGGAGCTGCCGCAGCTGCTGCGCAAGCATGTGGAGTCCGGGCGCCTGCGCTTCACCTCCGACTACGAGGAGGCTGGGGCCTTCGGGGACGTGCACTTCATCGGGGTGGGCACCCCGCAGCGCCCCGGAGCATTCGCCGCGGACATGAGCTTCGTGGATTCCGCCGTGGAGCAGATCTCCCGTCACCTGACCCGCGATGCCGTGATCGCCGGCAAGTCCACCGTCCCGGTGGGCACCGCTCGGCGGCTGCGCGAGCTGGCGCGGGAGAATGCGCCGGAGGGGATCGAGGTGGACCTGGTGTGGAACCCCGAGTTCCTGCGCGAGGGCCACTCCGTCGAGGACACGCTGCACCCCGACCGCATGGTCATCGGCCTGCCCGGGCACGGCTCCGCTGATCCGCGGGAGCACGAGCAGGCCCAGCGCCTGGAGTCGCTCATGCGCGAGGTCTACGCCCCGCAGCTGGCCGAGGGCATCCCGCTGATCGTCACCGACTACGAGACCTCGGAGCTCGTGAAGGTCGCGGCGAACTCGTTCCTGGCCACCAAGATCAGCTTCATCAACTCGCTGTCCGAGCTCACGGAGGCCGTGGGCGGTGACATCCGCACGCTGGCCGATGCGATCGGGATGGACGAGCGGATCGGGCGCAAGTTCCTCAACGCGGGCGTCGGATTCGGCGGCGGCTGCCTCCCCAAGGACATCCGCGCCCTGCGTGCCCGGGCCTCGGAGCTCGGCCTGGATCAGTCCGTGCGCTTCCTGGCCGAGGTCGACGACATCAACACCCGACGCCGCGAGCACACGGTCGGGGTCATCACCGACATGCTCGACAACTCCGTCATGGGTCGGGAGATCGCCGTGCTCGGCGCCGCCTTCAAGCCCGAGTCCGACGACGTCCGCGACTCGCCGGCACTCGACATTGCCGCGCGCCTGCACTCGATCGGCGCCGACGTCCACGTCTATGACCCCAAGGCCAACGAGAACGCCGCCAAGCGCTACCCCCGCGTGGACTACGCGAGCTCCCTGATCCAGGCGGTGGCCCGCGCCGAGGTGGTCGTGCTGCTCACCGAGTGGGACGAGTTCCGGCGGATGACGCCGCAGGACCTGGCTCCGCTGGTGCGGCGCCGCCAGATCCTCGACGGGCGCAACGTGCTCGATCCGCAGCAGTGGATCGATGCGGACTGGACCTACCGCGCGCTGGGGCGCAGGGGCTGAGCCTCAGCGCAGGGCTGCGGCCAGCCGGTCCATGCCCTCCTGGAGCGTGGACTCCTGCTTGCACGCGGCCACTCGCATCCAGCCCGCGTAGAGCTCCTGGTTCTCCGGGGCTGCGAAGGCCGACAGGGGCAGCAGGGCGAGCCCGGCCTGCTCGATCAGCGCGCGCGACATCTCCGCCGACGTCGTGGCGCCGTAGCGGTCGAACAGCGGCGAGAAGTCGGCCACCACGTAGTAGGAGCCGGACGGCTGGGCGACCTGCAGCCCCAGATCCCGCAGCGCCTGCCCGACCAGTGCGCTGCGCTGCGCCTGCTCGGCGGCCAGCGTCTGCCCCCAGGTCTGCAGGTCGCGCAGGCCTGCCGCCACGGCCTTCTGCAGGGGAGCGGCCGCGGAGTGGCTCAGGTAGGTCTTCACGGCGCTGACCCCGCTGATCAGATCGGCCGGCCCGCTCACCCAGCCGATGCGCCAGCCCGTGACCTGCAGGGACTTGGAGGCCGAGGACACCACGAGCGTGCGCTCGCGGACCTGCTCGGCCAGCTCGGGCTCGAGCATGGACGACGACGCCCCGGCCGCCAGGGAGAGGTGCGCTCCGTCGTAGCGAAGGTGCTCGTAGACCTCGTCGGTGAGGATCACGGCATCGTGCTCCACGGCCAGCCGAGCGATCTCGCGTGCGGTCTCGGGGCTGAGCACGGTGCCGGTGGGATTGTGGGGATCGTTCACGAGCACTGCGGCGGTGCGGTCGCTGAAGGCAGCGCGCAGGTCCTCCAGGTCCACACCGAACTCCGGCGGGCGCAGGGCCACGGGGCGCAGGACGCCCCCGGCGAAGGCCACGATCGCGGCGTACAGGTCGTAGTGCGGCTCGAGCACCACCACCTCGTCGCCCGGGCGCAGGATCGACAGCAGCGAGGCGGCCAGGGCCTCAGCGGCGCCGGCCGTGACGACCACCTGGGTGTGGGGGTCGAGCTCGCGGGACTGCGTGGCGAGCTGCTGGGCCGCGATCGCCTCGCGCAGCTCGGGCAGCCCGCGCTCGGGCGAGTACTGGTTGAGCCCCGAGCGCAGGGCCTCCGCCGCGGCCTCGATCATGGCGGCGGGGCCGTCGGCGTCCGGGAAGCCCTGACCCAGGTTCACGGCGCCGTGGGCGCGGGCCAGGACGGAGGTCTCGTCGAAGATCGTGGAGCGCAGCGCCCCGGAGTCCTGCATGAGACCCGCACCGCGTGCCAGGTCGTGCCAGGGGAGGTCGGGGGAGTCGGTCTGCGGAAGGCTCATGGGCTCGAGTCTAGGGAGGCGGCCGCCGCGATAGCGTGTCCGGCATGACTGAGAACCCTGCACCCGCGTCGGCCGCGCCCGAGCAGACTCCGAGCGCTGGGCGCCGAGCCGTCTGCGTCGGGTCCTTCGACCCGATCCACCTGGGCCACGTGGGCATCATCGAGCGCGCGGCTCGGCTGTTCGACGAGGTGATCGTGGCCGTGGCGGACAACCCGAGCAAGAAGCACCGCTTCCCGATCGATCGGCGCGTGGAGCTCGTCGAGCAGTCGCTGGGCTCGTCGTCGGAGCGGGTGAGGATCGAGCCGCTGGGCGGGGGACTGCTGGCGCAGTACGTCACCGGCCGCGGCGCCGTGGCGGTCGTGAAGGGCCTGCGCTCGGGGCAGGACTTCGACTACGAGCTGCCCATGGCCGGGATGAACCGCAGCCTCACGGGCATGGAGACGGTGTTCCTGGCCGCTGCGCCGGAGCTCGCGCACGTGTCGTCGTCGCTCGTGAAGGAGGTCCACGGCTTCGGAGGGGACGTCTCCGCGTTCGTGACGCCAGAGGTGCTGGCCGCCCTGGACGGAACCCGCGACGCCATCGGTTGAGCATCCTCGTCCTGCCGTCTAGAATGACGTGCTGGCATTGAACCCACAGGAGATCATCATCAGTCGAGACAACGTTTCACCGCTGGCGCTGGACGTCAGGGACCTGGAACACCGTCCCGGGACGATGCGTCTCTTCCAGGAGACCTTGCCTGCGCCGAAGGATTTCGGCAATGCGATCATCGGGGCCCCTGAGGGCTCCGACATGGCAGCCGACCTGAGGCTGGAATCCGTCGTGGACGGTATCCTGGTCTCCGGCACGGTGACAGCCCGCCTTCACGGCGAGTGCAGTCGGTGCCTCGATCCGGTCGAAGAGGACATGACCGTAGAGGTGCAGGAGCTCTTCCTGTTCGACGCCCCTTCCGAGACTCCGGAAGAGGACGACGACGCCGACGAGATGTACACCGTCCAGGACGATCACATCGATCTGGAGCCGATGCTCCGGGACGCAGCGATCACCAAGCTGCCGTTCCAGCCAGTGTGTCGGGAGGACTGCCCCGGTCTGTGCGCCCAGTGCGGCGCGCGGCTGGAGGACGACCCCGATCATGTACATGAAGTGCTCGACCCCCGCTGGAGCGCCCTCGCAGGCCTGCTCGAGCAGGGGGACGAGTCCCCGAGAGAAGAGAGATAGCAGTGGCTGTTCCGAAGAGGAAGCTCTCGCGAGCCAACACGCACGCCCGTCGTTCGCAGTGGAAGGCGAAGGCCCCCAAGCTGGTCCGCACCGTGGAGAACGGCAAGACCGTGTACTCCCTGCCGCACCAGGCCAAGCTGGTCACCGACTCCGCCGGCACCGCCCTGTACTACGAGTACAAGGGCCGCAAGGTGGCGGACGCCTGAGTTGGCGTCTGATCATCAGGATCTTCTGCAGCGTCTCGGCGTCGATATCGACGCCGAGACGCTGCTCATTGCGCTGACGCATCGCTCGTACGCCTACGAGCATGCCGGTCAGAAGCACAACGAGCGCCTCGAGTTCCTGGGCGACTCCGTGCTGGGGCTGACGGTCACCGACGAGATCTTCACGCGCTACCCCGAGCGCAGCGAGGGCGACCTCGCCAAGATCCGTGCCTCCGTGGTCTCCACGCGCACCCTGGCGCAGCTGGCGCGCGAGCGCGGGCTGGGGGAGTTCATCCGCCTGGGCCGCGGCGAGATCCGCACCGACGGGCACGACAAGTCCTCGATCCTGGCCGACACCATGGAGGCCGTGATCGGTGCGCTGTACCTGTCGCAGGGCCTGGATGCCGCGCGGGCCTTCGTGCTGCGGATGATCGTGCCGCTGCTCGAGGACGACTTCGTGATCCGCGAGGGCCGCGATTGGAAGACCGAGATCCAGGAACTCGCGGCCATGCGGGGGATGGGCGCGGTGACCTACGAGGTCGAGGGCACGGGCCCGGACCACAACCGCTCCTTCACGGCCTCCTGCCTGCTGGGCGGAACCGTGCACGGCACCGGCCCCGGCACCTCCAAGAAGGAGGCCGAGCGCCGGGCGGCGGAGTCCGCCTACTCGGCGATCACCGGCACCACTCGCACCGACGGCCACGGCCGGCCGCTGGCCGACGGGCGCTGAGGATGCCCGAGCTGCCCGAGGCCGAGGTCGTGCGCCGCGGCCTCGAGCGCTGGACGGTCGGGCGCCGGGTCGAGACCGTCGAGGTCCTGGACCCGCGCTCCTTGCGCCGCCACATAGGCGGTCCGGGCGACTTCGTGCAGCGGCTGCAGGGCGCGTCCATCCTGGATGCGGTGCGCCGCGGCAAGTTCCTCTGGCTGCCCGTAGCGCTGGCCTCCGGCGACGAGCTCGCGCTGATGATGCACCTGGGGATGTCCGGCCAGGCGCTGATCCAGGGAGATGACCAGCCCGACGAGCGCCACCTCAAGGTCCGCCTGGGGCTCTCCGAGACTCCCGACGGGCTGCCCGGGCAGCTGCGCTTCGTGGACCAGCGCATCTTCGGCGGCATGTTCCTGGATCCCCTGGAGCCCACCGCCGACGGCCATCCCGGCGGCCGGGGCGCCCTGGGACTGCCGCTCATTCCGCAGCACGCCGCGCATATCGCGCGAGATCCGCTGGATCCGGACTTCGACCCCTCGGCGTTCCACGCCGCCCTGCGTCGCCGGAAGACCGGCATCAAGCGGGCTCTGCTGGATCAGGGCCTGATCTCCGGGATCGGCAACATCTACGCCGACGAGGCCCTCTGGTCTGCCCAGCTGCACTACGCCCGCCCCACCGAGACCATGACGCGTCCGGAGACGCAGCGCCTGGTCGAGGCCGTGCAGGACGTCATGGCCCGGGCCCTGGAGGCCGGCGGGACGAGCTTCGACTCCCTGTACGTGAACATCAACGGGGAATCCGGCTACTTCTCCCGCTCCCTCAATGCCTACGGCCGCGCCGGTGAGGCGTGCCCGCGCTGCGAGGCCGAGGGCCGCGATGGCGTGATCGTGCGCGAGCAGTTCATGAACCGGTCGTCGTACCGGTGCTCGGTGTGCCAGCGCCGCCCCCGTCGCGCGCGCTACTGAGTTCCCATCTGCCCGCATTCCCGAGGCCGCAGATGCGCGAGTCATCAACCCCGATGGGCTGAGCGAGTGCGGCGTCGACCACTGCGGAGGCGCCTGTCCCGTTGAAGCCGCAGATCCGCAGCTGATCAGCTCCGAGGAGCTGCGCACGTGCGGCCTCAACGGTGGATCTTGCGCTTTGCACCTCGAGCTGCGAGAGACCTTCTCGGGGGGACTGATAGTCATGGGTCGTGGCCTCTGCGGTGATGCCGACGGCCCCACCCACGGCGATCCGGGTGAGCCATTCGTCGGTGTTGGCCACCCTGATCGTTCGGGGAGTCGAGTCGGCGCCGTCCCGCAGAGGAGCGGTCGCCGTGGGGGCTGTCGCGCAGACCGCCGGGGTGAGCGAGTGCTCCCAGGTGGTGCGCGCCACGAGCCGGATCTCGAGGATCTCCTCGAGCTGGGTGAGCGTGCGCGACAGGGTGAGCTGGGTGGTGCCGAGCATGGCGGCTGTCACGGTGAACGACTCCGCCTCAGCCAGCGCGGTCACGGCCCTCAGGTGCCTGATCTCCACGTTCATGCGTGCAGCGAATGGCAGTGCGCGCTCGAGCGTATTTCCCTGCGACCGGACCCGTTCGCAGCGTGACCAGCATGAAGATTCTCATCGTAGGAGCGCAGGGAAAGCTCGGCCGCGCGGTCGACGTGCTGATGCGTGAGCGCGGGCACGAGGTCGAGACGGCCGGCAGGAGCAGCGGAGACATCCGCTGCGACATCGCCGAGGAGACGCAGCTCGCGCGGCTGTGGGAGCAGGCGGGGCAGGTCGACGCCGTGATCTGTGCCGGGGGCGAGGTGGTCTACGCCCCGCTGGACGAGCTCACCGGTGCAGATGTCGAATCGTCGTTGAGGAAGAAGGCGCTGGCGCAGACCACCCTGGTGCGCGTCGTGGCCGGGGCCCTGCCGGGAGGAGCAGCCGACCTCCGGCGTCAGCAAGTGGAGGATGACGACGGCCCCGCTCCCTGCAGAGACAGGGAGCGGGGCCGTCGCGGTCGCCTCAGCGGGGAAGCCGGCTCAGCCCTTGGCCTTGAAGGTCGTGGACTCGACGCGCTTCTCGCGCTTCTCGCGCTGCTCGACCACGACCGGCAGCGGATGGTGGTCGTAGTGCTGCTTGAGGCGGCGCATGCCCTCCTCGATGGAGACGGACGGCTCCCAGCCCAGGACCTCGTGGGTGCGCTTCTGCGAGAACCAGTGCGCGGTCGAGAGCTGCTCGGCCAGGAACTCGGTCATGGGCGGCTCGTCCTGACCGGGGAACCGGGCCCAGACCTTCTCGATCGTGCGGCCGGCGAAGCGGGCCACTCCGGCGGGGATCTTGCGCTTGGGAGCGGGCACGGAGCCTGCGCGGCACATCATGCCGATCAGCTCGCCGACGGGACGCGGCTGGCCGTTGGTGACCACGAAGGCCTCGCCGTGGGCGACCTCGATGCGCTCCAGCGCCCGGACGATGGCCTCGGAGGCGTTGTCCACGTAGGTGGTGTCGATCAGCGCGGCGCCGTCATCGAGCAGCGGCATGCGCCCGCGCGCGGCCCGGTCCACGATGCGCTCCACGAGCTGGGTGTCGCCGGGGCCCCACACGATGTGCGGGCGCACCGCGGTGACGCGCAGGGCATCGGAATCGGCCTCCAGGGCCAGCAGCTCGGCTGCCGCCTTGGAGCGGGCGTAGTTCCCGCGGGCCTTGTACGGATTGGCCGGTCCAGCGCCGTCGCCGGCGATGGACACGCCCGTGTGCGCCACCGACGGGCTGGAGACGAACACGAAGTTGCGGGCACCGGCCTTGCGCGCCGACTCCAGCAGGATGCGCGTTCCGGTGATGTTGGTGAAGACGAAGTCCTCCCAGTCGCCGGCGAAGGACACCTTGGCCGCCAGGTGGATGACGTCGTCCACGCCGTCCAGCGCGCGCTCGACGGTCTCCATGTCCGTGATGGAGCCGAGGACCTGCTCCACGCCGTCCTCGAGCGCGATGGGAGCCTGCCCGCGCTGCAGCACGCGCACCGTCCAGCCCTGTCTGAGCAGCCTGCGGGCCACGGACTCGCCGAGCATCCCGGAGGCGCCGGTCACCAGGACGGTGCGGCCCTTCCCCTGGAGCTCCTGCACATCCTGCAGCTCTTCCGGCGTGGCACGATGCGCTTTCCGGGGTGCTCCGGCGGCGCGGGGAATGCCTGGAGTGGTGCTCACGGGTTCCTGATCCTTCCCCCGCTCAGGGCATCATCGGCCCAGGCGGCGAGGCGCGTGCGGTCGACCTTGGAGTTGTGGCGGATGTCCGTGGGGTGCCGGGGCACCACCAGGACGGCCGCGACATCCAGGCCGGTGGCGTCGTGGACTGCACTGCGCACGCGCCCGGCCAGACCCGCTCGCGCGGGGCCGGATCGGCGTGCCGGAGGCTCAGTCTCGCACACGACGACGGGCACCTGAGCACCCTTGGGTCCGACACCCACGAGCGCTGCTCGGCCCACCCCGGAGACGGTCTGGGCGGCATGCTCGCCGGCCACGGGAGCGACCGGTCCGTCGCTGGTCAGCAGCAGGTGATGGAGGCGTCCGGAGACCCACAGGCGGCCCTTGTCGTCGAGCTGCCCGACGTCTCCGGTGGCGTGCCAGCCGGGGATCCGCGTGGACTCGTTCTCGGTGATCCACAGGGAGTCGTAGCGGTCCTTGACGTGCGGGGCCTGCAGCACGATCTCGCCCAGCACGTCCGGGAGATCCACGAGCTGATCGGAGGGGACGCCGTCGTGATCGACGGGCGCGATCCGCACGGCCGCACCGGGGACCGGGGTGCCGACGCAGACGCCCTCGCCGGCGCCGAGCACGCGGGCCTGCGAGCGGAAGCCCTGCTCGGGGTGCAGCGGCTGGGAGTCGACGGCCGCCTCGCGGATGGTCTCCAGGCGGACGTCCGTCATGGGCAGGGCCTCGGTCATGCCGTACGGGGTGTGCAGCTCGGCCGCGGGCAGCAGCTTCTGCAGCTGCTCCAGCAGCGGCGGCGGCAGCGGGGCCCCGGCCGAGAGCATGAGCCGCACGCGGCCCAGCGCCTGGCGCTGATGCGGTGCCAGGTCGTTCTGGGTGGCCAGCACGTTGACGATCGCAGCGGGGGAGGCGAACACGGTGGTGGCCTCGATCGCCGCCGCAGCATCGGCCAGCGCCCGGGCGGTGAGGGTGCGCGGTTTGGTGACGTCCATGTCCGGGGTCACCGAGGCCGCGCCCATGGCCGGGGCCAGCAGCGCGAACGGCGCGAAGGCGGCGACCAGCCCGGTGCCGGGGCGCAGATCGCACACGGCGGCCACGGCATCGCGCATGGCGGCCATCTGCCGCTGGGTGTAGACGACGCCCTTGGCCGGGCCGGTGGAGCCCGAGGTGAACAGCACGGCGGCGTCCGCATCCGGGTCGATCTGCGGCAGCGGGCCCGGCGCGGTGCGCTCGAGCTCGGCCACGGAAGCCTCGATCCCCAGCACGCGCCGGCGCACCGGATCCAGGGTCTCGACGCTGATGCGCCGCCCCGGCCAGCCCAGCGTGCGGGCGGCGGTCAGAGCCGCGGGGATGCCGATGAACCACTGCGGGGAGGCGCCCTTGAGCGCGCGGCGCAGCCCCGGCAGGCCCAGTCCGGTGTCCGCCACGACGATCACGGCTCCCACACGCAGTGAGGCGTAGATCAGCGTGGTGAGGTCGGCCCCCGGGGGCACCATGAGATTGATGCGGTCTCCGGGCTTCACCCCGAGCCCGATCAGCCCGGCGGCGATGCGCTCCACGCGCTCGTCGAGCTGCGCCCAGGTGAGGCTGCGCTCGACGGCCGGAGCGCTGTCGTTCTCGGCCTTGCCCATGTCCACGGTGGCGACCGCGGCCGTGGCCTCATCCAGGCCGGCCCGGTGGGACAGCCCGGCCGTGAAGGGCACGAACGGCTCCTCGGCCTGCGGACGGGCCTCGAGGTGCTGGAAGCGGCGGGGGTGCGGATCGACCAGGTTCTGCTGCAGCCACTGCATGACCGGCGTGGCGATGTCCCGGTCCTCGGGCAGCAGGTGGTTGGCGCCCTCGAAGCGGTGGACGTCCGCCTGCGGCATGCGCTTGCGAAGGTCCTGGAGGTAGCGCTCCAGGAACACCGGGTCCTTGGGGCCCCACAGGAACAGAGCGGGAACGGTCGAGGTGGCCATCCAGGACGCCGTGCGCTCGTAGCGGTGGTTCGACGGATGATCCGCGAACGCCGGGATGTCCGCCACGAAGTGCTCGATGCCGGCTCGATGCTCGGGGGTGTCGTAGGGCGCCTTGAACGCCGCCTTGATCTCGGGAGCCAGCGAGGGGGAGACCAGCGACAGGGAGATGTCCAGGAACGCGGTGGTCCGGGAGGTGACGGCTCCGTGGACCTTCGGCGCCAGCGCCAGCCGCAGCGGATCCGGGATGGGACCGGACTCGGGATCGTGGTAGATCGCCGTGTTGGTCATGATCGTGGCCGCGTGCGCCTTCGGGTGCAGCTCGGCCCAGCCCATGGACACGAGACCGCCCCAGTCGTGGGCCAGGGTGACCACGCGCTCGTCGTCCAGGCCGATCTCGGCGGTGAGGTCGCCGAGGTCCTGGATGCGGTCGTCGTAGCGGCGGAACAGGCCGGTGCGCTCGGAGAAGCCCATGTCGAGCTGATCCACGGCCACCACGCGCCAGGGGGTCTCGGCCTCGGTCGCGGCCTTCAGGACCGAGCGCCACAGGTACGACCAGGTGGGGTTGCCGTGCACGGCCAGGATGGTGCCGGCCGGGGTCTTCCCCTGCTCCTGGAGCACCGCCTGGTTGTCGAGCAGGTGCCAGCGCCGGGTCGTGCCGGGGACCGGCTCGCAGGCCGCGTGGGAGGGTGCCTCCACGGTGCGGGACCAGCGGGGGTCCACGCCGGGGAAGGCCTCCCAGCTGCCGGGAGGCATGACGGGCTCGGTGGTCTCGGCGATGCTCACCAGTCGATCTCCATGAAGGTCGCGTTCAGTCCGGATCCCACGCCCATGGCCAGCACGCGCTGGCCCTTCTGGAACGAGCCGTTCTCGGCCTGCAGCGCCAGGGTCATCGGCAGGGCGGCTGAGGCCACGTTGCCCCAGAACGGGAAGGTGCGCGGCAGCTTGTGCGCGGGGATCCCGATGTCCGCCTCCGTCTTGTCCGTGTGGGAGGTGGAGACCTGGTGGGCGACCACCCAGTCGAAGTCATCCCACTCGAAGCCCTGGGTGCGGGCCTCCTCCCACGTGTCCGTGAGCAGGCCGACGCCGTGCTTGAGCAGCCCGCCCGCATCCGTGAACATGCCGTCGAAGCCGCCCACGCACAGCTCGAAGTGCTCAGTGGCAGAACGCGTCACGGAGGTGCGGATCCGATGGCCGTCGGGGTGGTTGTCCGCCCGTCCCACGACGGCAGCCGCGGCGCCGCAGCCCAGCGTGAGCGTGGCGAACTCCCGGATGACCTCGGCGCGGGTGACGTCCGGTTCGCTGAGGCGGCGGAAGGCCTCGCGGTGCCAGCGGGTGGGATCCTCGCCGGCCACGACCAGGGCGTAGTCGATGGCCCCGGAGTCGATCATGGACGAGGCCACGGTCATCCCGTTGATGAAGCCCAGGCAGGCATTGGTGATGTCGAAGCTCAGCGCCGAGCTGGGCAGGCCCAGCCGGGCGTGCTCCCCGGAGGCCAGGGCCGGCTCGTAGCCGTCGCGGGTCACCGAGCAGTTGACCAGCAGGCCCACCTGGTCCGGGCTGATGCCGGCCTGGTCCATGGCGGCCTGCGCAGCCTCGATCGCGCCGTCGGTGTAGTGGCGGCCAGGGGACCACTCGCGGTGCTCCTTGACGCCGGCCAAGCGCTCCAGCAGGCCCTTGGGCAGCTTGAGCCGCTCGAACGTCGCCCCCAGCTGCTCATCGGCGCGCGCGGAGGAGACGACGACGTCGGCTTCGACCTTCTGGATCGACAGCAGCGAGGCGCTGCTGTGGCGGATGATGGAGTTCCCTGACAAGGCACTGCTTTCGACGAAGGGGTGAGGAGTCTGTCCAGAAGTCTATCGACGCGCCTGGACATCACCTGACGGCAGCGCGTCCATGTCCGCCGCTTCGTCGTCCCGGGGCCGATGCGAGACGATGGGCGCATGAACAATCGCTTCCTCATGGCCGGGGCCGTCGTCACCCTGGCCCTCGTCCTCCTCGTCGCCTATCTCGTGGGCATGTGGGCCTGGATCTTCTTGGGCGTGGTGGCCCTGCTGCTGCTGGGGCTGGGCATCTGGGACCTGGTCCAGCCGCGCCATGCGATCCTGCGCAACTTCCCCGTGCTCGGGCACGCCCGCTACCTGCTGGAGTCCATCCGCCCCGAGATCCAGCAGTACTTCATCGAGAAGAACACCGAGGGCAAGCCGTTCAGCCGCGACCAGCGTTCGATCGTCTATGCCCGCGCCAAGGGTCAGGACGATCACAAGGCCTTCGGCACGGAGAAGGCCACCGACGAGATCGGCTACGAGTTCCTGCTGCACACCACCGCCCCGGTAGCCCCGGCCGCGGAGCCGCCGACGGTGCGCGTGGGCGGGCCGGACTGCGCTCAGCCCTACGAGATGCCCCTGATGAGCATCTCCTCGATGTCCTTCGGCTCGCTGTCCAAGAACGCCGTGCTGGCCATGAACAAGGGCGCGGCCATGGGCGGGTTCGTGCACGAGACCGGCGAGGGCGGGCTGACCGAGTACCACCTCGGCAGCGGCGCCGACCTGTTCTGGGAGATCGGTTCCGGGTACTTCGGCTGCCGGTACGACGACGGGCGCTTCAACCCCGAGCGCTTCGCCGAGAAGGCCCGCTACGACGAGGTCAAGGGCATCACGATCAAGCTGTCCCAGGGCGCCAAGCCCGGCCTGGGCGGCGTGCTGCCGGGCTCCAAGGTCACCGCCGAGATTGCTGAGGCCCGCGAGGTCCCCGAGGGAGTGGACTGCATCTCCCCGGCGTCGCACTCGGCGTTCACGACCCCGCGCGAGATGGTCCGGTTCATCGGGCAGCTGCGCGAGCTCTCGGGCGGCAAGCCGATCGGCATCAAGTTCTGCGTGGGCTCGCGCACCGACGTCCTGGCCATGTGCAAGGCCATGTGGGAGGAGCGGATCGCGCCCGACTACATCATCGTGGACGGCTCCGAGGGCGGAACCGGCGCCGCCCCGCTCGAGTACTCCGATCACGTGGGCACCCCGCTGACCGAGGGGCTCATGCTCGTGCACAACGCCCTGGTGGGCACCGGGCTGCGGCACATGATCCGCATCGGCGCCGCAGGCAAGGTGGTCTCCGGCTCGGACATCGTCAAGCGCATGATCCAGGGCGCGGACTTCACCATGTCCGCCCGCGGGATGATGATGGCCACCGGCTGCATCCAGGCGCAGAAGTGCCACACGAACCACTGCCCCGTGGGCGTGGCCACCCAGGACGCCCGCCTCATGCGCGCACTGGACGTGGAGGACAAGGCCAAGCGGGTGCACAACTACCAGAAGCTCACCGTCCGCGAGGCCGTGCAGATCATGGCCTCCATGGGCGTGGAGGCCCCGTCGCAGCTCAACGCGCGGATGCTGCGCCGTCGGGTGGATCACCTCAACACCCGCTCCTACGCCTCGATCTACAACTGGCTGCGGGAGGGCGAGCTGCTCGAGCAGCCCCCGCGCGGCTGGGCCGCGGACTGGGCCGAGGCCGACGCCGATCACTTCGGCGAGCACGCCCCGCTCGGCTTCCTGGACGACGACGGGCCCCATTGGAACGACGAGATGGCCACGCAGACCGGGATGATGGCCACTGTCGGCGTCGGCAGCTCGCTGGCCTCCTCGGGCGGCAGCCATGCTCCGGGCGGGCCGTCGGGGGAGCGGCACTCGGAGGCGCACACCGCCTCTGGCACTCGCTCAGGTGAGCAGGAGCAGGGCCAGCAGCCGGTGCGCAGCGACGGCGACGAGCCGATCGGCCGACCGGAGGCCAGCCGCACGCCGACCACCGGGTCCACGCCGGTCGTCGGCGACAGCACCCGACCGGAGGGACGCCCAGCCGAGTGAGGCAGAACTCCGAGTGAGGCAGGTTCAGAGGGTGTGCTCGGTCGGCTCCTGACCGGCGATCTCATTGCCGACCTCACCCGGGGGCGGGCTGACGGCGTCGCCGGCCCCCTCCCGGTAGGCTCGCCGGGTGCATCTCAAGACCCTCTCCGTGCGCGGCTTCAAGTCGTTCGCCTCGGCCACGAGCTTCGAGTTCGAGCCCGGGGTGACCTGCGTCGTCGGCCCGAACGGGTCGGGCAAGTCGAACGTGGTCGATGCCCTGTCCTGGGTCATGGGCGAGCAGGGCGCCAAGTCGCTGCGCGGCGGGAAGATGGAGGACGTGATCTTCGCCGGCACCTCGGGCCGGGCGGCCCTGGGGCGGGCGCACGTGGCCCTGACGATCGACAACACCGACGGGGCCCTGCCGATCGAGTACACCGAGGTCACGATCTCGCGCACCCTGTTCCGCACCGGCGGCTCCGAATACGCGATCAACGGCCAGTCCTGCCGCCTGCTGGACATCCAGGAGCTGCTCTCGGACTCGGGTCTGGGCCGGGAGATGCACGTGGTCGTCGGGCAGGGCCAGCTCGACCGGATCCTGCATGCCACGCCGGAGGAGCGCCGCGGTTTCATCGAGGAGGCCTCCGGGATCCTCAAGCACCGGCGGCGCAAGGAGCGCACGATCCGCAAGCTCGAGGGCATGCAGGCCAACCTGGACCGCCTTGACGACCTGCTCTCCGAGATCCGGCGTCAGCTCACGCCGCTGGGCCGTCAGGCCAAGGTCGCCCGCCGCGCCCAGCGCATCCAGTTCGACGTCCGCGACGCCCGCTCGCGCCTGCTCGCCGATGACCTGGTGCAGGCGCAGTCCGCACTGGCCGTCGACGTCGAGACCGAGCAGCGGCTGCGCGAGGAGAAGGAGGACGCCGAACGGCGTCTGGGGGCGGGCCGCACCCGCCAGAACGAGCTGGAGACCCGCGCCGCGCAGGCCACACCGGCGGTGACGGCGGCGCGCGAGACCTGGTACGAGCTGACCTCGGTGCGCGAGCGGCACCGCTCGCTCGAGCAGCTGGCAGGGGAGCGGCGGAGACTGCTGGGGGCGACCGAGGAGCAGCCGTCGTCGGACCGCGACCCGGACCGGCTGGCCGAGCAGGCCGCGCGCACCCGCGAGGAGGAGAAGTCGGCGCTGGAGCAGGTCGAGGAAGCCGTCGAGACCCTGGCCGAGGCCATCCAGGACCGCGAGGACAGCGAGGCGCAGGCGCGCGAGGCCGACAAAGCGGTCACCGCGATCCTGCAGGCCGCCGCCGATCGCCGGGAGGGCGTCGCCAAGCTCTCCGGCGGCGTGGGCGCTGCGCGCTCGCGGGTCGAGGCCGCCGAGAACGAGCTCGAGCGGCTGCGCGGCACCGAGCAGCAGGCCGCCCAGCGCCGCATGGGTGCCCTGAGCCAGGTCGAGACGCTGCGCGCAGCCGCCGAGGACGCCGCCGAGGCCTCGCGCCGCGCGGCCTCCGAGCGCGACGAGGCGGTCGAGGCCTTCGACGCCGCCCGGGAGCTGCACCGCCAGGCCGAGGCCGCTCGCACCGAGGCGGTGCGCGCCCACGACGCCCAGGCCGCCCGCGCCGAGACGCTGCGGGCCTCGGTGCGCCAGCCCGACGGCACCGAGGCCGTCAAGGCGCAGTCCGCCGATGCTGTGGTGGCTGCAGTGGCCGAGGTCCTGACGATCTCCGTCGGCTGGGAGCGTGCGCTGACGGCGGCCCTAGGTCCGCTGGCCGAGGCCCTCGCGGTGCGCTCGCACGCGGCGGCGGCGGGCATCTTCGAATCTCTGCGCCAGGCGGATGCCGGGCGCGTGCACATGCTCGTGGCGGGCGGATCTGCGGCGCCCGTCTCAGAGCTGCCGGACGAGATCCGGGGCTACGCGGGCGTCGTGCCGGCGGCCGAGGCCGTCGAGGCGGCGTCGGGAGCGGGGGATGCTGCGGAGGCCGTCGTGCAGCGCGTGCGCGCGGAGCTGGCCGGGACCGTGCTGGTCTCGGACGCGGCCACCGCGGTGCGCCTGACCGGCGATCATCCGCAGGTGCGCGCCGTGACCCGCGACGGCGACGTCTTCGCCCCGCACAGCGCCTGGGGCGGAGCGCGGGAGGCGGCCGGCTCCCTGGAGATCCGCGCGCAGGCCGAGGCCGCGGAGGCCGAGCTGGCTCGACTGCGGCAGACGCTGGATCAGGCGACGGAGGCCGCCCAGTCGGCTGCTGCGGAGCGGGACCGACTGCGCCCTCAGGCCGAAGCTGCGCGCAAGGCGGCGCAGGAGGCCGAGAAGGCCGAGCGGGATGCCGCCGGAGCGTCCTCGCGGACCGAGGCCGTGCTGGACTCTGCTCAGGCTGAGTCGGATCGCTTCCAGCGCCAGGTCGCCGAGACCCAGGACCAGGTGGCCGCGCATCAGCGGGCACTGGACGAGGCGCTTTCGCGCCTGGAGGCCGCCCAGGAGGACCACGACGACGACGAGTCCGAGCGCGCCCACCTGGAGGCCGTGGCGCGCCGCGACTCCTCGCAGCGCGAGGCGACCCAGGCACGGCAGGCAGAGACGGAAGCCCGGCTGGCGCTGCGGTCGCTCGAGGAGCAGGCCCGAGCACTGGGCAACCGCGCGCATTCGCAGGAGCGGGCCGCCGCCGCCGAGCGCCGCGCCCGGGAGGAGGCGGCCCGCCGTGCCGAGAGGCGGCGGCAGCAGGCGCGCAGCGCCGAGGCCGTGCTGGCCGCGGTGCGCCAGATCCTGGTGCGCATCGACGCCTCCGTGGAGCGGGCCGAGGCCGAGCGGCAGCAGGCCGAGCAGGTCCGCCAGGCCCTGGATGCCGAGCTGCAGGAGGTGCGCACCGCCAACGACGGCCTTGCCTCTCGGCTGGCCCAGCTCACCGACGAGGTCCACCGCGACGAGGTCGCCCGCACCCAGAAGCGCGCCCGCATCGAGACCCTCGAGCAGCGCTCGCTGGACGAGCTCGGGCTGACCCCCGACGCCCTGATCGACAACTACGGCCCGCACCTGCCCATCCCTGATGCCGACGCCATCCTGGAGGCCTCGCAGCGCCGCGATGAGCGCGCCGCCGCCGCAGCTGCGCGTCGCGAGCTCGAGGCCGAGCAGCACGGCATCACCCCGGAGGAGCTGGCGGAGAAGCAGGGGGAGTCGGTGCCGTCGTCGGGAACCCCGGACACTTCGGACGGGGAGGAGCCGGAGGAGGATCTCTACGACGAGCCGGTGGGCATCCCGTTCGTGCGCGAGCAGCAGGAGAAGCGGCTGGCGTCGGCGGAGCGCGATCTGGCCAAGCTCGGCAAGGTCAATCCGCTGGCGCTCGAGGAGTTCGCGGCCCTGGAGGAGCGCCACGCGTTCCTCTCCGAGCAGCTCGAGGACCTGCACCGCTCCCGGGCCGATCTGCGGCAGATCATCCGCGACGTCGACGAGCACGTGGAGCAGGTCTTCACCGAGGCCTGGCACGACGTCGAGCGCGAGTTCGTCACCGTGTTCGGGACGCTGTTCCCCGGCGGCGAGGGGCGGCTGCGGCTGACCGATCCGGCGGACATGCTCAACACCGGCATCGACGTGGAGGCCCGCCCGGCCGGCAAGAAGATCAAGCGGCTGTCGCTGCTGTCCGGCGGAGAGCGGTCGCTGACGGCGATCGCCATGCTCGTGGCGATCTTCCGCGCCCGTCCCTCGCCGTTCTACATCATGGACGAGGTCGAGGCCGCCCTGGATGACCGCAACCTGGGCCGGCTTCTGACGATCTTCCAGCAGCTGCAGGAGACCTCGCAGCTGATCGTGATCACCCACCAGAAGCGCACCATGGAGATCGCCGACGCCGTCTACGGCGTGACCATGCGCGACGGAGTCACCACCGTCCTGGGCCAGCGCCTCAAGGAGATGCGCTAGGCGATCTGATCTGAAGGGGTGCTCACCAGCGGTGGCGACTTGCGCCGACCAGAGCAAGCTGGGCGGTGGCCTTCCGGCTCATCGAGTGGCCGAATCCTCACGCCACCCCCATTGACTGGCCGATCCCTCACCGTTCCAGCGAGGAACCGGTGACGACACGGCCTGTCGATGACGGATCAGTCCGGATTCGGCCGCTCGATGGCGGGACCGGCCGGAATCGGCTGGCAGCGGCTCTCAGGGGTCCTCGCGGTCCTCGTCGGACACACGGGGGACGGAGCCGGTGGGGACGGCGTCGACGTCGGGGCGCTTGAGGGTGTCCATCACGGGGGTCCAGGCCAGCGCGGCCACACCCATCAGCACGCCGGAGACCAGGAAGGCCGGGCCGAAGCCGGCGGCATCCACGAGGGCCCCGGCCAGGATCGGGCCCAGGATCTGTCCGGCGTCCTGGCTCATCTGGAATCGCGAGAGCACGGTGCCGCCCGAGCGCTGCGGGCCGATGACGTCGGCCACGGCCGCCTGCTGCCCCGGGTTGAGGGTGCCCGAGCCCACTCCGGATAGGAAGGAGGCCACCGCGAAGATCCACACGCTGTCCGTGAACCCGATCACCGCTGTCATCACGCCGGCCAGCACCAGTCCGCTGATCACCAGCGGCTTGCGGCCCACGGAGTCGGAGATCCGGCCCGAGAACGACAGCGCCACGGCGGAGCCGGCGGCGAACACCGTCAGTGCGACGCCGGACAGGGCAGGTCCGGCGCCGAAGACGGCGGAGGCGATCAGCGGGATCAGCGCCACGCGGATCCCCATGGAGGTCCATCCGTTGGCGAAGCCCGAGACCAGTGAAGCCCGATACGCCCCGAACTGCCAGGCCTCGCGGAAGCTCATGCGCACCTGGGCCTTGGCGGCCGCCCGATCCTGCAGCGACTGCGGGGGGATCTGCCAGAAGACCACACCGGCGGCCAGCAGGATCGCGGCCCCGTAGATGAGGAACGGCGCCTGCATGCCGAATCCCGCCAGCAGCCCGCCGATCACCGGCCCCAGGATCCCGCCGATCAGGAATGTGGAGGCGTACATGCCCGAGATCCGCCCGCGCGAATCCGGCGGCGCCAGGCGCACGATCAGGCCCATGGCGGAGATGGTGAACATGGTGGAGCCGAGTCCGCCCAGGCCGCGGAAGAGCAGCAGCTGCCAGTAGGAGCCGGCGAACGCCGTGGCGAACGACGACAGCGTCACGATCACCAGGCCGATGAGATAGGTCCGGCGCTCGCCGATGGCATCCAGGATGCGACCGCCGGCCGGGGCGAACATCAGTCTGCAGAATGCGAAAGCCGAGACGACGGCTGAGGCGGCGGCCACCCCCACGCCGAAGCTCGAGGCGTACTGGGGCAGCACCGGGGCCACCAGGCCGTAGCCGACCGCGATCGCGAAGGCCGCGGCGATCAGCACCAGGATCTCCCGCGGCACCGGGGTCCGGGCAGGAGACTTCGATCGCGACGACCGGTCGGAGGACCTGCGCGCAGCGGGGTCCGGGGAGGAAGAGGAGGAGGCCATCACCAGCGCAGTCTAGGAGAGGGCGCTGACGCCGCAGGCGCGTGCGGGCACCGCCCCTCGGCGGGCCCCGCCGAATCGTGGTGCAATGGGGGACGTGGACCAGATACTCGCTCAGATCCCTGTCTTCGTGTACGTGCTGATCGCCGTGGTGGTGCTGGCGCTGCTGGGCTTCGTGCTTCTGCGCGGGCCCAAGGCGCCTCCCGGCGGCTACGACTCGACCCGCGACGCCGATGACCCGGCGCCGGGCGCTGCCGACGACGGCTCGGGTGAGCATGCCCGGGCCGGGGAGGAACCGCGACCGAGGCCAAGGCGCCGTCGCTGGACACCCCCGAATCGGCCGGCTCCCGCATGGCCCGGCTGCGCGGGCGCCTGGCCAAGTCCAACAACGTGTTCGGCCGCGGCCTGCTGGCGCTGCTGTCCCGCGATCACATCGACCAGGACGTCTGGGATGAGATCGAGGAGACGCTGCTCATGGCGGACCTCGGCACCGACGCCTCGATGGAGCTCGTCGAGAACCTGCAGGTGCGGGTCAAGGCCGAGGGCACGCAGGACCCGAACCACGTGCGGGCCATGCTGCGCGAGGAGCTGCTCAAGCTCGTCGACCCGTCGATGGACCGCTCCCTGGCCGTGACCCGCAAGGGCGACACCCCGGCCGTGATGCTCGTGGTGGGCGTCAACGGCGTGGGCAAGACCACGACCGTGGGCAAGCTGGCGCGCGTGCTCGTGGCCGAGGACAAGGACGTCATGCTCGGTGCGGCCGACACGTTCCGCGCCGCGGCCGCCGATCAGCTGCAGACCTGGGGCAACCGCGTGGGCGTGCCGACCGTGCGCTCGGAGGTGGAGGGCGCAGATCCCGCCTCCGTGGCCTTCGACGCCGTGAAGACCGGCATCGACTCGGAGGTCGACGTCGTCATGATCGACACCGCCGGGCGCCTGCAGAACAAGGCCGGGCTCATGGACCAGCTCGGCAAGATCAAGCGCGTGGTCGAGAAGGCCGCCGAGGTCGACGAGGTGCTGCTGGTCATCGACGCCACGACCGGGCAGAACGGCATGACCCAGGCCCGCGTGTTCTCCGAGGCCGTGAACGTGACCGGCATCGCGCTCACCAAGCTCGACGGCACCGCCAAGGGCGGCATCGTCGTGGCGATCCAGCGGGAGCTGGGCGCTCCGGTCAAGCTCATCGGCCTGGGCGAGGGCGCCGATGACCTCGCCCCCTTCGACGCCGAGCAGTTCGTGGACGCCCTGCTCGAGTAGGCCCCCTGGTGTGATCCCACAGATCGAGTGGCCTCGCAGTGTTCGTCCAGCTCAGACGCACACTGCGGGGCCACTCGTCTTGTCTCCGCCGCACTCAGGACATGCGGACGCTGCTCGATGACCGCAGCCCCGTTCACATGCCCGACACGAACGGGCGCGTGTTGTCACACGCCGGAAACGACGGTGCGACGCCGGTGACTCATGACCTCGCTTGACTCGTGCGCAGCGCCCGAGAGGGCCCGAGACGCGAGGAGAGACTGACGATGGACGAGACGACGCTGAGCGCGGTCGATGTGTGGACCGTGGTCGCCAGCGCCATGGTGCTGCTGATGACGCCCGGACTGGCCCTGTTCTACGGGGGCATGACCCGTGCCAAGGGCGTGCTGAACATGATGATGATGTCCTTCGCCGCCCTGGGTCTGGTGATCCCGGTGTGGATCCTGTGGGGGTGGTCGGTCTCCGGTGGCGAGCCCATCCTGGGAGGCCTGGCGGGCAGCCCTCTGCAGGCGCCGGGGCTGGAGGACCTGATCGGCACGAGCGACCTGCTGGGCGTCGCGTTCTCCTGCACATTCGCGATCATCTCGGTCGCGCTGATCTCCGGAGCCGTGGCAGACCGCATGCGCTTCAGCGCCTGGCTGCTGTTCGTGCCGGTGTGGACCACCCTGGTCTACGCGCCGCTGGCGTTCATGGTCTGGGGCGGGGGCCTGCTGGGCGCCGATGGGGCGATCGGCTCCCGCTTCGGCGAGGCGATCGACTTCGCGGGCGGGCTGGTGGTGCACATCAACGCCGGCGTGGCGGCGCTGATCCTGATCCTGCTGATCGGCCCGCGACAGGGATTCGGGAAGGACTCGGGCCAGCGCCCGCACAACCTCCCCCTGGTCATGCTCGGCGCGGCCCTGCTGTGGTTCGGCTGGTTCGGCTTCAACGTCGGTGCTGCGGCCACCCCCGAGCAGGCAGGGCTGATCCTGATCAACACCATGGGTGCTCCGGCCACCGCGATGCTGGGCTGGCTGCTGGTCGAGCGGGTCCGCGACGGCCACCCGACCTCCCTGGGCGCGGCCTCCGGCGCGGTGGCCGGGCTGGTCGCCATCACGCCCGCCTGCGCCGACGTCTCCCCGTTCTGGGCCATGGTCCTGGGACTCATCGCCGGCATGTGCTCGGCGGTGGCCGTGGCGCTGAAGTACCGCATGGGTATGGACGACTCGCTGGATGTCATCGGCGTGCACCTGGTCTCCGGCATCGTGGGGACCGTGGCCCTGGGCTTCATCGCGATCCCGAGCGCGGAGTCGGCAGGAGGGCTGTTCTACGGCGGCGGGCTGGCGCTGCTGGGCACGCAGGTCATCGCCACGGTCGTCTCGGTCATCTACTGCGCCGTCGTGACTCTCGTCATCGCCCTGGTCATCCGCGCGTTCGTCGGCCTGCGGATCACGGCGGAGGCGGAGATCGAGGGCATCGACATCACCGAGCACGCGGAGTCCGGCTACAACCTGGCGGGCGATGCCTCCGGCTCGTTCCGCCCCCGTCGCCCGGTCCCGGGCAGCCTCGAGGACGTCATCGAGCGTCAGAAGAAGGAGCAGCGCGCATGAAGCTCGTCGTCGCCGTCATCCGGCAGGAGAAGTTCGCCGACGTCAAGGACGCGCTGGCCGCGTTCGGGATCCAGGGCATGACCGTCACCAACGTCCACGGCTACGGCCGCCAGCGAGGGCACTCCGAGGTCTACCGCGGTGCGGAGTACTCGGTGGACCTCATCGAGAAGACCCGCCTGGAGCTGGTCGTCACGGACCAGCAGGCCCACGAGGTCGTCGACGCGATCGCCGCGGCCGCCACCACGGGTCGGGCGGGCGACGGCAAGGTCTGGGTCGCCCCCGTGGAGGAGGTCGTGCGGCTGCGCACGGGGGAGCGCGGCGAGTCCGCTGTCTGAACACGTCCCGCAGGCGCTTCAGCGCACGGCGTCAGGAGCCGAGCATGTGCTGACGGCGGGCATTGCTACCCTGGAGCACTGATCCGGTGCGCACTGCGCACCCCCAGGGGCGACGACGGCGCGGCCACCTGGTCGCGCCGTCGACGCGCGTCCAGGCCGGCCCGCCGCCCCAGACCATCGAAGATCCACAGCGAGGACCACGTGTTCAACTCCCTCTCCGACCGCTTGACCGCGACGTTCAAGAACCTGCGCGGGAAGGGCAAGCTCTCCGAGGCGGATGTCGATGCCACCGTGCGGGAGATCCGCCGCGCGCTGCTCGACGCCGACGTCGCCGTGCCCGTGGTCCGCGAGTTCACCGCCGCCGTCAAGGAGCGCGCGCTGTCGGCCGAGGTCAACGAGGCGCTGAACCCGGGCCAGCAGGTCGTGAAGATCGTCAACGACCAGCTCCAGGAGATCCTGGGCGGTCAGACCCGGCGCATCCGCATGGCCAAGACCGGGCCCACGATCATCATGCTCGCGGGCCTGCAGGGCGCCGGCAAGACCACGCTGGCCGGCAAGCTCGCGTACTGGCTCAAGAGCCAGGGCCACCGCCCGCTGCTCGTGGCCTCCGACCTCCAGCGCCCCAACGCTGTGACCCAGCTGAAGGTCGTGGGAGAGCGCGCGGGCGTGCCGGTGTGGGCTCCGCACCCGGGCACCACCTCCGAGTTCGACGACCCCACCGGCGATCCGGTCGAGGTGGCCCGCGAGGGCGTGGAGCACGCCCGCTCCAAGCTCTACGATGTCGTCATCGTGGACACCGCCGGCCGCCTGGGCGTCGACCAGCCCTTGATGCGCCAGGCCCGCGACATCCGCGACGCCGTCCAGCCGGACGAGGTCCTGTTCGTCATCGACGCCATGATCGGCCAGGACGCCGTCCAGACCGCCCAGGCCTTCAACGAGGGTGTGGACTTCACCGGCGTGGTGCTCTCCAAGCTCGACGGCGACGCCCGCGGCGGCGCCGCCCTGTCGGTGGCCTCGGTGACCGGCAAGCCCATCATGTTCGCCTCCACCGGCGAGGGCGTGAAGGACTTCGAGCAGTTCCACCCGGATCGCATGGCCTCGCGCATCCTCGACATGGGCGATGTCATGACCCTGATCGAGCAGGCCGAGAAGACCTGGGATCAGGCCGAGGCCCAGAAGATGGCCAAGAAGTTCGCCGATCAGGAGGACTTCACCTTCGAGGACTTCCTGGCCCAGATGCAGCAGCTCAAGAAGATGGGCTCCATGAAGAAGCTGCTCGGCATGATGCCGGGCATGGCCGGAATGCGCGAGCAGCTCGAGAACTTCGACGAGTCCGCGCTGACCCGCATCGAGGCCATCATCCAGTCCATGACCCCGCACGAGCGGGTGGCGCCCAAGATCATGAACGGCTCGCGCCGAGCGCGCATCGCCAAGGGCTCCGGGGCCACGGTGCAGGAGGTCAACCAGCTCATGGAGCGCTTCGGGCAGGCGCAGAAGATGATGCGCAAGATGTCCCAGGGCAAGGGCATGCCGAACCTCCCGGGCATGGGCGGCGGCGCTCCGGGCATGGGACCGCAGGGCGGCAACCCCATGGCCGGCATGCAGGGGATGCAGGGCATGCAGGGGCTGCCCGGCGCGGGCGGCGGCAAGTCCTCCAAGTCCAAGGCCAAGAAGAAGGGCTCGCGCTCCGGCAATCCGGCCAAGCGCGCGCAGGAGGCCGCCGCCGCGCAGAACCGCTCCAAGGCACCCACGGGCTCGTCGTTCGGCCAGCCCCAGCAGCCCGAGCAGAACCTCAAGGACCTCCCCAAGGGCTTCGAGAAGTTCCTCAAGTGACCCCGCAGCGGCCCCCGCGCCGCTGAGCGAAAGGCGCCACCATGTCGTCGTACCTCCCCGAGAACGAGCTCAAGGAATTCATCGCCTCGCTGCCGACCCGCCGCCTGGCGTCCTCGGCGCTGATCCGCGACCCGCACGGCCGGGTGCTGATCGTCGAGCCGAACTACCGCGACGGCTGGACCCTGCCCGGCGGAACGGTCGAGGCCGGGGAGGATCCCCGCACCGGATGCTTCCGCGAGGTGCTCGAGGAGGTCGGGCTGCAGCTGCCGGAGGGACGGCTTCTCGTGGTGGCCCACGGGCTAGCCGCCGGCATCTGGGGCGATTCGGTCGCGTTCCTCTACGACGGGGGCGTGATCCCCGAGGACACCGAGATCACCCTGCAGGAGGAGGAGCTGGACAGCCACCGCTGGGCGGAGCCCGACGAGATCCTGGGGTACGTGGGCGATCGCATGGGACGGATGATCCTCAGCGGCCTCGAGCAGCTCGAGACCGGCGGCGTGTCCGAGTTCGTGATCGGAGGCTGAAGGACGCCCCGGTGCAGGCTCTCAGCGGAATCTGCTGCCCGCACCCCGGGGTCGTCCAGTGCCCGCGGGTAGCATGGCGCGCATGACCACCCCCTCTTCCGGACCCCAGCATCCGTCGTCCTCCGGCGCGGCCGGCGCAGGCGGAGCAGACGGCGCCCGGCACGGCCGCCGACGCGCGGAATCCCCGGTGGATCGCAAGACCTCCGCCCTGGACGGCTGGTCGGTGCTGCCTCTGGCGGTGCGGATCAGCAGCCGCAGCTCCGTGCCGGACGTCGACGGCTCCGACCTGCTCGGCCCGGACACCGCAGATGCCGCCGAGATCGTGGGCTTCGTGCCCACCGCGCAGGGCATCCGCAAGGTCCTGGGCCACCACCGCGCCGTGGCCGCCGCCGCCGAGGGCTCCGACTACCTGCAGATCGCGGTCCTCGTCGACGACCAGGGCCGCACGGCCACCGTGGGCGAGCACGGAGCGGTCGTGCCGGGCCAGGGCGTCGAGGAGATCGCCGCCTCCGTCCACCGCATCACCGGTCAGACCCTCGAGCCGCAGCACCCCCGCCTGCAGCGGGCGCTGATCCTGCACCTGGATGCTCCCGAGCTGCCCCTGCTGGCCAGCAGCGCCGGCGCCACCTTCCGCGCGGTCAGCCGCGACGGCTGGTCCGTGCTCGTGCCCGACGACGACGCCTCGTGGTGGGCTCTGCGCACCGGAGTCACCGGCACGGCCGTGGCGCTGGCCTCGGACGGCGCCGCCCGCTCCCTGGAGGTCCTGCTCGACGGCGCTGACGGCGTGGGCCGCCATCCGGAGACTGCCCGGCCCGACCCCACGCGGATCTCGGCCGAGTCCTCCGGCGACCGAGCCGCCTGCGGGCTGTCCTGGGGCCCGGCCTGGTCTGCGGTCTCGATCGACGACGACGGAACCCCCGCCGCACGGCTGACCCGCGAGGTCCTCGAGCTGTGCGATGGCGAGACCACCCAGATGCACGTCGAGTCGGTGGCCTCGGTCTTCGACCTGGACCCGGTGCAGACCGTGCGCCTGCGCAACTACGTCGACGGGGAGACCTCCTCGCTGGTGCTCGAGTCCGTGCTGCAGCTGCTCGAGCTGCCGGTGCTGGCCGCCAAGATCGTCGAGGGGCAGAAGCCGCTGTCGGAGATCGAGGGGCTGGAGCGGTTCGAGCCCACCAGCATGCGTGAGGCCGTCATGCAGGGCCTGGGGATGGAGCCCACGGACGACAGCACCTTCTCCCGCCTGCAGGCCAGGCTGGCCGAGCGCCCGGAGATCCTGCTGGCCGCCGCCGGGGCGCAGACCGCCGTGGGCATCGGGCTCGCCGCCCTGGGTCGTCGCGGGGGACGCGGCAGCCTGGTGCTCGGCACGCTGTCCGGACTCGCGTTCACGGATGCGGCCTCGCTTTCGGGGCTCTACGCCGTGCTGCGCAGGCAGCGCCGCCGTCGAGACGGCAGGCGGCCCGGCCGATCGCACGACTGAGCGGGCCGCTGCCGGCAGATCCGTCGCGCGACGGATCCGCCAGGACGCGGCAGGCGATAGCGTGCTGGGGTGTCGCAGCTCAGCCAGGACCCCCGCCAGGATGTCGCCCCGTCTGCTCCCGCCCGGACGGCTCCGCGACCCGAGTCCCGGCCCACGACCGCCGAGCGCCTGATCGGGGTCCTCTCCGACCCCTCGGATCCGGACTGGCGCCGTCCCGGGCCCGGTGCCACGGGGCTGCGCCGCGATGTCCTGGGGGCCCTGGCCCTGTTCGCGGTGGCCGCCCTCATCCTGGCCCTGCTCGAGAGCTTCGCCGGCACGAGCGAGAACCGACCCCGCTGGCTGGGCTATCTCATGGTCGCGCTGCAGATCCTGCCGCTGGCCGGGCGCCGACGCTGGCCCGCTGCTGTCATGGTGGTCTCCACGGCGGTCTACGTGATCGGCTACTACCTGACACCCATGGCGGCGGGTCAGTCGGGGACGGTGCTCGGGCTGTACGTCGCGGTCTACACGCTCGTGGCCTGGGGGCCGTCGCGGCAGGTCGTGCGCATCATCGTGGCCCTGTTCCTGGTCCTTCTGCTGCTGTGGGTGGGCATCGACCTGGCCATCACGAGCTCGTACGCGGAGATGGTCGAGGAGCTCGACTCCCAGGCCGGGCCCTTCGAGCCCATGTCCGCCTATTCGGCCTACTCCTTCCTGCTCAACATCCTGGGCTTCGGCATCACGATCTTCCTGGGGTGGACCTCGTGGCGCTCCGCGCTGCGCGACCATCAGAACCGCGCGCAGGCCGAGCAGCTGCGCAGCCAGTCGCAGCGCCTGGCCCGGCAGGCGGTCGTCGAAGAGCGCCTGCGGATCGCCCGCGAGCTGCACGACGTGATCGCCCACCACGTCTCGGCCATCGGGATCCAGGCCGGGGCCGCCCGGAAGGTCCTGCACCGAGATTCCGAGCTGACGGCCGAGGCGCTGCGCTCGATCGAGGGATCCAGCCGCCAGGCCGTGAGCGAGACTCGCCAGCTGCTGGGCGTCCTGCGAGCGGACTCGGACGCGGAGGCCGCCGATGGACAGCCGCGAGCGGAGACGGCGCCGGCGACGAGCCCCGGGCCCCGGCTGGAGGAGATCGAGCAGCTCGCACGCGAGCACGCCCAGCGCGGCCTGTCGGTGACGGTGACCTGGGTCGACGGGGCAGAGGCTGCTGAGCTGCCGCCGGCCCTCGGGCTGTCCATGTACCGCTGCGTCCAGGAGGCGATGTCGAACGTGGTGCGCCATTCCACCGCCACCAGCGCCGAGGTCGTGATCCGCAGCATCCGCCGGGACGACCACGGCTCCGGGGCAGCGCAGGCGATCGAGCTCGAGGTGCTGGACGGGGGAAGGCCCCGTGCGGGCAGCGCCGGCACCGGCTTCGGACTGCGAGGACTCCGCGAACGGGTCCAGCTCCACGGCGGGACAGTGGAGATCGGCAGCCGGGATCCCGGGCCCGGCTGGCGCGTGCGGGCGAGGTTCCCGCTCGAGAGGATCGGTCCCGAAGCGCCCGACTCGGAATGAGAGGATCACAGCCATGACCTCTGTGCTGCTGGCCGATGACCATGCTCTCGTGCGCTCAGGCTTCGCCATGGTGCTCTCCGTCGAGGACGACCTCGAGGTCGTGGGCCAGGCCGCCGATGGTCGCCAGGCCGTGGAGAGGGTCGCCGAGGGCGGTGTCGACGTCGTGCTGATGGACGTGCAGATGCCGGACATGGACGGGCTCGAGGCCACCCGGCGCATCGTGGCCGCAGGCGGAGCCAAGGTCATCATCCTCACGACCTTCGACCGGGAGGACTACCTGTTCGAGGCGCTGCGCGCCGGGGCTTCGGGCTTCCTGCTCAAGAACGCCGACCCGGACGATCTGGTCGACGCCGTGCGCTCGGTGGCCGACGGTCACGCGCTGCTGGCTCCGGAGGCCACGGTGCGGGTGATCCAGCGGTGGGTCGCCGCGGACGCAGCGGCTCCGGGCGCTTCCGGCCCCCACTGCGCAGCCGCGCCGACGTCGGCAGCCGCTGCGCAGCGCATGACCGGGACGACCGCGACCAATCCCTCCGCCGGCCCAACCACCGAAGTCGGCGCATCGGGCCCGGGGCGTCCGTCCGAGGAGCATCGCCGTCTGCTGGAGGGCCTGACCGAGCGGGAGTCCGAGATCCTTCGGCTCATGGCCGAGGGGCTGTCCAACGCCGAGATCGCCCAGCGCCTGTTCGTGGGCTCGGCCACCGTGAAGACCCATGTGTCGAACGTGCTGGCCAAGACCGGCAGTCGTGATCGGGTCCAGGCCGTCGTGCTGGCGCACCGGGCCGGCGTCGTCGGGTCCTGAAGCGCACGATCTCGGGTCGCTCCGCCTCGCGGCGGAGGCGTCGTCCATGCCCAGCCGCTGGGCTGTCCCGGAGATTCCGTCGCACGGCGGAGGACCGCGGCGAGGCCCGTCCCTAGGCTGGTCCCAGTTGCGCTGGGGGAGCTGCCCCGGCGCTGAGGCCGAGAGCTCAGGAGCCCACGTGAGCAGCACGCAGACAGCGCAGGAGACGCCCTCCGACGGCGCCGCGAGCCGCAGCACCACCTACTCGCCGCCCAGCCGGGGCCATCGGCTCGAGGTCCGCGGCCTGACCCGCACGTTCGGCGAGAAGACCGCCGTCGACGACGTCTCCTTCACCGTGGAGCCCGGGGGCATGACCGGGTTCATCGGGGCCAACGGCGCCGGGAAGACCACGACCATGCGCATGATGATGGGCGTGCTGCGGATCCATTCCGGGCAGGTGCTCTGGGACGGCCGCCCGATCACCGCCGCCGACCGCGCGGGGTTCGGGTACATGCCGGAGGAGCGCGGGCTGTATCCCAAGCAGGGGATCCTGGACCAGCTCGGCTACCTCGGTCAGCTGCACGGCATGGAGCGCGCCCAGGCTCTGCGCGAGGCCCAGCGCCTGCTTGAGCGCTTCGATCTGGCCGATCGGCCCAAGGACAAGCTCGAGACCCTCTCGCTCGGCAATCAGCAGCGCGTCCAGGTGGCGGCCTCCCTGCTGCACAGCCCGTCCGCCCTGATCCTCGACGAGCCCTTCTCCGGGCTGGACCCGGTGGCCGTGGACTCGATGGTCGAGCTGCTGCGCGAGCACATGGCCCGCGGCGTCCCCGTCCTCTTCTCCTCCCACCAGCTCGACCTCGTGGACCGGCTGTGCGACTCCATGGTGATCCTCTCCGGCGGCCGCGTGCTGGAGCACGGCACCGCCGACGAGCTGCGCGCCGCCCGCCCGCTGTCACATCGCCTGCGATGCAGCGAGGACGTCGGATGGGTGCGCGATGTCCACGGCGTGCAGGTCGAGGACCTCGACGGCTGCCGGGCCGTCGTGCGCCTGGACGACGACGCCGCACGCGCCGAGCTGCTGCGCCGAGCGCTGGAGCGCGGCCTGCAGGAGTTCACCGACCTGGCGCCCACCCTCTCCGAGATCTACCGCGAGGTGACCCGATGAGCTCTTCGACCCGATCCGACGGACCCGATGCCTCCGCACCCGGTGCTTCCGAGGAGGCCGGCGGCCCCGGTCGCACGGTCGAGCGCCCGTGGCTGACCGTGATGATGCGGGAGCTGGCCGTGAAGGTCCGCAACCGCTCCGTGCTGATCTCCACGGCGGTCACGCTCGTGCTGATCGTCGGAGGCCTCGTGGCCTCCTCGCTGCTCTCCGGCACGGATTCGGGCAGCGAGCACGAGATCGCGGCGGTGGGCGCCGGCTCGGTCGAGATGGTCGAGGCCGTCGATGACAGCCTGTCGGACGACGACTCGGCGAGTCCCCGGGAGGCGACGCGTCAGGAGGCCGAGCAGCTGCTCGACGACGGCGACGTGGACGCGGCCCTGGTCCACGAGGACGGCTCGTGGGTGCTGCTCGGCGACGGCTCCCTCGATCCGGTCCTCGAGCAGGCCGTGACGCAGTCGGTCTCCAGCGCGACCATCGCCGCGAACGCGGCCAGCGCGGGCACCTCGATGGATCAGCTCGCGCAGGGCTCCGAGGTGCGGGTCGAGCAGATCGGCGAGGGGTCGGACAGCAGGGATACCGCGGCCTCGTTCGTGCTGCGCTACGTCTTCGCGATGCTGTTCTACATGGCGGCGATCATGTTCGGGACGGCGATCGCCAACTCCGTCCTGGAGGAGAAGCAGAACCGCGTGGTCGAGATCCTGGCCACGGCCATCCCGGTGCGCCAGATCCTCTACGGCAAGGTGCTCGGCAACTGCGTGATGGCGTTCGCGCAGATGGGCCTGTTCGCAGGCGCCGGTCTCCTCACGGCCTCGCTGCTCGGGCTCACGGATGACCTCGGCTGGGCGCTGTCGGCCTCCGGCTGGTTCATCGCGTTCTTCGTCGTGGGCTTCGCCGCGCAGGCGACGATCTGGGCGGCCCTCGGCGCACTGGCCTCGCGCAGCGAGGACCTGAACACGTCCATGACGCCGATCATGACAGTGCTCGTCGTCGCCATGCTGGCGGGGCTCATGGGCACCGGCACCTGGCTGACGGTCGCCTCGTACGTCCCGATCATCTCGTCGATCGCCATGCCGGTGCGCCTCCTGGAGGGGGAGGCGGCCGTGTGGGAGCCCTTCGCGGCCCTGGCCGTGTGCGGCGCCTTCGGCTGGGCCATGCTGCGGATCGGAGAGCGGGTCTACCAGCGCGCGGTGTTCCAGGGCGGACGCTCGCTGTCCTGGCGCCAGGCGATGCGGCTCGAGGACTGAGACGGCGCCTCCGGCAAGCGTGAGCGGACTCGCACCGGGGACCGGGGCGTCATCGCCTGCAGCCTTGACAGATCTGGCACAATAGCCGGGTACCCGAAACGAGCGGACCCTCTCTCCGCCCGGATTCGCGTCCACAGGGTGCACCTCAAGATCGGCCCGCCCCACGGGAGCGTGACCGGTGCACCCGTACCTGAATACCAAGGAGAGATTGCACAAGTGGCAGTCAAGATTCGTCTGAAGCGCATGGGCAAGATCCGCGATCCCCGCTACCGCGTGGTCGTCGTGGATTCCCGCAAGAAGCGCGATGGTCGCGTGATCGAGGAGGTCGGCATCTACCAGCCGACCGAGAACCCCTCGCTCATCCGCATCACCTCTGAGCGCGTGCAGTACTGGCTCGGCGTCGGCGCTCAGCCGTCGGAGACCGTCCTGGCCCTGCTCAAGGTGACCGGCGACTGGCAGAAGTTCAAGGGCCTGCCGGGCGCCGAGGGCACCCTGCAGCAGCCGGAGTCCAAGGCCGCCTTCGTGGCCGAGGACAAGGGCTCCGTGATCATCCCCGAGGCGATCACCCCCAAGGCCGAGAAGACCGAGGACTCCGCCGAGTCCGAGGATGCTCCGGCTGAGACCGCCGAGGCTGAGGCCGAGAAGGCCGAGTGATCATGCTCGCCGACGCGTTGGAGCACCTGGTCCGCGGCATCGTGGACAACCCCGAGGACGTCGACGTCACCGCCAAGAACGGTCGACGCGGCGAGTCCCTCGAGGTGCGCGTGCATCCGGATGACCTCGGTCGCGTGATCGGGCGCCACGGCCGCACGGCGGCTTCGCTGCGCACCGTGATCAGCGCCCTGTCCGAGTCCGAGGGCGTGCGGGTCGACGTGGTCGACACCGACCGCCGACGCTGAGGCGAGAGGGTCCGCACGGATCCGGCACGAGCGATCGTGCACCGAACACGGCCCCCGTGTCCCGCAAGGGCGCGGGGGCCGTCGTCATCCCGCCCCCTCCTCAGCGAGGGGCCACGAACCATCAGCACGGGCATCCCGTGCGCAAGGAGCACTGCGTGAAGGTCCAGGTCGCCCGCATCGGCAAGCCGCACGGCATCCGCGGCGAAGTCACCGTCCAGCTGTTCACCGACGATCCCCAGGGGCGCTGCGCGCCCGGCGCCGTCCTGCAGCTCGAGGCCGCCACCGACCGGGCGGCCCGACTCGCGCCGACCGGGACCCTCGAGATCTCCTCGGCCCGGTGGAACAAGTCGGTCATGGTGCTCGGCTTCACCTCCGTGAAGGACCGCAATGCCGCGGAGCTGCTGCGCGAGTCCCGCCTGTGGGCCGAGTCCGAGGACGACGACCAGGACGACGACGCCTGGTACGAGCACGAGCTGCTCGGACTGGACGTCGTGCTGGCCGCCGAGCTGGAGCGCGCCGAGGCCGAGGGGCGCGAGCCCGCCGCGGTCGGCAGAGTCACCGGGCTGCGGACTCTGCCGGCCCAGGACCTGCTCGAGCTCGAGCTGGCGGACGGGCAGGAGGGCCTGGTGCCGTTCGTCGAGCAGATCGTGCTCGAGGTCGACCCCGACGCGGCGCGCGTGGTCATCGACCCGCCGCCCGGTCTGCTGGATCTGGAGGCATCGCAGGGCACCGAGGGCGAGGCCGCCGAACGCGCTGCCGAGACCGGCGAGCCGGCCGATCTCAGCGGTGTCGAGCTTCCCGGGCACACCCAGGACCAGCGCCCGTGAAGCTCGACGTCATCAGCATCTTCCCGGAGTACCTGGCCGCGCTCGACCTGTCGCTGATCGGCAAGGCCCGGCGCGACGGCCTCCTGGACCTGACGGTCACCGACCTGCGGGAGGTCACCACCGACCGGCACCGCACCGTCGATGACACGCCCTACGGCGGCGGGGCGGGCATGGTCATGCAGCCCGAGCCGTGGGCGCGCGCGCTCGAGGGCGTCCTGGAGTCATCGGACGCGGGCCAGGTCGAGCGGCCGCGTCCCGTGCTGGTCGTGCCGTCTCCGGCGGGGGAGGTCTTCCGACAGTCGACCGCCTACGAGCTGGCCGGACGCGAGCACCTGGTCTTCGCGTGCGGACGCTACGAGGGGATCGACGAGCGCGTGCTCGACTGGGCGCACGAGCGCTTCGAGGTCCGGCCGATGTCCCTGGGCGACTACGTCCTGAACGGGGGAGAGGTCGCCGTGCTGGCCATGGTCGAGGCCATCGCCCGCCTGGTGCCCGGGGTGATCGGCAACCCGGAGTCCCTCGTGGAGGAGTCGCACTCGGACGGGCTGCTCGAGTACCCCGTCTACACCAAGCCCGCCCTGTGGCGGGATCGGCCCATCCCCGAGGTCCTGCTCTCGGGCCATCACGCCAAGATCTCGCGCTGGCGACGGGACGAGCAGCTGCGGCGCACGGCCGCTCGGCGTCCTGACCTTCTCGAGCAGCTGGATCCGGAGACCCTCGACAAGCACGACCTCGCGGTGCTCCAGGAGCTGGGCTGGGAGCCGGGGGCCGCGCAGTGAATCCCCGGGCCGCGCAGTGTGAGTTCGGCGGCCCGCTGTGGCATAATGGTCGCTCGCGTGTGCGCTGGGCACGCCCCTGCCGCAGGGGGAAGAGCGACCTCAACAGCGCACGCACCGCCTGATCCCTCCATGGAGATCGGCGGCAAGCACACGACTCGCGGCACGCGAAGCCCACGGGATGCCCGTCAGGGCCAGCGCTGTGCCGAAGACCTCACGCGGGCGACCTGCGGTGTCCGCCAGGAGAAGCACCATGAACATCCTTGATGATCTCGATGCCAAGTCGCTGCGCAGCGACATCCCCGAGTTCTGGCCGGGCGACACCCTGAACGTGCACGTCAACATCATCGAGGGCAATCGCTCTCGTGTGCAGGTGTTCAAGGGCTTCGTCGTGGGCCGTCAGGGCCAGGGCGTCCGCGAGACCTTCACGGTCCGCAAGGTCTCCTTCGGCGTCGGCGTGGAGCGCACCTTCCCGGTGCACTCGCCGGTGATCGACAAGATCGAGGTCCTGACCCGCGGCGACGTCCGCCGGGCCAAGCTGTACTACATGCGCGATCGCCACGGCAAGGCTGCTCGCATCCGCGAGAAGCGTTGATCACCCTCCCCATGGCATGCCGCGCCCCTCGGGGCGGGGCCGTCGCGGGGAGCCGATCGATTGGCTGAGCGCAGCACGCACGAGGACCCGGCTCCGGCCGGGTCCTCGTCGTCTCAGGGTCCCTCCGATCCGCAGCGGACGTCCCTGCTCGAGCGCTGGAGCCGCGGCTGGCGGCTGGTGCTCGTGGCGGTGATCGCCGCGCTCGTCGTGCTGATCGGCGTGCGCACGTGGGTGCTCGACATCTACTACGTCGGCTCGCAGTCCATGCAGCCCACGATCGAGCCGGGGGACCGGATCCTCTCCGATCAGATGGTCGATGCCTCGCAGCTGCAGCGCGGGGACCTCGTGATCTTCGACGGACGCGGGTCGTTCGCCCCCGTCGACGCTGACCCGCCCCTGGTGGAGGCGGGTCAGCGGCTGGCCAGCTGGGCGGGGATCCGACCGACGGACGACATCTTCGTCAAGCGAGTGATCGGGGTGCCCGGCGACACCGTGGCCTGCTGCGCTGCCGACGGCCGCCTCACGGTCAACGGGGAGCCGCTCGAGGAGCCCTACCTGTTCCCGGGCGATGCCCCCAGCGAGACCGAGTTCGAGGTCGTCGTGCCGGACGGCCGCCTGTGGCTGCTGGGCGATCACCGATCGGTCTCCGTGGATTCCCGGTCACTGCTCGGCGCACCGGGCGGAGGCCTGGTCCGGGCGGATAGAGTGCTCGGGACACCGGTGGCCGTCGTCTGGCCCCCCGGTCGGGACCTCCCCTGATCCATCGACCGACGCGCGGCGAACCGCGCTGCGGCCCCCTGTCCGGAAGGAAGCACTGCCTGTGAGCGATCAGCCCGCGTCGAGCACCCCCGAGAAGGCGCAGAAGAGCGGCTCGTCGGGCGGCATGCTCAAGGAGATCCTGATCACGATCCTGGTGGTCCTGATCATCTCCTTCCTGCTCAAGACGTTCCTGTTCCGGCTCTTCTACATCCCCTCCGGGTCCATGGAGAACACGCTGCAGCTGCAGGACAAGATCGGCGTGAACGTCGCCGAGCCGTGGGCGGGACCGCTCGAGCGCGGGGACATCGCCGTCTTCGAGGACACCCAGGGCTGGCTGCCGGCCGCCGAGACCTCCTCGAACCCTGTGCGCCAGGGCCTCGAGTTCGTGGGGCTGGCGCCCGATCGCTCCAAGCAGTACCTGATCAAGCGCGTCATCGGCACCGAGGGCGACACCGTCACCTGCTGCTCCGCAGACGGCAGGATCACGGTCAACGGGCAGGAGCTGGACGAGCCCTACCTGTACGAGGGCGACGAGCCCTCGGAGATCCCGTTCGAGGTCACCGTCCCGGAGGACAGCTACTTCGTGCTCGGCGATCATCGCTCGGCCTCCGCCGATTCCCGGTACCACATCGAGCAGGGCACCGAGTTCGTCAGCCACGACGACGTGGTGGGCTCGGCCTTCTCGATCCTGTGGCCTATCGATCGGTGGACCTGGCTGTCGAACCCCTCCGACACCTTCGCCGACGTCCCCGACCCGTCCTGATGACCGGCTCGCCGTCGTCGCAGTCATCGCCTCCCGAGCAGGAGAAGGCGGAGGTCTCGGCGCCCGCCCAGTGGGAGGGCCTGCGGGACGCTCCTGCGGTGCGCTCGGACGGCGTGCCCATGCGCCGCAGGCGCACCGGTCGCCGCGTGCGAGGCGCGGATGCGTCGCAGCCCGAGCGCAGCCGCGGCATGCAGTCGGCCCGCGATGTCGCGACTGTGGTGATGGCCGGCCTGCTGATGACGTTCGTGTCCCAGCACGTGCTGGTCAGCGGATATCTGGTCACCGATGAGGCCATGGAGCCGACGCTGCGGCCAGGGGACCGGGTGTTCGCCAACGTGCTGGATCTGACGGTCTCCGGTGCTGATCGCGGTGAGGTCATCGTGTTCCGGCGCCTCGACGGCGACCCGGCGAGCCCCGTGGACCGACGCGAGGCCAATCCCGTGCAGCAGACCCTGTCCTTCTTCGGGCTGTCCCCAGATCGCTCGCTGGACCACGACGTCAAGCGGGTGGTCGGGGTCGGCGGCGATCGGGTCTCCTGCTGCGACGCCCAGGGGCGGATCATGGTCAACGAGGTCCCGATCGACGAGGCCGAGGCCTACCTGCACCCCGGTGAGATCGCCTCCGACATCGAGTTCGACGTCATCGTCCCGGATGATCAGTACTTCGTGCTGGGCGACTACCGCTCCGTCTCGCACGACTCCCGCGATGTGCTCAACACCGATCAGGGTTTCGTGAGCCACGACCGGGTCGAGGGAACCGCGTTCGTCGTCGGCTGGCCGCTGGATCGCATGGGGCCGCTGCCGGACGGCACCTGGGTCTACGACGAGTCCCGGGCCGCAGCCCTCGGCCCCCAGCCGCCGTGGCGGTGAGCGCGGCCCCCACACTCGAGCTCGAGCGCTCCCTGCTCGAGGCTCTTCCCGCCGGCGCACTGATCGCGGGCATGGACGAGGTGGGTCGCGGGGCGCTGGCCGGTCCGGTGGCCGTCGGCGTGGCGGTCGTCTCCGCTTCGACGCCCGGGGCGCCGAGCGCCGTGCGCGACTCCAAGCCGCTGCGCCCGGCCGTGCGCCAGGAGCTGGTGCCGCAGATCCGCTCGTGGGCCGTCGGCTCGGCGGTGGGCATGGCCTCGCCGTCGGAGATCGACGCGCTGGGGATCGTCGGGGCTCTTCGCCTGGCCGGACGACGGGCGCTGGAGGACCTGGACCCGACGGCGCAGCCGGACCTCGTGCTGCTCGACGGCTCCCATGACTGGCTCAGCGCGCCGAGCGACCTGCTGGCGCTGGCCGCAGACTCGGATGCGGCCGCTGCATGGGACGGTCCGGTGCGCACACAGGTCAAGGGCGATATGACCTGCGCCTCGATCGCCGGTGCCTCCGTGCTGGCCAAGGTGGAGCGGGACGCCCTGATGCAGGCTCTGGATGCCGAGCACCCGGCCTACGGATGGGCGCGCAACAAGGGCTACGGCGCCGCCGCGCACCGAGCGGCCCTGCTCGAGCGCGGGGTCACCGAGCACCACCGGCGCAGCTGGAAGCTCGGTCTTCCGAGCTGAACCTCTTCCACAGCCGCAGGGCGGCTCTGGTCCGCCCGTGCGGGTGTCGTCATCCTGGGCCCCAACGGACGACGACGGACGGGGGAGCTCATGCCGAAGGAGGGCAGCGGATCGAGGCTGCAGCTGGGGGAGCAGGGGGAGCGGCTGGCCGAGGCTTTCCTGGTGCGTCGCGGGGCCCAGGTGCTGGAGCGCAATTGGCGTGCCCGGCCGACGCACCACGGCGTGCGCGGGGAGCTGGACCTGATCGTGCAGTGTGAGGCCGTGCTCGTGGGCGTGGAGGTCAAGACACGGCGCGGCACCTACTACGGCCATCCGTTCGAGGCGGTCGATGAGATCAAGCTGCGGCGGCTGCACCTGCTGCTTGCGGCTTGGGCGGGCGAGCGGGGCTGGACGGCCGCTCGGCGAGTGGATGTGATCGCCGTGCTGCTGCTCGGCGGCCCGGAACACGAGCGGGTCCGGCTGGAGCACCGCGCGGGGCTGCACTGAGCCGCGGCACTCGGGCGCGACCAGCATCTGCGGAGCCCGAGCTGCCGGCGACGAGCCGGGGAGGAGCCTCGCCGCCGCGGCCGGGCACCGGATGCCGGCGACCGGAGGCCGGAGACCCGGCCGGATGCCGGGAGGTGGAACCGCGCGGGCGTCGCGGCTCCACAGGCTGATGCTTCTGCCGCCTCCGGGACGAGCCCTCCTGCATCGGCTCGGTCGAGATCCGACGAGCCGGTCAGTGACCCACCCTGAGGCCACCCGGGAGGTCCGGGGCATCGGAGGGGGTCAGCATGAGCGGTCCGGGCTACGCGCGCAGCCTGTCGGTGGCGCTGATCGGGCTGGAGGGCACGGTCGTGGAGGTCGAGGCGGACATCGGCTCGCAGATCCCGGCGTTCACCATCCTGGGACTGCCGGATGCCTCGGTCCAGGAATCCCGCGACCGCGTGCGCTCGGCCGCCCGGAATGCCGGGATCCCCCTGAGCCCGCGGCGCATCACCGTGAACCTCTCCCCTGCCACGCTGCCCAAGCGCGGCAGCGGCTTCGACCTGGCGATCGCCATGGCCGCGCTGCAGGCCGACGGACAGCTCGCAGCCCCGCCCGGTGTGGTCTACCTGGCGGAGGTCTCCCTGGACGGAGCGCTGCGACCCGTGCGCGGGGTGCTTCCCGCCGTGCTGGCAGCGGTGCGCGCCGGCTATGACCGGATCGTCGTCGCCACGGCCAACGCGGAGGAGGCCGCGCTCGTGACCGGGGCCCAGGTGCGCGCCTATGACTGCCTGGCCGATGCCGCCGCCGAGTTCGGCGCGGATCCGCGGCCGCTTCGCAGGCCAGCCAGCCAGGCCGACACCTCGGTCGGCGTCGCAGACGAGGAGGAGGCACCGCTTCCCGACCTGTGCGATGTGGCCGGTCAGGCGGAAGCACGCATGGCACTGGAGATCGCAGCGGCCGGATCCCTGCACCTGCTGCTGACCGGACCGCCGGGGGCGGGCAAGTCCATGCTGGCCTCCCGTCTGCCGAGCATCCTGCCGGAGCTGGATGATGAGGCGGCCACCGAGGTGACCGCCGTGCGGTCGCTGGAGACGCTGGTGGGGCCCAGGCGGCGGCTGATCCGCCGCCCGCCGTTCGAGGCTCCGCACCACTCGACCTCGGCCGCAGCACTGCTGGGCGGAGGCTCCGGCATTCCCCGGCCCGGGGCGGTGTCCCGGGCGCATCGCGGGGTGCTGTTCCTGGACGAGGCGCCCGAGTTCGACCGCGGCGTGCTCGACGCCCTGCGCCAGCCCCTGGAGACCGGTGACGTGCGGATCGACCGCTCGAGCGCCAGCGCCACCTATCCCGCGCGCTTCCAGCTCGTCCTGGCGGCCAACCCGTGTCCGTGCGGACGCTCGAGCGGCAAGGGCGAGGACTGTCGGTGCACGCCGGCCCAGCGCCGGGCGTACTTCGGGAAGCTGTCGGGTCCGCTGCTGGATCGGGTGGATCTGCGGCTGCAGGTTCCGGCGCTCAGCTATGCCGAGCTCACGGCCGGGCAGACGGGGGAGTCCAGCGCAGACGTGGCGCGCCGAGTGGCCGCAGCTCGTGCAGTCCAGGCCGAGCGGCTGCGACCTCACGGGCTGCGCACCAATGCGGAGCTCACGTCCTCCCTGCTCAGCGGGTCCCTGCGCAGCGCCGCGTCCGTGATGGCGGGTCTCGAGCGGGAGATGGAGCGCGGTGCGCTGACCGCCCGCGGCATGCACCGGGTGCTGCGCGTGGCCTGGACGCTGGCCGACCTGGAGGCTCGCGACGGCCCCACCGCCGACGACGTCGACACCGCCCTGCACTTCCGCGCCAGCTCCCTGGCGTGAACCGCCCCTCCATGCACCGGATCAGGAGATCGCCATGACCCTCGAGGACCAGCAGCTCATCCGCCGAGCGCGGGCGGGCCTGTCCCGCGTGATCGAGCCGCGGGATGCGATCGGCCATGTGCTGATCAAGGCCCTGGGACCCGTCGTCTCCTGGGAGATCATGTCCAGCGGACGCCGCCTGAGCGCCGAGGAGAGCCTCGCCCTGACTCAGGCGATGCAGCGCGCCCCGGAAGCGGTGGGCGGGAGCATGGCCACGGCAGCGCAGCGCTGGAAGGCACGGGCCTCGGTCGTGGACACGGATGCCGATCGGCGCGCCCTGGAGGACGTCGGCGGGTGGCTGTGCGTTCCCGAGGACGACGACTGGCCGGCGCAGCTCGACCAGCTCGGCCTGCAGTCGCCGGTGGCTCTGTGGGGCCGAGGGCGACGCACCGCGCTGGGCCGATGGCCGCGCGATGCTGTGGCCATCGTCGGCTCCCGCGACGTCACCAGCTACGGGCGCAGCATCACCTTCGATCTGGCGGGGGCCCTGGCCGCGCGCGGTCGCACGATCGTCTCCGGCGGCGCCTATGGGGTGGATGAGGCGGCGCACCGAGCTGCTCTGGCCACAGGGGTCGGTCCCGTCCCCACGGTCGCCGTGATGGCCGGCGGCATCGACCGGCTGTACCCGCGCGGGAACCAGGAGCTGCTCGAGCGGGTGTGCGCGGAGGGCACGGTGGTCTCCGAGTCGCCACCGGGGACCATGCCGGCGCGCTACCGGTTCCTGGACCGCAATAGGCTGATCGCGGCGCTGTCGGCGGCGACCGTGCTGACGGAGTCGCGATGGCGCTCCGGGGCGCAGAACACCGCGCATCACGCGGACCAGCTCTCCAAACCGGTCGGTGCCGTGCCCGGAAGCATCCACTCGGCCGCCTCGGCCGGGTGCCATCGCCTCATCCGAGAGGGCGCGGCGGTCCTGGTCAGCGACGTCGAGGAGGTCCTGTCCCTGCTGGAACCCCTGGGAGCAGTCGCCGAGTCCGCACCGGCCGAGCAGCTGCAGATCTTCGACGGGCTCAGCCAGCAGGACCGCATGCTCGCCGATGCCCTGCCCGTGCGCAGCGGTGCGAGCATCGACGCCCTGGTCTCCGCCACCGGGCTGCCGGTGCGCCTCCTGCTCGGTGCCCTGCGCCGCCTCGAGCGCGACGGCCTGGCCCTGGAGCGCGACGGCCTGTGGCGCAGGCCGAGGATCCGATAGGCCGGCCTGCACCGTCATAGGATCGGAGGCATGTCCCACGCCGGTCCGCCCCCCGCCGCACCGCACGACTCAGCGGCTGACGACTCCACCGAGGCCGAGTCCCGGCTGCTCGCGCAGTTCGGCGAGCACCTGCGCCTCGAGCGCTCGCGCAGCGAGGCCACCATCACGGCGTACACGGCCGATCTCGAGCTCCTGCTGGCGTGGGCCCGTCGTCGGGAAGCTGCGGTGGAGCAGATCGACCTGAGCGTGCTGCGCGGCTGGCTGGCCGAGCTGCATGCGCGCGGGGCCTCGGCGTCGACGCTGGCTCGTCGCACCTCCGCCCTGCGCACCTTCTTCGGGTGGACCACCGCGACCGGGCGCACGCCTTCAGATCCGAACCTGCGCCTGAAGGCGCCTCGGCGCGGCTCCCACCTGCCCGAGGTCGTGGGCGCCAACGACCTGCAGGCGATCCTCGACGATCTCGCCGCCCGAGCCCAGGACGCGAAGTCCTCGGAGCGGGACCGGGCGCTGGCCTCCCGCGACCTGGTGATCGTCGAGCTGCTGTGGGCCACCGGCGTCCGCGTCGCGGAACTGTCCGGCCTGGATGTCGATGACCTGGATCGGCAGCGCCGGACCCTGCGAGTGACCGGCAAGGGCGACAAGCAGCGCGTCGTCCCGTACGGCGCGCCGGCCGATGCCGCGCTCGAGCGATGGCTGAGCCGGCGCGCTGAGCTGAGCTCCCCGGCCAGCGGCCCGGCTCTGCTGCTCGGCTCCCGAGGAGGTCGTCTGGGCACCCGGCAGATCCGCGAGGTCGTCGATCGGGAGCTCGCGGCCCGCCCGGACGTTGCCGCCCGGGGCCCCCACGCGCTGCGGCACTCAGCGGCCACCCACCTGCTCGACGGCGGCGCCGACCTGCGCAGCGTCCAGGAGCTGCTCGGCCACGAGTCCGTGTCGACCACCCAGATCTACACGCACGTCTCGGTCGACCGGCTGGGGGCCGCCTTCCAGCAGGCGCATCCCCGGGCCTGAGCCCCTCGCGGAGCCGAAGCGCGGCGTCATCGACGTCCTTATGACGTCGGAGTTCGTCGTACACTTCGCCGCCGAGTTGACGGCAGAGTCATCGATCGAGAAGGATGAGACTGCTCCTCTGTCTGATGACCTCGAATCCATCAGCACGGTGGGGCGCCGCAGGACAGAAAATTTCATCGCGGGACGATCCCGGAGGCCTCGAATCCTCTCCGATCGGACCGCATCGGCAGACGCGGGCTGAAGGGTCCTTGTCGCTTCTGGAACTCGTGAAGGTCGTTGGGGAAGACGCACCTACACGTCGGAGGGACACGTCATGTCGACCACGATCACGCGGGGAGTGCTTCACATCCACTCCGCCCCGCAGGCGCTGTGCCCTCATATCCAGTGGGCGCTCGAGGCGCTCGCGCGGGGTCGCACCGCACTGGACTGGACCGCCCAGGAGGCGGAGCCCGGTACTCTGCGCGCCGAGCTCACCTGGGCCGGACCGGCCGGGACCGGCGCGCTGATGGCCTCTGCCCTGCGCACGCTCGGGAAGATCCGCTTCGAGATCACCGAGGAGCCCTCGCCCGGAGGCGACGGATCCCGCTGGTCCTTCACCCCTGACCTGGGCGTCTTCCACGCCACCACCGACGCCGCCGGCAACGTGGTGGTCTGCGAGGACCGCATCCGCTACGCCTTCGAGAACTCCCACGGCAACCCCGCCCTGGTGGTCAACGAGCTCTCGCTGGCTCTGGGCGAGGCCTGGGACGAGGAGCTCGAGCCGTTCCGCCTCGCCGCCGAGGGCGCCCCCGTCCGCTGGCTCCACCGGGTCTCCTGAGAGTCCCGGGCCTCGCGGGCCTGTTCTGCGGGACCTGACGCCTGGCCGCTGATCCCTCACCCGGAACGAGCAGCCCCTCCGCCTCCCCACTATCGAGTGGCTCCTGCGTGTGAGCAGCCGAATCGAGGGGCGTCGGCATGTGCGTTCGGGGCGTCGGATGCACACTGCGGCACCACTCGAATGAGTGAGCACCGCTGAATCGCACTGCAAGGCCACTCGACGACTGCGGCCCCGCACCTCGAGGTGCGGGGCCGTCGATGCTTTCCGGGCATCGTCCCGGCAGCAGAAGCCGACTCAGACGGAGCGGAAGGCCACCACGGCGTTGTGACCGCCGAAGCCGAACGAGTTGGACAGGGCCGCCGCGTCGCCGGAGCGCAGCTCACGCGTCTCGGTCACGACGTCGAGATCGATCGCGGGATCCTGGTTGTCCAGGTTGATGGTCCGCGGAGCGGTGCGCTCGGTGAGCGCCTTGATCGTGAGGATCGCCTCCACGGCGCCGGAGCCGCCGAGCATGTGCCCGGTCATGGACTTGGTCGCCGAGACGGGGATGCCGTCGATCGCATCGCCCAGCGCCGCCCGCATGGCGGTGGCCTCCGGGAGGTCGCCCTTGGGGGTGGAGGTCGCGTGCGCGTTGACGTGGATGACGTCCTCAGGGGCGATATCCCCCTCGCGCAGCGCCTCGCGCAGAGCGCGGGCCGCACCGGCTCCGGTGTCGTCGGGGGCCGTGATGTGGTGGGCGTCGGCGCTCAGGCCAGCGCCTGCGAGCTCGCAGTAGATGCGGGCGCCGCGGGCCTTGGCGAACTCCTCGGACTCGATGACCACCGCACCGGCGCCCTCGGCCATGACGAAGCCGTCGCGGTCGATATCGTACGGACGGGAGGCGCGCTCGGGCTCGTCGTTGCGGGTGGACAGCGCCTGCATGGCGCCGAAAGCCGCGAAGTTCACGGGGTGGTTGGCAGACTCGGCGCCGCCGACCACGACGACGTCCGCCTTGCCGGTCTGGATGAGCATGAGCCCCTGGTAGAAGGACTCGGTGCCGGAGGCGCAGGCGGAGACGCTGGTGATGGCGGCTGCGCGGGCCTTCAGAGCCATGCCGATCGTGGCGGAGTTGCCGTTGGGCATGAGCATGGGGACGGTCATGGGCATGACGCGTCGGACGCCGCGCTCGCGCATGGTGTCCCAGGCATCGAGCAGGGTCCAGGCGCCGCCGATGCCCGTGCCGAACACGACGGCCAGGCGCTCGGGGTCGACCTCATCGGAGAGCTCGGCGTCGGCGCCGGAGAAGCCGGCGTCGGCCCAGGCCTCGCGGGCGGAGATCAGGGACAGCTGCCCCGACGGATCCAGGCGCTTGGCCTCCACGCGGGAGAGCACCTCGGAGGCGGGGGTCGAGACGGAGGCGGCGATGCGCGAGCTCGTGGGGTAGAGCTCGAGCCACTCGGCGTCGATCGCGGAGACACCGGAGACTCCGGCCAGGGCGTTGCGCCACAGCTCGGGGACGGTGCCGCCGATGGGCGTGGTGGCTCCGAGTCCGGTGACTACTGCTTTACGGGTCATGTGCGCTGCTGCTTCCTGATCTCAGGGGCGGAGGGGCCGGGAGTCCGCGGCCGGCGCGCCGCCTGCGCCGTGCCGTGGCACGACGGGGCGGCGGCGCGCTCGGCCTGCGGTTCCGGTGGGCCGATCAGCCCTGGGCGTTGTCGATGAAGTCGACGGCGTCCTGAACGGTCTTGAGGTTCTTGACCTCCTCGTCCGGGATGGTCACCTCGAACTTCTCCTCGCAGTTCACGACGATGGTCATCATCGAGATGGAGTCGATGTCCAGGTCCTCGGTGAAGTTCTTGTCGAGCTGGACGGCCTCGGTCTCCAGGCCGGTCTCCTCGTTCACGATCTCGGCCAGACCTGCCAGGATCTCTTCCTTGCTCGCCATGCTGTCTTCCTTTCGTCTGGCCCTCGAGAGGGCCGTTCCCAATCGCGTCGGTCGGCGGTCGCCGACCGGTGATCTCCGGCTCGCGGTGCGAACCCGGCGATCTACGTTGTCACTGCGGTCTCAACTCTACGGGCGGGCTGGCCGCTGAGCGTGGAGCCCGATCCTCGAACGAACTGCCTCATCGGGAGGAGGTCGTCGGCCGCTTGCGGATCGGAAGGCGGGGGAGCCGCTGGCTGCAGGCACGAGGCCCGCAGCGGAGGGCTCAGGGCAGGATCACCACCTGGGCGGCGAACACGAGTCCGGCGCCGAATCCGACCTGCAGGGCGGGCTTGCCGGACAGCTCCGGGTGCTCCTTGAGCAGGCGGTGGGCGGCCAGCGGCACGGAGGCCGCCGACGTGTTGCCGGCATCGGCGATGTCGCGGGCGATGACGACCGACTCGGGCAGCTTCAGCACCTTGGCCATCTGGTCGATGATCCGCATGTTGGCCTGGTGCGGGATGAAGGCGCCCAGATCCTCGGGTCCGATCCCGGCAGCTTCGAGCGCCTGGGTGACCCGCTTGGCGACCTCGAAGGAGGCCCAGCGGAACACGGTCTGCCCGTCCTGGCGCAGGGTCGGCGACAGCGGGGCGTCGGCCGGCATCTCGCCGGTCTCCTTGTCCGCCAGATCGGCGCGGAAGGGCCGCGGCTGCCCCTGATCGATCAGGCGCAGATCCGTCAGCGGGTGCGTCATGCGGATGGCCTCGGCCTTGGAGCCGTCCGAGCCCCACACGGTGGGGGCGATCCCGGGCGTCTGCGAGGGGCCCACGACGGCCGCGCCGGCGCCGTCGCCGAGCAGGAAGCTGATCGAGCGCTCGCCGTTGTCGATGACGTCGGAGAGCTTCTCCACGCCCACGACCAGCACGTGCTCGGACATGCCCGAGCGGATCAGGGCGTCGGCCTGGGCGATGCCGTAGCAGTATCCGGCGCAGGCCGCCGAGACGTCGAACGCCGCAGCGGGCGTGGCGCCCAGCTGATCGGCGAGCACGGCGGCCATGGACGGGGTCTGGTACGGATGCGAGATCGAGGCGACGATCACCGCGGAGAGCTGCGAGCCCTGGATTCCGGCCGCCTCGAGCGCCTCGCGCGAGGCCTCCAGGGCCATGTCCAGAGCGCTGGTGGACTCATCGGCGCGGTGGCGGGTGACGATGCCGGTGCGCTGTCGGATCCACTCGTCCGAGGACTCGATCCACTGGCAGATGTCGTCGTTCGTGACGGTGACATCCGGTCGGGAGGCGCCCAGGCCCAGGATGCGGGAGTGGGCGGTCGGGGTGTACTGGTTCAGCGTCACCATGCGGGCGTCTCCTGGAAGTAAGTGGGTGGACCGGTGCGCGGCCGCGGGCTCAGGACAGCGCACTGCGCGCGTCCTCGAGGGCCTCGGCCGAGGTCACGGCCATGGCCGGCACGCCGCGCATGGCGCGCTTGGCCAGTCCGACGAGCGTACCCGCGGGCGGCAGCTCGATGAGCTGGGTGACCTCGCGGCGCTTCATCTCCTCCATGCACAGGTCCCAGCGCACGGGGCGGCAGACCTGCTCGATGAGGGACTCCAGGTTCGCCTGCCCGGAGGCGACGGCCCGGCCGTCTCGGTTGGAGAGCAGGACCGAGGCGGGGTCCTGCGGAGACAGCGACCCGGCGAGCTCGCGCAGCGGCTCCAGGGCAGGGGCCATGTAGTCGGTGTGGAAGGCGCCGGCGACCTTCAGCGGGACCACGCGCGAGCGCTCCGGCGGGTTCGCGGCGAAGGCCTCGAGGGCCTCGAGCGAGCCGGCGGCGACGATCTGCCCGGAGCCGTTGGCATTGGCCGGGGTCAGTCCGGCGGCCTCGATGGCCTCGCGGATGACGTCCTCTTGCGGGGAGAGGACCGCGGACATGCCGGTGGGCGTGGCGGCGGCGGCCTGGGCCATGGCGGTGGCTCGGGTGCGCACGAAGCTCATGGCGTCGTCCTCGCTCAGCGCGCCGGCCAGGGCGGAGGCGGTGATCTCGCCGACAGAGTGGCCGGCGAACAGGAGGTCGTCGCGGCCGTCGAGCTCGCTGCGCAGCAGGCGCGCGGCCACCAGCCCGGCCGCCACGATCAGCGGCTGGGCGACCGCAGTGCCCTTGATGGTCTCGGCATCGGCCTCGGTCCCGTAGTGGATGAGGTCGAGGTCGGCACCGCGGGAGAGCCGCTCGAGGTGCTCCCGCACGCCGGGCAGCGGCAGCCACTCGGCGAGCATTCCTGGCTTCTGGGCGCCCTGTCCTGGGCAGAGGATCGCAATCACCCGTGAATTCCACCAGATCGCGGAACGCGCAGCGACCTGCGGCTCGCACGAAGGCCCCGTCGGAGCTTTGTCGACTCCCTACAAGGCCTGCGACGGCGCCTCGCCCGGGCTCCGGCGCGCCGGTCGGGACGGTTGTGCGGGGCCTCCAGCTGCGCCGGGGCCGCTGCGCGCGGCGGAGCTGGAGGCGAGCCGGCCGGCCACCAGCGCGCAGTGCAGCACGAACGCGTCGCGGGGCACGAGCGGATCCCAGCCGGTGAGGTCAGTGATCCGCCGCAGGCGGTAGCGCACGGTGTTGGCGTGGACGTAGAGCTCGCGCGAGGTGGCCTCGAGGGAGTGGCCCACGGAGATGTAGGTCGACAGGGTCTCCTCGAGCCCGGTGGTCGAGGCCGCCAGCGGCGCGTGGATCTGCTCCACGATCGCCGCGCGGGCCAGCAGGTCCCCGGTCATCAGGCGCTCTGGCCACAGCTCCTCGGAGTGCACCGGGCGCGGGGCGGCGGGCCAGGCATGGGCTGCCTCGAGCCCGGCGGAAGCCGGCTCGGAGGAGGCGACCACCGAGAACAGCGAGTCGGCCTCCGGCCCGTAGACGACCGGGCCGGGGCCGAACAGGGCGGCGAGCCGGGCCAGGGCGCGGTCGGTGCGCTGCATGTCCGCGAGCATCAGCAGGAGGCGATCGCCCTGGATGGACACGAGCGCATCCGAGGCGTGCCGGGTGGCCACGCGTCGGATGCGGGCCACCACGGCCGGGCTGGTCTGCTCGGGGCTGCTGCCGACCACAGCCGTGACCGGGCCCTTGGAGTCCCAGCCCAGGGCGGCCACGCGGGAGCGCAGGGTCTCGCTGCGCTCGCCGCTGAGCAGGCCGTCGACGACGACGGACTCCATGCGGGCATCCCAGGAGCCGCGGTTCTCGGCGGCACGGGCGTAGATGTCGGCGGCGGCGAAGGCGATGTCGCGGGAGAAGCGCAGGACGCCGTCGCGCAGGACGGCGGCGTCGCTTCCCGTGGCCAGCTCGGGGACCCGTTCCTCGACGACGTCGACCACCACGCGCAGCACCTGCAGGGCCTGGTGCAGGGAGATCGCGGTGGTGAGATCCGTGGGCGCTTCGCGGAACATCGTGAGGAGGAACTTCTCGTCCTCCGGATCCTCGCACCAGGTCACGAAGCCGGCGATGCCGCGCTGGGCCATCAGCCCGAGCTCGGAGCGGTCCTTGGGCTGCAGCTCGGCGAACCAGGGCAGGTCCTCGCCCAGCCGGTCGATCGCCACATCCGACAGCGGCGCCACGTTGGCGCGGACCCGGTCGAGGGTCTTGCGTCCCGGCATGGGCTCAGCGCGCCACGCGCTGCGTCGGGACGAGCGCGCAGACCTGCCGCCGGTCGATTTGGCGCCGCGGATCCACCGGCTCCCGCCGAGCAGCGCGCCGCCGGAGCGGGAATCGGAGTCCGTCGAGGTGTCCTTCGCCATGACGGCCAGGATACGACAGGAGGCCCGGGGCGAGCGCCCCGGGCCTCCTGCCGACTGCCGTCGCCTGAGCTGATCAGGCGTCGCCGCCCGCGTTGCCGGAGGTTCCGGCGTTCGGGTTGAGCAGGTCGTACTTCTCGATCGCCTTCTGAGGGGCGTCCGAGTCGACCTCGCCCTGCTTGGCCAGCATCTGCAGAGCGCGCACCACCATCGAGTGCGAGTCGATGTGGAACCAGCGACGGGCACCGGCACGCGTGTCCGCGAAGCCGAAGTCGTCCGCGCCCAGCGTGGCGAAATCGTTCGGGACGTACTGGCGGATCATGTCCGGGACCTCGGAGGCGTAGTCCGTCGAGGCGATGATCGGGCCCTCGGCACCGGCCAGCGCCTGGGTGACGTACGGCGTGCGCACGCCCTCCGACGGGTTCAGGAACGCGTCCTTCTCCGCGGCCATGGCATCGCGGCGCAGCTCGGTCCAGGAGGTCACCGACCAGACGTCGGCGGACACGCCCCAGTCTTCGGCCAGCAGCTTCTGGGCCTCGAGCGCCCAGGGCACGGCCACGCCGGAGGCCAGCAGCTGGGCGCGGGGGCCCTCCTGCTCGGAGGCCTTCAGGTGGTAGATGCCCTTGAGGATGCCCTCGACATCGACGTCCTCCGGCTCGGCCGGCTGCTGGATCGGCTCGTTGTACACCGTGAGGTAGTACATGACGTCGTGATCCTCATCGGCGGTGCCGTACATCTGCTCGATGCCGCGCTTGACGATGTGGGCGATCTCGTAGCCGTAGGCCGGGTCGTAGGTGATCACGGCCGGGTTGGTGTTCGCCAGGATCGGGGAGTGGCCGTCCGCGTGCTGGGTGCCCTCGCCAGTCAGCGTGGTGCGCCCGGCGGTCGCGCCGATGATGAATCCGCGCGCCCGCTGGTCGGCGGCCGCCCAGAAGACGTCGCCGGAGCGCTGGAAGCCGAACATCGAGTAGAAGAGGTAGAACGGGATCATCGCCTCGCCGTGAGTGGCGTAGGAGGTGCCCGCGTTCAGGAACTGCGACGTGGCGCCGTCCTCGTTGATGCCCGGGTGCAGGATCACGCCCTGTGCGGACTCCTTGTAGGACAGCATCAGCTCGCGGTCCACCGGCATGTAGTTCTGCCCGTTGGGGTTGTAGATCTTGGCCGTGGGGAAGAACGAGTCCATGCCGAACGTACGGGCCTCATCCGGGACGATCGGGACGATGCGGTGCCCGAAGTCCTTCTCGCGCATGAGGTCCTTGAGCGTGCGGACCAGCGCCATGGTGGTGGCGGCCAGCTGCTTGCCGGAGCCCTTCTTGGCCGAGGCGTAGGCCTTGTCCGAGGGAAGGGTGATCTCCTTCTGCTCGTGGCGGCGCTCGGGCAGGAACCCGCCGAGCTCCTTGCGGCGCTCCAGCATGTACTGGATCTCGGGGGAGTCCATGCCCGGGTGGTAGTACGGGGCGTCGTACGGGTCCTCGAGCTGCTCGTCCTCGATGGGGATGCGCAGGTGATCGCGGAAGGCCTTGAGGTCCTCCACGGTCAGCTTCTTCATCTGGTGCGTGGCGTTGCGGGCCTCGAAGTGCGGGCCCAGGCCGTAGCCCTTGACGCCCTGCGCCAGGATGACGGTCGGCTGGCCCTTGAACTCCATGGCGGCCTTGTAGGCGGCATGGATCTTGAAGTAGTCGTGCGCGCCGCGCTTGAGGTTCCAGAGGTCGTCGTCGGACAGGTCCGCGACGAGCTCCTTGGTCTCCGGGGTCTGGCCGAAGAAGTGGTCGCGGATGAACGCGCCCGACTCGCCCTTGTAGGTCTGGTAGTCGCCGTCCAGGGTCTGGTTCATGATCTGGACGAGCTTGCCGGTCTTGTCCTTCTTCAGCAGCTCATCCCACTCGCGGCCCCAGATGACCTTGATGACGTTCCAGCCGGCACCGCGGAAGAACGCCTCGAGCTCCTGGATGATCTTGCCGTTGCCGCGCACCGGGCCGTCCAGGCGCTGCAGGTTGCAGTTCACCACGAAGGTCAGGTTGTCGAGCTTGTCGTTGGCGGCGGCCTGCAGCACGCCGCGCGACTCGGGCTCGTCCATCTCGCCGTCGCCCAGGAAGGCCCAGACGTGCTGTTCGGAGGTGTCCTTGATGCCGCGGTTCTCGAGGTACCGGTTGAACTGGGCCTGGTAGATCGCGTCCATGGGGCCGTTGCCCATGGAGACGGTCGGGAACTGCCAGTAGTCCGGCATCATGCGCGGGTGCGGGTAGGAGGACAGCGCATGGCCCTCCTTGGTCTTCTCCTGGCGGAAGCCGTCCAGGTCCTCCTCGCTGAGACGGCCCTCGAGGTAGGAGCGGGCGTAGTTGCCGGGGGAGGAGTGGCCCTGCCAGAAGATCTGGTCGCCGCCGCCGGGATGATCCGGGCCGCGGAAGAAGTGGTTCTGGCCGACTTCGTAGAGCGTGGCCACGCCGGCGAAGGACGAGATGTGCCCGCCCACGCCGATCTCCGGCTTCTGGGCGCGCTGGACCATCATCGCGGCGTTCCAGCGCATGTAGGCGCGGTAGCGGCGCTCGATCTCCTCGTCGCCGGGGTAGTCCGGCTCCTGGTCAACGGGCACCGTGTTGATGTAGTCGGTGGTGGTGACCATGGGGACGCCGACGCCCTGGGCGCCCGCATCCTGCAGGAGGGCGCGCATGATGTACTGCGCGCGTTCGGTGCCCTGGGTCTTCACGAGGTCCCTCAGGGACTCGACCCACTCCTCCGTCTCCTCCGTGTTGGAGTCGGTCAGCTGGCTGGTGAGCCCGCTCAGGATGTGATTGTTGCTCTCGGATGCCACGATCAACCTCTCTTCGTCGAGTGCGGCGGCGGTCCTGGCGGCAGCTGCGCCGGATGTTGGGGCGCGCCCCGCCGGAAGTCCTCAGACCATCATCCAACATTCTGCCGTCTCGTGCGTCCACGCCCTGACCTCCTGTCATGGGACTTGCCATGCGTCTCTGGTCACAGTCGGGCCGGGTGGGCTCGCAGCCGTCGTCACGGGTTCGCTGGCAGCGCCAATGACGGGCTCTGGTTGCCAGTCGCCTTGCACGCAGCGGCCAACAGGTGTTGTGTTGCGTTGAGGGCCGGGCCGCGTCCTGCGATCCGGCAGCACAAACGGCCGCGACTGAGCGGCATGTCTTTCGGTGCACCCCCCGGCGGGAGGGCCCGGTGAAGGAGAGTGACGTGGGCGAGGCCAAGGCCGCCGCAGACGACGCGATGAGCGAGCTCAAGCTGCCTGAGGACGCCATCGTGCAGGAGTTCGGCTACGACGACGACGTCGACTTCGATCTGCGGGATCGCATCGAGGACCTGATCGGGTCGCAGATGCTCGACGAGGACGATCAGGATGTCGTGGATGCCGTGCTGCTGTGGTGGCGCGACGGAGACGGCGACCTCATCGACGCGCTGGTCGACGCTCAGACGCAGCTCGACACCGGCGGAGCCGTCTGGCTCCTCACGCCCAAGCCCGGTCGCGACGGCCATGTCAGCCCCGCGGACGTCGAGTCCTCGAGCTCCACGGCCGGACTGCACACCACCTCGCGTGCAGGCGTGAGCGAGGACTGGACCGCGCTGCGCTTGGCGCCCAAGCGCAATCACTGACGAGCAGGCGGCCTCCGCGCCGCTGCACGGACCCCCAGACCCACGATGATCTGCACCGGAGTCGGCCGTCTCGGCCGATCCCGGACGCGGCGAGGTGAGACCCATGATCGAGATCGGCCAGTTCGCGCCCGACTTCACGCTGAACAACCAGTACGGGGAGGCCGTGACGCTCGCTGAGCACCTCGGCCGGCCCGTGGCGCTGGTCTTCTATCCGTTCGCCTTCTCCTCAGTGTGCACGGGGGAGATGTGCCAGCTGCAGGACATGATGGATGAGGTCCAGGAGGCCGATGCCCTCCTGCTGGCGGTCTCCACGGACTCCCAGTACGTCCTCAAGGCCTTCAGTCGCGAGGAGTCCCTGGAGTTCGACCTCCTCTCCGACTTCTGGCCCCACGGCGAGACCGCACGCGCCTTCGGCGTGTTCGACGAGACCACCGGCATGGCCAGCCGCACGACCTTCCTGATCGATGCCGACGGCATCGTGCTCGACCGCTTCACCTCGGAGATCACCTCGCAGAGGCCCGTCGAGCGCTATCGCGAGGCGCTGGCCAAGCTGCCGGCACCCACCGCGTGAGCCCTCCTGTCCGCATCCTGCGGGCCGGATACGGCCCCCGCGATGAGCCGGACCTGTTCCCCGATCCGCAGGCTCTGAGCCTCGAAGCCGGGCTTCCGGCCGCCCTCGAGCAGCTGGCCGGGCGGGAGGCCCTCGTCATCTCGGGCGCGGGCATGTCCACGGCCTCCGGGATCCCGGACTACCGCGGACCTGACGCCCAGCCGCGCCAGCCCATGAGCTTCCAGGAGTTCACGGGCTCGCCCGAGCGCCGAGCGCACTACTGGTCGCGCAACCAGATCGGGTGGCGGAACCTGCAGCGCGCCGAGCCGAACGCCGCGCACCGGAGCCTTGCCCGGCTCGAAGCCGCCGGAGCAGTGCGGGCGGTCATCACCCAGAACATCGACCGGCTGCACGAGCGCGCCGGCTCGCGCTGCGTGATCGACCTGCACGGGCGCTACGACCGCGTGCGCTGCATGGACTGCGCAACGCTCATCCCACGGACTGTCTGGTCGGATCGGCTCGACGCGCTGAACCCCGAGGCCGCAGCGGCCTCGGCGGATCCCGCCGACATCGACTTCGCCCCGGACGCCGATGCCGAGGTCGCCTATGCCGGCGACGCCTACCGCGTGCCGGACTGCCCGGTCTGCGGGGGCGTGGTCAAGCCGGACGTGGTGTTCTTCGGCGAGAGCGCTGATCCCGACGACGTCGCCGCCGCCTGGCATCAGACCGAGCTCGCTCAGGCCCTGCTGGTGCTGGGGACCTCGCTGACCGTGCACTCGGCGCGGCGATTCGTGCGCCGGGCTGTGCGAGCGGGCATCCCCGTGGTGATCGTCAACCACGGCCAGACCCGCTCGGATGCCGATGCCTCGGTCAAGATCGACGCGCAGGTCGCGGAGTTCCTGGCCGCAGCCGAAGCCCCGCTGAGCGAGGGCGCACGCGGCCGTCGACCCTGAGGGGCCCAGGGCCAGGAGGACGTCTTCACAGCCGACGTGATGGAAGACACCAGCTTCCGCATCAGGAATCGTTGTCAGAGCGTCACATAAGAGCCGACTCGGGGGTAACATCTGCGTCAGCATCGGGTGCTGACGGCTGCAGAAGTCGTCCACCCGATGCCGCCACATCCAGGGCCTTTAGCTCAGCTGGCAGAGCACTGCGTTTACACCGCAGGTGTCGTCGGTTCGATCCCGGCAGGGCCCACACCTGCTCGCAGGCCCAGGCACGGAGTCCTCACCCGCGGCGCCAGCGGCCGTCGTCGGGATCCCAGCCGGCGATCACCGTCCATCGGCCGTCGCCCAGCGGCGGCGTGCGTCCGGCGAGCTCCAGGTAGGCGACGGCTGGGAGGTGGACGGCATCCGCCTCCTGCGCCACGGTGCTCCAATCCGGGATCACCCACGGCCCCACCATCCCGGTGGTGCGATACCAGTCGTGGCGGCGGGAGGCCCTGACCTCCAGTGGATTCGCCCGACCGTGGAGCGCCGCGAGATCACCGGCGTGGACCACCAGGTCCCGGAGAAGTTCGCCTGCGGGTCCGCGGGCCTGTCCCACTGGGCCTGGAGCTCCTCGGCGCGGGTGGAGCGGGCCCACTCCTGGAGGCTGGGCCCCTGGCCTCCGGGCGAGACATCGGGGTCATCCCATGCGATCAGCCTCTGCTGCCGGAGCGCATCCTGGCTCCACCAGCTCAGCTCGGGAACCACCGTCAGCTCGTGGGCCAGGGGGCGCAGCGCCGCTTGGATCGAGGGATCGGCTACGAGCATATCCTCGCCATCGGGCTCCTGCCAGTACCGCGCAGCATCGACCGCGGCGCCGAAGGCCTTCTGGGTGCTCGTCGGTGACAGGCTCCCGAGGGGCACCCGACCGAGCCCCGAGATCAGCGCAGGAATGCTGGCCTCCTGCACATCCTGCACCGCCCGCAGCTCCTGCGGTGCGCTCGCAGCATCCGAGCCGGCTTCCAGGAGCGGCATCATCTGCCAGGTGCCTCGGTTCGGATCGAGCCGTGCTGCGAGCTCCCATACGAGCAGGGCCACCTCTTCGGAGAGGATCTCCGCCAGCTCCAAGCACAGGCGCCGCCCGCGTGGCCCGTCGGGCAGGCGCGCGGCCTGTGTCTCATCCATCTGCTGAGGCTAAGCCGGCGGCGCTGTGCCGCGACAGATCCGGGCGGGGGCAACAAGCAGTACCCATGGAGGGCTGTCCGGCCCCCGGACTAGGCTGAGGCCCATGACTTCAGAGAAGAAAGCTCAGATCGGCGTCACCGGACTCGCGGTGATGGGCGCCAACCTCGCCCGCAACTTCGCGCACCACGGCTACACGGTGGCCCTGCACAACCGCTCGGTCGGCAAGACCGATGCCCTGATCGCCGAGCACGGCGACGAGGGCGAGTTCATCCGCACCGAGACCATGCAGGAGCTCGTGGACTCGCTCGAGAAGCCGCGCCGCATCCTCATCATGGTCAAGGCCGGCGCCCCTGTGGACTCCGTGATCGAGCAGCTCGTCCCGCTGCTGGACGAGGACGACATCATCATCGACGGCGGCAACTCGCACTACCCGGACACCATCCGCCGCGAGCAGGCGCTTGCGGAGAAGGGCCTGCACTTCGTGGGCGTCGGTGTCTCCGGCGGCGAGGAGGGCGCGCTCAACGGCCCGTCGATCATGCCGGGCGGCTCGCGGAAGTCCTACGACTCCCTGGGCCCCATGCTCGAGTCCATCGCCGCGGACGCCCCCGGGGACGGCAAGCCCTGCTGCGCCTGGATCGGCACCGACGGCGCCGGGCACTTCGTGAAGATGGTCCACAACGGCATCGAGTACGCCGACATGCAGGTCATCGGCGAGGCCTATGAGCTGCTGCGCCAGGTCGGCGGCATCGAGCCGGCTCAGCAGGCCGAGATCTTCACGCAGTGGAACAGCACCGAGCTGTCCTCCTACCTGATCGAGATCACCGCCGAGGTCCTCAAGCAGGTGGACTCCCGCACCGGCAAGCCCCTGGTCGACGTCATCGTGGATGCCGCAGCCATGAAGGGCACCGGCACCTGGACCGTGCAGGCCGCCCTCGAGCTGGGCTCACCGGTCACCGGCATCGCCGAGTCCGTCTTCGCCCGGGCCCTGTCCTCCACGGCTCGCGAGACCCGCCTGGAGGCCCAGGAGACCCTGGCCGCAGGGGTCCCCGAGCCTGGCACCGTGGATGACGCCGCCTTCATCGAGGACGTCCGCCGCGCCCTGTACTGCTCCAAGCTCGTGGCCTACGCCCAGGGCCTGGAGATGCTGGATGCGGCCTCGGCCGAGCACGACTGGGACCTGCAGCTCGACGTCATCGCCTCGCTGTGGCGCGCCGGCTGCATCATCCGCGCCGAGCTGCTCGAGGACATCATGGCCGCCTACAAGGACAAGGAGACCGCCCCGCGCAACCTCCTGTTCGCACCGGCCTTCCGCGACGTCATCGCCGAGTACCTGCCGTCGTGGCGCCGCGTGGTCGTGGAGGCCACCAACCGCGGCATCCCGGCCCCGGTCTTCGCCTCGTCGCTGTCGTACTACGACGGCCTGCGCCGCCCCCGCTCCAACGCCGCCCTGACCCAGGGACTGCGAGACTACTTCGGTGCGCACACCTACCTGCGCACCGACTCCGAAGGTGCCTTCCACACGCTGTGGAGCAGCGACCGCTCCGAGATCGACAGCTGACCCGAGCCGCCGGGGCCCTCGGGCTCCGGCAGTCGGATCGACGACGGCCCCGGACTCTCGTGAGCGAGAGCCCGGGGCCGTCGTCGTGAACCGGAAGACTTCAGATCCACATGGCCGGATCGATGTAGGCGGCCGGATCCACCAGCGGCTCCTGCTTGTCCGGGGTGCGGGCTCGGGCCTTGCCGGGAATGCCGGTGACCACCGAGTCCTCCGGGACGTCCTTGACGACCACCGAGTTGGCGCCCACGGCCGAGCCGCTGCCGATCTCGATGTCGCCCAGGACCTTGGCGCCGGCGCCCACTGTCACGCCGTCGCCGATCGTGGGGTGGCGCTTGACCTTGGCCAGCGACGTGCCGCCCAGGGTCACGCCCTGATACAGCATGACGTCATCGCCGATCTCTGCGGTCTCGCCGATCACGATCCCCATGCCGTGGTCGATGAAGAACCGGTGCCCGATGGTGGCGCCCGGGTGGATCTCCACGCCGGTCAGGAAGCGCCCGATCTGGGAGACCGTGCGGGCCGCGCCCTTGGTCTGCTCCCGCTCCCAGAGCCGATGCGAGAGGCGATGCAGCCAGATGGCATGCAGCCCCGAGTAGTTCACGACGATCTCGACGTCCGAGCGGGCGGCGGGGTCGAAGGCGCGCGCGGTGTCGATGTCCTCGCGCAGTCTGCTGAGAAAGCTCACGGATCTCCTCATCGAAGCGTCACCGGGCGGGCGGAACCCGGCGGGGCGGTGGGTCCAGCGGCATCCGTCCCGGCCGGCAGGGACCGAGGGGAGATCGCAGGAGGTCGGGGAAGGCGACGGACCCGCCGCTCGTCGACCCCGTCGAAGGCAGGGAGGGGAGCACGCGGGTCCGTCGGGACCGTACCGCGCCGGTGCTCGGCGCGGTCCGAGGTCGCTGCGGGGATCAGCCCCGGATGTCCTCGTACAGGACGGTGGAGATGTAGCGCTCGCCGAAGTCGCAGACCACCGTGACGATCAGCTTGTCGCGGTTCTCCTCCTTCTTGGCCTCCTCCAGCGCCGCGAAGACGTTCGCGCCGGTGGAGATGCCGCCGAGGATGCCCTCCTTGGTGCCGAGCTCACGAGCCACGCGGACGGCGTCGTCGACCTCGACGTCGTAGACGTCGTCGTAGACCTCGCGGTCCAGGACGTCCGGGACGAAGTTGGCGCCCAGGCCCTGGATCTTGTGCGGGCCGGCCTTGCCCTGCGTGAGGATCGGGGAGTCGGCTGGCTCGACGGCGACCACGCGCACATCCGAGTTCTGCGACTTGAGGTAGGAGCCGGCGCCCGTGATGGTGCCGCCGGTGCCGATGCCGGCGACGAAGACGGCGACCTGGCCGTCGGTGTCCTCCCAGATCTCCGGGCCGGTGGTCTCGCGGTGGACCTTAGAGTTGGCCTCGTTCTCGAACTGGCGGGCCAGGATGGCGTTGTCCGAGGACTCGACGAGCTCGCGGGCCTTCTCGACCGCCCCGCGCATGCCGTCGGCACCCGGGGTCAGGACGATCTCGGCACCGTAGGCGCGCAGCATGGCGCGGCGCTCGGTGGACATGGTCTCCGGCATGGTCAGGATGACCTTGTAGCCGCGGGCCGCCCCGACCATGGCCAGGGCGATGCCGGTGTTGCCGGAAGTGCCCTCCACGATGGTGCCGCCGGGGCGCAGCTCGCCGGAGGCCTCGGCGGCGTCGACGATCGCGCGGCCGATGCGGTCCTTGACGGAGTGTGCGGGGGAGTAGAACTCGAGTTTCACGGCGACGTTGCCGGGGAGGTCCTTGTCGAGCTCGTTGAGGCGCACCAGCGGGGTGCCGCCGATGAGCTGGGTGACGTTGTCGTGGATCTTGCCCATGATGATTCCTTCCGAAGGGGATCTGCGGTGCCCTGGCAGCCGCGGTGAGACGGCATCCGTGTGCGGGGCGATCGGACTCTGCTCGAGCCTAACGGCCGAGGCCGCGGCGCCTGCGAGTCACGAGGTGGTCAGAAACTCTGCGTAACCTTGCCGGACCTTGGCCAGCTTGGGATTGATGACGAACTGGCAGTACCCGTTATAGGGCTGGCGGGCGTAGAAGTCCTGGTGGACCGGCTCGGCCTCCCAGACGGTGCCCAGCGGCTCGAGCGTGGTCACGATCGGGCGCTCGAAGTTCGGGGCCATCCGCTCGATGGCCTCCTGGAAGAGCTGCTGCTGCTGCTCGTCGGCGTAGAACATCGACGAGCGGTACTGCGGACCCTCATCCGCTCCCTGGCGGTTCAGGCTCGTGGGATCGTGCGAGGTGAAGAACAGATCCAGGATGATCTCGGGGGAGACGACCTCCTGCTCGAAGCTCACCGCCACCGCCTCGGCATGGCCGGTCTGACCGGAGCAGACCTGCTCGTAGGTCGGGTGGCTCACATGGCCGCCGGTGTAGACGGAGACGACGTCGCTCACGCCGCGGGTCTTGCGGTAGATGGCGTCGAGGCACCAGAAGCAGCCGGCGCCCAGGACGTAGGTCGTGGTGGTCATGGTCGGTGGAACCTTCCTCGCGGCCTCGGTATTCCTGCGCTCGACCTCCTGCCGATCCGGCCTCGGGAGGGTCCCAGCGGTGAGGTCCCGACCGGCCGGGCGCGCTGTCGTCGTCTCCTCCTAGACTCGGTGCCATGAGCGAGATCCCCACGCTGGCAGAGGTCGTCGACGCCGCGGATCGGCTGTGGCCGCTGCGCACGCAGCAGTCCTGGGATGCCTCGGGGCTGATCGCGGGGCGACCGGAGGCCCCCGTGCGCCGGATCCTGATGGCCGTGGACGCGGTGACGCCCACCGTCCAGGAGGCCGTGGAGACGGAGGCGGATCTGCTGCTGACGCACCATCCGCTGCTGATGCGCGGGGTGTCCACGGTGGCCGCTGACACCTACAAGGGACGGGTGCTCCACGAGCTGATCGAGCGCCGGATCGGGCTGCTGGCCTGCCACACCAATGCCGACGCCGCGCGCGACGGCGTCTCCGATGTCCTGCTGCGCGCCTGCGGCGTGGAGCGGATGCAGCCCCTCGAGCCGTCGTCGGAGGATCCGGAGATCGGGATCGGCCGTGTGGGCGACCTGGACGAGCCCGTGCGCCTCGTCGAGCTCTCCCAGCGGCTGGCCGCCGTGATCCCGCCGACCGCCCAGGGCGTGCGCGTGGCAGGGGATCCCGACCGGATGATCCGCCGCGTGGCGGTGTGCGGCGGCTCGGGGGACTCTCTGTTCGAGACCGTGCGGCGTGCCGAGGCGGATGTCTACGTCACCGCCGATCTGCGCCATCACCCGGCTTCGGAGGCGCGTGAGACCGCACTGACCGGCGACGGCTCACCGGCGCTGATCGACCTCTCGCACGCGGCCAGCGAGTGGTTGTGGCTGCCCGTGGGCGCGGCCGCGCTGCAGGAGGAGCTCTCCGCGCGCGGGTTCCGGGCCGAGGTCCGGGTCTCGGGGCGTCGCAGCGACCCCTGGGACTTCCGGGTGCCCAGCCCGCACGAGCCCCCGCAGGACGTGTGGGAGCCGAGCCGATCGACAGGAGTCGCATCATGACCACCGCCGCCCCCGAGCAGTTCGAGGCGCTGCTGGCGCTGCAGTCCCGCGATTCTCGCGCTGCGACCCTGCGCGAGCGGCTCACGGTGCTTCAGAAGGAGCCCGAGCTCGTGGAGTCCCTCAAGCGCCAGCGCGCCGCCGTCGCCAGGGCCAAGGAGCTGCAGGCCCGGGGCGCTGAGCTGGTGGGCGCCCGGGACGCCGCCCATCAGAAGGTCGATGGCCTCCTCGCCCGGCTCGAGACGGAGCGTGCCCGGCGCGATGCCGGCGGATCCGCCAAGCAGGTCTCGGCCCAGACCCGGCAGATCGAATCGCTGACCGGGCAGGTCGAGAAGGCCCGTGCCGGGGCCGAGCGCGCCGATCAGGAGCTGGCCGCCTTCCAATCCCAGCGCGACGAGCTGATGCCGCGGCTCAAGGCCGCAGATGCCGATGCCCGCGCGCGCGTGGGTGCGGCTCAGGAGTCCGGCAAGCAGCTGCGGGAGGAGCTGGCCGGGCTGGATCAGGGCCGGCAGGACGCAGTGCTCGCCGTGGGCAACGATCAGCTGGTGGCGCGCTACGAGCGGATCCGCGGCGGCGGCACGGGACGGGAGAAGATCGCGGCGGCGCGTCGTCAGGCCTCGGCCTGCGGAGCCTGCGGCAGCCCCATGAGCCCCGCGGAGGTCTCGGCCCTGGAAGCCGATCCGCAGACGGTGGCCGCCTGCGCCGACTGCGGCGCGATCCTGGTGCCCTGAGAGCGCTTGCGGAGGTGCCGGAGCGGGGATGTCGAGGGACAGGACGGCCTGTGAGCCGGGTTCTGTGCACGTGCCCGGTCGCCCGGGGCACGGCGGTGATCATCCATCTAGGCCCATCGTTGCCGATGGGCTCGAGCGGCCTACCCGGATGCAGGACGAGCAGCCCTGTTGCACCCTGTCTGACCTTGCTCCGAACGGGGTTTGCCTAGCCGCACCGGTCGCCCGGTGCGCTGGTGGTCTCTTACACCACCCTTTCACCCTCACCGCACGGCGTGCCGTGGGCGGTCTGCTCTCTGTGGCACTTTCCTGCGGGTCTCCCCGAGTGGCCGTTAGCCACCGTTCTGCTCTGCGGAGCCCGGACTTTCCTCGAGGCGCACATGGCGCCGCGCGATCACCCGGCCGTCCTGTCCAGCCGACCACTGTACCCGTCTGCGGCCGATAGCATGCTCGGATGCTGATCCTGCTGCCGCCCTCCGAGACCAAGACCCGGCCCGGTTCCGGGGACCCGGTCCAGCTGCAGGAGCTGTCGCTGCCGCAGCTCGACGACGACCGCCTGAGAGTCCTGGCGGCTCTCGAGAAGGTGAGCGGGCAGCGCAATGCGCTCGAGGCGCTGGGCGTGGGGGCCTCGCTCGCACCGGAGGTGCAGCGCAACCTGTCGCTGCGCACCGAACCGGCCGCACCGGCGCTGCAGATCTACACCGGGGTGCTCTACGACGCGCTCGGGGCCCAGTCGCTCACCGCCGAGCAGCGCCGGGTCGCGGAGGACTCCGTGGTGGTGATCTCGGCCCTGTGGGGTGCGGTGCGGCCCACCGATCGGATCCCCGCCTACCGGCTGTCCATGGGCACTGCCCTGCGGGGGCTGGGCAAGCGCGAGCCGGTGAAGCTGTCGTCGTTCTGGAAGCCGCGGCTGCGGGAGGCGCTGGGTCCGAAGGCCGAGGGGCAGCTGATCATCGACTGCCGCTCCTCGGCGTACTCGGCAGCCTTCGCCGCCCCGTCAGAGACCACCGTGGCCGTCCGCGCAGTCACTGTCTCCGACGACGGCCAGCGCAAGGTCGTCTCGCACTTCGCCAAGCACACTCGCGGGGAGCTGGCGCGTCACGTGCTGGAGCAGGTCGCCCAGGGCCGCCGCGTCGAGACGGCCCAGGAGCTCGCCGAGGCGGCCGGCACCCGGTGGCGCGTGGAGCTGGAGGAGCCGCAGGGCAAGCGCCCCGGTCAGCTCACGGTGGTGCTGCCCGCAGCCTGAGCACGGCGCCGTCGAGCTGTGCATGGAGGATCATGGGCCGCTCCTGATCCTGTCCGGATCCTGAGCGCGGGCTGGCGGTTCAGGGAGGGGGAGGCGGGCGCGTCTGGACATCCCACATCCGGGTCTACGCTGTCGGCCATGCCGATCGCCCCGGCGCCCCGTGCGCTCGCCGAACCTGTCGCCCCGCCGATCTCGCGTCAGGTCATCGGGGTGAATTCAGGCCTGCATCTGCTGCTCCTCGGCGGCGTCGCGGCCGCTTGGGGGCTGGGGGATCTCGGCAGCGCCTTCACGGGAGGGCTGCTGCTCACCGCCTATGTCCTGGGCCTGCGTCATGCCTTCGATCCGGATCACATCGCCGCGATCGACAACACCACCCGCGCCCTGCAGTCCGGGCATCGGACCCCTCAGTCCGTGGGCATGTACTTCGCCCTGGGACACTCCACCGTGGTGTTCGCAGCCGCGGTGCTGGTGGTCGTTTCCGCACGGTGGGTGGGCCTGACAGGAGACTCCCCGGTGCGCACTGCGCTGGGCGTGTGGGGCGCTGCCTTCTCCGGGATCACGCTGGTGGTGCTGGCAGCGATCAACCTGCGGACTCTGCGCACGCTGATCCGAGCCTCGCGCCGAGCCGAGGAGAGCGACCCGGCAGGAGCCGCTGGTGCGCTGTCCCGGATCCTGCGGCCCGCGCTGCGACGGGTGGACCGGCCGTGGCACATGTACCCGGTCGGGTTCCTCTTCGGACTGGGATTCGACACTGCGACCGAGGTCTCCCTGCTCATCCTGGCCGCCGGGGGCGCCACGGCAGGCGTCCCGTGGTGGGTGGTGCTGCTGCTCCCGCTGGCGTTCACCTCCGGCATGTGCCTGCTGGACTCCGCCGACGGGATGTTCATGGCCCTGGCCTACCGCTGGGCTCTGGAGCGGCCCGAGCGGAAGCTGAGATACAACATCGTCATGACCGCGGTCTCCGTGTGCTTCGCCGCCGTCATCGGCGTGCTGGGGCTGATGAGTCTGCTCGGGGAGCTGGGAGTCACCGCCTTCACCTGGACGGATGCGCTGTCGCTCGAGTGGTCCGGGGTGGTGGTGCTGGGGCTCTTCGCGGCGCTGTTCGCCGGTGCCGTGCTGCGGTGGCGGCGCGGGGTACGTCGGGTCTGAGCCGACCTGCTCCTCTTGCCTTCCGGCAGGGGCCTTTCGGGAGACCGCCGCTGCGACAGGGCGGGTCAGTGCCCGAAGGGGTCCTCGTCGATGCCGGGGGTCCAGGTGTTCCCGGCCTCGCGCCAGCCCTCGCCCTTCAGAGCCTTCCTAGCCTTGCGGGACCACTTCTCGTCCAGGCGGTCGACGTAGAGCTTGCCGTCCAGATGGTCGTACTCGTGCTGCATCACGCGGGCGAACCAGCCGGTGGCCTCCCAGGCGATCGGCTGGCCGTGCGGGTCGAAGCCGGCGATGCGCACCCACTCGGCCCGCTTGAGCGGGAAGCTGTAGCCGGGCACGGACAGGCAGCCCTCGGCCTCCTCATCGGGGTCCGGACGCTGCTCGGAGATCTTCCCGACCGTGAGCACCGGGTTGATGATCTCCCCGCGGTTCGGGGCGTCATCGTCGTTGTCGAACACGAAGGTGAAGATCCGCAGACCCACACCGATCTGAGGGGCGGCCAGGCCGACGCCGTGGGCTGCGTCCATGGTCTCGTGCATGTCGGCGATCAGCTCGCGCAGCGAGTCGTCGAACTCCGTGACCTTGGCGGCCGGGCGGTGCAGGACGGGATCGCCGGTGATCACGACGGGGCGGACGGACATGCAGGGGCTCCTGGAGCTGGCGGGACGGTGGGGCGGCCGTGCACGGCGGCGGCCCCGATCCTACCGGGCGAGCCGGCCGCCCACCGGAACCGGGGGTCCACCGGATCGGGCACGGTCCGGCTCCGTCCATCAGCCTGCTGTCTGTTCCCAGGTCCGTGTGCCAGATTAGGGCCATGACCTCTGAGCCTGCCCCCATCCTCAATGACATCGCCCAGGCCGTGGGCGGCACCCCGCTGGTGCGCATGTCCCGGCTGTTCGACGGCCATCCGGCCGAGGTGCTCGCCAAGGTCGAGTCCCTGAATCCCGGGGCCAGCGCCAAGGACCGTCCGGCACTGGCCATGCTGCGCGATGCGCTGGACTCCGGGCGACTGGCCCCCGGCGGGACCGTGGTTGAGTCCAGCTCCGGGAATCTGGGGATGGCCCTGGCCCGCGCGTGCTCGGCGCACGACGTGCAGTTCGTGTGCGTCGTGGACACCCGGGCCAACCGCTCGACGATCGCGGCCATCCGAGCGCTGGGCGGACGGATCGAGCTCGTGGAGCATCCGGATCCGGCCACGGGCGACCTGCTGACCGCCAGGCTGGCCCGCGTTCAGCAGCTGCTGCGGGAGATCCCCGGGGCGGTGAACCTGCACCAGTACGGCAATCCGGCGAATGCGGGTGCCCACCGCGAGGGGACCATGCGCGAGATCGCCGAGGCCATGCAGCACCGCGTCGACGACGTGGTCGCGGCCTGCTCCACGACCGGCACGATCGGCGGCTGCGCCTCCTACATCCAGGAGCACGGGATGCGCACCCGCGTGATCGCCGTGGACGCGCAGGGCAGCGTGCTGTTCGGCGGGACGGCCGGGGCACGACGCCTGCCGGGGATGGGCGCCGGATTCGTGACTGACCTGTCGCTTCGGGTCCAGCCCGATCAGGTGCTGCGGGTCAGCGAGCTCGAGTGCGTGGCAGGCGCGCGCCTGCTGGCCAGGCGCGAGGGCATCCTGGCCGGGGCCTCGACCGGGGCGGTCGTGCACGCCGTGGCCTCCCTGCTGCCGCAGCGCCCGGACGAAGCCCGGATCGCCATGCTCGTGCACGACGGCGGCATGCCCTACCTGGACACGATCTACGATGACGAGTGGGTGAGCACCGTCCTGGGAGCTTCCCCGCAGCAGGTCGAGGAGGCCGTGCAGGCTCTCCAGGAGCGGACGCGTGGCTGAGGGCATCCTGCGGCTGGCGGTGATCGGAGCCGGTCCCAAGGCACTGAGCGCACTCGATTCCCTGGGCAGACGGCTGCGAGCAGCCGGCCGCGGCGACGGTCCGCGGGAGGTCCGGATCGACATCGTGGACCCCTCCGAGCGACCGGGCACCGGCGCGGCCTACGACCCGCGCCAGCCCCGGCATCTGCGCCTGAACGTCACGGCGGGGATCGTCGACGCCCATGAGCCGGGGGCCGAGGACCGCGTGGTGCAGCCCTTCCGGCAGTGGGCGCTCGAACAGGGCCGGGACGATGCCGCCGAGGACTACCCGCCCCGGGCGCTGATCGGAGACTACCTGGAGCACGCGTGGTCGCAGGTGGCCGCGGCACTGCCCGAGGGGACCCGGGTGCGGGTGCTCCGCGGCCGCGCCGAGCAGCTGCGCCGCCCTGCGCTGGAGCCGCGCGCGTGGGAGGTGCGGATCGAGCCTGCGCGGCGCGCAGGGGGCTCCGGCCCGCTCTGGCACGGCCCGTACGACGAGGTGCTGCTGGCCACGGGCCACGCCTCGGATCACCCAGCCGCCCTGGCGCACGGGTGGGTCGGCCCCGTGCCGCTGATCGGCGGTGTGTACCCCGCCCCGCAGCGGCTGAGCGAAGAGGCCGTGCCCCCGGGATCCCGCGTGGTGGTGCGCGGCGCTGCGCTGACCTTCATCGACGCGGCGCTGAGCCTGAGCGAGGGACGCGGCGGTCGCTTCGAGGAGGGCTCCGGCGGCCGTCTGCACTACCGGCCCAGCGGCCGGGAGCCCGCGGTCATCCTCCCGACGGGACGCAGCGGAGCGCTGCTCGATGCCAAGCCGGATCCCGATTCCGCACCGGCCGGGGCGCTGCAGGAGGGCGTGCGCGCCGAGATCCTCGCAGCCGGCCGCCGTGAGGTCCTCGACGCCTCGGACGTGTCGGCGCTGTTGGGGGCCGTGCAGCGCACGGCGCAGCGGCTCCTGCTGCGCGAGCGGCAGCCGGAGTCCGAGGACGGCTGCGGCCCGCTGCGCTCGCCGGTACCGGAGGGCATCGTCGCCGCGGTGGAGGAGACTCTTCGCTGCGGCCGGGAGCCGGAGCATCCCCAGGACGAGGCGGCGCGGGACGCGCAGACCTCGAGTGCGGCTGCGCGCAGTGCCGCGGCGCGGTCCCTTCGCCGCGGGATCGCCGTGGCCCAGGGCCGCGAGCCGGGCGGCCCGGCGTGGGTGCTGGGGCGGGCGTGGTCGCTGCTGTACCCGGCCATCGTGCAGCGGATCAGCTTCGCGCAGATCCCGCCGCAGCAGTGGGCAGAGCTCCGCGCGGCGGCAGTGCGCTTCGAGCGGTGGGCCTTCGGACCGCCGCTGCGCAGCGCGCGGCGGCTCGAAGCCCTCGTCGAGGCCGGGATCGTGGATCTGTCCAGCCTGGATACGGGTGCGCAGATCGGCGCCGACGGCCGGCTGCGGGCCCCCGGCGGGTCGTCGTCCCCGGGCTCGGACGTCGTCGTCGATGCCGTGCTGGCCCCGCCGGGCATCTCGGCGACGGATCCGCTGCTGCACGGGCTCGTGCAGCGCGGTGTGCTCAGCATCCCGCCGGGGCGCCGCGGCTGCCGCATCCCGCGCGAGGCGGCCGCTGTGGATGTCGCCGGTCGCCTCGTCCCCGGGCTGTCGGTGCTCGGGCGGCCCACCGAGGACGTCGTGCTGGGCCATGACACGCTGAACCGAGCCCTGCATCCCCAGCCGCAGCTGTGGGCACAGCGGATGATCGAGACCCCTCCCAGGAGAGCCATGACCGCCACCCCGCCGATCGACGACCCCCTGCGCTCTCGCGCCCACGGCAGCCCCGCGCTGCCGGGCCGCCTCGAGCCCTGGATGCAGGAGCTGGTAGGCGATCCCGTCGCGTGCCAGGACCTGCAGGCCGAGCACGGCAGCCCCGTGAACCTGCTGGACCCGGGACCGCTGGAGGCCAATGCGCAGGAGCTGATCCGTGCGGCGGACCAGCGCGGGGTCGAGCTGCGCGTGTTCGTGGCGCGCAAGGCGAACAAGATGCTCGCGGTGGTGGACAGGGCGCGGGAGCTCGGCCACGGGATCGACGTGGGCAGCCAGCGAGAGCTGCGCCAGGTCCTCGAGCGCGGGGTGCCGGGAGAGGACATCGTGGTGACGGCGGCGATCAAGCCGGAGCCGCTGCTGCGGCTGGCGGTGGGCTCCGGTGCGACCGTGGTCGTGGACAACCGGGATGAGCTGGCCCTTCTGCGCCGAGTCCTCGCCGGGCGTCCGGCCGGGACCGCCCCCGTCGGGATCGGTCTGCGGCTGGCGCCGGAGCCGGGGCGGGGGATCGCGCCGACCCGGTTCGGGGAGTCGGCGAGCACGTGGCTGGCCGAGCTCGGCGGCGCAGGGGGCTCGGTGAGCGAGTCGGGGCTGGCGGTCACCGGCGTGCACTTCCACCTGCACGGCTACGATCCGGGCGATCGCAGCGAGGGCCTGCGCCAGGCCGTGTCGCTGGTCGATGCCCTCCGGGAGCGCGGACACGAGCCGGCCTGGATCGACATGGGCGGCGGCGTGCCCATGTCCTATCTCGAGGACCCCGAGCCGTGGGAGTCGTTCTGGCGGACCCACGAGCAGGCCGTCCTCAGCGGCGACGAATCGCTGACCTGGCGCGGTGACGGCCTGGGACTGCGTCGGGAGGAGGGCCCCGACGGTCCGCAGCTGGGGGGAGCGCGCGAGCTGTACCCCTATCACCAGAAGCTCACGCGCGGGCCCTGGCTGGGCGAGGTCCTCGACGCCGACCTCGCCTCCGGCAGAGACGACGACGGCGTCGTCGGGGCGGAGCACGACGGCCTCGGCGCGCAGGCCACGGTGGCCGATGCCCTGCGCGCCCGCGGCCTGCAGCTGCGCTGCGAGCCCGGCCGAGCGATGCTCGACGGCTGCGGCATGACCCTGGCCCGAGTGGCCTTCCGCAAGCGCACCAGCGACGGCGTGCCGATCGTCGGGCTGGAGATGAACCGCACACAGTGCCGCTCGACGTCCGCCGACTTCCTGGTGGACCCGCTGCTCGTTCCCGGTCCGCAGCACGACGAAGGCGCGCTGGCCTCCGATCCCGCAGGATCGGAGTCGCCCGTCGACCCCTGGGCGGGGCCGATCGAGGCCTTCCTGGTGGGCGCCTACTGCGTGGAGGCCGAGCTGATCCTCAAGCGGCGCATCGTCTTCCCCGACGGAGTGGCGGTGGGGGACGTCATCGCGCTGCCGAACACCGGCGGCTACCTCATGCACATCCTGGAATCCGCCTCGCATCAGATCCCGCTGGCGGCCAATGCGGTGCGCACGGCCCACGGATGGGAGCCCGATGACATCGATCGGCAGTGAGCGGGTCCGACCGCGGGGGTGACTCCGGGCGGTGACCCCGCTGACAGCCCCCCGGGCGATCGACGACTAGGATCGATGCTCGGAATCGACAGACGCCCACAGACGCCCGCGGGACGACCCGCATCACCAGCGGCCTGCAGCGGGGACGGCCCCGCACAGGAGGCCTCGTCCGCATGAGCCCACCGTCCTCGACCCTGCGCAGCGTCCTGCGCCCCGCCGTCATCCTGCGCCTGCTGCTGGGCTGGGGCGCCTATCTCGCGCTGAGTCTGGCCCAGCCCCTTCTGACGGGGCACCTTCCCGCGGCCGCACTGACCGCGCTGCTGACGGGCATCATCGTCGTGATCCTGGTCTGCGCCTCAGGCGTCGTCGAGCAGGCAGAGCACCTGGCCCAACGGCTGGGGGATCCCTACGGGACCCTCGTGCTGACGCTGTCGGTCGTGCTGATCGAGGTCATCCTCATCTCGGCCGTCATGCTCGGCCCCGGCGAGCACGCGAGCATCGCTCGCGACTCGGTCATGGCGGTGTCGATGATCATCCTCAACCTCGTGATCGGTCTGTGCCTGACCGTCGGGGGAGCACGCCACGGAGGACTGCGACCCAATCGCGCCGGGGTCTCCGCCTACCTGACGCTGCTGATCGTGCTGGCGGCCACGGCCTTCGCCCTTCCGGGACTGATCGGCGACGACGGCGCGTACACCGGCGCGCAGGCGGTGCTCGTGGCGGCCATGACGATCGTGCTCTACGCGTACTTCCTGCAGCGGCAGATGGGACCCCAGCGCGCTGACTTCCAGGAGCCGGGCGCTTCCTCGGACCCGGAGCTCCCCGCCGCAGCTGCCTCGAGCGCTGTGATCACCGAGGTGCTGCGGGCGCATCGCGCCGAGATCATGCTCCGAGCGCTGGTGCTCGTGGCCGCCGTCGTGCCGATCGTGCTGCTCTCGCACCACATGGCTGCCCTGCTGGACGAGGCGCTCGCGCGCCTGCAGGCCCCGGCGGAGCTGTCCGGGCTGGTGATCGCCGCCATCGTGTTCCTGCCGGAGACGATCACCGCGCTGCGGGCGGCCCTGGCCGGCGAGATGCAGCGGGTCTCGAACCTGTGCCACGGCGCCCTGGTCTCCACCGTGGGCCTGACGATCCCGGCCGTGCTCGTGATCGGGCTGCTCACAGGACAGGACGTGGTCCTGGCCGCTGCCCCCGCGCATCTGGTGCTGCTGGGGATCTCGCTGCTGCTGACCGTGACCACGTTCTTCGGCGGGCGGGCCACCGCGCTGCACGGCGCCGGTCACGTGATGGTCTTCGTGCTCTACGTCATGACGCTGTTCGCCTGAGCCGGACCAGACAAAGGCCCCGGAGTCCGAGGACTCCGGGGCCTTTCACGGGGTGGCTTGCGGGAGGACACTGCAGCCTCGATCACCACCCTGGGATCGCTGATTTCTCGGGCATCTGAGGCTGGCGAGGGGTTCGGTGACTCGGAGGATCAGAGCCTCGGAGCGATGTTCGTGGGCCGGTGGTGACGCCGGGTGGGACGACTGGAACCCCGATTACTGGCTCTTCAGAGTTGAGTGTGGGCGCGCCGGTTGGGTCGGGTAGCTGGATGTAGACGTCGAGGTCCCCGATGATGAGCGGACTTCTACCCCGCTGATCTCAAGGACCTCGACGATGCCCGACCATAGTTGTGTATGCCCTGACGCGCTCGATCGCTGCGACCGGTGCGATGTTCTCCTCGACTTCCCAAGCCTCCACCTGGTCGCGGTGCCGCAGGCTCCAACGGGCCTGGTGCTCGAGGTGGAGTCCTGTGATCCGGTCACGGGCTGCCCCGGCTGCGGAGTCATCGCGACCGATCACGGTCGAGATGATCGATGCGCCCTGGGCCGGGCGGCCGGTGCGGACCCGGTGGGCGATCGGCCAGCTCCAGGCCGAGGGAGCAACGATCCAGGGCCTGGCCCGGCAGCTCGGCACCACTTGGAACACGCTCTGGTCCCAGGTCCAGCCCGTCCTGGCCCAGGCCGCAGGCGATCCCTCTTCATGCCATGCGTGCCACGGCATCGCACCGCGCAAGGGTGATCGGACGAGGTCAGGCAGCCTTTGAGAGAGCACCGGAGCTGCTACCCGGAACCACACGATGCGCGCAGAGCGCAAATCAAGTCTTTACTGCTTTACATATGGCTGGCTACCGGCCATTTTTCACAAGAACGACGTCGCCGTCAGGGTTCCTTCTACGAGCATCCGAAATGAGCCTGAGCTTATGAGACGTCAGTAGACCGGGGCCAGGTGAGGTGATGGGGCGATTCGGTACTGGGGTGTCTTAGCGGCACATGGGTGGGGTCTGGTCCCACAATTCGACGTCGCCGTAGTCCTTTCCCCGGGCTGTTCAGTGCTCCGCTCCTGGGCGCCTGTCTAACGGGCGGCCACGGCAATGGGTGTCAGGACGGCGAGGACAAGCATCACGGAGGGTATGGCCCGCCGTCAGGCGCGGCCCGCGGTGACGCACGGCGGATGGGCCCCGCTTCGAGCGGACCGCTTAGATCGTCTGTGTCGTCCGGGGGAGTGTGGTGCTCAGGGCGGTGAACTGGGCGGTTTCGACGAAGGCGCGCGCTGCCCAATCTTCGTTGTCCTGGCGCCAGGCCACGCTGACTGTGGAGGGAGACAGATCGGCCACGGGGACGAAAGCCAGGCCGGGGCGACTGTAGAAACGTTGGGTGGAGGCTTGCGTGAAGGCGACGCCTTGGTGACTGAGGATGGCCTCGAAACACTCGTCGACGGTGCTGACCTCGGAGCCGATGACCGGGGAGTGGTTGTGACGGGCGTCGGTGGCCAGCCAGAAGTCCCGCCACAGATCCGGGGCGTTGCGGGCGATGAAGGGTTCATCGAGGAGTTCTTCTACTCGGACCGAGGACCGGGTAGCCAGCTCGGAGGCCTCCGAGACCGCTAGAACCCGGGGCTCGGTGAACAGGGTGGCCATCCGCAGATCTTTGAACTGCGGCAAGGGTGGGCGAACGAAGGCGACGTCGGCGCTGCCATCGGCCAACCCAGCGGTGGGATCGCCGAAGGGGTAGGAGCGCATTTCGACCTGGACCGCCGGGTTGCTGTGGCGATAGGCCTCCAAGACGGCCCGGGTGAGTTCGGCGGCAGCATTGGCCTGGAAACCTACCACCAGTTTTCGGCCCGGTTCCCGGGCTGCCCGCCGGGTCAAGGAAGCGGCCGCCTCAGCGGCCGCCAGCAGGTCCCGGGCGTGGACCAGCAGGACCTCCCCGGCCGGGGTCAGGGTCACCCCGCGGCTGGTGCGGTTGAGCAAGGGGGTGTCGAGGGAGCGTTCGAGATTGCGGATCTGCACGCTCAGTGACGGCTGGGCGATGTGGAGCCGGGTGGCGGCGCGTCCGAAGTGCAGCTCTTCAGCAACAGTGACGAAGTAGCGCAGAACGCGCAGCTCGAAGGAGGGCTGCATGACTCAACGGTAGTGACCGCCCCGTTGGCTGGCAATAGTTGTGGCCTATCGCCCCATCGAAGAGGAGTAATGGATTTGTGAGACAGGTCACGCTCCAATAAAGGAGGCGAACGCCACGGACAGAGCACGTCAGGCGGGAAGGACCACAACATGACTACCACCACCTCCACCACCTCGACCCAGCAGTGGGTTGACGCCTTCACGGCGGCCAACGACCAGGACCCCGAGCTCCTGGCCCATGGGAAGTACTTCACCTGCTCCTACCTGCTGGACATGGACGAGCACTCCTTCGTAGTGCGAATGAACGCGGGGAAGGTCGCTGAAATCAGCATCGACCCCGGACCCCTCGACGCCCCGTACCAGTTCGCCATCCGCGCCAGTGCGGCCACCTGGCGAGAGTTCGGCACCGAGATGCCCGCCCCGATGTTCCACGGCATCTGGGCGGCATCCTTCCAGCGCGACATGGCCCTGGAGGGCGACGTGCTGGTGCTGATGCAGAACCTGCGCTGCCTCACACGCCAGATCGAACTGCTGCGCACCGTCGGCGTCCCCGTCTGAACCGCCTGAACAAGGAGAACTCTCATGGCTCGCATCTCATCTGTCACCGGCCACTACGTCACCGTCGACGTCGACGGACTGGAGTACAAGGTCTTCTACCTCGAAAACGGCACCGGCCAGCCGTTGGTCTGCCAGCACACCGCCGGCTGCCACAACCACCAGTGGCGGGACCTGCTCGAGGACGAGGAGATCACCGCCAACTACCGGGTCATCGCCTACGACCTGCCCCGCCACGGGAAGTCCGACCCGCCGGAGAACACCGCCTGGTGGACCGAGGAGTACAAGCTCACCGCCGACCACTTCGCCAACTTCATCATCGCCTTATGCGATGCCCTGGAGCTGGAGAACCCGATCTTCATGGGCTCCTCCTTCGGCGGCAATATCGCCCTGCAGCTGGCCTACCGGCGCCCGGACCGCTTCGATGCGGTCATCCCGGTCGAGGGTGCGGACTACTCTCCGGGCTTCTACCTGGACTGGTGGCAGCACCCGCACGCCAACGCCGCCCAGGTCTGCGCCTCCGGTACCTGGGACCTGATGGCCCCGCAGTCCCCGGACGCCGACCGGTGGAAGACCTGGTTCTACTACACCCAGGGCTCGGAGTCCTTCAAGGGGGATTTGCACTACTACTCGGTCGACCATGACTTGCGCGGCAAGCTGGGAGAGATCGACACCGATCAGTGCGCGGTGGTGCTGATGACCGGGGAGTATGACTACCTCACCACTCCCGAAGACGGTGAGCGGACGGCCTCGCAGATCCGCAACGCGGAGTTCATCGAGATGAAGGAGATCGGCCACTTCCCGATGAGCGAGAACTACCCCGTGTTCGGCAGCTACCTCAAGCGCGCCCTGGAGATCGTCAAGACCAAGAAGAGCGCCTCGGTCAGCTCCTGACCCCGGCCTGCCACCGTCTTCCTACCCGGAAATTACCTCCCCATGGAGAAGATCAGCTGTCTCCGGGGGAGAGAACGCATCGTGGGCGCCTCACCCGCTATGAGTGGGTGAGGCGCCCACGATGCGTTCCGGGAAGCACATGATCAAGAAGCGCCCTGAGATGCGCGTCCACCATCCTCCGCGGACCTGAGCCCGCACCACCGGAGGCATTCCGGGGGCTCCCGGGACTCTTCAGGCGTCGGTCCCCACCAACGGAATCATCGAGCTCGGCCGCCGCATCGCCGGCGGGTTCCGAAACTTCGAGCACTACCGCCTCCGCATGCTCCTCATCACCGGCGGCCTCGACGCCTCACCCCACACTCAACTCTGAAGAGCCAGTTAACCAGCCGAAGGCTGCTGTCCAGAATGTGTTTTGGAAGCGTTGGTGGAAAAGTGCGAAGTGCCCGATCTCGTCTACATCGAGGTTCCGAGGGTGCAGATAGATCTCCTCGCATTCGGCTTGAGGGAGATAGTTCAGTGTTCTTCGCACCGCTGCTGGTGTGGCATATGGGTCGTCAGTTGGATTCACCGCCAATACCGGGAGCGTCAGCTGAGCGCTTCGGCGCAGTATCGCCTCTCCCTCGGTGCCGATCGTCTTCGAGTAGTCCGATGCTCCGCGCGCCCAGTCGAGGGCGACGCCCTGTGGCAGATTTTCCAGCCATCCGAGCTTCTTTCCCGGGAAGTAGCCCAGCACTCGAGCAATCACCGGCATACAGACGTGCCACTTGATAAATAGGCTGAGCCTGTGCTTCTTGTCGTAATCCGGCCAGTGTGCGTGCTGGGCGCCCACCATCAGCAGCCGGTCGATCTCAGACGCGTGCTCCGCGAGGATTGCCGCGTAGCCTCCGAAGCTGTGGCCGACGGCGCTTAGCCGCGCCTGCGCTCCGTGGCGTTTGCGCATCCAGAGAATGCAGGCTTCCAGGTCACGCGTACCCCAGTGGTGCCATCGAATCTTCGCTTTCCGGTACTCTTTGAGAGTGTTCGGTGCCGAGCGGCCGATACCTCGATAGTCGGGCACCAGGGTAGTGACTCCATTCTCAGCCAGGTAACTCGCGAATCGCCAGTAGTATCGGCCCTGCACACCGGTCGCCGGGGCGATGATCACAACATGCTCGATGTCACAGGCCGGTGCTGTGGCGGAGAAATACCGAGCCTGGATCTTCTCGCCGTCGGCGCAGGCAATCGCGACGTCCTCGTACTCATATTCGGATTCGATCACGCGACATCTCCTTTCGATTCCGAGTGCCTCTAGTTCTCACACGATCTGCCCTCAGCTACTCTCGTGAGCCGACGCTCTCTGGCCGATAGGGTTCTTCCTGCACACCGTGGGCGAGCACGAGTTTCAAGGTGAGCAGGACGGGCAGCCACGCCCAGAGATCAGGGGCCGGGGTGAATAATGCTGCGATGCCCGCGAGTGCGCAGAACGCCGAGGCGACCGGTCGCTGGAGATACAGCGCTGAACGTCGGACAGCGATGGTACCCGCGAGGGTGAAGAGATACCAGAGCGCGCCCCACCACCAGAGTGTCGGAGCGAACACCAGGGCAACGAGTATGGGATGCAAGTGCAGCGCCGTGAAGAGGACCGGTCGCCGCACGAGTTTCATCCCGAAGTATTCCGGTCTCTCTCCGTGCGAACCGAAGTGGTCACGTTTTGCGGAGTTCAGGCCGTTGGCGACGACGCCGCCGACCACATCGAACGAGATGATGACGGCAAGAACATACTGTGCCCAGCTCCAAGACGCGTTCGTTCGCAGGGTGAGTGCGGTGATTCCGACTGCTCCGACCAGGCCGACGATGTTCGCGAGACCTTTCTCGGCGCGGGTTGCGACGGTGCCGAAGATCGGGTCGGGTTTGCCCGGCGGAACAGCCCAGCTCACCGCTGAGGTCGCTTCACGGGGAAATTCTTGGCTCATCGCGTTCCTCCGGCGACGTCGAGAATCGCACCGTTGACGTAACTGGCCTCGGGGCCGACGAGCCACTCGACAGCAGCAGCGATCTCCTCTGGTTGAGCGGGTCGCCCCATCGGCGATCGCGCCCAGACTTCGGTTGCGCGGTCGGGGCGGCCCGTCCGCGCATGGATCGTCGTGGCCGCCGTGCCCGGACTCACTGCATTCAACCGGATTCCGTGAGGTGCGGCTTCTACGGCCAACCCCACGGTGAGCGCGTTCACCCCGGCCTTCGCTGCCGCATACCAGACGTATTCCCCGGGAGATCCGGTTTTCGCTGCGACGGAGGACAGGTTGTATCGCCCTGGGTCTGGTGGAGGCTGTGATCCCACGGGTGGATGAGCACCAGGGCAGCACCGAAGAAGTACCCCGACGAGCTCCGGGAAGGGCCACGAGGATGCCTGTGGCCGCGCGGCTGGATCCAGCGACGAGGTCGGGTGCGTTCCGCTGTGTGGGCGAGCAGCTCGGGATCGATCCGGAGACGTTGCGGACATGGGTCCGGCAGGCTGAGATCGACGAGGGCCACCGGTCCGGGACCATGACCGGCGATGCGCAGCGCCTCGCTGAGATGGAGAAGGAAGTGCGCGAGCTGCGCCGAGCACCTACGACGCTTTCAAGACCCGCCCGCCCTCGAAGCGGACGATTCGGGACAAGGAGCTGCTGGTCCAGATTTGCCGTGTCCAGGCGAAGAACTTCGGGGTCTACGGCGCGAAGAAGCTCCACGCTCAGCTGCGCCGAGAAGGCGTCATGGTCGCGCGCTGCACCGGGCAACGACTGATGCCGGCGGAAGGACTTCGCGGGATCACTCGAGAGAAGGCCCCGCGGATCACGCTTGCCGGCGATGGCCGGACACTGGCCTTGACCTGGTCGAACGGGACTTCACCGCGACCGTCCCGGACCAGCTGCCGGTCGCGGACACCACCTGCTGCCGCACCTTCGCGGGCTGGGTCTATGCCGTGTTCGTCATCGATGTGCTCTCCCGCCGTGTGCTCGGCTGGCAGCTGTCGACGATGCTGCCGGGCCGACCTAGCCCGGGACGGGCATCGACGAGCTCGAGATCGCGACCGCTGAGTACATCGACTGGTTCAACCATCGCCGGCTCCACGGCGAGATCGGCATGATCCCACCCGTCGAGCTCGAGGAGAACGACCATCACCACCAGACCGTGTCGGCGACCGCCGACACGGCACTTGCGAGCCTCTAACAAACCCGGGGCGATACACACCGCGTCGTGGGAGACCATCGAGCGCCGGATCACCGCGCACCACGGCAACTACGCCGCTGCGCGAGAGAACTTCGACGACTCCCTGAAGCTGTTGTCCAACGCCGCCGACATCTACGAGCACGCCGACGACGCGAACCGGCGGCTCATCGATCAGGTGCTGTTCAAGGCGCTCTACATCGACGAGGACAACGACGTGCGCGTCGGCTACCGGAACCCGTACGACGCCCTGAGCTGGACCGCCGAAGCGAAGAAAATGGGCCAGGTGGGAACCGCGACCAAGGGCGGACCCTTGGTCGAAAGTTCACACCTGACCCGTTTGGGGTGAGCGACGGGGGTTGAACCCGCGACCTCCTGGACCACAACCAGGCGCTCTGCCGACTGAGCTACGCCCACCAAGCTGCTCTCCACGGCCGGGCCGTCTCCGCAGGGGAGACGTTGTCAGCCGCTGAGCAACGCGGACTACTGTAACCCATTCCTGAGTCTTCCGCGCGCACGATGTCGATCTCGTCACGCGCAGATCGCACGGCCGCAGGGGCGGCGCGGGACCTCAGGCCTGCGGCTCGTCCTGGGAGCCGCTCTGCTCGGCCAGGCGCCGGGCAGCCACCACTCGCGAGGCCGCTTCCCTGGCCTGATCGGAGGAGGGGCCGGGGTCGTCCACGAACACGGCCTCGCGGTAGTAGCGCAGCTCGTCGATCGAGTCCTTGATATCGCCCAGGGCGCGGTGGTTGCCGGTCTTGTCCGGGGACTGGAAGTAGGCCCTGGGGAACCAGCGCCTGGACAGCTCCTTGATCGTGGAGACGTCGATGATCCGGTAGTGCAGGTGCTCCACGACCTCAGGCATGTCCCGGACCAGGAACGTGCGGTCGGTGCCCACGGAGTTGCCGGCCAGCGGTGCCTTTCCCGGCTCCGGAACCCATGTCCTGATGTAGTCGAGGACCTGCTGCTGGGCCTCCTCCATCGAGGTCCCCGACGGCAGCTCTTCCAGCAGGCCGGACTCGACGTGCATGTTCCGCACGAAGTCGCCCATCTGCTCGAGCGCGCCCTCCGGCGGCCGGATGACGACGTCCACGCCGTCGCCGAGCACGTTGAGCTGATCATCGGTCACGAGCACCGCGACCTCGATGAGGGCGTCGTCCGTCAGGGACAGACCCGTCATCTCGCAGTCGATCCACACCATTCGTTCGTTAGAGAGAGCCACGTCGGTCACTGTAGCCGCGGCGGCGGACAGCCCTGCATATCCGTCGCGAGGAGTCTCCGCCGCGGCGCCCCGGTAGGATGACGGCCACTGCGGGCGGCTCTTGCAGCAGGACCGTGCCGCCCGATCGACCGTCAGCAGACCGCCGTGAGGGGATCCGTGCCAGAGACGACCACCGAGCAGCCGCCCGAGCCGGCGGCCGACACCGCGACGGCCCCGCCGCGCTCCGCGCGCGCAGAGCGGTCGATCCTGCGCTCCGTCGTCTTCGGGACTCTCGGATCCGTGCTGCTGATGATCGGCTCCTACGGGGTCGGCTGGCTGGCAGGGGTCTCCGAGCTGCGGCGCAGCCCCCTGGTGATCGAGCTGCGCTTCACCACACCGGGGGCGATCCTGTCGATCATCCTGGTGGCGATCGGGTCCATGATGCTGGTGCGCGAGTGGTTCCGGCTGGGTCAGAAGCTGCAGGGGTGGGGACCAGGCTCCCGCAGGTGGGTCACCGCCGCGACCATCGCCTGGTCGGTGCCCATGGTCTTCTCGGTGCCGATCTTCAGCCGCGACGTCTACTCGTACATCGGGCAGGGCCGCGTGGCGGCTGCCGGGCTGAGCCCGTACGAGGCCGGCGTCTCCACGATCGAGAACTTCTTCCAGCTGGGGGCGGATCAGCTGTGGAGCGAGTCCCCGCCGCCGTACGGGCCGCTGTTCATCATGATGGAGCGGGCGATCGTCGGGATCACCGGCGCGGAGCCGGACTCGTCGGTCTTCCTGTTCCGCATTCTGTGCGTGCTGTCCGTGATGCTGCTGGCCTGGACCGTTCCCCGGCTGGCGCAGCGCCACGGGATCGATCCCACGCGCGCCCTGTGGCTGTCGACGGCCAATCCGCTGCTGCTGGTGAACTTCATCCTGGCCGTGCACAACGACGCCATCATGACCGCGCTGGCGCTGCTCGGCGTGCTGGTCGCGGCCACGTGGCGCGACTGGCGCGGGGGACTGGCAGGCACGGCCCTGGTGGTCCTGTCGATCGGCATCAAGCCGATCACGGTGGTGCTGCTGCCGTTCATCGGGCTCCTGTGGGCCGGGCGCGGCGCCTCGTGGCCTCGGAAGTTCCTGATTTGGTTCCTGACGCTGGCCTGGGCGATCGCCGTGATGGCTGTGCTGGGCTGGATGTCCGGCTTCGGCTGGGGCTGGATCGAGGGCCTGTCGACCACCGGCACCTCGTTCATCTGGTACGCCCCGATCGGCCTGCTGGGCGTGGTGGTCGGTGGGATCGCGGGGCTGTTCGGCGGCGATGCCGGGGCCGCCAGGGGCTTCGTGCACTCCGCCGGTCAGGCGCTGGCGGTGCCGGTCATCCTGTGGCTGATGTTCACGGGCCGAGACGAGCGCGTGGTGCGGCGCATGACGCTGGCCTTCGCGGCGATCGTCGTGTTCTCGCCCATGATCCAGGCCTGGTACGTGGTGTGGCTGATCCCGTTCTTCGCGGTGACCGGCATCCGCCCCGACTGGCAGGCCGACGTCCTGCTCTTCCTGACCGTGTTCTTCATGATCTACGCGATCTCGGACCAGCTCGACGTCTTCCCATACCTGGACATCGACCTGGGCTCCGGTCGCACCATCGCCGCCGTGATCGGCGTGGCCTACGGCGCCTACCTCTGGTTCCTGGACCCCGCCACCCGGCGCAGCCGACGGAGGCGCACCCTCGATCCGAACCAGCCCGTGGTGATCTGAGGGCTCAGGAACCGTTCTGCGCGTCCCGGGGATCGATGACGGGGACGCCCAGGGGCATGGAGTCCCTGACAGTGCGCGAGACGATCCATGTGCGAACGGCAGGGTCCCCGCGCTTGAACGTCCGCCGTGAGCGCGTGAGCCTACGGCAGCTCCGGTTGGTGACAGATATGCATGCCATCAGCGCGGATGGCGTGCATATCTGTCTCGAACCGCCTGCTCGCCGCGAGAAGAGGCTGAGCCGCGACATCGTCTGTCAACGATGTCGCGGCTCAGGACAGAAGTGCCCCGGGAGGGATTCGAACCCCCGACCAAGAGATTAGAAGGCTCCTGCTCTATCCCCTGAGCTACCGAGGCGGGCGCGGAACAGCTTATCGAACAGCTCGCGCCGACCGTGCACCCTGCCTCCACAGCAACAAGATTCGGGCTTGTGCCTGCAGATGCCCCCAGATGCGTCGGCGCCGCCGCCGGGGGCGGGGCATGGCGGTCCAGTCTGAGCGGACTCCGGGGCGCTGCCCGCACGAGCAGGCTCCGGCGACCATCCGCCGAGCGGCTCGTCTCGGCCCTCACCATCAGGAGTTACCATGTTCGACACCCTCACGGTCCGCGGCTTCGCCGCCACCAAGCCCGATCTCCGCAATCTTCCCGACGGCACTCCGGTGGCGTCGTTCCGCCTGGCCTCGACCCCGCGGCGCTTCGACACCGAGTCGAGCTCCTGGGTCGATGTGGGCCCCACCAACTGGTACACCGTGACCTGCTTCCGGCGGCTGGCGGCGAATGCGGCGTCGTCGCTGAAGGTCGGCGACGCTGTGCTCGTGATGGGCCGGCTGCGCCTTCGGCCCTGGACCACCAAGGAGGGTCAGGAGCGGCTGACCGTCGAGATCGACGCGACGGCCCTGGGCCCGGACCTGGCGCTGGGCACTGCCACCTACAAGCGCTCCGGCGCCGGTTCCGACAGCTCGCGCGGCGAGGGCTCGGACGCCTCGCAGCACAGCGACGACTGGGGCGACGGGTCCCGCTCGGTCGACCCCATGACCGGCGAGATCCTCGACGACGGGAACGACGAGCACGACGGCCGCGACGGCTCCGGCTCCGATGCCGGGGGCAGCTCCGAGGACGCACATTCGTGGGAGGGCGATCCGCAGGAGCTGCTGGCCGGTGCCGGGCAGGGCTCCTCCTCCTGAGCCGGTGTGCGGACAGCAGGTCCGTGCCGGGTCTGCAGGGCGCTCGCGGCGCCTCCCGCTCGGGTGCTCTCAGGGGCAGGGGGAGGCGCCGCCGGGGTGCGGAGCCCGGCCGAGGGGACTGGACCCTGGGCAGAGGCTCAGGTGGAGTGGCTCCGGCTGTCGTCCCCGACGGGTAACCTGAGGGCCATGGCTGAATTCATCTACACCATGAACAAGGCCCGCAAGAAGGTGGGCGACAAGGTCATCCTCGATGACGTCACGATGTCGTTCTACCCAGGCGCCAAGATCGGCGTCGTGGGTCCCAACGGCGCGGGCAAGTCCACCATCCTCAAGATCATGGCGGGGCTCGACGAGCCCTCCAACGGCGAGGCCCGTCTCTCGCCCGGCTACTCCGTGGGCATCCTCCAGCAGGAGCCCCCGCTGAACGAGGACAAGACCGTCCTCGGCAACGTGGAGGAGGGCGTCGGCGAGATCAAGGCCAAGCTCGACCGCTTCAACGCCATCTCCGAGGAGATGGCTCAGCCGGACGCGGACTTCGACGCCCTCATGGAGGAGATGGGATCCCTCCAGACGGACATCGACGCCGCAAACGCCTGGGATCTCGACTCTCAGCTGGCCCAGGCCATGGACGCCCTGCAGTGCCCTCCCGGCGACGCCGACGTGAAGAGCCTCTCCGGAGGTGAGCGCCGCCGCGTGGCGCTGTGCAAGCTGCTGCTGGAGAAGCCCGACCTGCTGCTGCTGGACGAGCCCACCAACCACCTGGACGCCGAGTCCGTGCTGTGGCTCGAGCAGCACCTGGCCGCCTACCACGGCGCCGTGCTGGCCGTGACCCACGACCGCTACTTCCTGGATCACGTGGCGGAGTGGATCTGCGAGGTCGACCGCGGCCGCCTGTACCCCTACGAGGGCAACTACTCCACGTACCTGGACACCAAGGCCAAGCGCATGGAGGTCCAGGGCAAGAAGGACGCCAAGCAGGCAAAGCGCCCTCAAGGACGAGCTCGAGTGGGTGCGCTCCAACGCCAAGGGCCGCCAGACCAAGTCCAAGTCGCGTCTGGCGCGCTACGAGGAGATGGCCGCCGAGGCAGAGAAGACCCGGAAGCTGGACTTCGAGGAGATCCAGATCCCGCCCGGACCGCGTCTGGGCAACCTGGTCATCGAGGCCAAGGACCTGCAGAAGGGCTTCGGCGACCGCTCGCTGATCTCGGATCTGTCCTTCACCCTGCCCCGCAACGGCATCGTCGGCGTGATCGGCCCCAACGGCGTCGGCAAGTCCACGCTGTTCAAGACCATCGTGGGCAAGGAGCCGATCGACGGCGGCGAGCTGCGCATCGGCGACTCCGTGAAGATCTCCTACGTGGATCAGAATCGCGAGAACATCGACTCCGAGAAGTCGCTGTGGGAGGTCGTCTCCGACGGCCTGGACTACATCCACGTCGGCCAGGTCGAGATGCCCTCGCGCGCCTACGTCTCCGCGTTCGGCTTCAAGGGCCCGGACCAGCAGAAGAAGGCCGGCGTCCTCTCCGGCGGTGAGCGCAACCGCCTGAACCTGGCGCTGACCCTTAAGCAGGGTGGCAACCTCCTGCTGCTGGATGAGCCCACCAACGACCTCGACGTCGAGACCCTGGGCTCTCTGGAGAACGCGCTGCTCGACTTCCCGGGCTGCGCCGTGGTCATCTCCCACGACCGCTGGTTCCTGGACCGGGTGGCCACCCACATCCTGGCGTGGGAGGGCACCGAGGAGAACCCGGACAACTGGTACTGGTTCGAGGGCAACTTCGAGTCCTACGAGGAGAACAAGATCGAGCGCCTCGGCGAGGAGGCAGCCCGCCCGGGCCGCATGACCCACCGCCGCCTCACGCGCGACTGAGCTGCTCTGCCGCGGCCCTCGCACCGCGCCTCGAGGGCCCGTCGTCATCCTGCACCGGATGACGACGGGCCCTCGTCATCATGTGCGCTGGTTCGGATCAGCCGCGGCACCGCCCCTGACTCGGGCGCCCTGCAGGGTCTCGCGAGTCAGGAAGGCAAGCTGGGCGGTCTTGTCCGGAAGCCGGATCTGCGTGCCGAGCTCGAAGCCGGTGCGCTGCATCCTCCGCACCGCTCGCCAGTTCGAGGCATCGGGCTCGGCGACCACGCGCCGGGTAGCGGGGTCGGCGAAGAGGAACTGCGCCAGCGACTCCGCCAGGGCAGAGGTCAATCCGGGCTGCGGCCGCCGGGCCGGGGCGAGCAGCAGGTGCATGCCCAGATCCCCGGCCCGCGGCAGATAGGCCCCGCCGATGGGGTCGGCGTGCGGGTGATAGGTCTGCAGCAGCCCCAGGGGGCGGTCCTCGAGCTCGAGGACCCAGGCGTGGTGGCTGTCGGAGGCTGCGATCTCGGCGTAGATCGCCGAGACCGTCTCCGCTTCCAGTCCTCCCATGCCCCAGAAGACGGCGCGCGGTGAGCTGACCCAGCCGTGCAGCAGCTCGGCATCGGCCAGGGGATCCACCGGTCGCAGGCTCAGCAGGGGAGCATCGGCGCCGAACCCGGGGGCACCGGTGGACTCCTCTGCGGAAGCGCCGACCGGAGCCTCGGACGTGACCTGCGCGGCAGGACGGCGCAGGTGCAGGCCTCCCAGCGGGTGCGGACGGTCAGTGGACGCCGGAGCCCCAGGCGGCACCCACGGCAGCGCCTGATCGATCTCGCCTGCCGCCCACCGATCGAGCGGTCGCGAGCCCAGCTGGCCGCGGTCCACGGGGTCCGGGGTGATCCATGCCGAGGCGGCCGGGTGCGCCAGGTCCCACAGCACCCGCGCCGAGGGCACACGAGCGCAGCCTGCGCCCAGGCCCGGCAGCACGCCTGCGGCCAGCAGCGCATCGGAATCCCCGCCGACGGGCACGGGAGCGAAGGGCAGCAGCTGGTCGCAGGCCCTCCACGGCGCGAAGGCGTGCTGCACTCCCCACGGGGAGCCGGACGGCCTGTCCAGCTGCGCCGCGAGCTCCTCGAGCGCCGCCTGGGCGCAGGGGCCGGGATCCAGCCCCAGCCCCGGGCCGAGGGTGACGATCGACTCGAGGGCCAGCCCCACCCGAGGGGTGGTCCCGAGCAGGGGATCCCACAGGTGCGGCAGGCCCGTGGCGCCGCGCAGCGGCTCGAGCGCCGGATGGCCCGCGAGGTGCCGGGCCAGCAGATCCCGCCACTGGGCTGCGTGCGCGGCGACGACGGAGTCCGCGGCCATCTCCCCGTCCCACTCGAGCAGCTCCTGGCGCATGGCCTCGACCACCGATCCTGCAACGGGGCTGGACGAGCCGGCGGTGCGATCCGCGCAGGGGCCGGCGGCGGGATCGACGGTCCCGCCGGCGTCGTCGTCGGAGTCCTTCTGCGCGTCAGTCGGAGCCAGCAGCGCGTGCACCAGACCCAGCAGGGACGACGAGCGCGTGTCCAGCTGGGCGCTGAGCAGGTCCTCCGCCGAGATCGCACCGCTGTCCGCGAGCGCCTGGCGCAGCAGGTGCTCTGCGCGCCGGGCGCGATGGGGAGGGGCGCACCCCAGGACGGACCCGGCCGCGAGGGGGTCCGGGGGCCGCTGATTGGCGCGGACGAGCAGGTCGTCGACGTCGCGGGGCTCGGGCAGCGGGCGCGCGGCCGCACCGATCACGGCGTGCACGCACCTGCCCGTCGTGTCGGCCGCGACCAGGTCGTTGACGGGCACCGCCCAGCTCTGTGCCGCGGCCAGGACATCGGCAGCGGTGCCGGCGCCGAGCAGAGTGCGGCAGGCGCTGAGGGCCGTGGCCGCAGAGCTTGGCGACAGCTGCTCGGCTGCCGTGCGCACGACCAGCACGGACGCGGTGCCGCCCTCGGGCAGGTCCGACAGCGCAGCCTCTCGCTCGCTGCTGCCGGGCAGGACCCGACCCTGGCGGCAGCGACGAATCACGCGCAGTGCGCCGGTGCTGTCCCGGAACCCGGACTCGATGAGAGGCTCACCGGTCTCCTGCTGGACCAGCTGCCCGCCACAGCGCACCACAGTGATCTCGGCGAGCTGCTCCGTCACGGCCATCGAGGCGGTGATCGCCCATGCCGCTGATTCCGTGCGCCCGAAGTGCGGGACGCCCGGCAGGCCCACCAGCGCCAAGCCCCGAACGCGCACACCGGGGCACGACAGGCACACCGGCTGGTAGGGCCCCGACTCCTCGACGATCCGGTGCGGATCAGCCGCGATCATCGGCGCGCCGGAGGCGCTGAGCCGCCCCGGGACCAGCCACGCATTGGATCCGGCCGTGCGGGGACTCTCCGCGTCCAGGGCGTCGAGCCACTGCGCTCCGAGCTGCCGGCGCACCCGGTCGCGCCACAGCTGCTCCGGCAGACTTCCCGCCAGCAGGTGAACGTCCAGGTGCACCGCGATCGGCGTCCATGGCTGCCAGGGCCGGGGCGGACGATGACCGAGGCCCAGGGACTGCACCTCGGGGCTTGCTGCCCAGGCCTGCGACAGCTGCGAGCTGACCCCGCGCGCGTAGCCGGCCAGGAACACGCGGTCCTGAGACCCAGCGGCCTCCCACCAGGACCGCGCCGTCTCCTCGATGCCGAGGGCGGCGCTGAGATGGTCGCCGTCGTCGTGCTCCGGGCCCAGCAGATGCCCGCTGCGGGATTCGGCCCGGGTGCGCAGGACCTCCAGCTGCCACACCCGGTCGCGGGCGGTCACGGCCCCGTGACCGAAGGCCAGCGCCTCGAGGTCGCGCGCCTGGACGTGCGGCACGCCGTGCGGGTCCCGGAACACGGCCCACCCGTCGCCGGAGAGCTCGCAGCCGTGCGGATCCGGATCGGTCATGGGCGGCTCGCCGCCTCGTCCCGGCACTCGACCTCGACGCCGGCCGGACTTCCGATCTCGTCCGAGGTGGGGCCGACGCCGCGGAACTGCGCCAGCGGATTGCGGATCCGCCCCACGAGGATCTGGGAGCCCAACGGGTCCGTGAGGCTCACCATGGACTGCGGGTCGCGCAGCTGGAGGCGGTTGAGGCACGAGTGGGCGAAGTCCTCGCGGAAGAGATCGTGTCCGCGCCACAGCTCGGGATGGGCAGCGCGGTGCTCGTCGAGGACCTCGGCGGCCAGACCCCAGAAGCGCTGCTCGTCCAGGACGCCGTCGTCGTGCAGCAGCGCACCCAGGTGGCGCAGCACCCCGTCCAGGACGTCGGTGTGCACGGACAGCTCCTGGGACTCCGGCTCGATCAGTGTGCGGATGCGCTCGATCTGCGGGGGCAGGGGCTGATCATCCATCACGGCGATCTCCTCGCCGAGGTCCTTCCAGAACGCGCCGACCGGCAGGCCGTCCTGCAGGCGCAGGATCACGTTCTCGCCATGGGGCATCAGCGCGATCGAGCGCGAGAGCACGAGATGCGCGACGGGCAGCAGGTAGACCTTCAGCAGAGCACGGATCCACGTCTCGGCATCGACCCCGCTGCGCTCGATCCAGGCGCGCGCCAGCGGCACGCCGTCGCGATCGGTGTGCAGGACCCCGGCGAGGCTGGCGGCCTGCTCCCCGGGGGCCAGCCGAGCGACCGGGGATTCCCGCCACAGCGCGGCCAGCTGCTTGGTGTGATCGCTGCGCAGCCCCGAGCGGTGCTGGGCATCGCCCACCCATCCCACGGCGCTGCGCTCGCGCAGGACCTCCGCGCCGCACTCCCTGAGGACGGGGTCGGCCGAGACGATGTCGTCGAGCCAGTCGCTGATGGCGGGCATGGCCTCCATGTAGGCCGGCGAGAGCCCGCGCAGGAAGCCCATCGAATGCACGCCCAGCGCGGTCTTGGCGTAGTCGCGGGCCGGATCGTCCATGTCCAGGAAGGTCCGCACGGACTGCTGGGCGCGCCAGCGGTGCTCGCTGGGGCCCACCAGGATCAGATCCCGGCGCAGGACGTCCGGCAGCATGCCGGGCAGGATCCGGTGCTCCCACTGCCAGGGGTGCAGGGGGATCGGCGTGTAGTCCTGCGGGTCCTCGCCCGCCTCCCGCACGGCAGCGCGGAAGCGCTCGCGCTCCGAGTCCAGCAGGTGAAGCTCCATGTGCTCGCGGTCGTCCATCTCGCGGCAGAGCGAGAGGACGCAGCCGCTGCGGCGGGCGGCGAGCCACACCAGCGGGGTCGGCTCCGGGGCCTCGGGCGCCCACCGCTCCTGCTGGGCGGCGCCGAAGCCGATCCGGCCGGAGCTGGCGACGAATCCGGGGTGGCCCTCGTGCAGATGCTGCTCGACGAGCTCCAGAGGGCTCGCGGCGAGCTCGCGTGAGCTCGGTGCGGGTCGGGCCTGACGCCGGGCGGAGGTGAGCTGCGTGGCGGAGAGGTCCTCCAGGTACAGCGGCAGCACCCGGTCGGTGAGCTCGAGGACCTCGCGCAGATCCAGGATCGCCTGCTGGGCGTCGAGATCGCGAGGCGCTGGGCTGGGGCGGCCATCGTCGTCCAGGCGCTGGATCGACGACGGATCCACTCGCCAGTGCTCCATCGGGTGGCGGCTCGCGCGGAAGCGCCAGCGCGGCGTGCCGGTGTGATCGTCCACGACCCAACCCTCCGCCTCCGGACGCGGCGCGAGGATGCGCTCGTGGGCGAACTCCGCGAACAGCTTGGCCAGGGTGAGCCGCTGCAGCTGCTCGGCGCCCTCGGCATCCAGGTTCGGGGCAGGCGTGGGTCCGGCGGAGCTCACGGTCTCGGCTCCGGTCAGGGCGGTCTCGGTCATCGGGGATCCTCCTCGCTCGCGGGATCGACGGTCAGGGTGCCGGCCGACGGGCGCTCGGAAGCCGAGGTGCCCTCGGACGTCTCGGGCGCTGCGTCGGCCGCGGTGCGCTCGCGCACGGACAGGCAGGCGGTCTTCTCCGGCAGCTCGAGGGGTCCGAGCTCTCGGAAGCCGGCGCTGCGGTTCACGGCGCGGATCGCATGGTTGGTCTCGTCCGGCTCCACGACGACGCGCTGGACGGACGGGTCGCTGAACAGCAGCCGCAGGGCCGCCGCCATGACGGCCGAGGACGTCCCGGGCACCGGATCCTGGGCCGGGGCCATGAAGAAGTGCAGCCCGACGTCGCCGTCGCGCACGCACCAGTGCTCGGCCAGCGGGCTGCGTGCGGGGTCGTAGGTCTCCACGAAGCCGCGCCGCACCGGATGCTCGGGATCCGAGGCCACGATCTCCTCGACGAGCCAGGCATCCATGTCATCGGCGCGCTCGATCGCCTCGAAGACCTCTCGGATCCGCTCGGGGCTTGCGCCGACGAGATCCCAGGCCCTGGCCCGAGGCCGGCTCAGCCACTCGTGCAGCGCGGCGCCGTCGCGCTGCGGGTCCACCGGACGCAGCATGAAGCGGCGCCCGTCGATCTCGGCGCAGAACGGCTGGGCCTCGGCGGTGCGGGGGCCCCAGTGCTGCTGGGGCAGGCGGCCGAAGCTCTGGAACATGGTCCGCCGCTCGGTCCGATACGGCTGCCGACCGGTGACGTGGCCCAGGACGATCGCATTGCGCAGCGCGCCCATGCCGAGATCCGGGGCGGTCAGGGCGTGGGTGTGCTCGGTGTGGTTGAGCACGTGCAGGGTGCCGTCGGAGCTGGCTCGGTGCCATCGGTCCGGGCTCAGGCGTCCTGCTCCGTCCAGGCTGAGCTGAGCGCGCACGGGCTCCAGCCACGGCAGGGGAGCAGGGGCGTAGCCGGTGCCGGCCACGACCGCGTCCGTCACGGTCTCGCGGCTGCGCCCGGTCTCGATCGAGCGCCAGGTCAGCAGCGTCCGGGTGTCGTGCGGGGCGGCGGCCACCAGCTCGGTCGCGGCCAGCAGCCGCACCGGGGCACGCCCGCCGGCCGCGCGGCGGACGTGCAGCGCCTCGTAGATCCGGGTGATCGTCTCTGCCGAGATGCCGCGGTGCAGCTGCGGCTGGGCGCGGTTGATCGCATCCCGCTGATCCTCCGGAAGGCCCCGGAAGTGATCCAGGTATTCGGGGGAGGTCAGCTCGAGCGAGAGCTCGGAGTACTCCATGGGGTAGAAGCGCGGGGAGCGGGTCACCCAGTCCACGGCCGGGCCGCGGGGATCCTCGAGCAGATCGACGACGACCTCCGCGGCCGACTGCCCCGATCCCAGCACGGTGACATGATCCTGCCCGTGCAGCCGGTCCTGGTGGGCCAGGTAGTCGCCGGCGTGCAGGACCGCATCGCCCGCAGGATCCAGCGCCTTCGGCAGGGTGGGGATCGTGCCGGCCCCGACCACGAGGTGGCGGGTCCACCAGAGCTGCTCGAGACCGTCGTCGTCCCGGGAACGGACCTGCCAGGCCCCGGAGCCGGACGGGCGACGGACCTCGAGGACGTCCTGGCCCCAGTGCAGTCCCGGGACGCGGGAGGCGGCCCAGCGGCAGTACGCGTTGTAGTCGCGTCGCAGCGGATAGAAGGACTCGCGCACGTAGAAGGAGTAGAGCTGCCCCGTCTCCTTGAGCCAGTTCAGGAACGAGTGCTCGGAGGTGGGATCGGCCATGGTCACCAGGTCCGCCAGGAAGGGGATCTGCAGCGTCGCGTCCTCGAAGAGCAGCCCGGGATGCCAGTCGAAACCAGGTCTGCGGTCCAGGAAGGCGGCGCGCACGTCCGGCAGGGGATCGGCCAGGCAGGCCAGCCCCAGGCCGAAAGGCCCGAGGCCCACGCACAGCAGGTCCAGCGGCTCGTCTGCGGAGCCCGTCTCGGCGGTGGAGCGCATGGTCATCGGATCCTCTCTGCGGTCTGGGCCATGTCGGGATGCGGCTGCGCAGCGCGCTCGGCGAGCACGGCCTCCCCGGCCCGGTGGACGTCGTCCAGGACGGCGCGCAGGTCACTGAGCTGCGCGGCAGGGTTCAGCAGCGTGAGCTTGAGGCAGCGCTGACCGTCGACCACGGTCTCGGCGACCGTGGAGGAGGCGTCGTCCCACACTCGGCGCCGCACAGGGCGCACGAGAGCCTGCGGGTCCGAGCCGTCCAGGGGCAGCCAGCGGAACAGCACCGTGGACAGCGACGGCTGCGCGATCAGCTCGAAGCGCGGATCGGCCGTGATCTCCCGGGCCGTCTCCTGGGCCAGGGCGCAGCAGCGATCGAAGAGCTCGCCGATCCGCTCCGGGCCCATGGCGCGCAGGGTCGTCCACAGCTTGAGCGCATCGAAGCGCCGCGTGGTCTGCAGGGAGCGGTCCACCTGGTTGGGCTCCGGGGTGTCGGCCGGATTCAGGTAGTCGGCGTGATGCGTGCAGTGCCGCAGCGTGCGGGGATCGCGCACGATCACGGCCGAGCAGGACACCGGCTGGAACCAGGACTTGTGGAAGTCGATGGTCACCGAATCGGCCTGCTCGATCCCCGCCAGGCGCTCCCGCTGAGTCGGCGAGGCCAGCAGCCCTCCGCCGTAGGCGGCGTCGACGTGCAGCCAGGTCCCGGCCTCGGCGCACAGCTGGGCGATCCGCTCGAGCGGGTCGATGGCACCGCGGTCCGTGGTCCCGGCGGTCGCCACGACGGCGGCCGGGACCAGGCCCTGGGCGCGCAGATCCTCCAGTGCGAGCTCGAGGGCCTCGGGAAGCATGCGGCCGTCGTCGTCGACGGGCACCTGGACCACGGCATCGTCGTCCAGGCCCAGGATGTGCGCTGCGGTGAGCACCGAGAAGTGGCTCTGCTCGGAGGCCAGCAGCCGCAGCCGAGCCGCGCGCACGGGCCGGGGCTCGGCTCGCGGGGTCGCCGCGGAGCGCTCGAGCGCCTCGTCTCGGGCAAGCATGAGCGCCTGCAGGGTCGAGGTCGTGCCGCCGGGGGTGAACATGCCGTCGGCGCCGTCGGAGAAGCCGATGCGCTGCGCGGTCCAGGCCAGCAGCCGCCGCTCGATCAGGGTGGCCGAGGTCGACTGGTCCCAGGTGTCCACCGAGGTGTTCACGATCGCGGCCATGGTCTCGGCGGCTACGGCGGGAACGGCCACCGGGCAGTTGAGGTGGGCGGCGGTGCGCGGCAGGTGGAACCACACGGCGTGACGCAGCCAGAGCTCGTCGAGCTCGCCGAGCGCCGAGTCGAGATCCCCGAGCGGCCGGTCGAGGTCGATCGGGTCGATCAGGGCGGCGAGGTCGTCGAATCCGGCGGGGGAGTGCGCTGCGCCGGCCTCGGCGAGGCGGGTCGAGGAGGTCAGTGCGGCGGAGGCGACGGCTTCGCGCAGCTGCGGGGCCGTGGCAGCGGCGAGCAGATCGCGCTGCGCGGATGCCGGGACGGCTGGGGGGCGGCAGATCGTGGAATCGGCGGGATCGGGGGCTGGGGGCATGGAGCAGACTGCCTTTCGCCGTGGTCCGCGAGGGGACCGGTGGGACACGGGCCGTCACGATCGGGGGACACGGGGTGTTCCTCCCGGCCGCAACGAACAGTGAGGTTAGCCTAATCTTCCTGAGTGGCGGCTCACTGCGAGCTGGCCGAACCGGCAGAACCCAGCGGGAGAGGGAGCATGGCGAGGATAGAGAGTGCCGTGGTGCGTGCCATGGGGTCGATGGAGACCAAGCTCACAGTTCTGGGGCGGGAGGAGATCGCGCCGTCGTACCTGCGGCTGGAGCTGGATGACGGCGGACTGCTGGCCCGCAGGGTCCCGCACCCGACCATGTGGTTGCGGCTGTGGTTCGCCGAGGGAGGCCGGGACCACCAGCGGGCCTACACCCTGGTGGATCCCGATGTCGACGCCGGCCGGTTCAGCCTGGAGTTCGCCCTGCACGAGGGCGCGGCCAGCGACTGGGCGCGCGAGTGCCGTCCCGGCGACACGATCCGAGCGTCGCTGCTGGGCAGCAAGCCGCCCTGGGAGCCCCGCGGTCGTCGCGCGCGGAAGGCCGTGGACCCCGACGTCCCGTTCAGCGGCCGGACGATCGTCATCGGCGACTCGGCAGCGCTGCCCGCGATGAACTCGCTGCTCGAATCGCTGGGCGAGGCTCCGGCAGAGGTCTGGCTCGAGCACAGGCTGCCCGAGGACCGGCAGCTGCCGCTGCACCTGGGGCCGACTGCGGAAGGCCACAGGGTGCACCGCAGCGACGAGAGCAGCGGGGTGCGCGCCGTCCTGGAGAGCCGCTGGTCGCAGCAGCCGCCGAGCCCGCAGGATCGCTACTGGATCGCGCTCGAGGCCCGCGACACCCGCGGGGTGTCGTCGATGCTGCGCGCTCACGGCGTGGGCCGCGAGGCCATCGAGGCCACGGCATATTGGAGGAGCGCATGAGCCGGGCGAGGACCGCGAGCACCCCGAGGGCCTCCGTCGCGCGGCCGCACGTGGCCGCAGGGCTGTGGAGCCTGCTCTGGGCGCTGTACACCACCCAGTTCATCGGGGCGTCGTTCATCAGCACCGGCCTCACCGGGATCCTGCGCAGCGGCGGGGTGGACCTGGCGATGCTGGGCCTGCTCCAGCTGCTCGGGCTGATCTGGCCGCTGAAGATCCTGTGGGCGCCGCTCGTGGACCGCTGGAGCCCCGCACGGGCGGCGGGCCATCATCGAGCCTGGCTGATCCTGCTGCAGTCGCTGATGGTCCTCAGCCTCCTGGGCCTGGCGCTGATCGGCGACCCAGTCGCCCAGCTGGGCCCGGTGGCCGTGCTCGCCGGGCTGTTCGTGCTGTTCTCCGCCACGCAGGACATCGCCGCCGACGCGCTGTCCGTGCGTCAGCTGCCCGAGGACCGGCACGATGAGGGCGCGGGAGTCCAGGTGGCCGCCAGCTACGTCGGCACGGTGATCGGCGGCGGGCTGGCGCTGGTCGTGCACGACCAGTGGGGCTGGCGCGCGGCCGTCGTGCTGCTGGTGCTGTGCACCGCTGCGGCCATGATCCCCGTGCTGCGCTGCCGGGAGCCGGAGCGCGAGGACCTCGCGCACGTCCGGTTGCGCCTGCGCGATGTCGTGGGCGTGCTGGCACAGCCGGGATCCCGGCTGTGGGGCCTGGGTGCCATCCCGCTGGTGGCCATGGGCTCGGCGGGCATGTGGTCGCTGGTGACCCCCATCCTCACCGACGCCGGCTGGTCGCTGAGCCGGATCGGGCTCACCACCTCCGTGCTGGCCTCGATCCCGGCCCTGGGTGCCGGCCTGCTGGCCGGGCGCCTGATGGGCCGATGGGGACGGGCTCCGATCATGGGTCTGGGGGCGGGCGTCCAGCTGCTGGGCGGTCTTCTCCTGCTGCCGCTCGTGCTCGGCTCAGGCGCCTCCGCGACCGCGGGGGCGGCAGCCGTCCTCGGCGCCTGCCTGATCCTGGCGGGCTACACCGTGGCGAACACCGGCATGTACGCCGTCAACCTGGATCTCTCGCGCCCCGACCATGCCGGGACCGACTTCACGCTGCTGAGCAGCCTCAACATGCTCGCCGGGACGATCGGGGCCTGGGCCGGACTCACGGTCGCGGCGTTCACCGGCTACCCGATCTCCCTGCTCGTCGGCCTGGTCGTGGCCGCCGCCGGGATCCTCACCGCACAGCGGCATCAGCGGGTCTGGGGTCGAGCGGCAGGCCGCGGCTGAGCTCCCGTCTCCGGTACGGGAATCGACGCAGGTTCCGAGCGGATGCTGCCAGCCGAGTCGCGGTGGCGAGCATCCGCTCCTTCCCCAGCCCTCGTCCTCAGTCCGCGAACTCGGGCAGTCGCATCATGCCCTCCTGCATGGTGGTGGCCACCAGGTTCCCATCGCGGTCGAACATGCGGCCCTCACCGAGCGCGCGGGCTCCGGAGGCCGACGGGGAGCTCTGCACGTAGAGCAGCCATTCGTCGGCGCGAGCCGGGCGATGCCACCACATGGCATGATCCAGCGAGGCCACGGACATGCCCTTCTGGGTCCACACCTTGCCGTGGCGGCGCAGCGCGGGCTCGAGCATCACGTAGTCGGAGACGTAGGCCAGTGCGGCCTGGTGCAGCTGAGGGTCATCGGGCAGGCGGCTGTGGGTGCGCACCCACACGGCGTTGAACGGCTGGCGATCCTCGTCCGGGGCCAGGTAGATCGGCTGGGTGATGTAGCGGATGTCGAACGGGCGCTCGATCACCGAGCGGGCCGCCGACAGCGGCACGCCCTCCAGCAGCGTCTCGGCGGTGGGCAGGGACTCCGGATCCGGCATGCCCTGCGGCATCCGGTCCTGGTGCTCCAGGCCCTCGGCGGGCTCCTGGAACGAGCAGATCCCGGAGAAGATCGTGCTGCCGGACTGGTAGGCATGCACGCGCCGGGTGGAGAACGAGCGGCCGTCGCGCATGCGTTCCACACCGAACGTGATCGGCTCGTCGATGTCTCCGGCGCGCAGGAAGTAGGCGTGCATCGAGTGGATGCGCCGCGACGGCTCCTCGACCGTCCTCCCCGCCGCGATGACGGACTGCGCCAGCACCTGGCCGCCGTAGACGGCCCGGCGCATGGCCGACAGGGTGCGTCCCACGAAGATGTCCTCGTGGGTGCGGGCCCCGCCGCCATCGGCCAGCTGGAGCATGTCGATCAGATCCTGCGTGCGACGGGCAGGATCCTTGGCGGGCACCTCCTGGGCCGAGGACCGCTGCGTCGGGGAGGACTGGGGCGCTGCGGAGGAGGGGCGGGCGTGCTCATCGGGGTGCTGGCTCATGGGCTCAACTCTAGGGGCGCGGGGCTGCGCAGCGGGTGCAGCGGCGGCGTCGGGCCCGTGTGCTTCCATGGATGGCATGACCACCCTGAGGATCCCCGTGCAGATGCGCTTCGGCGACATCGACTCCTACGGCCACGCCAACAACGTCATCCAGCTGCAGTACTTCGAGGAAGCGCGAGTGCGTCTCAGCGAGTCGACTCTGGAGGGCGTCCCCGGTGTGCCGGGGGGCGTGACGTTCCGGGAGCTCGTGGGGCAGCGCCTGACCGTGATCGGGCGCCAGGAGGTCGAGTACCTGGCGCAGCTGCACTACCGCATCTCCGACATCGAGGTGGAGGTGTGGGCCTCCCACATCGGCACGAGCTCCTATGTGCTCAACTACAGGCTCCAGGACGCGGGCGGCGGGACCGTCTACGCGATCGCCCAGTCCACGACCGTCGAGATCGACGCCAGGACCGGCCGCCCGGAGGCATTCGGCCCGGAGCAGCGCGCCTTCCTGGAGCACTGCAGCGGGGATCCGATCGTCTTCGGCCGCCGTCCGGCCGAGACCGCAGCCCACGAGGGCTCGGGCGCTCAGGAGGCGTGAGATGGGACGTTCGCTGCGCCTGCGGGACCGGGAGTCCGTCGAGGACGTCGGCACATACCTGAGCCGAGCCCGGGCGGTCGATGCCGAAGGAGCCGTGCGGTTCCAGGCCGTCGGCGGTGCCGTGGGGATCTGGACCTGCGCCCTGGCCAAGCAGGGGCTGCTCGACTCCACGCCCACGGTGCTCGGGCTGCGCACCGCCGGACTGTCCGAGGCCTCCGAGCTCGACGTCGTGGTGTCGCTGGCGGCCGTGCTGGACCGGATCCCGCGCGCGGATCAGGACGACACCCGGCTGGGCCTGCCGCCTCATGACGCCCACGCGGCCTGGGCCGGGATCTCGCCGTCGCTGTCGGGCTGGGAGACCGTTGCCGCAACCCCGGCCCCGGAGCTCGTGCGCGCGGCCCGCGACGGCATCGAGGAGGTCGCGCGCACCGTGCCCACGGATTCCGGGCAGGAGATCGTCGACCGCGTGCGCTCGCAGGTCTGGGGCCGGGTCTCGGAGTGGGGGCAGACTCCCGGTCACTCCGTGGACGTCCCGGTCGGGGCGGCGTTCGCCGCCTGGTCCCTGGGCTTCCTGCGCGCCGACGACGACTCCGAGGTCCCGGTGGCCGTGCACGGCTCCTGGGCGCGGCTGGCGTGTCCCGGCGGGTTCGTGCTGATCCGCCGCTGAGGACGATCAGCCGGGGCTGTTGACGAGCGAGTGCGCCGCGCGCTCCAGGTAGTCCCACAGGACGCCCTCGTGCATGGGGGACAGCTCCAGCGTCTCCACGGCGGCGCGCATGTGCTTCAGCCAGGTGTCGCGGGCCCAGGTGTCCACCGTGAAGGGCATGTGCCGCATGCGCAGGCGCGGGTGGCCCCGCTCCTGCGAGTACGTGCTCGGCCCGCCCCAGTACTGCTCCAGGAACATCCGCAGCCGACGCTCGGCGGGACCCAGGTCCTGCTCCGGATACATGGAGCGGAAGCGCTCGTCCTCGGCCACCCGGGCGTAGAACTCGCGGGTGAGCTTGGCGAACGTCTCATGCCCGCCGATCTCGTCGTAGAACGACGAGCTGCGCGAGGACTCCGCGCCCTGCTCGTCGGAGCCTGAGACCGAGCCGGAGCTGCGCTGCGGGCGGCGCATGGCCGACAGCGGGCGGCCCACCGGGATCAGCCGCGCATCGGCAGGAGCCTCCGGCGCCGTCGGCTGCTGAGCGGGGTCGGGGACGGGCGCCGATACGTGCGGAGCCTGACCGGTCGAAGCCCCGTCGCCGGCTGCCTGCGGGGCCGCCTCGCCCGTCGAGGGATCCTCACGGTCGTCGGAGTCTCGGGGTGCGCTGGGCTCGGGCATGCTGGCCTCCTCGGGGTCGCCGGACACGGGGTCCTGTGCTGCAGGGTGCTGTGCTGCGGACAGCGTGGGGTCGGGGCGCGTCATTCCATGGTGGTGCGCGGTGCGGGCGTGCGCTTGGCGGCCTCGGCATCCGCAAGAGAGGTGAGATCGGGCTCGTGCACGCCGGGGGATGCCGGGTGGGCGGCGTCGACCTCCTGTGCGGCCACGGCCCGCACCACGCGGTCCCGACCCTCCAGGGCCAGGCGGCGCAGGCCGTTGAGGTCCTCGGGGATCTGAGCGATGAACTCATCGGCGGCATCCACCGTGGCCTGGACTGCCGTGCGGGGGAACAGGCCCACCGCGATCTGCTCGGCGAGCTCGTGCGAGCGCGTGCGGTAGATGTCGGTGACCTGCTCGAAGTAGCGCTGCGTGTAAGGGGCGAGCAGCTGCGGATCCTGGGTCTTGCGGAACCCGGCGATCGCGGCGGCCTGCAGCGAGTTGGGCATGGTGCCCTCCTCGACGACGGCCCGCCAGGTCTCGGCCTTGGCCTCCGGCGTGGGGATCGCGGCCCGGGCCGAGGAGGCCGAGATGGCCCCGTGCTCGGTGTTGTCCGCCTGCAGCGCGGCGTCGATGTCAGCGGCGCCGGCGCGGCCGCCCGCGGCCAGGCTGATCAGCAGCGACCAGCTCAGGTCGTCGTCGATCTCCAGGCCCTCGAGCCGGACCTGACCGGAGCGCAGCTGCTGGACCAGGTCCAGATGCTCCTCGGTCGAGGCGCGGCGGGCGAAGGCGCTGACGAACTGCAGCTGATGATCCGAGCCGGGTGCCGCCTTCTCGGCGAGCTCCCAGAGGCGGGTGGCGGCATCGTGGTCAGTGGCCTGGCGCGCTCCCGCAGCCACGTACGAGTCCAGGACCTGGTCCAGCCGGCGCAGCTGCAGGTTCACGGTGGTGGAGTCGGACTCCTGTCCGATGTTGTTCAGCACGGTGTCCACGTAGGCGCGGGCCGGGGTCACGCCGTCGTGCACGCCGTCCCAGGCGGCCTGCCACACGAGGGCGCGCGGCAGCGAGTCCGCGAAGTCCTTGAGGTGCTCGGCCGCGGTGTCCTGCGAGCACTCATCCAGGCGGATCTTGGCGTAGGCCAGGTCGTCGTCGTTGAGCAGGATCAGGTCGGGGGCATCGCGCCCCACGAGCTCGGGGACCTCGGTGAGCGCGCCGTCGATGTCGAGCTCGTGGCGGTGGGTGCGCTGCAGCAGCCCGGTCGCGGAGTCGACGTCGTAGAACCCGACCGCAAGGCGGTGCGGGCGCAGGGTCGGCAGCTGCTCAGGGGCGGTCTGCTCGATCGCGAACGAGGTGATGACGCTGTCGTCGTCGCGCTCGACCCGAGGGATCAGGGTGTTGACCCCTGCGGTCTCCAGCCAGCGCTGGGACCAGTCCTTGAGATCGCGACCCGAGGCCTTCTCAAGCTCGACCAGCAGGTCCTTCAGCTCGGCATTGGCCCAGCCGTGGGCCTGGAAGTAGGTGCGCAGCCCGGCCATGAACTCCGGCTGGCCCACCCAGGCCACGAGCTGCTTGAGCACAGAGGCGCCCTTGGCGTAGGTGATGCCGTCGAAGTTGACGAGCACGTCCTCCAGATCGGCGATCTCGGCCTTGATCGGGTGCGTGGTGGGCAGCTGGTCCTGCTCGAAGCCCCACGACTTCTCCCCGGAGGCGAAGATCGTCCAGGCGCCCTCCACATCCGTGGCCTGTGCGCTGGCCAGGGTCGAGGCGTACTCGGCGAAGGACTCGTTGAGCCACAGGTCGTTCCACCAGCGCATGGTCACGAGATTGCCGAACCACATGTGCGCCAGCTCATGCAGGATCGTGATGACGCGGCGGTCGCGGCGGGCCTGCGTCGGCTTGGAGCGGAAGACGTAGGACTCCACGAAGGTCACAGCGCCCGCGTTCTCCATGGCCCCCGCGTTGAACTGCGGGACGTAGAGCTGGTCGTACTTCTCGAACGGGTACGGGGTGTCGAACTGGGCCTCGTAGAACTCGAAGCCCTGCTTGGTGATGCGGAACATCTCCTCGGCATCGACGTGGTTCATCAGCGACTTGCGGGCGAAGACGCCCAGGGGGATGGTGCGGCCGTCGCTGGAGGTCAGCTCGTCGCGCACGACCTCGTACGGGCCGGCCACGAGTGCGGTGATGTACGGCGGCAGCACGGGGGTGGGGGCGAAGGCCCAGGTGCCCTTGTCGCCTTCGACGACGGGCTCCGGGGTGGGCTGGTTCGACACGACCTGCCAGTGCGCCGGCGCGGTCACCGTGAAGGCGAAGCGGGACTTCAGGTCCGGCTGCTCGAACACCGGGAACATGCGCCGCGTGTCGGCGACCTCGAACTGCGAGTACAGGTAGACCTCGCCGTCGGCGGGGTCCACGAAGCGGTGCAGGCCCTCGCCGGTGTTCGTGTACGCCATGGTGGAGGCGATGACGAGCTGGTTGTCCTCGGCCAGCTCGGGCAGGAGGATGCGCACGCCGTCGGAGACCTCCGCCGGATCCAGCTCACGGCCGTTGAGGCGCACGGAGGACACGGAGGCCGTGAAGGCGTCGATGAAGCTGTCCGAACCCGGCTCCCGGCACGTGAAGCGGACGGTCGTGAGCGCCTCGAAGGTCTCGTCGCCGGTCGTCAGGTCCAGCACGACGTCGTAGGAGGCGACCTCGAGGGCGGCGGCGCGCTGGGCGGCCTCCGCGCGGGTCAGGTTCTTTCCGGGCACGGTCGGGTCCTTTCCGGACAGTTCTCCACTTGCGGTGCGGGCGGCGGCTCATCAGGGCATCTTCGCGCTGACTGAGGGAGGGGCCTCCCGGGCGTTCTGCCCATGATGCCATGCGCCTCGCACGTCGCAGCAGGCGATTAGGCTGGGGCCGCATCTGGGGCGCGGTCCGTGCGCCCGTCGAGAACTCGAGGAGCTGAAACGCTAATGCGCGTGCACATCGCCACGGATCATGCCGGAATGGAGCTGTCCCAGTACCTGGTCGAACAGCTCTCGCAGCGCGGATTCGAGATGATCGATCACGGCCCCGAGGTCTATGACGCCCTGGATGACTACCCCTCTTTCTGCATCCACGCCGCGCAGGCTGTGATCGAGGACCGCCAGGCCGGGATGGACTCCCTGGGCATCGTGCTGGGCGGCTCCGGCAACGGCGAGCAGATGGCGGCCAACAAGGTCACTGGCATCCGCGCCGCGCTGGCCTGGTCGCTCGACACAGCCAAGCTGGCCCGGGAGCACAACGACGCCCAGGTCGTGGCGCTCGGGGGACGCCAGCACACCCGGGAGGAGGGCCTCGAGATCGTGCTCGCCTTCCTGAACGAGCCGTTCTCCGGCGACGAGCGCCACGTGCGCCGCATCGCCCAGATCGAGGAGTTCGAGCGCACCGGGAGGGTCGTCGGCCACTACGACGCCGTGACCGCCCGCGCCTATCGGGGCTGACCCGTGCCGGAAGGGCACTCGGTCCACCGCCTGGCCACTCAGCTCGGCGACGTCTTCGGCGGGCAGGCTCTGGTCGTGTCCAGTCCGCAGGGTCGCTTCTCCGACGGCGCGGCCATGCTCGACGGCCGGCGGCTGGTGTCCTCGCGCGCTCACGGCAAGCAGCTGTTCCTGGAGCTGGCGGCCCCGGATGATCCCTCCGACGTCCTGATCCTGCGCTCGCACCTGGGCATCTACGGCGCCTGGGGCTTCGCGGGAGATTCCGAGTTCTCCGCCGCCTCCAGCATCGGGGCTCCGCGCCGGCTGGGGGAGCGCGAGTCGGAGGACTCCCTCCAGTCCGTGGAGCACGATGACGACGGCCGCGTGATCCCCGATCCGCCCGTGGGCGCCGTGCGAGTGCGCCTGGTCGGAGACCACGGCTGGGCCGATCTGCGCGGACCCGCGCTGTGCACGGTGGAGAGCCCGGACGAAGCGGCTGCCGCTGAGGCGAAGCTCGGCCCCGATCCGCTGGATCCAGATGCCGACCCGGCTGCCTTCTGCGAGCGTGCGGCCCGCAGCCGTCGTCCGATCGCCGTGCTGCTCATGGAGCAGGACATGATCGCCGGCGTGGGCAACATCTTCCGCGCCGAGTCGCTGTTCCGGCAGGGCGTGGATCCGTTCCTGCCGGGGGCCTCGACTTCCGAGGAGACGCTCGAGGCGCTGTGGAGCGAGAACGTGGAGCTCATGCGCACCGGCGTGCGACTGGGACGGATCATCACCACGGATCCGTCGGACCGCCCCGGGATCGACGAGGCCGAAGCATGGCCCGAGCAGGCCAACTATGTCTACGGCCGAGCCGGCCTGCCCTGCCGTCGCTGCGGCACGACGGTGCAGCGCCAGCAGCTGGCCGGGCGCGCGCTGTTCTGGTGCCCGAGCTGCCAGCCGCCGGTCTCACCCCGCTGAGGCCGCAGCAGCGCACGCGATCAACGCTGATCGGGTGCCGAAGTGCGGCCTGGACCACCGGAACGAGTGTGCGGTGCCGTCTCCTGGTGAGTTGGTGACAGATCTGCGCCTCCTCAGCGCTGAGGGGCTGCAGATCTGTCACCAGCCGGCAGAGCGACGACGAGGGCCCCGGCGATCTGCTGATCGTCGGGGCCCTCGATTCTGGAGGGGATGACGGGAATCGAACCCGCGTAATCTGTTTGGAAGACAGAGGCTCTACCATTGAGCTACATCCCCGTGCATGCGTCGACGGCATCGAATCCGACGAGCACGAGCGACGATGAAACTACCCCACGCAGACCACCTCGGCAAACCGCGCGGAGCCCCCGCGGGTGCGGCATGACGGTGCGTGCGGCTAGACTCGTGCGATGTCCGCGCCCAGGCGCGGGCACCGCGGACGGTCAGCGGACCCCGCAGCGTGTGCCACCGGCTCCAGCCGGGTCCCTCCGGCAGCGCGCGGCCCGCACGCCCACGGGGTGTAGCGCAGTGGCTAGCGCGCCTGCTTTGGGAGCAGGAGATCGCAGGTTCGAGTCCTGTCACCCCGACGCCTGTCCCCGTCGCCGTGCTGTGCGCGGTGCACGAGGACGCCGTCCGTGCCTGCGGCCCAGTGACGGTCCGCAGGCCGAGCAGACATCGCATCATCACCGATCCGAATCCACTGAGGAGTGCATCGCCAGTGCAGAGCACCGTCGAGAAAGTCAGCCCCACCCAGGCCAAGATCGAGCTGGAGATCCCGTTCGCGGAGCTCAAGCCGTACCTCGATCGCACCTACAAGTCCCTGGCTGATCAGATCCAGGTGCCGGGCTTCCGCAAGGGCAAGGTCCCCTCGAAGCTGATCGAGCAGCGCGTGGGCTACGACTTCGTCGTGGAGAACGCCCTCCAGGAGGGCATGGACTCCTTCTTCCAGCAGGCCCTGGCGGAGAACGAGCTCACCCCGATCGCCCAGCCCAAGCTCGAGGTCACCCAGCAGCCCTCCTCCGAGGACCGCGAGGCGGACGTCAAGGCGACCGTCGACGTCACCGTGCGCCCGGAGATCGAGCTGCCTGAGTACAAGGGCCTGACCGTCGAGGTCGAGGCGCGTGACGCCGAGGACGCCGACGAGACCGAGGCCCTCGACGAGCTGCGCGGCCGCTTCGGCACCCTGAAGAGCATCGACCGCCCGGCCGCCGACGGCGACTTCGTGACCCTGGACCTCCAGGCACTGGTCGACGGCGAGGAGGTCGACGCCGCGAACGACCTGTCGTACCAGATCGGCTCGGGCAACATGCTCGAGGGCATGGACGAGGCCATCCTGGGCCTGTCCGCTGACGAGGACGCCACCTTCGAGACCAAGCTGGCCGGCGGCGAGCACTCCGGCGAGGACGCCACCGTCAAGGTCAAGGTCACGGCGGTCAAGGAGCGTGAGCTGCCCGAGGCCGACGACGACTTCGCCCAGATGGCCTCGGAGTTCGACACCATCGAGGAGCTGCGCGCCGACCTGAAGAAGCAGGCCGCCGACTCCGTGGTCGTCGATCAGGGCATCGAGGCCCGCGACAAGGTCCTCGACAAGCTCGTGGAGCTCGTCGAGATCGAGGTCCCGGAGTCCATCATCGAGGACCAGCTCGAGCAGCACTTCAACAACCCGAACGCCGAGGCCGGGCACGACACCCCGGAGCACCGCGACGAGGTCCGCGACAACGCCCGTGCGGCGTTCCGCAACGAGATCATCCTGGACGCCGTCGCCGACGCCGAGGAGATCGGCGTGGAGCAGTCCGAGCTGATCGACTACATCGTCACCACGTCGCAGCAGTACGGCATGGACCCGAACCAGTTCGCCCAGATGCTCGACGGCTCCGGCCAGGCCGGGATGATGGTCGGCGAGGTCCGTCGTCGCAAGGCCCTGGCCAAGGTCCTCGAGTACGCGACCGTCTCCGACTCGAACGGCAAGCCCGTCGACCTGTCCGACTTCGTGAAGCCGGCCAACGAGACCGCGGAGGAGGCCTCCGAGGCCGCCGCCTCGGACGCTGCTGTCGAGGCCGACGAGATCGTCGAGCCGAACGACGGCAAGTGATCCGATCCCGGTGAGCGCCTCCTGAGGGAAGCCCGCCCCGGGCCCAGCGTACGGCGCCCCGTCCGATCGGACGGGGCGCCGTCGTCGTCGCGGGGATCCGCGGGCCCGCGACAGCCATCAGCGAACATTGCCGCCGAGCTCCCCGCGCGGCCCCGCCGCCGGATTAGTGTCGGAGGCAATCAGAACGACCCCGAGAAGAGGACGCACCCATGACTTCGTCGCAGCCGCGAATGGAGACCACGCCCGGCCCCATGGGCCAGGACGACTACGTCTACAACCGCCTGCTCCGCGAGCGCATCATCTGGCTCGGCTCGCAGGTCGAGGACCGCAACGCGAACCTGATCTGCTCGCAGATGCTCCTGCTGTCCGCGGAGGACCCCGAGGCGGACATCTACCTCTACATCAACTCCCCGGGCGGGTCGGTGACCGCCGGCATGGCGATCTACGACACCATCCAGCTCATCCCGAACGACGTCGTGACCGTGGCCACCGGCCTGGCCGCGTCCATGGGACAGTTCCTGCTGTCGTCGGGCACGCCCGGCAAGCGCTACGCCACGCCGAACACCCGCATCCTCATGCACCAGCCCTCGGGCGGCATGGGCGGCACGGCCTCGGACGTGCGCGTGCAGGCCGAGCTGATCATGGACATGAAGAAGCGCCTGGCCCAGCTCACGGCCGAGCAGACCGGTCAGAGCATCGAGAGGATCCTCGAGGACAACGACCGCGACAACTGGTTCACGGCGGAGCGGGGCCTGGAGTACGGCTTCTTCGACCACATCGCCGCGAACGCCTCGGGCGTCTCCGGGGGCGGCGGCACCCGCAAGGACACCGAGTCCTGAGCCCGCAGCCCACGCCCGCTGATCTTCCGAAGGAACCGAGGATGACTTCCATGCACAACCACCAGGCCATGGCCGCCGCCTACGGCGCCGGCTCCGCGGCATCCCACATGCCCTCCTCCCGCTACGTCCTGCCGGACTTCGAGGAGCGCACTCCCTACGGCTACCGCCGTCAGAACCCGTACACCAAGCTGTTCGAGGACCGCATCGTCTTCCTGGGCGTCCAGGTCGACGACGCCTCCGCCGACGACGTCATGGCGCAGCTGCTCGTGCTCGAGGCCCAGGACTCGGACCGCGACATCACCATGTACATCAACTCGCCGGGCGGCTCGTTCACGGCCATGACGGCCATCTACGACACCATGCAGTTCATCCGCCCCGAGATCCAGACCGTGTGCCTGGGCCAGGCGGCCTCGGCGGCCTCGGTGCTGCTGGCCGCCGGCACCCCGGGCAAGCGCCTGGCACTGCCGAACGCCCGCGTGCTGATCCATCAGCCGGCCATGCAGGGCCAGGGCGGCGGACAGGCCTCGGACATCGAGATCCAGGCCAACGAGATCGTGCGCATGCGCTCGTGGCTCGAGGACACCATGGCGGTGCACACCGGCAAGTCCTCCGAGCAGATCAACCGCGACATCGAGCGCGACAAGATCCTCACGGCCGCAGAGGCCAAGGACTACGGGATCGTGGATCACGTCCTGGAGTCGCGCAAGGCGGTCAAGCCCAAGACCGTCACCCCGTGACACCACGGGTCGGCCGATGGGCTGATCCTCCGGCGGGAGGGCGAGGCGCACGCAGGCGCCTCGCCCTCCCGCCGTCTCATCGCCTCGAGCCCCGGTCGGCCCATGACGGGCGCGGCGACGTCCGCCGAGCGGGCGGACACTCAGGCGCAGTCATGTTGTTGGGCGGGTCGTCGCCCCTCGCGTATCGTGGAAGAGTCAGCGCCGACCGGCGCTGATCGTCGTGCGCCCGCGCCCGGGGCGTCGGCAGCACCCGGCAGAAGGAGAGCCCCATGGCCCGCATCGGCGAGAGCGCTGACCTGCTCAAGTGCTCCTTCTGCGGCAAGTCCCAGAAGCAGGTCCGCAAGCTCATCGCGGGCCCCGGCGTCTACATCTGCGACGAGTGCATCGAGCTGTGCAACGAGATCATCGAGGAGGAGCTGACGGAGACCGTCGGCCAGGAGGACTCCTCGCTGCCCACGCCCCGTGAGATCTACGACCACCTCCAGCAGTTCGTGATCGGCCAGGACCCCGCCAAGCGGGCGCTGTCCGTGGCCGTCTACAACCACTACAAGCGGGTGCGCGCCTCCCAGGAGGGCCGCCCGCTCCAGCTGGCCACCGACGAGGGCGACGAGTCCGTCGAGATCGCCAAGTCCAACATCCTGCTGGTGGGCCCCACGGGCTCCGGCAAGACGTACCTGGCGCAGTCGCTGGCCCGCAAGCTCAACGTCCCGTTCGCCGTGGCGGATGCGACCTCGCTGACCGAGGCCGGCTACGTGGGCGAGGACGTCGAGAACATCCTGCTCAAGCTGATCCAGGCCGCCGACTTCGACATCAAGCGCGCCGAGTCCGGGATCATCTACATCGACGAGATCGACAAGATCTCCCGCAAGTCGGAGAACCCGTCGATCACCCGCGACGTCTCCGGCGAGGGCGTCCAGCAGGCGCTGCTGAAGATCCTCGAGGGCACCGTGGCCTCGGTGCCGCCGCAGGGCGGGCGCAAGCACCCCCAGCAGGAGTTCATCCAGATCGACACCACGAACGTCCTGTTCATCGTGGCGGGGGCGTTCGCCGGGCTCGACGAGATCGTGGAATCCCGCGCCGGCAAGACCTCGATCGGATTCGGCGCTCCGGTGGAGCAGATCCTCAATCCGCAGAAGGCCATGCACTCCGGCACCGTGCTGCCGGAGGACCTGCTGAAGTTCGGTCTGATCCCGGAGTTCATCGGCCGCCTGCCGATCATCGCCGCGCTGGACGAGCTGACCACCGAGGATCTCGTGCGCATCCTGCGCGAGCCCAAGAATGCACTGCTCAAGCAGTACCGCAAGATGTTCGAGCTCGACGGCGTGGAGCTCAGCTTCACCGACGAGGCCCTCACCGCGATCGCGCAGAAGGCGGACGAGCGCGGCACCGGCGCCCGCGGCCTGCGCGCCATCATGGAGGAGGTCCTGCTCCCCGTGATGTTCGATCTGCCCACTCTCGAGGATGCGGCTCAGGTGATCGTCGAGGCCGAGTGCGTCACCGACGGCGTGGAGCCCCAGATCCTCATGGCCCCGGACGAGGAGTCCAAGTCCGCCTGAGCCTGAGCTGATGCCCGGTGTGCGGGGAGCGGACCCAGTCTCCGGATCGTGCAGCCGGCTCCCGGACGTCGACGAGCAGGCAAGCAGAGACACATGAGCAGGGCCCCGATCGCCGCGCGGCGATCGGGGCCCTGCTCTTCTGCGGACTGTCCTGCGCACAGGTGCTCAGCGGCTCAGGCGCTGCGCGTCGAGGCGGAGGGGTCCGCGCGTCGGGTGCGGTTCTTCCTGTGCTTGCGCAGCGCTCTCAGCGCGATGAGGAGCAGACCCGCGGCCGCCCAGCAGACGAGCACGATCAGTGCGTGAGTCATCCCGGTGCCGTCGAAGAAGGCCACTGAGCGCAATGCGGTGCCTGCGGCGCCGATCGGCAGCTGCTGTCCGATCGCGCCCCACGGCTGCGGCAGCCACTGCCAGCCGGTCGCCATGCCCGACAGAGGGTTGGCCACGAACATCATGAGGACCGCGCCCAGTGCCAGACCGGCACCGCCCAGCACGGACTGCAGCCCGGAGACGGCCAGGGAGATCGCCGCGATGCCCAGCGCGAGCACGCCGGCCAGGGCCCAGAAGTCGCCGTCGACCGCGTGCAGCCAGCTCTGCAGGACCCAGGTCACGGCCACGCCCGCCAGTGCCGAGAAGCCGATGATGCCGAGGGCGCGCACAGCGGGACGATTCCCGGACAGCATGGTGAAGGCCGCAGCGGAGATCATGCCGCCGAAGGCCAGCGGCAGGGCAAGCGTGCTCATGGCCGTCGCGTTCGGGTCGTCGTCGGTCAGCGGGGCGACGTCGCGCACGGTGACCTCCTGGGTCGGGGCCTGCTGGGGCTGGTCACTCGGGGCCTGCTGGCCCTGCGCCTGTCCGCCCTGAGCGGCAGTCTGATCGCCCTGCGCCGGAGCCTGCTGTTCCTGCCCCTGTGCCTGCTGCGCCTGGGCCTTCTGCTGCTCCTCCAGACCCGTGGCGATGCCGTCCATCATCGTGCCGTAGGGGGTGCCGGCTCCCGAGGCCTTGAGGATCTCGACACCCTGCTGTCCCACCGTCACGGCACCGATGGCCTCTCGATCGGCCACGGCCTGCTCAGCCTGCTCGGCGTCGTCGTACTCGGTGATCTCGAAGGCGCCGGGGGAGCGCTCCTCGAGCGCATCGGTGATCTGCTCGACGGCCGGGGCGGGACCGGCGACCGCCAGCGGCAGGTCCTCCGGGCCGGAGTTCGGGGCCGGTGAGCTGGGTCATGGCCGTGCGAGGATCATGAGGCGGCGTTCCGGGCGTCAGAGTGCTGCCAGCCGAGAAGATGACCACGGAAGGACCACCATGCGAGCCGATGCCCGAGCCAAGCGCGCTGCTCTGCAGACGGCCGGGGCTGAGCTGTTCGCCGAGCAGGGCACGGACGTCCCGCTCAGCGCGGTTGCGGTACGAGCGGGCGTGGGGATCGGCACCCTCTACCGCCATTTCCCCACGCGAGGGGAGCTCTACCTGGGGGTGATGGAGGCAGTCGTCGAGAAGGTCGAAGCGGCGGCCGCTGAGCTGGAGACGGCGTGGGATCAGGATCCCCGGGCCACGTGGCAGGCAGCCGCCCACGAGCTCGGGCGGCTGCGGATCGGCGCTCTGGTGGAAGGTGCCGACCCGCAGCGCAAGGCGGCGTTCGAGGAGGCGGGCTGGGACCGAGTGCTGCAGCTGCGGGACCGGCTCTTCGACCGGCTGGGCGCGCTGCTGCGTCGGGGCAAGGAGGCGGGGCTGGTGCGGGAGGACCTGAGCCCTGCGCAGTTCTACTTCGGCCTGGCGGTGGTCACCCGCCCGCTCCCGGAGACCGTGACGCAGACCATGCCCGTGGATCTGAGCTGGCTCGTGGGCGCCTACTTCCACGGTCTGCGTCCCTGAGGGGCGGGCAGGCTGCGCACACGCGGCGGGCGGTCGGATCCTGCACGTCATCACGCTGTCAGCGGACGCCTCGACCTGTGCCGTCCGTGCGTCATAGGTTGGGCAGCGATGGTCGGGCCCTGTTCCGGGTCGGCCGCCCCGCACATGGCGGCACCTCGCCGCTGATCAAGGAGTGAGCATGTCTGACAAGGTGGACTTCTGGTTCGACCCCCTGTGCCCCTGGGCCTGGATGACCTCCCGGTGGATGGGCGAGGTCCAGCAGCGCCGCGATGTCGAGGTCGACTGGCGCATCATCTCCCTGGGCATCCTCAACGAGAACAACCCGGACAACCACCACCACGGCCACGACGAGTCGATGTGGATGGTCCGCGTGATCCAGGCTGCCGCGCAGGCCCACGGCGACGAGTACCGCAAGAAGCTCTACGACGCCATGGGAACCCGCTGGCACGTCCAGGGCTACGGCGACGAGAAGAAGATGGTCGAGACCATCGCCGAGTCCCTCGAGGAGGTCGGCCTGCCGGCCGAGCTGATCGAGGCCAAGGACTCGACCGACTTCGACGCCGCCCTGCGCGAGTCCACCGAGGCGGCTCAGGCCGTCGCGGGCAAGGACATCGGCACCCCGTGCATCGCCGTGAACGGCACCGGCTTCTTCGGCCCTGTGTTCACCCCGGCTCCCAAGGGCGAGCAGGCGGCCGAGATCTGGGACGCCGCCCTGACCCTGTCGGGCTACTCGGGGTTCTACGAGCTCAAGCGCGGCCGTGAGAAGGGCCCGGACTTCAGCTGAGGCCTCCGGCCGCGCTCGCCGGAACTGCCCCGACGACGGCCGCCGTCACGCCCGTGGCTGACGAAGGCCGTGGTCGACGGGGCAGGCGTCGGCCAGTATCCGACGCAACTCGATGAGGCGCCGAGCAAGCACTACGGCCCCCGCACCGATCGGTGCGGGGGCCGTAGTGCTGTGCCAGCGGATCAGGACTGGTCGGTCTCCTCCGGGGGAGCCAGCCGGACGTCGCCGACCAGCAGCAGGGCATCGCCCGTCTCGCCCTCCACGACGGTCAGCTCGCGTGCGTTGCCGGCCGCCTTCAGATCGCCCAGCCCGGCCTGCAGCTGCTCGACCTGGGCGGCCGGGGCCGTGATGGTCGCCGACAGCACCTCCGTGCGCTGCTTGACCTTGGCTTCGGACTTGGACTTGCGCAGCCCGGACAGTGCCACGCCCACGGCGGTGAGGATCTCGGGATCGGCCTGATCGGCCTGGCCCAGGGACTCGGCCGACGGCCACGGCGCGCGGTGCACGGAGCCTGCGCGCCACCACGACCAGACCTCCTCCGTGGCGAAGGGGATGAACGGGGCGAACAGCCGCAGCAGCGCATCCAGGGTGGTGGCCAGGGCAGCATGCACGGAGGCCTGCTGCTCGGGGCCCTGCGCGCCGTAGGCCCGGTCCTTCACGAGCTCGACGTAGTCGTCGGTGAACGACCAGAAGAACGACTCCACGAGCTGCAGCACCCGGGCGTACTCATAGCCGGCCAGGGCCTTCGACGCCTGCTCCACGACCTCGCGCAGACGTGCCAGCAGGGCGCGATCCAGGCTGTTGACGATCACCGACGGATCGGCACCGGCGGAAGCGGCTCCGGTGCCCAGCACCGAGGCCTCCGTGACGCCCTGGTTCAGCACGAACTTGGAGGCGTTGAGCAGCTTGATCGCCAGGCGACGGCCGATCTTCATCTGACCCTCGTCGTAGGCGGTGTCCGCGCCCAGGCGTGCGGAGGCCGCCCAGTAGCGCACGGCATCGGCGCCGTACTTCTCCAGGACCTCGTTCGGCACGACCACGTTGCCCTTGGACTTGGACATCTTCTTGCGGTCCGGATCCAGGATCCAGCCCGACAGCGCGGTGTGGCGCCACGGCACGGAGCCGGCCAGGGTCTCGGCGCGCACGGCGGTCGAGAAGAGCCAGGTGCGGATGATGTCGTGGCCCTGCGGACGCAGGTCCATGGGGAACGTGGAGGCGTGCAGCTGCGGATCGGTCTCCCACCCCGTGGCGATCTGCGGCGTCAGCGACGAGGTCGCCCAGGTGTCGAGCACGTCCGGGTCGCCGGTGAAGCCGCCCGGGACGTCGCGCTGCTCCTCGGTGTACCCCGGGGCCGGCTGGGCGGCGGGATCGACCGGCAGCGCGGCCTCGTCGGGCAGCACGGGGGAGTCGTAGACCGGCTCGCCCTGGGCGTCCAGCGGGTACCAGACGGGGATCGGCACGCCGAAGAAGCGCTGGCGGGAGACCAGCCAGTCGCCGTTGAGCCCCTCGATCCAGTTCTCGTACCGGGAGCGCATGAACGACGGATGCCACTCGATCTCCCGGCCGCGCTCGATGAGCTTCTCGCGGCGAGAGGCGTCGCGGCCGCCGTTGCGGATGTACCACTGCCGGGAGGTCACGACCTCGAGGGGCTTGTCGCCCTTCTCGTAGAAGTTCACCGGGTGGGTGATCTTCTTCGGCTCGCCCTCAAGGTCGCCGGACTCCGTGAGCATCTCCACCACAGCCTGCTGAGCGGAGAACACGGTCTTGCCGGCCACGTTCGCGTAGCGCTCAGCCGGGGCGCCGTCGGCGATCCACGACGGCTGCTCGGCCAGGAAGCGGCCGTCGCGCCCGATCAGGGCGCGGGTGGGCAGCTCGAGCTCGCGCCACCAGGTGACGTCGGTGAGATCGCCGAACGTGCAGATCATGGCGATGCCGGAGCCCTTGTCCGGCTTGGCCAGGTGATGCGCCTTGACCTCGACCTCGACGTCGAACAGGGGCGAGCGCACGGTGGTGCCGAACAGCTCCTGGTAGCGCTCGTCGTCGGGGTGGGCCACCAGGGCCACGCAGGCCGGCAGCAGCTCGGGGCGGGTGGTCTCGATGAAGACCTTCTGCCCGTCCGGGCGGTGGAAGGCCACGCGGTGGTAGGCGCCCTCGCGCTCCTTGTCCTCGATCTCCGCCTGTGCCACGGCCGTGCGGAAGGTGACGTCCCACATGGTGGGGGCCTCGGCCATGTAGGCGTTGTCGGCCTGGAGGTCCTTCAGGAAGGCCAGCTGCGAGACGCGGCGCGAGTGGTCGTCGATCGTGCGGTAGGTCCGGGTCCAGTCGACCGACAGGCCCAGCGTGGCGAACAGGTGCTCGAAGACCTTCTCGTCCTCGACCGCCAGCTCCTCGCACAGCTCGATGAAGTTCTGCCGGGAGACCACATCCCAGTCGCGCTGGTTCTTGGCCGGCTTCTCCGGCGGGCGGTAGCCCTCCACATAGGCGTAGGAGGGATCGCAGCGCACGCCGTAGTAGTTCTGGACGCGGCGCTCGGTGGGCAGGCCGTTGTCGTCCCAGCCCAGCGGGTAGAACACGTTCTTGCCGGTCATGCGCTGGTAGCGGGCGATGACGTCGGTCTGCGTGTAGGAGAACATGTGGCCCACGTGCAGCGAGCCGGAGGCCGTGGGCGGCGGGGTGTCGATCGAGTACACCTGCTCGCGCGGGGTGCCCTCCTGGAAGGCGTAGGTGCCCTGCTCGCGCCAGCGCTGCGAGTACTTCTCCTCGAGGCCCTCGAGGGCGGGCTTGTCCGGGACCGTGATCGTGGTGGGCGTGTCTGTGCCCTGAGTGTTGTCAGCCATGGGGACCAGTCTCCCATGACTCGCGCCTGCGTCTCAGCGCCCCTGTCTGCCCTCACCTGACAGGAATCCCCACCTGGCGCGAATGGATCCCCAGTTGCGCTATCGGAGCGAACAGCGCAACTGGGGTTCCACTCGGCGCGAGTGTGCAGGAGGTCGTCGGGGAGGGCTCGGGCGGCTGTCGGGGTGTCGAAGCCATTCCGTCACGCGAAGGCAACAAAAGAGGAGTGGACCTGTTCGCCGCATGTCGAGAAGGCTTGCGACACGCATCGATCCGAACGGCTCGATCCGACGGCGCGTCGTCGGCTCGGGCCCTCGAGCCAGCAGAGGAAGCTCATGCACCTTCAGCCCAAGGACCAGGAGAAGCTCCTGGTCGTCGTCGCCGCCGATCTGGCCAGACGCCGCCAGGCGCGCGGTCTCAAGCTGAACCACCCCGAGGCCGTCGCGATCCTCACCTACGAGCTGCTCGAGGGTGCCCGCGACGGGCGCACACCGTCACCGACCTGATGAGCTGGGGCAGCACGATCCTCACGGCGGACGACGTCATGGAGGGCGTCCCCGGGATGATCCCGGACGTCCAGGTCGAAGCCACCTTCCCCGACGGCACGAAGCTCGTGACCGTCCACGACCCGATCCGCTGAAGGAGACCGTCATGCAGCCCGGAGAGTACGTCCTCGCCAGCGACCCCGTCGTGTGCAATCCCGGTCGGGAGGCCATCGAGCTCGAGGTCCTCAACAGGGGCGATCGGCCCGTCCAGGTCGGCTCGCACTTCCACTTCGCCGAGACCAATCGGGCGCTCGACTTCGATCGCGAGGCCGCCCTGGGGCGCCGCCTCGACATCCCCGCCGGCACCGCCGTGCGGCTGGAGCCCGGCGACTCGACGACCGTGAAGCTGATCCCGCTGGGCGGCGACCGCGTGGTCCACGGGTTCCGCGACCTGGTCGACGGCCGCCTGGATCCCCAGGAGGCCGCGGACGTCTCCCAGATCAGGTCCGAGGACTACTCGGGCAACCGGCGCCATGCTGCCGGGGACGCTCCGCAGCCGCTGCGCGAGCGCGCCGAGACCGACTACTCCAATGAGACGCGCTGAGCGCGAGAGGACCAGGACGACATGAGCTTCGAGCTGAGCCGGGAGCAGTACACGAGCCTCTACGGGCCCACGACCGGGGATGCGATCCGACTGGCGGACACCGAGCTGTTCGCGCAGATCGAGCAGGACCTGACCACGCCGGGCGAGGAAGCGGTGTTCGGCGGCGGCAAGGTGGTGCGCGACGGCATGGGCCAGAACGGGCAGCTGGTCCGCGACGTCGGCATCCCGGACACCGTGATCACCAACGTGGTGGTCATCGACTGGACCGGCATCTACAAGGCCGACGTGGCCCTGCGCGACGGGCACATCTTCAAGATCGGCAAGGCCGGCAACCCCGACACCATGGACGGCGTCGACATCATCATCGGCGTGGCCACGGACATCATCGCGGGCGAGGGCAAGATCCTCACGGCCGGCGGCATCGACACCCACGTGCACTTCATCAGCCCGGATCAGATCGAGACGGCGCTGGTCTCCGGCATCACGACCATGATCGGCGGCGGGACGGGCCCGGGGGAGTCGACCAAGGCCACCACGATCACGCCCGGCGCGTGGAACATCCACGGCATGCTGCGCTCCTTCGAGCACTTCCCCATGAACTTCGGGCTGCTCGGCAAGGGCCACGGCTCCGCGATCCAGCCCATGGCGGAGCAGATCCGCGCCGGTGCGATCGGGCTGAAGATCCACGAGGACTGGGGCGCCACGCCGTCGTCGATCAACACGGCCCTGGAGGTCGCCGACGAGTACGACGTCCAGGTCGCGATCCACACCGACACCCTCAACGAGGCCGGGTTCGTGGAGGACACCAAGGCGGCGATCGCCGGCAGGGTGATCCACACCTTCCACACCGAAGGCGCCGGCGGCGGGCACGCTCCCGACATCATCGAGCTCGCCTCGCAGCCGAACATCCTGCCGGCATCGACCAACCCCACGCTGCCCTACACCCGCAACACGGTGGAGGAGCACCTGGACATGCTCATGGTGTGCCACCACCTGCGCGCGGACCTCCCGGAGGACGTCGCGTTCGCGGACTCCCGCATCCGCAAGGAGACCATCGCCGCGGAGGACGTGCTGCATGACATGGGCATCTTCTCCATGACCTCCTCCGACTCCCAGGCCATGGGGCGCGTGGGCGAGGTCGTGCTGCGCACCTGGCAGGTGGCCGATTCCATGAAGCGCCAGCGCGGCAAGCTGCCGGAGGACGAGGGGAGCACGGGCGACAACCACCGGATCAAGAGGTTCATCTCCAAGTACACGATCAACCCGGCGCTGGCGCAGGGGATCAGCGGCTCGGTCGGCTCCGTCGAGGTCGGGAAGTTCGCGGATCTGGTGCTGTGGGAGCCGCAGTTCTTCGGGGTGAAGCCGGACATGATCCTCAAGGGCGGAACGATCGTGCACGGGGTCCTCGGCGACCCCAATGCCTCGATCCCCACGCCTCAGCCGCGCTGGTACCGCAAGGCCTTCGGCGCCTACGGCGATGCGGTCTCGGCCGGCTCGATCACGTTCCTGTCCCGTTCGGCGATCGAGCGGGGCGTGCCGCGCCAGCTGGGGCTGCGCAAGGTCGTGCGCGCCTGCTCCGACATCCGGACCCTGCGCAAGGCCGACCTGAAGTTCAACGGCCAGACGCCCGAGCTGGTCGTGGACCCGGAGACGTATCAGGTCTCCGTGGACGGCGAGGTCGTGACCTGCGAGCCGCAGACCGAGCTGCCCATGGCCCAGCGGTACTTCCTCTTCTGAGGTCGTGACCGTTCACCCTGCCCGCGGCGGACGCAGCGTCCGCCGCGGGCAGGACCGACGACGAGAGGAGTCGCGGCGATGATCGTGACCGAGCTGCTCGGCAGCATGAACGACGAGGCCGGGCGCGCCCTGGTGGGGCGGCGGCACGTCGAGCGCGTGGTCCTGGCGGACGAGGATCTGTCCAAGCGCATCCAGCGCGTGCGCACCGACCACGACCGGGAGATCGGGCTGCGCCTGCCCCGCGGCAGCGCCGATCTGGGCGACGGCGACATCCTGGCCGTCGAGGGCGAGGAGGCCGACGGCAATGCCGTGGTGGTCTCGCTGCTGCCCACGGACGTCCTGGTGATCGCGGCGCGCAGCATCGTGGAGATGGCCTTCGCCGCGCACAGCCTGGGCAACCGGCACCTGCCGGCGCAGTTCTTCGACGCGCAGAGCCCGTACGGCGCCGAAGTCATGGTGGTGCGCTACGACCACACCGTCGAGGACTTCCTGGTGCATCACGGCATTCCGTTCGAGCGCCAGGAGAGGGTCATGCCCGAGCCCTTCCGCCACGCGGAGCACACGCACTAGATGAGAGCGGCACCGATCACCGCGGCGGCCTCCGGGCCGGATCCGCTGCTGAGCCTGATGCAGCTCACGGACTCGGCCCTGCCGACAGGCGCGTTCAGCCAGTCGCTGGGATTCGAGACCTACATGCAGCGGGGGCAGATCCACGACGAGGGCAGCTTCGCCGAGTGGCTGCAGATGTTCGCCGATCAGCAGCTGACCTACACGGATGCTCTGGCCATCCGCCTGGTCTACGCCGCGCGCGAGGTGGAGGAGGTCGTCGACCTGGATGAGCTGGCGACCGTCCAGGCGCTGCCGCAGCAGGTGCGCGACGGCGGCATCACCATGGGCCGTCGCCTGCTGAGCATCGGCGCGGCGTCCTACCCGGGACCGTGGACGCTGCACTGCGCGGCGGAGGTCGAGGCCGGACGCATGCAGGGCCATCAGGCCGTCGTCTGGGGAGTCCTCGCCCGCGAGCTGGGGCTCGATCAGGACACCGCCGTGGCGGCCCACGTCCAGGCCACGGCGACCTCTCTGACCCAGAACGCGGTGCGCGGCATCCCCCTGGGCCAGAGCGCCGGGCAGCGCATCATCCGCGCTGCGCAGGACTGGACCCGCCGGGCCGTCGAGGTCTCCCGGGGACTGGAGCGCGAGGACCTGGGTGCGATCGCCCCGGGGCTGGAGATCGCGCAGATGCACCACGAGCGTCAGCGCGCTCGGCTCTTCATGAGCTGATGCGCTCGGCGCCGGGTGCGCCGACAAGACACGAAGCACAGACAGCAATGCAGGAGGAGAAGAAGCCATGGACCCCGTCATCATCGGCATCGGAGGCCCCGTGGGCGCCGGGAAGACCCAGCTGATCGAGCGCCTGACGCGTGCGATGAGCCAGGAGATCTCGATGGCCGCGATCACGAACGACATCTACACCATCGAGGACGCCAAGATCCTGGCCCGCGAGTCGGTGCTGCCGGAGGAGCGGATCATCGGCCTGGAGACGGGCGGCTGCCCCCACACGGCGATCCGCGAGGACACCTCCATGAACGAGGCCGCGATCGAGGAGCTCAAGCGGCGCCTGCCGGACGTGCGCGTCATCTTCGTGGAATCCGGCGGAGACAACCTCTCGGCGACGTTCAGCCCTGAGCTGGTGGACTTCTCGATCTACATCGTCGACGTCGCCCAGGGCGAGAAGATCCCGCGCAAGGCGGGGCAGGGCATGATCAAGTCGGACCTGTTCGTGATCAACAAGACGGATCTCGCCCCGCACGTCGGCGCGGACCTGGAGGTCATGGAGGCCGATTCCAAGGTCTTCCGCAAGGACAAGCCCTTCGCGTTCACCAACCTGAAGACGGACGAGGGCCTGGATTCCGTCATGAGCTGGATCCGCTCCGACGTCCTGATGCTCGACCTTGACTGAGCAGGCTGCGGGCCCCTCGCAGGACGAGCAGTCGCCGAGCGCTCCGCCGACCGGGCAGCTGCGTCTGCGGATCGAGCAGCGCGACGGCCGCTCCTACGCGGCCCGGCAGTTCCCCGACGGAGCGCTGCGGATCCTCAAGCCGCTGCACCTGGATGGCACCGGGCAGGTCTGCTACCCGGTGATCAACCCGGGTGGGGCGTACTTCGGTGCGGACCGCTACGAGCTCGAGCTCGAGGTGGGTCAGGACGCCTCGCTGCTGTCCACTACGCAGTCGGCGACCAAGGTGTATCGGACCCCGCAGGGCCCGGCGCGGCAGGACATGGAGGTCCGCCTGGGCCCCGGGGCGGTGCTCGAGCACCTGCCGGACCAGCTGATCGTCTATCGCGAGGGCTCCTACCGCCAGCGAACGCTCGTGCGGATGCACCCCACCGCGTCGCTGGTCATGGCCGAGATCATCACCCCGGGGTGGTCGCCGGACGGCGAGCCGTTCCGCTTCGACGAGGTGCGGCTGCGCACAGAGGTCCAGGTCGAGGACGACGAGCACCGGCGCCGGCTCGTCGTCGATCAGCTGCGCATGGTCCCCGACGCGGGCCAGGCCATCACCGGCTCGGGAATGATGGAGGGCCGCAGCCACACGGGCCAGCTGCTGATCGCCGATCGGCGCCTGGACGACGAGCTGTACGAGCAGCTGGCCTCGTCCGTGGAGGACTCGGCGACGCTGTCCGGGATCACCCGCGGCGGCCTTCCCCATCCCGACGGCCTGCGGTGCGTCGCGATCCGCTCCCTGGCCGATTCCACGGGCGCGATCGCCGCGCTGCACCGCGGGGTCGTCGACCTGCTGCGGGCCCGGTGGCGCGATCAGCCCCCGCTCGACCTGCGGCGCCCGTGACGACCGGGCCCCGACCCTTCTGCTGCGTCCTGCCGACGCCCCGCTGAGAGGCTTCATATGATGAACGCTGTCCGCACCGTGCTGTACGGGATCTCCCAGATCTTCTTCCTGCGCAGCGCTCCCGCCGGAGCGCTGCTGCTGATCGGCATCGCCGTGGCGAATCCCCGCACCGCGGTCCTCGTGGTGATCGGCTGTGCCGTCCAGACGCTGGCCGCATGGGTCATCGGAGAGCGAGAGCTCGTCCGAGACGGGCTCATGGGCTACAACGGCGCCCTGGTCGGCGCAGCGGCCTCGCTGTCGACCATCCATCTCAACGAGACCGCGCTGTCCATCGCCATGACAGTGGTCGGCGCGCTGGCCTGCATCCCGGCCCACCTGGTCCTCCGTGGCCTGTTCGACACGGACGCGCTGCGCCGCTTCGGACTGCCGGTCTCGACCGCGCCCTTCTGCCTCGTGGCGGGACTGCTCTTCGGCGTGCTGCAGCCGATCGTCGAGCCTGGCATCACGACGACCTCGGCCGGCGCCGTGCAGGGATCGCTGCTCGGGATGCTGAACCCCTTCGCCGAGGTCGTGCTTGCGGACGGCCTGGTCCCGGGGCTGGTGATCCTCGCGGCGCTGCTGGTGGGATCGCTGCGCGTGGGGCTGTGGGGGCTGTTCGGCTCGCTTCTCGCTCTGGTGCTCGGTCTCGTCCTCACCGGCGACATGGTGCCGGTGTCCACAGGTCTGATCGGCTACAGCGCGGTGCTCGTCGCGATCGCCCTGGGGGCGATCTTCTGCCCGGGACGCGGCCTGGTCCACCGGCTGGTCTGCGCGGCGATCGGCGTGGCCGCAGCCGTCGGGCTGCGCTGGGTGCTGGACCCCACCCCCATCCCCACCTACACCTGGCCGTTCCTGCTGGCCATGTGGGCCGTGCTGATCGCAGACGAGCTGCTCTCGCCGCAGCGGCGGCAGTTCTCGGACGCGTCGCCGAGCAGCGAACGTGCGCCCGCGTGAGCCGTCCTGCCGCTTCCGCTCCATCGTCCGAGTGGACATCCCGTTGCGCTGTTCAGCCCGACAGCGCAACGGGGCATCCACTCGATGCGGGGGAGACGAGGGACAGGGGCTCACGGTCTGCCGTGCCGTCTGAGATGCCCGACGAGGAGACAGAGATGACTGGTCGTACGCCCACCGGTGGGCAACTGCCCCCGCACCGACCAGCCCCTGGAAAGAGGCTCGACACGCACCGTCCGGAGGCCTGCGAGCACACCCCCGGACGTCGATTCAGGCCGGACAGCGGGCACGAGGTCCAGCGCCGGATCACCGACTACTGGGACCAGCGGGCGCGGGAGTACGACCGCCAGCAGCACCGCGAAGCACGCGTGGAGGCGGATCGGATCGCGTGGCGGGGGATCCTTGAGCAGGTGATGCCCGCTCAGCCCCAGGACGTGCTGGATCTGGGCACCGGCAGCGGCTACATGGCCCTGCAGCTGGCGCAGCTGGACCACCGCGTCACGGGGATCGACCTCTCGGAGGCCATGCTCGGGATCGCCCGGGACCGGGCTGCTGAGCTGGGCCTGGCGGTGGAGTTCGGCCTGGGAGATGCCGCCGAGCCTCCGGTGGCGCCCGGTTCCTTCGACGTCCTCGTCAGCAGGTACCTGCTGTGGACCCTGCGCTCGCCCGATGACGCCCTGCGTGCCTGGCGGCGCGCGCTGCGACCGTCGGGGCTGCTCGTCGCGGTCGACGGCCTGTGGTTCCCGCGGGGGATCGACGCGAACCCGACTCCAGGGTTTCGCGAGCACTACGACCCTGCCGTGCGCTCGGTGCTGCCGCTGGCCGAGGCCCGCAGCGTCGGGGAGCTCACTGAGCGGATCCGCGCCGCGGGTTTCCGGGACGTGCGGGTGCGTCTGCTCGAGCAGCTGTGGGAGCTGGACCGCGATCGAGGGGTCGTTCAGGGCCACGATCTGGTGCCCCAGCACCTCATCACGGCTCGGCCCTGAGGTGGAACCGCAGCGGATCGCGCGCCGCAGCAGCGTCAGTACAGTGAAGGCTTCTGAAGCCGAAGGAGGGGCCGCATCGTGAGGCAGGAGTCGAGCTCGCAGATCGCGGGCTCGCAGATCGGGCGGGTGCTCTCGCGCAGCCGCCGACGCGCGGTCCTGTGGATCGTCGGCCTGGCCGCCGTGCTGTGCGCGGCGCTCGTGCTGGCGGTCGGCGTGGGCTCCGTGAGCATCGGGCCCGTGCGCGTGCTGGGTGTGCTCGTCGAGCATCTGACGGGGGTGGAAATCGGCCCCGGTGCCAGCGCCACGCAGGATGCGATCGTCTGGCAGGTCCGCGCCCCGCGCGTGGTGCTCGCGGCCTTCGTGGGGGCAGGGCTGGCGGTGTGCGGCATGGCCCTGCAGGCGATGGTGCGCAACATGCTGGCCGATCCTCAGCTGCTCGGCATCAGCTCCGGAGCCTCCTGCGGCGCGGCGGCCTCGATCCTCTTCGGGTTCACCCTGGGCGGCGGGGAGCACGCCCTGCAGGCCATGGCCTTCCTGGGCGCTCTGGGAGCCTCCGTGCTCGTCTACGCCACCGCCCGCTCCGGCGGTCGGCTGACCTCGGTGCGGCTCCTGCTGGCCGGGGTCGCGGTGGGCTACGCGCTCAACGCGCTGACGAGCTTCCTGATCTTCGCCAGCGGCAGCGCCGAGGGCACCCGCTCGGTCATGTTCTGGCTGCTGGGCTCGCTGTCGCTGGCGTCGTGGGGCACGCCGCTGGCCGCCGTCGTCGTCATCGCCTCGGTGACCGTGGTCGTGCTGAGCCTCCAGGGGCGGCGCCTGGATGCCCTGGCCCTGGGCGACGACACCGCGCACTCGCTGGGCGTGTCGCCGGAGCGCACGCGGGCCCTGCTGCTGGTGCTCGTCTCGCTGTGCATCGGGGTGCTGGCCGCGGCCTCGGGCAGCATCGGGTTCGTGGGGCTGATCATGCCGCACCTGGCCCGGCGACTGGTCGGCGCGGCTCACACCGCCGCCATTCCCGTGGCGGCCCTGCTGGGCGCTCTGCTGCTGAGCCTGGCGGATCTGGCCGCGCGCACCGTGCTGCAGCCCCAGGAGCTGCCCATCGGCATCATCACCGCGATGCTGGGCGCCCCCTTCCTCCTCCTCCTCATCCGACGCATGCGCGCCGGGTCCTCCTCTCGCTGATCGGAGCTCCATGCACTCGTCGTCCCGTTCTCGCGCCCGCGTCCTGTCGGCAGCCGCCGTGCTGCCGGCGGCCGCACTTCTGCTCGGCAGCTGCTCCCAGGACCAGGACTCCGAATCCGACGGAGGCGGCGGGCACTACCCGGTCACCGTGAACAGCTGCGGGGGAGGACGTCACCTTCGAGCAGGAGCCGGAGCGGATCGTGCTGCTCAAGTCCGCGTCGGTGCCGGGGCTGCACGAGCTCGGTGTGCTCGACCGGGTCGAGGCCAAGGCCGGGGCCTATCCGCTGGAGTCCTACGACGAGACCACCCGCGAGGAGGTCGAGGCCATCCCTTCGCTGGGCGGCGACGTCGACTCGAGCGGGCATCTGAGCGTGTCCCAGGAGGCCGTGATGGCCCAGGAGCCGGACGTCGTGATGGGACAGGCGGAGAACCTTGATGCCTCCGCGCTGTCGTCGGTGGGGATCCCGCTGCTCGAGGAGCCGGCGCTGTGCCCAGGGGGCATCGAGGATCCCGGGTTCGACGACGTCTACGACCAGCTGCGGCTGTACGGGAAGGTCTTCGACCGCGAGGACGAGGCCGAAGAGAACATCGGCGAGCTCGAGGATCGTGTGGCGGCCGTCGAGGAGCAGGTCGACGGATCCGCCTCGGACCAGGAAGAGCCCCTGACCGCCGCGGTGCTCTACCCCACGGTCGGCGGCGGCACCACCTATGCCTACGGCGCCCACAGCATGGCCGCGCCGCAGCTGGAGGCCGCGGGTCTGGAGAACGTCTTCGCAGACCTCGACGAGCGCGTGGCCGAGGTGACTCCCGAGGAGCTGGCCGGGCGGGATCCCGACGTCCTGATCGTCCTCTACTCGGAGGGCGACCCTCAGGCCGTCGAGGACTCGATCTCGGACATCCCCGGCACCGACGGCATCTCCGCGGTCGTCGAGGACCGGATCCTGGCCATGCCGATGAACATGACGGAGCCGGCCACTCCGCAGGCAGTGGACGGTCTGGAGCGGATCGTGGAGGAGTTCCAGCAGTGATCGAGGGGACCGGGCTGTCCTTCTCCTACGGCCGGGGCCCCGCGGTGGACGGGATCGACGTGGTGTCGGTGCCCGAGCGACTCATGGGTCTGATCGGACCCAACGGCAGCGGCAAGTCGACGCTGCTGCGGCTTCTGCATGGTCGCCTGCGGCCGGCTTCCGGGCGGGTGATGGTCGACGGGCGCGATCTGGCCGGGATGAGCGCCAGGGACATCGCGCGCAGCATCGCGGTGGTCGTCCAGGAGCACGAGCCCGTGGTCGAGCTCAGCGCAGCGGAGATGGTCATGCTGGGGCGCCTGCCCCGCGGCGGGCTGGGCGGCCCGGCGGCCGCCGATCATGCGGCCGCGGAGTCCGCTCTGGAGCAGGTGGGCCTTCTCGCCCAGGCCGAGCGGCCGCTGTCGGCCATGTCCGGCGGCGAGCAGCAGCGGGTCATGATCGCCCGGGCCATGGCGCAGGAGACGGAGCACCTGCTGCTGGACGAGCCCACCGATCACCTGGACATCCGCTACCAGCACGAGGTGCTCTCCACGGTGCGGCAGCTGCGCCGCACGTCGATCGTGGTGCTGCACGACCTGAACCTGGCGGCGCAGTACTGCGATGAACTGGTGCTGCTGGACCACGGCCGGATCGCCGCCCGCGGGACGCCGGACGAGGTGCTGCGCGCCGAGGTCCTGGAGCCCGTCTACCGCATCGGCGTGCGGCGCTGGGACGACGACGGCATCCACCTCTCCTTCGGCCTCCGAGACTGACTCTCCCCGCCCCGTCCTGCCACCCCGCCGAGTGGATACTCAATTGCGCAATTCGGCCCTTCTGCGCAACTGGGCATCCACTCGGCCGGGGGGGCTGGAACGACGGCAGCGGAAAGTCCGGTTCGATCAGGCGATCAGGGGCCCGACCAGCAGCGCCAGACCCAGCAGCAGCCAGCCCACGGGGAAGATCCAGCACAGGACCTTGCCCGTCCGGTGGGCCACATTGAGCGTCCAGTTCGACGGCTGGTTCTGGACCATCAGCGGAAGCTCGGGGTCATTGACCAGACCCGGGATGCGCCATCGATGCAGGTCCTCTCGCGAGTTCTCGCCGAGGGGGATCTCGAGTGCGTCGAGCTCGCGCAGCACGTCAGCCCGGCTTCCGCGGAGGCAGGCGGCGGCGATCAGAGGCAGAGCCAGCATGGAGGCGCCCAGCAGCCAGGTACCGCGGATCTGCCCTGAGCCGTCTGCCCAGCCGGCCACGCTCGTCGCGCAGATCGCGGTGCCCAGCGGCAGCAGGGACCAGGCCACGGCGGCGGCGAGGCGGCGGTTCTGCACAGCCATGCGGATCAGCGGTCCCAGTCCATCGGCGAAGGGGTTCCGGGGACGAGGTCGGCCCACTGCGGTGACCAGCGTCGTCAGGCCCGAGGCGAACAGGACGCCGCTGGCCCCCAGCAGCGGGCCGACCAGCACCGAGCCTAGGGTCTTGGGCTCCCAGCGGGTGACCTGGCCGTCGGCGTCGGTGTGGGCGGCGACCTGCTCGGGGATCCGGTCCCACCATGCGGCGCACAGCAGCAGCGTCGCGACCAGCACCGCGGCCATGACCACGGAGGGCACCAGCGGCGAGGGCATGCCGTCGACGTGCAGCTCGTAGCCGCCCTCCTCGACCGTTAGCGCCCACTCGCCCTTCGGCAGGCCGTCGGAGTCCGCGGGGCGGTCCCGGGATGCTGGCAGGGCGGCGGATCGGTCGGAGCTCACCGCGCCACCCTCCCACCCCCCCGCCGAGTGGATACTCAGTTGCGCTGTTCGCCCCGATAGCGCAACTGAGTATCCACTCGGCGGGAGGGGAGGGGCGCGTAGGGTCGGGGCATGACGCATGTGGAGATCAAGAAGGTCCGCGACGAGCCCTCCTCGGACGACGGCGTCCGGCTGCTCGTCGACCGCCTCTGGCCGCGCGGCGTGTCCAAGGACGACGCCGAGCTCGACGGGCACCCCAAGGATGTGGCGCCCAGCACCGACCTGCGCAAGTGGTTCGACCATGACCCGGAGAAGTTCCAGGAGTTCGGCGACCGCTATCGCGCAGAGCTCGACGACAACGACGCAGCCCATGACCTCGCCGCCAAGCTGCGCGATGAGCGCCCCCAGGAGGTCACGCTGCTCTATGGCGCCAAGGACGACGAGCACAACCATGCGATCGTCCTGCGCGAGTGGCTGCGCGACCACCTCTGAGACCGCCGAGTGGATCCTGGGTTGCGCTGTTCGCTCCCTCTGCGCAACTCAGTGATCACTCGGCGAACGGGGAGGGGCGGCGGGCGCGGCGGATCATGTCGATCAGCGCCGGGCGGTGGCCTCGAAGGTCCTCTGCGGTGACCCGCAGCTCCTGCCACCCTGCCGCCTCGGTGAGCCGACGCCGCAGGATGTCGTTGCGCAGCTGATCCCCGCGGGCATGATGCGGCCCCTCGACCTGCAGACTCAGCCGATCCTCGTCATCGGCCAGATCGGGCCAGAAGCAGGATCCGTTCGGCGCGCTCACCTCCAGATCGGTGACCCAGCGGGTCTCCCCGAAGCGCTCGAGGCACAGGCGCGCCTCGGTCTCCAGCGCGGAGTCGACGGCCGCCGCCGTCCGCTGCAGGGCGCGCTTGATCCGAGCGACTCCGCGCACTCCCGGCAGCTCGCGCAGTTCTCTCTCGAGCTGCTCTCGAGACCTCAGTGCCGGCAGATCCTTCCGGATGCCGGTGGTGTGGGTGCAGATGATGCCATCGAGCACGGCGACCAGGGCGTCGTCGTCGAGCAGCGGCCAGCGGCCCTGAGCGGCACCGGCCAGATCCACTGCGGTCCGCGCAGGGGAGGTGACGACGACGCCCTCGATCTCGATCAGCGGAGTCAGCCGGGGCAGCAGGCGGTGGGCGATGATCCCGGGAGATCGCATGAGCAGCTTGGGATCGGGGGAGACCAGGTGAATCGGCCAGGTCATGCGCAGCCGGTTCGGCACCCGCAGACCGAGCAGCACCGCAGCCGTCACGTGACTGGCCGCCGCCCCGGGCTGGGCCTGGAGCATGGCAGGCAGCAGGCGGCGCAGCTCCCGGACATGATCGGCTACCGCATCGCGCTGGCCGGCCTGCCAGACCCCGCGAGAGACCCGCACATAGGGCCCTCGTGTCAGCTGAGCGGGGCTGACCCCGGCGACGGCCGCCTGAGCGGTGGTGAAGGCGTGCTGGGACAGCGACTCCGGCACGACATGAGGCGGTTTTCCCATGGCCGCAACGGTGCCGCAGCGCGCCGCCGTCGTGGGGCCGGGATCGGACTCTGTGCAGTGCGCGTGGGGGCCGGCCTGTGCAGGGCAGCCCTGTGGAGCCGCTGCCCTCCCGCCCCCTCCCCGCCGAGTGGATGCCCAGTTGCGCTGTTCGCCCCAACAGCGCAACTGGGCATCCGCTCGGCGGAGAGGGGAGAGGGGGACTCGGTGGGCGTGGATGCTCGGGCAGGGCGTCGGTAGCGTCAGGGACAGACAGGACGGGCGGTGCAGGTCGGGCCCGTCGACGCACAGCAGCGAAGGAGCGCAGGACATGGACGCAATGAAGACGAACGCCGCCGGACGCCAGATGGTCGCCGTGGTCACCGGGGCCTCGACCGGGATCGGCGAGGCCACCGCACGACGCCTGCGCGCCGACGGCTGGATCGTCTACGCCGTGGCGCGGCGCGCCGAGCGCCTGGAAGCGCTGGCTCAGCAGACCGGGGTGATCGCGGCGGCGACCGATCTCACCGTGCAGGAGCAGGTCGATGCCCTGCGCGATCGCGTGCTGAGCGAGCAGGGCGCCCTGGACGCGCTGCTGAACATCTCCGGCGGCGCGCGCGGCACCGACCGGGTCGCGGATGCCAAGGACGAGGACTGGCAGTTCATGTACGACGTCAACGTCATGGGCACCATGCGCCTGATCCGCGCCTTCCTGCCGGCGCTGCGCGACAACGGCGAGGGCACGGTGCTCAACCTGACCTCGATCGCCGGCTGGCGGGCCTACGAGGGCGGCTCCGGCTACAACGCCGCCAAGTTCGCCGAGCGCGCCATGACCGAGGCGCTGCGCCTTGAGGAGGCCGAGAACAACCTGCGGGTGATCGAGGTGGCCCCGGGTCTGGTGCACACCGAGGAGTTCTCGCTGATGCGCCTGGGCGGGGATCAGGCGGCCGCGGACAAGGTCTACGCGGGGGTGGACAAGCCGCTGATGGCTGAGGACGTGGCCGAGGTCTGCGCCTTCTCGGTGAACCTGCCGCACCACGTGGACCTGGACACGATCACCGTGAAGCCGGTGGCCCAGGCCGCCCCGCACAAGATGATCCGGAGCAGCTGAGGAGCCTTCAGCGGGTGTATGCGGAGGAGCCTTCAGCGGGTGTAGGCGGTGCCGGTGACCTCGCAGCCGTCCTCCGAGTGGAAGGCCTGGACCTGGGAGAGGAAGGAGCCGGCGTCGGTGCCGTCGCAGGCGCTGTGGACGTTGGAGGCATAGGCGCCCACGCCGGCCAGGACGCTGAGCACCAGCAGGAAGGCGAGCACTGCGCTGAGCAGAGCTCGGCCGTTGAGAGCATCGGTCATGCGGGCACCTCCTGCACTGCTGTCTGCGACCCTCGGACGATCACTCCCTGCGATCGTCGCCCCCGGGGCGCGGTGCCGCCGCCTGCGGTACCTGTCGGTCGGCTGCGGCTCCCTCCGCCGCAGCGGGTCTGCCGGGCCCGGGTGCGTGTCGAGGACAGCATCCGGCGACGGACCACGAGACAACGTAGCGACCCGCACGTGGGCCGCGAGCCGATTCGAGGGGAAAACCGATAACGATCCGGTCACTGTGTGCCGATTCGTTGATCTGGGTCACACCTGCGACGCGGCTGGGCGAGAGCCCTGTCACAGCAGGAGTTTCAAGACCCGAAGACCACCGTGCGGTCGCCGTTGAGGAAGATCCGCCCCTCGCAGTGCGCCTGGACGGCCCGGTGCAGCACGGTGCGCTCCACATCGGCTCCGGCCTGCACCAGGTCGTCCTTGGAGTGCCCGTGGTGCACGCGGGTCACGTCCTGCTCGATGATCGGACCCTCGTCGAGATCCGCGGTGACGTAGTGCGCGGTGGCCCCGATCATCTTCACGCCGCGGTCGTGGGCGCGCTGATACGGATTCGCGCCGATGAACGACGGCAGGAACGAGTGGTGGATGTTGATGATCGGGGTGGGGGCCTTCTGCAGGAACTCGTCCGAGAGGATGCGCATGTAGCGCGCCAGCACGATCAGGTCGACGTCCTCGCCGATCGCCTCGAGCACCGCCGCCTCGTGCTCCTGCTTGGACAGCCCCTCGTGCGGCACCACGACGAACGGGATGCCGTGGAACTCGCACACCTGACGGTGGACGTCGTGATTGGCCACGACCTTCACGATCGACCCGCCGAGCTGCCCGTCCTGGGCCCTGCGGATCATCTCATTGAGGCAGTGATCCGTCCGGGAGGCCAGCACCACGATGCGTTGCTGCGCCGGGTGCGGGCGGATCTCCACTTCGGCGTCGTCGAGCGAGGCGGTGAGCCGCTCGCCCAGGCGCCGGAACTCGTCGTCCTCGGCCGCGGGGGAGGCGAAGAGCCCGGAGGGTGCCTCGATGACCGCGCGCACGAAGAACGAGCCGTCGTTCGTGAACTGATCCAGCTGGTTGATGTTCAGACCCCGGTCCGCGAAGGCGGTCGTGATGATGGAGACCAGTCCGGTGCGGTCGGGGCAGGAGACGCGGACGATGCGCTGGAGCACGGCACTTCCTCGAGGGACGAGAGGCGGGGGAACGAAGGGATATCGTCCCACAGGCGCCCGCACGGCGCGGCCATCCCGACGTGCTGCAGGTGTGGGCCGTGGCCTATGATCGAAGATAGAACGTGAGCAGAGATCCGGCCATCACCGGGGAGCTCTTCGGAAGAACGGGGCCTGCGCCCTCAGTAGAGCCGAACGGGTCGGGCCCGACACAGCCTCAGGAATCGAGCGGCTCGCCTGCTACCGGATACGGGGGGGCGGCGGGCAAGCGAGGTGGTACCGCGTCGAAGACGGCCGTCACGCACGGCCACGGCGTCCTTGCAGCAGGGACCCGCGGAGCATGGTCCGCGGGAACGAGGACGACGCACGACCAGGACGGACCACATGAGCGCACAGCATCCCCTGTATCCCAAGGCGAGCACCGGCGAGACCCGCGGCGTGCCCGCCTCTCCGCGCTTCCCGCAGATCGAGGAGCGGGTGCTCGAGTACTGGAAGCAGGACGGCACCTTCCAGGCCAGCATCGACCAGCGCCCGGCCGGCGAGAACGGCTCCAACGAGTTCGTCTTCTACGACGGCCCTCCCTTCGCCAACGGCCTGCCGCACTACGGCCACCTGCTCACCGGCTACGTCAAGGACCTCGTGGCCCGCTTCCAGACGCAGCAGGGCCGTCGCGTGGAGCGCCGCTTCGGCTGGGACACCCACGGCCTGCCCGCGGAGCTCGAGGCCATGAAGCAGCTCGGCATGACGGACAAGGCCGAGATCGAGGCCATGGGCATCGACCGCTTCAACGACGCCTGCCGCACCTCCGTGATGACGTACGCCTCCGAGTGGAAGGACTACGTCACCCGCCAGGCGCGCTGGGTCGACTTCGACAACGACTACAAGACCCTGAACCCCGACTACATGGAGTCGGTCATCGGCGCGTTCAAGGCCCTGGACGACAAGGGCCTGGTCTACAAGGGCTACCGCGTCCTGCCGTACTGCTGGAAGGACGAGACCCCTCTGTCCAACCACGAGCTGCGCATGGACGACGACGTCTACCAGGAGCGCACCGACCAGACGGTCACCGTGGCCTTCCGCCTGACCGGCGAGGTCCAGGACGAGACCGCCGGCGACCTCGAGCTGGCCGCTCAGCTCGCCGGCGCCGAGGCCCTGGCCTGGACGACCACCCCCTGGACCCTGCCCACGAACCAGGCGCTCGCGGTCGGCCCGCAGATCTCCTACGTCCTGGTGCCGGGGCGCGGCGAGCTCGAGGGCCGCCGCTTCCTGCTGGCCCAGGACCTGCTGGGCGCCCACGCCGAGGCGCTGGGCTTCGAGTCCGCCGAGAAGGCCGCGGCCGCCGTCGAGCGCACGCTGCAGGGCGCGCAGCTCAAGGGCCTGCGCTACGAGCCGCTGTGGGACTACCTGCGCGGCCTGCCGGGCACGGCCGTGGCGCTGGCCCCGGGGCAGTCGCTCGAGAACTCGTGGCAGATCATCGTGGCCGACTACGTCACCACGACCGACGGCACGGGCATCGTCCACCAGGCCCCGGCCTACGGCGAGGACGACCAGATCGCGTGCGCCGCCCACGGCATCCCCGTGGTGCTCTCCGTCGACGAGTCCGGTGCCTTCTTCGGCTGGTTCGCCGACGGCTCCGTGCTGCCGGGCACCCCGCTGGGCCCGATCGCCGATCGCAACGTGTTCGACTCCGAGGTCTCGCGCACGATCATCCGCGATCTGCGCGAGCGCGGGCTGCTGGTGAAGCAGCAGTCCTACGCGCACTCCTATCCGCACTGCTGGCGCTGCCGCAACCCCCTGATCTACCGCGCGGTGGACTCCTGGTTCGTGGAGGTCACCCGCTTCAAGCAGCGCATGGTCGAGCTCAACCAGGACATCAACTGGATCCCGGGCAATGTGAAGGACGGGCAGTTCGGCAAGTGGCTCGAGAACGCCCGCGACTGGTCGATCTCGCGCAACCGCTACTGGGGCTCGCCCATCCCGGTGTGGGAGTCGGATGATCCGGCCCACCCGCGCCGCGACGTCTACGGCTCGCTGGCCGAGCTCGAGGCGGACTTCGGCCGTCTGCCGCGCAACGCAGAGGGCGAGGTGGATCTGCACCGGCCCTGGATCGACGAGCTGACGCGCCCCAATCCGGATCACCCGGAGGCCACCATGCGCCGGGTGCCCGAGGTCCTCGACGTGTGGTTCGACTCCGGGTCGATGCCCTATGCCCAGGTGCACTACCCGATGCACAACCGCGAGTGGTTCGAGACCCACAACCCGGGCGACTTCATCGTCGAGTACATCGGGCAGACCCGCGGCTGGTTCTACACGCTGCACATCCTGGCCACGGCGCTGTTCGACCGCCCCGCCTTCCGCAATGTGATCTCCCACGGCATCGTGCTGGGCTCGGACGGGCAGAAGATGTCCAAGTCCCTGCGCAACTACCCGGATGTCTACGAGGTCCTGGACCGCGACGGCGCCGACGCCATGCGCTGGTTCCTGATGTCCAGCCCGATCCTGCGCGGCGGCAACCTGATCGTCACCGAGGAGGGCATCCGCGAGGCCGCCCGCCAGGTGCTGCTGCCGCTGTGGAGCACCTGGAACTTCTTCAGCCTCTACACGAACGCCGCCGACGGCGGGGCCGGCTACGACGCCCAGCCCCGGTACAGCTCCGATCACGTGATGGACCGCTACGTCCTGGCCCGCACCGGCGCCGCCGTGCGGGAGGTCGAGCGCCACCTGCAGGCCTACGACGTCTGGGCCGCGGCCGAGGCGCTGCGCGCTCACATGGAGCTGGTGACCAACTGGTACGTGCGCCGCAGCCGCGACCGGTTCTTCGAGGAGGACCGCGAGGCCTTCGACGTCCTGTGGACCGTGCTCGAGACGACCGTGCGCATGGCGGCCCCGCTGCTGCCACTGATCTCGGAGGAGATCTGGCGCGGGCTGACCGGCGGGCGCTCCGTGCACCTGACGGACTGGCCCGACGCCGATCGGTTCCCCCGCTCCGCCGAGGACGAGCGCCTGGTCCAGCTCATGGAGACCACGCGTGCGGTGTGCTCGGCGGGCTCGTCGCTGCGCAAGGCGCACAGCCTGCGCGTGCGCCAGCCGCTGGCCGGCATGACAGTGGTCGTCCCGGACGGCCAGGCGCTGGCCGGCACGTTCGAGTCCATCGTGGCCGATGAGCTGAACCTCAAGTCGGTCGAGCTGCGCGACACCGCCAGCACGAGCCCCTCTGACTACGGCATCTCCCAGCAGCTCAAGGTCAACGCCCGCGCCGCGGGCCCGCGCCTGGGCAAGGGCGTGCAGGCCGTGATCAAGGCGGCCAAGGCGGGGGACTGGTCCACCGCCGAGGACGGCACCGTGAGCGCCGGCGGCGTCGAGCTGGCCGAGGGCGAGTACGAGCTGCAGACCGTGGTGGGAGAGGACGCGGCGGCCGAGACCGCCGTGACCGTCCTGCCCGGCGGCGGGTTCCTGGTGCTCGACACCGCCCTGACCCCGCAGCTGCAGGCCGAGGGCGTGGCCCGCGACATGGTCCGCGCCGTGCAGCAGGCCCGCAAGGACGCCGGGCTGCAGGTCTCCGACCGCATCCGCACCACGATCACGGACACCGCCGAGGTCGTCGCGGCCGTGCAGGACAACCGCGAGCTCGTCTCCGGGGAGACGCTGTCGGTCGAGCTCGAGCTGATCGAGACCCAGGACCCGAAGCAGTCGGGCATCACGGTCGCCGTGGTGGCCTCGGCCGGATCGGAGGGCGCGCTGTGAGCATCGATCCCCCCGAGAAGGACACCTCCGCCGCGCAGACCGCCGATCTGGGCGCCTCGGCGCTGAGCCAGGACGACTCGGTGTGGGCCTCGCCGTCGGTGGGCTCCGTCGAGGACGTGTACCGGCAGCTGCTGGCCCGCGCCCCGGAATCGGCCATGGAGCCGCGGATGGAGGCGGTCGAGCAGGCCGTGGAGCTGCTGGGCGATCCGCACCGGGCCGCACCGGTCATCCACATCACGGGCACCAACGGCAAGACCTCCACGGCGCGCATGATCGAGGCGCTGCTGCTGTCCCAGGACCTGCGGGTGGGCCGCTACACGTCGCCGCACCTGGAGTCGGTGACCGAGCGCATCTGCCTGGACGGCTCCCCGGTGACGGAGGAGACCTTCGTGCGGGTCTTCGCCGAGATCGCCCCGCTGATCTCTGTCGTGGACTCCGGCCTGGAGGCCGAGGGCAAGCAGAGGCTGACGTACTTCGAGCTGCTGACCGTGCTGGGCTTCGCGATCTTCGCCGACGCCCCCGTGGACATCGTCGTGCTCGAGGTGGGGCTGGGCGGGCAGTGGGATGCCACCAACGTGGCCGATGCCGCCGTCTCGGTCATCACGCCGATCGACCTGGATCACACCGAGCTGCTGGGCGACACGGTGGAGGACATCGCCCACGAGAAGGCCGGGATCCTCAAGCCCGAGGGCTTCCTGATCTCGGCGGCCCAGGTCCCGGAGGTCGCCGACATCCTGCTCGAGCGCGCGCAGGAGCTCGGGATCCCGTTCCGCTTCGAGGGCGTCGAGTTCGGCGTCACCGAGCGCACCCCGGGCGTCGGCGGGCAGCAGCTGTCCATCCGCGGCTTGGCCGCCGAGTACGAGGAGCTGCTGCTGCCGCTGCTCGGCGCGCATCAGGCGCAGAACGCCTCGGTGGCCGTCGCCGCCGTCGAGGCCTTCGTGGGCGGCGGGGAGCGCGCCCTGGATCTCGAGGTCGTGCGCGACGCCTTCGCCGCCGTGACCTCGCCCGGGCGGCTCGAGCTGATGCAGCCGTCGCCGCCGGTGATCCTGGACGCCGCCCACAACCCGCACGGGGTCCGGGCCAGCGCCGAGGGGCTCGTGGAGGCCTTCCACCCCGAGCGGCTCTACGCCGTGGTGGGGGTGCTCGCCGAGAAGGACGTCGACGGCGTCCTGCGGGCCCTACACGACGGCTACGACCACGCCCGAACCCAGTGGTGGTTCACCCGCTCGTCCTCGCCGCGGGCCGTGGATCCCGAGCAGCTCGCGGAGGCCGCGATCGCCCTGGGCTTCGACGAGGCCGCCGTGCGCATCTCGTCGAGCATCGGCGAGGCCATCGAGGAGGCCCTGTCGGCCGCACGCTCGGAATCGGCCTCGGATTCCGAGGGCAAGGGCGAGTCGGCCGTGCTGGTCACCGGCTCCATCACCGTCGTGGGCGAGGCCCGCGAGATCCTGGGGAGGTGAGAGCCGTGGCGCAGAAGCAGCGCAGGCTCAGCCGCAAGCAGCAGCAGTGGCGCCCGGGGCAGCGCAAGAAGCCGTCCTCGGTCATGGTCATGTTCGGGGCCACCACGCTGCTCATGGAGGCCTTCGTGGTGTTCTTCGGCGGACTGGCGGCCTTCGGGATCTGGGGCGCTGGACACCCCGGACGCGTGCCCGTGCTGATCGGGGCCGCCGTGCTGGGGATCGTCTTCGTGGTCGGCTCCGGCACCGTGAGCCGTCCGTGGGGCCCGGCCTTCGGCTGGATCCTGCAGCTCGTGATGCTGGCCACCGGATTCGTGTTCCCGCCTATGTTCCTGGTGGGCGTGCTGTTCGTGCTGTGCTGGTGGTACTCGCTGCGCACCGGCCGGCGCCTGGACCGCGAGAAGCGGCAGCGCTACGAGGCCGAGCTCGAGTGGGATCGGCGCCACGGGCTGGGCTGACAGGCTCCGCAGCGACGGCGAGGGCGGCGACCGCATCACGCGGTCGCCGCCCTCGCCGTCTCGTCCGGGGAGCGGGATTGGACGTCAGTACGCGCCGCGCGCCGTGACCACGGCACGGACCGTCTTCACGAGGATCAGCAGGTCCTGGACCATCGACCACTGCTCGACGTACAGCAGGTCCAGGCGCACCGAGTCCTCCCAGGAGAGGTTGGAGCGGCCGGAGACCTGCCACAGCCCGGTCAGTCCGGGGCGCACCAGCAGACGGCCCCGGGTGGGGGTGTCGTAGGCGGCGACCTCGCGCGGCAGCGGAGGGCGCGGGCCCACCAGGGACATCTCGCCGCGCAGGATGTTGAGCAGCTGGGGCAGCTCGTCCAGGCTCGTGCGCCGCAGGAAGGCCCCGACGCGCGTCATGCGCGGGTCGTGCTCGAGCTTGAACAGACCCTCGCGGCCGAGCTGCTCGCGCAGCATGAGCTCCCCCAGGCGCTCCTCGGCGTCGACCACCATGGTGCGCAGCTTGAGGATCTGGAAGGAGCGGCCGTCGCGGCCCACGCGCTCCTGGCGGAACAGGGCCGGGCCGGGGCTGTCCAGGCGGATCAGCAAGCACAGCACGAGCAGCAGGGGAGCCACCAGGATCAGGCCGATGGCCGAGACCACGACATCGAAGATCCGCTTGGCGGCCACCCGCCAGCCGCTGTTCTCCGGAGCCGGGATCTGGATCATCGGCATGCCCGCCAGGGGCTGGTGCACCGTGTGCGGGGAGGTGATCCCCAGCAGCGAGGGCGCCATGACCAGGGTGATCCCGGCCTGGTGCAGGCCCCAGGTCAGCTCGCGCAGGGTCTGGCTGGGCAGCGGATCCGCCCCGGCCAGGGCCACGGCCTCGGCGTCGGTGGCGCGGGCCATGCGGATGATGCCCGGCACGTCCTGCCGACCGCGCAGGGCGGGCAGGTCATCGTCCCGGGGCGCAGCGCCGTCCGGGATGACCAGCCCGACCGGGCGGTAGCCGGCCGAATGGGTCCTGCGCATGGTCTGCCCGACCACGTGGGTCGCCTCGGCTGAGCCGACCAGCAGGACGCGTCGAAGCCCATGGCCCTGGGCGCGAGCCGCGTCCAGCCGGCGGCGCACGAACCGGCGCCCGAGCAGGAGCAGCAGCACACCCAGGGGGAACAGCGCGATCACGTAGCCGCGGGCCAGCTGCAGGAAGGCCAGGTAGCTGAGCGTGGTGACCAGGAGGTAGACCGCCACCGAGCCGTTGACGACAGCGCGGTACTCCTCCGACCCGGTGCCCAGCAGACGGATGCTGCGGGAGTCGGCCAGACCCAGGACGGCCCACCAGAGGCCCACGATGATCAGCGAGATCGCCGCGTAGGAATGGCCGTCGGGGCTGCTGGCGCCGGGCTGCGGGCCGAAGCGCAGCAGATGGCTCAGCACAGCGGCCGCAGACAGCGCGAGAAGATCCATGAGCCGCACGGCGCCCACGAGTCGGCTGTGCCAGGGCAGTCCGGGGGAGCCCTCAGCACCGCGGGGGTCGAAAGGACCCTGCGGTGTCGCGGCAGCGACGCTGTGGTCTGCGGAAGACTGCTTCAATGGAGGAACCTGCGGATCGCGTGGGGGGGAATCGCGAGGGGACGGCGGGGGTGCGTCCGGAGCCGGTGGTGGGGGCCGGCGTCCATGCGAATGCATTCAGCCTACGGCGGTTGCCCCCATGCGTCGCCTCATCAGGCAAGATAGTGGATCGCTCTTCAGGGGACAAAGCCTGTCCGAGGGCTGATCGCATGCAGCGAAGCGGGAGGGAGCCGGATGGTCCGCGTGCTGGCAGTGTGCACGGGCAACGTGTGCCGTTCGCCATATCTGCAGGTCGTGCTGGGCTCAGCCCTCGAGCAGGCGGCCCCCGGCGGGTTCGAGGTGACCAGCACCGGCACCGGGGCGCTTGCGGGGGCACCGGCGGATCCCGGCACCCGGGTCGAGCTCGAACGGCGCGGACTCAGCGCCCATGGCATTCGGGCCCGTCAGATGGCGGCGGCCGAGCTGGAGGCCTCCGATCTGGTCCTGACCGCCGAGCGCTCCCATGTGGAGCAGGTGCTCGAGCTCTCGCCGCGCATGCTCAAGCGGACGTTCACCCTGCCGGAGTTCGCGGCCCTGCTCGAGCAGCTGTCGACCTCCGGCCCCGTCGAGTCCCTGCGTCCCGGGGCGGCCCCGCGCCGCACCGAGCAGCGCTGGCGTCGGCTCCCCGAGGTGCTCTCGGCGCGGCGCGCCCGGCTCGGCGAGCCTGCCCCGGAGATCGCGGATCCGTACCGTCGCGGGCAGGAGGCATTCCGCTCGATGGCCGCCGAGATCGACGACTTCGTCCGGCGCATCGTCGGCTGGGAGCGCTCCATGCGTGCGGAGCCTGGTGGGGGCGGGTTCACGCAGCCGTGAGGGAGCGGGTCAGCTCGAGAGCTGGGAGTCCCCCGAGCTCTCGAGCGCGCCGAGCTCGAGGAGGTCCTCGATCGCCCGGTGCACGAGCATCTCGGCGTCCTGCGGGGCCCCGGGGAGTCCGAGCAGCTCGGCCACGAGCTCGTCCCTGCTGCGCCAGCCGAGGCAGTCGAACCACAGCTGCGGTCCGAGGCCGACCAGGCAGTGGAAGTGCTCATCGCGCAGCAGCAGGAGCGTGGGCGACAGCGGGTCCGTGAGCATCACGGCGTCGTCCACGGGGACGCTGCGCAGCATGCCCGGTTCTGGGGGCGCAGCGTCCTCGAATCGCAGCTGCTCGTGGGGCACGGGCTCCCAGGGGGCTCGTGCCGGCTCCGCGGCCTCGCCCACCGCCTCCTCGCCCCCCAGCAGGCGCTCGGCGAGCCCGAGCAGCTCATGCTGCTCGGAGTACTCCAGGGCCCAAACGCCGCCCAGGCGCTCGAGGGTGCGGATCAGCAGGACGAGACCCCGGTCCATCTGCGACAGCGACGAGGTCTGGGGCACCAGGTGCTCGAGCGCCTCGAGCAGGGGCATCCTGCGCAGCCGGGGAGCGGAGCCGTCCGGCTCGCGTCGGCGCAGCAGCACGCCCAGGATGTGAAGCCTCGAGGGCACGGGCTCGAGCAGGCCGAGCTCATCCGGGCCGACCTGGTCCTTGGGGCGGCGGCCGTGCGGGCGCAGCACGGACAGCGGCTTGGGGAACGGGGAGATGCTCAGGGTGCTCGGCTCGATCACCGAGGTCTCATCGCTCAGGTAGCCGAAGCTGCGCCCGAGGGTCCCGGTCGCAGTGGTCTTGCCGGTGCCGCTGGGGGCGGCCAGCACCAGGGCCCGGCCGGAGCGGTCGGAGACGGCGGCCGCGTGGAGCATCAGCGACGTGCCCCGGCCGGCGTCGATGACGAGCCGGGCCGCCAGCTGGGAGAGCTCCTCGTGGAACGCGCTCCACAGCAGGCTCGAGGTCTCATCCTGCGTCGTGGGGCAGCTCAGGACCGGCTCGTGCCGCTGCGCATCTGCCGGGAGCTCGCGGAACCGGCTCCAGGCTCGCCGGAGCTGTGCCAGCTGCCGGCTTCCGAGGCCGTCGACGCGCAGCGCGGCCCCGTCGCCCAGATCGAGCGCGATCCGGTGCCCGGATCCCGACGAGCCTGCTCCGGGGACCCGCTGCATCTCAGGCCTGATCCGCGGCCGGGGTCTCGGTCTGGTTGTAGTAGTACGCGTTCGAGTACTGGCCGTAGTCCTTGGCAGCCGCTCCCTTGCGCGGTGCGCGGTTCACGACGGCGCCCAGCAGGGGAGCACTCAGGCTGCGCAGCCGCTCGACGGCCTTCTGGAGGTCGTCGAGGTTCGTGCGCCCGGCCTGGGCCACGAGGATCACGCCGTCGGAGCTGCGGGCGAGCACGGCGGCATCGGTCACGGGCAGGACGGGCGGGGTGTCCAGCAGCACGATGTGATCGCGGCTGAGCTCCTGGATCAGCTGGCGCATGGTGTCCGAGCCCAGCAGCTCGGAGGGGTTCGGGGGAGTGCGCCCGGCCGTGAGCACGAAGAGGTTCTCGCTGTCCGGGCCGGGCTGCAGGACCTCGTCGAGGGTGGCCGCCCCGCGCAGGACGTCGGTGAGCCCCGCTCCGCCGGGAACGCCGAAGAAGTGGTGCTGGACCGGGCGGCGCAGATCGGCGTCGATCACGATCGTGGACTCGCCGGCGGCGGCCAGCGCGGCTGCCAGGTTGGCGGTCACGGCGGACTTGCCCTCGCCGGAGATCGACGACGACACCACGATCGAGCGCGGCGGGTTGTCCACATTGGAGAAGGCCAGGTTGGTGCGCAGCATCCGCAGGGCCTCGGCCGTGGCCCAGCCGCGGGCGTCCTTGCGGGAGGTGCTCAGCGGGATGAGCTGGCGGCTGCTGCTCAGGCGGGAGTCCACGGGGACGGCGCCCAGCAGCGGCAGGCCGGTGCGCTTCTCGACGCCTTCGGAGGAGCGGATCTTGCGGTCGAAGGCGTGACGCAGGAACAGGTAGAGCAGCGAGATCACGATGCCGGCGGCCAAGCCGATCAGGAGGTTCTTCTTCAGATCGGGAGACGACGGCGCCGACGGCGGGGTCGCGCTGGACAGCGGAACGATCTGGACCAGGTTGCCGTCCACGATCGCCTGCTGGACCGCGAGCTCCTGATCCGTCAGCTCCTCGGCGTCCTCACCGGTGGGCACCTCCTGGCCCTGGGCCATGGCCGCCTCGATGGACCCCGCGTGCTCGGACAGCGCCTCGGCGTAGGTGTCGGCGACGACCACGGCGTCCTCGGGGGTGCTCGCCCGTCCGGTCACGTTGATCTCGGTCGTGCCCGGGGGGACGTCGGCGGAGACGCCGGCCACCTCGATGCCGCCCAGATCCTCCTGGGCGAGCTTCGCTACCTCCGGAGAGCCCACGGCTGCTCCGTAGGTCGCGGCCTTGGAGCCGGCGAGGCTCTGTGCGGCCTCGTAGTTGGCCAGGCTGGTCGCTCCGCCGGCGATGACCATGGCCTTCGAGGTGGCCGAATAGGTCTTGGGCATCAGCGCTGTGACGATGCCTGCGATCACGAGGCACGCGAGGATGATGCCGAGGATCACCTTCCAGTTCCGGATGAGGGTCCCCAGGCCTGCGCGCAGCTGATCCGCGATGGAGGGGGTGGCGTCCAGGTCTGGTGCGATGAGCGGCTGTGTCACGGAAGGCCTTCTGTGCGTGGGACGGCGCCGTGGCGGGCGGTATGCCGCGCACGGCTGCTCACCCGCCTCGACACCGAGAAGTACATGCGAGATTATATGATGACGGCCTGATCAGTCGCCATGAGCGGCGCCCGGCCGGGCGATTCCGAGGTGAGCGACACCATATTCTTCTAAGGGGCTGAATGCGCATCGAGTCTGCGGCGGAGGTGCCTGTGACATGGCGCGACGCTGTGACGATCGTCATCCCCTTTTACGGCGATCCTGCGGAGACGCTGAATCTCGTCAGTCGACTGCGCAATTCCCCTGCCCCTGAGGTCGCGGAGATCGTGATCTCCGACGACTGCTCTCCGTCCCCCTTTCCGGGGACGCTTTCTGAGCGGGCGTCTGCCGCAGGTGCGCAGGCGGTGAGCGTGCGCGTCGTGCGCCGGGAGCGCAATGGCGGGTTCGGGGCCGCGGTCAACACGGGCCTGGAGCAGGTGCGCACGCCGCTGGCCCTGGTGCTCAACTCCGATCTGGAGATCGAGGCGGAGCAGATCTCCGAGCTCGTGGCGCAGGCCGCGCCCTGGCAGCCGGTCGTGGCCACCGCCCAGGTTCTCGGACCGCAGGGGACCGCCCAGTACTCCGGGAGGCATTTCCCCACGATCGGCCACCAGACGATCGAGTGGCTGACGCCGCTGGCGCGCTGGCGCCATCACCGGGTGCTGCACGAGGCCGTCGGACATGACATGCGGGGGGTCGAGAGCACCGAGCCGATCGCCGTGGACTGGGTCATGGGAGCGGTCATGCTGCTTCCGGTCGCGGAGGTCCGTGCGCTCGGCGGCTTCGACGAGGGCTTCCACATGAACAGCGAGGAGGTCGACCTCCAGCTGCGGCTGCGAAGGATCGGCGTGGCCTCCGTGGTGATCCCGTCGGTGCAGGCCGTGCATGTGGGAGGAGGCTCCTCCGATCCCCAGCGGCGCCGTCAGTGGCTCGTGGACTCCCGTTTCCGCTATGCCGGCAAGTGGGACAGGCCCCGCGTGCTGGCCGCTTCCCTGACCATTGCCTCGACGGCGAACTTCGCCGTGAACTGCCTGCGCCGAGCAGCGGGCACACCCGTGCGACCCATCTCCACCCTGCGCAGCGAGCTGCGCCTGATCCGTGAGGGGATCCGATGCGCCTGATGTCCGCACTCGCCGAGCTGCCGCCTCGCCTGGCCTGGCAGCGCGGTCGGGTGGCCTCCGAGCTCGTCTACCGACGCGGCTTCCGCGCCTGGGGCGATGGCTCCGTCATGGTCTCGCCGCGCAAGATCCAGGGCAGCGAGCGGATCAGCGTCGGCAGCGGCTGCGCGATCTACCCCGGGGCGTGGCTGGGGACCGAGCCCGGAGGCGAGCTGGAGATCGGCGACGACGCGTACCTGGGCCATGACGTGCACCTGCACGGCATCACGCGCACCGTCCTGGGCTCGGGCTGCATGCTCGCCGACGGGGTGCTGGTGACCTCCGCCGGACACGATCTGCACCGCGGCGGGGCGGTGACGCGCGGCGGCCCCATCACGATCGGGGACCGGGTGTTCATCGGCAGCCGGGCCATGGTCATCGCCTCCGTGACGATCGGCGACGACGCGGTGATCGGAGCGGGTGCGGTGGTGACTCGAGATGTCCCGGCCGGGGCCGTCGTGGGCGGAGTCCCCGCACGGGTCCTGGGCGGGGTCGCGGAACCGGTGCGCGCGCAGGGAGGCAGCGCATGAGGACGCTGATCGTCGCGCCGCGCTTCCACGGCTACGGCGCCTCGGTGGCTCGTGCCATGCAGCGGCTCGGCCACGAGGCGATCCTGCACAGCTACGACCTCCCCACCTCCTTCGCCATGCGGGTGCGCAACAAGGCGGTGCATGACCTCCCCGCCGCCCTGGTCCCGTCCGAGTGGCGCCGCGAGCCGTCCCGCCGCGCGGTCGAGCGGCTGCAGGCCGTGCGGCCGGATCGCGTTCTGGTGATCAAGGGCGATCTGCTCGACGATCGCTGGTGGGATGCGGTGCTGCGCAGCGGCGCCTCCGTGCTGACGTGGCTCTACGACGAGGTCGCGCGCATGGACTACACGTGGGAGCGGCTCGAGTCCATGCCTGCGATCGCCTCCTATTCGCCGCACGACGTCGGTGTCCTGCGGGAGCGGGGGATCACCGCGCACCATCTGCCCAACGCCTTCGACTCGCTGCTGGGATTCACGCCTCGCCAGGAGCCCGCCGTCTCGTTCATCGGGGCGCGCTACGACCAGCGCGTCCGCCTGCTGGTCGAAGCCCACCGGCTGGGCGTGCCCGTGCGCGTCTACGGGAGGGACTGGTCGCGGCGCCCGGCGGACATCGCCGCCACGCGGATGCTGCCGGTGCCCGGGCTGCCCACGGGGCCGCAGCTGGACCGCTCCGATGGCTATGGCGTCATGGCCGGCAGCCTCGCCTCGATCAACACGCACGCCCGGCAGGACGGGTTCACCATGCGCACCTTCGAGATCCCGGGGACCGGGGGGATCCAGCTGATCGATCGTCGCGACGTCGGTGAGTTCTACGCACCGGATCGGGAGGTGCTGGTCTTCGACGACGCCCAGCAGCTCGCCGAGCAGGTCGAGCGCGTCCGTCGCGATCCTGCCTGGGCGAAGGACCTGCGCGAAAGGGGCCGTCAGCGCACCCTGGCGGAGCACACGTTCGTGCACCGAGCGCAGCGGATGGAGGCGCTGTGGGTCTGAGGCATCCGCAGGACCTGGAGCAGTGGCGGCGCTGGCAGCGGCCCTCGGCCGCGCGTCGGGCGGTGGCCGCCGTGCGTCGCAAGGGTGCCCCTGAGCAGCGTCCGCAGCTGAGGGTCCTCGCCACCGGGCAGCGCCCGCGCTTCCTGGTGGCCCTGGACAGCGCCAATCCCTCAAGCCGCGCCTCGGTGCTCGAGCCTGCGCAGCTGCTGGAGCGCGGATCCGTGGCCTGCGTGGGCTCGACGCTGACTCTGGAGCAGGCAGGGCTCAGCGAGCATGCCGAGCAGCTGCCTGGCTGGGATCCGCAGGACCCGCTGTGGGCGGGGATCGTGCGCGTCCTGAGCGTTGGTGCGGGTCTGCCCGCCGGCGATGCGGTCTGCGACTGGGCTGTGCAGCGCGGCATCGAGTCGGTGGTGGTCCAGCACGGCCTGCTGACCCCGTGGGCGCCGCCGCTTCCCGCCGGGGCCACGCTGCTGTCGTTCACCGAGCAGGACGGGGCCTTCTGGGCCAGCGGCCGCAGCGACGTGACCGTGCGCCCCGTGGGCTCCCAGGCCCTGTGGAGCGCAGCGGCCGGTGCTCCGGCGGAGTCTGCCGAGCACGGCGAGCTCGTGTTCCTGGGGCAGATGCACGGCCGCGAGCTGCCCCGCAGGCAGATCGTGGGCCAGACCCTGGGGTTCCTGCGCAGGGAGCCGCAGACCGTCTACCGGCCGCATCCCTCGGAGAAGGACATCCTGAGCCGCGCGGTCCACGCCGGCATGCGCCGACGCGGCGTGCGCTTCCAGGACGCGTCCGTGCCGCTGGCGAGTGCGGAGGCGGACGTGGTCTCCGTGTTCTCCACCGGTGTGCTGGAGGCGGCTCAGCGCGGTCGCCGCGCGTGGGTCCACCACGACGACCCGCCGCCCTGGCTGGTCGAGTTCTGGGACCGCTACGGCCTGGCGCGCTGGGGCCAGGAGCCCACGCGTCCCGTTCGCTGGGCCGAGACCGAGCCGGCCCGCGCCGTGGCCGACTATCTGCGAGGAGGGACTCCATGACCATCCTGTGCGTGATCCCCGTGCGGGGAGGCTCCAAGGGAGTCCCCGGGAAGAACATCCGCGAGCTGGCGGGCCGCCCGCTGGTCGCCTGGACGATCCGCGCGGCACTGGCCGCGCAGGAGGACCTGCGCGTGGTGGTCTCGACCGATGCGCCGCAGATCGCGGCGATCGTCCGTGAGCACGGCGCAGAGGTCCCCTTCCTGCGCCCGGATGAGCTGGCCCGCGACGAGACCCCCACCGAGCCGGTGATCCTCCATGCCCTGGCGGATCACCGCCGGAGACATGGGGAGCCCGAGGCCGTCATGCTGCTGCAGGCCACGAGCCCCCTGCGCCTCCCCGGCACCCTGGATCGAGCCGTGCGGCAGCTGCGGGAGCAGGGCGCCGACTCGCTGGTGGGAGCCGTGCCCGAGACGCCCTTCCTGTGGCGGCAGCCGGAGACCCCCGGCCAGGCTCCGGGTGCCGACTACGACGTCGAGCACCGGCTGCGCCGCCAGGACATGGCCCCGGCCGATCTGCGCTACCGCGAGAACGGCTCGCTCTACGTGACGCGTCCGTGGGTCTACGACGAGCACCACAACCGATTGGGCGGCCGGATCAGCCTCTTCGAGCTCGACCCCCTCGAGGGCGTGGACATCGATACCGAGCTCGACTTCCAGCTGGCCGAGCTGCAGGTCAGGGCCCACCGCGCCCGACTGGCAGACTGAGGGGCTCATCTCCCGCCCCATCCGCACCCCCCCCCGAACCAAGGACCCCCCCCGTGATCATCGAACGCCGCCTCACCCCGTACCTGGTCTTCCACGACGAGTCCGTCGTGGTCGCCCTGCGCAAGATGACGGGCAATACGGAGCGGATCGTGTTCGTCGTCGACGGGACCGGGCAGCTGCTGGGCTCGCTGACCGACGGGGACTTCCGACGCTGGATCGTGGCCCACCCGGAGGCAGATCTGGAGGTCGCCGTCCAGCAGGTGGCCAATCCGCATCCGGCCACGGTCGGCCCGGAGGCCACCGAGGAGCAGATGCGCGCGGCGCTGCCCGCCGGCGCCAGCCACCTGCCGGTGCTGGATGAGCGCGGGCGGATCACGGCGATCGCGATCGACCGCCCGGCCGAGCTGCGCATCGGCGACCGGCGCATCGACGAGTCGAGCCCGGCCTATGTCATCGCCGAGATCGGCAACAACCATCAGGGCTCGGTCGAACAGGCCCGCCGCCTCGTCGATCTCGCCGCCGAGGCCGGCGCCGACGCCGTGAAGTTCCAGCTGCGCGACATGGACACTCTGTACCGGCAGTCCGGATCGACGTCGGCGGGGGAGGACCTGGGCGCGCAGTACACCCTGGATCTGCTGGCCAAGTACTCCCTGCCTGCCGAGCAGCTCTTCCGGGCCTTCGACCATGCCCGGGAGCATGGCATCCAGGTCCTGTGCACCCCGTGGGACGAGGCCAGCGTGACGGCTCTGGCGGACTACGGGCTCCCGGCGCTGAAGATCGCCTCGGCCGATCTCACGAACCACGGCCTGCTGCGCGCCGCCGGATCGCACGGGCTGCCGCTGATCCTTTCGACCGGCATGAGCCGGGAGGCCGAGATCCGCGAGTCCGCCGCTGTGGTGCGCTCGCTCGGGGTGCCCTTCGCGATGCTGCACTGCCAGTCGACGTACCCGGCGCCGTACAAGGACGTGAACCTGGCGTACATGGACCGCCTGGCCGAGATCACGGCAGTGCCGGTGGGCTACTCCGGGCACGAGCGCGGCTGGCACGTTCCCCTGGCAGCCGTGGCGCGCGGAGCCAAGATCATCGAGAAGCACTTCACCACGGACCGCGAGCTCGAGGGCTCGGATCACCGGGTATCTCTGCTGCCCGATGAGTTCCGGCAGATGATGAGCCAGATCCGAGATATCGAGCAGGCCATGGGCACAGCACGGGAGCGCACCGTCTCCACCGGCGAGGCCATGAACCGCACCAACCTGGCCAAGTCGCTCGTGGCCGCCGGACCCATCTGCGCCGGCCAGCGGCTGGGACAGGGGGACATCGAGGTCCGCAGTCCGGGCCGCGGCCTGCAGCCGGACCGGCTGAGCCAGCTCGTGGGCCGCACCGCGCACCGCGACATGGGCGCAGGCGACTTCTTCTTCGAGGGCGACCTGCTCGATGCCCCGGCCCGCGGACGCGACTACTCCTTCCGCCGCCCCTGGGGGCTTCCGGTGCGCTATCACGACGCGCTGTCGCTGCTCGAGTCCACGCACCCCGACTTCCTCGAGTTCCACTTCTCCTACAAGGACCTGGAGATCGACATCGATCAGGCGCTGCCGCAGCGACTGCCGATGGGCTTCACCACGCACCTGCCGGACCTGTTCGCCGGCGACTTCCTGGTGGATCTGTCCTCGCACGATCCCGAGCACTGGGAGCGCTCGATCGCCGAGGTCCAGCGAACGATCGATGTCACCCGTGCCCTGCGCGCCAGGTTCACCCAGGACCAGGACCCGATCATGGTGGTCACCATGGGCGGGTTCACCTCCGACGGGCACCTGTCCGCCGAGCGGCGAGCGGACAAGTACCAGCGCATCGCCGATGCGCTGAAGCGGCTGGACTCCTCGGGCGTGCGGATCGCCGCCCAGACGCTGCCGCCCTTCCCATGGCTGATGGGCGGACAGCAGTTCCACAACCTCTTCCTGGACCCGCAGGACACCGCGGACTTCGCCCGCAGCACGGGCACGGATCTGTGCCTGGACATCTCCCACACGCGTCTGGCGGCGACCTTCCTGGGGATCTCGTTCGCGGAGGCCGTCGAGACCCTGGCTCCGCTGAGCTCGCACCTGCACCTGGTCGACGGCACCGGCGTGGACGGCGAGGGCGTGCAGGTCGGCGAGGGCGAAGTGGATTGGCCGGTGCTCGCCGAGCAGCTCGACCGGCTGGCTCCCGGCGTGAGCTTCATCCCCGAGATCTGGCAGGGCCACGTGGACGGCGGCGCCGGATTCTGGACCGCCCTGGAGCGCCTGGAGCCGCTGCTGTGAGCGCGCTTCCCAGCACCTCGCCCGATCCCCTCGTGCTGTGGGTCGTGCCCGTCGCCGATCTCGGCGGCGTGGCCCGGCATGTCCTGGACGCCCTGGGCCACGGTCTGCCGGGTCTGCGCGCCGTGCTGCTGTGCCCCGAAGGCCCGCTGGCCGAGCGAGCTCGTGAGACGGGCATCGCCGTGCTGACCGACGAGCTGGGACCGCAGGCCGGGCTGCAGCGCTCGGTGCGCAGCCTGCGCAGGGCGATCCGGAGGCTGCGTCCGCGCGCCGTGCACACGCACCTGGCCTATGCCGATCTCATGGGCGCCGTCGCGCTGGCGGCTGAGCGCAGCATCGCGCTGATCAGCACCGAGCACGGCATCGCCCCGGATCAGGCCCTGTACCAGTCGAGCCGGGTCCGGGCCTCGGCGGTGCGGGCGGCGCATCGGGCACGGCTGCGCCGGAGCGATCATCTGATCGAGGTCTCGGAGTCCACGCGCGCCGTCGTGCGCGAGATCTGGGATCCGAGCTGCCCGATCTCGGTGGTGCGCAACGGCGTGGACGTCGTGCGCGTCCGCCAGGCCGTCGGGCAGGCTCCCCGACAGAGGCTGGGGGAGGGCGTCCGCCTGCTCACCCTGTCCCGGCTGGCTCCCGAGAAGAACGTCAGTGCGCTGCTGCGCGCCATGCCGGCCGTGCTGGCGCGGGATCCGCAGGCCACCCTGACCGTGGCCGGCGACGGCCCGCTGCGCGAGACGCTGCAGCGGCTGTCGGCCACCCTGGGACTGGGTGAGGCGGTGCGCTTCGCCGGGCGCGTCGAGCCCTGGCCCGCGATGGCCGAGCACGATGTTCTGATCCAGCTCTCGGCCTGGGAGAATCTGAGCTACAGCCTGCTCGACGCCGCCGCCGCGGGCATGCCCGCCGTGGCCACCGATGTGGGCGGCAACGCGGAGATCCTGCCCGCGGAATCGCTGCTGGACCGGGCGGGAGCCGACGAGCTCGTCCACGCTCTCGAGCGCCTCGCGCAGAGTCCTGCGGTGGCGCAGACCCCGTCGGATGTGGAGCAGATGACGCAGGAGATCGCACATGTCGTGAAGGGAGCCCTGCGATGAGCACAGAGCCGATGCGCCGCACCCGCCGCGGCCCGCAGGAGTCCTCCGCGGCGCGGCGGAGCAGATCCGCAGGGGAAGCACCGTGGAGCAGCGCTCCGGCCCCAGCAGCGGTTCAGGCCCCTCCGGCGCCGCTGGCCTGGGGCTCGCCTGCCGAATACCTCCGGATGGCCATGGGGCGCTCCCCGATCGTCTTCCTGCTGGGCGCGCTGCTGTTCGTCGAGTCCCCCATGCCGGGGATCGCCATGAACCTGCCTGTCAGCGAGACCGTCATGGGCGTGCTGCTCGCAGGATCCCTGCTGCGCTCGGGGCGGCTGAGGGCCGCCGCTGTGCCCGTGGTCATGGTGCTGCTGGCGGCCGCCTACGTCTGGCTGCTGGCCGTCTCGATCACCTCCGACGTCGAATGGACTCGGCGCATGGTCCGCATCGGCATGCTCTTCGGCTTCGCCCTCATGCTGGCGACGGGGCGCGTTCCGCTGCGCCCGCTCATCTTCGGCATGGGTGTGGGACTGGTGATCAACGCCGTGCTCTTCTTCGCCGGTCTGGCTCCCGACAACTATCAGGGGGCGCTGTCGGGATACATCCTGGACAAGAACGTAGCCGGCTTCGTCTACGCGGTCGTGCCGCTCCTGGTGGTCGCCTTCATCCGCCACCCATGGGCGCGTGTGCTGGTCCTGCTGCTGGGGCTGGTGCTCGTATTCGAGACCGGCTCCCGCACGGGGCTGGCCGCGATGATCCTCGGCACAGCATGGATGGCTCTGGGCGGGCGAGGGGGTCCGGTGCTGCGCGCAGCGCTGCTGACGGCGTTCTACTTCGTCTTCATCTGGGCCGAGGAGAACCTCGCCTCGCTCGACGTGTTCGGCGACCGGACCGGCACCGACTGGTTCCGAGGCCGGATCGACGACGCAGCCTGGGCGAAGACCCAGCAGGCCATGCCGTGGGGCGAGGGAGCGGGCCAGTCGTTCGTGCTGCTGCCCCCGGAGCAGCAGCCGTTCTTCTTCCACAACTCCTACTGGGCGCTGATCGTGGAGGGCGGGCTGCCCCTGCTGGTGCTCATGCTGGCCGTGCTCGCGATCGGCGGCCTCGGCCTCGGAGCAGCCGGACGCAGGACCTGGGCGACCACGGCAGCACAGGCCTCCGTCCTCGTGATCCTTCTCGTGTCCTTCCGGCTCGGCGAGGTCTTCCTGACCGTCTATTCGATGGTCGCGCTGGGCGGGGCGATGGCCCTGTGGGAGCTGGAGCGGCGGCGGATGGCTCAGGAGAGGGCCCATGCCCGCAGCACCGGGGCAGCAGCCCCGTGAGCGCATCGAAGACGACCATTCGACTCGTGGCCAATCAGGGCCGTGTCTCCGGCGGAGAGGTCATGCTGCTGCGTCTGGCGAGGCAGCTGCGTGAGCTCGGCCGGGAGGTCACGGTCGTGGCACCACGCTCGCCGTCGGAGACCGCCGAGCTGCTGGAGGATGCGGGATTCGCAGTGGAACGCCTTCCCGGTCGGTCGCGGCGCGCGTACATGCTGAGCCTGCGTCGGTGGCATCCCCGCTCGACGGTCGATGTGACGTGGTGCAACGGGCTTCTGCCCGCGGTCGCCCTGTCCGGGCGCGCCCGGCGGGTGCTGCACCTCCACCAGCTGCCTGCCGGGCCGCTGCAGGCGGTCCTGTCCAGGATCGCGCGTCTGGGAGCGGTGGCCACGGTGGTCCCCTCCGAGTGGATGTCCGAGCGTCTCCCGGGATCCACGCCGCTGCCGAACTGGGTCGAGGCTGCGCCGCAGGAAGCAGAGCCGCAGGGCTCGTCCCCGCGAGCCGAGGCCCCCCTGCGCGTCGGATTCCTCGGCCGATTGAGCCCGGACAAGGGCATCCTCGATCTGCTCCGGGCCGGCGAGCTGCTCGAGCAGGGTCGACCGGGCGGCATCGAGCTGCTGATCGCGGGGGACCGTCGCTTCGTGCCCTCGGCCCAGGCGGAGCAGATCCAGCGGCGCCTCGACGCTGCGGGCGAGCGTGTCCGGCTGCTGGGCTGGATCCCCAAGGAGGAGCTCTTCCAGCGGATCGACCTGCTGGCCGTGCCCTCCGACTGGTCGGAGGTCTTCGGCCTTGCCGCCGCCGAGGCCATGGCGGCCCGAGTGCCCGTGATCGTCTCTGATGCCGGTGCGCTGCCCGAGGTCGTGGGGAGGGACCACCCGCTCATCGCGCGAGCGGGGGACCCGGAGTCCCTCGCTGCGGCGATCCGGCGTGCCGAGGAGCTCGACGCAGAGGAGCTGGTCGGGACCCAGCACCAGCGCTGGGTCCAGCACTGGTCCCCGGAGGCCGGGCGGCGACGACTGCAGCGCTTCCTGATGGAGAGGGGAATCTGATGGACGCATCGACGACGAATCAGGGGACGCGGCCGGAGCTCAGCGTCGTGGTCCCGTCGCGCGGAGGAGCCCGCCGCCTTCCCCGCCTGCTCTCGGCGCTGGCCGAGCAGCAGAGCGCGCCGGACTTCGAGATCTGCGTGGTGCTCGACGGCGACGTCGACGGCTCGGAGGCGGTCCTGCGCGAGTGCGCCGATCGCTGGCCCGTCCTCGACCTGCACTGGGTGGTGTTCGCGCAGAACAGGGGCAGGTCGGCTGCCTTGAATGCCGGAGCGGAGGCGACGACAGGGCCGATCCTGATCCGTGCTGATGACGACCTGGAGCCGGGACCGCACTACATCCGGGATCACGCGGCCGCCCATGCGGCCGGGGACTGCGGGGTGATCGGCATGCAGCGCCACGTCCTGCCTCGAACGGCATATCAGCGCGTCTACGGAGATCGCGCGGACCTGCGCCATGCGGCCGAGGCCTACGCCCTGCCGCCCGAGAAGGTCTGGCGGCACTGGGCAGGCAGCGTGTCGGTCCCGCGGCACCTGCATGAGCGGATCGGCGGCTACAGCGAGGCCTATCGCCGCTACGGATGGGAGGATGTGGACTACGGATACCGTCTGCATCAGCTCGGTGTGCCGATCCGCTTCGCCCGGGAGCTGGAGACGAGGCACCACGCCGCGGCGACCACGACCCTCCTGAAGGCCCGGCGAGCCCTGCACTCCGGGGCCTCGCGGCAGATCTTCATCGCCCGGCACGGAGCCGAGGCGCTGGAGGGCGACCGTCCGCCGCGGGTGATATGGGGGGCGGCGGTGCGCCTGGTCGCCTCGGTCACCACCGAGCGGTCGCTGAGCGTGACGGCCCGGGCACTGGACCGAAGCATCGGGCGTCTGCCCCGGTGGCTGGCCATCAAGCTGATCGCGCTGCAGGTGGAGGCCGCCGCGGAGGCCGGTCGGCGACATCCCGCTCGCGCGACCGCTTCCTTCTGACATGATGACTATGCATCTGAAACAATCAAGCAGCGGACATCCCCCGGTCCGCTGTTCCCCCCCCGCCTCGCAGAGAGCCCCTGATGAGCCACTCGTTCGCCGATGAGACGCGCCGGCCCCCGCTGGCGATCGCTCACGACTACCTCACGCAGCGCGGCGGCGCCGAGCGCGTGGTGCTCGCCCTGCATCGCCTCTACCCGGAGGCGCCCATCTACACGCTGTTCTACGAGCCCGAGGCCACGTTCCCCGAATTCCGCGACGCCACCATCATCACCTCGCCCCTGAACTCGATCGGCGCGCTGCGTCGGGATCCGCGCAAGGCGCTGCCGCTGCTGCCGTGGGCGTGCTCGCGGATGCTCGTCGATGCCGATCAGGCGATCGTCTCGAGCTCGGGCTGGGCGCACGGCTTCCGCTTCACGGGCGAGACCGCCGTCTACTGCCACACCCCGGCGCGCTGGGTCCACCTGCTGCAGGACTACGTGGGAGGGCCCTGGTGGAGCTCTCCCAAGGGCGTGCTGGCACGGGCCATGCACCCGGTGCTCGAGCCCTGGGACCAGCGGGCGCAGGCCCGTCACGACGTCTACGTGGGCAATTCCACGGAGGTCCAGCACCGCATCTCCCGCGTCTACGACCGCGACGATGTGCAGCTGATCTTCCCCCCGCACTCCGTGCAGACGGAGGCCGTGCCTCTGGAGCCGATCGAGGGGGCCCAGCGGCTCGTGGCGCAGGGGGGCTTCCTGCTCTCCGTGGCACGGCTGCTGCCGTACAAGAACGTCGACGCCGTGATCCGAGCCACCGAGCAGCTGGATCTGCCGCTGCTGGTGGTCGGGCGCGGCCCGGAGGAGCAGCGGCTGCGGGCGCTGGCGGGGGACCGCGTGGTCTTCGCCCAGGACATCTCGGACGCGCAGCTGCGCTGGGCCTACGCCCATGCCTCGGCCCTGGTGGCGGCCAGCTTCGAGGACTTCGGCATCACGCCGCTGGAGGCCAGCGCATGGGGCCTTCCCACGGTGGCGCTGCGCGGAGGCGGCTATCTGGACACCATCCGGGAGGGCCTCAACGGGACCTTCGTGGAGCAGCCGTCTCCTGAGGCGCTGGCCGCCGGGATCCGCAGGGCGCTGGCGCGCGACTGGAACCTGAAGGCCATGCGCGATCACGCCGCGAAGTTCTCCGAGCGCCGGTTCATGGCCAGCATCCAGAGGCTGCTCGAGGCCGAGGAGTCCGTGGTCTGCCCGCTGCCGGAGCGCGGGGCATCCGCTGCTCGGCACCGGCATTCCTCCGTGGCCTGACCACGAGCGGTCCGTCGCCTGCTCCGGACGGAGCCGGTGCGACGGGGGCGCAGGGCATCAGTCCTGGCGCATGCCTTCCCTCGACGCCGGGATCAGCACACCGTCCGCGCCCAGAGCCTCGAGGAACCGCTCGATGTCCGGTTGGATGTCCTGCGGGTCCAGCGGTGCGCCCGCCGTCAGATCCTCGGCGATCCGTGCGGCCGTGACGCCTTCGTCCGCCGACGTCGAGGGGTGCGCCAGCCGTTCCAGCAGCGCGATCCAGATCAGGGCCGAGGACTGCTCGAGGATCCTGGGGATCTCGGCCTCGAGGTCCAGGAGATAGACCGTCGGCGCGTCTTCTGCCGTCTCCTCGTGAGGCTCGGACAGCCAGACGACGGTCGGCGCCGGTCGCCAGGACATCGGATGTGCGCGGGGAATCATCGGCGCAGACCCCTCTTCACCGCGCCGACGGCGGCCCCGAGCCGGTCGCGGTAGTCCGCCAGGTAATCCGTCAGGCGCGGCTCCCTCTCGAGCTGCATGCGCAGATGACCGCGATTCGGCACCAGCGTGCCCAGGGTGATGCTCGCCCGCTCTCGGAAGCCCTCCGCGGCGTGGATCCGGGCGCGCAGCAGGACGTCCCGTTCGGCGCCATCGCGCAGTGCGCGCCACAGCGCGACCTCCGCCTGCGCGGCGGGTGCGCTCTCGCCGGTGGCGACCACCCAGGGCGCTGCTGCCCGCAGCTCCAGCGCGCGGGCTCGGACCTCGGCCCATTCCTGGGGCGAGAGGCTCGAGCGGAGGTGGGCCGTGTCCGGCTGCCCCCTCGAGGTGTCGCGGGCGGCGTGGATGACGATCAGAGCCAGGTGGTCCAAGCGCCCCGGCACCGTGCAGGGCTGTCCGCCCATATCCGCTGTGGAGCGCTGGCTCCAGAGCCGCTCGAAGACGGCCTGGGGCGTGGGGCCGGTGCCCGGGATCAGCTGGTGGATGTCCGCGTAGCCCAGATGGCTGTGCCACAGGGAGGCCGCGTGCTGGAAGATCGACCCGTCCCGGTAGCTCGTGACCAGGTCCCAGCCGCGGGCCTGCAGGACCTGGATGGCTCGGGCGGCCTGGTCCGGGGGCACCAGGACGTCGGCGTCCGTGGAGGCTCGACCGGACACATAGGTGCCCTCCGGGGCGGTGTGCCCCTTGTGGTGCAGGGCTCGGATCCCCGCCTGTGCGAACAGGTGGGCGATCATCGCGTGGGCGAAGCGGACGCGGACCTCCATGGGGAGGGCGGAGCCGACGGCGGGCTCGGTCACCGGGCTCGCTCCGCTGCGTCGGGAGCGGAGGCGTCCTGGTGCTCGAGCAGGCCGAGCAGATAGCTGCCGTAGCCGCTCTTCACCAGGGGCTCGGCGCGCTCGCGCAGCGCGTCGTCGCTGAGCAGGCCCTGTCGCCAGGCGATCTCCTCGGGAGCCCCGACCTTGAGGCCCTGGCGGTTCTCCACGGTGCGGATGAAGTTGGAGGCGTCGTTGAGGTCCGAGAACGTGCCGGTGTCCAGCCAGGCGGTGCCGCGCGGCAGGATGTCGACGCTGAGGCGGCCCTGCTCCATGAAGATCCTGTTGACGTCGGTGATCTCGAGTTCCCCGCGGGCCGAGGGCCTGAGCGACTCGGCGATCGCGATGACGTCGTTGTCGTAGAAGTACAGCCCGGGCACGGCGTAGGGGCTGCGGGGGAGGGGCGGCTTCTCCTCGAGGGAGACGGCGTGGCCGGCGTCGTCGAACTCGACCACGCCGTAGGCCGCGGGGTCGCTGACCCGATATCCGAAGATCGAGGCCCCCCGGACCTCCTGATGGCGACGCAGCTGCGTGCCCATGCCGGGGCCGTAGAAGATGTTGTCGCCCAGGATGAGTGCCACGGAGTCCTCGCCGATGTGCTCGCGCCCCAGCAGGAACGCCTGGGCCAGGCCGTCGGGGGAGGGCTGGACCTGGTAGCTCAGCCGGATGCCGAATCGGGAGCCGTCGCCGAGCAGGCGCTGGAAGGCCTCGGCATCCTGCGGTGTGGTGATGATGAGGATGTCCTGGATGCCCGCCAGCATCAGGGTGGACAGCGGGTAGTAGATCATCGGCTTGTCGTAGACGGGCATGAGCTGCTTGGAGATCCCGAGGGTGATGGGATGCAGCCGTGAGCCGGTCCCGCCGGCGAGGATGATGCCCTTCATGGGGACTATCCTAGGGCGAGACATGCATCCCATGCGATCGCATCGTTCTGGCTCCTGCAGCCGCATCCCCAACCCCCTTTCGGAGAAGCCTGTGCCCCCCAGCGATCAGTCCCGCCTCTCGGCCCGGTCGACCATCGCCGATCTGCGCGTGGTCTTCACCCTGGTGCCGTGGCGGATGCGCTGGCGGATCATCGCCATGGCGGTCGCCGCGCTGCTGGCGGCCATGCTGGATCTCGTGGCGGTCGCGGCCATGCTGCCGCTGACCCAGATGCTCACCGCCCCGGACCCGCTGCCGGGTGCGGTCGATCGGTTCCTGGTCCCGCTGGCGGGCACCGACCCTCGGCGGCTGCTGATCCTCACAGCGGTGGCCGTCGGCGCCGCCTTCCTGGTCAAGAACGTGGCCGTCATCGCCATCCGGTGGTGGAGCATCGGGCAGTCGAATCGGGCCAGCGCAGCCGTCCAGGCGGAGCTTCTGCGCCGCTACGCCGCCGCGCGCTACGTCGATCACCGCCTGCGCTCCAAGTCCGCGATGACCAACATGGTCGGCGGTGCCGTGCCCGCGGCGTTCTCCCTGGTGCTCTCGAGCTGGCTCGCGCTGCTGGTGGACCTGCTGTCCATCGTGCTGATGCTCGGGCTGCTCGTGGCCATGTCACCGATCGCAGCGGCTGCGGCCCTGGTCGTCTTCGGCGGCTTCGCCGTGCTGCTCTCCCGCTATCTCAAGCCCTGGTCGCTCAAGTTCGCCCATCGTGCCTTCGAGCTCGACCGCGACGCCATCGCCGCCCTGAATCCGGCGATCGAGGGCTTCCGGGAGACCAGGCTCTTCCAGCGCGAAGAGCTGTTCGTCGAGCGCTACCGCAGGAACAAGGAGGAGGCCGCCGGGCTGGCGCGCTTCCAGTCGGTGCTCATCGAGCTGCCGCGCTACCTGCTCGAGGTCGTCATGATCCTCGGCATCCTGCTGGTGGCGCTGCTGCTGTTCGGCCTGCAGGGCCCCGAGAGGGCCTTCGGCCTGCTGGCCGTGTTCGTCGCGGCTGCCATGCGCATCGTCCCGGCGCTGAACCGCGTGGTGGCCTCCAACAACCAGATCCATGCGGGCACCCCGGCTCTGCGCGAACTCGTGGCGGAGATCCGCACGCTCGAGCAGCAGGGGGCTGCTCGGCGCACGGGCGGTGACGTGGAGCTGGACCCCACCGCGCCGCTGCGCGTCCGCGATCTGGGCTTCCGCTTCCCGGACGGCAAGCGCCCTGTGCTGGAGGGCGTCAGCGTGGACATCCCGGCGGGATCGACCGTGGCACTGGTGGGCGGGTCGGGCGCAGGCAAGACGACGTTCGCCGACCTGCTGGCCGGACTGTACGAGCCCTCGACCGGCAGCCTCTGCGTGGGCGGCGTGGATCTGACGGAGCACCCGGGCGCATGGCTGCCGCGGGTGGCCATGGTCTCCCAGCGCGTCTACCTCTGGGACGCGAGCATCCGGGACCTGATCACCTTCGCCGCGCCTGCGGGAGAGATCGACGAGCGCCACCTGGCCGACGTGCTCGAGAAGGCCCGGCTCACGGAAGTGGTGGAGTCCCTGCCCCACGGGCTGGACACCACCGTGGGGGAGGCCGGCACACGCCTGTCAGGCGGTCAGACGCAGCGGCTGGGGATCGCCCGCGCCCTGTACTCGCGTCCGAGTGTGCTGATCCTGGACGAGGCCACCAGCGCCCTGGACAACGAGACCGAGCGGCAGATCACGGAGACCGTCGAGCAGCTGCACGGACAGCTGACGGTCATCGTGATCGCCCACCGCCTGTCGACCGTGAAGAACGCAGATCAGATCCTCTACTTCGCCGAGGGCCGGCTGCGCGCGAGCGGGACGATGTCCGAGCTGGTGGAGCGCGACCCCGACTTCGCGCACCTGGTCGAGCTCGGCCGGCTGGAGGTGGGCTGAGGCGATGGGGTCGAGACCGCTCGATGCTCTCAGGCCGCTTATCGCCCGCAGCCTGGGCCCCCTGCGGCGGCAGAGCCCCTCCGTGATCTGGGGTGCCGAGCCCATGAACGGCGGGAACTTCCTGTACCTGTGGCTCACCGCCTGGTCGCGCACTCGGCGCACCGGCAAGCGGTGGACGGTGCGCTTCAAGCCCAAGATGCGCCCCTGGCTCGAGGAGTTCCCCGGCCTGCGTGAGTGGACCGTCCAGGAGCACGAGGTCGGCCCCCTCCAGCGGCGCACCGTGGAATGGGGCCAGCAGGCCGGCTACGACTACCTGGTCCCGGAGATCCCGATGTTCGTGCGCGAGGTGCTGCTGCCGGGCTCGGGCTTCCCCGAACGTGTGGCAGCTGCAGTGCCGGATGCGGTCGTGGTCAACGTCCGCCGCGGGGACTACTACTCGGACGCGCTGAACCGCAGCCGCTACGGGATGGACATCGAGGCCTTCATCCGCGAGGCCGTGCGACGGATACCGAGCACTGCGCAGGAGCGGTTCGTGCTGGTCTCCGATGACCCTCCGTGGTGCATGGAGCACTTGGGCTTCCTGGCCGAGCGGGGGGCAGTGCAGGCCATGCCGCCGCCGCACGACATGTTCCAGGACCTCGCCCAGCTGGCCGCAGCAAGGACGCTGATCCTCACGAACTCCACGTTCTCCTACTGGGGCGGGTATCTGGCCACGAGCCGGCCCCCAGCGCAGCGCCCTCGTCAGATCCTCGCTCCGCTGTTCTTCACCCGGCAGTACAACCACGGCGACTCGCCGCTGCTGCTGCCGCAATGGACGGCGATCCCCGAGGATGAGTACCAGACTGACCCTGGACTCTGATCCCGCAGGACCCGCACTGGGCACACCCCCGAGCACCCCAGGAAGCACAGCCATGACGACCGTTCCCCCCGCTGATCGCGCCGCCGCACCGGCGGTGAGCGTGATCATCCCCGCCTACAACGCTGCCCGGACGCTTCCGCTGCAGCTCGAGGCGCTGGCTGCACAGGTCGATCCGCCGGCCTTCGAGGTCATCGTGGTCGACAACGGATCCAGCGATGACCTCGCTGCGGCGGTGCAGCCCTTCCTGGGCGGGCCCCTGGACCTGCGCGTGCTGCGAGCGGAGGCGCACCAGGGTGCGTCCTACGCGCGCAATGTCGGCATCGGTGCGGCGCGCGCCGAGCTGCTGATGTTCTGCGACGCCGACGACGCCGTCTCCGCCCGCTGGCTGGCCCAGGGAGCGGCTGCCTTCGAGACGGCGGATCTGTGGACCGGCATGGCCCACCTGCTGCCCCAGGGGGCCTTCGAGCATCCGCTGGAGGTCATCCGGGCCCGGTTCGACGTCGAGCCGTCGCAGGAGGACGCCGTCGTCGAGGTGCGGCAGGGAGACGGGCAGGCACTGCCCGTGCTCTTCGGCGGCGACTTCGGCGCACGGAGGGACCTGCTGCTGAGGCTCGGGGGATTCGATCAGTCCTTCCCGCTGGCAGGCGATGACAACGACCTGGCCTTCCGCGCACAGCGGGCCGGGGTGTCACTGCATTCGGCCGAACACCTCCGTGTCGGCTGCCGAGGGCACTGGTCGGCCTCCGATCAGCTGCGCATCGTCCGTCGATCCGCCCGGGCCCACTGCCTGCTGATGCAGCGCTACGATGCCTGGCCCGCCTCGCAGATGCCCCGCTGGCACACGGAGCTGCTGCGCTGTGCCGGAGCAGGACTGAAGATGCTGAGCCGGCGGCAGACGCCGGACTGGTTCGGGCTCATCCACAGGACGAGCATCGCCTGGGGCCTGGCCGAGGGCACCGTCCGGTACCGCTGGCTGAGGCGGATGCCCGACGCGCAGATCGGCGTCGGTCTGCAGGAGGCCGCAGCGCCGTCGATGGACATGCACCCGACCCCGGAGGATGAGGCGAGCAGATGAGGATCCCAGGACTGGCCGCGCTGCGGCGCGCGGCATGGGAGGCGGCTCTGACACCGATCGTGCCCAACACCCGTCGGCGCGATCTCCTCCAGCGCCTCGGCCTGGCCGGCGTGGCGGACGGAGTGCTGATCAGCGACGGCGTGGTGCTCGCCCCGCCGCGTCGGATCAGCATCGGCGAGGGCAGCTTCCTGAACCGGCAGGTGTTCGTGGACACGGAGGTCCATCTGGGGCGCCATGTCTTCGTGGGGCCGCGAGCCATGTTCGTCACCACCCGTCATCCCGTGGGCGGCCCGCAGCAGCGGGCCGCTCCGGGGCACCCGGACCCGGTCCATGTGGGCGACGGCAGCTGGATCGGGGCCGGGGCGATCATCCTGCCCGGCGTCACGATCGGCTCCGGCTGCGTGATCGGCGCCGGAGCGGTCGTGACGAAGGACTGCGCCGCCGACGGCGTGTACGCGGGCGTGCCCGCCCGCCGCATCCGCGAGCTCCCCGACGATTCCCCGGAGGTCTCCGAATGAGTGCGCCCGAGGTCAGTGTGGTGATCCCCGCCCACGATGTCGCTGCCGTGATCGGAGAGCAGCTGGCGGCGCTGGCTGCCCAGCGCGGTGCACCGCGCTTCGAGGTCGTGATCGCCGACAACGGGAGCTCGGATGGCCTGGCGGGAGCAGCCGCCGGCTTCCGCGAGGATCTCGACCTGCAGATCGTGGACGCCTCAGCGCAGCACGGCGCGTCCTTCGCGCGGAACCGCGGGGCAGCTGTCGCCCGCGGGAGGATCCTCCTGTTCTGCGATGCAGATGACCTCGTCAGCGAGAACTGGGTCAGCGCGATGGCGGATGCTGTGCGGGCCGGGGGACGATGCCTGGCCTCGAGCACCCTCCTGCATGAGGGGTTCAATGACTCAGCGGTGCTCGCAGCCTATGGGATCGGTTCCGACCTGCAGCGACTGCAGGCGACGGATGAGCCGCCCACTGTGGCGGAGGAGGGATTCGCCGGCTATCTGCCCTCGGTGCCCGGATGCGGCTTCGGAATCCTGCGAAGCGATTACTGGGCTGTCAACGGCATGGATGCGGCGTACCCGGGCGGATCGGAGGAGACGGACTTCTCCTGGCGCTTCCTGGAGACCGGCGGAACGATGCTCCGGGTGCCCGCTGCCACGATGCAGTACCGCCTGCGCTCCACCCCACGGGCGCTGCTGCGTCAGCAGCGCATCCAGCAGCTGGCGCGCATCCTGCTGTGGATCCGGTTCCGGGACCGCGGCATGAACGGTCCCAGCGCCAAGGACTCGCTGCTGACCGTCGCACGCGAGGCGCCACGGCTGCTGCTCGCTCGAGACCGGGAGAGCAGGCTTCTGCACGCCCGGCTCCTGGGCGGGCACCTGGGAGCGCTGCAGGGGATGCTGCGCTATCGCATCCTGCGCCGCATCCCGGCCCGCCGGATCGGGGAAGGCCTCGAACCCGCCGCCTCCGCCTCATCCTCGAGCTCCGACTGACCACGGAAGGCCCTGCTCATCATGGAACTGCTCGTCACCGGCGGAGCCGGCTTCATCGGCTCCAACTTCGTCCACCACGTCCTGGAGGCCACCGCCCACGACGTCGTGGTGCTGGACAAGCTCACCTACGCCGGCGACCCGGCCTCCCTGGAGGGAGCCGATCCGCAGCGCATGCGCCTGGTCCAGGGCGATATCTGCGATGCCGAGCTGGTTGACGATCTGATGCGCCAGGCGGATGCCGTCGTGCACTTCGCGGCCGAATCGCATAACGACAACTCGCTGGCGGACCCGTCTCCGTTCATCAAGACCAACCTGGTCGGCACCTTCACCCTGCTGGAGTCCGCCCGCCGGCACGGCACCCGCTTCCACCACGTCTCCACGGACGAGGTCTACGGCGATCTGGCCCTGGACGATCCGGAGAAGTTCACCGAGACCACGCCGTACCGCCCCTCGAGTCCCTACTCGGCCTCGAAGGCCGGCTCGGATCACCTGGTGCGCGCGTGGGTGCGCTCCTTCGGTCTCGAGGCCACGCTGAGCAGCTGCTCGAACAACTACGGCCCGCATCAGCACGTGGAGAAGTTCATCCCGCGCCAGATCACCGAGCTGATCGACGGCCGCCCGCCGCGGCTCTACGGGCAGGGGCTCAACGTGCGCGACTGGATCCACACGCAGGACCACTCCTCGGCGGTGCTGCGGATCCTCGAGCGCGGGGAGATCGGCCGGACGTACCTGATCGGAGCGGACGGCGAGCGCAGCAACCTGGAGATCGCCCGGCTGCTGCTCGAGATCTTCGACCGGCCGGCCGAAGACCTCGAGTTCGTCCGCGACCGTCCCGGCCACGACCGCCGCTACGCGATCGACGCGACCGCTCTGCGCGAGGAGCTCGGCTGGACCCCGCGCTTCACCGATCTCCGCGCCGGGCTCGAGGCGACCGTGCAGTGGTACCGCGACAACGAGTCCTGGTGGCGCCCGCACAAGGCCGCCGTCGAGGCCGGCTACGCCCGGGAGGGGCAGTGACTGCGCACCCGGCCGAGCGCCGTGGAGCGCGTCGGGGCGCAGGGGGCGCGAGGCCATGAGCGAGCCGGAGCCAACGCCGAGGGACCTGCTGCGGCCGCTGCGGCGGATCAAGCACGGGCTGTGGCTGACCCGTCGGCGGCTGAAGCGGGCGCCTGATGCCGCCCGTCGGCACTGGGCAGCGCACATCGAGTACCGGTATGACCCGAGTGAGCATGAGCAGCACGTCGGCGACGTGGTGGTGCCCGCCTCCTCGACGTTCCAGATCGACCATCTCCGGTTCCCCCATGTGGAGCACGGGCCGCGCGGCGAGGCTCCGCGGGTCGTCTATGCGGCCTGGCTGGGCGCCAACGAGCTGACGGCCCCGCGCCGGACGGCCCTGCAGGTGATGCGGGAGGTCAACGCCGGGCTCGAGATCGCGCTGATCACGCTGGAGAACCTCGACGACGTCCTCGTCAAGGGCTCGCCGCTGCACCCTGCCTTCTCGTTCCTGAGCCCCGTACATCGCTCGGACTACCTCTGCTGCTACCTGATGCACCATCACGGGGGCGCCTACGCGGATCTCAAGGTCATGCGCCAGCCGTGGGCCCCGGTGCTCGAGAGGCTGAACTCGGCCGATCATCTGTGGGCCGCCGGACCGCATGAGATGAGCTCGCGGAACACGTGCCCCGCCATGGGCCCCCTCGGGAGGCAGCAGCGGCTCTACTACACGAGGACGGCCTTCCAGGCGGCCTTCGCCTTCAAGCCCGGCTCCAGCTGGACCGAGCAGTGGCTGTGCGAGGTCGAGCGGCGCCTGGACTACTTCCAGGGACTGCTCGCGCAGCACCCGGCCCAGGACCCGTACGGGTTGGAGGGCGACTACCCGGTACCGTGGAGCGCTCTGATGGGGCATGTGTTCTCGCCTCTGGCCCTGCGATACGCGCATCGCTTCGAGCCTTGGCCGCAGATGCACTTCGACTACACCGTCGGCGGCTACCGATGAGCCTCGCGGGGCAGCCGCCCTCCGTGTCCGTGCCATGGCTCTCTCTTCTGGAAAGGTCCCGCCCGTGAAGATCACCGAGACAGCGATCCCGGGACTGCTGATCGTGCAGCTCGACGTCCACGGCGACAGCCGCGGCTGGTTCAAGGAGAACTGGCAGCGGCAGAAGATGACCGAGGCCGGGCTGCCTGACATCCAACCGGTGCAGAACAACATCTCCTTCAACGGCGCGATCGGGACCACGCGCGGCCTGCACGCCGAGCCGTGGGAGAAGTACGTGTCCGTTGCGACCGGCCGGGTCTTCGGCGCGTGGGTCGACCTGCGCGAGGGGGAGAGCTTCGGCGCCGTCGTGACGCAGGAGATCGGACCGGACACCGCGGTCTTCGTCCCGCGGGGGGTGGCCAACGGCTTCCAGACCCTGGAGCCTTCGACCGCCTACACCTATCTGGTCACCGCGCACTGGTCGCCCGAGGCGCAGTCGCGCTACACGTTCCTGGACCTCGCCGACGAGACCGCGGCGATCGACTGGCCGGTCCCGCTCGAGCAGGCGGAGCTCTCGGACAAGGACCGCGAGCATCCGCGTCTGGCGCAGGTGGCACCGGTGCGGGCCTCGCCCGTGCTCATCCTCGGTGCCGCTGGGCAGCTCGGCCGTGCCCTGGTGGCGGCCTGCCGTCGTCGCGGGATCGCGCACCGGGCCCTGACCCGGGGCGAATGGGACATGGAGGACCCGGGCAGCTGGCCGCTCAGCGAGCTGGAGACCGCCCGCGCGGTGCTCAACGCGTCGGCGTTCACTGCGGTCGACGAGGCCGAGACCGCCGAGGGCCGCTCCCGAGCCTGGCAGGTCAACGCCACGGCCGTGGGCGCGCTTGCCGCCGCCTGCCGCGATCACGACGTCCCCCTGACGCACGTGTCGACCGACTACGTCTTCGACGGCTCCCTGCCGCTGGATCAGGAGCACGCCCCCGAGCACCCCGTGGCCCCGCTGTCCGTCTACGGCCAGTCCAAGGCGGCCGGGGAGGCCGCGGTGCGCACCTGGCCGAAGCACTGGATCGTGCGCACGAGCTGGGTGATCGGCGACGGCGCGAACTTCGTGCGGACCATGGCCTCGCTGGCCGAGCGGGGGATCGACCCCGCCGTCGTGGATGATCAGCACGGCCGTCTCACCTTCGCCGCCGACCTGGCCGAGGTCCTGCTGGACCTCGTGGTCGAGCAGGCCCCCTACGGCACCCGGCACGTCACCAACGCGGGACCGGCCATGAGCTGGTTCCAGGTGGCGCGCGCGGTCTTCGAGCTCACGGGCCACGACCCGCAGCGGGTGAGCCCCGTCAGCACGGCGGACTTCTTCCGGGACCGCCCCGGTGCGGCGCCGCGTCCCAGGAACTCCCTGCTGGGAGCCGAGGGCACCCTGCCTCAGGCGATGGAGAGCCTGAGCGCCTATACGCGCACGTTCAAGGAGCAGTCACGATGACCCACGGGCACGGCCGCGAGCAGGAGCTGTCCATCGGCCTGGTATCCGGCGGAGACGAGATCCGCTTCCGCTCCTACGTCAATCACCTGATCTATGCCCGGGAGCACGGTCTGGACTACCGGCTGGAGATCGGACTGGACGAGGGGATCGACAACCCCTTCCTCTATTCCACAGCCATCATCCGCCGTCTCCTGGAGCACTACGACTGGCTGGTGTGGATCGACGACGACGCCTACTTCACGGACTTCGACTCCGACGGCATCCGCCGTCTTGCCCAGGACGCAGAGCAGGACGGGAAGTTCCTGGTCATCGCAGAAGGGCCCGAGGAGCCCAATGGCTTCTGGTCCCGCATCAACACGGGCGTCTTCCTGCTGCGCCGCGGCGACGACGCGAACAGGCTGCTGCGGCTCATGGAGGACGCCGAACTCGATGCCGTGCGCGAGTGGTGGGATCCGCAGCGCGATGGGCTGTTCACCGGCGGCGACCAGGACCAGATGTGGTGGGCCCTCTCCACGACCGATCTGCTCGAGCGCACGCAGATCGTCGGACACCGCGCGCTGAACTCCCGGGGCCACTACTACGAGGATTCCCTCTCGGACGCGCTGGTCATGCACTTCTGCGGCCACGGCGACAAGCCGCTGGGCGTCGTCCGCTTCGCGGAGCGCTTCGGGGTGGGGGAGGAGCTCGTGCCCGAGCACCTGCTGGATCGCTACAGCGTCCGCGTGCGCAGCCCGATGACCCGCCCGGAGCGGCTCGCACGCGCAGCTCGGGCGCGCGCCTGGTCGCGTGCCAAGCGCACCGTCCGCCCTCTGCTCAAGAGGGTCCCGGCCGCGGAGGCGCCACTGCGCCGACTCGTCGGGCGCTGAGGGCCGCTGGCGCCTCTGGATCGTGGACGACGTCCGTGCTCTGGCAGGCAGTGCCTCACAGCGCTCGCCGGACCTCGTCCCACAAGCGCGGCAGCCGCGGCCCCAGCGGCACCAGGCTCCCCCGGGGCCGCCATGCGATCTCCTGCGATGCCGTGCCCTGGAGCAGCGACTCCCATGCCCTGCCCAGCTCGTCGTCCGACAGTGCGCCCAGGGCTCGCCAGTGGTACCCCTTCTCGGCCGGCAGCTGCGTCAGTGCAAGGGCCGAGGCTCCGCCGCGGGCCTTGCGGACGAACTGCTCGTAGCTGCGCCAGGGGCGGTGCAGGATCCGCAGCGACGACTCGGATCTGCCCGGTCGGCTGACCTCGTGGTTGCCCATGGCCACCACGGCCCCGGGGAAGGGGCGGAAGGCGACCTTGTCGTCGTAGTGGGGGGTCCGATCCACCCGGAGCTCGTGCTCGGAGTCGGGGGAGGGGAACACGTTGTGCACCACGGCCCGGGCGATCGGAGCGCGTGCGGATGACAGCGTCTCGGCAAGAGTGCCCTCAGCGCCGTACCAGAGCTCGTCGGCGTCGAACGGGATGACCCACCTGGCACCCGCACGGGCCGCGGCATCGGCCAGCATCGTCATCTTGGCGGACTGCACGTAGGCCGGCTCCGCGTCCCGGGCCACCAGGACCTGAGGATGCTCGGTGGCCAGCTCGCGCAGGATCCGACCGGTGCCGTCCGTGGAGAGGTTGTCCGCTACGAGCACTCGCTCCACTCCCTGCTCGAGCAGATGCCGGATCGTCTCGGCCGCGACATCGGCCTCATCGCGGACCATGCCCACGGCCCACAGGCCCCGGTGAGCCGCCAGGGGCGGCAGGTCCAGACCCGCACGGGCGATCCGCAGCTGCTGGGCCAGTGCTCCGGTCCGGCGGCTGAGCAGGCTGCTTCCCACCAGCCCGGCGTCCCGGCGGGCCAGGAAGGCCCGGTGCTTGAGGCGGCGCAGCGGATCGGCGCTCATCGCGGCGGCACCAGCTGGCTCAGCTCCCGGGTGAGCTCCGGGGGCTCTGGCAGCCCCAGGACCTCGGACAGCGTGCGGAGACGATGCCGCCAGTCCAGACTCTGCCGGGCCAGCAGCTGCTGGGCTCGTGCCGAGCCCGGGGTCCACTGCGCGCTGAGCTCGGCAATGCGCTCGAGTCCGACGACCGGATCCGTGGGGGAGACCTCCGCCGTGGCCGTCTCCCACAGCAGCTGCGCGGCGCTGCTCGGCGCCGCCCCGACGACGACCGCGCCGGCCGCCAGCGCATCGGTCCAGCGGCCCGTGAGGTAGTCCCGCGTCGGGTGGGTGTAGGTCGCGGGGCTGACCAGGTTGGAGAACGCCAGCATGAAGCGCGTGCGCAGCAGTGCCGACCGCACCTGCTCATAGCTGCCGGCGGGGTCCGCAGGATCCAGCGGTGGGCGTCCCTCGAAGCGCAGCCCACGCGCTGAGGCCAGGCGCGCAATGGCGGCGTCGTCGTCCCAGGCTGAGGGCTGGCGTCCGACCCGCAGCAGATCGGTGCTCCGGCTGCCGTCCTGCAGCGGGAAGGCGAGGGTGTCGGCGCCCCAGGGCAGCACGGAGACGGCAGCATCCGTCAGCGTTGCCCACTCCTGGCGAAGTCCGGGGTCCGTGATGAACAGGTGATCGAAGTGCCGTCCGGTACGGGCGAAGCGCGCGATGCGCTCGGTCCAGAACGAGTCGATCACCCAGGCCGCGGTCGAGGCATAGCCGGGCAGCCAGTGCCGCATCCGCGCGGCCTGGGCCAGGTGCGCCGGATTCGGGGCGATGACCAGCAGACGACGCGAGGAGGCGGAGAGCAGCCGGGGGATCGCGGAGGCGCCGCGCTGCAGCGCCGTGGGGCGGGCGCGCTCATCGATGGTGATCAGCCGTGCGTCCAGCAGACGCGCGCTCAGCTGGACGAGGGCGTCCACCGGGCCCCACCCCTGGCCGCCGGCGCGCACGTGCAGCAGATCCAGCTCCAAGGCGCCGACCCTCCTCGCATCATCGTGGCCCCGAGTTCGGTGCCGCGGGGCTCGCCCGATTCTAGGGCGCGACCACCCGCGGCACCTGCCGCGAGCCGCAGCGAGTCCGGGTGACGTGGCCCTGATCACAGTCGCTGACGCGCTCTGCCGGGCCTGCTCGCCGCCTGCGAGAATCGAGAGGCCGTCATCGCCGCCGCCTTCTCCCAGAGGACACCCATGACCACAACCGTCCTGCCTGTGCCCGAGCTCGAGCCGACCGTGCAGCGGCTGCTCAGCGCGCTTCGACCCCTCCAGGACGACGCCGAGGCCGAGCGCACCCGCGAGACCGCCCGGCAGTGGCTGGCCGGCGACGCCCCCGTGCTGCAGCAGCGCCTGCTGGACTTCGCCCGGCGGGAGGACGCCGCCGGTCGCAGCTGGCTGTCGCGGGAGTGGCTGCGCGGCTACCTGCGCACGCGCGAGTCCCTGCCGCTGAGCACGAGCGTGGGCTTCCAGCTGGCCGACGAGCCCGGGACTCCCGGCCTCGACCGCGCAGCCCGGTTTATCCACCGCGCGGCCGCCGTCCACCTGCAGCAGCTGCGCGGTGAGACCCCGGTGGAGGTCAGCCCGCGCGGTGCGCACCTGTGCATGCAGCAGTGGGAGGCCCTGGGCGGCGGGCTGCGGCACCCGCAGGCGGGCATGGACGAGATCCGCCGGCCGCGGGTCGAGGCCGCCGACGCCGAGATCGGCATCCTCCACCGCGGGCACCTCCGAGTGCTGCCGATCGCCGATGCCGACGGCCAGCCCCGCAGCGCCGCCTGGATAGCGCAGGCGCTGCGCACGATCGTCGCCGCGCCGGGCGGAGCCCGGGACGAGCTGCCCTTCGGCGCGGTCTCCTGGCTGCCCGCCGACGACGCCGCCGAGATCCTCGAGGAGCTGCTGCAGGACTCGGCGAACGCGCGGACCTACGACCGGCTGTCCCGCTTGGTGTACACGGTGGACCTGCAGGAGCAGCAGCTCACGGATGAGCAGCACCTGCAGCACCTGGCCTTCGGCTTCCACGACGCCTGGGTGCGCAAGCCCATGTCCTACGAGATCGCGCTGCACGACTCCTTCACGGGCGTGCACGTGGAGCACAGCACGATCGACGGGGCCACGGTGCTGGCGGCCGTGGGCCGCATGCAGCAGGTCGAGATCCACGACGCCCCCGCCGCCGTTCCGGAGCTGGTCATCGAGGCCCCGGAGCTCGCCTGGTCGATGACTGCGGAGCAGGCCCGGCGCGTGCGCACCGGGCTGGAGGGCGTGTCTCAGGCCGCCGAGCCGCTGTCGGTGCGCCTCGTCACGGTGCCGCGCATGTCAGCACAGGAGCGCCCGTTCAAGATGAGCGACGACGCCGTCCAGCAGCTGATCTTCACGATCGCCCAGCAGCTGGCCTTCGGGCGGGTGCGCAGCGTCTACGAGTCGGTCGACGTCCGCGAGTTCCAGGCCGGGCGCACCGAGTGCCTGCGCCCGGTGACGGCCCAGGCCGTCGAGCTCGCGGCCGCCGCCGTGGAGGGCACCGCGACCCAGGAGCAGCTGCGCGCTGCGATCGAGGCGCACAAGGACTGGATCAAGGCGTGCAAGGCCGGGCACGGCCCGCAGCGCCACGTCACCGGCCTTCGGCTCATGGCGGATGAGGATCAGGTGCGGGAGGGGCTGCTCGGGGATCCATCGCTGGAGGCGCTATCGGAGGACCTCCTGTCGACCACCTCGGTGGGCGGGGCGCAGTCCATCGTGCGCTACGCCTTCGCCCCCACCTCCGCGGCCGGTCTCGGCATCGCCTACACCAAGGGCGAGCGCGAGTTCGAGTTCTGCCTCAGCTTCCGCGCCGACACGGCCGAGGACCCCGACGGCTTCGCCGAGGCGCTGGTCGAGGCCGCGCAGCTGCTGTGGTCCGTTGTCGGGACGCCCGCGCGCTGAAGCGAGCTCCGGGCCCCACTAGGCCGTGTTGATCAAGAGGTTTCGACCTCGGCTGGGTGAGCCTTGAACGGTGACGCGACAGGAGATCTCTGACGGGTTGTGGGCCGTGATAGAGCCGTTGATGCCGTCGACCACTGGCCGCTCGCGGCCGTGGACGGATCATCGGCTCGCTGTTGAGGGGATCGCGTGGAAATACCGGACTGGGGCGCCGTGGCGGGATGTGCCGGAGCGGTTCGGGAAGTGGAATTCGATCTACAAGAGGTTCAACCGGTGGGCTGAAGATGGCACGTGGGAGATGCTGCTGGCCGAGGTGCAGAAGCAGGCGGACGCTGCTGGGAAGATCGACTGGGTCGTCTCGATCGACTCGACCATCGCGCGTGTTCATCAGCACGGCGCGACCCTGAAGCGGGACACAGGGGGCTCTGCGGAATCACAAGAATCCGCGGTTCGAGCCGCCTGATCACGGGATCGGCCGCTCCCGGGGAGGGCTGACGACCAAGCTGCACCTGGTCTGCGACGGCCGTGGCCGGCCACTAGGCATGATGATCACCAGCGGGAACATCAACGACACCGCGATGATGACCGCCGTGCTCGAGAATGTCCGCGTTCCGCGCGCCGGGAAGGGCCGGCCTCGCACCCGTCCCGACCGCGTCCTGGCGGACAAGGGGTATCCATCGAAGGCGAACCGGGCCTGGCTGCGCGATCGGAGGATCGCGGCAACGATCCCGGAACGTAACGATCAGATCGCGCACCGCCGCAAGAAGCCGGGCCGACCGATCGACTTCGGCGATCAGCAGCAGGGGCGATACAAGGGCCGCAACGTCGTGGAGCGTTGCTTCAACCGACTCAAGCAGTGGCGCGGAATCGCGATGCGCTCCGACAAGCTCGCCCGCAACTATCGGGCCGCCGTCAGCCTCGCCGCGACGCTGATCTGGATCAAGACGGACCTGCCTCCTCCGGCCTGAGCACGGACCGGTGTCCGCGATGCTGACGGTGCCGTGATCAACTGTCAGATCGACACCACCCTGCACAGCGCGACCTGATGCGCCGGTGATTGCCAGCCGACATAGCAGGAGCGGGGCCCCGTCCTGCTTGCAGCCGTCCTCGAATCACAAGCATTGTTGATTGATTCCGTTTTTCGTTATATAACAGATCTGTGAATCATTTCGGTGCCTTGGGAGACGCCACTCGTCTGCGGATGGTGGAGCAGCTTGCCGAGGGTGATCGTACGGCCGGCGAGCTGAGCGCCGTAGTTCGTGAAGAGTTCGGAGTGAGTCAGCCCGCAGCGTCTCGGCATCTTCGCGTGCTGCGTGAGGTCGGCCTCGTACGTTCGCGCGTCGAGGGATCGCGTCGCATCTACAGCCTGGACCGCGACGGTGTCGAGGCCATCGGCGAGTGGGCGGACCGGCTGCGGCAGCTGTGGGGCGGTTCGCTCTCGGCGCTGGGCACCGAGATCGCGCGCGGTCAGCGTGACCGTCGCTATGAGTCGAAAGGAAGCCAGCAGTGAACATCGCCAGTCAGATCAACGAGGTTCTACGTCACGTCGAGTTCGACGACGAGCGGAACGTGATCACCCTGACCCAGACCTTCCCGACGACCCCTGACGACCTGTGGGACGCGTGCACGAATCCCGACCGCCTGGCGCGCTGGTTCGAGCCCCTGACCGGAGACCTGCGCCGGGGTGGTCGGTATCGCCTTTTGGACAGTGGCACGGTCGGCACGATCGAGACGTGCGAGGCGCCGCGCGCGTTGACGATAACGTGGGAGTACGAGGGCGAGGTCTCTCGCGTCACCGCGTCGATCGAAGGACATGGCACCGGGGCAGCCGCGCTCACCGTGCGTCACTTTGGAGAGAGCAACGACCACTGGCGCGAGTACGGTCCTGCTGCCGGCGGTGGCGGGTGGGACGCGGGGCTCCTGGGGCTCGCGCTTCATCTCGACGATCCGCGTGCTGACCTCGATGCCGTCAGCCGCATCATGGGGTCAGAAGAAGGTGCCGAGTTCGCTAGACGCGGGTCTGAAGAGTGGTCGCGGGCGCACCAGGAAGCGGGCGCTCCGAAGAGCGAAGCCGACGCTGCCGCTCGCGCTGCGCTGGCGCTCGATCGCGCCCAGTGGGAACCCGCCGACTGATCGGGTCTTGACGGATGGGATTCCTGGCCGTATCCGGTCTCAGACTCTTGATCAACACGGCCTAGCCTCGCCGATACGGCATCGGGATTTGGGAGACACGCTCTAGGTGCGCGTGGACCAGGATGCGGTGGACAGTGGACGGGGCGATCCCGAGTCGGCACGCCAACTGCACCGGCCCCTCCCTCAGGCGCAGCCGCAGATTGATGCAGCGCCGAGTGGTCTTCTGACTCGTCTTGTTCGGGGAGCGACGCGGCCGGGAAGACCGGTCTTGCCTGGATTCGCCGTCTCGCTAGCGGTCGGCCCAACGCTTGACGGTAGGCCAGGAGACTTGGAATCGGGCGGCGACCTCGCTGATCGGCCAACCGTCGTCAACAACCATGCGCGCGACGATCAGGCGATGCCGTGGGGTGAGTGCCGCGTTGGCGTGGGACATGACTGAGCCTTCCTGGGGGCATGTGCCGCCCAGGAAGGCCAGATGCCGCCGCGGGCGGCGAGATTGTTTGGGTGAAGGGCAACGGGTGTGTGGGACCTCGTGGGCCTTGACATCAGCCGCCGCCGAGGGCGGCTTCCCGGCTCCGGCTCCCGGGTAGGAATCGATGTTCCACCAGTGGCCATCGAAGTCGGCGACGCATGCGTTGCGGCCGCCGTGAGGTGCATAGTGAAGCGCCCTGGGTTTGGTTCCGAGCTTCCTGAAGGAGAATCGGATCATGCCCAAGAAGTTCACCCCCGAGTTCCGCGAACGCGCCGTGCGGATGGTCTTCGACCGCCAAGCCACCGAGGGCGGACCACGCGCGGCCTCCATCCGAGTCGTGGCCGAGTCGCTGGGCTGTGGCCCCGAGACCCTGCGCGCCTGGTGCAACCAAGCCATCACAGCAAGCAAGGCGACACCGGCACCCGCCACTGACGAGAGCCTGGGCGAAGAGAACCGCAGGCTGCGTCGAGAACTCGCCGAAGCCCGCCGCGCCAATGAGATCCTGAAAAAGGCCTCGGCTTTTTTCGCAGCGGAACTCGACCGCCCCACGACGAGATGATCCGGTTCATCGACATGAACCGCGACGATTTCGGGGTCGAGGCCATCTGCCGCGTGATGCGCGAAACAGAATGTGGGTTCATCACCTCTCGTGCCTACCGGGCTGCGAAAACACGGCCGGCCTCAGCTCGTGCTCTGCGTGATCAATCATTGATCCCGGAAATACAGCGCGTCCATGCGCAGAACTACAGCGTCTACGGGGCGCGGAAGATGTGGCATGCGATGCGCCGAGCAGGCTGGGACCTGGGCCGCGATCAGGTCGCTCGTTTGATGCGTAGCGCCGGGTTGCACGGGGTCCGCCGGGGCCGCAAGCCCAACACCACCCGTCCAGCCCAGGCAGATGATCATCGCCCGGACCTGGTCCAGCGCGACTTCACGGCCGCGGCTCCGCATGAGCTCTGGGTCGCCGACATCACTTATGTGCGTCTCGTGTCGGGATTCTGCTATGTCGCATTCATCACGGATGTCTGCACCCGCAAGATCGTCGGCTGGTCGGTCGCTTCAACGCTGCACACAGATCGCCTGCCGCTTCTGGCTCTGGAACAGGCATTATTGACGACTGGTGCCCGTCGGGATTCTTCTGGCTTGACGCATCACTCGGATCGAGGGTCTCAATATGTGTCGCTGGCCTACTCGGATGCGCTGATTGCTGCAGGTGTGACTGCTTCGGTCGGTACGGTCGGGGATTCTTACGACAATGCCCTGGCAGAAACGGTCAATGGTCTCTATAAGACCGAGATCATCTACTCCAAGCGCGTCTGGCCCTCGGCTACTGCGGTGGAGATCGCGACGTTGGACTGGGTCCATTGGTGGAACACGGCTCGGCTCCACGAACGACTGGGGTACCGGACCCCGGTCGAGGTCGAGGCTGCTTACACTGAGGCCGAGGTGACCGCGCCCGCGGTGCCCTGACCTCGGAACGAAACCCAGGGCGCTTCAACCCGCGCCACGGCCGTGCTCTTGTGAGACCTGTCACGTTTTTTGCGCCAGGCGTGACAGTTGGTGCATTCTTCAGCATGTACTTACCGAGGCTCTGATGACAGAGCCACGGCCCCGCAGCTCGAGGAGCCTCCGTGACCCACTCCGCCCCCCAGATGCCCCGCAGAACTGCGCTGACCGCGGCAGCCTGGTCCGCGCCCGTCATTGCCCTCACGACTCCTGCTCCTGCCGTGGCTGCATCACCCCGGCCAGGTCTGCAGGGGGTCGTGACGGTACGGAAGTCCTGCAGCACTACCGCCCCTGGCAGTCTGCTGACGATCGACGGCCGCGGGAGCTACCCCGACCGCGGGCTGTGGGTCGAAGGCGCCACCAGCTCCACGACCATCACGTCACCGAGCATCACGCTGTACTTCCCGACCGCTTTGGGAACCATCGCCTGGCAAGCGATGAACACGAACAGCAACTGGTCCCGCCCAGTCGTGGACACCGCAGTGCCGCAGATCGCGAACCTCACCGCGTACACCATGCGGTACTCTGGCGCCTTCACATACTCCGCAACGAACGCCGCAAAGATCGCCACAGGCCAGCCCTATTTCCAGGCCACCATCGGATACACCGCCTGCTCGCAATCCCTGACAACACATTCACTGCGTCGGGTAACGGTCGACGGCAAGCTGGAAACCATACAACGCGGTCCTCTACGCCTGTAACCCCATCCGTCATATGCACCCGAACACCCCAACGGAAGGACAGACATGGACACCCCGAAAACCGACACCAACACACCGACCGCAGCACCGAGCCCAACGCCCGAACCCACCTCGGCACGCGAAACTCCGTCGGCGACAGCCGAGCCATCGGCAACTGCTACACCCAGCAGCGGCACTGACGCTCCAAATATCACCAACAGCATCCTCATCTGAGCACCACAAACTGAACCACTGCAAGGCAACAAGCCTCGCAATCACTAGTTCAACTAATTAGGTGTAGGAGGGCATGACGTTGTTGACTCGAGCCGGTGTGCGTGAGGCCGGGGGCTGATCACCACAGGCTGTATGCGGGCGATGGTAGTTGTAGTGATGCACCCAGACCTGCACGGCCTGCCGGCGGGCCTGCTCGGAGTCATAGGCCCTCGCGTAGAGGACTTCATCGACCATCAGCCGGTTGTAGCGCTCGATCTTGCCGTTATGCCGCGGCGTGTACGGGAGGATCCGCTGATGCCGACCCGCCAGGGCCTGCACCGTACGGGTGAAGTCGGCGGCACGGTAGTTGTTCCCGTTGTCCGTGACCACCCGCTCCAGCTCGGTGATCCCGTGCGCAGCGAAGAACACCCTGGCCCGGGAGAAGAACCCGATCGTGGTCCCGGCCTTCTCATCGGGCAGGGCCTCGGTGTAGGTCAAGCGCGTGTGCGCATCGATTGCCGAGTGCAGGTACGTATAGCCGACACGGCCCTGGCGCTTGGAGGCCAGGGCCGCCTGGCTGCCGCGGCCATGGGCCCACCAGCCCCCGCCATCGGGGATGCGCCCGAGCTTCTTCACGTCCAGGTGCACCATCTGCCCGGGCCTGCTCGTACGGATGCGCTGCGGGGCTCGGCGCAGCTGTTCCCCGGCCGGGGTGAGGTCGCGCAGTCGGGAGATCCCGAGTCGGTGCAGCCACCGGCCCACGGTGCGCAGATGCAGCTGATGGCCTTCGGCGCGCAGATGGTAATGGATGCGCCGGGCTGGCCACTTCCGTTCCCGCCGCAGCTCTTCGATCCGGACGATGAGCCGCGGATCGAGCTGGCTGGTGGCCGTGTGCGGACGACTGGAGCGGTCCTTCAACCCCGGCCGCCCTTCGGCGCGATAGCGGGCCACCCAGGTCGTGACGGTCGGGCGCGAGACACGGAACTCGGCGGCCACGTGAGCGATCGGGATGCCGTCGTGCAGGTGGCGTTCGACCATGCGCAGACGCCCGGTAGGGGTCAGTGGTGCATTAGCGTGGGGCATGAGCGGGCTCTGTCTTTCCGTGGATGGGTCGTGTAGGAACTTCCATCCTGCGGCGAAGAGCCCGCTCGCCTCATCTGAGCACGCCGTTGGTGACAAGAACCTCATGCCCCACAACACCTAGGGTGGTCCTGGAGACCTGAACACCGCGCCCGTCCAGGGCGCACGGCAGAGACGGAGAAGCACCGAATGACCGAGCGCACCCTCATCCTGGTCAAGCCCGACGGCGTCGAGCGCGGCCTGACCGGCCAGGTCCTGGCCCGGGTCGAGGCCCGCGGCTTCCGCCTGGCCGAGCTCAAGAAGCTCGACGCCACCCGCGAGATCCTGGAGCAGCACTACGCCGAGCACCAGGGCAAGCCGTTCTTCGAGCCGCTCGTCGAGTTCATGATGTCCGGGCCCGTGGTGGCCGCCGTGTTCGAGGGAGAGTCCGTGATCGAGTCCTTCCGCGCCATGGCCGGGGTGTCCGATCCGGTCAAGGCCGCCGCCGGGACCATCCGCGGCGACCTGGCCCGCGACTGGGGCGAGAAGGTCCAGAAGAACATCGTGCACGGCTCCGACTCCTCCGAGTCCGCCGAGCGCGAGATCGGCATCTGGTTCGCCTGAGCTGAAGTCCTCCGCAGCATCACGACGGCCGCACCGGTCCGCTCGGTGCGGCCGTCGTCGTACCTGCCGCGCCGCGACGCGCCGGTGGGGTGTGAGCCGTTGCACACTCACGGGGCGCACCAGTAGGTTGCTGAAGGCCCCGTGCACGCGCGCACGGAAGACGATCCCACCCCCGAAGGAGACGCCGTGAGCACCCCGGAGCGCAGGGCTCAGGACCTGCTGGAGCAGGTCAGCGGCACCGGCATCCCGGTCGCGCAGCTGCTGTGCGACCGCCACGATCCGCAGGCCGTGGCCTTCACGGTCGTCGAGCAGGACCTCTCCCGCCGCGATCTGACCTACGGGCACCTCACCGAGCGCTCTCAGCGCGCCGCTGCCGCGCTGGCGGAGCTCGGCGTGGGTCCCGGGGACCGTGTGGCGACCCTGATGGGCAAGGGCGAGGACCTGGTGGTGACGCTGCTGGGCATCTGGCGCCTGGGCGCGATCCACATCCCGCTGTTCACAGCCTTCGCCCCATCCGCGATCGCCCAGCGGCTGCTGCCCAGCCAGCCTCATGTGGTGGTGTGCGACGCCTCCCAGCGCTCCAAGCTGGACTCCGAGCAGCTGCGCGGCGAGGACGCCGGCTGGACCGTCGTGACGGCCGACGACGGCTCCGGCGAGCCCGTCGTGGCCCCGGCGCTGGAGCAGCTGATCGAGCAGCAGCAGGCAGGCCTGGCGGCAGCGCTTCGCGACGGCGACGATCACCTGGTGCACATCTACACCTCCGGAACCACGGGATCGCCCAAGGCGGTCCCGGTCCCAGTGCGCGCGCTGGCCGCGTTCGGCATCTACCTCGAGTACGGGCTCGACGTGCGCGCGGACGACGTCTTCTGGAACGCCGCCGATCCCGGATGGGCCTACGGCCTGTACTACGGGCTCATGGGCCCGCTGTTCATGGGGCGGGCCAACATCCTGCTGCGCGGCCGCTTCAGCCCCGAGCTGACCTGGCGGCTGATCGCCGAGCTCGGCGTCACCAACCTCGCGGCGGCTCCGACCGTGTACCGGGTGCTGCGCTCCGGGTCCGCTCCGGACCAGCCTCTGAGCGTGCGCGTGGCCTCGTCTGCCGGAGAGCCCCTGAACCCGCAGCTGGTCGAATGGGCCGAGCAGCATCTGGGCACGGCCATCCGCGACGACTACGGCCAGACCGAGATGGGCATGTGCATCGTCAACGGCTGGCACCCGGATGTGCTGCGCCCGATCGAGCTCGGCTCCATGGGCCGGCCTCTGCCCGGATTCGCAGCGCAGGTCCTCGAGCTCGAGGCGGATCGGCCCGCCCCTGACGACGAGCCCGGCCGCCTGGCGATCGTCCTGCCGGACAGCCCCCTGATGTGGTTCACCGGCTACGTGGACGAGCCCGAGCGCACAGCGCAGCGCTATTCGCGCGACGGGAGCCTGTATCTGACCGGGGATCTGGCCCGCAGGCTGTCCTCGGGGGCGTTCGCCTTCACCTCGCGCGACGACGACGTCATCCTCATGGCCGGGTACCGGGTGGGCCCGCTCGAGGTCGAGTCGGCGCTGATGGGCCACCCGGCCGTGGCCGAGGCAGCCGTGATCGGCGTGCCCGACGAGCTGCGCGGAGAGGTCGTGGAGGCCTTCGTCGTGCTGCGCGACGACGTGCAGCGGGCGGACGGCCTGGGCGAGGAGATCGCCCGGTTCGTGAAGACCGAGTACGCCGCGCATGCCTTCCCGCGCCGGGTCCACCTGGTCGACGAGCTTCCCAAGACCCCGTCGGGCAAGGTCCAGCGCAATGTGCTGCGCGCCCAGCGCAAGGAGCAGGGCGCCGGGATCGGCGAGCGCTCCTGAATCCCGATCCCGCGGCCAGCGCACATCGAGACCCGAACCTGAACGAGAACCCCAAGGAGAGACCATGCAGCTGAAGGACACCGTCGCCCTCGTCACCGGAGCGGCCTCAGGACTCGGCGCGGCCACCGCGGCCGCGCTCGTCGCCCAAGGAGCCACCGTGTACGGCGTGGACCTGCAGCCCTCGATCGACAAGGCCGAGGCCCAGGACGGCGTGCACCTGATCGCCGCGGACGTCACCGACCCCGAGGCCGTGCAGGCCGCCGTGCAGGAGGCGGCAGCGGCCGGCCCGCTGCGCCTGGCCGTGAACTGTGCGGGCATCGCCCCGGGCCAGCGCATCCTCAGCAAGAAGGGCCCCCACGACATCGGGCTGTTCCAGAAGGTCGTGGAGATCAACCTGATCGGCACCTTCAGCGTCATGACAGCTGCGGCGGCCGCCATGGCCGAGCTCGAGCCGGTCGACGACGACGGCCAGCGCGGCCTGATCGTCTCCACCGCCTCCGTCGCGGCCTTCGAGGGCCAGATCGGGCAGGCCGCCTACGCGGCCTCGAAGGGCGGCGTCCACGCGCTGACGATCTCGGCGGCCCGAGACCTGGCCTCGAAGGGCATCCGTGTGTGCACGATCGCCCCGGGAATCGTCGAGACGCCCATGATGGCCGGAATCGACCCGGACTTCCGCGCCGGGCTGGAGGCCACCGTCCCGTTCCCGGCGCGCCTGGCCCGCCCGGAGGAGTACGCGCGCCTGGTGAGCATGCTCGTCGAGCACGACTACCTCAACGGCGAGACGGTGCGCATGGACGGCGCGCTGCGCATGCCGCCGCGCTGAGCACTGGGAAGTCCCCTGAGCGGATTGCGGAGGTTCGGGCGCAGCCCTAGGCTGGGAGTCCCTCCCGGTCGCAGACGGGCCGTTCCGCGGCCCGCGCAGATGCGGGGGAATGACAGTGCGAACGCCCCGGAAGTCCTCTTCCGGGGCGTTCGTCCTCTCTCAGGGCGGCACCCGCTGGACGGGTACTGCGGGGATTCAGCCGAACATGGTGCCGGAGAAGCGCACCAGCACGGCGCCGAAGATGATCACCACGATCAGCACGGCCAGCCCGATGCTCCACAGGCCCGCGCTGGAGCGGGCGGCAGCCGAACCCGGCAGCGCCCCTGTGCGCACGCCGCGCCCGATCGTGGACATCAGCAGGAACGGGTGCACGAGCCACACGAGCATGCAGTACAGGCACAGGGCGTTGATCTGGAAGGTGGCCTCGAACCAGAGCCAGATCAGGAAGACCTGCCCCAGCACCAGACCTGCGATCAGGCCCCACCAGAACCAGCTGCGGAAGCGTGCACCGGCCAGCACGGCGACCGCGACCACGATCACGACCGCGTAGGCGACCAGGCCGATCAGTGGGTTCGGGAATCCGAAGACCGCCGCCTGGTCGGTGCGGATCACGGTGCCGCACGAGAGCACCGCATTGATGTCGCAGGCCGTGGTGTGCAGCGGGTTCTCCAGGATCTGCAGCTTCTCCCCGACGAGCGAGATCGAGGCGTACAGCCCGGCGGCCGCAGTGATCAGGGCCAGGATCGCCCAGCCGGTCTCGCCTGCCGGGCGGGGGGAGGTTGGCTCGGAGCCGCGCGCGGCGGCGTGAGCGCGGCCCGGCTCGTCAGTGGGGGAGTCCAGAGTGTCTCGAGTGTTCACCCTCCCGATCCTACGGGCGCGCCGATGGGTGGTGAGGGTCGCGGCGATCACCCCGGGCCCGGACGTGATGTGCCTCATTCCGGGGGAGCGCTGTGTCAGAATGAGAGCGGTCCTCCTTCGGCCGCACCCGTGGGAGGGTCCGTCGACGGCTCCGACCCGGTCGGCGCGGCCGCAGCTCTCGGAAGGATCGAGCGCGTCCGCCGCCCGGACAAGATCGGCCGTGAGCAGGGTCCTACAGGGCCCGCCCCGGCGACTCGGATCCGTGACGGCCTGCGCGCCCGGCGATCAGCGCCCCCGCGCAGCGCACACACACGACTTCTTGCAGCAGCCGCGCGACCCCTCGGGGCCACGCACGGCGCTCACGACCGGGGGACCGCCGGGTGCGGACGGCTGGTACCCGCAGGAGCACAGCACACATGGCATCAGAGCAGGCACAGCCCGAGTCGGACTCCTCGCCGGAGGGCGCGAACGTCCCGGCGGAGAACCCCTCCACCGATTCCGCTGACCCGTCGGCCCAGACCGAGATCGACCTGGGCGCAGCGGCTCAGGACACCCCCACGGAACCCCGGGCGACCACCGCTGAGACGGCATCCGCTGAGCCGGCCTCGACGGATCCCGCCCCGTCGGCGGACGCCGGGACCGAGCAGGCCGAGGCCGGCGGCAAGAAGAGCCTGACAGACCAGACCGAGCAGACGGAGTCGGCGCAGGACGAGGAGTCCCAGCAGGAGGGCGAGCGCGTCGAGACCGAGGGCCAGGCCGCCGAGCAGGCAGATCCGGCGCAGACCGCCTTCGAGGCGCTCGAGTCCGCAGAGCACACGCAGGAGCAGGCCAGCACCACGATCCTGCGCACCGCGCCGCTGGGCGGCAGCGAGCAGACCCAGGAGGCGCAGAGCCAGCAGCAGCCGGCCCAGCAGGAGCCGCCGCAGCAGGGCAAGGACGAGGAGACCAAGGACGAGCAGCCGGCGGCGGATCCGTTCGCCGCGTTCGGCGCGGCTTCGGCCACCTCGCTGCTCTTCCACGCCCCGGCCCCGGAGGACGTCGCCGCGGCACGGAGCGCGCCGAGCGCGAGCGCGAGGAGGCTCGTCTGCGCGAGGTGCAGGAGGAGGAGCAGGCCGAGGAGGCCGAGTACGAGGACCCGGAGCCCGGTGCGGGGGTCACGAGCCGACGTCGGCGCAGGCGCCGTCGCGGCTCGGAGGATCTGGAGCTGATCGGCGGGGACGACGGCGACCCGGAGCAGACCATCACGCGCATCCGCACCGCGCGCGTGGTCGACGGCTCCGCGCCCACCACCGTGCAGTCGGTCAAGGGCTCCACGCGCCTGGAGGCCAAGAAGCAGCGTCGTCGCGAGTCGCGTCAAACCGGGCGCCGCCGCCAGGTGATCACCGAGGCGGAGTTCCTGGCTCGTCGGGAATCGGTCGAGCGGACCATGGTGGTGCGGCAGAAGAACGACCGCATCCAGATCGGCGTGCTCGAGGACGGGATCCTCGCGGAGCACTTCGTCTCGCACACCCAGCAGGACTCGCTGATCGGCAGCGTCTACCTGGGCAAGGTCCAGAACGTGCTGCCGTCCATGGAGGCCGCCTTCGTGGACATCGGCCGCGGCCGCAACGCCGTCCTCTACGCCGGCGAGGTCGACTGGGACAAGGCGAGCCTCAACGGTGCGGCCAAGCGCATCGAGAATGCGCTGAAGCCCGGAGACCCGGTGCTGGTGCAGGCCACCAAGGACCCGGTGGGGCACAAGGGCGCGCGCCTGACCAGCCAGATCTCCCTGCCGGGGCGCTACCTCGTGTTCGTGCCCGGCGGCTCGATGACCGGCATCTCCCGCAAGCTGCCCGACGTCGAGCGCCAGCGGCTGAAGAAGATCCTCAAGGACCACCTCCCGGAGGGTGCGGGCGTCATCGTGCGCACCGCCGCCGAGGGGGCTTCGGAGGAGGAGCTGACCAACGACATCAACCGCCTGCGCACCCAGTGGGAGCAGATCCAGGAGAAGGCGGCCCAGGGCAAGACGCTTGCGCCGGAGCTGCTGTACGCCGAGCCGGATCTGACCATCAAGACCGTGCGCGACGTCTTCAACGAGGATTTCACCGCCATGCACGTCCAGGGCCAGGAGGCCTGGGACGGCATCGAGGCCTACGTGACCTACGTGGCACCTGACCTGCTGGACCGCGTCCACCGCTGGGAGAGGGACGAGGATCTCTTCGCCCACTACCGGGTGGACGATCAGATCTTCAAGGCACTGGAGCGCAAGGTCATGCTGCCCTCGGGCGGCTCCCTGGTGATCGACCGCACCGAGGCCATGACCGTCGTCGACGTCAACACGGGCAAGTTCACCGGCTCCGGCGGCAATCTCGAGGAGACCGTCACCAAGAACAACCTCGAGGCGGCCGAGGAGATCGTGCGGCAGCTGCGCCTGCGCGATATCGGCGGCATCGTGGTCATCGACTTCATCGACATGGTGCTCGAGGCCAACCGCGACCTCGTGCTGCGGCGCCTGGTCGAGTGCCTGGGTCGCGACCGCACCAAGCACCAGGTCGCCGAGGTCACCTCGCTGGGGCTCGTGCAGATGACCCGCAAGCGCATGGGCACCGGCCTGCTCGAGGTCTTCTCGGAGGACTGCGAGGCCTGCGACGGCCGCGGCGTGGTCGTCCACGATCACCCGCTCAAGGGCCGCAGCTCGGGCTCCTCGGACAACCGGCAGGGTCGCAACGACCGCAAGCGCAGCCGTCGTCTCCCGGGCGCTCAGGACGAGCAGCGTCCGCGCGCCGAGGATCCGGAGCAGGCCAAGCGCGCACAGGCCACCCGAAGCGCCCTGGCCGCGATCGCCTCGGCCAGCGGCCACGACACCGACTCCTCCGCCTCGGCAGGAGAGCGGACGGAGGCAGCCTCTGCGAGCGAGTCCGCCGGGGACCAGGAGTCCCAGGGCCAGCGCCCGCAGGAGTCCCAGGACTCCCGCGAGAGCGGCAAGCGTCGTCGCAAGCGCCGCGGCAAGCGCTCGCGCGGCCGCGGTCAGGACGGCCAGGCCCCGCAGGACCAGAACGATCAGGACCGCAGCGACCAGGCCCAGAGCGACCGGCAGGACTCCCCCGCAGGCCGATCCGGGGCAGGGCCAGGACACCGGCGCCCAGGCAGAGCGGGGCCGCGGTGAGTCGGACGGCCGCTCCGGGCAGCGCCGGCAGCGCGGTGAGCGATCCTCCGGCCGTGGCGGCCGCGGCCGGTCCGAGGCGCAGTCCGGGGCCCGCTCCGAGGACGAGACCCGCTCCCTGATCGAGGCGCGCATCCGTGCGGCCTCCGGCGAGGCTCCCGAGGCGAGCGCCCCGCGCGAGGACGCGGCGGATCAGCCGGCCCCGGAGAAGGAGGCCGACGGCGAGTCCATGCCGCGAGAGGCATCGGAGCCGAAGCGCCGGGACGCCGCTCAGGGCCCCCAGGGACGACGTGAGCGGCGATCGCGCACGGCGCGAGCCGAGTCGCAGGAGGCGGCCCAGGGTGCTTCCCAGGGCGAGCAGGCGGCTGCCGCTCAGCAGAAGCGTCGCAGCCGCACCGCGGCCGCTGCCCAGGCGGCGCCGGAGCCGGTCCAGGCCTCGGCCGCACCGACGGCCCCGGCCGCTCAGGGCACGGCGACGGTGCGCGATGCGGACGCGGAGCAGGCCGCCCCGATGCGCCAGCGGGCGCGTCGCTCGCGTCGTGCGGCGGCTCCGGCGGGCACGCCCGCGGTCCCGCAGTCGGCTCCTGCGGCTCCGGCCGCCTCGCCGACCGTGACCGCAGGCAGCGCCTCGGTGGTCTCGACCTCCGAGGGAGCCTCGCAGGTGACGATCAACGGCGAGGTCATCGAGCTGCCGCAGGGCCAGAGCGCCGCCGAGGCGCTGGGCGCCGGGGCTCGTCCGGCTCGCAGCTCGAGTCGCTGGCCAGCTCGCTGGGCGAGCGCGAGCCCGGTGCCGCCGGTCCGCGCCGTCGCCCGCGCCGCTCGCGCCGCGCCAGCGCCCCGGAGGCCGCACCCCAGGCGGGTCCGGCGCAGGATGGCGGGGACGCCTCGCAGGGTGAGCTCGAGCGCTCCTGAGCGCAGTCGGCGCCGGTGATCGGCCGGCGCCGACGGGACGACCCGATCGCATGACGGCCGTCTCCCCGAGAAGGGGAGGCGGCCGTCGTCGCCTTCGCCCGGGCAGTCGGATAAGGCGTAGACTGGGCAGGCACGACACGGGGTGCCGCCCGAGCAGGCGGCTGAGAGCACACCCGTCGAACCTGAACTAGTTCGCACTAGCGGAGGGATTGTCGCCATGACGCACAGTCGCACCCTGAATCCATCGCACGACGCCTCCGGGCCGGTCTCGGCCCGGATGGCCCAGCTGCTCGAGCAGCTGCGCAGCACGCGCCCCCTGGTGCAGTGCCTGACCAACACGGTGGTCTCCAACTTCACCGCCAACGCCCTGCTGGCCCTCGGCGCCGCTCCGGCCATGACGGACATCCAGGGGGAGGCCGGGCCGTTCGCCGAGATCGCCGACGGCATGCTGATCAATCTGGGCACTCCCGATCCCGAGCAGCGCGGCGCCATGCGCGAGGCCGCTGCCGCCCGGCAGGCCGGAGGCCGACACTGGGTGCTGGACCCGGTGGCGATCGGTTCGCTGCCGATCCGCACCGCCCTTGCCGCCGAGCTGCTGGAGTCCCGTCCCGCGGTGATCCGCGGCAACCCCTCGGAGGTCCTGGCTCTGACCGGAGGGGCCGGGGGCCGCGGCGTCGACACGACGGATGCCCCGGAGGCCGCGGTGCAGGCCGCTCGGCAGCTCGTGTCGACCGGTTGCGCCGATGCCGTGGCCATCTCCGGGCCCGTCGATCTGATCGTCTCCGCGTCGGGGACGCTGCGAGTGCCGCACGGTCACGAGCTGCTGACCCAGGTGGTGGGCGGAGGGTGCGCCCTGGGCTCCGTGATCGCGGCCTTCGCTGCCGTCGCGCAGGACCCCGCCGACGCCGCCGCGGCCGGGAGCCTGGTCTGGGGACTGGCGGCCGAGGACGCCGCCGATCGCTGCCAGGGCCCGGGGTCCTTCGCCGTGCATCTGCTCGACGCCCTGGCCGGGCTGCGCCCCGAGGACGTCGCCGAACGGTGCCGCGTCGAGGCGGAGGCGGCCGGCGCACCGAGCGCCGCGGACGGTGCCGCCGCCGGGGCGGGTCAGGCAGAGGAGGCCGGGCGATGAGCCCCCGATTCGACCCCGCCGCACTGTCGCTCTACCACGTCACCGACCCCCAGCTCAGCCGGCCTCGCAGCGTCCCCGAGGTCGCGCGGCTGGCTGTCGAGGGCGGGGCGAGCATGATCCAGGTCCGGGCCAAGGATGCCTCCGGACGCGAGCTGCTCGAGCTGCTCGAGGCCGTCGTGTCGGCCGTCGACGGCGCGGCCCCGGTGGTCGTGGACGATCGCGTGGAGTGCCACCTGGCCGCACGCGCCCGGGGGATCGCCTGCGACGGCGTCCACATCGGCCAGTCGGATCTGCCCCCGGAGGACGCCCGGCGCCTGTGCGGCCCGGAGGCGATCATCGGCCTCTCCGCCGCCTCGCAGGACGAGATCGCCGCCGCAGTGGCGCTGCCCCCGGCAACGGTGGACTATCTGGGCATCGGCGCGGTGCGGGCCACGGAGACCAAGCCCGACGCCCCGCAGCCGCTGGGCATCGACGGCTTCGCCCGGGCGCGAGCTCTGAGCCCCCTGCCTGCTGTGGCCATCGGCGGGATCCGGCCGGAGGACGTCGCGGGGCTGATGGCCGCAGGTGCCGACGGCGTGGCCGTGGTCTCCGGGATCTGCGCGGCTGCCGATCCGCGCCTGGCGGCGCAGACCTACCGGCGGGAGATGCAGCGATGAGCTCGACGACCTGGAGCACGACCAGCACGCGCGCCGTCCCGCGCGTCCTGTCGATCGCCGGCACCGATCCGACCGGCGGCGCCGGTCTGCATGCGGATCTGAAGACCATCAGCGTCCTGGGCGGCTACGGCATGGGTGCGGTCACCGCTGTCATCGCGCAGAACACCTGCGGTGTGCGCTCGATCCACACGCCGCCGCCGGAGGTGCTGAGAGATCAGCTGCTGGCCGTCTCCGACGACGTCGTCGTGGATGCCGTGAAGATCGGCATGCTGGGCAGCGCCGGTGCGGTCGAGGTCGTGGGGCAGTGGCTGCAGGAGCAGAAGCCGCCGCTGTGCGTCATCGATCCCGTCATGGTCGCCACCGCCGGTGGGACGCTGCTGGAGTCCGAGGCGCTCGGCGCCGTCCTGGAGCTGCTGGGCTCCGCCGACCTGGTGACGCCGAATCTCACGGAGCTCGCCTCCCTGCTGGACCGGGCGCCGGCGCAGGACTGGCCCGAGGCCCTCGAGCAGGGACGGCGCCTTGCAGATCAGCTCGGCGTGGCCGTGCTCGTCAAGGGCGGGCACCTGCCGGGGGAGCGCACCCCTGATGCGCTGGTCGCGCCAGGGCAGGAGGAGCCGGTGGCGCAGTGGGACGCAGCGCGGATCGACACGAGCTGCACCCACGGCACGGGCTGCTCCCTCTCGAGCGCGATCGCCGTGCTGGCGGCGCGCTCGGGGCGTCTCCCGGAGTCCGTGGAGGCGGCGCGGGGCTGGCTGCGCGGAGCGCTCGAGCATGCCGAGGAGCTCGAGGTGGGGCGGGGCAGCGGTCCGGTGCACCACGGGCACCACCTGGCACCGGCCCTGCGCGGGATGCTCGGGGCGTGACCCGGATGACGACTCGCGCGGGGGCGATGTCCTTGTCCGCAGCGGTGACGATGGAGTAATCTGCTTGTTCAGTGCCATGCCGCATGACCCCTCGCGACACCGTCCATGTCATGAGTGCGGGACTTCGGAAGGCACACCCGGGTGCAGCTCCTGACCGCTGAGAAGCCGCGTCGGCCGTACTGTCTCCATCCCACTGGCAGGCCGACGCCACGGTGATCTCGGCGTCGTCAGTCAGGCAGGAGCGTCTGCGCCCCCAGACAGTGATTTCTACTCGAGAGAAGTGAGTTCCCCGTGGTTTACGCGATTGTCCGCGCAGGCGGCCGCCAGGAGAAGGTTGCCGTCGGCGACCTCGTGACCCTCGACCGTGTCGCCGGTGAGACTGGCAGCACCCTCGAGCTCCCCGCGCTCCTGCTCGTCGACGGCGACAAGGTGACCTCCGAGGCCGAGAAGCTCTCGGGCGTCAAGGTCACGGCCGAGGTCGTCGAGAACCTCCGCGGCCCCAAGATCCGCATCATGAAGTACAAGAACAAGACCGGCTACAAGAAGCGCCAGGGTCACCGTTCTGAGCTGACCACCGTGAAGGTCACCGACATCAAGGCCTGACCGACCCGGTCACCCTCTCCACACTCCATGGGTCCGCCCGAGCCTCCGCGGCTCGAACCGGACCGACTAGCGAAAGCAGGCAGCAGCCATGGCACATAAGAAGGGCGCAAGCTCCACCCGCAACGGCCGCGACTCCAACGCCCAGTACCTGGGCGTCAAGCGCTTCGGCGGCGAGTCCGTCAACGCCGGCTCGATCATCGTGCGTCAGCGCGGCACCCACTTCCACCCCGGTGAGAACGTGGGCCGCGGCAAGGACGACACCCTGTTCGCCCTGGCCACCGGCCAGGTGGCCTTCGGGACCAAGCGCGGCCGCAAGGTCGTCAACGTCCTCGCAGCGGCTGAGTGACCCGGCGACCGCTGCAGCGACCCTGAGGGGGTGCTGCAGCGGTCGCTCGACGCGGGATCATCCGCGTCACGCTCACCATGAGGAGTCAGAGGGTGGGTGCCACGTGCGCCCGCCCTCTCTTCCGTTTCAGGACCCCGCCGGCTGAACGCCTGGCGGAACGCACATCTCGGCGCCCTCAGGCGCCGATCAGCTGCCGGCGCGGGACGCCCGGCAAGGAAGGGAGACCATGGCCGAGTTCGTCGACCGAGTGGTCCTCCACGCAGCGGGCGGCAACGGCGGCCACGGCTGCGTGTCCGTCCGACGCGAGAAGTTCAAGCCGCTGGGCGGACCGGACGGCGGCCACGGAGGCGACGGCGGCTCCGTGATCCTGCGGGTCGACGGCCAGTCCACCACGCTGCTGCCGTATCACCGCTCCCCGCACCGCTCGGCGCCCAACGGCGGCCCGGGCATGGGCGATGACCGCAACGGGTTCAAGGGCGAGGACCTGATCCTCTCGGTCCCGGACGGCACTGTCGTGAAGGACCGCGACGGTGAGGTCCTGGCGGATCTGGTCGGCGTCGGCTCCGAGTTCGTGGCCGCCGCAGGCGGTCAGGGCGGGCTGGGCAACGCGGCCCTGGCCTCTCCCAAGCGCAAGGCCCCCGGCTTCGCGCTGCTGGGCCTTCCCGGCGACGCCCGGGACATCGTGCTCGAGGTCAAGTCCCTGGCGGACATCGCGCTGGTGGGCTACCCGTCGGCCGGAAAGTCCTCGCTGATCGCGGCCATGTCCAAGGCGCGGCCCAAGATCGCCGACTACCCGTTCACGACCCTGGTCCCCAACCTGGGCGTGGTCGAGGCCGGGCAGTACCGCTACACCGTCGCCGACGTCCCCGGCCTGATCCCCGGCGCGTCCGAGGGCAAGGGCCTGGGCCTCGAGTTCCTGCGCCACGTGGAGCGCTGCGCCGCCCTGGTGCACGTCATCGACTGCGCCACCCTCGAGCCCAACCGCGACCCGATCTCCGATCTGGAGGCGCTCGAGGCCGAGCTGGCCGCCTACGCGATCGACGGCAAGCTCGACGGCGGCCGCTCCATCCCGCTGCTGGAGCGCCCCCGCCTGGTGGTGCTCAACAAGATCGATGTCCCCGATGCCCGCGAGCTGGCCGAATTCGTGCGCCCGGACCTGGAGGAGCGCGGCTACCGCGTCTTCGAGGTCTCCACGGCCTCGCACGAGGGGATGAGCCTGCTGGGCTACGCCATGGGCGAGCTCGTCGAGCAGGGCCGCGAGGCCGAGGCTCCGGATGAGACCGCACCGGCCGTGCTGCGGCCCGAGCCGCTGCGCACCCGTCGCGGCGGGAAGGTCGGGGTCCCCGACTTCACGATCACGCGCGAGGAGCGCGGCCTCGAGCCGCTGTGGCACGTGCGCGGCGAGAAGCCCGAGAAGTGGGTCCTGCAGACCGACTTCAACAACGAGGAGGCGGTGGGCTACCTGGCCGACCGCTTCGCCAAGCTCGGCATCGAGGACGAGCTGTTCCGCCAGAAGGCCCGACCCGGCGACGCCGTGCTGATCGGTCCCGAGGAGGACGGCGTGGTCTTCGACTGGGAGCCCACCATGGTCGGCGGCGCCGAGCTGCTCGCGGCACCGCGCGGCACGGATCCGCGACTGCAGGACACCACGAGCCGTCCCACGCGCGAGCAGAAGCGCCGGGAGTTCTACGATCGGATGGACGCCAAGACCGCCGCGCGCGACGAGCTCGAATCGGAGCGCCTGGCCGGCGTGTGGACCGAATCCGTCGACGAGAAGCGCCGAGCCCGTCAGCAGGGCGGCAGCCAGGGCCGGGACACCACCGAGGACTGAGCCCGGCCCTGCCGCAGCGCGGCACGACAGCAGCACCCTAGCGACACGCACGATCCCCCTGACCTCTTCAGACCTGCCCCGCAGCGGGGCACAGGAAGGACACGGACAAGCATGGCGAAGGTCTTGCACAAGAACGACATCGACCGCATGGGCGGGGAGGCGGAGAAGTCCGTCGAGCAGATCAGCTCCGAGAACCGGGGGAAGAACCGGGTCTCGCCGATCACGAGCCCGTCGCAGATCCCCAGGGCCCAGCGGATCGTCGTGAAGGTCGGCTCGTCGTCGCTGACCAGCATCCAGAACTCGATCGACGAGGCCGCGATCCAGCGCATCGTCGCCGCGCTGGGCCAGCAGAAGAAGCGCGGCAAGGAGATCGTCTACGTCTCCTCCGGCGCGATCTCGGCCGGTCTGTCGCCGCTGGGCTTCGACAAGCGCCCCAAGGAGCTGGCCGCCCAGCAGGCCGCCGCCTCCGTGGGCCAGGGCCTGCTGATCGGCCGGTACATCGACTCGCTGGCCCGCTACGACGTCCAGGTGGGCCAGGTCCTGGTCACCGCCGAGGACCTCATGAAGCGGCATCACTACCAGAACACGCACCGCCAGATCGAGCGGCTTCTGGACCTGGGCGTGCTGCCGATCATCAACGAGAACGACGCCGTGGCCACCCAGGAGATCAAGTTCGGCGACAACGACCGCATCGCGGCGCTGACCGCGAACCTGGTCAAGGCCGACGTCCTGCTGCTGCTCTCGGACGTGGACGCGCTCTACACCAAGCACCCGGATGAGGGCGGTGAGCGCATCCCGGTCGTCGAGGATCCGCTCAAGGACCTCGAGGGCGTCGAGATCGGCACCGTGGGCCGGGCCGGCGTGGGCTCCGGCGGCATGGTGACCAAGGTCCAGGCCGCCCGCATCGCCGCGGCCGGCGGCGTGCCCGCGCTGGTGACCTCCACCGCGAACATCGAGCGCGCCCTGGCAGGCGAGGACGTCGGCACCTGGTTCCTGCCCACCGGCGGGCGACGCAACACCCGCCTGCTGTGGCTGGCGCACCTGGCCGACATCAAGGGCTCGCTCGTGCTCGACGACGGCGCCGTCAAGGCCATCGGCAAGCGCAAGTCGCTGCTGCCGGCCGGCGTGACCGAGGTCCGCGGCCGCTTCGCGGCAGGTGAGCCGGTCTCGTTGGTGAACTCCGAGGGCGAGGAGGTCGCCCACGGGCTGTCCAACTACGACTCCGAGGACATCCCGGACATGCTGGGCCGCACGACCCGGGAGATCGGGGAGGACCTGGGCTCGCGCTTCGAGCGCGAGCTGGTCCACGTGGACAACCTCGTGACCATCCGCCCGCGCTCGGCCAAGACCAAGGTGCGCCGCCGCGCCAGGACCCAGTCCATGCCCAAGGTGAAGGCCAAGGACGGCGCAGGCGCGAAGTCCAAGGCCAAGACCAAGGACAAGGACAAGGCCGAGGGGAAGTCCAAGGCGAAGGCCAAGGACGGCGCCGCCGCGAGGTCCGCCTCCCGCAAGCGCAGCACCTCCGACGCCGCGGACAAGCCCCGCAAGCGCAGGAGCGAGTGATCCGGCGGCCTGCCCGGCGCGGAACAATGCGCCGGGCAGGTTCGCTGTGCTGAGCAGGAAGACCACCGGAGCAGGATGATTCACGACCCCGCCGCGACGGCGGAGGAGGAGCACACCCTGATGAGCGAGAACACCACGAACGACACCGCCTCGACCGATGCCTCGGTCCGCCTGACCCACGAGACCTTCGGCGAGGACCCCCAGGTGGCCGTCGGGCTCATGGCCGATGACGCCAAGGTGGCAGCGCGCACGCTGGCCACGACCACCCGCTCGCGCAAGGACGCCGCGCTGCTGCACATCGCGGAGGCCATCGAGAAGTCCTCCGAGCGCATCATCGAGGCCAACAGGCGCGATATCGACCGCGGTCGCGAGAACGGGACCTCCTCGGCCCTGCTGGACCGGCTGGAGCTGGACGAGGACCGCATCAAGGGCCTCGCGGATTCGCTGCGCGAGCTGGCCGCGCTTCCGGATCCCGTCGGCACCATGGTGCGCGGAGAGACCCTGGCCAACGGATTGCGCATGCGCCAGGTGCGCGTGCCCATGGGCGTCGTTGGCGCGATCTACGAGGCGCGCCCGAACGTGACGGTCGACATCGCCGGCATCGCCCTGAAGTCGGGCAACGCCGTCCTGCTGCGCGGCGGCTCCGCTGCCGCCGAGTCCAACCGCGTGCTCGTCGGGCTGATCCGCGACGCCCTGGCGGACAAGCGGCTGCCCGTGGACATCGTGCAGACCGTCGACGACTACGGCCGCGACGGAGCCACGGCGCTGATGTCGGCGCGCGGCAAGGTCGACGTGCTCATCCCGCGCGGCGGTCGCGGGCTCATCCAGTCCGTCGTCCAGAACGCCACGGTTCCGGTCATCGAGACCGGCGAGGGCAACGTGCACGTCTTCATCGATGCCTCGGCCGCCGAGAAGATGGCCGTCGAGGTCGCCGTGAACGCCAAGACCCATCGCACCTCCACCTGCAACACCGCCGAGACGCTGCTGCTGCACAAGGACTCCACTGCCGGTGCCGCCGTGCTCGAGGCGCTGATCAAGGCCGGAGTGACGCTGCACGTCGACGAGCGCGCCGCGCAGCTGCTGCCCTCCGGCTCGGATCAGCCGGCGGCCACGGAGGAGGACTGGGAGACCGAGTACCTCGACATGCACATGGCCGTGAAGGTCGTGGACTCCCTGGACGAGGCGCTCGAGCACATCGAGAAGTACACGACCCGCCACACCGAGGCGATCGTGACGAACGATCTGGCCGCTTCCGAGAAGTTCATCGCCTCGATCGACGCCGCAGCCGTGATGGTCAACGCCTCCACGCGCTTCACCGACGGCGGCCAGCTCGGCCTGGGCGCGGAGATCGGGATCTCCACGCAGAAGATGCACGCCCGCGGGCCCATGGGCCTCGAGGAGCTGACCACGACCAAGTGGATCGTGCAGGGCGACGGCCACATCCGTCCCTGAAGCAGGAGACGGCCCGCGCGGGCCGGAGGCAGGCTGGGCGCAAGCTGAGCCGAAGCCGCGAACGGGGCTCCTGGACCGCTACCATGGTGGGTGACCAGGAGCCCCGCGCGCGTGCGGGGAGACAGAAGGGAAGACCATGCAGCAGACCTCAGTGCTGATCCAGGCTGCCGAGGGCGGCCACCACATCGTCAACGAGCTGCCGGTCAACGGGCCGTGGTTCGGCATCGTGGCCTTCATCGTGTTCATGCTGCTGCTGATCACCACCCTGACCTTCGGACCCCGCAGCCAGTCGCCGGATGAGACCGACCACCACGTGGATCCGGCCCAGCTGCCGGCTGACGAGGCCGCCATGCTGGCCAGCTACTCGGCCAAGCGCGGGCACTGAGCGCAGCAGGACATCCCGGACACCCCGTGTCGGAGACCTCCGAGCTGAGCATCGTGGCCGAGCGCCAGTCGCAGGATCCAGCGCGCGCTCGGGTCCCGCAGGGGATCCAGGTGCCGCCGCGGCGCCCCGGGCGCACCAGGCTCGGCGTCATGGGCGGCACGTTCGACCCCATCCACCACGGGCACCTGGTCGCCGCCTCCGAGGTGGCCGCAGTGTTCGATCTGGATGAGGTCGTGTTCGTGCCGACCGGCCAGCCCTGGCAGAAGTCCGGCTCCGAGGTCTCGGACGCCGAGCACCGCTATCTGATGACCGTGGTCGCCACGGCGGCCAACCCTCGCTTCAGCGTCTCGCGCGTGGACATCGATCGCCACGGGCCCACGTACACCGTGGACACCCTGCGGGATCTGCATGAGCTGCGTCCGGATTCGGACCTGTTCTTCATCACCGGCGCGGACGTCCTCAGCGAGATCCTCTCCTGGCACGGCGCGGAGGACATCTGGGAGCTGGCGCACTTCGTCGGCGTCACGAGGCCCGGCCACGAGCTCAGCGTCCCCGAGGGCGCCGGCGATGTCGTCCTGCTGGAGGTCCCCGCCATGGCGATCTCGTCCACGGACTGCCGCGCCAGGGTGCGCAGCGGTCAGCCCGTCTGGTATCTGGTGCCGGACGGCGTGGTCCAGTACATCGGCAAGTACGGTCTCTACCGTCCCGGTGACGACCACCGCTGGCCCGCCGATACCCTCGGCACCGCTTGAAGACCCCCCACGCGTACATTCATCCCGCCGCCCGCTCATACGGGCGAGCAGATTCGAGGCACCGATGAGCGACGGCCGGTTCGCACAGGACAGCGACGCTGCACCGGATGACATCACCATCCCGGATCCCACCGACCCTGATCAGCAGGGCCTGAACCCGCCGGCGCCGGTCATCGACCTGGGCGGCGACATCGCCGTGGGCCCGAGCCGCCCGCTGGGCCCACGGCGCCTGGCGCTGCTGCGCGAGCAGATGGCCGAGCACCAGCAGGAGATCGAGCGCTCCGGCGCGGAGGACCCCGCGCACGTGGATCCCGTGCTGGCGCAGAAGCAGCGGCGCATGGCCGAGCTCGCCTCTCGTGCCGCGATCTCCTCCGAGGAGGACCGCCGGCTCGCCGACGAGGCGATCGCCCAGACGCAGAGCATCCAGCCCATCACGGACGAGTACCTGGCCTCCCTCGACGACCAGGAGGCCCACGAGACCCAGCCCGGGACGTCCTCTCTCGAGGAGGCGCCCGAAGAGGTCTCGGAGCAGGTCGAGCAGCCGGACCGGGCCTCTGATGAGGCTCCGAGCGACCCCGCGATCCAGGCGACGCCGTGGAGCGAGCCCGTTCCGGTCGTGCCGGCATCTGAGCCCGCCGAGGAACCGGCCCGCGATGACCTCGAGGAGTCGTCGGAGACTGCTCAGCCGAGCGACTCCGCCGAGGCGGTCGAGGAGCACGCGTCCTCCCTGGAGTCCTCGGAGGGCGCGGAGGCGAACGCGTCCGAGCAGAGCTCGCCGCAGGACGCAGCAGGGGCTGCCGGTGCCGCTGCGAGCGATGACGAGCAGGCGCCGTCGGAGCCCGTGCGCGCCGTCAATGCCCAGGGCCTGCAGCTGATGGACCCCAAGGACTACCGCACGCCGTCGGATTGGCGCACGCCGGTGCTGACGATCGCGGCGATCCTGGTCCTGGCGCTGCTCGCGGTCCTGATCATCTTCTTCATCCTCTGAACCTGAGACACACCACCATCCATCGCCGCTGGCGATCGAGAGGAAGCACTGCATGAGCATTCCCGAGACCTCCCTGGAGTACCTCCGCACGGCGGCGCGCGCTGCTGATGACAAGAAGGCCGAGAACATCGTGGCCATCGACGTGAGCGAGGCGCTGGCCATCGTCGATTCGTTCCTGATCGCCTCGGCTCCCAACGAGCGCCAGGTGGCCTCGATCGTCGATGCGATCGAGGATGAGCTGCAGGACAAGCACGATCTGAAGCCCCTCCGCCGCGAAGGCCGCGCCGAGGGCCGCTGGGTGCTGCTCGACTTCGGCGACGTCGTCGTGCACGTCCAGCACGACGAGGAGCGGGCGTTCTACGCGCTCGAGCGCCTGTGGGGCGATGCTCCCGCGATCGACCTGGGCCTGGCCGAGGCCGCGGCAGAGCCGTCGGCAGGCTGAACCGGCGGGGGAGCGGCGGCCGATTTGCACGGCCGCCGAGCGTCCCCTACTATTTAACGCGTTGCCGAACAGGAGACCAACTCAGCGGGAACGAGCAGGAACTCTCGATGAGGGATTCAGCTCGGGAACGTGGTAGAGTTTCCGGGTCGGAAACGGCAAGGGGCTGTGGCGCAGCTGGTAGCGCATCTGCATGGCATGCAGAGGGTCAGGGGTTCGAGTCCCCTCAGCTCCACCGAAGGAATACGAAGGGCCGCACCGGGAGGTGCGGCCCTTCGTCGTTGTCCTGATGATGTCGTTCTGGACCATCGGGCCAGAGGCAGGAGGGCGCCGAGGGGACGCATCTGAAGGCCTTCGGGGCCTGAGGCACGGCCGATGAGTCCCCTCAGCAGCGGTGGGTGCCCACCTGCCGAGCGACACCACGGGCCATCAGATTGTGGCGCTCATGCAGCGGGGCTGATCGACGGATTCCGGCGTCGGAAGCCCTCAGCGCCAGAAGATGGCGAAGCGTGCCCAATCACCCTGGCCGTCCCACGGGGGTCTCGTCTCGAAGATCGTGACGTGGCGCTCGGCTGCGTCCACCTCGACGCGCACCTGATCGCGCAGATGCTCGGGCACTTGCTCACGGCACAAGCGCTGGATGCGCGGCAGATCCTTTTCGGGGACAGCCATGCCTGCCTCCACACCTCTTCTCCGCTCATTGCGGAGCTCGTGAATCCCACCGCAGGCGATGGAGCAGGCATCGTCGGCGCCGTGAGACGTTCCCTCAGCGGGGTGCTGAGCAGGCCCCCTTCGCTCGGCCGGTCCTCCTATCGGGGGGGGGCATGGACATTCGCGACGACATCCGGGACTTCCTCGCCACTCGGCGGGCCAAGCTCACGCCTGCCGACGTCGGCCTGCCCACCAGCGCCCGTCTCTGGGTCCCCGGCCTGCGGCGCGAGGAGGTCGCGGTGCTCGCGGGGGTCAGCACCGAGTCGTACACGAAGCTCGAGAAGGGCCACATCGCAGGGGTCTCGGAGGAGGTCCTGGCCGCCGTCGCCGATGCTCTGCGCCTGGACGTGATCGGCGTGAATGCGCTGGGCAGGGCCCTGCACGCGCCCATGTTCGACAGCCCCACGGCCAGGGGGGGGGCGGGCGAACTTCGCGCGCTACCACTTCCTGGACCCCGGTTCTCGGGAGTTCTTCGTCAACTGGGAGGGCGGTGCCGTCGCGACTGTCGCGCTGCTGCGGGCCAAGGCGGGGCCTGCGCCGTACGACATGGCGCTGCGGGAGCTGATCGGAGAGCTCTCCACGGTCAGCGAGCAGTTCAGCGCGTACTGGGGCTCCCACGACATCCTCATCCGCCATGAGGGGCGGAAGGGGCTCCAGCACCCCGCCGTCGGGGAGCTCGAGCTGACCTACCAGTCCACGGAGATCCCCTCGCTCAGCGGGCCTGGCACGACCTGACCTTCTGCACCGCGGAGCCGGGGACGGCGCACGAGGAGCGGCTCAGGCTCTTGGCGAGCTGGCACGCCACGGGCGCAGCTCAGGAGCCGGACACCGGCGCATCTCTGCATCCGGGCAGCTGAGGCGTTCCTCTCAGAGGACGGTCTTGGCTCTCGGCCCCGCCGGAGTACGGTGGTCTGTCATGAGCGAGGAGCCGCAGCAGGCTGACAAGCGGATCGGGACCGTGGAGACCGCAGACGGCGCGCGGCTGCAGTGGGCGTCGTATGGCGAGGGCCCCGGTCTGGTGCTGATCGCGGGTCAGGCCACCACCCACGTCAGCTGGCTGCATGTGCTGCCGCAGCTGGCGCGCAGACGGCGGGTTGTGGTCTTCGATCATCGCGGCGTGGGGCGCAGCACGCTGGGGGAGCCCGACGGGCTCAGCACTCGGGCGCTGGCCCAGGACGCGCTCGCCGTGATGACGGACGCCGGTCTGGAGCGCGCGGATGTCTACGGCCATTCGATGGGCGGGCGCATCGGTCAGTGGCTGGCGATCGATGCGCCCGAGCGCGTGCGTCGGCTGGTCCTGGCCAGCACCACCGGAGGCGACCGTCGGGACGGCCCTCGCGGACCGGGGATCGACGCCGCCCTGGCCTCCGGTGACCGCAGGACCATGACGCCGCTGTTCTTCACCGACGGCTTCGCAGCCCAGCATCCAGATGTCGTCGAGCAGTTCTTCGCCCGCGACGCCGATCTCACCGCACGCCGAAGGCACTTCCAGGCCAGCCGCGGCCACGACGCCTGGGGCGACCTGCCCCGGATTCAGCCGCCCACGCTGGTGCTGCACGGAGCCGACGACCAGGTGACACCTCCTGACAGCGCCCGGCGCCTCGCCGAGCTCATTCCGAGTGCCCAGCTGCGGATCCTGGAGGGACAGCGCCACTGCCCGCACCTGGAGTCGACGGAGGCGCTGGAGGCCGTGGAGGAGCTCCTGGCGTCTGACTGATCTTCCGGGGGCGCCGGTGCGCCGACAGGGTTGCCGCTGTCTCAGGCGCTCTCGCCCGGATAGGGCTTCAGCTCGCCGAGCACCTCGTTGAGCGCCTCCGTGCTGGAGGGATGGGTCCAGATGCCGTTCAGCAGCTCGTCGGCGGTGACACCCGCGCGGATGGCCAGGGCCACCAGGTTGATCACCTCCTGCGAGTCGAGGCAGAACAGCGAGGCGCCCAGCACCTGCCGGGTCTGCGCGTCCACAGTGAAGGTGATGACGCCGTCGGTCTCGCCCACGATCTTGGGCCGCGGCATAGCGGCGATCGAGGCCACGTCCTTGGCCGCGTAGAGAACCGAGTGCCCTGCACGCACGGCTTCCTCCGGGCCCATGCCCACCTGGGACAGCGGGGGAGTGAGGAATCTCGTGCTCGGCACGGCCACGCGGTCGGCGCGGCTGCGCTGCCCGGAGCCGATGAGCTGATCCCAGACGATGCGGTGGTCGTCCAGGGAGATGTAGGTGAACTGCGGGCCGCCGTTGACGTCGCCCACCGCGTACACGCCTTCCGCGCTCGTGCGCAGCTCATCATCGACCGCCACGAAGCCCCGGTCGTCGGTCTCGATGCCGGCTGCCTCCAGGTTCAGGTCGGCGGTGGTCGGGGTGCGGCCTGCTGCCACCAGCACGGCATCGGCCTGGACCTGGCCGTCGGCCAGCTCCAGCACGAGGGCCTCGCCGTCCTGCCGGATCTGCTGCACTCGGGCGCTCTGCCGCACGACGACGCCGGCCTCCGTGAGCACCTGGTGCACCGACTCCGCCACGACAGGCTCGGCGCGGCGCAGGAAATGCTCGCCGGAATCCAGCACGGTGACCTGGGATCCGAAGTGCTGGAACATCTGGGCGAACTCCAGTCCGATGAACCCGCCGCCGATGATCGCCAGGCGTTGCGGCAGGGGATCCGCGTGCTGGATGGACGTCGAGTCGTAGACCCGCGGCAGATCGATGCCGGGGATGTCCGGGTGCGCGGGCACGGCACCGGTGCCCAGCACGACCGTCTCCGCGGTGATGATCAGCTCGCCGTCGGCCGTGTCCACCGCGACCTTCCGCGGGCCGATGAACCGAGCGGTTCCGTCCACCAGTTCTGCCTGGCCCTCGAGCATCCTGTGGTTGGCCGCATTGAGCTTGCCGATCAGCGAGTCGCGCCCGGCCACAGCCTGCGTGAAGTACTCCTGCGGATCATCCTGCGGGCGGCGCCGCTGCGCCGAGACGATCAGATCCTTGGTGGGAACGCAGGCGATGTTGATGCAGGTGCCGCCGTACATCTAAGGGCTCTTCTCCACCATGGCCACGGACCTGCCGGTCGCGGCCCAGCGCTTGGCGAGCGTCTTGCCCGCCTTGCCCCAGCCGATCACCAGCAGTTCGACGGACAGCTCTGAGCTCATGGACGTGCTCCTTCTGGGGGAATGGGGGTCAGTCGGCCTGGATCTCGCGGATGACCTTGGCGGGGTTGCCGACGGCGATCACGTTCGCGGGCAGATCCCTGGTGACCACGGATCCTGCACCCACCACGGTGTTCTCGCCGATGCTCACGCCGGGGCACACGATCACGCCGCCGCCGAGCCAGACGTTGTCCCCCAGCGTGATCGGCTCGGCATCCTCGAGCTTGTCCCGTCGAGGGCCGGGCTCCACGGGGTGGGTGGGCGTCAGCAGCTGGACGTTGGGTCCGAGCTGGCAGTCCTCACCGATGGTGATCGGCGCGACGTCCAGGGCAGTGAGGTTGAAGTTCACGAAGGACCGGGCGCCGATGCTGATGCGGCTGCCGTAGTCCACAAAGAGCGGCGGGCGCACGTCCGCGTCCTCACCGAGGTGCCCGAGCAGCTCCTCGAGCAGCTCGCGGGAGCCGGGATCGACGTTGACGACGGCGCGGTGGAAGGCATCGGAGAGGCGCGTGGCGCGGCGGGAGGCTTCAGCGAACTCGGGGCCATCGGCGATGTAGGGGTCGCCGTCGAGCATGCGCTGCCAGTGGCTGCGGTCGTCACCTGCGAAGTGATCGTTCGTCATGCTCCGAACGCTACGCGGGGCCGCCGACGTACCGCGGAGGATCGCTGGGCAGGCGCGCCTGCCTGCCCCCTGAAGATGTGATGTAATTCATATCATCTGCTACGGGGTGCCGATCTTCGGTGCGATCCGAGGCCTCACTTCATCGCCGAGGAGCACAGCAGCCATGGGACAGCGCGTCCGCAGGACCACCGCAGGGATCGCAACGGGACTGGCCGCCGTGCTGCTGCTCAGCGCCTGCGGCTCGGGGGAGGACGCCGAGAAGGACTCGACGTCCTCCGCCTCCGCCTCCGCATCTGCCTTGCCGAGCGCTGAGCCGACCGAGATCGAGACGCCCACCGAGACCGCCACGGAGGCATCCTCCGCGCCGACCGATCAGCCTGCCGCCGAGCAGCCGGCGGAAACCCCGGCTGAAGCTCAGGATCCTTCCGCCGGGCCGACTCCGGACGAGACTCCTGTCCCGGCGGACGTCGGGCAGGACCCCTTCGCCGAGGAGTCGGGCGTCGGTCCGGCCCCGGGTGAGGTCCCGGTGCCGGCGGACGTCGGTCAGAACCCGTTCGGCGAGGACGCCTCCGCAGGCGGCCCCGGGGCTGTGCCGCAGGGCACGGCGACGGCGGCGGCGCAGAACTATCTGGACTTCACGAACTTCTCCCGCAGCGGCCTGATCGAGCAGCTCGAGTACGAGGGCTACTCGAACTCTGAGGCCACGGCGGCGGTGGACGGGCTGAACGTGGATTACGCCCAGCAGGCCGCTGGAAGTGCACAGAGCTACCTCGACATGACCGGCTTCAGCCGCTCCGGGCTGGTCGATCAGCTCGTCTATGAGGGATACACCCCTGACCAGGCCGAATCCGGGGTGAGCAGCCTGAGCGTGGACTACTCGGAACAGGCGGGCCGGTCGGCACAGAGCTATCTGGATCTGATGCCGATGTCGCGCGCGGAGCTCGTGGATCAGCTGATCTACGAGGGGTACACGCATGAGGAGGCCGCCGCAGGAGCGGACAGCGCCGGTCTGTGAAGCGCAGATCGGCGACGGGCCGGCAGGTGGCCTGACGGTCCCAGGCCTGTGGGGCCGAGATCGACGGCTGCCGACGACGACTGCGCGGGCTGGTCACGCGCAGTCGTCGTGCACCTTCCGGGCCTCCAGCACGGCGGGCAGATCCGCCTCGATCGTGGTGATGAGCGCAATGAGAGGCTCGGCCACGGCCGCGCCGAGTTCCGTCAGGGCGTAGTCCACGTGCGGCGGGATGGCGCTGTGCACGGTTCGCACCACCAGGCCGTCGCGCTCGAGCTCGCTGAGAGTCTGGGAGAGCATGCGGTCGCTGATCCCCTCGATGGCCCGGCGCAGCTCGCCGAAGCGCGCAGGGCCCTCGTTGCGAGAGAGCGCGACCATGGTCAGGGCGCCCCATCGGCCCGTGACGTGATGCAGCACGGAGCGCGACGCGCAGGCCTTCGCCATGACGTCCGCGCCGAGCTCGGCCGACGGCTGCGCGGCCTGCCCGTGCTCGGTTCCTGGTGTCGTCTTCTGCGCTGCCATGTCCTCCACTGTAGCGAGTGCACTTTCGAATATGTCGGCACGTGAAGATACGCAGTGCTTACGAAAAGTAAGTGCTACGGTGTGCAAGAACACCGAACCGAAGGAGAGCATCATGAGCATCGCCGTCACCGGAGCCACCGGACAGCTGGGCCATCAGGTCATCGAATCCCTCATCGAGCGCCAGGTCGCGCCGGAGGAGATCGTCGCCGTCGTGCGCAATGCCGACAAGGCGCAGGACCTCGCCGAGCGCGGCATTCGGATCGCCGTCGCCGCCTACGAGGACGCCGACGCCCTGAAGGCCGCTCTGGAGGGCGTGCAGCGCCTGGTGATGGTCTCCGGCAGCGAGATCGGCAAGCGCGTGGCGCAGCACTCCAACGTCATCCAGGCTGCTCAGGCGGCCGGTGTGCAGCTGATCGCCTACACGTCGCTGCTGGGTGTCGAGACCTCGACCCTGAACCTGGCCCCCGAGCATCGGGAGACCGAGCAGCTGCTGGCCGAGTCCGGCATCGGCCACGTGCTGCTGCGCAACGGCTGGTACTGGGAGAACTACGCCTCGGCGATCGCCCCGGCCCGCGAGTACGGGAAGATGTTCGGGGCCGCCGGAACGGCCCGTGTGAACGGAGCCTCGCGCAGGGACTACGCCGAGGCCGCCGCGGCCGTGATCACGATGGAGGCCCAGGAGGGCCGAGTCTACGAGCTGGCCGGCGACCCTGCCCTGAGCTACCCCGAGATCGCTGCGCGCATCGGCGGGCTGCTCGAGCGCGAGGTCGACTACATCGATCAGACCGTCGAGGAGTACGCGCAGGTGCTGCAGCAGGCCGGTCTGCCGGAGCAGGTCGCCGGGTTCGTCGCCGAGATGGACCGCGGGATCGCCGACGGCGCCCTGGAGTCGGACAGCAGGGATCTGCAGACCCTGCTCGGGCGCCCGGCCACCACGATCGCGCAGGCGCTCGCGGACTCCGTCTGAGCTGAACAGGTCTGCCCGGGGCCGGCAGCACCGAGGGGGGTGCGACGCCGCGATGGCGTCGCACCCCCCCTCGTCGTCGCCGTGATCGCTGCCAGAACGGGGCGATCCCGGCTCAGAGCGCGGCTTCGACCTGATCGGCGAAGGTCTGGGCGGACTTGGTGTTCTTCTTCTTGTCCATCAGCGCCTTGGGGGAGCCCGGGCTGTTGTCGTAGTCGACCGTCATCCGCGTTCCGCCGCCGGCCTCCTCCAGGGTGATCGCCAGATGGGTGCCCCAGCTCAGGGCTGTGCGCTTGGTGGTGATGTCGAAGCGCAGCCGATCGCTGCTGACGGCGTCGATGTGGTGGCCCTCCGATCGGGCCGTGGACTCGATCGCCTCGCGGACGCGATCCAGAGGCGCGGGAAGGTCCTTGCTGAGGGTGCCGTTGGAGGCGAAGAGTGCCATCGGGGGGCTCCTGTCGTCGGGGGTGGTTGCGTAAGCATAGATCTCCCGGCGACAGGGTCGGCTGCCTCACTCGTGTGTGACGCGGTGCGGACCCGCTGTGACCGGTGCCTCAGGCGGCCGAGGGCTCGGGGTCGGCGCGTGTGCGCCCCTGGCCCAGGGTGACGCCCATGCTGGCCAGGACCACCAGGCTCACCGCCGCGATGCTCAGCACTCCAGCACCCTGGCCGAGCAGGACCCAGCCGACCACCGCCGCGATCGCGGGCTCCAGGCTCAGCAGCACGGAGAAGACGTCGCTGGGCAGGCGGCGCAGCGCAGCGATCTCCAGCGAGTACGGGAGCACCGAGGACAGCAGCGCGGCCGCCAGGGCGAAGAGCAGCAGCCCGGGCTCCTCGACAACCCGCACCGCTCCCGAGGCGCCGATCGGCACCACGACGACTGCGGCGATGATCATGGCCGCACTGAGCCCGCCGAGTCCGGGGACCTGCTTGCCCGTCTCCGCGCTGGCCAGGATGTAGAGGGCCCAGAACGCCCCGGCGAGCAGGCCGAACACGACGCCCAGCGGATCCAGGGAAGCCGCGGTGACAGCGGACTCGACGCCCAGCAGGGCCATGCCGATGAAGGCCAGCGCGACCCAGAGCAGATCGCGGGAGCGTCGGGACAGGCACGCCGCCAGCACCAGGGGGCCCAGGAACTCGATGGCCACTGCCGTCCCCAGCGGGATGCGCTGGATGGCGGCGTAGATGAAGCCGTTCATCCCGGCCAGGGCGAGTCCCAGGGCGATCACGGAGCGCCACTGCAGCCGGTCCCACGCCCGGATCCTCGGGCGGGCGGCCAGCAGCATGAGACCGGCGGCCAGCAGCAGCCGCAGCGCGCTGGCGCCCCACGAGCCGAGGTCGTCGAAGAGCTGGGCGGCGGCTGCCGCGCCGACCTGGATCGACAGACAGGCGGAGAGGACCATCGCGGCCCCGGGGCCGGTGGAGCGGGCAGTCGACTGCGCGCTCACGAGGACGGGCTCATCGGGGTGGTGGCGGTCATGGGCTCAGCATGTCGGAGCCGCGGCTGTCGGGGCCAGTCGGGCTGTCTCGTCGTCTCCCGCCGGTAGGCTGAGCCGCTGTGCAGACCTTCCTCCCGCTGCCGAGCCCGGCTGACTCCGCCCGCGCTCTGGACCGCCGTCGCCTGGGCAAGCAGCGCGTCGAGACGCTGCAGATCCTGCGTGCGCTGTGCCTGCCGGACTACGGCTGGGGCACGCACCCGGCCGTGCTGATGTGGTCCGGACATGTGCCCGGGCTGGTGTCCTACGGACTGGCCATGGTCGATGAGTGGGAGGCCCGCGGCGGGCGGGATTCCACGCGCTGGAAGATCGCCGAGTTCGCTCCGGAGGCGGCCCGCAGCCCGGCGGCCCTGCCGCCGTGGGTGGGCGACCTGGAGTTCCACGCGGCGCACCGCTCGTCGCTGATCGCCAAGGACGAGCAGCACTATCGCCCGCTGTGGCCCGAGACCCCCATGGGCCTGGAGGCCGTCTGGCCGAGTCCGCCCAGTCCGCACGAGAAGCCGTTCGAACCCGGCCCGGGTCGGCGCGCCTGGGTCGTGGCCGGTCCCGTGCTGGAGCACGATGCCCTGCTGCTGCCCGCCGAGCCCGCGCCCGGGGACACCGCAGCCCAGCGTCGACGCCGCCCGGGGCAGCTGGAGCGCCTGCGCACCGAGGCCCAGCCCGGTGAGGAGGTGCTCATCCCGCTGTCCTCGGCCTCCGCCGAGGGACCCGCGTTCGGGCGTGAACGAGATGAGGCGCAGGAGGGTCTGCACGAGCCGGTGCTGCGGGGTCGACTCGGCGCCGGGGAGCACACCGACCACGGCATCCGCCGCGAGGTCGAGTGGCTGGAGATCCTCTCCCGCGATGCTCTGGAGGATCCGTGGCAGCTGCAGCGCCCCCGCACCGTCTTCCCGATCCGCCGCTGACAGCGCATTTCGCCACGGGCTGAGCGCTGCGGTGGACGCACCGGGGCCGGCAGGCGGACAGTGGTGTCCATGAGCATTCCCACTGTGAACGATCTTGCCGCCTCCGCCCGCAGCACCCGTTGGGTGTTGGCCGCTCGACCCAGCGGCTGGCCCACCGAGGACGACGTCCGCCAGGAGACCGTGGAGCTGCCGGAGCTGTCCGACGGCGAGATCCGCGTGGTCAACGAGGCCATCTCCGTGGATCCCTACATGCGCGGTCGCATGAACGACGGCCCCTCCTACGTCCCGCCCTTCGAGCTCGGCGAGCCGATGGACGGCGCGGCGGTGGGTGTCGTGGTCGCCTCCCGGTCGGACGAGGTCCCCGAGGGCACCCGCGTGCTGCACGGACAGGGCTGGCGCGATGTGGCCCAGCTGCCCGCGGCCAAGGCGCAGCAGCTGCCCGACCTGCGCGATGCCGACGGCCCGCTGGCCGCCTCGAAGTTCCTGGGGATCGCCGGGATGCCCGGCTTCACGGCGTGGCTGGGTCTGACGCGGATCGCGGCCATGCAGGAGGGCGACACGGTGTTCGTCTCGGGTGCCGCCGGCACCGTCGGCTCGGCCGTGGGGCAGATCGCCCGGCTCAAGGGCGCCGCCCGCGTCATCGGCTCGGCGGGCGGTCCTGAGAAGAACCGCATCGTGACCGAGCGCTACGGCTTCGACGCCTGCCTGGACTACAAGCGCGGCGACGTCATGGGCCAGCTCGGGGAGGCCGCTCCGAACGGCATCGACGTCTACTTCGACAACGTCGGCGGCGATCACCTGGAGGCTGCGATCCAGCACTTCAACGACGACGGCCGCGCCGCACTGTGCGGTGCGATCAGCCAGTACAACGACGATCAGCCCGCCCCGGGTCCGCGCAACATGGGGATGCTGGTCACCAAGCGGCTGATGCTGCAGGGGTTCATCCAGGGCTTCTACACCGAGGCCATGGGCGACTTCCTGGCCGAGATAGGTCCCTGGCTCGCGGCAGGGGAGATCGTGGCCGATGAGACTGTCGAGGACGGGATCGACCAGGCCTTCGACGCCTTCCTGGGCATGATGCAGGGCCGCAACGTCGGCAAGATGGTGGTCAGCACCGCCGTCGCCGACTGAACCCCCGCCTGTCCGACGAGGCTCAGCCCTTCTTGGCCCCGCGTTTCTTCTTCAGGGAGGGCTTCTTCTCGGCCTCGGCCTCCACCTCGGCGGAGTGGTCCGGGACGGCGCGCTGCAGCTCGCGCGGCGGGCGCTGATAGCCCGAGGAGGGCGGGCGCTTGGGCAGCTCCAGCTCCGGGCGCTCGATGTGCTCCCACTGGATGGTGTGCAGCAGGTCGGCGATCATGTTGATCCGCGCCCGCCGCTTGTCCTCGGCCTCCACGATGTTCCATCGCGAATAGGGGAGGTCGGTGTGCACGAGCATCTCGTCGCGGGCCCGTGAGTAGTCCTCCCAGCGGGTCAGCGACTCGAGGTCCATGGGCGAGAGCTTCCAGTGGCGCATGGGATCGGAGAGCCGGGACTGGAAGCGCTTCTCCTGCTCCTTGCCGGAGACCGAGAACCAGTACTTGCGCAGGATGATCCCGTCCTCGATCAGCATCTGCTCGAAGATCGGGCACTGGCGCAGGAAGCGCTGATGCTCCTCCGGGGTGCAGAAGCCCATGACCCGCTCGACCCCGGCGCGGTTGTACCAGGAGCGGTCGAAGATCACGATCTCGCCCGCGGCCGGCAGATGCTCGATGTAGCGCTGGAAGTACCACTGCGTCTTCTGCCGCTCGGTGGGCGCCGGCAGCGCCACGATGCGGGCGGTGCGGGGATTGAGGTACTCGGTCAGGCGCTTGATCGCCCCGCCCTTGCCCGCCGCATCACGGCCCTCGAAGACGATCACGACGCGATTGCCGGTCGACTTCACCCACTGCTGCATCTCCACGAGCTCGGCCTGCAGCCGCAGCAGCTCCGCCTCGTACAGGGACTTGTCCATGAGCTTCGTCTTGGTCATGCCACGACGATAGCCAGCTGTGAAACAGATCACTCAGTCGGGACGGGCAACTTGCCGTCACGCGAAGGGGCGCCCGGCCCATATGGACCGGGCGCCCCTTTCAGCGCTGCGCAGGATCACTCCGGGGAGACCTCCACGGGCGGACCCATGGCCAGCAGGGTCAGGTAGAGAGCCGCCACCACGACGATGACCACGACCGTCGAGACCACCGGATGCCGCAGCAGGGCGGCCAGCAGCTTCTCGAGCGGTCCGCGCGCGGGCTCGTCGCCGTCGTTCCCGCCGCGCAGGCGCCAGCGGTGGGGGAGCAGACCGCGGCGCAGGGCACGGCGCTCCACCGGGATCGTGGCGTAGGGGATCACGGCGCTGAGCAGGGCGAGCAGCCCGTCGGTCAAGGACCAGCGGGCGTCGATCCATACGATCACGACGACCGCGCAGTAGCTCAGGAACACGAAGCCGTGGATGCCGCCGCCCACGGACACCGGCCAGTCGCCCAGATGCAGCGCGTACTTGCCGATCATTCCCAGGATCAGCAGTGTCCAGGTCACCGCCTCGGCCAGCGCCAGGACGCTGAAGAGCCGGTGCGGCGTGACGGGGTCCGCGTGCGGCGAAGGCGCGGCGGGGGCCGTCGTGGGGCCGGTGCTCGGACCGGTGGTGCGGGGGTTCGGGTCGCTCGACATGCCCCCATTGCACCGCATCAGGCTGGACGCGTCCTCCAGGCGCCGCCGTGGAGCGGGCGCCGCATCACAGTCCGCGCAGCCGACGGCTGCGGCACGACGACGGCTGGGCCGGCGTCGTGCGTGGTGAGCCTGGAGGGCTGTGCCAGACTGAGCGCCATGTCGCAGACCCGTCCGGAACAGGACCAGCAGCCCGTCGACCTGGCCACCGATCTGCTCCAGACCATGGACCAGGTCACGCAGGATGCACTGAACTTCGGGTACCGGATCGAGCAGGGCTTCACCCAGTTCCGGCAGCGCAGCGCGGAGCGGCGCGGGGACCGACCCGTCATGATCGCCTTCGACTGCTACGGAACCACCGACCACGTGCGCATCCTGGGCCGTGCCCTCTACAAGACGCACGGGCCGGAGGACCCCACCGCCGAGGACGAGACCTCGATCCGCGGCTGGCGCTCCTTCACCTCGATCCCCATCAGCTTCGCCCACGTGGATGTCGAGATCGAGGGCGTGCAGTTCCGGCTGGTGGCGGACAAGGGCGGGGTGATCGATGCCGACGTGGAGATCAGCCTGGAGCCCGGCGTGCACACCGCGCGGCTGCGCACCGCCGGCTCGGCCTGGGCCACCTCCCGGATCTGGGTGGTCGACGACTCCCAGCGCATCGGCGTGGTCTCCGATATCGACGACACCGTCATGGTCACCGCCCTGCCGCGGCCCATGCTGGCGGCCTGGAACTCTTTCGTGCTCAACGAGCACGCCCGCGACGCCACCCCCGGCATGCCGGTGCTGCTGGAGCGCCTGCGCCGCCGCCACCGCGGCCTGCCCTTCATCTACCTCTCGACCGGGGCCTGGAACGTGGCGCCCACGCTGCGCCGCTTCCTGAGCCGCAACGCCTACCCACCCGGAACGCTGCTGCTCACCGACTGGGGACCCACCACGGATCGCTGGTTCCGCTCGGGGCCCCGGCACAAGGTCGAGAACCTCGAGCAGCTGGCCCGCGAGTTCCCGCACATGAAGTGGATCCTGATCGGCGACGACGGCCAGCACGACCCGGAGATCTACGGGGGCTTCGCGCAGCGCTACCCGCAGAACGTGGCCGCCGTCGTGATCCGCACGCTCTCGCCCACCGAGGCCGTGCTGGCCTCCGGTCGCCTGCTCACCGCCGACGGCCCCGAGCTGCCGGAGGGGATCCCGCTGATCCGCGCGAACGACGGTGCCTCGATCTCGGAGCAGCTCGAGGAGCACGGGCTGCTCTGAGGCAGGACGCTGTGCTGTCGGGGAGGGCCTCTACCGTGGACCTATGACCGAGCGAGGCACCCAGTCCGAGTCCCTGCCCACGGCCCCTTCGTTCCGGCGGCGCGAGCCGCAGCTCAGCGCGGTCGAGGATCTGCCCGCAGACAGCGCCCGGCAGATCGATCGCCTCGTGGAGCGCACTCAGGCGGCCTTCAGCGCCCCGGCGCCGCTCGAGCTGCGGCTGGAGCGCCTGGACCGGCTCGAGCGCGTGCTGACCGGGCACCGTGAGGCGCTGCAGGCGGCGCTGGCCCAGGACCTGGGCAAGTCGCAGACCGAGTCCGAGCTCACCGAGATCGGCGTGACGCTCACCGAGCTGCGCCACGTCCGTCGCAGCCTGGCCTCCTGGATGGCGCCGCGGTCCGTGGGATCGGCTGCGGTGCTGAGTCCCTCCAGCGGCTGGGTCCAGGCGCAGCCCCTGGGCACCGTGCTGATCATCGCTCCGTGGAACTACCCGGTGCAGCTGCTGCTGTCTCCGCTGGTGGGCGCGCTCGCGGCCGGCAACACCGCCGTGGTCAAGCCCTCCGAGCACACCCCGCACGTGTCCCAGGCGCTGAGCCGGGCCCTGGAGCAGGAGCTGCCCGACTGCGTGGGCGTGGTCCAAGGCGGTGTACCGGAGACCACGCGGCTGCTGCAGCACCGCTTCGACCACCTCTTCTTCACCGGCAACTCGGCCGTGGGGCGCGTGGTCATGCGGGCCGCAGCCGAGCACCTCACGCCCGTGACGCTGGAGCTCGGCGGCAAGTCGCCCGTGTGGATCGATGCCACCGTCGATCTGCAGGCAGCCGCCCGGCGCCTGGCCTGGGCCAAGCTGGTCAACGCCGGGCAGACCTGCGTGGCCCCGGACTATGTCATGGCTCCGGCCAGCGTGCTGGAGCAGCTCATGCCGCTGCTCGCGGAGGCCATCCGCGAGTTCTACGGCGAGGATCCGCAGTCCAGCCCCTCCTACGGGCGGATCGTGAGCGCGCGGCACCTGCAGCGCCTGACGCAGCTGCTCGAGCGGGTGCCGGCAGCGGACGTCCTGACCGGTGGGCGCCACGACCTCGAGGACCGGTACCTGGAGCCCACGATCGTGCGCAGCGCACCGGATGGTCCGCTCATGGAGCAGGAGATCTTCGGGCCCGTCCTGCCGCTCGTGGCGGTGGAGGACCACGGCCAGGCGATCGACGTCGTCCAGGTCGGGGAAAAGCCCCTGGCGCTCTACGTCATGAGCCGGGACGAGCAGGTGCGCGCCGACTTCAGCGAGCGGACCTCCTCCGGCGGCATGACGTTCGAGGCCCCCATGGTCCATCTCATCCACCCGCAGCTGCCCTTCGGCGGAGTGGGCGATTCCGGCATGGGCGCCTATCACGGGCGCGCCAGCTTCGACACGTTCAGCCATCACCGCTCGGTGCTGGCCAAGCCCCTGAGCCCGGAGACCCTCAGCGTCACCTTCCCGCCGTACAGCGGTGCGCGGGCTTGGGCAGCGCGACAGCTCATGTCCGCGCCCACGCCGTCCGAGCTGGTGCATCGTCTGCGCCGCCGTCGGGGCGGGCGCACGCGGGACTGAGCCTTCCGCCGTCCACGACGGCCCCCGCAGGAGCACGGCCTCCGAGCCGGGATGGCTTCGGGGGCCGCGCCCTCGGCGGATCAGACCGGGGGCCTCAGCCGGAGAGCCCGACCAGCCCCACCATCACCGGCACCATGGTCACGATGAGGATGATGCCCAGGACATCGAACACCGCGCCCGTGCGGATCATCCGCACCATGGGCACTGCGCCGGTGCCGTAGACGATCGCGTTCTGCGGCGTGGAGACCGGCAGCATGAACCCGAACGACGCCGCGAACGTGGCCGCCATGGCGGGCACCAACGGATCGACCTCCATGGCCTGGCACAGGGGGATGACGATCGGGACGATCACCGCGGCGGCGGCCGTGTTGGAGGTCGTCTCCGAGATCAGCACGGCCAGCACTGCGGAGAACACCGTGATCGCGGCCAGGCTCGTGACCCCCAGGTTCTCGGAGGCGCCGGTGCCGATGGTCTCGGCCAGGCCGGTGTCGGCCAGCATGGAGCCGAAGATGATGCCCGTGCCGAAGAGCAGGATCGTGCCCCAGTCGATCTTGGCGGCCTCGGACCAGGTGAGGGTGGGCTCCCGCTTGGCCCAGTCCTTGGGCAGGATGAACAGCAGGGAGGCGCCGAGCACCGCCACGATGCCCTCGTCCAGGCGGTCGTCCATGAAGATGTAGAGCTCGGAGTCGGTGCCCGCGAACAGGCTGACCACGGCCGGCAGCAGCCACAGGGTGATGGTCACGCCGAAGGCGATGATCGTGTTCTTGGCCGCGCGATCCATGGGGCCCTGGGCTTCGCGCTGCTCGCGGACGTAGTCCTCCACGCCGTCCAGGCGACGGACCTCGGGCCGGTTGAGCAGGAACATGGTCGCGGCGAGAACGATGAACATCCCCAGGCAGATCGGGAAGGCCATGACCATCCACTGCGCGAACGAGATCCGGATGCCCATGGCCTCCTCGATCAGGCCGCGGCCGATCAGGTTGGGCGGGGAGCCGACCGGTGTCAGCAGGCCGCCGACGCTGGCTCCGTAGGCCAGCATGAGCATGAGTGCTGCGCCCACGCGCAGGCGCAGCGGATCGAAGTCCTCCTTGACGATTCCGCGGTCCTGCATCAGCTGGGCGATCACCGCCAGGATGCCCAGAGCGGTCGGCATGAGCATGGCCACCGTCGCGGTGTTGGAGACGAAGGCCGAGAGGATGCAGGTGATCACGCCGAACGCGATGATCACCCGGTAGGTCGAGCGCCCCACGCCCGGCAGTGAGAGCACGAACAGGGCCACGCGCTGGGCGATCCCGTGCTTGAGCATGGCCTGGGCCAGGATGAACGCGCCGATGAACGTGAAGATCGTGGTCGACCCGAAGGGCGCGAGCACGTCGCCGGCCGGGGCCACGCCCAGCACGACGATCGCGCCGACGCCGATCAGGCCGCCCACGGGGATGGGCACCGGCTCGCAGATCCACAGCACGATCACGCCCAGCAGCACGGAGGCCAGCAGATGCTGATCCGGCTCGAGGTTCACGGGCAGCAGCGCGAACAGGATCGCGATGGCGGGAGCGACGAAGAAGCCGGCCGTCTGGCGGGCTCGCTCGAACTTCTCCTCCCGCGGGGAGAGCTTCTGCTCGCTCAGGCTGCGGAACGTCTTGCCGCCGAGCAGGGCGGAGCGCACATCCGTGCGCCGGGAGGCATCCCGGGCCCAGGAGGTGGGGCTGGTGTCGGTCACTGGAGGTCCTTCCTCACGAGGGTCCCCTCACTCTGCGCCTGTGACGCAGGCCACGTCCAAGTCCGGATAGCTACCATTCGCATAGGCAGGGCCGATGAGTCGTTTCCGCGACCCCCGAGAGATGAGGCTGCTTCCATGGACATCCGTCAGCTGACCTGCTTTCTGGCCGTGGTCGACCACGGCGGATTCACCCGGGCCGCCGAGCACCTGTACCTCGCCCAGCCGTCGCTGTCCCAGACGATCAAGGGGATGGAGTCCGAGCTGGGTGTGCCCCTGTTCCACCGGATCGGCCGAGGCGTGGTGCTCAGCGAGGCCGGGAAGGCGCTCGTGGGACCCGCGCGGATCGTGCTGCGGGATCTCGAGGTGGCGCGCAGGGCGGCCGCGGAGCTGTCGGAGACGCTGACGGGCAGGCTCGAGTTGATCGCCATGCCGTCGCCGGCCATGGAGCCGCTGACCACGCTCGTGGCGGGATTCACCGCCGAGCGCCCGAGCGTGCGGATCGCTGTGGAGGCGGCCTTCACCCCGGAGCAGGTCGTCGACGCGGTGCGCCAGGGCTCGGCCGAGCTCGGCCTGCTGGGCACCCCCGAGCCGTTCCGCAGTGCCGCGGTGGATGTGCAGCCGCTGCCGCGGCAAGACCTGGTGATCGTCCTGTCTCGGCATTCGCGGGCCTTCGATGGTCTCGAGGCCGTGCCTCTGGCGAAGCTGTCCGGACAGCCGATGATCGCGTCGCAGCGCGGCTCGCTCATGCGCCAGGTCCTGGACGAGGCGCTGGCCGAGGGCATCGACCTGCGCATCGTGGTGGAAGCCGCGCACCGGACCTCGATCCTGCCGCTGGTCATGGCCGATGCGGGACACGCGATCCTGCCGTCGTCGTGGATGCCCATGGCCCGGGCGATGGGCCTGACGGCGCTGCCTCTGGATCCGCGGCCGCCGCTGCACATCTCGCTGATCAGCCGCACCGCCGATCTGACCCCGCTGGCCGTCGCCTTCCTGGGCCATGCCCGCGAGCACGCTCATGAGGAGGGCCCGGACGGAGACGAGCTCCCGACCCCGGAACTTGGATAGGCCCTTCCTATGGAGGGGATCGCAATGCGGTCTTGGACCGATCGAGTCGTCGCGGTCTCTACTGGATCCCAGCCGCAGACTCCCGCGGCGCCGCACCTCGACGAAAGGCCGACCATGGCTGAGCAGACTTTCCGCATCGCCTCCATCCCCGCCGACGGCGTGGGCAAGGAGGTCGTCGCCGCCGGGCGCCGCGTCCTCAACGCGATGGCCGAGGCCTCCGACGGATCCTTCGCCTTCGAGTGGCAGGAGTTCCCCTGGGGCTCGGCCTACTACGCCGAGCACGGCGTGATGATGGCCGAGGACGGCCTGGAGCAGCTGCGCGACTTCGACGCGATCTATTTCGGCGCCGTGGGCTGGGAGTCCGTGCCGGATCACGTGAGCCTGTGGGGCCTGCGCCTGAACATCACGCAGAACTTCGATCAGTGGGCCAACATCCGCCCCGTGAAGTTCCTGCCCGGCGTGCAGTCGCCGCTGCGCAAGGCCGATTCCGAGGACCTCGACTGGATCGTGGTGCGCGAGAACTCCGAGGGGGAGTACGCCGGACTGGGCGGACGCAACCTCTCGGGCCGCGGCCCCGGCGAGGAGGTCGCGATCCAGTCGTCGCTGTTCACTGAGAAGGGCTGCGAGCGGATCATCCGCTTCGCCTTCGACCTGGCGCGCACCCGTCGGGTGAAGAAGGTCTCCTCGGTGACCAAGTCGAACGCCCAGCAGTACGGCATGGTCCTGTGGGACGAGGTCTTCCAGCGCGTGGCCGCCGAGTACCCGGACGTGGCGAACGAGTCGGTGCTGGTGGATGCCATGAGCGCCAAGTTCATCCTGCACCCGGAGGACCTCTCGGTCGTGGTGGCCTCGAACCTCAACGCCGACATCCTCTCGGACCTGGGCTCGGCGCTCGCGGGCAGTCTCGGCCTGGCCGCCAGTGCCAACCTCAACCCGGAGCGGCGCTTCCCGTCGATGTTCGAGCCGGTCCACGGCTCCGCTCCGGATATCGCCGGTCAGGAGATCTCCAATCCGATCGGTGCGATCGCCTCCGCGGCGCTGATGCTCGACCAGTTCGGCCTCTCCGATCAGGCGCGCCGCCTGGAGGCCGCGATCGAGGCCACGACGGGGGCCGGCCACCTGACCCGCGACATCGGCGGCACGAGCTCGACGGACGAGGTCACGCAGGCGATCATCGAGGCACTGGCCAGCGCGCAGTCCAAGCCCGAGGCCGACGCCGCCTACGAGACGGTCTGAGCCGCACCCACCGGATCTGCCGCCGACCGCACCACTGAGAACCGAGGTCCCCTCATGCCATCGCCGAACGTGCTCATCGCTCCGGACAAGTTCAAGGGCAGCCTGACCGCCCGCGAGGTGGCCGCTGCGCTGGCTGAGGGGATCCGGGCCGTCGTGCCGCGGGCGCAGGTGCGCGAGCTGCCTCTGGCCGACGGCGGCGACGGCAGCGTGGAGGCCGGCCTCTCGGCGGGCTTCGCCGCGCATGAGGCGCCTGTGACGGGCCCGCTCGGGGATCCGGCCGTCACCGCCATCGCTGTGCGGGAGGCCACCGCGATCGTGGAGGCGGCCACCACGAGCGGGCTGCAGATGGTGCCCGACGACCGCCGCAATGCCGGTGCGGCGAGCAGTCGCGGCCTGGGGGAGGCGGTGCGTGCGGCGCTCGAGCTCGGCGCCGAGCGCATCGTCCTGGCCCTGGGCGGAAGCGCCTCGACCGACGGCGGCATCGGCATGCTCACCGCACTGGGGTGGCGATTCCTGAACGCCGACGGCGCCCCCGTGGACCCCAGCGGCCTGGGGCTGGCGGAGATCCGTCGGATCGAGGCGACGGGCGCGGTGGATCTCACGGGCATCGAGCTCGTGGCCGCCAGCGATGTCCAGAACCCCCTGCTCGGCTCCGACGGCGCCGCTGCGGTCTACGCACCGCAGAAGGGCGCGGACCCGCAGGAGGTCCAGCAGCTCGAATCCGGCCTGCAGCACCTGGTCCGGCAGCTGGCCGGGATCCGCCCCGATGCCGCCGAGCTGGCCGAGCGCCCGGCGGCGGGTGCCGCCGGCGAGGCTCGGGTTCGCGGCCATGCTGCTCGGGGCCCGGATCGCCTCCGGCGCGGATCACTTCCTGGACCTGCTGGGCTTCGACCGCGCCGCGGCCGGCTGCGATCTGGTGATCACCGGCGAGGGCCGGATCGACAGCCAGACCCTGTCCGGCAAGCTGCCCGCCGTCGTCGCCCATCGAGCCGCCCCCGCGCGGGTGGAGGCCGTCGTGGGGCACAACGCCCTGGGCGCGGACACCGCCCCGGAGGCGGGCATCGCGCGCATCCGCTCGCTGAGCGAGCGCACACAGGCCGACTGCGCGCGGGACACCGAGCTGTCCCGGACGCTGCTGGTCGAGATCGGCCGGGAGATCGGGGCGGAGCTGGCGGAAGGGGCCGATCAGGTCCGATGACGTCATGACACGCCGCGCCGCAAGAGATTTCGCCGGTGCACAGGCTGCTCGAAGGGGGCGTCCCCAGGTGTGGATGACGCCCCCTTCGTCATGCCCGATGCGCGTGGGGACGCGGTCCGCAGCGGCCGGTGAGGACACCCGGTCTGTGGACATCCTGGGGAGGGGGCCCGATGGTGACGAATCTGACCGTCACACATCATCTTGGGGTCGTGCCGTGGGCGCGGCACTAGATGTAGTATCTCTATCCAGCGCAGGAAACAGAGCGGCCCGGGTGACGCGGACCGATCGGAGCCCCCGGAACGGCGGTCCTGCACCGAGCACCGGACACCTTCCGGAGGCCTCGGAGCGGCTCTTCTCCCCACGCCACTCACCCCTAAGAACAGGAAGGGATCACCGACATGTCAGTGACCGTCTACAGCAAGCCCTCCTGCGTCCAGTGCAACGCCACCTACCGTGCGCTCGCCAAGAAGGGCATCGACTACAGCGTCGTCGATGTGACCGAGGACCAGGCCGCCTACGAGCACGTCGTGAGCCTGGGCTACCAGCAGGTCCCGGTCGTGGAGACCGGTGAGGACCACTGGTCCGGCTACCGCCCGGACATGATCTCCCAGCTCGCGGTGCGCGTCTCCGCCTGAAGCTCTCCGACCACGACGGCCGGACCGCGCGGCGCTCGTCTCCCGAGAGGGGGATCGGTGCCCGGTCCGGCCGTCGAGCACCATGGTCGCCCCCGCACCCCGGCTCGTCCGGGACCCGTCGTACCGCTTGAGAAGTGAGTGACTGCCTTGTCCGCACTCATCGCTGATCTGCGCCGCGCGGCCGCTGAGCGCGACCGGCTGGCCGCCGAGACCACCGATCGCACGTCGACGAGCTCGGGCGACCCCCTCGTCGTCTACTTCTCGTCGATCTCGGGCAACACGCACAAGTTCGTCGAGAAGCTCAGCGCCCGCTCGCTGCGCCTGCCGCTGCGCACCCACGAGGAGGCCCCCGTCGTCCGGGAGCCCTACGTGCTGGCTGTGCCCACCTACGGCCGCCCCGGCGGCTCGGGGGCAGTGCCCCCGCAAGTCGTGAAGTTCCTCAACCTCGGGGAGAACCGCCGTCAGCTGCGCGGGGTCCTGGGGGCCGGCAACACCAACTTCGGCGAGCATTTCTGCCTCGCCGCCCAGAAGATCGCCGTCAAGTGCGATGCCCCGCTGCTCTACCGATTCGAGCTGATGGGCACCGAGCAGGACGTCGCCAATGTGAACGAAGGACTGATGAAGCTGTGGCAGTGACCACCCATACCTCCCACGCCGGCGTCTCCGGCTGGAGCCACGAAGATCCCAAGGTCCCCGAGAAGTTCCGCGGCATGGGCTATCACGAGCTCAACGCCGTGCTGAACCTGTACGACGCCGACGGCAACATCCAGTTCGACGCCGATCGCCACGCCGTGCGCCAGTACTTCCTGCAGCACGTCAACGAGAACACCGTCTTCTTCCACGACCTGAAGGAGAAGCTCGACTACCTGGTGGAGCACCAGTACTACGAGCCCGAGGTCCTGGAGAAGTACGACTTCGAGTTCGTGAAGAAGCTGTCCAAGCTCGCCTACGGGCACAAGTTCCGCTTCAAGACGTTCCTGGGCGCGTTCAAGTACTACACCTCGTACACGCTCAAGACCTTCGACGGCCAGCGCTACCTCGAGCGCTTCGAGGACCGCGTGGTCATGGTCGCCCTCTACCTGGCCGACGGCGACCGCGAGCTGGCCGAGCACCTGGTCGAGGAGATCATCTCCGGGCGCTTCCAGCCGGCGACCCCCACGTTCCTGAACGCGGGCAAGAAGCAGCGCGGCGAGATGGTCTCGTGCTTCCTGCTGCGCATCGAGGACAACATGGAGTCGATCGGCCGCTCGATCAACTCCGCACTTCAGCTGTCCAAGCGCGGCGGCGGCGTGGCGTTCGCGCTGACCAACATCCGCGAGTCCGGTGCCCCGATCAAGAAGATCCAGAACCAGTCCTCGGGCATCATCCCCGTCATGAAGCTGCTGGAGGACTCGTTCTCCTACGCCAACCAGCTCGGGGCTCGCCAGGGCGCCGGTGCGGTCTACCTGCACGCGCACCACCCGGACATCAACAAGTTCCTGGACACCAAGCGCGAGAACGCGGACGAGAAGATCCGCATCAAGACCCTGTCGCTGGGCGTCGTCATCCCGGACATCACCTTCGAGCTGGCCAAGAACAACCAGGACATGTACTTGTTCTCGCCCTACGACGTCGAGCGCGTCTACGGCATGCCGTTCTCGGACGTCAACGTCACCGAGAAGTACCACGAGATGGTCGACGACGCCCGGATCACCAAGACCAAGATCAAGGCGCGCGACTTCTTCCAGACCCTGGCGGAGGTCCAGTTCGAGTCGGGCTACCCGTACGTGATGTTCGAGGACACGGTCAACAAGGCCAACCCCATCGAGGGCAAGATCATCATGTCCAACCTGTGCTCCGAGATCCTGCAGGTCTCAGAGCCCTCCACGTACCACGACGACCTCACCTACGAGACGGTGGGCAAGGACATCTCCTGCAACCTGGGATCGCTGAACATCGCGCTGACCATGGACTCCCCGGACTTCGGGCAGACCATCGAGACCGCCATCCGCGGACTCACCAGCGTCTCCGAGCTCTCGCAGATCGACTCGGTGCCTTCCATCCGTCGCGGCAATGAGATGTCCCACGCCGTCGGGCTGGGGCAGATGAACCTCCACGGCTACCTGGGGCGCGAGCGCATCCACTACGGCTCGGAGGAGGGTGTCGACTTCACGAACATCTACTTCTACACCGTGACCTACCACGCCGTGCGGGCCTCGATGCTGCTGGCCAAGGAACGCGGCTCCACGTTCGTGAACTTCGAGAACTCGGACTACGCGAACGGCTCGTACTTCGACAAGTACACGGAGCAGGAGTGGTTGCCGGCCACCCAGCGCGTGCGCGAGCTGTTCGCCCAGTCGGAGATCCACATCCCCACGCAGGACGACTGGCGCGAGCTCAAGGCCCAGGTGGCCGAGCACGGCATGTTCAACCAGAACCTGCAGGCCGTCCCGCCCACGGGCTCGATCTCCTACATCAACCACTCGACGGCGTCGATCCACCCGATCGCCGCGCCGATCGAGATCCGCAAGGAGGGCAAGCTGGGCCGTGTCTACTACCCGGCGCCCCACATGGATCAGGACAACCTGGAGTACTTCCAGGACGCGTACGAGATCGGCTACGAGAAGATCATCGACACCTACGCCGCGGCCTCCCAGCACGTGGACCAGGGCCTGTCGCTGACGCTGTTCTTCAAGGACACCGCCACCACGCGCGAGGTCAACAAGGCGCAGATCTACGCGTGGCGCAAGGGCATCAAGACGATGTACTACTCGCGCATCCGTCAGCTCGCGCTTGAGGGCACCGAGATCGAGGGCTGCGTCTCCTGCATGCTGTGATCCGCCGGGATCCAGCGCACGACGCACGCCGAACAGACTTGAGAGGAGACTCGCCGAGATGATGAGCGAGAAGGTGGAGCTCACCCGCCACCACGCCAAGGCCATCAACTGGAACCGCGTCCAGGATCCCAAGGACGACGAGGTCTGGGACCGGCTCACCGCCAACTTCTGGCTGCCGGAGAAGGTGCCGCTGTCCAACGATGTCCAGTCGTGGAACACGCTCACCCCGCAGGAGCAGGACCTCACCATGAAGGTCTTCACTGGGCTGACCCTGCTGGACACCATCCAGGGCACCGTGGGCGCCGTGTCACTGCTGCCGGATGCGGTGACGCTGCACGAGGAGGCCGTCTACACGAACATCGCGTTCATGGAGTCGGTGCACGCCAAGTCGTACTCGTCGATCTTCTCCACGCTGGCCTCGACCAAGATGATCGACGACGCCTTCCGCTGGTCCGAGGAGAACGAGTTCCTGCAGCGCAAGGCCGACATCGTCCTGGACCGCTACGTGGGCGATGACCCGCAGAAGAAGAAGGTGGCCTCCACGCTGCTGGAGTCCTTCCTGTTCTACTCGGGCTTCTACCTGCCCATGCACTTCTCCTCGCACGCCAAGCTGACGAACACGGCGGATCTGATCCGCCTGATCATCCGCGACGAGGCCGTGCACGGCTACTACATCGGCTACAAGTACCAGCGCGCCATGGAGCAGGAGAGCCCTGAGCGCCAGGCCGAGCTCAAGGACTTCACGTACGACCTGCTCGACGAGCTCTACGAGAACGAGATCGGCTACACCGAGTCGCTCTACGACGCGGTGGGGTGGACCGAGGAGGTCAAGAAGTTCCTGCACTACAACGCCAACAAGGCGCTGAACAACCTCGGCTACGAGGCCCTGTTCCCCAAGGAGATGACCGACGTCTCCCCGGCGATCCTCTCCGCACTGTCCCCGAACGCCGACGAGAACCACGACTTCTTCTCCGGTTCCGGGTCCTCCTACGTGATCGGCAAGGCCGTGAACACGGAGGACGAGGATTGGGACTTCTGAGCCGTCCTGCCTGAATCGATCCGCTCGAGTCGACGACGAGGCCCGGATCCGCAGCACAATGCGGATCCGGGCCTCGCCGCATTACTGCGGCAGCGCCACCTGTCCGCGCATCAGCGGCCGGGCCGTGCGGAACAGCGACGCCGCGGTGACCTTGAGCGCACCGTCCTGAAGGCTCACATCGGCCGCGCAGGAGACCACGCCCGACGGCGTCGCTATGCGCAGTTCCGAATCCGAGCTCGCCGCACAGCGCTGAACCACGGTGCCGTCGATGTTCGCCGCTGCCGCCGCGCACATGGCCGATGTGCCGGGGATCGCGCGGTGGTTCAGCCCCATGGAGACGGCGCGGATCAGGACGTCGCAGTCGGCGGCGGGCACGGCGGTGCCGTCGAGCAGGTCCGAGTCGGCCGGGGGAGCAACCGTAGCGATCTTGGGCACGGACTGCGGGGCGTCCTCCGGCACCTCGCACAGGCCCATGGCCACAGCACCCGCCCGACGGATCCGCTCCACCAGCGCCGCGAGCTCCGCGTCGGCATCGAGCGCCTCCGGCAGCTCAGTGCCAGTGAGCCCCAGATCGGCGGCGACTACGAACACCATGGGTGTGGCGACATCCACGAGCGAGACCTCGATCGAACGCCCTCCGACCTCGAGGGTGTCGACGCTGCACCCGGTGGGCAGTGCGCCGCTGGTGCGCGAGCCGCTGGGGTCGATATAGCGCAGCTCGATGGGTGCTCCGGATCCGGCCACGCCCGGGAGCACGAAGTCACCTGAGGTCACGGCGGCGCCATCGGCGACCTCCAGCCTGACCTCGATCAGCTTCCCGGTGTTGGTGTTGTGCGCGATGACGCCGGCGGGTCCGTCGTCGTCGACCTCGTGGATGCCTGCCAGCAGCGCGAAGGGCACGACGGCCGCCGAGAGATTGCCGCAGTTGCCCGAGTAGTCCACGACCGCCTCGCGGACGGCCACCTGGCCGAAGGTGTAGTCCACATCCGCATCCGGCCGAGACGACGGCGCCACGGAGACGACCTTGGACAGCGACGAGATCCCGCCGCCCATCCCGTCCAGCTGCCGGCCGAACGGATCCGGTGAGCCCAGGGCGCCCGTGAAGACGCGGTCGCGCTGCGGTCCCGCCGGAGGGAGATCCTGCTCGCGGAAGAACAGTCCCTTGCTGGTGCCCCCGCGCATGAACATCGCATCGATCCAGGTATTCAGCGAGCGGGAGTTCGGGTCTGCGCTCATGCAGGGAGTCTGGCGTCGCTGCTGGGGCGGCGCAAGCAGATGCCCTGTTCGGGGTCCCGCCCGATGGTCATCGCCGTCGGCCCGGCGCAGGGCAGTGACTCCAAGGTGTTCAGCCGCCTTCTCGCCGCCTTGCATGTTCCCCACCAGGGGGCGGGGCGTCCACGCACCACCCCCTGAAGCCGTGATGGCAGACAAGACCTATTCCTCACGGGCGCACCGAGTCCTCCTGTCCGCGATCCTGCTCTGGCTCCCTGCCCTGGCCCAGGTGTCGTAGACGCGACCGCGGGCGCGGGTGACAGCTCGCTCAAGCCGCTGTGCGAGTGCTCCCAGGACTGGCGGCTTTCCCTGCGCAGCCATGAGATGCGCTCGCGCTCGGCCCTCGTGGCGCGGAATGATCTGCGGCATGAGGATCGAGACACCCATAGCGCAGCTGCTGCAGGAAGCCGCCACCATGGCGACCACGTCCGGGATCGGGATGACATCCGCCCAGATCGAGAACGAGATCGCTGCCGGGCGTCTGCAGCCGCAGTGGTCACAGGTCGCCCTCGACGATGCTGGCAGAGTCATCGGCCGGGCTTTGTGGTGGGCGCGGGACCAACAGACCCCCATCGAGCTGGACGTGTGGGATGTCATCGCCGACCACGCCGAAGCGCCAACGGTCCTCCGCGCGCTCCTGGAGCGCGGCCATGCCGTCCTGGCAGCGCGCGGCATCCGTGTCCCGCTGCCGCACACCATGCGTGTCCCCGTCGCATGGCGCGACGACGCCGCCGTGGTCCACGACGTCCGCACGAAGATCGCAGAGGCCGCAAGTATCGGCCTCGGTCATCACAACGAGCGACGGCAGTTCGAGTGGGGTCAGGGAACCTACGTGAGCCCGCCCAGCCCGCGGCTGCGGTTCGAGCCAGCTGATGACGCCACGTTCATCAGTCTCTTCGCCCGCGCCGCGCATGGCTCCCTCGACGTCTTGACCCGACGCGAGCTGGCCACCACCGATGCGCTGAGCTTGGCGCGAGATGAAGTGGACTACTACCGCTCCTGCCCCGGCGAGCGGGACTGGTGGCGCCTCGCGTACGACCAGCACGGCTCCGTCGTGGGGATCGCCATCCCTTCGGCCACCCCGACGAATCGCAACGTCGGCTACCTGGCGGTCCCGCCAGAGCACCGTGGGCACGGATACGTCGATGATCTCCTCGGGTTCATCACCGCCTTCCATGCCGCCTCCGGAGCGGAGAGGATCACGGCGACCACCGACGCCGTGAACACGCCCATGGCAGCAGCGTTCGAGCGGGCCGGCTATCGATGCGTCGAGACGCGAATCGACCTCGAACGCTGACAGATTTCCTCAGCTCATCTCCCGCATGCGCTCTCGCTGCCGAGCGCGCATCACGATGACCGGGCACCGGCACTGGGGAGACAAGCCCTAAGCTCACTGCATCGTGATCGGTGTCACGGCAGGATGGAGGCCTCCGGACACCCTGCCGAGAACCACCGGGCGAGAGAGCCCCGAGGCGGAGGAGCCCAGATGTCCCGGACAGCCCAGGCGCAGGACCTCGACCTGATCGCCCTGCGTCGGGAGCTGCATCAGATCCCCGAGGTCGGGCTGCAGCTGCCGCGCACACATGCCCGGCTCCTGGCGGAGTTCGAGCATCTGCCGGTGGAGATCACCGAGGCTGCGGGCGCGTCGGGGTTCGTCGCCGTCCTGCGCGGCACCGCATCCGACCCCGCCGACGGTCGGCGCCCGATCGTGCTGCTGCGCGCGGACATCGACGCCTTGCCCGTGGCCGAGGAGACCGGCGAGGCCTTCGCCTCGACCAACGGGGCAATGCACGCCTGCGGGCACGACCTGCACATGGCTGCGATCGTCGGGGCCACCCGCAGCCTGTGCGCCCGGCGCCAGGAGCTGCACGGGGACGTCGTCTTCCTCCTGCAGGCAGGGGAGGAGGGCCACGGGGGAGCGCGACTGGTCCTGGAGGAGGGGCTGATCGAGGCGGCCGGGCGCCGCCCTGATCATGCCTACGGCCTGCATGTCTGGTCCTCGGGGCACCCCACCGGCTCGATCCGCAGCCGCGCCGGTGCGCTGATGGCCGGGGCGGACACCTTTGACGTCCGCGTGATCGGGCGCGGCGGGCACGGCTCTGCGCCGCAGCACACGATCGACCCCATCCCGATCCTGTGCGAGATGGTCACCCAGTCGCAGGTCATGATCACCCGGCAGTTCGACGTCTTCGACCCCGTGGTGCTCACCTGCGGCGTCCTGCGTGCCGGCGAGGCGAACAATGTGATCCCGGATCAGGCGACGGCCTCCTTCTCCATGCGCACGTTCTCGGATGCCACGCGTCAGAAGGCGCTTGAGCAGCTCACCCGGCTGTTCAGGCACCTGGCGCAGGCTCGGGGCGCGCACTGCGAGCTGGAGGTCACCGCCTCATCGCCCACGACCCTCAACGATCCCGCCGAGGTCGACTACGTGGAGGCGGTCGTCCAGCGCGGCTTCCCGGGCCGCTGGTCGCCCATGGCGGATCCGGTGACGGCCTCGGAGGACTTCGCCTACGTGCTCGAGCAGATCCCCGGGGCCTTCGTGTTCGTCTCCGCCGTCCCGGAGGGCACCGACCCGACGACGGCGCCGTCGAACCACTCCCCGCAGGCCATCTTCGACGACTCCGTGCTTGACGACGCCGCCCGCCTGCTGGCCGAGCTGGCTCTGGGCCGACTCGCTGGGTCATCCTGAACCACCACACCCTCCTTCCTCGAGAAAGCAGCAGGTGCCGTCCATGACCACCACCACCGAGCGACCCCGGCAGAGCGCCGCCCGGACGCTGATCGGAACCGGCGTCGGCAATGCCGTCGAATGGTTCGACTGGAACGTCTACGCCACCTTCGCGGTGTACTTCTCCGTCCAGCTGTTCAATCACGAGAACCCGCAGTCGGCGTTCCTGCAGACCATGGCGGTCTTCGCCGTGGGCTTCGTGGCCCGGCCCTTCGGCAGCTTCGTCTTCGGTTGGATCGGCGATCGCATCGGCCGCCGTCCGTCGCTGACGCTCGCCGTGCTGGCGGCGTCGGCCGGCTCGCTGCTGATCGCGATCTGCCCGACCTACGACCGGATCGGCTGGATCGCCTCCGCGCTGCTCGTCTTCGCCCGGCTCATCCAGGGTCTGGCCCACGGCGGCGAGATGCCCTCGGCTCAGACCTATCTGGCCGAGCACGCCCCGCGCGAGCGCCGCGGCCTGTTCGCCAGCGTCATCTACGTCTCCGGGACCTTCGGCCTGCTGATGGGCCTGGGGCTCGGCCTCGGTCTGCAGGCTGTGCTCACCGAGGACGAGATGGCGTCCTGGGGTTGGCGCGTGCCGTTCGCGATCGGTGCCGTGCTGGGCCTCATCGCCCTGTGGATCCGCCGCTCCATGGAGGAGTCCGAGGTCTTCGAGGAGCACAGGACCCACACCCAGGCGCTGCAGATCAAGCAGGAGAACGTCTTCGTGGCCGTGCTGAAGAACTGGCCGACCGGTCTGCGGGTCATCGCGATGACTGCGGGCCTGACCGTGTCGTACTACATCTGGTCGGTGACCATGAGCTCGGTCGCTCAGACCTCGTTCGGCTACTCGCCGGGGGAGGCTTTCGAGGCCGCGCTGCTGGGCAACCTCTTCCTGATCCTGGTGCTGCCCGTGTGGGGCTGGGCCTCGGACAAGATCGGTCGACGACCGGCCATCATCATCGGCCTGCTGGGCAGCGCGGTCCTCTACCTGCCCATGATCAATCTGGTGGACGGCGGCACCATGTGGCAGCTGACGTTCGCGATCTGCGTCCAGGTGGGTCTGCTGGCCGGATTCCTCTCCCACGCACCGGCCACGTACGCGGAGATGTTCCCCACGGGCCAGCGCACGAGCGGCTTCGGGATCTACTACGCGATCGCCATCGCGGCCTTCGGCGGCACCGCCGGCTACGTGTTCACGTGGATCGGCGACGCGCGCACGTTCGGCTTCTACGCCATCGGCCTGCTGCTGATCGCCGTGGCCACGGTCTTCTTCATGCCGGAGACCAAGGGCAAGGACCTCACGGAAGCCTGAGTCGTCCGCACCAGGGGCCCCGGCCCCCGGGATCGCGTCTGCTCGTCGCACCCGGGAGGCCGGGGCCTCGTGCTGTCCCCGGCGGGTCGGGTCTCAGCGGAGCCCGAGCTCGGCAACCACCTCGGCTGTGCGCTCGCGCTGCTCAGGGCTCAGCCCCAGCAGCGGCTGCGGCAGACAGTCGCCCGGAGCCAGTCCCAGGTGCTCGGCGATCGCCGCGACCACCCGCAGGCTGCCGTGATCGGCGAACAGCTCCCACAGAGGCTCCAGGCGCTCGGAGGCGGTGAGAGCGTCCTGCGGGTGCGGGCCAGCAGCGGCGCGCATGATCTCCAGCGCTGACTGCGGGCATGTCCCGGCGATCACCGAGTACCACCCGTCGCAGCCGGCCAGCAGTGCGGCGGCCGCGCAGGCGTCGCCGGAGATGCCCAGGGTGACGTGCTCGGGCAGCACCGCTCGGACTGCGGCCACGCGCTCGCCGGCCGTCTCGGGGGCCATCGGCGGGATCTTGAGCGAGGCGATCCCGGGCAGCTGCGCGATCTGCGCGTAGAGCTCGAGGCTGAACGTGAAGTGCGTGGTGCCCGGGTTGTCGTAGACCACCACCGGCAGATCGGTGTGCTCGGCGACTGTGCGGTACAGCTCCAGGACCTCGCGGTCGGTGAGCGGCTGATAGGACGTCGGCGCCAGCAGCACACCGACTGCACCGGCCTCCGCAGCGGCGTCCACGTGAGTGAGGACCTGGGAGGTCCGCAGCGCGCTGACGCCCACGATCACCGGCACCGAGCCGGCATGCTCGAGCGCCAGGCGCCCCACGCGTTCGCGCTCGGCGCTGGTCAGGTACGCGGCGCACCCTGTCGAGCCCAGAGCGGTGATCGAGTCCACGCCGGATGCGGCCAGCCGGGAGACGATGCTCGCGAACGCGTACTCATCCACGGCGTCGTCGCGCAGCGGGGTGAGCGGGAAGGCGCTGAGGCCGGTGAACGGCGATCCGGCGAGATCAGCGGCGGCACCGCTCATGAGGCGCCCAGCAGAAGTCGTTCCGTGGAGACCTCAGCCCCCAGGGCCGTCAGCGCCTCCACCAGGGCGTCGGCAGCGGCGTGGAGCTGGTCGTTGCTGACCGGGTCGAGCCCGTCGAGGATGAACAGCGCCGAGCGGGTCCGATCGCTCAGGGCGGTGCGCCGGCCCTGGCGCCAGTTCCAGCGGCGGCAGGTGACCCCGGCGTCGTCGCCCCACACGACCTCGCCCTCGTCCGGGTGCTCGATCACCATCTCGCCGCCGGAGGCGGTGTCGAACGACTCGGTGCCGCTGGCCCGGAAGAGCCGGGCCGGACCCTGGTAGTGCTCCATGTCCTCGCCGCCGAACGGGATCTGATGCAGCACGCAGATCGCGTTGTAGACATCGGTCAGCGCGTTGACCCGCGGCAGCCCCTTCTCGGCGCGGCGGGTGAGCGCCTCCAGGGAGTTGCGGGTGCGCTGCGGCTTGGCGCCGAAGGCCCGGTAGGCCTCGCGCCAGGCGGCGATGTGGGGCAGCTCGTCCACCGGAGTCTGCGAGAGGAGCTCGGCAGCATGCTTCTCGGCGGCGGTGATCAGCTCCTCGACCGCCTGCCCGCCGTCGCCGGCAGTGACCTCGGGGCTCAGGCCATCGACGACCATGAGCAGCCCCCGGTAGTCGGGGCGCAGCTCGAGGACGGCGGGGTCGACGGAGCAGGCGTCGAGGAATTCGCGGGCGGGCATCTTCTGGGTCATGTCGCTCACGCTAGTCGGACCGAGTGCTTCGCCGGTCTGTCCGTGACGGGGTCGGGCCCTGTGAGTCCGGGATGATCCCGCACGCACCACTACGCTGGTCTCGTCCGCCGGGATCCTCCCGGCATCTCGAATGGGGGTCGGGGTGAGTTCCACGCATCGTCATGGCCTTCTGGGCGCCGCAGCGGTGGTGGTCGTCGTCGCCTCGCTGATCGCAGGAGTTCCCCAGGGCCCCATGTCCAAGCAGGTCCAGCACTACGAGTCCACCGACGAGCCGATCCCCAACCCAGGGCGCGGGCTGTCGCACTACACCCAGACTCGCTACGCCGAGGACGGCTCCGGGCACACGCCCCTGGACGTCTGGCAGCTGCGCCGCTGGAAGGACGAGGACCAGACCACGGTCGTCTATCGGATCGTGCTGCTCGACGGATACCGCGAATCGGACGCGCTGCCGCAGAAGGTCCTGGACGACCTGGACGCGGATCTCGACCTGCTCAACGACGAAGGCATGAAGGCGATCCTGCGCTTCGCCTACACGGAGGACGGAACGGACGACGCCACCCCGGATCGCACCGTCGCCCACATCCAGCAGCTGGCGCCGGTGCTCAATGATCACCGCGGCGTGATCCACTCGCTGCAGGCCGGCTTCGTGGGGCAGTGGGGCGAGTGGTACTACTCGGACAACTTCGCCAGCAGCGCCGACGAGCCGTGGAACCTCACCGACGACGACTGGGCGAACCGCCAGCGCGTCATGGATGCGCTGCAGGAGAGCATCGACCCGCGGATCGTGCTGCAGGTCCGCTACCCGGAGATCCATCGCCGCCTCGTGCACGAGGACCGCAAGGACCGGGTGGGCATCCACAACGACTGTTTCCTGGCCTCGGACACGGACATGGGCACCCTGGTCAAGGACGACGACCGCGCCTATCTGGAGCAGGTCGCGAAGAACGTGCCCACGACGGGGGAGACCTGCGCGGTGAACCCCGGGCGCTCCGATGACGCCGAGACCGCGGTCTCCGAGCTGCAGCGCTACAGCTGGGCCGTGCTCAACGCCGACTTCAACCAGGAGGTCCTGCAGTCCTGGGGCGAGGACGACCTGGCCGAGATCCAGAAGCGACTGGGCTACCGCTATGCCCTGGCCAGCGCCTCCGCGCCGCGCGAGCTGGCGCCGGGGGAGGACGGCCAGCTCTGGCTGCAGCTGCGCAACGACGGCTACGCGGCCACCGGGCGGCATGCGGAGATCATCCTGACGTTCTCCGACGACTCCGGCCGGATCGTGCACACCGCGCGGACCGACGTGGAGCTGGATGACATCCGCCCGGGTGAGGAGGGCTATGTTCCGGTGCCGTTCCAGGCACCCGCCCAGACGGGGTCCTACTCCCTGGGGCTGCGGGTCCCGGATCCGGACAGCGACTCCACCAGCGCGGATCTGACCAAGCCGGCCTACAGCGTGCGCCTGGCCAATGACGGCATCTGGGATTCCGAGACCGGCGTCAACGACCTGGGGATGCAGCTCACGGTCGAGTGAGGCTCTCGGTGCTGCGCACCGCGCCAAGGGCCGCCGCACGACCGGCGCGCGTGGCTCCGATGGTCGAGGCCGAGGCGCCGTAGCCCACCAGGAACAGCCCGGGCTCCCCGGACACCGAGACGCCGTCTTCCTCCATCTGCACGCCGCCGCCGGGCTGACGCAGCCGCAGCGGCGCCAGGTGATCCAGCACTGCGCGGAAGCCTGTCGCCCACAGCACCGCATCCACCGGGGTCTCCCATGCCCTCGAACCATCCGCTTCGGACGGGTGACCGGGCAGGGCGGCGGCGGGGCGCTCCGACTGGTCCAGCAGGGCGTCGACGATCGTGCCCTGCGAAGGCAGCCCGCGACCGTCGGGCCTGGCGCCATCGAGCACGGCACCCGTCTGCGTGAGCCGCAGCAGGGGGCCCCGGGAGATCAGCGTGCCGTCTTCGATGCCGTGGCGGTACTGCTCCGTGAGCGGCAGGCCCGTCGCGGCGACCACCGACAGCGGCGGCAGGCCCGTCGTCGTGCGAGCGGAGACCGAGGCCTCCACGTCCGCGCCCCAGGACTTGTCGAAGAACCGATCCGTCCAGTCCGGCTCCCGACGGGTGCTCCACACCGTGTGCGCCCCGGTGGCCTCGAGCTGCAGCAGGAACTGCAGGGCCGAGGTGCCTCCGCCCACCACGAGGACGCGCTGGCCGGCGAACTCCTCGGCGGAGGTGAAGTCGCGGGTGTGCAGCTGCCGTCCCGCGAACTCCCGCATGCCGGGATAGGCGGGCCAGTGCGGACGGTTCCAGGTCCCGGTCGCGCTGATCACCGCGTGCGCTCGCCGCACCGAGCCGTCCGAGGCGGTGACGCGGAACAGGCCGTCGTCGTCGCGCTCCACCGCGGTCGCTGCAGTCGGGCGCACGACGGGCAGTCCGAGCTCGCGCTCATACGCCGCGTAGTAGCGGGAGACCACGCGGCTGGCCGGCTCGGTCGGATCGGGGTCGCCCAGCGGGAAGCCGGGCAGGTCGTGGATGCCGTGGGCGGCGTCGAAGGTCAGCGAGTCCCAGCGATGCCGCCAGGCGCCTCCGGGTCCGTCGTTGCCGTCGAGCACCACGAACTCCCGCCACGGCTGCAGCCCCTTGCGCAGCAGGTGCGCCGCCGCGCTGAGTCCCGCCTGGCCGGCGCCGATGACGATGACGCGCAGTGGATCGCCCTCGGCCTGCCCCGAAGTAGATGATGTGTCCACAAACACGAAAGCGCACAGAAGGGGTGAGCTATTCCCCCGAGGCGGGCGCGGGGATCACAGGGCGGAGATGCGCACCTGTGCAGACGCAGCGGCAGGGCTGCTGCCTGCGGGCGAGGACGTGCCGTCGGCCCAGGCCAGGAAGTCGTCGAACGCGATGATCGGCTTGCCGTACTGCGCGGCCTTCTTCGCCTTGCCGGACTGGGTGCCGAGCTCGGCGACCACCAGGGCGTCACACCGGGTCTTGGTGACGTTGGCGACGGGGGCGAGCCCGTGGGAGGCAGCCAGGCTCTCCACGTCGTAGCGGGAGAGCTCGCGCCCGTCGGCGCCGTGGGCGGTGCCCGTGAAGCAGACTCGCGCGCCGGGGGAGAGGACGTCGGACAGGTCGACGTCTGCGCCCTGGTCGCCGTCCAGGATCTGCGTGCCGAGCTGAGCCTCGATCTCCTGCAGGATCCCGTGTGCCGTGGGGCTCAGCGCGGCGCGCCCGGCGGCAGCCCGCAGCGCCTCGGTCAGCGCCGCCGCACGGTCCTCGTCCGACGCATCCAGGCCGGGGGCGTGCACGAGCAGCTCGACGCCCTCGTCACCGCGCGGCATCAGGTAACCGGGGCGGTCGTCGATCGCGGGGAACGGCTCCTCGCCGGTCAGGCCACGCCGGGCGGCGATGTCCCGGGCAGCCAGTGCCCGCTCCAGCGCAGTCGGGGCGCTCAGCCGCGTGCGGTCCTCCCAGGTCAGGGAGCCGTCGTCGAGCTCGGTGCCCAGCGGCATGCGGGTCACGTGCTGGTTGCGCTTGAGCTCGAAGTCGATGCGGCTCAGCGCCTGATCCACGTGCAGCCCGATGGGGGTCCGCTCGCTGAGCAGCGGAGCCAGCGCCGCCCAGGCCTGCTCGAGCAGGGGTGCCAGCTCCACGTCGGCGGCGGTGATGCCGTAGTCGGTGCGCGCGGAGCCCAGGTCGCGGGTGGGGTTCACGAGCGTAGAGGCCTGCTGGCCGTCGTCGGTGACCACGGCCAGCTCGATCGGGCGGGGCTTCCAGCGCGAGCCCTCATCGCCCACCCAGCACACGCCGAAGTAGACGCTGCCGCGGGTCTGCAGCGCCGGTGCCTGGGAGCGCAGGAAGCGGCGGACCCGCTGATCCACGCGCAGGTCCTTGGGCAGCACGTCGCGGGTGAGGACCATGCCGTCGAGGGAGCGGCAGCGGCTCAGCGCCACGTAGAGCTGCCCGTCGGCGAAGGTGCCTCCGGTCAGGTCCACCACCACGCGGTCCAGGGTCTGGCCCTGGCTCTTGTGGATCGTGATCGCCCAGGCCAGGCGGAACGGCAGCTGGGAGAAGGTGCCTACGACCTCGTGCGTGAGCTGCCCGCCCGCCACCGACGGCCGGGTCACCTCCCACAGGTGCCGCTCCACGGTGGCACGCGAGCCGTCGGGCAGCTCGACGACAACGTAGGGCTCGCCGTCGTCGTCGAACAGCGTCTCGGTGATCTTGGCCAGGGTCCCGTTGACCCAGCGATCGGCCGGATCATTGGTCAGCAGCATGATCTGGGCGCCGGCCTTGTACTCGAGCACCTCCTCGGCCGGGCGCTCCATGCCGTCGAGCTCGCCGGTGATCCGTGCGGTGGAGAAGGCGGAGTGGGCCGGGAGCCGTTCGAGCATCCGTCGGTTGCGCGCCCCGGCGATGCGGTTGGTCGTGGTCAGGGTCAGCCAGAACTCGTCCAGCGGCGGTTCGAACTCGGGGTCGGTGTGCCGGTTGAGCTCGGTGCGGGCCTCCTCGAGCAGGCCGCCGTCGCGCACGGCGTTGAGGATCTCGACCATGCGGGTGTCGTTGAGCTGGCGGAAGACCGTGGTCAGCTCCACGACCGCGAACGACGACGCCGCGTACTGGTGCCCCGAGAAGAAGAAGGGGGAGTCGTAGTAGGTCTGGAAATGCTCGCGCTCCGGCTCGGTCACCACGGGCGGAAGCTGGTGCAGATCGCCGACCAGCACGAGCTGCACGCCCCCGTACGGGGTGCCCGGCTTGGGTCCGAACTGCTCGAGCGCCAGCACCAGGCAGTCGAAGAGATCGGCGCGGACCATGGAGATCTCGTCGATCACCAGGGTGTCCAGGGCCTTCAGCGTCTTCATGAACCGCCCGGGTCGATAGTCGCCGGAGCGCACCTGCTCGGGGGTGATGCCCGCCGGGAAGGAGAACAGTCGGTGCAGGGTGTACCCGCCCACGTTCAGTGCGGCGATCCCCGTGGGTGCGGCCACCACCACGGAGCGGGAGGTGTCTTCCAGGAACGTGCGGATCAGCGTGGACTTGCCCGTGCCGGCGCGGCCGGTGAGGAAGACGGGTACGCCGGCATGCAGCTTCTCCAGGGCGTCGGAGAACTCGGCGGTGAGGGTGAGGGTCATCGGCCTCAGTCTCCCAGGCGGAGGTCCTCGCGGGACGGCGGAACGCGCAGGTCCAGGGAGGTGTCCGCCATCACATAGTGTGGGCTCGAGTCGGAAGCTCCGCTGGTCGCGGACCGCACGCCGACAGCACTCATGGCGGATGTCGCGAAGGAGATCAGCATGGGCATCGTCGCCCTGGCGGTGTTCATCACCATCACGGTGGTGCTCAACGTTCCCCTGCGGCGCCCGATCGCCGAATCGCTGCTCGTCGCACTGATCGGTGCAGCCCTTGTGGGCTCAACCCGATTCTTCGAGCTGCTGAGCCTGGGCGTGGTGGAAGCCCTCGACAACGACGTCACCTTCGCCGGCATGGCCTTCGTCTTCATGGGCGTGATCGTCCAGCAGACCGGTCTGATCGAGCGCTTGATCACGATCTTCAACTCGATGTTCGGCCGTCTGCGCGGGGGCGCTGCCTACGTCTCCACGGCCGGATCGGCGGCAATCGGGCTCGTCGCCGGTTCGACGGCGGGCAATGCCGCCACCGTGGGGGCGGTGACGATTCCGTGGATGAAGGAGAACGGCTGGTCGCCGGCGCGCGCTGCGACGCTCGTGGCCGGCAATTCGGGACTGGGAGTCTCCCTGCCTCCGAACTCGACCATGTTCATCATCCTTGCTGCGATCCCCGCAGGGCTGGGGGTCAGCGGCGCCGACGTCTACGTCTCGCTGCTGGTGACCGGTGCCTATGCCGTCCTGTACCGCATGATCGTGGTCTGGATCTGGGCCCGGCGCGACGGATTGGAACCGGCAGACGCCTCGGAGATCATGCGCCTGCCCCAGGCCCTGCGGCGAGGCTGGAGCTCCACCTTGATCTTTCTGGGCATCCTCATCCCCGTCGTTCTGACCTTCGGGCCGCTCTACGACTGGCTTTCGGCGTCGCAGCGGGTCGGTGAGGAGCCGATGGGCGAGATCTCGATCATCGTCTGGGTGCCCATCCTCATCTCTGTGATCGCATTGATCGAAGGCCGCAAGCGTCTCGCCGGGAGGTGGCGGGAGACCGCCCGCGCCGTGCGCGACGAAGCGCCGCAGTTCGCGACCGTCGGCATCTCCCTGTTCTCGGCGCTGGCCGCCTCGACGATCATGTCCGAGCTCGGGGTCGGGGATCAGCTCTCCGCAGCCCTGGGGTCGGTCCACCTGCCCGTGCCGCTGCTCGTGCTGCTGATCTGTGCGGCGATCGTCGTGGTGGCCACGCCGCTGTCGTCGACGGCGACCGCCGCCGCCATCGGCGCCCCAGCGGTGATCGCCATGGATTCCATGGGGATCCCCGCCGTCGTGGCCGTCTGCGCCGTGCTGCTGTGCACCTCGACGGAGGGGGCATCCCCGCCTGTCGGCGCGCCCATCTACCTCGCCTCCTCTCTGGCGAAGGTCGAGCCGCGACGCATGTTCGTGCCGCTGATCGTCTGGTTCGTGGTCCCGGTCATTCTGCTCGCCTGGGTCGTGGCCCTGGGCTTCCTGCCGATCCCGCATTGAGCCATGGATCCGACAATGCACCGAAAGGAGCCGTCATGAGACGGATCGTTCTCGTCGTCTTCTGGGCCTCGCTGGCAGTCTTCCTGCTGCTGGGCCTCGGCATCGTGGCAGGTCAGCTGGCGGGAGTCCTGCTGGGCAGCGGAAGTGTCGTGGCCGGGGTCGCCTCGGTCCTGAACTGGCCGGCCTTCTCCACAGCGACGGTCTGCTCCCTGGCTGCGTTCGTCCTCGGTTACCTCCCCGATCCTGACCGTCCTTCGACGCGGGTGGAGCTGTCGGCAGACAACTGAGACGTCACTGATACGACACGAACCACGGCTTAGGGTCGTTGTCGAAGGTCTCCTCCGGAGTCCAGGTGGGGGTGTCCTCGTCGTAGAAGTTTTTCCAGGCCATGCGCATGCCCTCCGGAAGGTCCTTCTTCAGCGCCTCCCACGTGCCCAGCTTCAGATCACGGGTGCCGTGGCCGTCGGCGTGCACGACCATGGCGACCTCCGGTACAGACGCGTCGATGTTCTCGCGATCCGGGAGCATGTCCACGGAGAACTGGTGCAGGATCAGCACCTTCTGCGGAAGCTCGTCCTCCTGCACGATGCCGGCCAGCCACTGCGCGACCTCGTCGACCTCCGCGGCATCGACTGAGCCGACCTGCACCATGTGCTGCCCTCCGGGCTGCAGCCGCCACTCGGGATCCAGGGCCAGGCCCACATGGGGCTCGCGCAGCAGGTCCTCGTAGCGCTTGGCCTGAGTCAGGAAGTCTGTGGAGCCGGGCTGCAGATCCAGCACGCAGTAGACGCCTGCCTCGCCGGCGGCGTCGATCCACGGGCGCAGCGTCTGCGGATCGAGCTCGTTGGAGTAGTCGCCGTCGGGCCCGGCCTCGGAGGAGGCGACGGTCGCGATGATCTCGAAGGCCGGGATGACCGGTTCCTCGGAGAACGGCTCGTACTCCTTGGCCAGCTCCTGCACGCGGGTGATGGACGCGTCGACGTCCTGCTCGCCCAGGCAGCCCAGCCCTGGGATGTCCGGGGAGCCGTAGAGGGCGATCATGCGCCGGCCGGGGAAGACCTCGGTGCCGCCGCCGGGCAGCTCGACCGGCTCCGGCGTCGACGACGCGCTGCCGCCCGTGGCCTCGGAGCCGCCCTGGCCGTCCTCGTCCTGCGAGCCGCAGGCGGCCAGGCTCAGCACCGCCGCGGCGGCGCCGCTCAGGAAGACGGATCGGGGGAGTCGGGCGCTGCTCATGGGGGTGAGATCCTCTACGGGAAGACATCGGGAAGCGCCTTCACCCTAAGCTCACTGAGTATGAGGAGCCCTCAGGGTTGCCCGGGGTTTCTCGTGGTCCCGGGCGCCCAGGCCACGGGGATCTGCCCCGTGGGCGGCGACGGGGTCCGACCTGCGCCGCGACCGTGGACGAGCCAGTAGTACACGACGGAGACCAGCAGCACACCGGCTGCGCACAGGTACATCCCGCGGTAGCCGAGAGCGGGCACCACAGAGCCGAGGACAGCGGGCCCGACGGTCGCGCCGAGGTCCATGCACAGGAAGAAGGTCGCCGTTGTCAGTCCCACGCGAGCGATTGGGGCGACCTTGACGGCCGCCGCCTGGGCCGCGGTGATGATCGCGCCGAAGGAGCAGCCCAGCATGGCCCCGGCCGCCAGCAGCATCCATCCGGAGCTCGCGAAGGCCAGCATGACCAGGGTCGCCGAGAACAGCACCAGCGCCGGAGGGATCACGCTGTTGTCGCCGCGCCGGTCCTGCCGCCTGCCCAGGTACGGGCGCGTGAGGACGATGGCGATCGCGTACACGACGAAGAAGGCCGCGGCCGAGCTCACCAGATCCAGCTCCACGGCGTAGGCGTTGAGGTAGGTCAGGATCGTGGAGTAGGCCATGCCTGCGAAGACCATGAGCCCGGATATGGGGAGGGCGCGCGTCTCGATGATCGACGACAGCCGCCACTGCCGTGCCGAGCGGCGCTGGGCCTGAGTGAGCTCGACCTCGGGGACGCGCAGCACGAGCACCACGATCAGGGCCAGGCCCGCCACCGCGGAGACGAGCACGAAGAGGCTCCCGTAGCCGATCGAGCGCGAGAGCCACACGCCCAGGGCGGGGCCCAGAGCTGTGGCCAGGGTTGTCGACAGTCCGAAGTACCCCGTGGCCTCACCGCGGCGCTGAGGCGGGATGACGCCCTGGACCGCCGCCGGGGCGATCGTGGTCACGGCGGCGAAGGCGATGCCGTTGACGAAGCGCACGGCCAGCAGCCCCGCCATTCCGGTGTCCGGCAGATAGGCCGTGGAAATCAGCGTGAACAGGACCATGGCCGTGACCAGGACGCGCCGCCGTCCGATGAGCTCCATGTACTTGCCCGTGAGCAGCCGGGCGATCACCGCGCCGACGGTGAACGACGACGTCGTCAGCCCGGCCTCGGCCTGGCCGGCCGAGAAGCGGTCCATCGCGTAGGCGGCCGAGATGGTGGTCACGAGGTAGAACTGCATGGACACCAGGAACTGGACCAGCCACAGCAGCACGAACCGGGTGCTCAGGATCCGCTGCGACGGGTCCTTGGACGCCTCTGGGGCCGGGCGCTGAAGCAGCGGGATCTGCCCGGTGACGGGCTGGTCGTAGCGCAGCGGCTCGACCTCGGGCTCGTCGGGCTGCGCGTTCTCGTGGGGATCGTCGGGGTCGTCCTGCGGGGCGGGAGGCTTGGTCATGTGGCTGCGGGGACTCCGTTCGAGGCATGCGGCGACCGGGAGGTCCGGGACCCCACCCATTGTGCCCGCTGCTCTGGCCGCTGCCGCGAGCTGCGGCGTCGCACCGCGCCGGTAGCATGGCCTGGTCGCGCGGCCCCTGTACGGCCGCGTCCCCCGAACCGAAAGGCTGCAGCAGCTCATGAGCGAGTCCGTGTCCCCGAACCCCTCCGCGCAGGATCCCAGCGTCGGCGGGATTACCGTCACCGTGGACGGACAGCAGCAGCAGGTCGCGACCGGGACCACCGCCGCTGATCTCTACCAGGGCCAGCGGGAGGTCGTCGTCGCCCGGATCGACGGCACGCTGCGCGATCTTGCCACCCCCCTGGCCGACGGGCAGTCGATCGAGCGCGTGCTGATCTCGGACCCGGAGGGCCTGGAGGTCCTGCGCCACTCGACCGCCCACGTGATGGCCCAGGCGGTGCAGGAGCTCAAGCAGGAGGCCAAGCTCGGCATCGGCCCCTACATCACGGACGGGTTCTACTTCGACTTCGACGTCGACGAGGCCTTCACCCCGGAGGATCTCAAGGCGCTGGAGAAGCGCATGCAGAAGATCGTGAACTCCACGCAGAGCTTCCGCCGGCGCTCCGTGACCCACGATGAGGCCGTCGCGGAGATGGCCGATGAGCCCTACAAGCTCGAGCTGATCGGGCTGGCCCAGGGCCCCGGCTCCGGCGCGGAGGTCGCCGCCACGGAGGGCGCCTCGCAGGAGGTGGCCGCCGGCGAGCTGACCATCTACGACAACGTCGACCGCAAGTCCGGCGAGATCGTCTGGAAGGACCTGTGCCGCGGGCCCCACCTGCCGGACACCAAGCTGATCGGCAACGGCTTCGCCCTGATGCGCTCGGCTGCCGCCTACTGGCGCGGCTCGGAGAAGAACAAGCAGCTGCAGCGCATCTACGGCACCGCCTGGCCCACCAAGGACGAGCTCAAGGCGTACAAGGATCGCCTCGCCGAGGCCGAGCGCCGCGATCACCGCAAGCTGGGCTCCGAGCTGGACCTGTTCTCCTTCCCGGACGAGATCGGCTCCGGCCTGGCCGTGTTCCACCCCAAGGGCGGTCTGATCCGCATGGAGATGGAGAACCTCTCGCGCGAGCAGCACGTCAAGCACGGCTACTCGTTCGTGAACACGCCGCACATCACCAAGTCCACGCTGTACGAGATCTCCGGGCACCTGGGCTTCTACAAGGACGGCATGTTCCCGCCCATGCAGATGGACGAGGAGCGCGATGCCGCAGGCAATGTCACCAAGCAGGGCCAGGACTACTACCTGAAGCCCATGAACTGCCCCATGCACAACCTGATCTTCCGCCAGCGCGGCCGCTCCTACCGCGACCTGCCGCTGCGGCTGTTCGAGTTCGGCACGGTGTACCGCAACGAGAAGTCCGGCGTGATCCACGGCCTGACCCGCGCCCGCGGCTTCACGCAGGACGACGCCCACATCTACTGCACGCGCGAGCAGATGCGCGATGAGATCGCCACCACGCTGGACTTCGTGCTGGACCTGCTGAAGGCCTACGGCCTCGATGACTTCTACCTCGAGCTGTCCACGCGGGACCCGGAGAAGTCGATCGGCGACGACGCCGCCTGGGAGGAGGCCACCGCCACGCTGGAGGAGGTCGCCACCGCCTCGGGCCTGGAGCTCGTGCCGGACCCGGAGGGCGCTGCGTTCTACGGCCCCAAGATCTCGGTCCAGGCTCGCGACGCCATCGGGCGCACCTGGCAGATGTCCACGATCCAGCTGGACTTCTTCATGCCCGAGCGCTTCGACCTCGAGTACGCGGCCGCCGACGGCTCCCGTCAGCGCCCCGTCATGATCCACCGCGCGCTGTTCGGCTCGATCGAGCGCTTCTTCGGCGTGCTGACCGAGCACTACGCAGGCGCCTTCCCGGCCTGGCTGGCGCCCGAGCAGGTCCGTGCCATCCCGGTGGCCGAGGCCTTCGACGACTACCTGGGCGATGTCGTGGCGAAGCTGCGCACCGCCGGGGTGCGCGCCGAGCTCGACTCCTCCTCGGACCGGTTCCCCAAGAAGATCCGCACCGCGTCCAAGGACAAGGTGCCGTTCGTGCTGATCGCCGGCGGCGACGACTCCGATGCCGGTGCCGTCTCCTTCCGCTTCCGTGACGGCTCGCAGGAGAACGGCGTGCCGGTCGAGGAGGCCGTCGCCCGGATCGCCGCGCACGTGAGCAACCGCGTGAACGACGACCCCGTCCCCTCAGCCGCCGCAGGCGATGAGACGGTCGGGCAGGCCCCCGGCGTGGACGCCGATGCGCCGGGGTCGCAGGGCGCGCAGTCATGAGCACGGGGGAGCAGGACGCGCGCGTGGGCCAGCACCACTGGGTGCGCCAGGACGACTTCGAGATCCCCGGTGTGCCGGATTCGTTCCAGCGCCTGTGGACCCCGCATCGGCTGGCCTACGTGCGCAGCGAGGACACCTCGGTCGAGACGGTGCCGGGCTGCCCGTTCTGCACGGGACCCGAGCGCCGGGACGACGAATCCCTGATCGTCTTCCGCGGCGCGCACTGCTTCGTGATCCTCAACCTGTTCCCCTACAACCCGGGCCACCTGCTGGTGTGCCCGTACCGTCACGTGGCCGAGCTGACTGATCTGTCGGACGATGAGCTCACCGAGCTCATGCGCCTGACCCGCGACGCCGTCGTGGCGGTGGGCGAGGCCTCCCACCCGAACGCCTTCAACACGGGGCTGAATCTGGGCCAGGCGGCTGGCGGTTCGCTGTCGGACCACCTGCACATGCATGTGGTGCCGCGGTGGATCGGGGACTCCAACTTCCTGCCCGTGACCGCGCACACCAAAGCGATCATGGACACGCTGGGCGGGACCTGGACCGACATCCGGGAGCACTGGCCGGGGCCGGATTCGGCGGCGGAATCGGCTGCTCAGGGGCCCACCGGGTCGTCCGAGGAGAACTGATCACCCCGGCCCCGCCCGCGCAGGGGCAGCGCTCGGCCGTCGCGCTGATCCTGACGCTGGCGCTGCTGTCGGCGGTCTCGCCGCTGGCCACCGACGTCTACCTGCCGTCGTTCCCGGAGATGACGCGGGAGCTGGCCACCACGGGCTCGGCCGTGCAGCTCACGCTGACCACGTTCATGATCGGGCTGGGGCTGGGCCAGCTCGTCATCGGCCCGCTGTCCGACGCCCTGGGGCGGCGCGGTCCGCTGCTGATCGGCACGGTCGTGTGCCTGCTGGCCGGCATCGTCTGCGCGCTGGCGCCGAGCATCGAGGTGCTGGTCATCGCCAGGTTCGTGCAGGGCTTCAGCGGTGCCGCCGGCGTCGTGATCGCCCGGGCGATCATCACGGACATCACGCGCGGGGCCACGACCGTGCGGCTGATGAACATCATGATGATCATCGGCGGTGTGATGCCGGTGATCGCGCCCATGGCGGGCGGGGCCATCCTGCAGGTCGCTGACTGGCGAGGCATCTTCTGGGTGATCACCGCGATCGTGACCGTCATGGTCGTCGGCATCCTGACCGTCGTCCCGGAGTCCCTGCCCGACGCGCGGCGCCAGGAGGGCGGTCTGCGGCGCATGGCATCCACCATCGACGCGGTGCTGCGCACGCCGGTCTACGCGGGCGGCGTGGTCGTCTCGGCCATGTCCTTCGCCACGCTGTTCGCCTATGTCTCGGCCTCGCCGTTCGTCATCCAGTCCATCCTGGGGCTGCCCACGATGGCGTACTCGCTGCTGTTCGGCCTCAACGCGCTGGGCATGACCTCCGGCAGCCTGATCTCGATCCGGCTGGCCGGGCGGGTGCCCGTGCAGCGCACCCTGGGCACGGCGCTGATCGCGCTCACGGCGGTCGCGGTGGCGCTGGTCGTCGTCGTGCTGATCGGGGTGCCCGCTGTGCCCACCCTTGCGCTGCTGTTCTGCGCCACGACCGCCATGGGCTTCATCCTGGGCAATGCCTCGGCGGTGACCATGCAGGCGGTGCCCGAGACCTCCGGCACCGGCTCGGCGCTGATGGGGGCGCTGCGGTTCGGAATGGGTGCGCTCGTCTCCCCGATCGTGGGCATGGCCGGCGAGACCGACGCCCGCCCGATGGCGTTCACGATGGCCGTGTGCGCGTCCATCGCGCTGGCTGCGTTCCTGATGATCCGGCGCCGTGCAGCCTCGGCTGACGACACAGTCGGGAGCAGCTGAGCCACAGAACCAGTGCTCTGCGGTGGCCCGAGATCCGTTCCCCTTGTGTCGTCTGACCTCTCGTGTCTGCTGGAGCCACCCTCGAGCTGGGCCTTTTCGCCACGGCGTCGTGGGAGTGAGAGGAGCCCCGAATGCACGAGTCGGACCATCCCGAGCTTCACGCCTGGGTGGACGAGAGCATGCGACAGCACGCTGTGCCTGATCCCATGTATCTGCTCGGTGCAGTCGTCTCCGAGCCGGCTCGCTGCTCCGGGACGAGACACCAGCTGCGGACCGTCCTCCCGAAAGGAGCTCCGAAGCTCCACTGGCATGAGCTGAGCCCACGGAAGAAGACTGAAGTCACAGCAGTGGTGGCCTCTGCCGAAGGCGAGCATCTCGTGGTCGTGGCGACTGCGCTGAACCTGCGTAAGCAGGAGCGGGCGAGAGCGGAGTGCCTCAAGCGTCTGCTCTGGGAACTAGGTCAGCGCCATGTCAGCCTCGTGCACCTGGAGTCGAGGACTCCGTCGCTCAACAGACGCGACATGGACCTGATTCTTCGTCTGCGTGGCCAGAGAGCGATCCCTGCGGGCATCAGGGTGGAGATCGAGCTGCCCTCGATCGAGCCGATGCTGTGGGTCCCCGATCAGGTCTTGGGCGCGGTCGGTGATGCCGAGACGGGCGACAGGAGATGGCTCGACCAATTTCAGGGAGCCGTCCAGATCATTCGCATCGTGCTGCAGTAGACAATAGGCAGCGCGAAGGCCAGGTCCCGTCAGCGCGGGGATCCTGGCCTCTACTTCTCACCCACCCGCAGGAGGGGAGCTACCTTCAGTAAACCTCACGGGCGCATCCTCTGTCCAGGCCCAGCCGAGGGCGGACTCGCTTCATGCTGCATGCACCGGTCGTCGATGCAGGAACCGCGCCTCGCCGGATGCTCCTTCATCGTCTGGTGCGCCACGGCCAGGGCTCTGAGCCACTGTCCGGCTTCTCGAGGATGGCCCAGACGCACAGTGGTCAATGACGGGAAATGGTCTTCCACGGTGGGAATGATCGGCTTGAGCTCGTTCCTGGTTCGCCAGCCCCACCGCATGATGTGCTCCTCATCGGTGAAGAAGGTACGCAGCGGGGGCTCCTGGTTCCCGTTCCACAGCTCCTGCCGCAGCAGGCGTCGGCGCAGGGTGCGGCGCATCAGCCGAGTCATCTGCACCGAGGTCGGGTAGTCCAGCCAGAGCAGGGTGTCGGCGCGCTCCAGGAGCAGGGGCCGGACCTCGCGGTATTGCAGCTCGATGACCCACTGGGGTCCGGAGGTGTACCGCTCTACGTCGGCGACGAACGACTCGCGGCGTGTCCACTTGGGACCGTGGTGCAGGCTGTCGATCTCCACCCGCGGGTATCCCATCAGCTCTGCGATCCGGTTGCAGAGCGTGGTCTTTCCGGTCCCGCTGCCGCCGGCCACGGTGATCCTCTGGGGCATTCCGGTGAGGGAGGCATCTGCGGTGAGCACGCAGATCAGCCTAGGTGTCGTGGCGTGTCATGGCACCTGAGTCTTCAGGCCCCGCCGCCGCTGGTATGACCGCCTGACGCATCCAACTCTCGCCCATGCGCCGCCCGGGTGTGCCTAGGCTCGTGTCACACCGCATCGCGACAGGACCGCTCCTGCTGCCCGCTGCGGCCCACGACCCGAGGAGACGTCCGATGTCCGCGAATCACGGCACCACGACTGCGCTCAAGCACCTGAAGGCGCAGCTGGGGGCGCGGCTGAGCACCGACCCCGCTGAGCTCGAGCCGCTGCGGGAGGACCGCTCGGGGCACCGAAGCCCGGGCGCCCCTCTGGCGCTGATCCGCGCCGGAAGCATCGAGGACGTCCAGCTCGTGTGCCGCACTGCCTCCGAGCACGGCATCCCGGTGGTCACCCGCGGCGCGGGCACCGGCCTGGCCGGCGGGGCGTGCGCCGGTCCCGGCGAGCTCGTGCTGTCCACGCAGGACCTGGATCAGGTGCACGAGATCTCGGTGCCGAATCGCCTGGCCGTCGTCGGGCCGGGGATCCTCAACGGCGCGCTGAACGCCCGACTGGCCGAGCACGGACTGTGGTGGGCCCCGGACCCCTCGAGCAAGGACATCTCCACGGTCGGCGGCAACATCGCCATGAACGCCGGCGGCCTGCTGTGCGCCAAGTACGGCGTCACCCGCGAGGCGGTGCTCGCGCTGACGGTCGTGCTCGCCGACGGCCGTCTGATCTCGGTGGGCCACCGCACCGTGAAGGGCGTGACCGGCTACGACCTCTGCGCGCTGATGATCGGCTCGGAGGGCACGCTGGGCGTGATCGTCGAGTGCACGCTGGCCCTGCGTCCCGTCGTGACCGGCCCGGGCCCCGTGGTCTCGGCGAGCTTCCCGAGCGTCATCGCAGCCTCGGCGGCCGCCTCCGCTGTCACGGCGGAGGGTCTCACCCCTGCGCTGCTCGAGCTGATGGACGGGCCCACCGTGGAGTGTGTCGAGCAGCGGCGCGGTCGGCGCATCGGCTCGGCGGGGTCGTCGTTCCTGCTGGCCCAGACCGACGGGCCGGAAGCCGACGAGGTCGCCGGGAGGATCGCGGCGATCTTCGAGGCCGCCGGCGGCGAGGTCCGCGCGGCCGAGGACGAGGCGGAGGCCGATGAGCTCATCGGTCTGCGACGCAGCGCGTTCCCGGCGCTGGAGGCGCGTGCGCAGCGGATGGCCCAGGAGGGCGGCTTCGCCGGCGGCGGCTCGATCCTGGTCGAGGACATCGCCGTGCCGCGCGACCGGCTGGCCGAGGCCTTCGAGCGGATCCGCGAGATCGAGCTGCGTCACGGGATCCTCATCCCCACGACCACCCACGCCGGCGACGGCAACCTGCACCCGATCTTCCTGGTCGGCGACGACGAGGTCCCCGAGCGGATCTGGGAGGCCGCCGGAGAGGTCTTCCGGATCGCCCTGGAGCTGGGCGGCACGCTGTCGGGGGAGCATGGCATCGGCCTGCTCAAGCGGCGCTGGCTCGGAGATGAGCTCGGAGAGGATCAGCTGGACCTCCAGGCGCAGATCCGCGCGGTGTTCGATCCGCAGGGGATCCTCAATCCCGGCAAGGTCTTCGCACGGGAGCACTGAACCTGGCGGCGAGCCCCGGCCCTGCCGTCGCTGAGTCGTCAGGGCGACGAACTAGGATGTCCGCCATGTCCAGACCACTTGTGAGGCTCCTCGGCCAGGGCGTGCGCGCCGCCACCAAGCTGCGCGGAGGAGGCTCGGCGTTCCCCGGGCTGGTGATGGAGAAGCTGCACCCGGACTTCGTGGCCGAGCAGCTGGCCCGGCTGCCCCAGGGCGTCGTGGTGATCTCCGGGACCAACGGCAAGACGACCACCACCAAGATGGCCGTCCAGCTGCTCGAGTCCCAGGGCCTGCGCGTGTTCACCAACCGCACCGGCTCGAACTTCGTGCGCGGGGTGGCGGCCTCCCTGCTGGAGGAGATCTCCCTGACCGGCAGGCTGGACGCGGACATCGCCGTGCTGGAGCTCGACGAGGCCCACGCGGTCCACTTCGTGAAGCTCGTCCAGCCCCGGTTCGCACTGCTGCTCAATGTCATGCGAGATCAGCTCGACCGCTTCGGCGAGATCGACACCACCCGCCGCATGCTCTCCCAGATCGCGGCGGCCACCACCGAGGCCGTGGTCCTCAACCGCGAGGACCCGCGCATTGCCTCTCTGGCCGATGACGTCCGCCCCGGGACCGCGGTGCACTGGTACGGGCTGTCGGAGAAGCTGCGGCCCATGTTCCCGTCAGACGACGACATGCGCGGCGCCGACGGCCCCGAGGCTCCGGTGCCGTCGCAGGAGGCCAAGCCGGAGGCGATCGTGCAGCTCGAGGACTTCGAGGCCACCGACGTCACGTTCTCCGTGCGCGGGGAGCCGGCGCAGGCGGAGGTCCATCTCTACGGCGTCTACAACGTCTACAACGCCGCGGCCGCCCTGGCGCTGGCGCTGACCGTCTCGCAGGAGCGCAGCGGCCTGTCCGCCGCGCTGCCGTCGCTGCTGGGGGAGCTGTCCCGCGTGACCCCGGCCTTCGGACGCGGCGAGACGATCATGGTCGACGGCACCCCGCTGCAGCTGCTGCTCGTGAAGAACCCCGCGGGCTTCCGCCTGTCGCTGGCCTCCGCCGCACCGGAGTCCTACGCGACCATGATCTCCATCAACGACGAATACGCCGACGGTCGCGACGTCTCCTGGCTGTGGGACGTCGAGTTCGAGTCCCTGCGCGGCGGGGGAGTGGACATGGTCACCGGCACGCGCGCCTGGGACATGGCTCTGCGCCTGGACTACGACCAGGTGCAGGTCGGCGCCGTCGAGCCGGACATCGCCCGAGCGCTCACGGAGTTCATCGCCTCCGCCGACGGACGCCCCATGCGCGTCTTCTGCACCTATACGTCCATGCTCACGCTGCGCCGCGAGCTGCGCGCCGTGGCCGTCGTGCCCGAGATCTGAGAGAGGACCGCGATGACCACTGCGACTCCCAACCTCCCCGCCGCAGGAGCCGAGCCCGAGCTCGGCGGGCAGGGCGAGATCCACCTCGTGCAGCTCTATCCGCGCGACATGAACATCTACGGCGACTGGGGCAACACGCTGACGCTCAAGCGCCGTCTCGAGCGCCGCGGCTACAGCGTGCGCGTCACCGACTACAACCCCGGCGACTCCTTCCCCGGCGACGGCGACATCTTCGTGGGCGGCGGCGGCCAGGACTCCGGGCAGTTCCGCGTCATGGAGGATCTGCAGCGGATCAAGCCGCTGCTGCTCGAGCTGGTGCAGGACGGCGCGCCCATGCTCGCCATCTGCGGGCTCTACCAGCTCTTCGGCCATCGCTTCCGCACGATCGGCGGCGAGACGCTGACGGGTGTGGGGATCTTCGACCTCGAGACCGTCGGCGGCCCGGAGCGGCTGATCGGCAACATCGTCACCGAGTCCCCTCGCCACGGCACGGTGATCGGCTACGAGAACCACTCCGGGCTGACCCACCTGGGCGCGGGCCAGGAGCCGTTCGGTCGCGTGATCTCCGGTGCGGGCAACGACGGCCAGGACGGCACGGAGGGCGCGGTGACCCGCGAGGTCATCGGCACCTATCTGCACGGCTCCCTGCTGCCCAAGAACCCGGCGGTGGCCGATCACCTCATCGCCACGGCGGTGCGGCGACGCTATGCGCACGAGACCCTCGAGCCGCTGAACGATCTGCTGGCGGAGAAGGCGCGGGAGGTCGCGGCCTCCCGTCCGCGCTGAGCCCGGGACCCGTCGCCTACAATCGACCAGCAGACTTCCCAGCGCAGCGTCATGCGCCGCGGTGGTGCGCCGCATGGCCCCTCCGGCCGTGACCGGCACCCCCGACGCACGCGCTGCCAGCCGCCGCCGGGAGGAGCCCGGCGCTGCGGCACCGACACGAACCAGGAGGCAAGCCATGTCCGGTCACTCCAAGTGGGCCACGACCAAGCACAAGAAGGCCGCCATCGACGCCAAGCGCGCCAAGGCCTTCGCCAAGTACATCAAGGGCATCGAGGTCGCCGCGCGCCAGGGCGGCGCCGACACCGCGGGCAACCCGGCGCTGGATCTGGCCGTGTCCAAGGCCAAGAAGAACTCGGTGCCCAACGACAACATCGACCGCGCCATCAAGCGCGGCGCCGGCCTGACCGGCGAGGTCATCGAGTACTCGGAGATCTTCTACGAGGCCCGCGGCCCCCAGGGGTCGGCGCTGTACATCGAGTGCCTGACCGACAACAAGAACCGCGCGGCCTCCGAGGTCCGCGTGGCCGTGACTCGCAACGGCGGCACTATGGCCGATCCGGGCTCGGTCACCTTCATGTTCGAGCGCAAGGGCGTGGCCGAGGTCGCCAAGGCCGACGGCGTCACCGAGGACGACGTCATGATGGCCGTGCTGGACGCCGGGGCGGAGGAGGTCATCGAGGACCAGGACGTCTTCGAGGTCATCTCCGAGGCCACCGACCTGCCCCAGATCCGCACGGCTCTGGACGAGGCGGAGCTGGAGTACAACAACGACGACCCCCAGTTCCGCCCGAACATGAAGGTCGAGCTCGACGCCGACGCCGCGCGCAAGTTCCTGCGCCTGGCCGATGCGATCGAGGAGCTCGACGACGTCCAGAACGTCTACTCCAACGTGGAGATCACCCCCGAGGTCGCCGCCCAGCTCGAGGACGAGGACTGAGCCAGGCTCCGGCACCCGCCCGACGTCCCGCCATGGGCTCCGCGGCCAGGGCGCAGGCCCCCGAGCAGGTCATCCTGGGCGTCGATCCCGGGCTGACCCGCTGCGGGTTCGGGATCGTGCGCATGCGCGCCGACCGCCGCGCCGAATGGGTCCACCACGAGGTCCAGGGCACAGGCGCCGACGAGCCCCTGGAGCAGCGGATCCTGCGCATCGCCCAGGCGGCCGATCAGCTGCTCGAGCGCTTCGCCCCGGATGCTATGGCGATCGAGCGCGTGTTCGCGCAGAACAACGCCCCCACCGTGGTCGGCACCGCCCAGGCCTCGGGCGTGGTGATCGCCGCCGCAGCCGCTCGCGGGGTCCCCGTCGCCTGGCACACCCCGTCCGAGGTCAAGGCCGCGGTCACCGGCGACGGCTCGGCCGAGAAGGCCGCCGTGACCAAGATGATCGCGCGCATCCTCCGCCTCGAGCAGCTGCCGCGTCCGGCCGACGCCGCCGATGCCCTGGCGATCGCGGTCTGCCACGGCTGGCGCTCCGGTGTGGGCGCGGGCCTGGACGCCCAGGCGGGCACTACGACCACGCACCAGGGCGCCCGCACGGGACTGCAGCGCGCGACCCAGGAGCGCGGCACCGCCCTGACACCCGCTCAGCGCGCCTGGCAGGCCGCGGAGCAGAAGGCTCGGCGCGGCCGCTGAGGGACCGCATCGTCCTCGGGTGCGGGCCCTCGTCCCGGGCGAGGGCCTGCGCTGTGTGGTCGTCGCGGCTTGGTAGGGTGAGCGAGGCATCGTACTGATGTTCGAATGGCTGTCCGATTCGCGGGCGGCTCCCCGCATCGAGGAGAGGGTGTTCCCATGATCGCGTCCGTGCGCGGCGAGGTGCTGCACAAGGGGCTGAGCACGGCCGTCGTCGACGTCATGGGGCTGGGCCTCGAGCTGCAGGCCACCCCGCAGACTCTCTCCGGGCTGCACGAGGGCCGCGAGGCCCGGCTGGCCACCGCGTTCGTGGCGCGCAAGGACGACTCCCCGCTGCTGTTCGGCTTCGCGGACGCGGAGGAGAAGGAGATCTTCGAGACCATGCTGGGCGTCTCCGGCATCGGTCCGCGCACCGCACTGGCAGTGCTGGCCGCGCTGGGCACGCAGGAGGTCCGCACGGCCATCGCCCAGGGCGACCCCAAGCCGTTCACCACCGTCTCCGGGATCGGGCCCAAGGGCGCCAAGCGCATCGTGCTCGAGCTCGCGGACAAGCTCGTTCCCGCCGATCCGGCACCGGCCTCGGCCCCGCAGGCGGCGCAGATCCCGCTGTGGCGCACCCAGGTCACGGAGGCCCTCACGGGTCTGGGCTGGAACGAGAAGGACGCCTCGGCGGCCATCGACGACGCCCTGGTCGGTCGAGAGGAGCTCGCCGACTCCGGTGACGTCGCCCTGATCCTGCGCACCGTGCTCGCCTGGCTCGGCGCCCGGGCCTCGGCTCCTGCCGCCGGCCGGGGCTCGACTCGCACGGGGGGAGGGCCGCTGAGCATGGACGCACAGCACAGCGGGTCCGAGCGCCTGGTGGGCGGGGAGCCGGAGCTGGACGAGCGCGCCGTCGAATCGGCCCTGCGCCCCGAGTCCCTGGCGGACTTCGTGGGTCAGCCGCGTGTGCGCCAGCAGCTCTCCCTGGTCCTGGAGGCCTCCAGGCTGCGGGGCCGCAGCGCCGATCACGTGCTGCTGTCCGGACCTCCCGGTCTGGGCAAGACCACGCTGGCCATGATCATCGCCCAGGAGATGGGCGCTCCGCTGCGCATCTCCTCCGGGCCTGCCATCCAGCACTCCGGCGACCTGGCCGCGATCCTGTCCTCCCTGACTGAGGGCGAGGTCCTGTTCCTCGACGAGATCCACCGCATGTCCCGGCCCGCCGAGGAGATGCTCTACATGGCCATGGAGGACTTCCGGGTCGACATCGTGGTGGGCAAGGGCGCCGGGGCCACCTCCATCCCGCTGGACCTGCCTCCGTTCACCCTGGTCGGTGCCACCACGCGCGCCGGGCTGCTGCCGGGACCGCTGCGCGATCGCTTCGGCTTCACCGGGCACCTCGAGTTCTACAGCGACCACGAGCTCGTCTCCGTGCTGCGCCGCTCCGCCGGGCTGCTGGACCTGCGCCTGTCCACGGAGGGCTTCGAGGAGGTCGCCACCCGCTCCCGCGGCACTCCGCGCATCGCCAACCGCCTGCTGCGCCGCGTGCGCGACTGGGCGCTGGTCCACGGGGTGGACAGCATCGACGCCCGCGCCTGCTCCGCCGCCCTGGAGATGTACGAGGTCGACTCGCGGGGCCTGGACCGCCTGGACCGCTCGGTGCTCGAGGCGCTGGTCCGCCACTTCGGCGGCGGACCGGTGGGGCTGTCCACCCTGGCGATTGCCGTGGGGGAGGAATCGGAGACCGTCGAGGAGGTCGCCGAGCCGTACCTGGTCCGCGAGGGCCTGCTGGCGCGGACCCCGCGAGGACGCATCGCCATGCCCGCGGCTTGGGAGCACCTGGGACTGGTACCGCCCGAGCACGCAGCCTTCCGGGACACTGCGGTGCGCCAGGCCCTCGGCGACCAGGACCCCCCGCAGCAGTAGCCCTCCGGACGGCGACCGGCTGCGATCCGGCGCCTGGGAGCCCGCTGACCGGGCCCTGCGCGGCCGCGTCCCCTACCATGGACGGGAATCCTCGCCGCCGCCGCGCTGCCCCACGTGCTTGTCCAGGGGCGGAGTCCCGGTCGCGGCACCGACCACCACGCGATGCGCAGAAGCGCATCGCAGGATCAGGAGTCTGCATGACACCCGTCGTCACCGAATCGCTGTCCGCCGCCGGAGCCGCTGGAGGCGGCGGCTCCTCCATGCTGCTCTTCGGCTTCATGCTGCTGCTGATCATCGGCATGTTCTGGTTCTCCAGCCGCACCCGCAAGAAGCAGCAGGAGAAGCTGAAGTCGCAGCAGCGCGCCATGGAGCCCGGCATGGAGGTCATGACGAGCTACGGCCTCTACGGCCGCCTGGTCTCCAAGGACGAGGACGCCGTCAAGGCCGTCATCGAGATCGCCCCGGGCACCCAGGTCACCGTGCACCTGCAGACCCTCACCAACGTGGTCGAGCGTGACACCCCCGCTGCCGGCGGCACGGATGCCGCAGGCTCCACCGCAGCCGGGGACGCCTCCGCTGACGAGACCCCAGCCGGCGACCCCACGGATCCCCGCGATCCGGGAGCCGACTCCTCCCGCTGATCAGCCAGCACCCGCGCCTCGGCCCCCTCGGCCGGGGCGCTCGTGCGTGTTGCGGCACCTGAGACCGCCTCCTCGGGTCCACCCGCGCCCGCCCGGCCCACGTGTGCCGCGCTTCACAGCCCCCTCGAACCCCGCAAGGATCTGCGCCCCGATGTCGACATCGCCAGAAGATCGCTCGTCCGCGAGCACCCCCGGCCGCGAGCCGGGGGACCGGAAGAAGAAGCCGCGCCGCAGCGAGCAGGAGACGACGGCCCAGCGGGCGCAGCGTCGTCAGCTCGGCGGCACCGAGCTGCACCGGGCGGTGAGAACTGCTCGAGGCTCGCTCGTGGGCATGTTCGTGCTGCTGGTCGCCATGCTCGGCGTGCTGGGCTGGGGCGCAGGTCAGGGCCACACCGGCTGGGGGCCGCGCCTGGCGCTGGACCTCGAGGGCGGCACGCAGATGATCCTGACCCCTGAGCTGACCGGTCAGCAGGAGGGCGAGGAGATATCCCAGGAGCAGCTCGACCAGGCGGTGGAGATCATCCGCCAGCGCGTTGACGGCTCCGGCGTCTCGGAGGCCGAGGTCTCCACCCAGGGCGGCGAGAACATCGTCGTGTCCATGCCGGGCACGCCCGATCAGGAGACCCGGGACCTGATCCAGACCTCGGCGCAGATGAGCTTCCGACCCGTGCTGATGGTCGGCCCCGCCGAGGCCACTCCGGAGGGCGAGCGCACCCCCGAGGACGAGCAGGTCGAGCCGGACGGCGAGCCCACGGACTCGTCGGACCCCAACTGGGTCGACGGCGATCTGATGGCCAAGTACGAGGCAACGGACTGCACGCAGCCGCAGACCCCCGAGCAGCGCGCCGCCCAGGACCCGGAGGCGGCCATCGTCGCCTGCGATCCCAGCGGCGGCGGCAAGTACATCCTCGGCCCGATCGAGCTCGAGGGCACCGATATCTCGGACTCGTCGTACGGCATGGCCCAGGGTGCCAACGGGACGACCACCGGCCAGTACGCCGTGAACATCCAGTTCAACGAGGAAGGCACCCAGACCTTCAAGGAGCTCTCCGAGCGCCTGAACTCGATCGGTCAGACCAGCCCCGGGGACCCCCGCAGCCAGTTCGCGATCCTGCTGGACGGCGAGGTCATCTCCGCACCGTCCATGGACGCGGTCATCCCCGACGGCCAGGCGCAGATCACCGGCTCCTTCACGGAGGAGGACGCGCAGTTCCTCTCCGAGCAGCTGCGCTACGGCTCGCTGCCCGTGAGCTTCGAGATCTCCTCGGAGCAGCAGATCTCGGCCACCACGGGCGCCGATCAGCTGCGCTGGGGCGTCATCGCCGGGCTCATCGGCCTGGTCCTGGTGGCCGTCTACTGCCTGTTCCAGTACCGCCTGCTGGGCCTGGTGACCATCGCTTCGCTCGTGGTGCTGGGCGTGGCGTCCTGGCTGGCCATCGTGCTGCTGGGCTGGGGCATGAACTACCGCCTGTCGATGGCGGGCGTGGCCGGCCTGATCGTGTCGATCGGCATGGCCGCCGACTCCTTCATCGTCTACTTCGAGCGCATCCGCGATGAGATCCGCATCGGGCGCACGATCCCAGCGGCCATCGATCACGGCTGGAAGCGCGCGCGTCAGACCGTGATCGCCTCCAAGTCCGTGAACCTGATCGCCTCGGTGGTGCTCTACTTCGTGGCCGTGGGCAACGTGCGCGGCTTCGCGTTCACTCTGGGTCTGACCGCAGTGATCGACCTGGTGGTCGTGTTCCTGTTCACCCATCCCGTCATGGTCCTGCTTTCGCGCACCCGCTTCTTCGCTCAGGGCCGCAAGGGCTCCGGGCTGGATCCCGAGTCCCTCGACGCCGTGCCGTTCTACCGCGGCGCCGGTCGCACCCGCACCCCGGACGACCTGGACCCGGCCGCCGGTGCCGTGGCGGAGGAGTCCGCCGTGCAGACCGCCCCGGCCGAGCAGGAGCTCGTGGGCGCGTCCTCGCCGCTCAGCTCCCGCACGGAGCACGCGGCCTCGACGGAGCCCGACGACGACAGCGCCCCCGAGAGCTCCGCGGCGCACAGTGCTGCAGAGACAGAGGACTCTCCCGGGCCCGCCAAGGCAGCGACCGAGGCTCAGAGCACCGGCTCGAGCGCTGCTGCGGGCAGGCCCTCCCGCCGCAGCGCGGGGCCCCGGACGACGAGCGCGGTCTCACCGTGGCCGAGCGCCGCCGTCGGGCCCGGCGCGCGGCAGGCGAGTCATCGCCGTCGGACCCGCCGCCCCCGCAGGACCCGGAAGCGACCCGCCCGGCCTCCGACCGACGCACGAACGAGGAGGACGCCTGATGTCCCGCTTCTCAGACTTCGGCAACGACCTCTACAGCGGTCGTCGCTCCTTCGGCTTCGTGCCCCGCCGCGGGCTGTGGCTGGCCATCGCCGGCGTGCTCGTGGTCATCAGCCTGCTGATCCCCGTGGTCAAGGGCGGCTTCAACCTGGGCATCGACTTCACCGGCGGCTCCGAGTTCACGATCTCCTCGGTGGCCGACGACGATCCGCAGGTCGGCCAGCAGGCGCTGCAGGACACCGGAGCCACCGAGGAGGGCGAGGTCACCAATATCGCCCCGGGCACCATGCGCGCCCAGACCGAGCAGCTCGACGACGAGCAGACCCTGGAGGTCCGCGACGCCCTGGCCGAGGCCTATGACGTCCCGGCCGAGAACGTCACCTCGAACTTCGTGGGCCCCACCTGGGGCGCGGGGATCTCGCAGCAGATGCTGCGCGGCCTGGTGATCTTCCTGGTGCTCACCGCGGTCGTGATGGCCCTGTACTTCCGCACCTGGAAGATGTCCGTGGCCTCGATGGCAGGCGTGTTCGTCACGGTGGCACTCACCGTGGGCACCTACTCGCTCGTGGGCTTCGAGGTCACGCCCTCGGCCGTCATCGGCTTCCTGACCGTGCTGTCGTACTCGCTGTACGACACCGTGGTCGTCTTCGACAAGGTCCGCGAGAACACCAAGGGCCTGCTCGACGGCTCCGCGCCGGCCTCCCGCAGGCAGCGCGGGTTCCTGGGGCAGATCAACCTGGCGGCCAACCAGACGCTGGTGCGCTCGATCAACACCTCGATCGTGGGCCTGCTGCCCGTGGGCGCCATCCTGTTCATCGGTGCCGCGCTGCTGGGTGCCGGAACGCTCAAGGACCTGGCGCTGTCGCAGTTCGTGGGCATCATCTACGGCACGCTGGCCACGCTGTTCGTGGCCACGCCGCTGTATGCGGCGCTGCGCTCCCGCGAACCGGCCGTGCGCCGGATCGACGAGGCTGCCGAGGCCTCCGCCGGCCGCTCCGGTGCTTCGGGCGAGGACTCCGAGGTGCCGCTCGACGACGAGGCCGCGGGCAGCGTCACCGCAGGTGCGACCACGACCCGCGCCGGGGGCTCCACAGCCTGAGGATGCGGCCCGATGTGGTCTGGAGCATGTCCCGGTAGTCCTACAATTGCCGGATTGATCCACTTCGGGGATCGCGTGGAAGGGCCGGGCGCTGAACCTGGCCGGACCGAGAACAGGAGGCGGAGATGACCGAGGGCCGCAGGGGAGTCATCGACGACGGTCGGGGGCGGCCTCCGCGCGCGCCCGAACCCTCCGCCGAAGCCGTCGAGCCCGCCCAGGAGGGCGCCTCGGCGGAGACCTCGCCGCAGCCCTCCGCAGATCGCTCGCACGACAGCGCCTCGGCCGCGGCGGCCCCGGAAGCCTCGGAGACTCTCAGTGCCGCCTCGAAGGCGGCCGCCGACTCCGCCGCCGATGACCCGGACGAGGCCATCGAGCGCCGGTCCCGCCAGCTCGAGGCCGAGGAGGCCGAGCGTGCGGCGCGGCGTCGCACGGGCTCGAGCGCCGGGGGCACGCACTGGGTCGTGCCCGCCTCGCGCCCGGTCTTCGGCCGCGCGGTGTTCCCGGGGCGCTCGGAGCGCACCCGCTCCACGCTGTCGTACCTGTCGGGGGCCTCGATCTCGTCGTCCCCGCTGATCGAGCCGCTGCTGCGCACCGTGCGCGAGAACGCTCCCGACGAGGACCTGGCGGTCCTGCAGCGCGCGTTCTCCGTGGCCGATGAGCGCCACCAGGGGCAGAAGCGCAAGAGCGGCGACCCGTACATCACTCATCCGGTGGCCGTGACGACCATCCTGGCCGAGCTCGGCATGACCGGCCCGGTGCTGGTCGCCGCGCTGCTGCACGACACGGTCGAGGACACCGACTACACCCTCGAGGACCTCACCGAGGAGTTCGGCGAGGAGGTCGCGGCGCTCGTCGACGGCGTGACCAAGCTCGACAAGGTGCAGTACGGGGAGAACGCGCAGGCCGAGACCGTGCGCAAGATGATCGTGGCCATGGCCAAGGACATCCGCGTGCTGCTGATCAAGCTCGCCGACCGGCTGCACAACGCCCGCACGTGGCGCTTCGTGTCCCAGGAGTCCTCGGGGCGCAAGGCGCGCGAGACCCTGGAGATCTTCGCTCCGCTGGCTCACCGCCTGGGCCTGAACACGATCAAGTGGGAGCTGGAGGATCTGTCCTTCGCGGCGCTGTATCCCAAGATCTATGAGGAGATCGTGCGGATGGTGGGGGAGCGCCAGCCCCAGCGCGAGCGCAACCTGGCCCAGATCCGCTCCCTGGTGGCCGAGGACCTGGACAAGGCCGAGATCGAGGCCACGATCACGGGGCGCCCCAAGCACTACTACTCCATCTACCAGAAGATGGTCGTGCGGGGTAAGGACTTCGACGAGATCCAGGACCTGCTGGCCGTGCGCGTGCTCGTGGGCACGGTGCGCGAGTGCTATGCGGCCCTCGGTGCGCTGCATGCGCGGTGGCGGCCCCTGCCGGGGCGGTTCAAGGACTACATCGCCATGCCCAAGTTCAACATGTACCAGTCGCTGCACACCACGGTGCTGGGACCGAACGGGCGCCCGGTCGAGATCCAGATCCGCACCCACGACATGCACCAGCGCGCCGAGTACGGCGTGGCCGCGCACTGGAAGTACAAGGCCTCCGGCGCCGCCGACGGCCCCGCGGCCAAGGCGGACGCCGATGACATCGGCTGGCTGAAGTCCCTGGTGTCCTGGCAGGACGAGACGCGGGACTCGACCGAGTTCCTGGACTCGCTGCGCTACCAGATCGACACCAAGGAGGTCTTCGTCTTCACACCCAAGGGCGATGTCATGGCGCTGCCCGTGGGCTCCACCCCGGTGGACTTCGCCTACGCCGTGCACACGGAGGTCGGCGACAAGACCATCGGCGCGCGGGTCAACGGAAAGCTCGTGGCCCTGTCCTCCGAGCTGCAGCACGGCGACTGGGTCGAGGTGCTGACCTCCAAGTCGGAGGCGGCCGGGCCGTCGCAGGACTGGCTGAAGTTCGTCTCCTCGCCGCGGGCCCGGTCCAAGATCAAGCAGTGGTTCTCCAAGGAGCGCCGCGAGGAGGCCATCGAACGCGGCCAGGAGTCGCTGACCCGTGCGCTGCGCAAGCACCACCTGCCGCTGCAGCGCACGGTCACGCAGGAGGCCCTGGTCTCAGCGGCGCACACGCTGAACAAGTCGGACATCGCCGAGCTCTACGAGGCCATCGGCACCGACTCGGTCACGGCGCGGCAGGTCGTGGACCTGCTGGTGGAATCGGCCGGCGGCGAGGAGGGCTCGGCCGAGGAGATCGACGACACCTCCACGCCCATCCAGCCGGTGCGCTCCCGCGTGGTCGACTCCGGCGTGGCCGTAGACGGCGCCAGCGACGTCTACGTGAAGCTCGCCCGCTGCTGCACGCCGGTGCCCCCGGACGAGATCGTCGGCTTCGTGACCCGCGGGCAGGGCATCTCGGTGCACCGGGCCGACTGCTCGAACATCGCCGCGCAGAAGGAGCCAGAGCGCCTGGTCAAGGTCCACTGGGCCCCCACCCAGGCCTCGGTGTTCCTGGTCGAGATCCAGGTCGAGGCGCTGGACCGCAACTCGCTGCTCTCCGATGTCACCCGGGTGCTCTCGGAGAACCGCGTCAACATCCTCTCGGCCAACGTCTCCACCTCCACGCAGCGCGTGGCGATCTCCCGCTTCGCCTTCGAGATGGGCGATGCCCGCTACCTCAATCACGTGCTGAACCAGGTCCGCCGGATCGACGGCGTCTACGACGTCTATCGCACCTCCGGCCAGCGCAGGCTCTCCACCGCGGAGGCCTGAGCACTGAGCCGCGGCTTGCGCAGCTCGTGCCTGAGGGGTCTGTGCCGCGCATCTGCTGTCCCTCGGCAGCTCAGCGCGGCACGACCAGTCCGAGCCTCCGGCAGGCACTGCGCAGCGTGACCATTCCCCTGCGTCGATCCGGAAGCCGGGACCGCTGCCGCAGCAGGTCCGTGACCGCCTGCGGCTCCACACCCAGATGCGGGGCCTCCAGGAGCTGCTCCAGGGCGGGCACGGCGGTCGGGTCCTCCCAGCAGGCCAGATCCGCTGCGGTGCGCAGCGGCGTGGTGACCTGCAGACCGTGCAGCCGATCCACGTCCTGCGGCTCGTGGACCAGCTGTCGGACCTCCCAAGCGAGACCCTCCAGCTGAGGATCGACCGGGCGGGTGGTCGTGCGCCGCTGGCGATGGACCATCAGGTGCAGACGCTGCGGAGCCGGGCAGCAGGACAGGAACCAGGCGGCGGTCGTGCGGTGCAGCACCGCGTGCTCCAGCACTGCCTCCGGCACGACGGCACGGATCGCCCGGGCACGGTCGGCACGGGTCACCGGAAGCAGACGCGGGCTGCAGATCCCGCCCAGCAGCGGGACCGCCAGGTCGTCACGCTGCAGGGCCGAGCGCTCCAGAGCGGAGAGCTCTGCCCAGCGCGGTGCCTCATCGTCGGGGAGGGACAGAATGCCGCCGGCCGGTCCTGCGGCCGCCGGCGGCAGCGCGGTCGCAGCGTGGGCGTACCGCGGGTCGAGCAGAGGATGCGTCATGCCGGACAGTCCACACCGGATCGCGGCCCACCGAGCGGATGCTTTTCCGCCTGTGGATGGCTTCAGGGCAGAAGCGGGCGCGTTCGACGGCAGGGCCTTCCGAACATGCCGATGGCCCCGATGCTGGGACGGATCGGGGCCATCGGGCGGGCGCCTCAGCCGGCGCGGCAGAGGCGGTCAGCTCACAGCGAGGCGGCGGAGCGGCGGATCATCTCGAGCATCGACTGCGCGCTCTCGATCTCCTTGTCCAGCTTCTTGGCCTTGGCGGTGTCGCCGGCGGACGCTGCGGCCTCCTTCTTGGCCTGCAGATCCGCCAGCTTCTCCTCCGCCTGAGCGGTCATGGCGTTGGAGCGGACCTCGGTCTGCGAAGCGGCCTTGATGCGACCGCCGGAGTCGGCCTCGCGGACGGCGTCCTCGACCTCGCCGAGCTCGTTCTCGATGCGCTTGAAGTCGCCGCGCGGGACCTTGCCGATCTCCTCCCAGCGGGCCTGGATGGAGGACAGCTTCTTCTTGGCGGCCTTGGCGTCCGTGACCGGAAGCAGCTCGCGGGCCTCCTTGACGAGGGCCTCCTTCAGCTCGAGGTTGGCCGCGAACTCGCGGTCCACGGCCTTGTCGGCCTCCTTGCGGGCGTTGAAGAACACGTCCTGGGCTGCGCGGAAGCGGGCCCACAGGGCGTCGTCGTCCTTGCGCCCAGCGCGCGGGGCGGCCTTCCAGCGGTCCATCAGATCGCGATACTTGCCGGAGGTGGGGCCCCAGTCGGTCGAGGACTGCAGGGCCTCGGCCTCGGCGATCAGCTTCTGCTTGGTCTTCTTGGCCTCGGCGTTGCGCTCGTCGAGCTTGGAGAAGAACGCGCGACGGTGGCGGTCGAACGTGGTGCGAGCGCCGCGGAAGCGCTTCCACAGGGACTCCTCGTCCTTGCGGGAGAGGCGGTTGCCCGACTTCTGATGGGCCTGCCAGGCCTCGAAGAGCTCGTTCATGCGAGCGGTGGACTGCTTCCACTGCGTCTTCTCGGGCTCCTGCGCGGAGATCTGCTCGGCCTCCGCCACGATGGCCTCGCGGTGGGCCAGGTTCTCGGCGCGGGCGGCATCGGCGGCCTTGCGGTGCTCGGCCTCCAGCTCCTTGATGCGCGGGCGCAGCACCTCCAGGCGGGCCTCCAGAGCGCGGACGTCGCCGACGAGCTTGCGCTCGCCCAGCTGGGACTTCACGCGATCCAGGCTGCGGGTCAGGTCCCCGGCGGGAGCGCCGGCGGCCACGCGCTGCTCGAGCAGCTCGACCTGGGTGCGCGCCTCCAGGAACTTCTTGGCGAAGTACGCCAGCGCCTCGTCCTTCGGCACGTCCGGGACCTGTCCGGCCAGGACCTTCTCGCCGTCGATCAGCAGGTGCACGCTGCCGTCGTCGTCGACCTCGGCGAAGGCGCGGGCCTCCTCGAGCTGCTCGGGGGTCACGTCCGCGGACGGCGCGGGCGTAGACGGGGCCGGTGCGCTCGGGGCCGCCGGGGCCTGCGCGGCGGAAGCGGGCGTGGGCGCAGCAGGCGACGGGGCCGACGGGCGCGCGGCGGCCTCCTGAGCGGCGGCCTGCTCGGGAGCCTTCTCCGCCTCGGTGGGCTGCGGCTCGGCCGACGCTGCGGTCTCCTCGGCCGGGGACTCGGCCTCGGCGGCAGGGACGGTGGAGGCCGATGGCTCGCCGTCCTCGGCGGCACCGGCCTTCTCGATCACAGCCCGATCCGCGGCTTCTTTCTCCTCTGCGGCCGTGGCCTCCTCGACGGCGACGGCATCGGCGATCTCGCCGGCCACGTCCTCGCCGTCGGCCTGGGCCTGGGCCATGCGGGTCTGCTCCTCCTCGGCCAGCTGCGCCTCCGTGGTCTCGCCCGCGGGCGATTCCGCCTGGGCGGCGTCGGCATCAGCCGCGGCCTCGGCAGACGCGGAGTCGGGATCGGCGGCCGCTTCGGTCGCCGGGAGGAAGTTGTCGTCGGATTCGAGACGCTCAGTCACCGCTGGAACTCTTTCGCTCGTGCCGACCCGCGATCCCGGAGCTCGCTCCGGGGGCGCTCGGCAGCCTGTCGTGGCCCGGCGCTGGCTGCGCGCGGACGCTGCACGCGGCCCATCGTAGCCAGACTGGACGACGGCCCCCAGGAATCGGCGCTCCTCGGCCCCGGCATCCCACGGCGCCTAAGATGGTTCGGACGATCCCGTACTGTGTGCCCACCCCCTTCAGCATCCTCAGGAGACGACGCCCCATGGCCAGCAAGACCTCCCTCTCCGGCTTCCCCGAGTGGCTCCCGCAGGAGCGGCTCGTGGAGCTGCACGTGCTCGACACGCTGCGGGAGACCTTCGAGCTGCACGGATTCTCCTCGATCGAGACCCGCGCCGTGGAGACCGTGGATCAGCTGCTGCGCAAGGGTGAGATCGACAAGGAGGTCTACGGCGTCTCCCGTCTGCAGGAGGACGAGGACGGCGGTCCCAAGGAGGGCCAGCTCGCGCTGCACTTCGACCTCACCGTGCCGTTCGCCCGCTACGTCGTGGACAACGCCGGGCACCTGAACTTCCCGTTCCGCCGTTACCAGATCCAGAAGGTCTGGCGCGGCGAGCGCCCTCAGGAGGGCCGCGCCCGCGAGTTCACGCAGGCGGACATCGACGTCGTCGGCGACGGCGCACTGCCGTTCCGCTACGACGTCGAGATGGCCCTGGTGATCATCGACGCCCTGTCCAAGCTGCCCATCCCGGAGTTCGTGCTGCGGGTCAACAACCGCAAGCTCGCCGAGGGCTTCTACCGCGGCATCGGCCTCCACGACGCCCCTGCCGTCCTGCGCGAGATCGACAAGCTCGAGAAGATCGGCGCCCACGCCGTGGCGGCGAACCTCATCGAGAACGTGGGCGCCACGCAGGAGCAGGCCGATGCCGCGCTGAAGCTGGCGGGCATCCGCACCGAGGACGCCTCCTTCGTGGAGCAGGTCCGCGCCCTCGGCGTCCAGGACGAGCTGCTCGACGAGGGCCTGGCCGAGCTCGAGGAGGTCGTCGCCGAGGCCGTGCGCCGCGCTCCCGGCAAGCTCGTGGCTGACCTGTCGATCGCCCGCGGCCTGGACTACTACACCGGCACCGTCTACGAGACCGTGCTGGTCGGCCACGAGAAGCTCGGCTCGGTGTGCTCCGGCGGTCGCTACGAGTCGCTGGCCTCCTCCGGCAAGCGCACCTTCCCGGGCGTGGGGCTCTCGGTGGGTGTGACCCGCCTGGTCTCGCGCATCCTCTCGCAGGGCCTGGCCGAGGCCTCGCGCTCGGTGCCCACCGCTGTGCTGATCTCCCTGGTGGATGAGGACTCCTGGTCCGAGGCGCAGGACGTCGCCCAGCAGCTGCGTTCCCGCGGCATCCCCTGCGAGGTCTCGGCCTCGGCCGCCAAGTTCGGCAAGCAGATCCGCCACGCCGATCGCCGCGGGATCCCGTTCGTCTGGTTCTCGACCCGCGACGAGTCGGGCGCGGTGACCCACGAGGTCAAGGACATCCGCTCCGGCGAGCAGGTTCCGGCCGATCCGGCCTCCTGGATGCCCCCGACTGAGGACCTGCGCCCGTCGGTCGGCGCGCCGGTCAGCTCCGCCGATTGAGCACGATCGCCCGCCCCGCGAATCCCACGGCGAAGATCCCGATCATCACGGCCACGGACTGCCACGGCAGCGTGAAGGCCAGCAGAAGACAGCCGATCAGGCCCACGATGTTCAGGCCCCTGGGCGCCCAGCGCGGGCGCTCGTGCAGGGTCAGCGCCGAGAGGTTGGCCAGCGCGTAGTAGACGAGCACGCCGAAGGACGAGAAGCCGATCACGGTGTGCAGGTCGGTGAGGACGATCAGCGCGATCACGACCACGGCGGTGGTCAGCTCCGAGGCCCACGGCACCTGCCGTCCCGAGATGCGGGACAGGTACCCCGGCAGGTCGCGCTCTCGCGTCATCGCCAGGGTCGTGCGCGAGATCCCGGCGACCAGGGCCAGCAGGGCGCCCAGCGCCCCGGCCGCCGCCGCGACCGTCACCGCCGCGGACAGGGCCGTCGCCGCGCCGTCGCCGAGTCCCAGCCGGACGGAGATCTCCTGGGAGGCCGAGAGGAACGGGGCCGACGACGCCGCCAGCCCTCCTGCCCCCAGCAGCCCGAGCAGCAGGACAGCGAGCACCAGGTAGACCACGAGCACGAAGGCCAGCGCCCCCAGGATCGCCCGCGGGATGGTGCGCTGCGGGTCCCGGACCTCCTCGCCCATGGTGGCCACACGGGCGTAGCCGGCGAAGGCGAAGAACAGCAGACCCGCAGCGGGCAGCACGCCCAGGGCACCGCCCCCGCCTTCCTGCACCGAAGGACCCGCGCCGAACATCGTGCTCGCGCTCAGGGCGGCTGCGGCCAGACCCGCCACGACGGCCAGGATCAGCAGGACCACGGAGACCAGGATCCGCGTGAGCCCGGCGGTGCGGGTGATCCCGCCCAGATTGACACCGGTCAGCACCACGATCGCGGCCACCGCCAGGGCTCGGGCTGCGGCATCGGCGTCGTCGATCCCGAGCAGAGAGGCGGCGTAGAGGCCGAAGGCCATCGACATGCCGGCGGCCGAGGCGGTCTTGCCGGTCACGAAGCCCCAGCCGGCGGTGAAGCCCGCCCACTGCCCCAGCTGGCGGTTCGCATAGACGTAGGTGCCCCCGGAGCTCGGGTGGACCATGGCCAGCTGAGCCGTGGAGGTCGCATTGCACCAGGCCACGACGGCCGCCAGCAGCAGCGCGACCGGCAGCAGCGAGCCTGCGTGCGCGGCGGCCGGGGCGAAGGCCACGAAGACGCCCGCGCCGACCATCGATCCCACGCCGATGACGGCAGCGTCGGAGGTGCCCAGCCTGCGGGCGAGCTCGTCCGGATCGTGTGCGGGGGAGGCGGCGGGAGGCTGGGCGGGCGAGGCGTTCACGGATCTCCTGGGCGGCGCGGCGGTGGGGCCGGGTCCGTGGGGCGAGCGTCATCCCCGGCTTGTAGACTCGACGGCGGCGACGCTACAGATCCCCGGTGAACCCGGCATGAACGGGCCCGGGGCCGGCTGCCGCCCTCGGACACCGCAGAGGCCGTCGGCGCATCCCGCCGGAGAGGCCCCACGACGACCACGACCAGAAGGAAGTCCCACGTGCTGCGCACTCATCGACTCGGCGAGCTGAACGCCGAGCTCATCGGAGAGACCGTCACCCTGACCGGCTGGGTGGACCGTCGTCGCGACCACGGCGGCGTCGCCTTCCTGGATCTGCGCGACGCCTCCGGCGTGGCCCAGGTGGTCGTGCGCGATGAGAAGGACTTCCACCCGCTGCGCAACGAGTTCGTGCTGCAGATCCAGGGCACCGTCGAGCGCCGCCCGGAGGGCAACGAGAACCCGAACCTGCCCTCGGGCGAGATCGAGGTCATCGCCGAGACCGTCACCGTGCTCAACACCGCGGCCCCGCTGCCGTTCCAGATCGACGAGCACGTGGAGGTCGGCGAGGAGGCTCGCCTCAAGTACCGCTACCTGGACCTGCGCCGCCCGGAGCCGGCCCGCATCATGCGGCTGCGCTCGGAGGCCTCGCGCGTGGTGCGCGAGCTGCTGCACCAGCAGGACTACCTGGAGGTCGAGACGCCCACGCTGACCCGCTCCACCCCGGAGGGCGCCCGCGACTTCCTGGTGCCGGCGCGCCTGGCCCCGGGCTCCTGGTACGCCCTGCCGCAGTCGCCGCAGCTGTTCAAGCAGCTGCTGCAGGTCGGCGGTCTCGAGCGCTACTTCCAGATCGCGCGCTGCTACCGCGACGAGGACTTCCGCGCCGACCGCCAGCCCGAGTTCACGCAGCTGGACATCGAGGCCTCGTTCGTCGAGCAGGACGACGTGATCGAGCTCGGCGAGGCCATCGTCAAGGCGCTCTGGTCGCTGATCGACGTGGAGGTCCCCACCCCCATCCGCCGCATGACCTACGCCGAGGCCATGGAGAAGTACGGCTCGGACAAGCCTGATCTGCGCTTCGGCCTGGAGCTCACCGAGCTGACCGAGTACTTCAAGGACACCCCGTTCCGCGTGTTCCAGGCCCCGTACGTGGGTGCCGTGGTCATGCCCGGCGGCGCCTCCCAGCCCCGACGCACGCTGGATGCCTGGCAGGAGTGGGCCAAGCAGCGCGGTGCCAAGGGCCTGGCCTACATCCTCTACAAGGAGGACGGCGAGTTCTCGGGTCCGGTGGCCAAGAACATCACCGACGAGGAGAAGGCCGGCCTGGCCCAGGCCACCGGCGCGCAGCCCGGCGACTGCATCTTCTTCGCCGCGGGCGAGGCCAAGCCCTCTCGCGCCCTGCTGGGTGCTGCGCGCGTGGAGATCGGGCACCGCACCGGGCTGATCGACCCGAACGACTGGGCCTTCGTGTGGGTCGTCGACGCCCCCATGTTCGAGCCGGCCTCCGACGCCGTGGCCTCCGGCGACGTCGCCGTGGGCTGCGGGGCGTGGACCGCCGTGCACCACGCGTTCACCTCCCCGCGCCCGGAGTACCTGGACACGTTCGACGAGAACCCCGGCGAGGCCCTGGCCTACGCCTACGACATCGTGCTCAACGGCACCGAGCTCGGCGGCGGCTCGATCCGCATCCACCAGCGCGACGTCCAGGACCGGGTCTTCCGCGTCATGGGGCTGTCCGAGGAGGAGGCCCAGGAGAAGTTCGGCTTCCTGCTGGACGCCTTCTCCTTCGGCGCGCCCCCTCACGGCGGCATCGCCCTGGGCTGGGACCGCGTGATCGCCCTGCTGGCAGGAGCGGACTCCATCCGCGAGGTCATCGCCTTCCCCAAGACCGGCAACGGCTACGACCCGCTGACGGCCGCGCCCGCGCCCATCACCGCGCAGCAGCGCAAGGAGGCGGGCGTGGACGCCAAGCCCGAGCCGCAGGCGAAGAAGGCGGCCGCTGCGGAGGACGTCCGCGAGGATCAGGGCGAGCAGCCCTCGGCGCCGACCGAGGGCTGAGCGGGTCCGCCCGCCGCGCCAGGACCACCACGACAGGAGCCGAGCATGGCCCAGCAGGACATCATCCTGATCCACGGCACGTGGGGCAGCGGCGAAGGCTGGGGCCCGTTCGCCGATGAGCTGCGCGGGCTCGGGCTGCGCGTGCACACGCCCACGCTGCGCCACCACGGCACGCCGCAGACCCACGACGTGTGGGATCTGGCGCAGAAGGTGCGGGCGCTGAGCCTCACCGACTACGTCGATGACCTGCAGCGCGAGGTCGAGCAGATGGAGACCGCCCCGATCATCCTGGGCCACTCGCTCGGCGGGCTGCTCGCGCAGCTGCTGGCTGCCCGGGTGCCGAACGCCGGTGTCGTGCTGCTGTCCCCGGCGCCCAGCCGGGGCATGTTCGCGCTCTACCCGTCGATGCTGCGGCTGTGGGGGCCCCATGCGTTCACCTGGCTGCTCAGCCGACCCATGTGGCCGGTGTCGCTGGAGACCTTCGACAGGCGGATCGCCAACGTCCATGACCGTCAGGACAATGCGCAGCGTCATCGCGCGCATTGCGCAGAGTCGGGACGGGCCTACCGGGAGATGAGCCTGTGGTTCCTCGATCGGGCGCGCGCCTCGGCAGTGGATCCGGCGGATATCCAGAGCCCCGTGCTGGTGGTGGGCGGCACGGAGGACCGCTGCGTGGCCCCGGGCATCGCCAAGGCGACCGCGCGCCGGCTGGGCGACGGCGCGCAGCTGCGCATGATGCGCGGTGCCGATCACGAGATGGCCTCCGGCGAGCACATGCCCGAGACCGTCCGCCTGATCGAGCAGTGGGCCCGGGAGCACCGCCTGGTGCCCAGCAGCTGAGATCGCGGGCGGGCGCAGGATCGTGATGGACTGGGCGTCATGCGAGTCATCCTGCAGCGAGCGCGCGGCGCCTCCGTCACGGTTCCCGGTCCCGACGGCCCCCGGACGGTCGGGTCCTTCGTCGGCCCTGGCTTGGTGGCCCTCGTGGGCGTGACCCACGGCGACGACGCCGAGACGGCCGCCGCCCTGGCCGAGAAGACGGCCGGTCTGCGGATCATGTCCGATCACGAGCGCAGCGAGATCTCCTGCGCGGATCTGGGCGCTCCGGTGCTGGTGGTCAGCCAGTTCACGCTCTACGGCGACGTCCGCAAGGGCCGGCGTCCGTCGTGGTCCCAGGCGGCCCCGGGCGAGGCCTCGGAGCCGATCGTCGAGGCGTACGCGCAGCGGCTGCGCGAGCTCGGGCTCGAGGTCCCCACCGGCGAGTTCGGGGCGGACATGCAGGTCAGCCTGGTCAATGACGGCCCCGTGACCCTGATCCTGGACTCAGAGCAGCTCGGCCGGCCGCGGCGCGGCTGAGGGGTCTTCCTCCGCGGGCCCCGTCGGCCGTGATCGCGCTGCGAGCCCATGGGCGCGATGGCCGTCGCGCCTGCGGTGTCGGAGGCCGTCCCTAGCCTGAGAGGGTGACGAGCCAGACAGACACCTCGCTGTTCGATCTCGAGCCGGAGCCGGACCCCGATCCGGACCCGGAGTCCGTCGCCGCGCCTTCGCAGAGCCGCGGGGCCGCCAGCTCGCGAGCAGGAGGGCGCCGCTCGCCGTCTCCGCTGGCGGTGCGCATGCGCCCGCGCACCCTGGACGAGGTCGTGGGCCAGAAGCACCTGCTGCGCCCCGGCTCGCCGCTGCGCGTGCTGGCCGGCGAGGACACCGGCCCGGCCGGACCCAGCTCGATCATGCTGTGGGGACCGCCCGGCACCGGCAAGACCACGATCGCCCACGTCATCGCCCGCGGGCCGCACCGCAAATTCGTGGAGCTGTCGGCCATCACCGCCGGCGTGAAGGACGTCCGCCGGGTCATGGACCAGGCGCTCAAGGACCGGGACCTGCACGGGCGCACCACCGTGCTGTTCCTGGACGAGATCCACCGCTTCACCAAGGCCCAGCAGGATGCCCTGCTGCCCGGCGTGGAGCGGGGCTGGGTCGTGCTGGTTGCCGCGACCACCGAGAACCCGTCCTTCTCGGTGATCTCCCCGCTGCTGTCCCGGTCGCTGCTGCTGACCCTGCAGCCGCTGGAGCGGCAGGACATCGGGGAGCTGATCGACCGCGCGGTGGACGATCCGCGCGGTCTCGACGGCGCGGTCACCCTGCAGCCGCGGGCGCGCGAGCACCTGCTCGAGCTGTGCGGAGGGGACGCACGCAAGGCCCTGACGGGGCTGGAGGCGGCTGCGGCCGTCGCGCTGTCCGAGGCGGCCGCGCGGTACTCCGAGCAGCCCGCCGCAGCCGAGGACGACGGCGAGCCGGAGACGGAGGAGGCCGATCCGGAGACGCCCGAGGCCAGTGGAGTCCCGGAGGTGACCGTCGAGCACACCGCGGAGGCCATGGACCGGGCAGCGCTGCGCTACGACCGCGACGGCGATCAGCACTATGACGTCATCTCGGCCTTCATCAAGTCGATCCGCGGCTCGGACGTCGATGCCTCGCTGCACTACCTGGCCCGGATGATCGAGGCCGGGGAGGACCCCCGGTTCATCGCCCGGCGGCTGATCATCTCCGCCTCGGAGGACATCGGCACCGCAGATCCCACCGCCCTGCAGACGGCGGTGGCCGTGGCCCAGGCCGTGCAGCTGATCGGCATGCCGGAGGGGCGGATCCCGCTGGCGCAGGCCACGGTCCTGCTGGCCACCGCCCCCAAGTCGAACGCCTCCTACCTGGCGATCGACCAGGCCATCGCCGATGTCCGCGCGGGCAAGGCCGGCCCCGTGCCCCCGCACCTGCGCGACGCCCACTACCCGGGGGCGCAGTCGCTGGGTCACGGGCGCGGCTATCGGTATGCGCATGACGCCCCCAACGCCGTTGCCTCCCAGCAGTATCCGCCGGACGAGCTGGTCGGGAAGGACTACTACCTGCCGACCGGCTACGGCCACGACCGAGAGCTGCAGCAGCGCACCCGCAAGCTGCGCGGCATCATCCGCGACGGCCCCTGAGCGGCGTTGCGCACCATATGACCCCCTTGTATGACTATCGTCACTCGAGACGCCGGGTATCGGGAACCAGCCCCCGAGCCGACCGGGTGACCGGAGGAGAGGAAGAACCCATGGCGAACAGGACCTTCAGCACAGACCGCTCCGCGCTCAACCAGCGCTCGCGGGCCCGGGCGCTCGAGCAGATGGAGAACGGACCCCAGCTCGACGTCCTCGTCGTCGGCGGCGGCGTCACGGGCGCCGGCATCGCCCTGGATGCGGCCACCCGCGGTCTGCGGGTGGGGATCGTGGAGGGTCAGGACTGGGCCGGGGCCACCTCGCGCTGGTCCTCCAAGCTCGTCCACGGCGGGCTGCGCTACCTGCAGCAGCTCGACGTCAAGCTCGTCGCTGAGGCCCTGGGGGAGCGCGAGCGGCTGCTGTACACCCTGGCGCCGCACCTGGTGGAGCCCGTCCCGTTCCTGTACCCGCTGCACAGCGGCTGGGAGCGCCCGTATGTCGGCACGGGGATCGGCCTGTACGACACCCTGGCGCACCTGAACTCCAAGGTGACCTCGCTGCCCAAGCGCGAGCACCTGAGCACCGAGGAGGTGCTCGAGCAGTTCCCCGACTTCCGCGAGGACGCCTCCGTGGGCGCTTTCAAGTACTGGGACGCCAAGGTCGACGACGCCCGCCTGGTCGTCACCCTGGTGCGCACCGCCGCGGCCAATGGAGCGCTGGCGGCCAACCGCGCCGAGGTTGTCGACCTGCTGCGCGAGGACGACGAGTTCCAGGACGGGCAGAACGTCGTGGGCGCGCTGGTGCGGGACAAGGAGACCGGCCGCGAGTTCCCGGTGCGCGCCTCGACCGTCATCTCCGCCACCGGCGTGTGGACGGAGAGCCTGCAGGAGCTCAGCGGAGCGGATGCGGGACTGAAGGTGCTGGCCTCCAAGGGCATCCACATCGTGGTGCCGCGCGAGCGGATCCGCGGCGACGTCGGGCTGATCCTGCAGACGGAGAAGTCCGTGCTGTTCGTGATCCCGTGGGCGCATCACTGGATCATCGGCACCACCGACACCCCCTACGAGCAGTCCCTGGACACCCCCGCGGCCACCGGGGCGGACATCGACTACGTGATCGAGCACGCGAACCAGGTGCTCGCGGATCCGCTGACCCGCGACGACGTCATCGGCGTCTACGCCGGCCTGCGCCCGCTGCTGCAGCCGGTGACCCGCGACGGCCAGGAGACCGCCTCCACCAAGGTCTCGCGCGAGCACACGGTGATGGAGCCGGTGCCGGGGCTCGTGAGCATCGCCGGCGGCAAGCTGACCACCTACCGCATCATGGCCCAGGACGCGGTGGACCTGGCCCTGGGCGAGGAGGAGGCGCAGAAGCGCCCCTCGATCACGGACCGCACGCTGCTCCACGGCGCCGACGGCGTCTTCGGGCTGCGCGCGCGGATCCCGCTGCTGCTCGAGGAGCTGCGTGCCGGCTCCCAGGACCCGGAGATCTGGACCGAGCAGCGCCTGAACGACCTGATCGCCCGGTACGGCTCGGACCTGCATGCCGTGCTGGCGCTGATCCAGGAGGACCCGTCCCTGGAGCGGCCTCTGGAGGGCGCGCCGGTCCACCTGCGCGCCGAGATCGTCCACGCCTGCCGGGCCGAGGGCGCACTGCACCTCGAGGACCTGCTGGACACCCGCACCCGCCTCACCTATTCCGCACCCCATCACGGCGATGCCGCCGTCGATGAGATCGCGGATCTGGCCGCGGCCGAGCTCGGCTGGGACGGCCAGCGCCGCGATCGGGAGGTCGAGGCCTATCGCTCGCGCAGCGCGGCAGAGGACGCCGCGGCCCGGACCCAGGAGGATCCGGCCGCAGAGCATGCCCGCGACAGCGCCGAGCCCGTCGTGGAGGGTCTGCGCGTGCGCACTGTCCGCGACGATGACCAGCAGGGCGGGCGAGACCGCCAGGCCGATACGAACGGAGAGTGATCATGCTCAGCATCCCCGGGCAGACCATGCTGCCCCAAGCTCAGGAGGCCGCCCAGGTCGGTCTCGGCCAGGTCTTCGTCTCCGAGGTGATCGGCACCGCGGTGCTGATCCTCCTCGGCTGCGGCGTGGTGGCCAACGTGGTGCTGCCCAAAACCAAGGGCCACGACGGCGGCTGGCTCCTGATCAGCTTCGGCTGGGGATTGGGCGTGTTCGCCGGTGTCTACATGGCCTGGGCCTCGGGGGCGCACATCAATCCCGCGGTGACCCTCGGAATGCTCGTCTCGGGCGCCTCCGAGTACGCCCCGGGCGTGGCCGTCACGCCCGCCTCCACCGCCGTCTACTTCATCGCCACCACACTGGGCGCCTTCCTGGGCGCGGTGCTGGTCTGGCTGGCGCACAAGAAGCACTACGAGGCCGCCGATGACCCCGCCTCCATCCTGGGCACGTTCGCCACCTCCGCGGAGATCCGCTCCCCGTGGTGGAACGTGGTCACGGAGGTCATCGCGACCTTCGTGCTGGTCGCGGTGATCCTCGTGTTCGGCGAGACCCCCTCGCAGCTCGGTCCCCTGGCCGTGGCCATGCTCGTCGTCGGCATCGGGGCGAGCCTCGGCGGGCCCACCGGCTACGCCATCAACCCCGCCCGTGACCTCGGTCCACGCCTGGCCCATGCCGTGCTGCCCATCCGGGGCAAGGGCGGCTCGGACTGGTCCTATGCCTGGGTCCCGATCGCCGGGCCCCTGATCGGTGCAGCCCTGGCCGGGCTGCTCGTGCGCGCACTGGCCTGACCCACCCATCCCCGGTCCCGCAGGGACCCGACTCGAGGAGACGATGATGTCCCAGAGCACCAAGAAGTCCGACAGCACCAAGAAGGCAGCGTCCCAGAAGGCCTCGTCGAAGGGCGCTTCGAGCCGCAGCGCGGATTCGGAGAAGACCCACGTCATCTCGATCGACCAGGGCACCACGAGCACCCGCGCGATCGTCTACGACCAGAAGGGCCGGGCCGTCTCCTCGGCCCAGCTCGAGCACAAGCAGATCTTCCCGCGCGCCGGCTGGGTCGAGCACGACGCCAAGGAGATCTGGCGCAATGTCCGCAAGGTCGTCGGCGATGCCCTTGCCGATGCCGACATCTCCTCCGATCAGATCGCCGGCGTGGGCATCACCAATCAGCGCGAGACCACGGTGGTGTGGGAGAAGGAGACCGGCAAGCCGATCCACAACGCAATCGTCTGGCAGGACACCCGCACGCAGAAGGCCGTGGACGATCTGGCCGACAAGCACGGCGAGGAGCTGTTCCGGGAGCGCACCGGCCTGCCCCTGGCCAGCTACTTCGCCGGGCCCAAGATGGCCTGGATCCTCGATGAGGTGAAGGGCGCCCGCAAGCGCGCCGAGAAGGGCGAGCTGCTCGCGGGCACGATCGACTCGTGGCTCGTGTGGAACATGACCGGTGGCAAACCGGATTCGGTGCACATCACCGATGTCACGAACGCCTCGCGCACGCTGCTGATGAACATCGACACCCTCGACTGGAACGAGGACCTCTGCAAGAAGGTCGGCGTGCCGGTGAAGATGCTCCCGGAGATCCGCTCCTCGCTCGAGGTCTACGGCGAGGTCCGTCGCCGGGGCCTGCTGCACGGCGTGCCGATCGCGGGCATCCTGGGGGATCAGCAGGCGGCCACGTTCGGGCAGGCCGTGTTCGAGCCCGGGATGATCAAGAACACCTACGGCACGGGCAACTTCGTGCTCATGAACACCGGCACGGAGCTCACGCGCTCGGACAACGGGCTGATCACCACGGTGGCCTACCAGATGGAGGACCAGAAGCCCGTCTACGCCCTCGAGGGCTCGATCGCGGTGACCGGCTCGCTCGTGCAGTGGCTGCGCGACAACCTGGGCCTGATCTCCTCGGCCTCCGAGACCGAGAAGCTGGCCGCGGACGTCGAGGACAACGGCGGGGCGTACATCGTGCCGGCGTTCTCGGGCCTGTTCGCCCCGCATTGGCGCCCGGACGCCCGCGGCGTGATCGTGGGCCTGACCCGCTACGTGGACAAGCGCCACATCGCCCGGGCCGCTCTGGAAGCGGCGGCCTTCCAGTCGCGCGACGTGGTGCTCACCATGGACACCGACGCCGACGCTGCGCCGAAGGAGATCCGCGTGGACGGCGGCATGAGCGCCAACGACCTGCTGATGCAGTTCCAGGCCGACCTGCTGAACACCACGGTGATCCGGCCCAAGAACATCGAGACCACCGCCCTGGGCGCTGCTTACGCGGCCGGCATCACCGTCGGGTTCTGGGACGGCATCGACGACGTCGCCGCCGCCTGGGAGGAGGACAAGCGCTGGGAGCCCACCATGAAGAAGAAGGAGCGCGAGCGCCTGGCCCGCAACTGGGACAAGGCCGTGGAGCGCACCCTGGGCTGGATGGACGACGACGTCCTGTGATCTCCAGCTCCTCCTGACCTGCCGGCTCGGGCGTCCCCGTTCGGGGGCGCCCGAGCTGATAAGGTGGCACGTCGGCCGGCAAGGCCCTGCCTCGCGCACCTCGGACGTGTCCCAACCGCACGGACCCGGGAGCTCGAGCAGGTGACCTGCAGCGTGAGGGGATTGCGGCTGATCTCCAGCTCTCCGCACGGAAAGATGCCGTGACGGAGGCCGTGCCGAACAGAATGCACTGCGGATCGCAGCACTGCTGTGCCGGATCCGCAGCGCCCGCATGAAAGGGGACCATCGTGTCCAACAACGCCAATCGCGCGCGCCGCCAGGTGCGCAAGTCGCGTGCCCTCGGCATCGCGCTGACGCCGAAGGCCGAGAAGTACTTCGAGCGCCGTCCGTACGGTCCGGGCGAGCACGGCCGTGCCCGTCGCAAGCAGGATTCGGACTACAAGGTCCGCCTGCTCGAGAAGCAGCGTCTGCGCGCGCAGTACAACATCCGCGAGAAGCAGATGCACCGCGCCTACGTCGAGGCCAAGCGCCGCGAGGGCCGTACGGGTACGAACCTGCTGACCCTGCTCGAGTCCCGTCTCGATGCCCTGGTCCTGCGTGCCGGCTTCGCCCGCACCATGGCCCAGGCCCGTCAGCTCGTCGTGCACCGCCACATCATGGTCGACGGCCAGCGAGTCGATCGCCCGTCGTTCATGGTCAAGCCCGGCCAGATGATCCACGTGCACTCGCGCTCGGAGAAGATGGCTCCGTTCCAGGTCGCCGCCACCGGCGCGCACCAGGATGTCCTCCCGGACACCCCGGCCTACCTGGAGGTCGCGATCGACAAGCTGCAGGCGACCTTCACCCGCCTGCCGGAGCGCTCGGAGATCCCCGTGACCTGCGAAGAGCAGCTCGTGGTCGAGTACTACGCCCGCATGGCCTGATCCAGGCCTGCACCCGGTCGGCCGCTCTTGCGGCCGTCCGGTCGGCGGAAGGGCCCGCACCGTCCTCGGACGGTGCGGGCCCTTCGTCATGTCCGTCCCGGTCAGCCGCGCAGCGGCTCACCAGGACGGAGGCGATCTTCAGTGCTTGTGCGGCGTGCGGCTCACGGCGCTGGCGGCATTGACGATCCCGGAGCCGTAGAACCCGTTGAACTCCGCGGTGCCCTCGCACGGCGCCGTGTAGGAGGCATCGCGCCCGGGATAGGAGACCACCGGGGCGTCACAGGCCTTCTCGTGGGCGGAGAGCTCGAGCAGCTTCTCGGTGCGGTGCGGCTGCAGCTTCACCCCGCCGAGCTGGCGATCGGGCTGGCCCTGGGAGCCGATGATCAGCGCGGCGACTCCGGTGGCGTGCGGGGCGGCCATGGAGGTGCCCTGCATGTGCTCGTAGTAGGCGCACTGTCCGGCGGCGTCGCACTCGCTGACGATGAACGGGTCCGTGGACTCGCCCTTCTCATCCAGCACGCCCATCTCCCGGACCACGACGGCCGGGACGGCCGCCAGGATCATGTTCCCGGGCTGGCGCCCGCGCGGGGTGCCGTCGTAGTCGCGGAAGTACCCGCCCGGGGCGGCGACCGTGGTCTGCTCGGTGCCGTAGTTGGAGTAGTCCGCCTTGATCCCCGACGGCCCCACGGCGGAGACGCTCAGCACGCCGTCGCCCTCGGTCGGGATGTCCAGGCAGGAGTTGTCGATCGTGCGCTCACGGGCCTGGCCCTCGGGGAAGTCCGGGCTCGAGTCGTCCACCTGCGGGTTGCCCAGGTCCATGTGGGAGTTGCCCATGGCGGCGATCAGCGTCACCCCGTGGGTCTTCGCGTAGCGCAGCGCCCGGTTGGTGGCCTCGATCGTGAGCTGCTGCTGCGCCTGCTCCTCGGGGCTGTCGGCCGGGTTGGCCGTGCAGTTGAAGGCCCAGGGATCGATGTAGTAGCTCATGTTGACCACGTCCACGCCCGCGGTGGGGGCATAGGTCAGGGCCTCGAGCGTCGGCTCCAGGAAGAAGTAGCCGCTGTCCTGGCCCACGCGCAGGTTCACGATCTCTGCGCCCGGGGCCACGCCCTCGATGCCCAGACCGTTGACGGGGGAGGCGATCGTGGAGGCCACGTGGGTGCCGTGACCGCCCTCGTCCACGGTGCTGCCGTCCTCGCAGGAGCCGTCGGGATCCTCGGCGCAGGCGCCGTCGATCTCCGGGATGTCGGTGGTGAAGTTGCGGGAGAGGCCCGTGTTGAGGTTGGGGGCGATGTCCGGGTGCGTGCCGTCCACTCCGGTGTCCATGACGCCGACCCGCACGCCCTTGCCGGTCTGGGTGCGGTGGGCCTGGTCGGCATCGATCATGTCGAGGTTCCACTGCCGGCTGCGCAGGGGGTCATCGGCGGTCGTGGGCTCGGGGCGCTTCTTCGCCTGTCCCGGCGGCACCCGTCGGTTCTTGGGGTCGGCCTTCACCGCCGGGCGGTCGGCACGGGCGCGCTCGACATCGTCCGTGTCCTTGCGCCGCTGCTGCGCCTGGGCATCCGGGGTGTAGCCGATGACTTGGTCGTCCATGGTGCCGGCGATGGCGGCGGAGGATTCCAGGCGCTCGTCCAGATCTGAGGGGCCATTGACCGTGAACAGGCCGATCGCGTCATTGCGCTCGGCGACCTCGCCGCCGGCGGCTTCGATCGCTGCGACGGCCTGAGCGGCGCTGACGCCCTCTGCGGCGAGCACGAGCTGGCGCTGCTCGCCCGTCTCGGCGGCGGGTGCGGCGTAGGCGGGCAGCAGCCCGCCGGAGGACGTCAGGGCCATGGCCGAGGTGGCGATGAGTGCCGCGACGGTGCGGGAGCGACGGCGGCTGCGGACGGGCGTCGGCGTCTGGGCGCCGCCGCGCGGCGCGCGGGAGGGTGTGGTGCGGTGCATGGATTCCCCTTGATCCGAGAGCTGAACACCGGTTCTCCGGTGTGGTGCCGCTCACAGTACACACTTGTATGCGCTGGTCACGGAGGGGGCGGCGCGTCATCGGACGGAAGGGTGCTGGGGCGTGTCTTCAGCGGACGCCACGAAGTCCTCATCACAGCTGGCCGCGACGATCGTGACCTTTTGGTTACAGTTGGACCCGCACTGCACGCCCTGCCGCCGACTTCCGTCCGTCGTCGGGACGTGCGGCCCAGGGCAGGTTCTCCCGATCTCTGCCGCCGCCGAGCAAGGAGCACTCCAATCACATGACCGGAGGAGACATCGCCGGGCTCATCGCCGCCGGCGTGTTCGCAGTGCTCGTCGCTCTGCTGGCGGTCCCGATCGTCAAGCTGGGCCGCGTCTTCGATGAGCTGCGGATCCTGATCCGCGACCTCAACGACGAGACCGAGCCGCTGCTCGAGGAGGTCACGCGCACGGTCGCCACGACCAACTCGCAGCTCGAGAAGGTCGATGTCATCACCGACAGCGTCTCGGACGCCTCGGCGAGCATGTCGGCCATGACCTCCCTGGTGGCCTCGACGGTGGGCCAGCCCATCATCAAGACGGCCGCGTTCTCCTCCGGGGTGCGCCGGGCCTTCAGCGGCGATGCCGTGCGGGCCCGTCGTGAGGAGCGCCGCAGGGCCCGCGAGGCCGAGCATGCCGCCCGCCCGGGTGCCGCCGAGGACCTGGATCGCACCGAGACGGCACCGACCGATCACGCCGGCTCCTTCCCGCGCGACGAGCAGTCCGTGCCGAGACGCACGGCCCCCGCTCATGGGATGCCCGTGAGCGAGCAGGGCGGCGCCTGGTGGGAGGGCACGGAGTGGGATACGGATTCGCCCTCCGACAGCCCCGAGACGGGCGCCTCATCCGCGCAGCGGCCTCAGGGTGAGAGCATGTCCGGGGAGTCCGTCGAGCGCAGCTCAGCACGGCGCGATCCCGACCAGGCCGACCAGCCCGAGCGCCGAGACGCGGAAGGACCCCACGCATGAGCGCATTGACCAGGCTCGCCGTTCTGGCGGCCGGCGCCGCCGTGGGCGTAGGCGCCGGTCGGGCCGTCGGCAGCGACCGCGGTCGTCGGGCGCTCGCCCAGGCTGTCGAGCGCGGGCGCGGCGCCGTCGAGCCGGCGGATCAGGGCCTCGAGGTGCCCGTGCGGGAGAACCGGCTGGGCACACGCGTGCTGCGCGTAGTCCAGGACATCCGCGCGGGCATGGACCAGGCCGAGACCGAGCTGCGGGATCAGCTCGGCGGCTCCGGTGCAGGAAGCCGCCGCGAGGCTGCGGCGGAGCGGCTAAGCGGGCGCGCTGCAGCTGAGCTCCAGCCCGGGCCCCGGGCAGACGAGCAGACGATCATCGAGCACGACGACCACGCGACTGTCGAGAGCTCCCGCGGCGGGTCCTGATCCGCGACGCACGGATCGGCTCCTGCCGATTCCCCCACAGACCGACACGATTCCAGAGGACCAAGAGGACGACATGCTGACCCACGAGATCACCGAGCGCTGGCTGAGCTTCTTCGAGAAGAAGGGACACACGGTCGTGCCGTCGGCGTCCCTGGTCTCGACCGCGCCCGGTTCGATGTTCACCATCGCGGGCATGGTCCCCTTCATCCCGTACTTCCTGGGCCAGGAGCAGGCGCCGTACGACCGCGCGACCTCCGTCCAGAAGTGCATCCGCACGCTCGACATCGACGAGGTGGGCAAGACCGCCCGCCACGGCACGTTCTTCCAGATGGCGGGCAACTTCTCCTTCGGCGACTACTTCAAGGAGAAGGCCATCCCGTTCGCCTGGGAGCTGCTGACCAGCTCCGTGGAGGACGGCGGCTTCGGGCTGGATCCCGAGCGGCTGTGGATCACGATCTACGAGCACGACGAGGAGTCCTACGCGCTGTGGCGCGAGACCGTGGGCGTGCCGGATGAGCGCATCCAGCGCATGCCCAAGGAGGAGAACTTCTGGGACACCGGCCAGCCGGGCCCGGCCGGTCCCGACTCCGAGATCTTCTACGACCGCGGCCCCCGCTACGGCAAGGAGGGCGGCCCCGCCGCGGATGACGACCGCTACATCGAGATCTGGAACCTCGTGTTCATGCAGTACCAGCGCGGCGAGGGCAGCGGCAAGGACTACGAGATCCTGGGGGAACTGCCCAAGAAGAACATCGACACCGGCATGGGCGTCGAGCGCATGGCCATGCTGCTGCAGGGCGTGGAGAACTTCTACGAGACCGACCAGGTCCGTCCCGTCCTGGACGCCGCCGAGAAGCTCTCCGGCCGCAAGTACCGCGGCTCCGAGAACCCCGGGGACGAGGGCTACGAGGACGACGTCCGCATGCGCGTGGTCGCCGATCACGTGCGCTCCTCGCTGATGCTCATCGGCGACGGCGTGGTGCCCGGCAACGAGGGCCGCGGCTACATCCTGCGCCGCCTGCTGCGCCGCGCGATCCGCGCCATGCGCCTGCTGGGCGTGACCGAGCCCTGCCTGCCGACTCTGCTGCCGGCCTCCTCCGAGGTCATGGGCAAGGTCTACCCGGTGGTCAAGGACGACTTCGAGCGCATCTCCCGGATCGCCTACGCCGAGGAGAAGGCGTTCCTGAAGACGATCGAGTCCGGCACGGCTCGCCTGGACCAGGCGGTCTCCGCGGCCAAGGCCCAGGGCGGGTCGGTCGGCGGTGCCGATGTCTTCGCCCTGCACGACACCTACGGCTTCCCGATCGACCTGACCCTCGAGATGGCCGCCGAGGCCGGTGTCGCGGTCGACGAGACGGCCTTCCGCTCCCTGATGGAGGAGCAGCGCCAGCGCGCTCGCGCGGATGCCAAGGCCAAGAAGGGCGGCTTCGAGGACCTCTCGGTGCTGCGCGCCCTGCAGGAGCAGCGCGGCTCGATCTTCACCGGCTACGACGAGTTCTCCACCGCGACCACGATCCGCGCCCTGCTCGTGGACGGGCAGACGGCTCCGGCCGCCTCCGAGGGCCAGGAGGTCGAGGTCGTGCTCGAGACGACCCCGTTCTACGCCGAGTCCGGCGGCCAGGCCGCAGATACGGGCACGATCTCCGGCGACGGCTTCGTGATCCGGGTCGCGGACGTCCAGCAGCCCGTCAAGGGCCTGTCGGTCCACCGCGGCAAGGTCGTCTCCGGCGAGGTCGCCGTGGGCTCCGAGGTCACGGCCGCGATCGACGTCCGCCGCCGCCGCGACGGAGAGATGGCGCACTCGGCCACGCACATCGTCCACGCGGCGCTGCACGAGGTGCTCAGCCCCGAGGCTGTCCAGCGCGGCTCCTTCAACAAGGAGGGCTACCTGCGCTTCGACTTCAGCTGGGGCGAGGGCCTGACCACGGCGCAGAAGCAGGAGGTCGAGGGCCTGGCCAACGCCGTGATCCACGACGACCACGAGGTCCTCACCCGCGAGATGCCGCTCGACGAGGCCCGCGCCCTGGGCGCCATGAGCCTGTTCGGCGAGAAGTACGGCGACGTCGTGCGCGTGGTCGAGATGAACGGCGAGTGGTCGCGCGAGCTGTGCGGCGGCACGCACGTCGATGACACCGCGCAGATCGGCTCGCTGTCGCTGATCTCGGAGGGCTCCGTGGGCTCGGGCAACCGGCGCGTGGAGGCCCTGGTGGGCCTGGACTCGTTCAACCACCTGGCCGCCGAGCGCACGCTCGTCAGCCAGCTGACCGACATGCTCAAGGTGCAGTCCTCGCAGGAGCTGCCCGAGCGCCTCCAGTCGACCCTGGACAAGCTCAAGGAGACGGAGCGCCAGCTCGGCGAGCTGCGCCGCGAGAAGCTGCAGGCCCAGGCGGGCTCGCTGCTGGATCAGGCACAGCAGATCGGCTCGCTGACGGTGCTGGCTCATGACATGGGCGAGGTCTCCGGAGCGGACGACCTGCGTGCACTGGCCCTGGACCTGCGCGGGCGCCTGAATGATCGTGCCGCCGTCGTGGCCGTGACCGGTGCCTCCAACGGGCGTCCGCTCGTGCTCGTGGCCACCACCGAGGCCGCCCGCGCGGCCGGAGCCAAGGCCGGGGCGCTCGTGCGCACCGCCGCAGGCGTGCTCGGCGGCGGCGGAGGCGGCAAGGACGACCTCGCCCAGGGCGGCGGCCAGGACCCCGCCCGCACCGGGGCTGCGCTCGAGGCCATCCAGGCCGAGCTGCGCACCGGAGCAGGGGCCTGAGGCCTTGGCCGTGTCCTCCGAACAGCTCAGCGCGCAGGCGCCGACGGCCATCCGGCCGGGTCGGCGCCTGGGCGTCGACGTCGGCACCGTGCGCGTGGGCGTGGCCCTGTCCGACCCCGAGAGCATCCTGGCCACCCCGCTGACCACGCTCGAGCGGGACCGCCGCAAGGGCTTCGACATCAAGCTCGCGGCCAACCTGGTCCACGAGCACGAGGTCGTCGAGGTCGTCGTCGGGCTGCCGCTGGCCATGTCCGGCAGGCACACCGACTCCACGCGCGCGGCGATCGTCTGGGCCCAGGGGCTGCAGCGGCGCCTGGCGGCCAAAGGCTGGTCGGTGCCCGTGCGCATGCTCGACGAGCGCTGGAGCTCCACCGAATCCCATCGCGCCCTGCTCCAAGCGGGCGTGTCCCGACGCGAGCATCGGGACAAGGTGGACCGCCAGGCGGCGGTCACCATCCTCGAGGCCGCACTGTCCATGATCCATCGTTCCGGCGGGCTGGCCGGAGTGGAGGTTCCCCCCGCTGACGGAGCCGACGCCGGCTCCGGAGCACACCAGACCACGGTCGCCTCCGCGGAGACGACCGCCCATCCGGAGGGAGACCTGTCGTGAGCGACCAGGACCCGCGCACTGACGCGCACACCGAGGACTCGGCCGGCACCAGCGGGGGGCCGCGGCGCGAATCGCGCGAGATCTCGGGTGCCTTCGAGGCCGAGAACCGCTCGCCCGACGAGCTGCGCCGCCTGACCAAGAAGCACAACATGTCCCTGATCGGGGCCATCGCCTTGTTCACGGTGGCCGTGGTGCTGACCGTGACCGTGCTGGGCACCACCTTCGGATGGTTCGAGCGCCACGACTACCGCGGCGAGGGCGATGACCCGGTGACCTTCACCGTCCAGGAGGGCGCGACCGTCGACCAGGTCGCCGTCGCGCTCGAGGAGGAGGACATCGTCGCCGACGGCGAGCGCTTCATGGAGGTGTTCAACGAGGGCCATGCGGGCGACTTCGTGCAGCCGGGGGAGTACGAGCTCAATCGCCAGATGAGCTCGGATGCCGCCGTCTCGAGGCTGATGCAGGAGGAGGAGGCGACCGACTACGCCGCCGTCCCGCGCACGGTCCGCATGGACGAGACGTTCCTGATCCTCTCCGAGTCCACCGGGCACTCGGTGCAGGACTTCGAGGACGCAGCCGAGGATCCCACGCAGTACGGCATCTCGGATGAGTTCCCCACGATCGAGGGCTACCTGCACCCGGGCGAGTACCGCTTCCCGCTGGATGCCACCCCGGAGGAGATCCTCCAGGAGATGGTCGACTCCACGAACAGCGCGCTCGAGGACGCAGGCGTGGCCGAGGAGGACGAGTTCGAGATCCTCACCGTGGCCTCGATCGTCGAGTTCGAGGGCGTGCCGGACATCTACGACGACGTCGCGGGAGCGATCTACAACCGCCTGGACAACCCGGACGCCGGAACCGGCGGGCTCATCCAGTCGGACGCCTCGGTGGCCTACGGCCTGGGCGAGACGACCGTCCACATCTCCGAGGAGGAGAAGAAGGACAAGTCGAACGAGTACAACACGTACGCCAATCCGGGCCTGCCCGTGGGCCCGATCGGCTCGCCGAGCACCGAGGCCATCGACGCGGCGGCCAACCCGGCGGAGAACGACTACTACTACTGGGTCACGGTCAACCTCGACACCGGCGAGACGAAGTTCGCCTCCACGCTCGAGGAGCACGCGGAGAACGTCGACGAGTACCAGCAGTGGTGCTCCGAGAACGAGGACAAGTGCCAGTGAGCACTGCCCACGCGGGGGTGGCCGGCCATCCGATCGGCCACTCCCTGTCGCCTCGGCTGCACGAGGCCGCCTACCGGGTGCTGGGGGAGGCGATCGACTACCGGGCCTACGACCTCGAGGAAGGCGAGCTCACCGGGCAGATCGCGCTGCTGCGTCAGGATCCGGCCTGGCAGGGGATGTCGGTGACCATGCCCCTGAAGTCGGAGGCCGCCGAGCTGGCCGACGAGCTGAGCGATCAGGCGGCGGCCGTCGGCACGGTCAACACGCTGCGCCCGCGCTCCGACGGCTCCCTGCTGGGGCACAACTCGGACGTCGCCGGGATCGCTGCGTCGCTGCGGGCGGCCGGCGCGGTTCCGGAGGGTGCGCGGGCCTCGGTGCTCGGCGGCGGCGGGACGGCCACGGCGGCCCTGGCCGCCCTGCAGCAGCTGGGTGCCGAGGAGATCGAGCTGTGGGTCCGCTCGCCGCAGCGCGCCGGGCGCGCGGTCGAGGCCGCTGAGCGCCTCGGGCTGCCGCTGCGGATCCGGGACTGGGATGCCGCGGCGGAGCATCTGGCCGGATCGGATCTGGTGGTCTCGACCCTGCCGCCGCACGGCGCCGATGACTTGGCCGCGCAGCTGGCCTCGGTGCCCGGGCGCAGCACCGGTGGAACCCTGCTGGATGCCGCCTACGACCCCTGGCCCTCGGCGCTGGCGCGGGGTTGGCAGCGGGCAGGGGGCACGGTGGTCCCCGGGCTGGATATGCTCGTGCTGCAGGCACTGGATCAGATCCGGCTGTTCACCGGTCGCTCGATCGATCAGACCCTGCCCCAGGAGCACGCGGTGATCCGCGCCCTGTGCACCGCCGCCGGGCGGCCCGAGCTGGCCGAGGCGGTCCTGCGCAGCTCCTGATCCCCTTCGGGGCACGGGCTGCGCTCGGCACGAAGGCAGAGGAATCACCCACATGCTCCCGCGACCGCGCGAGGAGCCCAGGACGAAGAGAGGCTGAACATGCTGCGCTGGCTGAGTGCTGGTGAGTCCCACGGAGAGGCCCTCGTGGGCATCATCGAGGGCGTTCCCGCCGGGGTCAGCCTGACCTCGGCCGACATCCAGGCCGCGCTGGCCCGACGCCGCCTCGGCTACGGCCGCGGCGCGCGCATGAAGTTCGAGCAGGACCGCGTGCGGCTGCTGGGCGGCGTGCGCCACGGCCTGACCCAGGGCGGTCCGGTGGCGATCGAGATCGCCAACACCGAGTGGCCCAAGTGGGAGACGGTCATGTCCGCCGATCCCGTGGACCCTGCGCTGCTCGAGGGCCGCGCCCGCAATGCCGCGCTCACCCGCCCGCGTCCCGGCCACGCCGACTTCACCGGCATGCAGAAGTACGGCCACGACGAGGCCCGTCCGGTGCTCGAGCGCGCCTCTGCCCGGGAGACCGCCACGCGCGTGGCCCTGGGCGCCGTGGCCGCTGCGATCCTCGAGGCCCTGGGGGTCGGCCTGGTCTCGCACACGACCGCTGTGGGCGGCGTCGAATCCCCGATCGACGCGGCGCGCCCGGTGCCCGGCGACGTCGAGGCCCTGGACGCCGATCCGCTGCGCTGCCACGACGCCGAGACCTCGGCGAAGATGGTCGAAGCAGTCGACGCCGCGCACAAGGACGGCGAGACCCTCGGCGGCGTCGTCGAGGTCCTGGCCTACGGACTGGCTCCGGGACTGGGCTCCTACGTGCACTGGGACCGCCGCCTGGACTCGCGCCTGGCCGGTGCGCTGATGGGCATCCAGGCGATCAAGGGCGTGGAGGTCGGCGACGGCTTCCTCACCGCCGCGCGTCCTGGCACGCAGGCCCACGACGAGATCATGATCGGCGATGACGGCCGCGTGCACCGCGTCTCCAACCGCGCGGGCGGCATCGAGGGCGGCATGTCCATCGGAGACGTTCTGCGCGTTCGGGCTGCCATGAAGCCCATCGCGACCGTCCCCAAGGCGCTGCGCACCGTGGACATCGCCACGCGCGATGCCTCCCGGGCCCACCACCAGCGCTCGGACGTCTGCGCCGTGCCGGCCGCCGGCGTGGTGGCCGAGGCCATGGTCGCGCTCGTGCTCGCGGAGGCCGCGCTCGAGAAGTTCGGCGGCGACTCGATCGCCGAGACCGTGCGCAACAAGGACGCCTACCTGGCCGCGATCCCGGAGGCGCTGCGCTCGAGCGGCGAGCTCGGCGCGTTCGAGGGCACGGAGGGGCCTGCGCCGGAGCGCAACGCGTGAGCCGACGTCGTCCTCCCGCGGCCCCGGATCCGCAGGCGGATCTGGGGCCCTCCCAGGGCCCGATCGTGCTGATCGGGCCCATGGCCGCGGGCAAATCGCACCTGGCCAAGTACATGGCCCGGCGCTACGGCTACGGCTACGCCGACTCGGACTCGCTGATCGTGCAGCGCCACGGGCAGATCCCGCAGCTGTTCGAGGCCCGGGGCGAGGACGAGTTCCGCAGGATCGAGGCGGAGACCATCGCCGAGCTGCTGGAGGACGAGTCGCTGGACGACTCGATCCTCTCGCTGGGCGGCGGCGCTCCCATGACGGCCTCGGTCGAGGCCCTGCTGCAGCACCAGATGGTCGCCTACCTGGAGATCGACGAGCGCTCCGTGCGCCGCCGGCTGCGTCGGGCGGGCAACCGCCCCATGCTCAAGGGAGACCCCGTGCAGCGCTGGCGCGATCTGATGACGCAGCGCCGGGACACCTACGAGGCCCTGGCGGACATCCGCCTGGACGCCAGCGGCAACCGCCCGATCTCCAGGATCGCCGAGGAACTGCACGAGGAGATCCAGGCCCTGCGCCGCCAGGCCGCCGGCTGAGACCATCGAGACAGACCACCGCACGAACCGCTCGTGACGCGCCTCGTCGCGCGGAGTGCACAGCGAAGGAGAGCCATGACCACCACACGCATCCCCGTGACCGGCTCGCGCCCCGAGGACGAGTACGAGGTCCTCGTGGGCAGAGGCCTGATGGGCCACCTGGCCGAGATCCTGGGCAGCCGAGTCCAGAAGGTGCTCGTCATCCACCCGCAGGCCCTCGAGGCCAACGGCCAGGTGGTCGTCGAGCAGCTGCAGGGGGAGGGCTACCAGGCCTTCCAGGCCGTGATCCCGGATGCCGAGGAGGGCAAGCGCCTGGAGGTCGCGGGCTTCTGCTGGCAGGCTCTGGGCCAGGCCGACTTCACCCGCACCGACGCCATCGTCTCGGTCGGGGGCGGAGCGGTGAGCGATCTGGCCGGCTTCGTGGCCGCGACCTGGCTGCGCGGCATCCGCGTGGTGCACGTGCCCACGACCTTCCTGGGCATGGTCGATGCCGCGGTGGGCGGCAAGACCGGGATCAACACCTCCGAGGGCAAGAACCTCGTGGGCTCGTTCCATCCGCCGGCCGGCGTGCTGTGCGACCTCGACGTGCTGTCCACCCTGCCGCGCAACGAGCTGCTCACGGGCATGGCCGAGACGGTCAAGTGCGGGTTCATCGCCGATGAGCGGATCCTCGAGCTGATCGAGCAGCAGCTGGAGGAGGCCACCGACCCGGCCTCACCCGTGCTGCGCGAGCTCGTGGAGCGCACCATCCGGGTCAAGGCGGGCGTCGTCTCCGGGGACCTGCGGGAGGCGGGGGAGCGCGAGATGCTCAACTACGGCCACACCCTGGGGCATGCGATCGAGCAGAACGAGCGCTACCAGTGGCGCCACGGCGCCGCCGTCTCGGTCGGCATGATGTTCGCCGCTGAGCTGGGCCGCACCAACGGCACGCTCTCGGACGAGGTCGTGGAGCGCCACCGCAGCATCCTGGAGTCCCTGGGGCTGCCGGTCGCCTACCGCTTCGACCAGTGGCCCAAGCTGCTGGAGGTCATGAAGCGGGACAAGAAGACCCGCGGCGGCCTGCTGCGCTTCGTGGTGCTGGACGGCATCGCCCGTCCCCGCATCATGGAGGTGCCCGACCCGTCGATCCTCTACGCGGTGTACCAGGAGGTCGCGGTCTGAGGCCCCCGACAGGCGCCGCCCCCGGGATCGCGGCGGCGCCCGCCTTGCTAGAGTGTCCTGCGATCCGCACCCGTCCGCGCTTTTCGGACGCCCCGGCGACGAGAGAGAGAGCATGGCCACCTCGAACGACATCAAGAACGGCACCGTCCTGAAGATCGACGGCAATCTCTGGAGCGTCATCGAGTTCCAGCACGTCAAGCCGGGCAAGGGCGGCGCCTTCGTGCGCACCAAGATGCGCAACATCACCTCCGGCAAGGTCGTCGACAAGACCTTCAACGCCGGCGCCAAGGTTGAGACCGCCACGGTCGACCGCTCCGAGTACCAGTACCTGTACAAGGACGGCGAGGACTTCGTCTTCATGGACAACGACACCTTCGACCAGGTGACCATCCCGGCCGCCGTGGTGGGAGATGCCGAGAACTTCATGCTCGAGGCCTCCAACGCCACCATCGCGTTCAACGAGGGCACCCCGCTGTACATCGAGCTGCCCCCGTCGGTCGTGCTCGAGATCACCGAGTCGGCCCCTGGTCTGCAGGGCGACCGCTCGACCGGCGGCACCAAGCCCGCCACCGTCGAGACCGGCTACCAGATCCAGGTCCCGCTGTTCGTCGAGGAGGGCACGCGCGTCAAGGTCGACACCCGCACGGGCGACTACCTCGGCCGCGTCTCCGAATGAGCGCACGCGGAAGGGCCCGCACCAGGGCTGTCGAGGTCCTCTTCGAGGCCGAGCAGCGCGACGAGCCCGCGCTCGAGGTCATGAGCCGGCGCCGCGCCCACGACGACAAGCAGCTCGGCGCCTACACGGAGGAGATCATCCGCGGGGTGCTGCTGCGCCGCCAGGAGATCGACGAGGCCGTGCAGACCTGGTCTCGCGGCTGGACGCTGGAGCGGATGCCCGCCGTGGACCGCACGCTGCTGCGCGTGGGGGCCTGGGAGCTGCTCTACAACGACGACGTCCCGGACGCCGTCGCCGTGGCCGAGGCCGTGGGGCTGGCCCGCGAGCTGTCGACCGACGACTCCCCGAACTTCGTCAACGGCCTGCTCGGGCGCCTGCAGAAGATCAAGCCCACTCTGCTGGCCGCCCAGCAGGCGGATCCCGAGGCAGCGGACCAGCCCACGGTGGCGCAGGTCCTGGCCGAGTCCGCCGAGCAGGAGCAGGGTGTGGCCCTGCCCGATTTCGACGAGGCCGAGCTGGAGGGCGCGCAGGTCCTGGCGCCCGGCTCCGACGAGCAGCAGGAAGGCTCCGCAGGGCGCACCGACGCCTCCTGAGGCCGGGTCCAGGCCGACATGCACACGCGCACCGGTGCCCCGCACCGGTGCGCGCGCATGTCCGGGCCCCTGGCCGATGGCCGCACGAGCGGCAGAGCCCGTCCGGGGGACAGGGTCCCCGGTGCTAGGGTTGCCGTCGGCACAGCACCCTTTAAGTCCGTCCGGAGAGGCGGGGAAGGAGGCGCACCGTGGCAGAGGAGAACCTCCGCGAGACGGCGACGCACAGCTCGGGCCGCGAGCAGGACGGCGGCGCGTCGAGCGCACGGCGGATCCTGGCTCCGGCCGACATCGACAGGGCGCTGACGCGCATCGCCCACGAGATCCTGGAGTCCAACCGGGGCGCTGAGAGCCTCGTGCTCATGGGCATCCCGCGCCGCGGCTATCCGCTGGCGCAGCGACTGGCGGCCAAGCTCGCCCAGTTCGACGACTTCGATCCGCAGACCTCCCTCGGCCAGCTCGACGTCACCATGTACCGCGACGACCTGCGCACCTCCGGCTCGCGCGTCCCCTGGCCCACCCGCTTGCCCGAGGCCGGCATCGACGGCCGCACCGTGGTCCTGGTGGACGACGTCCTCTACTCCGGTCGCACCATCCGTGCGGCCCTGGACGCCCTTACGGAGCTGGGACGCCCCGAGATCGTGCGGCTGGCCGTGCTGGTCGACCGCGGCCACCGCCAGCTGCCGATCCGCGCCGACTTCGTCGGCAAGAACCTCCCCACCTCCTCCCAGGAGCGGGTCCGAGTGCGGCTGTCCGAGATCGACGGAAGCGCCGAGGCGAGCGCTCAGGAGACCGACCAGGTGGTGATCGAGGGATGAAGCACCTGCTGAGCACGCGGGAGATGACCCGCGCCGAGGCCCTGCAGATCCTCGACACCGCCGAGCGGATGGGGGAGCTGGGGCAGCAGTCCGTGCGCAAGCTGCCGGCGCTGCGCGGCCGCACCGTCGTGAACCTGTTCTTCGAGGACTCCACGCGCACCCGCATCTCCTTCGAGACCGCCGCCAAGCGCCTGTCGGCCGACGTCTTGAACTTCTCGCCCAAGGGCTCCTCGGTCTCCAAGGGTGAGTCCCTCAAGGACACCGCCCAGACCCTGATGGCCATGAACGCCGACGCCGTGGTGATCCGCCACGGCGCCTCGGGCGCCCCGCAGCAGCTGGCGACCTCCGGGTGGATCGACGCCGCCGTGCTCAACGCCGGAGACGGCAAGCACGAGCACCCCACCCAGGCGCTGCTCGATGCCATGACCCTGCGCCAGCACCGCGCCCGCCTGGCCGGGGTGGACCCCACGGGCACCGACCTCGCCGGCATGCACGTGGTGATCGTGGGCGATGTCCTGCACTCGCGCGTGGTCCGCTCCAACATGTGGCTGCTGTCCACGCTCGGCGCCCGGGTGACCCTGGTGGCCCCGCCCACGCTGGTGCCCGTGGGCGTGCAGCACTGGCCGGTCGAGGTGCGCTTCGACCTGGACGAAGCCCTGGCCGAGGGCCCGGATGCCGTGATGATGCTGCGCGTCCAGCGCGAGCGCATGCACGCGGCGTTCTTCCCGTCCGAGGCCGAGTACGCCCGGACCTGGGGCCTGACCCACGAGCGCCTGCAGCTGCTGGATGCCGCCGGGCTGGAGACGGCGATCATGCACCCCGGCCCCATGAACCGCGGCCTGGAGATCTCATCCGAGGCCGCCGACTCGCCGCGCTCGACCGTGCTGCGCCAGGTCGCCAACGGCGTCTCCGTGCGCATGGCCTGCCTGTACCTGCTGCTGACCGGCGAGGACGAGACCGCCGGCGCCGATCCCTTCAGCCCTGAGGAGACCCGATGAGCCCCGCCAACGAACCGTCCGCGACAGGCGCGCAGCGCTGGCTGATCCGCGGCGCGAGCCTGCTGGGCGAGCGCACGGCCGACCTGCTCGTGGCCGGCGGCCACATCGAGCGCATCGGCGAGGGTCTCGAGGACTCCGAGGCGCGGGTGATCGAGGCCCAGGGCCTGATCGCGCTGCCCGGACTGGTCGACATCCACACCCACCTGCGCGAGCCCGGACGCGAGGACGCCGAGACCGTGGAGACCGGCACGCGCGCAGCCGCCCGCGGCGGCTTCACCGCAGTCTTCGCCATGGCCAACTCCGACCCGGTGGCCGACACCGCCGGCGTGGTCGAGCAGGTCTGGGGCCTGGGCCGCGATGCCGGCTGGGCGCAGGTCCAGCCCATCGGCGCCGTGACCGTCGGACTGGCCGGCGAGCAGCTCTCCGAGATCGGCGCCATGGCCGAGTCGCGGGCCGCCGTGCGCGTCTTCTCGGATGACGGCAAGTGCGTCCACGACCCGCTGCTGATGCGCCGGGCTCTCGAGTACGTCAAGACCTTCGACGGCGTCGTCGCCCAGCACGCGCAGGACCCGCGTCTGACCGAGGGCGCCCAGATGAACGAGGGCTCCGTCTCGGCGGACCTCGGCCTCGGCGGCTGGCCGGCGGTCGCCGAGGAGGCGATCATCGCCCGCGACGTCCTGCTCGCGCAGCACGTGGGCTCGCGCCTGCACATCTGCCACCTGTCCACCAAGGGATCGGTCGAGCTCGTGCGCTGGGCCAAGGAGCGCGGGATCGACGTCACGGCCGAGGTCACCCCGCACCACCTGCTGCTCACCGACGAGCTCGTGCGCACCTTCGACCCCGTCTACAAGGTCAACCCGCCGCTGCGCACCGAGGAGGACGTCCAGGCCGTGCGCCAGGCGGTCGCCGACGGCACGATCGACGTCATCGGCACCGATCACGCACCGCACCCGCGCCAGGACAAGGAGTGCGAGTGGTCCGGTGCGGCCCACGGCATGACCGGGCTGGAGACCGCGCTGTCGATCGCTCAGCACACCCTCGTGGACACCGGCCTGCTCACCTGGGCGGACGTGGCCCGGGTGCTCTCCGAGACCCCGGCGCGCATCGGCGGACTGGGGGAGCAGGGCCGACCGCTGGCCGAGGGGGAGCCCGCCAACATCGTGCTCTTCGACCCGGCCGCCGAGACCGTCGTGGATCCCGAGGCCCACGCCAGCAAGGGGCGCAACAGCCCCTACCGCGGCCTGACCCTGCCCGGTTCGGTCCGCGCGACCCTGCTGCGCGGGCACCCCGTCGTGCTCGACGGCGAGCTCTCCAGCCCCCATCCCGACGCCGCCCGCAGCGTCGGCGGCCCGTACCAGGGGCGGTGAGCGGCATGGATGTCAGGCTGCAGACCGCCCTGTGGGGCATCGCCGTCGTGCTCGTGGTCCTGGTGCCGGCTGCGCTGGCCTGGCGCCGTCGCCGCAACCGCGACGAATCCCGTGCGCCGCTGCCTGAGCTGCCCTCGGACATCGAGCAGCGCGACCCGCTCGGGCACGTGGACGGCATGTACGTGGCCACGACCCGCCACGGCAACACCATGGACCGCCTGGTCGGCCACGGCCTGGGCGTGCGCACCCGGGCCCGGGTCTTCCTCTACGAGGACGGCCTGCTCATCGACCGGACGGGCGCCGAGCCCGTGTGGATCGCCGCCGAGCGCGTCACCGACTACGGCACCGGCTCCGGCATGGTCGGCAAGTTCGTCGAGCCCGGCGGGCTCGTCATGGTGACCTGGGACTTCGCGGGCGAGCCGGTGGACACCGGCTTCCGGCCGCAGGGCTCCCAGGATCGCCCCCGGCTGCTCGAGGCGCTGGCCGCCTACGGCACCGCACAGACTTCCGAGACGCCCCACGAGGGCGCCGCTTCCGCATCGCAGAACCAGGAGACTGCTCCGTGACCGCACACCCCCTCACCCCTGCGATTCTCGTCCTGGAGGACGGGCGCACCTTCCGCGGCAGCGCCTGGGGCGCTGAAGGCCGCACCCTCGGCGAGGCTGTGTTCTCGACCGGGATGACCGGCTACCAGGAGACCCTGACCGACCCGTCGTACGCGGGCCAGATCGTGGTCATGACCGCTCCGCACGTGGGCAACACGGGCACGAACGCGCAGGACGACGAGTCCCGCCGCGTGTGGGTCGCCGGCTACGCCGCGCGCGACGCCGCCCGTGTGGCCTCGAACTGGCGCAATGAGAAGACCCTGGACGAGCTGCTGGCCGAGCAGGGCATCGTCAGCATCCGCGACATCGACACCCGCGCGGTGACCCGCCACCTGCGCAGCGCCGGGTCCATGCGCGCCGGGATCTTCTCGGGCGAGGCCCTGGGCTCGCGCACCGTCGACGAGCTGCTGGCGGAGGTCCGCGAGCAGCCCTCGATGGCCGGGCAGCGCCTGGCCGAGACCGTGACGACCGAGCAGGCCCACACGATCGAGCCGTCCGAGCACGGCTGGGACGGCGAGGTCATCGGCGACGTCGCCGCGATCGACCTCGGCATCAAGTCCATGACCCCGCGGCGCATGGCCGAGCGCGGGCTGCGCGTGCACGTGCTGCCGGCAACCACCACTGTCGAGCAGATCCGCGAGCTGGGCGCTGACGGCGTGTTCATCTCCAACGGCCCCGGCGACCCGGAGACCGCCGAGGCCCAGATCGAGGTCCTGCGCGACGTCCTGCGCTCGGGCACCCCGTTCTTCGGGATCTGCTTCGGCAACCAGCTGCTGGGCCGGGCCCTGGGCTTCGGGACCTACAAGCTGCCCTTCGGCCACCGCGGCATCAACCAGCCCGTGCTGGACCGCCGCACAGGCAAGGTGGAGATCACCGCGCAGAACCACGGCTTCGCCGTCGACGCCCCGCTCGACGGGCCCGTCGAGGCCCCGACCGGCGGCTTCGGGCGCGTGGAGGTCAGCCACATCGGGCTCAACGACCAGGTGGTCGAGGGCCTGAACTGCCTGGACATCCCCGCGTTCTCCGTCCAGTACCACCCCGAGGCGGCGGCCGGTCCGCACGACGCCGCCTACCTCTTCGACCGCTTCGTCGACATGCTGCGCACCCGCGAGCCCTTCACCGGCGGCGCGCAGGCTGAGGCCGTCGTCGCAGAGACCACCCAGAGCACCGCCAGCCAGGAGGCCAAGAACTGATGCCGCGCAGGAACGATCTCAACAGCGTCCTGGTCATCGGCTCCGGCCCGATCGTGATCGGTCAGGCAGCCGAGTTCGACTACTCGGGGACCCAGGCCCTGCGGGTTCTCAAGGAGGAGGGCCTGCGGGTCATCCTCGTGAACTCGAACCCGGCCACGATCATGACGGACCCGGAGTTCGCCGACGCCACCTACGTCGAACCGATCACCCCCGAGGTGGTCGAGAAGATCATCGCCCAGGAGCGCCCCGACGCGATCCTGCCCACCCTCGGCGGGCAGACCGCGCTGAACACCGCGATCGCCCTGGATGCCAACGGCGTGCTCGAGAAGTACGACGTCGAGCTGATCGGCGCGAATATCGCGGCGATCAACCTGGGCGAGGACCGCGAGGCCTTCAAGGGCGTCGTGGAGCGCTGCGGCGCCGAGTCCGCCCGCTCGATCATCGTCCACTCGATGGATGAGGCCCTGGCCGCCGCCGAGGAGCTCGGCTACCCGATGGTCGTGCGCCCGTCGTTCACCATGGGCGGCCTGGGCTCGGGCCTGGCCTACGACGAGGCCGACCTGCGCCGCATCGCCGGCGCCGGCATCCAGTACAGCCCGACATCCGAGGTCCTGCTCGAGGAGTCGATCCTGGGCTGGAAGGAGTACGAGCTCGAGATGATGCGCGACCGCAACGACAACGTCGTGGTGGTCTGCTCGATCGAGAACTTCGACCCCGTGGGCGTGCACACCGGCGACTCGATCACGGTGGCCCCGGCGCTGACGCTGACCGACCGGGAGTACCAGAACCTGCGCGACATCTCGATCGCCGTGATCCGCGAGGTCGGCGTGGACACCGGCGGCTGCAACATCCAGTTCGCGGTCGAGCCGGAGACCGGACGCGTGGTCGTCATCGAGATGAACCCCCGCGTCTCGCGCTCCTCGGCTCTGGCCTCCAAGGCGACCGGCTTTCCGATCGCCAAGATCGCGACCAAGCTCTCGCTGGGCTACACCCTCGATGAGATCCCCAACGACATCACCAAGAAGACCCCGGCGTCGTTCGAGCCCACGCTCGACTACGTCGTGGTGAAGTGCCCGCGCTTCGCCTTCGAGAAGTTCCCGGCCGCCGATCCCACGCTGACGACCACCATGAAGTCGGTCGGCGAGGCCATGGCCATCGGGCGCAGCTTCACCGAGGCGCTGCAGAAGGCCATGCGCTCGCTCGAGCAGAAGGGCTCGAGCTTCGACTTCGCCCGCCCCGAGGTCGAGATGGGCCCGCACGGGATCCAGCGCCTGATCGATGCCACCCGCGCCTCGACCACCGAGCGCATCCACGCGGTGCAGCAGGCGCTGCTCAACGGCGCGAGCATCGACCAGGTCCACGAGGCCACCGGGATCGACCCCTGGTACCTGGACCAGATCAGCCTGCTCAACGAGGTCGCCGAGACGGTGCGCGCCGATCCGGACCTCAGCGAGGACACGCTGCGCCTGGCCAAGCGCCACGGCTTCTCCGACGAGCAGATCGGCCGGCTGGCCCTGGTCTCGGAGGACGTGGTGCGCGGGGTGCGCCACGCCCTGGGCGTGCGCCCGGTGTTCAAGACCGTGGACACCTGCGCGGCCGAGTTCGAGGCCTACACCCCGTACCACTACTCGTCCTACGACGAGGAGACGGAGGTCGGGGAGCACTCGGCGAACTCCGTGCTGATCCTGGGCTCCGGGCCCAACCGCATCGGGCAGGGCATCGAGTTCGACTACTCGTGCGTGCACGCCTCGATGGCCCTGGGCGCGGCCGGCTACGAGACCGTGATGCTCAACTGCAACCCGGAGACGGTCTCGACCGACTACGACATCTCCACGCGCCTGTACTTCGAGCCGCTGACCTTCGAGGACGTCATGGAGGTCATCGCCGCGGAGCGGGCCACCGGCGGGCTGCTGGGCGTGTTCGTGCAGCTGGGCGGTCAGACCCCGCTGAAGCTGGCCGAGCAGCTCAAGGCCGCCGGGGTCCCGATCCTGGGCACCACGCCGGAGGCCATCGACCTGGCCGAGGACCGCGGCGCCTTCGCCCGCGTGCTCCATGATGCCGGGCTGCTTCAGCCGCGCAACGGCACGGCCTCGACCTTCGAGGACGCCCGCACGATCGCGGCCGAGATCGGCTACCCGGTGCTCGTGCGCCCGTCGTACGTGCTGGGCGGGCGCGGCATGGAGATCGTCTACGGCGATGACCAGCTGCGCACCTACCTGGAGAACGCGACCGAGGTCTCGCCGCAGCGCCCGGCGCTGATCGACAAGTTCCTCGAGGACGCGATCGAGATCGACGTCGACGCCCTCTACGACGGACAGAGCCTGTACGTCGGCGGGATCATGGAGCACCTCGAGGAGGCCGGCATCCACTCCGGCGACTCGGCGTGCACCCTTCCGCCGGTCACCCTGGGCCCGGACGTGCTCGAGCGCGTGCGCCAGGCCACCGGGGCGATCGCCGCCGGTGTGGGGGTGCGCGGGCTGATCAACATCCAGTTCGCCCTGGCCGCGGACATCCTCTACGTCATCGAGGCCAACCCGCGCGCCTCGCGCACCGTGCCGTTCGTCTCCAAGGCCACCGGCGTGCAGCTGGCCAAGGCTGCGGCGCTGATCGGCACCGGAGTCTCCATCCGGCAGCTGCGCGCCGACGGGACGCTGCTGCCCGACGGCGACGGCTCGCACCTGCCGGACGACGCCGCGGTGGCCGTGAAGGAGGCCGTGCTCCCGTTCGCCCGCTTCCGCACCGCCGAGGGCCGTGCCGTGGACTCCCTGCTGGGCCCCGAGATGCGCTCGACCGGCGAGGTCATGGGCATCGACGAGCACTACGACACCGCCTTCGCCAAGGCCCAGGCCGGCGCGGGGGTGGCGCTGCCCACGCAGGGCCGGGTCTTCGTCTCGGTCGCGAACAAGGACAAGCGCGCCGCGGTGGCCTATGTGCGCATGTTCCGCGACCTCGGCTTCGAGATCGTGACCACCGGCGGCACCGCCAAGGTGCTTCGCCGCAACGGGATCGACTCGACGGTGGTCGCCAAGATCTCCGATCGCGATTCGACGGAGCGCACCGTCGTGGACCTGATCGAGGCGGGCGAGATCGACCTGGTCTTCAACACGCCCTCCAGCGGCGGGGACTCCCGCGGCGACGGCTACGAGATCCGAGCCGCGGCTACTTCGGTCGGCATGCCGATCGTGACCACCGTGGCCCAGCTGGGTGCCGTGGTGCAGGCCGTGACGGCGCTGCGCGAGCACACCTGGGACGTCACGCCGCTGCAGGTCCACGAGCAGCGGCTGCGCGAGTCTGTGGCCGCCGCCCGCGAGTCGGCGGAGCCCGCCCGTGGCTGAGCCGGCGGCACCCAGCTTCGGCACCCGCGCGGCGGCGGCGATCGCCGAGCACGGTCCGCTGTGCGTCGGGATCGACGCCCATCCCTCGCTGCTGGAGGCCTGGGGGCTGCCCCAGACCCCGGCGGGGCTGCTGCGCTTCTCCATGGGCGTCGTGGAGGCCCTCGAGGGCCGGGTGGCCGCGATCAAGCCGCAGGTGGCCTGGTACGAGGCCTACGGCTCCTCCGGGATAGGCGTCCTGGAGCAGACCCTGGAGGCCTGCCGTCAGGCCGGGATCCTCTCCATCGCCGACGCCAAGCGCGGGGACATCGGCTCCACCATGCAGGCCTATGCCCGCACCTGGCTGGCCGAGGAGTCCGCGCTTCGCGCCGATGCCGTGACGCTGAGCCCGTACCTGGGCGCCGGGGCCCTCGAGCCGGCCTTCGAGCTGGCCGAGGCAACGGGTCGCGGCACCTTCGTGCTGGCCCTGACCTCCAATCCCGAGGGCGCTTCGGTGCAGCACCGAGGGGCTCCGGAGTCAGTGGCAGCCGCCGTCGCGGAGGCCGTCTCCCAGCGCAATTCCGGGGCTCTCTCAGCGTCGGTGCAGGTCATGCCGGGTGAGGACTCGCATTATGACCGCTTCGTTACGGGGCCCCACGGACTCGTCGTCGGAGCGACCACCGGAGAGGCGATCGCGCAGGTCGGAGTGGACCTGGCCGGCCTCGACGGCCTGGTCCTGGCTCCGGGCTACGGCGCCCAGGGCGCGACCGCTCAGGATCTCGGTGCCATGTTCGCCCAGGTCAGAGGACGGGTGCTCGTGAACTCCTCGCGCGGTATCCTCGCTGCCGGACCCGAGCCCCAGGCCCTGCAGGGGACCGTCAGCGCTGCTCAGGCCGAGCTGTCCCCCGAGCTCTCCGCCGCCTAGACCGCCCCGGCTGCCAGTCGCGGAACCCGATCCACCGGGGTATCGGCCCAGGTCCGCTACCACCTCCGCTATGACCATTCCAACGAATGTGCATACAGTTGCGCGAGCGCGCCGACCTCGATCCTGGTCGGATCATGGGCGAACGGCGAGCGAGAACTGGTGTTCATAGGGAGGAACCGGTCATGGCATTGCGCCTGCTGACAGATGAGGAACGGGCTGCGGCCCGAGAGAAGGCGACCGCCGCTCGCGCGGTGCGCGCCGAGGTGAAGGCCAAGCTGAAGGATCGCTCCATCACGGTGGCGGAGATCCTTCAGCGCGCCGAGGAGGACGAGGCGCTGAGCCGCATGAAGGTCTCCGACCTGCTGGAGTCCGCTCCGGGCATCGGCAAGGTCCGCTCCGCGGCCATCATGGAGGAGATCGGCATCGCCAAGACCCGCCGCGTGCGGGGCCTGGGCGTGCACCAGCGCAAGGCGCTGATCGATCAGCTCGATCGCTGAGCCGGCGGCCGCCCGGTCCTGCGGCCGCTTCCTGACGAGGCGCCCCGCCTCCTTCCGTCGATCCGCGGTAGCAGGCGGGGCGCCTTCGTCATCGGCGGTATCCTGAGGCTCCCATCCGCAGGACGCAGACTGAACAGCAGCTGGAGGAGCATCCTTGCCGCAGGAGCACACCGGAGCGAGCATCGCCCCCGAGCACGTCACCGTGCTGGCCGGGCCCACGGCCGTCGGGAAGGGCACGGTCTCCACGTACATCCGCGACCACTGCCCGGATGTCTGGCTCTCGGTCTCGGCCACCACCCGCGCCCCGCGCCCGGGCGAGCAGGAGGGCGTGCACTACTTCTTCGTCGACGACGACGAGTTCCAGCGCATGGTCGACGAGGGCCAGATGCTCGAGTGGGCAGTGGTGCACAACCGCAGCCGCTACGGCACGCCGAGGCAGAAGGTGCTCGACGCCGTCGCCGCCGGGCGCCGCGTCCTGCTGGAGATCGATCTGGCCGGGGCGCGCCAGGTCCGGCAGTCCATGCCGGAGGCGCAGCTGGTCTTCCTGGCCCCTCCCACCTGGGAGGAGCTGGTCGCCCGGCTGACCGGTCGAGGCACCGAGAGTCCCGAGGAACAGCAGGTCCGCCTCGAAACCGCTAAGATGGAGCTTGCTGCGGAGCCGGAGTTCGACCACACCGTCGTCAACGACCAGGTGGAGACCGCCGCGCAGAGGCTCGTCGAGCTCATGGGGCTCGACCCGCGCACCTGCGCCTGAGGCCGCGAACCCGTCGCCCCCGCGGCATCGCAGACTTCGTGCGGCGCCCGCGCCCGCACCGCGAACATCACGGGAGCAGCCCCGCTGCTCCGCACCGAAAGAGCGTCAGGAGAGACTCCTTGTCCACTCAGCACCAGGGCATCACCGATCCGCCCGTCGACCGCCTGCTCACCAAGGCCGACTCCAAGTACGGACTCGTGATCTTCTCGGCACGTCGCGCCCGGCAGATCAACGCCTACTACTCGCAGCTGCACGAGGGCCTGTTCGAGTACGTCGGCCCGCTGGTAGAGGTCCAGCCGAACGAGAAGAGCCTCTCGATCGCCATGCGCGAGATCGACGAGAACCTGATCGAGGCCACCGAGGTCTCGGACGTCGGGTTCTCCGAGAACGGCCAGGCCGTTCCCGAGCGCGAGCTCGGCGTCGACGACTTCTACGCGGACTACTTCGGCGAGCAGCAGGGCGGGGAGATCGACTCGTCCATGGTGTTCTCCGAGAACGCGGAGGACCAGGGCTCCGAGGAGGCCGCTCCGGAGGCCGCGGCCGCCGAGGAGCAGGCGGAGATCCCCTCGGACGAGCCCTCCGAGAACTGAGCCACCGGGGCGCCAGCCCCAGCGCAGTCTGCCTGCGCACAGCGACGGCCGGTCGGGACCAGCTACCGACCGGCCGTCGCCTTACCCTCGCCGCGGTGCCCCGGCACTGCGGCCGCCACGCGAGCAACAGAAGGGGCCGGTCCATGCGCATCGTCCTGGGCATCGGCGGCGGGATCGCCGCGTACAAGTCAGCGCTGCTGCTGCGGCTGCTCACCGAGGCGGGACACCATGTGGTGCCCATGCCTACGCGCGCGGCCCTCGAGTTCGTGGGCGCGCCGACCTGGGAGGCGCTGTCCGGCGAGCCGGTGAGCACCGGTGTCTTCGACCGGGTGGACACCGTCAACCACGTCCGGCAGGGCCAGGCGGCGGACCTGGTGATCGTGGCGCCGGCGACCGCGGATCTGCTGGCGCGCGCCGCGCACGGGCTGGCCGACGACCTGCTCACCACCACGCTGCTGGCCACCGAGGCTCCCGTGCTGCTGGCCCCGGCCATGCACACCCAGATGTGGGAGAACCCCGCGGTGCGCGAGAACGTCGCCGCGCTGCGCCGCCAGGGCCGCCACGTGCTCGACCCGGCCTCCGGGCGCTTGACCGGACAGGACACCGGCCCCGGACGGCTCCCGGATCCGGAGGCGATCCGCGACGCCGCCCTGGCGCTCGTGGCCGAACCCGCGCGGACCCCGACCAGGCCGTCGCTGTCCGGGCTGCGGGCCGTCGTCTCCACGGGCGGCACGCAGGAGCCGCTGGACCCGGTGCGCTTCCTGGGCAACCGCTCCTCCGGCAAGCAGGGCCTGGCTGTGGCCCGCGCCCTGCAGGCCGCTGGTGCGCAGGTGGACCTCGTGGCCGGTCACACGGAGGTCGCCCTGCCCGAGGACGCCGAGGGACTGAGCGTGCACCGCGTCAGCACCGCCCTCGAGCTGCAGGAGGCCATGCAGCGGCTGTCGCGGGAGGCGGACGTCGTGGTCATGGCCGCGGCGGTGGCCGATTTCCGCCCGGCGGAGATCGCCGAGTCCAAGATCAAGAAGACCGACGACGACAACGACGCCCCCACGATCGTGCTGACCCGCAATCCCGACATCCTGCGCGGACTCGTCCAGGCGCGGGACGACTCCGGGCGGGAGCAGCTGATCGTGGGCTTCGCCGCCGAGACCGGCGATGCGCAGACGGATCCGCTCGAGTTCGGCCGGGCCAAGCTCGTCCGCAAGGGATGCGACCTGCTGTGCGTCAACCAGGTGGGCACCGACCTCGTCTTCGGCCAGGACACGACCCGCGTGACGATCCTGGAGGCTCCGGTGCAGGGCCGTGCGGCGCCGGACGAGACCGTCGACGGCACCAAGGCCGAGGTCGCAGCGGCACTGGCCCGGCGCATCGCGCAGCGAGTGGGCCGAGCCGACTGAGACGCGCCGTGTCCGGGGATGCTGCGGACGCGCTGGGACGTCGTGGGCTGGCGGTACCCTGGCAGGCGTGACTTCGACGCCTTCTGCCACCAGCAGCGCCCGCAGGGCCCAGACGCCAGGCCGCATGAGCCTGTTCACCTCGGAATCCGTGACCGAGGGCCACCCGGACAAGATCTGCGACCGCATCTCGGACTCGATCCTCGACGCCCTGATCACCGACGACCCGAACTCCTCGGTGGCTGTGGAGACCATGGCCACCACCGGGCTCGTCCACGTCGCAGGCGAGGTCAAGTCGGAGGCCTACGTCGACATCCCCTCGATCGTGCGCCGCTCCATCCTGGACATCGGCTACAACTCCTCGGTCCAGGGCTTCGACGGCAAGTACTGCGGCGTCTCCATCTCGGTGGGGGAGCAGTCCCCGGAGATCTACGACGGCGTCTTCCACTCCCTCGAGTCCCGCGAGGGCCTTGCTCGGGATCCGCGCGACGCCCAGGGCGCGGGCGATCAGGGAATCATGTTCGGCTACGCCTCCAATGAGACCGATGTCCTCATGCCGGCGCCGATCTACTATGCGCACCGCCTCTCCGAGCAGCTCACCCGCGTGCGCAAGTCTGCGGTGCTGCCCCACCTGCGCCCGGACGGCAAGACCCAGGTCACGCTGCGCTACGACGGCATCACCCCGGTGGCCGTGGAGACCGTCGTGGTCTCCGCCCAGCACGCCGAGGACTACGCCCTGGAGCAGCTGCGCCACGACATCCGCGCCTCGGTGATCGACCCCGTCCTGGAGGAGACCGGGCTGGATCTCTCGGAGCTGAAGGTCATCGTGAACCCGGCCGGGGACTTCATCACCGGAGGACCGGTCGGAGATGCCGGTCTGACGGGGCGCAAGATCATCGTGGACACCTACGGAGGAATGGCCCGCCACGGCGGCGGCGCCTTCTCGGGCAAGGATCCGTCCAAGGTGGACCGCTCGGCGGCCTACGCCATGCGGTGGGTCGCCAAGAACGTCGTGGCGGCGGGCCTGGCAGCGCGCGCCGAGGTCCAGGTGGCCTACGCGATCGGCAAGGCCCGCCCCGTGGGGGTCTACGTGGATACGTTCGGCACGGAGACCGTCGACCCGGCGCGCATCGAGTCCGCCGTGGAGGAGGTCTTCGACCTGCGACCGCTGGCGATCATCGAGGACCTGCAGCTGCAGCGGCCCATCTACGCCAAGACCTCGGCCGGCGGTCACTTCGGCCGCCAGGACCCCGACTTCACCTGGGAGAAGACCGACCGCGTGGACGCCCTGCGATCGGCGGTCGGAGCCTGATCCGTGCCGGCCGACCGCACGCCCGAGCGGGCATCCGACCAGGCGGCATCCTCGCCCGAGCAGGCACCAGATCGGGTTCCGCTCGCGACCGAGCGTGCACCCGAGGAGGTGCCGCCCACGCCCGGGCGTGCCCCCGAGCGGCCGGCCCCGGCGGGGGAGCAGGGGCCAGAGCAGCTGGCGCTGATGGCCGAGCCCGTCCGGAGCGCACGCGCCGGTGGGCGCGGTGCGTCCGGAGGCCGCGGCGCCCGGCACCGCTCGGGCCCGCTCGAGCCGGCGTACCTGGCCGAGACCGATCCGGTGGCCCGTGTGCGGCTCGAATCGCACCTGCCGCACCTGGACCGGCTGTTCGACTACGGCGTGCCCCAGGACCTCTCCGAGGGCGCCCAGGCGGGGACGCGCATCCGCGTGCGCTTCGGCGGGCAGCAGATGCGCGGCTGGATCATCGAGCGGAGCGCGTCATCGGAGGTCGCCTTCGACCGGTTGCAGCCCATTCTGTCGCTGCAGTCCGCCCTTCCGGTGCTCGTGCCGCAGGTGCTGGCCGTCGCCGAGCTCACGGCACAGCGCTGCGCCGGTACGGTCGCCGATGTCTTGCGCTGCGTGGTGCCCCGTCGCGTGGCCTCCGTCGAGAAGGCCGCTCTGGCCGCCCGCGATTCGACCGGGGCCTCAGCAGCAGTCGCCGCCGTGAATCCGGGTGCTGCGCAGCGAGCCGGTCATTCCGGTGCCGAAGAAGCCGCTGAGGCCCTCCCGGACGCGCAGGCCGAAGCTGACCCGGAGACCGCGGCGCACAGGGCCCGACCCTGATCGCAGCCGAGCCTGCGGCCCCGAGCGCCTGGTCGGAGTACGTGGGCGGCCGTGAGGCGATCGAGGCCCTGCGCGGCGGGCAGCGGGTGCGGGCCGTGGTGCAGGCCCTGCCGTCGCACCCCGAGCACGACCTCTACGACCTCATCGCCCAGGCGGTCGCCGCGGCGCTGGAGTCGGGGCGCGGAAGCGTCGTGGTGGTCCCGGATCACAAGACCCTCGAGCGCGCCCAGCGCGCTGTGGAGGCGGTCGTGGAGCCGCAGCTCGTGGCGAGGCTGCACAGCGAGGACAAGCCGACCCCGCGCTATCGGGCCTTCGTCCAGGCCTTGGAGGGCCACGCGCGGGTCGTGATCGGCACGCGCCCGGCGGTCTGGGCGCCGGTGGAGGACCTCGGCCTGATCGTGGTCGTCGACGACGGCGACCACAGCCTCGTGGAGCCCCGAGCGCCGTACCACCACGCGCGCGATGTGGCGCTGCTGCGCGCACAGCACGACGATCTCGGCCTGCTCGTCACGGGCCAGGCCGTGACTCCGGAGGCCGAGCGGCTCGTGGAGACCGGCTGGGCGAGCTCGATCGCCGCCCAGCGCCCGGTCCTGCGGGCGAACATGCCGCGGATCGAGTCGACCTCGGACTCCTGGCACGAGGCGCACGACCCCCTGGCAGGCCGTGCCCGGCTGCCGGAGACCGCGTTCCGCGTGGCGCGTCGCGCCCTGGCCGACGGTCCGGTCCTGGTCCAGGTGGCCAGGACGGGATATGCCCCGTCGCTGACCTGTCAGCGCTGCCGCAATGTCGCGCGCTGCACCGTCTGCGACGGACCCCTGTCGGTGCCGGCCCGCGGCAGGCTGCCGCAGTGCGGCTGGTGCGCCCGCCAGGCGGCGAACTGGTCCTGCGGCCACTGCGGGGCCACCCAGTGGCGCTTCTCCTCCGTGGGCTCGGAGCGCACCGCCGAGGAGCTTGGCAGGGCGTTCCCGCAAGTGCCGGTGAGCTGGTCCTCGGGCGATCAGGTCCGCCGGGAGATCCCCGCGGCACCGGCGCTCGTGGTGGCCACACCGGGGGCTGAGCCGCAGGCGGAGGGCGGCTACGCCGCGGCGCTGCTGCTCGATGGCGATCGCATGCTCTCCCGGCCCGGGCTGCGGGTGGAGGAAGAGGTGCTGCGCAAGTGGGTGCACGCCGCCTCGCTCGTGCGCCGCGGCAGCGCCGGCGGAACCGTGGTGGTGACCTCGGAGCACGAGCGTGTCGTGGCCTCGCTCGTGCGCTGGGACCTGCGCGGCCATGCCGCCCGCGAGCTGGCCGAGCGCCGGACCCTGCAGCTGCCGCCGGCCGTGCGCTGCGCCGCCCTGACCGGACCGCTGCCGGCGCTCGAGGCCTTCCTGGAGCTGGTCGATCTGCCCGACGACGTCCGCACCGTGGGCCCTGCTCCCGTCCATCAGCGCTGGGACGAGGAGGCCGAGGCCCCGCAGTCAGAGGCCGCCTCCGCAGACGTCCTCGGCGGACTTCCCGACGACGACGAGGCCCACCGCCTCCTGCTGTTCTTCACGTACTCGCAGGCCGCCGAGGTCACTCGACGGCTGCGCGCAGCTCGTGCCGAGGCCTCCGCTCAGCGCAAGCACGCCCCGGTCAACGTCCGCTGCGACGTGGCCGACCTGCTCTGAGACGAGGCGACAGGGACGAGACCGGGACGGCGGCTGCGTCGGCTTCAGGAGCGCCGGCTGCGCTCGATCTCCCGGGCCAGCTCCACCAGGGACTCGGCCGAGTCCCGCCAGGTCCAGGACGCCGCCCGCTCGAGCCCCGCCAGCACGCGGGCCTGGGCCACCTGCGGGTCCTCGAGCTCGGTGACGGCGCGGGCGAAGGCAGCGTCGTCGCCGGCAGGGCAGTAGGCGGCGGCCCGGCCGCAGACCTCGTGGAAGATCGGGATGTCCGTGCACACCACGGGAGTGCCCGCGCAGAACGCCTCCATCAGGGGCAGGCCGTAGCCCTCGGCCCGCGAGGCGTGCAGGAGCACTCCCGCTCTTGCCAGCAGACGCGCGTGCTCCTGCTCGGAGACCCCGTTGTGGAAGACGAGCCGGGCCTCGGGTCCGGCGGCCTGCACCAGGCGCTCCTGCTGGGCGGGGGCGACCCGCGAGAGCAGGTGCAGCCGCCGGTGCGGAAGCCGTGCCGCCATGCGTGCCAGGGTCTCCACGTCCTTGTACGGCATGAAGGATCCGAGGTAGACCATCGAGTCGTCGCGCTCGTCCAGTCGCTGCAGCGCGGTCTGTTCGCTGACGATCGAGTCCTGAGCCGCGGCATTCGGGATCACGCGCACGGGCCGGTCGCTCAGGCGCCTGCCCTGGATCAGCCCCGCGGAGGTCTGGGAGACGGTGGCCACGGCGTCGGCGCGGTTCAGGGCCAGGCGCTGCGGCCATGAGGCACGGTGGAAGGCGCGCCAGCCCAGACGAACGGGCAGCGGCAGCTCCGGCGGGGGCGCGGGGTGGTCGTAGTAGATCAGGTCATGCAACGTGAGGATCAGCCCGAAGCGCCGCCGCAGCGCCCCCATGGTCTGCATGGGGGAGAAGACCACATCCGGACCCCGGCGGTTGAGCAGCCGGCTCGTGAGCAGCTCCCCGGCCGAGACCGGATCCGGCCCCATGAACCACTCGAGGCGCGGGAGGTGCTGCAGCTGAGCCGGATCCGAGATCATCAGCTCGACCCGCAGCGAGGGATCCTGCGCGGCCAGCTGCGCCAGCCCGTGGGCCAGTCCTGCGCTGTAGCGCGAGATGCCGTCGTGCGGTCCCACCCGCACGTATCGGGCATCCAGCACCAGGTGCAGGGGGCCGGTCATCGCCGCCCCCTGCGCACGATCGGCAGCAGCTGCGTGAACTGCGAGGTGTTCGGCCGAGCCTGATCGATGGGCGGCAGCTCGTCGTGGACATCGATGGGCTCGGGATCCGGGCCCTGCACGAACTCGTGGATCAGCTCGGCGGTCTCGAGGGGCTTCTCGTAGTGGATGAGATGGCCGACGTCGTCGAGGATCACCAGGCGGCGCCGGCGGATCCAGGTGGCCATCCTCTCCTGCGCCTCGACGGAGCCCAGCGGATCCTGGGCGCCCACCACGAGCAGCACGGGCATGGACAGCAGCGGCGCGACCTCGGCGACGGTGCCGGAGATCGAGGCGCGGTAGGCCTCGGCCACCACGCGGCGATCGGCGAAGGAGCCGAAGTACGCGCGGTGCTGGTTCTCCACGTAGCTGCGCAGCTGCGGGTCCTGGGAGACCGTCATCTCCCGGCTCATGAGGTCGCTGACCGCGTGGCTGCGCAGGAGGCGCTCACCCATGGCCTTCGGCAGGCGCATGGCCAGGGTGTAGTAGGCGTCCGCGATCTTGGTGGCGGCTGCGTCCTGGGCGCTGAGCGCCGGCTCGCAGATGGGGTTCAGCAGCAGCAGCTGCTCGACCATGGCCGGGTGCTCGGCGGCCAGGTGCGAGGCGATCACCGAGCCGAAGGAGTGCCCGAGCAGCAGCACCCCTCGCTCGCCCTGCGGATGCACCGCGCCATCGGTGAGCTCGGTGATGAACCGGCGCAGGAAGCCGACGTAGTGGGGGATGTCGTGCGGGTCCTGGGGGAACGGCTCCGAGCGTCCGAAGCCCGGCAGATCCGGCACGACCACGTGGTAGCGATCGCGCAGGCGGTCGGCGATCAGCTGCAGGCCGTGGTGGTCGCCGCGGAAGCCGTGGACCATCACGTGCAGCGGCTTGCGCTGCGTGTCGATGTCGTAGAACCAGTAGCGGGTCTTGTACCCGTCGATTCTCATGCTGCGCTGCTCGGCCTGCGGATTCTGCTGCACGCGTTCCTCTCCGGGCGGATCTGTCCATGACTGCTCGGGTCCGAGTCTACGGAGGGCCTCGGACGCCGCGGACCCCCGGCGCGGATAGGATGGCGGCGTCATCGCGTCATGGTCGCAGCCCCTTCGGGCTCCCGGCGCGGATGGCGCACGGCGGCCGGGCTCAGTGCCCCGGCAGGACCGCACAGCAGTCGGACGAGAGACAGCCGGGGCAGCCCCGGCGGATGAAGGCAGGCACGTGAGCACGCAGCAGGATGGCCAGGAAGAGACCGGGCAGGTCTGGGACGCCCACGAGCTCGAGGCACGCTGGCAGGGCTGGTGGGAGCGCAACGAGGTCTTCCGTCCCCTCGACGACGGCTCCAAGCCGCGGCGCTACGTGCTGGATATGTTCCCGTACCCGTCGGGCGACCTGCACATGGGCCACGCCGAGGCGTTCGCCATGGGGGATGTGGTCGCCCGCTACTGGCGCCAGAAGGGCTTCGACGTCCTGCACCCCATCGGCTGGGACTCCTTCGGGCTGCCGGCGGAGAACGCGGCGATCAAGAACAACGCGCACCCGGCCGAGTGGACCTACCGCAACATCGAGACCCAGAAGGCCTCGTTCCAGCGCTACGCCATCGCTGTGGACTGGTCCCGGGAGCTGCACACCTCCGATCCCGAGTACTACCGCTGGACGCAGTGGCTGTTCCTGCAGTTCTGGCAGCGCGGGCTGGCCTATCGCAAGAACTCCCCGGTGAACTGGTGCCCCAAGGACCAGACGGTGCTGGCCAACGAGCAGGTCGTCGACGGCGCCTGCGAGCGCTGCCACACGCCCGTGACCAAGAAGTCGCTGAACCAGTGGTACTTCAAGATCACTGACTACGCCGATCGGCTGCTCGATGACATGGACCAGCTCGAGGGCGCCTGGCCCGAGCGCGTGCTGTCCATGCAGCGCAACTGGATCGGACGCTCGCAGGGCGCCCACGTCTCCTTCGGGATCGTGGACCGGGACGCCGACGACGCGGCGGCCGAGCGCGAGCTGACCGTGTTCTCCACGCGTCCGGACACGATCTTCGGCGCCACGTTCTTCGTGGTGGCAGCCGATTCGCAGCTGGCGCAGGATCTCGTGGCGCAGGAGCACGCCCAGGAGCTCGACGAGTACCGCGAGTCCCTCAAGGCCGTCTCGGACATCGAGCGCCAGGCCACGGACCGCACCAAGACCGGCGTGTTCCTGGGCCGCTGGGCCGTGAACCTGCTCAACGGCGAGCGCCTGCCCGTCTACGCCACGGACTACGTCCTGGCCGACTACGGCACCGGAGCGGTCATGGGCGTGCCCGCCCACGATCAGCGCGACCTCGACTTCGCCCGCGCCTTCGGCCTGCCCGTGCGCGCGGTGGTGGACACCGGGGCGGAGGACCCCGCCGAGACCGGTGCGGCCACCGGCGGCGACGGCGTCCTGATGAACTCGGGAGAGCTCGACGGGCTGAGCAAGGACGCCGCGATCGACAAGGCCATCGAGCTGCTCGAGGCCGCGGATGCCGGTGCTCGGCACATCAACTACCGCCTGCGCGACTGGCTGCTGTCCCGCCAGCGCTTCTGGGGCGCCCCCATCCCGATCATCCACTGCCCGCAGTGCGGCGAGGTCCCGGTGCCCGAGGACCAGCTGCCCGTGCTGCTTCCGGAGGATCTCAAGGGCGAGCAGCTGGCGCCCAAGGGCCAGTCGCCGCTGGCCTCGGTCGAGGACTGGGTGAACGTGGCCTGCCCGTCGTGCGGCGGGCCCGCCCTGCGCGACACCGACACCATGGACACCTTCGTGGACTCGTCCTGGTACTACTACCGCTATGTGTCCCCGCAGGACGAGACGGCCCCGTTCGATCCGGAGGCCGTGCGCCGCTGGGGCCAGGTGGATCAGTACGTGGGCGGCGTGGAGCACGCGATCCTGCACCTGCTCTACGCCCGCTTCTACACCAAGGTCCTGTACGACCTTGGCATGATCGACCACGACGAGCCCTTCGCCCGCCTGCTCAACCAGGGCCAGGTGCTCAATCAGGGCAAGGCCATGTCCAAGTCCCTGGGCAACGGCGTGGACCTGGGCCAGCAGCTCGACGCCTTCGGCGTGGACGCCGTGCGCCTGACCATGGTCTTCGCCTCCCCGCCGGAGGACGACGTCGACTGGGCGGATGTCTCTCCGGGCGGCGCCCAGAAGTTCCTGGGCCGCGCCTGGCGCGTGGGTCAGGACGTCGCCGCCTCGGGCAGCGCCGTCGACGCCGATCCGGCCGCCGGCGACGTCGCCGTGCGCCAGGCGACCCACCGCGCGGTCGCCGAGGCCGAGTCCGCGCTGGAGAACCGCAAGTTCAATGTGGTGATCGCCAAGGCGATGGAGCTGGTCAACGCGCTGCGCAAGGCGATCGACTCCGGGGCCGGTGCCGCCGATCCCGCTGTGCGCGAGGGCGCCGAAGCGGTGGCCGTGCTGCTGTCCCTGGTGACTCCCTACACGGCCGAGGACATGTGGCATGCCATGGGCCACGACTCGGCGGTGATCGATGCCGGCTGGCCGGTCGTCGACGAGTCGCTGCTGGTGGACGACACGATCACCGCCGTCGTGCAGGTCAAGGGCAAGGTGAAGGACCGCCTGGAGGTGCCCGTGGACATCGCCGAGGACGACCTGCGCGAGCTCGCGCTGGGCTCCGAGGCCGTGCAGCGGGCGATCGGCGACGCCGAGATCCGCAAGGTCATCGTGCGGGCCCCCAAGCTCGTGAACATCGTGGTCTGAGATGTCCGGCCAGCGCAGGATAGCGGTCGTCACCGACGACGCCGCAGCCCTGCCGCAGGAGTGGGTCTTCCCGCCGGCGGGCGGGACTGCCGGCGCAGACGTCGCCGGCCAGGACCCCGAACGCACGGAGGGCGCGGCGGACGCGTCGTCGGTGCTGACCGACGAGGACGAGCGCGCCGTGGCACGCTCCGGCCGTCCCGGGCTGGCCGTCGCGGCCATGCCCGTGTCGGTTGATGACACCGATCTCGACCAGGACCGCGACGACTGGCTCGCGGTGGTCGAGGAGGCTCTGGCGGCCGGGCGCAGCGCGGTGACCTCTCGGCCGTCGCCGGGTCAGCTGCTGCGCCAGTACCGTCAGCTGGAGGCGCAGGGCTACGAGGGCATCGTCTCGGTGCACTGCTCGGCCCAGCTCTCCGGCTCCGCCACCTCGGCCCGGATCGCCTCGGCTGCCGTCGGGATCCCGGTGGAGATCGTCGATTCGCGCACGATCGCCATGGCGGAGGGCCGCGGCGTCATGGCGGCGTGGGAGGCCGCCGGCGCAGGGGCCGATCTGGCAGAGACGGCCGAGGCGGCGCGGGCCGGCAGCGCGGCCAGCCAGCTGCTGCTGTGGGTGCCCGGGCTCGACGCGCTGCGCCGCGGCGGGAGGATCCCGCCGTCCGTGGCTGCGCTGGGCTCCATGCCGCAGGTGCGCCCGGTGCTGCGTCTGGTCAACGGCCAGCTTGCGATCGCCGAGCTGCCCATGGCCGAGCAGCGCGCCCGCACGAGGCTGCTGCGCCGAGCGGGTCGTGCGCTGCGGGATTCCACCCGGGACGTCCCCGAGGTCACCGTGCACCACCTGCTCGACGACCACGGCCAGGAGCGCGCCGAGGAGTTCGCCGAGCAGCTGGTGGCCGAGCACTGTCCCGACGCCCGCGCCCGCTGCGTGCCCATGCCCGCGGTGCTCGCCGCCCACGCCGGTGCCGGGGCGCTCAGCGTGATCATCCACGGCTGAGCCGGGCGACTCTGCTGCCCCCGCGCCTGCCTCGCGTCTCCACAGCGTCGGGATTCTCCCAAGCGCGGGGTGAAGCCTCTGCTGCGCACCTGCGCGGCCCGCCGGGATCCTGCCACCGCAGTGGACTGGGGGCATGACCCCTGTGACCCATCGCGGACGGCGCCGTCTGGAGCGAGAGCGGCCCGTCGAGCGCCTGCGCGGACTGCTGGATGACGACCTGCGCGCCACCGGCCACGACCTGCCCCACGACGACCGCCCCGAGGACTGGGTGGAGGACTCTGCCTCGGCACCCGAGACCGAGTCTGCGGAGTCGGCACCTGCCGAGAGCGGAGGGGCGGCCGCCGGGCGCCGACGGCTGCTCGCCGCGCCGCCCGCGTCGGGGTCGAGCTCGTCTGCGGAGCCCCTCGGGCCGAGGGCACTGCCGCTGGATCCCGACGAGCAGCCCTGGGTCTCGCCCATCCGCGCGCGTCTGCCCTGGGCCACACTGGGGATCGCGGGTCTGGTGCTGATCCTGGTGGTGGTCTCGGTCCTGCTTCGCGGGCGCGAGCAGGACGCCGTGGTCTCGGCTCCGTCCTCCGCAGGACCCGTCGTGGACGAGCAGGCGGGTGCCTCGCAGGCGGCAGCGGAGAGCGGATCCGTGGAGGGGGCGGAAGCGCTCGGTGCGGCCGGAGACGGAGCCAGCGCAGGGACAGCCGACGCACCGGCCTCCGGCAGCCCGGTCACGGTCCATGTGGTGGGGGAGGTAGGCGAGCCCGGGGTGGTCGAGCTGCCGGCCGGGTCCCGCGTGGCCGATGCGGTGGAGGCCGCCGGCGGGCTGTGCGAGTCGGCCGTGACCGATGCGGTGAACATGGCGGCCCCCGCGGCCGACGGCCTCCAGATCGGCATCCCGGACCAAGCACTGGCGGAGCAGTGGGAGCAGGACCCGCCGACGCCGTCCTCGGGATCCGGCGGGCAGACTGCCACCGGCAGCGCTCAGGCCGGATCTGCCGCCGCAGGATCAGGGGCAGCCGCAGGCGGGAGCCCCGAGGAGGGGGCTGGGCCTGCGGCCACGGGCGCAGCGATCGATCTCAACACCGCCACGGCTGCACAGCTCGAGGAGCTGCCGAAGGTCGGACCCGTTCTGGCTCAGCGGATCGTCGAGCACCGAGAGCAGATCGGCGGATTCCGCTCGGTCGAGGAGCTCGATGACGTCTCCGGCATCGGTCCGGCCATGATGGAGGCCATCGCGCCGCTGGTCACCGTGTGAGAAGGCCCCGACGGCATCCGTCGGGGCCTTCTTCCTGCGCTGAGGGCTCAGGCTCGATCAGGGGGCGGTGTCCATCTGGGCGAACTGCACGTGGGTCTGCCAGTCCTCGGCGGTGATCGGTCCGGGGGCCGGAGCCTCGGAATCCTCCGAGACGCCGGGGGTGAGCAGCGTGAAGGACAGGCCGGCCCCCAGCGCAGCGACCGTCACGAGCTGAAGCGGCCGCTGGTGCTTGGACTGGGGCAGGATTCGCAGGAGGCGAAGCTGGGTCATGATGCTCCTCGGGTGCTGATCTCGACGCCCCGGCCGGGGCCGGGCACTGCGGGGCGGCACTGCTGGTCAGGAGCAGAATGCGCCCTGCAGGTGTCCGGAACGTCGACGGCTGGTCTCCCGGAGCCGACCCCCGGACGACGGTTCGGCGACGCTCAGGCGAACGGACGGTGACCTGGTCCGCAGCGCCCGAGGGCAGCCGAAGCCGGAGGCCGCCTCAGGAGGTGACCGTGAACGTGATCCGCTCGGTCGTGGAGACGCCGTAGCGATCCGTCTGCGTCACGGTCGCCGTGTGCTCGCCCGGAGCGAGGTCCTCCGGCAGATCCAGACGCCACAGGTGGCCGGAGGCCTCCGCGACGGAGCCGCCGTGGACCAGCTGCTCCTGGGCCGCTGCGGGATCCGAGAACTCGGCGCCCACTCGCTTCCCCTCGCCCTCCAGCTGCTGGGTGCGCTGCGCCTGCTGAGCCGGGCGGCCGTCGATCGAGACGGAGACCTCGGTGCCCGTGCCCCCGGCCCACACGTTGGTGGTCAGCCAGGACTCGCCCAGCTCGTCCGCCGAGACCTCGAGCGGGGTCTCGAAGGCGGGTGCCTTCCCGACATTGCGACGGTTCGCGTCGTACCAGTCGCGGTAGGCCGGGGTGTTCAAGCCCAGGGACATCTGCTCCGAGGCCGCCCGCCCGGTGCCGATGAACGAGTCCTCGTACCGGTTGCCGTGGGCCTCCAGCGTGAAGACGCCGGGGACGGCGCCGTCGCGCTGCAGTGCGGTCGGGTAGCCGTCCTCCGTCACGCGCCCGGTGTACCAGTCGCCGGAGATCGCTCCTGCGGTGATGTGGTCGAACGGCAGCTCGTCCACGCCGTAGAGGCTCTTCCAGCCCTCCATGGAATCGCCCTCGCGCATGACCTCCAGCGTGTGGCTGTGACCGCCGAAGGCGACGGCCGGCCGGTCGCCGATGATGTCGTGGATCGCCTGGACCTGATCCACCTGGTGGCGGTCCGAGCCCTGGTCGTGCCAGTTCAGCAGCGGGATGTGCGCGGCCAGCACGATCAGCTTGTCCTCGGGGGTGTTCGCGATGTCCTGGCGCAGCCATGCGAGCTGCTCATCGTCGATGCCGCCGTCGTACGTGCCGTTGTAGGGCGCGCCCTGCGAGTACTGCACGGTGTTCAGCGAGATCACGTGCACGTCGCCGGCGTCGTAGGAGTAGTAGTCCGGACCGAACTGGGACCGGTAGGTGTCGAAGCGGTGGTCATAGTCCGCGTCGAGGTCCAGGTCGTGATTGCCCGGCAGGAAGCGGGCGGGTCCGTTGAGCAGCGACGTCAGTTCGCGGGTCTGGTCGTACAGATCCAGGTCATCGCCGACGATGTCGCCGATGAACAGCGCACCGCAGCCGGTGAAGTCGGTGCGCTGAGCAAGGTCGGCGAAGGCCCCGCGCAGGGCGTAGTCGACCTCCTCCTGCGTGTAGGTCTGGATGTCGCCGCCGATCAGGCAGCGCTGATCGCGGCTGAGCGTGTCCGTGGTGCGCGCCAGCGGGAAGTCGACGGCATCGGGCAGCGGGCCGGTCGGGTCGATGCCGCCGTAGCGCAGCTCGGGGGAGCCGGCGGGCATGTGGGTGTAGAAGAACTGGGCCACGTTGTCCTCGTCCACGGGGACCTGGTAGCCGGCCGGCTGGGTGAGGAACACCGTCTCGCCGTCGCGCACGGAGATCTCGTAGCGGCCCTGGCGATCGGTGGTGACGATCTCGCGGCCGTTGGAGACCTCCACCCCGGCGATCCCGCGCTCACCGGGGTCTTGCTGCGAGTTGCGGTTGCGGTCGTCGAAGACGGCGCCGTCCAGGACGTCCTGGTCGGCATCGGGACCGGCGGTGACGTCCACCTGGCCGCGGAAGGCCTTGCCGTTCCAGTCGTCTGCGGAGGTGGAGGATCGCGACGGCTCCTGGGCCAGGGCTGGCGCTGGCGCGAGCAGGGTGAGGCTCAGCCCCGCGGTGAGGACGGCGGCGCTGAGCGCGCGTCGTGGGCGAAGATCACGGAAACGGTCAGTGCTGGGGTGGGAGAGGTGCTGGGACATGATGCTCCTGACGGGTGGTGCGGAGGATGCAGATCCGTGCTCGACAGGGCCGGGGAGCGGACCCTGATCGGCCCTCGGCGGGGCGGACAGGTCCAGGCTGACCTGGGAAGATGTCCTCCGCTCCACCTGAGGGTCGACAGCAGTCGACCACTTCCCGTCCCGGTGCCGACGCCTCGGGAAACACTCGGTGCATTGACGTCTGGAGCTGCGCGGGGGTCTTGACGCACGTGGCTCGGTGCTGTGACCTGCGTCGCTGTCGCTGTCGCTGTCGCAACGAGGAGCGGTCGGGCCCTCGCGCCTCCACAGGGGACTCGTCCGAAGGCCGGCCGGACGGGGGGGCCTCTGCCCGCCTCAGCTGAGGACTGCCACGCAGGAGGCACTGGTGCAATGCGCCGGTGACCTCCTCCCGCCGTCCCGCCCGCGCCCTGCCTCCACGGGGTCGGCAGGAGCCGGGATCTGAACGGGGACGTGGCCGACGGAAGCCGGGCAGACCGAGTGGCGCCTCCGGAGCGGGTCCCGAGGCTCCAGGCGTGCTCGCGCGGCTGTGGCTGCGCTCGCAGGAGATGCCCGAGCGGTGGGCGCTGGCACACAGCGCTCGCCGGGAGGAGCGCCTCGAGGCGGCCCAGAGGGCGCTGCGCCCCACCTGGGACCTGCGCCTTGTGCCCGTGGCGCTGAGCGCGTGGGGAGCCGCGCTGCTGGGGACGTCGCAGCCGGAGTCGGTGGGCGCTGCGCTGGCAGCGGTGCTCGAGGTGGATCTCCTGCTGCTCGTCGCAGCGGGACTCGCCATGGTCCTCCTCGAGGCCGTGTTCGCTCGTCGGAGCGGGCGCAGACTGCCCGGGGGAGCAGCACCGGGCTCGCCTCGCGGCCGGACACTGGCCGCCCTGCTGCCGACGGCCGCATTGTGCGCGGTGGTCGTCGCGTGCGTCCTGCTGCGCGCGGGCACCCAGCAGCTGGCGGCCGCCGAGGACATGCGCGGGATGGGCGCAGATGCGCAGCGCGTGGTCGTCGAGGTGACCGACCGACCCGTGACATGGCAAAGCGCCACCGCCTCGAGCTTCGGGCCGGGACCGGAGGAGGTCGGCGAAGCCTCCAGCGGGGTCGTCGTGCCGGTGCGGCTGAGCAGCGGAGCCCGGGCCACCGTCTTCGCCCAGGACGGCCGGTGGGCGAGCCTGCGCAGCGGGGACCGCGCGGAGGCCGTGGTGAGCGCCCCCGAGATCGAGCAGACCGACCTGCAGCTGCGCAGCACCGGGCCGCCGCAGCCGATGACGGAAGCCCAGGACCGCCCGTCCCTGCTCGAGACGGCCACCGAGCGCTTCGCTCTGGCCGCACAGGCCCGCGGACCCGATGCCGCCGGGCTGCTGCCGGGGATGACCTACGGCGACCGCAGCGGACTGGACACCGGACTCGAGAAGGCCATGAAGGTCACGGGCCTGACCCATCTGACCGCCGTCTCCGGCTCCAACTGCGCCCTGGTCATGGCCCTGGCCGGCCAGCTCGCCCTGGGGCTGGGCGCCCGTCGGCGGGTGTGCGTGATGATCGGTCTCGGCGCGCTCGGGCTGTTCGTCGTGCTCGTGGGACCGGACCCCTCCGTGCTGCGCGCGGCGGTGATGGGAGCCGTGGCCGCGCTCGCGGTCCTCTCCGGGCGCGGACCCGTCTCGCTGGCCGCGCTGTCCACGGCCATGTGCGTCCTGCTCGTGATCGATCCGGGCCTGGGCCCCGAGTTCGGCTTCGCCCTCTCCGTGTGTGCCACCGCAGGGATTGTGGTGACCGCCCGACCGCTGACACGGGTCCTGGAGCACCTCATGCCCACGGTCCTCGCGATCGTGCTCGCCGTTCCGCTCGTAGCCCAGCTGTGGTGCGGGCCCGTGCTGGCGCTGCTGACGCCCACCGTGGCCACCTATGCCGTGCCCGCCAACGTGATCGCCGCCCCAGTCGTCCCGCTGATCACCGTGCTCGGACTCGCAGCTCTGATCCTGCTGGGGCTCGGAGGGCCCGTGGGGGAGGCGCTGGGCTCGGCGCTGCTGGAGCCGGGATCGTGGGCGGTGGGGGTGATCGCGCGCTCGGCCCGATTCTTCGCTGGGCTTCCCGGCTCCACAGCTCCCTGGCTGGGCCCTCCTGCTGGACCGGTGCTCATGCTGATCCTCAGTGCGGGGATGGTAGTGGCCCTGCACCGCTTGGATGCCCGCTGGATGGAGCGCTCCCGCGTGGGCGAGGTCCGCTCCGGACCGGCACCCGGCCCCGTCTCCGAGGCTGCCTGGATCCGGGCCCGACGACGCGAGCGGGCCTGGCGCAGCGCCGGGCTGATCGTGATCGCGACGGGCATCGCGGCCCTCGTCGCGGTGCTGCGCTGGCCGGATCAGCATGCGGAGCAGTGGTCGGTGCTGGCCTGCGACGTCGGCCAGGGCGATGCCGTGCTGCTGCGCGGTCGCCAGGACGACCGCGAGTCCACGGTCCTGATCGATGCCGGGCCCGATCCGGGTGCGCTGCGCGGCTGCCTGAAGGACGCCGGGGTCGAGCACCTGGACCTGCTGGTGCTCACCCACGACCACGCCGACCACGTGGCCGGCGCCGAGGGCCTGGGGCAGTTCGTGGAGATCGATCGGGTGTGGTGGTCCTCGGCCTCCGGGCGGGCCCCGAGGAGCTCGCCGGACTGGACGACCGCGCCGCCCGCCCGACGATCGGGCAGCGCTTCGAGGGCGCGGGGCTGGAGCTGCTCGTGCTCGCCCCCGATCCCGCGACGGCCCGGATCAGCCCCGAGTCCGAGGACGAGAACAACGCCTCGATCGTCCTGCGCGCCGAGGTCTCCGACGGTTCGCAGCGCTTCTCGATGCTCGCCGCGGGGGACCTGGAGGAGTCGGGGGCCGGTGCCCTGCTGCGCACGGACCCCTCCGTGCTGGACGTGGATCTGCTCAAGGTCTCCCACCACGGCGCGCGCAACGGCGGGGTGGCGATCATCGACGCCGCTTCACCGAGCCTGGCGCTGGCCTCCGTGGGAGCGGACAACGACTACGGCCACCCGCATCCCGTGATCACCGAGCATCTGGCGCAGGGCTCGATCCCCCTGACGCGCACCGACCGGATGGGTGCGGTGGCCATCCACGTGCAGGACGGTGCGCTGGTGGCCCAGGCCACCGGGTGAGCCGCCCGAGCCGAAGCCTCCCGGGGGTCCGAGACGGCGGGACCCAGGCGGCGCGGAAGCTCGAGCAGCAGATGCCCGTCGCAGCTGTGGGCGAGCGTCTGCTGTCTGCCGCTCGTGCGATCCTTGGGGACATGACTCCGCCTCGTCGTCGCACCGCCGCAGCCGCCGCCCCCGGAGTCTCCTGGCGCGATGTCGAGCCTGCCCCTCTGATCCTGATCACCGGCAAGGAGGGCTTCCTGATCGCCCGCGCCGTGGACCGGCTGCGGGCCCAGCTGAAAGAATCACGCGGGGCCATCGAGCTCTCGCGAGTGGACGCGTCCGGCTACACGCCGGGTCAGCTCCAGGTGCTGGCCAGCCCGTCGCTGTTCGAGGACCCCAAGCTGATCGTGATCGAGGATCTCGCGCAGATGAGCGAGGACCTGCTCAAGGACGGCCTGGAGTACGTGGGACAGCCGGATCCCGAGGTCGTGGTGGTCTTCGTGCACTCGGGCGGCAATCGCGGCAAGAAGCTGCTCGACGCCCTGAAGGCCAAGGCGGTCGTGGTGGATGCCGCGCCGCTGAAGAACGACCGCGACAAGGTCGAGTTCGTGCGCCACGAGTTCCGCACCCATCAGCGTACGATCGACCCGGATGCCGCCCGAGCGCTGACGCAGGCCGTCGGCAACTCCACGTCCGAGCTCGCCTCGGCGTGCTCGCAGCTGCTCTCGGACGGCCCGGAGCACATCACCTTCGACGTCGTGGAGACCTACTACGGCGGGCGCGTGGAGGCCACGGCCTTCAAGGTCGCCGACGCCGCCCTGGCCGGTCAGCCGGCGGCGGCGCTGAAGCTGTGGCGGCAGGCCCTGGACACCGGCACGGACCCGGTGCCCATGGTCGCGGCCCTGGCCGCCAAGGTGCGGCTCGTGGCCGCTGTGCACGGTGTGAGCGGCAGCGCGAACCAGCTGGCCGGGCAGGTCGGGGGAGCCCCGTGGCAGGTCGAGCGCGCGCAGCAGGAGGCCCGTCGCTTCACAGAGGCGGACATGGTCAAGGCCTTGCGCGCGCTGGCGGAGGCCGATGCTCAGGTCAAGGGCGAGTCCCGCAGCGCGCCGTACGCGGTGGAGAAGGCGATCACCACCATCGCGCTGTCCGGACGCCGCTGAGACGCGGGCCCTCGACCCAGCGCGCTGGCGAGGAGTCGCTCGCGCCGGCCATCCGCCCCTGAAGGCCTGCATTCGAGACCCCTCGCGGCGGAGGTCGCACGAAGCCGGTTGCCATGCCGTCGTCACGGCCCGGGGACAGCGAATGGTCCCGCTCCCTCGAGGGGAGCGGGACCATTCGACGAAGCGCCGCGGCCGCGGCAGCCGGATCCGAGAAGCGGATCAGGCCATCGAGGCGACGCGCTTGGCGAAGCCCGACTTCTTGTTGGCCGCGTTGTTCTTGTGCAGGACGCCCTTGGAGACGGCCTTGTCGTACTTGCGGGAGACGTCGCGCAGTGCGGTCTCGGCAGCGGACTTGTCGCCGGAGGCGACGGCCGAGTCGAGGCGGCGCACGTAGGTCTTCAGCTCCGACTTGTACGCGTTGTTGCGCAGACGCGACTTCTCGTTCGTCAGGATGCGCTTCTTCTGGGACTTGATGTTAGCCACAGGTACTCCTCTTCACAGGTTCACGTTGATCGGGTCGGTGAGGGCTCACGGCCGACTCTGACTGAGACATGAGAGTGGGGACGCTCGCAACAGTCAGCCGCTGTGCCCGGCGATCAGCGCGGACACACAGCGTACAAGCCTACCAGAGCGGGGCCCCGGGAGCCCCGAGGCCTCAGCCGCGTCGCTCGAGTCCTCGGGCGACGTCGTCGAACCGGTCCCGCGGCAGCACCGCGCCCTCGCGGCGCACGTCCTCGGGTCGGACCCGGATGACTCGGTCGAGCTTGACCTCGGACGGGCGGCCGTCGCGGTCCCAGGCGCCGGTGCCGATGTCGAGGTAGTCGGCATCCGAGGAGCTCGCGTTGTTGCGGTCCTTGGAGGTCAGCATCAGCACGAGCAGGTACGGACCGTCATGGCCGACGATCAGCACGGGCCGGTCCTTGCCGCGGGAGTGGTCCTCCTCGTAGGGCACCCAGGTCCACACGATCTCCCCGGGATCCGGCTCGCCGTCGGGATCCGGGGCGTAGGACACCGCCACACGGCCCCGGTAGTCACCGGGGTACTCGCCGGACAGGCCGCCACGGGAGCCGCGCGACGACGACGGCGCTGCGGGGCGCTGCTGCGATCCGGGCTGGTCCCGAGGGGTCGTGGAGGTCGAGGGTCCCGAACTCGCTCGGCCGCTCTCGCGCTGGAGGCGCTGCACGACCCGATAGCCGCGCAGCAGACCGCGGGCGACCTGCTGGAAGTTGATGTTCATGTCCGCCATTGAACCAGGCCGGATGCCCGGGAGCGGCTGAAGTCCGGTCGACCGACCCGGCACAGCATCGGCTGGGCGCGGTCGTCGCGACGAGCGCGGCGCAGAGGACATGAGACACTGGGCCATTGATCCGCCCTGCCCGTCGGGCGCCGAGCACTGAACAGTCGCGCGTCCGGATCGACCAAGAGAGGCCCCGCCTTGTCCCCACTGGCCGCCCATCCGCCGGTGCCCGCGCGCACCGACCAGTCGGTGCTGCGCAACTTCTGCATCATCGCGCACATCGACCACGGCAAGTCCACGCTGGCCGATCGCATGCTGCAGTCGACCGGCGTGGTCACGCCGCGCGAGATGAAGGCTCAGTACCTGGACCGCATGGACATCGAGCGCGAGCGCGGCATCACGATCAAGTCGCAGGCGGTGCGCATGCCCTGGGGCGTGAACGGCACCGACTACGCCCTGAACATGATCGACACCCCGGGCCACGTGGACTTCACCTATGAGGTCTCCCGCTCGCTGGCCGCCTGCGAGGGCGCGCTGCTGCTGGTGGACGCCGCGCAGGGGATCGAGGCGCAGACCCTGGCCAATCTCTACCTGGCCATGGAGAACGACCTCACCATCATCCCGGTGCTCAACAAGATCGACCTGCCGGCCGCTCAGCCGGAGAAGTACGCCGAGGAGATCGGCAACCTGATCGGCGAGGACCCGGAGCGCGTGCTGCGGGTCTCCGGCAAGACGGGGGAGGGCGTCGAGGAGCTGCTGGACCGCATCGTGGAGGAGATTCCGGCGCCGTCGGGCGATCCCGAGGCTCCCGCCCGTGCCATGATCTTCGACTCCGTGTTCGACACCTACCGCGGTGTGGTGACCTACGTGCGGCTCTTCGACGGCAGCCTCAAACCGCGCGAGCGCATCGAGATGATGTCCACCGGGGCCCAGCACGAGCTGCTCGAGATCGGCGTGATGTCGCCGGAGCCCAAGCCCACCGACGGCCTGGCCGCGGGGGAGACCGGCTACCTCATCACCGGCGTGAAGGACGTCCGCCAGTCCCGTGTGGGCGACACCGTCACCACCGCCGTCAAGGGCGCTGAGCAGGAGCTCGGCGGCTACGAGGACCCCAAGCCCATGGTCTTCTCCGGGCTGTTCCCGATCGACGGCTCCGACTACCCGGTGCTGCGCGACGCCCTGGAGAAGCTGCAGCTCAACGACGCCGCCCTGGTCTGGGAGCCCGAGACCTCCACGGCGCTGGGCTTCGGCTTCCGCTGCGGCTTCCTGGGCCTGCTGCACCTGGAGATCACGCGCGAGCGCCTCGAGCGCGAGTACAACCTGGATCTGATCGCCACGGCGCCGTCGGTGTCCTACGACGTCACGACCGAGGACGGCACCGAGCTGCTGGTCACCAACCCGTCCGAGTTCCCCGAGGGCAAGATCAAGGAGATCCGCGAGCCGATGGTCGCGGCCACGATCCTGGCGCCATCGGAGTTCGTGGGCACCATCATGGAGCTCGCCCAGTCCAAGCGCGGCCAGATGGGCGGCATGGACTACCTCTCCGAGGACCGCGTGGAGCTGCGCTACCGCCTGCCGCTGGCCGAGATCGTGGTGGGCTTCTTCGACCAGCTGAAGTCCAAGACCCGCGGCTACGCCTCCTTGGACTGGAAGGCCGACGGCGACGAGGTCTCCGAGCTCGTGAAGGTGGATCTCCTGCTGCAGGGGGAGCGCGTGGACGCCTTCTCCGCGATCACGCACAAGGACAAGGCCTACTCCTACGGCACCACCATGGCGAACAAGCTGCGCGAGCTCATCCCGCGCCAGCAGTTCGAGGTCCCCGTCCAGGCGGCGATCGGCTCGCGGATCATCGCACGAGAGAACATCCGGGCCATCCGCAAGGACGTGCTCTCCAAGTGCTACGGCGGCGACATCACCCGCAAGCGCAAGCTGCTCGAGAAGCAGAAGGAGGGCAAGAAGCGCATGAAGATGGTCGGTCGCGTGGAGGTCCCCCAGGAGGCCTTCGTGGCAGCGCTGTCGGCTGACGAGCCGGAGAAGAAGAAGTAGTCGTGACCTGCGGCCCGGCCGTGGTGGCCGTCTCGGCGAAGCGGCGCACGCAGGACGCCTGGGGAACGGGCTGCGATGCCAGCGGACGGCTCCAGGCGGCCTGGGTGCTCGACGGGGCCACAGCGCTGGGCGCCAAGGACCCCTGCAGCGCCGACGAGCAGGTCGCCCGCTTCGCCTGGAGGCTCTCCGCAGCCCTGCGCGCGATCCTCGCCGACGCCGGAGCTCGAGCGCGCAGCCAGCCCCTGCACCAGATCGTCGAGGCCGCCCGCGCCGAGGCCCAGCGCAGCATCGAGATTGGCTGGCCCGCGGCCGAGATCCCCGCGGCCACGCTGTCGCTGATCCGGCGCACCGCCCAGGGCCTCGAGTGCTTCGTGCTGGGGGACTCGCCGCTGTGGCTCGAGGACGGTGGGCAGATCTTGGAGGTCGTCGATCCGCAGTTCGCCGGCGGCGACGCCCGAGTGCTGCGCCGCTGGCACGAGCTGCGAGCACAGGGCCGCAGCGCTGAGGCCGCCTACGCCGAGCTTCTCGAGGCGCAGGTGCTGGACCGGCGCACACGCAGCACCGAGGACGGGCTGTGGATCCTCGGCGGTTCGCCGCAGGCCGCGCAGCATGCCCGCGTGGAGCTGATCCCCGGGGCCGAGCAGCGGCGCGTGTGTCTGCTCACCGACGGTCTGGAGCGCGTGGTCGATCCCTTCGCGATCACCGGTCGGCGCGGGCTCTTCGAGGCGCTGCACAGCGGATCGGCTGGCTCCCTCGCCCAGAGCCTGCGTGGGCTCGAGCGAGCGGATCCCCGCCGCGTGCGCGCGCCCCGGATGACTGTGCACGACGACATCACCGGCCTGGCGATCACGCTCTGACCTGCACGGGAGCTCCGCCCTGGAGTTCACATCGAACGTGAAGTCCGCGCAAATAATCCAAACCTGAAGTAGAACTCGAAGGATGAAGATGCCCTCTCTGCCCGATGGCGAGACCCCTCCGGAGGACGGGCTGCTCCCGGAGACCGCCGCTCACGGAAGCGACGAGCGGACCCTGAGCCTGTACGTGCACGTGCCGTTCTGCTCCGTGCGCTGCGGCTACTGCGACTTCAACACGTACACCGCCCTGGAGCTGGGCCCCGACGTCTCGCAGGCGGCCTACCACCTCGAGGCCGTGCGCGAGATCGAGTTCGCCCGCGAGGCGCTCGAGCGCTCCGGGGCGGCGCGCCGTGGACTGCACACCGTCTTCTTCGGCGGGGGCACGCCCACCCGGCTGGCCTCCTCGGCGCTCGTGGAGATCCTGGACAGCGCCCGCGGGAGCTTCGGTCTGCTGGAGGGCGCGGAGGTCACCACCGAGGCCAATCCCGACTCGGTGACCCGGGAGGACCTGCAGACGCTGGCCGACGGAGGATTCACCCGCGTGTCCTTCGGCGTCCAGTCCGCGGTGCCGCACGTCCTGCGCACCCTGGAGCGCACCCACGATCCCGCCAACGTGCCGAGGGTCGTGCAGTGGGCCAAGGAGGCCGGGCTGTCCGTGAGCACGGATCTGATCTACGGCACGCCGGGGGAGTCGCTCGAGGACTGGAGGGAGTCGCTGCGCCAGGCCATCTCCCTGGAGCCGGACCACCTCTCCGCCTACTCCCTGATCGTGGAGGACGGCACGCGCATGGCGGCGCAGATGCGCCGCGGCGACGTGGACCCGGTGGACCCGGACGACCAGGCCGAGAAGTACGGGATCGCCGAGCAGATGCTCTCCGAGGCAGGCTTCGAGTGGTACGAGATCTCCAACTGGTCCCGGGTCGCGGGCGGGCGCAGCGCGCTGGAGAACCGCTCGGCGCACAACCTCGCCTACTGGCACAACCAGGACTGGTGGGGCGTCGGCCCCGGCGCCCACAGCCACGTGGGCGGCGTGCGCTGGTGGAACCGCAAGCACCCCATGCCGTACGCGCAGACGGTGCGCAGGGGCCTCTCTCCCGCCGTGGGCCGCGAGCAGCTCGACGACGACACCCGGTACATGGAGCGCGTGATGCTCGAATCCCGCATCGCAGACGGCATGCCGCTCACGGCGCTGCGTCCGGAGGGGCGCGAGCAGATCGCGGGGCTGGTGGCGGAGGAGCTGATCGACGGCCGCAGCGCGCTGCAGGGCCGGCTCGTGCTCGCGCTGCGCGGCCGCCTGCTCGGGGACGCCGTGGTGCGGCGGCTGCTCGTCGACTGAGCCGCAGGGCTCTCGGACCCGTCGGAACGGCCGGTCCACGGCCGGGCAGACCTGCGGCTGACATGCAGAAGGCCCCGCCGAAGCGGGGCCCTCTGCGCGTGCCGTGGGGCGTCCGGGTCAGTTCTGCGCGCCGGCACCCGGCTCGGGGGCATCAGCGGTGCGGCCGCTGGGGGTGACGACCTGGCCCTGGGCTGTGACCGGACCGGAGGTCTCGCGCTCCCGGCGGCGCTCCTGGCGTCGGCTCGCCAGGGCGTCGTAGAGGTACCAGTTGAGGCGGTAGCGGTACGGACGCCCGGAGTTGGCGGAGACGGCTGCGGCGACCGAAGAGATGGCGAGGATCAGCCAGGCTGCGGCGGCCAGGATGGCGAAGATCCAGCCGACCCACGGGATGAAGGCCAGCAGCGCGCCGGCGATCACCACGAGGGTGGGCAGCAGCGTGAAGTTGGCGGCCTCCAGGGACTCCTGCTCGGTGAAGCGGGCGCGGCCCCTGGCCCAGCGGTGGATGCTCATGCTGGGCACGCATCCGACCACTCCGAGCATGTGCGTCAGTGTGGCCAGCTGCTGATCGTCCGAGACGGAGACCGGACCGGGCTGGGCGCTGAGCCCCTCGTACTCGTTCGGCGCGAGGGCCGCCTGGTCGTCGGATCCGGGGTCGGCCGGCTCGGCACCGGAGTCGCTGAGTCGCTGGGGGCTGCTGCTGGAGACGGCCACTGTCCACCTTCGAGGTCGTGTGACCGGCAGGGCCGGTCGAGCGGGCGCCGCAGGTCCCCTGGGGGTCGGGGAGGCGCTCGGGTCCTGCACAGTCTAGCCGCTGACGGCCTCCGAGGGCTTCGTGGGAGGCCCCGTGTGACGGGTTGCTCAGGCGCTGCCGGGGACCGTGACGAAGTCGATGAGCTCCTCGACGCGCCCGAGCAGCGCCGGCTCCAGATCGGCGTAGGTGTCCACGCGGGAGAGGATCGAGCTCCAGGCCCGTCCGATGTCCTCGGGGGTCTCGTGCGGCCAGCCCAGTCCGCGGCAGATCCCGGTCTTCCAATCGATCCCGCGCGGCACCTCGGGCCAGGCGCGGATGCCCATGGCGCTGGGCTTCACGGCCTGCCAGATGTCGATGTACGGGTGGCCCAGCACCGCCACGTTGCCGGGGGCGGACGGCACCCGCATGGCCTCCTCGGCGATCCGGGACTCCTTGGAGCCTGCGACCAGGTGATCGACCAGGATGCCCAGGCGCCGCGACGGCCCGGGGGAGAACTCCGCGACGGCCGCGGCCAGATCGTCCACGCCGTGCAGCGGCTCGACCACGATGCCCTCGACCGCCAGGTCGTGGCCCCAGACCTTCGCGACCAGCTCGGCGTCGTGCTTGCCCTCGACCCAAATGCGGGAGGCCTGGGCCGTGCGGGCGCGGAAGCCCTCCACCTCGACCGACCCGGAGCGGGTGCGCGCGGGAGCCTTGGGGCGCTGCGGCGCTGAGGCTCGGCAGCGATCACGGGCTCGCCCTCGAAGAGGAAGCCGGGCCCCAGGGGGAAGCTGCGGATCCTGCCCCGACGGTCCTCGAGGCTGAGCACGCGCATGCCGCCTATCGTCTCCAGACGCACCACGGCCCCGACCCAGCCGGTCTCGAACTGCTCGAGGACCATGCCGCGGGCCACCGGCAGCTGACGCGGCTCGGGCGGGCGGTTCGAGGCGGACAGGTCGCTGAGGGAGCGCGGTCCCCAGGACGAAGGGGGCATGGCGGCCTCCAGATCGACGGACGTGGTGGTGCGGCGCGCCGGAGGGGGCGCCTCCGGGCGGATCAGCGGCGAGCGTACCAATGCCCCGGTGCGAGCGCGGAGGCGTGAGCCCGCCTACACTGGCTTAGCAGTGTGCGCCCCCGAGTGCCAGAATGGTCCTCCGAGCGAGCACGCACAGCGCAGGAAGGAGCGGAACATGGATCACCCCCGGCGGCTGCAGGTCCTGCAGGCCATCGTGGAGGACTATGTCCACTCCCGGGAGCCGGTGGGCTCCCAGGCCCTCGTCGAGCGCCACGCCCTCGGCGTGTCCTCGGCGACCGTGCGCAACGACATGGGCGTGCTGGAGGAGGAGGGCCTGATCATGGCCCCCCACACCTCCTCGGGTCGGATCCCCACGGCCAAGGGGTATCGCGAGTTCGTCGACCGGATCGCGGCGGTCCAGCCGCTGACCCCGGCCCGGCGCCGCGCGATCCAGACCCTGCTCGAGGGCGCCGACGGCATCGACGACGTCATGGAGCGCACGGTGCGCCTGCTCTCGCAGCTCACCCACCAGGTGGCGGTCGTGCAGTACCCGTCGGTGAGCTCGGCCGTGCTGCGGCACCTGGAGCTGGTGCGCATGGACGAGCACCAGGTCCTGCTGGTCGTGATCCCCACCGACGGCCGGGTCTCCCAGCGGATGCTGCGCATGCCCGAGCCGGTGGCCGAGTCCGTCGTCCTGGATGCCCGGGCGAGGCTGCTGGGCGCGGTCGTCGGGCATCCACTGGACGGAGCCGGTGCGGCCGTGATGGCCGCGGCCCAGCAGGCGCCCCCGGCCGAGCAGCCCCTGCTGGAGGCGGCGGCCGCGGCCGTGGCCGCCGTGCTGGACAGCGCGTCCGGGCAGCGCATGCTGCTGGCAGGCACCGCGAACCTGGCCCAGTCCACCGACGACTTCCGCCGCAGCATCGGCCCCGTGCTGGAGGCGCTCGAAGAGCAGGTCACCCTCCTGCAGCTGCTCTCGGAGATGGAGCAGGACGAGCGCGGGGTGGCCGTGCGCATCGGCGCGGAGGACTCCTCGGACCCGCTGGTCGAGACCGCTGTCGTGGCCACCGGATACGGTCCGCAGCGCAGGGCCAAGCTCGGCGTGCTGGGACCCACCCGCATGGACTACCCGCAGACCATGGCGGCGGTGCGCGCCGTGGCCAGCTACCTCTCGCGCTCGCTGCCCAGCTGAGCCGCACCGAACAGACTCGCGCTCTCCTTGAGCCCGGCCATGCGCCCGGCGAGGGGCGCGCAGACCACGAATCCCAGAGATGACGAGGACGGAACGACCTGTGAGCGATCACTACGAGACCCTGGGCGTGTCCCGGGACGCCTCCGCCGAGGAGATCAAGCGCGCCTACCGCAAGAAGGCCCGTCAGCTGCACCCGGACGTCAACCCGTCGCCGGATGCCGCCGATGAGTTCAAGCGCGTCTCCCACGCCAACGACGTCCTCTCCGACCCGGAGAAGCGGCGCATCTACGACGCCACCGGCAATGAGAACGGCGAGTCCGGCTTCGGCGGAGGCGGCTTCGGCGGCGGCGGCGGGTTCGGGGGCTTCGGCGACATCTTCGACGCCTTCTTCCAGGGCGGCGGAGCCCAGGGCCCCAAGTCCCGCACGCGCCAGGGCCAGGACGCTCTGATCACCGTGGACGTCTCCCTGCAGGAGGCCGTCTTCGGCACCCAGAAGCGGATCACGGTGGACACCGCGGTCGTGTGCCCCGAGTGCCAGGGCACCTGCTGCCAGCCGGGCACCCACCCCGAGCAGTGCACCGACTGCGGCGGCCAGGGCCAGGTCCGCCAGCCCATCCGCTCGCCCCTGGGCACCGTGATGACCGTGGCCGAGTGCCCCACCTGCCGCGGCTACGGCGATGTCATCAAGTCCCCGTGCCAGGAGTGCTACGGCCACGGGCGCGTGCGCGACAAGCGCCCGCTGAACGTCAAGATCCCCGCCGGCGTGCGCAGCGGAGTGCGCATCCGCCTGTCGGGGCAGGGCGAGGCCGGCGTGGCCGGCGGCCCCAGCGGCGACCTGTACGTGGAGACCAAGGTCACCCAGGACCCCACGTTCACCCGCGACGGCGACGACCTGCACGTCACCGTGCGGATCCCCATGACCTCGGCCGCGCTGGGCACCACCCTCAAGCTCGACACCTTCGACGGCCCCCAGGAGATCTCGATCCCCGCAGGCACCCAGTCGGGTCAGACCCGCCGGGTCGAGGGCCTGGGCTCCACCCGCCTGCGCAGCCAGAGCGGGGAGCGCGGCGATCTGGTGGTGCACCTGGAGGTCGAGACCCCCGAGGACCTCACCGGCGAGCAGCGCGAGCTGCTCACCCGGCTGGCCTCCCTGCGCGGCGAGGAGCAGCACACCGGAACCGCCGTGAGCCGCACGCAGGAGCGCGGGGGCGGCGGCGGGTTCTTCTCGCGGCTGCGCGACCGCTTCGCGGATCAGTGAGGCGCCGGACATGACCACGCTGCCCGTCTTCCTCGCCAAGACCGAGCTGCTCGGCGCCGGCACGGGGGAGCAGATCGTGCTCAGCGGCCCTGAGGCCCGCCACGCCGCCACCGTGCGGCGCCTGAGCACCGGCGAGCGGCTCGAGCTCGTCGACGGCCGCGGGCTGCGGGTCACCGGCAGCGTCGTGAGCGCCGCTGGCGACCGGATCGAGCTGCGCGTCGAGGACTCCGTGCAGGAGCCGGCGCGCAGCCCCGAGCTGGTCCTCGTGCAGGCCCTGGCCAAGGGCGACCGTGATCTGCAGGCCGTCGAGTCCTGCACCGAGCTCGGCGTCGAGGCCGTGATCCCGTGGCAGGCCGAGCGCTCGATCGCCAAGCTGCGCCCCGAGCGCCAGGCCAAGCAGCTGGCCAAGTGGGAGTCCGCCCTGACTTCGGCGGCCAAGCAGTCCCGACGGGCTCGCTGGCCGCAGCTGCGCGAGCCGGTCACGAGCTTCTCGCTGGCCCGGCTCATCGAGGAGGCGCCGGGCACCCGCTGGCTGGTCCTGCACGAGAGCGCGCAGCAGCGTCTCACCGAGCTGCTTCCGGAGCTGGCGTCCCACGAGGACCTGGAGGGGATCGGGCTGATCGTGGGCCCGGAGGGCGGCGTCTCGGACGCGGAGCTCGAGCGCTTCGTGCAGGCCGGGGCTCAGCCGATGCTGCTGGGCCCGGAGGTCCTGCGCTCCTCCACGGCAGGGGCCGCTGCCGTGGCCGTGCTGTCCTGCGCTCTCGGGCGCTGGTGAGCATCCACGGCGGCACAGCCGCCCGCCGGCGCGTCGCACCGGCGCGATAGCATGGGCCCTCGAACCGCACCTCGGCCTGCACCAGCTGCAGCCTCCCGTGCGGAGCAGACCACGCGCAGCGCAACGGAAGGCGGCAGCGGCCACACGGCCCTCACCATGGATCACAGCACCCTCTCGGACACCGAAGCGGACCCGCAGCGTCCCGTCGGGGCACCCGCGCAGGACGCGTCCCCGGAGCAGGAGCGCGTGCGGCGCACCGTCGTCTTCCACGACCGCGAGACCATGGTGCGCAGCATCGGCCAGGCCGATTCCGCGCTGACCCAGATCGAGCTGGCCCGTCCGGGCACCCATCTGCGCGCCCACGACCTCACCGTCTCGGTCGACGGCCGCGCGGAGGACGTCGCCGTCGTCGTCGCGCTGCTCGAGGAGATCCGAGCCCTGGCCTCCCAGGGGACGCTCGTCACCCCGCAGGTGATCGCGCAGCTGATGGGCATCCTGGGCAGGGATGCGGCGGCACGGCCCTCGAGCGCTCTGAACCAGGACATCCTCAGCTCGCGCGGGCGCACCATCCGCCCCAAGACGATCAACCAGAAGCTCTACGTGGACGCCATCGACGACCACACCGTGACCTTCGGCATCGGCCCGGCCGGCACAGGCAAGACGTACCTGGCCATGGCCAAGGCGGTGCAGGCGCTGCAGCGCAAGGAGGTCTCGCGGCTGATCCTCACGCGTCCCGCGGTCGAGGCCGGCGAGCGGCTGGGCTTCCTGCCCGGCTCCCTCAACGAGAAGATCGACCCCTACCTGCGGCCGCTCTTCGATGCCCTGCACGAGATGCTCGACCCGGACGCGATTCCCAAGCTCATGGAGGCCGGGACCATCGAGGTGGCCCCGCTGGCCTACATGCGCGGGCGCACGCTCAACGACTCCTTCATCATCCTCGACGAGGCCCAGAACACCACGCCCGAGCAGATGAAGATGTTCCTCACCCGCCTGGGCTTCGGCTCCAAGATCGTGGTCACCGGCGACATCACCCAGGTGGACCTGCCCGGCGGCACGTCCTCGGGCCTGCGCCAGGTCGAGCACATCCTCCACGGCGTCGAGGACATCGCCTTCCCTGAGCTGACCAGCGACGATGTCGTGCGCCACGAGCTGGTGGGGCGGATCGTCGATGCCTACGAGGTCTTCGGCGTGACCAACCGCCGGCGCCAGGAGCGCCGCGAGCGCAAGGACGCCCGTCGTGAGGCCGCAGCCCAGCGCGGGACGTCGCAGGACGCACAGGAGCAGCAGGGGGAGGGCGCATGAGCGTCGAGTTCGACATCCGCCCGCTGCCGGAGGACGCCACGGCCGCCGATCGCGCCAGCTGGGAGGCGTACGTCCCGGCGCGGCAGCGGGAGCTGGTCGAGCACTGCTTCCGCGAGCTGCACCTGTCGAAGTCCGTCGAGCTGTCGATCGCCGTGGTCGACGAGGACGAGATGTCCGAGCTGCACGTGCAGTGGATGGATCTTCCCGGGCCCACCGACGTCCTGTCCTTCCCCATGGACGAGCTGCGCGCCGGCACCGCCCAGGAGCCGACCGAGGGCGTGCTCGGGGACATCGTGCTGTGCCCGCCGGTGGCCGCCAGGCAGGCCGCCGAGGCCGGGCACAGCACCGAGGACGAGTTCGCCCTGCTGACCGTGCACGGCATCCTGCACCTGCTCGGCCACGACCATGCCGAGGACGACGAGCGCACGACCATGTTCGCCCTGCAGCGACAGCTGCTCAGCGGCTTCCTGGGCCGGCAGGCCCCCGCCGAGACCATCCGCTGAACCGCCGCCGAGCGCACCGCAGCGGCCATCCCGTCCTCACCACGACACCTGAGAGCAGCACCTGAAGATGAGCGAGACAACCCGGACCGGCGGCCCCGCGCAGTGGGATGATCCCGCACAGACGCGCGCGGGCTTCGCCGTCTTCGTGGGACGGCCCAACGTCGGCAAGTCCACGCTGACCAATGCGCTGGTCGGCGAGAAGATCGCGATCACGTCCAACCGCCCGCAGACCACGCGCCACACCATCCGCGGGATCGTGCACCGGGACAGCGGCCAGCTCGTGCTCGTCGACACGCCGGGGGTCCACCGCCCGCGCACGCTGCTGGGGGAGCGGCTCAACGAGCTCGTGAGCGAGACCCTCAGCGAGGTCGACGTCCTGGGCATCTGCATCCCGGCGGACGAGAAGATCGGCCCCGGCGACCGCTTCATCGCCCAGCAGCTTGCCAGTGCTGGGCGCAAGCCGATCGTCGCGATCATCACCAAGGCGGACAAGGTCGATCGCGGGGAGCTCGCCGAGCAGCTCATGGCCGTGGAGGCCATGGGTCGCGAGGTGCTCACCGCGGAGCATGTGGAGTTCCAGCGCCGTCAGGGCATCAGGGCCAGGAAGCGCGGGCGCGACTACACGCCGACTCCGGTGCCCGAGGACATCGGATTCGCCGATGTCATCCCCGTCTCGGCGGTCGACAGCTTCCAGCTCGAGGAGCTGGCCGAGCTGCTGATCTCGCACATGCCGATCTCCCCGCCCCTGTACCCGGACGGTGACCTCACGGACGAGCCGGAGATGACGCTCGTGGCCGAGCTCGTGCGCGAGGCGGCCCTTGAGGGCGTGCGCGACGAGCTGCCGCACTCACTGGCTGCCGTGTGCGACGACATGATCCCGCGCGAGGACCGGCCCGAGGACGATCCCATGCTGGACGTGCACGTCTCGCTGTATGTGGAGCGCCCGTCGCAGAAGGCCATCGTGATCGGCAAGCAAGGGGCCCGCCTCCGGGAGATCGGCGCCACGTCTCGTGCTTCGATCGAGCGGCTGCTCGGCACCCGGGTCTACCTCAGCCTGCACGTGAAGGTGGCCAAGGAATGGCAGCGCGACCCGCGGCAGATGTCACGGCTCGGCTTCTGAAGCCCCGAGGCCACCCCCCCAGATCGACCGGAACAGAGCACGTGAGCACACACCCCCGAGATGACGCAGCAGCCGACGAGCGCACCACCGAGCCGGAGCAGCTCGGTCGTCACTGGAGTGCCGCGTCCGCGCCGCCGGAGGGGCGGCGCTGGGGACTGATCATCGCGGCCATGCTTCTGGCCGTCGTGGTGGGCATCGGCGGGCTGAGCATCTTCAAGCTGCAGCAGAACCTGGTCACCAGCCCGCTGAACCTGGGGCAGGAAGAGGCGGAGGACTCCGGGGCCACCGACATCCTCATCCTCGGCTCGGACACCCGCGCCGGTGAGGGCAACTCCCGCTACGGGGAGGTCGAGGAGGGCAACGGCGGCGGCAAGACGGACGTCATGATGCTGGCCCACATCTCGGAGGACCGCGAGGACGTCACGGTCGTGTCCTTCCCCCGCGATCTGATGGTGGAGATCCCCGAGTGCACGGATCCGGAGACCGGCCAGACCTACCCTGCGCAGGATGCCGCCATGCTCAACTCGGCGGGGGAGAACGGCGGCCCCGGCTGCACGGTGGCAGCGATCAACGAGCTCACCGGCCTGAGCATCGATCACTTCATGCTCGCCGACTTCGACGCCGTGACCGAGCTGTCGCGCAGCGTGGGCGGCGTGGAGGTCTGCGTGAACCACGAGGTCGACGATCCCAAGTCCGGACTGGAGCTGTCGGCGGGCACCTCCACGGTGGAGGGCGAGCAGGCCCTGGCGTTCCTGCGCTCCCGGGCGGCCTTCGGCGACGGCGGCGACGAGTCCCGCATCCGCTCGCAGCAGCAGTTCATGTCCTCGCTGGCGCGCAAGCTGAAGGCCGAGGGCACCCTGAGCAATCTGCCGGCGCTCTACGAGATCGCCGATGTCATGACCCAGAACCTCCATGTGGACCAGGAGCTGGGCAATGTCACGCGCATCGTGGGGCTGGCCGGGGAGCTGGCGAATGTGGACCTCTCGCGCGTGGTCTTCGTGTCGGTGCCCGCCGAGGTCTACCCGGAGGATCCCAACCGCCTGCAGCTCGACGAGGAGCCGGCCGAGGAGCTCTTCGAGGTCCTGCGCCAGGACGGCTCCCTGACCGAGGACGGGCAGCCGGAGGCCTCCGCGTCGCCGTCGGCCTCGGCCGGCGCCAGTGCCACAGCCACCGCCGCACCCACCGGGAATGCGACCGCCGAGCCCACGGGCGCGGCCTTCAGCCCCGACACGGTGCCCGTGACGGTGAACAACGCCTCGGGCGCCGAGGATCGGGACCAGGAGCTCGTCGACCGGCTCGGCGAGGCCGGCTACGACCTCGCCGAGCTCGGCGAGCAGTCCGAGGAGGACCTGCCGGGCACCCAGCTGCACTACGCCATGGGCTGGCAGGGCGCCGCGGAGCAGGTCGCCGACGAGCTCGGCATCCCCGAATCGCAGATCGCCCCCGGCGACGACCTGCTCAGCGGCCTCTCGCTGACGGTGGGCGAGGACTTCGCCCAGGGGGAGACCATGGCCGTCGACTCCGAGGTCCCGGAGCAGTACAGCGGTCAGACGGCCGAGCAGTTCACCTGCCAGCAGTGATGCCGCGGGCAGTGCCTCAGAGGCCGGTCCGTGGTGATACGGTCGAGGCCATGTGCACGGCCGCGAAGCTACTGCTGATCTGCCGCAGCGGGTCCTGATCCTGGCCTGATCCCGCCCCTGACCGCCACGGTCGCCGGGGCGCCGAGATCGCCAGGAAGGGCCGGATCCCGCTGCGGCGCTCGTCATGCCCGGCCCGGTCCACTTCTCACCCATGCCGCGCGGTGCTCCCGCGCGGCGTCAGAGACAGGTACACCCATGCAGAATCGCCAGAAGCCCTCGGGCATGCCCACGCACAAGTACCGCCCGTTCCACGAACAGATCCCGTTCTCCCTGCCGAATCGCACCTGGCCGGACAAGATCATCACGCAGGCCCCGCGCTGGTGCGCCGTGGATCTGCGCGACGGCAACCAGGCCCTGATCGACCCCATGGACTCCCAGCGCAAGCTGATGTTGTTCGAGCTGCTCGTGAAGATGGGCTACAAGGAGATCGAGGTCGGCTTCCCGTCCGCCTCGCAGGTCGACTTCGACTTCGTGCGCCGCCTCATCGACGAGGACCGCATTCCCGAGGACGTCTCGATCCAGGTCCTGACCCAGTCGCGCGAGCACCTCATCCAGCGCACGTTCGAGGCCATCGCCGGCGCCCCGCAGGCGATCGTGCACCTCTACAACTCGACGTCGGTCCTCCAGCGCCGGGTGGTGTTCCGCTCGGATGAGGACGGGATCGTCGACATCGCCCTGACGGGTGCGCGCCTGTGCATGAAGTACGAGGAGCAGCTCGCGGCCACGACCGACACCAGGATCGTCTACGAGTACTCGCCCGAGTCGTTCACCGGCACCGAGCTCGAGTTCGCGGCGCGGATCTCCAACGAGGTCGCCGAGACCTTCGAGATCGGCGGCGACCGAGAGATGATCCTGAACCTGCCGGCCACCGTCGAGATGGCGACCCCCAACGTCTACGCCGATTCGATCGAGTGGATGACGCGCAACCTGTACCACCGCGACTCGACGATCCTGTCCCTGCACCCGCACAACGACCGCGGCACCGGCGTGGCCGCCGCCGAGCTCGGCTACCTGGCCGGTGCGGATCGCATCGAGGGCTGCCTGTTCGGCAACGGCGAGCGCACCGGCAACGTGGATCTGGTGACCCTGGGCCTGAACATGCTCACCCAGGGCGTGGATCCCATGATCGACTTCTCGGACATCGCGCACATCCGCTCCACCGTGGAGACGGCGAACCAGCTGCCGGTACCGGAGCGCTCCCCGTACGGCGGCGACCTGGTCTTCACCGCGTTCTCCGGCTCGCACCAGGACGCCATCAACAAGGGCTTCGACGCCATGCAGGCGGATGCTCAGCGCCAGGGCGTCTCGGTCGACGAGCTCGAATGGGCCGTGCCGTACCTGCCGATCGACCCCAAGGACCTGGGCCGGTCCTACGAGGCCGTGATCCGCGTGAACTCGCAGTCCGGCAAGGGCGGGGTGGCCTACCTCCTGAAGACCGAGCACGGGCTCACCCTCCCGCGCCGCGCCCAGATCGAGTTCTCCGGCGTGGTCCAGCGCCACACGGAGGACAGCGGCAGCGAGATCAGCGGCGAGCAGATCTGGGAGATCTTCCAGGACGAGTACCTGCCTGCCGATCACGACGGCAACCGCTGGGGCCGCTACCGTCTGACTTCGATCAGCACGCATTCGGACAGCGACGGCGACACCCGCCTGGATCTCGGCCTGCAGATCGACGGCGTCGCGCGCCAGCGCACTGCCAGCGGCAACGGCCCGATCGACGCCCTGATCCAGATCCTGCGCGCCGAGGGCGTCGACCTGCGCCTGCTCGACTACTCGGAGCACACGCTCTCGGCGGCCTCGGACGCCCACGCGGCCTCGTTCGTCGAGCTCGCGGTGGGGGAGCAGGTCCTGTGGGGCGCGGGCATCGACTCCTCGACCACGCGCTCCTCGCTGAAGGCCGTCGTCTCGGCGGTCAACCGCGCGGCCCGCGCGGCGTCGCAGGAGGCCTGAGACCGCCGTGGCCCGTGGCTCGTCGTTCGCCTCGGCGTCCTATCGGGACACCGGGGTCGTGCTGCGGACCTACCCGCTGGGGGAGGCCGACCGGATCGTGATTCTGCTGACGCGGGAGCACGGTCAGGTCCGGGCCGTGGCCAAGGGCGTGCGGCGCACGAGCTCCAAGTTCGGCTCCCGGCTCGAGCCGTTCACCCTCTCGGACCTGCAGCTCGTGCACGGCCGCAGCCTGGACATCGTCTCCCAGGCGGTGGCGCGCAAGACGTGGTCCACGGCGATCGCCTCGGACTACTCCCGGTTCACCGCGGCAGCGGCCATGGTCGAGGCGGCCGAGCAGCTCTCGACCGACGACGGCCAGGAGACCCGGCCGCAGTACGACCTGCTGATCGGCGCCCTCTCCGCTCTGGCGCGGGGGCTGCACGCCCCGGATCAGCTGCTGGACTCGTACCTGCTGAGGGCCGTGGCCGCGGCGGGGTGGGCGCCGTCGTTCACGGTCTGCGCCCAGTGCGGGGACCCGGGTCCGCATCGGTCGTTCAGCGCGCAGCTGGGCGGGATGGTCTGCGATCGCTGCCGCCCGCCCGGCTCGCTGTCGCCGGACGTCCGTGTGGTCGCCCACCTGCAGGCGCTGCTGGACGGTGACTGGCCCCAGGTGGATGCGGTCGATCCCCGCACAGCCCGGGCCGCCGCCGGTATCATCGGCGCCTACGTCCAGTTCCACCTGGAGCACGCCGTGAAGTCGCTGCCGCTCGTCGAGCGCGACTGACCTCCCGTCGAGAGGACCCCTGTGAGCCGCTTCTCCCCGCCCCCGGCACACCCCTCCGGTGCCGTGGCTCCGGCGATCCCCGCGCAGTTCGTGCCGAAGCACGTGGCCGTGGTGATGGACGGCAACGGGCGCTGGGCCAATGAGCGGGGCCTGCCGCGCAACGAGGGCCATCGCGCGGGGGAGCGGGCCCTGGTGGATGTGGTCGCCGGGGCCATCGAGATGGGCATCCCGTACGTCTCGGCCTACGCGTTCTCGACCGAGAACTGGAAGCGCTCGCCCAGCGAGGTCGCCTTCATCATGAACTTCACGGCCGAGGTCATGCAGCGCCAGATCGACACGTTCCACGAGTGGGGCGTGCGGATCCGCTGGGCGGGGCGCAGGCCGCGCCTGTGGCGCTCGGTGATCGACCGGCTCGAGACCGCCGAGCGGGAGACCCGCGACCACGACGTCGCCACGCTGACCATGTGCGTGAACTACGGCGGACGGGCCGAGATCGCCGATGCCGCAGCCGCCATGGCCCGCGATGCCTCCGACGGCCGCCTCAACCCTCAAAAGATCGACGAGAAGACCCTTCAGGCCTACCTCGACGAGCCGGATCTGCCGGACGTCGATCTGTTCCTGCGCTCCTCCGGAGAGCAGCGGATCTCCAACTTCATGCTGTGGCAGTCGGCCTACGCCGAGCTCGTCTTCCAGGACGTCCTGTGGCCGGACGTCGATCGTCGGACGCTGTGGGCCGCCGTCGAGGAGTTCGCCCGTCGCGACCGCCGCTACGGCGGGGCCGTGGACAAGGTGACCGGCGGCGCCTGAGCCGGTCCTCAGCCGCCGGGCAGGCGCTGTGCGATCTCGCGCAGCCACCCGCTGAGATCGGCGAAGGCCCGCTCGCGCACCTGCGGGGCGGAGCGGTGGATGTCGTGCAGGCCGCTGTCGTAGGAGATCACCCGCGGCGTACGGGACAGCACCCCGATCCCGCGCCGCACCTGCCGCACGTCCAGCACCGTGTCGCGGCGGCTGGCCAGCGGAGTCCACCACGGCAGGAACAGGCTGGCGCGGGCGGTCTGCAGCAGCACCGGGGCCTGCACCTGGGATCCGGCGAGGTGCAGCTGGCGCAGCCGCAGATGCCCCTGGTGCGCGGCCAGCAGGAAGCCGACCGTGAGCGGGAACGAGGTCTGCGGGCGCCAGCGCGGGTCCAGCTCCCATTCACCCTCGTGGTCGGCCGAGAGGCTGCGGTAGTAGCTGCTCGTCAGCCGCAGCGGCAGCGGACGGCCGTGCCAGCGCCGCGGCACCCTGCGTAGCACGGCGACCAGGGCCCGGCCCGTGAGGTCGTGGGCATGCGAGGCGATCCACGGCGTGGCCAGTGCGAGGCCCGCCGGAGGCTCCTGGGCCAGCAGGGCCGCAAGGCTGAGCAGCAGCCCTCCGGTCGAGTGCCCGATCCACACGATGCGCCCCGGTTCGGCCGGTGCGCCGTCCTCGTCGATCGCGCGCACGGCCTGCTGCAGGTCCTCGCGGTACTCGCGCATGGACTCGGCGTAGCCGGGGACGTCCGGACGGGCCAGGACGTCGTCGTCCAGGGCGCGGCCGTAGCCGTGCAGGTCCACGGCGTAGAAGCGGAACCCGGCCGCCGAGACCGTGCGGGCGAGCTCGGGATTCGCGAAGTAGTCCGACCAGCCGTGGACGTAGATCACCGTGCCGGGGGCTCGCCGCCAGGACTCGGCGTCGAGGCGCTCGTGGACGGGATCCAGCCAGGGGAGGTGGCGCACCAGCGTTGCGCGGTCATGGGCTCCGCGGCCGGTGACCCGCAGCCGACGGGACTCGAAGCCCGGGCCCAGCACGTCTTCGTCCCAGAGGCCCTCCTGGTCCCCGTCGTCCGAACGCGGGAGCCGGTCCTGGGCACTGGGCACGATGGCTGCCTCCTGGGGCGGGCGCGACGAACGGCGCCGGCATTCTGCGAGAATGTCGGTCATGCGCCTCTACCCTATGTTCTTCCGCCTCGCGTTCTCCGGGATGGATCCCGAGCGGGCCCATCACCTCGGCTTCCTGGGCATCCGCCTGTGCCGCAGCCTCGGCGTCTCGGCGGTGCTGCGCCGGCTGTGCGGGCCCGGTCGCGATCAGGCCGTGGAGGTCATGGGCCTGCGCTTCCCGTCGCGCTTCGGACTGGCCGCCGGCTTCGACAAGGGCGCCCAGGGGATCCCCGCGCTGGCGGACCTGGGCTTCGGGCATGTGGAGATCGGGACGGTGACCGCCCAGGCGCAGCCGGGCAACCCGCAGCCGAGGCTGTTCCGCCTGGTCGAGGACCGCGCCGTCATCAACCGGATGGGCTTTAACAACGACGGCGCCGCAGCCGTCGCACCTCGCCTGGCCCGGGCCCGTCGCGAGCTCGACGCCGACTGGTCCGGGCGGGCCCGTCCGGTCATCGGGGTCAACATCGGCAAGACCAAGGCGGTCGCGCTCGAGGACGCCGTGGCCGACTACCGCGCCTCGACCCGCCAGCTCGCTCCGCTGGCCGACTACATGATGGTCAACGTCTCCTCGCCGAACACCCCGGGACTGCGCGAGCTGCAGGCCGTCGAGTCGCTGCGGCCCATCCTCGCCGCCGTGCGGGAGGAGTCGGAGGCCGCTGCGGGGCGCCGCATCCCGCTGCTCGTGAAGATCGCCCCGGACCTGGCCGATGACGACGTCCGCGCTGTTGCCGACCTGGCCCTGGAGCTGGGCCTGGACGGGATCGCCACCACGAACACGACGATCGCCCGCGATGGCCTGGGGCTGCGCACCGATCCGGGGGCGGTCGCGAAGATCGGCGCCGGAGGCCTCTCGGGCGCGCCGCTGGCCCCGCGGGCCGAGGAGGTCCTGCGCATCGTCCGCGCGCACGTGGGGGACCGGCTCACGATCATCGCCGCCGGGGGAGTCGCCTCCGCCGAGGACGCCCGGCGCCGGCTGGAGGCCGGTGCCGATCTGGTCCAGGGCTACACGGCCTTCCTCTACGAGGGGCCGTTCTACGCCGCCAGGATCGTGCGCGGGCTGCGTCGCGGGAGCCGCCGTCCGGGCCGCCGCGCGCGCCGGGGCTGAGCACGAGCCCTCAAGAGCGGCTGAAGGCCCTCTCCCCGCGGGGAGAGGGCCTTCAGCACAGCTGCTCGCACCGCGCAGGAGCGAGGAGGGAGACTCAGGAGGGGCGCTGGCCGCGCTTGACCTGGGGGCGGGGCATGCGAGTCGAGCGCAGGTTCATGGCGCGGGTCACCGCGTAGAAGCTCGTGCCGGACTCGCGGCTGCCGAACTTGCGGTTCAGGCCGCGACGCACGCCGATGACCAGCAGGATGCTGTCGAGCACCGCCATGGCGATCAGCGCGTAGAACACGGCCACACCGATCTGCTGCAACCCGGAGGGGATCAGCAGGAAGACCAGGGCGATCAGCGCGATGGGCATGAGGACCTCCGCGACGTTCCAGCGGGAGTCGACCCAGTCGCGCACGAAGGCCTTCTGCTCGCCCTGATCGCGTGCGGGCAGGTAGCGGCGGTCGCCGGCGGCCATCCCCTGCTGGGCCGTGAGGCGCTGCTCGCGCCGGGCGGCGCGGTCGGCCTGCTTGGCGGCCTTGCGGTCCTCCGGGACCAGCGGGCGCACGCGCGCGGCCTCCTGCTGACGGCGCGAGGGCGTGGGACGGCCCTTGCCCTCGGTCTTGGGACCGCGGTGCCGAGCCTCGTCGTGCTCCGTCTGCTCGGCCTCCGGGGCGGCGGCCGTGGAGCCGCCGACGGGCTCGTCGGTGGTCTGTGCTTCCTTGCTTCTGCGTCCGATCACCCGTCGAGTCTAGACGACCGCCCGCGACGCAGCGCGCTGTCGTCGCTAGGATCGGCGTCCATGAGCGACAGCGAGCAGACACCGCCCCTGACGGCCCCCGCCCATGTGGCCGGCATCGACCGCGAGGCCTTCCGCCGGGCGGTCGACGACGATTTCGAGACTGTGATCGATCAGCTCACCGAGCTGGTGGCGATCCCCGGCATCGCCTGGGACTCGTTCGACCAGGAGCCCCTCGAGCGATCGGCGAAGGCCGTCGCCGCGCTGATCGAGGCCGAGGGCTTCGACTCGGTCGAGATCCACGCGGCCGACGGCTCCGAGTCCCACCCGGCGATCCTGGCCCGGAAGGAAGCCGCAGAAGGGCGCCCGACGGTCCTGCTCTACGCCCACCACGATGTCCAGCCCCCAGGAGAGCTCTCCGCCTGGACCACCCCGCCGTTCGAGGCCCAGCAGCGCGACGGGCGCCTGTGGGGCCGAGGCGCAGCCGATGACAAGGCAGGCGTGCTGGCCCACGTGGCCGCCGTGCGCGTGCTGCGCCGGATACTCGGAGAGGACCACGGCCTGGGCATCACCATGTTCATCGAGGGGGAGGAGGAGGCGGGCTCCCCGCACTTCGCCGAGTTCCTGGCCCGCCACAGCTCGGCCCTGGCCGCCGATGCGATCGTCATCGCCGACTCCGCCAACTGGCAGGTCGGGGTCCCCACGCTGACCACCAGCCTTCGGGGCGTCGTGGGCGCGATCGTCGAGGTCAGCGGCGTGGACCACACCCTCCATTCCGGCGGTTACGGCGGGCCGGTGCTGGACGGGCCCACGCTGCTCTCCCGTCTGATCGCCACGCTGCACGACGACGACGGCGCCGTGGCCGTCGAGGGCCTGCAGCGCCACGAGGGAGCCGAGAGCGGCGATCAGCTGCACTACGACGAGCAGCAGTTCCGCGCCGATGCCGGAGTGCTGCCGGACGTCCGGCTGGCCGGGCGGGGGAGCCTGACCTCGAGGCTGTGGACGCAGCCGGCGATCTCGATCACCGGCTTCGACGCGACCGCCGTGGATGTCGCCTCGAACACGATCGCCCCCAGCGCCCGGGCCAAGATCTCGCTGCGCATCGCCCCGGGCCAGGACCCGAAGGAGGCCGCGCGGGCCCTGGTGAGCCACCTCGAGTCGCACGCTCCCTTCGGCGCCCGGGTGGAGGTCGAGATCGAGGAGACCGGTCCCGCCTTCGCCACCGACACCTCGGCCCCTCCCGCCCAGGAGATGCTCTGGGCGCTGGGCGCGGCCTGGGGCCGTCCCAGCGTGGAGATGGGCATGGGCGGATCGATCCCGTTCACGGCCGACCTGCAGGCCATGTACCCGGAGGCCGCGATCCTCGTCACGGGGATCGAGGACCCAGACACGCGCGCCCACGGGATCGACGAGTCCCTGCATCTGGAGGACTACCGCCGAGCGATCCTCGCCGAGGCGCTGTGGCTCGCGGCTCGGGCGGCCTCGTCGGGCAGTTGAGCCGCTGCCCCGGCGCGCCGGAGCCGGCGTGCGCGCCGCGACCGCGCGGCGGATGGACGCGGGAATGTTCTCGGGTCCACACTGGTTCTACGGCGCAGGAAGGCTGCCACGTCCCGCTCCTCAGCTCGAGGAGCGGACAGCAAGGAGGAGAGAGCTCATGACCGTCACCACCGACACCGTCACCACCGAGGGACTGCCCACGCACGGGGTCAATCTGACCGATACCGCCGCGCAGAAGGTCAGCGGCCTGCTCGAGCAGGAGGGGCGCACCGACCTGCGCCTGCGCGTGGCCGTGCAGCCCGGCGGCTGCTCCGGTCTGATCTACCAGCTCTACTTCGACGAGCGCGTCCTCGACGGCGACGCCGCCAAGGACTTCGGCGGGGTCGAGGTCATCGTCGACAAGATGTCGGTGCCCTACCTCGAGGGCTCCACCATCGACTTCGAGGACACGATCGAGAAGCAGGGCTTCTCCATCGACAACCCCAACGCCCAGGGCTCCTGCGCCTGCGGCGACTCCTTCAGCTGATCCGCACCGGGGCGAGCCTCGGCAGCGCATCAGCACGGGCCCCGCGCCTCCTGATCAGGAGGCGCGGGGCCCGTCGTCGTCCCGCCCAGGACCCGGCCTAGGGGGACGCGAGCATGCCCCGGCAACAAGGACACACGGCTGACGAAGTGTCAGCACGTTCGGGGCGCAGGGGGTAAACTCCAGGAGAAACCCCAGGCTCCCGACCCGCGCCAGCAGCGTGACGGGCGGGACCGCGATCGAGAACAGGAAGGGCTGTCTGTGAGTTCGCTTTCCCGAACCGTCAGCCGACGCCGTCGGACGCTCACGCTGAGCGCTCTCGGAGGCGCAGCGCTGCTCGCCCTGACGGGCTGCTCCGCGGAGCTGAACCAGCAGGTCCGCAACGGCTTCATGCCAGTGGGGGACTCCGCCCCCACGGACAACGCCCAGGCCATCCTCGACCTCTGGGTCGGCTCGTGGATCGCGGCCATGCTGGTCGGGCTCGTGACCTGGGGACTGATGCTGTGGTGCATGATCGCCTACCGCCGTCGCAAGAACGAGGTCGGCTACCCCCGCCAGGTGGCCTACCACCTGCCGCTCGAGATCTTCTACACCTTCGTGCCGATCGCTCTGGTCGTCACGCTGTTCGTGTTCTCGGAGCGCGCACTGGCGGACATCACCCCGCGCCATGACAACCCGGACACCACCGTCCAGGTCATCGGCAAGCAGTGGGCCTGGGACTTCAACTACACCGATGACGACGTCTACTACTCGGGCACGCAGGCGCACCTGAACACGGACGGCTCGGAGGGCGTCGAGGAGACGCTGCCCACGCTGTACCTGCCGGCGAACAGCGATGTCGAGCTGGAGGTCACCTCCCGCGACGTCATCCACTCGTTCTGGGTTCCCGCCTTCCTCGAGAAGATGGACATGATCCCGAACCAGACCAACTACCTGTCGTTCACCACTGGCGATGAGGGCACCTTCCAGGGCAAGTGCGCCGAGCTGTGCGGCGAGTACCACTCGGAGATGCTCTTCAACGTCGAGATCGTCTCCCAGGAGGAGTACGACCAGCAGATGCAGACTCTGCGCGACCAGGGCAACACCGGTCAGCTCGGCACCGAGTACGACCGCAACCCGAACACCAACGACGAAGCGATCGAGAACCAGGACTCCATGCCCGGCTCGACGTACGACGAGAACTGAGGGATTGAGAGACGATGACCACTCTCGAGTACTCAGCCAATGACTCCACCGCGGTCGCACCGCGGGTCGTCCCCCGGTCCAAGGGCCGGATCATCGTCAACTGGCTGACCACCACGGACCACAAGACGCTCGGGTACATGTACCTGATCACGTCCTTCGCCTTCTTCTGCCTCGGCGGTGTCATGGCGCTGCTGATCCGCGCGGAGCTCTTCGCTCCGGGCATGCAGATCCTGGAGACCAAGGAGCAGTACAACCAGCTGTTCACCATGCACGGCACGCTGATGCTGCTGATGTTCGGCACCCCGCTGTTCATCGGCCTGGCCAACGTGCTGGTGCCGCTGCAGATCGGCGCGCCGGATGTCGCCTTCCCGCGACTGAACGCGCTGGCCTTCTGGTTCTTCCTCTTCGGCTCGACCGTCGCAGTGATCGGCTTCCTGACCCCGCAGGGCGCCGCGTCCTTCGGCTGGTTCGCCTACGCTCCGCTGAACTCGACCACGTTCTCGCCGGGAGTGGGTGGTGACCTCTGGGTCTTCGGCCTGGGCCTGCAGGGCTTCGGCACGATCATGGGCGGCGTCAACTTCATCACCACGATCCTGTGCATGCGCGCTCCGGGCATGACCATGTGGCGCATGCCGGTGTTCATCTGGACCTCGCTGGTCACCGCGCTGCTGATCATCATGATCTTCCCGCCGCTGGCGGCCGCGCTGTTCGCACTGGGCATGGACCGTCGACTGGGCGGGCATATCTTCGACGCCGAGAACGGCGGCGCGATCCTGTGGCAGCACCTGTTCTGGTTCTTCGGCCACCCCGAGGTCTACGTGCTGGCGCTGCCGTTCTTCGGCATCGTCTCGGAGATCATCCCGGTGTTCTCCCGCAAGCCGCTGTTCGGCTATGTCGGCCTGGTCTTCGCGACCATCGCCATCGCCGCGCTGTCCGTGACCGTGTGGGCCCACCACATGTACGTCACCGGCTCGGTCATGCTCGGGTTCTTCTCGTTCATGACCATGATGATCGCGGTGCCCACGGGGGTGAAGTTCTTCAACTGGATCGGCACCATGTGGCAGGGCTCGATCACCTTCGAGACTCCCATGCTGTGGGTCCTGGGCTTCCTGTTCACGTTCCTCTTCGGCGGCCTGACCGGCGTCATCCTGGCCACCCCGCCGCTGGACTTCCACGTGTCGGACTCCTACTTCGTGGTCGCCCACTTCCACTACGTGGTCTTCGGCACCGTCGTGTTCGGCATGTTCGCCGCGTTCTACTTCTGGTGGCCCAAGTTCACCGGCAAGATGCTCAACGAGCGTGTCGGCAAGGTCCACTTCTGGATGCTCTTCGTGGGCTTCCACATGACCTTCCTGATCCAGCACTGGCTCGGTGTGGTGGGCATGCCCCGCCGCTACGCCGATTACATGCCGGAAGACGGGTTCACGTTCATGAACCAGTTCTCGACCATCGGCGCCTTCCTGCTGGCAGCCTCGATGATCCCGTTCTTCTGGAACGTGTACATCACGCACAAGCGCGGCAGGAAGGTCGAGGTCGACGATCCCTGGGGCTTCGGCGGCTCGCTCGAGTGGGCGACGTCCTGCCCGCCCCCGCGGCACAACTTCGTCTCGCTGCCGCGCATCCGCTCGGAGCGCCCGGCCCTGGACCTGCACCACCCGGAGCTGGCGGCCCTGTCGCCGGACCCGGTCACCGGTGACACCGAGGCCAACCCGACCGAGCGGGATCGCCGCGAGCACGACACCATGGAGGCCACCCGATGAAGGCAACGATCCAGGTCATGTGGCTGCTGACGGTGTTCTGCATCGTCGTGGGCTTCATCTACGGGTTCGTGACCGACTTCCACGAGCTGGTCGGCTTCCCGGCCCTGCTGGCCGTCGGCGTGATGTCCGCCTTCCTTGCGGTCTACTTCCAGCTGACGCTGCGCAGCGCCAAGGCGATGCTCCCTGAGGATGACCTCGAGGGCGAGATCTCGGACAGCGCCGGCGACTACGGGCACTTCTCCCCGTGGTCCTGGACGCCGCTGCTGTTCGGCGCCGGTGCCATGATCTTCGTGCTCGGCCTGGCCATCGACTGGTGGATCGTCGGGCTGGCCTTCCCGATCGCCATGCTGGGCGTCTTCGGGATGGTCTTCGAGCACAGCCGCGGAGAGCACGCCCACTGATCTCCGGCTCCGCCGGTCGAGGGCCCCGCCGCTCCCTGAAGGGAGCGGCGGGGCCCTTCGCATGTCCGGGTGCAGGCTGCTGTGGCGGCCGAGTGCCGACCTGCCTGGGACGGACTGATGCTGGGCTGTCGTCCAGTGGGGCGTCGCCGCATGTCACTGCGTGACGTCGGAATTGGGAGGTCTGAAGCCCGTTCCTAGGCTGAGCCGGGTCCGCGGCGATCACTCGACTCCTCGACTCGCCGACGCCCCCTCGAAGGCCGGAGCCCATGAACAGCCGTTCGCCCTCCACCCCCGAGCCGGACAGCCCCGTGCGGGTGCTGCCGGCTCGCCACCCCTGGCGCAGCCTCGCCTCGATGCTCGGCGTCATCGTCATCCTGGTCATCGTCTGGGCCCTGATCACCAACCCCCGCTGGCAGTGGGGAGTCGTGGCGCAGTGGTTCACCGCCGAGTCGATCGTGCGAGGCCTGGGGCTGACGCTGTCACTGACGGCCATCGCCGGCGTCGCCGGGTTCGTGCTCGGCTTCGCGCTGGCCCTGCTGCGGATGTCGAGCTCGCCGGTGCTCGCGGGACTGGCCTGGACCTACATCTGGATCTTCCGCTCCGTGCCGCTGCTCGTGCAGCTGCTGCTCTGGTACAACATCGGCTATCTCTACGAGACGATCGTCCTGGGCATCCCGTTCACCGACGTGGTCCTCCTCGAGGCGAGCACCACGGAGCTCGTCGGGAAGTTCGCCGCGGCCGCCCTGGGACTCAGCCTGCATCAGGCCGCCTACGCCGCCGAGATCATCCGCGGCGGCATCCTCTCGGTGGATGCGGGACAGCTCGAGGCGGCCAAGGCGCTCGGGCTTCCGCCATGGCGGCGATCCGTGGCGATCGTGCTGCCGCAGGCCCTGCGCGCGATCCTGCCCCCGGCCTTCAACGAGATCATCAGCCTGGTCAAGGGCACCTCGATCGTCTACGTCCTGGCGCTGGGGGATCTGTTCTACACGGCGCAGATCATCTACTCGCGCACCAACGAGGTCATCCCGATGCTCATGGTCGCCACCATCTGGTACATCGTGATCACCACTGCGCTGAACATCATCCAGTACTACGTCGAGCGCCGGGTCGCGCGCGGTGCGGTGCGCACCCTGCCGCCCACCCCCTGGCAGCGGGTGCGCGCACGGCTGGCGAGTGAGCGGGCCGACGCCCGCGAGCGGAAGAGGACACGGCTGCACACGGAAGGGAGCTCGCTGTGAGCGCGCAGGAGACGAACCACTCGATCGAGGACCGGGTGCCCACGCGAGGGCGGGTCGTGCTGGAGGGCGTGCGCAAGTCGTTCGCGGGCCGGGAGATCCTCCACGGCGTCTCCCTGAGCGTCGAGCCCGGGCAGGTCGTGGTCCTGATGGGCCCGTCGGGGTCCGGGAAGTCCACGCTGCTGCGCACGATCAATCACCTGGAGGCCCAGGACGCCGGCCGGGTCACGATCGACGGCGAGATGATCGGCTACCAGCCCGAGGGCCAGGCCCTGCGCGAGCTGCCCGAGCGCGAGGTCCTGCGCCGCCGCGCTCAGGTGGGAATGGTCTTCCAGCAGTTCAACCTGTTCCCGCATATGACGGTGGAGCAGAACATCATCGAGGCTCCTGTGCACGCGCAGGGGCGCCCCCGCGCGGAGGCGCGGCGCACCGCCCAGGTCCTGCTCGATCGCGTGGGGCTGGGGGACCGGGGCGGTGCCTTTCCCCGTCAGCTCTCGGGCGGGCAGCAGCAGCGGGTGGCGATCGCCCGAGCCATGGCGCTGCACCCCAAGGTGCTGCTCTTCGACGAGCCGACCTCCGCCCTGGACCCCGAGCTCGTCGAGGAGGTCCTCGAGGTCATCCGGGGCCTGGCCGATGAGGGCGTGACCCTGATCGTGGTGACCCACGAGATGTCCTTCGCCAGGGAGGTGGCCGATCACGTGGTGTTCATGGCCGACGGGGAGATCGTGGAGCAGGGCCCGCCGCAGAAGCTGTTCTCCGCCCCGCAGCATGCCCGGACCCGGGAGTTCCTGGGCCGACACCTCGCCCCGGAGTACGTGCTGTGAGCCCGGTCGGAGGGAGGTCGGGGCGGATGGGGCGCGGACTGATCGCCGGTGCCGCGGTGCTCGGCCTGGGCATCCTGCCGGGGTGCACGGCCGATCCCGTGGATATCAACACCGCAGCGGCCGGCGGCGGCGTGGAGGCCGCCCAGCGCTTCGACTTCTCGCCGGAGCAGGACGATCGGGTGCGCACGGACATCGATCCGAAGGCGGCAGCGCTCGTGCCGGAGTCGGTGGCCGCGGACGGCAAGCTCACGGTGGCGGCCAACCCTGCGGCGGTGCCGCTGGGCTTCGCGGCCACTGATCAGTCCACGGTCGTGGGCTCCGAGGTCGACCTCGCCCAGCTCATGGCGGACAAGCTCGGCCTGGAGCTCGAGGTCGAGGCCACCACCTGGGAGAACTGGCCGCTGCGCCTGGAGACCGGTCAGATCGAGACCGTGATGATCAACGTGGGCCTGACCGAGCCGCGGCTCGAGCTCTACGATTTCGCCACGTACCGCACCGCGTACATGGGCTTCGAGGCCAGGCAGGGCAGCGAGTTGCACGTCGAGGGCCCGGAGGACATCTCCGGGCTGAAGGTCTCCGTCTCGCCGGGCACCAACCAGGACGCCATCCTGCTCGAGTGGAACCGCGAGCTCGAGGAGCGGGGTCTGGAGCCGGCCGAGCTGTCGTACTACCTCAACGACGCCGACGCCATCCTGTCGCTGGTCTCCGGAAGGACGGATCTGCACCTGGGGCCGTATCCCGGCGGCTCGTTCCGGGAGGACTCCGGATCCGAGACGGAGGTCGTGGGGCGGATCAGCGCGGGATGGCCGAATAACACGCTCGTGGCCGCGCCCACGGCCAAGGACAGCGGGCTGGCCCCGGCGCTGGAGGCCGCGCTGGACTCGGCAATGGGAGACGGCAGCTACGAGGCGGCGCTGGAGCGCTGGGGGCTGGAGGACGAGGGGCTCGACGACTCCCGGACCGTCACCGACGCGCAGCAGATGCGCGACGCACTGTCCGCGAGCTGAGCCGCCTCAGGCGCCCTCGTACTGGTTGTCGGCCGCCGGCAGTCCCCAGCGCTGCCGCAGCGATCCGGTCTCGCCGGCCACCGGCTTCAGCCCCGCCCGGGACAGGGCCGAGATCGCCCGTTCGGCGAGTTCGGCGGCATCGTGCGGCCGCGCGTCGAGGTGCACGCCGGCGAAGACGAGGCCCCGACCGTCGGACCCCGCCGCGGCGAGGCGCTCGACGAGTGCGTCGATCGCCGCGGCGAGATCCTCGCGGGGAAGTGCTGCCAGAAAACGCGCATGCGGGGCCCCGCGGCGCAGCACGGCGAGCTCGTCGTCGGGGATCGCCGCCGGCACGATCACGGCATCCGCCCGGGCGGCCGCGACGGCCACGTCGGAAGCGGTGCCCGGGAGGGGACCGCGCAGGCCGTGCCCGTCCTCGAGCCGCACGACGATCACCGGATGGCCCTGCGGGGGACGCGGCACGATCGAGGGGCCCTTGACGGTGAAGGGCTGCCCGACGGAGTCCGTGCCCTCGAAGTCCGTGTAGTGCAGCCGCTCGCGATCGATGAAGCGGTCGGTGGAGGTGTCCGCGATGATCGCGTCGTCCTGCCACGAGTCCCACAGGCGGCGCAGCAGATCCGCGACCTCGCCGGTCTCGCGCCAGGCTTCTGCCGGCTCGGCGAGCGGTCGGCGCCCCACGACGGCGGCCTCGGAGGCGCGCAGGGACGGCGCCAGCTGCACGCCGGCGCGACCGCGGCTCGCGTAGTCCAGCGTCGCGGTCATGGTCCCCAGCAGGAAGGGCTCGGTGTGCGTGGTGGTCAGCGTGGGCACTAGGCCGATCCGCTGCGTGGCCGGTGCGAGCCAAGCGGCGAGCTCCAGGGCCGAGAGCCGGATCGCGGCGGAGCCGGTGCCGTCGCCGGCGTCGAGGACGTCGTCGAGCATCAGCTGCGTGACGCCCAGCGCCTCGAGGTCCTGGGCGGCGCGCAGATGCAGCCGGCCGGTGAGCAGGGCGGCGGGATCGTCGTGAGGGCCGTCGAGGTCGGGCAGCGTTCCCAGCCCGACGGAGAGGATCGTCTCGGTCATGGGTTCAGGCCTCCTGGCTCTGCTGGGCCGCTGCTGCGGCGTCGGATGCGGCGGCCGCCTGCCCGTCCCGCAGCGCTGCCCACTGCTCGGCGGGGCGGTGCTCGGGCAGCCCGAGCCTCTGGCGCAGCGTCGCGGGCTCGTGGTGATCGGGGTAGACGCCCATCTCCTGCAGCTCGGGCACCACCCGGTCCACGACCTCCCGGAAGCCGCCCGGGACATAGGCCGGCACCAGGATGAAGCCGTCGGCCGCGCCCTGATCGACCTCCCGGCTCATGGCCTCGGCGATCGAGCGGGGCGTGCCCACGAAGTGATGCCGCGAATCCACCACGGAGACGACCTTGCGCAGCGACCAGCCGTTGCGCCGCCCGAGCTCGCGCCAGGACTCTGCCGTGCCCACGGGGTCGGGGTAGTGGTTCACCCGGCCCTGGGAGAGCTGGGGGCCGTCGACCACCGGGTCGAAGTCCGGGACCGGATCGTCGGGATCGCGCTCGGAGAGATCCATGTTCCACAGCCGCGAGGCGGTGGCCAGCGCAGTGGCCCCGGAGTGCTGCGCCCAGGCGAGCTCCAGGCTCTTCTCCTGCGCGTCCTCCTCGGTGTCCCCGATCACGAAGGACACGCCGGGATAGATCTGGATCTCGTCGGGATCCCTGCCGATCGCGGTGAGCCGGGAGCGGATGTCGTCGCGGAAGGCCCGCCCGTTCTCCGGGCCGGAGTGGCGGGTGAAGATCAGATCGGCCGAGCCCGCCGCGAAGTCGCGCCCGGAAGGGGAGTCGCCGGCCTGCATCACCACGGGGTGGACCTGCGGGCTGCGCGGCACCCCGAAGCGGCCCTCCAGATCGAAGAACTCGCTGCGGTGGACGAAGCGCCCGGCGTCCGGGCCTGCCTGCGCCGGATCGAGGGGCCAGGACTCCCACATGGTGCGGGCCGCCTGGATGAAGTCGACGGCGCGCTCGTAGCGCTGCTCGTACGGGAGGTAGCCGCCGCGGCGGAAGTTCTCGCCGGTGAAGGCGTCCGGGCTGGTCACGACGTTCCAGGCCGTGCGCCCGCCCGAGAGGTGATCCATGGTGGCCAGCTGCCGGGCGAGCTCGTACGGCTCGTGGTAGGTGGCCGTCAGGGTGCCGGCCACGCCGATGTGGTCCGTGGCCCCCAGCACGGCCGAGAGCATCGTGAGCGTGTCGGGGCGGCCCACGACGTCCAGGTCGTGGATCTGCCCGCCCTGCTCGCGCAGGCGCAGACCCTCCGCCAGGAAGAGGAAGTCCATCAGGCCCTCCTCGGCGTCGCTGGCCATGCGCACGAAGGACTCGACGGCGATGTTGGAGCCGGAGCGCACGGGATCCGACCACACGGTCTCGTTGTTCACGCCCGGGAAGTGCGCCGCGAGATGGACACGGCGGCGTGGGCGGTTCTCGGCAGTGCTCATGCTCCCCATCCTCTCGCCAGACGTCCCAGCACGCGCCTCCGACCTCATATTTCGTCATACGGCCAGGCGCTCGGCGCCCCGGCTGGACTAGCGTCGAGGCTCCGACGACGCGGCGCGGAGCGCGGCAGGCCGGCAGCGGCCCGCGCAGCCCGGACCGCGGGGACGACAGCCCCGGAGGACACACGATGACGCAGCACACGAGCTCGGCAGCCGGACGCCGCCCCGGCGGCGCGCGCAGGACCAGGGAGCTGGTGCTGATCGGAGGCGGCCCGCGCGCCACGCTCGTGCTGGAGCGTCTGGCCGCCAATGCCGCACAGCTGTCCGGGACGGTGGACCGGCCCGTGCGGGTCCACGTGATCGAGCCCTTCGAGGCCGGCTCAGGGCGGATCTGGCGCCACGACCAGTCACCGCTGCTCAAGCTCAACTCGATGGCCCGTGACGTGACGATGTTCACCGACGAGACCGTGGTCGCCGAGGGTCCGGCTTGGGACGGCCCCTCGCTCGAGGAGTGGGCGGCCGGTGTGGCCGACGGTTCGATCGAGGACGCCGAGATCGACGACGAGGACGACTTGCGCCGCATCCGGCAGCTGCGCGGCGCGGACTTCCCGACCCGACGCGTCCACCAGCGCTACCTGCAGTGGGTGTGGCGCCGCGTGGTGAGCCGCGCGCTCGCCTCGCCGGGCATCGACGACGTGATCGTGCACCCCACGTGGGCCGATGAGATCACGGAATGCTCCCGCGGCGGCCACGACGTGCGCCTGAAGGACGGGACCGTCCTGCACGCCGATGCCGCCGTGCTGCTGCTCGGGCACACCGATGCCCTGGCCACCCGCGGGCAGCGCCGCCGCGGCGCCGCCGCCAGTGCGTCGGAGGGCAGCTACACGCGGCCCTCCTACACTGAGGAGGTCGACTGGAGCGCGCTCGGGCCCGGTCAGCGCGCGGTCGTCACCGGCATGGGCCTGGGCTTCATCGACCTGATGGTGCTGCTCTACGAGGGCCGCGGCGGGCGCTTCCGCACGCGCGACGGCTCCGCGGATCCTGCCAGGATCGAATCCGGCGAGGCGCTGGTCTACGAGCCCTCGGGCAGTGAGCCCCTGCTGTGGGTCGGCTCGCGCCGCGGCGTGCCCTTCCACTCCAAGATCTCCACGCAGCTGCGCGCCCCCTTCGCCCCGGACGGGCTGCAGTTCGTCACCGCAGCCGCCATCGAGAGGCTGCTGGACGAGAACTCCCAGCTGGACTGGGATGAGCACCTGTGGCCCCTGATCACCCGCGAGGCCGGGCACCACTGGTACCGCGAGATCGTCCTGGGCCACCCCGAGCGCGTCCGCGACGGCGTGCGCTGGGAGGACTTCGCCCGGCGGTACGCGGCGGCGGGGCCCAGCGAGCTGTCGCGGCTGCTGCACGAGACGTTCCGGGACTCGCGCGATCTGCTGGACCTGCACGCGATCGACCGGCCGCTGGAAGGGCTGACCTTCGAGGACGCCGAGCAGGTGCAGGAGGCGGTGCTGCGCAGCATCCGCCGGGACATGGACGAGCGCAGCGATCCGCAGCGCAGCCAGACCCTGGCGCTGTTCCTGGCACTGCTGCACCTGCGGGTGGCCCTGATGGACCTGGTGCCGGAGGACCGGCTCACTGAGGCCGGGCTGCGCATGATGAACCGCTGGTGGCCGGGGTTCTTCAGCTTCGTGGACTCCGGTCCGCCGGCGCACCGTCTCCAGGAGCTGCTGGCCCTGCACGAGGCGGGGTTCGTGCGCTTCCTGGGTCCGGACGTGATCGTCGAGCACGACGAGGCCGGCGGAGGGTTCGCCGCCCGCTCCCGGGCGGGCGGTCCGTGGATCAAGGCCCCGCACTTCATCGAGGCCCGCCTGCCCGGCCCGTCGATGGCGGGCACGGCCAATCCGGTCCTGCGCTCCGTGCTGGCCGGGGAGCTGGGGGAGGAGCAGTCCTTCCCATCGGACGACGGGTCGACCATGGTCACCACCGGCAAGCTGGAGGTGGATGCCCAGTACCGAGTGGTGGACCGCCACGGCCGGGCGCATCCGGACCTGTTCGCCGCCGGCGTGTTCACGACCGTGCCGACGCTGGGAGCCTTCGCCCGGCCGCGGCAGAACTCCGAGCCGTTCCGCAGCAGCGACGCTCTGGCCCGCAGCCTGTGGCGGGCCCTGGCGGGCAGCTCCGCGGACAGGGAGGACGCGGCGCAGCAGCGCGCCATCGAGGCGACGACGTACACGTTCTGAAGCGCCGCGGCGCCGGGAGGCTCGCACCGTCCGGGCACCGACAGCGGACGGGCTGCGCGCGGGAGCACCCCGCCGCCGCAGGATAGGGTGAGGCCCGTGAAAACGTTCGAGCAGCTCTTCGCAGAGATCACAGAGAAGGCCGAAACCCGCCCCGAGGGCTCGGGGACCGTCGCCGAGCTGGACCGCGGAGTCCACGGCATCGGGAAGAAGGTGGTCGAGGAGGCCGCCGAGGTCTGGATGGCCTGCGAGCACGAGACCCACGACGAAGCCGCCGAGGAGATCTCCCAGCTGCTGTATCACCTGCAGGTGATGATGGTGGCCAAGGGCATCTCCCTCGAGGACGTCTACAACCACCTCTGAGCCGGCCCGGCTCGGAAGGCCCCGGGGCGCCCTCACCCCTGAACGAAATCCGCCGCACGAATCCTCAGGAGCTATCACCGACCATGCTGCGCGTCGCCGTGCCCAACAAGGGCGCCCTGTCAGAGTCCGCCGCCGCCATGCTGAGCGAGGCGGGCTACCGCCAGCGCCGCGACAGCCGAGAGCTCGTGCTGGTCGACCCGGAGAACCACGTCGAGTTCTTCTACCTGCGTCCGCGCGATATCGCCGTCTACGTCGGGGGAGGAGTGCTGGACGTCGGGATCACCGGCCGCGACCTGCTGCTGGACTCCGAGGCCGACGCCGTCGAGGACCTGGGCCTGGACTTCGCCCGCTCGACCTTCCGCTTCGCCGGCCCGGCCGGGCAGTTCTCCTCGCTGCAGGACCTCGAGGGCCGCCGCGTGGCAACGAGCTACGACAGCCTTCTGCGCCGCCACCTGGCGAAGCAGGGAGTCCAGGCCGAGGTCGTGCGTCTGGATGGTGCCGTCGAGTCCTCGATCCGCCTGGGCGTCGCAGATGCCATCGCCGACGTCGTGGAGACCGGCAACACGCTGCGGGCGGCCGGACTGGAGGTCTTCGGCGAGCCGATCATGCGCTCTGAGGCCCTGCTCATCCGCAACGCCGCCAAGGCGGAGGCCGAGGGCCTGGAGGTTCTGCGCCGGCGCATCCAAGGTGTGCTCGTGGCCCGGCAGTACGTGATGATCGACTACGACATCACGGAGGACCTTCTTGAGGCCGCCACGGCCGTGACCCCCGGCATGGAGGGTCCCACGATCTCGCCGCTGGGCCACCACGGAGCCATGGCGGTGCGCGCCATGGTCCGCCGCTCGGACACCAACAAGGTCATGGACGAGCTCTACGCCGTGGGCGCCCGGGCCATCCTGGTCTCGCCGATCCACGCCGCCCGGCTGTGAAGCCCCCGGGGCTGCGGCCCCGGAATCCTCAGAGCCGACCGATCCCGAATCACCAGCCCGCCTGCCCGGGCACCGCAAGGAGCAGCCATGAGCGTGGCCATCCGAGTCATCCCCTGCCTGGACGTCGACGCCGGGCGCGTCGTGAAGGGCGTCCACTTCGAGAACCTGCGCGATGCAGGCGATCCGGTCGAGCTGGCCTCCCGGTACAACGACGCCGGTGCGGATGAGCTCACCTTCCTGGACGTCACCGCCTCGTCATCGGACCGGGCCACCACGTTCGACGTCGTCGCCCGCACCGCCGATCGGGTCTTCATCCCGCTGACCGTCGGCGGCGGTGTGCGCACCGCCGAGGACGTCGACCGCCTGCTGCGCTGCGGGGCGGACAAGGCCTCGATCAACACGGCGGCGATCAAGCGCCCGGAGGTCATCGACGAGATCACCCGCCGCTTCGGCAATCAGGTGCTCGTGCTGTCCTGCGATGCCAAGCGCACCGGGAACACCCCCTCGGGCTTCGAGGTCACCACGCACGGCGGCCGCGAGCTCACCGGGATCGACGCCGTGCAGTGGGCTGTGGAGGCCGAGCGCCGCGGCGTGGGGGAGATCCTGCTCAACTCCATGGACGCCGACGGCACCCGTGACGGCTTCGACCTGGAGATGATCCGCGAGGTGCGCTCCGCGGTGAGCGTGCCCCTGATCGCCTCCGGGGGCGCGGGCGCTCCGCCGACTTCCCGCCCGCCGTGGCCGCCGGCGCCGCTGCCGTGCTGGCAGCCTCGATCTTCCACTTCGGGCCGGTCGACGCCATCGCCGAGGTCAAGGCGGCGCTGCGCGCCGAGGGCCACGAGGTCCGCTGAGCGGATCGCTGCGAGCGCTGAGCCGAGCTGCGCGGCCGAGGCGTCCGAGCGCGGGCCTATAGTGTCCGGTGATGTCCGAACAGCCCAGCCCCTCAGCCCGCCCGTCCTCGCCCGAGCTGGACCCCGCGGTCGCCGCGCGCCTGAAGCGCGATGCGGACGGCCTCGTGGCCGCGATCATCCAGCAGCACGACACCCGAGAGGTGCTCATGCTCGGCTGGATGGACGAGGAGGCTGTGCACCGCACCCTCACCACCGGTCGCGTGACGTTCTGGTCCCGGTCCCGCCGGGAGCTGTGGCGCAAGGGCGACACCTCCGGACACATCCAGCTCGTGCGCCGCGTCAGCCTGGACTGCGACGGCGATGCCCTGCTGGTCGAGGTCGAGCAGGTGGGGGCGGCCTGCCACACGGGCACCCGCACCTGCTTCGAGGACCGGCAGCTGAAGGCCGTCCAGGGGCAGCGCTGACCGGCACGCTGCGCCCGGGCGCCGCCGCAGGCGCCGGGATCCCCACGTGAGCGGCGCCAACCCCAGATCACGGCCGTGCATCGCCCGGCAGGAAGAAGTCGCATGATGCACCAGATGGGCACGGTCTCCCCGAGCCTCGAGGAGTTCCGCGAGCTGGCCAGGCACCACCGCGTCATCCCGGTGCGCACCACCGTGATGGCCGATGCGCTGACCCCGATCGGGATCTACCGCAGCCTCGTGCTGCGCGAGGACGGCACGGCGCCGTCGGGCACCTTCCTGATGGAGTCCGCCGCCCAGGGGATCTGGTCCCGCTGGTCGTTCATCGGCGCGGGCTCCAGGGCCACCCTGATCAGCCGGGACGGCCAGGCGCACTGGGTCGGCGACGTCCCCGTCGGGCTGCCCACGGAGGGCAGCCCGGTCGAGGCTCTGCGCGAGACCCTGGCGGTGCTGGCCACCGAGCGCTTCGAGGACGCCCCTCCGCTGTCCTCGGGCATGGTCGGCTTCCTCGGCTGGGAGGTCGTGCGCCGCTGGGAGCGGCTGCCCGATCCGCCGCTGGACGACCTGCGCATCCCCGAACTGGCCATGAACCTGGTCTCGGAGATGGCCGTGCACGACAACACGGACGGCTCCGTGACGCTCGTGGCCAACGCGTACAACGCCGACGGCACGGACGAGCGCGTGGACGAGGCCTGGCTGGATGCCGTCGAGCGCCTCGACGGGATGCTCGAGAAGCTGGACCGGCCGTCGTCCCAGGCCCCGGTCTCGATCGCCGAGGACGTGATCGACCGGGACCGGATCGAGGAGGCGGTGCAACAGTCGTGGCCGCGCGAGGACTTCCTCAGCGCGATCGAGGAGGCCAAGCAGGCCATCGTTGACGGCGAGATCTTCCAGGTCGTCATCTCACGGCGCTTCGAGACCGAGTGCACGGCCGATCCGCTCGAGGTCTATCGCATGCTGCGATCGATCAACCCGAGCCCCTACATGTACCTGTACGCCTTCGAGGATGCCGAGGGCAGGCCCTTCCACGTGGTCGGGTCCTCGCCCGAGGCGCTCGTGAACGTCTCGGACGGGCAGGTCGTCACGCACCCGATCGCCGGCTCCCGTCCTCGCGGTGCCACCGCGGAGCAGGACCAGGCGCTGGGGCAGGAGCTGCTGGCCGATGAGAAGGAGCGCGCCGAGCACCTCATGCTCGTGGACCTCTCCCGCAACGACCTCTCGAAGGTCTGCGAGCCGGGCTCCGTGGAGGTCACCGAGTTCATGGCGATCGAGCGCTTCAGCCACATCATGCACCTGTGCTCCAACGTGGTCGGGCGCATGCGCCCGGACGTGAGCGCGTACGACGTGCTAGCCGCAGCCTTCCCCGCTGGAACGCTCTCCGGGGCGCCCAAGCCCCGGGCGCTGAAGCTGCTGGACGAGTACGAGCCCCGTCGCCGCGCCGTCTACGGCGGAGTGGTCGGCTACATGGATTTCGCGGGCTCCATGGACGTGGCCATCGCGATCCGCTCGGCGCTGCTGGTCGACGGACGCGCGTACGTCCAGGCCGGAGGCGGCATCGTCGCCGACTCGGTGCCGGAGACGGAGGCGCTGGAATCGCTGAACAAGGCCGCCGCGCCGCTGCGAGCGGCCCTCGCCGCCCAGTCCGTGCACCGCCCTCGCCGCCTGAGCGCCGATGCCCGGCAGCAGGTCGACACAGCCGAGGGAGCCGCCCGATGACGGCCCTGAAGCGCAAGCCCATCGTCGTCCTGCTGTGCCTCGTGCTGGGTGCGGCGCTGTTCGGCGCCTCCGCCATGAGCTGGGTCCACGCCAGCGTGGCCACGGCGGTCTCGCAGATCGACGTGGACGTGCGCGGCAGCGATGCCGCACCGGCCGTCTCGGCCCTCGGACTGGTCGCCATGGCCGGCGCGGTCGCACTGAGCATCGCCGGTCCGCGACTGCGACCCGTGGTGTCCCTGGTGATCGCCGGTGCCGGACTGGGCTCCCTGATCGCCGTGATCGGCGCCATTGCCGACCCCGTCGGGGTCTCCGAGGGCGTCGTCGGGGAGATGACCGGCGTGGTCGGCACGGGAGCCGAGCACGAGCTCACCGTCGGCCCCTGGCTGTGCGCCGCGGCCTCCGTGCTCGTGATCCTCGGCGGCGTCTGGGCGCTCATCTCGTCCAGGACCTGGGCCAGGCCGACGGCCTCGCGCTTCGAGCGCGGCACCGCCCAGCGTCGGGCCGCGGGCGACGACGATCGCGAGTCCGAGCGCCGCGATGACATCGACTCCTGGGACGCCCTCACCGAGGGACGGGACCCCACCGGCTCCTGAGCAGCCGTCACCGCACCTGTCGGTCACCGTCACAGGCGCGGTGAGTGGCACAATAAGGACGAGCACCGCCACCAATGGTCGGAGTCCCTCAGCGGAGCCCGACCCCGAGCACCACAGGGAGACCTGAACTCATGTCGCACGCGACCACCAACTCCAGCACTGCGTCGGAGGCCGCATCCCGCCTCGAGGCCGAGCGCGAGGCCCACGGCCCCGACGTCATCGTCCTGGATCACACCGCCTACGTCGGGCACGGCAACACCGTCGCCGCCTGGACCTGCATCGCCATCATGGCCGTGGGCGTCGTCCTGGGGCTCATCGGCCTGGTCCAGGAGCTCGGCAGCGTCCTGATGTGGGTCGGCGTGGGCGTCATCGTCCTCGGCCTGATCGTGGGCGCCGTCCTCAAGGGCATGGGCATGGGTTATGAGGGCGAGGTCCGCAAGTACGAGCGCGGCGAGCTCAAGCACTGAGCCCCTCCTCATCAGGGCGGCTGACACGCCCCTGAGCCGCAGACCGCATCGTCTCCGCGCTCTGCCCGACCCGCACCGGCGCCGCCGGCCTGCGGGTCGGTGCGTGCCACGACCATCGCAATCTTCCAGGAGAGGACACGTCACCGCATGACCGAGCATCCCGAGGGAAGCGTGAGGGCCACCGGAACGGTCCTCGACTCCATCATCGAGGGGGTCCGCGAGGATCTGGAGGCTCGGCGCGCCGCCGTTCCGCTCGAGGAGATCCGACGCACCGCAGCGCAGGCGCCGGCGCCCCGCGACGCGATCGCGGCACTGCGCGGATCCCACGAGGACACGCTCGAGATCATCGCCGAGGTCAAGCGCTCGTCGCCCTCGAAGGGCGCCCTGGCGCCGATCGAGGACCCCGCCGCTCTGGCCGCCGCGTACGAGCGCGGGGGAGCGGCCGTGATCTCCGTGCTCACCGAGCAGCGCCGCTTCGGCGGCTCGCTGGCCGACCTGGACGCGGTGCGCGCTGCCGTGGACGTGCCGATCCTGCGCAAGGACTTCACGGTCGACGAGTACCAGATCCTCGAGGCCCGTGCCCACGGGGCCGATCTCATCCTGCTGATCGTCGCGGCCCTCGACGACGACGCGCTGGCCCATCTGCTGAAGGTCACCGAGGACCTCGGGATGCAGGCGCTCGTCGAGACGCACACGGAGGAGGAGATCCGCCGTGCCGCGGCGGTGGGCGCCAAGATCGTGGGTGTGAACACCCGTGATCTGAAGACCCTCGACGTCGACACCGACCGCTTCGGGCACCTGGCCGAGCACCTTCCCGCAGACGCCGTCCTGGTGGCGGAGTCCGGCGTCAGCGGCCCCGAGCAGATCGAGGACTACGCGCGTCAGGGCGCTCATGCCGTGCTCACCGGCGAGGCGCTGGTCCGGGCGGGCGACCCAGTGGGCACCGTCGCCCAGTTCCGCACCCTCGGCGAGTCCATCCGCGCCGCGCACCGGGGGGAGCAGGAGGCCCGCGACGGGCAGCGGCGCTACTCGAACGCCCAGGGCCCGTACTTCGGCGACTTCGGCGGGCGCTGGATGCCCGAGTCGCTGATCGCCGCCCTGGACCAGGTCACCGACACCTTCGAGAAGGCCAAGGCCGATCCGGAGTTCCTGGCGGAGTTCCAGCGGCTGTCGCGCGACTACGCGAACAGGCCGTCGCTGCTGACGGAGGCCGAGCGCTTCGGCGCCCACGCGGGCTGCCGCGTGTTCCTCAAGCGCGAGGACCTCAACCACACCGGCTCGCACAAGATCAACAACGTCCTGGGCCAGGCCCTGCTGGCCCAGCGCATGGGCAAGACCCGCCTGATCGCGGAGACCGGGGCCGGGCAGCACGGCGTGGCCACGGCCACCGCCGCCGCGCTGCTGGGCATGGAGTGCGTGGTCTACATGGGCGCGGAGGACACCCGGCGCCAGGCGCTGAACGTCGCGCGCATGAATCTGCTGGGCGCCGAGGTCGTGGCCGTGGAGCACGGCTCGCAGACGCTCAAGGACGCCATCAACGAGGCGCTGCGCGATTGGGTGGCCTCCGTGGACACGACCCACTACCTGCTGGGCACCGCCGCCGGGCCGCATCCCTTCCCGGCCATGGTCCGCTGGTTCCACCAGCAGATCGGCGACGAGGCCCGCGCCCAGATCCTGTCGCAGACCGGTCGGCTGCCGGATGCCGTGGCGGCCTGCGTGGGCGGCGGATCGAATGCGATCGGCATCTTCCACGCGTTCCTCGACGACGCCGACGTCGAGCTGCACGGCTTCGAGGCGGGCGGCGACGGGGTAGACACCCCTCGCCACGCCGCGACCATCACGCTGGGACGTCCCGGCGTGCTGCACGGGGCCAAGACGTTCCTGATGCAGGACGAGGATGGGCAGACCATCGAGTCGCACTCGATCTCCGCCGGCCTGGACTACCCGGCAGTGGGTCCCGAGCACGCCTACCTCGCCGCCAGCGGACGCGCCGTCTACACGGCGATCACCGATGACCAGGCCATGGACGCCTTCCGCGCCCTGTGCCGCACCGAGGGCATCATCCCTGCGATCGAGTCCTCGCACGCCCTGGCAGGTGCCGTGCGGCTCGGCCAGACCTGGCGCGAGCAGCTCGGCGAGGAGGCCGCAGCGCAGAAGATCGTCGTCGTGTCCCTGTCGGGCCGCGGCGACAAGGACGTGGCCACGGCCGCCGAGTGGTTCGACATGCTGCCGGGCGGCTCCAGGGAAGAGAAGATCGCCGAGAAGGGGGAGCAGCTGTGAACCAGACCACCAGTTCCGGGTCCCAGGACCCCTCAGAGGCCTCAGCGACCGAGCAGACCGGTGCGCCGCAGGCGGCCGTGCAGGCCGAGCGCCTGTCCGGGCTGGGATCCCTGATCGATCGGATCATCCCCGCGGGCCTGGCCCAGGACCCCGACTCCCGGCTGGCCGCGCGCATCGAGCAGTGCCGCGCGCAGGGCCGACCCGCGCTGATCGGCTACCTGCCCGCCGGCTATCCCAGCGTCGAGGAGTCCATCGAGGCCGCCGTCGCACTCGGGCTCGGCGGGGCCGATGTCATCGAGGTCGGTCTGCCGTACTCCGATCCCGTCATGGATGGCGAGGTCATCCAGGCAGCCACCACGCAGGCCCTCGCCCAGGGCGTGAGCACGGATGACGCCTTCCGCGTGGTCCGGGCGATCACCGAGCGAACGGATGCCGTGGCCGTCCTGATGACCTATTGGAACCTGGTCATGCAGCACGGCGTGGACCGCTTCGCCGCAGACCTGGCGGCAGCGGGTGGGTCGGGGATCGTGACCCCCGACCTGATTCCGGACGAGGCCCAGGAGTGGTTCGAGGCCTCCTCCGCCCACGGCCTGGACCGGATCTTCCTGGTCGCCCCGTCCAGCACTCGGGAGCGCATGGAGATGACGGCGCGGGCGTCGTCGGGCTTCGTGTACGCCGTGTCGGTCATGGGCGTCACCGGTGCGCGGGACTCAGTCTCCGACGCCGCCCAGGACGTCGTCCGGCGAGCCCGCGCCGCCGGTGCGCAGAACGTGTGCGTCGGTCTGGGCGTGTCGCGCCGCGAGCACGTCGAGGAGATCGGCGCCTACGCCGACGGCGCGATCGTGGGCACCGCGCTCGTGAAGGCCCTGCGCGACGGCGGACCCGAGGCCGTCGGCCGCCTGGCCGCCGAGCTCGCCGGCCGCAGCTGACGCGCAGCCGGTGCGGACGCTGCGCCCGCACCGGCTCCCCTCCCACCCGCCCGGGCGCACCGGAACCAGGAAGGCACTCATGCTCGTCTCGCCGACGCTGTCGATCCCCTCGCCCGGCTGGAGCGGGTTCTCGCTGGGGCCGTTCGAGGTCCACGCCTACGCTCTATGCATCCTGCTCGGGATGGCCGCGGCCATCGCGATCACGACCCGGCGCATGGACGCCCGCGGTCAGGACGGCGACTTCGTCATGGATGCGGCGCTGCTGGCCATCCCGCTGGGCATCATCGGCGCCCGGCTCTACCACGTGGTCATCACCGACCCCGGCTACTACTTCGGCTCCGCGGAGGGGCTGATGGAGATCCCGCAGCTGTGGAAGGGCGGGCTGGGGATCATGGGCGGCGTGGCCTTCGGCGCCCTGGCCGTGTGGATCATGTGCCGGGTGCGCGGGACCTCCTACGCCCTGTTCGCGGACTGCGTGGCTCCGGCCCTGCTGGTGGCCCAGGCCGTGGGCCGCTGGGGCAACTGGTTCAACCAGGAGCTCTTCGGCCGCGCCACCACGCTTCCCTGGGGCCTCGAGATCGCCCCCACGTCCCCCAACTTCCCGGACGGGCTTCCGGCGGGCACGCTGTTCCACCCCACGTTTCTCTACGAGTCGCTGTGGAACCTGCTGGGGGCGGCGCTGATCATCTGGCTCGGGCGCAGCCGCCGCACGGCGCACCGGGTCGACGGCGGCCGCTCGATGGCGCTCTACCTGATCTGGTACGGGACCGGTCGCATGCTGATCGAGATCTTCCTGCGCATCGACCCCTCCGCCATGTTCCTGGGCGTGCGCATCCACGTGTTCACCGCTGCGGCGCTGATCGTCGTCGGCCTGCTGCTCTACGCGTGGCTCTCCCGCCGCAAGGCCGCCGTCCTGGGCTCGGTCGCCGAGCACCCTGCCTCGACCCGCGCCGCGAACGGCAGCGGCAGCCACCGGGCCGTCGCTGCGGCTCGGCAGTCCGACGCCGCCGCTGCCCCCGGGGCCGAAACCCCCTCCGAGCCCTGGCGCGGTGCCCGGATCAACCGGCTGCCCGATCTCGACCGCGCAGACCGCACTGCGGCGGCTGCCGAGCCCGAGACCGACACCGCCGAGCTCGGCGAGCAGGCTGACCCCTCCGGTGACGTGCGGCTGCAGGCCTTCGTCGAGACGCGCGCAACCGATCCGTCGCGCCAGCCGGTGCGCGGCTGAGACGCATCGGACCGCCTCCGCCTCGGCCGGGGCGGCAGCCCTGTGACGCGGCATGAAACAGCCAGGAAACACCCCGGCAGTATCCTCATCGCCGCATCAGCATGCGCTCCGCTGACGCCGCTCGGTCCCATCGGCTGAGGCAGGCACCGTCGGGCGGTGCCGAGCCGCAGTCATCAGGTGAGGAGAATTCCATGTCGCAGTCCGATCCCGGTCCCCGGGCGCACCCGGCCCCGCAGAGCGAGGACCAGGTCCCTGAGGCCGCCCCGACCGAGTCCTCGGACGGGTCCGTCCGCTCGCCGTTCACCGAGTTCTCCACCGCCCCCGAGCAGCAGGGCCTCTACCGACCGGATCAGGAGAAGGACGCCTGCGGCCTGGCCGTGATCGCGACTCTCGACGGGCAGCCCCGCCACGAGATCGTGGACAAGGCGCTGATCGCTCTGCGGGCCCTGGAGCACCGAGGCGCCGTGGGCGGCGACTCCGGCTCCGGCGACGGCGCGGGCATCCTCCTGCAGATCCCCGACGCCTTCTTCCGCGAGGTCCTCGACTTCGAGCTGCCCGCTCCGGGCGCCTACGCCGTGGGCTCGGTCTTCCTCCCCACCGGCGGTCGCGACGAGGCGCAGATCCGCGCCCAGATGGAGGAGATCGCCCAGGAAGAGGGCCTCGAGGTCCTCGGCTGGCGCGAGGTCCCCGTCGACGACTCCGCGATCGGCAGCGCGGCGCGCTCGGTCATGCCGTACTTCGTCCAGCCCTTCGTCCAGGAGCGTCGTGACGCGCAGGAGGCCTTCACCGGCCACATCCCGGTCCAGGACCTCGACGGCTCCGCCGCCCGACTGCAGCTCGATCAGAAGGCCTTCCGGCTGCGCAAGCGCTCCCAGAACCGACTGGGCATCTACTGCTCGTCGTTCTCCACCTCGACCATCGTCTACAAGGGCATGCTCACCACGGCCCAGCTCGAGCCGTTCTACCCGGATCTGTCGGACGAGCGCTTCGGCACGCGGCTCGCGGTGGTGCACTCGCGCTTCTCGACCAACACGTTCCCGTCGTGGCCGCTGGCTCAGCCCATGCGCGTCCTGGCCCACAACGGCGAGATCAACACCGTCAAGGGCAACCGGAACTGGATGCGCGCGCGCCAGTCGCAGCTGAAGTCGCCGCTGCTGGGCCGCAATCCGGAGGAGCTGTTCCCGATCTGCTCCGAGGGCGCCTCCGACTCGCAGTCCCTCGACGAGGTGGCCGAGCTGCTGATGCTCTCCGGCCGTCCGCTCGTGCAGGCCATGATGATGATGATCCCGGAGGCCTGGGAGAACCACGAGACCATGGACGTCGACCGGCGCTCGTTCTACGAGTACCACTCCACGCTCATGGAGCCGTGGGACGGCCCCGCCGCCGTGGCCTTCACCGACGGCCGCCGCGTGGGCTCGGTGCTGGACCGCAACGGGCTGCGGCCCGGGCGCTTCTGGGAGACCGAGGACGGCCTGGTCGTCTTCGCCTCCGAGGTCGGCGTGGTCGACCTGTCGGACCGCACGATCGTGCGCAAGGGCCGCGTGGCCCCCGGCACCATGTTCCTGGTGGACACGGTCGAGGGCCGGATCGTGGAGGACGCCGAGCTCAAGCAGGAGATCGCTGACCTGCAGCCGTGGCAGGAGTGGTCCGAGGGCAACACCGTCCGCTTCGCGGATCTGCCCGAGCGCGAGCACATGCGCCACCCGCGCTCGTCGATCGAGCTGCGGCAGAAGACCTTCGGCTACACCCACGAGGAGCTCGCCAAGATCATCGGCCCCATGGCCGAGAAGGGCGCGGAGCCCATCTACGCCATGGGCACCGACACCCCGGTGGCCGTGCTGGCCGAGCGCCCGCGCCTGCTCTTCGACTACTTCGTGCAGTCCTTCGCCCAGGTGACGAATCCGCCGCTGGACTCGATCCGCGAGGAGCTTGTGACCTCCATGCGGTGCGCGCTGGGGCCCATGGGCAATCTGCTGACCACCAAGCGCGTCCGCACGCACCAGGTGATCCTCGAGTTCCCCGTCATCAACAACGACGAGCTCGATCAGGTCCTGCACCTCAGCGACGAGGACGAGATGCCGATCGCCCTCAAGGTGCGCGGCCTCTATCGCCCCGAGGGTGGGGGAGCGGGGCTGCGGGCGCGCATCGCGGAGATCTGCGAGAAGGTCTCGGCCGCGGTCAACCGCGGCGTGCAGTACGTCGTGATCTCAGACCGCGACTCGAACGGCTCGTGGGCGCCGATCCCCTCGCTGCTGCTCACCAGCGCGATCCACCACCACCTGCTGCGCTCGGCCACCCGCACCAAGTGCTCGCTCGTGGTCGAGGCCGGCGATGTCCGCGAGGTCCACCACGTGGCCCTGCTGCTGGGCTACGGCGCCTCGGGCGTGAACCCCTACCTGGCCATGGAGTCCGCGGAGGACCTCGTGCGCGCCGGGCAGATCGCCGGGGTCACGGAGGAGCAGGCGGTCGCCCACCTCATCAAGGCGCTCGGCAAGGGCGTGCAGAAGATCATGTCCAAGATGGGCATCTCGACCGTCTCGTCCTACTGCGGGGCCCAGACCTTCGAGGCGCTGGGCCTGTCGAAGGAGCTGATCGAGGACTTCTTCACCGGAACCGTCTCGCAGCTCGACGGCGTGGGCCTGGACGTCATCGCCGAGGAGACGCATGCGCGGCATCGTCGGGCCTACCCCGAGGACGGCGTGGTGGAGCCGCACATCGGGCTGGACACCGGCGGCGAGTACGACTGGCGCCGCGACGGCGCCCCGCACCTGTTCAGCCCGGAGGTCGTCTTCCGGCTGCAGCACTCGACCCGCACCGGCAGCTACGACATCTTCCGCTCCTACACCCGGCTGGTGGATGAGCAGTCGGAGCAGCTCAAGACCATCCGAGGCCTGCTGTCCTTCGACTCGGACCGCACCCCGGTCCCGCTCGAGGAGGTCGAGCCGGTCGAGGAGATCTTCAAGCGGTTCTCGACCGGGGCCATGTCCTACGGATCGATCTCCAGGGAGGCCCACGAGACCCTGGCGATCGCCATGAACCGGATCGGCGCCAAGTCGAACACGGGCGAGGGCGGCGAGGACGTCGAGCGGCTCATGGATCCGCAGCGACGGTCCAAGATCAAGCAGATCGCCTCCGGGCGCTTCGGGGTCACGAGCCTGTACCTGACGAACGCCGAGGATCTGCAGATCAAGATGGCACAGGGCGCCAAGCCCGGCGAGGGCGGCCAGCTCATGGCCCAGAAGGTCTACCCGTGGGTCGCCCGGACCCGTCACTCGACCCCGGGCGTGTCGCTGATCTCGCCGCCGCCGCACCACGACATCTACTCGATCGAGGACCTGGCGCAGCTGATCTACGACCTCAAGCGCTCCAACCCCTCGGCGCGGGTGCACGTCAAGCTGGTCTCGGAGCTCGGCATCGGCACCGTGGCTTCGGGCGTGACCAAGGCCCGCGCGGACGTCGTGCTGGTCTCCGGCCACGACGGCGGCACGGGCGCTGCCCCGCTGAACTCGCTCAAGCACGCCGGGCTGCCCTGGGAGATCGGGCTGGCCGAGACCCAGCAGACCCTGATGCTCAACGGGCTGCGCGACCGGGTGGTCGTGCAGGCGGACGGGCAGATGAAGACCGGGCGCGACGTCGTGATCGCGGCGCTGCTGGGCGCGGAGGAGTACGGCTTCGCGACCGCGCCGCTGGTGGTCGAGGGCTGCATCATGATGCGCAAGTGCCACCTGGACACCTGCCCGGTGGGCGTGGCCACCCAGAACCCGCTGCTGCGGGAGCGGTTCACAGGCAGGGCCGAGCACGTGGTGAACTTCTTCACGTTCCTGGCCGAGGAGGTCCGCGAGCTGCTGGCCCAGCTGGGCTTCCGCAGCCTCGACGAGGCCATCGGCCACGCCGAGATCCTGCGCACGGACCGGGCGATCCGGCACTGGAAGGCAGAGGGACTGGACCTGACCCCGGTGCTGCACTCCTCGGTGCTCGAGCACGAGGGCAAGGAGGTCCGGTGCCGTAGAGGCCAGGACCACGAGCTCGATCAGCACTTCGACGTCGCCCTGATCCGCGAGTCCCAGCCGGCGCTGAGGGACCGGGAGCCGGTGCGGCTGCAGCACGAGATCGTGAACACCGATCGGTCGGTGGGCACCATGCTCGGGCATGAGGTGACCCGCACCTTCCAGACCGACGAGCTCGGCCACGACACGATCGACATCACCCTCCTCGGGCAGGCCGGGCAGTCTCTGGGGGCCTTCCTGCCCCAAGGCGTCACCCTGCGGCTGGAGGGCGATGCGAACGACTACGCCGGCAAGGGCCTCTCCGGCGGTCGGATCATCATCCGCCCCGCTCGGGATGCGTCCTTCACCGCCGAGGACAACGTGGTGGCCGGCAACGTGATCGGCTACGGCGCCACGAGCGGCGAGATCCTGCTGCGCGGCCAGGTGGGGGAGCGCTTCCTGGTGCGCAACTCCGGAGCGACCGCGGTGGCCGAGGGCATCGGCGATCACGGCTGCGAGTACATGACCGGCGGCACCGCGCTGATCATCGGGCGCACCGGCCGCAACTTCGGGGCCGGGATGTCCGGCGGCGTCGCCTACGTCCTGGACCTGAGCGAGGCGGCGGTGAACCTCCAGTCGCGCACCAGCGGCGAGCTGCAGCTGCTCGAGCTCGACGACGACGACCGCGCCACGGTGCAAGGACTCCTGCGCCGCCATGCCGAGGAGACCGGATCGCAGCTGGCCCAGCGCCTGCTCGACGACCTCGAGACCACCTGCGCGCGCCTGACCAAGGTGCTCCCGCGCGACTACTCGACCGTGCTCGGCATCCGTGCCGATGCCGAGCGCGACGGCCTGGACCCGGACGGGACCGAGGCCTGGAACCAGATCCTGGAGGCGACGACCCGTGGCTGATCCCCGTGGATTCCTCAAGACGACCGAGCGCGTGGACCGGCCCAAGCGGCCGGTGCCGGTGCGCATCATGGACTTCGCCGAGGTCCAGACCCGGCAGGATCCGTCCGTGATCCATCAGCAGGCGGGTCGCTGCATGGACTGCGGCATCCCGTTCTGCCACCAGGGCTGCCCTCTGGGCAATCTCATCCCGGAGTGGAACGACCTCATGTGGCGCGGACGCGACCGCGAGGCCGTGGCCCGCATGCACGCGACCAACAACTTCCCGGAGCTGACGGGGCGCGTGTGCCCGGCCCCGTGCGAGTCGGCGTGCGTGCTGGGCATCAACCAGCCCGCGGTGACGATCAAGCAGGTCGAGTACGAGATCGGCGAGAAGGCGCTCGACGACGGCCTGCTCGAGCCGTTCATCCCGGATCGCCTGGTCGGGCAGACCGTGGCCGTCGTGGGCTCGGGCCCGTCCGGTCTGGCCGCGGCCCAGCAGCTCACGCAGGCCGGGTTCACGGTGGCGGTCTTCGAGCGCGACGACCGCATCGGGGGGCTGCTGCGCTACGGCATCCCCGACTTCAAGCTCGAGAAGGAGGTGCTGGAGCGCCGCCTGGAGGTCATGCGCCAGGAGGGCACCCGCTTCCGCACCGGCGTGGAGATCGGCCGGGACATCACCTGGGACCAGTTGCGCCGCCGCTACGACGCCGTCATCGTGGCCACCGGAGCCTTGAAGCCCCGCGAGCTGCCGGTGCCGGGCCGCGAGCTGGACGGGGTGCACCAGGCGATGGAGTACCTCACCCAGTCCAACCGCGTCGTCGCCGGCGACGAGGTCGCGGATCAGATCCGGGCCGATGGGAAGCACGTGGTGGTGCTGGGCGGCGGGGACACCGGCTCCGACTGCATCGGCACCGCCAACCGTCAGGGTGCCGCCTCGGTGACGAACATCGCGATCGGCTTCGAGCCGCCCGCCCAGCGTCCGGACTCCGAGCCGTGGCCCATGGCGCCCAAGGTGCTCGACGTCTCCTCGTCGCACGAGGAGGGCGTGGACCGCGTGTACCTGTCCTCGACCGTCGAGCTGATCGCCGGTGAGGACGGCCGGGTGCGCGCCCTGCGCCTGGCCGAGACCGAGTACCTTCCGGACGGCAGCCGCGGGCCCAAGGCCGGCACCGAGCGCGAGATCCCCGCGGATCTGGTGCTGCTGGCGCTGGGGTTCACGGGCAACGAGTCGGATGAGCTGGTCTCGCAGCTGCAGGTCAGCTGCGAGCCCCGCGGCACGGTCGCCCGCGATGACCACTACATGACTTCGGTGCGCGGCGTCTTCGCCTGCGGGGACTCGGGCCGCGGTGCGTCGCTGGTGGTCTGGGCCATCGCCGAGGGGCGCGCCTGCGCCGCCGAGGTCGAGAAGCACCTCACCGGCAGCACGCGCCTGCCCGCGCCGGTGCGGCCCAGCACGCGGGCCATCGACCTGCGCTGAGCCACTCGGCACCGCCCTGAGGGTTCCGGCCCTGCGCAGGCACCTCCGTGAGCCCGCGGGCGCACGGGCCGCGCACCCCTGGTCCGGGGGTCGCGGCCCGCTCGTGGCTGCGGCGGATCGTCTCCGTCACCAGGAGTGACGAGCATCTCGCTGTTAGCCCTCAGCGCGCATCCGACTTCGCCCATCTCCGACCGATCGCCTGCAGGGCGAGTATGGTGGGGAGAAGAGCGGGTCCTTTCGAGGCCCGCAGCATGACCCCGGCAGAGCTGCCGCGCAGGATTCCTCCCTCGCAGCTTCGGGGGTCTGCGCGTCGGTCTGCCAGTTCCGACATCGAGCAGGAGGAAGTGCCTTGCGCAGAGCGAAGATCGTGGCGACCATCGGTCCGGCCATCAGCTCCTATGAGAAGATCACCGAAGCCATCCAGGCCGGGCTGAACGTCGCCCGCCTCAACATGAGCCATGACACCCACGACACCCACCTGGCGTCGTACCAGAACCTGCGTCGTGCCTCGGAGGATCTCGGCCAGACCGTCGCGATCATGGCCGACCTGCAGGGGCCCAAGATCCGCCTCGGCCGCTTCGCCGACGGCCCCCACGAGCTGGCCGTGGGCGATGTCTTCACCATCACCGTCGAGGACATCCTGGGCGATCGCACCCGCTGCTCCACCACGTTCAAGGGGCTGCCCCAGGACGTGAAGCCCGGCGACCCGCTGCTGATCGACGACGGCAAGGTCGCCCTGCGGGCCACCGAGGTCACCGACACCGACGTCACCACCGTCGTGGAGGTGCCCGGCAAGGTCTCGAACAACAAGGGCATCAACCTGCCCGGCGTGGCCGTGAACGTCCCCGCCCTGTCCGACAAGGACGAGGTGGACCTGCGCTGGGCCCTGAACACGGGCTGCGACCTCGTCGCTCTGTCGTTCGTGCGCACCGGCGACGACATCACCCGCGTGCACGAGATCATGGACGAGGAGGGCCGCCGCGTCCCCGTCATCGCCAAGATCGAGAAGCCGCAGGCCGTGGAGAACCTCCACGAGATCATCGACAGCTTCGACGGCATCATGGTCGCTCGCGGCGATCTCGGCGTCGAGCTGCCGCTGGAGGAGGTCCCGGTCGTGCAGAAGCGCGCGATCGAGCTGGCGCGCCGCTGGGCCAAGCCGGTCATCGTGGCCACCCAGGTCCTCGAGACCATGATGGAGAACCCGCGCCCCACGCGCGCCGAGGCCTCGGACTGCGCCAACGCCGTGCTCGACGGGGCGGATGCGGTCATGCTCTCCGGCGAGACCTCGATCGGCGCCTACCCGATCGAGGCGCTGCAGACCATGTCGCGCATCATCCTGGCCACCGAGCGCCAGGGCTGGGAGCGCATCAGCCAGATGGTCACGGAGCCGCGCACCCGCGGCGGTGCGATCACCCGCGCGGCCGTGACCATCGCCCGTCAGCTGGACGTCCAGTACCTCACCACGTTCACGCAGTCCGGTGACACGGCCCGCCGCCTGTGCCGTCTGCGCCCGCAGCAGCCGATCCTGGCCTTCACCCCGGACCCCAACGTCGTGGCGTTCTGCTCGCTGCTGTGGGGCGTCCAGCCGATCCTCAGCGATCAGGTCGACCACACGGACGAGATGACCCGACAGGTGGACCTCTACCTCCAGTCGCATGATCTGGCTTCGCCGGAGGACCTGGTGGTCATCTGCGCCGGCTCGCCCCCAGGCGTGGCCGGTTCGACCAACCTGGTCAAGGTGCATCGCGTCGGCGATGCCAACGACTCCGGGGCCACCGTCGAGGATTCCCAGAAGGAGCGTCACGAGTCCGTGAGGCCCTGGAACCACTGATCAAGGAGCAGGCGGACTGATCCCGCGGAGCGGATCTGATCCTGCGAGGTCTGCGGCCCCGTCCACGAGCAACGGCTCGTGGACGGGGCCGTTGCGCGTCCGAGGTGCGAACGCAGCTGCTGGCTGGTCTGTCGGTCATGACTCGATCCAAGGCGGCGGGCCGCACAAAGCCCTCCCGTTGCGCTGTTCCATGGCTGGGCAGAGACTGTCGCGCGCTCAGGCAGGCGGGGGAGTCCCTTGCCCTCGGGATAGACGAGAAGCGCCCCGAGCCTGTGGCTCGGGGCGCTTCCGTGGGGCCGGGGATGGCCCAGGGTGCCCAAGGTGGGACTCGAACCCACACTCCGAAGAACCGCATTTTGAGTGCGGCGCGTCTGCCGATTCCGCCACTTGGGCGCGCGAGGCGCACGCAGAACCCTACCGCAGGGATCCGGCACGCCGCGGCATGGATGACTAGGCTGGGAGCATCGCCTGTCGGGGCGCAGTCCTGCGGCTCCGACACGTGCTCGAGGTCCCCGGAGCAGTGAGCGGGAGGCCCAGCCCATCCTGTCGCCTGTGCCGAAGGAGCCACCGCCGTGACCGAGAACACCGAACCGCTGGATCTCCCCGTCCCGGGCGGCTCCGAATCCCAGGCCGACGACGCTGGAGCATCGGAAGCAGCACACCGCCGACGCGTGGTCGTGGCCGAGGACGACTCCATGATCCGCATGGACGTGGTGGAGATGCTGTCCTCCGAGGGCTATGACGTCGTGGGGGAGGCCGCCGACGGCCGCCGTGCGGTGGAGCTGACCCGCGAGCACGAGCCCGATCTGGTGCTCATGGACGTGAAGATGCCGGTGCTCGACGGCATCTCGGCCGCCGAGGAGATCGCCGCCGAGCGCATCGCCCCGGTCGTGCTGCTGACGGCCTTCAGCCAGAAGGAGCTCGTAGAGCGGGCCCGGGAAGCCGGGGCCATGGCCTACGTGGTCAAGCCCTACACCGCCGCAGAGTTGATCCCCGCGATCGAGATCGCCGTCTCGCGCTTCGACGAGATCGTGGCGCTCGAGGACGAGGTCACCGAGATGAAGGACCAGTTCGAGACCCGCAAGCTGGTCGAGCGCGCCAAGTCGCTGCTGATCTCGCGCATGGGCCTGACCGAGCCGGAGGCCTTCCGCTGGATCCAGAAGACCTCCATGGACCGCCGCCTGTCCATGCGCGAGGTCGCCGACGCGATCCTCAACCAGGTGGGCTGAGCACCCACCCGTGTCCCGCGCGCCCATCGGGGAGGGGATGAGGGGCGTCGTGCTGTCCGGGCGCGCCCCTAGGATGGGCCCGTGAGCACGAAGACCAGCACCGAGACCGCCGCCCCCGCCTCCGTCACGATCGGGATCAAGACGGACGACCCCGTCGAGATCCCGCTGCCTCAGCGGATCGAGCGCCCGGAGCGGCGCCTGCTGCTGATCGACGGCCACTCGCTGGCCTTCCGCGCCTTCTTCGCTCTGTCGCGGGCCGCGGAGTACGGCAGCGGTCCGTCGTTCGTGACCTCGGACGGCACGCACACGGAGGCCGTCTACGGCTTCCTGAACACCATGGCCAAGATGCTGCGCGAGCAGAAGCCCACGCATCTGGTGGTGACCTTCGACCTCGACGGCCCCACGCTGCGCTCCCAGGAGTACGGCGAGTACAAGGGCGGCCGCGATGAGACGCCCGAGGAGTTCCACGGACAGGTCCAGCGCATCCAGGAGATCCTGCAGGCGCTGAACATCCCGATCGTGACCAAGGAGGGCTACGAGGCGGACGACGTCCTGGCAACCCTGTCGGCTGCGGGCTCCGCTCAGGAGTTCGAGGTCCTGGTCTTCTCCGGCGATCGCGACGCCTTCCAGATGGTCGACGAGAACGTCACCATCGTCTACCCGGGACGCACGCCGTCGGATCTGCGGCTCATGGACGCGGCGGCGGTCATGGAGAAATACAAGGTGGCCCCGCAGAACTACCCGGACCTGGCGGCTCTCACCGGAGAGCAGGCGGACAACCTGCCCGGCGTCCCCGGCGTGGGACCGGGCTTCGCGGCCAAGTGGATCGAGGCCTACGGCCGCGTCGAGTCGATCATCGACAACGCGGACAAGATCACGGGCAAGAAGGGCGAGGCCCTTCGCGAGAACCTGGACCTGGTCCGTCGCAACCGGAAGCTCAATCGCCTGGAGACCACGCTCGAGCTCGGCTTCGACCTGGCGGACGCGGCGCTGCCCGCCCCGGATGCCGAGAAGGTCGACGAGCTGTTCGATGCCCTCGAGTTCGGCTCGGGCCTGCGCGGGCGCCTCTTCGACGCCCTCGCCGCCGACGACGACTCCCCCCGAGCCTCCGCACCCACGATCGAGTCGGTCGAGGACGCCGAATCCTCCGCAGAGCTCACGGCCTGGCTGGAGGACGCCGAGGGCGAGGTCGTCGTGCGCCCCATCCGCCACGACGACGACGCCCGCCTGCCGGGTGCGCGCGAGATCACCGAGCTGCTGCTGGTGCGCGCAGGCGCCGAAGCGAAGTCACCGTCCGCACTGCGACTGGATCTCACGGCCTCGGACGCGCAGCTGGAGTCGACCCTGGCCGCGTGGCTGGCCGATGCCGAGCAGCCCAAGGTGGCCGTGGGCCTCAAGGAGCTGTGGAAGTCGTTGACCGTCCGCGGGCTCGAGCTCGCCGGTGCGGTCGATGACATCCAGCTCTCGGCCTACCTCCTGGAGCCGGCGCGCACGCACTACGACCTCGAGGGCCTGCTGGCCACCCACCTGGATATCGAGGTCGAGCAGTTCCGGGAGGACGACTCCGCCGCTGAAGGCCAGACCGCGCTCGACGTCTCCGCGGGGGAGCCCGGCACCGCTGCCCGCACCTCCCAGGCGCGGCTGCGGCATGAGGCCTCGCTGGCCCTGTCGACCCTGGAGCTCTCGCGCGTGCTGCGCGAGAAGCTGCAGGCCGACGACCAGCTCGGGCTGCTCACGGACATGGATCTCCCGCTGGCCCGGATCCTGGGGCAGATGGAGCTCACCGGCGTGGCCGTCGACGCCCAGCGCGTGGCAGAGCTGATCGACGACCTCGACGGCCCGATCCAGCAGGCGTGGGACACCGCGCAGGAGATCGTGTCCCGGAAGGAGGGCGCGGCGGAGATCAACCTGGGCTCCACCAAGCAGCTGCAGGTCGTGCTCTTCGAGACCCTCGGGCTGCCGCCGACCAAGAAGATCAAGACCGGCTACACGACCTCCGCCTCCGCAGTGGCAGACCTGCTCGGCAAGGTCGATCCCGATTCCGAGGGCGCCCGCTTCCTGCTCGCCCTGATGCGCTGGCGCGATTTCACCAAGCTGCGGCAGATCGTGCAGGGCCTACGCCAGGCGGTGGCCGAGGATGACCGCATCCACACCGACTACCAGCAGACGGTGGCCGCCACCGGCCGGCTGTCCTCGACCGATCCGAACCTGCAGAACATCCCGGTGCGCAGCCAGGAGGGGCGCCGCACCCGTGCGGTGTTCGTGGTGGGCCAGGACGATCAGGGCCCATTCGAGACCCTGGTGACCGCCGACTACTCCCAGATCGAGATGCGCGTGATGGCGCACCTGTCCGGCGATGAGGGCCTGATCGAGGCCTTCCGTGCGGGTGAGGACCTCCACCAGTACGTGGGCTCCAAGGTCTTCGGGGTCGCCCCGGAGGACGTGACGCCGGAGATGCGCTCCAAGGTCAAGGCCATGAGCTACGGACTGGTCTACGGGCTGAGCTCCTACGGCCTGTCCCAGCAGCTGCAGATCTCGGTGGACGAGGCGCGGACCATGATGTCCGACTACTTCAAGCGCTTCGGCGGCGTGCGCGACTTCCTGCGCGGCGTCGTCGAGGAGGCTCGGGAGGTCGGCTACACCGCCACGATCGACGGTCGCCGCCGCTACCTCCCGGATCTGGCCAGCGACAACCGCCAGGCGCGTCAGGGAGCCGAGCGCGCCGCGCTGAACGCCCCCATCCAGGGTTCGGCCGCGGACATCATCAAGCGCGCCATGATCAACGTGGACGCCGAGCTGTCCCGCGAGGGACTGCGCTCGCGCGTGCTGCTGCAGGTCCACGACGAGCTCGTGGTCGAGGCCGCTTCGGGGGAGGTGGAGCGGGTCACCGAGATCCTGCGCGAGCAGATGGGCGCGGCCGCCGAGCTGACCGTTCCGCTCGAGGTCAACGTGGGCACCGGCCCCGACTGGAACGCCGCGGCGCACTGAGCTCCGGCACCTCCGGCTTCGGCTTGACACGGCGCGACGGAAGCGTCCGGACATGTTGAAGGCCGCAGACCGGGCGGCTAGACTTCCGTCGGTGCGTACTGCGCACTCGTACGAACTGCAAGCCATCGGCGCATGCGCTCCACAGGCGAGCAGCAGCCCGAACTGACCATCATCAATTCCATCGGAGTCCCTACTACATGACCACCACCACCCCGCAGGTTGCCGTCAACGACATCGGAACCGAGGAGGACTTCCTCGCCGCCGTCGATGCGACCATCAAGTACTTCAACGACGGCGACCTGGTGGAAGGCACCGTCGTCAAGGTCGATCGTGACGAGGTCCTCCTCGACATCGGCTACAAGACCGAGGGCGTCATCCCTTCTCGCGAGCTCTCGATCAAGCACGACATCAACCCCGACTCCGTCGTGGCCGTCGGCGATGAGATCGAGGCCCTGGTCCTCACCAAGGAGGACAAGGAAGGCCGCCTGATCCTCTCCAAGAAGCGCGCCCAGTACGAGCGCGCCTGGGGCGACATCGAGAAGATCAAGGAGGAGGACGGCGTCGTCAACGGCACCGTCATCGAGGTCGTCAAGGGCGGCCTCATCCTCGACATCGGTCTTCGCGGCTTCCTGCCCGCGTCGCTCGTCGAGATGCGTCGCGTCCGCGATCTGGCTCCGTACATCGGCCAGCAGCTCGAGGCCAAGATCATCGAGCTCGACAAGAACCGCAACAACGTCGTGCTCTCGCGTCGTGCGTGGCTCGAGCAGACCCAGTCCGAGGTCCGCTCCGACTTCCTCAACAAGCTCCAGAAGGGCCAGGTCCGCACGGGCCACGTGTCCTCGATCGTCAACTTCGGCGCCTTCGTCGATCTCGGCGGCGTCGATGGCCTGGTGCACGTCTCGGAGCTGTCCTGGAAGCACATCGATCACCCGGGCGAGGTCGTCGAGGTCGGCCAGGAGGTCAAGGTCGAGGTCCTGGACGTCGACATGGACCGCGAGCGCGTCTCGCTGTCGCTGAAGGCCACCCAGGAGGATCCCTGGCAGCTCTTCGCCCGCACCCACGCCCTGGGTCAGGTCGTGCCGGGCAAGGTCACCAAGCTCGTCCCCTTCGGCGCGTTCGTGCGCGTCGAGGACGGCATCGAGGGCCTGGTGCACATCTCCGAGCTGGCTCAGCGCCACGTGGACATGGCCGAGCAGGTCGTCTCCGTCGGCGAGGAGCTGTTCGTCAAGGTCATCGACATCGACCTGGACCGCCGCCGCATCTCGCTGTCGCTCAAGCAGGCCAACGAGGGCGTGGATCCGGACTCGACCGAGTTCGATCCGGCTCAGTACGGCATGGCCGCTGAGTACGACGAGCAGGGCAACTACAAGTACCCCGAGGGCTTCGATCCCGAGACCAACGAGTGGATCGAGGGCTTCGAGGAGCAGCGCACGGCCTGGGAGCAGCAGTACGCCGAGGCTCAGGGCCGCTGGGAGGCTCACAAGGAGCAGGTGCGTCGTCACCTCAATGAGGATGCCGAGGCCGCCGTCGCCGGCGCCGGTGTCGCCACCTCGTCCTCCTCGTCGTCGAGCTCCTCGTCGTCCGCTTCGTCGGCTCCGTCCTCCTACTCGTCGGATGCTCCGGCGGAGGACGGCGGCACGCTGGCCTCGGACGAGGCTCTCGCCGCTCTGCGCGAGAAGCTCACCGGCAACTGATCACCTGCTGATCAGCGTCGCCGTCGGGCTCTGACCTGACGGACATCCACGAAGGCCCCCTTGCGATGCGCAAGGGGGCCTTCGCGCTGCCCGGGGGAGGCGGCAGGGAGCTGGGGACACGCGATTCGGCAGAGTGCTGAGCATCGCGAGGATCCCGATAGTGTGTTCCGGGCGCCAGACGGCCCCACCCGCTCATGCCGCGGACCGGCACGCGCAGCCCATCCTCTCCACACCACCGGGAGACCCCCTCATGCTCACCAGGCTCCACGACCGACTGGGGCTGCGGACCAGCCCGCAGATCTTCTTCTCGACCTCCGGCTTCGTGGTGGTCTTCGCGATCATCATGGTGGTCTTCCCCGACGGCGTCGCCGGTATCTTCGGCTCCTTGGCCGCGTGGATCACTGCGAACCTGGGCTGGTTCTACGTCACGGCGATCACCTGCATGCTGATCTTCGCCTTCTCCCTGGCGATGAGCCGTTACGGTCGGATCAAGCTGGGGGACGACGACGCCGAGCCCGAGTACTCCGGGCTGGCCTGGTTCGGGATGCTCTTCGCCGCCGGCGTCGGCGCTGTGCTCATGTTCTGGGGCGTGGCCGAGCCGGTGACGCACTACGCCGATCCGCCCATGTACGGGGTGGAGCCGCAGTCGGTGCAGGCCGCCTCCGATGCGCTGGGCATCGCGAACTTCCACTTCGGGCTGCACATGTGGGGGATCTTCATCGTTCCGGGCCTGGCTTTCGCGTACTTCACGTACAAGCGCAAGCTGCCGCCGCGGGTCTCGTCGTCCTTCCAGCCGCTGCTCGGCGACGGCATCCACGGTCCGATCGGCAAGACCATCGACTCGGTGGCCGTGATCGCCACGATCTTCGGGCTGGCGGTGTCCATCGGTCAGGGCGCCATGCAGATCAACGGCGGCCTGGACGTCATGTACGGGATCCCCATGTCCGGGTGGCTGCAGGCGCTGATCGTCGCGGTGATCACCGCCGCGGCGCTGGTGTCGGTGGTCGCGGGCATGGACAAGGGCGTCAAGCGGCTGTCCTACGCCAACATCTTCCTGGCGATCGCGCTGCTGCTGTACCTGCTGATGTTCGGAGCGACCACCGAGGTCCTGAAGGGCACCGTCGAATCCGCGGGCCGCTACCTGGCCATGCTGCCCACGCTGTCGTTCTTCAACACGGCCTGGGGCGAGAGCGACTGGACCGGCACCTGGACGGTGTTCTACTTCGCGTGGACGGCCACCTGGGCCCCGTTCGTGGGCATGTTCATCGCCAAGATCTCGCGCGGACGCACGATCCGCGAGTTCGTGATCGCCGTGCTGATCATCCCGTCGCTGTTCGTGCTGTGCTGGATCGGCATCATGGGCGTCAACGCGTTCCGGATCCAGCGCGAGGGCGGCAACCTGGTGGAGACGATCGTCGATGAGGGCAACGTCCCGGCCTCGCTGTTCGAGTTCCTGGGCCACTTCCCCCTGCTGGAACTCACGGCTGTGGTGGCGCTCGTGCTGATCACGGTCTTCTTCATCACCTCCCTGGACTCCGGGGCGCTGGTGCTGGATGCCATGGCCTCCGGGCACGAGGACGAGGCGCCGGTGCGCCAGCGCGTGTTCTGGACCCTGGCGGTGGGCGCGATCTGCGTGTCGCTGCTGCTGGGGGCCGGCGAGGACGCGCTGGCGGCGCTGCAGGAGGTCATCAAGGTCATCGGGCTGCCGATCACGGCCATGATGTTCGTGCAGGCGCTGATGGTGATCCAGGCGGTGCGCGAGGACTTCGGCGGTGCCCGTCCCATCCGTACAAGGCAGTGGAAGCAGGTGCTCCCGCTGGAGGAGTACCACCGACGCTCCCAGGACGACGACGTGGACATGAGCGAGTACACGATGCGTCCTGACTTCGAGCCCGGCACCGAGCCGGAGTACGAGACGCACCAGCCCCGCACCTGGCGCACCGAGCGCGGGGCCACGGGTCAGCTGCCTGCCGTGCAGCCTGGTGATCTCCAGCGCTCGGCCCGCGATCAGGACTGAGCCCGGGGCAGCTGGCCACCCCGGGTTCGGTGACCATCGGACCGAGCCCACGGCGAGCGAGTCCTCAGGCCAGGTCGACCCACCCCGTCCCGCCGTCGTCGATCCTTCCCTGACCGGAGGTCACCTCGGACACGACGGCGCGCAGGTGCTCCACGGCGTCGTCCCTGTCCGGAACCCCCGTGTGCAGCACGGCCTCGGAGGCCCCGTAGTCGGTGTCGAGCACGGCGATGCCCGAAGCCCGCAGCTCGTTGTCGACCTTGCCCGCGAAGGCGGGGGAGACGGCGACGCTGAGGTGCCGACGACGCTCCCGCACCAGCGTAGGCGCCGAGTCCAGGGTCTCGGTCACGGCCTGCGAATAGGCGCGGACCAGACCACCGGCGCCCAGGAGGGTGCCGCCGAACCAGCGCACGACGACCGCGCAGACATCGGAGAGCTCTGGCTGCTCCTCGGCGCCGGCGTCGTGGGCTGCCTCTGGCGAAGAGGGGAACCGGTGCTGCGTCAGCGCCTCGAGCATGGGCGCCCCGGCCGTGCCGGAGGGCTCGCCGTCGTCGTTGGAGCGCTGGATCATCCGATCGGCCCCCAGCACGAAGGCGCTGCAGTGATGCCGGGCGTCGTGGTGGCGGCGACGCAGCTCTGCGATCAGCTCGCGCGCCTCGTCCTCGGACTGCACGCGCCGCAGCACGCACAGGAAGCGGGATCGCTTGATCTCGATCTCATGGCTGATCTCGCGGCGATGGGCCAGGACGGTGTAGCGCTGGGGCATGCGAACGATCCTAGAGCCCAGGAGGAGCCCGCCGACGGGCGCTAGCCTGGGCCCATGACGATGATCGGGCTCACGGGAGGCATCGCCTCCGGCAAATCCACGGCGGCCAGACGGCTTCAGGACCACGGCGCGGTGCTGATCGACGCGGATGCTGTCGTGCGGCAGCTGCAGGCTCCCGGAGGTGCCGCGATCGCACCCATGGTGGAGGCCTTCGGGCCGGGGATCCTGGACGACGCCGGCGCCCTGGACCGTCCCGCGCTGGGACGGCGGATCTTCTCCGATCCGCAGGCGCGCGAGCAGCTCAACGCGATCGTGCACCCCCTGGTGAGGGATCGCTCCCTCGAGCTCGTGGAGCAGGCCAGGGCGCAGAAGGGCCCCGATGCGGTGATCGTGCGGGATATCCCCCTGCTCGTGGAGACCGGGCAGGCGGATCAGATGGACCTGGTCCTGGTGATCGAGGCCCCGCGCGCCCAGCGCATCCGGCGCATGGTCGAGGACCGGGGGATGAGCCCGGAGGATGCCGCCGCGCGCATCGAAGCCCAGGCCACCGACGAGCAGCGCCGCGAGGCCGCCGACGACGTCCTGGTCAATGACGGGACCGTGGCCGAGCTCGAGGCCGCAGTGGACGCATGGTGGCAGAGGAGGATTGTGTGACGTGGACGAAGCCCCAGGTCAGCTCGGCGTTTTCCGTTCGGCCTGGGGTCAGTGCCGTCGTCGGCCTACTGTGGAAGTGCGCTCGAGGCGGCTTTAGAGTCCATGCTTCATCGCTGCTGGTGAGCACGCATGGGCGACCTCCGCACTCGTCACCCACCACCTCCGCCGACGCAGCGGCGCATGCGAGTCGGCCCTGGACGCTCTCATGCTCGACAGACTCCACGACGCTGCGCGTCTTCGCACCAATCCGATCATCTTCTTCTCCGCCGTGGCCATCGTGCTCGGCTTCGTCCTGTGCTCGCTGCTGTTCACCGAGACCATGAACGCGGTCTTCGTCACCGGAGCGGGCTGGGTCATGGAGAACCTGGGCTGGTTCTACATCCTCGGTGTCTCCGTCTTCCTCCTCTTCCTGATCTACGTGGGGATCAGCAGGTTCGGCGGACTCCGGCTGGGGACCCAGGACTCCCGTCCGGAGCATTCGACGCTGGCGTGGTTCGCCATGCTCTTCGCGGCAGGCATTGGCACGATCCTCATGTTCTGGGCGGTCGCCGAGCCGATCTCCCACTTCGCTGCACCACCCTTCCGAGGAGTCGAGCCGGAATCCAAGGATGCTGCCCGCAGCGCCATGGCCATCACGCTGTACCACTTCGGTCTGCACACCTGGACGATCTTCGCCCTGCCTGCGCTGTGCTTCGGGTACTTCATGTACAAGCGCAGCCTGCCGCCGCGAGTCTCCTCCATGTTCCAGCCCCTGCTCGGGGCCCGGATCCACGGCCCCATCGGCAAGCTGATCGACATCGTCGCGCTGGTGGGGACGCTGACGGGCGTGGCCGTGTCCATCGGCCTGGGCACGCTGCAGATCAACGCCGGACTGGCCAGCCTCTTCGGCATCTCCGAGTCCGCTCTCAGCCAGATCCTCATCATCGCCGCAGTGACCCTCGTGGCCTCGGTCTCCGTGGCACTGGGACTCGACCGAGGCATCAAGGTGCTGTCCAACACGAACATCCTGCTGGCGATCGGCCTGCTGGTCTTCGTCCTGGTCTCGGGCCCGACCGTGATGCTGCTGCGCGGCACCATCGAATGGTTCGGCGTGTACATGCAGGAGCTCCCGGGACTCATGTTCTGGAACGACACCCTCGAGGACACCGGCTGGCAGAACGGCTGGACGGTCTTCTACTGGGCCTGGACGATCACCTGGTCGCCGTTCGTGGGCATCTTCATCGCTCAGATCTCCAAGGGGCGCTCCATCCGTCAGTTCATCGGCGGAGTCCTGTGTCTGCCCGTGCTGTTCTCCGTGATCTGGTTCGGGATCTTCGGCACGGCGGTGTTCGACATCGAGTTCAACCAGGGCGGTGGTCTCGTGGAGACGGTCGTGGGGGAGGGAGACATCCCCGGAGCCATCTTCGCCTTCCTGGGCCATTTCCCGCTCACGGAGGCGCTCTCGGTGCTGGCGATCGTGATCGTCACGCTGTTCTTCATCACGTCCATGGACTCGGCAGGACTCGTCATGGACAACATGGCGAGCGGGCATGACGACGCCGCACCGGCGCACCAGCGGGTGTGGTGGGTCGTGGCCATCGGCCTCGTGGCGGCCACGATCCTCGTCGGCGCCGGCAAGTCGGGTCTCAGCGCCCTGGAGAACGTCGCGATCCTCATCGGGCTGCCGTTCTTCGTGCTCGGCTACTTCCAGATGTGGTCGCTGCTGCGCGCTATGCGGGAGGACGCCGGGGAGGTGGCTCCGCTGAAGAGCCGCCGCTGGCGGCGCACGCTGCCGCCGGAGGAGTACGAGCGCCGTGCGCAGACCGGCGAGCTGGATCCGGAGTACGTGATCGCCCCAGATCACTACCACGGCACGGAGCCGGAGCACTCGCCCGAGCTCGAGCACCCGGAGCAGCCTGACGTGGTGCAGGACTACCGCCGCCGCACCGGCGAGCAGGACGTCGTCGACTCGGACGAGACCGCGGCGGCGGGCCGCCGCCGCTGAACGCCGTACCCGCGCCGACCGACCTTCGGGTGCCCCGATATCGCCCTCCACAGCTGCGCTGTCCGCGCAGCTGTGGAGGGCTGCTGTGCTGTCGGTGCCTGGCCGTAGCCTGGACCCATGAGTCTGGCCCAGGAGATCCATCGCGTCGTCGCCCCGTTCGAGGTCATCTCGGAGTTCGAGCCCGCCGGCGACCAGCCCAAGGCCATCGCCGAGCTGACGCGGCGCGTGGAGGACGGGGAGAAGGACATCGTCCTGCTCGGCGCCACCGGCACCGGCAAGTCGGCCACGGCCGCCTGGCTGATCGAGTCGGTGCAGCGGCCCACGCTGCTCATGGTCCAGAACAAGACCCTGGCCGCCCAGCTGGCCAGCGAGCTGCGGGAGCTGCTGCCGAACAACGCGGTCGAGTACTTCGTCTCCTACTACGACTACTACCAGCCGGAGGCCTACGTCCCGCAGACGGACACCTTCATCGAGAAGGACTCCTCGATCAACGAGGAGGTCGAGCGGCTGCGGCACTCGGCCACGAACGCTCTGCTGACCCGTCGGGACGTCGTGGTGGTCTCCACCGTGTCCTGCATCTACGGCCTGGGCACCCCGGAGGAGTACATCCAGCAGATGGTCACCCTGCGGGTGGGGGACCAGCTCGATCGCGACGGCCTGCTGCGCCAGTTCGTGAACATGCAGTACGCCCGCAACGACATGGACTTCCACCGCGGGACGTTTCGCGTGCGCGGGGACACGGTGGAGATCATCCCCATGTACGAGGAGCACGCGATCCGCATCGAGTTCTTCGGCGATGAGATCGAGGCCATCTACACCCTGCACCCCGTCACCGGCGAGATCATCCGAGATGAGCAGGAGATGTACGTCTTCCCGGCCTCGCACTACGTCGCCGGAGCCGAGCGCATGTCCCGTGCCATCGGCCAGATCGAGGACGAGCTGCGGGATCGGCTGGAGGAGCTCGAGTCCCAGAACAAGCTCGTCGAGGCCCAGCGGCTGCGCATGCGCACCACGTACGACCTCGAGATGATGGAGCAGATGGGCTACTGCAACGGGATCGAGAACTACTCCCGTCACATCGACGGCCGCGCCCCCGGCTCCGCCCCGCACTGCCTGCTGGACTACTTCCCGGACGACTTCATGCTCATCGTGGACGAGTCCCACGTGACGATCCCGCAGATCGGCGGCATGTACGAAGGCGACATGTCCCGCAAGCGCACGCTCGTGGACCACGGCTTCCGCCTGCCCTCGGCGCTGGACAACCGCCCCCTGACCTGGGACGAGTTCCTGGAGAGGATCGGGCAGACGGTCTACATGTCCGCCACGCCCGGACCGTACGAGCTCGGCCAGGCGGACGGCTACGTCGAGCAGATCATCCGCCCCACCGGCCTGGTCGACCCGGAGATCGTGGTCAAGCCCACCAAGGGCCAGATCGACGACCTCATGGACGAGATCACCGCCCGCACCGAACGCGACGAGCGCGTCCTGGTCACCACGCTGACCAAGCGCATGGCCGAGGACCTCACCGACTACCTGCTCGAGCACGGCGTCAAGGTCCAATACCTCCACTCGGACGTGGACACCCTGCGCCGGGTGGAGCTGCTCTCCGAGCTGCGGCAGGGCGTGTTCGACGTCCTGGTCGGCATCAACCTGCTGCGCGAGGGCCTGGACCTTCCGGAGGTCTCGCTGGTGGCCATCCTGGACGCGGACAAGGAGGGCTTCCTGCGCTCCACCACCTCGCTGATCCAGACCATCGGCCGTGCCGCGCGAAACATCGACGGCCAGGTGCACATGTACGCGGACAAGATCACCGACTCCATGCGCACCGCCATCGATGAGACCAATCGCCGCCGCGACGTCCAGATCGCGTACAACAAGGAGCACGGGATCGACCCCACTCCGCTGCGCAAGCGGATCGGGGACATCACCGAGCAGCTGGCCCGCGAGTCGGAGGACACCCACGAGCTGCTGGCCGCGCGTGCCGGGGCCAGCGGCAAGCTGGCGCCCACCAAGGGCAGGCGGGACGAGCGCACCAAGGAGGCGGATGCCGAGGCCGCCAAGCTGCGCGAGTCGCGCTCGGACGTCCCGGCGGACAGCCTCGAGGACCTGGCCCAGCAGCTCACGGAGCAGATGAACCAGGCGGCCATGGACCTCAAGTTCGAGCTCGCCGCGCGCATCCGCGACGAGCTGCACGACGTCAAGCGGGAGATCCGCCACGTCCGCGAGGCCAGCGGATCCTGAGCACTGCCTGAGCGGCACAGCCGGATCGCAAGAGCTGCCTGTGTAAGATGCAGGTCAGCGTAGGGGAGTATCCGATCGCACTGTGCACGTCAGCACGCGGGGCGCCTAACCCCGCCGGGTGCAGTGATCGGGCCGCCGTCGTTCAGCGCGCACAGCGCGCTGAACTGGTCGGGCCGATGGAGAGACTTGCGTTTCCGCCCCGATCTGCCATCGAGAGGACCTCCCCATGGATGTCTCACCCCTCGTCTGGGGGCTGACCATCGCCGTGATCATCGGCATGCTCGCCTTCGACTACTTCTTCCACGTGCGCAAGGCGCACGAGCCGCACATCAGGGAAGCCGCCATCTGGTCGGCGATCTACGTGGGAGTCGCACTGATCTTCGGCCTGTTCGTACTGATCGAATGGGGCGGGGTCTACGCCACCGAGTACTACGCCGGCTACATCACGGAGAAGGCGCTGTCGGTCGACAACCTCTTCGTCTTCCTGATCATCATGGCCTCCTTCAAGGTGCCGCGCGCTGATCAGCAGAAGGTTCTGCTCTTCGGCATCACCTTCGCCCTGGTGGCCCGCACCGCGTTCATCTTCATCGGCGCCGCGGCCATCAACCAGCTGGCCTGGCTGTTCTACATCTTCGGCGCCTTCCTCATCTTCACGGCCATCGGACTCATCCGGGGCGAGCTGTCCGGCGAGGACGACGACGAGGCGGACAACTTCATCGTCCGCACCGCCAAGAAGTACATGCACACCACCGACTACTACGACGGCGACAAGCTGTTCACCTACGAGAACGGCAAGCGGGCCATGACCCCCATGCTGCTCGTGATGGTCTGCATCGGCGGCACGGACATCCTGTTCGCCTTCGACTCGATCCCTGCCATCTTCGGCCTCACCCAGGAGACCTACCTGGTCTTCACCGCCGTCGCGTTCTCGCTGATGGGCCTGCGCCAGCTCTACTTCCTGATCGACGGCATGCTCGATCGCCTCATCTACCTCTCCTGGGGCCTGGCGGTCATCCTGGGCTTCATCGGCTACAAGCTGATCGTCCACGCCCTCCACGAGAACGATCTGCCGTTCATCAACGGCGGCGAGGCCGTGCACTTCCCGCCGGAGGTCACCATCGGCCAGTCGCTGTCCGTGATCGTCGGCGTCCTGCTCGTGACCGTCGTGGCCTCCTTGCTCAGCCCCAAGGGCCGCGCCCTGCGCGTGGTCGACGGCCTGCGCCGCGTGTCCAAGGAGTACATCGCCCTGCCGAAGGACGCCTCGGACGAGCAGCGCCAGAAGCTGGCCGCCAAGGGCGCCGCCCTGGTCGAGAAGATGCCGTCCATCAAGGACAAGCACCGCGACGAGCTCATCGACGACCACAGCGCCTACCAGGACCTCGTGGAGCGCGCCCGCGGCGCCCACCAGGAGTACGAGCGGACCGGCGAAGCGCCCAAGCCGGTGACCGTCCCCAAGGACACCGACGCCGTCCCCGGCACCTCGTCAGACAACGGCTCGCATACCGCCGCGAACGGCACCGGCAGCACAGCCGCTGATCAGTGACCGCCTGACCCGATGATCGGCGTCGCTGATCATCGGCCGCAGTGCCTGAGCGAAGACCCCGCCGCCCCTTCTGGGGCGGCGGGGTCTTTCATCTGTCCGCTCGAGCAGGCTCGTGGATCCGAAGGACCCGGCTCGGCGAGCGCGATGCTCGACGGCCTGGAGCTCGATGCTCGTCAGGCGCGCGGCAGCAGGATCTGGAAGGGCTCGACTCTGCTGACGGGGCTGCACTCAGCCGACGGGGGAGACCAGCAGCACGAGACCGGCCGTGCCGGCGGCCCAGAGCAGCGAGGCGAGGGTGCCGATGATGAACTGCTCGCGCTGGCTCGGCGAGGTGAACTCCCCGTACCGGGCTAGGCCCTTGATCGCCACGACCACGGCGATGCCGGTCGCGTAGCCGCTGATCACGCACACGCTCACGGCGATGCGCTCGAGCACGCCGATCACGAGACCTCCGCGCAGCGGCGGGGCGTCCTGCTCCTCCTGCTCGGAGGGCTCCGGCTGCGGTGCACTGAGAACCGGGTCCGCGCGCAGCTGCTCCAGGTGCTCCAGCCGGGCGCGCTCGGCGGTCTCCGTGTCCCGGGCGATCTCCAGCACGAGCCGCACCGCCGGATCGCCCAGCAGAGCACCGGCGACCGTCAGAGCGGGGGCCGACCACCACAGGGGGACTCCCTCGAGCAGCCACCAGAGGAGAGTCGCAGCGAGCACGACCCCCGGCAGCCACACGGTCAGCGCCCCGCGCAGGCCTGCGAGCGATCCGGAGGTGAAGCGGGGCTCGGGGGAAGCCGCGGAGGTCATGAGACCAGCTTGGCTTCTGCGTCCATGCCGCGCTCGTGGGCCCGGCCCAGCAGATCCACGAGGACGGTGCGCGCCTCGGACTCCTCGTACCAGAGGGCGGTGCGCAGTCGTCGGGAGACGGAGGACTGATCGATGCCCAGCACCTGAGAGATCTGCTCCTGCGTCATGCCCTGATCCGCGTACCGGGACGCCTCACGGGCGGCGTCCGTGCGGCGCTGGCGCATGACCGACAGCAGCGCCAGCAGGGCGTCGGCGTCGCGAGCCGCACGAGCACCGGGGCGCGGCGCGCGCACCGCGGTGCGGCTGGTCAGCTTCTTGGCGGCTTCGACGGCGTCGCGGGCCAGGACCAGGCACGGCCCGGTCGCCTCGGCCACCGTCTCCGGCAGCGGCGTCTCCACCGGCCCCAGGCCGATCCCCACGTGCCAGCGGCCGGTCTCGGCCAGCTCCAGGGCGGCGGTCACCACTGTCTGCGGATCCTCGAACAGGGCCTGCAGCTCGTCGCCGGCGGAGATGCTCCAGGGGAGCACCGCCTCCGGATGCCGCTGGTTGAGCCGATCGCGCGCGCCCGCCATGTCCAGCTCGGCCCCCTCCGAGCGCGAGCGGCGACGATCGACCGTCAGTGCGTACATGATGTCCCCCTATGCGGATCTGAACGCATCATAGACCACTATGGTGCTGCAAGCGCATTATCTGCCGGTCTCGGTGAGGGGGCCCACGTTGTCGACGCGCACCACGGGGAATCCGTCCTCGTCCGAGGCCGCCAGGTCGATCCTGGCGTTGATCCCGAAGTCGTGGTGGCCGTCGGGGTCGTCGAAGACCTGCTGGACGCTCCAGAAGCCGTCCAGGCCCTCGGGCCTCTCATCGATGCGGATCAGTGCGGGACCGCGGGACTGGGCATCGGTGTAGATGTCCTGGTACTCGCCGAAGTAGGCGTCCATGGCCTCCGCCCAGCGCTCCCGGTCCCAGCCGGACTCGCCGTCGAGGGCGCCCAGGACCTTCTCCTTCTCGTCGGCGAACAGCTCCACGCGCTGGAACAGCGCATTGCGCACCATGACCCGGAAGGCCCGAGGATTGCGGGTGATCGCGGGGGCCTGCTCCTCGAGCAGCTCCTCGACGGAGTCCTGCGGGGTGCCGGCGGGGGAGCCGCCCTCGGTGAGCTTCTCCCACTCGTCGAGCAGGGAGTTGTCCGTCTGGCGGATGGTCTCGCCGAGCCACTCGACGAGGTCGTCGAACGGCTCGGTGCGCAGGTCCTGGGGCACGGTCTGGCGCAGCGCGCGGTAGGCGTCCGAGAGGTAGCGCAGCAGGATGCCCTCGGAGCGGGCCAGCCCGTAGTACTGGACGTAGTCCCCGAAGGTCATGGCGCGCTCGAACATGTCGCGGACGACCGACTTGGGCGTCAGCTCGTGCTGGGCGACCCAGGGGGCGGAGGTGCGATAGGTCTCGAACGCGTCCTCGAGCATCTCTCGCAGCGGCATGGGCCAGGTGATCTCGTCGAGCTCGCGCATCCGCTCGTTGTACTCGAGGCCCTCGGCCTTCATGGTGGCCAGTGCCTCGGTCTTGGCCTTCTTCTCCTGCATGATCAGCACCTGGCGCGGACGGTCCAGGGTGGCCTCGATGACGGAGACGATGTCCAGCGTGTACTCCGGCGACTCCGGATCCAGCAGGGTGAGCGCGGCCAGGGCGAACGGCGAGAGCGGGCTGTTGAGGGCGAAGTTCTCCTGCAGGTCGATCGTGAGACGGTAGCGGCTGCCGTGCTCATCCGGCTCGGGCAGCTTCTCGACGACCTCGGTGGCCAGCAGCTCGCGCAGGATCGACAGGGCGTCGCGGACCATCTGGCGGCGCTCCGGTGCTGGGGCGTCCGTGTGGGCGATCAGATGGGCGGTCGCCCGGACGGGGTCTCCGGGGCGCTGCAGCAGGTTCAGCAGCATGGCGTGCGTGATGTGGAACGATGCCCGCAGCGGCTCGGGCTGGGCCGCGATGAGGGTCTCGAAGGTCTTGCGCGACCACGCCACGAAGCCCTGCGGGGGCTTCTTGCGCGGGATCTGACGCAGCTTCTTCTCATCGTCCCCATGCTTGCGTCGCGCCTTCTCCAGCGCCCGCTTGTTCTCGATGTCGTGCTCGGGAGCCTGCACCACGACGGTGCCCTGGGTGTCGAATCCCGCACGCCCCGCGCGGCCTGCGATCTGGTGGAACTCGCGCGCATTGAGCCGCCGGGTGCGGTTGCCGTCGAACTTGGACAGCGCGGTGATCAGCACGGTGCGGATGGGGACGTTGATGCCCACCCCCAGGGTGTCGGTGCCGCAGATGACCTTGAGCAGACCGCGCTGGGCCAGCTGCTCCACGAGCCGCCGGTACTTGGGCAGCATCCCCGCGTGATGTACGCCGATCCCGTGGCGCACGAGCCGGTTCAGGGTCTTGCCGAAGCCGGCCGCGAAGCGGAAGCCGGCGATCATCTCGGCGACCTGCTCCTTCTCCTCCTTGGACAGCACGTTGACGCTCATCAGCGCCTGTGCCTGGTCCATGGCCTGCAGCTGGGAGAAGTGGACCACGTAGACGGGCGCCTGGTGCGTGCTCACCAGCTCATCGATCTGCTCGTGGACCGGGACCTCCGAGTAGTAGTAGCTCAGCGGGACCGGGCGCTCGGCATCGTCGACGACGGCGGTCTCCCGACCGGTGAGCTCGCGCATCCGGTCGTCGAACCGGGTGACGTCGCCCAGGGTGGCGGACATCAGCAGGAACTGGGCCTGCGGCAGCTCGATCAGCGGCACCTGCCAGGCCCAGCCGCGCTGCGGGTCGGCGTAGAAGTGGAACTCGTCCATGACGACGGGCCCGAGGTCGGCGTCCGAGCCCTCGCGCAGCGCGATGTTGGCCAGGATCTCCGCCGTGCAGCACACGATCGGCGCGTCCGGGTTGACCGCGGAGTCGCCGGTGACCATGCCGACGTTCTCCGCCCCGAAGGCCTGGCACAGCGCGAAGAACTTCTCCGACACGAGCGCCTTGAGCGGGGCGGTGTAGTACGAGCGCTGTCCCCGGGCCATGGCCGCGAAGTGCGCGCCCATGGCCACGAGCGACTTCCCGGATCCGGTGGGCGTGGCCAGGATGACGTTGGCGCCGCCTGCGAACTCGAGCACGGCCTCGTCCTGATGCGGGTAGAGCTCGATCCCGGCCTCGGCGGCCCAGCCGTGGAACCCCTCGTAGATCTCATCCGAGCTCAGAGGGTTGCGCGCGAAGTCACCGCGCAGATAGCGGGAGCCGGCGGCGGCGAGGGCGGGGGAGAGGGCGCTCAGCAGTGTCATCGTGGGCCAAGCCTAGCCAGGCCCGACGACAGCGCAGCACCGCCGCAGCCCGGTGCCCGCCGGTGCAGCACTCAGGCCTGCTGCGGCCGGTCCATCGCGTGGATGGTCCCCAGCTGCGCCCATTCGTTGCGCCCCAGGCGGCTCATGGGATCGAGCAGCCGAGCATCGGGCAGGGTCCGGCCGCGGTCGTCGGTGCGCAGGACCGACTCGTCCACGCTCACGTGCAGGACGCGTCCCAGGACCACGAAGCTGTCCCCGACCGGGATGACCTGCTCGCACCGGCACTCCAGGACGGCGGGGGAGCCGGCGACCGCCGGGGCCGAGACGAGCTGGGAGGGCAGAGCCGGGATGCGTGCGGCGTCGAACTCGCTGATCTCGGGCGCGTAGGGCGCTGAGGTCTGGTTCGCGGCCTCGCGCTGGGCGGCGCTGATGAGCGAGATCGTGAACTCGCCGGTCTGCTCGATCGCCCGCAGGGTGTCCTTGCGCCCGCTCGAGGTGAACAGCACGATCGGCGGATCCTCGGAGGCCATCGTGAAGAACGAGTGCGGCGCGAGGTTGTCCGTGCCGTCGGCGTCGCGGGTGCCGACCCAGGCGATCGGCCGCGGGATCAACAGGGACTTGACCAGCAGCGTCGTCTCGCGAGCGCCGAGCTCATCCGGGTCGAAGGACCTGCGCTGGATCTCCATCTCAGCGGGCGGAGGCTGCGGACGGGCTGCGGCTCACCAGCCGCGCTCGCGCCACTCGTCCAGCGACGGGCGCTCCTGGCCCAGCGTGGTGGATTCGCCGTGGCCGGGGTGGATCACGGTGTCGTCGTCGAAGCGGTCGAAGATCCGCTCGACGACTGACGTGTAGGCCTGCTGGAAGGCCTCCGGCGAGTTCGTCTTGCCGACGCCGCCCGGAAAGAGGGCGTCACCGGTGAAGATGCGCACCGGGCCCTGGGGGTCGCGGTAGACCAGGCCGATGGAGCCGGGGGTGTGACCCGGCAGGCCGATGACCTCCAGGTCGAAGCCCTCGAACTCGGCGACGTCTCCGTCATCGAGCGTCAGGTCCATCTCGACGTCGATGTCGTCCTCGTCGTCGGTGCCGCAGGCCGTGACGGCCTCGGAGCGGGACTTGACCTCCTCGAGCGCCCCGATGTGATCGTGGTGGGAGTGCGTGGTGATGATCATCTGCAGGCTGCCCGACAGCGAGCAGTCCGTGGAGCCGGCGCCCACGAGCCCGGCGATGGCGCGAGCATCGGCCGCAGCATCGATCAGCACCTGGGAGCCGTGCTCCTTGGAGGTGAGCAGGTACACGTTGTTCTGCATCTCGCCGACCACGATGCGGCGGACGGTGATCTCCGCCAGCTCGATGGCGGCGGTCTCGGTGACGTTCATGGCGCCCACTGTAGAGATTCTTCCGGCCCGCGGCACCCCGGCGTGGCACCTGACAGCACTGATGTGAGGCCCCTCTCACCCCTCGGCTGCGGAGACGTGCCACGGGTCCGACCCCGATACCCTGGCCGCGGGCGCTGCCACGCTCGAGACCGACCAGGCCGTCCGCCGACCCCCAGGAGCCCGCCGTGCCTCAGATCCTCCCGCCCGCCGACGAGGTCTGGGAGACGCGTCGTCCGCCGCGGCTGATCGTCCTGAGCCTCGCCTCGCTGCTCAGCTTCCTGGCCATGATCTACGTGCAGAGCCACGACGCCGAGATCGTCGAGGCCTCCTCCCTGCCCGAGGTCCAGGGGACCGAGCCGGGCCCCTCGCTGACCACAGCCCTGGGCCTGACGATCCTCTACGTCGTGCCGCTGCTGATCTGGCTGTGGGGCCAGCACTGGATGCTGCACGTCATGGCGGTGCTGTGCTTCCTGGGGCTGGTGGTCTTCGCGCTGTCGGCGGCCACGGGCCTGCTGTGGAGCTTCGGGGTCGCGCTGCCGGCGATCATCGGGATCTTCGTGAACGTGGGCTGGCTGCTGGTGGCCTACCGGCGCGGCCTGCACTGAGTCGCCTGGCGGGGCCTTCGCGGTGGGCTGATCCGTGCCTGCGGTGTCGGCTCCTGCCGATACCATTCCGGACGTGTCCGAACGAACTCTCACCCCCAGCCAGCACGCTCCTGAGAGCCCCCGCAGCACCGCGCCCGGAGCCGACCTGAAGGAGATCGTGATCCGCGGCGCCCGCGAGCACAATCTCAAGGACGTCGACCTCACCATCCCCCGCAACTCCATGGTCGTGTTCACCGGCCTGTCCGGGTCCGGGAAGTCGTCCCTGGCGTTCGACACCATCTTCGCGGAAGGCCAGCGCCGCTACGTCGAGTCGCTGTCCTCCTACGCCCGCATGTTCCTGGGGCGGGTGGACAAGCCGGACGTCGACTTCATCGAGGGCCTGTCTCCGGCGGTGTCGATCGACCAGAAGTCGACCTCGCGCAATCCCCGCTCCACGGTCGGCACGATCACCGAGATCTACGACTACATGCGTCTGCTCTGGGCGCGCGTGGGCCACCCCCACTGCCCGCAGTGCGGAGAGCCGATCACGCGACAGACCCCGCAGCAGATCGTGGACCGCGTCATGCAGCTGCCGGAGCGCACCCGCTTCCAGGTGCTGGCCCCCGTCGTCCGCCGTCGCAAGGGCGAGTTCGAGGACCTGCTGTCCTCCCTGACCACGTCCGGCTACTCGCGCGCCGTGATCGACGGCGAGCAGATCTCGCTGGACGATCCGCCCAAGCTCAAGAAGCAGATCAAGCACGACATCGAGGTCGTCGTCGACCGCCTGGTCATCAAGGAGGGCGCCGAGCGCCGCCTCACCGACTCCGTCGAGACCGCGCTGGGGCTGGCCGACGGCCGCGTCGTCATCGAGATCGTCACCCGCGAGGGGGAGGAGCTGCCGGAGGGCGTGGAGCGTCGGCACACGTTCTCGGAGCACCTGGCCTGCCCCAATGACCACCCCATCGGGGCCGCGGAGATCGAGCCCCGGTCGTTCTCGTTCAACGCTCCGTTCGGCGCATGCCCGGAGTGCGACGGCATCGGCTCGCGCCTGGAGGCGGACGAGACCCTGGTCGTGCCGGACGAGGACCTCACGCTGGTCGAGGGCGCCATCCAGCCGTGGTCGCAGGGCAAGGCCCACAGCGACTACTGGAACCGCCTCATGGCGGGACTGGGCGAGGAGATGGGCTTCGATCTCGTCACTCCGTGGAAGGACCTGCCCAAGGCGGCGCGCAAGGCGCTGCTCGAGGGCAAGGACTTCAAGGTCACCGTCTCCTACAAGAACCGCTGGGGCCGCGAGCGCCGCTACACCCAGGGCTTCGAGGGCGTCTACGGCTACATCCGCCGCAAGCGGGAGGAGACCGAGTCGGACTCGGCCAAGGAGCGCTACGAGCAGTACATGCGCGTGGTGCCCTGCCCGGCCTGCGACGGCAAGCGACTGAACCCCACCATGCTCAGCGTGACCGTGGGCGGGCTGTCCATCGCCGATGCCACGCGCCTGCCCATGCGCGAGGCCCTCGAGTTCTTCCAGTCGCTGGATCTCTCCACCCGGGAGGCGCAGATCGGCGACCAGGTGCTCAAGGAGATCCACGCCAGGCTGAACTTCCTGCTGGACGTCGGACTGGACTACCTGGACCTCGAGCGCCCGGCCGCCACGCTCTCGGGCGGCGAGGCCCAGCGCATCCGCCTGGCCACGCAGATCGGCGCTGGGCTGGTCGGCGTGCTCTACGTCCTGGACGAGCCGTCCATCGGCCTGCACCAGCGCGATAACAGGCGCCTGATCCAGACCCTGATCAAGCTGCGGGACATGGGCAACACGCTGATCGTCGTCGAGCACGACGAGGACACCATCCGGGAGGCCGACTGGATCGTCGACGTCGGCCCTGGCGCCGGCGAGCGCGGCGGCAGGATCGTGCACACCGGCGGCTATGACGAGCTGCTCGAGAACCGCGAGTCGATCACCGCCGACTACCTGGCCGGTCGCCGGGAGATCGCGGTGCCCGCTCAGCGCCGGCCGATCGACCGGAAGCGCATGCTCAAGGTCATCGACGCCAAGGAGAACAACCTGCGCGGGGTGGACGTCGAGTTCCCGCTGGGCGTGCTGACCGCGGTGACGGGCGTGTCCGGATCGGGCAAGTCCTCCTTGGTCAACGACATCCTCTACACCCGCCTGGCCAATGAGCTCAACGGCGCCAAGCAGGTCCCCGGGCGGCACAAGCGCATCGAGGGCATGGACCAGCTCAAGAAGATCGTGCACGTGGATCAGTCGCCGATCGGACGGACCCCGCGCTCCAACCCGGCCACCTACTCCGGTGTGTTCGACCGGATCCGCAAGCTGTTCGCGGACACCCAGGAGGCCAAGATCCGCGGCTATCAGCCGGGCAGGTTCTCGTTCAACATCAAGGGCGGGCGCTGCGAGGCCTGCGCCGGCGACGGCACCCTGAAGATCGAGATGAACTTCCTGCCGGACGTCTACGTCCCGTGCGAGGTCTGCAAGGGCGCCCGCTTCAACCGCGAGACCCTCGAGGTCCAGTACAAGGGCAAGAACATCGCCGAGGTCCTGGACATGCCGATCGAGGAGGCCGCCGAGTTCTTCTCCGCCTACACGGCGATCGCCCGGCACCTGCACACCCTCGTGGACGTGGGCCTGGGCTACGTCCGACTGGGCCAGCCGGCCACCACGCTCTCCGGCGGCGAGGCCCAGCGCGTCAAGCTCGCCGCGGAGCTGCAGCGCCAGTCCCGGGGCCAGACCATCTACGTGCTGGACGAGCCCACCACCGGACTGCACTTCGAGGACATCTCCAAGCTGCTGCAGGTCCTGCACGCCCTGGTCGACAAGGGCAACACCGTCATGGTGATCGAGCACAACCTCGACGTCATCAAGACCGCGGACTGGGTCGTGGACATGGGCCCCACGGGCGGCTCGGGCGGCGGCACGGTCGTGGCCCAGGGCACCCCGGAGGACGTCGCCGCGTCGCCGGACAGCTTCACGGGCGAGTTCCTGCGGGAGATCCTGAACGGCGCCGTCATCGAGGTCCAGGCCGAGGCCGTCGGGGCGGGGGCCGCACGATGAGCGCGCTGGACAGGCTGCGTGCGGTCCCCTCGCAGATCGGGCTCTACCGCACCACGCAGCGCGCCGTGGCCGCCGCCTTCATGGTCCTGTGCCGCGCGCAGATCCGCGGCAAGGAGAATTTCCCGGCCGAGGGGCCGGTGATCGTGGCCTCGAACCACCGCGCGCTGATCGACAGCATCATCCTCTCCGCGATCTTCCCGCGACGGGTCTCCTTCATCGCCAAGGCCTCGCCGCTGAACACGCCGGGGATCCGCGGCTGGGCCATGCGCCAGGTCTACGAGCTGCTGGGCATCATCCCGGTGGACCGCTCGTCGCGTCGCGATGCGGCGGCCGCCATGGATCCGGCGATCGAGCTGCTCGAGGCCGGGGGAGTCTTCGGCGTCTTCCCGGAGGGCACCCGCTCCCGCGACGGACGCCTCTACCGCGGCCGCACAGGTGTGGCCCACGCCGCGCTGAGCACGGGGGCTCCGATCCTCCCCGTCGCCCTGGAGGGCACGCAGGACGTCCAGCCGCTGGGGACCACGTGGCCGCGCCCGCGCCGGTTCACCGTGAGCCTGGGCGAGCTGATCGAGGTTCCGCGTGCCGAGGGCCGCCAGACCGGCAGGCAGCGCCGTGAGCTGACCGACCGGGTCATGGAGGCGATCGGGCAGCTGTCGGGCCAGGAGCGCGCGGAGACCTTCAACACCTCCACGACCTTGGAGGGGGATGCCAGGCGTGGCTGATCCGGCCTCCTACCGCCCCCAGCGATCCGAGATACCGCAGGACCCCGGCGTCTATCGCTTCCGCGACGAGACCGGGCGCGTCATCTACGTCGGCAAGGCCAAGAACCTGCGCAACCGGCTGTGGTCCTACTTCGCCCCGCCGTCCACGCTGGCGCCCAAGACCCGAGCCATGGTCACCACGGCCGCCGGCGTGGAGTGGGTCGTGGTCGGCTCGGAGATGGAGTCCCTGCAGCTCGAGTACACCTGGATCAAGCAGTTCCGCCCGCGCTTCAACATCGCCTACCGGGACGACAAGTCCTACCCCTACCTGGCCATCACGCTGGGGGAGGAGGTGCCCCGGGCCATGGTGACCCGAGGCGCCAAGCAGAAGGGCACCCGCTACTTCGGCCCCTACTCCCAGGCCTGGGCCATCCGCGAGACCCTCGACGCCTTGCTGCGCGTCTTCCCGGTGCGCTCCTGCTCCAAGGGCGTCTACCGCCGCGCCGAGCGCTCGGGGCGGCCCTGCCTGCTGGGCTACATCGGCAAGTGCTCGGCACCCTGCGTGGGGCAGATCTCGGTCGAGGACCACCGTGACCTGGTCGATGACCTCTGCCGGTTCATGGCCGGGCACGCCGAGCCGTTCATCCGCGAGCAGGAGCGGCTCATGAAGCAGGCGGCGGCGCAGATGGACTTCGAGACCGCGGCGGCCCGCCGCGACGACGTCGAGGCCCTGCGCAAGGCCTTCGAGCGCAATGCCGTCGTGCTCTCCGACGCCGTCGACGCCGACTTCTTCGCCCTGGCCGACGACGAGCTCGAGGCCGCCGTCCAGGTCTTCCACGTGCGCGGCGGGCGCATCCGGGGCCAGCGCGGCTGGGTGACCGAGAAGGTGGAGGAGACCGATGCCGGGCACCTGCTGCAGGTGCTGCTGCAGCAGGTCTACGGCGAGACCGAGTCCGCCGCCGTCGAGCAGCGCGAGGTCCAGCGCGCCCGCGAGGCCGCGGAGGGCAGCCACCACCGTCCGCGCAGCGCCGAGATGGACTACCGAGAGGACGCCGTCCCGCGCACCGTGCTGGTCTCCCAGGAGCCCGAGGACCGCGAGCAGATGGAGCAGTGGCTCACCGAGCTGCGCGGCTCCCGGGTCTCCGTGTCCACGCCGCAGCGCGGCGAGAAGGCCCAGCTCATGCAGACGGTTCAGGAGAACGCGCGGCAGGCCCTCGCCCTGCACAAGTCGCGGCGCGCCGGGGACATCACCACCCGCTCCGCCTCCCTGCAGCAGCTGCAGAAGGCCCTGGATCTGCCCGATGCCCCCATGCGCATCGAGTGCTATGACATCTCCCACGTGCAGGGGAGCAACGTCGTGGCCTCCATGGTCGTCTTCGAGGACGGACTGCCCCGGAAGGCCGAGTACCGGAAGTTCTCCATCACGGGAGAGGCAGCCCGCGATGACACCGCCTCCATGTACGACGTCATCCACCGGCGCTTCCGCCGCCACCTCGAGCAGCAGCAGGAGCAGCAGGCCCCGCGCACCGGAGAGCTCGACCAGGAGGACCTGGCCGATGACCCCGCCCAGCGCAGGCGCTTCGCCTACCCGCCGAACCTCGTGATCGTCGACGGCGGCCCGCCCCAGGTCGCCGCGGCCGCCCGAGCCCTGGAGGATCTGGGCATCGACGATGTCGCCGTCGTCGGGCTGGCCAAGAGGCTCGAGGAGGTCTGGGTCCCGGACGACGAGTTCCCCGTGATCCTGCCGCGCGCCTCCGAGGCCCTGTACCTGGTCCAGCGCGTGCGCGACGAGGCCCACCGCTTCGCCATCACGTTCCACCGCGCCAAACGCGGCAAGGCCATGACGGCCTCCGTGCTGGACGACCTCCCGGGCGTGGGCCCCGCCAAGCAGAAGGCCCTGCTCAAGCACTTCGGCTCCGTCAAGAAGATCAAGGAGGCCCGCGTCGAGCAGCTCGAGGAGGTCCCCGGCTTCGGCAGCGCCCTGGCGCTGAAGGTCTTCGCTGGGCTGCACGCCGAGCAGGACGGCTCCGAGGAGCCGCTGCCGGCCGTCGACATGGACACCGGCGAGATCCTCGACTGAGACCCCCGCGCGTCGGGATAGGCTCTGGAGCCAGGAGGCAGAACATGACGGAGAACACCCACTCGACCCCGGGCCAGGATCAGGCGCGCCCGGAGCGTCCGCGCACGGCCGAGCTGCTCGTGGTCACCGGTCTGTCCGGGGCGGGGCGCTCCACGGCGGCCAACGCTCTGGAGGACCAGGGCTGGTACGTCGTCGACAATCTGCCGCCGCAGATGCTGCAGACACTGGCGGATGTGGTCTCCCGCTCGCCGGAGGCCATCCCGCGCCTGGCGGTCGTGATCGACGTCCGCGGCAAGGCCCTGTTCGACGACATGCAGGACACGCTCTCGGCCCTGGAGGCCAACGGGGTCGAGTTCTCGATCCTGTTCCTCGAGGCCTCGGACGAGGTGCTGGTCGCTCGCTACGAGCACCAGCGCCGTCCTCATCCGCTGCAGGCCGGAGGCCGGATCCTGGACGGCATCGCAGCCGAGCGCCGGCTGCTCTCGGCGCTGCGCGAATCCGCCGACGTCGTGCTGGACACGTCGTCGTTCAACGTCCACGGCCTGTCGAAGGCGGTCGCGGATCTGTACTCCACGAACGGCCCCGTGGTCCTGCGCCTGACCGTCATGAGCTTCGGCTTCAAGTACGGCGTGCCCGCCGACGCCAACTACGTCGCCGACGTCCGCTTCATCCCGAACCCCCACTGGGTGCCGGCCCTGCGCCCGCGCACCGGACGGGACAAGGAGGTGCGCGACTACGTCTTCCAGGGCGACGGCGCCCGCACGTTCGTGGAGCGCTTCACCTCCATGCTGGAGCCGGTCTTCGAGGGCTACCGCACGGAGAACAAGCACTACGCGACCATCGCGATCGGCTGCACCGGCGGCAAGCACCGCTCGGTGGCCATGACCGAGGAGGTCGCCAAGCGGCTGTCCAAGCTGCCGCGCGTCGTCGTGAACGTCGAGCATCGGGACGTGGGCCGCGAGTAGGCCGCCGCCCCGACCCACGACCGCCACGATCACCTGGACCGCACCATGACCGAGAACCGACTGCGCGACGTCCTTCCGCAGGGACGCTCGCCGCAGAGCCCCCTCCAGGGCGGCGCAGCGCCGCGACCGCGGCGCCAGAGCGGCCGCTCCGTCGTCGCCCTGGGAGGCGGCCACGGCCTGTCCGCCTCGCTGTCGGCGCTGCGCCTGCTGACCAAGCGGCTCACCGCCGTGGTCACCGTCGCCGACGACGGCGGCTCCTCAGGTCGGCTCCGCCAGGAGCTCGACGTCCTTCCCCCCGGCGACCTCCGAATGGCGCTGTCGGCGCTGTGCGATGACTCCGACTGGGGGATGACCTGGCGCGACGTCATGCAGCACCGCTTCGACTCCGGGCCGGAGCGGCTGAGCTCGCTCGACGGCCACGCGCTGGGCAACCTGCTGATCGTGACCCTGTGGGAGCTGCTCGGCGATCCCGTCGAAGGCCTGCGCTGGGCCGGTGCCCTGCTGGAGGCCGAGGGCACCGTGCTGCCCATGTCGCTGACTCCGCTGGTCATCGAGGGCGAGGTCCCGGATGACACCGCCCCCGACGGCCTGCGCACCGTCACCGGCCAGGTGGATCTGGCGCGCGAGCCGTACATCCGCGACGTCCGGCTCCTGCCGGTCGACGCCGAGCCGTGCCTGCAGGCTCTGAGCGCGATCGAGTCCGCCGACTGCGTGATCCTGGGCCCGGGCTCGTGGCACACCTCGGTGCTGCCGCACCTGCTCATGCCGGAGATGCGCCAGGCGATCCGCGACACCGAGGGCATGAAGTTCGTGACCATGAACCTGTCCCGGGATTCGGAGACGCAGGGCAAGACGAGCGCACAGGAGCTCGAGATCCTGCGCCACTACGCCCCGGACGTCGGGATCGACGCTGTCGTGGCCGATCCGAGCTCCGTGGAGGACCGCGAGGCCCTGGAGCGGGCGGCGGCGCGGATGGGCGCGATCGTGCACTTCGCCGATCTGCGCCGGGCTGAGGGGCTGTCGATCCACTCGCCGCTGAAGCTGGCGGCGGCGTATCAGGAGGTCATGGAGCGCTGAGCCGCTGCCGCGACCGCCCTGGTCGCAACGGGAACGATGCACCGTCGAATGGGCGGTGAGCAGGGGCTGCCGCTATGGTGTCCCGGTGCCTCCCACGCGCTTCGGGCTGACGCGCGCCGGAGCACCCCCACAGCTTCTGCACCGAAAGGAATCTGATGTCCCTCACGGCATCGGTCAAGGAGGAGCTCGCCCGCACCGAGGTCACCAAGGCCTCGGAGCGCCGCGCTGAGCTCTCCGCCGTCCTGCGCTTCTCCGGCGGCCTGCACATCGTCTCCGGGCGCATCGTCATCGAGATCGAGCTGGACATGGCTGCGGTCGCCCGGCGCATGAGGTCCATCGTCATCGAGGAGTTCGGCCACACCTGCGAGCTCGGCGTGATCTCCGGCGGAGGAGGACTGCGCCGAGGCAGCAACTACGTGCTGCGCGTGGCACGGGACGGCGAGGCCCTGGCCCGCCGCACCGGCCTGCTGGATGCGCACGGACGACCGGTGCGCGGGCTGCCTCCGGTCGTGGTCAACGGCTCGGTCGGCGATGCCGCCGCCGTGCTGCGCGGAGCGTTCCTCTCCCACGGCTCGCTCACAGAGCCCGGGCGCTCCGGTGCCATGGAGTTCACCTGCCCCGGCCCCGAGGCGGCTCTGGCGCTGGTGGGTGCGGCCCGTCGCCTGGACGTGATCGCCAAGGCGCGCGAGGTCCGCGGCGGCGATCGGGTGGTGATCCGCGACGGAGATGCGATCGCCGCGCTGCTGACCCGCATGGGCGCCCATGACTGCCTCATGACGTGGGAGGAGCGGCGCATGCGCAAGGAGGTCCGTGCGACCGCCAACCGCCTCGCCAACTTCGACGACGCCAACCTGCGCCGCTCGGCGCAGGCAGCCGTGGCCGCCGGCGCGCGCGTCGAGCGGGCCATGGAGATCCTCGGCGACGACGTCCCCGAGCACCTGCGCATGGCCGGCGAGCTGCGCCTGGCCAACAAGCAGGCCTCCCTGGACGAGCTGGGGCGCCTGTCGGATCCGGTGCTGACCAAGGACGCGATCGCCGGGCGCATCCGCCGACTGCTGGCTATGGCCGACCGCCGCGCCGAGGAGCTGGGCATCGCCGGGACCGAGGGCGGGGAGCCGGGCGAGCGCGCCTGAGCCGGAAGGCGACCTCCGGGCCGCCTCCATCGACCTGAATGTTGGTTTGTGTGTGTTTCTGCGCCGAGGGCGCCCGAGGAAGTCGGGCTTTTCTCTGCGATCCTCTGGGCAACTGCGGTCGATGCCACTAGACTGAAGGGGACGAGAGGGTGAAGGGCCCGGAACGACAGCGTCGATCCGGGAGCGCTCGGACGGACGTGTGAACAGTTGCGTTCCCTCGGAAGCCCACTCAACCTCGAGCGATCAGAAGTGCGCCCGGCTCTGAACCGCTGGGACGGACTGGTCGCGCACTCGTCGAACGACGTCACCTCAGACAAGGAGATCGATCGCAGTGACCATCAAGGTTGGCATCAACGGCTTCGGCCGCATCGGACGCAGCTTCTTCCGCGCAGTCCGCGAGCAGGGCGAGAACATCGAGATCGTCGCCGTGAACGACCTCACCGAGGCGCAGACGCTGGTTCACCTGCTGAAGTACGACTCCATCAACGGCCGCTTCCCGGGTGAGGTCTCGCTCGAGAACGACACCCTCACCGTGGACGGGCACGAGGTCAAGCTGCTGGCCGAGAAGGACCCGGCGAACCTGCCCTGGGGCGAGCTCGGCGTGGACATCGTCGTGGAGTCCACCGGCTTCTTCACCAACGGCGACGCTGCCAAGGCCCACCTGGAGGCCGGCGCCAAGAAGGTCGTCCTGTCCGCTCCGGGCAAGAACATCGACGGCACCTTCGTGTTCGGCGTCAACGCGGACTCCTACGATCCCGCCACGCAGAACATCGTCTCCGGCGCGTCCTGCACCACGAACTGCCTGGCTCCCATGGCCAAGGTCCTCAACGACGAGTTCGGCATCGAGCGCGGCCTGATGACCACCATCCACGCATACACCTCGGATCAGCGACTGCAGGACGCCCCCCACAAGGACCTGCGCCGCGCCCGTGCCGCCGCCCTGAACATGGTCCCCACCAACACCGGTGCGGCCGCGGCCGTCGGCCTCGTGCTGCCGGAGCTGCAGGGCAAGCTGGACGGCTTCGCCGTGCGCGTTCCCACCCCCACCGGCTCGCTGGTGGACCTCACGATCGACGTCGCCAAGGACGTCACCGTCGAGTCGGTCAACGCGGCCATGAAGAAGGCCGCCGAGGGCCCCATGAAGGGCATCATCGAGTACAGCGAGGATCCCATCGTGTCCAAGGACATCGAGGGCTACCCGGTCTCGACCGTGTTCGACGCCCCGCTGACCAAGGTCATCGACAACCAGGTCAAGGTCATCGCCTGGTACGACAACGAGTGGGGCTACACCTCCCGCCTGGTCTCCCTGACGAACCTGGTCGCCTCCAAGTTCTGATCGAGCCTCTGCACGACCGCCTGCTCGGCCCCGGCCGGCACCTGGTCGTGAGGCACCTCGCGCGCGGGGCACTGCAGCTGTTCGCTGCGGCGCCCCGCGCGCTGTCGTCTGCGCACCCGCGCACCGACATCGGAGCTGCAACCGCCGTTCCGCCCGCGCAGACGGGATACTGGAGGCAGTCCGCGCCGTGGACCCGCCGGACCCCGCGCGGGCACCGCCAGAAGCCACAAGAAGGGAACACCGCCATGGCCAAGTCACTGGATGATCTGCTCGCCGAGGGCGTCTCGGGACGCCGCGTCCTGGTCCGCTCCGATCTCAACGTGCCGCTCGACGGCTCGACCGTCACCGACGACGGCCGCGTCCGCGCCTCGCTGCCCGTGATCACCAAGCTCTCGGAGGCAGGCGCCCGCGTCATCGTGTGCGCCCACCTGGGCCGCCCCAAGGGCCAGGTCGATCCCCAGTACTCGATCGCCCCGGCTGCCCAGAAGCTCGCCGAGCTCTCGGACCTCGACGTCCAGGTCGCCTCCGATGTCGTGGGCGAGGACGCCCAGGCCAAGGCCGAGGCGCTGAGCGACGGCCAGGTCCTGGTCATCGAGAACGTGCGCTTCGATCCCCGCGAGACGTCCAAGGACGAGACCGAGCGCCAGCAGTTCGCCCAGGAGCTCGCTGCCCTCACCGGTGAGAACGGTGCGTTCGTGGGCGATGCCTTCGGTGCCGTGCACCGCAAGCACGCCTCCGTCTACGACGTCGCCAAGATCCTGCCGTCCTACCTGGGCGATCTCGTCAAGACCGAGGTCGACGTCCTGACCAAGGTCGTCTCGAATCCCGATCATCCGTTCGTGGTCGTCATGGGCGGATCCAAGGTCTCGGACAAGCTCGCCGTGATCGAGAACCTCATCGGCCGCGCCGATCAGCTGCTGATCGGCGGCGGCATGGTCTTCACCTTCCTCAAGGCGCAGGGCTACTCGATCGGCTCCTCGCTCGTGGAGGACGATCAGCTCGACACCGTGAAGGGCTACCTCGATCGCGCGGCGGGGGAGGGCACGGAGATCGTCCTGCCCACCGACATCGTATACGCGGCCTCCTTCAGCGCCGACGCCGAGCACGAGGTCCGTCCCGTCGAGGACATCGAGGGCGGCTCCATCGGCGACTCCGGCATGGGCCTGGACATCGGACCGGACTCCGCCAAGGCCTTCGCGGAGGCCATCCGCGCCGCCAAGACGATCTTCTGGAACGGGCCCGCGGGCGTGTTCGAGATGGAGGCGTTCTCCGGCGGCACCCGGGCGATCGCCGAGGCGCTGGCCGAGGGCTCGGGCATGTCCGTCATCGGCGGCGGCGACTCCGCAGCCGCCGTGCGCACGCTCGGCTTCTCGGACGACCAGTTCGGACACATCTCCACCGGCGGCGGCGCATCCCTGGAGTTCATCGAGGGCAAGGAGCTGCCGGGCGTCGCCGTGATGGGCTGATCCGCTCCCGCTTCATCGCCGCCGTCGTCGTGCCGAGCACGGGCCCGCACGACGACGGCGGCGCAACCCCGCACCGACAGGCCCCGTGGGCCGCACACGAAGGAGACTCCCATGACCTCGCAGACCAATGGCGCATTCGATCGCACTCCGCTGATCGCCGGCAACTGGAAGATGAACCTCGACCACCAGCAGGGCGTGGCTCTGCTGCAGAAGCTGGCGTGGACGCTGCAGGATGCCAAGCACGACTTCGACCGCGTCGAGGTCGCCGTGTTCCCCCCCTTCACCGCCCTGCGCTCCGTGCAGACCGTCGTGACCGGCGATGACCTGCCCGTGCGCTTCGGCGGCCAGGATCTCTCCGATCAGGATTCCGGCGCCTACACCGGCGACATCTCCGGGGAGATGCTGGCCAAGCTCGGCTGCACGTACGTGCTGGTCGGGCACTCCGAGCGCCGCACGATCCACGGCGAGACCGACGAGCAGTGCCGGGCCAAGATCGAGGCCGCCCACCGCCACGGCCTGACCCCGGTGCTGTGCGTCGGCGAGGGCCTCGAGGTCCGCGAGGCCGGCCAGCACGTGGAGCACACGCTGGAGCAGGTCCGCGGCTCGATCAAGGGCCTGCCGGCCGAGAAGGTCGCCCAGCTCGTCATCGCCTACGAGCCCGTGTGGGCCATCGGCACCGGCAAGGTCGCCGGACCGGAGGATGCCCAGGAGATGTCGGCGGCCATCCGCGCCGAGCTCGTGAAGGTCTACGACGAGCAGACAGCCCAGTCGACCCGCATCCTCTACGGCGGCTCCGTGAAGTCCAAGAACGTCGCGGAGATCCTGCGCGGCAAGGACGTCGACGGCGCCCTGGTCGGCGGTGCCAGCCTCGATGCGGATGAGTTTGCTAGCATTGTGAAGTTCGAGCAGCACCTCACGACCGACTGATCTCGCTCGGTCGGCTGCCCGGACCACGACTTCAGAGGGAGATCCATGGAGATCCTGCAAGACATCCTGCTGGGGATCATCGTCCTCACCAGCGTTCTGGCGGTCGTCCTGGTCCTGCTCAACAAGGGCAAGGGCGGCGGACTGTCGGACATGTTCGGCGGCGGCATGACCCAGTCGCTGAACACGTCGGGCGTCGCGCAGAAGAACCTCGTGCGGCTGACCACCACGGTGATCATCGTCTGGGCTGTGTGCATCGCCGCCTACGGCATCTCGATGCGTTTCGTGGAGACCGCGGCTCCGACCGCCGGACTCTGAGCCGCAGTCGCCGCAGGAAAGAGGCCCTGCCTCCCCTTCTCGGGGAGGCAGGGCCTCTTTCCTGTGCTCCGTCTCAGCCGCGGCCCTCGGGAAGGGCGTCGGGCGTGCCGTAGAGGCGCGTGCTGACGGTGCCCCGGGCACCGCAGGCCGGCGTCTGCTCGAGCGGACCTCCGGCCAGCAGGCGGCCCACGGCCTCGGTCTTGTCCTCGCCGGCCACCACGAACCACACGTGGGCGGCGGTGCGGATCAGCGGCAGCGTCATGGACACGCGCAGCGGGGGCGGCTTGGGGGAGTCGTGGACGGCCACCACAGTGGCCTCCTCGATCTCCAGCTCCGGACGCCCCGGGAACACCGAGGCCACATGGCCGTCCGGGCCCACGCCCAGCAGGGCGATGTCGAGGGGCGGAAGCCCGCCGGTGCCCTGATCGGCGGCCGCAGCGCGAAGCTCGTCGAGGTAGTCCTGCGCGGAGTCCTCCGGCGTGGAGAACTCATCGGCGCTGCCGATCACGTGGACGTTCTCCGGCGGCAGCTGCAGTTCGGGGGCCGCGGCGGTCACGGCGTCCATGGCCTGCTGCACATTGCGCTCGGAATCGCCGCGGGGCAGGAAGCGCTCATCCGACCACCAGAAATCGATCCGGGACCAGTTCAGGTCCTGCTCCGTGGTCCGCGAGGCCGCGGCCAGAGCAGCGACTGACTTGGTGCCCATGGTCCCGCCGGTGAGGGCGATCGAGGCGCGGCCGCGCTGCTGCTGGGCCTGCGCGAGGACCGCGATCGCCTCGCGGGTCACCAGGTCGGCGAGCTCGTCCTTGGACGAGGCGGTGCGGATCTCGGGTGCGCTCATGACCGCTCCTCCGTGAGGTGCTCCTGCTCGGCTGCCTCGGCGTCGGCCTCCTGGCCGGAGACCCACAGCTGATCCGTCGATTCTGCGGGATCCGCGAATCCGGACTCGGCGGGGGACTGCCCGGCCTGGAACAGGGTCTCGAAGTCGACCACCGCGCGCAGGACGTCGCCGTAGACCTCATCCGGGTCCAGGCGGCGCAGCTCCTCGGCCAGGCAGGCGCTGAGGGTCCGGTGCGGCAGGGCGACCGTCTGGTCGTGCTGACCGGGCTGGCTCAGCGTGGCCAGGGTGTCGCCGGGGCGGTCCAGGACGATCTCGCCGTCCTCGCGGACCAGGCGGACCGTGTCCAGGCCGTGCTCGCAGCGCTCCGAGTGCTCCAGGCGCACGGGGCAGTCCAGCCGAGAACCCAGCCAGGACCCCAGCAGCCGGACGCGGGAGGATTCCTCGGCGCCGGTGATGACGACCTCGACCATGGGGCTGGGCGGGGCCTGCTCGTAGGCCGCAGAGAGCTGGACGCGCCACATGGTCAGCCGCGTCCAGGAGATGTCGGTGTCGCCGGGACGGTAGTTGGCCGCCAGGTCTGCCAGCGTCTGCACGACGTCCTCCGCGGTGGTGGAGTCGGTGATGCGGCGGTGGGCGATCCGGCCGATCGACGACGCGGCGGGGCTGACCGGCACCCGATGCGGCCACCAGGCCACGATAGGGGCGTCCGGCAGCAGCAGCGCCGAGACCAGGGTCTCGGACGGCTCGGCGAGCTCGCCGTAGCCGTGCAGCACGACGACCTCCGAGGCACCGGCGTCGCCGCCGGCGCGGACCTGGGCGTCCAGGCGCGTGGAGTCGTTCACGGAGTGCGCCACGTGCATGATGATGCGGCACGGGTGCTCGTGGGAGGCCTCGATCGCGGCATCCAGGGCCTTCTCGGAGTGCCCGGCTTCGGCCACGATCACGAGCGTGAGGACGCGGCCCAGGGTGACCACGCCGCTCTCCTCGCGCAGGCGCTGCAGGGTCTTGTCGACGTCTGCGGTGGTGGTGTTCTCGAGGGTGATGATCACGGTCGCCTCCAGGTCCTTCCTTCTCGCTGCATCAGCCGGTCCGCCGATGCGGGTCCCCAGGAGCCGGGGGCGTAGGTCTCGGGGCGCACGTCATGGGCGGCCCAGTACTGCTCGAACGGGTCGAGGATCTTCCAGGACAGCTCGACCTCCTCGTGATCCGGGAACAGCGGCGGCTCGCCGAGCAGCACGTCCAGGATCAGGCGCTCGTAGGCCTCGGGGGAGGACTCGGTGAACGCATGGCCATAGCCGAAGTCCATGGTGACGTCGCGGATCTCCGACTGCGTGCCGGGGACCTTCGAGCCGAAGCGGATCGTCACGCCCTCGTCGGGCTGGATGCGGATCACGACCGCGTTCTGACCGAACTCCTCGGTGTCGTGCGGGGTGAACAGGCGGTTGGGGGTGCGCTTGAAGATCACGGCGATCTCGGTGACGCGCCGGCCCAGGCGCTTTCCGGCCCGCAGGAAGAACGGCACGCCCTGCCAGCGGCGGTTGTCGACCTCGAGGCGCAGCGCCGCGAAGGTCTCCGTGCGCGAGTCCGAGGGGATGTCCTGCTCCTCGAGGAAGCCCTTGACCTCCTCGCCGCCCTGAAGGCCCTCGCCGTACTGGCCGATGGCCGAGGACTCGCCGAGGTCGTCGCCGAGCACGACAGCCGAGAGGACCTTGGCCTTCTCGTAGCGCAGCGCACGGGCGGTGAAGCTGCCGGGCTCCTCCATGGCGGTCAGCGCCAGCAGCTGCAGCAGGTGGTTCTGGATGACGTCGCGGGCCGCGCCCACGCCGTCGTAGTACCCGGCGCGGGTCCCGATCCCGATCGACTCCGCCATGGTGATCTGCACGTGATCGATGTGGTCGGCATTCCACAGGGGCTCGTACATGGCGTTGGCGAAGCGCATGGCCAGGATGTTCTGGACCGTCTCCTTGCCCAGGTAGTGGTCGATCCGGAAGATCGCGTCGTGGGAGAACACGCTCTCCACGATCGAGTTGAGCTCCTTGGCGGATTCGAGATCGTGGCCGAAGGGCTTCTCGATGACCACGCGGCGCCAACCCTCGGCCTCGGGGTTCTCCGCCAGGCCGTGCTCGGCCAGCTGCTGGCACACGAGCTCGAAGGCCTTGGGCGGGATCGAGAGGTAGAAGGCGTGGTTGCCCCGGGTGCCGCGGTCCTCATCGAGCTCGGCGAGGACCTCGGTCAGGCGGTCGTAGGCGGCGGAGTCGTCGAACTCGCCCTGCACGAAGCGCAGGCCGGCGGCGAACTGCTGCCACACGGTCTCCTGGAACTCGGTGCGGGCGTTGGCCATCACCGATTTGCGGGCGTAGGCGGCGAAGTCCTCGTGGCTCCACTGGCGGCGTCCGAAGCCGACCAGCGAGAACGACGGCGGCAGCAGGCCCCGGTTCACGAGGTCGTACATGGCGGGCAGCAGCTTCTTGCGGGCGAGATCGCCCGTCACGCCGAAGAGCACGAGGGCCGACGGTGCGGCAACGCGGGCGAGGCGGCGATCGCAGGGATCGCGCAGCGGATTGGTCGAAGGAGGTGCGGAATGCGGCACGGGGCTCCTCTGGAGAGCAGGGCTGGGGTGCGGGCACGACGTCGGGTGCGCGGAGCATCCGAGGACGTCGGGCGGGGATGAGACTACTCCTGCCCGACGACGGCCGAGCGGCGGCGGCGGGGGAGCAGCGCGAGAACGCGGCGAGAGCCGGGTCCGGCGTGCGCGGCGCCGCCGCCCTGAGAGCGGGCGACGGCGCGGCGCAGGCTGAGGCCGGACGGGGTCCGTTTCTGCCAGGACCGGGTCAGCGGCCCAGGATCGCGTGCAGGACGTCGAGCACCTGGCTGACGCCGGTCTCGCGATCGGTGAGGCGCAGCTGCAGCACGGGGCGGTCGTGTTCGCGCAGCACCTGGGCGTCGCCGTCGGCCTGGGCGGAGATCAGCTCGCCGAAGGTGAAGTCGCCGCCCGGGATGTCCAGGTCGGTGTCCGAGGCTGCAGTGATCTGCAGGAACGAGCCCACGGGGGTGCCGCCCTTGTGGAACTGACCGGTCGAGTGGAGGAAGCGCGGGCCCCAGCCGAACGTGGTGGGACGTCCGGTGATGCTGGCCAGCAGCGGACGGGCATCCTCGAGCTCGGTCCAGGTCAGACGGTCGAAGTACGCCTGGACAGCCAGGTAGCCGTTGTCCGGCAGCGTCTTCAGCAGAGCCTGGATGGCCCCGCGCAGGTCATCGGCTCCGTCCAGCAGCGAGGCGTCGCCGCGGATCTCCACGGAGCCGTCGACGAGGTCCGCCGGAGTCGGCTCGGGCTTGTCCGCGAGCACGGCGCGAGTGGCGATCTTGGCGGACTCGACATCCGGCTGATCGAACGGGTTGATCTTCAGCAGGGCGCCGGCCACGGAGGTGGCCACCTCCCACAGCAGCATCTGCGCGCCGAGCGAGCCGGCGACCGCCACAGCGTCGACGTCTCCAGTCAGGACGCTCTCGTCGTCCGAGGCCACCAGCAGCGCCGGCAGGACGTCGGCGGCCACGGGGGCCTGCAGCTCGGGAGCGTCCTGGCCCACGACGACGGGGAGGATGCCGGTGCCCAGCTTGCCGGTCGACTCTGCGATCAGCTGCTCGGCCCAGTCGGCGAATCCGACGATGCCGGAGCCGCGGTCCTGCAGCACGATCTTGTCGCGCAGCGGCGAGGTGCCGCCAAGGGCCGCACCGAGGCGCAGAGCCAGGTTGTCCCCGGCGTCCTCGCGCAGCATCTCGGCGGCGGCCTCGGCGTCATCCAGCAGGGCGGTGATGTCTGCGCCTGCCAGCCCCGAGGGGACCAGGCCGAAGGCCGTCAGGGCGGAGAAGCGCCCGCCCACCGAGGCATCGGCGTTGAAGACGGCGCGATACCCGGCCTCGCGGGCGGTCTTATCGAACGGGGAGCCCGGATCGGTCACGACCACCAGACGGCGCGCCGGATCGATCCCGGCATCCGTGAAGGCCTTCTCGAAGGCGCGACGGGCCGAGTCGGTCTCGACGGTCGAGCCGGACTTGGAGGAGATGATCGCCGCGGTGCGGCCGATGCGATCCGACAGCGCCGCCTGGACCATCACCGGGTCCGTGGAGTCGAGCACGAACAGCTCTACGCCTGCGGTGCGGGTGATGACCTCGGGGGCCAGCGAGGAGCCGCCCATGCCCGCGAGCACGAAGCGGTCGACGCCCTCGGCCTCGAACGCCGAGCGAAGCTCGAGGATCTCCTCGATCAGGGGGCGGGAGACGTCGTGCGCCTCGACCCAGCCCAGGCGCTTCGAGGCCTCGTCCTCGGCGTCGGCGCCCCACAGGGTGTGGTCCTTGGCGAACAGCCGCGAGGCGAAGCGGTCCTCGACGAGCTGCGGCACGTGGCGATCGATGGCTTCGCGGGCGGCGCCCGCGGCGGTGACGGAAAGGGTGCTCATGATGTCCTCTCGATGAGCGGGGCTCCGGTTCGGCCGTCGGCGGCCGATCTGCCTCGCGATCCGATGCTTGAAGTCCTGCGATGCTGCGGTCCTGCGGTGCGTCGGCCCGTCCGCTGCGGCGACGGCCGGAGCGGACGGGCCGACGGGGGCCACCGGACAGCGAGCAGACGCGAGATCCGGTGGCCTGAGGGACTCAGCGCGAGGAGTCCAGCGCCGACTGCACGGTCTCGAGCAGCTCGGCCCAGGAGGCCTCGAACTTCTCGACGCCCTCCTTCTCGAGCAGGTTCACGACCTCGTCGTAGTCGATGCCCAGCTCGGCCAGGCGGTCCAGGTGCGCGTTGGACTCGTCATAGGTGCCGGTGATCGTGTCGCCGGTGATCTCCGAGTGATCGGCCACGGCGTCCAGGGTCTTCTCCGGCATGGTGTTCACGACGTCGGCGGCCACCAGTCCGTCCACGTAGAGCGTGTCCGGCAGCGACGGGTCCTTGGTGCCGGTCGAGGCCCACAGGGGGCGCTGGGCGTTGGCGCCGGCCGAGGCCAAGCGCTTCCAGCGCTCCGTGGAGAACGCCTCCTGGTAGACCTGGTAGGCCAAGCGGGCATTGGCCAGGCCGGCCTTGGACTTCAGCGCGGTCGCCTCATCGGTGCCGATGGCATCCAGGCGCTTGTCGACCTCGGAGTCCACGCGGGAGACGAAGAACGAGGCGACCGAGTGGATCTTCGAGAGGTCCTTGCCGTTCTCCAGCGCCTGCTCCAGACCGGTCTGGAACGCGTTGATGACGGCACGGTAGCGCTCGAGCGAGAAGATCAGGGTCACGTTGACCGAGATGCCCTCGGCCAGCGTGGCAGTGATCGAGGGGAGGCCGACCTCGGTGGCCGGGATCTTGATCAGCACGTTGTCGCGATCGATGGTCTGCGCCAGGCGCTGGGCCATCTCCGAGGTGGCCTGGGCGTCATTCGCCATCCGGGGATCGACCTCGATCGAGACGCGGCCGTCCTTGCCCTGGGTCGCCTGGGCGATCGGGGCGAAGACGTCGCATGCGTCGCGGACGTCGTCGGTCGTGATCCGGAAGACGGCCTCGTCGACGTCGACGCCCTCGGCGGCCAGCTCCTTGACCTGAGCCGCGTAGGACTCCCCGTTGGACAGCGCGCCCGCGAAGATCGTGGGGTTCGTGGTCACGCCCACGACGTCCTTGGTGTCGATGAGCTCCTGCAGGTTGCCGGTGCTCAGACGCTCGCGGGAGAGGTCGTCGAGCCAGATGGAGACTCCGGCCTGGGAGAGCTTGGCAGTGGTGTCGGTCATGATGATGCTCCTGTGATGTCGAAGGATCGTCAGTGCGTCTGCGGTGCAGGCGACGCTGCGTGGTCGTGCTGGGGCCGGTGACTGCGGCCGACGGATCGGCCGCAGTCACCGGGTGCGTCACTTCGCGGCGGCGATGGACTCCTGGGCCTTCTCGACGACGGCCTCGGCGGTGATGCCGAACTCGCTGTAGAGGCGCTCGTAGGCGGCGGAGGCGCCGAAGTGCTCGAGCGAGACAGCGCGGCCGCTCGAGCCGAGCAGGTCGTTCCAGGACATGGCGATGCCGGCCTCGACGCTCACGCGGGCGGTGAGCTCGCGGGGGATCACGGACTCGCGGTAGTCCTGGTCCTGGGCGTCGAACCACTCGCGGCACGGCATGGACACGACGCGCGCGCCGATGCCCTTCTCCTTGAGCTGCTCGCGGGCCTCCACGGCCAGCTGCACCTCGGATCCGGTGCCGATGAGGACGACGTCCAGGGACGTGCCCTCCGGGGCGTCGGCCAGGACGTAGCCGCCCTTGGCAGTGCCCTCGGCCGAGGCGAAGGCCTCGCCCTCGCCGTCCGGGTGGATGTCCTCGCGGCGGAACGTGGGGACGTTCTGGCGGGTCAGCGCCAGGCCGGAGGGGCTCTCCGTGGTCTCCATGATGGTCCGCCAGGCCACCGAGGTCTCGTTGGCGTCGGCCGGGCGCACGACGTTCAGGCCCGGGATGCCGCGCAGCGAGCTGAGCTGCTCGACCGGCTGGTGCGTGGGGCCGTCCTCGCCCAGGCCGATCGAGTCGTGGGTCCAGATGTAGATCGACGGGACCCGCATGACCGCGCCGAGGCGCACTGCCGGGCGCTGGTAGTCCGAGAAGATCAGGAACGTGCCCGAGAAGGCGCGCGTCTGCGACGACATGGTGATGCCGTTGACGATGGCGGCAGCGGCGTGCTCGCGGATGCCGAAGTGCAGGACGCGTCCGTACGGGTCCGCCGAGAACTTCTTGGTGGTGCGGCTGGACGGGTTGAACGAGTTGGCCGACTCGATCGTGGTGTTGTTCGATCCCGCGAGGTCGGCGGAGCCGCCCCACAGCTCGGGGAAGGTGTCGGCGATCGCGTTGATGACCTTGCCGGAGGCCGCGCGGGTGGCCACGGTCTCACCGGCAGGGAACTGCGGGAAGGCCTCGGCGTAGCCCTCGGGGAGGGTGCCGTCGCGCAGGCGGTCGTAGAGCTCGGCGCGGTCCGGGTGGGCCTGGCGCCACTCGGCGAAGCCCTTCTCCCACTCCTCGCGATCGGCCTTGCCGCGCTCGACGAGCTCGCGGGTGTGCGACAGGACCTCGTCCTCGATCACGAAGCTCTGCTCGGCGTCGAAGCCGAGGACCTTCTTGGTGGCCGCGAGCTCCTCGGCACCGAGCTTGGAGCCGTGGATGCCGCCGGTGTTCTGCTTGCTGGGCGCCGGATAGCCGATGATCGTCTTGAGGCAGATCAGCGACGGGGCGGAGGTCTCCGCCTCCGCAGCCCGGATGGCGTCGTGCAGGCCCTGGACGTCCTCGACGTACTCGTTGCCGTTGGGGCCGCCTGCGGTCCAGTCCACGGTCTGGACGTGCCAGCCGTAGGCCTTGTAGCGCTCGGCGACGTTCTCGGTGAACGCGACGTCGGTGTCGTCCTCGATCGAGATCTGGTTCTGGTCGTAGATCGCGATGAGGTTGCCGAGCTCCTGATGCCCGGCCAGCGACGACGCCTCAGAGGTCACGCCCTCCTGGAGGTCGCCGTCGGAGACGATCGTGTAGACGCGGTGGTCGAACGGGGACTGGCCCGGCGCGGACTCGGGGTCGAAGAGCCCACGGGTGTAGCGCTGGGCGTAGGCGAAGCCCACGGCCGAGGAGAGGCCCTGGCCCAGCGGGCCGGTGGTGATCTCCACGCCGGCCGTATGGCGGTACTCCGGGTGGCCCGGGGTCTTGGAGCCCCAGGTGCGCAGCTCCTCCAGGTCCTTCATCTCCAGGCCGAACCCGCCCAGGAAGAGCTGGATGTACAGCGTCAGCGAGGTGTGGCCCGGGGAGAGGATGAAGCGGTCGCGGCCGGTCCAGCGATCATCGCTGGGGTCATGGCGCATGACCTTCTGGAAGAGCAGGTAGGCGGCCGGGGCCAGGCTCATGGCCGTCCCGGGATGTCCTGAGCCCACCTTCTCCACGGCGTCCGCGGCGAGCACGCGGACGGTGTCCACGGCGCGGCGGTCGACATCGGTCCAGGTGAGTGTCTGATCAGACTGAGGCACAGGTGCACTGTCCTTTCTCGGGGCGCATGGCACCGCTCGCACGTGCGGCGATGCCGGAGTTGTGGATCCAGCCTAGATCACCCGTCGGTCAGCGGAAGGGGTGATTCCGTGGTTTGCCTGAGGGCGTAGTCGATGCCTCCTCCTGTCGCATCGCCGGTGATGCGTCGCGGGCCACGGCGCGAGCGGCCATGAGGGTCTAGACTGGGCAGACCATCCCCGTCGCACGCCATCCGCCAGGCGCCGCGCACACTCCTTCCGGGCCCGGGTCGGCCTGGACGACGGGGAGTCCGTTTCCGAGTCGTCGACCCCGTCACCGTTCCAGGGAGTCAGTTCACGTGAGTTCAGCGCAGGTCTCCAGGCATGCAGCACCGACCGGTCCCCAGGAGCCGTCGGATGCGCGTCGGGAGAGCGGGCGGACCACACCTGGTCAGCGCGTGCGGGCGTACCTGCAGCTGATGAAGCTGCGCATCGTCGAGCTGCTGCTCGTGGCCACGGTGCCGACCATGATCTTCGCCCACCACTACCACGGCAACGGCGGCTTCCCGAGCATCTGGCTGATCCTGGTCACCCTTGTGGGCGGCACGCTCTCCGCAGGTGCCGCGGGCGCCTTCAACTCCTACATCGACCGCGAGTCCGACCGGCTGATGAAGCGCACCTCCAAGCGCCCGCTGGTCACTCGCGTGGTCAACGACTGGGAGGCCCTGGTCCTGGGCTGGGTCCTCTCGGTGGCCTCGGTGCTGCTGTTCGCCCTGGCGGTCAACGTCCTGTCGGGCGTGCTGACGGCCGCGGCGATCTTCCTCTACGCGGTCTTCTACTCGATCATCCTCAAGCGGCGGACCAGCCAGAACATCGTCTGGGGCGGGATCGCCGGCTGCATGCCGGTGCTGATCGCCTGGGCCGCGGTGACGGGGACCGTCGAGTGGCCGGCCGTCGTGCTGTTCGCGGTGATCTTCCTGTGGACCCCGCCCCACTACTGGCCGCTGTCGATGAAGTACTCGGACGACTACGCCCGCGCCGGGATCCCCATGCTCGGGGCGATCGCCTCGGATGGGCGCGTGGCCAGCCAGGTCGTGCTCTACGCCTGGGCCACCGTCATCTGCTCGCTGCTGCTCGTCCCGGTCGGCGGCGCCGGCTGGGTCTACGCCGTGGTCACGCTGGCCGCCGGAGCCTGGTTCCTGCTGCAGTGCCACCGGCTGCTGGGGCTGGCCAGCCAGGCTGAGCCCACCTCCACACAGGCCATGAAGGTCTTCCACGGCTCGATCACCTATCTGAGCCTCGTGTTCGTGGCCGTGGCGCTGGATCCGTTCCTCGGCGGACCGATCCTCTGAACGTCGCTCAGCTGACGCACGGCGACCCTCGCGCCCGCCGACCAGCCGGTTCGCGCTGAGTCCCCGTTCCCCGGACCCGCACGGGTCGCGGCCCCATCACTCCCTCCAGAATCGAGAGCACGCTCAGGATGGACTTCTCCGGGCTGATCGCCTATCCGGTCACACCGTTCACGACCGCCGGCGCCGTGGACCTGCCTGAGCTCGCCCGCCAGGTCGAGGTCCTGGTCGGCTCGGGCGTGGACTCGATCTGCGTGCTCGGCACGGCCGGCTCCTTCGCCTATCTGAGCTCCGAGGAGCGTGCCACCGTGGTGCGCACGGCCGTCCAGGCTGCCGCGGGCTCCGGGATCCCCGTGGGAGCCGGAGTCTCCGCCATGACGACCCAGGACGTCCTGGAGCTGGCGTGGGACGCGGAGAGCGCCGGAGCGGACGGCCTGGTGCTGAACCCGCTGTCCTATGTGGCCCTGCGCTCGCCCGAGATCGCGGATCAGGTCGAGACCGTGGCCTCGTCGGTCGCGCTGCCGCTGTGCCTGGACAACAACCCCTCGACCACCGGCTTCGTCTACCCCGTGGACCTGGCCGCCGAGCTGAGCGATCTGGGCAACGTCGTGGCGTTCAAGGACACGGTCGACTCCGAGCGCGCCCTGCAGAACCGTCGCCACCTCTTCCTGGAGCTGGCCGAGCCCGGGACGAGCTTCGGGATCGCCGGGACCTCGCTGATCCTGAACTCGGCCGATGCCTCGATCGCCTGGCACACCGGCTTCGCCGCCGCACTGCCCCGGGAGTGGGTCGCGTTCCGCGCCGCCGCTGCGGCCAGGGACGTCGAGCTCGTGGACCGCTGGCGCCGGGCGTTCTCCCCGCTGATCGAGGTGCTGCGCTGGGAGCGGCCGCTGAGCTCGCTCTACGCCCTCAATGACATCTGCGGCATGCGCACCGCCCCGCCGAGGCGGCCCCTGCACCCGGTGGGCACGCCCAGCCGCGAGCGCATCCGCTCGGCCGTCCGCGATCTGCGCGCGGAGATGCAGCAGTGACGGCCGCGCTCGAGATCGAGGACCTGGTGATGGCGTTCCCGCAGCGCCGCGCGCCCAGCCGGCGACGCCGGGGGAGCCGCGACCCCGACACGGGCGTGGACACGCCTGCGCCGCGCTCGAGGCTCCGGGCCGTGGACGGCCTGAGCCTCACGGCCCGCAACGGCGAGGTCACCGCGCTGCTGGGGCCCAACGGGGCGGGCAAGACGACCACGCTCGAGTGCGCCCAGGGCCTTCGGCGGCCCACCTCCGGGACCGTCCGGCTGCTGGGCGAGCAGCCCTGGGGCGCCCGACCGGAGCTGCGCGCCCGCGCCGGCGTGATGCTGCAGGACGGCGGCCTGCCGCAGTCGGTCAGGGCAGGGGAGTACCTGCGCCACATCAGCGCGATGTACCAGGACCCGGTCCCGCAGCACGAGCTCCAGGCGCGCCTGGGCATCGGCTCCTTCGCCGGAACCCCCATCCGGCGGCTCTCCGGCGGCCAGCGCCAGCGCGTGTCGCTGGCCGCAGCGCTGGCCGGAAGGCCGGAGATCGTCTTCCTCGACGAGCCCTCGGCCGGCCTGGATCCCCAGTCGCGCGCGGTGGTCTTCGACCTGATCGACGAGCTGCGCGGCGACGGCACCGCCGTCATCCTCACCACGCACCTGCTCGACGATGCCCAGCGCCTGGCCGACCAGGTGGTCATCGTGGATGAGGGCCAGGTCCGCGCCTGCGGCTCCGTGCAGGAGCTGATCGACGGCGACGGCCGCTCCGGAGCCCTGCGCGTGGAGCTCACCGCCGCCCAGCAGCAGCGCTGGGCGCAGCATCCCCCTGAGCTCGTGCAGCGCCCGGGCCTGCAGGTCAGCGCTGAGGGAGCCCGGATCGTGATCAGCGGTGCGACGCGCCCGCAGGAGCTGGCCGAGCTGAGCCAGTGGCTCGCGGCCACCGGCGAGCTGCCCCTGTCCCTGAGCCTCCAGCCCCGCTCGCTGGAGGACGTCTTCCTGGAGCTGTCGGGGAGGCAGATCCGATGACCGAGAGGACCATCCTGTCTCGTACTGCTTCCGAGGACCCGGCCCCGTCGCGGCCGGCCCCTGCTGCCCGGCGCGTCGCCGCCCAGGCCGCTTACGAGACGCGCACCATGCTGCGCAACGGCGAGCAGCTGCTGCTGCTGATCATCCTCCCGGTCATGGCCCTGTTCGCCCTGACCTGGATGGATCTGCTCGACGGGGCGCTGCCGGCCGGTGCCGAGAGGATCGACCTGGCCGTGCCCGGGGTCCTGGCGCTGTCGGTGATCTCGAACGCGTTCTCCGGCCAGGGCATCCAGACCGGCTTCGACCGCCGCTACGGCGTGCTCCGGCAGCTGTCCACCACGCCCCTGGGCCGGTTCGGGCTCATCGCCGGCAAGCTCGGCGCCATCCTGGCGGTGCTGGCCGTGCAGACGGTGCTGATCTGCGGGATCGGTCTGGCCCTGGGCTGGCGGCCCGAGCCGCTGTCGGTGCTGGCCATGCTGCTGATCCTCGGGGTGGGCGCCGCGGTGTTCACCGGGCTGGGCCTGCTCAGGCCGGCACGCTGCGCGCTGAAGCCACGCTGGCCGTCGTCAATCTGCTGTGGGTCCTGCTGGCGGCAGCCGGCGGAACCCTGGGCCCGGCCGCAGCCCTTCCGGGTGTGCTCGGCTGGGCGGCTTCGCTGCTGCCATCGGCTGCGCTGGGGGAGTCGCTGCGCATCGTGCTGGTCGGCACCGGCCACGGCCCCCTGGTGCTGCATCTGGCGGTCCTGGCCGTATGGGGCCTGCTCAGCTGGGCGGCGACCGTCCGTCTGTTCCGCTGGAGCTGAGACTGCACACGGGCCGCCGGCTCCGGTCCGCGTGCACAGGGTGCAGGACTAGACTGGTCGGGCGCCCGGCGCTCCGGTCGCGCAAGCACTGACCCCCTTTCAGATCCTGGACGTGAGCACGTGAGCACCCCTTCCTCGGCCCCGACCGCCTCGGACCTCGGCGACGACCCGCGGGAGGCTCCGGGGCCTGGACCCGAGCCGCGCAGCGATCGAGCTCCGATCGGCTTCTTCCTGCGCGGCCAGGTCGACGGATGGGTCCGCTTCACGGCCTGGGCCTCCCTGGCGGCCAACATGCTGCTGATCCTCACCGGCGGCCTGGTCCGGCTCACCGGCTCCGGCCTCGGCTGCCCCACCTGGCCCCGGTGCACCGACGAGTCCTGGACCAACACCTCGGAGATGGGCATCCACGGGTTCATCGAGTTCGGCAACCGCACTCTGACGGGCGTGCTCATGATCGTCGCCGTGCTGGCCTTCCTGGCCGTCGTGCGCATGGCCAGCCGTCACGCGTCGCTGTTCGTGCTGACCCTGCTGCTCGGACTCGGCATCCCCGTTCAGGCTGTGGTCGGCGGCGTCACGGTGCTGACCGGTCTGAATCCGTGGATCGTGGGCATCCACTTCATGATCTCCTCCGCCATGATCGCCATGGCCGCGATGCTCGTGAATCGGACCCGGCGGCTGAGCCTGGAGCACGTGGCGCAGGCGGAGCTGGCCGGACAGTCGCCGCAGCAGCGCGGCCCGATCCGCGGGCTGCTCATCGCACTGGCCGTGTTCGCGGCGCTGAGCATCTACCTGGGCACGCTGGTCACCGGCACGGGTCCCCACGGCGGCGACGCCGGCGACGTCGTGCGGCACACCTTCGACGCCCTGGTGATCGCCCGGCTGCACGCTCTGCCCGCCTACGCCGTCGTCGCGCTGGTGCTGATCGGACTGCTCGTCGGCCGCCGGACCTGGCCCATGGCGGTGCGCCGGTCGCTGCAGCTCGTGGGACTCGTCGTGATCATGCAGGCGCTGATCGGCTTCTACCAGTTCTTCAACGGCCTGCCGATCCTGGTGGTCGCGCTGCACCTCATCGGCTCGGCCCTGTTCGTGGCCGTCGTGTCCATGGCGGTGGAGAAGGGCTTCCACGTCACCTCCGAGGCTCCCGTGCTGACGGAGGCCGAGCGCCGCGACGGGCCCGTCACCGTCTGAGGGCGCATCGAAGCCCGCACCGGTTCGGGAGGGGCCGCTGGAATCCGTCGCTGCGGAATCCAGCGGCCCCTGTGCGTTCTGCGCCTGATCGAGTCGAAGGATGAGGTTCTCATCACATCACGGTCTTTCTGAGGGTGACCTTGCTAGGAACGCGGAATGGATTTGGACATACTTGAGTTGTGTATTGGACAGGGTCCGGATCACGGACCCCCGAGACGGCGAGAGGCGGTACGAGCATGGTCCAGACGGAAGTCAGGAGCGCGCGCAGCACCGAGGACGCCGCCGAGTCCACCACCCGATCCCGGATCCTCAACGCCGTCCTGGAATCCGGACCCGTCTCCGCCAGCGAGATCGCAGCGCAGATGGGCCTCACGGCCGCTGCAGTGCGTCGTCACCTGGACGCCCTGGAGCGGGATCGGTTCATCGAGGTCACCCTGGTGCGCCGCCCCGGAGCAGGTGCGGGTCGCCCCGCCCGTCGCTACGTGGTGGCCCCCGAGGGCCACGAGCGCCTGGGCAACGACTACCTCGAGGTCGCCCACGACGCCCTGCGCACCCTGCGCGAGCTCGGGGGAGAAGAGGCCCTGCGAGGCTTCGTGCAGCGTCACCAGCACCGCATCGAGAACCGGTACCGCCCGGCCGTCGAGGCTGCAGGGGAGGACGTCGCCGATCGTCTGGACGCCCTCGTGCGCCAGATGGCCGCCGACGGCTACGCCGCCAGCTCCACCGTGGTGCAGGTCGGCTCCCAGCGCCGCGGAATGGCCTCCCTGCAGCTGTGCCAGGGGCACTGCCCCCTGCTCGAGCTGGCAGAGGACCACCCCGAGTTCTGCGAGGCGGAGACGAGGATGATCGGCTCCCTGCTGGGCGTCGACATCCGTCGGCTGTCCACGCTGGCCTCCGGGGCGCACGTGTGCAACACGCATGTGCCCCTCGAGCGCCGGGACGAGGATCCACCACGCAGCGCCGAGCGCACCTGAGACTTTCCCTCACCATCCGAACCACCGCGGTCGACCGGGCAGAGCCCGGATCGGCAGCAGACCACCAGAGGAGGCCGTCGTGACAGATGTGACACAAGCCAACGACACCACCATCTCCGACATCCTGGAGAAGAACCCCGAGCTCGAGGGCATCGGGACGTACGAGTACGGCTGGGCCGACAAGGACGTCGCGGGAGCCTCCGCGCGCCGCGGCATCGACGAGGACGTCGTGCGCGACATCTCGGCGCGCAAGAACGAGCCCGAGTGGATGCTGAACCTGCGCCTGAAGGCCCTGAAGTTCTTCCAGCGCAAGCCCATGCCCACCTGGGGCGCGGACCTGTCGGGCATCGACTTCGACAACATCAAGTACTTCGTGCGCGCCTCCGAGCAGCAGGCCGGCTCCTGGGAGGAGCTGCCCGAGGAGATCCGCGACACCTACGAGAAGCTGGGCATCCCCGAGGCCGAGCGCTCCCGCCTGGTGGCCGGCGTAGCCGCGCAGTACGAGTCCGAGGTCGTCTACCACCAGATCCGCGAGGACCTGGAGGCCCAGGGCGTCATCTTCATGGACACCGACACCGCGCTGCGCGAGCACCCGGAGTTCTTCGAGGAGTACTTCGGCACGGTCATCCCGGTGGGCGACAACAAGTTCGCCGCGCTGAACACGGCCGTGTGGTCCGGCGGGTCGTTCGTCTACGTGCCCAAGGGCGTCCACGTGGACATCCCGCTGCAGGCCTACTTCCGCATCAACACGGAGAACATGGGCCAGTTCGAGCGGACGCTGATCATCGCGGATGAGGACTCCTACGTCCACTACATCGAGGGCTGCACCGCGCCGATCTACAAGACGGACTCGCTGCACTCGGCCAACGTCGAGATCATCGTCAAGAAGAACGCCCGCGTGCGCTACACGACCATCCAGAACTGGTCGAACAACGTGTACAACCTGGTGACCAAGCGCGCCATCGCCCACGAGGGCGCCTCCATGGAGTGGGTCGACGGCAACATCGGCTCCAAGGTCACCCAGAAGTACCCGGCGGTCTACATGACCGGCGAGCACGCCCGCGGCGAGACCCTCTCGATCGCCTTCGCCGGCGAGGGCCAGCACCAGGACACCGGCTCCAAGATGGTGCACGTCGCCCCGCACACGTCGTCGTCGATCGTGTCCAAGTCGGTGGCCCGCAACGGCGGCCGCTCCGCCTACCGCGGCCTGGTCCAGGTCCGCGAGGGCGCCCACCACGCCAAGTCGAACGTGGTCTGCGACGCCCTGCTCGTGGACACCGTCTCGCGCTCGGACACGTACCCGTACGTCGACATCCGCGAGGACGACGTCTCCATGGGCCACGAGGCCACAGTCTCGCGCGTGTCCGAGGAGCAGCTGTTCTACCTCATGCAGCGCGGCCTGCCGGAGGACGAGGCCATGGCCATGATCGTGCGCGGCTTCGTGGAGCCGATCGCCCGCGAGCTGCCCATGGAGTACGCGCTCGAGCTCAACCGCCTGATCGAACTGCAGATGGAGGGATCCGTTGGCTGATAAGCCCAACACCGCCGCAGCACCCGGCACCACCACCCCCGAGGAGGATGTGGTCAACGGCGTGCGCACCGATGAGGCGCGCATCGCCATCCCCGGGATGACCCAGGAGGGCGAGAAGCTCGCCACCGCCATGGTCGAGTCCGAGGAGGAGGCCATGGGGGTCTCCGCCTCGCAGGAGGACGGCAAGGTCAAGGGCACCAAGATCGCCGGCACCTCGCGCGCCGATCGGCAGGCGTCCTACGACCTCGCGGACTTCCCGGAGCTGACCGGGCGCGAGGAGGACTTCCGGTTCACCCCGCTCAAGCGCCTCAAGGGACTGCACACGGATGAGCTGACGGGGCCCGCCCCGGCGGTGACCGTGTCCGGCTCCGATCGCGTGCGCGTCGAGACCGTGGGCCGCGACGACGCCCGCGTGGGCTCGGCCGGCATCCCCGAGGACCGCCTCTCGGCCAGCGCCTGGGCCGCCTTCCAGGAGGCCACCGTGGTGACGGTCCCGGCCGAGGCCGAGATCGACGGCACCGTGATGATCGAGATCGAGGGCACCAGCCCCGATCCGGCCGCCTCCCACCTGGTCGTGGTCGCCGAGCAGTTCTCGAAGGCGCGCATCGTGCTGCGCCACCACGGCTCGGCCGTGGTCTCGCAGAACGTCGAGTTCTCGATCGCCGATTCGGCGAACATCACCGTGGTCTCCCTGCAGGAGTGGGAGGACGAGGGCACCGTGCACGCCTCGGCGCAGCACGTCTCGCTCGGCCGCGACTCGCGCTTCAAGCACGTGGTCGTCTCCCTGGGCGGGGACACCGTGCGAGTGACTCCGTCGGTGCGCTTCCGCGCCCCGGGTGCCGACGTCGAGATGTACGGGCTGACCTTCGTGGACGACGGCCAGCACCTCGAGTCGCGGCTGTTCGTGGACCACTCGCAGCCCAACTGCCGCTCGCGCGTGACCTACAAGTCCGCGCTGCAGGGCGAGGGCGCCCACGGGGTGTGGGTCGGCGACGTCCTGATCCGCCCGGCCGCCGAGGCCACCGACACCTACGAGCTCAACCGGAACCTGATCCTCAACGACGGGCCCCGGATGGACTCGATCCCCAACTTGGAGATCGAGACCGGAGTGATCGCCGGTGCCGGCCACGCCTCCACCACGGGCCAGCTGGATGCGGAGCACCTCTACTACCTCATGTCGCGAGGCATCAGCGAGCGCGATGCCCGCGCCCTGGTGGTGCGCGGCTTCCTCTTCGAGATCCTGCAGCAGATCGAGGACGAGAGCATCGAGGAGCGCCTGCGCGAGATCGTCGAGGCCGAGCTGGCCAACGTCGAGCGCGGCGCCTGAGGCCCCGCCACCGAAGCACCTGCCGATCACGGCACCCACACCTTCACCATTTCAGGAGAGACTTTTGAGCACTCTGGAGATCAAGGACCTGCACGCATCGGTCCTGCTCGACGACGAGAACAGCAAGCAGATCCTCAAGGGCGTGAACCTCACCATCAACTCGGATGAGGTCCACGCGATCATGGGGCCCAACGGCTCCGGCAAGTCCACGCTGGCCTCGACCATCGCGGGCCACCCCAAGTTCCGCGTGGACTCGGGCGACATCCTGCTGGACGGCGAGTCCGTCCTGGAGATGTCCGTGGACGAGCGGGCGCGGGCCGGGCTCTTCCTGGCCATGCAGTACCCGGTCGAGATCCCGGGCGTGACCACCTCCAACTTCCTGCGCTCGGCCAAGACCGCCGTCGACGGCGAGGCCCCCGCTCTGCGGACCTGGACCAAGGACGTCAAGGAGGCCGTCGCTCAGCTGAAGATGGATCCGCAGATGATCCAGCGCAACGTGAACGAGGGCTTCTCCGGCGGCGAGAAGAAGCGCATGGAGATCATGCAGCTCGAGCTGCTCAAGCCCAAGATGGCGCTGCTGGACGAGACCGACTCCGGCCTGGACATCGATGCCCTCAAGGTCGTGTCCGAGGGCGTGAACCGCGCCAAGGCCGCCAACGGCATGGGCGTCATGCTCATCACCCACTACACCCGCATCCTGCGCTACATCGCTCCCGATCACGTGCACGTCTTCGCCGACGGCCGCGTGGTGGAGCAGGGAGGTCCGGAGCTGGCCGAGCAGCTCGAGGCCGAGGGCTACGACAAGTACGTCGCGGCCGCCAAGTGACCGGCTGAACCCGGACGAGGAGGACACCATGACCGAAACGACCGCCGACGCGGGCCAGGTCCCCGCGGGCGCGCCGCAGATCTCCGAGGTCGAGGACGCGCTGAAGAACGTCATCGATCCCGAGCTCGGCGTGAACATCGTCGATCTGGGCCTGCTCTACGGCGCCTCCTACATGGAGGACGGGGCCCTCAAGCTCGACATGACGCTGACCACGGCGGCCTGCCCGCTGCAGGACGTCATCGAGGAGCAGGTCGAGCAGAACCTCGGCCCGCTCGTCGACGAGTGGCACGTCAACTGGGTCTGGATGCCGCCGTGGGGCATGGAGCGCATCACCGAGGACGGCCGCGACCAGATGCGGGCCCTGGGCTTCAACATCTGACCCGCCTGCGGCGCACGACGGCGCCCGGTCGCGCAGCTGATCAGCTGCGCGACCGGGCGCTGTCGTCGTGTGTGCGGGCCCCATCGGGGCTGCGCGGGCCCGACGGCCCCGCGTCAGCGCTCGATCAGCGGATCGAGTTCGGGTGCTGGCACAGGGGAGTGGTCTCGATCGTCATGTACGGGTACATGGGGAAGCCCGAGAGGATCTCGTGCAGTCGCTGGTTGGACTCGACCTCGAAGATCGACACGTTGGCGTACTGCCCGACCACGCGGTAGATGGCCTCCAACTCACCGGCCTCCTGCAGCCCCTGGGAGTACTCCTTCTCCTGGGCCTGCTTCTGGGCCACCTCCTCGGCGGACATGGACTCGGGGAACTGGATCTGCATGCGGCAGAGGAACTTCACGATCGACTCTCCTGATCTCGGGTGCTGGTTCACGGCCACTCTAACGACCGTGGGACGGGTCACGGCCGAGGCGAGTCCAGTCCGCGGGCAGCCAGTGCCTCGCCGGTGCGCTGCCCGTGGGCCACGGCGGAGATCACCAGGGGAGCGGCGAGCCCGGCGGGGCCGAGCCGGGCACCGCGCGCCGGCGGCATCGCGGAGGTCGTCGAGCACGCCGGTCAGGAACGGGATCGAGCGCAGCATGATCTGGATCGCCAGCCCGATCCGCTCCGGATCCGCCCCCATCAGCCGCAGCGGGGACAGCAGCCGCACGAGCCCGTCGAGCAGCTCGGGCAGGGGCGTGGTCTCCAGCAGGACCCGGGTGGCCAGCAGCGCGGTCACGACCGTGAGCAGCACCTCGGCGGCCATGGCGGGATCGCGGCGCAGCAGCAGGTGATAGGCCGCCAGCAGACCCAGGATCCACGAGGCGGGACGGAGACTGTGCCACCAGGCGCGCGGACCTATGCGTGCGGCGGCTGCCGCGAGCAGGACCAGCAGCAGGCACCCGGCGGGCACCGCCCAGGAGGTCTCGGGCGCCTCGATGCCGAGCCGTCGCAGCAGCCATGGGAAGGGCAGCATCAGCAGCACCGAGATCACCGCCACGCCGGAGGCCTTGAGCGCCAGAGGGGCGCGGTGGACCGGGGTGTCGGCCGGGCGGTGGAAGCCGAAGAGCCTGCGGCGCGAACGGCTCACGGAGCGGTCCCGGGGCCCGGCGGAGCGGTGGGGAAGCCCTCGCGGCAGCAGCGCCGGTAGCGGTCGATGACCTCCTCGGCGGGGCCGTCATCCAGCAGGAGGCCGTCGTGGATGAGCAGCGCCCGCTGGGCCGTGGCGGCCAGCTCCAGGTCGTGCGTGGAGATGATCTGCTGCTGGGGCAGGGCGTCGAGGCGCTCGAGCAGGTCATCGCGGTGGCGCAGGTCCAGCAGCGTGGTGGGCTCATCGAGGGCCAGCACCCTGGGCTGCACGGCCAGCACCGCCGTCAGGGCCACGAGCTGGCGCTCACCGCCGGAGAGGTCGTGGATCGACTGATGGCGCTGCCGGGACAGGCCCGCCTCCTCGAGCAGCCGCCCGGCGATCTCGGCCCGTCGTCCGGAGGGCTCGCCCGCGACCCGGAGGGAGAGCTCGACGTCCTCCTGGGCCGTAGGCATCAGCAGCTGGGCGGCAGGATCCGAGAACAGGAACCCGACGGCGCGACGGGCCGCGCGGACGTCGTGCACCGCGTCCGTCCCGTGGACGCGGGCCGAACCCGAGGAGACCTCGGCCAGGCCGTTGAGCACGCGCAGCAGCGTGGACTTGCCGGAGCCGTTGAGCCCGATCACCGCGATCCGGCGCTCGTGCAGCTCGACGCTCAGCGGCCCGAGCAGGCGAACGGGCTCGCTGCTGCTCGGCGGGCCGGGGACCTCGACGACGATCTCGCGCAGCTCGATTCCGCGGTGCTGCCCGCCGCTCACGACCGTGCGGCCAGCCGGGGGAAGGCGCGGTGCACGGCGGCGGCGATCATCGCCGCCAGCACGAGCTTGAGCAGATCGCCGGGCCAGTAGAGCAGATCTGCCAGGAAGGCATCGCGCAGGGTGAGTCCGCCGTTGAGCATCATTCCGGGGATGCCGAAGACGCGGGTGATCAAGAAGCCGCCGAGCAGCGCAGCGCTGATCAGCCCGAGGAGCACACGCCCTCGTGAGACGCCGCGGCGCAGGACGGCGTAGGCCAAGAACCCTACGCAGGCGGCGGCGATCGGGAACGCAATGATGTAGCCGGCCGAGGGGCCGGCGAGGACCGCCGGCCCGCCGCGGAAGCCGGAGAAGATCGGCAGCCCGACGAGACCCACCACCACATAGAGCGCGACGGCCAGGAAGCCCCGGCGGCCGCCCAGCACCAGTCCGGTGAGGTACACGGCCAGCGTCTGCAGCGTGATCGGCACGGCCAGGGGGCCCACGGGGATCGCGGGTAGGACGGCGCACACGGCCACGAAGGCCGCGAAGACAGCGATCAGGCCGAGGTCCGTGCCCGCGCTGCGACCGGAGGCGGAATGCTTCCGTGCGGCGGCAGGAGCGGTCTGTGCGGAGTCGGCGGAATCCTGAGGACGGGAGGATGCTGACGATGATGAAGGCATGGCACAAGGATAAGGGAGGGTTCGGATATCAATCGGCAGCAGGGCGCCGGTCGTGGCAAGAGTCCGCGGTCTCGCCCTCGTCGGGACCGCTGCTCGACCGGCCGCCCGCGCCTGCGGTCTCGCCCCACGGCGCGGGACGACCGAGATCGCCGATCTCCTCGGAGCGCGGCTCGGCCCGGGGTGTGCCGCCGTCGGGCTGGTGCACAGGCCACTCGGCCACGGGATCCCGCAGCGGTTGGGTCGGCGGATGCGCGGCCGGCAGCAGCTGACCGGTGGCGGCATCGGTCGCGGTCGCGCCACGGGAGGCATGGCGGGCAGGCTGCAGCCGCATGGCCTGATAGCGCCAGCGCTCGGCCAGCGAGGCTCGGCGCGCCGCAGAGGTGGCTGGATCGACGGGATCTGCTCCCAGCACGGGGTCGTCGCCGGACTGGTAGCGATCCGACCAGATCTGGATCACCGACCAGGCCACCGCGGTCACGGGCGTGGCCAGGATGGTGCCCACGATCCCGCCGACCAGCCCGCCGATCGTCAGCGCCGTGAGCACGATCAGCGGGTGCAGGCTCAGGGACTTGCCCACGATCAGGGGCTGGAGGAGGTTGCCGTCGACGTTGTTGACGATGATGGTCAGCGCCGCGACCGCCAGCGCCGAGGGGAGCCCCAGCGTCACCAGCGCCACGATGGCCGCGAAGAAGCCCGAGAAGAACGGGCCCACGATCGGGATGAAGGCGGACAGGAAGCACAGCACCGCCAGCGGCAGCGCCAGCGGGACGCCGATCGCCCACAGTCCGAGACCGATCAGGGTGGCGTCGACGGTGGCCACGATGACGATGCCCCGGACGTATCCGCCCAGGACCTCGGCCGTGCGATCACCTGTCTCGGCCATGCGGGCGCGGACCCCGCCGTGGAACCAGCGCAGCAGGAAGTTCCACATCCGGGGGCCGTCCTTCAGGAAGAAGAACAGCATGACCAGCGAGAGGATCGTGCCCGTGAGGACGCTGCCGGCGGTTCCGAAGCTCGAGAACAGAGTCGAGACGACCGCCTGCGACGAGAGCATGGACCCGGCGGAGGACGTCAGGTCGGAGAGCATCTGGGAGTCGATCGGCACGGAGGGGTCCGTGAGCACGCCCTCGATGTCATCGACCCCCTGGGCGAACTGCTGGGACAGCGTGTCCCATTCGGCCGTGACCGTGGCGGCGACCGCGGCGACGATGCCCGAGACCACCACGATCAGCGCCACGAACACGATCGCGGAACCGGCCCAGCGCGGCAGGCCGCGGCGCACCAGGGCGTTGACCAGCGGCCCGACCGTGGTCGCCAGGATCAGGGCGACGAGCGCCGCGATGACCGCCAGCTGGACGATGATCATCACCCAGACGAGGGCTGCCGCCAGGATGCCAAGGATCAGGATCTGCGCGGCGCGCCCTGCGGCACGGCCCATCGCATCGCGCCAGACGCCGCCGCCGGCATCCAGCTGCTCCGGCGGCTGCGCGGGCCCCGGGGCATCCGAGTGCTGGTGCAGCACGGGCTCCGCCGCGGCGATGTGCGAGCCGCCGGACGACGCCCCTCCGCGCCGGGGCGAGCGATCGGGGTCGCCCGTGGACGCGGTGCCGGCCGGGGTCGGGTCACTGGTCATCGGGTTCGCCTTCGATCGGGATCTCATCTGTCGCCTCCATGGCGGGGGCACAGCCTCCGGTCGAGTCTAGGCCTGCGGGGAGGCGCCCCGACCGGGCGCGGGGGCGCGTCGCCGGTCCGGTCGATCCGGGCAGCGGTGTCCCAGCTGACAGCGCCGGGGAATGCTCCCGGCTAGACTGCATCGGTTCCGCCGTCCGCCGACGGCGGCCGCCCCCGTCGAAAGGCCGTGCCTGAAGTGATCACCGTGTCGAACCTCGAACTGCGAGCCGGAGCCCGGCTGCTGATGGACGACGTGGACTTCCGGGTGCAGAAGGGCGACAAGGTCGGCCTGGTCGGGCGCAACGGCGCCGGCAAGACGACCATGACCCGCGTGCTGGCCGGCGAGGGCATCCCGGCCGGAGGCACCGTGACCCGCAGCGGCACGATCGGCTACCTGCCGCAGGACCCCAAGGTCGAGGACATGGAGCAGCTGGCCCGCGACCGGATCTTCTCCGCGCGCGGCCTTGCGGAGGTCATCGCCCGCATGCGCACAGCCGAGGAGGAGATGGCCTCCGAGGACGAGACCGTGCGGGACCGGGCCATGAAGCGCTACCCCCGCCTGGAGACCGAGTTCCAGGCTGGCGGCGGCTACGCGGCCGAGTCCGAGGCCGCCACGATCACCGCGAACCTGGACCTTCCGGACCGCGTGCTCAACCAGCCGCTGCGCACGCTCTCGGGTGGTCAGCGCCGACGCGTGGAGCTGGCCCGCATCCTGTTCTCGGATGCCGACACGATGCTGCTCGACGAGCCCACCAACCACCTCGACGCCGATTCGGTGGCCTGGCTGCGCGAGTTCCTGCGCAGCTACTCCGGCGGCGTCCTGGTGATCTCCCACGACGTCGAGCTCATGGAGATGGTGGTCAACAAGGTCCTCTACCTCGACGCCAACCGGGCGGTCGTGGATGTCTACAACATGGACTGGAAGCGCTACAAGGCCCAGCGCGAGCAGGACGAGCACCGCCGCAAGCGGGAGTACGCCAACGCGGAGAAGAAGGCCACGGCACTGAAGGCCCAGGGCGAGAAGATGCGCGCCAAGGCGACCAAGGCCGTGGCGGCGCAGCAGATGCTCAAGCGCGCCGAGCGGCTGATGGCCTCCGTGGAGGGCGAGCGCGTCCAGGACAAGGTCGCCGCGATCCGCTTCCCGGCACCGGCGCCCTGCGGCAAGACCCCTCTGCGGGCCTCCGGGCTGTCCAAGTCCTACGGCTCGCTCGAGATCTTCAACGACGTCGACCTGGCCATCGACCGCGGCTCGCGCGTGGTGATCCTGGGCCTCAACGGCGCGGGCAAGACCACGCTGCTGCGCATGCTGGCCGGCGTGGCCGAGCCGGACTTCGGGCAGGTCGAGCCCGGCCACGGCCTGAAGCTCGGCTACTTCGCCCAGGAGCACGACACCCTGGATCAGGACCGCACGGTCCTGCAGAACATGAAGACGGCGGCCCCGGAGCTCACCGACACCCAGGCACGCACCGTGCTCGGCTCGTTCCTGTTCCAGGGCGATGACGTCGACAAGCCCGCCGGCGTGCTCTCCGGCGGTGAGAAGACCCGGCTGGCCCTGGCCACTCTGGTGGCCTCCTCGGCCAACGTGCTGCTGCTCGATGAGCCCACCAACAACCTGGATCCTGCCTCCCGCGAGGAGATCCTGGCCGCGCTGCGCCGCTACGAGGGCGCCGTCGTCCTGGTCTCCCACGACGAGGGAGCGGTGGAGGCGCTGAACCCTGAGCGCGTGGTCATGCTGCCGGACGGCATCGAGGACCACTGGTCGCAGGAGTACCAGGACCTCATCTCGCTGGCCTGAGCCTCGCGGTCCCGGCTCCAGGGCACTGCGGGAGCCGGGCAGCCGCTGCGAGCGAGCCTCAGCGCACGTCCAGGGCGGCATCCTCCTCGGCGGCGTCCTGCACCCCGAAGCGCTTGCGGCGCTTGGGCCGGGTCAGATCGCGCAGATGCGCCGGCATGTCGTCGACCATCTCGAGCTGGCGCATGAGGTCCTCCTCGGTGCGTCCGTCGCCGATGCCGATGAAGCGGCCCTCGGCGTCGTAGTACTGGGCCAGCTCGGTCTCGATCCGGGCGGCGTAGTCGCGGTCCCAGGCGTCGTTGCGGACCTTCTGGCGCGCCGAGTAGCCGTACGCCACGAAGGCCAGCAGCGCGAAGGCCGACCACTGCATCGAGTACGACAGCTGCGGCCCGTAGTCCAGGTCCGGCTCGGCGAATCCGGTCGGCCGCGTCTGCCCGGCAGGGTCCTCCGCCATCATCTGCCCGTAGGCCTGGTCCACGAGATCCGCGCCGGAAACCTCCTCCACGTCCGGCAGGTGGATCGAGGCGACCTGGCCCTCGGGAGCGGTGCGCTCGGGCGTGCCCTCCGAGGGCTGCACGCGGGCGGTGACCTCGACCTGGCCGGCGGGAGCCTCCGGGACCTCGGAGGGGCTGCCGTCGCCGGTCTCGGATGTGGGGATCCAGCCGCGGCTGATCAGCACGACGGCACCCTGCTGCGTGCGCAGCGGCACCAGGACCTCGTAGCCGATCTGCCCCTCGGAGGTCCGGTTGCGAGCCAGGACGGTGTCCTCCGTGAGGTACTCCCCGCGCAGCTGCACCGGATGCCACTGCTGGGAGCCGTCGTAGTCCTCGAAGGCGGACAAGGCCTCCTGGCCGGTGAGGGGATCGGCGTCGTAGTTGTCGATGATCAGCTGGTTGCTGTGATCGATCTGCTCGGCGCGGTCGTACTGCCAGTTGCCCAGGTACAGGCACAGGGCCGCGCCCAGGCAGCACACGAGGAACCAGCCGATCCAGCGCCCGGAGAGCAGGAACGAGTAGGTCTGCAGGAACCGCCTCATGCCTGCGCCTCTGACAGCGGACGGATCTCGAGCAGGAAGCCGCGAGCGTCCAGGAACTCGCCGAGGTGCTGCCGGTGCTCCTGGCAGGCCACCCAGCGCTTGCGCCGCTGAGGGGCGTGGACGCGAGGATTGTTCCACTCGAGCACCCACACGGCGGCCTGACGGCAGCCGCGGCGCGAGCACTGAGGGGCCGCGCCGTCCTGATCCGCCGAAGCGGCCTCCCGGGGCTCCCGGGGGCCGTCGGACAGCGAGCCGAGCAGATCGAAGGACATGGGGGAGAGGACTCCTGGTGGTCTGGTGAAGTGGTTCGCAGGCGGCGCGGGCGGGTCTCAGCCGGATCGGCCGCCCGTTCCATTGTCCTGCATTCCGGCAGCGGAGCGGCCCCGGCCGGATTCGAGCATGCGCTCGGTGTCCTCGCTCCACTCGCCGTCGATCGTCTCCGCATCGGAATCGCTCGCGGGCTCGGCGGTCAGCTGGACGGGGGCCGGCTCCGGATCAGGGGCCATGTACGACGACGAGCGCTCGGTGCGGTCCGCGCCCACATTGGCCAGCAGCACGGCCGACCAGGGAAGCACGATGATGCCCAGCCCGCACACGATGCGCAGGATCCAGTGGTCCACGAGCACGAACGCGATCAGGCAGACCACGCGCAGCAGCATCTGGATGCCGTAGACGACCATGCGCCGGCCCATGTCCGCCGAGTGCGCCTCCGGTGTGGAGGTGATCGAGTAGGAGTCCGCGTCCTTCCCCCGACGCTTCCCGCCCGATCCTGAGGACGAGGAGGCTCGGGGCTCGACAGCGCGGGAGCGGGCGCGCGCTCGCTCGGCCGAGGCCTGCATGGCGGCGAGGTCGGAGGGGTTGAGGTATCGGGGCGTCATGTCCTCAGCTCCTTCCGCCGCGTTCAGACGGCGCAGCAGGAACCCGGTGCGCCGCGGCCGTCGGATCAGCCGCCCGACGGCATCCCACCATTGTGCACCCGCGCGCTGACAGCCTCGGGCCGGGCGGCTGACTGCTGATCGGCACAAGCCGGAACGGGGAATCTCTGAGATGCTCCACCACGGATCGGCGGACGCCGGCCGGTAATGTGTCGCTGGACTTCTTCCGCTTCGAAAGGCTCGACACCACATGACAGCTCAGACGCAGGACGCGCAGACTCCGCGAGTGGTCCTGGTGACCGGCGGCAACCGAGGCATCGGCCGCAGCATCGCGGAGGCCTTCCGTGCCCAGGGTGATCAGGTCGTCGTGACCTACCGCTCGGGCGAGGCTCCGGAGGGCGTCGACGCCGTGCGCTGCGACGTCTCCGACACCGAGTCCGTGGACGCGGCCTTCATCGAGATCGAGAAGACCTGGGGCCCCGTGGACGTCGTGGTCGCCAACGCCGGGATCACCCAGGACACCCTGCTCATGCGCATGAGCGAGGACGACTTCACCTCCGTGGTGAACACCAATCTCACCGGGGCCTTCCGGGTCTCCAAGCGCGCGACCCGCGGCTTCCTCAAGAAGAAGGCCGGGCGCATCGTGTTCATCTCCTCGATCGTCGGCTACACGGGCGGTCCGGGGCAGGTCAACTACGCGTCCTCCAAGGCCGGGCTCCAGGGCATGGCCCGCTCCATCACCCGCGAGCTCGGCGGCCGCGGCATCACCGCCAACGTCGTGGCCCCGGGCTACATCCGCACCGACATGACGGCGGAGCTTCCCGAGGACGTCTCGGCCGGCTACGCCGAGCGCATCCCTGCCAACCGCTTCGGCGAGCCCGAGGAGGTCGCCGAGGTCGTGCGCTGGCTGGCCACCTCCTCCGGGGCCGCCTACATCAACGGAGCCGTGATCCCGGTCGACGGCGGCTTCGGCATGGGCGTCTGAGGCCTCTGCCTTCCCGGACGCACCCGACACAGCATCTGAGGCCCTTGAGCGGTCGCAGACATCCAGCAGCAGCGAGCACAGGAGAGCACCATGGACTCAGTGGCAGGCAAGACTGTCGTCATCACCGGATCCTCGCGCGGCGTCGGCGCCGACACCGCCAAGATCCTCGCCGGGCAGGGCGCGAACGTCGTCGTGAACTACCGGCAGAAGGCTCCGCGCGCCAATAAGGTCGTACAGCAGATCGAGGAGGCCGGCGGCAAGGCCGTGGCCGTGGGCGCCGATCTCACCGATGATCAGGGCATCAGCCCGCTGCTGCAGGCCGCGCAGGACAGCTTCGGGTCCGTCGACGTCGTGATCCTCAACGCCTCGGGCGGCATGGAGTCGGACCTCGGCGAGGACTACGCCATGCGCCTGAACCGCGACGCCCAGGTCCGCGCTCTGGAGACCGCGGCCGAGGCCCTGCCCCAGGGCGGTCGCGTGGTGTTCGTGACCAGCCACCAGGCGCACTTCATCCGCGAGGTCGAGACCATGCCCGAGTACGAGCAGGTGGCGCTGTCCAAGCGCGCCGGCGAGGATGCGCTCACCGAGCGGATCCCCATGCTCTCCGAGAAGGGCATCGACTTCGTCGTGGTCTCCGCGGACATGATCGAGGGCACCGTCACCGCCACGCTGCTCAACCGCGCTCGTCCCGGCGCGCTGGATCAGCGCCGCGAGTCGGCAGGCCGCCTCTATACGGTCCAGGAGTTCGCGCAGGAGATCGCCGCCATGGTCACCGCCGACGTTCCCACCGGACACGTGGAGCTCGTGGGCGGAGCCGAGGACTTCCTGGCCCAGTCGCAGGGCTGATCCAGCACCTTCGACATACGACGACGGCGGCGCCGAGCTCAGTGAGCTCGGCGCCGCCGTCGTCGTGCAGGGGGACCTCAAAGGTCGGCGAAGAAGCGCACCGCATCCAGGTTGGGGATGTTGATCTGGGCGTCGGCGACCTCGCGCAGCACGGGCTTGGCGTTGAACGCGATGCCCACCGCGGCGGCCTCCAGCAGCTGGATGTCGTTCGCGCCGTCGCCCACGGCGATGGTCTGATCGGCAGCGACTCCGTCCGACTCGGCCCAGGCGCGCAGCATCGAGGCCTTCACCGAGGCGTCCACGATGGGGCCCAGGATGCGTCCGGTCAGGCGACCGTCCACGACCTCCAGCTCATTGGCCAGGTAGTGGTCGATCTCGTGCTTGGCCATCAGCGGCTCGAGCACCTGGCGGAAGCCGCCGGAGACGACGCCCACGGTCCACTCGGCGCGGTGGAAGGTCTCGACCAGCACGGCAGCGCCCACCGTGGGACGCAGCTCCTGGGCGACCTCGCCGATCACGGAGTCCGGCAGGCCCTCCAGCAGGGCGACGCGCTCGCGCAGCGACGCGGCGAAGTCGAGCTCCCCGCGCATGGTGCGCTCGGTGATATCGGCGACGTGGTCCTGCACTCCGGCCTTGGCTGCCAGCAGGTCGATGACCTCCTGCTGGATGAAGGTGGAGTCCATGTCCATGACGAGCAGCTTGCGGCGCTCGGGATCCAGGATCGAGGCGGGGACGACGCTGACGTCGACGTCGTCCCACAGGGACGAGAGGGGATCCGGTCGCACGATCCGGCGAGCCTCGTCCAGGGTCAGGCCCGTGAACTTCGCGTAGGCGGCGTTGTAGCCGTTGAGGTCTCCATCCGCCGAGCCGCCGCCGGAGGCGCTGGGCGTGACGCGGACGCGGCCGTGGGACTCGATGTCGCCCCCGGCCTCCTCGATGGTCTCCATGATCTGCCCGACGGTCTCCGGATGCGGTGTCCGTGCCAGGGCGATCAGGGCGAGTTGCTCGGTCATGGCGGCGAGTCTAGCGGCAGTGGGCTTGTCATCCGGCATCGTCCGGCTCTGCAGGTCGTCACGGACGGGAGCCCGCCGGAGGATAGAGTGGCGGGCATGAGCGCAGCCCTGTCGATGACCGATGTCGATCTCGTCCGCAGCGGGAAGAACCTGCTGGAGCAGGTGAGCTGGTCCGTGCAGGACAGCGAGCGCTGGGTGGTCCTGGGGCCCAACGGCGCCGGCAAGTCCACTCTGCTCTCCCTGGCCTCGGCACGTCAGCACCCCACCCGCGGCACCGTCGAGATCCTCGACGAGACCCTGGGCCGGGTGGACGTGTTCGAGCTGCGTCCGCGGATCGGCCTGACCTCTTCGCACCTGGCGGATCAGATCCCCGGCGGGGAGACCGTCGCCGACGTCGTCCTCACGGCCGCCTACGGCGTGGCCGGGCGCTGGCGCGAGCACTACGACGAGGCCGACACCGAGCGCGCCGCACAGCTGCTGTCGGACTGGAACCTTCAGGGACTGGCCGATCGGAAGTTCGGCTCGCTGTCCTCCGGGGAGAAGAAGCGGGTGCTGATCGCCCGCGCCCTGATGACCGACCCCGAGATCCTGCTGCTCGACGAGCCCGCTTCCGGACTGGATGTGGCCGGGCGCGAGGACCTCGTGACGCGGCTCGACGAGCTGGCCGCCTCCGAGCTGGCGCCTGCCGTGGTGATGGTGACCCATCACCTCGAGGAGGTGCCCCCGAACTTCACACACGCCCTGCTGCTCAGCGAGGGCCGCGTGGTCGCCGCTGGACCGGTGGGCGAGGTCATGACGCAGTCCAACCTCTCGGAGACCTTCGGCATGCCGCTGAAGCTCGTGCGCGTGGGCGATCGCTTCGCCGCGTTCCGCCGCGACTGATCCGGTCCTCTCGATGGAGTGGATGTCCGGGCTGCTCGAGTCGTTCGAGTTCACCTGGTGGCAGGCGGGGCTGATCCTCGTGGCCGGGGTGTGGGCCGGTCTGATCAACACGATTGTGGGCTCCGGCACGCTGGTGACGTTCCCCGTGCTGGTCACCATGGGCGTGCCGCCGGTGACGGCCACCATGTCGAATGCCATGGGCCTGATCGCGGGCAACCTCACCGGGGCTTGGAACTACCGCGCTGAGCTGCGCGGGCTGCGCGGCACCCTGCTGAAGCTGCTGCCGTGCTCCATCGTCGGCGGTGCGATAGGCGCCGGGCTGCTCATGGTGCTGCCCGAGGAGGTCTTCTCCTATGTGGCGCCGGTGCTGATCGTCGTCGCTCTGTTCTTCGTGGTCTTCCAGCCCCGACTGCAGGGGATCGTGCGGCAGCGGAAGGAGGCTCAGGCTCAGGAGATCGCTGACGCCGCCCGGGCCCACGGCGAGGAGCCGGCACAGCTGGACCCGAACTCCCTGCCGCAGCCGTCGATCCTCTACGTGCTCGTGTTCATCGCCGGCATCTACGGCGGCTACTTCGTGGCCGCCCAGGGCGTGCTGCTGCTGGGGATCCTGGGCGTGTTCCTGCTGGCGTCCATGCAGTCGGCCAATGCCGTGAAGATCTTCCTGGTGGCCGCGGTGAACATCGTGGCCGCCGTGTCCTACATCCTCTTCTCTTTCGAGCGCATCGACTGGTGGGTCGTGGTGCTGATCGCGATCTCATCGTCGGTGGGCTCGTGGCTGGGCGCCAAGGTGGGCCGCCGGCTCTCGCCGGTGGCCCTGCGCACGGTGATCGTCGTCCTGGGGCTGGCCGCCCTGGCCAATATGGTGAGGCAGGTGCTGTGAGCCAGCAGATCCCCCCGTCCTTCGACGAGCTCGGTGAGCGGTTCCCGCAGCTGACGGTCCTGAGCGATCCGGCCGATCCTCGGGTGGCGGACTACACCTCGCTGACCGACGTCTCGCTGCGCCGCAAGCTCGAGCCCGAGCGCGGGATGTACCTGGCGGAGTCCTCCAAGGTGCTGCGCCGGGCGCTTGCGGCGGGGCATCAGCCGCGGTCGTTCTTCATGTCCCGCAAGTGGGTGCTCGATCTGGCCGATGTGCTCGACGCCCACCCCGAGGTCCCTCTTTATGTGGGGGAGGACGAGGTGCTCGAGGGCGTCACCGGGTTCCACCTGCACCGCGGGGCGCTGGCGGCCATGCAGCGCCCGGAGCCGCTGCCGCTGGCCTCGGTGCTGGCCTCGTCGCAGCGCGTGGCGATCGTGGAGGACGTGGTCGATCACACCAACCTGGGGGCGATCTTCCGCTCGGCGGCAGCCCTGCAGGTCGATGCCGTGCTGGTGACCCCGCGCTGCGCCGATCCGCTCTACCGCCGGGCGATCCGGGTGTCCATGGGCACCGTCTTCCAGGTGCCGTGGGTGCGCTTGGAGCACTGGACGGCGGATCTGCAGCAGGTCAAGGACGCCGGCTTTCTCACCGCGGCCATGGCGCTGGAGGACGACTCCCTGGCCCTCGACGAGCTCGGCACCCGCGTGCGGGAATCGGGGGAGAGGCTCGCCCTGCTGCTGGGCACCGAGGGCCACGGGCTCACGCCGCCTGCCATCCACCACGCCGATCTCACGGTGCGGATCCCCATGTCCCACGGGGTGGACTCGCTGAACGTGGCCGCGGCGTCTGCGGTGGCGTTCTGGGAGACGCGGCCGGTCTGACGCCCGTCACGGCTGGCACCGCGTCCTCCTGAGGATCCGTCACCGCGGACCCATGGGTGACATGGGTCAGGTCGAGGTCATCAGCGGCGTCAGAGCCGCCCATGTGGGTGGGCACCCAGCCGGGATCGACCGCGTGGACGATCACCCCCGGGCGCAGTGGCGCCACCGCAGCCTCAGAGCGGTCCCGTGGCCCTGCCCATACCTATCCGGATGATGTTCGTCCGATGGTTCTGGGCGTCTTTGACGACCCGATCGGTCGACACCCGAGCTTCATAGGAGTCAGTCGATCTGCTCGAAAATCGTAAGAACTTCGACGCTCCGCATGCTATCTTCAACCTATGATCCTGTTGAGCTTCACCGTGCGCAACCATGCCAGCGTCCGGGATGAGATTACGCTCGACCTCACGCATCCCTCACTCCGAACCCTGCAGCCGAAGGGCTCCGACTGGTCGCGAGCGAGCTACCCGCTCGCAGGCATCTTCGGTGGCAACGCCACCGGGAAGTCGCAAGTGCTGGATGCCCTGCGGTATGTTTTTGCAGCCATCGAGAGGTCTGCGACGAGCTGGCAGGCATCCAAGTCCGTGCACCGTGCCCCCTTTCTGCTCGATGGGACGGCACGCTCGTCTTCGAGTACATACGAGCTCGACTTCGTCCATGATGGCCGCCGACACCTGTACGGCTTTGAGGTCGACGCCGAGGGGATCAAGCGAGAGTGGATGCGCGACGTTCCTAAATCGCGCTGGCGCACCCTGCTCGAGCGCAACCGCGGAGAGGGTACGCTTAATTTCCACGCGTCATTGCGCGGGAAGATCGAAGTCACTCCTCGGGAGTTGGTCCTGAGTCGCGCACTTCTTCTGGGCGATACGCTTCTTCACGCCGTCGCCCAGGATCTCGTATCGCACTTCGATGCAGTATTGGTGAAGGACTCCCACCGCGAGGAGCGGCTGAGGGATATCGCGGATTCCTTGGCCGACAAGACCATCACTTTCACAGATATTGAGGCGCTACTCCAAGTCGCTGACATCGGAGTGGTGAAGGTTGACATCGAGGAGATGAATATCCCCGAGGGTTTCCGTCGTGCGATTCTCAATTTGAAGCGAGAGTTGCGTGACGACGAGGAAACGGATGAGGGTGACAATAGCGGTGACGAGCTCGATCCTGATCAGCTCGAGCAGGTTATTCGCCATCTAGTCTTCACTCACCGCGGAACGATAGAGGACAGCCCAGCGTTCTCAATCCAGGACGAGAGTGATGGCACTATCGCGTGGCTCGCCACCGCAGTTCCAGCACTGGAGGCCCTTCGGCAAGGCGGACTTCTAGTGGTCGATGAGATAGACGCGAGCCTCCATCCTCACCTGCTGGAGCTACTCCTCGGTGCGTTCGCGGATCCGAGTGTCAATACAGAGCACGCCCAATTGATCTTCACCAGCCACGAGTCGTTCGTCCTGTCGCCTTTGAGTGAAGTTAGGTTGGATCCTGAGCAGATTTGGTTTACCGACAAGTCCTATGAGGGAGTTACAGAGCTAACGTGTCTCTCTGATTTTCCGAGACACCCCGATGCAAACGTGTCTCGGCGCTACCTTACGGGCCGATATGGCGGCACTCCACGCCTTTCGCCCAGTTCCTTGGCTGCACTCGTGCAATCCGGGAAGGAATAAGCGTGTCAAGTAGACGAGGAGGAAGAGTCAAGAGACGGCCACAACGCAATTTTGCCCGGCGTATCCTTGTCGTAACTGAAGGCATAAGGACAGAACCCCAGTACGTCGAACTTCTCAATAGATACCTGCGCAGCAAGTCGACCACGGCGGTCGTCAAGTCGATGGGTGTCGGGGCGGATCCTTTTCGTGTCGTTGAAAAATCCATTGAATTGCGTGACGTTGCCGCCAGTAATGATAAACAGTACGACTTCTGTGTGTGCCTGGTCGATGTAGATGATCACAGCACACTGGAGCGCGCGAGCAGGCTGGCCGAGCGCGAGTCAGTCCTGCTTTTAGTTTCAAATCTGAAGTTCGAAGTATGGTTACGCTGGCACTCCGAGGACAAAAGGTCAGCCTTGAGCTCGTCCCAGCTGGACCGGCAAGTTGCGGCGCTAAAGTTAACCAGCGAAAAGTCACTGACTCCACGATTTCCCATCGAGTGCGTCGACGACGCTTGTAGAATCGCTCGATCGACGGATCCCGCGATGAAGGCTGGACGAACCGGCCCGAATCCTTCATCTGCGATGCCCCTTCTCGTCGATCTCATGCGTGGTGCGAGCTGATGTGGTGCAGTTATTTCTGGGCTTCCGATGTGAATCTCTTCATCTTTTAATTGCATGGCGGACGACGGGTAGCGCAGATTTTCCTTCGATTGTGGACGCGTTTCAGTGATTACTCTGGTTGTCATCTGGCCGCGCACGAAGACGTTCGCAAAGGATTGGCGGAACGGTCTAACCGCCGTTCGGGCAGACACGGCTGAGGCGTTCGCGAAGCATGTCATATAGTAGCTGCCACCTTAGCACGCCAATCGATCTCGAAAAGCGGCGTTGTAAAATTTCGCTCGTCCGGGTGAAGTCGGTCAGAGCAACTTTTGCTGTGATGAACTGTTCCAGGCGCCGACGTTCGGAGTGACATGACGAATGAGGTGACAGACATACTTGGACGCATTGTATTGGCCATGCCTGATGTACTCCGCACGCATTGGCGTAGCTACAGATTTCTTTCGACGTATCGTATATGGCTATTTGACTCATCAGGTCCAGGTGGCGGCCCTGCAGGTCGATGCCGTGCTGGTGACCCCGCGCTGCGCCGATCCGCTCTACCGCCGGGCGATCCGGGTGTCCATGGGCACCGTCTTCCAGGTGCCATGGGTGCGCCTGGAGCACTGGACGGCGGATCTGCAGCAGGTCAAGGACGCCGGCTTTCTCACCGCGGCCATGGCGCTGGAGGACGACTCCCTGGCCCTCGACGAGCTCGGCACCCGCGTGCGGGAATCGGGGGAGAAGCTCGCGCTGCTGCTGGGCACCGAGGGCCACGGGCTCACGCCGCCTGCCATCCACCACGCCGATCTCACGGTGCGGATCCCCATGTCCCACGGGGTGGACTCGCTGAACGTGGCGGCGGCGTTCTGGGAGACGCGGCCGGCCTGAGGCGCGCCTGGGCCTAGACGCGCCCGGCCCAGACCCTGCCCGGCTGACCGGCCGCGGCTCCTCAGGGGGGTCAGCCGTCGCGCAGATCCGTCCCCGTGTGCTCGGCGAGCGCCGCGAGCAGCTCGTCCTGGAAGGCTTCGTCGTGCACGTTCGCGTGGGTCTTCTCGACGCGCCCGTGATGCCAGTACCCGCCGGAGCTCAGCGCTTCGGCGTCCTGGCTCGTGGCCAGCCAGGCCTGGGTGACGTGGGCCAGCTCGAGCTCCTCGGCGGCGTCGGGGCCGCCCATGCGGGTTGGCACCCAGCCGGGGTCGACGGCATTCGCGAGCACGTCCGGGCGCAGTCGCGCCACTGCAGCCATCAGCGCAGTGACCAGCAGCTTGGTGTCCGAGTACGAGACGGTTTCAGAGGCTCCCGACCAGTCGGCCGAGGCCAGCTCCGGTCGTCCTCCCCGGTGCATGCTGCTCGACAGATAGATCAGCCGCGGGGCTGTCAGCAGCGTCGTGAGCACGTAGGGCGCCACCACGTTGACCGACAGCAGGTCGGCCCCGGCGATCACTCCGGCATTGTGGATGACCGCATCCAGCGGGCCGATCTGCTGGGCCTGCTCGGCGATGCCGCGCACCTGGCCGGGGTCAGCGAGATCGCCCACGACGCTCGCGGCTCCGGCGTCGATCAGGTACTCGACGGCTGCCAGCCGATCCTGGGAGCGGGCGTGGACGACGACGTCGTGGCCGTCCTCCAGCAGCGCCGCAGCCGTGGCTCGGCCCACGCCGGTGGTCGATCCGGTGACCAGGATGCGGGTCATGACTGCTCCTGGGCGACCGGGCCCGTCACGTCGTAGCGCAGCCACAGGCTGCCGTCCTCCAGAGGCTCGACTCCCTTGAGCGCGAAGCCGATCGGCAGGGGGCTGGAGTGCTCGCTGCTGGCCTCGAACAGGGAATTCGTGTCGGTCTCGCCGTCGGCCAGCGGCATCATCACGATGCTGATCTCATCGCAGAGCCCGTCGCGGACCATGGACCAGTTCAGGGTCCCTCCGCCGCCGAGGATCAGCTCGTCCACGCCGAAGACCTCTCCGATCCGCGCACCGCGATCTCCATGTCCAGCGTCTTCTCGCCGGCGATGAGATAGGAGGCCCCGACGGAGCGCAGGTGCGCCTTGAAGGCGTCGCTGGCGCTGTTCGGGATCAGCTCCACGATGTGGGCGTCGCGTCGACGTCGAAGTAGCTGAACGAGCCGCGGTGCCCCGTGTAGAACCGGTCCTTGCGCCAGATCGATGGAAGGTCCTGGGAGGACCCCCTTCATCCCGCGCTGAGCCTCATCCGGTCGAGTCCGCGACGCTGCGCCCCAGGCGGTCGGACAGACGCCTCATGGCCTGGTGAACCTCCTCATCGCCCAGCACAGTGAAGTCCTGCCGCAGCGTGCTCAGCCACCTCGCCGCGTCGTCGGGATCCTCGGCACCGGTGCGGAACTCGGTCTCGGACTCCCCGACGGGTTGCAGGTGCCCTGCCAGGCGGGGCATGGTCTCCGCGACCTCGTCGAGCGGTGCGTGGATCAGCACGACGACCTGATGCCGCCAGGCGTTGGGCGGCGTGGGCTCGTCGAGACGCGCCAGCACTTCATCCAGGCCGGGACGCGGCGTGCAGCGCCGCAGGAGGATCTCCGGCTCGCTCAGCCGGTCGAAGCGGAAGGTGCGCCAGTCCTCCCGTGCGGGGTCGTAGGCCACCAGCATCCATCTCCCTCGCACCGGCACCAGCCAGTGCGGCTCCACGCGCCTGTCCGTGCGCCGACCATGGCGATCCGTGTAGGCGAAGCCGAGCATGAGCCGCTGCTGGATGGCATCCATGCAGTGCAGCAGTGACTTCGGGTCGACGGCAGCGGCATCGACGGTGCGGTGGGGGATCCCTGCCTCGGAGGCTTCGCTGAGCCCCCGCAGTCGGCGCCTCACCCGAGGAGGCACGATCTCTTGGAGAAGGTGCAGCGCCTGCAGAGCTGCGTCCGCATGTGCTCCTCCGGCTGCGGCGGCGTCGGTCAGGGCGAGCGCGACGGCCACGGCCTGGTCCAGGTCGAGCGCCAGCGGAGGCAGCAGGCCGCCTTGACCCAGGTGGTATCCGCCGTAGAGGCCGCCGCCGGAGTTCACGGTGTAGCCCAGCTCGCGCAGCCGGGCGATGTCGCGGCGCACCGTCCGGGGAGTCACCCCGAGCTCGGCGGCGAGCTCGTCCACCTGCCAGGAGCGGCGCACCTGCAGAAGCCTGAGCAGGGAGAGGGCTCGGGAGGTGGGATCGGTCACCTGCTCATCATCGCTCATCCCGAGGACAGGATCTGTCCTCGGTGTGAGCAACAGTGTGCTCAGCGCCCGGATCCGCCGGGCCATGAGCCCTGCTGGAGGACACCACCATGGGATTCCTGACCCCGAACGCCGTCGGCGAGCACGACGTCCTGCGCACCTACGCGCTGCAGCAGCTCGCCCAGATGCGCACCACCGTCCATGGCCTGAGCGATGAGCAGGCCCATGCCGCACCCACCGCCTCGGTCCTGAACCTCACCGGCCTGCTGCTGCACACCTCGGCCGTGGGGGTGTACTGGTCCGCGCTCGCGGCTGCAGCACCCGGGGCGCCCGTCCTTCCGGAGGATCTGTCGGAGGACCCGTCCTTGGACTCGCTCATCGCAGACGTCCGGCCCTTGAGCGAGGTCCTGGAGCAGTTCGACCGTCACGTGGCCCTCACCGCGCAGAACCTCGACGAGGCCGCCGAGCTGGATGCGCTCGTGCCCGTCCCGCCCTCGCCCTGGATCCCCGAGGACGTCACGCACTGGGAGGTGCGGTGGTGCCTGGCTCACATCGCGGCCGAGGTCGCCCGTCATGCGGGGCACGCGGACCTTCTCCGGGAGACGCTGGACGGGAGGGGCTCCTTCGAGCTCAATGATGCGGCCGACCGGGAGGCATGAGGCGCGAGCACCCCATCCTCGCCCTGGGAACTGGTGTTCCCATGAGCGTCATATTCGTCTTGTGCTGTCGTACACCTCTTCTAGTTTCGAAGCATCGATCGGACGACGATCGGGACAGGCGGGACGCGGGAGAGCGGAGGACATCATGGGACTGCTGATGCAGGGCGTGGAGGTCGAGTGCGGGAGGTCGGGGGCCCCTGTGCGGGTGCTCTGGGAGGGGCGGGTGCACAGCGTCGCGGAGGAGCCGGTGCGCTGGCATCGGCGTCGCTCGTGGTGGGTGGATGGGCATCGCGCCCCGCGGGACACCGAGGTGGTCGATCAGGAGATGTGGCGCGTGCAGGTGCGGCTGAGCCCGCGCGCGGCACTGATCACCCTGGAGCTCGTGCACACCATGGAGACCGGGCGCTGGCGCCTGCTGCGGGCCACCACGGAGACCGGAGGCGGGGTGATCGATCTGCCCCTGCGGCGCCGCGAGGCCCTCGCCCAGTGCTCGGCGGCCGCAGAGCCCTCCGGGCTCGACCGCAGGATCGGCGAGCTGCGGGCCCTCGACTCCGCCTCGTGAGCCCGACGCCCTCGAGCCGCCTGCGGTGAGTTGACTCTGATTCGAACATAGTTTCGAATACGGGGGTGACCTTCACCCATCTGCATGTGCGCACGGCCTTCAGCGCGCACTACGGCGTCGCCCGCCCGGAGGCTCTCGTGTCCGCCGCCGCTGCCGACGGAGCCGACGCCCTGGGGTGCACGGATCGCGACGGCCTCTACGGGGCGGTCAAGCATCTGGGTGCCTGCCGGGCTGCGGGCATCGACCCCATCCTGGGCGTCGATCTGCGGGTGGGCGATCCGGACGGCGAGCGCTTCCACCGCGTGGTGGTGCTCGCCGCCGGAGCCGGGGCCGGAGCAGCGCCGGGGGAGGGCTACGCCGCGCTGTGCCGGCTGATCTCGGACGCGCACCGGGTGGAGGGGGCGGAGCAGACCTGCGGGGCCGCGGCTGGTGAGCGCGGTGACGGTGCGGCTGGGGCGAGTGCACGGGGATCCTCCGGCGGAGGCGCCCGGACAGGCGCTGCGCGGCTGCGCTCGCGGCTCGGGTCGGGGCCGAGCGCCTCGTTCCTGCCCGGGATCACCAGGCAGCAGCTGCGTCGGCGGGCGGTGCCGGGGGCCTTGGGGGACCCCGGGACCGGCTCCTCAGGTGGCGGCATCTCGTCCACGAAGCACAGCGCAGAGCCGGGGGCAGAGGACACGGCCGCAGAGGCGAGGGCGGGAGCCCCCGTCCGGCTGGTCGTGCTGCTGGGCCCGGATTCGGATGTGGGCAGGCTGCTGGCGGCCCGTCGCTATCGCAGCGCTCGACAGGCCCTGGCTCGCTGGAAGCAGCTGCTGCCCCCGCAGGCGCTGGCCCTGGAGGTCGTGCACCACCTGGCGGAGCCCGGCGCCTCGGGGAGCGCGGGCCACGCCGCCCGGACCCTGCGGATGGGTGTCGAGTCCGGAGTGCGCTGCGTGCTCTCCAATGCCGTGCGCTATCTCGATCCGCAGGACGCGGCCACCGCCGACGTCCTGGACGCCGCCCGCACCCTGACCCCGCTGGCCCAGCTGGCAGCGGGGGAGACCGACAGCGAATCCCTGCAGCCCAACGGCCAGGCCTGGCTCAAGCCCGCCGCGCAGATGGAGGACCTGGCCCGCGACACAGCCCGCAGCGCCGATCTGGGCGCAGCAGGGGTGAAGGCGCTGCTGGGCGGCACCGCCGAGGTCGCCGACCTCACCCGCCTGGACGCCGCCGCCGACTGCGGCTGGGGCAGACCGGTCGTGCCGGAGGCCTCGGTGCTGGGCCTGAGCTCCCCGGCACCCCGGGAGCTGCGCCAGCGGTGCCAGACGGCCGTGGCCCGCTGCTACCCGCAGGCCGCCCCCGGCTCACCGGCCTGGCAGAGGGTGCAGGAGCGCCTGGAGCACGAGCTGGCGATCATCGAGCACCTGGGCTTCGCGTCCTACTTCCTCACCGTCGCCGAGGTCTCGGACATGATCGGGCAGATGGGGGTGCGTCGGGCTGCCCGCGGCTCGGGCGTCTCCTCGCTGGTCAACCACCTGCTGGGCGTCTCCCAGCCGGATCCGCTGGAGCACGGGCTGATCTTCGAGCGCTTCCTCTCCCGGGACCGCTCGACCCTGCCGGACATCGACATCGACGTCGAGTCCGCCCGGCGCCACGAGGTCTACGACCGCATCTTCGAGCGCTTCGGGCCTGAGCGGGTCTCGCTGATGAGCATGCAGAACGCCTACCGCGCTCGCGGTGCGGTCCGCGACGCCGGTCTGGCCCTGGGTATGGAGCCGGCCCAGGTGGACGCGATCGCCAAGCAGCTGTGGCGCTTCTCGGCCTCGTCGTTCCGGGAGGCCCTCGAGGAGAAGCCCGAGCTGGCCGAGTTCGCCCAGCAGGTCGCCCAGGACAAGCAGCTCGACCTGCTGGTGGACGTCGCCGAGCGCCTGGACCGGCTGCCGCGGCACATCTCCATGCACCCGTGCGGGGTGATCCTCTCCGATCAGTCCCTGCTGGGTCGCACTCCCGTGCAGGCCTCCGGGCTGGGTCTGCCCATGAGCCAGTTCGACAAGCACGACATGGACCCCATGGGCATGCTCAAGCTCGACGTCCTGGGGGTGCGCATGCAGTCCACGCTGACCTACGCGCTCGACGAGATCCAGCGCCTCGAGCTGATCCGCGCCCGTCGTCGCGATGAGGAGGATGAGGCCGCCGTCGTCCCGCCGCGCATCGATCTGGAGGCGGTGCCGCGGGACGACCCGGCGACCTTCGAGCTGATCCGCTCCACCCACACCCTGGGCTGCTTCCAGATCGAGTCCCCGGGCCAGCGGGAGCTGATCGGCAAGATGGCCCCGGAGAGCTTCGACGACCTGATCGTGGACATCTCCCTGTTCCGCCCCGGGCCCATGCAGTCGAACATGGTGCGGCCGTACCTGGATCAGCGCCACGGCTTCGCCACGGTGCCCTCGATCGACCCGCGCCTGGACCCGATCCTGGCCGAGACCCACGGGGTGACGGTCTTCCACGAGCAGATCCTGCGCATCCTCGACACCGTGACCGGCTGCGGTCTGGCCCGGGCCGACGAGCTGCGCCGCAAACTCGGCGGCCCCGAGGAGCCGGCCGTGGAGCGCTTCGTGCGCGAGTCCGCCCGCGCGCAGGGGGACTGGAAGCCCGCGGTGCTCGATCAGGTCTGGGAGATCCTCTCGGCCTTCGGCTCGTTCGGCTTCTGCAAGGCCCACGGCGCGGCCTTCGCCGTGCCCACCTACGAATCCGCGTGGCTGAAGGCCCATCATCCGGAGGCCTTCCTGGCCGGGGTGTGGGAGCACGACCCCGGCATGTACCCCAAGCGCCTGCTCGTGGGGGAGGCCCGACGCATGGGCATCCCCGTGCTGCCCGTGGACGTGAACCGCTCCGATGACCACCACCGTGTGGAGGAGCTGGCCCCGGAGGAGGGCCTGGACGCTCAGGGGCGCCGCCGGCTGGGCATCCGGCTGTCCCTGCGCGAGCTCAGCGGCGTCTCGGAGTCGGAGATCGCACGCCTCGTGGCAGGACAACCCTACGCCTCGCTCGGGGATCTGCGTGCACGGGCGCGGCCCACCCGGCGCTCGCTCGAGCGGCTGGCCTCGGTGGGCGCGCTGGACGGGCTGCTCGAGAGCTCCGGCAGCACGGCCAACCGCGCGGACCTGGTCCAGGCCATGCGCCACCGAGCCGACGCCCGCCCGTCCGCCGTCCGCCGCGAGGTCTCCGGGCAGCTCGAGCTGCCCCTGGGCGATCCGGAGCTGCGGGGCCTGGTGCCGGGCCTGCCGAGCCCCAGCACCGAGCAGACCGTGCGCGCCGAGCTCGACCACATCGCTCTGGACGTCTCCGCCCACCTGGTCGACAGCTACGCCCCGCTGCTGCGCCGACTGGGCGCCACCGCCGCGGGCGATCTGCTGGAGCTGCGCTCGCAGACCGAGGTGCTCGTGGCCGGGGTGCGGGTCTCCACCATGACCCCGCCCATGCGCGGCGGGAACCGCGTGGTGTTCATCAGCCTGGACGACGGCACCGGGACCGCCGACTGCGCGTTCTTCGACGAGGCGCAGCGTCTGTCCGGGCCGGTGCTCTTCGGCACGCGACTGCTGCTGGTGCGCGGGACCACCCGCCGCACCGGCCCGCGCGGGATCAGCATCACCGCGCTGCAGGCCTGGGCCCTGACCCGACCGGATCTGGAGGAGCAGGTCGCCGCTGCCCGGGCCGACAGCGAGCAGCACGGCAGGCGGGGCCGGGGCCCGGATTCGGGTTCAGAGCGACCTCGTCGTCGGGCCGGCTGAGGGGCAGCAGCAGCGACTCAGTCGCGGGGCATCTCGTCCCGGATGGACTGCAGCGCCGGCAGGGCCTCGTCGATCATCTGCTCGACGCTCTGGCCGATGTCCAGGACGTAGCCGGCCTCGTCCTCCGTGAGCGCCTCGAGGGTCTCCATCTGTGAGCTCAGCAGCGCCGGGGGCATGAAGTGCCCGCTGCGGCCCTCGATGCGGGCGGTGAGCACCTCCAGCGAGCCGTTCAGGTGCAGGAAGATCGTGCTGGGGGCCGTGGCGCGGATGCGGTCGCGGTAGACGCGGCGCAGCGCCGAGCACGCCATGACCACGCCCTCGCCGGACTCCTCGGCCTCCTGCAGGCGTCGGCCGACGATGTCGAGCCAGGGCCAGCGGTCCTCGTCATCCAGGGGAGTGCCCGCGGCCATCTTCTTGACGTTGTCGATCGGATGCAGGTCATCGGCATCCACGAACGGCACGGACTTGGCATCGGCCACCAGGGCGCCGATCGTCGTCTTCCCGGAGCCGGAGACCCCCATCACGACGACTACAGGGGTGGGCCTGGCAGCTTGCTCGTTGGCGACCATCACAGAAGTTCCTCTCCTCGGTGCTCGGCGGGGGCATCGTCGCCTCCCGCGGCAGACCGCCCGCCAGGCTACGGCCCCGCGGGACGGTTCTCAGCGGGATTTCCCTCGATTGCCCGCGACGGGGCCGCTCAGCGCGCAGCGGGCCCCTGATCGGTCAGCGGGTAGGACTGCACCAGGATCCGCGGCCAGCAGGAAGAACGCGGCGGGGGCCACGCCTGCGGCCAGGGTGATGCCCGTGATCGCGGGGTCGGGCTGCGCTGCGGCGCCGGAGACGCAGCCGAACTGGCCGATCAGCCACAGCCCGGCCCAGTCGCCCAGGGCCTCGCCCACGAAGGCCAGGGCGTCGCGCGCGTAGTAGATCAGGATGCCCGTGACGCAGAACAGCCCGGCGAGATACACCACGGAGATCCCGGCCAGGGTCTGCAGAGCGCGGTTGGCTGCGAGGGTCTGCAGGCTCTCCTTGAGCCCGACCTCGGCGATCCTGCGCTCGACGTTCGCCCGGGAGGTGATGACGAGCAGCGCGATGGTGCGGGTCAGTGTGGCCTGCAGGCCGTCCGGATCGCCGGCGAACTGCTGGATCGCCGGGCTGATGGCCACGGCCGTGACGATCTGCATGATGCCCGTGCCGATGGTGCGCGCCAGTGCGAACTTGGAGCGGTCCTGGCTGTTGCCCGTCATGGCGGCTGCCAGCGAGCCGTAGGGGATGTTGACCAGGGTGTAGAAGACCGACCCCAGCAGGAAGCAGGTGACGACGGCCCAGATCAGCACGCCGTTCGTGCCGCGCAGACCGGCCGGCGAGAACGCGAAGACGGCCGAGAGCAACAGCGGCACGCAGAAGACCATGATGTGGGGCCGGAACTTGCTCATGCGGGTGTTCGTGCGGTCGATGACGGACCCGATGAGGATGTCCGTGAAGGCGTCGACGAAGCAGATGGCCGGAAGATCAGCCCGACGGTGAGCTCGACGTCTCCGCCTTGTGCCCCCATGCTCTGAAATCGCGGAGGTGGTCCACCTGCACGTTGCAGGGTGCTGCCCGCAGGGCAGCGAGCGTCGCCTCATGTCAGAGGTGACACAGATCTGGCCGCAGTCGCCCGGAGGCGGCTGCGGCCAGTTCCCGTGCTGTGCTCGGCTGCCCCGAGAGGGGCTCGGCCGCGCAGAGGCTCAGTCGCGCAGGGCCTGCGCCAGATCCGTGATCTGCTCGATCACCTCGGGCTGCTCGGCCAGCTGCGCGTCCAGGAGCCCGACGAGCGAGCGGATCCGATCCTCGCTGCGAGAGGCCTCGAGGACCTGCTCGGCCCGGGAGTCGCTGAGCTCGTCGCGCCCGTCCACGTACACGGTCCAGGCGGCGATCATGCGCGCTGCGATCTCGCCGCTGCGCCCGGCCTTGAGCACGGGCACAGCGCGCATCTGCAGCTTGGTCAAGCCGTCGCCTGCGATCTGGGCCAGGTTGTGCCGGATGCGCGGGTTCTCGAAGCGCTCGAGCAGCGCCTCCCGGTAGGCCGGCACGTCCAGGCCCGGGGTAGTGAGGTGATGCGCCGCCTCGTCCCAGAACTCGAGGACCTGCTGGCGGGAGACCTCATCGGTGATGGCCTGCTCGACGGTCTCGTGCCCGCGCAGCTGCCCGGCGTAGGCCAGCAGCGAATGCGCCCCGTTGAGCAGCCACAGCTTGCGGCGCTCGAACGGCTCGAGGTCCTCGACGAACACCGCACCGGCGCGCTCCCACTCGGGGCACCCGGCGGGGAACTCGCCCTGCGGCACCCAGCTGCTGAACGGCTCGGTGACGACCGGGGCCTGATCGGCGAACCCGGTGGCCTGGGCGACGTCGTCGAGCAGGAAGTCCTCGGTGGCAGGGGTGATGCGGTCGATCGAGGTGCCCACGAAGGACACGCTGCGCTCGATCCACTGGCCGAGCTGCGGGTCGAGCTCGGCGGCAAGGCCCTGGATCGCGTGGTGCGCCGCCCGGTCGTTGGCCGAGAGGTTGTCGCAGGACACGACGGCGATCGGCCCGGCCTCGGCGGCGCGGCGCGCGGCCAGGCCCACCACGAGCTTGGCCGCCGGCGAGGCCGGCACGCCCACGGCATCGGTGTCGAAGGAGCCGGCCGCGAAGGCCGCGCGCAGAGTCTCCAGATCGGCGGCCACGGTCTCCTCGGCGGCGTCGAAGGACAGCTCCGGGCCGAGGTTGCAGGCGGCCTCGGTGATCGTCAGCGTCACCACGGCGGTGGACGGCGCGGCCAGCAGCTCCCATAGGCGCCGCACATCATCGGCGGCGCGCGGATCGCTCAGGGCGCCGATGATCTCCGGCTCGTCGGACTCGGGTCCGCGGACCATGAGGGTGAACAGCCCGTCCTGGGCGGACAGCAGATCCGACATGCGCGGCGAGCGGCCAGTGAAGGACGCGAAGCCCCACTGCGGATCGGAAGGATCCGCCTCCGAGTGCTGCGTGTACCAGAGCTGGTGCGCCCGGTGGAATGCGCCAAGTCCCAGGTGCACGATGCGCACCGGGGCAGCCGGGGCCTGCGGGTGGGTGGTGCGGTTCAGCGGTTGCGCCCTCACAGCTTGAAGGCCCTCCTGAGTGCGGCGTCGACGATGATCTCCTGGGCGCGATCCTCCGTGATCCGGTGCTCGGCCAGCAGCTTGGCCAGGAACGAGGCCTCGGTGCGCCGGGAGGCCTCGTGGCGGACCGGGATCGAGGTGAACGCGCGGGTGTCGTCGATGAGCCCGGAGGAACGGGTGAAGCCGGCGGTGCCGGTGATCGCGCTGCGCCACCGGTGCATGGCATCGGGCTCGTCGATGAACCACCACGGGGCGCCCACGTAGACCGACGGGTAGAACCCGGCCAGCGGGGCGATCTCGCGGGAGAACACGGTCCCGTCGATCGTGAACAGGACCAGGTTGAAGCCCTTCGCGTTGCCGAAGTCCGCCAGCAGCGGCTGCAGGGAGCGCGTGCACTCCATCCGGAACGGGATGTCGTGGCCGGTGTCGGCGCCGAACTTCTCAAAGGTCTCGATGGAGCGGGTGGCCGGATCCGCCGGGAGCAGGCGGTCCGGATGAGATGCGATCGACTCTGATGACATGCTCCCCAGCCACCGCGGCCGGGTGATGGCCCGACAACGGGTGGCCGTGACTTGCTGATCCTCGGACGCATCCGGAGCGAGCCGCGGCAGCAGGATGCCAGAATGAGCAGATGGCTTATCGAACCCAGGTTCTCGGACTGCTCGCAGACCCCGGCGTGCCCCAGAAGGTCATCGACGCGCTCGCCGGCAGGATCGCCGAGCAGCTCACCCGCAGGACGGGCACGCCCTGGGAGACCGAGGTCAGCGATGTGACCTTCCCCCTGAACGACGACGGCACCGTGCCCTTCAGCGATCGCGCCCCGGACATCCTGGACCGCCACGGCTGGCGCTACCTGGTCTACGCGACTGATCTCCCGCGCGCCCTGGACCGCGTTCCGGTCGTCGCCGAGGTCGACAAGGCAGGCCGCTCGGCCATGGTCTCCCTCCCGTCGCTGGGTGCGGTGGGGCTGAAGTCCTCGGCCCTCGAGCTGATCGTGGATCTGGTGGCCACGAGCGCCCGCGACGCGCACAGCCCGGTCGAGGGCGATGAGCTCATCGAGGCGCTGCGGCTCTCCCGACTGGTCTCCCGAGCCGGGCTGGAGGAGGGCGTGCACTACCTGGTGCGCCCGGGTCCGACGGCTCGGCTGCGCCAGGTCTCGGGCATGGTGCGCGCCAACCGCCCGGGACGTCTGATCACGGCGCTGGGCGGCGGCATCGCCGCAGGTATGGCCTCGGGCGGGTTCGGCGTGTTCTTCGGCAGCATCTGGAGCCTCTCCGTGGCACTGAGCCCGGTGCGGCATGTGCTGATAGCGGCCATCATGATCGTGACCTTCACCCTGTGGCTGATCACGCGCAACAAGCTGTGGTTCCGCGACCGTGCGGCCACCGGCTCGGGTCGAGCGCTCGTGGAGAACATCGCCACGTTCGTGACGGTGCTGCTGAGCATCATCGCGTTCTTCGCCGTGCTGTTCGCCGCCCTGGGGCTGCTCTCGCTGATCGTGATCGACGCCGACTTCCTGGCCGGGCAGCTGGGGTACGCACCCGGGCCGTGGGACTACATCGCCATCACGTCCCTGTCCGTGTCCATGGGCATGCTCGCCGGCGCCCTGGGCTCCAACTTCGACGACGCCGAGGCCGTGCGCATCGCGACCTACTCCAAGCGCGGCCAAGAGCAGCGCGAGAAGCTCGACGAGTACCGCGACGAGGAGGATGAGCAGCAGGACCAGGAGGATCAGGACGAGCAGGCCGACCGGGAGGACAAGCATTCCGAGAACCGCTCGGACCCCGAGGCGCAGCGCACCAGCGAGGGCCGCAGGCGGGCGCAGGAGGACCGGGACCGGCGGCACTGATCCGCGCTGGAGCTCGATGCTCCCGCAGCATGCAGCAGGGCCCGTCGCCATCACGGCGACGGGCCCTGCTGCCTTCCGGGGGAGGGAGGCCGGGACGACGGCCTGGGTGCGGATCAGGTGGTCCCATGCCGAGAGCCCGGCGGTGGCGCCGGCGCCCTGGGCGACCACGATCTGCTTGAAGGGGATCGCGGTGCAATCCCCGGCCGCAAAGACGCCCGGGATGGACTGCAGGCGGAGTCCATGCGACACGGGGGCTATGTGGCGCACCTCACCTGCAGCTCCGGATTCCCTGGCAATCCAGTCAGCCTCCTTACTTATCAGGCTGCGGACGGATAGACAGGAGGCGGGCCGGCGGCCGACAGCCCCGGCCGGCACAGCGACGATGTCAGGAGGATCCGCCATGTCAGATCACCGCCCCGAGCTTCCTCAGGTGCCAGGGGTCCCTGGCTCCGAACCGGCATCCGCGCAGGAGCCCGTCCAGCCGCGCAGCCCGCTGCCTCCCAAGCCCGATCAGTCCGCCCCGCAGACTCGCACGGCCACCGGAGAGCAGACCGGCGCTCCCGAGGGCGCCCGAGCCCAGCAGGGCGAGTTCCTCACCACCGCGCACGGGACCCGCCTGAGCACCTCCGAGGACTCCCTGAGGGCGGGGCGCCGCGGACCCGCGCTCCTGCAGGACCATCACTTCCGCGAGAAGGTCTCGCACTTCGATCACGAGCGCATCCCCGAGCGGGTGGTCCATGCTCGCGGTGCCGGTGCCCACGGCGTCTTCGAGTCCTACGGGACGGCCTCCCGCCTGTCCAGCGCCGGGGTGTTCGCCGAGGGGAAGCAGACTCCCGTCTTCGTGCGGTTCTCCACCGTGCTCGGCTCACGCGGCTCGGGGGATCTGGCCCGCGACACCCGCGGATTCGCCACGAAGTTCTACACCGACGAGGGCACCTGGGACCTGGTGGGAAACAACATCCCGGTGTTCTTCATCCAGGATCCGATCAAGTTCCCCGATGTCATCCACGCGGCCAAGCCCCATCCGGATCGGGAGATCCCGCAGGCGCAGTCCGCCCACGACACCTTCTGGGACTTCGTCTCCCTCCATACGGAGGCGCAGCATCACACGATCTGGAACATGGCCGACCGCGGCATCCCGCGCTCCCTGCGGATGATGGAGGGCTTCGGGGTCCACACGTTCCGCCTCGTGGCCGCCGACGGCTCCACCTCGCTCGTGAAGTTCCACTGGAAGCCCAGGCTGGGCGTGCACTCCGTGCTGTGGGAGGAGGCGCAGCTGATCAACGGCGCCGATCCCGACATGCACCGACGCGACCTGGCCGATGCGATCGAGGCCGGAGCACATCCGCAGTGGGAGCTGGGCGTCCAGGTCTTCCCGGACACCGAGGACGAGACCTTCCAGGGGATCGACCTGCTGGACCCCACCAAGCTCGTGCCGGAGGAGCTTGCCCCCGTCGAGGCGGTCGGGCTGATGACGCTCACAGCCAATCCCTCGAACTACTTCGCCGAGACGGAGCAGGTCGCCTTCAACCCGAACAACCTGGTCCCAGGCATCGATGTGACGAACGACCCGCTCCTGCAGGGGCGGCTGTTCTCCTATCTGGACACGCAGATCACACGGCTGGGCGGGCCGAACTGGACCCAGCTGCCGATCAACCGCCCGCATGCCCCGGTCAACGACATGCTGCGCGACGGCATGCACCAGTCCGCCGTGCACTCCGGGGTCGCGCCCTACCGCCCGAATTCGCTGGACGGGGGCAATCCGTTCGAGACGCCCGACTCGCAGCGGCCGTTCATCGACGTGGCGCAGCCGATCGCGGAATCGGTCAAGGAGCGTCGCCGCCCGCAGTCCTTCGAGGATCACTTCAGTCAGGCCCGGATGTTCTGGCTCTCGCTCAGCGAGATCGAGCGCGAGCACACCGCGCAGGGATACATGTTCGAGCTCGGCAAGTGCTGGGATGAGAACGTGCGCATCCGCCAGCTGCAGCATCTGTCGGCGATCGATGCGGAGCTGGGCCGCACAGTGGCCGAGGGCCTCGGCCTGCCCGAGCAGGAGCCCACGACGGCGCCCGCCCAAGACGTCCAGCCATCCCCGGCGCTGTCGCAGCTGGGGAGGACCTGGCCGGTCGACGGGCGCCAGATCGGCATCCTGGTCGGGAGCCGCGTGGACGGCGACTCCCTGGCGCAGGTGATCCGCGAGATCGACGGCGCCGGCATGGTTCCGCTGGTGATCGCCCCCACCGGAGGCACCGCAGCCGGGGATGTGGTCGCCCAGCGCACGCTGCTCACAGCCCGCTCGGTCGAATTCGATGCGGTTCTGGTGGCTTCGGACCCCCTGCCCGGACCCGATGCCGCCCAGGGCCTGGACGCCAAGGCCGCTGCGCCCAGCCCCCAGGAGGTGGATCCGCGTGCGAGTCTGCTCCTGCAGGAGGTCTGGCGCCAGGCCAAGCCCATGGGCGCGTGGGGCACCGGCATCGACACCCTGGGGGCCCTGGGCATGGCCGACGGCGTCGGTGTGACCGTGGCGCAGACGCCCCAGGGCGTGCTCACCGGCGTGAAGGAGGCACTGACGCGCCATCGCGTATGGGACCGCTTCCCGACCACCGGCAGGCTGGCCTGAGTCCTCCGGACACCGGGACGTGCGAGCCATGAGCGGCCGCACTCGCATCTCGCACGCGCCCCCGTCGACGGCGGCCCCGGTCCCCTCACGGCGATCGGGGCCGCCGGTCCGTCAGGGCCGCAGCGGGTGGGCGTCGATCGCGGCCGAGAGCTCTCCGGGCAGCTCGTCGAGGTAGCGGCTCGTGGTGGACACGGAGCTGTGCCCGAGCAGCCGGGCGACGACCTTGACGTCCCAGCCGTCGGCGAGCATCAGCGTGGCCGCGGTGTGGCGCAGCCCGTGGGGGACCACGCCGCGGGCCAGGCGCGGCTCGGCGGCTCGGGTGCGCTGCACGGCGCGCTCGAGCAGGCGCTCGATATCGCGCACGGCCAGGCGGCGCCCGGTGGCCGAGAGCAGCAGCGGCGCAGGCGCCTCCGGACCCAGGCGGGCTCGATACGACGAGATCAGCTCGTCGATCCAGGCCGCGATCGGGACCACCCGCGTGCTGCGGCCCTTCCCGTAGACCGTCACCCGAGCCGGACCCGCCGGACCGGCAGGCGAGTGGTGATCCGCATCCAGCCGCACGATCTCCCCGGCGCGCAGCCCGACGACCATCATGAGCCCCAGCGCGATGGCGTCCCGGTCCCAGTGCCGGTTCGACTCCCGAGTGCCCGGGCCGTGGCGCAGCAGGGCCTGGGCCTCCTCGATGTCCAGGGAGGTCCGCTCGACGCGCAGGGGGTCCTCGCCCTGGGGGATCAGCTCGGAGGCGGCCATGGGGGAGACGGTGGCCCAGGACTGCTCCGTGCAGTACGCGAAGAACCGCGACAGGGAGCGTCGCATCCGCAGGGTCGACCCGGCCGACTTGGCCTCCCGCGCGGTGGCGGCCATCCGGCGGCGGACGTCCCCGCTCTGCTCGCCGAGCCCCGGCTTGCGCCGGTGATCCGCGGTGCCGGCGAACAGCAGCAGGGCCTCGTCCACGTCCTGGCCGGTGACGGATTCCGCGGTGTGCTCGCTCGCGCGGGGGAGCAGCTCCAGGAAGCGCTCGAGATCCACGCGATAGTTCTTGACCGTGGCCGCCGACAGCGACTGCACACGCGCCCGTCGATCCACCGAGGCCAGGAAGCGCGCGACGGCCTCCTGCAGCGGGATCTCGACGGGCGGGGGAGGCAGAGCCATGGCGGCGGAGTCCTTCGGGTCGGCGACGACGGGCGGGTCACCGAGACCGGGGGAGTCGATCAGCGGATCGATCACTCGGTCGGCGACTCGAACATACTATCGAAAAGCGCGACGGAAGAATGGGCCTGCGGGGGAGCGTCGGGCATCTCCCCGGAATCCTCGGGAATCGAGGCCGGGGGAGTCGCCGATACTGGTCTATTGAATGCTGACGAGCACCAGGATTGCCTCCGCCATCTCGTGTCGTTCTATTTGTCTACTACGACACGGAATCGACGCGAGCGAGATCATGCGACGGCAGATGCGGCACCGCATGACTGTCAGGCCAAGGGCGACAAGGATATCCCGACCGTCAGAAGAATAGCTCAGAAGAGCTCCGGGTGGCATCTTCCAGGAGCCCTCACGGGCCGGCCAATGCGCCGCGGCAGCGGAATATCCGATTTCCCGCGCGCAGAGCGCGCACCATGCGGAGGATATTTCCGAGCGGGTTATGCGAAGCCGTCATGGCCTTTGCGGTGCGGCAGCCCGCACGGAATGCCGTCTGCCGCCTAGGACGACACAGCTGGCGGTGAGCACGCGCGGCGAGTCGGGAGCATGGAGCGACACAGGCGCCAGCGCAGACAGATCATCGAGGCAAGACTGCAGGGCGGAGCCGAGACCGCCCGGCGGCGTCGAGCACCGCGCGGAGAGATCCGGCGTGAGGCGGCCCGCGGCGAGGTCGTCGCCCCGCGCCGCCGCGTGCCGGCGCACCGCGCACAAGCCGAGCACTCCGAGGCACGCCTCGAGTGAATGCCCACCGCCTGCGAGGGAGGGGCCATCCGGTCGGCGTCGAGCCCTCCGCTCAGCCTAACTTTACATAATGTAGATTATCGGCGAACGAGGTGCAGGATCGAGCGACCCTCTGGATCCCCGGCACCGCACCCGCAGGACGCCTCCGTCTTCGGACGAACCATGCTCCGGGACGGGAGTTTCTGCGGCGTTCGGACTACGGTGGTCACGGTCCGATCGGCGCTTGCGTCTCGGATCCAGCCGCAGATCTTCCGGAGAGGCCGCACACCGACCATGAGCAAGGAAATCGAGTTCCTGAAGGGCGTGGACAAGCTGCACGCCTTCTACACGGAGAATGTCCGCATGCTCGCGCATGCCTACGACCTCGAGGACGAGGAAGCAGCCCAGCTCCTCGGGCGCTACGACTACCGCAACGTCTCCCGCAGCATCCTGCGCCCGCCGCGCGTCGATCCTCTCGGGCAGATCATCGGCGATCAGCCGCAGCAGCCGGACTCCGACGAGGACTCGCAGGGTTCCTGAGCGCCCGGCCTCAGCCGAGAGCTTCGGCCGACGAGGCCCCGGTGCGCGCCTGCACAGAGCGTGCCTGTGCAGACACCGAGTCGCCGAGAACGAACTCCCGCTGGTGATCCGCCGGGACGGATTCCGCCAGCGCTCGCACCTGCGCCCGTCGGCGCGCCGAGCAGCGGGCGTCCGTGCGCAGGTCCACCAAAATCGCCGGGGTGTCGTGCTCGGCTTCCAGTGCCCGACGCCACTGCTGGGCCTCGTCCGCAGCCGTGCCGCGGGTGCGGTGATCCGCCTCCCCCGTGCACAGCAGCACCCGACGGCCCGCCAGATCCGGCACCGGTTTCATCAGGTGCGCCATGAGCGCAGGCATGTTGGACTGCACCGCCGACAGCGTGATCAGACCCGCCGCCATGCCGGTCACGCCGGCACCCACAGCGGAAGCTGCGATCGAGGCGATGGGTCTCATGGTCACTCCTGTGCGGACGTCGAACGGAATCCCCAGATGATAAGCGGATGAACGCCAGATGAACAGAGGGTGACACCACTCCCCTGCTGGACGACGCGATCTCGGGGAATCGACGACACACGCATGGACCTGCCTGTTCTCGAATGCGAATTCTGGCAGGATGGAGACCCGGATCACCGACGACGGAAGGCCGCCCGATGCTTGAGATGCTCGCCGACAGCGGATGGATCGTGTGGCTGATCCTCGCGGCCGTGCTGATCGTGATCGAGATCCTGAGCCTCGACCTGACCTTCCTGATGCTGGGAGTCGGCGCCCTGGCCTCCGCCGGTGCCTCTGCCCTGGGCGGAGGCGTGGTCGTCCAGGTGCTCGTCTTCGTCGCCGTGTCCCTGCTGCTGCTCTTCCTCGTGCGCCCGCGCATCCTCGCCCGGCTGCACCGAGGCCCGGGCCGCGACGGTCTCTCCAACGCCGACCGTCTGCCCGGCTCCGAGTGCACCGTCCTGGAGCCCGTCACCTCGGCCACCGGCCTGGTCCGCCTCCACGGAGATGTCTGGACCGCCCGGACTTCGGGTCCGGAGATCCCGGTGGGCGAGACCGCCTACGTGCATCGCGTCGACGGCGCGACCGTGAGGGTCGAACGCAGCGCCCCCGCCATCGATCCCCCGGTGCACCGGGCCTGAGCCGCCGCGGCCGGCCCGTCGATCGCCACTGATCCGAACGCCCCCCCCCGAACACCGACGTCACGAGGAGAGCTCCATGATCGCCACGATCATCCTGCTGGTCATCCTTGTCGTGGTCGCTGTGGTGATCCTGCTGAAGGCGGTGCGGATCATTCCGCAGGCCCGCGCAGGCATCGTCGAGCGACTGGGCAAGTACCAGTCCACCCTGTCCCCCGGCCTGCACATCCTGGTCCCGTTCATCGACCGGCTGCTGCCCATGATCGATCTGCGCGAGCAGGTCGTGTCCTTCCCGGCGCAGTCGGTGATCACCGAGGACAACCTCGTGGTCGGCATCGACACCGTCGTCTACTTCCAGGTGACGGACCCCCGCTCGGCCACCTACGAGATCACCAACTACATCCATGCGGTCGACGAGCTCACCTCCGCGACGCTGCGCAACGTGGTCGGCGGTCTGAACCTCGAGGAGACGCTGACCTCCCGCGACAAGATCAATGCGGAGCTGCGCGGCGTGCTCGATTCCACGACCGGCCGCTGGGGCCTGCGGGTCTCGCGCGTGGACATCAAGGAGATCACTCCCCCGGCCTCCATCCAGGACTCGATGGAGAAGCAGATGCGCGCTGAGCGCGACCGTCGCGCGGCCATCCTCACTGCCGAGGGCGAGAAGCAGTCCCAGATCCTCACGGCCGAAGGTCAGCGCCAGGCCTCCGTGCTCTCCGCAGAGGGCGATGCCAAGGCCGCGATCCTGCGCGCCGACGGCGAGGCCCAGGCGATCCAGAAGGTCTTCGACTCGATCCACCGCGCCAAGCCCACGCAGAAGCTGCTGGCGTATCAGTACATCCAGACCCTGCCCAAGGTCGCCGAGGGCTCCGCGAACAAGGTGTGGATGATCCCCGCTGAGCTCGGCGATGCCCTGCGCGGCGTGGGCGAGTTCCTGGGCCGTCCCGACGCCGGACCGGACTGGGGCGAGGTCATGGAGGAGGAGGACGAGCAGGAGGCCGAGGCTCGTCGCCGCGCCAAGGAGGACGAGGGCCTGGTCAAGGTCACCGACGAGGACCTCAATCCCTCCAAGCGCTTCACCGACCCCGATGACTACGAGGTCCCCGGCCCCGAGACCATCGACCCGAACGCCCCGGTCGACCTCAACGCCAAGCTGCCCGGCGAAGACACCCGCGCCGGCGCCCAGCGCCCTCACCAGGCGGCCGCCCCTCAGGGCCGGGACCAGCCGTTCGATCAGCAGGGCCAGCAGCCCCACCCGCAGGCTCAGCAGGGCTACCAGGGCCAGCAGCGCCCTCAGCAGCACGGCCGCGATCCCTACCGCACGAGCGGGCACGACGGATACGGTCAGCCCCCGCAGCGCTGACCCCAGCGGCCGCAGACCACGGAAGAGGACGCGCCGAGAGCGCGTGGGAGGCATCAGCACCGCGACGTCTCGGGAATAGACTCGAGCGTCGCGGTGCTGTGTCTTCCAGCAGAGGTCTTCCCACCGACACCCCCACCGACAGGAGAAACATCCGATGAGCGATCGCAGCCTTCGCGGCATGCGCCTCGGTTCGCAGTCCATGGAGTCGGAGGCCGGCGTCGAGCCCGCCTCGCGTCAGCGCGTGGAGTACCGCACCCCGTCCGGCGAGTCGGTCTTCGTGACCTTCGCCATGGAGGCGGAGGTCCCGCAGGTCTGGTACACCAAGACCGGCCAGGAGGCCATCATCGTCGACGGCGAGAAGCCGGAGAACCCCAACGAGAAGCACCAGCGGACCCACTGGGACATGCTCATGGAGCGGCGCACCACGGAGGAGCTCGAGGAGATCCTCCAGCAGCGCCTCGAGCACTACCGGGAGCTGCACGCTCTCTGAGCCGCAGCCTCTGACAGGTCCGCCGTGGAACGATCAGTTCGCCCATGACGAAGGCCGCCCCCGATTCGGGGGCGGCCTTCGTCATGGGCGCGGGGGCTACTGAGCCTCCCGCGCGGGGGCTTCAGCGTCCGAGCAGGCCCTGGGCCTTGTCCCGCAGCACCTTGGCGCGAGCGGTGACGCCCCACTTGGCCACGTTGACGATGGCCTCGCGAGTGATGTCGGCGCTCATCTTGGAATCACCCTCGGCGCGCTCCACGAAGGTGATGGGGACCTCGACGACCTGCAGGCCGGCGAGCTCGGTGCGCCAGCCCAGGTCGATCTGGAAGCAGTAGCCGCGCGAGGTCACCGAGGTGAAGTCGATGGCTCGCAGGGTCTCGGCGCGGAAGGCGCGGAAGCCGGCCGTGATGTCCCGGATGTTCGAGCCCAGGAAGAAGCGGGCGTAGATCCCGCCGCCGCGGGAGATGAACTTGCGGATCCACGGCCAGTTCACCGTCGAGCCGCCCGGCACGTAGCGCGAGCCGATCGCCAGGTCGGCGCCGTTCTCGACGGCCTGCAGCAGCTTGGGCAGCTCCTCTGGCTGGTGGGAGCAGTCCGCGTCCATCTCCACGAGGATCTCGTAGCCCTGCTCCAGCCCCCAGCGGAACCCGGCGATGTACGCCTGGCCCAGGCCGTTCTTCTCGGTGCGGTGCAGGACGTGGATCTGCGCATCGGCCTCGGCCATGCGATCTGCCATCTCGCCCGTGCCGTCCGGGCTGTTGTCGTCCACGACGAGGACATCGCCCTGCGGGACGGCGCGACGCAGTCGGTCCATGACGGTCGGCAGCGACTCGCGCTCGTTGTAGGTGGGGATGATGATGAGGGAACGCACGCTGCGCGCATCCTTTCGCCGAAGTGCACCGAGCAGGACATCGAGGGCCGATCCTGCGGGAGGCCCCCGCACCGACCGGGAATGGTGCGCCTCCTCGAGCCCTGCTGGGTGCAGTGCCGGGCCGGGAGGCGACGAGCCGGTGCAAGACGGTCAGTCTAGTCGCGGACGCGCCAGGACCCTCGAATGCGACGACAGGTCCCGACGCAGCCGTTGATCAGGCCGCTGTGCTCCGACTCTGCCACGACCAGGCGCAGGGCCCCGGCATCGACAGGCCCGGCACAGGATCACCGAGCGTCTTCCCAGGGTAGGTGACGGGGCGTCGGAATGCCTCAGCTCAGCGGGAGGATGCGTCCGTCCACGACGGTCTGCGTGCAGCGCGGGCTCGCCTCGTCCTCGAGCGCCGGCAGCAGCGGGGTGCGGGCCCGGGGGTCGGTGCTCCAGGAGGCGCCGGTGCCCTCGGCTTGCTGGACCATCAGCGCCTCGACCTCCCATACGGCGTAGGTGGCCGGTGTTCCGGAGGCCAGCTGCCCGGCCATTGGATGTCCTCCGCCCAGAGCCCGCCAGGCGCCGCGGGTCGCGGCCACGAAGGCGGCCCTCGCGGAGATGCGCTGCTGCGGATCGGGGTGGTGCAGCAGGGCTCGCACGGCCTCCCAGCCGTCGAGCAGAGCGGCGCCCGTGCCCCAGACCACCGGGATGCCCTGCCGGTAGAGCTCGGCCACCGGCGCCTCGACCGAGGGATCCAGGCACAGCGTGACGGAAGCGGCGGCGAGGCGCTCGAGGTCGCGCTGGGTCAGCTCCACCGCACCCACGAGGTCCACGCGCACGCCCATGGCGTGGGCGGTGCGCTCCCCGCGCTGCTCGCCACGAGCTCGAGGCCCTCCAGCGCGATCGCCAGCTCGTCGGCGCGGCTGACGGCCAGCGCCGGGGCCAGAGACTCCTGCGACACGGCCGTGCAGAACGACGCCACGGCCTGGGCGTCAGCGTCCGCCACCGGCAGCCGGAGGCCGACCAGCGCAGCGCTGAAGCGCTCACGGATCTGCTCGACGACCGAGGCGACGTCATCCTGCGGATCGAGGCTCGGCCACAGCAGGACGCGCGCGGCACGGCCCTGCTGCGCCGCCTCGACCCAGTTCTGCAGCGCCTCGGCATCCTGCAGACCGCCGGTGTGCACCACGGCTCCGAGCCCGAGCGCCGCCGCTGCGCTCGGGTGCGCGCTGCGGCTCAGATCCGCGGAGCTGTCGACGAAGGCCGGGGTGATCAGCCGGCCGTCCAGCTCGACGACCTGCATCCGCTCGTCCTGCAGCGAGTCAGCGGCCTGCTCCGATCCGACCCAGACCACCTGATCCCCCTCGGCGATCAGCGCCGAGGCTCCCGGATCCACCGTCGTGTAGACGGAGCCTCGGCGGTAGAGGACAGGACCCTCGAGGGGGCTTCGCGCGGTGGACTGCTGGGACATGGTGCTCCTTCGGGAGGTTCGGGAAGTCGAAAGGGGACTCGGCACGCCCGGCGGACGGCTCAGTGCTCCGTGCCCGTCACTGCTGCGAGCCGGTCAGCGCTCTTGCAGATCGGTGCGGGGGCCGGTCGGTGCTCGGTGCGGCTCAGGGCTCAGGGTCCTCGAGGACGGATTGGACGACCACGCCGCGTCTGATCAGGTCGACGGCGCGCTGGCAGCCGGTGCGTGTCTGGGCGTCGAGGCCGCGGATCGAGGCCACCTGATCGAGAAGGTCGATCACCTGCTTGGTCCAGCGCACGAAGTCGCCGGCCGCCAGCTCGGTGTCCTCGAGCGTGGCGCGCAGGGAGCCGCCGCGGGCCCAGCGGTGCATGGGTCCGACCATGCCGAGCTCGGGCTCGGCCGTCTGATCGACGCGGTGCTGCTCCTCCAGATCGGTCAGCCGGGTCCAGTGCGTCACGGCGGTGGCGACGGCCTGCTCGATCTTGGCGGAGGGCAGTCGCGGCCGCGCACCGGCGTCCTGGCGCTTGGCCTGGTACGTGAAGACCGTGGCCACAGCGGCGATGGACGCCGGGTCCAGCCCGTCCAGGATGCCGTCGCGCAGCCCCATGGCCAGCAGGAGATCGCGATCGCCGTAGATCCGCCGCAGGCTCTGCCCGGCCGGGGTCAGCCGCAGCTCGTCGTCACGGCGCTCGAGGTAGTCGAGCTCGTGCAGCACCGAGGTGATGCGGTCGAAGCGGGCGGCCACCGCGTTCGTGCGTCCGTCGAGCTGGCGCATGAGGCGGTCGGTCTCGCGGCGCAGCCGCTCCCAGCGCTCGGCCCAGCGGGCGTGCTGCTCGCGGTCGCTGCAGCCGTGGCAGGGGTGCTCGCGCAGGCGCCGGCGCAGCTCCGTGATGCGCGCCTCCGAGCCCGAGCCGCCGCGGGCGAAGCGCGGCTGATCGCTGCGGCCTCCCGTCCGCGGAGGCACGCCCTCCTGCAGCGCGGAGCGCATGGCCCCGGAGATGACCTTGCGCTCCTTCAGCGAGGAGACTGCGATCCGCTTGGGCAGACGGATGCGCGAGATCGGCTCGAGCGGACCCTCGAGATCCTGAGCGCCCAGGCGTCGCAGGTGGGCGTCGTGGGTGACGATCGACGGCCGCGGCTGCGGCGAGTGCGGATCCGGGGAGACCACCACGGCGAAGCCCCGGTTGCGGCCAGTGGGGATGTCCACCACATCGCCGGGCAGCAGGTCCTGCAGCGATGCCGCGACCTCCGTGCGCCGGGCGTGCGAGCGGGCCTTCTCGGCCGACTTCTCGGTGTCCTTGAGCTCTCTGCGCAGCGCCGCGTACTCCGTGAAGTCGCCCAGGTGGCAGGTCATGGACTCCTCGTAGCCGGCCAGCGCCTCCTGATTGCGGCGCACTTCCCGGGCGATGCCCACGACCGAGCGATCGGCCTGGAACTGGGCGAACGACGACTCCAGGATCCCGCGGGTGCGCTGGGCGCCGAACTGTGCGATCAGGTTGACCGACATGTTGTAGGTCGGCCGGAAGCTCGAGTTCAGCGGGTACGTGCGCTTGGAGGCCAGCCCGGCCACGGCCTGGGGGTCCGTGCCGGGCCGCCACAGCACGACCGCGTGGCCCTCCACGTCGATCCCTCGGCGCCCCGCGCGTCCGGTGAGCTGGGTGTACTCCCCCGGCGTGATGTCCACGCGGGCCTCGCCGTTGAACTTGTCCAGGCGCTCGAGCACCACGGAGCGCGCCGGCATGTTGATGCCCAGCGCCAGGGTCTCGGTGGCGAACACGGCTTTGATCAGCCCCTGGGTGAACAGCTCCTCCACGACCTCCTTGAACAGCGGCAGCAGCCCCGCGTGGTGGGCCGCCACGCCGTGCAGCAGGCCGTCCCGCCACTGTCGGAAGCCGAGGACGTCCAGATCGGCGTCGTTGAGCGAGGCGGCCGCCTCCGCGGTCACAGCGCGGATGGTGCGCCGCTCGGCCTCGGTAGTCAGCTGCAGGTCGGCGGCCAGGCACTGGGTCACGGCGTCGTCGCAGCCGGCTCGGGAGAAGATGAACGTGATCGCCGGCAGCAGGCCCTCGCTCTGCAGCTGTCGGAGAAGGTGCGGGCGGCTGATGCGCGGGATGGAGCCGCCGCGGTCGTCTCGTCCGTGCCCGCCGCGCCCTCGGCCGTTCTTCTGGCGCATGCGCTCTCGGGACCGCCCACCCGGACCACGCCGTCCGGAGGCCTGGGAGCGGGCCAGATGCAGCAGCTCGGGGTTCACCGCCGGTGGCTCGATCCGGGCCTCGAGCCCGGCCTCTCGCGCTCGCTCGAGCCGTTCGGCCTTCTCGGCGGCCTGCTCGACCGTGTCCGTGACGAACAGGTCCATCAGCTCGGTGCCGACCTGCATGTGCTGCCACAGCGGCACCGGACGGTGCTCGGAGACCACCACGTCCGTCTCCCCGCGCACGGCACCCAGCCAATCGCCGAACTCCTCCGCGTTGGAGACCGTGGCGGACAGGCAGGCCATCTGCACGTGCGGCGGCAGGTGGATGATGACCTCCTCCCACACGGCGCCGCGAAAGCGATCGGCCAGGTAGTGGACCTCGTCCATGACCACGAAGCCGAGGTTGCTCAGGGTGGGCGAGTCCGCGTAGAGCATGTTGCGCAGGACCTCGGTGGTCATCACCACCACGTCCGCCTCGGAGTTGATCGAGGTGTCGCCGGTGAGCAGCCCCACGCGCTCGGCACCGAAGCGGCGCACGAAGTCCGAGTGCTTCTGGTTGCTCAGCGCCTTGATGGGCGTGGTGTAGAACGCCTTCTGCCCGCGATGCAGCGCCAGGTCGACGGCGAACTCCCCCACGACGGTCTTGCCGGCGCCGGTGGGTGCTGCGACCAGGACGCCGCGGCCCTCCTCGAGCGCACGGCAGCCCTCGATCTGGAAGTCGTCGAGCTCGAAGTCCAGGCTGGCCGCGAAGCGGCTGCGGTAGGTCCTGGCCTCGGAGGTGCGGGCCTTGGCTGCCATGTATCGCTCGGCTGGACTGGACATGCCCCCACCCTACGACCCGACGACGACAGCCCCGCGTCCGCCGGAGCGGGTGCGGGGCTGTCGGGTGCTGCGGCCGCCGGCAGGCACGCCGCGATGAGGCAGACCGATCGGATCGGGTCAGCTCTTCTCGTCGGTGCGCCCCATGGCGCTGAGGTCCTCAGCAGAGGTCGCGCTGTCTGCGCCGAGACCCGTCTCGGCCTCCCGAGCCGCCGCCCGCTTGGCCTTGCGGCGGTCGAGCAGCAGGCACAGCGCCACCGCCAGGAAGAACAGCAGCAGCAGCGGCACGGCCAGGTAGAACATGGTCATCATGTCCGGCCCCGGCGCCGCCATGGCCGAGATGATCAGCACGATGATCACGACCCAGCGCCATGAGCGCAGGATGGTCCGGCCCTTGAGCAGACCGAGCATGTTCAGGCCCACGAGCAGCACCGGCAGCACGAACGAGATGCCGAAGGTCAGGATCAGCTGCATGAAGAACGTGACGTAGACGTCGGCGCCGATCAGGTTGGTGCCGCCGGTGGGCGTGAACGACGTCAGCGCGATGACTGCGGTGGGCAGCACGAGCACGGCCACGGCGCAGCCTGTCAGGAACAGCGGGACCGCCGCGAGCAGGAAGCCGTAGGCGTAGCGCTTCTCCTTCTTCTGCAGCGCAGGCATGATGAACGCCCAGATCTGGTAGAGCCAGACGGGGCTGGAGATGATGACGCCCAGGGTCAGCGCGACCTGGACCATCTGGTTGAACGGACCGCCGACCGAGTTGTAGTTGACGGCCGCTTCCTGTCCCTGGGCCTCCGCGACCGCCGTGAGCGGCTCGGTGATGTAGGACATGAACGGGTTGTAGACCACGAAGCCCAGGATCATGCCGACCACCAGTCCGATGGCCGCCTTGATCAGGCGGTTGCGCAGCTCGCGCAGGTGCTCGGTGAGCGCCATCTGCGCCTGGGGGTTGCGGCGGCGGCTGCGCACGCGGCGCTGCTCGCGCCGATCCGCTGCTGAGGGCCTCCCGGCGGGCTTCTCCGGCTGCATCTCGGTCATCGTCGATCTCCCTGGGGGCCGCGGCGACGGACTCGCCGCGGCAGGCGAACCGGGCCGGAGTCCGCAGGGACTTCGGCCCGGAGGTCAGCTGACGGGGCGGTGAGCCCCGGGGTCATCGGACGGTGCCGTCCGAGTTCGAGGCGCTGTCCGCCGCCGTGGAGCCGTTCGTGCCCGTGCTGGTACTGGTCCCGGACTCGCGCACGGTCTCGCCGTCGACGATCGTGGACTCGTTCTCCCCCTTGGAGTCCTTGCCGTCGTCCTTCATCTCCTTGACCTCGGACTTGAAGATGCGCATGGACTGGCCGAGGCTGCGGGCCATTCCGGGCAGCTTGGGAGCCCCGAAGAGCAGGACGATGACCAGCAGGATCAGGACGATGAACATCGGGTTGTCGAAGAGCTTACCCATTCGGGAGTTCCTTTCCTCGTGCCGCGTGCAGGTCCTGGACCCTCTGCGGCTGAGCTCTCAGCGCCCGCCGCGCGATGCGGCGCTCGACGCGCTCGGAGCGTCGTCTGTGACTGTCTTCACGATACTTCAGCCTGGCCTCGCGCACCGGCGTGAACACGTCCGACGCGCCCCGCACCGCCAGGCTCCGGGTCCGCCCGGCGGACCCAGAGGGATGCCGCGACCCCACCCGCTCGATCACGGCACCCAGCCTGTCGAGCTCGCCCAGTGCGGCCAGAAGCCGCCGCCAGGCGAACCACAGCAGTGCCGCCAGGAACACTGCCGCGACGAGCACGAGCCCGGTCCACAGCAGGAGCCACATCCACCAGGACATGACGCTCACCCTAGTTCCGATTCCTGATCATCGGCCGCCTCCAGATAGGGGGCCATGGCGGTGTTCACCCACTGTTCCCCGGCCTGGACGACCGGCGGCGGGGCCAGCGCGCCGAGCTGCCCGCCGTAGCGGGTGACCAGCGAGAAGGCCTGCTCCGCCGTGGTGAAGGAGATCTGCGCGGCCTCGAACTCGACCGGCGGGCGCCCGCCTCGCCCTCGAGCGGCGGGGGCTTCCTCGACGGCAGCCTCTTCCGCGGCCACCCCCTCCAGCGGCGGCAGCTCGACGACCGCGGTGCGCGTGGCCCGGTACTGATCGGCGATCCAACGGCTGCGGCGGTCGGTGACCAGGGCGATCTCCGTCTCGGCGGACAGCGCTGGGTCCCGGGGGCGCAACTGCGGACGCGAGGCGGGGTCCTCGTGGACCTCGGCATCGCCGACCACCAGGGCCGAGCGCACGCGGTCCAGGCGGAACTCGCGCAGCGCCTGCGCCTTGGTGCACCACGCGATCACGTACCAGTAGGTGTTGGACGAGGTCAGGTGCAGGGGGTCGATCTCCCGCTCAGTGACTTCGTCGCGCGAGGCCACGATGTACTGGATCCGCACACGGCGTCGGTCGTCGATCGCCCCGCGGACCAGATCCACGAGCGAGTCGATCGGGTCCTGGGCGGCCGACCACGCAGTGATCTCCGGCAGCGGCTCGGGCTCGTCGTGGCCGGCCGCCTCCAGGGAGGCCGCGGCCAGTGCGGTGTCCGCCCGCGCACCGACGGCATCCACGACCGTGGCCGGCTCCCCCGCCGCCTCGGCGACCTTGCGCAGCGCGGAGTCGATGGCCGGGGTCTGCTCCCCGGGCAGGGAGCGCAGCGTCTGCAGCCCGATCATCAGCGCGGCGGCCTCGGGCTGGGTCAGGCGCACCGGGTCCGAGATCTCCTCGGCGTTCGAGACGTTGACCGGCCCGCCGTCCCAGGAGGCCTCGATGAGCTGATCCGGGGTGTGCCCGGGACGTCCGCACACGAAGAGCAGGCCCAGGTCCTCGACCACCTGGTCGACGTCGACCTCGACGTGCTCGGCGACCTCGCTGATGTCCACGCCCTGGTGCCCGTAGACGTAGCGCACGATCTCGAGCAGCCGCGCCAGGTGCTCCGACGACGACGTGGAGGTGCGCCGGGAGCGCCGCGAGGGGCGGTTCCAGTCGACCTCGGCTCCTCGCAGGCGCTGCTGGAACTGAGCCGCCCCGCGCAGGCGGCGCAGCACGCTGGCGCGCACGCGGGTCTGCAGCCGCGGCTCGGGCTGGCCCGGCTGCAGCAGGGCCTCCAGCGGATCTGCGGCGCCGAGCTCGGCGTCCAGCGGGTCGGCCTCCGGCAGGTCCGCGAGCTCCGGCGACGGCATGAAGGCGTCCGGGCCCACGGCGGCGACCTCGTCGGCCACGCGCTCCGGCTCGGTGACGGGCACCAGCAGGCGGTCTCGGCCATCGGTCCCGGCGCCCAGCGACTCGGCAGAGGCCATGCGTCGCAGCATCTGGCCTCGGCCCGGGGCCACGTCGACGGCGACCGATCCCAGTGCCGGTGAGGCCTCGAGCGCATCCAGGCGGTCGTTCATGGAGAACCCGGCCGGGGGCTCGAAGGTCTGGGCGGTGGCTCGGACCTCGGAGACGATGCGCGAGAGCCTGAACGTGCGCTCGGCCTGGCGGTCCAGGTCCCAGCCCGTCACGTACCACGAGCCGAACCGGGAGCCGACGCCCCACGGCTCGAGCCGACGATGCGTCTGCTCATCGGTCGAGGCCGCCAGATAGTCGAAGCGCACCTGGCGGTGACGCAGCACGGCCTCCATGAGCGGAGCGAAGGCCGGTTCCTGGACCGTGACGGTGGGCTGGATCATGGGCGAGGGCTCGTCCTGGACGGCCGAGGCCTCCAGCACGGGCTCGAGCTTGCGCAGGGCGCGCCTGGCCACGGTGCCCAGCGACGCCTCGGTCCAGGCGTTGGCGGCCAGGCCGAGCACAGCCGTCTCCTCTGCGGTGAATCGCAGCGGAGGCAGCGTGAAGGAGCCGCGCGGGATCCGGTAGCGGAAGGTGGCGTCGTCCTCGAAGAGCAGCGACTCCGGGACCTCCTCGATCGGGAAGCCCAGGGCGCGCAGCTCCTGCTTGTCGCGTTCGAACATCCGCTCGAAGCCGCTGTCGGTCGTGGCCTCCTGGTAGTCGGGCACGACCCCGCGCAGCTCCGCGCGGGTGTAGCCCCGCTCGCGGTACAGCAGCGCGAGCATCAGATTCAGCCGACGCTCCGTAGCGCGTCGGCGCTGGTCGGCAGGCACTGCTGCGTCAGCGCACGTCGACGAGGTCGACGACGAAGATCAGGGCCTCGTTCGGGCCGATGGCGCCGCCTGCGCCGCGCTCCCCGTAGGCCATGGACGACGGGATCTCGAGACGACGGCGTCCGCCCACGCGCATGCCCAGCAGACCCTGGTCCCATCCCTCGATGACCTGGCCGATGCCGACCGTGAAGTCCAGCGGCTGGCCGCGGTTCCACGAGGCGTCGAACTCCTCGCCGGTCGAGTGGGCCACGCCGACGTAGTGGCAGGAGACCTGCTTGCCGGGCTCCGCCACAGCGCCCTTGCCCTCGATCAGGTCGATCGACACGAGCTCGGTGGGGGCATCGCCCTCGGGGAAGTCCACCTCGGGCTTGGAGCGGTCGAGATTTCGCTGTCCGAAGGACACGGTTTCCTCCTGGGGGTTCGGTTGCAGGATCTCTGGGGTGGGAGATCGACGGTCGCACGGCCTGGAGCGATGCGACGCGGACTGTGCGACCAGGATAGCCGGACCTGACCATCAGCGGCCTGCGGATCAGCCCTCGGCGGACGCCTGGTCGTCGGCGGTCGCGGAATCCTCCGAACCGTCCGTCGCGTCGCCGGTCGCCGGCGCCTCCGGCTGCTCGGCGGATTCGGTGGCGCCGAGGATGTCCACGACGAACAGCAGGTCGCCGGCGGGGCTGCCGCTGCCGTCGGCATCGACCTCCTCCTGGGTGCCGTAGGCCTTGTCGGCGGGGATCGAGATCAGCACGCGCGAGCCGACCTTCTGGCCCTCCAGACCCTCCGACCAGCCCGGGATCACGGCCGAGAGCGGGAACGCGGTGGGGACGCCTCGCTCGTAGGAGGAGTCGAAGACCTCGCCGTCCTCCCAGCGCGCGCCGACGTAGTCCACCGCCACGGTGTCCTCGGCCTTGACCTCGGCGCCGTCGCCTGCGATCAGCGTCTGGGTGACGACGTCATCCGGCGCCTCGCCCGACGGCTTCTCGATCTGCGGGGTGCCGCTCTCGCCCTCCGAGACCTGCGGCAGGCCGTCGGTGCTGGCGGCCATCTCGCCCTCGGGCGAGTCCGGCAGGATCTCCTGGACGGTGTAGCGCACGGTGGTCTCCTGGACCTGCCCGGTGCCGTCGTCGGCGCTGGAGGTGATGTCCACGGAGGTCCCGACCCTGGCGTCGGCGAGCTGGTCGTGGAGGAACTGATCGCTCTCTGCCAGGTCGTCGTCGATGCGCATGACCTGGTCCTGCTCCTGCTGCGGCTCGCCGTCCGCGACCGGCGAGGTGCGCACCAGCAGGGTGTCGCCGTCCTCGACCTCCGCGCCGTCGCCCTCGTTGACCACGGAGGCGGTGGGATCGGGCAGGGGCTCCGGCTCGGGGGTGTCGTAGGAGGCCAGCAGGTCGACCACGAACACGAGGTCGCCGGCCGGGTACTCGGAGTCCTCGCCGAGCTCTTCAGCGGTGCCGTAGGCCTTCTCGGCGGGGATCGACATGATGACCCGCGAGCCGACCTTCTTGCCCTCGAGGGCCTCGGCCCAGCCCGGGATCATGGTGTCCAGCGGAAGAGCCGCCGGGGAGCCGGACTCGTAGGAGGAGTCGAAGACCTCTCCGTCCTCCCAGCGCACGCCGACATAGTCGGCCACGACGGTGTCGCCCTCGCCGATCTCCTCGCCGTCGCCCTCGATGAGGTACTCGGAGGTGACTTCGGACGGGGCCTTGCCCTCGGGCTTGGCGATCTGCGGGGCTCCGTCCTCCCCCTCGGTGACCGCCGGCAGCCCGTCGGGAGACTCCTTCATCTCGCCGTCGATGCCGCTGGGCACCTCGTCGATGATCTCGTAGACCTCCACTGCGGTGGAGTCATCGCCCTCGGTGCCGCTCTGCCCGGCCGTGGCGTCCGAGGAGTAGGCCACGACGCCGCCGACCTTCATGCCCTCCATGGCCTCGTAGAGCTCCGGGACCCGCTCCTTGAGGTCATCGTCGAAGGTGAGGACCTGACCGGCGCGCTGGGAGTAGGACTCCCCCAGCTCCGACTTGTCGCCGCCGCTGTAGATCGACATCTGGACCATCAGGGTGTCGCCGGGGTCGATGTCCTCGCCGTCGCCCTCGTCCAGGACCTTGGTCTCGTTGCCCTCGACCTTGATGGGGGTCTCGTAGTCGATCGAGGGGGCCTCACCGGCGGCGCGGTCCTCATCCGTCATCTCGACGGAGCGCAGTCCTCCGCCTCCCGAGCAGCCCACCAGGAGCAGGGCTGCGGACATCGCGGTTCCGGTGACGAGCAGGGGCTTGCGCACGTGTTCCTCCAGGCCGCGACCAGGGGCGGCATCTCGGTGGGGTCATCCCGGAAGCGAGGCGGCTTCCCAGGACGGACCGGTGGTCGGCGCACAGGCTATCGGTCGGGGCTGAATGCCGCCTGTGCCGACACTGGCGGCGCAGTTGGCCGGAGCTCAGTCCTGCGGATCCTGACGCGCCTGGGCATCCGCCTGCGCGGCGCGATCGGCCAGGTGGCGGGCGTCGCGACTGGCGCGTCGGGCCTTCTTGTCCGTGACCTCGCGCTCCCCCAGCGTCAGCGGGGTCCAGGCCTGCAGGTCCTCCTGGGTGTACTCGGACTTCGACGCACGCCGCTTGGGCGCCAGCCGGCGGGCGCCGTCGGCCAGGCGACGGGCGGTGATCAGGAACCCGGTGTGGGCGACCATGCGGTGGTCCGGGCGCACGGCCAGGCCCTCCACGTGCCAGCCGCGGACCATGGTCTCGTGCGCGTCGGGCTCGGTGTAGCGCCCGTCGGCGCGCATGGCCTCGGCCACCCGCGACAGCTGCGTCACCGTGGCCACGTAGCAGATCACCACGCCGCCGGGGACGAGCACCCCCGCGACGGCATCCAGGCACTCCCACGGCGCCAGCATGTCGAGCACCACGCGGTCCACGCTGCCGGGCTCCTCGCGCCGGCCGAGCTCCTCGGCCAGATCGCCGATGCTCAGCCGCCAGGCGGGGTGGGCTCCGCCGAAGAACGTCTCGATGTTGCCCTGGGCGACCTCCGCGAACTCCTCGCGGCGCTCGAAGGAGTGCAGGCTGCCCTCGTCGCCGATCGCGCGCAGCAGCGCGATCGACAGGGCTCCCGAGCCCACGCCGGCCTCGACCACGCGGGCGCCCGGGAAGATGTCGCCCATCGTGACGATCTGCCCGGCGTCCTTGGGGTAGACCACCGCGGCACCGCGCGGCATGGACAGCACGAAGTCCTTCATCAGCGGGCGAAGGGCCTGGTAGGCGATGCCCACGGAGTTCTCGACCACGGTGCCCTCGGGCTGCCCGATCAGCAGATCGTGCGGCAGGACGCCCTTGTGGGTCTGGTACTCCTGCCCGGCCGTGAGCGTGATCGTGGTCAGCTTGCCCCGGTCGTCCATGATCTGGATGCGCTCGCCCTCGCGCATGGGCCCGCGGCGGTTGATCGCCCCGGAGGGGCCGTGGGCGCGCTCGCCGGAGGTCTGCGGGGAGCTGGTGGGGGTGCTGGCCTCGGTCATGGACTGCCTTTCGCTGGCGGGAGAGCTCGCTGCACGAGCACGGGACGGGTGCGCCGGTGGCGGCTTCGAGGATTCGGGGCCGAGGCCCTGCGGGGCTTCGGCGACGGACATTGTCGCATCACCGCGCTCGACCGGCCGACCGCGACCGGCGCCCACAGGTCTCAGGCTCGGGACCGACGGGCGTCGGCAGTTCTCAGGCTCCTGGAAGAGGGGTGCGGCTGCGCCGCTTGCCTGGCGTCAGCCGGGTGCCTCGTGCTCAGCGTGCCGAGCCGTCCGGGCGGATCAGCCCGGATCGCTCGAGCTCGGCATTCAGACGCGCCGCCGACAGGGTGCCGATCACGGTGCCCTCGGCATCGACGACGACCATCACCGGGCTGGCGCAGCGCACCGCAGCCTCGAGCAGGTCGTGGCCGGAGAGCTCCTCGGGCAGGATCGCCGACGGGCGGATCGGCAGCAGGGCGCGGCTCAGCGGGGAGGCCGCGCGCTCGTGGGACGGCACGGCGCTGAGCCGGCCGCCGTCGAGCACGCCCACGGGGATGCCGTCCTCCATCCCGACGACCGAGGTGCCGGGCTCGAGCTGGGCTGCGGTCTGCTCGACGGCGCGCAGGCTCTGCCCGGCGGGGATGCCGACCGCCGGCTGGCTCAGGCCCAGGGCGGTGCGGCCCTCCATGGCCGCCGAGGCCTTCGAGCGCCGCAGGCCATCCGCGGCGCCGGAGACCAGCATCCACACGAGCAGACCCGCCACGATCAGGCTCAGGGGACGCTGCCACATCCCCAGCAGCAGCACTGCGGTCACGATCGCCACGGCGCACAGCCGACCCGTCCAGGCCGCGGCCACGGTGCCCATCCGCTCGCTGCCGGTCAGTCCCCACACCAGGCCCTCGACCACCCTGCCGCCGTCCAGCGGAAGGCCCGGGACGAGGTTGAACAAGCCCACCAGGAGGTTGGCGGTCGAGGTCAGCGACAGCACTGACCAGCCGATGCGGGCAACCATGGCGCCGTCGACCTGCGCGGCCTCCCCCAGCCCGGGCAGCAGCGCGAATCCGACCGCCGCGATCAGCAGGTTCACGATCGGACCCACGACCGACACGACCGTGGACGCCCACCAGCGCGGATTCGTGCGCCCGAAGGCCGTGTGCCCGCCGGCGATCGAGAGCACGATCCGATCCACGGGCCAGCCGAAGGCTCGGGCGGCACCGGCATGGGCCAGCTCATGCAGCAGCACGGAGACTCCGAGCAGAAGGCAGAAACCGAGGGCCACCGCGTAGGCGCCGAGGCCGAGCTCGGGCATCGACCGGCGCAGGACGGGGCCGTAGAGGAGCACGACCAGGAAGCTGATGATCAGCCAGGAGGACTGCAGGTGCAGCGGCATCCCGGCGATGCGCCCCAGGGGCACGGACCCGCGCGAGCCCCTCCGCCGCCGCGGCTGGGACGCCGGCGCTGCGCTGCCGGAAGGCGCCCTCGTCACGGGCGGCGCCGCTCGCGCTCGTCGACCCAGGTCCCGAGCGCTGCCGGGGTGACCTCGCTCAGGGAGCCGACCTCCCGGTCCAGGTCCACATCCGAGATGTCGATCAGGTTGGACACCCCGAGGACGAAGGCCCCGGAGCCGATGGCAGAGCGGATGCCGGTCAGCGAGTCCTCGATGGCGACCATCCGGCGGATGCTCAGCTCTTCGGGGTTCTCCTGGCGCTCGGAGACCAGGGCGGAGAGCCGACGGGCGGCGAAGACGTAGGGGGCCGGATCCGGCTTGACCGGCAGACCGATGTTGCCCGTGACGATCAGATCGAACAGCGGGCCGTCCCAGCTGATGGCGGGGTCCTCGCCGGAGGCGGCGATCACGCCGAGCTTCTCCACGACCACATCGGCCACCGGGGACTCGGAGTTGGTCACCAGCGCTGTGGGAATGCCCTCGCGCCGAAGGGCCACGAGCAGCTCCAGGGCCCCGGGGCGCAGCTCGAGCTCGCGGCGCACACCTGCGGCCACGCGCTCGCACAGGGCGTCGACGACCTCGCGCACGCTCAGCGGGATCCCGGCGCGGACCATGATCCGCCCGGTCTCCTCGAGGTCTCCGCCGACCACGCTCAGGGAGTCCTCATCCGTCCAGACGAGGCCGTGGGAGCCCATGAGGTCGGCCTCGGCGGCGAACCAGTGCGGCTCGGTGTCCACGAGAGTTCCGTCCATGTCCCACAGGACGGCGTGGGGGCGCGCGGAGGCCGCGGCGGCGGAAGCGGTCTCTGTCGCTGGATCGGGACTCGTCGGAAGCATGCTGGGATCCTATCGGCTCGCCCTGCCCCGGACCGGTACCGCGCCTGTGAAGTGATCGTGTGCGCTCACGGCGAGCAGCGGGCTCCCCGGCCGGGCGGACCGCAGGCCCCGCGCGTACAGTGAGTCGCGTGAGCGGATTCGACAAGACCTTCCCCCAGCCCGAGGCGGGCCCGTTCGGCATCGTGCAGGAGGCCGGATCGGGCGAGCGCGTGCGGGTGCTGATCGGTGCCTTCGAAGGCTGGAACGACGCCGGCGATGCGGCCACGGATGCCGTGAAGCTGCTGGCCGAGGCCTTCGGCGCGGTCGAGGACTTCGAGGTCAGCCCCGATGAGTACTACGACTACCAGTACTCGCGTCCGCGCATTGTCCGCTCCGCCACCGGCGAGTCCAGGATCGTGTGGCCGACCACGCGGATGCTGCGGGCCTCGGTGCCCGGGACCAACCTGGATCTGATCCTGCTGCACGGCTGGGAGCCGTCGTACCGGTGGTCCAGCTTCGCCGCCGAGATCTTGGAGCACGCGACCCAGCTCGAGGTGGACTTCGTGGTGATGGTGGGGGCGCTGCTGGCCGATGTGCCGCACACCCGCCCGATCCCCATCACCGTCACCTCGGAGACCGAGGAGCTGCAGCAGGAGCTCGAGATCACCGGCTCGGACTACGACGGCCCCACCGGCGTGGTCGGAGTGCTCAGCCACCTGGCCTCGATGTCCGGGATCCCCTCGCTGAGCCTGTGGGCCGCCGTGCCGCACTACGTGGCCCAGTCTCCCTCCCCCAAGGCGCAGCTGGCCGTGCTGCGCCGGCTCGAGGACCTCCTGAGGATCACGGTGCCCATGGACGCGCTGGTCGAGGACTCCGAGGCGTGGGAGCGAGGGGTGGACGATCTGGCCGAGGAGGACCCGGAGATCGCCGCCTACGTGGCCAAGCTGGAGGAGGCCAAGGACACCGCCGATCTCCCCGAGGCCAGCGGCGACGCGATCGCCCAGGAGTTCGAGCGCTTCCTGCGCCGCCGCGACCAGGGCTGAGACAGCCGCTGAACCGGCAAGGGGCCCGTGCGCATCTCGCGCACGGGCCCCTTCCTCATGTCCTGCAGCAGCTCCTAGAGGACGACGCCCAGCCGTGCCTCGATGGCCTGCCGCGCGAGGTCGTCTCCGGAGCCGCGCTGCCCGCCGACCAGCACCCCCTCGGCCCAGACGTCGATCGCCTCGATCGCCCGGGGCGAATCGAGGTCATCCGCCAGGGCGTCGCGCACCAAGTCGAGAGCATCGGCGAAGGAGCCCTCCACGGCGACGTCGGCGGCCATGCGCCAGCGCGTGAGACGCGCCTCGGCGCGGGTGAGGACGTCCTGGCTCCAGGACCAGTCCTCGCGGTAGTGCTGGGCCAGGATCGCCAGGCGGACAGCGGCAGGCTCGACGCCGCGCTCGCGCAGCCGCGAGACGAGCTCCAGGTTGCCCAGCGACTTGGACATCTTCTGCCCGTCCAGGCCGACCATCCCGGTGTGCACGAAGTTCCGGGCCATGGGCCGACCGGACAGCGCCCAACTGTGACCGGCTCCCATCTCATGGTGCGGGAAGACCAGGTCCGAGCCGCCGCCCTGGACGGTGAACGGCGCCGGCAGCAGCTTCAGGGAGATCAGCGAGCACTCGATGTGCCAGCCGGGACGCCCCTCGCCCAGCTCACCCCCCTCCCAGGAGGGCTCGCCCTCGCGGTGCACGCGCCACAGCAGCGGATCGAAGATGTCGCGCTTGCCCGGGCGCTCGGGATCGCCGCCGCGCTCGCCGAAGACCTCGAGCATCTCGTCGCGGGTGAGCCCGGAGATCTGTCCGAGGCTCCAGGGGCCGGGCGCGCCGTCCTCGTCGCCCTGCACCTTCGGCTGCAGCACCGGGATGATGCTGTCGCCGGCCTCGGCGACAGCGCGGACGTCGAAATAGACGTCGCCGTCCGGCTCGCCGTCCTCCCCCTGGACCCGATAGGCCAGGCCCTGGGCCAGGAGCCCCTCGACGGCCGGGACGATCCACTCGAGCGTCTCCGTGGCGCCCACGTAGTGCTGCGGCGGGATGACATTCAGCGCGGTCATGTCCTCGCGGAACAGGTCGGTCTGCTCACGGGCCAGATCACGCCAGTCCACGCCGTCGCGATCGGCGCGCTCGAGCAGGGGGTCGTCCACGTCGGTCACGTTCTGGACGTAGTCGACCGGCATCCCGGCATCGAGCCAGGCCCGATGCAGCAGGTCGAAGGCCACGTAGGTGCTGGCGTGGCCCAGGTGGGTGGCGTCGTACGGGGTGATGCCGCAGACGTACAGCGAGGCTCGCTCCTGCTGCGGCAGCTGCTCCACCTGCCGGGTCCGGGAGTCGAACACCGCGGGCGGGGCTGCCTGACCGGGAAGCTCGGGGACGGGGCGTGCGGACCAGGACTGCATTGTCACCTCTGGGGACGGTCGTACTGAAGATGGGGCGCGGAGACCTGACCGCGCGGGGTGCGCTCGCTCGGCGGGGCGAGCGCACGTCTCGTCCAGTCTCCCACGTCGGCCGAGTGCGAAGGACCCCGCCGCGCTCGGCTCCGCCTGCCGCGGCGGACGGCCGGGGCCCACGGGGGCGGATCGACGGGGTCCGGACGGGGCCTCGCAGCGGCGGATCAGCCGCCGGCGGTCAGCTCCGGCACCGCGGAGATCACGCCGGTGCCCAGGAGGATGAACAGCACGATGCCCAGGATGATCCGGTACCACACGAACAGCGAGTAGGAGCGGTTCGAGATGTAGTGCATGAACCAGCCGATGATCACATAGCCGATCACGAAGGCGACGATCGTGGCCAGGGCGGTCTGGGCCATCGAGTACGGCTGGGGCGACGGATCGACGATCTCCGAGGCCAGCTTGTAGAGCCCCGAGGCGAACACCGCCGGGATGGCCAGCAGGAAGGCGTAGCGGGCGGCGGCCTCGCGCTTGTAGCCCATGAGCAGGCCCGCGGTGATCGTGCCGCCGGAGCGCGAGACCCCCGGGATCAGGGCCATGGCCTGGGCGAAGCCGTAGAGCACGCCGTGCTTGACGTTGAGGTCCTCGAGGTCGCGGACCTGCTTGCCGATGTGATCGGCGATGCCCAGGATCACGCCGAAGACGATCAGCATGGTGGCCGTGATCCACAGGCTGCGCAGCGTGGTGTCGATCTGGTCCTCGAACAGCAGTCCCAGGATGCCGATGGGCAGCGAGCCAGCGATGATCAGCCATCCCATGCGGGCATCCGGATCGGAGCGATCCATCTTTCCCACGAGCGACAGCGCCCAGTGCTTGATGATCCGGACGATGTCCCGCCAGAAGTAGAGGATCACGGCGGTCTCGGTGCCGAGCTGCGTGATCGCCGTGAAGGCCGCACCGGGGTCCGCGGAGCCCGGGAGGAACTCCCCCACGATGCGCAGATGGGCGGACGAGGACACGGGGAGGAACTCCGTCAGGCCCTGGACCAGGCCGAGGATGATCGATTCAAGCCAATTCACGCCGCTCACCCTATGGCACGGCCCTGCGACTGCCCCCGAGGGACGCCGTGCGATTCCCGGCACACATGCGCCGACACCCACCCCACGACGACGAAGCCCCCGGTGATCGGGATCACCGGGGGCTTCGGATGCCGGACGTCAGCCGGCGGCGGGATCAGGCTCCGCGCTCGTCGTCGGAGTCGTCTTCCGCGTCGTCGTCGAAGTCCTCGAGGTCGTCCTCGTCATCCTCGAAGTCGTCGTCGTCCTCATCATCCTCGTCGTCTGCGAAGACGGTCAGAGGCGTGACCTCGTCGTAGTTCTCGTAGAGGGACTCCTCGTAGGCGTCGAAGGCATCGGCGATCGCCACGTAGGCGGCGTCGACCGAGGGGTCGTCCTCCCCGCGGCGATTGGACAGGGCGGCCAGGTGCTCTTCGAGGGCGGAGACGAGGGACTGGAGTGCGACGCGCGGATCGTTGCTCATGGACTCGACGTTACCGCCCCGAGGAGCAGAATGGGAGCGATGAGAGAGCAAGTCATCCAGAGTTCCCCTCGCGACCCCGGGGTGGGCCAGCCCATGCTCGACCCGCGCTTCGAGTACCTGGTGCTGACCGTCGGACCCGGAGAGCGCCTCGCCGACGCCCGCGCGAGAGTCGTCGAGCACGCCGAATACGGCAAATGGGAGCTGCACCGAGTGGTCCATCTCTACAGCGGGGCCCGCAAGCACTGGCTGCGCCGCCGGGTCATGCGCGTCGAGCGCACCCTCTGAGAGCAGTCAGCCAGCGCGTCGACGACACGGCATCAGCCCCATTCCCACCCCATCTCCATCGAGTGGCCGATTCGCCGCCGTCTCAGCCATGAACCGGTGACAACTCGGCCGCTCGACGGCTGGACGGGCCGGATTCGGCCGCTCGAGGGAGCGGCTCAGTAGCCGGTGAGCAGCGTGTGCAGGACGTCGGCGCCGAACTCGAGCGAATCGATCGGCACTCGCTCGTCGACCCCGTGGAACATGGCCGGGAAGTCGAGCTCATCGGGCAGGCGCAGCGGCACGAAGCCGTAGCCGGTGATCCCCAGCGGATCCAGCGCCTTGTTGTCCGTGCCCGCCGAGAGCATGTACGGCATGACCACGGCCTCCGGGTCGTGCTGCTTCAGCGAGGCGACCATGGCATCGACCACGTTGCCGGAGAACGGGACCTCGAGCCCGATGTCGTCGGCCTCGAACTCGAAGCGGATGCCCGCCCCCGCCAGCTCGCGCAGCTTCTCCAGCACGATCTCGCGCTGCTCCGGCAGGAAGCGCACGTCCAGCCCCGCCTCGGCGGTGCCGGGGATGACGTTGACCTTGTAGCCGGAGCTGAGCATGGAGGGGTTGGCCGTGTTCTGCAGCGTGGCACCGACGAAGCGGGCCACCGAGCCCAGCTCGTCGAGCATCCGCTGCGGGTTCTGCGGATCGAACTCCACGCCGGTCAGCTCCGTCACAGTGTCCAGGAACTGGCGCGTGGTCTTGGTCAGCTCGATCGGCCACTGGTACTCGCCGATGTTCGCCATGGCACGGGACAGCCGCGTGACCGGATTGTCGGTGTTGACCTGGGAGCCGTGCCCGGCGGTGCCGTCGGCGAACAGGCGCATCCACATGAGCCCCTTCTCCGCGGTCTGCAGCAGGTAGGCGCGCTGGCCGCCGATGTTCGCCGAGTAGCCGCCGACCTCCGAGATCGCGTCCGTCACGCCCTCGAAGAGCTCCGGGTGGTTGCGCACGACCCACTTGGAGCCGTACTCCATCCCGGCCTCCTCATCGGCGAAGAAGCCCAGCATGATGTCCCGCTTGGGCTTCTGGCCGGTGCGCACCATGTGCCGCACGACCGAGAGGATCATGGCGTCCATGTCCTTCATGTCCACGGCGCCGCGGCCCCAGATCATGCCGTCGCGGATCTCGGCGGCGAAGGGGTCCACGCTCCAGTCCTCGGCCACTGCAGGAACCACGTCCAGGTGTCCGTGCACCAGCAGGGCATCGGCCGACGGGTCCGTGCCCTCCATGCGCGCGAAGACGCTCGTGCGTCCCGGGGCGGATTCCACCATGGTGGCCGCCAGCCCGACCTCCTCGAGCAGCCCGGCCACGTACTCCGCGGCACGGCGCTCCCCCTTGGACTCGCCGCGCCCGTAGTTGGAGGTGTCGATCCGGATCAGGTTCCGGCAGATCTCGGCGGCCTCGTCATGGGCCGTGCCCGCTGAGCCGGCGGGGGTGGTCGAGGGGTTCGGGGTGTTCACGGAGAGCTCCTGAGGGGTTCGAGGGACGTGAGGGACCTGAGGCCATCGTCCGCCCGGGCCGGAGCAGGTGTCCAGCCCGGGCGGCGGCGGCCCAGGATCGGCCGCTCGGCTCAGACGGCCGGCGGCAGCGGCGAGGACGTGACCGCGGTGGTGCGCTCGGCGCGCAGCCGCTCGAGCAGCTGCTCGGCGGCCTCGTCGTGCGTGGCGAACGGGTCCCGCAGGGTCACCACGCGCTGGGCCGGCCCGTTGACCTTCATGTTGACCCAGTCGGCCGTGAAGTGGACGCCGGCCTCCATGCCCGCCTGCACGAGCGCACCGCGCAGGGCCGCGCGCGTGGCCGGGGGCTGGTCGACGGCCGCCTCGGCCTCGGATCCGTCGGTGCCCGGCAGCCTGGCTGCCATGCCCCGTTCCTCCAGCATGCGGAACAGGCCGCGGCCCGGGGCGATGTCGTGGTAGGTCAGATCCAGCTGGGCGGCGCGCGGGTGGCTGTAGTCCGCACCGGCTCGCTCGGCCCACGAGTCGATGAGCTTCTTCTTGATGGCCCAGTCGATCTCGGTGTCGATGAGCGAATGGTCGCCGCTCTCGACGGCCTCCAGGGACCGCGCCCACAGTTCCAGCAGCCAGTCCACTCGGTCGTGGTGCGCGCCGTTGGCCTGCACGAAGCGGGAGACCACCTCCCAGTACTCGCGCTGCAGGTCCAGTGCCGAGCGGGTGCCGCCCTCGCGCATGGCCACCTGGAAGGTGCCGGTCAGATCATGCGAGATCTGACGCAGCGCCATGGCCGGCGAGTTCAGCGTGCGGTCCTGCAGCGGCTGACCGGACTCGATCACCCGCAGCATCAGATCCGTCACGCCCAGGCGCAGCGCCGTGGTGGTCGTCGACATCGTCGAGTCCCCCACGATCACGTGCAGGCGGCGGAAGCGCTCGGAGTCCCCGTGGGGCTCGTCGCGGGTGTTGATCAGCGGCCGGGCGCGCGTGGTCGAGGACGACGCGTCCTCCCAGATGTGATCGGCGCGCTGCGAGAACGAGTACGAGGCCTCGCCCTGCCCGCCGCCGAACGTCTGGCCCTCGCCGAAGCCGACGGGTCCGTTCGGGTGGATGCGCCCGGTGCCCGAGTAGAGCTGCCGGGTGACCAGGAACGGGATCAGGCTGGCCACGAGGCGCGCGAAGCGGGTGTCCCGCCCGATCATGTAGTTCTCATGCGAGCCGAACGAGTTGCCGGAGCTGTCCACATTGGTCTTGAACAGGTAGACCGATCCCCCCGTGCCGTCGGCGGCCAGCTTGGCCTCCAGGGCCTGGCGCATCCGGTCGACGATCAGCTCGCCGGCGCGGTCCTGCGCCACGATGTCCTGGAGGTTCGCGCACTCGGCGCTGGCGTACTCGGGGTGCGCGCCGACATCCAGGTAGAGCCGGGCGCCGTTGGGCAGGAACAGGTTCGAGGACCTGCCCCACTCCACGATCGGGTGGAAGAGCAGTCGGGCCGCATCGTCCGGGCTCAGCGTGCGCGCAGGCTCCCCGGAGGGGGCGTCCCCGCGCGGCGTGTGGATGATCCCGAACTCGGTCTCGACGCCGATGATCCGCTGATCCATCGGATCACTGACCGCCCTTCTGGACGAAGCCCTTCACGAACTCCTCGGCATTGGCCTCGAGGATCGAGTCGATGTCCGCCAGGAAGTCATCGGCCTGGCTGCTGCGGGCCTGGGCCGCCTCCGAGGGCGCCCCGCCGCCGCTGGGGGCCGGGCCCGTGGGCTCGACGTCCTCGTCGCGACGCTGCGGCTCGTTGTGCTGGATGCGCTCTGCCATGTTCGTTCTCCTTCGATGTTCGCTGCTGTGCGCGGCCGTCGGGCGGTCGCTGCGTGTGCGGTGCCATGCGCCCCGGCTGAGGCCAAGGACCACGGAGGCTGTGTCAGCCGATGCGGGCGGAGACCTCCACCAGATCGGGTCGATCCCGCTGCATCCGCTCGATGAACTCCTCGATGTCGGCTGCGGCCCACCAGTCCTGCGTCTGCTCCCGGGTCAGCTCGGTCGGCTCGGGCATGGTGATCCGCGCACCGCGGCGCAGTCCGGGGAGCTCCACGGCGATGGTCTCCCAGCCGGCGGCGATGACGTCGTCGGGGAAGCGCGCCACGAGGCGGCCGCGGAAGTTCGCGCGAGTGTCGGCCGGCGGGGTCCACATGGCCTGGCGGATCTCCTGCTCGTCGAAGAGGCGCCGCATCCGCCCGGCCGCCTCGAGCTTGCCGTACAGGCTTTTGTCCGGGCGGACGTCGTGGTACTGCAGGTCGATCATGACCAGCTTGGCGTCGTCCCAGCGCAGGCCTCCGCGCTCGCGGTAGCCCAGCAGCAGCTTGAGCTTGGCCAGCCAGTCCAGGCGGTCCGCCATGGCCATGGGGTCGGTCTCCAGCGTATCGAGGGTCTCGCGCCACATCTGCAGGACCTCGGCGGTCTCCGGATCGGGGCTCGCTCCGTCGGCGCTCTCCATGTCCTCGGCGGCCTCGAGGTACATCCGCTGGATCTGGATCCCGGTCAGCGGCTCGCCGTCACGACGGCCCACCGCGGCCTGCAGCGACGGGTCGTGGCTGATCTGATGCAGCGCCATCACCGGCTCGGTGAGCTCGATCCTGGGTTGCAGGCCCTGCTCCACCAGGCGCAGCACGAGGGACGTCGTGCCGAACTTGAGCACCTGCGCCCAGTGGGACAGGTTGGCGTCGCCGATGATGACGTGCAGACGGCGGTAGCGCTTCTGATCCGCGTGCGGCTCGTCGCGCGTGTTGACGATGGGCCGGCGCACGGTGGTCTCCAGCCCCACCATCCGCTCGAAGAAGTCCGCGCGCTGGCTGATCTGGAAGCCGGCCCTCTCGCTGCCGGGGCCCAGCCCCACGCGTCCGGCACCGCACATGACCTGGCGCGAGGCGAAGAAGGGCAGCAGTGCGGCGGTCAGGGCGTCGTCGTCGATGTCGCGGGGCACCGTGTAGTTCTCGTGCGTGCCGTACGAGGACGACTTGCCGTCGGTGTTGTTCTTGTGCAGCAGCACGGGCTCCTGGTCGCTGGCCTCCGCGGTGGCCTGCAGCGTGGCCACGATCTCGGCCGCCACACGGTCTCCGGCGAGATCGTAGAGGGCTGCATCGCGCGGGGTGAGGACCTCGGGCGAGGAGTACTCGGGATGCGAGTGGTCCACGTAGAGCCGGGCGCCGTTGGGCAGGACCGTGTTCATCACGACCTGCGGCGTCTGCTCGGACCACAGCCCGGACTCGGTCAGCGCCTCGGCCGCGATCTCCTCCGAGGTCAGCACCGGGGCCACGTCCGTGAGCTGGGTGGGGTGGGCCTCTGCCCTGGACATCTCGAAGCCGCGGGCATCGCGCAGCGGGGTCTCCGAGCTGTAGTCGAAGTCCACGGTCCGGTCCACGCGCGAGCCGAGCTCGCGGGCCACCAGGGCTGCGTAGGCCGTCACTGCCCGCGTGGAGAGCAGGGTCGAGTTGGCCTTGGGGCTGCCCGGTGCCAGGATCCCGAACTCGGTCTCGGCCCCCATGATGCGGCGCACGGTCATGACTGCTCTCCTGCCCCGTCGGTCGGTGCGGAAGCGGCTGCAGCGCGCGAGCCGCGGTGCAGCACGAAGCGCAGGTCCGCGATGGTGTCCTTGCGGCGCCCGGAGATCCGGGCCCACTCCTCCGGATCGGAGGTGTCCGGAAGGTCCTGCTGCTCCAGGAACTCCTCGGCCACCGCTCGGCGCAGGTGCTCCTGGGACAGGCCGCGCACCTGGTCGGTGAGCAGGTCCTTGATCGCCATCTTCTTGGCGCGGTCCACCACGTTGCGGATGACCGCGCCCGAGGTGAAGTCCGAGAACCACAGGGTCTCGCGCGAGCCGTCCCGGTAGGTGATCTCCAGGAAGCGCGTGGAGTCGTCCTGGGCGTACATGGACGACACGCCCACCTCGATGAGCTGCTCCAGGGCCGCCTCGCGGGAGCCGGCGGCGATGACCTCCTCCTGGCGCAGCGGCAGCGTCTCGGTGAGGTAGAGCCCGAAGATCTCCCGTGCGCCTTCGACGGTGGGGCGGTCGATGCGGATCTTGGCGTCGAGTCGGCCGGGGCGCAGCACGGCCGGGTCGATCATGTCCTCGCGGTTGGTGGCGCCCACGATGATCACGTTGTCGAGCTTCTCGACGCCGTCCATCTCCGTGAGCAGCTGCGGGACGATCGTGGTCTCCACGTCCGAGGAGACCCCCGAGCCGCGCGTGCGGAACAGCGACTCCATCTCGTCGAAGAACACCACGACGGGCACGCCGGAAGCGGCCTGCTCGCGGGCGCGGGAGAAGATCTGGCGGATCTGGCGCTCGGTCTCGCCCACGTACTTGTCCAGCAGCTCCGGGCCCTTGATGTTCAGGAAGTACCCCTTGGCCTCCTTGCGCCCCGACTGCTCGGCGGCGCGCTCGGCCAGGGAGCGGGCCACGGCCTTGGCGATCATGGTCTTGCCGTTGCCGGGAGGCCCGTAGAGCAGGATGCCCTTGGGCGGGGTCAGCTGATGCTGGCGGTAGAGCTCGGGGTGCAGGAAGGGCAGCTCCACCGCGTCCTGGATCGCCTCGATCTGCGGGCCCAGGCCGCCGATGTCCGTGTAGCGGATGTTCGGGACCTCCTCCAGGACCAGCTGCTCCATCTCCTGGCGCTCGACGAGCTCCAGGGCCATCCCGTTGCGGGAGTCGATCGAGACCATCTGGCCCGGGCGCGGCTTGGCCTTGCGCAGGGCGCCGGACATGCGCAGGACGCGGTCGTCGCCGGAGCGTCCGCCCACGACCAGCCGGGTGGCGTCAAGGACCTCCTGGACCGGTGCCAGCTCGCCCGACTGCTCGTAGCCCAGCACGGCGACCACGGTCGAGTTCTCGTTCATGAGCACCTGGCGACCGGGCTCCAGCTGTCCCGCCGTGGCGATCAGCGGCGAGACGGGGCAGCGCACGAGCCGCCCGGAGATGTGGACGTCAGCGGTCAGGGTCGCCGAGCCCACCGTGGTGGACGGCGGGACCACGCGCACCAGGGTGGCGATCGTCAGCGGGACCTCGACCTCGTTGGCCAGGAACTTCTTGAGCTGCTCGATCTGGCCGCGGGCGGACTCCAGGGCGGTGCGCAGCTTCTGGTTCTGATCGCCGGCCGTGGCCAGCTGCCGGTCCAGATTGCGCTTCTCGTCCCGGACCAGAGCGACCTGCCGACGGGCGGTGGCCAGCGCATGGTCCTGCGCCGTGCCGTGGGGGTCTGCTCCGGAGGTCGATTCGGTCATCGTCGAAGGTCATCCTGATCTCGCCGTGAGGGGCGTACGGTGCTGTGGGTGCTGGGGCGGCCGGCTCGCGGCCGCACTGCCGAGCATGTGTCTAAGGTTCACCTTATGCCTGTCCATGCCCTGCGTCACACTCAGACCAGCAATTGACACAGTCGCCAGCACTGATTCGATCAGGCGTATCGATCTTCGGCCTCTGCCGGAGGAGGACACGAGGCAGGGAGGGGAGCTCGCATGTCGGTGAGCCTACCTGAGGAGGGGTTCGCGGCGGGGTCGTCGGGCTATCGCCGAGTGCTCGCAGTGCTCGCGCTGGGCGGTCTGGCGAACTTCGCGCTGATCTACTTCGTGCAGCCGCTGCTTCCCGAGTTCGCGCGCGTGTTCGGCATCGAGGAGGGCGCCACGGGGGCCGCGCTGTCCGCCACGACCCTGGCGATGATCCTGGGACTGCTCATGGCGGGGCCGCTGGCCGATCATCTGGGGCGCATCTGGGTGATGGCCGGGTCGCTGATCCTCTCCGGGGCGCTCAGCGCCCTGTGCGCGGTGGCCCCGAGCTGGGAGGTCTTCCTGATCCTGCGCGCCGCCGCGGGCATCGCCCTGGCCGGGCTGCCTGCGATCGCGCTGGCGTATCTGCGCGAGAAGGTGGCCGCCTCCGCCCACGCCAAGGCCAACGCCATCTACATCATGGGCACGGGCCTGGGCGGAGCGGCCGGCCGGCTGCTGCCGGGACCGCTGTCCGGGCTCGGCGGCTGGCAGCTGGTGAGCCTGGTGCTCGGGGTGTTCTCGGTGCTCGTCGGAGTGGCCGTGGTGGTCCTGCTGCCGGGTGATCGACCCACGCGGTTCCCCTTCTCGGTGCTCGACATCGCCACGGGGACGTTCAGCCTGCTGCGCAGCGGACGGATCGCCCTGGTGTGCGGCCTCGGCTTCTCCTCCATGGCCGTGTTCGTGGGGGTCTACAACGCGGTGTCGCTGCGGCTGGAGGCCGAGCCGTTCGCCATGAGCCCCGAGCAGGCGGCAGTGCTCTACCTGGCCTACCCGGCCGGTCTGCTGGCACCCGCCTTGTCCCGGCGTCTGGCCGAGCGCACGGGGCGGCCTGTGGCGGTCATGCTCGGCATCGCGGCCATGGCCGCAGGCGCCGCGCTCACGACCCCGGACGCCGTGCTGCCCATCCTGCTGGGACTGGGCCTGCTGACCTTCGCGTTCTTCTCCGCCCACTCCGTGGCCAGCGGATGGGCGGTGGACGGCGCGCACCGCGCAGGTCTGGACACCGCGCGCGCCTCGAGCCTGTACCTGATCTTCTACTACGCCGGCAGCTCGGTCTCCGGGACGCTGTCCACCCACATCTGGAGCGCCGGCGGCTGGTTCGGGGTACTGGGGATGATGGGCGTGTGGATCGTCCTGGGCCTGGCCTGCGCCCTGGTGCTGGCGCGGCAGGAGCGCTCGCGCTGAGCCGTCCTCCGCCCTGCTCGCCGTCGGAGCGTAGGGTGTTCTGCATCACACCCGAGGAACGAGTGCTCAGCGGAGGCGGAGATGACGCAGCACAGCACCGGACGGATCACCCGACGATCGGCCCTCGCAGCCGGGGCGGCACTGGGGGCCGGTGCCCTGGGTGCGAGTCAGGCGATGGCGGCAGCTCCAGGGCCTGAGGCACCAGTCCCGTCAGATCCCGGGCTGGGCTCCGCGCCCGAGCCGCTGAAGCTCAACGAGGCGGTCGGCACCACCGCTGCCGTGTCCTGCGTGGACCCGTACGCCAGCGACATCGGCCTGAGCATCCTGCAGGGCGGCGGCAGCGCGATGGATGCCGCCGTGGCCATGGCAGCCGCGCTCGGGGTCACCGAGCCGTACTCGTGCGGGATCGGCGGCGGCGGCTTCCTGCTCTACCGCGATGCCGCCACCGGCCTGGTGCACACGATCGACGGCCGCGAGACGGCCCCCATGAGCTATACCGAGACCCAGTTCACCGACGCCTCGGGCGCCGAGCTGGACTTCGACGCCGTCGTGAACTCCGGTCTGTCCATCGGGGTGCCAGGCACCCCGGCCATGTGGGCCCTTGCCGCCGAGCACTTCGGGACGCTTCCGCTGGGTGCGCTGCTGGAGCCGGCCGAGCAGCTGGCTCTGCACGGATTCGTCGTGGATCAGCACTTCCACGATCAGACGCAGGAGAACGCCGAGCGCTTCTCCCGCTTCCCGGAGACCGCCCGTGTCTTCCTGCGCGACGGCAGGGCGCCGGAGGTCGGCACCGCGTTCGCCAACCCGGAACTGGCCGACGTCTACCGGCGACTGCGCACCGAGGGCGTCGAGACCTTCTACCGCGGCGAGATCGGCGCCGCAGTTCTCGCCGAGGCCAATGCTCCCTCGACGGTCGCAGGCAGGGAGGTCCAGGGCAGCCCCATGACGGCGGAGGATCTGGGCTCCTACGTCCCCGTCCTGCGAGCGCCCACGGTCAGCCAGTACCGCGGGATGCTCGTGTTCGGGATGCCTGCGCCGAGCTCGGGAGGCGTGGCCGTGGGCGAGATCCTGAACCTGCTCGAGCACTACGAGCTGCGCACCGGGATCGGCCTGGCCCAGCTGGGCGAGACCGACTACCTGCACCGCTTCTCGGAGGCCTGCGCCACGGCCTTCGCAGATCGCAACCGCTGGGTGGGCGATGTCGCGGACGTGCCGTACGCCGAGCTGCTCGGCGACGGCTTCGCTGCCGAGCGCGCCGAGATCATGCGGCCGTCGTCGGCCCGGCCCCGTCCGATCCTGTTCGGCTGGCCCGACGGCGACTACACGACGACCCCGCCGGCCGGCGCAGCGCAGCAGGAGCCGTACGAGGGGCAGTCGACCACGCACCTGAACGTCGTGGATCAGTGGGGCAACGCGGTGTCCTACACGCTGACGATCGAGCAGACGGGCGGCTCCGGCATCACGGTGCCCGGCCACGGGTTCCTGCTGAACAACGAGCTGACGGACTTCAACTTCGTGCCCGTGACTCCCGGAGTGCCCGATCCGAACCTGCCGGGCCCAGGCAAGCGGCCGCGCTCGTCGATGGCGCCCACGATCATCACCGACGCCGCCGGGCTGCGCCTGGTGGTCGGCACCCCCGGCGGGGCCACGATCATCACCTCGGTGGCCCAGATCATCGCCGGTCACTTCGAGCGGGCGCTGCCGCTCGTAGACGCGATCGCCGCCCCGCGACTGAGCTCGCGCAATGACGAGGACGGCGAGGACACCGACCTGGGTCTGGCCGGATCCCCCGCCGGGCGCGGACTCACCGGACTGGGGCACCACCTGGCCCCGCGCGAGGAGAAGGACTGGATCGGCAACGCCTCCGGGATCAGCCGGGAGGCGATCGGGCTGGTGGCGGCCGCCGAGACGGTGCGCGGAGGCGGAGGGGCGGCTCGCGCGTGGTGAGGCGATGGCCGTCTCCGCCTCGATCCCGTTCGCACCCCCTCAAAGAGCCTGTGCACATGAGCCTGGGGTTCACCCACACCACACTGCCCCAGCGCGTGCTCTGCGGGTCCGGCCGCGGCGCCGAGCACCTGGAGGCAGAGGTCCGGCGCCTGGACGCGCAGCGGGCCATGGGCATCGCCGGTGAGCGCGAGCTCGAGATGGCCCGCGGGATCGCCTCACGGATCGACGTGGCCCTGTGGCACGACGAGGTCGAGATGCACGTGCCCGTCGAGGTGGCCGAGCGCGGGCGTGCCGCGGCCGCCGAGCACGGGATCGACCTGCTGGTCAGTGTGGGCGGCGGGTCCACAACCGGGCTGGCCAAGGCCATCGTACTGATCAGCGGCGTGCCGATCATCGCCGTGCCCACCACCTACGCCGGCTCCGCACCGACGTCTGGGGGCTGACGGAGAGCGCCCGCAAGACCACCGGCGTCGATCAGCGGGTGCTGCCGCAGGCGGTCATCTACGACGCACAGCTGACCATGTCCATGCCGACCGAGCTGTCCGTGGCCTCCGGGCTCAATGCGTTGGCGCACTGCATCGACGCACTGTGGGCACCGCGGGCCGATCCGATCAACGCCGCCCCGGCAGGGGAGGCGATCCGGGCCCTGAGCCAGGGGCTTCCCGCCGTGGCCGCCGACGGCGAGGACGTCGACGGACGCGATCGGACCCTCTACGGCGCCTACCTGGCGGCGGTGTCCTTCGCCTCGGCCGGCTCGGCCATGCACCACAAGATCTGCCACGTCCTGGGCGGAACCTTCGATCTGCCGCACGCCCCCACGCACGCGACGGTGCTGCCGTACGTGCTGGCCTTCAACATGTCCCATGCCCCGGAGGCCGCCGACCGGATCGCGGCGGCCTTCGGCAGCTCCACCGCGCTCGAGGGCCTGCAGCAGCTGCGACGGGTGCTCGATGCCCCGCAGCGGCTCTCGGATCTGGGCTTCACGGCCGAGGGGATCCCCGAGGCCGTCGAGATCGCCCTGCCAGCCATCCCCGCCGACAATCCCCGCCCGGTCACGCAGGAGAACCTGAGCGAGCTGCTCACCGCCGCCCTGAACGGCGACGACCCGCACACGCTGGTCTCCGCGACCGGCGCAACCGAAGGAGACCCGTCATGAGCACCCAGCCCGAGATCAGCCCCGAGCAGACCGCGGTCGAGGAGGACCTGATCGAGCGCGTCCTGGCCTCCTTCGCCCAGACGCAGGATCCGCGCCTGAAGACCGTGATGGAGTCGCTGACCCGGCACCTGCACGCGTTCATCCGCGACGTGCGCCTCACCGAGGACGAGTGGAACGCGGCGATCGAATTCCTCACCGCCGTCGGTCACATCACCGATGACCGGCGTCAGGAGTTCGTGCTGCTCTCGGACGTCCTGGGAGCCTCCATGCAGACCATCGCGGTGAACAACGAGGCCTACGAGAATGCCACCGAGGCCACGGTCTTCGGACCGTTCTTCGTGGAGGACGCCCCCGAGATCCCCATCGGCGGCGATATCACCGGCGGTGCCTCGGGTCAGCCCTGCTGGGTCGAGGGAACGGTCACCGACACGTCGGGCCAGCCCGTCCCCGGGGCCCGGATCGAGGTCTGGGAGGCCGACGACGACGGGTTCTACGACGTCCAGTACACCGACGGCCGCGTGGCCGGGCGCGCTCACCTGCAGGCCGACGACGAGGGCCGCTACTCGTTCTGGGCCCTGACGCCCACCCCGTACCCCATCCCGCACGACGGTCCGGTCGGACAGCTGCTGGAGAGGGTCGGCCGCTCCCCCGTGCGGGCGGCGCATCTGCACTTCATGGTCACCGCACCGCAGCTGCGCACGCTGGTCACGCACATCTTCGTGACCGGGGACCCTCAACTGGAGATCGGCGACTCGGTCTTCGGCGTGAAGGATTCACTGATCAAGGACTTCGTGGAGCAGCCGGCGGGCACGCCTGGTCCGGACGGCCGTGACCTGGGCGATCAGACCTGGGCCAGGGCGCGGTTCGACATCGTGCTCGCCCCGGAGAATGCCTGAGAATCCGCCTGAGGCCCCTGTCTGGCGCCTGGCGGCGGGCCTAAGCTGATCCCGATCTGCCCCGCGAACCGAAAGGAGAGGACCACGATGTCCCCTCGCAACCAGGATTCCGACCCGGCGCTGACCGGCGGCGCCGACGACGCCGTCGAGGAGGCCCGCAACATCCAGGAGATGGACGAGGCCCAGGAGCCCGCCGATGAGGGCGTCGGCGCCATGACCGATGACCAGGATCGCGACCCCGACACGCAGAACTGAAGCCCTCTCCCACCACGACGGCCGCCGCCTCGCCTTGAGCGAGACGGCGGCCGTCGTCGTCTGATCGATCTCTTGTATAACGTTCGCGGTCGATCGTTGTACAAGCCCCTCTCCTGATCAGCTCTGGGGAACCCCTACAGCAGGACGACCGTCCTGTTCCCGTTGAGGAAGACCCGCCCCTGGCAGTGCCACTTCACGGCATCGGACAGCGCCTTGCGCTCGGTGTCGCGCCCGGCGGCGACCAGGTCCTCCGGGCCGAAGGTGTGATCCACGGCCAGGACCTGCTGGGCGATGATCGGGCCCTCGTCGAGCTCGGCGTTGACGTAGTGCGCGGTGGCGCCCACGGTCTTCACGCCGCGCTCGAAGGCCTGGTGATAGGGCTTGGCGCCCTTGAACGACGGCAGGAACGAGTGGTGGATGTTGATCACCCGGCCCTCCATCCGGGTGGCCAGTGAGTCGCTGAGCACCTGCATGTAGCGGGCCAGCACCACCAGATCGACCTCGAAGCGATCCACCAGGTCGAGCAGCTTCTGCTCGGCCTCCGGCTTGGTCTCGGGGGTCACGGGGACGTGGAAGAACGGGATGCCGTGCCACTCCACCAGCGACTGGTGATCGCGGTGATTGGACACCACGGCCACGATCTCCACGGGTAGCTCCCCGGTGCGCTCGCGGTAGAGCAGGTCGTTGAGGCAGTGACCGAACTTGGAGACCATGATCAGCACCCGGCGCCTGGCGCCGTGGCGGACCAGCTCCCAGGGCATCTCGAACCGCTCGGCCACAGGCGCCAGGCGCTGCTCGAGCATTGCGGGATCCAGCGGGGCTTCGCCGGTGGGGGCCACGCGCACCCGCATGAAGAAGCGGCGGGTGCGCTGATCGTCGAACTGGTCGAGCTCGATGATCGTGCAGTCGTTGTCGTAGAGCACCTCACTCACGGCGTGCACGATGCCCGCGGCCTCCGGGCAGGACAGACTGAGGACCAGGAGGTCGTCGCTCGGGCCGACGGGAACTGCCGTCGTCGTGGTGCGCGGGTCCATCGGGCCACCTCCTTCGATCCGAAGTCGGTCATCCCGTCCAGGAACCAGCGCGCCGTGTGCTCGGCGAACGACGCCCGCGGCATGATGCGCCAGGTCTGCTCGCCCGTCCGCCACAGCAGCACCTGCACGACCCCGTAGTTGGTCGACACCGCGTGATCCACCGGGAAGGCCCGGGGATGCAGATCCATGCGGCAGCCCTTCTCCAGCACGGCACGGGCTGAGGGTCCGGAGACCTCGATCGTCGTGCGGTTGGCCGAGACGTCGACGGTCTGACCGCGGGCCTCGTGCTCCTCGAGGACGCCCGCCAGCTGGGCCGTCAGCTCCTCCGACAGCAGGCCACCGCCGGTCATGGCGTCGGGCTGGACCACTGTGAACTCGTCGGGCCCGTTCCACAGGACAGCGGTGGCTTCCGTCGGGCCGGTGACCTGACCGACGCCCTACGGCAGCGCGACGCCCAGCTGCGACTCGATCGCCGCGGCCTCCGGCGTGCCGGGGGTGACGTGCAGGGCGATCAGCGTGAGGAAGGGGATCTCCCGGATGCTGACGCCGCGCTCGCCGGTCACCTCAGTCTGGGCGGCCATCTCCTCGCGCAGATCGTGCAGCGGGCTGCGCCGCAGGGCGGCGATCTCGGGTGCGGTGGTCTCAGCCATCTCGGCAGTTCCCTTCGGGGTCGTAGAGGACGGGTTCGGCGATCACGACGTCGACGGTCCGATCGACCAGCGGCGCCTGGAGCGTGTCGCCGATCCGCTGACGACCGTTGCGCACCAGGGCCAGGCCGAATGTCCGACCCAGAGCTGCGCTGCGGTAGGCCGAGGTGACATGCCCGACCATCGGCACGGGCCCGTCCTGCAGTGTGATCGGCGTGCCGGCCTCGACGAGCTGGGCGCCCTCCGGGATCGGCTCGTCGTGATCGACGGGCAGGACGGCGACCAGCTGCTTGCGGTCCTCACGGGAGGTGTCCTCGCAGGCGTAGGAGCGGTTGCCGATGAAGTCCTTCTTGGTCGAGACCACCCGCGACATCCCCAGGTCCTGCGGGGTCACGGTGCCGTCGGTGTCCTGTCCGACGATCGGGAAGGCCTTCTCGGCTCGCAGCAGGTGCATGGTCTCGGTGCCGTACGGGGTGATCCCGTAGTCGGCACCCGCCGCGGCGACGTCCTCCCAGACCCTGTGGCCGTACCAGATCGAGATGTTGATCCCGTAGGCCAGCTCGCCGGAGAACGAGATCCGGCAGATCCGCGCAGGAATGGCCGAGGCCAGCGTGGTCTCGCGGAACTCCATGAAGCCGAAGGCCTCCTGGGAGACGTCCAGCTCCGGGGCCATCCGTGCGACGACCTCCCTGGACTTGGGCCCCACGACGGCGACCGTCGCGTACTGCTCCGTCACGGAGGTGAAGACGACATCGAGCTCGGGCCACTCCGTCTGGGACCACTCCTCGAGCCAGTTCAGCACGTCGGCAGCCCCGCCAGTGGTGGTGGTCATCAGGTAGCGCTTCTCGTCCAGGCGCAGGGTGACGCCGTCGTCGAAGACCAAGCCGTCGGCGTGGCACATGACGCCGTAGCGGCCCTTGCCCGGAGCCAGCTTCTTGAACGCGTTGGTGTAGATGCGATTAAGGAACTCCCCCTCATCCGTCCCGCGGATCTCGATCTTGCCGAGCGTGGTGGCGTCCATGAAGCCCACGGACTCGCGCACCGCCGCGCATTCGCGCAGCACGGCCGCCTCCATGTCCTCGCCGGGCTGCGGGTAGTACCAGCGCCGCTTCCACTGCCCCACGTCCTTGAACTCCGCGCCGTGGGCCACGTGCCAGGGGTGGATGGCGGTGACGCGGGTGGCATCGAGCATCTGGCCGCGGCGCCGCCCGGCCAGTGCCGCGAAGGCCTCCGGCGTGTAGGGCGCACGGTAGGTGGTGGTCCCGATGCCGCCGACGTCCGGGTCCTTCAGCGCCGCGGCGATCACGCCGATCGAGCTGACGCCGCTCGTCTTGCCCTGGTCGTTGGCGGTGGAGATCGAGGTGTAGCGCTTGACGTGCTCGACCGAGCGCATGCCGGCGCCGGTGGCCCGCAGGACGTCGGCGGCGGTCTGATCGCGCTGCAGGTCCACGAAGTGCCGGTCCCAGCGGTCCTCGGGCTGGCCGGAGGGGATCAGCCACAGCTGGCGCCCCGGCCCGTACTCGCGGGCCTTGGCCTGGATGGCGCGCGCCTGGACCGAGAACCCCGTGCGACGAGCGGCCTCGGCCCCCGCCTCGGCGCCTGCGCTCAGGCAGCCGGCCAGGTCGCGCGTGCCCGTGAGCATGCCGACGACCTGCTGATCCTGCACCGGGGCTGCGGGGATGAAGCCCGACAGCTGCGCGTCCCAGTTCAGCCTGCCCTGGCGCTGGCTGTGCATGTGGACCACCGGGGACCAGCCGCCGGCCACGGCCAGCAGATCGGTCGAGAGGGTCTCGGCCTCGCCGACGGGGGCGCCGTCGGCATCGATGGAGCTCACGGTCACGGTGCTGATCCGGCCGTCGGGCCCATCGCCGGCGGTGCCGATCACAGCGCTTCCGGTGCGGGCCTCGACACCTGCGGCAGCGGCCGCCTGCGCGGCGAACTCGCTGAGCTCCGTCCGGGCATCCACGACGCCCGCGACCTGCACCCCGGCCGCGGCCAGGTCGGCGACCAGCTCGTAGGCGGAGTCGTCGGTCGCGAAGATCACGGGAGACTGCCCCGCCGCCACAGCCCACCGGTTGAGGTAGGCGCGCACGGCCGAGGCCAGCATGATCCCGGGGCGGTCGTTGTCCTGGAAGACGACCGGGCGCTCATGCGCGCCGGTGGCCAGCACGACCTGCCGGGCGCGGATGTGCCAGGTCCGCTCGCGCGAGACTCCCGGCCCGGGGCTGGTCGGCAGGTGATCGGTGCGCCGCTGCAGGGCCACGACGTAGTTGCCGTCGTAGCAGCCCAGGGCGGTCGTGCGCTCGAGCACGAGGGTCTCGGGAGCGGCCTCGAGCTCGGCCCGGACCTGCGCGATCTACTCGTGGGCGCGCAGCCCGTCGATCTCGGTGCCCCGGTCGTCGAGCAGAGTGCCGCCGAGCTGCGAGTCCTCGTCGATCAGCACCACGCGCGCGTCGGAGGCGGCGGCCTCACGGGCCGCGGCCAGACCGGCCGGACCGGCGCCCACGATCACGACGATCATCGCCGGGGTAATCATGCCGATGATGCTGCCGACGCGGTCCGCGTTGAACATGCCGGCGATGATCACCATGAGGACCATCAGGGCCGAGCCCACCCACAGCGGCAGGCCGAACTGCTGGTTCAGGTTCGATCCGGCGCCGGCGAGCATCACGAAGCCGATGCAGAACTGGGCTGCGGACAGTCCGTAGTCCATGAACCTCGAGACCAGCGACGTGGTGATCGAGTCGAAGACCTTGCCGTGCGTCTGGGCCCGGAAGTAGCTGCCGTACTGCAGGATCGCCATGGCCGTCAGCGGCATGATGATCAGGTTCACGGCGGCACCGGCCACGCCCCACCAGCCATAGGAGACATAGAACTGGAGCATCTCCTGCCCAGATCCGAATCATGCTCCGACGGTGACTCCGAAGTACGCGAGTCCGATGATCAGGATCTTCCTGAGCACAGATCGCTCCTCTCGTGTGGGGGTGGGGTGGTGCGCGCCGAGCTGCTCGACGGCCGCCCAGCAGGCTATCGCGGAACCAGCAAAGCTCCGGGCGGCCGAGGCGCTGCCCCAGCCGCTTCCGGTGTGATCACACGCATCGAGATGCCCAGTTCAGCGTGTCGCCCGCACGTAATTCCTCTCCCAGCGGTTCATGGAGGTCGATGTGATGAGGGGCCTGCTGTAATTCTCGAGCGGCTCGTAGACTCCCGGATCACCTCGTTCAACGGCATACGCCAGCGCGTTCTGGTCCAGTGTCCATGCTCGCGGCTGATCAAGACCAGCAGTGATATAGGACTCCAGATCCCCGATGAACGAGGCCCCGAGCAGCTTCTGAGTCGCCACCAGATTCCCGGCCATGTATCGACGCCATGGGACCATTCCCAGCGATCCACCGATATGGGGGAACGACAGTACAACCTTTGCAGTCTTCCTGAAGAAGGCCGTCGGGTCGTAGCGCATGATCAGATCCGCATCAATGGAATATACATATTCATACTGCTCCAGGATCTGGGGCAATGCGAGAAACCGAGCACACGCATAGAATGTCGTCCGATCTCCAACCCAATCCGGTACGGGAAACGCATGGAAGTGAACATTTCGCGGCACGTTCTGCTTGTTCATTCGGGACAGCGCTTCCAGATACTGTCTTGACTCCTCGATCAGCTCTCCTGCCTCATCAGCCCCCGCACAGACCAAGAGGACCAGGTCCACTCCAGGAATCTGCTGCGCATTGAACAGAAACATCGGGGCATAGATTCGGAAGAATACCGGGTCCACCGATATGACGAAAGCTGATTTTGAGGTAGCCACCTCTGGAACGGTGCCGACAATATTTTCGGCCGACCGCGACCGCTCGAAGACTTGGTTGGAATTGAAGTAGCTCAGCGCGCCCCGATCCCACGATTTGGCCAATGATGCGTGCTTGGGGTGCCCCCGCACCTCCTCGAAGGTCTGACCGGCAACATCACGCGACCACAGCGACTCCACCTGACCGCGAAGTGCAAGAGTCTGCACTTCGGTCAGGTTGCCAGAGCCCTCGTAGAGACGGGCGATCCGCTCTGACACGGCGCGGGCATCCTCGGGGGATGAATCAACCCGCAGGTCACCCATTCCGGCATTCCATGCAGACTCGTAAGCATTGAGCCGAGCCTTCAACAATCGCGACGCAGGGTGATTTATGCGATCGATCCAAGGACCTGTGAAATCTCTGTACTTCTGAAATACGTCGTCCACGGAGTGCTTGAACGCCTGCTCTGCCATGGTGTATCCAAGCTTATTGAGGGCGCTGTCGTAAAGATCCGATCGCTCCTTCGCCAGCCACAGGACGTCTTCTGCGGAAACGGCTGCCGCTGACCCGCCTGGGCCAGACCTCACATAAGTGGTGATCTGATGGGGAGTTGGACGCTTCGCCATGGGGTCCTCCGTGAATCTGCGCGTTCGGGGGGGGGGGGCAACAGTCTGCACGAGTGTATACATCACAGGCGCCGGTTCTGGATGGTGACCCGACAAGGGCATAATATTTCCCAATTGACGCCGTGACCGACCCTGCGCCAGCTAGGATGAGGTTCGATTCTCCCTCCCCTCACCCCCTCGGAAGGACGACAAGTGCAGCAGATCCCCGCAGTCAGCGTCGCTGACCTTGATGTCGACGCTGCGACTCGGCAAGCACTGGGGCCGTCGTACGATCGGCCCGCAGCACTTTCCGATGACCTGTCGTCGCACTGGGCGGGCAGACTGGTCCTGCCTCCCCACCCCTCTTGGGAAGGCGATCGAATGGACTGGACCGCCGATCCTTTTCAGGATCGCAATTGGCAGTTCCAGCACCACACGTTGCGCTGGCTCAATCCCCTCCGGTGGTCGGCCCTGGACGGCGACGCACGCGCCCGTGATGAATGGCGAGCCGTGGCGCGCTCCTGGTTCCATGCGAATGTGCCCCCGTCATCGGCAGCCAGTGCATTCGCGTGGAAGGACATGGCCGATGGGAATCGAGTACTGCAGCTATCCCTGGGCGCAGCTCTTCTCGCTGATGACGACGAGTGGTTCATAGATCTGCTGAAGGCGCACCGAGAGTGGCTCATGGATCCAGAGCACATCGTGGGCAAGAACCACGGCCTTCACCAACACACAGGACTCTTCGTCCTGGGGGCAGTGATGCGCGATGACGAGGCCATGGACACGGCTGTCACCCGGATGACAGACCAGTTCGCGACCACATTCGACGCCCAAGGTTGCAACGACGAAGGCTCCACTGCTTATCACCAGATGAACCTTCGCTGGTGGTCTCAAGCGTGGCGAAGGGTCGCCCTCGAGGGCAGGGCCATTCCTGATTTCGCAGCACACCGGCTGGCTGGCGCAGGAACAGTCCTCGCCCATCTGGCTCAGCCCGACGGGAGGTTGCCGCAGATTGGCGATTCTTCCCGTGGCCCGGTCTCCAGGGGACTCGATCCGGTGGCGGACTTCGCCGCAACCAAAGGCGTCCGCGGCACTCGTCCCAAGGCCACTGCCTTGGTACTCGACGGCGGTTACGCGATCTCTCGCAGCGGTTGGGGGGAGCAGCGAAAGATTCACAACGAGTCGCATATGATTCTCCGTCACGGACCCTTCGTTCGAGCCCATGCTCACGCGGACCTGGGAAGCGTCCATATCTACGCTGCAGGCAGACCGTGGTTGGTAGACAGCGGATTCCACAGCTATCAGAGTGCGGACCGCACCCGTCAGCATCTGCATTCCCGACAGGCCCACAACCTGGCTCTTCTTCCTGAACGGGAGTATTCGCCCCGCTCAACAGTCGCCATCGAGCGTGCGGAGATCACGGAGACTGTCCATGACTTCGCAGTGCTCGACCCCGGGTATCCGGGCGTCCAGCTGCGTCGCCGCGTGATCTACCTTGCAGGTCCGGACTGCTGGATCATCCGTGACACTGCAGACGGCGACACAGGATCGCTGCTCCGACAGCACTGGCAGGCCGACCTCGGTCTGCGTTGCCGACGTCACGATCGAGGGTTCACTCTGCAGGACAAGGATCGTTCGATGTCCTTGACCTGGCTCGGCGGGACCCCTCGCCTCTCGCGACACGAGGCTCAAGACGGTGATCTGCGCGGTTGGTTCGGCACACGGTGGAAGACCCTCAAGCCGGGAACTCTGCTCACTGCGGAGAGGCAGAACCCTGATCGTGGGCTGACGGTCCTGATCGCACCGAATGCAGGGACACCCCTCGGTATCGTCGACTCGTATGTCACGACCTCGGGCACCGTCACAGCCACATTGTGCCGCGGAGGGGATGCATGGAAGGTGCGCATCGAAGATCGCCAAGAGGTGGTCGTCTCACCTGTGCTCTGACTCCCTGATTCGCGTCGTTCTCAACTTCGGCGACCGAGCGCTCGACGTCGAGGCCAAGACCAGCGGAACAGAGTCGGCCCGAACTCGCCGATGACGGCGGGCCGAACATTCCTCCCAGGCGCCGACCACTCGTGGGTCATATGCCGGAAGTGCGCCTACAGCGACAGCAGGTCTCTGAAGCCTAAGCGGACCTGGAGGGGACTGGGCGGTGGTTCCAGCCTCCGGGCGCAGAATCCGGGCCACCGTGCACCTCTCCGGTCACAGGGGCTCGCGAGTGGTCACCGAGGCAGGCGTCAGCCGGGCCGGCCCCTGCACCGGTGACCGCTCGTTGATGGCCCGCACGAGGCCTGCCCTCGAGCGCGTCATGGCCGGCTATCGGCATCAACGGGTCTCATTCGACGCGCATCAGACCCGCGACTTCGTGGGTCGTGTCCCCTCAGCGCGCCCCTGCCCTTGGTGGTTCCGTTCAGGCAGCGGGCCCTACTCGCTGAAGCAGAAGCTCACTGCCCTGGCCCGACTGGAGACGTCGGGCTATACGCGCATTCCTGCGCACAGCCTCGAAGCCTATGATAGCAGAGGCGAGTCGAAAACGACGAAAGGCACCCCGGACCAGATGGTCCGGGGTGCCTCCGATGCCCTGGGGACATCGCACTGTGCGCGGAGGGGGACTTGAACCCCCACCCTCTAATACGAGGACTAGCACCTCAAGCTAGCGCGTCTGCCTATTCCGCCACCCGCGCGGGTGACTCCAACGCCCTGCCGGGAACCGGCCTGGTCGCTGAGCAACGCGGACAACCTTAGCACAGGTGCGACGGGGATCAGGCGCGCTCGATCGCGGCCCGGTAGACCTCCAGCGTGCGTTCGGCGATGGCCTCCCAGGCGAAGTGCTCCTCGGCGCGCTTGCGCCCGGCGCGGCCCATCTCCCGGGCGCGCTCGGGATCCGAGAGGACGTCGGTCAGCGCGGCGGCGAAGTCCGAGACGAACTTCTCGGGATCCAGGGGCGTGCCGGAGCCGTCGTCGACCTGCTCGATCTCGACCAGGCGGCCGGTCTCGCCGTCCACGACCACCTCGGGGATGCCGCCGGTGGCGGTGGCCACCACGGCGGAGCCGCAGGCCATGGCCTCGAGGTTCACGATGCCCAGCGGCTCGTAGATCGACGGGCAGGCGAAGGCGGTGGCGTGGGAGAGGATCTGGATGACCTCCCGGCGCGGGAGCATCTTCTCGATCAGGACCACGCCGTCGCGGGTGGACTTGAGCTCGTCGATCAGCTGGTTGACCTCGGCACCGAGCTCGGGGGTGTCGGCGGCGCCGGCGCACAGCACGAGCTGGACGGACGGATCGAGCTGCTTCATGGCCCGCAACAGGAAGGGCACGCCCTTCTGCCGGGTCACGCGCCCCACGAACGCCACGGACGGCCGGGACGGGTCGATCCCGTAGGTCTCCAGGACATCGGTGGACTCGTCGCGGTCCCACTGCTCGACGTCGATCCCGTTGTGCACTGTGTGCACCTTCTCGGGGTCGACCTCCGGGTAGGAGCGCAGGATGTCGCGGCGCATGCCGTCCGACACGGCGATGATCGCGGAGGCGCCCATGTACGCGGTCTTCTCCACGAACGACGACAGCGCGTACCCGCCGGCCAGCTGCTCGGCCTTCCACGGGCGCAGCGGCTCGAGCGAGTGGGCGGAGACCACGTGCGGGATGCCGTGCATGAGCCCGGCCAGGTGCCCGGCGAAGTTGGCGTACCAGGTGTGGGAGTGGACCAGGCCGGCGCCCGCGATGTCGTCGACCATGGTCAGATCGGTGCCCAGCGTCTCGAGGGCGGGGTTGGCGCCCTTGAGGTCGGCGGGAACCGGGTAGGCCTTCACGGTCGCGCCGTGGAAGTCCGGGTCGCGGGGCTCGCCGAAGCAGCGGACGTTCAGGTCCACCAGCGGGGCCAGGACCCGGGACAGCTCGGCCACGTGGACGCCTGCGCCTCCGTAGATGGCGGGCGGGAACTCTTTGGAGATGATGTCGATGCGCACGTGATCGACACTACAGTCCCCCGCTCGGGCTGCCCATACACGCGCAGCGGATTCGCCCACGTCGTGCCCGCACGGAGGGCTCCGTGCGGGCACGAGCGCCACCGCGTGACCGCAGAGCGACGAACCCGAAAATGCGAGTGCAAATTGCGGCAAGGCGGCTTCCCATCGGCACCGATTCAGGGTTGAGTAAGCCCGGGTGCGCGGACGTGATCTGCGCCTCCTCTGGGGGCGGGGCCCCCGGGACGACGACGTCTTCCACGCGAGAGGTTCCATCATGGTGCGACCGAATGTCCTTGCCATCGTTCTGGCTGGCGGCGAGGGCAAGCGCCTGATGCCGCTGACGGAGGACCGGGCCAAGCCCGCGGTCCCGTTCGGCGGGTCGTACCGGCTGATCGACTTCGCCCTGTCCAACCTCGTCAACTCCGGCTACCTGCAGGTGGTCGTGCTGACCCAGTACAAGTCGCACTCCATGGACCGCCACCTCTCGGAGACCTGGCGCCTGTCGACCCTGCTGGGCAACTACATCGCCTCGGTCCCGGCCCAGCAGCGCTCCGGCAAGGACTGGTTCCTGGGATCGGCCAACGCGATCTTCCAGTCCATGAACCTGATCGACGACGCCCGCCCTGACTACGTGGTGGTCGTGGGCGCGGATCACGTCTACCGCATGGACTTCTCCCAGATGCTGGACTTCCACATCGAGAAGGGCGTCAAGGCCACGGTGGCAGGCGTCCGCCAGCCGATGTCGCTCGTGCAGTCCTTCGGCGTGATCGAGACGGATCCGCAGGACTCCTCCCGCATCACCCAGTTCGTGGAGAAGCCCGAGACCACGCAGCCCCTGGCTGATGATCCGGGCCAGTTCCTGGCCTCCATGGGCAACTACATCTTCAGCACCGACGCCCTGGTGGAGGCCCTGCGGGAGGACGATCAGCGCGAGGACTCCAAGCACGACATGGGCGGCGACATCATGCCGTACTTCGCCGATCGAGGAGAGGCCGCGGTCTACGACTTCACCTACAACGACGTCCCCGGCTCGACCGATCGCGACCGCCAGTACTGGCGCGATGTCGGCACCCTGGACTCGTATTACGACGCCCACATGGACCTGCTGCGCCCGCTGCCGATCTTCAACCTCTACAACGAGCAGTGGCGCATCTTCACCCACCAGGTGGTCGCGCCGCCGGCCAAGCTGGTGCGCGGGCCCTACCAGGAGGGCGGCGTGGCCACGGACTCGATCCTCTCCCCCGGCGTCATCGTGGCCGGCGGGCGGGTCCAGGAGTCGATCCTGTCACCGCGCGTGCAGGTCGGCAACCACGCCCGCGTGAGCGAGTCGGTGCTGATGCACAACGTCAAGGTCGAGGACGACGCCGTCGTGGAGCGCTGCATCGTGGACAAGAACGTCGTGATCCCGCAGGGCGTGCGCGTGGGCGTGGACCCGCAGGAGGACCGCGAGCGCGGCCTCACGGTCACGGAGTCCGGCATCACTGTCATCCCCAAGAACTTCACGTTCTGATCCGCAGGACGGCCGGGCCCGGCCGCTGACGACGAAGGCGCCGACCCCTCGGGGCCGGCGCCTTCGCGCATCCGCGATGGATCCCTCAGGACACCCGGGTGATCTCGACCGTGACGTCGAGGGACTCGGTGGACGACCCGCCGGTGAGCATGCCCTTCAGCGGGGGGACGTCGCGGTAGTCGCGGCCGTGGCCGACCTTGACGTGGCTGTCGTCGAGCGCCTTGTGGTTGGTGGGGTCGTAGGCGCGCCAATCGCCGTCCCACCACTCGAGCCAGGCGTGGGACTCCCCCGCCACGGTCTGCCCGATCCCGGCGTCCTCGTCAGGGTGGATGTAGCCGGAGACGTAGCGTGCCGGGATCCCGAGCTCCCGCAGCAGCGCGATGGCCACGTGGGAGAGGTCCTGGCACACGCCCTTGGCGTCGCTCCACACGGCGTCGGCGTCGGTGTGCACGCCGGTGACGCCGGATTCGTAGGCGACCCGTTCGGCGATCCGGCGCAGGATCTCCTGGGCTGCGGCATCGGGCGTCTCGGCGGTCTCGCGCACCTGCTCGGCCACGGCCTTGAGCTCCTCGCCGGCCGCGGTCAGGGACGTGGGCGCGATGTACTCCGCCTGGGTGTCGAGCAGGTGCGGGTCCCGCAGCTGCTTCCAGCCCACCTTCTCGACGTCGGTCTCCGCAGCCGCGGAGCGGTCCACGTCCACAGTGGCCGAGGAGCGCACCTCGAGCACGGTGTGGCGGTGGGGGACGTCGAAATCGGCCACGCGGGTGCCGAAGTAGTCGACGTAGTTGTGGATCGAGGCCGACGACGGCTTCACGGCCAGCTCGGCCGTGATGACGTGTTGCTCGTCGTCGCTGACCGGGGTCATGCGCGCCTCGTTGTGCGAGCGCGAGACCGTGCCCTCGTAGGTGTAGCGGGTGATGTGATCGATCTTGAGCCTGCTCACAGGACACCTCCGAACCAGGACGCCTCCTGGGCGTGGATGAAGTACTTCTCGCTCACGGCCTTCGAGGCGCGGCTGATGGCGGACTGGACGTCGTTGAGCTGCCGAGGCAGGTGCTTCACGATGTCATCGGAGCTGTCGTACTCGAGCTCCATGAGGGCCTTGCCGATGATGCGCCGGGCCTCGCTGGACACGCCCAGGCGCCCTCCGCCGGGATCGAGGTCCGAGAGCACCTTCTCCGCCCGGCGCAGCGAGTAGATGATCGTGCGGGGGAAGAGGCGGTCGAGGACCAGGAAGCAGGTCGCGGACTCGTCGTTGAAGGAGCCGCCGCGCGAGCGCAGGAAGGCCTCGTAGGCCCCGGCGCACTCGAGGATCTCGGCCCAGGTGGCCTCCCCGGAGCCGCCCCGGGAGGAGGCGCGGGTCCACAGCAGCCGGGCGGTCATGTCCGCGCGCTCGAGCGTGACGCCCAGGGTCAGGAACTGCCAGGACTGGTCGTGGGCCATGGTCATGTCCGCCAGCCCGCGGGTCATGGAGATCCGCTCGGAGGCCCACTGGCACATGCGGAAGGTGCCCACGGTGTCCTTGCGGTGATCGGTCAGCCCGTAGTTTGTGGCGTTGAGGGTCTGCCACATGGAGGAGGAGACGATCTCGCGAGCCCGGCGGGCGTTCTCGCGCGCCGCTCCCACGGAGCCTGCGATGGACGTGGTGGTCTCCGGGTTCCAGGCGAGCTCGAAGATCATGTCCTGCACGCCGGCATCGGCCTGGGGCTCCACGCCCATGATGGCCATGATCCGACGGGCCTCCACGCCCTGCTCGTGCTCCGGCAGCTGCGTGATCCGCTCCAGGTGGACCTCGAGGATCCGGGCCACGCCGTCGGCGCGCTCCATGTAGCGCCCGATCCAGAACAGCGATTCTGCGATGCGGCTGAGCATCAGCGCTTCTCCTCTCCCGTGGTGCGGCGGACAGCTGCAGCGTCGTCGACGACGGCCGCCTGCTGCTGCTGCTCCTGCTGGCGGCGCAGCGCGGAGTCGTCGAAGTCCCCGCCGTGGGCCGGTGCGGTGGCCTCCATGTCGGCGACGGTCTCGGTGGTCTCCGGATCGGCGGCCGGCTCCAGGCGGTGCTGCCCGACGACCCAGGTGTCCTTGGAGCCGCCGCCCTGCGAGGAGTTCACGATCAGAGAGCCCTTCTGCATGGCCACGCGCGTGAGCCCGCCGGGCAGGACGTACATGTCGTCGCCGGAGTTCACGCAGAACGGGCGCAGGTCCACGTGCCGGGGCGAGAAGCCCTCGCCGTCGAAGGTGGGCACGGTGGACAGCTGCAGCACGGGCTGGGCGATCCAGCCGCGCGGGTCCTGGAGGATCTTGGCGCGCACCTCCTCGATCTCCTGCTCGCTGGCCAGCGGGCCGATCACGATCCCCTTGCCGCCCGAGCCGTCCACGGGCTTGACCACGAGCTCCGCCAGATGCTCCAGGACGTAGGCGCGGGCCTCGTCCTCCTCGAGCCGGTAGGTGTCCACGTTGGGCAGGATCGGCTCCTCGTCCAGGTAGTACCGGATGAGATCGGGGACGTAGGAGTAGACGAGCTTGTCATCGGCCACGCCGTTGCCGATCGCGTTGGCGATGGTGACATTGCCCTGGCGCGCCGCGTTGACCAGGCCGGGACAGCCCAGCACCGAGTCCGGTCGCAGCTGCAGCGGATCGGTGAAGTCGTCGTCGATGCGCTTGTAGATCACGTCCACGCGCTGCTCGCCCTCCGTGGTGCGCATGAAGACGCGGTCCCCTCGCACCACCAGGTCGCGGCCCTCCACGAGCTCCACGCCCATGAGCCCGGCCAGCAGGGTGTGCTCGAAGTACGCGGAGTTGAACACGCCGGGCGTCAGCACGACCACGACGGCGTCGTCGCCGGGCTCCGGGGCCGTGCTCCGCAGCGCGTGCAGAAGCTGTCGCGGATACGAGTCCACGCCGAGGATCGGGGTGGAGACGAATGCCTCCGGAAGGCCCTTCATCATGGCGCGGCGGTTCTCGATCACGTAGGAGACGCCCGAGGGCACGCGCACGTTGTCCTCGAGCACGCGGAAGGTCCCGGCGTCGTCGCGCACCAGGTCGATGCCGGCCACGTGGATGCGCACCCCGCCCACGGGCTTGAAGCCCCACACGCAGCGGTGGAAGTGCGAGGACGACGTGATCAGCGACCGCGGCACGATGCCGTCCGAGATCACCCGTTGCTCGCCGTAGACGTCGTCCAGGAAATGCTCGAGGGCCTTCACGCGCTGCTTCACGCCGCGCTCCACGACCTCCCATTCCTCCTGCGGGATGATCCGCGGAACGATGTCCAGCGGGAAGGGCCGCTCCTCCCCGGCGTAGTCGAACGTCACGCCGCGATCCAGGAAGGACCGGGCCATGAGCTCGTCGCGTCCGGTCACGGAGGACAGGTCGAGGCCGTCGAGGACCTCGTGCACCCGGTCGTACGGAGCGCGCACGGCCCTGGGGTCGGAGAACATCTCGTCATAGGCCGTCTGGCCAGACAGATCGTCCGGATAGCCGCTGAACAGTCTCGTCATGTTGTGGCGGTCGCTTCCTCGTCTGCGCTGGATCTGCGGCCGCGCCGCGGAGCCGGGCCCCTTGCCCGTCATGAGTGTCACACATCCGAGCACCGCCGCCCGGTTGCCCCACGGGATGACGGGCACCGGTGAGCTGTCCCTAGGATGGGTCCGTGCCGACTCCCAGCCTGACCCGTGAAGAAGCAGCCGATCGCACTGAGCGCGTGCACCCGCACCGATGCGAGGTCGACCTCGACCTCACCGGCGCCCCGGATGCCGCGCGCCGCACCTTCCCCGTGGAGGTGGCCTGGACCTTCTCCTTCGACCGGGCCGACGGCCCCGATGAGACGTTCCTGGACTTCACCGGCGAGGTCCTGGAGCTGGAGATCAACGGCCGCAGCCTCAGCGCCGAGGAGATCGCCGCCGCCTTCGCCGAGGACCGTCTGCGCCTGGAGGGCCTGCAGCCCCAGAACCGGGTGCGCGTGCGCGGCGAGGCCCTCTACTCCCGCTCCGGGGAGGGCATGCACCGATACACCGACCCGCAGGACGGCGAGGTCTATCTCTACACGCAGTACGAGCCGGCCGATGCCCACCGCGTGATGCCGTGCTTCGATCAGCCGGATCTGCGCGCCGAGTGGGTCTTCCGCCTCACCGCCCCGCAGCAGTGGGCAGCGCGCTCCAACGGCACGCCGGTCAGCACTCCGGCGCAGGACGGCTCAGCTGCGACCCGCCACGAGTTCTCCCCCACGTTGCCGATCCCGGCCTACCTGACCTCGGTGCTGGCCGGGGCGTATGTCAGCGCCGAGTCGTCGTGGGAGTCCTCGGCTCCTCAGCGCCCGCAGCACCTGCCCCTGCACCTGTGGTGCCGCGCCTCGATGGCCGAGCACCTGGACGCCGAGGAGATCTTCACGATCACCCGGCAGGGCCTCGACTTCTTCACCGACCTGTTCGACATGGCGTACCCGTTCGACACCTACGAGCAGGCCTTCGTCCCGGAGTACAACCTGGGCGCCATGGAGAACCCCGGGCTGGTCACCTTCACCGAGGACTATCTCTTCCCGGACGGCGCCAGCCGCCAGCAGCTGGCGGGCCGCGCGAACACGATCCTGCACGAGATGGCGCACATGTGGTTCGGGGACCTGGTGGCCATCCACTGGTGGGAGGACCTGTGGCTCAAGGAGTCCTTCGCCGAGTTCATGGGAGCCCACGCCTCGGTCAGCGCCACGCAGTTCACCGAGGCCTGGGCGGGCTTCGCCGTGGGGCGCAAGGCCTGGGCCTACCGCCAGGACGCCCTGTCGACCACGCATCCGATCGTGGCCGACGTGCCGGACGTGGCAGCGGCCAAGCAGAACTTCGACGGCATCACCTACGCCAAGGGGGCGGCCGCCCTCAAGCAGCTCGTGGCCTTCGTGGGCCTCGAGGACTTCACGCGTGCATGCCGGGTCTACTTCCGCCGTCACGCGTTCGGCTCCGCGCGCCTCGAGGACTTCCTGGCCGTGCTCCAGGAGTCCTCCGAGCGGGACACGGCCTCCTGGGCCCGCGACTGGCTGGCCACCACCGGAGCCACCGTCCTGCGGCTGCAGACCCACCGCGATCCCGACGGGGCCCTGGTTTCGGCCTCCCTGACCCCGGAGGGCACCGTCCACGACCCCGCCTCCGAGCGCGATCACCAGCTCGCCGTCTCCGTGTGGGGGGCCGCGCAGGAGCCCCAGCGCACCGTCGAGCTCACCCTGTCCGGGCGCACGGCCCACGAGCTGCCGCATCTGGCAGGTGCCGACGGCGTGCTGGTGGTCAACGACCGCGACCTGGACTTCGCCGAGATCGTGGTCGATCAGCCCACGCGGGAGGATCAGCTGGCCCGGCTGTCGTCGATCCCGGACCCCATGGCCCGAGCCGTGGTGTGGTCCGCGCTGTGGACCGATGTCCGCCAGGCCCGCCTGGACCCGGAGGACTTCGTCGCGGCGGTGATCGAGCACCTGTTCGTCGAGTCCGACGAGGCCGTGTTCACCACGGTGCTCGGCCAGGCGGAGGAGGCCCTGGAGTCGTACCTGCCGGCACGACGCCGCCCCCAGATCCGCGGCCGGCTGATGGAGCGGGTGATCGGGCAGCTGCAAGCCGCCGAGCCCGGCTCGGACCGCCAGCGCAGCCTGGCCTCCTCCCTGGCCCGCCTCAGCCACCGCGACGGCGCCGCCCACGGCCTGACCCAGGACCTCCTCAGCGGGGAGGTCGTGATCCCCGGTCTGCACCTGGGCCCTGCCCTGCGCTGGTCCCTGCTGACCGGCCTGGTGGCCACCAACCACGCCGTGGACTCCTCGATCCTGCGCGAGTCCGAGCGCGACGCCTCCCGCATCTCCCAGATCGGTCGGGCCCGCACGAACGCGGCACGGCCCACCGCACGCGCCAAGGACCTGGCGTGGGCGGAGATCCTGGGCCACGAGCTGACCAACGACCTGCTCTCCGCTACGATCGAGGGCTTCCAGCTCGGCAGCCCGGACCTGCTGGCCCCGTACCGGACGCGCTACTTCGAGGTCATCGAGCCCGAGTGGTCCCAGCGCTCCATCGGCATGGCCACCCGCCTGGTCCGCGGCCTCTTCCCGGCCGCGGCTGACCTGTCCCCGGGGGCCGATCCCGAGCAGGATCCGATCCTGCGGCGCAGCGGGCAGTGGCTGGACGAGCACGCCCAGGCCGATCCGGCCCTGCGCCGGATCGTGATCGAGTGCCGCGACGAGCTCGCCCGGAGGCTGCGGGCCCAGGCAGCAGCCAGGCCCTGAGGCCGACGCCCATGACGTCCCAGCCGACAGCCCCGCAATCCCCGGCTCAGACGCCGCCTCGTGACAGACTGGCGGGACCGGGAGACCGACTGTCCCCGGCAGCAGCGGATGGCAGCGCCCGGAGCGCGCCCCAGAGGCAGAGGAAGACGATGGCCGACTACCCCCTGAACGATCGGGGATCTCTGCAGGTCGTGACCGAGAACTTCTACGACGCGGAGATCATCCGCGTCTTCGGCGACCTCCCCCTCGGCACCCCCCGCAGCTATGACGGCCCCGCCGTCCTGGTCCCCGAGCCGGACCACCCCGTGGACCCCACCACCATCACGGTGCGCATCAACGGCCAGCGGGTGGGGCACCTGGCGCCGCAGGACGCCGAGCGCTACTGGCCCTCGATCACCCGCGTGGTCGCCTCCGGCTACGACGCCGTGGCCACGGCGCACCTGAAGGCCTCCCTGGTGGCCGCCGACGACTTCACGGAGGTCGATGCCGACCTGCGCCTGGACCTGGCCGCCCCGGACCTGCTCTTCCCCCTGAACTCGGCCCCGCAGCGGGCCACCGTCCTGCCGCAGGGCTCCTCCATCAAGGTGCTCGACGAGTCGCAGCACGCCGAGTACCTGCATTCCGTCCTGCCGCGCACCGGCGAGGGCCGGGTCATGCTGACCCTGGAGGTCAACCAGGTCCGCACCCCTGCCGGCGAGCACGTGGACATCGTGGAAGTGCTGCACCAGCGCCAGGTCGTGGGACGGCTGTCCACGCAGCTGTCCGAGGTCTTCATCCCGGTGATCCGCCACGCCTTCGACCACGACCTGCTCACTGCCGCCTGGGGCACGATCCGCGGCACCTCCTACGAGGTCTCGCTGACCGTGCAGGCGGCGCGCCCGGACATGATCCCGGACGAGTGGTTCGAGCGCCTCCCGCGCGAGTTCCTCCCGCTGGAGCCCGAGGCGGACAGCTACCGCGTCCCGAACGCCTACGTTCCCTCCGAGCTCGAGGCTGCGCGGCCGTCGCGCTGGCGCCGTCGCTCCGGTGAGGCCGCAGGCACCGCGGAGACGTCTCGCGGCGCGTTCCCCGGGCTGGCCGGTCGCGGCGAGCAGGAGGACACGCAGTCCCCCAAGCGCGCCCCCAGAGCCTCGGGCCGCGGCTCGTCGCGAGCCCAGCGCTCAGGATCGCAGGCCGAGCGCGCCGGCGGCGGGCGCCAGGTCCAGGGCGGTCGTCCCGACGGCACCTTCGTGGGCCTGCTGGCGATCACCGCGGCCCTTGTGGTGCTCGGGCTGATCTTCGTGGGTCGTGAGCCGCTGGTGACCGCCCTGTGCCTGATCGCCGCCCTGGCGGCCGGTCTGATGGCCTTCTACCTGCGCTCGGTCATGACCGGGTCCACGCGGCGCTCCGAGCAGGACAGCGCCGGGCTCGACGACGACGCGCGGCAGCAGGTCGGCACCGGGCCGGACACGCGCGATGACATCCCCACCGTCGCCGAGCCTGCGCAGCGCGACAAGACGCCGAACGAATCCTGACCAGCCCCGGAATGCTCTCGCGGCGCGAACGGCTCTTCCAGATCCTGGAGGTCCTCTCCCAGCACGGCTTCGGCTTCGTGCTGGCGGGCCTCAAGCCCGAATGGCGCGCCCCGCTGGAGCGCGTGCGCCTGGTGGACCCGGACAAGCTGCGCCCGCAGCCCGTCCACCTGCGCCTGGCGCTCGAGGAGCTCGGGCCCACGTTCGTGAAGCTCGGCCAGCTGGCCTCCACGCGCCCGGACCTGCTGCCTCAGGAGTACGCGCGCGAGCTGGCCCGCCTCCAGGACTCGTCCCCGCCGATCCCGCCGGATCGCATCCGCGAGCTGCTCGAGCAGGAGCCGGACACCGCCGCAGAGGAGATACTGCGCCACATCGACCCCGTCCCGCTGGCCACCGGCTCGATCGGGCAGGCCCACACCGCGGTCTACGACGGCATGGACGTCGTCGTGAAGATCCGCCGCCCGGGGATCGTGGACACCGTCAACCGCGACCTGGAGGTGCTGCGCGAGCTCGCCGTGCTGATCACGCGCTACTGGCCGGGCGTGGGCGATCAGGACCTGACCGCGCTGGTGGATCAGTTCGCCGCCTCCATGCGCGATGAGCTCGACTACCTGGCCGAGGCCCGCAGCACGGAGCGGATGCGCGAGCTGTTCGCGGGGCATCCGTCGCTGATCGTGCCCGCTGTGGTGTGGCAGGCGACCTCGTCAAGGGTGCTGACCACCGAGCGCATGTCCGGCATGAAGATCACGGATCACACGGCCCTGGACGCCGCCGGGGTCGATCGCCACCAGCTGGCCGTGACGGCCACGGAGATCCTGTGCCAGATGATCTTCGTCCACGGCTTCTTCCACGCCGATCCGCACCCGGGGAACCTGTTCATCCACTCCGACGGCTCGATCGCCATGATCGACTTCGGCATGGTCGGCAGCCTCTCGGAGGAGTTCCGCGATGCCCTGGTGACCATGCTCGTAGGCGTCTCCCAGGGCAATGCCCGTCGCGCCACCACCGGGCTGCTCAAGCTCACCGACCGCGCCCCGGAGAACCTGGACCGCGCCGCCCTGGACCGCGATGTCGAATCCATGATCCGCAGCTACGCCGACCGGCCCCTGGCCGAGGTGCGGATGGCGGCGCTGCTGTCCGACCTGGTGGCCTGCCTGCGCCGCCATAGGCTGCGCCTGCCGCGCGATTCGGCGCTGTTCCTGCGCATGGTGATCACCGCCGAGTCGATCGGCAAGGGCCTGGATCCCGACTTCGACCTGATCTCCGTGATCCGCCCGTTCGCCCGCCAGTTCGTGCTGCGCCGCGTCTCGCCCGAGGCGCTGCTGCACCGGGTGCGCGGGCTGGTGGAAGAGGCGGTCCAGCTGGGCCAGGACTCCCCCGACGTCATCCGACGGATCATGTCCGTGCTGGAGAACGGCGGATTCGACGTCCATCTGCGCGCGGACGAGCTCGAGCCTCTGCTCAACCGCGGCGAGCGCATCGGCCACCAGGTCATCGCCGGCGCGGTGATCGCGGCGACGATCAACGGCATGTCCCACGTGGTGGCCTCCGAGCCGCAGCGCTACGGCCGCTTCCACGTCCCGCTGATGATCGGCGGGACCGGAACGGTCGGGGTGCTCTCGGCGTATCTGGCGGCCTCCACGGCCACCCCCAGAGTGCGCCGGGTCGTCTCCTCGCTGCGTGAGCGCAGACGACGCACACGGTGAGCTCGGCTGACCCGATCCATCGCGCGCCCGCCTCTGCCCACCTCTGCTGGTGTGTGTTCACGTGGTCCGATCTCGTCCGCGCCGTCCACACAGACGGGCACGAAACTTGAAGCCTCACCCAGTTCGACGGGCTTGTGGGGCGACTTCGCTCCAGACCAGCCAGTAACGTCGATACCGTCGTGCATCGGACGGACTGCCCCCCCCCCCCGGCCGATGCCGGCCCCTCATCGTCGCGCGACCCGCTGGATGAGGCGTGTCCTCCCACCCGTGCGGATCCTTCCGCAGGCACAAGATGAGGTCTCCCATGCCGGACTTCGACTCCGCTCCCATGCTCGTCTCGGAGCCCATGAGCCTCGAAGCCGTGCGCCACGGCCGCCCGCTGAAGCTGTCCGCGCAGCAGCGCGAGAGGATCCGCCGAGGGTACGCCGCCCTGGTGCGAGAAGGCCTCCAGTTCGACGGTGTGGACGTGGCCGGCGAAGAGCCGGTGCGCGTGCTCCTGTCGATCCGCGAGCCCGGCGCCTACGACCTGCTGGCCTCCATCCGCGACGCCCGTCCGCTGCACCGTCGGCTGCTCTCGCCGCGCCGCGTCGACGAGATCTCGGTGCTGGAGGACAAGCTGCGCGAGGCCGTGGAGACGGTGCTCTCGGGCGTGCAGATGCTGCCGATCATCCTGGGGGCCAAGTCCGTGGTGGTGGGCACCGCAGCGGATGAGCTGGACCTCGTGCCCATGGTCACGGACGATCGGCACGTGATGCGGGTGCCGACCAATATCTTCGCGATCCTCCGCTCGTCGCGGCAGGCCCAGGCCGCTGCAGAGGACCTGAAGCACCTCTTCGAGCAGGACGACTCCACGATCACCTTCGTGCAGGGCAAGGGGCCCTACACGCGCGAGGGCGCCACGGTCATGGAGGTGCCGGCGAACATGTGGGAGCGGGTGCGGGAGATGCACCCGGCCACGATCTTCGACTCCGTGCCGCGGGTCGAGGATCCGCTGCTGCCTCTGGTCACGCGCACTCCGCGCGAGGACCTCCCCCGTCCCGCCCAGAGCGATGTGGGTCCTGAGGACCGCGGCCGACGCACCGATGTGCGGATGCCGCCGCCCGGCCCCCTGCTCTGAAGCTGCGGCCGCCTCAGGCGGCGCCGGGCTTCGCGTCGGGGTCCAAGCCGGCGCCGGGCTCCGGGTCGGGATCGGGATCGGTGCTCAGCCGGTCGATCGGGCGCTGCACCTGCGCCCCGCGCACGAACTCCAGGACGCGATCGGTCGCGACGACCATGTGCTGGATCCGGCTGCGCTTGGCCTCCGCCCCGTAGGCCAGGGAGACGGCACCCACTCCCTCCCGCGTCAGCCCGGAGAGAAACTCCCGCATCTGGGCGTCGAAGCTGCCGTGCATCAGCCCGTAGTCGACCTCCGGCGAGACGCGCAGGTGCTGGCCGTCGTCGGCCTCGGTCAGGTCCACGTGACCACAGCGCACCTCCCGCACGGTCTGCGGCGCGGCCAGCACGAAGCCGAAGGCCCGCACGATCTCCACGAGCCCGAGGACGCTCAGGCGCAGGGCCTGCTCCGCGGTGCGGACGGGCTCCGGATTGCCGGCGCCCAGCGGCGTCGGCTGATCACCGGCGCGTCCTCGCACATCGGCGGCGACCTGCGCCTCGAACACGACGGCACCGGGGCCGGGCTCGTAGAAGCTCATGCTCAGGCCCTCCTCCGGGAACCGCTCCCGAGGACGATGGTGGGCGTAGAGCGTGCGAGCCATGGCCTTCAGCGCCATGTAGGACCGGCGCACGACGTCCCGGTCGATCTCGATCGGTCGCCCGGCGGGGTCGTCGACCCGCATCACCACGTCGATCGATGCCCTGTTCAGAGGTGTCATCTCCCGAACCTCTCCTCGGATGTCCACGACGCCGTCCCGAGCGTCCTCTGCTCCGTCGCGGAGGCATGCGCTCCAGCGATGGGGGCGCTCGGCCTGCGCGGATTCATGCTGTAATCCAGATCACTGTCCGGTGTGAAAATCTCAGTCACGTCCTGCGGTGCTCGTTCTCTGTCGTCTTCGGCGCGGCCCTGCAGCGCCGCGCCCCTCAAGCACGCCGATCCGCCTCCTGCAGCGGGATCCGGGCCATGAGCTCCCAGGTGTCCAGCTGGCGCCCGAAGCTCAGCTCGCCGCCGAAGATGTCCACGCGCTCGCTCAGGCCGACCAGTCCGAGGCCGCCCTCCAGGAAGATCTCCCGGGGCAGTCGGGCGCTGCGGCTGCGGGCATCGCGGACCAGGTTGCGCACCCGGATCACCGCGATCGAGGGGCCCTGCGGCGTGGTCTCGAGGCTGGCGCTGAGGCTCACCGGCGCGCTTGGGATCCCGTGGCGGATGGCGTTGGCGGTGGCCTCACGCAGCACGCGCTGGCACAGGGACCGCACGCTCGTGGCGATCTCCTCCCAGCCGTCTCCGCGGGTGATCTCGACCCGGTCGAATCCGGCGTCCTCGAGCAGCTGACGACACCGGTCGAGGGCGGTCTCCATGGAGTCCGTGGGCGCAGTGGGACGCTGCGCACCGGTCTGATCGGTGCGCAGCGCCTGGTGCTGGGGAGCGATCCCGTCCTCGAGCGCGGTGGCCTCCCCCGCCTCCTCCTGCAGGGCCGAGACCATGCGGCGCAGGTCCTCGATGGTGCCCGAGGCCCCGTCGGCGATGTCCTGCAGCACCCGGCGCTGCACCTGCGGCTCCCCGGAGAGCAGCCCGGCATTGGCCCGCAGCGCGGTGGCCGTGACGTCGTGGGCCACGAGGTCGTGCAGCTCGCGAGCCAGGTCCCGGCGCTCGGCCGAGCGCACTCCGGCCACCTCGGTCTCCAGCTGGGCGACCCGCAGCTGGGTGAGCCGGGTCCGGCAGCGGAAGAAGCGGATGGTCCAGCCCACGGCTGAGCCGGCGAAGATCATGAAGGCGAGCAGGAACGCCTGCATGCGGATGGTGACGGTGTCTCCGAGCCCCACCAGGGACAGGGCCGCCGTGAGCTGGGCGAGCATCAGCAGCATGCCCACGCCCCAGCGGTTCCACATGCACAGGATGACGCAGCAGATGATCGCCGGGGCGACCACAGCGATCGGCTGCTGGCTGAGCAGCACCATGGCATAGGCCACGGTCAGAGCCACGACGCACAGACCGCGGTTGATCCACACGCAGATCAGCGGCAGGAAGATGACGATCAGCGTGAAGGACAGCGCCTGCCCGCTCAGCCAGGCCTGCCCCATGAGGCTGCTGATGACCTGCAGCCCCAGGAAGACCAGGACGATCAGCAGCATGGCCGCTCGGAACGGAACAGGAGGGGCGAGGACCGCGGAGTCGGCCAGCTCCGGCCATCGGCTGTCCACGGCTGCGGTGAAGCGTCGCCAGAGCCGGGGAGGCTCGAGCAGATCGGCCCTCATGGCCCACTCACCGCAGCAGCCTGGATCACCCTCACTGCCCTCCCAAGGGGCCCACGACCAGGCCCGACGCTTCCGATTGATGCTGCAGCGATATTATCCATCGGTCAGCGGGATGTCGTTGAGTGCATGTACTTGTCCACACTTGAGACCCTGCGACGGCTGTCTGTCGCTCGGCCTCCGTCGTTACGATGATCGGCGACCTGGCCGATGTCGGCCGTCCCGGCCCACAGCTCGGCCGTCGGACAGATTTGGAGCAGCGATGACCACGGATCAGTCTCCGGAGCCCGGCTCCGACGAGCTGCTGAGCGTGCTGATCGCCGATGACGAGGCCGTCGTCCGCGAGACCATCTCCATCTATGTGAACAGCGCCCCTGACATGCAGGTCGTGGGGACCGCCGCGGATGGGCGCGCGGCCGTGCAGATGGCCGAGACCCTGCGTCCGGACATCATCCTGATGGACATACAGATGCCGCGCGTGGACGGCGTCGAGGCCGTCGCCGAGGTGCTTCGGCTCCTGCCGTGCACTCACGTGGTGATGATCACGACGTTCACCTCCCGGGAGGCCGTCGTTCCCGCCCTGCGCGCCGGCGCCCTGGGCTACGTCCTGAAGTCCGATCCGCCCGAGCGGCTGCTCTCCGCGGTGCGCGAGGCCGTGGCCGGACGCACCCAGCTCTCCCCTCAGGCCCTCGAGGCGGTGGTGGGGCATCTGCGCGAATCGGACAACCGGGCCAGCCTGCCCGCCTCCGTCACGCTGACGGCCCGCGAGTCCGAGGTGCTCAACCACCTGGCCGAAGGGCACAGCAACCGGGAGATCGCCGAGCTCATGGTCCTGTCCGAGAAGTCCGTGAAGCTGCACGTGACGAACATGGTGTCCAAATTCCAGGTCCGCGACCGGCTGCAGCTGGTCATCGCCGCTCACAAGGCCGGGCTCATCCAGCTCTGAACCGCGAGCCTTCGGGCACGACGCGCCCCACCCATGGCCGTCGCCACCCCGAATCGGGGACAGCCGTATGACATCCTTGGTGACGGATCCCACCCGCCGATGAGTGAAAGAGTCACCGATGCCGCTGACCGTGATGCCGATCTACGGAACCCGCCCGGAGGCCATCAAGATGGCCCCGATCGTGAAGGCCCTGCAGGACTCCGACGAGTTCCAGTGCGTGGTGACCGTGACCGGCCAGCACCGCGAGATGCTCGATCAGGTCAACGAGATCTTCGACATCACCCCGGATCACGACCTCAACATCATCCGCCCCCGCCAGACCCTCAACGGCGTGCTCACCCGCACCGTCGAAGGCCTCGATGCGATCTTCGAGCACAACGCCCCGGACGCCGTCGTCGTCCAGGGCGACACCACCACCTCCACCGCCGGTGCGATCGCCGCGTTCTACCGCGGGATTCCCGTGATCCACGCCGAAGCCGGTCTGCGCTCCTTCGACCTGTTCTCCCCGTTCCCGGAGGAGGCCAACCGCAAGATGACCTCCCAGATCACCTCCCTGCACCTGGCCCCCACCGACATCTCCAAGCGCAACCTGACCGCGGAGTCGATCAACGGCGACGACATCGTGGTCACCGGCAACACCGTGATCGACGCCCTGCACCACACCGTGGCCCAGCAGCTGCCGTTCACCGACCCGGCGCTGGAGGAGCTTGCCGCCTCCGGGCGCCGCGTCCTGCTGGTCACCACGCACCGCCGCGAGAACCAGGGCGATGCCATGCGCGGCGTGGGCCGCGCCCTGGCCCGATCGCCCGCGACGAGCCCGAGCTGACCATCGTGCTGCCGGCCCACCGCAACCCCGTGGTGCGCGAGGCCGTGCTGCCGGCCCTGGAGGGCCTGGACAACGTCCTGGTCACCGAGCCGCTGGCCTACGGCGAGTTCACCCGCCTGCTGGGCGTCTCCCACGTGGTGCTCACCGACTCCGGCGGCGTCCAGGAGGAGGCTCCCTCCCTGGGCAAGCCCGTGCTGGTCATGCGCGAGAACACGGAGCGCCCCGAGGCCGTCACCGCCGGCACCGTCAAGCTGATCGGCACCGACGAGGAGCGCATCGTGGAGGAGGTCTCCACCCTGCTGCACAACGGCGCCATCTACGACTCGATGGCCAATGCCGTGAACCCCTACGGCGACGGCCGCGCCGCCGAGCGCACCGTGGCCGCGATCGCGCAGCTGTTCGGCGTGGGCGAGCGGATGGCGGACTTCGATCCGGAGGCCCAGCCGGAGGGCTGAGACGCCCGTGCACCCGAGGTGCGTCTCCATTCCCCCCCCCCCCCCGGATTGCAAGGACCCATATGACCTATCTCGTCACAGAGGACGACGCGCATCGCCTGGGTCTCGACGAGCTGTCGACGCTGGCCCCGACCACCATCCCGGTGGATGAGCCGTATCGGATGAATGTCGACCTGGGCGGGGTGGTTCTTCCCCTGCTCGTGGTGCGGCGCGACAGCGCCGAGAGACTCGTGGTGCTCAACAACGGCGCCGTGAACCTGGAGCGCTCGGCACGCCGGCCCGTCTTCCAGCGCTCGTCGTGGTGGATGGACATCCAGGCGCATCAGATCTATGTCTGTGATCCCGGCACCGTGGGCGAGCAGGCGATGCCGATCAACTGGCTCCAGCTGCCCCACCCGCAGTGGCGCGTGAAGGAGATCGTCATGGCGATCGTCCGTCTGAGCCGGGTTCTGGGCACGCCCCTCCCTCACCAGCGGCTCTACTACGGGTCATCGGCGGGCGGCTTCGCCACGCTGCTGGAACTGGCCTATGACCGGCAGGCTCGTGCCGTGGTGAACAATCCGCAGATCGACTGGACGCGCTGGCATGCGCATCAGGTGAAGCCCGTACTGGAATCACGCTTCCCGGGTCGCAACGCCCAGCAGGTCCGTGAGCGCATGCCCAAGCGGGCGATCTGCCTGCAGAATCTCGCCGACAGCGGCACACGAGCCCGTGTGGACTACTGGGTGAACATGGCATCAGCGCACGACCGCGACGTCCAGCTTCCCGTGACCCAGGCCTTCCTGCGCGAGAACCCCGAGATCTGCGCGGACTTCTCGCTGCACATGTACTTCAACGAGGTGCAGGGCCACAATCCGATGTCGAAGGAGAAGACCCTCGAGATCCTGAACGAGGGCTGAGGCCGCCGCGCGAGTCATCACGCAGGCGCCTGCCCCTCACCTGCCCAGAACCGCGACGGACGTGAGGGGCTGGCCCGAGCACCAGCAGCTCCTCAGTCGGAGAAGACGAAGGCCTCCCCTTCTCGGACCAGCGCCATGTACTCATCGGGCGGCGGCACACGATGCCCGGCACCCAGGTACGGGGTCACCAGCCCCAGGTCGGACAACTCGCCTTCGGCGGCCCATGCCTCGGAGAACGGCTTGCAGTGGCTCTCGTAGTGCATCTCGTCGCCGGTGTTCTGGATGAAGAACACCCGCTTGGCGAAGCCGATCTCGCGATACCTCTCGATGAGGTCCATGCGAGCACGCAGCTCGGGGTCGTCGGCCACCGACTCCCGGCCGAACAGCACCTCCTGGGCTGTCCGGGCGATGCGCGGAACGTAGCGATCCACCTGGATCTGCGGGTTGAAGGTGACGACGGCCGACCGGGTCGAGTAGGACGCGCACTGCAGGGCCGCGAAGCCGCCACCGGAGTTGCCCACGAAGAGGATGCGGTCGCACCCCAGCGCGTCCGCATAGGCCTCTGCCTGCCGTGCGATCAGCCGGTGGAGGTTCAGTTGCTCATCACCCGCGTACCACGTCAGGATCTGACTCGCGTCCAGGTCCAAGCAGGGATCCGAGACGAAGAGGACCGGGCCGGAGGAGCCTCCCTCCATCGAGCGCATGCGCTCGAAGCGCGGCAGCGCATTGCGGGATCGGTCAGTGGCCCCATGGAACATGACGCTCAGAGTGCGTCCGCTGGAGACAGTGCTCAGCAGGAACGGGAGCACAAGCTGCCCCGTGTCGATGGTGAGCATCTGTCGGGTCAGGTCCGTGTCCAGCTCCGCACACACCTCCGAGCGGGTCCGGATCGGCACCGCATAGAAGTCGTGGTCCAGCGGCGACTGATCGTCCCACGAGATGAGCGGGCTGCGCTTGCGTCCGTTGACCAAGTGATGTGCGGCGATCCTCGGGCGCAGATCCGCGCCTGCGACGTCGATGAGGGCGGCACCGAGTCCGAAGTCCCGCAGACCCTCCACCTGATGATCTCGGGCGATCTCCAGCAGGTCTTCGAGCGCTTCCGACCGCAGCTGCGTCCCGCCTCCCTCCGAGCGGATCCGCTGCTTGACCTCGGCGATCTGCGCTCGGATCTGCTGCCGGAGAGCATCCTCCTCCTCCGGGGTGATCCCGCCGTTCAGGGCATTGCGCGTCACGCGCTGCGAGAGCTCGGCGCTATCCTCATCCACCGGTCCGACGCCCGCGCCCTCCTTGGTGATGATCAGCTGCTCAGCGTGCCGAGGCCGGCGCAGGCTGACGCTGATCGCACCGTCCTCCATCGGCGTGCGCCGGCAGTCGATGCTCTCCTGTGCAGGGGCAGGGACGACGGCGGTGATGAGCCGTGTGGAAGCTGCCGAGAAGGGGACGGCGATCCGCTGCCAGCCGTCGCCGAGCTCCGCCACGCTCGGCAGCACGGCGGGCACGTTGAGCCAGATCAGCCGGCACGACTCCGGCCCTCGAGTGATCGCCGCATGGCCCTCGGAGACCTCCACAGCGCACCCCGGAGGGATGATCCAGTGCTGTCGTCCGGTGTGCGCATCGGCGCTGCGGACCTGATCCACCACCACGAGGAAGTCCCCGCTGCGGGAGTAGACGACTCGCCGGGTCAGAGCGACGGGGAGGAAGGCCCGGTCCCTCACCTCGAGATCGACGCAGTCTGCCGTCACCCGCTCCCGAGTCACCTCGGCATCGCTGAGCGTCCGGTAGCGGGCGTCCACGTCCACGCAGGAATGATGGCTGCGGTCCTGCCACTCCGAACCCTCCGCGCCCGGGCGATCTGCGAACCACGTCACGCCACGAGCAGTCAGCCACAGGGCCGAGTTGTCGTGGTCCCGTCCCGGCGACTCCAGTCGCCCGGAGCGCAGCGAGAAGAACGTCTCCTGGTCGAAGTCCAGCTCGGTCTCGCCCCAGCCGCGGCGGACGAACGCCCAGCCGCTGGGATCGACGTGGACCAGCTCGTCGGCGGCTTCGCCCTCGTCGCTGGCCGACGCGGCGTAGCGCTCCGCAGAGGTTCGCGGCGACCGGTCATCCCACGACGCCTGGGCCCCGAGCGAACCCGAGGGGAGCAGGCTCCCGGTCGGCAGGGTGCCGTGCGTCCACAGGGCGCTCAAGGCGCTCTCCGAGCGCTCACGCAGCTCGGCGGGCTCCTCGAGCTCGTCAGCGTCGTCGTCCAGCATGTCGTGGATCGACTGATAGAGATCCACCCAGCGCCGCGTCGTCTCGGTCACCGCACCGATGCCGCCCCCGGGCGCCAGGCCGGAGCCGATGTACCTGGCGACGAACTCGGCGAGCACCGCCGCTGCATCGGTCGAGGGGCGAGGCCCGCACGACATCGAAGCCGCACCTCGGATCACGGCCTCTTCCACGAGGTGCACCCGCCCCGTGCGCAGCTTCTCCGTGAAGACCGACCGATGCTCCCCGAGGAGCTCGACGATCTCCGATGGCCTCTCCTGCGGCGACGGCCACAGGGAGCTCAGCCCTGCGGCCAGGACGACCGCCCGCTGACTGGCAGGCAGGAAGGAATCGAGGCCTGCCTCTCGCGCCGTCGGCGCCCACGCCTGCCACCCGCGCACGTAGTGCAGCCACAGGTCGCGATCGCCGGGCTGCGCACCGTCACGGCGCAGAGCATCGAGGAAGCGGAGGGAGTTCACGGCGAGGCCGACCTTGCGGTCCTCGGCTGCGATCTGATCCCAGATCCCGGTAGGGCCTCCGTGCAGGACCGCGCCGCCGACGGCTGCCTCCCCGGAGCGCAGCTGACGCCGCACGTCCTCGTCGTCGCGTCGAGGGCGGAGGTAGAGCTCATGGGACATCAGCGCTTCGAGCGGTGAGCTCCCCTGGAGGATCCGTGCAGTCAGGCCGTGGTCGCTCATGCCGACCTCCTGACCGCCGCGGTTCGGCGATTCAGGCGCTGGCGATGGTCATCGATGGAATCGATCCAGATCGCCCGGTTCAGCCACGACTCGTGGGAGGCGAAGGCCTTGCCCTCGGGGATGAGCCTGCGGAACGACTCGAGCTGCTCCCAGCTCAGGTACCGGGACCAGATCCGAGGTGCGTCCAGGACCTCATTGAAGACCTCGGTGTCGATCGACCAGGTGCGCAGCCCCTTCCGGGTGGCGATCTGCGACTCGTCCTTGGTGGCCTTGTAATACGGGAGGCCGTCCCATTGGGGCACCGCGCGCCGAGCGATCTCCTTGGGCGCCCGCTTCTCGATGCGCTCCGGGATCGTCAGGTCGAAGGCCATGCGGATGTACGCGTGCGACCCGAGCAGCACCACGCTCGTCGTGGTGAGGGACTGGTTGTGCCAGCGGCGCAGCTTCTCCCGGAAGTAGTAGACGTCCAGGCTCTGGAGCCCCGGAGAGCCTCCAGCGGCGATGGCCTCGTACTCCGCGTCGAAGAAGTCCTCGAGCTGCTCGCGCACCGCTGCAGTCGTCGCAGTGCCCGGGTACACCCTGTTGAGCTGCTTCAGCGGATGCGGCAGGCCCTCGATGCGCTCCCTGAGCCCAGGACGGCTGTAGAAGTACCCGTGCGTGATCTCGCCGTTGGTCCCTCCGATCGACAGCGCCCCGCCGGGGCCGGCCACACGCAGGTTGCGCTTCATGTTCGTCGGAGCGGCGTCGCCGTCCCACATGAGGTGAGCATTGCTCAGCCGCTCGGGAAGGCTCATCGTGACCTCGGAGGAGGTCGGCTCCACGATCCGGTGGGCCACCCCCTGAGCGGCCAGGTCCGTGACGCGGCCCAGCCGCTGCATGAGGTCCTGGGCGATCTCGGTCTCCTTGGGCAGGGTGCCCAGCGTCGTGACCTTGGCCTGCGCACCGCCCGAGAGCCACAGACCGGCCGTCATACGGGAGTCCTGGCCGCCGCTGAGATAGACCGTGGCGATCGGCGAGCTGAGGGCGTCGATGTTCCAGGCCGCCGTGCGGCTCTCGTCGACGACCGCGTCGAAGTCAGCTGGCTGGTCCCTCTCCCCCGTCAGCTCGTTCAGGGTCTCGTACTCGCTACGGGAGATCCGGCCCTCGGCATCGACGTCGAGCATCGTGGCCCGCGGCAGTCGACGGATGCCGAGGTACGGGGAGTGCTCCTCGGTGAACCACCCGAAGTTGGCGAACATGCCCACGCCGCGGTCATCGATCTCCAGCGGCCCGTCGAGGAAGAACGCCAACGCTCCGATGTGATTGCTCACGACGATGCGATCGTCGGTCTCCACGACATAGGCGCGCCCGAAGCCCACCAGGTCCGTCCAGACCCGGACGGCGCCGTCCGGGGCCACGGAGTAGCCCCAGTGGTTCATGAGGAACGACGACGGACGCCCCGCGCCGTTCACCCGATCGTGGACCACGGCGGGCAGCTCGGCCGGACCGACTCGGACATCGGAGGGGATCGGCGGCTGGTTCACGCCGTATTGGAAGCCGTCGACCTCGAACCAGGTGGGGACCGTCCAGGTCCGGGCCATCCGATCCGCGTTGTACGCAGAGGTCAGTCCTCGCTGGAGCTCATGATCCTGCGCAGAGCCGAAGATCTCTTTGACGTAGTCGATGGCTGCCGACATCCGTCGGCGCGTCTCCTCGACGGCGTCGGGGCGCTTGGCGACGGCGACGATATTCGTGTTCATGCTTCCTCCTGGCCTCGTGGGGTCTCGATGGCGCGGTCCCGGAGGCGGGCCGCCGATGCGGCCGGCCCCCGGGATGCGGTCACTGCTGGTCGTCGACGAAGACCATGGTCGTCCGGCCTTCCCACGCTCCGGCTGCCGGCAGCTGCCAGCAGACGCTCCACGAAGCCTCCTTCACGCGGTCCTTCCGGGAGCGCCAGCCCCCGATCGGCTCCTCCGAGCCGTGGAGGATCTGCGGGTCCCCGGGTGCCTCCGAGGTGACCTCGAGGCGGCGCCCGGCCCACTTCGCAGAGCGCAGCACGAGCTTCTGGTCCTGGACCTGGAGATCCAGCTCACCGTCGAAATGCCACCAGAGCCGTACCTCGTGCTGCTCGTCCGAGGGCATCTCGACTCGATCGAGGACCACCAGCTCCTGGCCCGGGAGATACTCGACGTCTCGCTGATGCGCCCAGAAGGTGTGCGGTGTCCGCGCGGTGATGAGATGGCGGCCCGTCTCGTCCTGAGAGGCGCTCACCAGCCCGGACCCGTGCGGCTCCCGACGACGGTCGTGCATGTCGCTGTCGAGGCTCACCGTGGAGTGGGGTCCGCAGGTCTCCATGTACTGACGGATCGGATCGGCGTAGTAGAAGCCCTTCTCGCGCAACGGAGAATCCGGGGGCAGCAGCTCCCCGTACCGATAGCGCCCGCCATCGCAGAGGATCTGCTGGCCGTCCTCGAACCACACCATGGTGTTGTCGTCGCAGTGCTTGTGCGCCCTGGAATGGAACGCGGAGGTGAACGCCAGATACGAGTCGCGGTCGAAGCGGCCTCGGGCATCGGCCTGCGGCTCCCGGATGAAGACGTAGCCCGTGTCGGGGAGCACGAGCGCACGGTCCACCGGCGCGGAGCCCTCCACCCCTCCGGAGAGTACCCACGTGGTCGTCGGCGAGGACGAGGTGAGCCCCTTGTCGACCATCTGGCGCTGGGCGGAATCGCCGAACTGGACGAGGCAGCCGTCGGGCTGGATCATCCAGCCCAGGGCGTCCGCTGCTGCGGAGATGATCGACGACACTCGAGGATCGTCGATGACGCCCGCGGCCAGCGCGGCGTCGAATCCGCTCAGGAGCATCCGGTGGTAGTCCGGGGAGTGCTCGCTGTGACCGCCGTCGGCCATGAACTGGCCTTCCGTCATGAGACGGAGCCGCTGCTCTCCCTGCGCCCGGAGAGGCGCCATCCCGGGAAGGTCCGTCAGCTCACGACCCAGCACGAGCTGGCTCACCGCCGAGTAGTAGCCGTGGTTGTTCCTGGGATTGAAAGCCTTCTTCTCCCAGTGCGCGTCGCGCTGGCGCAGGGCGAAGCGCAGCAGCTGCGCGTACTCCGCGTCGGTCACCTCGTCCTCGACCTCGGCGATCCGCAGCAGCGTGATGAGGACCATCGTCCGGTACGCGATGGCCATGTCGTACCAGGCCATGGTGGAGTCGTCATCGATGTCGCCGAACTCGGCGATCCAGGACAGCGCCCGGTCCACGGCCCAGCGAGCCAGGGCGGGATCCCCCGTCCTCGACCACTCCATGAGCGGTGCGTGCATGAACTCCCAGCAGTGGAAGTGCATCCGCCATGATCGATCACCGGGGCCGACGCTGCGCCAGTCGATCGGCATGTCCAGCGGGACGGGATCGAATCCATAGGCCGCCCAGCCCGTCTCCACGGTCTGACGTGCGCGCTCGGAGTCCGTGGGGATCCCGTCCTCGCCGTGGAGCTGCAGCAGCTCGACGGCCTGCCCGCGGTTCTCGATGTGCGAACGGCGGCGGCGCTCACGAGCTGCCTCAGCATCCGGGGCCTGCTGGGGGCAGCGGGCCAGCTCACGGAAGAAGCGGACGTCGAGCCCGCGGTACGGCGCGTCGTAGCGATCGGCGATGGAGCGCCAGGACCGCTCCGCACGGACCCAGGCAGCGCCCTTCTCCGACATCTCCGCTCGTGCCTGCGGATCCTCGAGCAGACGGCTCAGCAGCTGTGCCAGATCATTGGGATCCTCTGCTCGGAAGGTCGCGGCCGCGCCGGACTGCCCGGCGATCTCCCGCAGCGCGTCGACGTCCGAAACCACCACTGCTCGCCCGGTGGAGAACGCCTCGAACGGCTTGAGCGGCGTCACCAAGCGGCAGACTGCCCGGTTCTTCCGCGGCACCACGAAGAGGTCGATGATGCTGTAGTAGTCGAGAACCTCCTCATGGGGAATGCGACCGGTGAAGCAGCAGCGCTCGGCGATGCCCAGGTTCCTGGCCTGCTCCTGCAGCGCCTTGCGAACGGGTCCATCTCCGACGAGCAGAAGCCGGGCTTCCACGCCTTGATTCGTCATCTGCGCGAAGGCCTCGACGAGCGTGTCGATGCCCTCGTACTCCACCACGGAGGTGATGTAGCCGATGACAGGGACCTCCCTCGGGATGTCCAGTCTGTCCTTCAGCTCCAGGTCCGGCTCCACGACGGGGAAATCGGAGGGCAGCACGCCGTTGGGCGTCACGGAGATGCGCTCCGGGTCCTCACCGCGGTCGATGATGTGCTCGCGCATGACCTCGGCCAGCGTCGTCACGTGGTCGCTGCTGGCTCGGGCCTGGTTCTCGCGCTCATGCCGCAGCGTGTAGGCATCGGGGTATCCGTAGCGCTGGTAGTCGGCCTCCAGGGGACGGCCGACGGAGGTCTCTACGCGCGAGAGCCAGGACTCCTCCCAGAATCCGCGACTCTCGTAAATCAGGGGCAGACCATAGGCGTCGGCCACAGGCCTGGCGATCAGCTGATTGATGTAGTCCGAGTGGCAGTGCAGCAGACTCGGCCGCACCTCCTCCACCACATCCCGCAGGGCGTCGGTGTTCGCTTGCAGCCACGCAGCCCAGTTCACGGTGCCTCTGGCCGGCCCGTCCGGCAGGTGATAGGTCACGCCATCGCGGACCACGGAGGACTCACCGAGGGTCTCCACGCCGGCACCGGCCTGGCGCATGACGTGGACGTCATAGCCCTTCTCCGACTGCGCCTGAGCTAAGTAGTGGGTACGCAGCGTGTAACCCGTCTGCGTCTCGGGAAGGGCCTTCCCCCCGATATGGAGAATACGCCCAGTCTCAGGGTGATACGAGTCTTCCTCCGGCGGTTCGCATACGCCGATCAGCTCGCCGCGCAACAGGGCCAGCTCCGAGCCGCGGACATCCACTATGCGCTGATCGCCATCTTTGCCAGAGGCGATTGCCACACCACGTAGAATCTCCAAGCTGTAGGCGTAGTACCCCCGCTGATACAGGGCCTTCGAGAGCCTGCGTCGCTGAGCCAGGTTCATGAGCCGGCCAGCATCACCAGAATTCCATATCTTGTAGAGATAGAGCGGATCCTCTACGTAAGGGACTACTTCTCGAAGCGTCAACGAGCCGAGGATTGCCTCGGCAGGGATCCATTCCGGAACGACGGCCAATATCGCAGCTGCGCGCTTCTTCTCACGCACCAGCGCGGCCTCTCCCGACGCCTTCACCTCAGAAATGTGCGTCTCGGCGGCGGTAAGCCTGGCCTCCAGATTGGCGATTCGTTCCCCGTCAGCGTCCGCACCAGTCGGCAACGAGGCCCGCGTGAGACCATCCGTGACCTGACGCTCAAGCTGGGCGAACCGCTGCTTGATCCATGCTTCCTCGCGCGTCGAGGCAATATCGTCCTCGACCCCGGACTGATTGAGCGACGCCGTGCGTGCTTCATCAAGAAGGATTTCGACCTTTCCCTCCCCGATCGTCACGTTCCATACCTTTCCGAACCGGATGATTCGAAGCCAAGTCTCCGTAGGTCGAGTACGACTCGACTCGATGGCCCAGACGTCCTTCGTCGAGTCGCCTAAGACTGCTGCGATCATGCCTCGGCGAGCCTTCATGGAAGTCTCGGCAACGGCCGCAGGCTCCTTTTCTCCCCAAGCACGGGAAACCCATCCAACCGACGATTTGTCGTCCGCATAAGTGACCTTCGGCTGTCCCCACTGCCCGAGCCAGTTCAGTGTCATCCGCTTCCCAGACCGTTCCTGCATCTCGACGCCGTGGTCGCGGAACCTTGGCTTTACGCCAGGTTCCACATGCCATAGCTGGCGAGCCGTGATGGCTTCGTCCGCCTCAATGGCGTCCAGAACCACCAGAATATCTAGCCCAGGAAGAAAGACGATTCGTCGCCGAACCGCTACACCGCGATAGTTCCTGTCCACCAACTGGAAATCGTGGGCACTGTCATCGATCGAGTAATTTTCAAGATCAACCGAACCTTCAGGATCATACTCCCGCCCTTCAATAACGAGAACATTGTGACCTTCTCGGGATTTAAGGTATTTCCTAAATGAATCCTTCGGCTCATAGATGTAGGATCCGGGGTCCGTCACCCAATCCTTGGCTCCGGCATACAGCGTCACCGCACCACGGTCCTGGTGCGCATGGTGCGAAGCTCTCGGCCCGAAACGGATCGAATAGTGAGTCTGCTCCGTGAACGACCCATCCTGATCACCCCAGTCAGTACGCCCGAACACAAAACCGTTCGGAGCCACGATGGCCGTGGCCGCAGGTGCTTCTCCCTCAGTGCCCAGGGAAGAGGCGTACTCGAGCTCTGACCACCCCTCACTCGAAGTGCGGCGCAGATGCGTGTCGCCGATCGGCGTCATCGTCCCATCGGGACGGGTGGCATGGGCGAGGAACTCAGCAGCTTTACGCAGGCGCGCATCGACCTCCGGCGGAATGCTCAGGCCCTCGAGCGTCACTCGCTCCCACGCCTTGGTCCACCACACGAGATTGAGCTGGTGATACTGGATGGACCCCTCGTTGTTCGCCCCGCTGACATCGAATGATTCTGTGAAAATCTCAGACATTCGCCTTAGCGCCAGTTGTTGCCAGTCTTGTCGACGAAGAAAACTGGCCACAACAAACAGGCCGGTATTCTGATGCAGGGCATGGTTTCCTGATGACTGATTTGAATCATCCGCCAGCCACCGTCCGTGAGCGTTAAGGGATCCGCGCAGAAGCTCCTGTTCGTCATCGGTGAGGGCTATGGACCACCCGAACACCAACTCTTGAGCGCGCATGCCGTCGGCCATGTCCATCCAAGCGTATTTGGAGGCGGACGTTCCGGGAGGGTTCTCCGTGATCCATGAACGGACGGTGTCGAACCACAGCTGATGCGCGGCTACATCGCCTTCCTGAGCCGCGTGACGGACAGGCGACAACCACCGAAGGGCGTGGTGTTGGAACTGCCAGTTCCGGGATGAGAACGGGTCCGCAGTCCAGTCGTCGAGCCGCTCCGCCTCCCACCGTCCATGAGGCGCAAGACGCAGGACCCCCGACTTGATCTCCTCGGTTCGCTTCTTGAAGTCGGGGCGCTTCTCGAACCCGGCTCCTATGCACTGACGAACGCTCACCTCAGCATCCACTTCGTGTGCGCCCGGCGATGATGCATTGCTGGTCGGAGTTCCGTCGCAGTCCTGGGTGGAGCCGTCTGAGCTGGACATAGGTTGGCCTTTCGCGGACAGGATTAGGTGCTAGATGTGCTGAGAGGTCGGGGCCGCTGTGTCAGAGATGCGGGTGGCGCGAGGCGCCGAGCTCCATGTAGATCTCCGAGACTCGCTCGGCCATGTCATTCCACTGGCGATGCTCTCGCACCCAGGTGAGGCCATTGCTGGAGAGCTGCTGGCGCAGCTCAGGCCGTTCGACGAGCTCGGTCAGCTTGGCCGTCAGGTCGTCCACGTCCCCCTTGCGGTGCAACAGCCCCGTGACGTCCGGCTGCACGATCTCGGCCAGGGCCGCGACGTCGGAAGCGACGATCGCCTTACCCATGGCCAGAGCCTCGAAGGGCTTGAGCGGGGAGACCATCTCGCACACCGGCAGCGGCAGCCGCGGGAACGGAGCGATGTCCACGAGCGAGTAGTAGCGCTCCACGTCCTCGTGGGGCACCCGACCGAGGAAGCGCACCGCGTCGCCCAGCTGTCGGGCCTCGACCTCGGACTGGAACCGCTCGAGCTCGGCGCCGTCGCCCACGATCATCACCACGAAGTCGTCGCGCTGGGATCGCATCCGCTCGGCGGCGTCGATCAGCAGACCCAGGCCCTCGTAGTCCAGCACGGAGCCGATGTAGCCGATCACCGTCTTGCCCTGGAAGCCGAGCTGAGCCTCGAGCTCGGCATCGCGCGGCTGCGGGGTGAAGCGCTCGGCATCGACCGCGTTGGGAACCACCGTGATCTTGTCGCCGTCCACGCCGCGGTTGATCAGCTCATCCTTGAGGGCCTGCGTGATGGCCAGGACATGGGTGGCGTTGGCCGCGGCGTCCGCCTCCATTCGGGCCATGAACCGATACATGCCGCCCTTGGCCCATTCGAAGTCCCGAGAACCGCGCGTGACCTCCCACAGTCCGCGCACCTCGTAGATGGACGGGATGCCGAGCCGATGTGCCGTAGCCACAGTGGCCAGACCGTTCCAGTGATTGGAAGCCCCGTGGAGGATCGCAGGCTTCTCCTCCTTCGCCTTGGCCTCGAGCGCGGCGACATAGCGCTTCACGTACTCCGTGATGGGGCTCTTCTTCTCGATGCCCGGGGTGGTGCTCAGACGGTGATAGGGGATGCCATCCACCACGTTCACAGGTGCGATCTCCCCCAGTTCCGCCATCTTGGGCATGTCATAGGGGTAGCCCAGGCGAGTGACGCCCTGGACGTCCCAGCCCAGGCCCCTCAGCCCGGAAAGCAGTCCGTGTGTGCGCGTGCTGTAGCCGGCCGAGTGGTACGGCAGGGAGTTGTGCAGCATGTAGAACACACGATCGGCGACCGGAGCGTATGCCGGCTCCGAGCGTCGGTGCGGGAAGGGGAAGCCCTGCTTGGCCAGCTGGTAGTTGGTCGGCGCCGTCGACTTGGCCAGTCTGGCGCTCTGCTTCCGACCCCAGGAGTCCGAGGGCTCCAGTCGCGTGAACTCAGCCAGCAGGCGCCGCGCCCCGTCCAGGCGGTTGGCGCGCAGGTCACGACGGATGGCCAGACGCAGGCTCCACCGCGGCACCGCTCGATCGGGCAGCTCGCGGATCAGCTCAAGGGCTCGAGTCCGCCGACCGCGCTGCAGGCAGAAGAGCAGCTGCGCCAGGGTCCACTCGTCGTCGGCCAGCCACGCCGGCTTCTGAGCGACAGGATCCTCGGCGTCACACCGGTGCAGCCCCACGACGGCCCGCGTGACCCGGTCCGGGCTCTGGCTGAGGATGTCCAGCGCTGCAGTGCGACGGGCCGGGACCAACAGGTCCAGCGAGCGACGATGCTGGTCCGTGCGTTCAGCGAGCACCGCCGTCAGCGCATCCATCGCCTCGGAGACGGATGATTGGCGGTCCGAGTCGCCAGCCGCGGCATCGACCAGCATCTCCAGCGCGTCCAGGTTCGCCGGCTGCACGGCGACGCTGTTCTTCAGAGCCTCGAAGGAGGCGTCGTAGGCCTTCAGCTCGATCAGCCGCATGGCATAGAGGAACCAGGCCGCGCTGTCCTGCGGATCCTGCAGGGTCAGCTTCCGGAGCTGGTCCGCCGCCTGATACCTCTCGCCGGCAACGCGAGCCGCCTCCGAGGCCTCTCGAAGGCCCTGTGTAGCCTCCATCCGCCTCGTCTCGTCGCCCCTGCTGTCCTCTCCTGCGGCCTCAGGATCGGCTTCGACCTGAGCGCCGTAGCCGCGAGGTGCCAGCTTGGCAGCAGCCTCGCCCCTGACATGCCAGAGGCGACGGCGGAGTTCCTGGACGGTGATGGGGGGCATGCGGTGTTCCTCTGCGGGGGGTCAGCGGTGGGTCGGACGCAGGCTCAGCGCCAGAGGCCCTTGGTGTCGACCACGGTCTTGCCTGCCAGGGCGGTGGCGGGAACGGCCTTGAACTCGTCATGGTCCACGAGCACCAGCAGCACGTCGGCGCGCTCGATGGCCTCCCCGTGCTCGGCCAGCTCCACGTTCGCCAGACCGGACAGGGCCTTCGGCAGCTCCGAGACGTTCGGCTCCACGGCCAGGATCTTCGCCTCCGGCAGCGCCTCGGCCAGGTCCTTGGTGATGTTCAGCGCCGGGGACTCGCGCAGGTCGTCAATGTTCGCCTTGAAGGCCAGGCCCAGGGTGGCCACCGTGGGCTCCGACTGGTGCGACACGGCCTCGCGGACCTTGTCGATGACCCACTGCGGCTTGCCGTCGTTGACCTCGCGGGCCGTGCGGATGAGATTCGAGTTCTCGCGGTCCGAGGAGACGATGAACCACGGATCCACGGCGATGCAGTGCCCGCCCACGCCGGGACCGGGCTGCAGGATGTTCACGCGCGGGTGGTGGTTGGCCAGCTCGATGAGCTCCCACACGTCGATCCCCAGCTTGTCCGAGATCAGGGACAGCTCGTTGGCGAAGGCGATGTTGACGTCCCGGAAGGAGTTCTCGGTCAGCTTGGCCATCTCGGCGGTGACGTCGTCGGTCTCCAGCAGCTCGCCCTGGCAGAAGGTCGCGTACACGGCCTTGCCGCGCTTGGCGGCCTCCGGGGTCATGCCGCCGATGATGCGGTCGTTGGTGACGAGCTCCTCCATGGCCTTTCCGGGCAGGATGCGCTCGGGGCAGTAGGCCAGGTGGATGAGCTTCTTCTGGCCCTGCTCGGCCTCCTGCGGATCCACGGTGAGATCGGGGCGGGCCTCGGTGAGCACGCGGCCCAGCAGCTGCGTGGTCTGGGGCGGGGAGGTCGACTCCAGGATCACGAGCTCGTCGCCCTCGAGCAGCGGCGCGATATTGCGCGCGGCGGCCTCGATGTAGGAGGTGTCGCCCACGTGATCGTCCTTGAAGGGAGTCGGCACGGCGATCACGAAGGCGTCGCCGTGCTGCATCTCGGTGGAGGCGGTGAACTGACCCGAGTCCACGGCGCGCTTCAGCTCCTCCTCCAGTCCGGGCTCCACGATCGTGACCTCGCCGCGGGAGACGCGCTCCACGACCGACTCGTTCACGTCCACGCCCTTGACCCGCACGCCGCTGTTGGCCAGCGTCACGGCGGTCGGCAGGCCGATGTAGCCCAGCCCCACGAAGACGACGGTCTGGTTGCTCTCGCTCATGGGTGCTCGTGTCCTTGATCTCCGCGTCCGCGCTGAGGAGGCGGATCGGCGGGGTAGTTGCAGTTACAGGCAGATTCGCCATGCTGTGGGCCGTTCGGTGGAACCCCAGGCGGGGGTCATCATACGCACAGGTGCGCGGTGTCCGACCCGAAGAACATGACCTCACCAGTGGAGATGACGTGCTGGTCCGTCACATTCCAGGTATGTCCGTGTCCGCCCCGGAACTGCCGGAAGTTGAAACGATCCGTGGCATAGACGCGGCCGCCGGCATCCACCACGTCCTGCAGGAAGCCGGTGTCCTCCCCCGTGGTCCGGTCACGGAAGGGATGGGCCTCGAAGACCTCGCGCGCGGCCATCAGCGTGGGTCCGAGCACGAAGTCCGTCCAGCGGTGCTCCCGCTCGCCGAAGCGCAGCAGCGTGGCGTCGTAGGATTGGACGTAGAGGTAGCTGGCCTGCTTGCCCACCACGTCTGCCTGCGTCACGCGCAGGATGGCCAGCTGATCCGCCAGGTAGTCGGGGCCGTACCAGTCGTCGTCGTCCATCTTGGCGATCACGGCGCCGGAGGAGGCCTGCACGCCGGCGTTGAGGCAGGAGCCCAGCGACCAGTCCCGGGGCGCCGGCACGATCACCAGGTCCTCGATCCCCCGCTGCGCCGCCAGCTCGGCGGCCCGAGCGGCATCGGGATCGAAGCCGTGGCACACGAGCACGACCTGCGGGCTCACACCGCGCTGAGCCGCCACCGAGTCCATGGCCTGGCCCAGGCGGTCCGGCCGGTTGGTGGACAGCACCACGGACACGGACGGGTTCGACGGCTGCCAGGAGCCGTCCTGCTGCGGAAGGGCCAGGTCCAGGACGGTCGCCGCGCGGTGCGTGTACGTGTGCTCGGCCCACACCCGGCGCTGAGCCCTGCGCACCGTGCGATCGCGCAGCTGCTTGGAGCGCACGAGCGCCCGGACGACGTCGGCGGCCTGCTCCCGTGTCTCGACGACGGGCAGCTCCGCCTGCGGGAAGTACTCCCCCACGGCTGCCGACGGCGTGGAGACCACCGCCGTGCCGCGCGAGAGGATCTCGAAGATCCTCCGGGCGCACATCGACGGCGAGTCCACGACCGAGTTGACGTTGAGGAAGACCTTGTAGGCCTGATACGCCGTGAGCATCCGGGCGTAGTCCAGCGAGCCCACCACGCGCTGATCCAGCGGGGCCGGGAACTGATAGCGCTCGTCGTCGCCCAGGTACCGGGAGAAGATCTCCAGGCCCTTGCGCATCTTGGGCGAGACGTCCAGGGCACCGCCGAGCAGCAGGTCCATCTGATCGCGGCGCTCGGGGAACTTGTGCGCGAAGTACATCCCGCCGAAGGCCACGTCCCGTGCGTCGACGCCGCGGGCCCCGCGCACCGGGGAATGCACGGCCGGCTGCGCGGCGAAGGCCAGCACGCCCACGCGATCGTGGCCCAGATCCCGCCGGTAGTGCTCCACGCGGTTCGAGTCCGAGGTCAGGACGATGTCGAACAGCCCCGCGCACTCCAGGAAGTCGTCGTAGTGCGGCGGGTCCTCCTTGTTCCAGAACACGGTGGGGATCCCGGCGGCGCGGAACGCGGCCACCAGCTCCCGGAACGGCTCCTTGACCCCGGAGGTGCCGGTGAGCTGGTACTGCCACTGGTCCTGATTGCCGTGCCAGGCGGACTCCACGAACAGCAGCTGCGGCCGGTGCTGCTCGAGCTGCTCCCGCCACCCGGTCCGGGACAGCTCCACCTGGTCCCACTCGTAGCCGAAGGCCCGGGAGGAGAAGTCGTCCAGGATCGTGGCCACGGTGACGTCGCCGAACGGACGGGTCCACTGCTGCGGCCATTCGGTCGGCGCGAACGAGACGCTGCGCCCGTCACCGCTGACGGCCGCGGAGGTGCCGCCGGGCAGCCCGCGGCGGCGCAGGTGCTTGCGGGCCTGATCCACACCGCCCTGGCGCAGGTGCCACAGCAGGGTGCGCAGCTCACCGGTCGAGGCGATCGCGGGCTTGCGGGGCTTCCGGGAAGGCACGGTGGGGGTCCTCTCGGTCGCGCGGTGCGGGGGCACCTGCGGGGGATCGGGCGGTCGGTGCTCGTGCGAGCAGGGTCTCAGGCGGTGTTCACGAGCTCCAGCGGGACGCGCTCGGCCAGCGCCTGGTCGCGGTAGTCCTGGGCGCTGAGCAGGTTGCCGTCGGCCAGCAGCTGCATGTAGTGCTCGTAGCGCTCCACGACGGGCTCGACGGGTCCGTCGGCCACGACCTCGCCCGCGTCGATCCATACGAGCCGGGTGCACATGGAGCGGATCTCGGCCATGGAGTGGGAGACGAACAGGACGCATCCGGCGTTGTCGCGGATCTCGTCCATGCGCGCCTTGCCGCGGGCCTGGAACTGGGCGTCGCCGGTGCCCAGGGCCTCGTCCAGGATGAGCACCTCCGGGTTGGTGGCCGTGGCCACCGCGAAGCGCAGCCGCGCGGCCATGCCGGAGGAGTAGGCCTTCATGGGCCAGTGCAGGGCCTTGCCCAGGGCGGCGATGTCCACGAGCTCGTCCATGACCTCGTCCACCTGCTGCGGGGTCATCCCCTGGGCCAGGCAGCCCAGACGGATGTTGCGCTCCCCCGACAGCGCCGGCACCAGGGAGACGCTCACGCCCAGCTTGGACGGGCGATCGATCGCCCAGACGCGCCCGGAGGTGGGGTTCATCTGCCCGGCCACGATGTTCATCAGCGTGGACTTGCCGGAGCCGTTGCGGCCCACGAAGCCCACGAACTCCCCCTGCTCGATCAGCAGGTTCACCCGGGTCAGCGCCTGGTTGTCCACCTGGGGCGGGCGGCCCAGCGCGCGGCGCAGAGCCCGCGAGACCGGGGACAGCTTCTGCTCGTCCGCCCCTCCCGTGCTCGTGACGCGATAGACCATGGTGACGTCGTCGATCACCACGGCGGGGTCGCGCACGGGCTTGAGGCTCGTGCCGGTCAGCCCCGAGCCGTCCTGAGCCACCCACTCCTGGGCGATCTGCCGGCGACGGGCCTCGCGCCACTGGGGATCGATCGAGGGGTCCTCGAACAGGGAGTCATCGCTTCTCGTCGGCATAGCTCTCCTCGTTCCACCAGAACACCAGCAGCCCGATCACCAGGGCGCCCACCGCCCACGCCGTGAGGATCAGCCACGACGACAGCGACGGCGCCTCGGCGTAGAGGATCGCCCCGCGCGCCATCTGCAGCACCTGGTACAGCGGGTTGAGGTGGAACAGGGTCAGGATGGTCGGATTGTCCGTGAACCGGGACGGGTCGTAGAAGATGCCCGAGGCGTAGAGCCACAGCCGCGTGCCCAGCTGGATCAGGTTCGCGACGTCGGGGATCCGGTGCACGAGCGGCGCCAGCAGCATCCCGGCGCCCCAGTTGAAGATCGTCTGCAGCACGAAGATCGGCAGGATCAGCAGCCACAGGGGCGTGATCGGCTCGGCCGGCGGGGCGATCAGCACGAAGAGGAACATGGCCGCCAGCACGTAGAGCTGGCTCCATGCCTCGCGCACCACGATCCCCAGCGGCAGCGCCGCTCGCGGGAAGGAGAAGCCCCGGATCAGGTTCTTGCCCTGCACGATGCTGCGGGCGCCCGTGGCCACGGAGCGGGACGTGTAGAGGAACATCATCAGGCCGATGATCAGGAAGCCGACGAAGTTCTCCACACCGCGATCAGTGCGCAGCAGCAGCCCGAAGACCAGGAAGAAGGTCAGGCCCAGCAGCATGGGATTGAGGATCAGCCAGATCTTGCCCAGGATCGTGTGCTCCTGGCTCACCGACAGCCGCACCCGGGCGTCGTAGAGCACGAAATGCCGCGCGCCCCACAGGCGACGGATGTACTCCCCCAGCGGCGGGCGGGCGCCGACGGCCATCAGCTCCGAGGAGTCGTAGTGCATCCGTCGACGGTCGAGTGCCGCCGCCCGAGAGGCCGCCGACGCGCCGGAGGGCGACGGTGCGGAGGCACCGGAGCGGGGATCCGTGCTCTCGCTCATCGCGCCTCCGTCGTCCGTGCCGTCTGCATCGTCTCGTCCTGTCCTGCCTGCCCGGTGGGGCCGCGGGCCGTCAGCTCGTCGTAGCGCTCGAGCGTCCGGGCGGCGACCGCCTCCCAGGTCCGCTCGCGCAGCACCGCCGCGCGACCGGCTCGCCCGAGTCTAGGCCCCGTCCCCGCTTCGCCCCACAGGCGCCGCACCGCGTCGGCCACAGAAGCCGGGTCCTCGGGCGGCACGAGCAGCCCGGTGACGCCGTCCTCCACGAGCTCCTCGAGCGCCGGAAGCCGCGAGGCGATCACCGGCACACCCCGTGCTGAGGCCTCGGCGAGCTTGAGCGGGGTGACCGAGCGCGTGACCTCCCGGTCCAGGCGGGGCACGACGAACACGTCCAGCGCGCGCTGCCAGCTGCGCGCGCCGTCGCGGTCCACGCGGCCCGGGAAGACCACGCGGTCGGCCACCCCCAGGTCGCGGGCCAGCGCTTCGAGCACCGGACGGGCGGCGCCGTCTCCGACGATCACCGCCGTGATCGGCTCGGGCAGCAGGACCATGGCCCGCACCAGGTCGTCCAGGCCCTCGTAGTCGACGATCGAGGACACGGTGCCCATCAGGAACTGCCCGGGCCGGATCCCCAGGGACGCGGCATCCACGTCCGCGCGGGCCTGCTCGACCGGCTCGAGCTCGGCGGCGTGCTGCGGTCCGACCGCGTTGGGGCTCAGCCGGACCGAGGCTGCGTCCACGCGCCCGCCGGTGACCTCCTCGACGCGGCGCGCCATCGCCGCACCGAGCGTGGCCACGTCGTCCGCCGCCTCCATGACCTCGGCCTCGCGCGCCTGGAAGCACGTGTAGCGCTCGGAGACCCCGGCGACCGGCGGGCGGCGCGAGGCCCAGGTGTCCGCGAGCTGCCCGCGGACCTCGTAGACCCACGGGATGCCCAGCACTGCGGCGACCTCGCGGACCACCAGGGCGTTCACGAAGTGCGTGGTCGTGTGCAGCACTGCGGGGCGGACCCACAGGCACAGCTCGAGCAGCGCCTCGGCCTGCAGCTGGAGACGGCCGGAGGCCGTGCGGGGAAGGCGGGCCGGGGAGATGCGGTGATAGCTCACGCCGTCGATCACCTCCAGGTCCTTCGCGCTCAGCCGCCCCACCTGCGCCGGATAGCCCGGACGGGTCTGGGCATGGACCTGCCAGCCCGCGGCCGCCTGGGCGCTGAGCAGCGCGTGCGAGCGCACGGCGTAGCCGCTGGCGGTGTGCGGCAGGGAGTTGGTCAGGACGTGGACCACGGTCCGCGGCTGCGGCTGGTAGGGCTCCCGCAGCGGCGGCAGCGACGGTGAGCGCCCGTGCAGCTGGGCCCGCTCGTCGGCCAGGCGCAGCAGCTGGGCTCGCTCCCCGCGGGTGGCCTCCCCGCGCAGCCAGGCGCGCTGCAGCGGCACCAGGGCCGCGCCCAGGGCGCCGAGCTGGGTGTCGCGGCGGGCCAGCGTCCCGGCAAGGCCGCGGACCGCCGACCCGGTCGGCAGGGCGCCGCCGCTCGGCCCGCCCCGCCGAGGGATCGCTGCTGTGAGCCGGAAGGCGTCGTCGGGCCGGTCCGCGGCGATGGCGACCTCCGCCAGCCGCCGCAGGGCGGCCGGGGCGCAGCTCTCGTCCAGCAGAGCGCGGTCGAAGGCCTCGCCGAGCGCTTCCTGCTCCCCCACCAGGCTCAGGCCCAGGGCGGCGGCCGACGGCAGCGGGATGCGGCACAGCGCCCGCCCGGCCCGAGCGGTGAGGCCGGCGGGCAGTCGTCGGGAGACCTGCAGGGCGAAGACCGCGGGGTCTCCGCCCAGGTGCTCCCAGGCGGTCCGCACGACCAGGCTGAGATGGCGCAGGCGCGGATCCGTGCGCGGCGCGTCCGAGCGGCCCGTCATCGGCTGCTCCGCGGACGGCCGTCCTCCAGGAGCTCGCGCAGCAGGGCGTCGTAGCGCTCGGCCAGATCGGCGTAGTCGGCGTGCTCGGCCACCCAGGCGCGCCCGTCGAGGTTGCACCGCAGCCGGGAGCGGTCCGCGATCAGGCCCTGCCACAGATCGGCGATCTCGCGGGCGGTGGAGCCCACCACGTCGCCGGCCCCGGCCTGGCGCAGCACCCACGCGGCCTCCCCGCGCACCACGGCGGTGAGATGGCGGCCCACGGCCATGACCTCGTAGGTCTTGGAGGGGATGGTGGCGTCGAAGGACTTCCAGTCGTCGCGCAGCGAGATCACCAGCGAATCCGCCTGCCGGTAGTGCTCGAAGACCTGATCGCGGAAGACCGGGTCCAGGAACCGCACCGGCGCCCCCAGGGAGGCGGCGTGGCGCACCAGCATGGCCTTCTGCGAGCCCTGCCCCACCAGGGTCAGGCGCATGCCCGGCCCCACCAGCGCGGCGGCCTCGATCAGTCGCTCCAGGCGCTGGCTCTCCCCGTGATTGCCCAGGTACAGCACCTCCAGCCGGTCGCGGACCAGCGGCGGCGGATCCAGCACCGGTGTCTGCTCCAGGCGCACGCCGTTGCGCACCGTGCGGACCTCTCGCACACCGCGCTCCCGCAGCGTCTCGGCGAAGCCCTCGGTCACGGTGACGACAAGATCCGCCCTGTCCTGGACCGACTCCACGGCCCGGTTGATGATCCGCTGGGCACGGCCCCGCAGGACCCCGGCCTCCGTAGCGAGGTTCGGCCAGGCGTCGCGCATCTCCACGACGAGCGCCTTGCCCCGCAGCCGGGCGGCGATCCACCCGCTGGCCATCAGCGGCAGCGACGGAGCGGTCACGATCACCACGCTGTGCCCGCGGGCCGCCGTGGCGCGCACCGCGCTGCCGGCCGCGGAGACGAGCTGATCCACGAGCTTGGGCAGGCGCGAGTCACGGGCGGTCAGGAACGGGACCCGCACGATCGTCTCGCCCACCGGCCCCGGCCGACCGCGCCCCACCCTGCCGCGGGAGGAGCGATCAGCGTCCGGGCCGAACCCGTAGTGGGCCACCGGTGCCACGACCGTCATCTGCCAGCCCCGCTGCACCAGGTGCGGGATCAGGGACTGCCAGCGGCGCTGCGGCGGTGAGTGCTCAGGCCAGTAGGAGTGGGCGAGCAGAAGCGCGTTGGAACGCGCTGCGCTCACAGGCCGCTCCCGTCGTCCGCGGAGAGCTCCTGGTAGTGCTCATCCAGCGTGCCGTCGTCGATGGCGTCGCCGATCTCCTTCATGGCCCCCTCGTCCGGGAGCACGACCGACTGACCGTCGTCGGAGGTTCCGATGCCGTTCGTCGGGACCGTGAACATGTGGATGTCCGAGCGCGAGACGCCGACCATCTTGGGCACCAGACCGCGGATGTAGCCGGAGTCCATGCCGTCCGAGACCGTGAGGAACGGCGAGATGGTCTCCACGATGTCCGAGATCCGCCCCGGGTTGGCCAGGACCTCGGGCTGCAGGAAGCGGTCCAGCAGGGCCTGGATGAAGGCCCGCTGGTTCTCCACGCGGGTGTAGTCGCCGTCGGCGAACGTGTGGCGCTCGCGGGAGAACTCCAGCGCGGTCTTCCCGTCCATCTCCATGGGCCCGGCCGGGTACTCCGTGCCCGAGTCCGAGGTGAACGACTGCGGGACGTCCACGGTCACCCCGCCCAGGGCGTCCACCAGGCCCTCGAAGCCCTTGAAGTCCACCGACATGACCTCGTCGATGCGCGTGCCGAAGTGGCCCTCGAGGGTCTCGACCATCAGCGGCATGCCGCCGTTCTGGAAGGCGGCGTTGATCTTGGCCTCGCCCACCCCGGGGATGTCCACCCAGGTGTCGCGCATGACCGACATGACATAGATCTCGCCCCCGTCGGCGGGGATGTGCAGGAGCATGATCGAGTCGGCGCGCGCGCCCTCGCGGCCGAGCTCGCCGCCGCCCTCGGGGCGCTTGTCCGATCCAAGCAGCAGGATCGTGGTGCCCTCCGAGTCCTCCGGCCGGTCCGCCTCCTCCGGGAAGGCCTCCGACGACGGCACGGAGGTCACATTCTCGTCATAGGAGCGCGAGAGGCCGTTGATGTAGAGCGCAATGACGGCGATGACACCCACCACGAGCACCAGGAAGGCGATCAGGAAGCCGAGCAGGATCTTGCGCCCGCGCCGCTTGCGCCGTGGGCGATCCGAGTCATCGCGGCGCCTGCCGTCGAACAGGTCGTCCTGGATGTCATTGCTCATGCGGGGGCCTCCGGGGTGGCAGCTGGACCGGGACCCTGCCGGGACGGCATGGCTGCGAGGGCAGCGGGTCGAGGAGCGCTGTGTGGGTCGTTCGGGGGTGGGCTCGTCGTCGGCACATCATACGGCCGGGATGCGCACCACGCTGGCAGATCCGGCGGGGACCTCGAACGCGATCTCGCTGCCGGCATCGACGGTGCTCACCTGGGCCGGCGCGTCGTCCTGCGGCAGCAGTGGCAGCCCGAACCCGTCGACCGAGGGCTGCCCGTCGGCCACGGGCTCGACGGCCGAGTCGACGTCCAGGGCCGTGCCGTCGTCGTCCTGCGTGGCCGGGCGCGAGGGGTCCTCGCTCGAGGAGCCGTCGGGGCGGGCGTCGTCGAACAGCGCCGCCTCCGGGTAGTGCTGGCTCCACCGCTGACCCGTCAGGGTCGAGACCCGGGCCTCATCCCGCGACCCGGGGACCGTCAGCTCCATCGGGCGAGCCTCGCCCCGCGGATCGCGGAAGTCCATGACCACCAGGGACAGCGAGCCGTCGTCGTGCTCGATCGCGTAGGCCGTCGTGGACGATCCGCTCGCGCCGTCGACCGCGCCGCCGGAAGCCGGGCGCAGCCGGACGTCCAGGAACTCGCCATCGGGCAGCGAGCCCGCCAGGGCGAGGGCCAGGCCGTTGGTGCGCGGCACGAAGGCCTCACCCGGACTCGCCAGGGTCCCCGACGAGCACAGCAGGGACATCGGCGCCCCGCCGCGGCACGGCGCCAGGGACGAGTGGAAAGCCACCTTCTGCGCCCCCAGCTGCTGGGCGCGCAGGAGGTAGTCGGCGCTGTAGACGCCGGCGGCCAGGGTCTCCGTGAGCTCGTTCGTGCCCGCGCACGACGACGCCGACGTCTCGGTGATCCACAGCGGCATCCCGGTCGCCTCGGCGGTCTGCGCCGCCTGGCCGACCAGATCGTCCACCCGGGCCCGGGTGCCGGCGGAGACCACGTTCTCGATCGTGGGCTCCTGCTCGGCCTGGTGCGCGGCCCGGTCCGGATCGCCGCACTCGGGCAGCGGGTACTGGTGCATGGCCAGGGCGGACTCCTGGGCCGGGTCGGTCAGCTCGGACTCGGCTGCCGCCTCCCACCAGGTGCGGTCGTAGGCGCCGGGGGCCGCGATCGTGACGCCCGGCGCGGCCTCGCGCATCTGCGCCACGGCGTCGCCGGCCTCGTCCACGTACTCGTCGGTCCCCCAGTCCTCGTCGCGGATCGGCACCGGGTTCTCCGGGATGTCGGGGAAGCCGTTGGGCTCGTTGCCGATCATCATCCCCGCCAGGCGATCGCCGAAGGCCTCCTGGGAGTGCTGTGCGAGCTCGCCGGCGCGCACCGGATCGGTGTGCCCCAGGTTCGCCGAGACGATGACCTGGGCGTCGACCTCCTCGGCCAGACCGGCCACGCGCTCGAGGTCCTCGGGGGTCACGCGAGTGATCTCCTCGCCGTCCTCCAGGGGCCAGTCCTCGGGCACGGGCTCGTCGTAGGCCGTGAAGAAGAACCGACGGTCGGTCGCGTTGCCGCCGAAGCGCAGGGTCGGCCGGTCCAGCGAGCCCAGCAGCCGGACCAGGTCCGGATTCTCGGCGCTGAGGCGCTCATCGGCCAGGTCGGTGGCCTCGAAGGAGATGCCCGCGGCGTCGTCGCGGTAGGAGGTGCCCGTGGGCTCGCCCACGCTCACCTCCAGGGCGTCGGCGTCTTCGCCGTCGTCGGAGGCGGAGGCGTCCGTCGACGACGGCTGCGCGGACTCCGCGCGCTGATCGGCGATCCACCGCTGCGGGTTCTCCGGCGGCGGAGCGGTCGGCCAGGGATCCGAGGCCGCCGGGGCAGGCGGGGTCTCGGGCTCCTGAGGGTCCTCGGGGTCCTGGGCGCAGGCGGAGAGCACCAGGGCCGAGACGACGAGCAGGGACGGGAGGCTGAAGCGGGGGGTCCTCATCGTGGACGACAGTAGCCTGCCGGGGCCGGTGGAGGCGTGTGAGGCGGCCCGCACATGCGAGAAGGACCGCACCCCGTGGTGCGGTCCTTCTGCGAGGGCAACGCGGACGGCGCTGCGCGAGCCGGTCGCAGGACCGGCTCAGCGGCTTCAGCGGCTGGACTTGCCGAAGGACTTGAAGCGCGCGTTGAAGCGCTCGACGCGGCCGGCGGAGTCCATGATGCGCTGCTTGCCCGTGTAGAACGGGTGCGACTCGGACGAGATCTCCACCTCGATGAGGGGGTACTCGTTGCCGTCCTTCCAGGTCTCGGTCTTCTGCGACGTGGCAGTCGAGCGGGTCAGGATGACCTTGCCGGAGGCGAGGTCGCGGAAGAGCACCGGGTGGTAGTCCGGGTGGATGTCGTTCTTCATGGTCTGTGTTCCTTCGCTGGAGGGGCCGCTGGATTGTGCCAGAAGCCATGACGCTTGGGTGCGGGTGCGCTGGGCACCAGCGAGACATCGTACACCCGCCCTGCGTCACGCGCCCGGACCCGTCGCCACTGAATAAAACCTGATGAAGTTCGATGAATTGCTCGAATGTTCACGTACCCTCTTCGGGGGACGACGACGGCTGCGCCTTCGGTCGATCCCCGCACCACTCCCTCCCCTCCCCCCCCCCCCCCCCGCTCCCCCCCGAAGAGGACCCAGCCGTGCCTTCACCCCTGCCTCCGAGGCCCCTGTCCGCAGACCCCGTGACCGCATCCCCCAAGCGCCGTCGCCCCATGGTCCTCGCTCTGGCCGTCGCCTTCGCGGTGACGCCCGCCCTGTCGATGCTGCCGGCCCAGGCCGCGGAGGACCCCGCCAAGGCGGACTCCCAGGGGATCGACTCCGCGCTGCCCGGGCCGCTCGACCGCTCCGGCCTCGACGAGACCGGCCCGGCCCAGGACAGCGCCGCGGACGAGCAGGTGCCCCAGGAGACTCCTCGCGTGATCGTGCGCTTCGAGGACCCGGCGACCTCGGAGGCTCAGAAGGAGCAGATCGTCGCCGAGGCCGCACAGGAGGCCGACATCCTGCCCACCGAGGACCAGGCCCCGAAGGGCGCGGCGGCCTCTGCCGAGACCGAGCCTCAGCGGGTCAAGCAGACCGCCGACTCCGCCGACGTCCTGGAGTTCCCGGAGGAGCTCGAGGTCCAGGAGCAGTCCGATCTCGTCGACCAGCTCGAAGAGGACCCGCGGGTCGCCTACGCGGAGCCCGATCGCCTCGCCCGCGCCGCGGCGACGAACGACCCGCTGTACGGATCGCAGTTCACGCTCGAGGACCGCAGCGTCCCGGACGCGTGGAGCATGGCGACCGGCCGCGGCGTCACGATCGGCGTGCTGGACACCGGCCTGATCCGCCACCCGGACCTCGACGCCAAGCGCGTGTCCGGCTACGACTTCGTCTCGCCCTACCCGGCCGACTTCCCGGTCGACGGCAACGGGCGCGACGCAGATCCCAGCGACCCCGGTGACAACAATAGCTCGAGCTGCCGGGCGACGTGGCACGGCAGCCACGTGGCCGGCATCGCCGCCGCGTCCACGAACAACGGCATCGGCATGGCCGGCGTGGCCCGCGACGCGAGCATCCAGCCGGTGCGCGTGCTCGGCAGCTGCACCTACGGCTACGAGTCCGATATCGCGGACGGCATCCGCTACGCCGCAGGACAGACCGTCGGCGGGGCCGTGAACCGCAACCCGTCCGACGTCATCAACATGTCGCTGGCCCTGTACGGACAGTGCGGGCGCACCATGCAGTCGGCGATCGACTACGCAGTCGGGTCCAACGTGCCGGTCGTCGTGGCGGCCGGGAACTCCGCGGACAACGCGAACATGTACCCGCCCGCCAACTGCAGCAACGTGATCGCCGTGGGCGCGGCTGATGAGAACGGCCAAGTGGCCTCCTACTCGAACACCGGTCCCAACGTCGACGTCCTGGCTCCCGGCGGGCACGGCACCCAGTACTCGATCATCTCGACCATCGACGCTGGCACCACCGGACCCACACGAGCGAGCTACGGCTACAAGAACGGCACCTCGATGGCCACCCCGTTCGTCTCCGGCACCGTGGCCATGATGCTCGAGGCCAGCCCGGACTTGACCCCGGCCCAGATCGAGCGGACGCTCAAGTCGACCTCGACCGGTCCGCTGGGCCGCCTGCAGGTCTCCCCCGCCGATGCCGTCCGCGCCGTCGCACCCACCAAGCCCGCGACCAAGCCGCAGGCCGCCGGCCCGTTCCGCGATGTCTCGGCCAGCAATCAGTTCGCCACCGAGATCACCTGGGCCAAGAATAAGAAGTACCTCAACGGCTGGTCGGACGGCACCTACCGCCCCACCGAGAACATCGACCGCAACGCCATGGCCGCCGTGGCCTACCGCATGGCCGGCTCCCCCGCCTACACCCCGCCGCGCGTCTCCCCCTACAAGGACCTGACCCCGCAGTCGGCCTTCTACAAGGAGATCACCTGGGCCCGCTCCGAAGGCCTGCTCAAGGGCTGGTCCGACGGCACCTTCCGCCCCCTGAACGACATCGACCGCAACGCCACCGCCGCGCTGCTCTACCGCATGTCGGGATCGCCGGCCTACACCGCACCGAAGACCTCCTCGTTCAAGGACGTGCGCCCCGGCTCGGCCTTCTACAAGGAGATCCACTGGATGAACGCCCAGGGCATCACGACCGGCTGGAACGACGGCACCTTCCGCCCGCTGGATCAGACCCACCGCGACGCCATGGCCGCCTTCCTCTATCGTTTCGAGAACTGATCGGTCGCCCGAGGCACGGAGACGGCCCCGACGCCGCACCGCCTGCGGCATGACGAGACCCCGCGAGAGGACGGTGGCCCCATGGAGGATCTGAGGATCCGCACGGGCCCCGGTCTCCCGCGGGGTCTCGTCATCCCCGCCGCCGAGCTGCACGAGCAGTTTGTGCGCTCCTCGGGACCCGGCGGGCAGTCCGTGAACACGACCGACTCTCGGGTGCAGCTGCGCCTTGACCTCGGCTCGTGCTCGGCGCTCAGCGACGACCAGCGCCGCCGCGCGCTGTCTGCCCTCGAGCCGCGGCTGGCCGGCACCGAGCTGATCATCGAGGCCGCCGAGCACCGCTCGCAGTTCCGCAACCGCAAGGCCGCCCGCGAGCGGATGGCCGAGCTGCTGCGCGGGGCCATGGCTCCACCGGTCCCGCGTCGACCGACCAAGCCCACGCGGGGCTCCCAGCGCCGGCGGCTCCAGGCCAAGAAGCACCGCGGACGGATCAAGGCCGATCGCGGCCGTCCGGGCTGGGACGGCTGAGCACCCACCGCAGGAGTCGGCTCCCCGGAGTAGAATCCGCTGAATGCCCGCATCCGACGACCGCCGTGGATCCCACGACCCTCACCCCTTCACCGGAGACGTCTACGCGGAGGGCTCGGCGCCCCCGCCGCGGGCCCCGGACGACGACTCCGAGTTCGTGCCCGATCCCCGCCGCGGCCGCATCCTGGCCGTGCTGCTGGCCTCGCTGTTCATGGCGCTGGTGGCCGTCAGCATCATCAACGTGGCGCTGCCGTCCATCCAGCGCGATCTGGGAGCCAGCTCGAGCGACCTGCAGTGGGTGCTCTCCGGATACGCCCTGTCCTTCGGAGTCGTGCTGGTCGCCGCCGGACGAGCCGGGGACCTGTTCGGCCGGGAGCGGCTGTTCGTGGCGGGCATGGCCCTGTTCACCATCGCCTCGCTCGCGGCGGCCCTGTCTCCGACCCCGCTGATGCTCAACCTCTCGCGCGTGTTCATGGGGATCGGCTCCGGCCTGATCAATCCCCAGGTCTCCGGGCTGATCCAGCAGCACTACCGGGGCAGCGAGCGAGCCCGGGCCTTCGGCTACTTCGGCGGGATCGTGGGCGTGGCCGTGGCGATCGGGCCCGTCATGGGCGGGCTTCTGATCGGCATGCTGCCCCCGGGACTCGGCTGGCGCTCCACGATCGGCATCAACGTGCCGCTGGGCCTGATCATCCTGGCGCTGTCCACCCGGTGGCTCGACCTCGGACCCAGCCGCACCACGACTCAGCGGCGCTCGCACGACCTGGACCCGATCGGCGCCGTCATGCTGGCGGTGGCCGTGCTGACCGTCATGCTGCCGTTCATGCTGGCCGAGCAGTACACAGCGGCCTGGGCGCTGCTGCCCGTCGGACTGATCCTCACTGCTGCGTGGGTCGTGTGGGAGCGGCGCTATCAGGCCCGCGGCAAGGCCCCCATGGTCGATATGCGCCTATTCCGCATCCGCAGCTACTCGCTGGGGACCCTGATGATCGGGATCTACTTCACCGGCGGCACCACCATCTGGGTGATCCAGGCTCAGCTGGTCCAGCAGGGCCTGGGCCAATCCGCCCTGGTCGCCAGCCTCCTGGGTCTGCCCGGCGCGGTGCTCACGGCACTGTCGGCGCAGCTCGGCGGGCGGCTGGTCACCCGGATCGGACGCTGGACGGTCGTGATCGGCCTGGTCGTGGTCCTCACGGGCATCATCGGCACCCTGCTGACCACTCCGCACATCGTCGCGGGAGATGTGCCCCTGTGGCTGCTCGGCGCGGTCATGTCGCCCATCGGCTTCGGCGCAGGCATGGTCACCAGCCCCAACCAGACGCTCACGCTGCGCGAGGTCCCCGTGGCCGAGGGCGGCACCGCCTCGGCCATCATGCAGACCGGCCAGCGCATCGGCACGGCCGTGGGCTCGGCGGGCGTCACCGGCATCTACTTCTTCCTGCTGCCCCAGGGCGCGGACCGCGCCGCAGACGCCGCCTACCTGATCATCGGAGGCATCGTCGTGATCGCGCTGATCGTCGCGGTCGCCGACGCCCTCACCGATCCGGATGGCGGGCGCATCGGAGGCTCGACGCGCCGGGAAGTGCGCTGAAGCCGAGCAGGTCGGTATGACAGAGGGGCCGGCAGCCGCAGTCGCGGCTGCCGGCCCCTCATCGTGCGGGGCGGCTGTGATCAGGACAGCAGGTTGATCACGGCGTCGTAGTCCGGCTCATCAGCGATCTCCGGGACGAGCTGGGTGTAGATGACGTTGGACTCGGCATCGAGCACCACGATGCTGCGCGCCAGCAGACCGGCCAGGGGGCCGTCGACCATGGTCACGCCGTAGTCCTCGCCGAAGCTCGAGCGGAAGGCCGAGGCCACGGAGACGTTCTCGATGCCCTCGGCTCCGCAGAAGCGGGCCTGGGCGAACGGGAGGTCCTTGGACACGCACAGGACATCGGTGCCCTCGAAGCCCACGGCGAGCTCGTTGAAGCGGCGGACCGACGCCGCGCAGGTCCCGGTGTCGACGCTCGGGAAGATGTTGAGCACGAGCCGACGCCCGCTGAAGTCCGCGGTGCGGACCGGAGCCAGCTCGGAGCTCACGAGCTCGAAGTCCGGAGCGGACTGAGCGACCTGCGGGAGCTCTCCGACGGTGTGGACGAGTTCTGCCTTGAATGCGGTTTCCATGAGGACGACCTTAGCCGCCGAACCGGTCTCGGGTCACGGGGTCGCTCATGCCGAGGACGAGCCGATGGGGGATGATGGAAGCACCCTGATCGGGTCGTCCAAAAGATCCGACGAGCGGCCACGGAGATTCAACATGAACGTGAAAGTAGAGAGACAATGACTGGACCTGTACCTGAAGTCGAAGTCAGTCGCGAGCCGGCCAAGCGCATCCAGCCCTTCGTGATCCTCTGGGTCGTCCTCGATGCGATCCTCGTCTGCCTCTTCGGCGCGATCGGCAAGTCCTCCCACGACGGCAGCGCCTGGCTGTTCTTCGATGCGGCATGGCCGTTCCTGGTGGGGCTCGGCGTCGGCTGGCTGGCCGTGGCCTTCCTGCGCCGCCCTGGCCGCGAGCTGGTCTCCGGGCTGATCATCTGGGCTCTGACGGTCGTGGTCGGCGCCCTGCTGCGCGTGGCCGCAGGCGACGGCGCCCCGGTGTCGTTCCTGCTCGTGACGGCCTCGGTGCTGCTGGTCTTCCTGCTGGGCTGGCGCCTGATCGCGTCCGTCGTGGTGCGCGTGCGCCGCTGAAGCGCTCCACCCACGAGCCGGCATGGGCCCGCGGATACAGTGGAGACCACGAGTCTTCCGGGCCCTTCGCGGACCCGAGCCCCACGTTCGCCAGGAGGCAGCATGTTCACCGCCATCGTCATGATCAGCACCGATCCGCAGCGGATCCCCGAGATCGCCCAGGAGGTCTCGGATCTGCGCGGCGTCTCTGAGGTCTACTCGGTCACCGGCGAGTGGGACCTCATCGCCCTGGTGCGCGTGCGTCGCCACGAGGAGCTCTCGGACGTCATCGCCGATCGGCTCTCCAAGGTCCGGGGCATCCAGGAGACGGTCACCCAGATCGCCTTCCGCACCTACAGCAGCCACGACCTCGAGGAGGCCTTCTCCCTCGGCATGGACTGATGCCGCACCAGCGCTGACGCGCTGCGCGAGCACGCGGCCCCGGGACGATCGAGTGATCGCCCCGGGGCCGCGTGCTCGTCCGGCGCTGCTGTGCCGGCTCTTGGGCAGCTCTGGGCTCAGCTCCGCGAGTGCGCGATCCAGCGATCCAGCACCCGCTGGGCGGCACCGGTGTCCAGGGACTGCGCGGCGCGCTCGATCGCCGCGGCCATGCGCTCCTGGAAGGAGCCGACCGGAGCCTCATCGAGGGCCATCAGGGCCGAGGCCGCATTCAGCAGGACCGTGTTGCGCACGTGGCCGAACTCCCCGGAGAGGATCCGGCGGGCCACTGCCGCGTTGTACTCGGCGTCCTGGCCCCGCAGGTCCTCGACCGTGCCGCGCGGCATTCCGAAGTCCTGCGGCTCGAGCACGTGCTCGGTGATCTCGCCGTCGCGGACCTCCCAGACCTCCGAGGACTCGGTGATGGTCAGCTCGTCGAGCCCGTCGCCGCCGCGGAAGACCAGAGCGCGGTGGCCGCGATCCCGGAACACTCCCGCCATCACGGGCGCCAGCGCGCGGTCGGCCACGCCGATCGCGGAGGCCTCCACGAGCGCCGGGTTGGAGATCGGGCCCAGGAAGTTGAAGGCCGTGGCCACGCCCAGCGCCTTGCGGGCGCCGGCGGCGAAGCGCATGGAGGGGTGGAAGGTCTGGGCGAAGCAGAAGGTGATCCCGACCTCCCGAGCACAGGACTCCACCATGGACACGGGCATGTCCAGCTGCACGCCGAGAGCCTCGAGGCAGTCCGCCGAGCCGGACTTGGACGACGAGGCGCGGTTGCCGTGCTTGACCACCCGGGCGCCGGCGCCGGCGGCCACGAGCGCGGACATGGTGGAGATGTTCACGGAGCGCAGGCGATCCCCGCCCGTGCCCACGATGTCCACGGCCGGGCCGGGCACATCGAGCGGGCGGGCGTGGGAGACCATCGCGTCGGCCAGCCCCTTGAGCTCGTCGACGCTCTCCCCCTTGGCCCGCAGCGCGACCAGGAACCCGGCCAGGGCGATGTCCTGGACGTCGCCGCGCATGACCGCGTCCATGGCCGACCATGCCTGCTCCGCACTGAGATCGCGGCCCTGGATCAGGGAGGTGGTGAGCTCGGGCCAGTCCAGCGGCGCCGAGGGGTGCGTGGGGATCTCGCTGTTCGAAGTCACGGTGCGACTCTATCCCCGGGCCCCAGCCGGCACAGCCCGCCCCGAGGCAGGGTCCTGCCCAGCTCATGCATTCCCGGAAGGGAACGGAATCCCATGGTTCTCACCGGGGTGTCTCAGTTGGTTCGCAGGACCGTTTGGCGACATAATGTCGATCGTGACGACTGCAACCCATGCCCCAGCGCGACCCGCCCCGGTCATCAACCGCCCGAACCTCACCGCAGTGGGGACCATCGTGTGGCTGGCCTCCGAAGTCATGTTCTTCGCCGGCCTGTTCGCGATGTACTTCACGCTGCGCGCCACGGTTCCCGAGGTCTGGGATGAGGGCGCCTCGCTGCTCAACATCCCCCTGGCCACCGTGAACACCATCGTGCTGGTGCTGTCCTCCGTGACCTGCCAGTTCGGCGTCTTCGCGGCCGAGCGCCTCCAGCCCCGACGCACCGGCGGCCTGTTCTCCGTCGCCAAGTGGGGCATGGTCGAGTGGTTCATCCTCACGTTCCTCATGGGCGCGTTCTTCGTCTCCGTGCAGGTCTTCGAGTACGCCACCCTCTGGTCGCACGGCCTCGGCATCGCGTCCTCGGCCTACGGCTCGGCGTTCTACCTCACGACCGGCTTCCACGCCATCCACGTGACCGGCGGCCTCGTGGCCTTCCTGGTGATCATCGGGCGCGCCTTCCTGGCCAAGCGCTTCGGTCACTACGAGGCCACGTCGGCGATCGTCGTCTCCTACTACTGGCACTTCGTGGACGTCGTCTGGATCGCCCTGTTCGCGATCGTCTACTTCCTGCAGTGACTCCGGTCCACCGCGCCCACCGGCGTCACCGCCAGCTCAGCACCACACCGAATCGAGGACTCCTGACGTGAAGGCTCTCTCACAGAAGCGTCGCCATCCGCTCGCCATCCTGGCGCTGCTCCTGAGCGCCCTGCTGCTCACCGGTGGTCTCTACGCAGTCGCCACCACCTCGAACCAGGCCCAGGCCGCGGACGAGTACACGGCCGAGGACGTCGAGCAGGGCGAGTCCCTCTTCCTCGCCAACTGCTCCACCTGCCACGGCCTGGACGCCCAGGGCACGGACGCCGGCCCGTCGCTGATCGGTGTGGGCGCTGCCGCCGTGGACTTCCAGGTCGGCACCGGCCGCATGCCCATGCAGATGCAGGGCCCGCAGGCCCAGAAGAAGCCGCAGCAGTTCAACGAGGAGCAGACCAGCCAGCTGGCCGCCTACGTCGCTTCGCTCGGCGCCGGTCCTGCCGTCCCCGAGGACGAGTACCTGGACGTCTCCGAGGGCGACGCCGCCAATGGCTCCAAGGTCTTCCTGGCCAACTGCGCCATGTGCCACAACGCCGCCGGCGCCGGCGGCGCACTGACCCGCGGCAAGTTCGCCCCGTCGCTCATGGGCGTCGAGGAGAACCACATCTACGAGGCCATGCAGACCGGCCCGCAGAACATGCCCGTGTTCAACGACGCGAACATCACCCCCGAGGAGAAGCGCGACGTCATCACGTACCTGAAGACGGTCGAGACCAACACCGACCCCGGCGGCTTCGGCCTCGGCTCGCTCGGCCCGGTCTCCGAGGGCCTGTTCATCTGGACCATCGGTCTGATGATCATCATCGGCTTCACCGTCTGGCTCACCACCAGGTCCGCCTGATCCATCCGCTCGCCGTGCCCCGGCGGTCCTCCGATCACCGGGCCCTGCACCACGTTTCAAGAAAGTTTGAGGGACCACATGGCCAGCCATCGTGATGAGCTCCCCGAGGGCAAGAAGGGCAACGTGCTCGATCGCAGCGCCGCGCCGCAGCGCTTCGAGAACCCGGGCATGCCCCCGCACTCGCCCCGGACCACGGACGTCGATCCGCAGGCCGCCAAGCGCGCCGAGCGCCAGGTCGTGCTCCTGTTCGTGATCTCGATCCTCGGATCGATCCTGTTCTTCGTGGGCTACTTCGGCATCCGCGTCGAGGGCGACATGTACGACGTCATGAACCCCGAGCCGACCTCCCAGCTGCGCCTGCAGAACCTGCTGCTCGGCGCCGGCATCGCCCTGGGCATGCTCGGCATCGGCGTGGGCATCGTGCACTGGGCCAAGACGCTCATGCCCGATCACGAGATGGTCGAGTCCCGCCACGAGATCCGCACCGAGGCCCAGCGCGCCGAGGCCGCCGAGATCATGGACACGATCGTCGACGAGTCCGGCATCAAGCGCCGCCCGCTGATCCGCAACAGCCTCATCGGCGCCATGGTCCTGGCTCCCCTGCCCTTCGTCGGCCTGCTCAAGGACCTCGGTCCCTGGAACCTGCAGACCATGAAGCACACCCTGTGGGACGAGGGCGTCCGCCTGGTCCGCGACCCCTCGGGCACGCCGATCAAGGCCTCGGACATCACCCTGGGCTCCACCTACCACGTGCTGCCGGAGAACATCCTCGGCCTGGGCCACGACGAGGGCTACCTCAATGAGAAGGCCAAGGCGGTCGTGCTGGTCATGCGCCTGGACCCCTCGGAGGTGAACGTCTCGGAGGAGCGCACCGACTGGAACGTGGACGGCATCTTCGCCTACTCCAAGGTCTGCACCCACGTCGGCTGCCCGGTGGCTCTCTACGAGCAGCACACGCACCACCTGCTGTGCCCCTGCCACCAGTCGACGTTCGATCTCACCAACGAGTGCGAGGTCATCTTCGGCCCGGCGTCCCACCCGCTGCCGCAGCTGCCCATCACGGTCGACTCGGAGGGCTACCTGGTGGCGCGCAGCGATTTCCACGAGCCCGTGGGCCCGGCCTACTCGCAGCGCATCATGCACCGCAACCAGCTTGAGGACGAGACGGAGAACGCCTGATGTCCGCACAGACCACAGACACGCGCCGTCCGCAGCAGGACGACTACCGGCCGGACACCGCCGTCGGCTTCATCGCGAACTACGCCGACACCCGCGTGGGCCTCTCCCCGCTGGTCAAGGAGTTCGGACGCAAGATCTTCCCGGACCACTGGTCCTTCATGTTCGGCGAGGTCGCGCTCTACTCGTTCATCATCCTGCTGGTCTCGGGAACCTTCCTGGCCCTGTGGTTCGACCCCACGATGGTCTCCCAGGAGTACACCGGCTCCTACGTCCCCATGCAGGGCGTGGAGATGTCCGGGGCCTACGCCTCGTCCCTGCACATCTCGTTCGACATCACCGGCGGACTGTTCCTGCGCCAGCTGCACCACTGGTCGGCGCTGCTGTTCGTGGTGGCGATCTGCGTGCACATGATGCGCGTGTTCTTCACCGGCGCGTTCCGCCGCCCGCGCGAGCTTAACTGGGTCGTCGGCGCGCTGCTGTTCGTCATGGCCATGGCGGCCGGCTTCACCGGCTACTCCCTGCCAGATGACGTGCTCTCCGGCAACGGCCTGCGCATCGCCGACGGCATGGCCAAGTCCATCCCTGTGGTGGGCACCTACATCTCCATGATGCTCTTCGGCGGAGAGTTCCCCGGCCACGTGGTGATCCCCCGCCTGTACATCCTCCACGTCTTCCTGATCCCGGGCGTGATCCTGGGCCTGATCGTGGTCCACCTGTTCATGGTCGTGACCCACAAGCACACCCAGTACCCGGGCCCCGGTCGCACCGAGGACAACGTGGTCGGCTTCCCGGTCGGCCCCGTCTACGCGGCCAAGGCCGGCGGCTTCTTCTTCATCGTGCTCGGCTTCCTCTCGGCCCTGGCCGGGATGGTCCAGATCAACGCGCTGTGGAACTACGGCCCGTACGATCCCTCCCCCGTGCAGGCAGGCACGCAGCCGGACTGGTACATCCTCTTCGGCGACGGCGCCCTGCGCCTGTTCCCGGGCACCTGGCCCTGGAACTGGGAGTGGAATCTGTTCGGCCTGGTGACGATCCCGCTGGCCGTGTTCATCCCGCTGATGATCATGGGCGCGCTGATCGGTGCGATCTTCGCCTACCCGTTCCTGGAGCGCTGGATCTCCGGCGATTCCCGCGAGCACCACGTGCTGGACCGCCCGCGCAACGCCCCCACCCGCACGGGCCTGGGCGCAGCTGCGGTCGTGTTCTACTCCGTGATGATGGTGGCGGCCACCGGCGACCTCATCGCCACGCACTTCCACCTCTCGCTCAACGACGTCATCTACGCCCTGCGCACGCTGTGGATCGTCGGCCCGATCATCACGTTCCTGATCGTCAAGCGGATCTGCCTGTCGCTGCAGCGCAAGGATCGCGAGATCGCCCTGCACGGCCGCGAGACCGGCCGCGTGCAGCAGCTGCCGCACGGGGAGTTCATCGAGGTCCACGAGCCGCTGAGCCCCTACGCCCAGTACCGCCTGGTCAGCTTCGAGGCTCCCACCCCGCAGGCACCGCGCCGCAACGCCAAGGGCCGGATCTCCGGCCCCGAGAAGCTGCGCTCGCGCCTGACGCGCTTCTTCTACGAGGATCGCGTGGCGCCGGTGACCCCGGCCGAGCTCGAGGCCGCGCATCACGAGCACCAGGAGGACCTGGGCTCCCTCGATGCCGGGCACAACACCTCGGATCGCGAGATCGGCAGCTGATCGGCTGCCCCTGCTGCAGAGGCCCCCGACTCCCCCGCGGAGTCGGGGGCCTCTGTCGTCGAGGCGGGATCCACGACCGTGTTGCCACCGGACGGTGTCGGTGATCACGACAGCCGCCGGGGTGTTCGGTACCCTGAGACCCCGACCGGTAACCCACCGGGTTCCCCCGCCCGACCCCGTCCCGTCGAGTCGTCAGAGGCCGCTCCTGCCCGAGCCGCACTGCCGCACCGGCACCCCGCAGGCCCTAGGGCAGGCGGGGCCGACGGTCCGCACACCGCACTGAAGATCTGGAGACACCGATGACTGGGAAGATCGTCCTCGTGGGACGCACTGCAGACCTCGTCGCACGCTCTGGCAAGAGCCTGCTCAACACCCGCCCGGCATCCTCTGAAGACATCCCCGCGCTGGCCGAGCTCTATGCGGCCGCCTATCAGGCGTCCTCGACTCCGGATGACTCCAATGTCACCTCGCCGGAGGAGGCCCGGGAGATCCTCACCAAGCTCTTCGACGGTGAGTTCGGCCGCCTCCTGCCCGAGGCATCGCCCGTAGTCGCCGACGAGGACGACGACATCGTGGCCGCCGCCCTGGTGGTCGAGCAGCGCACGGGAGGAGGCGTCCCGGAGGATCCCTACCTCTTCGAGCTGTTCACCCACGCCTCGCACCGCCGGCAGGGGCTGGCCGAGCAGCTCGTGCGCAGCAGTGCCGCCGCACTGGCGGAGGCCGGCCACGAGCGGCTGAGCCTGCGGATCCCGGAGGACAACTCCCCCGCTCTCGCGCTCTACCTGACCCTGGACTTCAGCCGCTGGCAGGAGGCCGCGGAGGAGGACGAGATCTGATCCTCGATCGGCTCCCGTCTCGCAGACCAGGGGCCCGGTCACGGCGATCGCCGTGACCGGGCCCCTGGTCTTGGCCGCACTCTGCCGCCTCTCGGCCGGTGTCCTCACCCTGTTTCGGTCGTTGACGCGGAGGCCTCCGCCGTCGAGGGTGACGGCGATTCAGGCTCAGAGGCCCAGCCCGCGCAGCGTGAGGGCGGCATCGACTGCGGCGACGGCCGCGTCGTAGCCCTTGTCCTCGCTCGAGCCCTCGAGACCCGCTCGGTCCAGCCCCTGCTGCTCGTCATCGGTGGTCAGCACGCCGAAGCCGATCGGCACCCCCGTGGCCGTCGAGACGTCGGTGAGGCCCATGGTCGCGGCCTGGCAGACGTAGTCGAAGTGCGGTGTGCCGCCGCGGATCACGATGCCCAGCGCGACCACAGCATCGAAGGCACCGGCCAGTCGCCGGGCAGCGACCGGCAGCTCGAAGGAGCCGGCCACCCGCACGATCGCGGGGTCCTGGACGCCGGCCTCGGCCAGGGCCCTCTGGGCGCCGCCGAGCAGCCCGTCCATGATCTGCTCGTGCCAGCGCGAGGCCACCACGGCGACCTTCAGCTGCGATCCCTCCAGATCGGATGCCGCCAGGGTGGGTGCTCCGTGTCCGCTCATGATCTCGTCCTCTCCTTCGACGGCTCCGGTACCGGGGCCGTCATGGTCCTGTGTGGTGGATTCGGTGCCGTCAGTCGTTCAGTCGTCGACGTGCAGGAGCCGGTGCTCCATGCGGTCGCGCTTGGTGGCCAGGTAGTCGTGGTTCTCGGGGCGGGCGGCGACCTCGTGGTGGACCATGTCGGTCACCTCGATGCCCAGGCCTGCCAGCTGCTCGGCCTTGAGGGGGTTGTTGCTCAGCAGGCGGATCCGCTGCAGGCCCAGCTCGTGCAGGATCGTGGCGGCAGCACCCCAGTCGCGGGCCTCGGCCGGCAGGCCCAGCAGCTCATTGGCCTCGACGGTGTCGGCTCCCCCGTCCTGCAGCTGGTACGCGCGCAGCTTGTTCACCAGGCCGATCCCCCGGCCCTCATGACGGCGCAGGTAGACGAGCGTGCCGCCCTCGGCGGCGATCCGCTCCAGGCCCAGGTGCAGCTGGGGCCCGCAGTCGCAGCGGTAGGAGCCGAAGACGTCGCCGGTCAGGCACTCGGAATGCAGCCGGACCAGCGGGGCCGTCGCCGATATGTCCTCCCTCTGCCCGGAAGCCGTCAGGCTCAGGTGCTCACCGACGGTGGTGCCGTCGGCATCGGGGATCTGCCAGGCGCGCACGAGGAAGCGGCCCTCGGCCATGGGGATCATGACCGGCTCGGAGGTCGCGAGGACCGGCCGAGGTGCGGTCTCGGCATGCCCTGCCGCCCCTGTCATGCCGTCTCCCGAGTGCGCAGGTGCTGGGCCAGGTCCTCGATGCTGATCAGCGGAAGGCCGTGGCGGCTGGCGAACTCGCGCAGATCGGGCAGGCGCTGCATGGAGCCGTCGTCGTGGACGATCTCGGCGATCACCCCGGCCCGCGGAAGGCCTGCCAGAGTGCACAGGTCGACGGCCGCTTCGGTGTGCCCTCGCCGTTCGAGGACCCCGCCTGCGGCGGCCCGCAGCGGCAGGACGTGGCCCGGGCGGGTCAGATCTGCGGCGGTGGAGGACGCAGAGGCCAGCACGCGGGCGGTCAGCGCGCGGTCCTCGGCGCTGATGCCGGTGCTGATGACCTCGCGGGCATCGCAGGTCACGGTGTAGGCGGTGCCCTTCGCGTCCTCGTTGACCGCGGTCATGGGCGGCAGGCCGAGCTCATCGGCGCGCTCACCGGTCAGCGGGACACACAGCACGCCCGAGGACCACCGCACGGTGAAGCCCACGAGCTCGGGCTTGGCGTGCACGGCGGCGAAGATCAGATCGCCCTCGTTCTCACGGTCCTCGTCGTCGACCACCACGACCGCCCCGCCATCGCGGACCTGGCGCACCGCCTCCTCGACCGTGTCCAGCGGGATCGGGGTCTGATCCGGGGTCCGGGGTTCGAGGGCCGGATCGGACCACGGCGCCGGGGCCGAGCGGAACGACGACAGCCGTGCGGCGTACTTGGCCATGACATCCGTCTCGAGGTTCACTCGATCCCCGCGGCGCTTCTCGCCCAGGCCGGTGGCCGCCAGGGTGGCCGGGATGAGCCCGATCTCGAACCAGTGCTGATCCAGCTCTGCGGCGCGGCCGGTGCTGAGCGGCCCGGGGCTCACGGAGGTGACCGTCAGCGAGACGCCGTCCACGGCGATGGCGCCCTTCTCCGCGAGCAGCTCGGCGATCTCCACCGGAACGCCGATGCGCAGCGTCTCCCACGTGCCGTGGTCGGTGCGCTCCAGGATCGTGCCGACGGCATCCACATGACCCTGGACCACGTGCCCGTCCAGGCGTCCATCGGCCGGGGTGCAGCGCTCCAGATTCACCGCGCTGCCCTCTCGCAGACCGCCCAGGGTGGTGCGGCGCAGGGTCTCACCCATCACATCGGCCACGAAGCGGCGCCGGGGTGCGGCGTCCGCGGTGCCGAGCGTCCCTGGGGCATCGGTCCCGGCTGCTTCCGACCCGGTGGGCGCGTCGGCGTCGACACCCGCGGCGACGGCCGTCGCCGCAGCGTCCACAGCCGACAGCGGCGTGGCGGTGAGGCACACGCCGTCCACGGCCAGCGAGCCGCCCAGGGGCAGATCCTCGAGCACGGAGCCGGCCTCCAGGTGCAGGCGCACCGAGCCGGTGCCTTGGGCGGTCTGCTCGGCGGTGACCGCTTCCTCGCTCGGGCCCTCCGGGCTGGGCGGTCGCCCGGTGCCCACGGGCTCGATCTGCACGATCCTGCCGCGCTCGGCGACGATTCCGGTGAACATCTGCCTCTTCCTTCTCTGCCCCTGCCGGGGCGCATCTGATCCGGGGTCGCTGTTGCTCTTCCCGGCTGCTGCGGTGGTGCTGGTGCCGTCGGCTGCCGACGATCGGCGCGGAGTGCCGCTGGTGCCGTCAGCCGCCGCCGCTGTTCTCGGACGGGGGCTCCGCTGCCTCTCCGTGCGGCCCGAGCGGCTGCAGCTGCCACAGCAGGTCGGTGCCCAGCCTCGTGATCGGCCCGCCGCCCGCCGGATCCGGGGCGAAGCCCAGCGCCTGGGTGAGACTCGTGCGCCCGGGCAGCTCCACCGAGGGTCGACCGCCGCCCAGAACGAGCGGAGCCTGGTAGACGAGCAGCTCATCGACGGCATCGGCGTCCAGGAACGCGCTGATCAGCCCGGCCCCGCCCTCCAGGAGCAGGTGTCCGACACCGCGGGCGCGCAGCTCGCGCAGCGCCTCGAGAGGGTCGTGAGTGCGCAGCTGGAGGAAGCGGGCGTCCTCGCCGCGCACGGCCGCACGGGCCGGGATCTCGCGGTGCCCGATCACCACGCGCAGCGGCTGCGAGTCGGCCGGGGTGCCGTCGTCCCGTCGGGCGCTCAGGCGCGGGTCGTCGGCCAGGGCGGTGCCGGTGCCGACCGCGATCGCGTCCGCGCGGGCTCGCAGGCCATGGCCGTGCCGCCGGGCCTCGGCCCCGGTGATCCACTGGCTGGTGCCGTCGGCGGCGGCGATGCGCCCGTCGAGCGACTGGGCGATCTTGGCCGTCACGAACGGACGATTCTCTCGACCGGCTCGATCCCACCGGCAGTTCAGCGCCCGGGACTGCTCGGCCAGCAGCCCGCTGCGTACCTGGACACCGGCGGCGCGGAGGCGCCTGGCTCCCCCGGCACCGGCCTGGGTGTCCTCGACGGCGAAGATCGCCCGCGGGATCCCGGCCTCCAGGATGGCCTGGCTGCACGGACCCGTGCGTCCGGTGTGGTCGCAGGGCTCGAGCGTCACCACGATCGTGGTGTCGAGCAGGTCGGTTCCCGCCGCGCGGGCCTGGGTCAGGACGTCGGCCTCGGCGTGCGGAGTGCCCGCACCCAGATGCCGCCCCACGTGCAGGATCCGTCCCTGCGCATCCAGCAGCGCCGCGCCCACGAGCGGATTGGCGCCGCGGGGGCCCTCCAGCGCGGCCTCGAGCGCCCGCTGCATGGCGGCGGTCTCGGCCTCGGTGAACGACGGCTCGACGGTCATCGGCGGGCCTCGTCGTCGGCGGAGCTCAGCCGCACGGTGACGTCGGGGAAGGCGGTCTCGATCTCGACCCCGGAGGATTCCGTCCCGACAGGGGCGGATCCCTCGCGACGCTGGACCCGCCACCAGATGAAGAACCCGAGAAGAGTGAAGCAGCCGTAGAACACGTACATGAACGCCGAGGCGTAGTAGCCGGCCGAGACGAGCAGGGGCACGCCCACGGTGTCCACGGCCACCCACACGAGCCAGAACTCGGTCCATCCGCGGGCCATGCCCCAGGTCGCCACCACGGAGCCCACGAAGATCCAGGCGTCGGCCCACACGGGCTCATAGGAGCCCAGCGCGCGGAACAGCGGCGTGAGCGCCACGGTGCCCAGCACGAGCACGGACACGAGCAGGATCCGCTCGCGTCCGGAGGCCCAGCCCGGGGAGACGGCCACGCCGTCGCCGGTGCGGGCCCGGCGCCACTGCACCCAGCCGTAGACGGCCACGATGATGAACATGACCTGGCGGCCTGCCTGCCCCAGCAGGTTCACGGGGTTCGGCGATCCGAAGACGGCGCCCAGGAAGACGGTGAGCAGCAGCAGATTGCCGACGATGCCGATGGGCCAGGCCCAGACCTTCCGGCGCATCCCGCCGAAGGCCGAGAGCAGGCCGAAGACGTTGCCGATGACCTCGCGCCACAGCAGGAAGCCGTCGCCGATGCGCAGCTGCGCGTTGAACAGCTGCTCGAAGATCTCCACCGTGATGCCTCCCGGGCCGGTCTGGCGGGCCGGGGTCCCGGTCCGCTGCGGGGCCGATCCTGCGGGATCGGCGCGGCACGGATGTCCGGGAGGCGGACGGGAGGACGTGAGGCCGATGACGACTCAGCCCATGGGCGCACGGCACGCCGAAGTCGGCGTGCGCGGGCCGCGAGGGCTCAGACGCGATCGACCGTGCTCCTCCCTTCCAGACTGTTCTGTCGGCACTGGAATCTCACCAGTCAGGCCGGGGCCGTGTCGTCGTCGAGGGCCCGGGCCCCCTTGAGGGCGCCGTGCGTTCTCGGCGACGACGACGGTTACCGGTTAGCGGGCTGTCACCGCCGGCTCGGAATTCCACCGATCTCGGAGCACGTCGTGTCGTGGGCCCGATTATGGCACGCGGCGGCCCGGGTCCGCGGACGCCTCAGCCCTGGGCGGAGCGGGAGGCCTGGCGCAGAGCAGCGATCGCGGCCTGCGGGTCGTCCTTGCCGTACACGGCGGAACCGGCCACGAAGACATCCGCGCCGGCCTCGGCGGCGCGCTCGATGGTCTCCATCGAGACGCCGCCGTCGACCTGCAGGGCGACCTCGCCGCCGCCGGCGCGGATGGCCTCGGCGGCGCGACGGATCTTGGGCAGGGTCACGTCCAGGAAGCTCTGGCCGCCGAAGCCCGGCTCCACCGTCATCACCAGGAGCATGTCGATCTCGGTGAGCATGTCCAGGTAGGGCTCCACCGGTGTGGCGGGGCGCAGGGCCAGCCCGGCCTTGGAGCCGGCGCCGCGTAGCTCACGGGCCAGGCGGATGGGGGCGCGGGCGGCCTCGGCGTGGAAGGTCACCGACGCGCAGCCGGCCTCGGCGTAGCCAGGGGCCCAGCGATCGGCGTCCTCGATCATCAGGTGGATGTCCAGTGGCACCGGGGACACCTCCTGCAGCCGCTCGACCACCGGCAGGCCCAGGGTCAGGTTCGGCACGAAGCGGTTGTCCATGACGTCGATGTGCGCGGCGTCCGCGGTGGAGATCCGCTGCAGCTCAGCCTCCAGGTTGGCGAAATCCGCGGAGAGCACGGACGGGTGGATGCAGCAGCGGGACATGTCTCCTCCTGGAGCCTCGGGTGTGTCCTCGACCTTAGGAGGTCTTGGTGAACAGGGCCATGAACATGGCATCGGTTCCGTGCACGTGCGGCCACAGCTGCACGGTCCGCGCGCCGTCCGCCACGGACTCCCCCGCCGGATGCGGGTTCGACGGATCCGCTTCGCCCTCGAGGGCACCGGGAAGAGCCGCAGCGCGCGCCGGCTCGGCGGCGTCGATCAGACGCAGATCGGGACGGGCGCGCAGCAGGTCGTCGACGGCCACGACCGTCTCGGCCGCATGCGGAGAGCAGGTCGCGTAGAGCAGCAGCCCGCCGGGGCGCAGGGCCTCGGCTGCGGCCGGCAGCAGCTGAGCCTGCAGCTGGGTCAGATCGGCCAGGTCCGAGGGACGACGGCGCCAGCGCGCTTCCGGACGGCGACGCAGCGCGCCCAGACCGGTGCAGGGGGCGTCGACGAGGACGCGGTCGAAGCCCTCGGCGGCCACGTAGTGATCGGGCTGCTCCAGCACCGAGGCGATGTCGCGGCCGTCGCCCCAGCGGATCTGCCAGGCCTCCTCGGGCAGCACGGCCAGGGCATCGTCGACCAGACGGGCGCGGTGCTCGGAGACCTCGTTGGCCAGCAGGGTGGCCCCGTTCTGCTGGGCCAGTGCGGCCAGCAGAGCGGCCTTGCCGCCGGGGCCGGCGCACAGGTCGAGCCAGTGCTCCCCCTCCTCCACGGGCCGTGCCGCGACGAGGGTGCGGGCCACGAGCTGGGAGCCCGAGTCCTGGACGCGGATCCCGCCGGTGCGCACTCCGGCGCGCCGGTGGAGATCGCCGCCGCCGCTGATCGCGGAGTCCGGGGTCAGCGGACCGGGCTCGGCGCCGTCGTCGAGCTCCTCCTGGATATGTCCCAGTCCCGGAAGCGCCACGAGCTGGACGGAGGGCGGCTCGTTATCCGCCTCGAGCAGAGCCTCGATCTCCTCCGGGCTGCGCCCGTGGGCGCTCAGCGCCTGGCTCATGGCGCGCACGATCCACTCGGGATGCGCGTGGGCGGTGGCCAGGCGCTGCCAGGCAGTCGAGCCCTCGTTCAGCTCGGCGATCCACTGCTCCAGCGGGGCGGCCGAGACCTTCCGCAGCACCGCGTTGACCAGGCCCGACGGACCCGCGCCGATCTCGGCGCGGGTCAGCCCGACCGTCTGATCGATCGCCGCGTGATCCGGCACGCGCATGGCCAGCAGCTGGTGCACGCCCAGGCGCAGGACGTCGACCACCGGGGCGTCGAGCTGCTCGAGGGGCCGGTCCACGCAGCGCTGCAGGATCGCATCCCACGTGCCCTGATGCCGCAGTGCCCCGTAGGCGAGCTCGGTCGCGAAGCCTGCGTCGCGACGGTCCAGGCGCTGCTCCCGGATCTGCTGCGGAAGCACCAGGTTGCCGTAGGCGTCGTTCTCGGAGACCTCGCGCAGGGTCCGGTAGGCCGCCAGGCGCGCCGGGTCGGCCTGACGGGAGCGCTGCGACGGAGCAGAGGCCGAGTACGAGCGCTGATCCATCGAGCGGCGATGGCGCTGGCGTCCGGCCTGGTCGCGGCGGTCCTCGCCGCGCTGCCGACCGCCCGAGCCGCCGCCTGCACGACCTCCGGCACCGCGGCCCGCACCGGGCCCGCCGCCACGGCGCCCGCCCTGGCCGGCTCCGCCGCGCGACGCTCCTCCGCGGCCCGAGCCGCGCTGTCCTGACTCATCCGCCGGGCTCATGCGAACACCGTCCTCGTGGTCTCGTCGTCGGCGCGGCCGAGCCGGCCGCGGGCCCAGTCGCCGGCATCCATGGCCTGCTTGCCCGCCGGCTGCACGCGCAGCAGCTCGAGGGCGTGGGTTCCGGTGCCGGTCAGGACGCGGCCGTCGCGCAGCTGCACCTGTCCCGGGGCCAGATCGGTGTGCTCGGGGGCCTCGCGCACACCGGCCACGATCTTGAAGCGCTGGCCGTCGAGCTCGGTCCACGGTCCCGGCTCGGGGTGGTGCCGCGCACCAGGCGCGCGATCTCTGCTGCCGGACGCTGCCAGTCGATGCGGCTGTCCGCGGTGGACAGCTTGGGCGCCATGGTTGCCTCCCCCTGCTGCGGGACGGGCTGCTCGCCGCGCTCCAGGCGCTGCAGGGCCTCCAGCAGCAGCGGCGCGGTCTCGTGCGACATTCGCTCGAGCAGCGAGCCGGCCACGTCGTCGTCGTGCAGCTGCGTGCGCGCGGTGCCCAGCAGCGGTCCTGTGTCCATGCCCTCGTCGAGCAGGAAGGCGGAGGCGCCGAGCTCGGCGTCGCCGTGGATGAGCGAGTGCTGCACTGGTGCGGCTCCGCGCCAGCGCGGCAGCAGGGAGAAGTGGAGGTTGACCCAGCCCAGCGGCAGGGCCTCCAGCGCCGGGCGCTTGAGCAGCGCGCCGTAGGCCACGATGGCCCCGGCCTGCGCGCCGGTGGAACGCAGCTGCTCGACGACCTCGTCGTCGACCCGATTGGCCTTCAGCACGGGCAGACCGAGCCGCTCGGCGGCCGCGGCCACCGGCGACGGGGTCAGCACCTTCTTGCGTCCCACGGGGGCGTCGGTGCGGGTGAGCACCGCTGCGATCTCGATCCCCTCGGCAGCAGCCAGGTGCTCGAGCGGCGCCACTGCGGGTTCGGGCGTTCCTGCGTAGATGATTCTCACGGTGCCTCCTCAGCCTCCGAAGCTCGAGCCCAGGGTGCCGGCGCGCTCCTGGCGGACCTCGGCGACGGTGCGGGCGTAGTCCTCGGCGCGGATCCGCCGCCATGCCTCGCGGCGGGCCTCGCCCTCCAGGCGGTTGACGTACAGGGTGCCCTGCAGGTGATCGTGCTCGTGCTGGAAGCAGCGCGCCAGCAGGCCCATGGCCTCGGCCTCGTGCTCCTGGCCGTGCTCGTCGAGCCCGCTCACGCGCGCCCGCTGCCGGCGCGGGGTGTCGAAGCCCAGCCCCGGCACGGACAGGCAGCCCTCGCCGCCCTCCTGCATCTCATCCCCCAGCTCGATGCTCGGGTTGATGAAGACCCCGGAGTCCTCGCCGATCTCGTAGACGAAGATCTGCAGGCCCACGCCGATCTGCGGGGCGGCCAGGCCCACTCCCTCCACATCGCGCATGGTCTCGAACATGTCGGCCACCAGGGTGCGCAGATCATCGTCGAAGCGCCTGACCGGGTCGGCGGCGGAGCGCAGGATCGGATCCCCGATCGTGCGGATCGGACGGACGGACATCGGAGGCTCCTCCAAATGGGACGACAGGGTGGGGTGCTTGCTGGGCGGTCGCGGCCCGCGGACGACGTACGCCGGCTCAGGCCGGCGGCGGCGGGACGGGGCGCAGCTGCGACGGGCCCCGATCCAGCTTGGTCTGATGGGCCCACAGCCGGCGCAGCGAGCAGAACTTGTGCCAGTGCGCCTCGAGGACCTCGGGTGCGGCCTGCTGGGCGGAGACCTCGGTCTCCCCCACGGCCACGCCGAGCAGCAGGTCGGCCGCACCGAACTTCCAGGGCTCCCAGGTGCCGGCCTGAGCGTCGAGCAGCTGCTCCTCGGCCTTCAGACCCGCCACGAGCTGGGTCACGACCTTGGCATCCATGGGCTTGACCCGACCGGAGCGGTCGGTGCCCTTGGTCTTGTAGTCGATCAGGCAGACCTTGCCGCCGATGCGCGCGACCAGATCCAGCGTCCCGGCGTAGCCGACCGTGGCGTTCCAGACCGTGATCTCGGCGGCCAGCGGCTCCGGGCGGTAGAGCTGCCACCACTCGTCGAAGCGATCCGCGTAGGCGCGCTCGCCGTGCGAGGCCAGGACCTCCCGCGCCTCCTCGACCCGGGACTCCAGACCCATGGCGCGCAGAGCGGTCTGCTCGGCGTAGTCGTGGACCCGGTCTCCGCGCAGGGCCGCTTCGTCGCGGTGGCGTTCGGCGGCTCCGGCGGCGTCGCGGGCGATCTGGCGCAGCTTGGGCGCGGAGCCGATGGACTGCGGGAGGCGATCGTCGGTGATCACGGCCTGTGCGGCCGACCAGCCGTGCCAGCCGCCCAGGTCCAGGGCCGCGCAGCTGAGCACAGTGGTGATCGAGGGGACCTCGGGCTGCCCGGACTCCGAGCGGGCGTACATCCGCCCGTGCTCGGTCTGGCGCGCCAGTCGCGGCTGGGTCATGCGGAGGCTCCCTCATGGGCGTCCTCATGGGTGGCCTATCCCCCCGCGGATCCGGGAGCACGGCGACCTCGAGGAGGCAGGACGACGGTCTTCATGCAGAAGGCCCCGGCCGGTGGAACCGGACGGGGCCTTCTGGTCGATCTTCCGTGCGCGATACTGGGATCGAACCAGTGACCTCTTCGGTGTGAACGAAGCGCGCTACCGCTGCGCTAATCGCGCCTTTCGACCTGGAAACCATAGCGCACCCTGACGCGGCTCGCCAATTCGGCCTCGCCGGCACCTGGCCGCGCCCCTGCTGGCGCCCTTCTCCCGACGGTCTTCCCACAGCGCTTCTTCGCTTCATCTCTCTTCTCCTTCTTCGCACGCTCGCGCGAGCAGGAGCGATCCGGGGCCCGGGCCTCAGGCATGCAGACACCCAAGCCTCCAGTGACGTGCGAGCTGTCTTGCACCCCCGTCGGACCAGGGCACTGGAGCCGATTTGCATGGCGCCATCCAGGTGGCCTAATGTCTACGCCTGTCGGAACGGCGAGCAGCCCGAAGGACGCGGAGCGAGAGCCCGGCGCATCGGACTGGACGCACTGTCCGCAGCCGAGGCGCCGAGCATGAGCACGGAAGAGGCTGTGATACAGTTTCCGATCGAACGTCAGCCGAAAGGCCGATGATTCGCGGTTGTAGCTCAGCTGGTAGAGCATCACCTTGCCATGGTGAGGGTCGCGGGTTCGACTCCCGTCAACCGCTCGGAGAGCATCATCTTCGGATGAATGCGATCAGTGAGAAGGCCAGGTCCGCAAGGACACAGGTCCCGGTGGGGTGGCCGAGTGGTTAGGCAGCGGCCTGCAAAGCCGTCTACGCGGGTTCGAATCCCGTCTCCACCTCGGTTCCCACCAAGCTCGCTCCCACGGGAGCATGAGCGCGATTGGCGCAGCGGTAGCGCGCTTCCCTGACACGGAAGAGGTCACTGGTTCGATCCCAGTATCGCGCACCACCTCAGAAGGCCCCGACTGAAGCTTCAGTCGGGGCCTTCGTCGTCCCCTCAGGCACTCCGCCACACCACGCTCTCCGAACTCGCCGGCCCCCTCCCTCAGCCGCTCCGCGTCTCCACCTCACCCGCCCCCGCGCCGAGTGGATGCTCAGTTGCACTATCGGGGCCCTCAGCGCAAGTGGGGATCCACTCGGCCTCGGGGCGGGGTGTGAGGAAGGTGCGGCAGGGAGAGGCGGTGGGTAGAGGCCGCAGGGAGGGGCTGCGGAGGGGCTCGCGGCGGCCTGCGACTCGCCGTGCACGCGTGAATGGTGACGAAACGGCCCTCGGCAGTGGAGAGTATGCGATGTCAGATGACATCGATGCGAGAGGAGACCATTATGGTGGATCTCGGAGGAATGGCAGACAAGGCCAAGCAGGCTGCTTCGGATAACCCCGAGGCCGTCGACAAGGCAGCTGACACGGCCAACGACAAGACCGGCGGCCAGCACGAGGACCACATCAACTCCGCCAAGGACAAGCTCACTGGCGGAAACGACGACAACTGATCCACGGATCAGCGGTCGACCGGCCCGCAAGGGTCGGTCCTCATGCGCCTGAGGGGCGGCACCATCACGGTGCCGCCCCTCAGTGCATCTGCAGATGCTCGCATCCCGGCCGGGGTCCTCCGGCCGGCATCGGACGACCGGACGACGACGGTCGAGCCCTCAGCCGCGTCAGACCGAGGGCTGCTCCGGCATCTGTCCCTCGCGGGCCAGGGCCGTCAGTCGCGAGACGGCGCGCGAGTACTTCTTCTGGTAGCCGCCGGCCATCATCTCCGGGGTGAAGATCTGATCGAAGGCCACGCCGGAGCTGATGATCGGCAGGTCGCGGTCGTAGAGGCGGTCGGCCAGCACGACCAGACGCAGAGCCAGGGCCTGCTCGTCGACCGTGCGCACGCCGCGCCACACGATGCCGTCGAGGCCCTGGACCATGGCCCGGTAGCGCGACGGGTGCACGCGGATCAGGTGCTCCAGGATGTCCTCGAAGTCGTCGACCGCGATGGTCGCGTCGTCCGGGAAGCGCTGCGCGGCGGCCGCCTCGAGCTGGTCGTCCGCCAGCGGCGCGGGTGCCTCGGGCAGGCCGCGGTGGCGGAAGTCCTCGCCGTCGATGCGCAGGACGTCGAACTGATCGGAGAGCACCTGGATCTCGCGCTGGAAGTCCTGCGCGGCGAAGCGGCCCTCCCCCAGCGAACCGGGCAGCGTGTTGGAGGTCGCGGCCAGGCGCACCCCAGCATCCGAGAGCTCCCGCATCAGCCGGGACATCAGGACGGTGTCGCCGGGATCGTCGAGCTCGAACTCGTCGATGCACACCAGCGCATAACCGCTCAGCGCCTCGACCGTCTTGCGGAAGGTCAGAGCGCCGACAAGGTTGGTGTACTCCACGAAGGTGCCGAAGGACTTCGGCCCCGGCGAGTCGTGCCACAGCGAGGCCAGCAGGTGCGTCTTGCCCACGCCGAAGCCGCCGTCGAGGTAGATGCCCTGGGCCGCCGTCTGCTTCTGCCCGCCGCCGAACATGCGCGAGAGGAAGCCGCCGCTCTTCTTCTGGGAGGGCGCCTGGATCGAGGCGGCGAAGCGCTTGAGCACCTCGACGGCCTCCGCCTGCGAGGGCTGTGAGGGGTCCGGGCGGTAGGTGTCGAAGGAGACCTCGCCGAAGCGCTCCGAGGGGCGGAAGCCCTCGAGCAGCTGCTCCGCGGAGACGGACGGTGCGCGCTCGGACAGGCGCTCGATCTTGGGACTCACAAAGGACCTCTTCAGGTGCTACCGGTGGGACGCGACCGAGCCTACCGGCAGGCGAGCCGCTGCGGTTCGCCCGTCGCGCACATGGCCCGCGGGCCGGCTCGACCGCGCAGGCCCGTGGGTACAGTGGAACCAGATCCCTCAAGGTCGGCCCCAGTGATCGGGGCCGCCCCCTACGACCCTTCTGGAGGACGCACATGGCTGTCGATCCCGACACCACGGACCCCAAGTTCGCCGAATACGCCCACCCCGAGCGCCTGGTCTCCACCGAGTGGGTGGCCCAGCACCTCGAAGATCCGCAGGTCGTCATCGTGGAGTCGGACGAGGACGTGCTGCTCTACGAGACCGGCCACATCCCGGACGCCGTGAAGGTCGACTGGCACACCGAGCTCAACCAGCAGGCCGTGCGCGACTACCTGGGCGGGCAGCAGTTCGCTGAGCTGATGAGCGCCAAGGGCATCTCGCGCGAGCAGACGATCGTGGTATACGGCGACAAGTCCAACTGGTGGGCCGCCTACGCCCTGTGGGTCTTCACCCTCTTCGGCCACCAGGACGTGCGCCTGATGGACGGCGGCCGCGACAAGTGGATCGCCGAGGGCCGCGAGCTGTCCACCGAGACCCCGTCGCGCGAGCGCACCGACTACCCCGTCGTCGAGCGCGACGACTCCCGCATCCGCGCCTTCCGTCAGGACGTCCTGGACGAGATCGGGCGCACTCCCCTGGTGGATGTCCGCTCGGCCCCGGAATACACGGGCGAGCGCACGCACATGGCCGACTACCCGCAGGAGGGCGTGCTGCGCGGCGGCCACATCCCCACCGCAGCCTCCGTCCCGTGGGCGCGCGCCGCCGCTGAGGACTCGACCTTCAAGACCCGCCCGGAGCTCGAGGCGATCTACCGCGACGAGATCGGGCTGGATCCGCAGGAGCCGGTCATCGCCTACTGCCGCATCGGCGAGCGCTCCTCCCACACGTGGTTCGTGCTCGAGCACCTGCTGGGCTACCCGCAGGTGCGCAACTACGACGGCTCCTGGACCGAGTGGGGCAACTCCGTCGGTCTGCCCGTCGTGATGGGCGAGGAGCGCGGCGAGGCTCCGGAGGCCCGTCGATGAGCGGGGCGGACGCGAACATCCCGGAGTCCGTGCAGGAGCTGATCGAGGACTTCCACGCCGTTCCGGACGCGGATCGCCTCCAGCTGCTGCTCGAGTTCTCCCGCTCCCTGCCGGATCTGCCGGAGCGCTACGGGGAGCATCCCGAGCAGCTCGAGCAGGTCGTGGAGTGCCAGTCGCCGCTGTTCCTGACGGTCGAATGGGATGACCAGGCGGAGACCGGCGACGACGAGACTCCCGTGCGCCTGTTCTTCTCCGCGCCTCAGGAGGCGCCGACGACCCGCGGCTTCGCCTCGATCCTGCACGAGGGGCTCGACGGCCTGCCGGCGGCGCAGATCCGGGATCTGCCCGGCGATCTCACGGAGCGCTTCGGGCTGACGCAGCTGGTCTCGCCGCTGCGCATGCGGGGCATGTCCGCCATGCTGGATCGCATCCGTCGTCAGATCGCGTACCTGCCGCGCGGCTGACTTCTCGCACGCTGCATGAGCAGCTGGACCCGCCCGTCGTGGTCCGAGCAGCTGACGCCCCCGTCCCCCGCTTCCGGGCCGACGGGGGCGTCGTCGTGTGCGCTGCCAGCGTGGGCTGGCTCAGCCGTGCAGGTCGGGCAGAACCCGCTGCGCCCACGAGAGCACGGAGGACTCCCACCTCTGCGGGTCCACGTTCCACTCCTTGGTGTGACGGGCGCGTTCGAAGCCCACCATCTCGACCCGGTCGTTGAGCTCGGCCAGGCGCTTGGAAGCAGTGTCGGGGACGAACTCATCGTCCGCCGAGTGCAGGATCAGCGTGGGCGTCTGCAGCTGATCGGCCCGGGTGATCCAGTCCAGGGACCCCAGATCGAGCGGCGCCGCCAGCCCCGTGAGCCACAGCCCGCGCGGCGAGGTGATCAGGGACTGCGCCATGGTGGTGATCGCTGAGGGGATGTGTCGCGAGGCCGTGTGGTGGGTGAACAGCGTGAACCAGTCCACGACCGGCCCGGTGAGGACCATCCCCGCGATATCCGCCCGGTAGATCGACAGGTCCGCGGTCTGCAGGCAGATCGCCCCGCCCATGGACCAGCCGAACAGCACGATCCTGGTGGCTCCGCGCAGCTTGGCGTAGGAGATCGCCAGCTGGACGTCCTTCCACTCCGTGAAGCCCAGGCCGTAGCGCCCGTCCGGGGAGGCGGGGGCCTCGCGGTCGTTGCGGTAGGAGATCAGCAGTGAGGTCAGCCCCATACGCTGCGCGGTGTCCAGGGCTCGGATGGCCTCCATGCGCTGTGCGCCGCGGCCGTGGACCATGATCGCCCAGGGTCCCGGCAGCTGCTGGGCGGCGGGATCCTCGGCTGCCGCGTGCGCGGCTTCGTGCTGCGCGTCGTCGCGGCGATACTGACGGGCCGTCGTGGAGTGCTCGGCCGCCCTCTGCGGATCCCGCTCCTGCCCCGCCGGGACCACCCAGCAGGGTGCCGCGCCCATCTCCATGGGCAGCTCGACCTCGTGGAAGCGGTATCCGGCCGCGGCGGGGTCCGGGTAGACCGTCCCGGCCCACCAGCCGCGCGAAGCCGCCGAGAGGTCGCCGCTGTAGACCTCCTGGACCTCCCGCACGACCTCGCCGGCGGCCGGTGACCAGGAGAGGATCTCGCCGATGCGGGCGTGGCCCTCTCCCCCGCCGAAGCGCAGGCTGTAGACGCCGTCGACGGTGGTCTCCACCGTGGCCGCCAGGCGCACCTCTCCGGCTCCGGGCAGGGCATCGGGATGGGCCTGGCGGTCCACGGGGGTGTACTCGTGGATGCTCAGGTCCTCGGAGCGGTACCGGGGCGGCACGACGACCTGACGCGCCACGTAGGCGGCGATCGCCGAGGAGACGCCGAAGGACAGCGACGCCGCCCCCACCGTCAGCGCCGTGCCCGCCACGGCTCCGCGGGCCCACACCGACGACGACTCCCGCGGCTGCCCGCGCAGGGCGGCAAGCGGACGTGATCGGGCGGAACGAGACGACGAGCGCACGGATTCGGGCATATTCATATTCTGTCATGCGCACCTCGGCGTCCGCCGGGAGCGACGGCCCCGCCATGTGCTCCGTGGCCCTCGGGGCGGCGAGAATATCCGAGGCCCGTGCGCTGTTGTCCCCGTGAGGCCCCGGTCGCACTGATGCGCCCGAGCGGGCCGCCACGACATCGAGGCGAGGAGGACACCGTGTCCGAGCAGACCACCGATCCGCGCAGCACCGACCCGCAGACCGAGGAAGGCCAGAGCGCGCCCAGCGTGCAGCGCACCGAGGACGAGTGGCGCGCCGTGCTCAGCCCCCAGGAGTTCCACGTCCTGCGCGAGGCCGGCACCGAGCGGCCCTTCACCGGCGAGTACTGGGACACCGAGACCGAGGGCGTCTACTCCTGCCGGGCCTGCGGCGCGGAGCTGTTCCGCTCGGAGACCAAGTTCGGCTCGCACTGCGGATGGCCGTCGTTCTTCGCGCCGCTGGCCGAGGACCGCGTGCGCTACATCCGCGACTCGTCGCTGGGCATGGAGCGCGTGGAGGTGCGGTGCGCGGCCTGCGACTCCCATCTGGGCCATCTCTTCGCGGGCGAGGGCTACCCCACGCCCACGGACCTGCGCTACTGCATCAACTCGCTGTCCATGCGCCTGGAGCCGGCACAGGGCACCGGGGAGGCGGGCACACAGTCGTGAGGCCCTACGCCTGCCGAGCAGCCGTCGCGGCTGCGTCGCGCGGGTGGCCAGGGCCGCGCCGGATCCGGCCTCATGTCGGGAGCGCGTCATCGCTGCGCAACGGACGGCGTGGCAGGCCCGATCGCGAGGTGAGGCGGGCCTAGGCTGGGCCTCGTGACAGCTCAGAGCGATCTGGTCGGAAGGTTCCCACGAGCAGCGGCATCGCTGCGTCGTGCCCAGTGCCGACCGGAGATCGAGCTCGTCGAGATCTCGGCGCCCACTCCCCGAGCCGCCGATTCGGTGGCCTTCTCGGCCACCGTGCTCGAGCCCGTGTCGGCGCATCCCAGCTCCCAGGGCTCCGCTGAAGACGCCCGCGAGCTGGCCACCGGCCGCTTCCTGCTCATCCACGCCCCGGACCGCGGCGCCGAGTGGGGAGATGCCTTCCGCATCGTGACCTATGTGAAGGCGGAGGTCGAGCGCGAGCTGGGCCATGACGAGATGCTCGCCCAGGTCGCCTGGAGCTGGCTGCTCGAGGCACTGGATCGCAGCGGCGCGCAGTACATCCGGGAGGGCGGCACGGCCTCACGGGTGCTCTCCGAGGGCTTCGGCCAGCTGGCCGACACAGAGGAGTACATCGACGTCGAGCTGCGGGCCTCCTGGACGCCTCGCGGCGAGGACCTCTCCGTGCACCTGGAGGCCTGGGCGGACATGGTCTGCACGTTCGCCGGCCTGCCGCCGGTGACCGAGTCGGTCACCGTCCTGCGGCGCTGACCCCCACGGCAGCCGCGAGCACACCGGCCACCCCCGAACCATCCGAGCAGCAAGAGGATCTGACAGCCGCAGTGAGCAGCACGAGCCCCTCCCAGCATCCGAGCCCCACCGTCGTCGAGGGCTTCGAGGAATTCGAGATCCCCGACTCCGTCTTCCTGGATCAGCCCATGGACGGCCTGCCCCCGCTGGTGGACACGACCCGGCGCCTCGAGCTGGCCGCCGAGCAGCTCAGCGAGGGCACCGGCCCTGTGGCCCTGGACACCGAGCGGGCCAGCGGCTTCCGCTACGGCCAGCGCGCCTTCCTGGTCCAGCTGCGCCGCGAGGGCACCGGCACCGTGCTCATCGACCCCGAGGCCACCGGATCGCTGGCGATCATCGACGAGGCGCTGCGCGGCACCGAATGGGTCCTGCACGCCGCCACGCAGGACCTGCCCTGCCTGCGCGAGCTGGACATGCACCCCGACGCCCTGTTCGACACCGAGCTCGGCGGACGCATCGCCGGGCTGAGCCGTGTGGGGCTGGCCGCAGAGACGGAGGAGCTGCTCGGCTTCACGATGGCCAAGGAGCACTCGGCGGTGGACTGGTCCACCCGCCCCCTGCCGGAGCCGTGGCTGACCTACGCCGCCCTGGACGTCGAGGTCCTGGTCCAGCTGCGCTACGCCATGGAGGAGCTGCTGCGCTCCCAGGGCAAGCTCGAATGGGCGCTCGAGGAGTTCGAGGCCGTGCGCACAGCACCGCCCGCCACCCCGCGCAAGGATCCGTGGCGGCGCACCTCCGGGATCACCAAGATCCGCGGACGACGCCAGCTCACCGCCCTGCGCAACCTGTGGACCGAGCGCGAGGAGCTCGCCCGCCACAAGGACATCTCTCCAGGGAGGCTGCTGCCCGACTCCGCCCTGGTCGCAGTGGCCCAGGCCATGCCCCGCTCCGTGCCGCAGCTGCTGCGCACGCCGGGCTTCCACGGCCGCGCCGCCTCCAAGGAGGCACCGCGCTGGCTGCGTGCCCTCTCGGAGGCCCGCCAGGCCGAGGAGCTGGTCCCCCAGTCGGTCTCCTCCGACTCCCTGCCGCCGGTGAAGTCCTGGACCGTGAAGCGACCGGCCGCCGCCGAGCGCCTGCGCACGTTGAAGCCCGCGGTGGCCGAGCGCGCCGCCGAGCTGGGGATGCCCACCGAGAACCTCGTGGTCCCCGAGCACCTGCGCCGGTTCAGCTGGGATCCCCCGGCCTCGGCCGAGCTCGAGCAGATCGCCGAGCGGCTCGCCGAGATCGGCGCCCGTCGGTGGCAGATCGACAACGTGGCCCCGACCCTCCAGAAGGCGCTGCGCCTGCCCCGCCCCGAGCAGCACGACGACGCCGGCAACGCCGACGCAGCCGCGAGCTGAGCCCGGCCCACGAGGAGTCGCAGCGGCAGGCCATCATCGGCCGATGGTCTGCGGCAGCGACTCCTCGCTGAGGATCCGTCCCCGGGCGCTGGCCCGAGACGTACGAAGGAGCCGCCGAGATCGCATCTCGGCGGCTCCTTCTCGTGTGCGCGGCGGCTTCCTCGGCGAGGACGCCTCACCGGCTCAGATGTGCTTGGTCTCCGGGGAGTTGGTGGAGGCCGTCAGGTTGCCGGTGGTGTCGCTCTGGGACGAGCCCTTGGCCTTGTCGGCGGCGCTGGAGGCCGTCTGCTTGGCCTTGTCGGCGGCGTTGGAAGCGGTCTCCTTGGCCTTCTCGGCCACGACCGGCGCCTGCTCCTGCACGGTGGCCTTGGCCTTCTCGGCGCCCTCGGAGACCTTGCGGCGGACCTCCGGGTCGTTGGTCACGCCCAGGACCTGGGACTTGATCTGATCGAACGGCTCGCGACCGGCAGCCGAGCCGGCGACGAAGCCGATGGCCAGGCCCGCCACGAAGATGGCCTTCTTGAACATGTCTCTTGCCTCTCGTCGTGTCACGGGCCTCATCGCCCGCGTTCTGCTACTCAGCCTACTGAGGAGGCACGGGCCGGACAACGAAGCCCTCGGCGCGGCGGCCCCGCGATCTGCCGCCATTGCGCGCCGAGCGTCAGTCTCAAGCCCCGGTGCGGTCCTCGAAGCGCAGAGCGGACGCGTCCTCGCCGACCGGGCGGGCATAGGGCACCCGCGTCCCGAGCACCGAGTCCACGGTGTCGCGGGTGATCTGCTGGGCGGTCAGGCCCACCCGCTCGAGCACCTGCGACCGGGAGCCGTGAGTGAGGAACTCGGTGGGCAGCCCGACCTCGTTCAGCGCAGTGTCCACGCCGGCCCGGCGGACGGACTGGCGGATGAGGCTGCCGATGCCGCCGGAGCGCACGCCGTCCTCGACCACCACCACGAAGCGGTGCTGAGCGGCCAGCTCCGACAGCGAGGCCGGCACGGGCAGGACCCAGCGCGGATCCACGACGGTGGCCGAGATCCCGTGATCGCCCAGACGCCGAGCCACTTCCAGGCACAGCGGTGCCATGGCGCCCACGGCGACCAGCAGGACGTCGGTGTCCTGATCGCTTCCCGCAGGGCGCTCCGCACGCTTCTCGTCAGCAGAGCCCTGGCCGGCTGCCATCTCCTCCTCGGCCTCCGGCTCCACCCCTCCGGTGGTGCGCAGGAGGATCTCCACGCCGTCGTCGAGCCGCTCCAGAGCGGGGATCGGCTCGGAGACGGAGCCCTTGGGGTAGCGCAGCACGGTGGGGGCGTCGCTGACGTCCAGGGCCTCGCGGAACTCCTCGCGCATGCTGGGCTCGTCGCGCGGTGCCGCCAGGTGCAGCCCGGGCACGATCTGCAGCAGCGCCAGGTCCCACATGCCGTGATGGCTGGGCCCGTCCGGACCGGTGACCCCGGCGCGGTCGAGGACCAGGGTGACCCCCGCCTTGTGCAGGGCCACGTCCATCAGCAGCTGATCGAAGCCGCGGTTGAGGAACGTGGCGTACAGCGCGACCACCGGGTGCAGCCCTCCGTAGGCCATGCCGGCGGCCATGGTCAGAGCGTGCTGCTCGGCGATCCCGACGTCGAAGACCCGCTCCGGGTGCTTGTCCTGCATGAGGTTCAGACCCACCGGGATGGTCATGGCGCCGGTGATGCCCACGATGTCGTCGCGCTCATCCGCGGCCTCGGCCATGGCCTCGGCGAACACCGAGGTCCAGGACCGGCCCGAGCTGGCGCTGGTCGGCTGGCCGGTCTCCGGGTCGATCGTGCCCACGGCGTGGAACATGTCGTCGACGTCGGCGATCGCCGGGGCGTAGCCGTGGCCCTTCTGGGTGATCGTGTGCACGAGCACCGGTCCGCCGAAGTCGCGGGCTCGTCGCAGAGCGTGCTCCAGGGCGTCCTGGTCGTGGCCGTCGATCGGGCCCACGTACTTCATGCCCAGATCGGCGAACAGGCCGTTGTGGACCACCACGTCCTTGAGCCCGGCCTTCATGCCGTGCAGCCCGCGGTAGGTCGCCTGGCCCACCGGCCCGGAGTTCTGCAGCGACTCCTTGACCTGGGTGAGCACGCGCTCGTAGCGCCGGTCCGTGCGCACGGTGTCCACCGACTGCTGGACCTCGGCCTTGAGCTCCTGCAGCTGACGCGCCAGCCCGCCGACCGTGGGGGCGTAGGAGCGCCCGTTGTCGTTGACGACGATCACCACGCGGCGATCGGGATCCGAGGCGATGTTGTTCGCGGCCTCCCAGGTCATGCCGCCGGTCATGGCGCCGTCGCCGACCACCACCACGGTGGTGCGATCGTTCTGGCCGGTGAGCGCGAAGGCACGGGAGATGCCGTCCGCCCAGGACAGCGACGACGAGGCGTGCGAGGACTCCACGACGTCGTGCTCGGACTCGCCGCGGTCCGGGTAGCCGGCCAGACCGCCCTGCTGGCGCAGGGTCGAGAAGTCCTGGCGGCCGGTCAGCAGCTTGTGCACGTACGACTGGTGCCCGGTGTCGTAGACGATCGGGTCCCGGGGCGAGTCGAAGACGCGGTGCAGAGCCAGCGTGAGCTCGACGACGCCCAGGTTCGGGCCCAGATGGCCGCCTGTGGCCGAGACGTTGGTGACCAGGAACCTGCGGATCTCCTCCGCCAGCTCCCCCAGCTGCTCGGGCGCCAGGCCCTTGAGGTCCTCCGGGCCGCGGATGCCCTCCAAGATCGACATGGTTCTCCTTGCAGCGCAGCCTCGTCGACGAGGCCGCGCACAGCGAATCTTCGTATCAGCCGATGCTACCGCCGGCATCCGACGCACCAGGCCGGGACCTGCCGCGAGGACGTTCGCACGCACGAGCGCCCCGCCGGGCCGGAGCCTGACGGGGCGCTCCCGCGCGGAGGGATCCTCAGATCACTTGCTGGCCATCTGGCGCAGCACGTACTGCAGGATGCCGCCGTTGCGGTAGTAGTCCGCCTCACCGGGGGTGTCGATGCGCACGTCGGCGTCGAACTCGACGGTGGAGCCGTCCTCCTTGGCCGCGGTGACCTTCACGGTCTTGGGGGTGCGGCCGTCGTTGAGCTCGGTGACACCCGAGATCGAGAAGGTCTCGGTGCCGTCCAGGCCCAGCGAGTCGGCCGACTCGCCCTGCGGGAACTGCAGCGGCAGCACGCCCATGCCGATCAGGTTGGAGCGGTGGATGCGCTCGTAGGACTCGGTGATGACCGCGCGGACGCCCAGCAGGCTGGTGCCCTTGGCCGCCCAGTCGCGGGAGGATCCCGAGCCGTACTCCTTGCCGCCCAGCACGACCAGCGGGACGCCGGCCTCCTGGTAGTTCATCGCGGCATCGTAGACGGCGGCCTGCGGGCCGCCCTCCTGGGTGAAGTCGCGGGTGAAGCCGCCCTCCACGCCGTCCAGGAGCTGGTTCTTGATGCGGATGTTGGCGAAGGTGCCGCGGATCATGACCTCGTGGTTGCCGCGGCGCGAGCCGTAGGAGTTGAAGTCCTTGCGCTCGACCCCGTTCTCGATGAGGTACTTGCCCGCGGGCGTGTCCGACTTGAAGGAGCCGGCCGGGGAGATGTGGTCGGTCGTGACCGAATCGCCCAGCTTGAGCAGCACGCGCGCGCCCTCGATGTCGGTGACCGGGGAGATCTCCATGGTCATGCCCTCGAAGTACGGGGGCTTGCGCACGTAGGTGGACTCCGCGTCCCACTCGAAGGTCTTGCCGGTCGGGGTCTCCAGGGACTGCCAGCGCTCGTCGCCGTCGAAGATCGTGCCGTACGAGTCGGTGAACATCTCCGTCTCGATGGAGTCGTCGATGATCTGCTGGACCTCGGTCGGATCCGGCCAGATGTCCTTGAGGTAGACGTCGTTGCCCTCGGAGTCCTGGCCCAGCGGCTCGTTCTGGAAGTCGAAGTCCATGGTCCCGGCCAGGGCGTAGGCGACCACCAGCGGCGGGGAGGCCAGGTAGTTCATCTTGACGTCAGGGTTGATGCGGCCCTCGAAGTTGCGGTTGCCCGACAGCACCGAGGTCACGGCCAGGTCGTTGTCCTGGACCGCCTGCGAGATCTCGGACTCGAGCGGACCCGAGTTGCCGATGCAGGTGGTGCAGCCGTAGCCGACGATGTAGAAGCCCAGGGCCTCCAGCGACGGGATCAGGCCGGACTTCTCGTAGTAGTCGGTGACGACCTTGGAGCCCGGGGCGATCGAGGTCTTGACCCAGGGCTTGGAGGCCAGGCCCTTGTCGACGGCGTTGCGGGCCAGCACGGCCGCGGCCATCATCACGGACGGGTTCGAGGTGTTCGTGCAGGAGGTGATCGAGGCGATCGAGACCGCGCCGTTCTCCAGCTCGAACTCGCGGCCGTCCTCCATGGAGACGCCGGCCGACTCGGGGGTCTTGTCCGAGACGTAGTTCTTCACGTCGCGCTCGAAGGTGCCCTTGGCCTTGTCCAGCGCGATGCGGTCCTGCGGGCGCTTGGGCCCGGAGATCGACGGCACGACGGTGGACAGGTCCAGCTCGAGGTACTCGGAGAAGCGGGTCTCCTCCTGCGGGTCGTGCCACAGGCCCTGCTCCTTGGCGTAGGCCTCGACCAGGTCGATCTGCTCCTGGGGGCGGCCGGTCAGGCGCAGGTAGTCCATGGTGACGTCGTCGATCGGGAAGATCGCGGCGGTCGAGCCGAACTCCGGGGACATGTTGCCGATGGTGGCGCGGTTGGCCAGCGGCACGGCCGCCACGCCCTCGCCGTAGAACTCGACGAACTTGCCGACGACGCCGTGCTTGCGCAGCATCTCGGTGATCGTGAGCACGACGTCCGTGGCGGTGGCGCCGGCGGGGATCTCGCCGGTGAGCTTGAAGCCCACCACGCGCGGGATCAGCATGGAGATCGGCTGGCCGAGCATGGCGGCCTCGGCCTCGATGCCGCCGACGCCCCAGCCCAGGACGCCGATGCCGTTCTCCATGGTGGTGTGGGAGTCGGTGCCCACGCAGGTGTCCGGGTAGGCGCGGTTCACGCCGTCGACCTCGCGGGTCATCACGACGCGGGCCAGGTTCTCGATGTTGACCTGGTGCACGATGCCCATGCCCGGGGGCACGACCTTGAAGTCGTCGAACGCGGTCTGGCCCCAGCGCAGGAACTGGTAGCGCTCGCCGTTGCGCTGGTACTCGATGTCCATGTTGCGCTCGATCGCATCGGCGTTGCCGAAGGAGTCGATCTGCACGGAGTGGTCGATGACCAGCTCGGCGGGCGAGAGCGGGTTGACACGGGCGGCGTCGCCGCCGAGGTCCTCGATGGCCTCGCGCATGGTCGCCAGGTCCACGATGCAGGGGACGCCGGTGAAGTCCTGCATGATCACGCGGCCGGGCGTGAACTGGATCTCGGTGTTCGGCTGCGCCTCCGGATCCCACTCGGCCAGGGCCTTGATGTGCTCCTGCGTGACGTTGGCACCGTCCTCGGTGCGCAGCAGGTTCTCCAGCAGGATCTTGAGGCTGTAGGGAAGGTTCTCGGCCCCCTTCAGCGCCTTGAGGCGGTAAATCTCGTACTGGGTGCCATTGACGTCAAGGACGTCCTTGGCCCCGAAGCTGTCCACGGTGCTCATGTGCCCGGAACTCCTCTCGCCGCGGTGGTGGATCGCCGAGCGCGGAACGCTGTCGGAGCCTCGGTCGAGGGCCGGACAGCTGCAGCGCGGGTTCGGCGGACTCCTGCCAATATATCCCCATCCGGACACGGATTTCTCGCCGAACCTCCCGTTCGGGCTCGATCTATGGTAAGTAAGGCGACCCTCAGCTGCGCTCGAGGACGGTCACGGTCTCGAGGTGATGCGTGTTCGGATACAGGTCCAGGCCGCGCAGGCTGCGCACCTGCCAGCCGCGGTGGCGGAACCGAGCCAGATCGCGCGCGGCAGTGGCCGGATCGCAGGACACGCTCACGATCCGGCGCGGCTCGAGGGCTGCGATCGCATCCACCACGACCTTGCCGGCACCGGCGCGCGGCGGATCCAGCACGACGACGTCCGGTCGCCGCGAAGGCACCGACGACGCTGCGCCGCGCCGGCCCGGCGACGGACGGCCGCCGCGTCGCCTCCGCTGCGGGATCCGCACCAGCTCCGGCCAGCGGCGGGCCAGGACGTCCTCGACGGAGCCGGTGACCGCCTCGACCTGTGGGTCCTCGCCGAAGCGGCGGGCCGCATCCGTGGAGGTCAGCGGGGAGCCCTCGACGGCGAGCACCGAGCCGGCCTCCCCCACGGCCTCGGCCAGGGCAGCCGTCAGCAGCCCCGCGCCCGAGTAGAGATCGAGGGCGTCCTCGCCCGCGCTCAGCCCGGATTCCTGCTCGACGAGCCCCAGCAGATGCTGGGGCGCGCTGCGGTGGACCTGCCAGAATCCGCCGGCGGAGACCTCCCAGGTGCGCTGCCCGATCCGTTCGACGGAGCGTCCGGTCCCGCTGAGCACCAGGGGCTCGCGGCGCGGGGAGCCGGCGGAGGTGTCGGCGCTGAGCACTAGTCCGATCTCCCCCTCCCCGCCGGCCCGGGCGTGGGCGACCTGCAGAGCCGGCAGCGCGTGCTCGCGCAGACGCCGGACGAGGTCCTCGTCGAACGGGTGCGCGGCGGTGACGACCACCGTGGGGGCATCTGCAGAGGGACCCGCCAGATCGAGCCGTGTCGCCCCGGACCAGTCGATCTCGCCGATCCGCAGAGCGCTCAGCGCGGGAGTCATCAGGGGGAAGTCCTGGACTGGCACGAGCTCGTCGCTGCGGTGGGGATGCATGGCGGCCCGGCCGTGCTCATCGACCGCGAAATGGGCGCGCGTGCGCCAGCCCAGTCCGTCGTCCGTCTCCCCCGGCAGGGCTTCGACCCTCGGGTCCAGCGCCTCGAGCTGCTCTGGCTCGAAGCCCCCGATCCCGCCGAGCAGCTCCCGCAGGACCTCGGTCTTCAGCCGTCGCTGCAGCTCGAGCTCCAGGTGCCCGAGCTCGGCCCCGCCGACGGGAGCGCGCCCGGAGGCCCAGCTCAGCATCGAATCTGCCGGCTCCCAGGGATGCCGCGCCCGGCGCCCCTGCACCGGGGAGAGCACCTCGACCACATCGCCGCGCCAGAACCGCGCCTCGTCCTGGGCCTCGCTCAGCCGCACGCGCACCCGCTCGCCGGGGGCCCCGTGGCGCACGAACACCACGCGTCCCTCCTGGGTGCGCGCCACGGTGTGCCCGCCGTGGGCCAGCGGTCCCAGCTCGAGCTCGAGGTGCTGAGGGCTGTCGGTCATGCGTCGTCTCCATCGGTCGGTGCGGTGCGGGAGCTGGCACCCGGGGTCTCGCGGTCGGCTGGGCGGCGGCGCCGTCGTCGTGGGGTGCGGGAGCGGGCGGCCAGGGCCTCACGGTCGGCCCGGCGCCGGCGTCGGCGGCGGGCGGCGCGCCGGGTGACTTGGGCGGGGGCCTCTGATGACTGCTCGTGCGGGGCGTCCTCGTCGGAGGAGACCTGCGCGCCCAGGGTGTTCAGGTGCCAGGGCACGGAGGCGATCATGACGCCCCGCTCGTGGCGCAGGCGGCTGCGCAGCGCTCCTGTGGCCTGGTTGTGCAGGAAGCGCTCCCAGGAGGTGGAGACCACGTACTCCGGCAGGTAGACCACCACCAGATCGCGCGGCGAGCGCCTGCGGACCCGGCGCAGGTGGTCGATGACCGGCTGGGTCGAGCTGCGGTAGGGCGCATCCAGCACCCGCAGCGGCACGGGGATCTCCAGGCGCTGCCACTGCTCCAGGATCCGGGCGGTGCGCGCGGCGGAGACATCCACCACGAGCGCCTCGAGCGTGGAGGGCCGCGAGGCCCGGGCATAGGCCAGGGCGCGCATGTCCGGCTTGCGCACCGACGGCACGATCAGCATGGCGTGCACCCGCGAGGGCAGCGCCAGCACGGGTGAGTCGGGAGCCAGCTGGAGGGCGTCGTCGACGGCGTCGTAGTGCCGTCGGATGCCGCTCATGAACAGCGACAGCGCCACGATGCACACCACGGTGATCCAGGCGCCCTGGGTGAACCGCGTGGTCATGACCACCACCAGCACGGCGGCCGAGATCACCGCGGCCAGCACGGCCAGCCCCAGCGAGGCCACGATCCGGCGCCGCCCGGAGACCGTGGGCTCGGCGCGCCGGTGGCGCCGCCAGTGCCGGGCCATGCCGAACTGGGTGAGCGTGAAGGACACGAACACGCCCACCACGTAGAGCTGCACGAGGGCGTTGACGTTGGCGCCGAATACGGCGGTCAGCACCGCCGCCACCACCAGCAGCACCACGATGCCGTTCGTGAACGCGAAGCGATCGCCGCGAGCGGCGAACTGCCGCGGGAGGCTCGAATCCCGTGCCAGCCGCGAGGCCAGCGCCGGGAAGCCCGTGAAGGCGGTCGAGGCGGCCAGCACGAGCACGAGCACGGTTGCCAGGATCACGACGTAGTACAGCGGCGTGTCCAGGCCGAAGATCGCCCGGGCGAGCTGCCCGAGCACGGGGTTCTGATAGAAGTCCGCCTCCGGGGCGTGGCCGTCCATGCGCAGCTGGCGCTCGGGATCCAGCACGAGCTGGACCCCCGTGGCGCGTGCGAGGTACACGGTGCCCAGCAGCAGCACGACGGAGAGCACGCCCATGACGGTCAGGATGATCCGGGCATTGGCGGCCCGCGGGCGGCGCAGGAACGGCACGGAGCCAGCCACCGACTCCACGCCGGTCACCGCCACAGCACCCGAGGAGAAGGCCCGCAGCACCAGGATCGCCAGGGCCATGCCCGTCCAGCCGCCGTCGGGGACCTCCACCGGCAGGACCTCCCAGTCCGCGGAGGCCGCGCGGTCCAGGGTGCCGGTGGCCGACTGGTACAGGCCGGTGCCGATCATGGCGAGCAGCACGGCCACGAACAGGTACGTGGGCACGGCTGCGGCGCGGCCCATGAACCGCAGCCCGCGCAGGTTCAGGAGCCCGGCGATCAGGATCCCGGCCAGCGCGATCTCGAGCCGGAAACCGATCAGCCCCGGGAACGCGGCGGCCAGGTACTGCGCCGCGGCGGACATGGACACCGCGACCACGAGGGTGAAGTCGATCATCAACGACGCGCCGACCACCACGCCGGCGCGATCGCCCAGGTTGGAGGTCGCGATCTCGTAGTCGCCCTGTCCGGACGGGTACGCGCGAAGGTTCTGCCGGTAGGCCAGCACGATGATCACGGTCACGACGACGACGGCCAGGCCGACCCACGGCGAGAGCAGCACGGCGGAGGCCCCGGCCAGGGCCAGCGTCAGCACGATCTCGTCCGGGGCGTAGGCCACCGAGGACAGGGAGTCCGCCGAGAACACCGGAAGCCCCGCGCGCTTGGACAGGGCCGTGTCCTCGTAGCGCTCGTTGTGGTAGGGCCTGCCCACCAGAGCGGTCCGCAGCGCGCGCAGTTTCGTCACGGGGACAGGCTAGTGGCTCGGCAGGCCCGGCCCGCCCGCGTGACCTACCCTTGGCCCCATGCCGCATTTCGTGATCATGGGCGCCGGACGCGTCGGTGCGATGACAGCCCGGGCCCTCGAGGACTCCGGGCACACCGTCGCCCTGATCGACCAGGACGAGCAGGCGTTCCGCAAGCTGCACGGCTCCTTCGGCGGCGAGTCCATCACCGGTCACGGCTTCGATCGCGACGTCCTGCGCCGGGCCGGGATCGAGCGCGCCTACGCCTTCGCGGCGGTGTCCTCGGAGGACAACTCGAACATCCTGGCCGCCCGCGTGGCCCGCGAGACCTTCGACGTGGCCCACGTGGTCGCCCGCATCTACGACCCCGCCCGCGCCGAGTTCTATCAGCGCCTGGGCGTGCCCACAGTGGCTGCCGTGCGCTGGACCGCCGATCAGGTGCTGCGCCGGCTGCTTCCCGAGCAGTCGATCTCCGGGGACTTCCAGGAGGCCTCGGGCCGCCTGCAGCTCGGCGAGCTGACCCTGCACGAGGGCTGGGCCGGGCTGCGGCTGTCGGCCATCGAGAAGGCCGCAGACGTCCGCGTCGCGTTCATCACCCGCTTCGGCGAGGGCGTTCTGCCCGGCGCCCGCACTACCTATCAGAAGGGCGATCTGGTCCACGCGATGATGCGAGTCGATGAGATCGACGACATCGTGCGCGTCCTGGCCGCGGAGCCCTCCCCCGAGATCCGCGATGCCGGCCAGGAGGGCCTGCTCGGACCCGTCGATTCAGCGGAGGCACGACGATGAAGGTCGCCGTCATCGGAGCAGGGGCCGTGGGCTCCTCGATCGCCCGCGAGCTGGCGCGCAGCGGCCACGAGGTCCTGATCATCGACGAGAAGCCGGAGGCCGTGGGCCGGGTCGATGCTCCCGGGGCCAGCTGGAGCGTGGGCGATGCCTGCGACCTGCGCGTGCTGGCCGATGCCGGGCTGGACGAGACCGAGGTCGTGGTGGCCGCCACCGGCGACGACCGCGTGAACCTGGTGGTCTCGCTGATGGCGCGCTCGGAGTTCGGCGTGCCCCGCACCGTCGGGCGCGTGAACAACCCCCGCAACGAGTGGCTCTTCGACGACTCCTGGGGCGTCGACGTGGCCGTGTCCACGCCGCGGCTGATGACCGCGCTCGTGGAGGAGGCCGTGGAGATCGGCGACGTGGTGAGCGTGCTGACCATGCAGCAGGCCTCGGCCTCGTTCAGCGCCTTCACGGTGCCTTCGGATCACCCCTCGATCGGCTCCCGCGTGGGCACCGTCCCGTGGCCGGCCCAGGCCGTGCCCGTGGCCATCCTGCGCGACGGCCAGCCGCTGGCCCCCAGCCGCGACGACGTCATCGAAGCCGACGACGAGCTGTTCTTCCTGGTCTCCGGGACCGGTGAGGACGAGCTGAGGCAGCTGCTGGGCTCGGCGACGCACGCCCGCGCTCAGCAGCTGCCCTGGGCCGCCGAGGACCCGTTCGAGGAGGAGATCCCCGGCGAGCCCTCGGGCCCCGCGCTCCAGTGACGCGGGCCGCGCCCGCCGTCCTCAGCGGGTGATGTCGGGATCCTTCGGCTCGCGGGGCTCGGAATCGGAGCGCTGCAGCGCGTCCTCCGGAATATCGGGATCCACTGCCGCCGGGCGCGAGATCAGCCACGCGATCCACAGCACCGCCGCGTACAGCGGCACGCCCATGGCCAGCCGGGCGATGCCCAGCCCGGTCACGTGATCGGTCAGGTACAGCGGCACCTGCACGATGAGGCGGGCGGCGAACATGGCCACGAGCAGGCCGGTGGCGAGCCGATAGCCGCGCATCCGGTGCGGGTCCTGGCGCCAGTCCATGCCCTCGCCGCGCACGAAGCCGAAGAGCACGCCCAGCAGCGGCCACCCCACGACGATCGACAGGGCCAGGCCGAGGAAATACGCCAGGTTGATCCACAGTCCGGTCACGTAGTAGTCGATCGCATCGCCGCTGCGCCAGGCGAAGAAGGCGCAGACCAGCACCCCGATCAGACCGGCCAGCGCCTGGATGAGCGTCTGGCGCTGCACCAGGCGGGCGATCGTGAACAGCGCGGCAGCGCCCAGCGCGCAGATCAGCGCGGCGGCCAGCGACTGGCTGAAGATGTAGACGCCCAGGAAGACGGCACCGGGCACGATCGCCTCGGCGAGCCCGCGCCAACCGCCCACGGCGTGCAGGACGTCGAGCTGACCCGTCTCGCCGCGGCGTACGCGGGATCTCTGGGCGTAGGCCGTCATGGACTGCGCCAGCGTGGGGCGCTGCTCGGGCGTCGGGTCCTGATCGCGGGCCTGCTCCGGTTCGTGCTGCGGGTCCTGCTCGGGACCCGGGGCCGGCGTGGTCATGACGAGGTCCTCCGGGCGATGATCTCGAAGCGCGGGTTGAAGATGGTGGGCTGGTCCCCGGCGCTGCACAGCAGCCCGGAGCACGACAGCTCCGTGCCGGCGCGCACGCCGGGCACGGAGCGCTGGCCCTGCCAGACCAGGCGCAGCAGGGTGGGCCGGCCCTCCGGGTCGCTGCGGTCCTGGACCAGCAGCAGGGCCTCGCTGGCGGGACGCTCGATGGCCGCTGCCACGCGGATCTCGGCGACCCGCCCCGTGGCGCGCACGCGTCGGCGCGCGCCGCCGCGCGAGGCGCGGTCCTCGCCGCACGCCGCCCGAGCCTCGGCCAGCGAGGCCGCAGGCTCCTCCAGCGCCACGATGCGCGGGTGCGAGGCCGTGACCGGTGCCGGACCGGGGTGCAGGCAGTCCTCGGCAGCGATCTCGTGATCGCTGCCGAGCCGGGAGTCGGCGTCGCCGGTGGCTTGGGTGCTCATCGCGTCTCGGTGATCTCCGGCCCGCGCTGTGGCGGCGCCTTCGGAGCGGGACCGCCTGCGGCTGAGCCGGTGCCCTGGGACTGACCCTGGCCCGAGGCCTGCCGGCGGACGGCGCGCCGCTTGGCCACGGCCTTGGGCTCCACGCCCTCGGGGACCTGCAGCGGCAGCAGATCGCGCGGAGGCATGGGGTCGCCGCCGCGACGCACGATCACGGTGCGGATCAGCTCGTCGAACTCGGCCGAGGCCGTGGGCTCGATCGCCGCCGGACCGGAGATCACGGCGCGCAGGAACCAGCGGGGGGCCGTCGATCCCGATGAAGCGCGCCGGCCGGTAGCCCTTGGTGCCGTCGCTGGTGGTCGCGGGGAAGCGGGCTCGCAGCTCGGTGCCGAACGGGCCCTCGACGGCCTGCGGGGCGCCGTCGCTGCGCTTGAGCGAGTCCACGAGGTCCTTGCGGATCTCCGCCCAGATCCCGGTCGTGCGGGGGGCGGCGAAGGCCTGCAGCTGCACGGTCGAGCCCTTGTGATCCAGGTTCACCGCCCGCGGGCGGTTGCCCTTCTCAGTGACCTCCAGGCGGATGCCGATCCCCTGCTGCTGCTGGATCAGCAGCGAGCCGAAGTCCATGCGCCCCTCGCGGTCCTCGATCTCCGAGATGTCCCACGGCCCGCGGGCGCGCACGTCGTCCTGCGCCTCGGCGCCGTCCTGCTCGACCTGCTCCTCTGCCGGAGCCGTGGGCTCGGCGTCCTTCTTCTTGCGTCCGAACACGTCGGTGCCTCCTCGATGCGTCATGCGCCGCCCGGTCGGGGCGGCGGTGCCCGGGAACGGCCCGGAGCCTGTCAGTGGCCGCGCGGGGCGCGGCGCGTACTCAGCGGGTCCCGGAGGACCCGAATCCGGTCTCGCCGCGGTCGCTGTCCTCGAGCTCGTCGACCTCGACCAGCTCGACCGTGCCGACGCGCTGCAGCAGCAGCTGGGCGATGCGGTCGCCGCGCTCGATGCGGAAGGGCGTGTGCAGATCGGTGTTCAGCAGCGTGACCATGATCTCGCCGCGGTACCCGGAGTCCACCGTGCCCGGCGCGTTGAGGACGGTGATGCCGTGCTTGGCGGCAAGTCCCGAGCGCGGATGGACCAGGCCCACCCAGCCGACGGGCACGGCGATGGCCAACCCGGTGCCGATCAGGGCGCGGGCACCGGGATCGAGCACGGCATCGGAGCTGGCGCGCAGGTCCAGCCCCGCGTCGCCGGGCTTGGCATAGCGAGGCAGCGGCAGATCGGCGTCCAGCCGGCGCACCTGCATCCGCAGCGCGGCGGAGTCGTCGTGGTCCTGGGGGCGTGAGGGGTCGGTCAGCACAGTGCCCCACTGTAGACGCCGCGCCGCCTCCAGCCACTCGGGAACGGGACCCGGTCGTCCGGCCGAGCCATCCGCTCATGGGATGATGGTGCCCATGACTGACGACGAGGTGCTCTACCGGGAGAAGCTGAACCCGGCGTGGTGGATGTGGCTGCTGTTCCTGGGCCTGGCCGGCTCCGTGGTGATCGCCCTGGCCCCCATCGCGACCTGGCTCGGGATCCTCGGCGGTGTCATCGCGCTGATCCTGGCCCCCGTCATCGTCTACTCCCGGGCCTCCTCGATCGTGGTCACCGAGGATCTCCTGCGGGTGGGCCGGGCGAGCATCGAGCGCCGATTCGTGGGTGAGGTGGAGGCCTTCACCGATCCCGACGACGTCCGCCGCGTCCGCGGTCCCGAGCTGGATGCCCGGGCCTACATGAACTTCTCGGCCTCGGCCTCGGGAATGTGCCGCATCGAGATCATCGACCCCGTGGATCCCACCCCGTACTGGCTCACCGCCACTCGCCATCCGCACGAGCTCGCCCAGGCCCTGGTCGGCTGAGGCCCTCGAGCCGACGGGCGCGCAGACGAAACAGCCCTCGACCGCCGCGGCGGTCGAGGGCTGCTTCTGTCCTGTGCGGGCCTCAGGCTTCAGCGGCCTGCGATCCGGCAGTCAGTCTTCGTCGGATTCAGCCTGCGCACTCCACGCAGATCTTCATCCCGTCCTTCTCCTCGGCGATCTGGGAGCGGTGGCGCACCAGGAAGCAGGACCCGCAGGTGAACTCGTCCTCCTGAGCCGGAAGCACCACGACGGAGAGCTCCTCGTGGGACAGATCGGCACCGGGCAGCTCGTAGCTGTCAGCGGCCGTGGCCTCATCGTCCTCGTCCGCATTGGGGTGCTGGGTCTCGTTGCGGCGAGTCTTCAGCTCCTCGATCGAGTCTTCCTTGAGCTCCTCCTCCTGCTTGCGGGGAGCGTCGTAATCAGTTGCCATATGTGATCCCTAATCCTTGCAGTGAAGACGTCGACATGAGGCGCGGCGACAGCCGGCCGCGGTCCGTGGAGGGCGGGCTCGCGGGCGCATACCTGCCTCACGTGTGGAGGATTGTTCACTATGGGCCTCGGAAAGACCAATGCGTCCGCTCACGACAGAATTGTTGCCGGTCGGTTGCCTCTGCGCGGCTTCCAGCCGGCTCCGAAGGGTCCGTGGAGTCCGGGCGCAGCGCGCCGTGCAGGCCCCCGATGCGCGTAGTCTGCCCACGACCACTAGACTCTGCGCAGATGCGGACCGGGACGCGTCCGCCGGCTGGGCCGGCACCGGCTCCCCCGAGAGGCGGAGCCGACCACGGCGTCCCCCGGAGCAAGCGACCTGCGGAAGGCTGGATGAGCATGGACGAGCTGCGCCTGGAAGGCGTCCACGACGACGGCGAGCACCTGGTGCTCAGCGACTCCTCCGGACGCCGCAGCCTCCTGGCAGTGGATCAGCAGCTGCGCCAGGCGGTCCAGCGAGCACGCCGCGTCCCGGCGCGCCGCCAGCGCCAGGGCGCTGACTTCGGCCCCCGCGACATCCAGGCCCGGTTCCGTTCGGGCGCGTCCGTCGAGGAGATCGTCGAGGAGTCCGGCTGGGAGCCGGAGCGCGTGCGCCGCTACGAATGGCCGATCATCGCCGAGCGCTCGCACATGGCCCGAGAGGCCCAGAAGGTCGAGCTCGGAGCGCGCCGCACCGAGGGCTACCGCTCCGCCTTCGACAGCGCGCCGCTGAGCCTGGCCCAGACGCTGCAGTCCCGTGCCCCTCAGCTCGGGATCGCCCCCACCTCCTTCGACTGGGATGCCTGGCAGCGTCCCGATCTGCTGTGGACCGTGGCCGTGCGCTTCCGGGTGGTCGATCCCGCCAAAGCGCCGCAGGACCTCGTGGACCAGCAGTCGCTGGCGCAGTGGGTCTTCAACCCCGCCAACCTCTCCGTGAGCCCTGAGCCCGGCTGGGCCCAGCACCTCACCGGGGACGACGAGCCCGAGGCCCCGCGCGACGATGTCTTCGGCCAGCGCCGCCCGGCGGCTTCGGCAGCCGCTGTCGGCACCTCGAGCGACGACGCCGCCCGTCCGTCCGCCTCGAGCCAGACTGCCGCCCGCACGGCCTCCTCCACCGAGGACACCCATCCGGGCACCTCCGACGGCGACGCCTCGTCAGCTCCGAGTGCCGACGAGCCCGCCCCGGCGGCGCAGGGCGGATCGCACCCGGGTGCCGATCGCCTGCACCGCGAGGACGAGGCCCGCACCACCGAGGAGCTGCTCGAGGTCCTGGAGACCCGCCGCGGCCAGCGCCTGGGGGCCGACGAGGGCTCCGACGACCAGCTCGCAGAGATCCTCGGCCGCTCCATGGGCCACGTGGACTCCCGCCCGCGCCCGATCTCCGCCCCGGACGATGCTCGGCTCTTCGACCGGACGATCCAGCCGGGCCACCGTGCCCAGCCCGAGTCCTCCGCCGGCGGCGACCCCGTCGAGCCGGCCGAGTCGGCGGACCAGGACCGCAGCGCCTCCCCGCCGAGTCCCAGGAGGACGCGCGCATCCAGCGGCCGGTCGATCAGGACCGGCCGTCGGAGCCGGTCGAGGACTCGGATCCCACGCACCACCACGAGGCCACGATCCACCACCTGGGCCGGGCGGATGCCGGTGCCCCGCAGCACCACGCCGACATCGTGGAGATCACCGACGAGGACACCGAGCCCGCAGCGCCTCGCCTGAGCACCGTGCGGTCCGAGCCTGCCGCTGACGATCACGAGGACTCCGCCTCCGCTGCCGACGATCGGCGCGACGCTTCTCGGGAGCAGCCCACCCAGGCTGCGGCCTCCCCGCAGGATCAGCCCGAGGACGAGTCGCAGGACAGCCAGCAGGACGGCGATCGTCGTCCCCGCCCGCGCGGTCGGGTCGGCGGCGCCAAGCGCACCCGGTCGTCCGTGCCCAGCTGGGACGACATCGTCTTCGGCGCCAAGAACGACTGAGGACCCTCCCGGGATGCGCATCGGCTCCCTGTCTCCTCGAGGAGGAAGGGGGCCGAACGCCTGTCGGAGGCTCGTCTGCGGCCTCAGGCCAGGCGCAGCAGCGGGACCCTGGTCTCGGCCGGCGTCACGGCGCCGTGCTGACCGACCATCTGCAGCGTCTGCGGACCGATGCGGGAGAGATCATGCAGCGCCAGGTCATCCTCCAGCGGCGTGATCACCAGGTCGCCGATGCGTCCCACGACCTCGGGGCGCAGGTCCTCGACGGGGCCGAACCAGCCGCCGTCGAGCATCTCCTCCCGCGTCTGAACACGCACCCGCTCCCCCAACTCCGAGGCCTCCCAGCGCTGACGGACCCGCTCCTGCAGCTGCTGACGCTGCTGCGCGGACTCGCAGGGCTCCAGGTGCAGCTGGAGGCAGCGGGGCTCACCGGCGCTGGTGCGGACGTCGTCGAGCAGACCGGGCACCTGGGTGAGATCCACGCGGCCCTCTCGGGGGACGTCGACCATGCCGTGATCGGCGGTGAGCACCACGGAGGTGGACCCGGGAAGGCGCGCGCACAGGCGGCGCAGGGAGCTGTCGAGCTCCTCCAGCTCGTGGATCCACTCTGAGGAGCCCCAGCCGTGGCGGTGCCCCGTCTTGTCCAGGTCGTCCCAGTAGAAGTACATGAGTGCGCGCTGACCGGCCCGCAGGTTCTCCTGGGCCGCCTTGGTACGGGCGAACACGCCGTCCGCTGCCACGAAGCGCCCGCCGCGCAGCGCCGCGCGCGTCAGGGCCGAGTCCTGGAACTTGCCGCGACTGACCGTCACGGCGTCCAGGCCCTGCGCCTCGAGGCGCTGCAGCACGGTGTCGCGCGGCTGCCACACGAGCGCATCCACCCGCGGATCCCAGCCGCCGAGCATATTCACCGTCTGCCCCAGCTGCGGGGAGTAGGAGTCGTAGCCGGTGAGACCGTGCACGCCCACCGGCAGCCCGGTGCCCAGCGCCGCCAGCGACGAGGCGGTCGTGGACGGGAAGGCGGCGTCGAGCTCGCCGAGGTCCTCGGCACCGCGCAGGAACGGGGCGTACGAGCTGCGGGCCTCGAGCTGCTCCAGCCCCAGCCCGTCCACCAGCACGACCACCATGCGCTGGGAGGCCGGCAGCCCCAGCACGTCCTCGAAGCCCTCGGCCCCGATCGCTGCGGCCGCCGAGGTCATGACGTCGGCGATGCTGCGGGATCCGTAGCGAGGAGGGCGCGCGATCGCGGCTTGAGGCTCCTGCTCCGGCGGGACGGCCCAGAAGTCCGCCCCGGCTGAGTCGCCGGCGGAGCCGGTCATCGTCCGACCCGCTCCACGGCGCTGCGGCGCAGGCTGCGGGCGAACTCGCGGGCGCCCTCGACCGCCTCGTCGCCGTCGGCCTCGGCGCTGATCCGCAGAGAGACGTCCTGCACGGCGCTGACTCCCGTGTAGCCGTGGTCGGCCTCGCACTGGGGGTCCTCGCAGCCGGCCGGCTGCAGATCGATGTTCCGGGTGCCGGTCCAGGCGATGTTGAGGTTGACCTCGCTGATCGGGTGGCCGGTGCGGTACTGCTGCGGCTTGTAGTACGCGTAGGTCAGCGTCACGGAGTTCACCCGGGAGGCGGCCACGGACTCGGTCGAGGCCAGGGCCAGCACCTCCTGGCCCTCCTGGTCGTACTCCTGATCATCGACGTGCGTGATGTGCAGCAGGCCCTCTGCGAGCACGAGCACCGTGATGTGGCGGTGGATCTCATCGCGGTCGAAGGTGGTCTCCAGCTGGACCAGGTGCGACTCCGGGGCCGCCCCGTCCAGGGCGTCGGCCATCACGTCGATCACGAGCTGCGGGTAGTAGCCGGCGCGCTCGATGTCCTGGCGCAGCTGCTCGCCGCGCGGTCCTGACTGCGTCATCTGCCTGGTTCCCTCCTGAAGGGACGTGTCTGCGAGTTGCGAGAAGGGCGCTGCTCGTGCTGTGGGTCCTCGCCCTGTCACCGCCTGCCGGGGATCAGCCGCCGAAGGAGTTGCCGCCGGAGCCGCCGAGCTGCGTGCCGCCCATGCCGCCGTCCTCGGGGTCCTGGGTGACGTACGTGGTGGGAACGCCGGTGGACTCCTCCGTGCCGCTCGAGGTGGGATCGGTCGGGGTCGGGTCCTCACTGCCCCCGGGGCTCATCAGCACCGCGATCAGGATCGCGGCCGCGAGGAGCACCGCGCCCACGCAGCCGATGACGACCCAGCCGCCGGCGCCGTTGACTCCCATGAACGACAGCGGACCGCTCTTGGCGCCGGAGCGCGACGACCCCGCGGCCGGGCTCCCTGCGGCACCCCCGGAATAGGCCGGCGCCGCCGTGTAGCCGGTGGTCCGGGAGGCGCCGCCAGCAGGGGCGCTGCCCTGGGACGCACCGCCGAGCGGCACCTGTGCCCCGGGGGCGGTGCTGGGGCTCGGGGGCTGCTCGTGCAGGGTTTCCCCGGTGCTTCCTCCCGCAGCGCCCGGCACGTGGGCGGGCTGATCCTGCGGGCGGACGGGGACCGAGGCCGGCGTGTGGGCGCCGGCCCACGAGATGCTGCGCTGAGGGGCCGTCGCACGGCCCGAATCCACGACCGGGACGGTGCCCAGCAGAGCAGCTCGGCTGTGCTGGCCCTGCGGCAGCGGACCCTGCACGGCAGCGCTCGCCGTCCCGCCGCCTACTGGCGGGGCCTGCGCCGCGACTTCGCGGCCATCGCCGCCCAGGCCCGAGGGCATGCCGCTCAGCGCCGTGCCGGCCGGGCCTGAGCTGGGCCCGACGAGCGGCACGCCACCGGGCGGAGGCGTGCCGAAGCCTCCGCTGAGGCGGCCGCCCGCGGGGGCGTCGATCTGCTGGGCGCCGGGCTGCTGCGGGACGACCGTGGTGCTCAGGGTGCGCTCTCCGGCCTCACCGGACTGCGAGATGTTCTCCCCGGTGCGCTCTTGCTTGGGCGGCTCGGCGTGGCCCGAGACGATGTCCTGCCAGGCCTCCGGCAGCGGGTCCAGGGTCTGGAAGATCTCGAAGGTCTCGCCGTCGCGGGTGGTCGCCTGCCCGAAGTCCTCCCCGGCAGAGGACTCGAGCCGCTCCATCAGCGACAGGGCGCCGTCGTGGCGCACCGCGGGATCGGGGTCCAGCAGCGCCGCCACCTCGGCACCCAGCAGGGAGTCCTCGCCGAAGGCCTCGAGGGCGTCCTCGGGGGTGGGGGTGATGCCGCGCTCGGCGTCCGGGCGGACCATGCGCATGGCCACCACGCCGGCGGCGAAGAGGTCCTGCGAGGGATCCGGATCCGCTCCCTCGAGAAGCTCGGGGGCGATGTAGCCGGGTGTTCCCACGACCGTGCCGATGCGGGTCAGGCGGGCGTCCTCGCCCTGCGTGGCGATGCCGAAGTCGGCCAGTCGAGCCAGGGGACGCCCCGTGCCCGTGGCATCCATCATGAGGTTGGCGGGCTTGACGTCGCGGTGGATCCAGCCCTCCGCGTGCACGAACTGCAGGGCCGAGATCAGCTGGCGCAGGATCTCCTCGGCCACCTTGTCCGAGAAGGCGCCGTGGTCCTGGATCGCGTTCTCCAGGGTGCCGCCGTCGCTGAGATCCATGGCGATCACGACGTGCTCGTCCTCGGCCGCCCAGCCGTAGGGGGCCAGCACATGCGGGTGATGGATCTTCACGGACTGCTCGCGCACGAAGCGCAGGAGGTCGGCGGAGTCGCGCTGGCGCAGGACCTTTGCGGCGCACACGTGGTTGCGCCGCTGGTCCCAAGACCGCCAGACCGTCCCGGAGCCGCCGCGGGCGATGGGATCGATGAGCGTGTACCGGCCGGCGATGGTATCGCTCATGGCCCGCTCACCTCCGCATCGCTCGTCGTGCACTGTCCGTTCGGTCCTGGGCGTTGCCCAGTCGGATGTCGGCATCCAGCACCGTCAGCCGCTGACTGGACAACAGTACCGGGTTCAGCTCGAGCCGGGCGATCTGCGGGTGGCGATCCTTCAGCAGCGAGACCCGCATGATCAGCTCCTCGAGCCGTGCGACGTCCAGCGGCGGCTGTCCCTCGTGGCCGAAGAGCTTCCGCGCGGCCTTGGGCTCGCGCACCATGCGACGGATCTCCAGATCGGTCAGCGGCGGCACGCGATGGGCCAGGTCATCCAGCAGCGACACGGCGTCTCCTGAGACGCCGAAGGAGAGCACGGGGCCGATCAGGGGGTCCTCCGTGGCCGTGAGGACCACGGCCTGGCCGGTGGGTGCCATGGCCTGGACGTCCAGCTGCTCGGTGCCCGCGCCGATCTCCCTGCGCATGGAGGTCGCAGCCTCGCGCAGCTGCTCGGGCGTGTCGATGCTCAGACGCACGCCGCCCAGATCCAGGCGCCTGCGCAGATGCTCGTCGGCGGCCTTGAGGACCACGGGGTAGCCCATCCGTGCCGCGGCGGCCAGGCCGTCGTCGATGTCCGTGAAGCGCGCGGTGGGCAGCACCGAGATGCCGTAGGCGCCCAGCAGCTGCGCCGTCCGCTCCCGGTCCAGGCGCAGCAGCATCTCGCCGCGCACCTCCTGCGACCAGCGCTCGATCATGGCCTCGGCGCCCTCGGCGTCGATGTCCTCCGGGACGGTGACCAGATCGTCCTCCTCGTCGCGCCAACGGGCCCAGCGCTGGAGGCCGTGCAGCGCGGAGACGGCCGTCGACGGCGCCTGGAAGACCGGCAGCGTGCGGCCCTGCGGGTCCGTGTGCACCCGCGAGGAGGCGCCGTCGGCGATATCGCCGGTGACGGCCAGCACCACGGGCTTGGCGGCGCGCTCGTCGTCCTCGCCCCGCTGCGCGATCGCGGCGCACACGGCGTCGGCGAGCTCGTCGCCGGAGATGCCGCGGATCGGCATGGTCGCGACCACCACGGCGTCGCTGCGCGGATCCGCCACGGCCTCGGCGACCTCGCGCACCAGGGCCTGCAGGGCCTGCTGGCCGCCCATGGAGGTGTCCACGCGGTCGCGCAGGCGGGCCAGCGGCATCTGCAGCCCCGTGGCGGTGTCCTCCATGAGCCTGGCCAGTGCCATGGCGTTGGAGACCAGGGAGGTGCGCTGACCGCGCGGCAGCGGCTGGGAGGTGCCCACCGCCGCGGTGTCCATCAGCAGATCGGAGGTGGGCACCCGGATGACCCCGGCCTGGTCGAGCATGGCATCCAGCGCCCCAGCGGGGGCCTCGGTGGTGCGGCCCGTGTGCCCGGGCGGCAGGCGCAGCCCAGCGACGTCCGACTTGGCGACCACGACCGGCTTGGTCAGGGCCAGGCGACGGGCGATGCGCGAGAACTTGCGGGGGTTGCCGAAGGACTGCAGGGTCAGCCCGCACACCGCGGTGGCCTGGTCGTCCTCCCAGAACTGCATCATGTCGTTGCCGGAGACGTCGCCGCGGTTGCCGGCCGAGACCATGGTCGACACGCCCACGCGATGCCGCAGCGCAGCCGAGGTCTGCAGCATGCCCAGAGCGCCGGACTGGCTGAACAGCCCCAGGGTTCCCTCCCCCGGCACGGCCGGCAGCACCGTGGCGTCCATGGAGATCTCCGCGCTGTGGTTGACCACGCCCAGCGAAGCCGGCCCGACGACCCGCATGCCGTGGCGGCGGGCGACGGCCACGAGCCGCTGCTGGCGCTGGGCGCCCTCGCGGCCGGACTCCGCCCAGCCGCCGGTCATCACCACGACCGCGTGGGCACCGGCGCGCCCGCACGCCTCGACGACCTCGAGCACCGCGTCCATGGGCACCGTGACGATCGCCAGGTCCAGCTCGCCGTCGATGTCCTCGAGGCTCGCAGCGTACGTCATGCCCTTCTGCTCGAAGGGCGTGGGGTTCACGCCGTAGAGCCTGCCCGTGTACCCGCCGGCCACCAGGTTCGCCACGACCGTGTGCCCGCCGTTCGTCGGATCCGACGACGCGCCCACCACCGCGATCGAGCTCGGGGTGAGCAGCCGGGCGGTGGAGCGGGCCTCGGCGCGGTGCTCGCGCGAGGCCATCACGGACAGGGACCGCTCCGTGGGGTCGATCGAGAAGTCGAGGGCCACCACGCCGTCGTCGAAGCGCCGGGCGACGTCGTAGCCGGCCTCCACGAACACGTTCAGCATCGAGCGGTTCTCGGGCAGCACCTCCGCCGTGAAGCGGTCGATGCCGTTCTCCCGGGCGGCGGCCGCCAGGTGCTCGAGCAGGATGGATCCGATCCCGCGGCCCTGGTGCGCATCCGAGATCAGGAACGCGACCTCGGCCTCCGGGGCGCTGCCCGCACGGTCGTAGCGGCCCACGCCGATCAGCTGCGTGCCCAGCAGGATCACGAAGCACACGCGGTCGCGGTGATCCACGGTGGTGTAGCGGGCCAGCTCGCGGCGGGTCAGCGTGGTCTTGTGGGAGAAGAACCGCAGGTAGATCGTGTTCTCGGACTGCTGGTGGAACATGTCCAGCAGCAGCTGCTGATCCTCCGGGCGGATGGGCCGCAGGTGCGCGGTGGCGCCGTCGCGAAGGACGACGTCCGCCTCCCAGTGCTTGGGATAGCCCGGGTCGGGCGCGGCCTGCTGGCCGGAGGGCTGGGGGCTGTCGGCGGGTGCGGTATCCGGGACCATAGACTGAAGGCTACAGAGGATGCGCTCCCGAGCACTGGTCTCGGGCAACAGTTCCGCGCGCGGTCTCCGCGCGCATCGATCGCGGCGCCGGACCGCGGCTGAGGAGAAGCACCACCCCATGGCCCCACGCAGGAGCAAGGCCCAGAAGTCCGCGCTCGACGAGCTGCCCGCGGACTTCGAGGGCAACGTCGTCGACATCGACGTCACGCGGGAGATGGAGGACTCGTTCCTCGAGTACTCGTACTCCGTGATCTACTCCCGGGCCCTGCCCGACGCCCGCGACGGCCTCAAGCCCGTCCAGCGGCGCATCCTCTACATGATGGATGAGATGGGCCTGCGCCCGGATCGCGGTCATGTGAAGTCGGCCCGCGTGGTCGGCGAGGTCATGGGCAAGCTGCACCCCCACGGCGACTCCGCGATCTACGACGCCATGGTGCGCATGGCCCTGCCCTTCGCCCAGCGCATGCCCCTGGTGGACGGGCACGGCAACTTCGGCTCCCTCGACGACGGCCCGGCGGCCTCGCGCTACACCGAGGCCCGGCTGGCGCCGGCGGCGCTGCAGCTCACGGCGGATCTCGGCGAGGACGTCGTCGACTTCGTGCCCAACTACGACAACCAGTTCATGCAGCCCTCCGTGCTGCCGGCCGCCTACCCGAACCTGCTGGTCAACGGCACCACCGGCATCGCGGTCGGCATGGCCACGAACATGGCCCCGCACAACCTGCGCGAGGCCGTCGCCGGCGCGCGCCACCTGCTCGAGCACCCCGAGGCGAGCCTCGAGGACGTCATGGAGCACATCCCCGGACCCGATCTGCCCTCCGGCGGTCAGATCGTGGGCCTGGACGGGATCCGGGACGCCTACCGCACCGGCCGCGGCTCCTTCAAGACGCGGGCCGCCGTCTCGATCGAGCAGGTCACCCCCCGCAAGCAGGGCATCGTGGTCACCGAGCTGCCGTACATGGTCGGCCCGGAGAAGGTCATCGACCGGATCAAGTCCGCGGTGCAGTCCAAGAAGCTCACCGGCATCTCGGACGTGGTGGATCTGACCGACCGGACCAAGGGGCTGAACCTGGTCATCGAGATCAAGAACGGCTTCAACCCGCAGGCGGTGCTCGCGGCGCTGTACAAGCACACGCCGCTCGAGGAGTCCTTCGGCATCAACAACGTGGCCCTGGTCGACGGCCGCCCCCAGACGCTGGGGCTGCTCGAGATGCTGCGCGTGTACAACCAGCACCGGCTCACGGTCGTGCGCCGTCGCACCGCGCACCGCCTGGGCAAGCGCCGCGACCGGCTGCACCTGGTCGAGGGACTGCTGATCGCGATCGTGGACATCGACGAGGTCATCCAGATCATCCGCAGCTCGGATCAGACTGCCGAGGCCCGCGAGCGCCTCATGACGATCTTCGATCTCACGCAGCTGCAGGCCGATCACATCCTCGAGCTGCGCCTGCGCCAGCTCACGAAGTTCTCCCGGATCGAGCTCGAGCGGGAGAGGGAGGAGCTGGAGCGGGAGATCGCAGAGCTCGAGGCCATCCTGGCCTCCGAGGACCGGCTGCGCGAGGTCGTCTCCGGCGAGCTCACCGCCGTCGCCGAGCTGCTGGGCGACGACCGCCGCACCCGCCTGCTCGAGGCCGATGAGGCTCCCGCGCTGCTGGCCGCCCCCGCGGCCAAGGCCGCGGCCGGGCCCGCGCTGGAGATCGCCGACGACCCCTGCTGGGTCTTCCTCTCCAGCACCGGGCGCATGGCGCGCACGAACGACCGCACGCCGCTGGCCGAGCCGGGGCGCCGGCTCAAGCACGATGCCCTCCGCTCCGTGGTGGCCACCTCCGCCCGCGGGGAGATCGGCGCGCTGACCTCGAGCGGTCGGATGATCCGCGTGCCCGTGATGGACCTTCCGGCGCTGAGCTCCTACGACGGCGCGCCCCGGCTCGAGGAGGGCACCGCCGCCAAGGACTTCCTGTCCCTGGCCAAGGGCGAGCGCCTGATCGGACTCGCCGCGCTGAACGAGGTCGTGGCCATGGGCACCCGTCAGGGTGTGGTCAAGCGGCTGAACGCGGATCACCCGCTGAACCGCGACGACTGGGAGGTCATCAGCCTCAAGGACGGCGACGAGGTCGTGGGCATGGGCCCGGCTCCCGACTCGGCCCAGCTCGTGTTCATCACCGCGCAGGCCAAGCTGCTGACGTTCTCCGCCGAGCTGGTGCGCGCTCAGGGCCGCACCGCCGGCGGCGTGGCGGGCATCAAGCTCGCCGACGACGACTCCGTCGTGTTCTTCGGGCCGGTGGCCTCGCAGGATCCCGACGCCCGCGTGGTCACCTACGCGCGCTCTTCCGAGGCCCTGCCAGAGATGGGCGGCTACTCCGTGAAGGTCACTCCCCTGTCCGAGTACCCGTCCAAGGGCCGCGCGACCGCCGGTGTGCGCTGCCAGCGGCTGCTCAGCGGAGAGACAGGCCTCGTGCTCGCCTGGGCCGGGCACGGGCCCGCCAAGGCGGTCTCCGCCGCCGGCGTGGCCCGCAGCCTGCCCACCGAGTTCGGACGCCGCGACGGCTCCGGCGTGGGCGTGGAGCAGCTGCCGGACGCGATCGGCCCTGCGTGGAGCCCGGTGTCCTCCGCCGCGTCCGCTGCCGAGGGCGCTGACGGCGATGCCGAGAGCGAGGAGCAGGCATGAGCCCCGAGCAGCCCCAGGTCGTGATCGAGCGCGCGGAGCTGGATGATGCCGCCGCGCTGCACGAGATCGCCCGGCGCACCTTCGTGCACGCCACGCCCGAGGATGCCGACCCGGCCGCGATCGACGAGTTCGTGGCCACGAGCCTGTCCGAGGAGGCCTTCCGCGGCCACCTGGACGCTGCGGCCAGCCGGGTGCTGATCGCCCGCCAGGAGCGCACGCCGGTCGGCTACGCCCTGCTGCTGCTCGACAAGGCCCTGCCCGATGACGACGGCCTGGACCGCTTCCAGCCGCTCGTGCAGGGCAGGGGCCTGTTCCTGTCCAAGTTCTACCTGCTGCCCGAGGCGCGCGGCACGGGAGCCTCCACCGCCATGATGCGGGAGTGCTTCGAGCTGGGGCGGCGGATCGGCGCCGATTTCCTGTGGCTGCAGGTCAATGACCGCAACGAGCGCGCCAACGCCTTCTACGAGCGCGCCGGGCTGCAGCGGGTGGGGACGGCCACGTTCCAGCTCGGTGCTCAGGTGCACAGCGACTTCCTGCGCGCCGCGCGGCTCTGAAGCCCGTCCGAGGCGGCCTCGTCTGAGCCCTGCCCCTCCCAGGACGAGCGGAGCCCTGCTCAGCTCAGCCGGGTCAGGGCATCGCAGCGGCGCACGTCCTCGGGCCGGTGCGAGATGATCACCACGCCCTGGGCGTCGGCCGCATGCGCGCCATCGTGCAGGGCGGCCATGACCTGACGTGCTGTGGGCGCGTCCAGGTGCGCCGTGGGCTCGTCCAGCAGCAGCACCGGCGAGCGCGTGAGCATGGCGCGGGCCACGGCCAGTCGCTGGCGCTGTCCTCCGGAGAGCCGCCGACCGCCTGCTCCCACCTTCGTCTCGAGGCCCTCGGGCAGACCGGCCGCGAATCCGCCCAGGCCCACCCTCTCCAGCGCCTCGAGCATCTGCGCGTCGGTGGGGGCTTCCGCACGCTCCCGGGCCAGGGAGAGGTTGCCGCGCAGGGTGGAGTCGAAGATGTATGCGTCCTGCGGGCACCACGCGGAGACACCGCGCAGACGCTGCGACGGCATCGGCTGCCCGTCGAGGCGGATCGTCCCGGAACTCGGCGGGAGGAAGCCCAGCAGCACGGCCAGCGCGGTGGACTTGCCGGAGCCCGACGGCCCCGTGATGCCCCACCAGCGTCCCGGACGGATCTGCCCGCTGAGCCGCGAGAAGGCATCGCGGTGCATCCCGGGCCACCGGGCGCTGAGCCCCTCCACCTCCAGGCGCTCGAACCCGTCGACGGCGCCCTCCTGCGCGCCTGTTTCGTCCTGCGCCTCGGGCTCTGCAGGGTGCGCAGCAGGCTGGGTCCGTCCGACCGCCCGCACCAGTGCTGCGAAGTGCGGCCACTGGCGCGCCGCCTCGAAGCCCTGGGCGACCGGCTCCACCATGGCGGTGCACAGCAGCACGGGGATCGCGGCCACGGCGGCCGAGACCTCCCCCGAGGCCACGGGCCCCCAGGCCAGGGGCACGACGGCGATCGCGGCCGCGAACCAGATCAGCACGGCGAGCCCCTCGCCCAGGCCGCTGACCCAAGCCGCGCGCTGGGCGGCGCGCCGCCCCCGGTCGTCCTGGGCTCGCACGGCGGCACCCACGGCGGCGCCCAGCTGCGCGACCCGCAGATCCGGTGCGGCCTGCAGCGCCCGTGAGCTCAGGCGCAGCGCGGCCGCCGCGGCCTCGTGCTGACGGGCCTCCGCGCGCGCGTCGAGCCCGCGCAGCAGCGTCGGCCCCGCCGCGGCGCTGAGCACCGCCGCGCCGGCGACGGGTGCCACGGCCTGAGGGACCGTGAGCAGGCAGACGACGACGGATCCCGCGAGCACCGGGCCCAGCGCGGCGAGGGGAAGCAGGATCCGGGACAGCGTATCGCGCAGGTCCTCGATGCGGGTGATCAGCCGGTCCAGGAAGACCTCCCCCGTGAGCATGGCGCGCAGCCCCAGCGCTGTGCGGCCGGTGGCCTCCCATGCCCCCAGGCGCAGGCGCCCGGCTGCCCGGAGGGCGACGTCGTGGCTCATGAGCCGCTCGAGGTAGCGCAGCACGGCACGCCCCAGACCGAAGAAGCGCACCCCGGTGACCGCGACCAGCAGGTACATCATCCCGGGCTGCTGTGCCGCCCGCACGATCAGCCAGCCCGACAGCGCGGTCAGCGCGGCGCCGAAGCCGATCACGGCCACGGCGAGGGCTGCGCTGAGCACGGCCCGGGACCAGGAGATCCCGCTCAGGCGCAGGACCGTGCGCACCGTGGCGAAGGGTCCTGGCAGCCGCTGCCCGCGGTCGTCCGGCTGCTCGCCCGGCGCGTCGGCCTCCGCAGCGGATCCGCGCTGCACTGCGTCGGTCTCGACGGGGTCCGCGTTCTCATGGGGTCCGGAGCACGACGGCCGCCGATCGGAGTCCGGGAGGACCCGGGCCCCCCGTGCCGTGAGCTCGAGGCGGTGATCGGCGTCGCCGATCAGGCCCTCGTCGTGCGTCACGACCACGACGATCGCACCGGCCCGTGCCATCCCCCGCAGCCCGGCGGTGATCATGCCGGCGGTGTCCTGGTCGAGGTGGGCGGTCGGCTCGTCGACCAGCACGGTGACGGTCTCCCCGGGGCTGGTGCGCTCCAGCGCCTCGACGGAGGCCATGCAGCGGGCGACGGCCAGACGCCGGGCCTGGCCCGCACTCAGAGCCTCCGGGGCAAGCTTTTCCAGACCGGACAGCCCGACGCCGGCCAGCAGCGACGCCGCGCGCGTGCGGCCTGCGAGCACCGACGGTCCGCTCGGCCCCTCCGTCAGGGCATGCTCGGAGGAGCCCGGCTCCGGCTGCGCACCGCGACTCGGGATCGTGGGCTGCGCCTCCAGGAAGGCCGCCGCGTGCTCGGGCGCCAGGCACAGGGCGATCTCATCGAGCGCCGTCCCCGCCACGAAGGCCGGCGCCTGAGGCACCAGGCGCACCGGGCCGGGCAGCACGATGCGCCCGTCGATCACGCCGGCGGCAGCGGGGTCCTGGTGCCCCGGCTCGGCGCCCGAACCGGACCGGTCGCGCCGATCGGTGCCACGACGAGGAGCCCGAGGGATCAGCCCGGCGATCGCCGAGACGACGGTGGTCTTGCCGGCCCCGGACGGGCCGCTCAGCGTGGTGATCCGCCCTGCCGAGGCGCTGAGATCCAGCGGCCCGATCGTCTCGGCGCGGCCATCGTGGCGGACTCGCAGCCCCTCCACCAGCAGCTGAGCGGGCTGCCCCTCGGTCGCGACCGCTGCGGTGCCTGCCGATTCCGGCCGTTCGGCCGCGGAGGCCCGCTCGGTCGCCGGCTCTCCGGACGGGCTCGACAGCAGCCGTTCGGAGCGGCGCAGGGCCTCGACGCCCTCCTGCGACTGGTGGTAGGCGGTGCCGACATCGCGCAGGGGCTGATAGCACTCCGGGGCCAGCAGCAGGACCATCACGGCGGTGTCCAGGCCCATGCCGCCCTCGACCAGCCGCACGCCGATGAACACGGCCACCAGAGCCACCGACAGCGTGGTGATCAGCTCGAGGGCCAGCGAGGACAGGAAGGCCGAGCGCAGGGTCTGCATGGTGCTGCGACGGTGCTCGTCGTCCAGATCCGCGAGCGCGCGGGCCTGGGCGCGGTCGCGGCGCAGGCCCACGAGCACGGGCAGCCCGCGGGCCAGCTCCACGATGTGGCGCGACAGGCGCAGCTGGGCGTCCTGCGCGCGCCGCGTCTGATCCTGCGTGGTGCGCCCGATGAGGATCATGAACACGGGCACGAGCGGCAGCGTCAGCGCCACGATCAGGGCGCTGACCCCGTCGTGCAGCAGGATCCACAGCCACAGCACTGCCGGAGCGACCCCGGTGGCGACCATGGCGGTCACGGCGCGGACGTAGTAGTCGTCGAGCGCCCCAAGCCCGCGCGAGACCAGCACTGCGGCAGCCCCGCGTGGTCCTCGGGCCCGGCCGACGGGGCCTCGGAGCCGGTGGTCGACGATCCGCTCTCGAGCAGGCGCAGGATCAGGCGCGAGCGGATCTGCGAGATGGTGCCGGCAGCGCCACGACGGGCTGCCACCGCGGTGCCCCACTGCGCCAGTGCCCGCAGCGTCGCGCCGAGCGCGGCGAGCCAGAGCCCGGGCCAGCTCCACCACGGGCCGTCGCCGAGCCAGGCTCCCGGAAGCAGTCCGTCGATGCGGACCAGGCCGGTGCCGATGAATTCGGCCAGTCCCTGCGAGCTGGTCGTGCCCTGCGCGGCCTGGGCGGCGAAGCCATCGACGGCCAGGGCCGCGATCAGGGCGCCGAGACCGGTGGCGAAGGCGATCATGCCCAGCGTCCGGACCAGGCTCAGCGCACCCAGCAGCGGCAGGATGCGACGGGCCTGCGGGCCCAGCGGCGGGCGGCCCGAAGCGCGGCGCGCGGCTCCCGGCCGCTCAGGGCCCAGCCCGCCGTCGCTCGGATGCTGCGCACCGGGCTGCTCGGAAGAGCTCGCCCCGGCAGCGGTGTGCTGCGACGCGCTGCGCTCAGGCACCGGCGCGCGTGGGCATGGTGGTCAGATCCGCATGATCGCCGCCGGAGGGCAGCTGCTCGGCGCGCAGGCGTCGTCGGAAGACCCAGTACGTCCAGCTCTGATACGCCAGCAGGAACGGGACCCCGAAGCCGGCCACCCACGTCATGACCGTGAGCGTGTACGGCGAGGAAGAGGCCGAGGTGATCGTCAGATCGGGCGCGCCGGCCAGTGTGGTGGGCAGCACGGCCGGGTACATGGCGGTGAACACGGCCAGCAGGCCGAGAGCCGCGAACCCGGCCATCCCGGCGAAGCTCCAGCCCTCGCGCCGGCGCGTCCCCGCCAGCCAGGCCGCCGCGACCGACATCACCGCCAGGCAGGTGCACAGCCAGGACAGCGTCGAGCCGGTGGCCAGCTGCACCACGACGACCAGGGCGGCCAGCGGCAGGACGCCCGCGGGCAGGGCGCGCACCAGCAGCGCGCCGGCGCGCTCGCGCACGGGCCCGTCCGTCTTCAGGGCCACGAAGGCCAGGCCGTGCATGAGGCAGAAGCCGACCATGCCGAGCCCGCCGAGCACCGCCTGCCAGCTCAGCCACGACAGCAGCCCGCCTACGCGGTCGCCGTTGTCGTTCAGCGGAAGCCCGGTGGCGGTGATGCTCAGCAGCGCGCCGATCAGGAACGCGATCGCCAGGGAGGACCACGCGGTGATGGCGTTCCAGCGCCGCGACCACGCCTCCGAGGAGCCCTTGCCGCGGTACTCGATGGACACCGCGCGCAGGATCAGCGCGATCAGGGCCAGGGTCAGAGGGAGGTAGAGCCCGGAGAACAGGGCCGCGTACCAGTGCGGGAAGGCGGCGAAGGTGGCCGCTGCGGCGGTGACCAGCCAGACCTCGTTGCCGTCCCACACCGGCCCGATCGTGTTGAGCAGCACGCGCTGCTCCCGGTCGTCACGGGCAAAGATCCGCCCCATGAGCATGCCGACGCCCAGATCGAAGCCGTCCAGGACCACGTAGCCGATCCAGAAGAAGCCGATGACGAGGAACCACGCCGTGGCCAGGCCCGGCTGTCCCGCGAACTGCTCGAACATCTCTCGTCTCCTCAGTAGGCGAAGGCCAGGACGTCGTCCCGGGAGCCGTCGTCGTCGTGGTCCTCGTGCTCGACCAGCTCGGGCATGGCCGCGACCACGCCGGTGCGCACGTACTTGGCGATCAGCGCGACCTCCACGACCATGAGCACCCCGTACAGCAGCAGGAGGCTGCCCAGCGAGAACAGCAGCTCCCCGGCCGTGACGTTCGGCGAGACCGCGGCTTCGGTGAACATGAAGATCCGCTGATCCAGCGGCAGGTCCGGATTGGGTGCTACGACGAAGGGCTGCCGGCCCATCTCCGTGAAGACCCAGCCCGCCACATTGGCCCCGAACGGGGCCAGGATGCCCACGACGCCCAGGCCCATCAGCCCCTTCGACAGGGGCACCGTGCCCTTGCGCGTGAGCCACCAGGCACCGGCGCAGGCCACGGCCGCCAGACCGCCGAAGGTGATCATCAGGCGGAAGCCCCAGTAGGTGACCTCCATGAGGGGCTGGTACTCGATCTGCTCACCGGCTCGGTCGCCGTAGAGCTCGTCGTCGGCCAGGTTCGTGCCGTACTCCTGCTCGTACTCGGGCTGCAGCGTGTTCAGCCCCGCCACGTCGGTCGTGAAGTTGTTGTAGGCCAGGAAGGACAGCAGGCCGGGCACTTCCAGGAGGGTGTGCGCGTTGTCGCAGGACGCGTCGCCCGGCGAGCCGATCGTGAGCACCGAGAACGCGGTGCCGTCGTGGCAGGCCGCTTCCGCGGAGGCCATCTTCAGGGGCTGCTGGTGGATCATCAGCTGCGCCTGCGCATGTCCGGAGAACGCCGTGCCCAGGAAGCCGACGATCCCGATGAGGATCCCCACGCGCAGCGAGCGCCACCACACCCGGTAGTCGGTGCGGTCGCGTCCCCCGGTGGGCAGCTCCCCCACGACGACGACGCCGTCGGCATCCACGGTGTCGAGGCCGTCCGCCCGGCGGCGCCACAGCTTGTACCAGGCGATGCCCAGCAGGAAGGACCCGGCCACGGCGATCGCCCCGAACAGGGTGTGGATGATCGCCACCACCGCTGTCGAGTTCGTCAGCACGGCGCCGATGTCATTCAGGATGGGGCGGCCGTCGATGATCTCGTAGCCGACCGGATGCTGCATCCACGAGTTGGCCACGATGATGAAGAACGCCGAGAGCCACGAGGCGATCACCGCCATGGCGAGGCAGGCCGCGTGGACCGCCGGGCGCAGCTTGTCCCAGCCGAAGATCCACAGGCCCAGGAACGTGGACTCCACGAAGAACGCGAGCAGTCCCTCCATGGCCAGCGGGGCGCCGAAGACATCGCCCACGAAGCGCGAGTACTCCGACCAGGCCATCCCGAACTGGAACTCCTGGACCAGGCCCGTGGCCACGCCCATGATGAAGTTGATCAGGAAGAGCTTGCCCCAGAACTTGGTCAGCCGCAGGTCCTCCGGGCGGCGCCTGCGCACCCACTGCAGGTTGAACCACACCACGACGGCGCCGAGTCCCAGCGTCAGCGGGACCATCATGAAGTGGTAGACCGTGGTGATCCCGAACTGCCACCGAGCGATCTCGACGATGTCCATGCGACTCCTCGCGGGGCCCTGCCGGCGGAGCGCCGGGCGGAGACGGGCCTCGCCTCAGATGCTCCACAGCCTAGGCTCGCCGATGGTTCGAGCGGTCCGCGAGCCGGGCTCTGAGGCTGTCTCGTCGCTCACACCCGCGCCGTCCCAGGTCAGGGCATCCTCGGTCGTCCCAGGCGCGCCATCGCCGTGGCAGCTCCGGCACTCCTCATGCGCCGCAGCCGTCCCGGCGCGCGGGTCCAGGCGCGGCTCAGCTGCGGGGACCCAGCAGTCCCGCTGCCGCCACCGCATCGCGCTCTGCGACCAGCTCGGCCACCGAGCGGTCGATGCGCTCGCGGGCGAAGTCGTCGATCTGCCAGTCGGGCACGATGGACCACTGCCCGTCGGCGCAGGTCACGGGGAAGGAGCTGACGATCCCCTCCGGGACGCCGTAGGAGCCTTCCGAGGCCACGGCCATGGAGGTCCACGAGCCCTCCGGGGTGCCCTGGCTCCACAGGCGGACGTGGGAGATCAGGGCATGGGCGGCCGAGCCCACCGACGAGCCGCCGCGCACCTCGATGATCTCGGCGCCGCGCTTGGCCACCGCCGGGATGTACGTCTCGGCGACCCACTGCCGGTCCAGACCCCGATCCGCCAGAGCCTGGACGGCAGGGCTGCCGGAGACGACGGCGCGCGAGAGGTCCACGAACTGGGTCGCGGAGTGGTTGCCCCAGATCGCGACGCCGTCGATGTCGGCGGCCGCCCGGTCGCAGGCCTGAGCCAGCTGGGCCTGGGCACGCAGGTGATCCAGCCGCGTCAGGGCCGTGAAGCGCTGGGCCGACACCTCAGGAGCATGGGAGGCGGCGATCAGCGCATTCGTGTTGGCAGGATTGCCCACGACGACGGCGCGGAAGCTGTCCTGCGCCCCCGCGGCGATCGCGCGCCCCTGCTCCGAGAAGATGCCGGCGTTGGCCTCCAGCAGATCCGCGCGCTCCATGCCCTTGCTGCGCGGCCTGGCGCCGATCAGCAGTCCGAGCTCGCTGCCGTCGAAGGCCTGCACGGGATCGTCGAACACGTCGACGGAGGCCAGGAGATCGAAGGCGCAGTCGCTGAGCTCCATGGCCACGCCCTCGGCGGCCCGGGCCGCCTGCGGCAGCTCGAGCAGGCGCAGCCGCACCGGCTGCTGCGGCCCGAACAGGTCCCCGGCACAGGCGCGGAACAGCGCGGCGTAGCCGATCTGCCCGGCGGCACCCGTGACGGTGACGGTGATCGGGCGGGGGTCCTGGGTGGTCTCGGGGCCGGTCGTGTCCATGGCTGCTCCTGCGCTGGGCCGGGTCGGTGTGGCTTCAGCGTAGGTCGCGGGAGCATCGGCAGGCACGGCGTTGCACGATCTGGGCAGCGAGGTCTTGCAGACCGACCCCGCCATGCGGCGAGCCGAGGGCGCAGCCGCGCTCGCCCGGTCGGGCTGCGGCCCGGCCAGGCCGCCGGTCGTGCTCAGGCGTCGATCTGCTCGGCATCCAGTCGCGCGGCGCCCTCGATGATGAAGTCCCGGCGCGGGGCCACCTCCGAGCCCATCAGCAGCGCGAAGGCGCGCTCGGCCTCCTCGGCCTGGCTCATGGTCACCCGGCGCAGCAGCCGGTGGCGGATGTCCATGGTGGTCTCCGCCAGCTGATCGGCATCCATCTCCCCCAGGCCCTTGTAGCGCTGGATCGGCTCCTTGTAGGAGCGGCCCTCCGACTCGAGGCGGGACAGCAGGCGGTGCAGCTCGGCCTCCGAGTAGGTGTAGACCATCTCGTTGGCCTTCGAGCCGCGGTTGATGATCTCCACACGGTGCAGCGGGGGAACGGCCGCGTAGACCTTGCCGGCCTCCACGAGAGGGCGCATGTAGCGGTAGAACAGCGTCAGCAGCAGCGTGCGGATGTGGGCGCCGTCCACATCGGCGTCGGTCATCATGATGACCTTGCCGTAGCGGGCGGCGTCGAGATCGAACGTGCGCCCCGAGCCTGCGCCGATGACCTGGATCAGGGCCGCGCACTCGGCGTTGGCCAGCATGTCCGGCAGCGACGCCTTCTGGACGTTGAGGATCTTGCCGCGGATGGGGAACAGCGCCTGGTAGGCGGAGTCGCGAGCCATGCGGGCGGTGCCCAGCGCGGAGTCGCCCTCCACGATGAAGACCTCGGAGCGCTGCACATCGGTCGAGCGGCACTCGACGAGCTTGGCGGGCATGGACGAGGTCTCCAGGGCGTTCTTGCGCCGCTGCGTCTCCTTGTGCAGGCGAGCCGAGATGCGGGACTTCATCTCACCGACGACCTTCTCCAGGACCTGCCCGGCCTGGTTCTTCTGCTCCCGCTTGCCCGACGTCAGCGCCGCCGTGAGCTCCTTCTCCACGACCTTGGAGACGATCTGGCGCACCGCCGGGGTGCCCAGCACCTCCTTGGTCTGGCCCTCGAACTGCGGCTCGGCCAGGCGCACCGTCAGCACGGCCGTGAGCCCGGCCATGATGTCGTCCTTCTCGATCTTGTCGTTGCCGGCCTTGAGCTTGCGCGCATTCGCGGCGATCTGCTTGCGGAAGACCTTCACCAGCGCCTGCTCGAACCCGCTGACGTGCGTGCCGCCCTTGGGCGTGGCGATGATGTTCACGAAGCTGCGCAGCTCGGTGTCGTAGCCGATCCCCCACCGCAGGGCGACGTCGACCTCGCACGTGCGCTCGACGTCCTTGAGCCGGGACTGACCGGAGTCATCGAGCACGGGCACCGTCTCGGTGAAGGTCCCCTCGCCCTGGAAGCGCCAGACATCGGTCACGGACTCGTCCGAGGCCAGGAACTCGGCGAACTCGGAGATGCCGCCGTCGTGCTGGAAGACCTCCTCGTGGGAGCCCATCTCACCGGCCGTGCCCGGAAGGCGGCGCTCGTCGCGCACGGTGAGGCGCAGCCCCGGGATCAGGAAGGCGGTGGTGCGGGCGCGGCGGACCAGCTCCTCATAGGAGAACTGGGCGTCCGGGGTGAAGATCTGCTTGTCCGCCCAGTAGCGCACGCGGGTCCCGGTCACGCCGCGCTTGGCCTTGCCGACGACGTCGAGCTCGGATCCCGAGACGAACGGCTCGAAGGGCGCCTGGGGGCTCGGGGCGCCCTTGTCCTCGAAGCGCCCGGGCTCCCCGTGGCGGAAGGACATCTGGTAGGTCTTCCCGCCGCGATCCACCTGGACGTCCAGGCGCGAGGACAGGGCGTTGACCACCGAGGCGCCCACGCCGTGCAGACCGCCGGAGGCCGTGTAGGAGCCGCCGCCGAACTTGCCGCCGGCATGCAGCTTGGTGAACACGACCTCCACGCCGGACAGCCCGGTGCGCGGCTCCTTGTCGATGGGCACGCCTCGGCCGTCGTCGTGGACCTCGACGCAGCCGTCCTTGTGCAGCACCACCGTGATCTGCTGGCCGTAGCCGGCCAGGGCCTCGTCCACCGAGTTGTCGATGATCTCCCAGAGGCAGTGCATGAGCCCGCGGCCGTCGGTCGAGCCGATGTACATGCCCGGGCGCTTTCGCACAGCCTCCAGGCCCTCCAGCACCGAGAGGTGGCGGGCGTTGTACTCGGAGGTCGAGGGGGTCACGACGGGAGAGCTCCTGCGGTTCGACGGCATCGATCGTGCCTGCGGCTGCCGGCCGCGGCCGCGGGTGGGGCGGCCGCCCGGCGGCGCACGGGCGACCCCACTCTAGACCGGCTCGGCGACACCGCGCGGGCCGCTGCCGTTGCGATCGACGACGGGTCCCCACCGTGACGCGGCGCTCACCGGATGCGCGGTGGGCGAAATCGCGTGCCGCTGGGAAGCTTCCGGGGGCTCGGCGTGGTTCTATAGTCCGAACCGCCGCACCCCCGCCTCGGAGGACCGAGCGCATCGGATGCGCGGTATCGGCCCAGCGTCGATGCTGGACCAGACGAATCCGTCGCGGACATCTCACGATCCGACGGACTCCGAGCACGAGGAGGAATCGTGAACACCACGCTTGAGACCCCAGAACTGAACGCCACCCACCGCTGCGACGCCTGCGGCGCCCAGGCCTACGTCCGTGTGGTCCTCGAGTCCACCGGCGGCGAGCTGCTCTTCTGCGCTCACCATGCCCGTGCCAACGAGGACAAGCTGCGCCCCATGGCCGCCCAGTGGCAGGACGAGACCGAGCGCATCTCCTGAACGCTCAGGATCCCCTGCAGCGCGGGCGCTGAGCCGGCACGAGGGCCCCGTTCACCGATCGGTGAACGGGGCCCTCGTCTGTGCCGGAGGCCTCGGTCTCAGCCCAGCCGCGTGAACAGGTCGGTGCGCAGGTCCACCGGATCCATCTCCGGGCTCGGCTCGGTGACGTAGACCTCCCAGAACGGCAGCTCGGGGGTCTCACCGGCGGCGGCGACCTGACCTATGAACCCGGCCCAGGCGGTCGACAGCTGGTCGAACCCGCCCAGGTGGGAGATCCGCGCCGCTCGTCCTCCCGGCAGCCACGACGGCTCCAGCCGCACTCCGTCCGCGGCCTCGATCACGGACTCGCTCGGCTCGGTCAGGGGCATGCCGACCTCGAAGTCCGCGGTCTCGTCCGGGGCGCGGTGGTACAGGGCGAACGCCGGTCCGCTGGGGGTCAGCCCGTGCTGCGCCATGGCCGGGAAGATCGCGCGGAAGGCGGTGTCGAAGACCTCCGGCATCCGGTCCATCGGCTGGCCGTGGACCTTCAGCACCAGCGTGGGGACCTGCTGGGCCTCGAAGACCTCGAGGCTGGTCACGGGCTCCTGGCTCAGGCCCATGGGCGATCCGAAGGGGGTGGATTCCTGCGTCATGGGTCTCTCCTGTATCTCGTGCCCCCGCAGCGCGGGCGGCTTCCGGATGCGGCGGGGTTCTGGGCTCAGACTAGGTCGTCGTCCCGGTGTCGCAGGAGAGGGCCCTCCCCCTGCGTCTGCGCCGGAAAGGCCCGTCCCTCAGACGAGCCAGGCCGTGTCGACCTCCCGCGGGTGCTGCTCGCCCCGACCGGCGTCAGCGGCGGCACGAGCCGCGCCCAGCACCAGTGCCATGGCCGCGGCGCCCGGGTCGATCACCCCCTGCGAAGCCTCTCCCACATAGCTGGCTCGACCGCGTCGGGCGAGGCTCTCAGCACTGCTGCGAGCGCCCTCGACCGCAGCGGCCTCGCCGGCTTCGAGGACGTGCTGCGAAGGCTCGCCGTCGTGCAGGCTCCGGCGCATGGCCTCCACTGCGGGAGCCAGGGCATCAACCATCGTCTTGTCCCCGACCTCGGCCTCGCCGTAGCGCTGCACGATCGCCTGCCCCGCAGCCAGGGCCTCGACGAGCTCCTCCACCTGCGGAGTGCCGTCCGCCTCACCGGCCTTGGCCAGCTCTCGGAAGAACACGCCGAACAGCGGACCGCTGGTGCCGCCCACGGCGAGCCAGCCGCGATACAGCGCGCTCAGCCACTGCCGGTAGGTGCTCGGCTGCTCCTGCTCGGTCTCCCTGTCCAGCTGCAACAGCGCGGCGCGCACGCTGGTGCCGAAGTCTCCGTCGCCTGCTCGACGGTCCAGCTCGCCCAGGGCTTCGGCGTTCTCGCCCAGCAGCCGCTGCACGCCCTGCACGAACCGGCGCCCGAAGTCCTCGCCCAGGCCCTGAGCCGTCCCGGAACTCTCCTGCTCGGTCATCTTCTGCTCCTCACCAGGTCAGGGCGGGGGTGCGCACGGGGGCGTCCCACAGCTGACGGGTCTGCGGATCCAGCGGCATCAGCGTGATCGACACGCCGTGCATGTCCAGGCTCGTGACGTACGAGCCCACGAGCCAGCGCCCGACGGACAGTCCTTCGCCGCGGAGGCGATGGTGCGCCGCTCGCGCCACGAGGCTCAGCTCGAGCTGCGTGGCCGAGCCGAGGCCGTTGACCACCACGAGCAGCTCCTGCCCCTGCTCCAGGCCCAGCTGCTCGAGCAGCGGGTCGAGCAGCTGGTCCGTCAGCCCGTCGGCGTCGGTGAACTCGCCACGGCGGGCCGCGCGCTCGCCGTGGATGCCGACGCCGAGCTCGACCTCGTGGTCCTCGAGCTCGAACTGGGGGCGCCCGTCCGCCGGCGGGGTGCCCGCGGACAGCGCCAGGCTCATGGTCCGCGCCGAGGCTGCGGCGCGGCGGCCGATCTCGGCGACCTCGCTCAGCTCGGCTCCCTGCTCGGCTGCGGCCCCGCACAGCTTCTCCACGATCAGGGTGGCGGCGGTCCCCCGGCGGCCCGGTCCGCCGTCCGGGGAGTCGGTGGCCAGGTCGTCGTCGACCAGCACGATCTCGGTCTCGATGTCATCGTCGCCGGTGATCTCGTCCGCGATCCGGAAGTTCAGGACGTCGCCGGTGTAGTTCTTGACGATCTGGACGACGCCGCGGCCCGAATCGGCGGCGCGCGTGGCCTCCAGGACCTGCAGCGCGGTGGGGCTCGTGAACACGGCGCCCGCAACGGCCACGTCCAGCATGCCGCGCCCGACCATCCCCGCGTGCAGCGGCTCGTGCCCGGAGCCCCCGCCGGAGACCAGTCCGACCTTGTCCTGAGCGGGCTCGCGGCGGCGCACGTAGCGGTGCTCGGCCTCCAGCTCCAGCAGCTGCGGGTGGCTGAGCACGAGGCCCTCGAGGGCCTGCGGCACCAGCTGATCGGGATCGTTGACGATGCTTCGGCGCATGGCCGCTCCTCACCTGAGGTGTTCTCTCGGTGCTAGGGATCCTACGGGCGGCCTCCGACGGCGCAGCGCCCGGGGAATACGACGACGGCCCCCTCTCCGCCGCCGCTGGGGCAGCCGGAGGGAGGGCCGTCGGAAGGACGCTGCGCGCTCAGCGCAGGAGGATCAGTCCAGGTAGTCGCGCAGGACCTGCGAGCGCGAGGGGTGGCGCAGCTTGGACATGGTCTTGGACTCTATCTGGCGGATCCGCTCGCGGGTCACGCCGTAGACCTTGCCGATCTCGTCCAGGGTCTTGGGCTGGCCGTCGGTGAGCCCGAAGCGCATGGCGACCACCCCTGCCTCCCGCTCGGAGAGTGTGTCGAGCACCGAGTGCAGCTGCTCCTGCAGCAGCGTGAAGCTCACGGCGTCGGCGGGCACGACGGCCTCGGAGTCCTCGATCAGATCTCCGAACTCGGAATCGCCGTCCTCGCCCAGCGGGGTGTGCAGGGAGATGGGCTCGCGGCCGTACTTCTGGACCTCGACGACCTTCTCCGGAGTCATGTCCAGCTCCTTGGCCAGCTCCTCCGGGGTGGGCTCGCGGCCCAGGTCCTGGAGCATCTGGCGCTGGACGCGGGCCAGCTTGTTGATGACCTCGACCATGTGCACCGGGATGCGGATGGTGCGGGCCTGATCGGCCATGGCGCGGGTGATCGCCTGGCGGATCCACCAGGTGGCGTAGGTCGAGAACTTGAAGCCCTTGGTGTAGTCGAACTTCTCGACGGCGCGGATCAGGCCCAGGTTGCCCTCCTGGATCAGGTCCAGGAAGAGCATGCCGCGGCCCGTGTAGCGCTTGGCCAGGGAGACGACGAGGCGCAGGTTGGCCTCGAGCAGGTGGTTCTTGGCGCGCTTGCCGTCGTGGATGACCCAGCGCAGGGCCTTGCGGTCCTCCTTGGACAGCTTGTCCGCTTCCTCGCCCTTGTACTTGTGCTCGGCGAACAGGCCGGCCTCGATCCGCAGGGCGAGATCGACCTCCTGCTCGGCGTTGAGCAGCGCGACCTTGCCGATCTGCTTCAGGTAGTCCTTGACGGGATCGGCGGTCGCGCCCGCGGAGACAACCTGCTGCGCGGGGGCGTCGTCATCGTCGTTGTTGGACAGCACGAAGCCGCGGACCTTGTCCGACTTGGACTCGGTCTCCTTGCCCGTGGGCTTGGCGATGACCTCGGTGCCGGAGCGGGCCTTCTCGGCGTCGTCGCCCTGAACGACGACGTCCTCGCCCTCCTCCGCGGAATCATCGGCCTCATCGGCCGAGTCGAGGTCCTCTCCCGAGGCGTCCTCGTACTCGTCCGCGCTGTCCTCCGGCTCGGCCTGGGCCGCCTTGCGGCGGGTGGTCTTGGGCGCGGCCTTGGCGGCGGTCTCGTCGGACTCGGCGGCCTTGGCCGCCGTCTTGCGCGTGGTGGGCTTCTTGGCGGCGGTCTTCTTGGCCGGAGTCTTCTTGGCCGGGGCCTTCTCAGCCTCCTCCAGCGACTCGGTCTTGGCCTCCGCCTCAGCACCGGTCTCCGGGACCGAGGCCTTGGTGGCCGTGGAGCGGGACGCGGTCGACTTGGAGGCAGCCGACTTGGAGGCCGTGGACTTGACGGCGCTCGACTTCGCCGCGGACGAGGTGGTCTTGCGCGCGGCGGTGGTCTTCTTGGCCGCAGTCGTCTTCTTGGCGGCGGACTTGGCCGGGGCTGCGCCCGTGGACTCCGCACCCGCGGTGTCGACCTCAGCGGGGTCGCTCGCGCTCGCAGCGGCAGCCGACTTGTTCTGGGCAGCAGGGGACAATGTTGACCTTTCCTCACTAGACGAAGCGCCCGACTCACCGTCAGAACGCCTATGACCCTGTCAAGCCCTCGGCTCGCACACACACGCGCTGCCAAGGATCCTGAAGGGCCTACCGTGGGATCCAACCAGAGGTCGCTGCCTTTTGTTCCGTGAATCGCGGATGTCGCAGATCTTTTTTCTGACATCGATGGAGCGCGCCCCACGGCTTTCGTCCGAACACCGGCAGGACTTCGGGGCTCAGCTGCGACGATGCCAGCTGCGCTGCGGATCTCCCGCCCAGCTGGGCAGCGGATGCTGGGTGCCCAGAGCGCGCAGTCGCGCCACGCCCAGGTGCTCCGGCACGGCCTCCGCAGCCAGCTCGAGCCACTGGGTCGCCCGCGTCCCCCGGGCGCGAAAGCGCTCCAGATGCGCGGTGGCCACCCACAGCCAGGCCTCGGCATCGGCACCGGCCGGCGATCCGGGCCCCGCTTCAGCGGCGCCGTGCAGCAGGTCCAGCAGCAGCTCGAGCACGCCCTCGCACTGCTCGACCCGCTCCCAGTCGGGCGTCCCGTCCCACCGGCCCTTGAGCACCTCGATCATCCAGCCGAAGTCCTCGCCGTGGCTCGACCCGTGCACCATGGCCTGCAGCTGCCACCAGGCCCTCAGGGCGCGCCCGTGCTGGCCGGTGAGCACGGACACCGCGAGCGCGTCCGATCCCAGCGGATCCGCCAGGCAGACCAGCAGCTGCGCCTGCGCGGCCGAATCCAGCGCCGAGGCCCGTTCGGCGGCCGTGCCCGGGGAGCGCTCATCGAGCAGGCGCTGCCAGGCCTCCAGGGAGTCGGCCACCTGGGGTCCGACGTCGCGGTGGAGGCACTGGGCGGCACCAGGTCCGGCCGCGCCGCGGCGCAGGCTCCATCGCCGCTGGAACTCTCGGACCAGGCCCCGGCAGTCCTCTACCCGCAGCTCGCTGCGCTCCGGCTCGGCGCGGACGGACCGAGTCGGGGCCGGCTCGTCGACCGTGCTTCCGGTGACCACCAGCGCCGTCCACACCGCGCTGGAGCGGATCTCCTGCACGTCGCGGCCGATCCGGGGCTCGGAGTCCTCCAGATCGAACCACTGCCGCGGCCCCACCTCCCAGCACCCGGCGATGCTGTGCCCGGACAGGGCCGCGGCCTCCCCCACGGCGTCGACGACCTGCTCGCACTGCCGCCCGTCCAGGGACGATCCGTCGGTGAACAGTGCCAGGTAGAGGCGGTCGCCCACCGGATCGTGCTCCAGCAGGCGGCACAGCTCGGCGATCCACTCGAGCAGCGTGAGCTCATCGGCGAGCACCCGCTCCTCGGGCAGGTCCACGCGCAGGCACGGGCCGGGCTCCGAATCGGTCGAGGTCAGCAGCACCGCCGAGCGCTTGGGCCACTGCCCCAGCGTGTGCGGCATGATCGCGAGGATGTCCGCGGCGGTGCGCGCCACGGGCGTGAACGGGTCGCGGCCGACGTCCTGCCCGGAGTCGGCGCGGGAGGAGGGAGTGGGATCGCTGTGCGCGGCGTCTGTGCTCATGGGCCCAGCGTCGCCGTCGGGGCCGGCCACCGGGTCCGGAAGCCGACGACCGTGGAGATCCCGCCCCGCGTGGCTGCGCAGACGGAGGCTGTGGAGCCCTCAGACCGCGCTGGCGCCGTACTTGCTGCGGACCCGGCGGGTGAACAGCAGGCAGAAGGCTGAGCCCACGGCCGTCACCAGCAGCTGCGTGGCCATGGCCACTCGGAACGACGCCGGCGAGTACAGCTCGTCGGTGATCCCCAGCGCCAGCTGCAGATCCAGCGCGGCACCGATGAGGAAGATCGCGATCAGGGCCGCCACGAAGCCGCCGACATTCGCGATCCCGGTGGCGGTGCCGGCCCGGCGCACGGGGATGAACGACTGGATCACGTTGAAGGCGAGCATGGAGGCCGGCAGCGAGATCGCGATCAGCACGACCGCCGCGACCAGCACCAGGAACGGCACATGTCCGGGCCACAGCAGCAGCACGAGCCACGCGGCCGCACCCAGTCCGATGATGGTGAAGGACAGGCGCATCCGGCGATCGGGCGCACGCGAGACGATCCCGCCGAGCACGAGGCCCACGACGATGTTGGCCAGCACGAAGAACGTCATGACGAACGACGCCTCCCCCATCGACAGGCCCTGGGCGTGCTGCAGATAGGGGTAGCCCCACATCAGTCCGAAGACGTTGCCGGTGAACTGGATCGTGAAGTGCAGCCAGAACGCGAGTCCGATGGAGGGATCGCGCAGGCAGCGCTGCACCTGGATGCGCACCCTGCGCAGGGTCGTGGGCCGCTCGCTGCGGGCCGAGCCCTCCGGGGAGTCGCGCAGGAAGGCCAGCACGAGGACCAGCGTCAGCACGGACAGTCCTGCCATCGACAGGAACGACGGGACCCATCCGGCCGCCGAGAGCAGCAGGCTGAACGGCACGACCGACAGCAGCTGGCCCAGGTTGCCGACCGCGCCGACTGCCATGGTGACCATGGGCGAATAACGCAGCGAGAACCACGCCGGGACGATCTTCAGCACGCACACGAAGGTCATGGCATCGCCGGCGCCGACGAACACGCGAGCCAGAACGCCCACGCTGATCGACTCGGCCACGGCCAGGATGAGCTGTCCGACGATCATCAGCCCGGCGCCGATGGCGACCATCCGCCGGCTGCCCAGCCGATCGACCAGCACGCCGACGGGGATCTGCATGCCGGCGTAGATCAGGACCTGCAGCATCGTGAACAGGGACAGCTCGGAGGCCGCGGCGCCGAAGCGATCCGCGGCCTGGGTCGAGGCCACCCCGAAGCTCGTCCGCTGCGCCACGGCGATCATGTAGGCGAAGACGCCCACCCCCATGACGAGGAAGGCTGTGCGCGAGTCGCGCTGCGGGAGGGGACGACCAGACGCAGCGCCCGTCACAGGTCGTCAGACTCCGAGCGCTGTGCCAGGAAGGCCTCGGCGGCCGCCCCGATCTCATCGGCATCGGGCAGCTCGTCGGCGTCTCCGGCCAGCAGGGAGCGCGGCTGCGCGCCCTCGACGGCCTCGTCGTAGCGCTGCTCGAGCTGGGAGATCACGGCCTGGATCTCCGGCGACTCGGCCACCTGCTCCTCGATGCGCTGCAGGGCATCGCGGGAGTCGTCGCGCAGGGCGTCGGTGGGCAGGGTCAGGGCCGTGGCCGCGGAGAAGTGCTCGAACGCGGTCACCGCGATCTGCGGCAGGACGGCTTCGGCCATGTACTGCGGGACGTGCACCGAGAAGCCCACGTGGTCGATTCCGGCCTCGGCAAGGCGGATCTCGAGCTGCTGGGCGACCGAGGAGCTCATCTCGATGATCGGCAGCTTGGAGAAGCCCGAGCCCACCAGATCGGTGCGTGAGCCGTGCGGGGTCACCAGGAAGGGTCGGGTGTGCGGAACGGGCATGGGGAATCCCGTGACGTCGGTGACGATCGAGGTCTCCATGCGCTGCACGAGGTCCATGACCGCGTCCAGGAAGCGCTCCCAGTGCAGGTCCGGCTCCGGCCCGGAGAGCACCGTGAAGTGCTGGCCCAGAGGGTCCGTCACCAGGTGCAGGGCCAGCTCCGGGCCCTCGATGCGCTCGAAGTGGTCCTGGACGAAGCGCACGTGCGGGCGCCGGGCCCGGTAGTCGTGCAGCTGGTCGGAGTCGAACCTGGCCAGGACCTCCGAGGGCAGTCCCCCCAGCAGGGTCTCGCGGACCTGCTCGGCCAGGTGCCCCGCATCGGCATAGCCGGACAGGGCCACGATCATGGGAGCGCCGTGCAGCCGGGGGTCATCAAGCAGGCTCCCGTTCGCCATGTACAGCTCGGATGCATCAGCCACAGTTGCTCCTCCATCGACGTGCCGTGCGCCGCGCCCCTCCACGGGCACGGGCGCTTCAGCAGGATGCAACGGCCCCGCAGGCGTGTTCTATTCCGTGCGACGGCCGAGCCACCAGTCTCGCACCCATGAGGAGCAGCGCCCATTCGCCGTGCCCCGTCCGAGGCGCCCGCTACCCTCGAGCACATGACGCAGCGGCTGGACGCTCCGGCCCCGCTCCGGGCATATCGCCCGGAGGCAGGCCAAGCGCACCGCACCGCTGCAGGAACCGATCCCCGCCCCGATCGCGCGCCGCGCGCCGATCACCCTCCAGAGGAATGAGGACAGTCCATGGCCCGCACCCCCTCCAGCTCTCCCGCCCGCCGACGCCCCGGCGCCGAGACCCCGCCCGCGCTCATCGACCTCGTCCCCTCGGGCGGGCTGAGCCTGACCAGCAGCACCAAGAAGCTGTCCTCCCTGTCCGCGGACGCTCTGGTGCTCGGCGTGGAGAAGACCCCCGATGGCCCCGTCGTGGCCCTGCCGCTGGAGGCCAAGGGCCTTCCCGCCGATCTGCAGCTGCAGGCGGAGGCGCTGCGCGTCTCCGGCGCCGCAGATGAGGTCCGCACCCTGCCGGCCCCGTCGGGCTCGGCCTGGCCGGTCATCGTGCTGAGCGGGCTGGGCGACGGCCGCGAGACCGACTCGCGCGCCGAGTCGCTGCGCCGCGCCGCCGGTGCGGCCGCACGCGCCCTGACCGGTCGCGAGCACGCCGTGTTCGCTCTGCCGGCCCAGGACGTGGCAGAGGCCGCCGCCAGGCCGAGGGCGCGGCGCTGGGCGCCTTCACGTTCACCGCCCAGAAGCACGCGACCCGCAAGCCCAGCGACTCCCCGCTGCGCCGTGCCACGATCGCCGCGGCGGGCCTTCCCGCGGACGAGCTGGCTCCCGCTCTGACCCGCGCGGAGAACCTGGGGCGGGCCGTAGCACTGTCGCGCACACTGACCGATCTGTCCCCGGACACGGTGTATCCGCACAGCTTCGCCCAGCTGGCCCGCGATCTCGCGGCCGCGACCTCCACCGGGGCCAAGGGCCGGCTCTCGGTCGAGGTCCTGGCCGAGGACGAGCTCGCCGCCGGCGGCTACGGCGGCCTGATGGGCGTGGGCCAGGGAGCGGCGCACCCGCCGCGCCTGGTGCGCATCGGCTGGGAGCCAGCCAAGCCCGTCGACCATGTGGCGCTGGTGGGCAAGGGCATCACGTTCGACTCCGGCGGCCTGTCGCTGAAGCCCGGGGCATCCATGATGACCATGAAGTCGGACATGTCAGGGGCCGCCACCGTGCTGGCCACGGTGCTGGCCGCCGCCGAGGCAGGGCTTCCCGTGGCCACCACGGGCTGGCTGTGCCTGGCCGAGAACATGCCCTCGGGCACCGCCACCCGCCCCGGCGACGTCCTGCGCATCCGCGGCGGGCGCACCGTCGAGGTCCTGAACACCGACGCCGAGGGCCGGCTGGTGCTGGCCGACGGCCTCGTCGCCGCCCGCGAGGAGGATCCGGGCCTGCTCATCGACGTCGCCACGCTGACGGGTGCTCAGATGATCGCCCTCGGCAAGCGCACCGCGGGAGTCATGGGCGATGACGATGCCGTCGAGGCGCTGCTGTCGGCCTCGGTCGACTCGGGCGAGTCCCTGTGGCCCATGCCGCTGCCGCATCACCTGCGCGCCTCGCTGGACTCGCACGTCGCCGATCTGAAGAACATCGGCGACCGCGAGGGCGGGATGCTGGTGGCCGGGCTGTTCCTGCAGGAGTTCGGCGGCGCCGAGCACACCGACTCGGCCGATGACCTGCGCCCCGAGGGCCCTGCCGGCCCCTGGGCGCACCTGGACATCGCCGGACCGTCGTTCAACGAGGACTCCCCGTGGGGCTATACCCCTCGTCAGGGCACGGGCATGGGCCTGCTGACCCTGTTCCGGACCCTCGAGCTCGTGGCCGGACGACCGGTCTGAGCAGACTCGAGCACGCTCGCGGTGTGAGCAGTGCCGCACGGCCGGCCTCCGGGCAGGCTGTGCGGCACGGTCGTCACCCGCATGGCGCGCGCGTGCGACGGGGCTAGACTGACGAACAGAACCGAGGCCTCTGCACGGCATGTCAGGGGCACGCACGGCGACGACGCCGGGCGCACGTGGAACAGATCGCAAGGGAGCGTCATCCGTGGCAGACAACGAATTCGACATCCTGGTGCTCGGCGGAGGCTCCGCCGGTTACGCCGCAGCTCTTCGCGGAGTCCAGCTGGGCTTCAGCGTCGCACTGATCGAGAAGTCCAAGCTGGGCGGCACCTGCCTGCACTGGGGCTGCATCCCCACCAAGGCGTACCTGCACTCGGCCGAGCTGGCCACCGAGGCCCAGAACTCGGAGAAGTACGGCGTGAGCATCGGCGAGGTCTCCGTCGACATGGCCAAGGTGCGCGAGTACAAGGACAGCATCGTCGCCGGCAAGTACAAGGGCCTGCAGGGACTCATGAAGTCCAAGAAGGTCACCGTCGTGGACGGCTTCGGCAAGCTCACCGGTGAGAACACCATCGACGTCGACGGCACCACCTACACCGGCAAGCACATCATCCTGGCCTCGGGCTCCTACTCGAAGACCATGGGCATCGAGATCCGCGATCGGGTCATGACCTCCACCGAGGCCCTCGAGATCGACTGGACCCCCAAGTCCGCGATCGTGCTGGGCGGCGGCGTCATCGGCTCCGAGTTCGCCTCCATGTGGAACTCCTTCGGCGTGGACGTCACCGTCATCGAGGGCCTGGATCACCTGGTCCCCAACGAGGACCCCGCCATCATCAAGAACCTCGAGAAGGAGTTCAAGAAGAAGGGCATCAAGACCAACCTGGGCACCTTCTTCGAGAAGGTCGAGCAGGACGACAACGGCGCCAAGGTCACCCTCGCCGACGGCAAGGTCTTCGAGGCCGACGTCGTCCTGGTCGCCGTGGGCCGCGCCCCGCGCACCGAGGACATGGGCTACGAGGACCTCGGGATCCCCATGGACCGCGGCTTCGTCACCCCGAACGAGCGCCTGCACACCGGCGTGGGCAACATCTACGCGATCGGCGACATCGTCCCGGGCGTGCAGCTGGCCCACCGCGGCTACCAGCAGGGCCGCTTCGTGGCCGAGGAGATCGCGGGCCTGAACCCGATCCCCGTCGAGGACATCAACGTCCCCAAGGTCACCTTCACCGAGCCGGAGATCTCGTCGGTGGGCTACACCCAGCCCAAGGCCGAGGAGAAGTTCGGCAAGGAGAACATCGAGACCTTCGAGTACAACCTGCTCGGCAACGGCAAGTCCTCGATCCTGGGCACCGGCGGCATCATCAAGCTGGTCCGCGAGAAGGACGGCCCGATCGTCGGCTTCCACGCGATCGGCAAGCGCATCTCGGAGCAGATCGGCGAGGGCCAGCTCATCGTCAACTGGGAGGCCTACCCGGAGGACGTCGCGCAGTTCGTCCACGCGCACCCCACCCAGAACGAGGCCCTCGGCGAGGCCGCCATGGGCCTGGCGGGCATCCCGCTGCACGGCTGATCAGGCCACCTCGGCCGGCGACGCTGCTGACAGCGTCGCCGGCCGATCACCAGCACTGCATCGACCTGACGTCAGAAAGAGAATCTGAACATGTCTGAAACCGTGAACCTTCCTGCACTCGGTGAGTCCGTCACCGAAGGCACCGTGACCCGCTGGCTCAAGGAGGTCGGCGACGAGGTGGCCGTCGACGAGGCCATCGTCGAGATCTCGACCGACAAGGTGGACACCGAGGTCCCCTCCCCGGTCGCCGGTGTGATCGAGGAGATCCTGGTCCAGGAGGACGAGGACGTCGAGGTCGGCGCTCCGCTGGTCGTCATCGGCGACGGCTCCGGCTCCGGCAGCTCCGACGACTCCAGCGACTCCGCGGATGACTCCGCCGAGAAGGAGGAGCCGAAGGCTGAGGAGAAGTCCGAGGAGAAGCCCTCCGAGGAGGCTCCGAAGGCCGAGGCCAAGAAGTCCTCCGGCGGCTCCGGCACCGAGGTCGCCCTGCCCGCCCTGGGCGAGTCCGTGACCGAGGGCACCGTGACCCGCTGGCTCAAGGAGATCGGCGAGGAGATCGCCGTCGACGAGCCCCTCCTCGAGGTCTCCACCGACAAGGTCGACACCGAGGTCCCCTCCCCGGTGGCCGGCACCCTGCTCGAGATCCGCGTCCAGGAGGACGAGGACGCCGAGGTCGGCCAGGTCCTGGCCGTGATCGGCGACGCAGACGCCGCCGAGTCCTCCGACGACTCCAGCGACTCCGCGGATGACTCCGCCGAGAAGGAGGAGCCGAAGGCTGAGGAGAAGTCCGAGGAGAAGCCCTCCGAGGAGGCTCCGAAGGCCGAGGCCAAGAAGTCCTCCGGCGGCTCCGGCACCGAGGTCGCCCTGCCCGCCCTGGGCGAGTCCGTGACCGAGGGCACCGTGACCCGCTGGCTCAAGGAGATCGGCGAGGAGATCGCCGTCGACGAGCCCCTCCTCGAGGTCTCCACCGACAAGGTCGACACCGAGGTCCCCTCCCCGGTGGCCGGCACCCTGCTCGAGATCCGCGTCCAGGAGGACGAGGACGCCGAGGTCGGCCAGGTCCTGGCCGTGATCGGCGACGCAGACGCCGCCGAGTCCTCCGACGACTCCAGTGACTCCTCCGATCAGGGCAAGAGCGAGGAGAAGTCCGCCGAGGAGATCGAGGACGCCGCGACGTCGTCGTCGACCCCCGAGGCCACCGACGAGGCCGCCGAGGACAAGACCTCCGGCGAGGCCAAGAAGGACGAGAAGTCCGCTCAGGACCAGAGGTCCGAGAAGGCGCAGGCCGCCAAGACCGAGCCCGCGCAGCAGAAGGCTCCGAAGCAGGAATCCTCCGCGGCCTCCGGCTCCGGTGAGGCCTCCGGCTACGTCACCCCGCTCGTGCGCAAGCTCGCACGCGAGAAGGGCGTGGACCTCGCCTCCGTGAAGGGCACCGGCGTGGGTGGTCGCATCCGCAAGCAGGACGTTCTGGCCGCTGCGGAGTCGGGCGCCCAGTCCCCGGCTTCCTCCGGCTCGGCCCAGCAGGGTGGTGCGCAGATCGCCGACAACGGCGAGCCGACCACCATCCAGCCCGTCTCGGACAAGCGCGGCACCACGGAGAAGGCACCGCGCATCCGCATGACGATCGCCAAGCGCATGCGCGAGTCGCTGCAGGAGTCCGCTCAGCTGACGCAGGTCACCGAGGTCGACATGACCCGCGTGGCCGCTCTGCGGAACAAGGCCAAGGCCCCGTTCCAGGAGAAGCACGGCGCCAAGCTGACCTACCTCCCCTTCTTCGCCCAGGCCGTGGCCGAGGGGCTCAAGGCCAACCCGGCCCTGAACGCCACGTTCAAGGAGGACGAGAAGGAGATCGTCTACAACGGCTCCGAGAACCTGGCGATCGCCGTGGACACCCCGCGCGGTCTGCTGGTCCCGGTCATCAAGGAGGCTGGCGACATGCAGCTTCCGGGCCTGGCCCAGAACATCGCCGACCTCGGCTCCCGCGGTCGCGACGGCTCGCTCAGCCCTGACGACCTGACCGGCGGCACCTTCACGATCACGAACCTGGGCTCCTTCGGCGCGCTGTTCGACACCCCGATCATCAACCAGCCCCAGGTCGCCATCCTGGGCACGGGCACGATCGTGAAGCGCCCCATGGTCATCCAGGACGCCGACGGCAACGACGTCGTGGCCATCCGCCACATGTGCTACCTGTCGCTGACCTACGACCACCGCATCGTGGACGGCGCCGACGCCGGCCGCTTCCTCCAGGGCCTCAAGGCCCGCCTGGAGGAGGGCCGCTTCGAGGGCTCGCTCGGCCTGTGAGCTGAGTCCGCCCCCGCTCGGCAGCGCGTCGAGCGAGCGTCTCCTGCAAGGCCCCGCACCGTCCCACGGTGCGGGGCCTTCCCGCATCGCGACGGGTGGCTGAGATCACCGGCTGCCTCGAGGAATCGGTGACAGGGTGTCGTCAAACTGCGGTTAGTGTGGATTCCATGGCATTCGTGTACTCCCTCCTGGTCCTCGTCCATCTCTTCGGCGCCGCCGTGATCATCGGCACCTGGATCGCCACGTTCCGCAAGCCGACGGTGACCGGCTGGCAGTTCTGGTCGTCCGTGGCCATGCTCGTCTCCGGTCTGCTCCTAATGGGGCTGCTCGAGATGGGGGACGGCCCCGTGAACCACCTCAAGCTCACCATCAAGCTGATCATCGCCATCGCGGTCTTCGCCGCGGCCCTGATCGGTCGCCGGAAGATCGCCAAGGGCGAGCCGGTCTCGACCGGCATCGCCCACGGCGTGGGCGGCTCGGCCCTGATCAACATGGTGATCGCCGTCCTCTGGTGAGCCGCACGCGGGCACACGAGCCCCGCTGAGCAGGGCACCCGTGAGCCGGGACCGAGCAGATCGGTCCCGGCTCGCCGTCATCACAGAGTCGCCGCCGCCTCCGGCTCGAGGCGATCTCGGGCCTCCGGCATCTCCGGCTCACATCGGCGTGACGTCGAGGAGGCGCCAGGCGCCGTCGTCGCCTCCCACCATCTCGATGCTCACGTCCTGGCGCAGCGTGGCCTCACCGGCGGCCTCCGGATCCAGGCCGCTGCCCGTGGCCTCCACCGTGCCGGTGACCGTGGCGGTTCGCTCGGGTGGACTGGCTTCGGCGCGGGCGGCGCTCGGGTCCGAGGCCGACGGCTGCGCATCGGCGAGCGCCATCTGCAGGTCCTCGAACGCTCCCGACGATCTCGCCTGGTCCAGGGTCTCCAGGTCATCGGCCAGATCGGCCGCTTCCGGGAGGTAGACCGATTCCAGCAGGTCGCGATCTCCCGTGCGCAGCGCATCGGCTCGCAAGGCGATCAGCGCGGCCGCGGCGTACTCCGGACTGTGCTGAGCGCTCACGGCTTCCGGCTCGGTCGCCGCTCCGGTCTCGGACGAGACGGACTCCCCCGGTGCTGCCTGCGTCGGGTCATCGCCGCCGGCAGCCGGCTGGTCTCCGACAGCAGCGCCCGGAACCTGCTCGGCCGAGCCGACGGCGCTGGGGATCTCGTCTGGCGGCCCGGTGACGACCTGCCACCCGGCCAGGGCAGCGGCACCGATCACGACCGCGGCCGCTCCGGCGAGCACGCGACGCGGGCGTCGCGATTCCTCAGACGCGGCGGCTGACGGACGCGCACGACCTCGGGCCGGACGAGCCCTGCCCCGGTCCGCACGATCGCTGCTCACGAGCTGAGGCCCGCCGCCCCTGCCCTGCTCCCCGCCACCGCTGGTGTGCTGGGCACCGCCGTCACCTCGTCGAGTGCTTCCTCGGAGACTTCGAGCGCTGCGCCGCCATCTCTCCGGCTCACGTGCCTCGGCACGCAGCAGCCGGACGGTGGGATCATCGCGCTCCTGTCCTTCCGGGAGGGGCTCGGCTTCATCTGCGGACAGAGGGCCGAAGTCGCCCGCGCCCTTCGCCGCAATCGGTCCTTCGACAGCGGGCCGGCCCATCCGCGTCACGTCGGCAGGCCCGGCCCCTGTGGGGCCGGAGCGCGCTGGCTCATCCCCTGTCGCCTCGGCCTCCGTCAGCTCGAACCCCGCCGAGCACGACGCTGCAGGCCGCAGCAGCAGCTCCAGCTCCGAGGCCGTGAGCATCCCTGAGCCGGTGGCCATCCCGGTACCGGCACGAGCCGTCGACCCGGCGCGCTCCCCCGTCCCGGCTGAGCCCTCCCCCTCCTGCTGAGCCGCCCGGTCGAGCACGAGGTCCAGGGCGTCAGCGGCTTCCGGATCGAGCAGCGGGTGGGTGCTGCGCAGCGGCGCACGAGTGCGCGCAGCGCTGGGGCGTCGCCCGGTGAGCACCGTGACAGCGGCCGAGGCGAGCAGGACCACGTCAGCGCGGCTGAGCCGCGCCAGCTCAGCCCCAGCCGCCGTGTGGGCGCCGGAGGACGGAGAGACCAGCAGCGCCCACCCTCCGTCACCGGACCTGAGCACGTCCTGCAGCCGCAGACGCCCGAGCACTGCGCCGGAGGAGTGCAGCTGCCGCAGGGCGAGGGCGAGATCGGCTGCCATGCGCATGGTCTCGTCCTGCTCGACCATCCCGGAAGCCTCCAGCAGGCTCGCAAAGGATTCACCGAGGTCGTCGGGCCCGGAGTAGAGCACGGCGGCGCCGTCGTCGATCACCGCCCGCGGGAGCACGAGCCGCTCGCTGTCCAGGTCTGCAAGTGCTTCTACGAGCTCGGCCCAGTCAGAGGCGTCGTGCGCGTCCGCCAGCGCGAGCCGTCCGAAGGACTCTCCGGTCTGCAGGTGGGTGAGCCGCTGCCCGCCGGTCGGCGCCCACGGGCCATCGGAGCACAGAAGCTCCCGGAACGGATCGTGGTCCTGAGCGGTGCCCGTCTGGTTCTCATCCATGCGCCCAGCATGCTGTCAGCGAAAGGACGTCTCGAGTTATCCACATCCGAGCACCAGGCGTACCCTGGTGACATGTCCCTTTCCATCGAGTCTCTTGGCATGGCTCCGGACCTGGTTCCGTACCGACCCGCGCTGGAGCTGCAGCGGATCGTCCACGGCGACGTCGTGGCGGGCACCCGGGCCAACACGGTCCTGCTGTGCGAGCACGAGCCGGTCTACACGGCAGGTCGGCGAGCCGCCGCCGAGGAGTACCCCACGGATGGGACCGAAGTGGTCGAGATCGGCCGCGGAGGCAAGATCACCTGGCACGGCCCCGGGATGCTCGTGGTCTACCCGATCATGAAGCTGACCACCCCGATCGACGTCGTGAAGTTCGTGCGGAACATGGAGCAGCTCGTGCTGTCCGTGCTGCGACGGCTCGGGCTGGAGGCCGTCACGGTCGAGGGCCGCTCCGGAGCCTGGATCCTCGCCGACGAGCGCGGCGCCGATCGCAAGATCTCGGCGATCGGCGTGCAGGTCTCCAAGCGCACCACCATGCACGGCATCGCGATCAACTGCAGCAACGACCTCGAGGCGTTCCGCAGCATCATCCCGTGCGGGATCTCGGACGCCGGCGTGACCACGATCAGCCGCGAGCTCGGCCGGACCGTGACGCCGTCGGAGGTCAAGGACCTCGTGATCGACGAGCTGATCCTCCGCGAGGCCGATCTGTGCGAGGTCTCCGAGATCCCCGCAGACGCCGTACCCCTGCCCTGGCCCGCCGCGAGCGCGGCCTGAGACGCATCAGCCCGCGCCACCGCGCGGACCGAGCACCGACAGACTGACCCGGTCCTCACCCAGGACAACAGACGAGGAGAACGCCGATGACCATCGCCCCCGAAGGCCGCCGCCTGCTGCGCGTCGAAGCCCGCAATGCCGAGGTCCCGGTCGAGAAGAAGCCGGACTGGCTCAAGAACACCGCGCGCACCGGTCCGGAGTACACCAAGCTGAAGTCCATGGCCCGCAGCCAGGGCCTGCACACGGTGTGCGAGGAGGCCGGCTGCCCCAACATCTACGAGTGCTGGGAGGACCGCGAGGCCTCGTTCCTCATCGGCGGCTCGGTGTGCACCCGTCGCTGCGACTTCTGCGACATCTCCACCGGCCGTCCCGAGCCGCTGGACCCGGAGGAGCCCCGCAAGGTCGCGGAGTCCATCCGCGACCTCGACCTGCGCTACGCGACCGTCACCGGCGTGGCCCGCGATGACCAGGAGGACGGCGCGTCGTGGCTCTACGCGGAGACCATCCGCGCCGTGCACGAGATCTCCCCGAACACCGGCATGGAGATCCTGATCCCCGACTTCAAGGGCCGCCCCGAGTCCCTGCAGGAGGTCGTCGACGCCCAGCCGGAGGTCTTCGCCCACAACCTGGAGACCGTGCCGCGCATCTTCAAGAAGATCCGCCCGGCCTTCACCTACGAGCGCTCCCTCGAGGTCCTGAACTTCGCCAAGGACCAGGACCTGATCACCAAGTCCAACCTGATCCTGGGCATGGGCGAGACGGACGAGGAGATCTACGAGGCGCTGTGCGACCTGCGCGACTCCGGCTGCGACATCATCACCCTCACGCAGTACCTCCGCCCGTCCAAGCTCTTCCACCCGATCGACCGCTGGGTCAAGCCCGAGCAGTTCGTGGAGTACAGCGAGATGGCCGAGGAGATCGGCTTCCTGGGCGTCATGGCCGGACCCATGGTCCGCTCCTCCTACCGCTCCGGGCGCCTGTGGGCCCGCGCCATGAAGAAGCTCGACCGCGAGATCCCCGAGCACTTGGCCCACATCACCGATGAGGGCTCCGCCGCGCAGGAGGCCTCGACCCTCATGGCCAAGCTCGGCCGCTGAGTCCGAGCTGCCGGTGTCTGCAGCGCACCGTCGGTCCGGCAAGGGCCCGCCGACGCATCGCGTCGGGCGGGCCCTTGCCGCCTCCCTCAGCCGCTAGACTGGCCCCGCTCCGCCGCCCTTCGCTCACCAGCGTCTCGACCGGGCGGCCACCCGCAGCATCCCGACCACGAGGAACCATCCGTGTCTGATCGCACTCCCTCCCGCAGCAAGGGCGCCTCCGCTGCCGATCCCAAGGCCGCCAAGGCCAAGGCCAAGCAGGAGCAGCGCGAGGCCAAGGCCAAGCGGAAGGCCGAGCGCGGTCCCGGGCCCTTCGCCCAGATCAAGCAGGTCTTCCAGATCACCAAGGAGCAGGACCCGAACATCACTCTCAAGCTCATCGCCCTCGGGCTGGGCGTGCTGGTGGTCTTCCTGCTGCTGGGCCTGCTGCTCAACAACTGGATCACCTGGCTGCTGATCGGCATCCCGTTCGCCATCCTGCTGTGCTTCTGGTTCCTGTCCCGACGGGCGGAGAAGGCCGCCTTCGCCCGCATCGAGGATCAGCCGGGCGCCACGGGCGCGGCTCTGTCCACGCTGCGCCGCGGATGGATCGTCGAGGAGCAGCCGGTGCAGATCGATCCGCGCAATCGCGACCTGGTCTTCCGCGCCATCGGCCGCCCCGGTGTGGTGCTGGTGACCGAGGGCCCCACCGGCCGCGCCCGCAAGCTCGCCGAGAAGGAGCGCCGCCGCGTGGGACCGCGCGTGCGCAATGTCCCGATCCACATCATCGCCGCCGGCCCGCGTGAGGATCAGGTGCCGCTGAACCAGGTCTCCAAGCACATCCGCAAGCTGGAGAACAAGCTGACCAAGCAGGAGGTCTCGGCGGTGCACCAGCGCCTGTCGACCCTGCGCTCCGACCAGCTGCCGATCCCCAAGGGCGTGGACCCCATGCGCGCCCGCCCCGATCACAAGGCGCTGCGCGGCCGCTGATCCCGCTCCGAACGCGCGAAGAGGCCCCGGATGTCACCGACGTCCGGGGCCTCTTCGCGTGGTCGTGCTCAGCGGATGCGCACCAGCACCGTGCCGATCAGGCGATCGTTGAGCCCGCGCTGGTCGCGGTCCATGATCAGCGCCGGGATCACCAGGGCGAGGAGCACGGTGCGCACGAACGCCCTGGCGAAGCCGATCGGGCGGCCATCGAGGGTCTGGACCTGCATCCCCAGGACCAGGTGGCCCACCGAGTGGCCCATGAACCCCACCGCCAGGATCGTGAGCACCAGCCAGATCCCGGTGATGCCGAGGTTGACCCACTCGTAGGGCAGCAGCGCCCAGGCCAGCGCCACCGCGATGCCCCAGTCGATGCACAGGCCTCCCACGCGGCGGATCAGGCTGGGAATCGAGCCGGGCCCGTCCTGGGGTCGCCCCAGACCCTGTCCCGGGTAGCCCGTCTCTGCGTCGGCAGGGGCGCTGGGGCGGCGGACGTCGTCGTGCTCGGTCATCCGCTCAGCCTACCGGGGCAGCCGCGGCGGCTCCGGCGGATACTGCGCGCTTCGGGCGTGCTCGGAGGCTCGGCCGATAGGATGAGATCCGAAACACCCGCGAAACACGAGGGTCACGGCTGGGCAACGGCGCCTCCGTAGGGTCGAAGACGATCCGCTAGGGGCTCGGCCCGTCGTGCGGAAGACCGCTGACAGGGCGGCCGCCCCACACCATGAAGGAGTACGCAGTGTTCAAGACAGCAGAAGAGGTCCTCGCCTTCATCAAGGAGGAGGACGTCGTCTTCGTCGACGTCCGGTTCACCGACATGCCGGGGGTCCAGCAGCACTTCAACCTCCCCGCCAAGGCCGTCGACGACGACTTCTTCGTGAACGGGCAGCTCTTCGACGGCTCCTCTATCCGCGGTTTCGCCGGCATCGCCGAGTCCGACATGCAGCTCATCCCGGACGTGGCCACGGCGTTCGTGGACCCCTACCGGATCGAGAAGACGCTCAACGTCACCTGCTCGATCGTCAACCCCCGCAGCGGCGAGCCCTACCACCGCGATCCCCGCGGCGTGGCCGAGCGCGCCGAGGCCTACATGCGCTCCATTGGCATCGCGGACACCGCGAACTTCGCCTCCGAGGCCGAGTTCTTCATCTTCGAGGACGTCCGCTACGACGTCCAGCCGCAGGGCTCCTTCTACGCCGTGGACTCCGACGAGGCCCCGTGGAACTCCGGTCGCCGGGAGGAGGGCGGCAACCTGGCCAACAAGACGTCCGTGAAAGGCGGCTACTTCCCGGTCTCCCCCACGGACAAGCAGGCGGATCTGCGCGACGCCATCTCCGTGACCCTGGACGAGGTCGGCCTGGAGGTCGAGCGCGCCCACCACGAGGTCGGCGCTTCCGGCCAGGCGGAGATCAACTACCGCTTCGACACCCTGACCCACGCGGCCGACGACCTGCAGAAGTTCAAGTACGTCGTGAAGAACACCGCAGCAGCCTGGGGCAAGACCGCCACCTTCATGCCCAAGCCGGTCTTCAACGACAACGGCTCCGGCATGCACTGCCACCAGTCGCTGTGGAAGAACGGCGAGCCGCTGTTCTACGACGAGAAGGGCTATGCCGGGCTCTCCGACCTGGCTCGCTGGTACATCGGCGGGCTGCTCGAGCACTCCTCGTCCGTGCTGGCCTTCACCAACCCCACGGTGAACTCCTACCGCCGCCTGGTGAAGGGCTTCGAGGCCCCGGTCAACATGGTCTACTCGCAGGGCAACCGCTCCGCCGGCATCCGCATCCCGATCACCGGCACCAACCCCAAGGCCAAGCGCCTGGAGTTCCGCGCCCCGGATCCCTCCTGCAACCCGTACCTGGCCTTCGCCGCGCAGCTGATGGCCGGCCTGGACGGCATCCGCAACCGCATCGAGCCGGCGGATCCGATCGACAAGGACCTCTACGAGCTGCCGCCCGAGGAGGCCAAGGACATCAAGAAGGCTCCGGGCTCGCTCGAGGAGGCGCTGCAGGCGCTGGAGGAGGACCACGAGTTCCTGCTGCAGGGCGATGTCTTCACCGAGGACACTCTGTCCTCCTGGATCGAGTACAAGCGCGAGATGGAGCTCAAGCCGCTCTCGCTCGTCCCGCACCCGCTCGAGTTCAAGCTCTACTACGGAGTCTGATCCCTCAGCAGCACCACGGCAGGGGCCGCGATCGTCGAGGCGATCGCGGCCCCTGTTGCTTTCTGCGAACGAGCCGGCGCATCAGCTGCTGCTGAGGACCCCGCGGGCCCGACGGCCGACGGAGCTAGACCCTCGCCGACGATCGGGTGCGGTCTGCTCAGAGGCCGTAGAACAGCCGCTCGAAGACAGCGCGGGCCTGGCGCGTGGTGCGAAGGTAGTCATCCTCGAGCAGCTCGGAGCTGCCCGGCGGATAGCCGCACCACCGCGCGACGGCCTCCATGTCCTGGCCCGCCGAGGGCAGCACGTCCGAGGCTCGGCCGGTGCGCAGCACGTTGCCGTTGCGGATGGCCGTGCACAGCTTCCAGGCCTTGGCCAGGGCGTGGGCGTCCTCCGAGTCCATCAGCTCGGCCTGCACCGCGGCCTCGAGCCCGTCCAGGGTGGAGGTGGTGCGCAGGCCGGGATGCTGGTGGGCGTGCTGCAGCTGCAGGGTCTGCACGAGCCATTCGACGTCCGAGAGACCCCCGCGACCCAGCTTCACATGCCGGGACGGGTCGGCACCGCGCGGCAGGCGCTCGTTCTCCACCCGAGCCTTCATGCGTCGGATCTCATTGAGCTGGCGCTCGGTAAGCTCCGCCGGGTAGCGGTAGGGATCGATCAGCTCGGTGAACCGCTCAGCGAGCAGATCCGACCCCGCCATGGGCCGGGCTCGGGTGAGCGCCTGGAACTCCCAGGTGTCCGCCCAGCGGCTGTAGTACTCGGCGTAGGACTCCAGCGACCGGACCATGGGACCGGAGCGCCCCTCGGGACGCAGATCGTTGTCGATCTCCAGCACGCGCTCGGCCACGATCGGCGGGTCGCAGGGCCGCTTGAGCAGCTGGACCATCCGCTCGATCACCCGCGCCGCCTGCGCCCCCGGTTGCTGCGGCGGGGCATCCTGGGCGGCGGCCTCGGAGTCCGGGGCGTCATCGGAGGCCGCAGCCTCGTCGGAGGCGCCCGACAATGCATCGTCGGATTCCGCGGTGTCGTCGGTGCTCGCGTCCTCCGCGTCCTCCGCGTCCTCCGCGTCCTCCGCAGCATCGGCCGCCTCGGGGGCCGCGGCATCGTCCGGTCGGGAGATCAGCCCGTGCTCATGGCGGTCAGGATGCTCGTGGCCGTCTTCGCAGGGGACGTAGACGTAGAGGACATCAGCGTCGGAGCCGTAACCGATCTCGCGACCGCCCTGGCGCCCCATGGCGACCACGAGGACGTCGGTCGCCCAGGGCACTCCCTGCTCGCGGTGCAGCTCCCGCTCGGCGGAATACAGGGCGCCGAGCACCGCAGCGCGGTCGATGTCCGACAGCGCCGCGACGACCTGCTGGACATCGATCAGCCCGGCGGTGTCGGCCAGCGCCACGCGCAGCGACTCCCTGCGCCGCATCAAGCGGATCATGCGCACTGCGGATTCGGCATCCGGGTGACGGCCCATCTGCGCGTGCGTCTCCGCCCACAATGTGGCGAAGGTCCGGGGCTTGAGCTCGGCGTCCGTGCCCAGCCACGCGGTGGCCTCCGGCAGCGTCTCCAGCATGTCCGAGATGTAGCGCGAGGAGGAGAGCACGTGGCACAGGCGCTGCGCCCCGGTGTTGGAATCGCGCAGCATCCGCAGGTACCAGGGCGAGGTGCCCAGTTCCTCCGACACGCGCCGGAAGCCGAGCAGCCCGGCATCCGGATCCACGCCTTCGGCGAACCACTCGAGCAGCACCGGAAGCAGCGTGCGCAGGATGCTGGCCCGGCGGCTGACGCCCCGAGTGAGCGCCTCGAGGTGACGATGGGCAGCCTTGGGGTCGCGGTAGCCCAGCGCCTTGAGGCGGTCTCGGACCTGGTCCTGGTTCAGCTCGACGCCCTCGAAGGAGGTGTTGGTGATCGCGGCCAGCAGCGGGCGGTAGAAGATCCGCTCGTGCATGCCGCGCACGGCCCTGCGCGTCTTGTGCCAGCGCTCCATCAGGTCGTCGCCGCCGGTGCGGGCACCCGCCCTGGGCGGGTGCATGGCGGCGGCGATCACGGCCAGCTCCGCGGTGGAGGTCGGCATCAGGTGGGTGCGACGCATGCGGAAGAGCTGGATGCGATGCTCGAGCAGGCGCAGCCACCGGTACTGGGCGCCGAACTCCTCGGCATCCTCACGGCCGATGTACCCGGCGTTGGCCAGGGCCGCCAGGGAGTCTGTGGTGGCACGGGTGCGCACGGACTCATCGCCGCGGCCGTGCACCAGCTGCAGCAGCTGGACGGTGAACTCGACGTCGCGCAGGCCGCCGGGGCCGAGCTTGACCTGGCGGTCCCGCTCCTCGGAGGGGATGTTGTCCATGACGCGCCGGCGCATGGCCTGCACCGAGGACACGAAGCCCTCGCGCTGGCTCGACTCCCACACCATGGGCGAGATCGCCTCGGAGTAGCGGCGGCCGAGCTCCTGGTCCCCCGCCATGGGCCGGGCCTTGAGCAGCGCCTGGAACTCCCAGGACTTGGCCCACTTGCGGTAGTAGCGCACGTGGGAGTCCAGTGTGCGCGACAGCGGCCCGTCCTTGCCCTCGGGGCGCAGGTTGGCGTCGAGTTCCCACAGCGGGGCCTCCGGGCCGTTGGACATCACAGCTCGGGCGGTCCCGCTGGCCAGGGCCGTGGCCAGCACGGCTGCGCGGTCGTCGTCGATCGGCTCGTGTCCGTCCTCGCCGCCGAACGGGTCGACGATGTCGTGGACGTAGACGACGTCCACGTCCGAGATGTAGTTCAGCTCCCGGGCCCCGCACTTGCCCATCCCGATGACGCTGAGCCGGATGCGCTCGAGCTCCTCCGGGTCCGCCTGGGTGGACCCGCTGCCGGCGTGGATCTCGGCTCGGGAGACGGCCAGTGCGGCCTCAATGGCCGCTGCGGCCAGATCCGCGAGCTGCCGCCCGACGGCCGGCAGGTGCTCGACGGGATCGGCGGCGCCCAGATCGCCCAGGGCGATGCGGATGAGCTGGCGGCGGTACTCGACGCGCAGGGCTGCCGCGCCGTCATCGCCGATGGACTGCGCGACGGGCGTGTCCGCCTCCGGGTCGGCGCCCACGCTGCGCAGGAGGCTCGAGCGCAGCTCGTCGGCGGAGATCTCCTCCGGCTCGGGGTCGAGGGGACCATCGAGCAGGTCCAGGTGCTGCGGGTGCGACTCGAGGAAGCCGCCGAGGGCCTCGGAGCAGCCCAGCAGGCGGATCAGCGTCTGCGCCTGCTGCGGGTCCTTCAGACGGGCAGCGGCCCGGGGCTCGGCCTCGATCAGTCGCACCAGGCAGCGCACGGCGGCGTCCGGGGAGCCGGTCTGCTCGAGCTGCCCGAGCAGGGGCTCGAGCTCCACGCCCTTCAGCTCGCCGAAGCCGAGCCAGCGCCGGGCCGTGCGCACGTCGTCGAACCCGGTCTTGACCAGGCGCCGGTCCGCGAGCTTCTCGAGCGCCTCCGGAAGGGCGGTGGGAGCGTCCTGTTCCTGGCTCATGTGCGAGCGCCTTCCGTTCTTCAGAGCAGGCCGAGATTGGTCTCGAGCTCGTAGCGGGTGACCACCGTGCGGTAGGAGTCCCATTCCGCGCGCTTGTTGCGCATGATGTGCCCGAAGACCTGCTCGCCGAGCAGATCGGCCATGAACTCGGACTCCTCGGCCAGTCGGATCGCCTCGTGCAGGGAGCCCGGCATGGGCTCGTGCCCGGCCACGCGGCGCTCGGCGCTGGACATGGCGCTCAGATCGTCCGACTCGACCTCAGGCAGCTCCAGCTCGTCCTCGATCCCGCGCAGGCCGGCGGCCAGCACGCCGGCGTAGGCCAGGTACGGGTTGGCCGCCGAGTCCAGGCCGCGGTACTCGATGCGCGCGGACTGCACCTTGTCCGGCTTGTACAGCGGCACCCGCACGAGTGCGGAGCGGTTGTTGTGGCCCCAGGAGACGTAGGAGGGAGCCTCATCCCCGCTCCACAGCCGCTTGTACGAGTTCACGAACTGATTGGTCAGGATCGCCATCTCCGGGGCGTAGCGCAGCACGCCGGCGATGAAGTGCCCGGCCACGCGCGAGAGCTGGAACTCGGCACCCGCCTCGAAGAACGCGTTGGTGTCGCCCTCGAACAGGGAGAAGTGCGTGTGCATGCCCGAACCGGGGTGATTGCCGAACGGCTTGGGCATGAAGGTCGCGTACGACTCGTGCTTGAGCGCCGACTCCTTGACGATCGTGCGGAACGTCATGATGTTGTCCGCGGTCTGCAGCGGATCGGCGTAGCGCAGGTCGATCTCGTTCTGGCCCGGGCCGGCCTCATGGTGGGAGAACTCGACGGAGATGCCGACCTCCTCGAGCATGAGCACGACGTCCCTGCGGAAGTTCTGCACCACGCCGCCCGGGGTGTGATCGAAGTAGCCCTCGCTGTCCACCGGCGTGGGCTCACCCGTGGCAGGATCCAGGCGCGAGGACTCCAGGAGGTAGAACTCGATCTCCGGGGAGGTGTAGCAGGTGACGCCCTGCTCGGTGGCCTTGGCCAGCACGCGCTTGAGCACGCCGCGGGGATCCGCCATGGACGGCTCGCCGTCCGGGGTGAGGATGTCGCAGAACATGCGGGCCGTGGGCTGATCCTCACCGCGCCACGGCAGGATCTGGAAGGTCGAGGGATCCGGCTGAAGGAGCATGTCCGACTCCGTGACCCGCGAGAAGCCCTCGATCGAGGAGCCGTCGAAGCCCAGTCCCTCCTCGAAGGCCGACTCGACCTCCGCCGGGGCGAGCGCCACGGACTTGAGCGTGCCCGTCACGTCCGTGAACCACATGCGCACGAAGCGGACGTCGCGGTCCTCGATGGTGCGCAGCACGAACTCCTGCTGACGGTCCATGGGGTCTCCTTAGGCTCGAGAGCTTGCCCGCGAAGGCGAGGGGCCGTCGCCGATGACGACCCGGTGCGGTGCCGGATTACAGCCTATCGGCCGGCTCGGACGGCGATGGGGGCGCGCCGTGTCCTGCGCGTACCCTGAGTCGCATGACTGATGCAGCTTCCTCGGATCACGCCGCAGATCGCCCGGACACCGCGCCCTACCCCAACAGCGCTTCCGTTCCCGCGGGCGCCGCCGAGCGCAGCGCACCGGGGCTGCGCAGCGTGGGCCGGGTGCGCACCCGGCACCTGCAGGAGGCCAAGGAGACCGGCGAGCGCTTCACGATGCTCACGGCCTACGACGCCATGCTCGCCGAGATCTTCGACTCCGCGGGCATCGACACCCTCCTGGTCGGCGACTCGGCCGGGAGCACGGTCTTCGGGGAGTCCTCGACCCTGCCGGTGACACCCGAGCAGATGATCATGCTCTCGGCTGCGGTCTCCCGCTCCGCCCGTCGTGCCCTGGTGATCGCCGACCTGCCCTTCGGCTCCTACGAGGAGTCCCCGCAGCAGGCCGTGCGCTCGGCGGTGCGGCTGCTCAAGGAGGGAGGGGTCCACGCGGTGAAGATCGAGGCGGACGTCGCGCTGGCCGAGCACGTCCGCGCCGTGGCGCGCGCGGGGATCCCCGTGATGGGCCATGTGGGCTTCACCCCGCAGTCCGAGCACGCCCTGGGCGGCTACCGCGTCCAGGGCCGCGGCGAGGCGGCCCGACGGGTCCTCGACGACGCTCTGGCCCTCCAGGAGGCCGGGGCGTTCTCCGTGCTGCTCGAGATGGTCCCGGCGCAGACCGCGCAGGAGGTCGACGCCGCTCTGGACGTGCCGACCGTGGGCATCGGCGCAGGGGCTGCGACCACCGGGCAGGTGCTCGTGTGGCAGGACCTGCTGGGTCTCAACGGCGGACGCGTCCCGCGGTTCGTGCGTCAGTACGCCGCTCTGCGCTCCACGATCACCGACGCCGTGACCCGCTATGCCGACGACGTCCGCGACGGCTCCTTCCCCGGCCCCGAGCACACCTTCTGAAGCTGCCCCTGAGCAGGTCCGAGCCGGCCAGGCACGTGGCCTGAGAGTTGAGCTGCGAGGCACGGGACGACGAGGGCCCCGACGGCAGCGCTGCCGTCGGGGCCCGTCCACGGCCTCGGAGCAGACGAAGCCCGCTCAGTCGTCGCGGAACTCGCGCTCCTTCTCGTCCCAGGCCTTGGACTTGGCCGCCGCGGTCTCCAGCGCCTTGCGCGCCTCGGCCTCCGAGGCGTACGGGCCCAGCAGCTGGCTGTAGTCCGACTGCTGGCCCTGCTCGATCTGACCGCTGCTGAGGTTGTACCAGTACTCCATGAGGCGACCCGCCTTCCCGGTGTCGTCGTGCGGCCGCATGGCTCCAGGGCCCTGCGGCCGGCTCGCGGCGCGAGCGCTTCCGCTGCCCAGTATCCCCCACCGTGATCCGCACGGCCTGCTCCGTCCGCGGCACGCCGCCCCGTTACCCGGTCGACCGGTCCCGCAGCGGCGTCGGCCCGGAGAACTAGGCTGGGGGGAAGACCACCCGACGCAGCGCCGTCGAGAACCCCTGACCAGAAGGAGCGCCGATCCCCGTGTCCAGCCCGTCCCACAACCTCCCCGCCGAGCCCGGCGCCGCGCCGCTCGGGCGCCTGCGCCCCGGAGCCATCGGGAAGTCGCGCCAGGTGCCCGGCGGCATCGTCCGACCCGAGTACGTGGGCAAGCAGGATCCCGACGAGGGCAAGTGCTCGAACATATACACCCCGGAGGAGATCGAGCTGGTGCGGGCCGCCGGCACGATCGCCGCCGACGCCCTGCAGGAGGCCGGGAAGGCCTGCGTGCCGGGCACGACCACCGATGAGCTGGACCGGATCGCCCACGAGTACATGTGCGATCACGGGGCGTATCCGTCCTGCCTGGGCTACCGCGGCTTCCGCAAGTCGATCTGCACCTCGCTCAACGAGGTCATCTGCCACGGCATCCCGGATTCCACCGTGCTCGAGGACGGCGACATCATCAACCTCGACGTCACGGCCTACAAGGACGGGATGCACGGCGATACGAACGCCATGTTCCTGGTGGGCGAGGTCGACGAGCAGTCCCGCCTGCTCGTGGAGCGGACACGGGAGTCGCTGAACCGCGCCATGAAGGCAGTGCGTCCGGGCCGCGAGATCAACGTCATCGGACGGGTCATCGAGAAGTACGCCCAGCGCTTCGGATACGGCGTGGTCCGCGACTTCACGGGCCACGGAGTGGGCCACGAATTCCACACCGGGCTGATCATCCCGCATTACGATGCCGCGCCCTCCTATGCCACGGAGATCGTTCCGGGCATGATCTTCACCATCGAGCCCATGCTCACCCTCGGATCCATCCAGTGGGAGCAGTGGGACGACGACTGGACGATCACGACCGCCGACAGGCGGCGCACCGCCCAGTTCGAGCTCACCATGGTGGTCACCGAGGACGGCGTGGATGTCCTGACGCTGCCCACGGCCGCCTGAGCCTGCACCGTCCATCGAAGGGAGCCGACATGGCCGCCAAGAAGACCCACGCCAAGCCCGCGGAGAAGATCACCGCCGAGGACGTCGTCAAGGACTCGGGAGTCCGCGACGATGACACCACTCCCCCGGCCCCGTCCGCGGGCTCGGCCTCGAGCGCGCGTCGCTTCATCGGGATCGATGTCGGCGGCACCGGCATCAAGGGCGGGATCGTCGACCTGGAGGTCGGCGATCTGATCGGGGAGCGCTACCGCATCCCCACGCCGCAGCCGGCTACGCCGGAAGCCGTCGGCAAGGTCATCGGCGAGATCGTCGCCGTGCTGCAGGACCGCGAGGGTGCCCCGGAGCCGGGATCGCCCATCGGCGTGATCGTCCCGTCGATCGTCAAGAACGGCGTGACCAAGCTGGCGGCCAACATCGACGAGTCGTGGGTCGGGGCGAACATCGCCGAGACCTTCTCCGAGACGCTGGGCCGTCCGATCGCCGCCCTCAACGACGCCGACGGCGCCGGTCTGGCCGAGGCCCGCTACGGCGCCGGCAGGGGCGTCGACGGACTGGTCATCATGATCACCCTGGGCACGGGCATCGGTGCCGCCCTGATCATGGACGGGCATCTGGTGCCCAACGCCGAGCTCGGGCACCTGGAGCTCGACGGCCACGACGCCGAGACCCGGGCCTCTGCCGTGGCGCGCGAGCGGCAGGAGCTGTCCTTCAAGAAGTGGGCCACGCACCGCCTGCAGCCCTATTTCGAGCACGTGCAGATGCTGTTCTCCCCCGACCTGTTCGTGGTCGGCGGCGGCGTGTCCAAGAAGTCGGACAAGTTCCTGCCGCTGCTCGAGCTCGAGACCCCCGTGGAGGTGGCTCAGCTGCGCAACAACGCGGGCATCGTGGGCGCCGCCCTGTGGGCCGAGGAGGATCAGCGCCGCCACGCGGACGACTGAGCCCTGATCCGGCCCGGCAGCCTCCCGGCCTAGGTTGAGAGACTGCCCGGCAGTGCAGCCGGGCAGTACAAAGGCCCGTCAGGGTTCGCGGCTTCCCCTCCGCAACCCCTGACGGGCCTTATGCATTCACTATACAGGCCGTCTCCGATCCCCGGCAAGGCGGTGATCGCCGAGGGCGGAACCCGCGGCGCAGCCACAGGTCAGGCCCGGGATGCTCCCGTCACAGCAGTCGCTCCTGCTCGGGGCTCTGCTCGGTCTCCGGAGGCTGAGCGGCCCGCCTGCGCTCGGCCGACGTGCGCCGCTCGGCGGAGGCGCGCCGCTTGGAGCGCCGCGGCGCGGCCACCCCGTCATCCACGAGCGCCTGCTGGCCGTTGGACTGGGCGGCGCGCTCGGAGCGCAGCACCTCGATCGCGTTCTCGAAGTCGTCCAGGTCGCTGAAAGCCTGGTACACGGAGGCGAAGCGCAGATAGGCCACCACATCCAGGCGGCGCAGCGGCTTGAGGATGGCCAGCCCGACCTCGTCGGCCTCGATCTCGGCGATCCCGGCCCCGCGAACCGACTCCTCGACCTCCTGAGCCAGCTTGGCCAGGTCGTCCTCGTTCACCGGCCGGCCCTGGCATGCCTTGCGCACGCCGGAGACGATCTTCTGGCGCTCGAACGGCTCGGTGACCCCCGAGCGCTTGATCACCGAGATGGTGGTGGTCTCCATGGTGGAAAATCTCCGCTTGCACGCGGCGCACTGGCGGCGGCGCCGGATCGCGGCGCCGTCGTCGGTGGTGCGCGAGTCCACGACCTTGGAGTCGGGGTGGCGGCAGAACGGGCAGTGCATGCTCAGCCCTCCGTGTCGGCGGCGGGCTCGGCGGAATCCTGCGCGCGCACCGTGACGGCCACGCCGTGGTTGGGCAGGTCCTCCGCCACGGCCAGCGCCGAGATCGCCGGCTCCAGGTGCAGCAGGGCGTCCCGGTCGTACTCGATGATCTGCACGGCCTTCATGAAGCTCGTGGTGCACAGTCCCTGGGCGTGCACGGCAGAGCCACCCGTGGGCAGCACGTGGTTGGAACCGGCCGCGTAGTCCCCCAGCGGCACCGGGCTGTACGGGCCCACGAAGATCGCCCCGGCATTGCGCACCCTGGCCGCCACGGCGCGCGGATCCTCGGTGTGGATCTCGAGGTGCTCGGCGGCGTAGGCATCGGCCACGGCGATCGAGGCCTCGAGGCTGTCGGTGAGCACCACGCCGGACTGCTCGCCCTCCAGCGCCGTGCGGATGCGCTCGGCGTGGCGCGCCGTGCCGGCCAGCTCCACGATGGCCTCTGCGACCTGCTGCGCGATCCGCGGGCTGTGGGTGATCAGCACCGACCCGGCCAGCGGGTCGTGCTCTGCCTGGGAGATCAGATCGGCGGCCACGTAGCGCGGCTGAGCGGTCTCATCGGCGATCACGGCGATCTCGGTGGTGCCGGCCTCGGCATCGACGCCCACGACCGAGCGCAGCTGGCGCTTGGCGGTCGCCACGAACAGGTTGCCCGGCCCGGTGATCGTGTGCACGGGCTCCAGGACGTCACGGCGGTCCTCGCCCTCGTCGACCACGCCGTGGGCCATGGCGGCCAGGGCCTGGGCCCCGCCGATCGCCCAGACCTCGTCCACGCCGAGCAGCCCGGCGGCGGCCAGGATCGTGGGATGCGGCAGGCCGCCGAACTCGGCCTGCGGCGGCGTGCACAGCACGACCGACTCGACGCCGGCGGCCTGCGCGGGCACGACGTTCATCACGACCGACGAGGGGTAGACGGCCAGACCGCCCGGGACGTAGAGGCCCACGCGCTGCACCGGGGTCCATCGGTGGACCAGTCGTGCTCCGGGAGCGACCTCGATCTCGGCATCGGCCGGGCGCTGAGCGGCGGCGAAGGCGCGGCAGCGCTCGATGGCCGATTCGAGACCCGCGCGCACGGCCGGATCGAGCTCGCGCACGGCCTGCTGGATCTGCTCGGGATCCACCTTGAGGCGTTCCTGGGCGACCCCGTCGAAGCGCTGGGCGTAGTCCCGCAGGGCCTGCGCGCCGCGCTCGCGCACGTCCGCGATGATCGCCCGGACGGTGTCGTCGGCGTCCTGACGGGCGACGTCGGTCTGCCGAGGCACGACGGCGCGCAGCTGCGCCCAGGCCAGGTCCTGGCCGCGCAGATCGATCGTGCGCAGGACGGGACCGGCCCCGTTCCCGGCGCGGTCCTGGGACGAGGCCGCAGCAGCGGGGTCGGCGGAGGGCACGGGGTTCTCAGGATTCGCGTTCACGGCGTCCATTCTAGGCCCCGGGCGATGACGGCCCCGGGAGCACCGGCTCCCTCTGCGACGGGCTCAGCCCTCCAGGCAGGCGGGGCCCAGCAGGACCTTCAGATCGCCGAAGAACGCCGGTCCGGCCTCGACCCGGTACTGCGGCGGCAGCTGCCAGACCTGCGTGGCCCGCTGGGTGCCGACCCGAAGCCGGACCTCGGAATCGCCGCGGTGGCTGCGCAGCACCGAGGCGAGCTCCCCGACGGTCTGCTCGTTGAGCCGGCGCTCCGGCACCGTGATCGTGACCGGACCGGCGTGGCCCTCCGGGTGGATCTCCGGCAGGGTCAGCTCCATGGCGGACATGGACACGGAGCCGTCGTCGCGCTTCTGCACGCGGCCCTTGATCGAGCAGATCAGGTCCTCGGCCAGCACTCCCGCGATGGGGGCGTAGACCTTGCCGAAGAACATGATCTCGACGGAGCCGGATCGGTCCTCGAGCTCGATCCGGGCATAGGCGTTGCCCGAGGACTTGGCGATCCGGCGCTGGACCGAGGTGATCATGCCGGCGACCGTGACGATCGCCCCGTCCGGCTTGCCGCCGTCCTCGGAGAGCACCTGCTGCACCGAGGTGTCCGAGTGCTCGGCCAGCGCCTGGTCCAGCCCGCGCAGGGGGTGATCCGAGACGTAGAGCCCGAGCATCTCGCGCTCGAAGGAGAGCATGTCCTTGCGCTCCCACTCCGGCAGGTCAGGGACCTCGACCTGCAGCCCCTCGCCCTCCGACTCGGCGGTGTCCCCGCCCATGGCGAAGATGTCGAAGGTGAACTCGCCCTTGGCCTCGTTCTTCTTCTGGGACACGACGTCGTCGATGGCCTGCTCGTGGACGTCCACGAGCGCCCGGCGGGTGTGCCCGAGCTGATCGAAGGCCCCCGACTTCACGAGCGATTCGATCGTTCGCTTATTGCACACCACGAGCTCGACCTTGGAGAGGAAGTCGTTGAAGGACGTGAAGGCCCCCTCCGACGTGCGAGCGCGCACGATCGCCTCCACCACGTTGGCGCCCACGTTGCGCACCGCGGCCATGCCGAAGCGGATGTCCTCCCCCACGGGCGTGAAGTTCACGACGGACTCGTTGACGTCCGGTGGCAGCACGGTGATGCCCATGCGGCGGCACTCGTTGAGGTAGAGCGCGAGCTTGTCCTTGTCATCGCCCACCGACGTCAGCAGCGCGGCCATGTACTCGGCCGGGTAGTGCGCCTTGAGGTAGGCCGTCCAGTAGGAGACCAGTCCGTAGGCGGCGGTGTGCGCCTTGTTGAACGCGTAGTCGGAGAACGACTCGAGGACGTGCCACAGGGTGTCGGCGGCCTCCCGGGAGTACCCGTTCTTCTCCATGCCGCCGAAGAAGAAGTCCTTCTGCTTGTCCAGCTCGGACTTCTTCTTCTTGCCCATGGCCCGGCGCAGCAGATCCGCCTGGCCCAGGGTGTAGTCGGCGACCTTCTGCGCCACGGCCATGACCTGCTCCTGATACACGATCAGGCCGTAGGTCAGGTCCAGGATCTCGGCCAGCGGCTCCTCGAGCTCCGGGTGGATCGGGGTGATCTCCTGCTGGCCCGTCTTGCGCAGGGCGTAGTTGATGTGCGAGTTCACGCCCATGGGGCCGGGGCGGTAGAGCGCCAGCACAGCGGAGATGTCCTCGTACTGGTCCGGGCGCATCATCTTCAGCAGCTGGCGCATGGGGCCGCCGTCGAGCTGGAAGACGCCCAGCGTGTCGCCGCGGGCCAAGAGGTCGTAGGAGGCCTTGTCGTCGAGAGCCAGCCCCTCGAGGTCCAGGACGAAGCCGTCGCGGTTGTGGGTGATGTTCTCCAGGGCGTCGGAGATGATCGTGAGGTTGCGCAGCCCCAGGAAGTCCATCTTGATCAGCCCGAGCCCCTCGCACGTGGGGTAGTCGAACTGGGTGATGATCTGCCCGTCCTGCTCGCGGCGCATGAGCGGGATGATGTCGATCAGCGGGTCCGAGGACATGATCACGCCGGCGGCGTGCACGCCCCACTGGCGCTTGAGCCCCTCGAGGCCCTGGGCCGTCTCGAAGACCTTCTGCGACTCGGGGTCCTCCTGCAGGACCTCTCGCAGCTCGGCGGCCTCCTCGTAGCGCTTGGCATCCTCGTTGTAGACATCCGCCAGGGAGATGCCCTTGCCCATGATGTCCGGCGGCATGGCCTTGGTGAGCTTCTCGCCCATGGAGAACGGGTAGCCCAGCACGCGCGAGGAGTCCTTCAGCGCCTGCTTGGCCTTGATGGTGCCGTAGGTGACGATCATGGCCACGCGCTCGTCGCCGTACTTCTCGGTGACGTAGCGGATGACCTCCGGGCGGCGACGATCATCGAAGTCGATGTCGAAGTCCGGCATGGAGACGCGCTCGGGGTTCAGGAAGCGCTCGAAGATCAGCCCGTGCTCCAGGGGGTTCAGCTCCGTGATGCGCATGGCGTAAGCGACCATGGAGCCTGCGCCGGAGCCGCGCCCCGGACCCACGCGGATCCCCTGGGCCTTGGCCCAGGTGATGAAGTCGGCCACCACCAGGAAGTACCCGGGGAAGCCCATCTGCAGGATGATCCCCTTCTCGTACTCGGCCTGATCGCGCACCTCCGAGGGGACGCCGTCCGGGAAGCGGAACTCCAGGCCGCGGTCGACCTCCTTGGCGAACCAGGACTCCTCCGACTCGCCCTCCGGGACCGGGAAGACGGGCATGAACTTGCCGACGGTCTCGTCGAACTCGACGTGGCAGCGCTCGGCGATCTCCAGCGTGTTGTCGCAGGCCTCCGGGTAGTCCCGGAACAGATCCCGCATCTCCGCGGCCGACTTGAGGTAGAACTCGTCGGCATCGAACTTGAAGCGCTTGGGATCGGCCAGCGTGGAGCCGGACTGCACGCACAGCAGGGCGGCGTGCGCCTTGGCGTCCTCGGCATTCGTGTAGTGGAGGTCGTTCGTGGCGACCAGGGGCAGCTGGAGGTCCTTCGCCAGCTTCATGAGGTCCTGGTGGACGTCCTTCTCGATCCCCAGGCCGTGATCCATGATCTCGCAGTAGAAGTTCTCGGGGCCGAAGATGTCCCGGAACTCGGCGGCGGCGTCGATCGCCTCCTTGTACTGACCCAGCCGCAGACGGGTCTGGATCTCCCCGGACGGGCAGCCGGTCGTGGCGATCAGGCCCTTGCCGTAGCGGTTGAGCAGATCCCGGTCCATGCGGGGCTTGTAGAGCTGGCCCTCCAGGGAGGCGTAGCTCGAGGCCCGAAACAGGTTCTGCATGCCCTCGGTGGTCTCGGCCAGCAGGGTCATGTGGGTGTAGGAGCCGGCACCGGAGACGTCGTTGCGGCCGCCGTCGGCGAACTTCACGCGCGTGCGATCGGCGCGTGCCGTGCCCGGGGTCAGGTACGCCTCCACGCCGATGATCGGCTTGATCCCGGCCTTGTTCGCCCGCGACCAGAAGTCGTAGGCGCCGAAGACGAAGCCGTGGTCGGTCGTGGCCAGCGAGTCCATCCCCTGGGCGTGGCAGGCCTCGAACAGATCGTCGAGTCGAGCGGCGCCGTCGAGCATGGAGTACTCGGTGTGCACGTGCAGATGCGTGAATCCCTTGCCCTGAGTCATCGCGAGGATCCTATCCGCAGCCTCCGACGCGACAGGGGCCGACACCGGTGCCGCTGATCACGCCCCCCTCGTGCGGCGCCGCCCCGGACGACGACGGCCCCGCCGAGGCAGGAGGCCAGCAGGCCTCAGCGCGGTCCGCCGTCGCGCAGGGTCTCCAGCGCCCAGCTCAGATCCGCGGGAGGCTCGGACGTGAACGTGACCCGCTCCCCCGTCCCCGGGTGCTCGAAGCCCAGACGGTGCGCGTGCAGCCACTGGCGGGTCAGGCCCAGGCCCGCCGACAGGGCGGGATCGGCGCCGTAGGTGAGGTCCCCGGCGCAGGGGTGCTTCAGGGCGCTGAAGTGCACGCGGATCTGGTGCGTGCGCCCCGTCTCCAGGTGGACCTCCAGCAGCGTGGCGCGCCCGAAGGACTCCAGCGTCTCGTAGTGGGTCACGGAATCGCGCCCGCCCTCGATCACCGCGAAGCGCCACTCGTAGTCGGGGTGCCGGGCGATCGGCGCCTCGATCGTGCCCCTCATGGGATCGGGCATGCCCTGCACGACCGTGTGGTAGATCTTCTCGACCGTGCGCTCCTTGAACGCCCGCTTCAGCGCCGCGTACGCCCGCTCGGAGCGGGCTACGACCATGAGACCTGAGGTCCCCACGTCCAGGCGATGGACGATGCCCTGGCGCTCTGCCGCCCCGGAGGTGCTCACGGTGATCCCGGCGCCGGCCAGGGCGCTGAGCACAGTGGGGCCGGACCATCCCGGCGACGGATGCGCGGCGACGCCTGCGGGCTTGTCGATCACCACGATGTCGTCGTCCGCGTGGAGCACGGAGAAGCCGTCGACGGTCTCCGGCACGATCACCGACAGGTCGATCTCCTCGGGCATGAGGACGTGCACCGCAGCTCCCTGAGCGAGCTTGCGGGACTTGGCGATCGGCGCGCCGTCGACCTCGACCTCCTGGGCCTCGAAGAGCCTGCCGGTCGCGGTGCGCGACAGCCCGCTGAGCTGGGCCACGATCGCATCTGCCCGGGCACCGGCCAGCTCCGCCGGGACCTGCAGCTCACGCGACTCGCGCTGCGGGGACTGAGACGCCGCGCTCATCGGGCAGCCCCCTCACTGGAGGCATCGCCGGCGGAGGAGTCGTGGTCGACGACGCGATTCTGAGCTGAGCCGGTGCGGGGAGCTTCGGCGGATCCCGTGCCCTCGATCCCGGGGCGATCGCGCCCGGAGCGGGTGCCGTCGGGCTCGCGGCCGAAGAGGATCAGCGCCGCAGTCAGGATGACGCCCACGACCACGCCGGAGTCGGCGACGTTGAACACCGCGAAGCCCTGGACGTGGATGAAGTCGACCACGTGCCCGTTGGGGAACCCGGGCCAGCGCAGCAGCCGATCCGTGAGGTTGCCGGCGGCGCCCCCGAGCACCAGGCCGAGGCTCACCGCCCAGACCAGCGAGCGGACTCGCGGCAGATAGATCAGGATGCCGATCGAGACGATCGCCATGATCGCCGTGAACACCCAGGTGAAGCCCTCGCCCATGGAGAAGGCGGCACCCGGGTTGAGGATGTAGTGCCACTGCAGCAGCCCGTCGATCACGGGGATCTGCTGGCCCAGCGTCATGGTCCGCTCCACTAGCGCCTTGGTCCCCTGATCCAGCCCGTAGACCGCAGCGGCGCACAGCAGCGCCAGGATCAGCGCAGCCCCCCGGCCCCGCGTTCGTGCGGCGGTGCTGCGTGGGCGCTGCCCAGAGGCGGGTGAGGACATGGGTTGTGCACCGGGCTCTCTCGCGGGAGGCGGATCGGGGACGGTCCGGGGTCAGCCGGACGGGTACGACGACGAGCAGACGCCGCGCACCATCCCCGTGCGGGGAGGTGCGCGGCGTCTGCTCGGATCAGCGCAGGTCGGAGGAGGACTCGGGGGCCAGCGACGGGGCGGTCCTGATCTCCTCGAGCTGCCCGCCGATGAACTCGGCCAGACGCTCGCGGTAGGACGACTCGAAGCTGCGCAGGTCCGAGACCTTGACCTCGAGATCGCGGCGCTCCTCCTCCAGGGAAGAGAGGACCTGGGACTTGGTGGTCTCGGCCTCCGAGACGAGCTCGTCGGCGCGGGTGCGGCCCTCGTCGATCAGACGATCGCGCTCGGCGCGACCCTCGCTGACGTACTGGTCGTGCAGCTTCTGGGCCATGGCGAGCACGCCGGCCGCGCTCTCGGCCGGGGCGACGTAGGGATCCTCAGCGGGCTGGGCAGCAGCCGGGGCCTCCTCGGCCAGGGCCGCAGCGTCGCCGGGGGCCTCGGGCTGCTCGGCGACCGGAGCGCTGACGGGTTCGACGGTCTCCTGCTCCTGCGCGGAGTCCTGAGCCGAGACGGCGCTCGAGGTCTCAGCCTCCGATGCGGCCGTCGGGGCGTCCGCACCTTCCAGGCGCTCGCGCAGCTCGGCGTTCTCCTGATTCAGCCGACGAAGCTCGACGACGATCTCGTCCAGGAAGTCATCGACCTCGTCCTGGTCGTAGCCCTCGCGGAACTTGGTCGGCTGGAAACGCTTGTTGATGACGTCTTCCGGGGTCAGAGCCATGGAATCTGCCTCTCCTCATAGCAATGGGGTCGAGTTCCGCCGCACGAGCCGGGGAACCCGCTTTCGGACAACGAGATCCGCGGGTCCGGTACCTGCTAGCCCTGCAGGACATGCCTCAGCGCGACGTGCCCCGACACTGGGGGCCTTCGACGGATCAGACTACATGCTCGGCAGGGCCCGGAGACTGGTGGACCCGTCCACGGTTTTGATTGTGGCCCAACTGTCAGCTGAACCCGATCTGCGGCCTATCTGAGCGCACTCGAGCGACGACGCGAACCGGATGATCTCAGGCCGACACCAGCAGGGAGATGCAGACGCTCTCGAGGATGACCAGCCCGAAGATGAGGATCATCGACGACAGATCCAGGGCGATCCCGCCGAGGCGCAGCGGCGGGATCAGCCGCCGCAGCGGGTTCAGGATCGGATCCGTCACGGCGTAGATGCTCGAGGCCAGCACCAGGGAAGCCCCCTGGGGGCGCCAGCCGCGCGCGAAGGACTGGATCATGTCCACGGCGAACCTGCCGAGCACGGCCAGGATCAGGACATGCACCAGCAGGTAGAGGATCGCGAAGACGACCGTCATGGCGCTCAGGCCTCTGCGGCGTCGAGGTCCTCGTCCGGGCCGACCGAGGAGTCGACGACCTCGACGTAGGACGGGGTGAGCAGGAACACCGTGGCGGTCACGCGCTCGATCGAGCCGTGGAGGGCGTAGACCAGCCCGGCGGCGAAGTCCACGAGGCGCTTGGCCTCGGCCTCGGCCAGATCGCTCAGGTCCATGATGACGGGAGTGCCGTCGCGGAAGGACTCGCCCACCGACTTCGCGTCGTTGTAGGAGCGCGGGTGGACGGTGGTGATGGTGCGCATGTCGTCTGCATCCTCTCGGGATGTCGAGGGGGCACGCTTGATCGGCGTGACGGGGGCTCGGTACTCGGAGTCACGGCGATGCTCGCGCGCGGGCCGGGTGCGCGACTGCTCGGCACCGCGGAGCTGCGACGCGGACTCGCCGTCGCGGGGACCGCGATCGGCGGGCTCGCCGCGACCATCGGATCCGCGGTCCTCGGACGCGCGGCGGGGACCGTCGTCCAGGGAGGGGCGGTCCTCGCGCGGCTGCGCCGGGGCGGAACGGCGCTCGGGCCGCTGCGGGGCGGGCGATCGGTCGTAGTCCTCGTCGTGGCCCTCGGGCTCGGCCAGGCCCAGACGGATCATGGCTCGGCGCATCGACTGGCTCACGCGCGACCCTCCTCGCTCTGATCTGCACCGCGGTGCAGATGATGGTCTTCGACTCCGACCGTCCCGGCGGTCCGCATCGGCAGGGCGCGGTTCGCGTCCTGCGGGGGGCTCGGCCCGATGCCGCCGGACCCGGAAGGATCAGCGGCGGGGAGGTCGACCGCCAGGCTACCCGACTCCCCTGCAGCGCCACGTCAGACGTGCCGGTCGGATGCCCGGAGTGCGACCCAGGACACGGCCAGCGCCGCCCAGTGCGGCGAGGCTGCGTTCAGCCTGGCTCAGGACACGGGGACGACGATGCCGGCGATCCGGCCGCTGGAGGGATCGCGGCGATGGGAGGACAGTCCCTCGTTCTCGAGCGTGCAGCGCGGGCTGTCCTCGGCCACGACCTCGACCTGCACTCCGAGCTGCTCCAGCTGGCGCGCGGCAGCGCCGGGCAGGTCGAGCCCCGGGGTGCCCCAGCGGGTCGTGGTGCGGATGCCGGGAAGGCTCTGCTCCGACTCCTCGGCCATCTGCTCGGGCACCTCATAGCACTGCGCGCACACGCACGGGCCGATCTGCGCGCTGATGCGCTGGGCCCCGCGCGCGCGCAGAGCCTCGACGACCGCCGGAAGGACACCGTCGAGCAGCCCGCGCCGACCCGCATGGGCGACGGCGGTCAACGGCGCGGTGCCGGCGCGCCCGGGCTCGCCGACCAGCACCACGGGCACGCAGTCGGCGACCATGACGGCGAGCGGGCGTCCTGCGGTGGAGACCGCGGCGTCGCCGGTGCAGACCTCGCCCGGGGCCGCCGCATCGGCATCGACCACGTGGGTGCCGTGCACCTGATCCAGATAGAGCACGGAGGCGGGATCCACGCCGAGATCGATGGCCGCGCGGTCACGACGAGCGCGCACCGCCTGGGGGTCGTCGGGGACATGAAGGCCCAGATTGCCGAGGTCCCTGTCGGTGAACACGGTGCGGACGCCGAGGCGCTGAGACGAATGCCAGTACATGGGCCCGACCCTAATCGCACGCACCTGACGACACGGTGGACACCGAGTGGCCGCTTCGTCACAGCAGCGAGAGCTCGACCCCGCTGCGCCCATGCCGCTCGACGGCAGAGGGAACACCAGAACGCCACTTGACGGGCGGCGGCATCTCCCGCGGAGGTCCGGCGGCTGTTTCGCGGAGCCCAAGTGCCACAAGTGGCCGACCCCCCCCAGGTGGGCTCTCGGGGACCTCAGCGGGCCACGGCGACTCTGCTGACCGTGCGACGGCTCGGGCCGGGACAAGACGAGGGCGGCGCCCCGACCGACCGGTCGGGGCGCCGCCCTCCTGCTCACGACATCGCGGGATCCGCGATGTCAGGACCTCACTTGAGGAAGTCCGGGAAGTCCAGCGAGTCCTTGCGGCCCGAGGACTTGGGTGCACCGCTCTCCGGCGGGAGGTCGACGTCGAAGCCGGCGTCGTCCGGGACGTCGTCGTTCGACGGGGCAGAGGACGCCGGGCTGGAGCCCCACGAGCCCGACTGCGAGCCGCCGAAGCCCGAGCTCTGGCCGCCGCGCTGAGCGGAGGAGCTGGAGGCGGTGGACGGAGCGCCGGCACCTGCACCGAAGGCGGCGCGGGTCGAGGCGGCCCGCTGCGCGGCCGGCGAGTTCGCGTTGGCGTTGGTCTCCTGCGACAGGGAGTCGAACCCAGCCGCGATCACGGTGACGCGGGCGCTGTCGCCCAGGGCGTCGTCGATGACCGCGCCGAAGATGATGTTGGCCTCCGGGTGGGCGACCTCCTGGACCAGGCGAGCGGCCTCGTTGATCTCGAACAGGCCGAGGTCCGAGCCGCCCTGGATGGACAGCAATACGCCGTGGGCGCCGTCGATCGAGGCCTCGAGCAGCGGCGAGGCGATCGCCAGCTCCGCGGCCTTGACCGCACGGTCCTCGCCCTGCGCCGAGCCGATGCCCATGAGCGCGGAGCCCGCGCCCTGCATGACGGACTTGACGTCCGCGAAGTCGAGGTTGATCAGACCCGGGGTGGTGATCAGGTCGGTGATGCCCTGCACGCCCGACAGCAGCACCTGGTCCGCGGACTTGAACGCATCCAGCATGGACACGTTGCGGTCCGAGATGGACAGTAGGCGGTCGTTCGGGATGACGATGAGGGTGTCGACCTCGTCGCGCATGGTCTCGATGCCGTTCTCGGCCTGGTTCGAGCGGCGACGGCCCTCGAAGGTGAACGGACGGGTCACGACGCCGATGGTCAGCGCGCCCAGCGAGCGGGCGATGCGCGCGACGACCGGAGCGCCGCCGGTGCCCGTGCCGCCGCCCTCGCCGGCGGTCACGAAGACCATGTCGGCCCCCTTCAGGACCTCCTCGATCTCCTCGTGGTGGTCCTCGGCGGCCTGACGGCCGACATCCGGGTTGGCGCCAGCGCCGAGGCCGCGGGTCAGCTCACGGCCGACATCGAGCTTGACGTCGGCATCCGACATCAGCAGCGCCTGGGCATCCGTGTTGATCGCGATGAACTCCACACCGCGGAGTCCCTCCTCGATCATGCGGTTGACGGCGTTGACGCCGCCGCCGCCGATGCCGACGACCTTGATGACGGCCAGATAGTTCTGGGGCGTGGTGTCCATGATCACCCTGTCTTGATTCGGGGCCGCCGACCTGTATCGACGGTGGGGTCCGCGCTGACCCCTCAGTCTCAACCTTCAATCCAAGGTCGATATATATGTCTGAGGGCTCATGCTGTGATTTCCGAGTCAGCCTAACAACCGAGGAGGCGTCGCCACGAGTTCGCGGCGCGTGTTGTGCGCATTGAGTCCCCGATTCGGGGACACCCCTTCAACACTCACCTGAGGGTCGAAGGAAATCACTCCGGACGACTACTCCAGCACCGGATGACGGGGAGCGGAGACGTCGTAGACCTCGACCGCGCCGGTGGCCTCCGAGGCGTCCACGAGCTCGGCCAGGACCTCGGCCTTCAGGGCGCTGTCGGTGTCATCGCCCCAGCGCACCGTGACCCCGTCCTGCAGCTCGAGCATCACGACCCCGCCCGATTCGGCTCGGGCCGTCTGGACCTGCTCGAGCAGCGACGAGGGCAGCGAGGCCAGCACCGAGCTGACCGTGTCCCAGTCCTCGCTGCCCAGCACGTCGGTGCCGCCGGCGATCACCGGGACCTGGATCTGCTCGCTGTCGGTGAGCTGCTCGAGCTGTGTGCCCTCGCGGTCCACGAGCTGCCAGCCGTCGCCGTCCTCGACCGCAGCGACCGGGATCCGCTCCTGGACCTCGACGCGCAGGGTCCCGCTGCCGCTGGCGCTGGTGTCCACCGAGGCGACTGCCGGGAACTGCGTGAGCAGGGACTCGACCTCCTCGGAGGAGATGCGGGTCATGGACTTGCCCTCCAGCGGCTGCAGCGCCTCCTCGGCGGCCCCCTGGTCGGTCAGGGAGAGGCCCTCGACCTGCAGGGAGCGCACCGAGAACAGCGGGGAGAAGAACACGCCCCACACGATCAGGACCACGATCAGCACGGCCACCGCCAGACGCACCAGGCGGCGCAGCGCCGGGGACAGCCGACGACTGTCATCGCCGTCGTGCCCGTCGCGCGCCGAGCCCCTGGATCCCGAGCGGGACGAGCCCAGCTGCAGCGTGCGCCGCCAGTCGCTGAATCGCCCGCCTCCTGTGGGCACGGGCTCGAACTCGGACTCGCGCTGCTCGTCGAGCGCTGCGACCTTGTCCCGGCTGTTGACGCGCACGCGCGGGGTCTCGGCACCGGCGGACGACGGGGACTCTGCCCCGCCGGCGGTCTCGACCGGCTCGTGCTCGCGTCCGCGCTGCGTGGAGGAGGAGCCGGATGTGCCGCCGAAGCGCGGCTGGCGGGGTCGGGGTCCGCCCGCCATCAGGCCGAGGCCCCGGCCTGCCCGGAGTCCTCCAGTGCGCTGAGCAGGCGGGGGCCGAACGCGGTGACGTCCCCGGCGCCGACCGTGAGCACCAGATCTCCCTCCCGTGCCTGGGCCGCGATCTGAGCGATCGCCTCCTGGGGATCGAAGGCGCTGCGCACCGAGTCCCCGGCGGCATCGGCGATCAGATCCGAGGAGACGCCCTCGACCGGGTCCTCGCGCGCTGCGTAGATCGGCAGGACCCAGGCGTCGTCGGCGATCTCGAGGGCCTGGGCGAACTCGCCCGCGAAGGCCTGCGTGCGGGAGAAGAGGTGGGGCTGGAAGAGCACCAGGACGCGGTCCTCCCCCGCCACGCGCCGTGCGGCCGTCAGCGCGGCGCGGACCTCGGTGGGGTGATGGGCGTAGTCGTCGATGACCCGCACGCCGCGGGCCTCTCCCTTGAGGTCGAATCGGCGGTCGGAGCCGTGGAAACCGGCCAGGCCCCGCAGGGCGTCCTCCGCGGGGACCCCGACGATCTGGGTGACGGCGAAGGCCGCTGCCGCGTTGAGCACGTTGTGCTCGCCGGGGACCTCCAGGCGCATGCGATGGCTGCGGAGGTCGGCGCCCTCCCCAGGCTCAGCTCGGCGGTGGCGCCGATGCCCTCGGTGCGGATCTCGCTCACGCGGATCTGCGCGGAGGCATCGGTGCCGTAGGTGACCACGCTGCCGCCGCGGCGGCGCACGGCCTCGGCCAGCCGGCGCGAACCGGAATCGTCCTGGCATGCCACCAGGGTGCCGCCGGGGCGGAGGGTGTCCGCGAAGTCCTCGAAGGCCTGGAAGAAGGCCTCCTCGGAGCCGTAGTGATCCAAGTGGTCGGGCTCGATGTTCGTGACCACGGCGATCGTGGGCGCGTAGGAGAGGAACGAGCCGTCGGACTCGTCGGCCTCGGCCACGAACCAGCGGCCGCGGCCCAGGTGGGCGTTGGTGCCCAGATCGGCCACGTGCGCGCCGATGGCCCACGACGGCTCCTGCCCGCACTCCTGCAGCGCCACTGCCGCCATGGACGACGTGGTGGTCTTGCCGTGCGTGCCGGCGACCGCGACCACCTGGGAGCCGTGCATGGCCACCCCGAGGGCCTGGGAGCGGTGCAGCACGCGCAGCCCGGCCTCCCGAGCCGCGGCCAGCTCGGGGTTGGTCTCGCGGATCGCGGTCGAGACGACGACGGTCCGGGCGTCGGCGATGTTCTCGGCCGCCTGCCCGATGCTGATGCGGGCCCCGCGCTCGCGCAGCGCGGCGAGCCCGCGGGACTCCTGGGCATCCGATCCGGAGACGCTCACCCCGTGGGCCAGCAGCAGGCGGGCGACGGCGGACATGCCGGCGCCCCCGATGCCGATCAGGTGGGTGGGCCCCAGCTCGGCGGGATCGGTGTCCACGCCCATGGACTCGTTCGGGGACCCGGTTCCGGGATCAGTGCTCACGTCGTGCCTCCTGCAGGATCAGTTCAGCCATGGTCGCGTCCGCATCGCGCACGCCTGCCCCTCGTGCCGCACGGGTCATCTCGGCCAGGCCCTCGGGGGCCGTGAGCAGAGGCAGCACGTTCGCGCGGTACCACTCGGGGGTGAAGTCGGAGTCCTCGACGAGCCGGGCGGCGCCGGCCTCCACGAGGGAGCGGGCGTTGAGCGCCTGCTCGCCGTTGCCGATCGGCAGCGGCACGAAGATCGCGGGCAGTCCGACGGCGGCCACCTCGGAGACGGTCGCGGCCCCGGCGCGGGCGATCAGCAGATCGGCGGCGGCGTAGACGTCCTCCATGCCGTCGACGTACTCCACCTGCCGATAGCCCTCGGCCTCCAGCGGGCGCAGGTCCGGGGTGAGCACGGGCTTGTCGCGGCCGGTGATGTGCAGCAGCTGGTAGCCCTGCTCGGCGATCCCCGGCACGATCCCCTGGATCGTGCGGTTGATGGCCACCGCCCCGGAGGAGCCGCCGGTCACGATCACGGTGGTGCGCTCCGGGTCCAGGCCGAGGCGCTGCCGGGCCCCGCTCTGGGCGGCCGCGCGGTCGAGCTGCGAGATCTCCCGGCGCATGGGCATCCCCACCGTGCGGGCACCCTTCAGCGGCGTGTTCGGGAAGGCGGTGGCCACAACGGCGGCAAAGCGGGCTCCGACGCGATTGGCCAGCCCGGGGCGGGCGTTGGCCTCATGGATCACGACAGGGACGCCGCGACGGCGGGCCGCCAGGTACACGGGGGTGCAGACGTAGCCGCCCACGCCCACCACCACGTCGGCGCGGCTCTCGTCGATGATCCGCCCGGCCTGGCCGATCGCCCCGCGCAGGCGCACGGGCAGCTTGAGCAGATCCACGGAGGGTCGGCGGGGCAGCGGAACGCGGTCGATGGTCTCCAGCGGCAGACCGGCGGCCGGGACCAGGCGGGTCTCCATGCCCGAGGCGGTGCCGACCGCGGTGACCTGCGCTGCGGGCTCGGCGCGACGCACCGCCGCTGCGATCGCCAGCAGCGGCGAGACATGCCCCGCGGTGCCTCCGCCGGCCAGCACCACGTTCACGGGGCGCTGGGACTCGGTCGGGTGGACGTCGTGGTCGCTCATGCGGCTGCTCCTGCGGTGTACGGGACGTGCGTTCGGGTCTGGGGGCTCACGAATCGCCGCGGCTGCGGAGGACCCTTCCGCGGCGGATGTCGTGGACCTCGGCGATGGGCTCGCGCTCATCGTCCATGAGGTCGTCGTAGCGGCCCTCGTGGTCGTAGGCATCGTACGCATCGTCGCCCGGCAGCGGCCGTCGGGCGGCGACGGGGCGCGAGCGCGGCTGCGGGATCGCCTCGACCATCCCGACCGAGGGCTGCCTGGCGAAGGACATCACGACGCCCACGGCGGACAGGCACATCAGCAGCGACGAGCCGCCGTAGCTGATGAACGGCAGCGGCACCCCGATCACCGGCAGCACGCCGGTGACCATGCCGATGTTCACGAAGGCCTGCCCGATCAGCCAGGCCAGGACGCCGCCGGTCACGATGCGCTCGAAGCCCGAGGTGGAGCGCATCAGGATCCGGGCCATGGCCACGGCCATCACGGCGAACAGCACCAGGATGGTGACGGTGCCGAGCAGTCCGAGCTCCTCGCCGATGATCGCGAAGATGAAGTCGTTGTGGGCCTCGGGGACGTAGTTGTACTTGGAGCGCGACTGCCCCAGCCCGACTCCCCACCAGCCTCCGGTGGCCAGCGCGGAAAGCCCGTGCATGGCCTGGTAGCAGCCCGCGGAGGGGTCGCAGTCGCCGGTCAGCCAGGAGGTCACGCGCTCCATGCGGTGGGGCGCGGAGATCACGAAGAGCACCGACACCGCGGCACCGGCGGCGAAGGCCGTGAGGATCCAGCGGATGGGCATGCCGGCGAAGAACACGGCGGCCAGGTAGATCAGCAGGAAGATGCCGGCCGTGCCCATGTCGCGGCCGTACATCACGAACAGCACCGGCACGACGACGGCCACGGCCGAGGGCCACAGCGCGTCCTTGAGCGTGCGGATGCGCCCCGCCACGCGGCCGAGCCACACGCCCAGGGCCAGGATGCAGGTCAGCTTGGCGATCTCCGAGGGCTGCAGCGTGAAGCCGCCGACCGACAGCCAGTTCCGGTTGCCGCCGACCTCGACGCCGAACGGCACCACGAGCGCCAGGATGACCGCCGAGACCCAGAACGCCAGGATCGCCAGCCGCCGCATGACCCGGGCCGGGACGCGCGAGAGCGCGAACATGGCGATCAGCCCCAGCGCGCCGAAGATCAGCTGGCGCACGAACAGTCCGTAGGCCGACTGCTCGGCGGAGATCGACTCGACCGCCGAGGCGGAGAGCACCATCATGGCGCCGATCGCGAAGAGCAGCACGGCGCACACGGCCAGCGCGTAGTACGACTGCAGCAGCGGGCCGCTGCGGACACGGTGCTCGACCCCGCGCAGCGGGCCCGACCGCTCGTCGATCCGGTCCCGCAGCCGGGTGGCCGCGGCTGCGGTCCGCGGGCTCACGACAGGCGCTCCACGAGATCGGCCACGCTGCGCGCGAACGCGTCCCCGCGGTGGGCGTAGTCCCGGAACTGGTCCATGGAGGCCGCGGCCGGGGCCATCAGCACGGTGTCCCCGTCCACGGCCACGCGGTGGGCGGCTTCGACGGCGGCGCGCATGACGGCCTCGCCGTCGGAGGCGTCCTCGAGGCCGTCGGCGGCGCGCAGGATCGGCACGTCGGGAGCAGAAGCGGCCAGAGCGGCCTCGAGCCGGTCGTTGTCGGTGCCGATCAGCACCACCGCCCGCAGGCGGCGCGCGTGGGCGGCGACCAGGGCGGAGCTGTCCGTGCCCTTGGCCAGGCCGCCGGCGATCCACACGACCGGGTCGAAGGCCGACAGCGAGGCGGCGGCGGCGTGCGGGTTGGTGGCCTTGGAGTCATCGACCCACACCACCCCGAAGGTCTTGGCCACGGGCTGGATGCGGTGCCCGCCAGGCTCCCATGCGGCGAGACCCTTGGCGATGTCCTCGCCGGAGACGCCTGCGGCTCGGGCCAGGGCGGCAGCCGCCAGCGCATTGGTCACGCCGTGCGGGGTCGGCACGGGCTTGATGGACTCCACCAGCCCGACCTCCAGCGCCTGGTTGCGGCGGTCGTCCAGGAAGGCCCGGTCCACGAGCAGGTCCTCGACCACGCCCAGCATGGAGACGTCCGGGTTGCCCGCGGTGAAGCCGATGGCCCGGCAGCCCTCGACGACGTCCGCCTCCTCGACCATCTGCCGGGTGCGGGGATCGCTGACGTTGTACACGGCGGCGACCTGGCAGTTCTCGTAGATCCGCGACTTGTCCGCCACGTAGTTCTCGAAGCCGCCGTGCCAGTCCACGTGGTCCTCGGCCACGTTGAGGCACACCGCGGCCAGCGGGGACAGCGAGTGCGCCCAGTGCAGCTGGAAGCTCGACAGTTCGACGGCCAGGACGTCGTAGTCCACCGGATCGCGCAGGGCGTCGAGGATCGGGGTGCCCACGTTGCCCACGGCCAGGGCCTTGAGCCCGCCGGCCTGGAGCATGGCCTCGGCCATCTGCACGGTGGTGGTCTTGCCGTTGGTGCCGGTGATGCACACCCACGCAGCGGCGGGGCGCCCCGCGCGCTCGCGGATGCGCCAGGCCAGCTCGACGTCGCCCCAGATCTGGATGCCGCGCGCGACGGCCTCGGACAGGACGGGGTCATCGGGGCGGAAGCCCGGAGAGGTCACCACGAGCTGCGGGTCCTGGCCGTCGACCTGCGGCAGCCCGGCCACGGCCTGGGCGCCCAGCAGGACGTCGGCGGAGCCCACGATGCCCAGCGTCTCGGCCTTCTGCCGGTTGGCCTCCGAGTCCCGGCCGTCGATCACGACCACGCGGGCGCCGAGCTCGATCAGCGTGTCCGCGGCGGCGAAGCCCGAGATGCCGATGCCCAGCACGACCACGCGCAGGTCCGCCCAGTCGGCGTCCCAGCTGGTCAGCGACGCCAGCCGGGGATCGTCCAGGATGGGGTTGTCATTGCTGGCATGGATCACAGGAACGCGCCTCCGTTGGAGATGAGCCACTCGCCGTAGAACACCGCGAGCGCGATGGCCGTGAAGAGCCCGGCGATGATCCAGAAGCGCACGACGATCGTGACCTCCTGCCATCCCTTGAGCTCGAAGTGGTGCTGCAGGGGCGCCATCTTGAAGATGCGCTTGCCGCCGGAGAGCTTGAACCAGCCCACCTGGAGGATCACCGAGACGGTGATGAGCACGAACAGCCCGGCGATCAGCACGAGCAGCAGCTCGGTGCGGGTGAGGATGGCGAACGCCGCCAGGGCGCCGCCCAGGCCCAGCGAGCCGGTGTCGCCCATGAAGATCTTGGCGGGGGAGGTGTTCCACCACAGGAAGCCGATCAGCGCGCCCACCAGCGCCGCCGCCAGGACGGTGAGGTCCGAGGGGTCGCGCACGGTGTAGCACAGCCCGGGCCCGCCCTCGCCGCACAGGTGGTCGGACTGCCACAGGGTGATCAGGAGATAGCCGGAGAACACGAGGATCGACGCGCCCGTGGCCAGCCCGTCCAGCCCGTCGGTGAGGTTGACGGCGTTGGTGGTGGCGGTCGCGATGAGGTTGACCCACACGACGTAGAGGATCAGGCCCAGGATCACGAGGACGATGGTCCGCTCGGAGGTCAGGGCCTCGACGAGCCCGCCTCCCAGCTGCCCGAGGCCCAGGTCGAGCCCCGTGTCGCGGGTGAGCGAGACCTCGGTGGAGCCGGGTGTGCGGCCCCTGGCATCGGGCAGCATCAGCGTGAGCAGCGCGAAGACCGTGCCGATCGTGCCCTGCAGGGCGATCTTCCCTCCCGGGCTCAGGCCCAGGTTCTGCTTCTTGGTGATCTTCTTGGCGTCGTCGATCCCGCCGACGAAGCCCATGCCGAGCATGAGGAACGCGGCCAGCAGCCCGGAGGCGGTGGGACCGGTCCACTCCCCCGTGACCAGGCCCACGACAGTGTGCGAGACCAGGTAGGCGATCACGGCCGAGCCCAGGATGGCCACGCCGCCCATGGTGGGCGTGCCGCGCTTGGTCTGGTGGCTCGAGGGCCCGTCCTCGCGGATGAACTGGCCGTAGCCGCGGCTGGCCAGGAAGCGGATGAACAGCGGGGTGCCCAGGATCGAGAGGATCAGGCCCAGTGCAGCGGCGACGATGATCTGGATCATGCTCGACCTCCCTGGCCCGCAGCGGCGACCCGATCGCCGAGCGTCTTGAGCCCCGCGGAGTTCGAGGACTTGAACAGGACGACGTCTCCGGCGCGCAGGTTCTCGGCCAGGAAGGCCTCAGCGGCCTCCAGGTCCTCGACCCAGGCGGCCTCCTCGCCCCAGGAGCCCTCGAGCAGCGCCGTGACGTAGGTGGGGCGGGCCAGCGGGCCCACGGCCAGCAGCCGGGAGATGTTGTAGCGCACCACGAGCGAGCCCAGGCGGTTGTGCTCCTCGACCGAGGAGTCCCCGAGCTCGTACATCTCGCCGAGCACGGCCCAGGTGCGGCGATGCCGCGGGGAGTCCTGCGGCCCGCCCATGCGCGCCAGCGTCTGCAGCGCCCCGGCCATGGACTGCGGATTGGCGTTGTAGGCGTCGTTGAGGATCGTCACGCCGTCGGGGCGCTCGGTGCGCTCCATGCGCCAGCGGCTGCCCGGGCCGAGGCCCTGCAGGACACCGGCGATCGTCTCGGACGGGACGCCGGCCATGAAGGCGGCCGAGGCCGCGGCCAGGATGTTGGAGACGTGGTGCTCGCCGATCAGCCCGGAGACCACCCGGTGCACGGTCCCGTCCGGGAAGTGCAGGTCCAGGGACGGGTGGCCGTCGTCGTCGGTGGAGATCCGGTCTGCCCATACGCGGGCGGCCGGGACCTCCGGGAGCGTGCTGGTCTCCCCCGTGCCGAAGAACACGACGGGCGCCTGCGTGCGCGTGTGCATCCGGCGCACGCGGTCGTCGTCGTCGTTGAGGATCGCCACGCCGTCGGCGGACAGCGACTCGACCATCTCCCCCTTGGCGATCGCGATGTTCTCCACGCCACCGAACTCGCCGGCGTGCGCGGAGCCCACGCACAGCACGGTGCCGACGTCCGGGGAGACCATGCGGCACAGGTACGAGATGTTGCCGATGTGGGTGGCGCCCATCTCGACGACCAGGTACTCGGTGGTCGCATCCGTGCGGAACACGGTCAGCGGCACGCCGACCTCGCCGTTGTAGGAGCCCTGCGGGGCCACGGTGGGGCCCATCTCGGAGAAGATCGCGCGCAGCAGGTCCTTGGTGGTCGTCTTGCCGACCGAGCCGGTGACCGCCACGACCTTGAGGCCGTTGTCCTGGCGCATCTGCCGCACGACCCAGCTGGCCAGCGTGCCCATGGCCTCCACGACGTCCGGCACGCGCACCGAGGGGTGCACGGAGCCGTCGTCGGCTGCGACCTCGCGCTCCACGAGCGCCAGCGGGGAGCCGGCGGCGAAGGCCGCGGCCACGAAGCGGTGGCCGTCCGTGACCTCACCGGGCTTGGCGACGAAGAGGGTCGCCTCCCCCGCCTCCCGAGAATCGGTCGTCACGTGCTCGACGACGGGGCCGTCCTGCTGCGGATCCAGCCCCAGCAGCTCGCCTCCGACGATCTCGGCGATGCGCCTGGCATTGAGAGGGATCACGAGCGCCCCCACCGTCCTTCCTGCGTGTCGTGGAGCGCGTCGCGCAGCTCCTGCCGATCATCCAGGGGATGGTCGACTCCTGCGATCTCCTGCGTGGTCTCGTGGCCTCGTCCGGCGACCAGGATCGAATCGCGCGGACCGGCCATGGCGGCCGCCGTGCGGATGGCCGTGGCCCGCGGGTGGATCTCCTCGATCTCGGTGGCCCGCGCCGCGCCCTCGTCGCGGGCCTGGCGGGCTCCGGCGATGACCTCGGCCCGGATCCCGGCGGGGTCCTCGTCGTGCGGGTCGTCGTCGGTGACGATCACCACGTCAGCACCCTGTGCAGCGATCCGGCCCATGAGCGGGCGCTTGGTGGTGTCGCGCTGCCCGGTGGCGCCGAAGACCACGATCACGCGGCCGTCGCCCTCGGGCGGATCGACCGCCTCCAGGGCGCGGGTCAGGGCGTCCGGGTTGTGCGCGAAGTCCACGACGGCGGTCGGCTCGCTGGCGATCAGCTGCATGCGCCCGGGGACATCGGTGGTCAGCGGGTCCTGATCGTCCAGCACGTCCTGCAGCACCTGCAGCGGCACGCCGGAGGCCAGCACCATGACGACGGCCAGTGCGGCGTTGGCCACGTTGAACTCTCCGGGCAGCCCGGTCGAGACGCGCAGCCGACGGCCGTCGCGGTGCACCAGCTCGAAGCGGTGCCCCACCCCGCGCCGGGCCAGCGAGCGCAGCGTCCAGTCGGCTCCGTGGCGCTGCGGGCCGGAGTCGCGATCCTCGACGATCCCGCCGCGCAGGGCGATGACCTCGACCTTCTCGGCGCCGAGCTCCTCGCGGGATCGGCGGGCCATGCGCAGGCCCCACTCGTCCTGGTCATCGGCCACGACGATCACGGCGCGGTCGGTGCGCCGGGCGGTGAACAGCTGGGCCTTGACCTCGAAGTAGGCCTCCATGGACCCGTGCAGGTCCAGGTGGTCCTGAGTCAGGTTGGTGAAGCCGGTGACGTCGTAGTGCACGCCGTCCACGCGGTGGAACTCGAGCGCGTGGGAGGAGACCTCCATGGAGGCTCCGGTCATGCCGGCTTCGCGCATCACGGCCAGCAGGGCGTGCACGGACGGCGCCTCGGGCGTGGTCAGCAGCGACGGGATGCGCTGATCGCCGGCCAGGATCTCGATCGTGCCGATCAGCCCAGTGGTGCGGCCCAGGGCCTTCTGGATCGAGTTGAGGAAGTACGTGGTGGTGGTCTTGCCGTTGGTGCCGGTCACGCCGAACAGCGGCATGCGGGCGCGCTCGTCCTCGCTGCCGCCGTAGAGAGCGGCGGAGATCTGCCCCATGTGCTCGCGCGGCACGGCCGCCACGATCGCCGGGACGCTGAGAGGGCCCTCGTCGAGCATGAGCTGCAGTCCAGCCTGGTCGGTGAGCACAGCGGCCGCACCGGAGCCGATCGCGGCAGCGGCGAAGCCCGCGCCGTGGAACCGAGCACCGGGAAGGGCCGCGTAGAGGTCGCCCGGCTGCACGGATCGGGAGTCGATGCTGATGCCGCGCACGGAAGCCGGCTCCTGCGCACCGCCGTGCGCCTCCGGGAGCTCCAGTCGCGCGCCGATCAGCTGCGCCAGCTCGGCGGCCGGCAGCGAGGCAGCGCTGCGGGGCCGCAGACGGGCCGCGTCGAGACCGGGCTCGGGCAGGTTCTGCATGTCATCCTTCCTCGGATCGGCCGGTGGGAGCCGGCCGTTCCCTCGATGCGGGCCACGTTCGGGACCCATCGGTCGCGGAGGCAGCGCTTCCCCTGCCCGCCGAGGACGCCCGACCTCGAGGACGGCGGGGAAGAGCCGTATTCCGGACGTGGCGAGTCTAGTCCGGCAACCGAAGCAGCAGGACGAGATCGACCGCGCGGCGTCCACTCAGGCGATGCCGGTCGGCGTGTCCGGCAGCTTCTCGTTGCGGTCCTCGTCCTTCCCGTAGAACTTGGGCAGACCGACCGCGCCGCCGGTCGAGGGCTGCACGCCGTAGTGGCGCAGCACCTGGCCCATGATCTGCGAGAAGGCCGCCGACGCCCCGATCGCGGCGACGGCGCCCTGCGGCTTGTGGACGGTGGCGGCCACGACGAACTGCGGGTCCTCCATGGGACCGATGCCCGCGAACGAGGTCGTGTAGCCGTCGTAGCCGCCGTCGGCGCTGGCGGCCTCGGCCGTGCCGGACTTGCCGCCCACGCGGTAGCCGTCGGTGGCCGCATCCGGAGCTCCGCCGACGGTGATCACGGACTCCATCATCTCGCGCAGCTGCTCGGCGGTCTGCGCGGAGAAGATCTGACGGCCCTCCGGGCGCTCGATCTCGGTGCGGGTGCCGTCGGGGTCGATGATCGCCTGGAGGAGGCGCGGCTCGATCTGCAGGCCGTCGTTGCCGACCGCCTGGAAGATCGTGGCGGTGCGCAGCGGCGACTGGGAGACTCCCTGCCCGAACAGCACCGTGTACTGCTGCCGAATGTCCCAGTCCTCCCACGCGGGGAGCAGCCCCGGGGACTCACCGGGCAGCTCGATGCCCGTGAGCTCGCCCACGCCGAACTTCTTCATCCAGTCGTAGCGGCCCTGCCGATCCAGGCGCGAGCCCACCAGCACGGTTCCGGTGTTCATGGAGTCGGCGATGACGCCCGCGAAGGTGCGGTCCTCGTCCTCGTGCTCGAAGGCGTCGGTGATCGTCTGCCCGTCGATCTCCAGCTCCGAGGGCACGGCGACCTCGGAGAGCTTGTCGGCGTTGCCCGTGTCGATCGCAGCGGCCGCCGTCAGGATCTTCTGGGTCGAGCCGGGCTCCACAGCCGAGGCCACGCTGCGCGGCTGGAAGTCGCCCTCGTCCTCGGTGCGCCCGGTGTCGTTGGGATCGACCATCGACGAATCCGCGAGCGCCAGCACCGCGCCGTCGGAGATCCGCATCACGATCGCCGTGCCCCACTCGGCGCTGAGCTCCTCCACGCGGCGGGCGATGGCCTGCTGGGCGTAGAACTGGACGTCGCGGTCCAGGGACAGCTCGATCGACGAGCCGTCCTGCGCGGCCGTCTCGTCCTGGGGCGCCACCGGGATGCGGACGCCGTCGGCGCCGATCTCGAAGCTGCGCTCGCCGTCGATGCCCCGCAGGTGCTCGTCCTGGGTCAGCTCGATGCCGCCGAGGGCCTCGCCCTCTCCCCCGACGAACCCGACGACGGAACCGGCCAGGGAGCCGTTGGGGTAGCTGCGCTGGGACACGGGCTCGCCCGTCACGTAGCCCGCGCGCAGGTCCTCGATGCGGCTCCACTGCTCGGGGGTCGCGTCCCGGAACAGGTACTCGAAGTTCTTGCGCTCCCCCACCGGGACGTCCGCGTCCCCCTGCAGCTTGTCCTTGACCTCCTGATCCGGCATCCCCAGGATGTCGGCCAGGCTGCGGATCGCCTCCAGGACGGTGAGCTCCTCGGTCGAGCCGTCCGGGTTCTGCACGACCAGGTCCTGCACGATCGTCTGATCCACCGCGATGTCGTAGCGCTGGATGCTGCGCGCCAGCACGGCGCCCGTGCGATCGAGGATCTCGCCGCGCCGGGCCGGGATGACTTGGACGCGCAGACGACTGGCCTCGGCGCTGGCCGCCTGCCCGCGCAGATCCAGTCCCTGGACCCACACGAGGCGCAGCGCCAGCAGCACCAGGGCCAGCAGGCCGATCAGCAGGCCCACGAACTCGCGACGGCCCATGCCGCCTGCGCTGCCGCTGTCATCGCGCGTGCTGCCGCTCACTGATCTGCTCCTTCCTGTGCCGTGCCGCCCTGTGCGGTCCCATCCTGCGCTGCGTCGTCGGCCGCGCCTGCTCCGGCGGCGTCTGCCGAGTCCGTCTGCGGGGTCTGCGCCGGCCCGCTCAGCGGGGTGTGCCCTTCGGGGGCCTCTCGATTGCCGTCCCCGCTCGACTGCTCGTCCTGCGCTGCGTCGTCGGCCGAGCTGTCGCCGCGCTGCTGCGGTGCGGGGATCGTGCCGCCGTGCAGCTCGACGTCCGCCTCCGCCTTGCGAGCACTGTCGAGCTGGTCCTCCGCCTCGGACTCCGAGGAGGGCAGTGCATCGCGACGGGCGCGCTCCTCCTTCTGGGCCTGCTCGGCGGCCGAGGAGCCCACCTGGATGGGCACCGGGATGGCCGTGTCGACCTCGTCGTCATCAGCCTTCGGAGCGGGCACGGCCTCCCCCGTCACCTCGCCGGTGCTCAGGTCGACCACGCCCTGCTCGGTCGGTGCGGGCACCAGGCCCTCCTCCTGGGCGCTGCGGGCCAGGTTCTGCGGAGCCTGATGGAACTCGAGGTCCTGGGTCAGCGACTCGTTCTCGAGCTCGAGGGCCTGCTCCTGGTTGCGCAGCTCGACCAGCCGGTACTGCCCGTCGGTGATCCGCACGGTCATCAGCAGGATCACCGCGAAGGTCCCGAGCACCGCCAGCACCGCCGCTGCGACCGGGAGCAGCCGCGACCACATGGCCCGACGGGACGCGCGCTGGCGGTCGGAGACCCTGGGACGACGACGCGGCAGGCGCAGCCGCCCGCCCCGTGCCGTCCTGCCCGCTGATGTGCTCATGAGTGCTTTCCGTGCCTGCTGTCCGATCTGATCCGCTCCGCGGCGCGCAGCCGCGCGGAGGCCGCTCGCGGGTTCGCCTCGATCTCTTCGGCCGTGGGCGTGTGCGTGCCGCGCGTGATCATGCGGAAGGTCGGCTTGTGCTCCTCCAGCTCGACCGGGAGGCCCTTGGGCGCCGAGGAGCGCGAGCGTCCGGCGAGCTCCTGCTTGACCATCTTGTCCTCGAGCGAGTGGTAGCTCATGGCAGCGACTCGCCCTCCGAGCCTGAGAGCATCCAGGGCGTTCGGCACAGCGCGGCTCAGGACCTCGAGCTCCTGGTTGACCTCGATGCGCAGCGCCTGGAAGGTCTGCTTGGCCGGGTGGCCCTTCTTGTGCAGGGCCGCCGCTGGCTTGGCGGCCCGGACGATCTCCACGAGCTCCCCGGTGGTCGTCAGCTCCCGCTGCTCGCGCGCCTGCACGATCCCGCGGGCGATGCGCTGGGCGAAGCGCTCCTCGCCCCAGTCGCGCAGGATCCGCCGCAGGTCCTGCTCCGAGTACTCCATGACGATGTCCCGGGCCGTGAGCTCGGCCGTGGAGTCCATGCGCATGTCCAGCGGAGCGTCGTAGGAGTAGGCGAAGCCGCGCTCGCGCTCATCGAGCTGCATGGAGGAGACGCCGAGGTCGAAGAGGATGCCGTCGGCGGCCTCGAAGCCGGCCTGGGCGAGGGCGGGCTCGATCTGGTCGTAGGTGGTGTGGACCGGGAAGAAGCGATCGGCCCACGGCTCCAGGCGCCGCCCGGCCAGGCGCAGGGCCTGGGGGTCGCGGTCGATACCCACCAGGCGGACGTCCGGGAAGCGGCGCAGGATCGCTTCGCTGTGCCCGCCCATGCCGAGCGTGGCGTCGATGACGACGGGGGCGGGGCCCTCCAGGGCGGGGGCCAGCAGGTCCAGGCAGGCTTCGAGCAGGACGGGGACGTGCCGGTCGCCGGCGGGGCGCTCGAGATCGTCCATGGCTCGTCCTCCTGGTGCTCGGCGATGCGCGCGGGGCGCGCCTCATCCGGGTGCTCGTGCTGGCATCCCGACGACCGCCCACCCTATCGGGCGCAGCGGCAGGCCCCGACGCGGCGGGGCCGGGGACGGCCATGACCCGCGCCGCCACGGTGCGCCCGATCGGCGCACCGTGCGATCGGGCCCGCAACGACGACGAGCACCGCATCGGCGGCTCCAGGGCGAGAACCCCAACCGCTGACCATCCCTCGAATCCGGCCTGGCTCAGGGGAAGGTGAGTCAGGACGGTGATGGCAGTGCGGGTGGAGATCCCATCCGGGAGATCCCGATGCAGTGCTCTTGGCGCCGCGTCTGCGGTCCGCCTCTCGGCGGTCCAGGTCGTCTCAGAAGAGTCCGGGGATGACCTCCTCCTCGGTGTTCGAGAAGGCCGCCTCCTGCTCCTCCAGGTACTGCTGCCATGCCGCGGCGTCCCAGATCTCGGCCCGGGAGCCCGCGCCGACGACGGCGAGCTCTCGATCCAGACCCGCGTACTGACGCAGCGGCACAGGGACGGTCACCCGACCCTGCTTGTCCGGCACCTCGTCCGAGGCACCCGAGAGGAACACGCGGATGTAGTCGCGAGCCTGCTTGGAGGACAGCGGGGCCGCCCTCATCTGCTCGTGCACCCTCTCGAACTCAGCTGCGCTGAAGACGTAGAGGCACCGCTCCTGGCCTCTGGTGAGGACCAGTCCGTCCGCCAGCTCCTCGCGGAACTTGGCCGGAAGGATCAGCCGCCCCTTCTCGTCCAAGCGGGGGGAGTGCGTTCCGAGGAACATGCCCACCGCCGTTCGGATCCGGAGACTTCTGATTCGCTCTCGTGACCCCCACTTTACTCCACCTTCCTCCACCGTCAATCACGGTCGGTGGTTCCAGGCGCGTTCCGAGGCGATTCCGAAGAGATCCTGCCCACAGGATCAGCCGCGTTCGCCCTTGTCATTGCGAGGTGGAGGCGACCCGGGAGGCGAAGTGGGGCGATGGGGAGGGGATTTCTCTGACCGCTGCCGGAGCCCTCGCCCTTCGCGTGGTCACGCGACAGGCCCACGGACCGCCGCCGCGCTGATCGGGCACGGAGATCCCCATGATCACGGGGATCCGTCCGCTTCTCAGCGACGCCTCGAGGTAGCCGGCGTTGACCGTGGAGGGAAGTGGTGCGTCCCCGGGGAGAGGAGTGGGGAGCGAAGTGGAGGCCGCCCGCAGTCCTCGCTCATGCTCGCGAGGAGTCGCCGGTGCGAACCATCCACGCGCGAAGACCGGCGCACGAGACTCCCCGCGGGCGGAAGCGGAGCAAGGCGGCACGCGGGCATGACGAAGGCCCCCGTCCTGACGGAGCGGGGGCCTCGTTGACGTCGGTGCGGTGGGATCAGCTGCCGTTGCGGCGCTCGTCCCAGCGGTTCTCGAGATTGCGCATGAAGCTGGACTGCGGCTTCTTGGCAGCGGCCGGCTTGGCCTTGGCACCGCCGCGGGAAGAGCTCGACTCCCCCGCCTCCTTGGCGCCCGAGGAGCGGGTGGAGGCCCAGTAGACGCCGAACGACATGATCAGGAAGCCGAGGACGCCCACCAGGATCGAGTCCAGGGCCACACCTCCGACCACGATGCCCAGGCCGACCACGCCGATCACGGCTCCGAGCACGAGCGCGCGCGTGGAGAACGTGGGCTTCACGGGTCGTGAGTCCATCTGGCTCACGAACCTCGGATCCTCCGCATTGAGCTGCTGCTCCAGCTGAGCCAGCAGCTGCTGCTCGCGCTCCGAAAGGGCCACGACGTCCCTCCTGGGGGGGTCTGCTTCAAAGTTCAGGGACACGTGCCGCGTCCCTGCGGTTGCTCCAGTCTACCCGCAAGGCCCCTTGCGGAGCACCCGGTCGTCACATGACGATCCGCCGCTCATCTGCGCGGCTGCGACCGGGCCCGCCCTGCGCCTCCCGGCGCAGGATCATCGCGGTGGCCGGCGCGCAGCTCGCTGCGCCCCACCGTGCCTCGCGGAGGCCTCAGCATGGAGGCCGGCCCCAGGACGGCGCCGCCGAATCGCTCGCGCGCCCGGTCCATGGCCGACTCGGCGGTGGCCCACTCCTCCTCGCGGCCGTCGATGCTCAGCTGCATGGCGGAATCGGCGTCCTCGAGGGACTCGGCGCGCACTCCGATCAGGCGCACGGCGCTGGGCAGCGGCAGCTCCGACGTCAGCAGCTCCTCGGCATGCGTGTAGAGGTCGTGCCCGGAGGTGAAGGGATGGCTCACCGTCCGCGAGCGAGAGATGGTGGTGAAGTCCTCCCACCGCAGCTTCAGTCCCACCCGCCGGGCCCGCAGCCCGTGGCGGCGCAGTCGCGCGGCGGTGCGATGGGACAGCCCGAGCAGCTCGCGGCGCAGGGCGTCGATGTCGCTGACGTCGGTCTGGAAGGTCTGCTCCGCCCCCAGGCTCTTCTCCTCGCGCTCCGGAGTCACCGGGCGGGGATCCACGCCGTGGGCCAGCGCATGCAGGTGCGCACCCGCAGCCGGGCCGACGATGCGGGCCAGCTGCTGCGGCGTGCGCTGGGCGATCTCCCCCACGGTGCGGATCCCCGAGCGCTGCAGCGTCTCCTCCGTGCGCCTGCCGACGCCCCACAGCGCCCCGACGGGCAGCTCCGCCATGAACGCCACGGTGTCCTCGGCGCGCACGAGCAGCAGTCCGTCCGGCTTGGAGCGGGTGGAGGCGATCTTGGCGACGGTCTTGGTGGCGCCGATGCCCACCGAGGCGGTCAGCCCGGTCTCCCGATGGATGCGGGCGCGCAGCTGCCGAGCGATGTGCACCGGCGAGCCCAGCCTGCGGATGGCTCCGGAGACGTCCAGGAAGGCCTCGTCCACGCTGATCTGCTCCACCAGGTGCGTGAGGTCGTGGAACATGGCCATCACCTGCTCGGAGTAGCCCGGGTAGTCCGCATACGACGGATCCAGCAGGATCCCCTGCGGGCACATGGCTCGGGCGCGGGAGACCGGCATGCCGGAGCGCACCCCGAAGGCGCGCGCCTCGTAGGAGGCGGACAGGACCACCGAGCGCCCGGAATCCCGGGCCACGATCACCGGCTTGCCCACCAGATCCGGGCGCTCCAGCAGCCCGACGGCCACGAAGAACATGTCGAGATCGACGTGCATGATGGCCGCGCTTCGCCACTGCTCGAGCTGCTCGCCGCTCATGCTCATCCCCTCTCCTGAAGAAGCCGCTGCGAATGATCGCGGACCGGGTGCTGGTCCGCCGTCCGGAAGGCCGCGGGCTACCCTGACCGGAGGCGCTGTCCCACCGGCCGCGCCGCGAGAACCGCCACCGTCAGGAGCCCCTTGACCGACCCCAGCTTCGCACCCGACTCCGACAGCTCGAGCCCCGAGCTCTCACGCGTGGCGGCCGCCGAGTCCGAGGCCTTCCGCTACGACGTCGACGCCGTCCTGCAGTCCTGGTTCCAGGACCAGCGCACCGTGGCCGACGGCATCTCCGAGGCGGCCGGCCCCATGGTCGAAGCCATCGCCGGGCTGTCCACGGGCGGCAAGCGCACCCGCGCCCAGCTGCTCTACTGGAGCTGGCGGGCAGCCGGCGGAGACGCGGACTCCCGCATCCCGCGCCTGGCAGGAGCCGGGATCGAGCTCTTCCAGACGGCCGCTCTGATCCACGACGACATCATCGACCGCTCGGCGACCCGTCGCGGCATGCGCTCGATCCACGTCCTGTTCGCCGATCGCCACCGCGACAGCGGCTGGAGCCAGGACAGCGCGCACTTCGGCACCTCTGCCGCCGTCCTGGCAGGCGATCTGGCCCTGACCTGGTCGGAGCAGATCTTCGGCGAGGCCGTCGCACTGGCCGGGCACCCCGCCGGCGCTGCCGCGGACTTCACGCGCATGCGCACCGAGGTGATGCTCGGGCAGTACCTGGACATCCACGCGGAGGTCGCCGCGCAGACCCTTCCGCCGGACAAGGCCATCGAGCGCGCCTTCGAGGTGCTGCGCTACAAGTCGGCCAAGTACTCGGCGGAGCACCCGGCGGCCCTGGGGGCCCTGCTGGCGGCGGCGCCGTCGTCGTTCGTGGAGGCGTGCCGCGGATTCGCCCTGCCGCTGGGCGAGGCCTTCCAGATCCGGGACGACGTCCTGGGCGTGTTCGGCGATCCGGTCACCACGGGCAAGCCGGCCGGCGACGATCTGCGCGAGGGAAAGCGCACCGTGCTGATCGGGCAGCATCTGCGCGACGCCGAGCCGCAGGACGCGCAGCTCGTGGCCCGGGCCCTGGGCGATCAGTCGCTCGACGACGCTCAGATCGAGGACCTGAGGGAAGCCCTGCGCCGCAGCGGCGCCCTCCAGCGCACCGAGCAGATCGTGGACGAGCTGTCGCAGCGCACCGAGCAGGCTCTGGCGCAGATGCGGATCGAGGGCCTGCCGCGGGCCGGTCTGCAGCAGATGGCCGACGCCCTGGTCCGCCGCTCCCGCTGACCGGGAGGCCGCCCGGGGCCGAAGCCGCCGCTTCCGGACGCAGCCGAGCCTGGCAGACGAGCGCCCGCCACCGATCGGGGACGGGCGCTCGTGCGCGTCACGGCGCCGCCGTCACCAGTCCAGGGTCTGCGCCCGACGACGGATCTCGGCCTTGCGCCCGGCGCGCAGGAAGTCGATGGGCCGACCCGGCAGGGACTCGTCCTCGGTGAACAGCCAGGTCACGGCCTCCAGGTCGGTATAGAGGTTGTCCCGCAGCACGGTCATGGTCCCGCGCAGCGCATCGATCGGCTGGCCGTCCATGAGGAACTCCGCCGGGATGCGGCGGACGCCGTCGCGGGGGTCGCGGAAGGCCACGAGCGTGCCGTCCTCGGCCATGGAGTGCACGCGGGTCACGATCATCCCAGTGGATTCGGCCACGTCCGGGAACGTGGTCCACTCGCCGACCAGGGCGTCGAGGGCCTCGAACTGCTCGAGGGTGGGCTGCGCGGGATTCATCTCAGACTTCTTCACGGATCCAGGGTGCCACGAACCGCCGTGATGCGCCGCCACCGATGCCCCTGCCCAGGCACCGGGTACCCTGCAGGCAGCAGCGCTTCAGCACTTCCCCCTGATCAGCGCATCTCCCAGCCCGAGGTCTTCGCCAGCATGCAGCACACCCCTCAGGATCCCCGCCCCCAGGACTCGGATCCGGCCCCCAGCGGCTCGCGCGCCCGCCGCTCCGCCGCGGCACTGGCCGCGCTGGCCGTGTTCGGCGCCTCCGGGACGCCCGCGGCCCACGCGGTGGGCCAGCCGGAGGGCTCGGCCCCGGATGAGCGCCCCGAGGCCGTCGACGGCCCCGCGCGCACCGTCCAGCCCGGCGACAGCATCTGGTCGGTGGCCACGGCCAACGGCCTGTCGGTCGAGGACCTCATGGAGTGGAACGGGCTGTCCGGCGATGCCTCGCTGGCCCCGGGCGACACCCTGCGCCTGTCGGCTCCGGCGAAGGAGGCCCCCTCCGCCAAGGCCGATGACTCCCCCAAGCCCGGTGACGAAGCCACCCGCGTCCAGGACCCCGCCACCCCGGCAGCCGCCGCAGAGACCGCGCCGCGCAGCACCGAGCACCGCGTAGCCGCGGGTGAGAGCCTGTGGGCGATCTCGCAGCGCCACGACATCACGGTCCAGGCCCTGATCGAGGCCAACGACCTGGACGTCGCCGCCCCGCTGCGCGAGGGCGAGACGCTGCAGATCCCCGCAGCCGAGACGGCACCTGCCGCGCAGGACGACGCGGCCCCGGTCGCAGCCCCCGCCGAAGCCGCCGAGGCCCCGCGGATCCGCGACGACTTCCCCGGCTACGACTACGACGACGAGACCCTGGCCTCCGCGCAGAGCCATCTCGATCAGCTCTACGAGCGCCCGTCGCCCTCGGCCGAGGAGATGCAGCGTCTGGTGCGCACCACCGCTCAGGAGATGGGCGTGGATCCGGCTCTGGCCCTGGCCCATGCCGAGCAGGAGTCGGGCTTCGTGCACCGCAGCGTGTCACCGGCCGATGCCGTGGGCACCATGCAGGTGCTGCCGTCGTCGGGCGAGTGGGCCTCCGCCCTGGTGGGGCGCGATCTCGACCTGCTGGACCCCCAGGACAATGTCACGGCGGGCGTGGCCATCATCCGCGCGAACCAGCGCTCGGCGGAGGATCTCGACCGCGGGATCGCGTCGTACTACCAGGGCGCCTACGGCGTCGAGGAGTACGGGATGTACGACGACACGAAGACCTACGTCCACCAGGTGAAGGCCCGGATCTCGGCCTGGACGCACCTGCGCTGAGCCCGCCCGGACACAGGTCCCGAGGGCGTCACGATCGCAACCACGCCCGTCGTCATCCAGCCGCAGTCCAGTCCGCTCCCCTACTGTGGGGCTCGTGCACAAGCCCGTGGATGATCATCTGACCGGCTCGGTCCTGGAAGGCCGGTACACCGTCGGACCGCGCCTGGCGCGCGGCGGCACCGGCGGTGTGTATCGCGCTGTCGATCAGCGCCTGGAGCGCACCGTCGCCGTCAAGATCCTGCACGCGCACCTGACGGAGGACCCCTCGTTCGTCGAGCGCTTCGCCCGGGAGGCCCGTGCGGCCGCTCGCCTGTCGCACCCGAACGTGGTCGCGGTGCTGGATCAGGGCCGCACCGATGACGGCCATGTCTTCCTGGTCATGGAGTACGTGGAGGGCGGGACCCTGCGCGACGTCCTGCGCCGCAAGGAGTTCCTGCGCCCCGGCGAGGCGCTGACCATCCTCTCCTCGGTGGCCGCCGGGCTCTCGGCGGCACATCAGGCTGGGCTGATCCACCGCGACATCAAGCCCGAGAACGTGCTCATGCGCCCGGACGGCACGGTGAAGGTTGCCGACTTCGGCCTCTCCCGCGCCGCCGATCAGCACACCACCTCCGGGGCCGTGCTCGGCACGGTGGCCTATGCCTCCCCCGAGCTGGTCACCGAGCGGCGTGTCGACGCCCGCTCCGATCTGTACTCGCTGGGCATCATGGCCTGGGAGATGCTCACCGGCCGCCGCCCCTTCGACGGCAGCCCGTGGACGGTCGCCCGCGCCCACGCCGAGAAGACCGTTCCCTCCCTGCTCGAAGCGGTCCCCGGGATCGATCCCCAGCTCGCCGAGGCCGTGGCCGGCTGGACCGCCAAGGACCCGCAGAAGCGCCCGTCGGACGGCGCTGAGCTGCTGGCCTCGATCGGCGAGCTGCGTCGCGAGCTGAGCCTCGATGCCCTGGACCACCTCCCGGAGGGCTGGGAGCAGGGACCGGGTCCGGCCGCGCCGCGGCCCGAGGATCCGGGGGCCACGACCCTGCCCGGCACCGCCCCGGCCACCGGGCCGATCGATCTGGAGGCCGTGGACGAGCTGCGCCGAGGAGGCTCGAGCGCAGCCCCGGTCTCCGATCAGCAGGACGGCACGGCGGAGGCCTCCCCCGACGGCTCCGCTCACGCCCCCGAGACCGCCGACGGCGAGATCCCACCGACCACGCAGGTGCTGCGCGTTCCGCTGGGCGCCGAGGGCGGGCGGGGCCTGGAGTCGGAGGATCCCGTCGACGAGGCCCCCACCGAGGCCATGCCAGGACCGGGCTCCGGCGCGGAGGGTCCCGATGCGCCCACGGACGCCATGCCGCGCTTCGCCGAGGCATCATCGGACTCCGCGTCCGCCGGATCCGCCCCGACCGAGGCGCTGCCCCGCTGGCAGGGGGCTTCCGCCGACCAGGATGACGATCAGCGCACCTCGGTGCTGCCGCCCATGCGCAGCGGCGCCGGTGCAGCGGGTGCCGCCGGCGTCGCAGGGACAGCCGTCGCAGGCGCGGCGGCAGCTGCCGCGGCGCCCGGCACCGGCTCGACCGCCGTGGGTGCCGCAGGGGCAGGGACGGCGCTCGGTGCCTCGGTGGATCCGGACCTGCAGCGCAGGGGCCCCAGCGTGGACCGGCTGGCCGCCTTCGACGAGCCTTCGGACTCGGACGGCGAGACGGCCGAGCAGGAGACCGAGCCGCGTCGCGGTCGGCTGCACGAGTCGGCGCCGGTGGACCCGTCCAAGCCCACGGTGCGGCTGCAGCAGACCCATCCGCTGAAGGCGGCCGTCGCCGTGGCCCTCGCAGCCCTGCTCGTGGCGCTGGCCGGCTTCCTGGGATGGCTGCTGGGCTCCGGCAGCTTCCGCACCGCAGTGGTCCCGGAGGTCGTGGGCACCACCCAGCCGCTGGCCATCGACGCGGTGGAGACCGAGGGCTTCTCCAACGTCACGGTGCACGAGGAGCCCAGCACGGAGGTCCCGGCGGGCAGCGTCATCGAGTCCTCGCCCGCCGCGGGCACGGAGACCCGAGTGGGCGAGCAGATCGTGCTGACGGTCTCCACCGGACCCGAGCAGGTCGAGATCCCCGCGGTCGAGGGCATGTCGCAGTCCGATGCCGAATCGCAGCTGAGCTCCGCCGGCCTCGACGTCGGCACCGTCTCCGAGCAGTTCGACGACTCGGAGGAGGGCAGCGTCGTCTCCGCGTCGCCCTCCCCCGGCGCCAGGGTCGAGGAGGGCAGCACCGTGGACCTGGTCGTCTCCGCCGGCGCCGAGCCCGAGGAAGTGCCGCGCGTGGTCGGCAGCAATGCCGATGACGCCCGCGAGCAGCTCGAGGACCTCGGCTTCACGGTCGAGATCGAGGAGGTCGCCGGTGCGAACCTCAACCGCGTCGTCACCCAGAGCCAGGACGGCACGACGATCACACTGCGCGTCATCTGAACCGGCAGTGCCTCGGCGCACGGACGAAGGGCCCGGCTCCTGCAGGAGCCGGGCCCTTCGTCGTCAGCGGATCAGCGGATCAGCTCTGCTCTCCGGAGAGGTAGCTGGAGACCAGGAACGCGACCTCGAGGGACTGCATGTGGTTCAGGCGCGGATCGCACAGCGACTCGTAGCGATCGGCGAAGTGCGCCTCCTCGATCGCGTCCGCCCCGCCCAGGCACTCGGCGACGTCGTCGCCGGTCATCTCCACGTGGATTCCGCCGGGGTGCGAGCCGATGGCGCGGTGCACCTCGAAGAAGCCGTTGATCTCGTCGATGACGTCGTCGAAGTTACGCGTCTTGAACCCCGACGGCGTGGAGACCGTGTTGCCGTGCATGGGGTCGGTGACCCACACGACCTTGGCCCCGGAGTCCTGGACCGCCTGCACGACCGGTGGCAGCGCCTCGCGGATGCTCTTGGCGCCCATGCGGGTGATGAACGTCAGGCGGCCGGGCTCGCGGTTCGGGTCGAGCTTGTCGATCAGGCGCAGCGCGTCCTCGCCGGTGGTCTTGGGCCCGAGCTTCACGCCGATGGGGTTCTGCAGGCGCGAGAGCAGGTCCACGTGGGCGTCGTCGATCCCGCGGGTGCGCTCCCCGATCCACAGGAAGTGCCCCGACGTGCCGTAGGGCCGGTGGGTGCGGGAGTCGATGCGGGTCAGGGCGCGCTCGTAGTCGAGCACCAGCGCCTCGTGGCCGGTGAACAGCTCGGTGGTGGACAGGGCGTCGAAGTCGGCGCCGCAGGCCGCCATGAACTTCACGGCGCGGTCGATCTCCTTGGCGAGCTTCTCGTAGCGGGCGTGGGCCGGGTTGGAGGCGAAGCCCATGTTCCACGAGTGGACGTGGCGCAGATCGGCGAAGCCGCCGCCGGTGAAGGCCCGGATCAGGTTCAGCGTGGACGCGGAGGTGTGGTAGCCGCGAAGCATCCGCTCGGGGTTGTGGGCGCGGGACTCGGCGGTGAAGTCGAATCCGTTGACCATCTCGCCGCGGAAGCTCGGCAGCGTGACGTCGCCGCGGGTCTCGTCGTTCGAGGAGCGCGGCTTGGAGAACTGACCGGCCATGCGCCCCATCTTCACGACGGGCATGGAGGCGCCGTAGGTGAGCACGGCGGCCATCTGCAGCAGCGTCTTCACCCGCGCGGAGATGCGGTCGGCGGTGGCGCCCTCGAAGGTCTCGGCGCAGTCGCCGCCCTGCAGCAGGAAGGCTCGGCCCTCGGCCACCTCGGCCAGGCGGAGCTTGAGGGTGTCGACCTCGCCGGCGAAGACCAGGGGCGGCACGGTGTTCAGCTCGCCCATGACGCGCTCGAACTCGGGGTGCTGAGCCCAGTCCGGCTGCTGGTCGGCGCTGAGGCTGCGCCAGTCGTCCAGGCCCTGATAGTCCTTCGTGCTCGGCTTGGGGCCGGGCATGAAGGGGGTGGGCTCGTCGGCGGACAGCGGCTGGGTCACGGTGATCGTCCCTCGTCTAGATCAGGTCGGCGGCGGCCCGGGCTTGCGCGGGTGCGGCAAGGACAGCCGGACAGGCGCCAGCAGCGTGGCTGCAGGGCACCGCACCGACTGCGGCCACCGCAGGCAACGCTATCGCAGGGCGGGAGATTCCCTGTGATCGGGGTCCTCGGCTCAGGAGGCCCCGCGCTCGAGGTCGCGGCGGGCGTCGGCGGCGTAGACGTCCACGTACTCCTGGTGGGACAGCTCCTGGATCGCCTGGATGATGCGGTCGGAGATCTCCCGGGCGGCCACGCGGTCGCCGGTGCGGCCCTTGTACTCGGAGAAGTCCAGCGGCTCGCCGAAGATCGTCTTCACGCGCTTGCCCTTCTGCCGCCACGGAGCGGGGAAGGGCGTGCCCAGGGGCTGGACGACGTCCGTGTTGATCATGGCGATCGGGATGACCGGTGCGCCGGACTCCATGACCAGGCGGGCCACACCGATCTTGGCGCGGTACAGGCGGCCGTCGTGGGAGCGCGTGCCCTCCGGGTAGATGCCGAGCAGCTCGCCCTCGGCCAGCTTGCGACCGCCGGCCGACAGGGAGGCAGCGGACTTGCGCCCGCCGGAGCGGTCCATGGGGATCTGGTTGATCGCGCGGAAGAACGCGGCGATCGCCCGGCCCTTGAGCGTGCGGCCCGTGAAGTAGTCGGACTTCGCCAGGAAGAAGATCTGCCGCTGCACCGCGATCGGCATGAAGATGTGATCTGCGGCGGAGAGGTGGTTGCTCGCCAGGATCGCCGCCCCCTGGTCCGGGACATGGTGGGCGCCTTCGACCTCCGGCCGGAAGGCGGCGTTGACCAGCGGGGTCACGATCCAGTCCTTCAGGAACATGTAGACCATGGCGTATTGCTCTCCTCGTGGCCCGGTTCGCGGGCATCGTGGCTGGATCTGGAACGGCCCGTGCGCGGTGCTCGACGGACCCCTGCAGCGGCGGTGAGCCCCGCCGCGCAGTGATTGTCGCATGAAGGACAGCCGTGCGAGCGGTCGGCGCGCACCCGATGGGGATCGGGCGCGCAGACAGTGAGAGGATGACGCCATGACCCCGCCCGAGCGAGATCCGGACAGCGACGCCCGCGCCTGGGACGACCTCGTCCGCCGGCTCCAGGAAGACGACGCCCCCGCCGACAGCGCGGCTGCCGAGGCAGCCCCGGCCCACGGCGCGCCCGTTGAGGAGGTCCGCAGCCACGAGGCTCCGATCGAGCTCGAGGACCGGGCCCGCGGACCCCGCGACTTCGAGCTGGCTCCGGAGACGGACGAGCCGGAGCTCCTCGACGACGACTGGCAGCCGCAGGACCCCGGGCCGGTGACGGCAGGCATGCGCCCGGGCACGATCATGGCCTGGGCCGTGCTGCTCGGCGTCGCCGCAGCGCTGCTGGTCCTGGGGTTCCTGCTCGACGGCCTCCCCTGGTGGCTGTGGGTCCCCGGTCTGGCGCTGATCCTCGGCAGCCTGGTCTCGCTGTTCCAGGCTCTGCCCGAGGATCGCAGCGACTACGACGACGGCGCCCAGGTCTGATCCGCGGCACCTGACTCCCCCATCGACGAGATCACGAACGCGCACGAGCCCAGGAGGATGACCTTGACCATCGAAACCGAGCCCGCCGTCGTCGCCGAGCTGCAGGCCCAGCGGATCACGGACCTGCTCGTCCAGCGCGCGGACTCCCCGCAGGACCCTGTGCTCTACGAGCGCCTCCACGCGCACGGATCCGTCGAGGTGACCGCGAGCGCCTTCCGCGACGAGGTCCGGGCCGTGGCCAAGGGACTGGTGGCGGCGGGGATCGAGCCCGGCGATCGCGTCGGCATCCTCTCGCGCACCCGCTACGAGTGGACACTGGTCGACTTCGCGATCTGGTGGGCCGGTGCGGTGCCGGTCCCGGTCTACGACTCCTCGTCGCCGGATCAGATCGCGTGGAACCTGGGCGATTCGCAGGCCCGCGCCGTCTTCGTGGAGGACGAGCGGCTCGAGGCCGCTGTCCGACAGGCCGCGGACGATCTGGCGGCGGGCAGCCTCCACGGCTTCGATGACGCTCCCGAGCTGGGCTCGAAGCTGAGCGCCGCCGAGCGGATCTGGCGCCTGGACGGCACCGGCGAGGACCTCTCGCGGCTGATCGGTCTGGGAGCCGCTGTCGAGGACGACGAGCTCGAGCGGCGACGCACCAGCCGCGGGCTCGACGACACCGCCACGATCATCTACACCTCCGGCACCACCGGCCCGCCCAAGGGCTGCGAGCTCACGCACCGCAGCTTCGTGTTCCTGAGCGAGAACCTGCGTCCGTTCCTGCCCGAGGTCGTCCGCCCCGGCTCTCGCACCGTGCTGTTCCTGCCGCTGGCCCACGTGTTCGCCCGCATGGTCCAGGTGATCTCGGTCCACGGCGGCGTCGCCCTGAGCCACACCCCGGATGTGAAGTCGCTGATGAGCGACCTGCAGCGCGTGCAGCCCACGTTCCTGCTGGCCGTGCCGCGGGTGTTCGAGAAGATCATGACCAGCGCTCGGCTCAAGGCCGAGGGCGGAGGGAGGCTGCGCGCCGGGATCTTCCAGCGCGCCGTCGAGGACGCGGAGGCCTTCTCCCGTCAGCGTCAGGACGGCCGCGTCTCCCCCGCGCTGAAGCTGCGCCACCGGCTCTGGGACCGCCTGGTCTACGCGCCGTTGCGCGATGCCATGGGCGGGCGCGTGCGCTGGGCGATCTCCGGTGGCGCGGCCCTGGGCGAGGAGCTCGCCCACACCCTGGCCGGCATGGGGATCTTCGTGGTCGAGGGCTACGGCCTGACCGAGACCACCGCCCCGGTGGCCGCGAACACTCCGCGCACCGCCGCGCTGGGCACCGTCGGGCGGCCCCTGCCCGGGCATGAGATGCGCCTGGGCGAGGATGGCGAGATCGAGGTCCGCGGGCCCCATGTGCTCGCCCGCTACCACGGCCGCCCCGACCTCACCGAGAAGGCGCTGCACGAGGGCTGGTTCGCCACCGGAGACCTCGGAGCCTTCGACGAGCGCGGCATGCTGCGGATCACCGGGCGCAAGAAGGAGATCCTGGTGACGGCCGCCGGCAAGAACGTGATCCCCGATGTCCTCGAAGGCCCCATCCGCACCGCGGCGATCGTCAGCCAGTGCATGGTCATCGGCGACGGCCGGCGGTTCATCGCCGCTCTGATCACCCTGGACGCGGAGCTGCTGCCGCAGTGCCTGCGCGCGCTCGGCCTGGACCCGTCCATGACTGCCGCGCAGGCCTCCGAGCATCCCGCGGTGATCGAGCACGTGCAGGAGATCGTGGACTTCGCCAACCGCCGCGTCTCCCGGGCCGAGGGAATCAGCGCGTTCCAGATCCTGCCCGTCGACTTCACACCGGCTTCGGGGCACCTCACGCCCTCGCTGAAGCTGCGCCGCGCGGTGATCCTGCAGGACTTCGCCGAGCAGATCGAGGAGATCTACTCCCGGCCCGCTCCGGCCCCTCGCCAGGAGATGACGCGCGAGCGCGCCGCCCAGCTGCGCGAGGAGCTGCGCGGTCTGCGAGAGCGCGTCCGGGAGTCGTCGGAGGCCTCCCTCGAGCGGCTGCGCGAGCTGCGGCTCGGCTCCCAGGAGGTCGAGGACGACGGCGCTGACCAGCGCCGTGGGGAGGGTCCGCAGGGCGGCTAGGCTGGGCCGATGCCCTCGCCCGCCGGATCCTTCCTCAGCCCAGAGCATCTTCGGCGGGCCCGTCTGGGCGCGGCCCTGCTGTTCCTGGTGAACGGGGCGGTCTTCGCCAATCTCCTGCCGCGCCTGCCGCAGATCAAGGATGCCTTCGAGCTGTCGAACTCGGTCTACGGCTTCGTGGTGATCGCCTTCCCGCTGGGGTCGCTGATGGCAGGCACGGCACCGGCTCCCATCATGCGGCGATGGGGCTCGGGGCGCACTGCGGTCATGGGCTCCGTCGCCATCGCACTCATGATCCTGCTCGCCGGCGTCTCCGGAGGTATCGGCGGCGGCCTGCTGGTGCTGCTGGCCTACATCGTGCCCCTGATGCTCGCAGGCATGCTCGATGCCATCACCGACACCGCTCAGAATGCGCAGGCCCTGGACGTCCAGCGCGCCATGGGCCGCTCGATCCTCAATTCCATGCACGCCCTGTGGAGTCTCGGCTCCGTGATCGGCGGGCTGATGGGCACGGCTGCCCTGGCGCTGCAGGTGCCCCTGGCCATGCATCTGACGATCAGCGGCATCCTCTTCTCCGCCGTGGCGGTGTTCGCCGGGACCCGGGTGCTCACCATGGAAGAGGTCGCCCGGGTGCGACCTCTCGCCGAGTCGTCCGCGCAGCAGGACGCCTTGCCGGCGGACGGCCCCGAGCCGGCCCAGGACCTGCCCGGGCTGTCCGAGCAGGACGCGCCGGGGGTGGCGGCTGCCGCACACGAGCCGTCATCGGGGGCGGCCTCGGCTGCGACGGCGTCGCCGGGCAGCGCCGGGGCCGCCCGCCGCGCGGTGCTGATGCTGCTGCTGATCTCGGTCGTGTCGATCACGGGTGTGATGGTCGAGGATCTGGGGCAGAACTGGTCGGCCCTGTACCTGAGCCAGGTCCTGGAGGCCTCGGCCACGATGGCCGGGCTGGGCCTGGTAGCGCTGATGGGCGCCCAGTTCATCGGCCGCCTGCTGGGCGATCGCATGGTCGATCGGCTGGGGCACGTGACCATGGCGCGCCTGGGGGCAGTGGGGATCGCGGCCGGCCTGGGCCTGGTCGTCGCCGCTCCGGCACCGGCTGCTGCCGTGGCCGGGTTCTTCCTGGCCGGGCTGGGCTCGGCCACGCTGGTGCCCTCCGCCTACCACGCCGCCGATCTGGTCCCCGGCCTGCGCCCTGGAACCGGTCTGGCGGTCGTGAGCTGGCTGATGCGCGGGGCGTTCCTGTCGCTGTCTCCGTTCGTGGGCGTCGTGTCGGATGCGCTCGGCCTGCGACTGGCCTTCCTGGTGATCCCGGTGGCGGCGGTGCTCGCCGTGCTCGCCGCCGGCCACCTCCACCAGCCCGCCCGCCCCTGACCCGTCAGACCCCGCCGAATCGACGCTTCGATGCCGCACAAGGCCCCGAAGCGCGCACGCAGGCGTCGACTCGGCCTGCCCCCGCTGGGGACCGGGACGTGCGGGGAACCGGACTGCCACACGTAAGGGATGGGCGGTGGCCCCCTCCCGCAGACATCAAGCGAATCAGTCAAGGGAGGGGGCCACCGCCCATCCAGTCCAGCAGCTCAGTGCTCGAGCGCCACTGCCTCCTCGACGTCGACATCCAGCCCGAGCAGCGCGTTCTCCACGACCTCCGCCAGAGCCGGGTGGATCCAGTACTGGCCGCGGGCCATCGAGGAGACGTCGAGCCCGAAGCTCATGGCCTGGATCAGCGGCTGGATCAGCGACGACGAGGACTCCCCGATCATGTGCGCGCCCAGCAGCTGGCCGGTGGACCGGTCGGCGATCAGCTTGCACAGCCCGTAGCGGTCCTCCATGGCCCAGCCGTAGGCCACGTCGCCGAACTCCTGTGCCTTCACGGCGATCTCGGTGCCGTTCTCGGCCGCCCAGGTCCGCGCCTGGTGCTCGGTCATGCCCACGGAGGCGATCTGCGGATGCGTGAACACCGCAGACGGCACGAAGCGGTGGTCGCTGCGCAGCAGGGACTCCGGGTGCAGGAGGTTGTGGGCGACCACCCGGGCCTCGTGGTTGGCCACGTGCTTGAGCTGCCAGGGGCTGCAGATATCGCCCAGCGCCCAGACGCCCTCGACCACCTCGCCCGTGGGCGACAGGACCCGCTGGAATTCGTCGACCTGCAGCAGATGAGTGCGCTCGTCGACCCCCAAGCCACCGGCGGCTGGGTCGAGCAGGTCGGTCGCGGGGCGTCGGCCAGTGGCCAGCAGGACGATGTCCGCGACGTCCTCGCGCACCTCGCCCGCCGGTGCGGAGCCGTCGCCGCTGGCGATCGAGCGGACGGTGACGGTGCCGTCGCCGTTGTCGACGATGGCCTCGATGCCGTGGTGCAGGGCCAGGTCCCACTGCTCGGAGGCCGCGGCGGTGAAGCGCTCGACGATCTCGGCGTCATGTGCGCGCAGCAGCCTCCCGGAGCGGTTGAGCTGCACGACCGAGGAGCCCAGTCCGTGGAAGATGTGCGCGAACTCCGCGGCGATGAACCCGCCGCCGACCACTACCACGCGCTGCGGCAGGTCGTCGATGCGCATCACGGTGTCCGAGGTGTGCACCTGCGGAAGGTCCTCGCCGGGCACCCCCGGGGTGGTGACGTGCGAGCCGGAGGCGATCACGATCTGATCCGCCGTGAGCTGCTCGCCCGAGGCCGTCATCAGCGTCTTGGGGCCGGTGAAGCGGACCATCTCCTGGAACACGGTGACGTTCTCCAGCGACTGCCGGTAGGCCAGCCCGCCCTCGGAGATCGCGTCGATCCGCCCGAAGATGCGGTCCCGGATCTCGCGCCAGCGCACGTCCTGGATCGAGACGGAGACGCCCAGCCGGTCCAGCTCGCGCGCCGAATCGGAGATCTCCGCAGGGTAGACGTACATCTTGGTGGGGATGCAGCCCACGTTGATGCAGGTTCCGCCGAAGATCCCGCCATCGATGAGCGCGACGTCCAGACCGTCGTAGGCCTCCGAGAGGATCGTGTTGCCCGAGCCCGAGCCGATGATGATGATGTCGAAGCGTCGCATGGCCCCCACTGTATCGGCGCGGCGGCGCGCTGCTGCCGTGCCGGTCCGGCGGCCCTCGCTGGGTACCATGAGGGCGCCCGCCTGTTCCCCCACATGGAGCAGCCCCAGAGGCGGAGGCACCGACGTCGGAGGATCCCACTGTGCAGATCGTGAGCATCTCGAGCCTCAAGGGCGGGGTCGGCAAGTCCTCCGTGACCCTCGGCCTGGCCTCGGCGGCCATGGACGACGGCCATCGTGCCCTCGTGGTCGATCTCGATCCGCACGCCGATGCCACCACCGGCCTCGGCGCCGCCGCCACCAGCGCAGCAGATGCGGGCTCGGTGCTCAACGGCCGCGTGGCCCGCTCCGGTGCCCGTGCCGCGGCCGTGCCCTCAGCCTGGATCGAGCGCGAGCACGCGGCCGCCCGCGACACCGGGCGGACCTCTTCGGCCCGCCTGGATGTGCTGCCGGGCTCGTCGAACTCCTCGCGACTGGACCGCTCGACCTTCCGCGGCAAGGACCTGGACCGGCTCTCCCGCGCCCTCGAGGGGCTCGACACGGACTACGACCTGGTGCTGGTGGACTGCCCGCCGAACCTCAGCGCCCTGACCCGGCTGGCCTGGGCCGCCTCGGACAAGGTGCTCACGGTCGCGGAGCCGTCGCTGTTCTCCGTGGCCGGCGCGCAGCGCACCATGACGGCGATCGGTCAGTTCGAGACCAGCTCCAAGCGCGCCGTGCCCTCGGCCTCCGTGCTGGTCAACAAGGTGGCCGAGGACGATCCCGAGCATCAGCATCGCGTGGCAGAGCTGCAGGAGCTGTTCGGCGCGCTGCTGGTCTCCCAGGTCATCCCCGATCGCCCCGTGTGGCATCGCGCGCAGGGCGCTGCCTGGCCGATCCACCGCTGGCCGGGCGCCGATGCCGCGGACATGGCAGCGCGCTTCACCTCGATCCTGAGGGGCCTGCTGGACTGAGCCGTCTGGTTCCGCGCCGCCGAGCCGGAGTCGGCTGCGCCGTCGGCACCTGCGCAGGTGCACAGAACGTGCGCGAGAGGCCGATTCGTCACCGCACAGCAATCCACTGGTCGATCCGCCACCGATTCGACGCGGCATCAGGGGCTTCTGGGCCAGTCGATGAGCCAGAGGTGGTGAATCGTCCACTCGATGACGCAGCGGTGGCGAACGGGGGCGCTCCATGAGCCGGAAGTGACGAAGAGACCGCTCGAAGAATCGGCGGTCGAGAAACGGCTGCCCGATGCGGACGGTCGGAGTCAGATCGGGCCGTCGGCTTGGCGGACGGACCGGATCAGGCGCTGAGGCCCGGGATCAGCTGACGTTCTGCTGGCGGCGCGCACGCCGGGCGGAGAGCTCGTCGCCGGGAAACTCCCCGGCCTCGGCATCTCCGTTGGCCGGGGGCATTCCGGCCAGGGAGCCCTCGACCTCGCGCCAGACGCGGCCCACGGCGATCCCGAAGACGCCCTGCCCACCCTGGACGAGATCGATGACCTCCTCCTGGGAGGTGCACTCGTAGACCGAGGCGCCGTCGCTCATGAGCGTCAGGCGGGCCAGATCCTCCACGCCGCGCTCCTGCAGCGCGTGGACAGCCGAGCGGATCTGCTGCAGCGAGACGCCGGTGTCCAGCAGGCGCTTGACGATCTTGAGCACGACGATGTCGCGGAAGCTGTAGAGGCGCTGCGTGCCGGAGCCCTTGGCGCTGCGCACCGTGGGCTCTACGAGCTCGGTGCGCGCCCAGTAGTCGAGCTGACGGTAGGTGATGCCAGCGATCTTGCAGGCGGTGGCGCCGCGATAGCCGACGGTGTCGTCGAGGGCCTGGCGCTCGTCGTCGAAGAGCACGCCCTGGGTGCCGCCGGTCAGAGACGTGAAGATCGGCAGGAGGGGGTCCTCGGAGAGGAGCTCGTCCGGGAAACCGGCGGAGAGGTGCTCGACGTGGTCGGTGTCCTTCACGCGCGTCCTCCCTTCCTGTGCTGCCGATGACGTCCCGCGGCAGATGCCGGAGGCGGAAGCGGGCCCGACGGACTCGCTTCCGGAAAGTCTACCCGTCAGCCCCGGAAATCCTCGGGATCCACCGTGTCCAGGAAGTCGCGGAAGCGCCTGACCTGCCGGTCGGCCTCTTCGGGGCCCGCAGAATCGCCGTCGCCGGGCGCCGCTTCCCCGGGTTCGCGCAGCTCGCCGTCGCCCGTCATGATCAGCCCGGCCTGCTCCAGCACCGACGACGCGCACAGCACCGGGCACTCGACGCGCACCGCCAGCGCGATGGCATCCGAGGCCCGGGAGTCCACCACGGTGCCGTCGTCGAAGACCAGCGCGGCGTGGAAGACCGTGTCCTCGACCATGTGCACGCGCACCTGCTCGAGGCTGCGGCCGAAGGAGGCGGCGACCGACAGCAGCAGATCGTGAGTCAGCGGGCGGGGCGGCTCGATGCCCTGCACGGCGAACACGATCGAGGTGGCCTCGGAGCTGCCCACCCAGATCGGCAGGAAGCGGCTGCCGCTGGATTCGCGCAGCATCACGACGGGCTGTGCGGAGGGCAGATCCATGCGCACCCCGTCGATCTCCATGAGGTGGTCCTCCTGGGCCATGGCGGTCCTTTCCCAATCATTCGCGGCCGGCTGCGGTGCCGCCTCAGCCCTGCGACGGCTCCTCGGGGGCGATCCCCCGCTGCAGCTGCTCGAGGCGGCTGGATACGAGCGCGGCGTGCATCGACAGGCACAGCCCGGCGATCTCCTCGGCGCGCTGGGCGGCTCGGCGCGCCGACTCCTGGGTGCGCCGGGTCGCCTCGGTGGCCACGGCCTGCTCCACGAGCCCGGTCTCCCGGTCGGCGGCCTGCCTGAGGGTGCGCAGGTGCCGCGGCTCCACGCCGAAGGCCTGCAGCTCGCGGGCGGCGGCCGCCACGGCGATGTCGTGGCTGTCGAAGTGGCCCTCGCCGTCGCGGATCAGCCCGAAGTTCAGCAGCTCCCGCACCAGCGCCACGCCGGCACCGGAGCGCCGGCACAGCTCGCGCATGGTCAGGGAGTGCTCGCTGCGGCGGCTGATCATGGGCCCCGACGACGGCACATCCGGCTGCTGCTGCTCCGAGCTCTCGGCAGGCTCACGGTCCTTCGAGGCGACCGGTGCGGCAGGCTCCTGGAAGTCCAGCAGCCGCCCGGCGTCGGCGAGCTCGCGGATGACCTTCAGCGGCATGTAGTGCTCGCGCTGCAGTCGCAGCACCGCCTGCAGGCGCTCGAGGTCCTGGGCGCTGTACTTGCGATAGCCCGAGGCGGTGCGCTCGGGGTGCACGAGCCCCTGATCCTCGAGGAAGCGGATCTTGGAGGCAGTGATGCCGGGGAAGTCCGGCTCGAGCGCACGCAGCAGCGGGCCGATGCTGACGCGGCGGACGGGCCGGTCGGCGGCGGGCTGATCGCTCACGGGCGTCCTCCCTTCAACGGATGCGACTGACTGCGTCGAGGACGACGCGCGCGGCAGGCTCCTGGTGCGGCCAGCGGCTCAGGCGCCCTGACCGGCGGTGCGAGCGGAGCTGTAGTAGACGAAGGTGAACTTGCCGATGCGGACCTCGTCGCCGCTGTTCAGGCGCACGGAGTCCACGCGGTCGCCGTTGACGTAGGTCCCGTTGAGCGAGCCCTGGTCGACGAGCTCGAAGCCGTTCTCCCGGCGCAGGAAGCCGGCGTGCTTGCGCGAGACGGTGACGTCGTCCAGGAAGACGTCCGAGCTGGGGTGGCGGCCAGCGGAGACCTCATCGGTGTCCAGCAGGAAGCGGGAGGCGCGGGCACCGTTCTCCACCGTCTCCACCAGGATCGCGGTGCGGGGAGGCAGGGCCTCGACGGCGGCGCGCTCCTCGGCGGTCAGGCGGCGGTTGGCCTCCCGCGACAGGACCTCCGTGACGACCTGGATGGTGGTGGTCTCAGGGCCAGCGGAGGGGGCGGTGCTCTCGGACGGCGTGCTCATGGCTTCCGTGCTCCTCGGTAGAAGTCGTGCTCGCGGGCCGTCAGGCCGACGAGAGGCGGTCGGCCCGTGAGTCGTCCGCCGGACGCATGCTCATCAGCCCCCGGCGCATGACGCAGATGCGGATGATCACAGACAGTCTAGTCATGCCCGAGACATGCGCTGATCATCACTGGGGATGATCGTGAACGCATCCCACACGGGATGCAGGAGGCTGTCGCCGACGGGTGCCTGCACGCGCATCTCCTCGCCGTCGCGCACGGCCACGAAGAGACGGGCCAGGACGTCGACGGGCAGCTGGAGCCGCACCCCATGGGCCTGGGCGTGTCCCAGCGCCTCCTCGGCCGCTCCCAGCAGACGCTCGTACTGGTCCTCGACGACCCGGCGCATCTGCTCGCTGCGACGGGAGGCCAGGTGCATCTCGAGCCGGAACAGGTGCCAGTCGGAGCCGTCGGAGACCCCTGCGATCGCGTCGAAGACCTCTCGCAGGATCCTGCCGATGGCCATGCCCGATTCGAGCTGCTCGACCACGCGGTGCGAGAGCAGCTCGACCAAACCGTCGACGTGGTCCACGTAGATGGCTGCGGCCAGCTCCTCCTTGGACTCGAAGTTGCTGTAGAAGGCACCGCGGGTGAAGCCCGCCGCCGAGCAGATCTGCGCCACACTGGCTCCACCGATCCCGCGCTCCACGAATACCCTGGGTGCAGCCTCGATCAGGCGGCGTCGAGTCTGCGTGCGCGATCGCTTGGCGACCTCCGTGTCGGCATCCGCCCATGCGTCGTGCATCTCACGTCCCTTCGAGTTCCCGTCGAGTCCTGTCAGTGCAGTGCTCGAGTGTAGCGTGGATACCAGACATTCAATACATCAGTGTATTGAGAATACCCGAAATGTCAAGCGAGGAGCACGAATTGACACCTTCTCCCAAGCCAGACACGACTCGGCCGATCGTGCGAGCGCTGCCGCGGACCGTCCGCTGGGTGCTGCCGCCGCTGGCCGTCATGGCCATCGGCTTCCTGGGCGTCCTGCTCTACATGGGCGGGCTCGGCGCGCCCCAGCAGAACCTGCACGAGTTCCCGATCGCCGTGGTCAACGAGGACGAGGGCGCGCAGATGCCCGGGCCCGACGGCAAGCAGACCGACGTGCAGATGGGCCAGGAGATCGCCGACGCGATCGTGACTCAGGGCGATGACAGCGACGAGGTGGACTTCCGTCTGCTCTCCCGCGAGGACGCCGAGGACGCCCTGCACCGCGGCGATGCCTACGGCGCGATCGTCGTGCCCTCGGACTTCAGCCAGCGCTCGACCGCGCTGATCAGCGCCTCGCTGGGCGGCGACGGCGACGGCCAGCAGCCGGTGATCGACATCGTCACCTCCCCTCAGGCCGGGTCCATGACCTCCCGGCTGGCCACGGGCGTGATGGATCCGGCCGTCTCGTCGGCGTCCTCGAGCCTGGGCGAGCAGCTGCTGCCGAGCGCGCAGAGCCAGATCCAGCAGCTCGAGAAGGCCGACGGCCCGACCCCGAGCCTCACCACGGTCGCCGAGGGCACGCTCAGCGATCCCATCGTCGAGAACCAGACGGTCTGGGAGGAGCTTCCCGACGGCGTCGCCCTGGGCATGGGTCCCTTCTACTGGGCCATCGTGGCGCTGGTCGTGGGCCTGTCCGGCTCCGTGGCGGTGTCCACCCTCGTGGATGGGCTCAACGGCGTGACCCCCTGGGAGATGGGCCCCTCGCTGAAGTTCTACCCCCCCACCGGCATGTCCCGGCTGGCGACCTTCGCGCTCAAGCTCGGCATCGTGATCATCGGCGCCGCCGGGGCGTCGGGCCTGATGATGCTGGCCGGGGCAATGGTGGATGTCCCCATGCCCAACGGCGGCACGCTCTTCCTGGTGACCTGGCTGGGCATCGTGACCTTCGGCGCGGCGACCCTGTCGCTGATCACCGTGATGGGCAGCGCCGGGATGCTCGTGGCCATGTTCTACCTGGTCTTCATGGGCCTGCCCTCGGCCGGGGCCGTCTCCCCGCCCGAGGCGCTGCCCGGGTTCTTCCACGGGCTGTCCCAGTGGGAGCCGCTGCACTACCTGTGGCTGTGCACCCGCGACGTCTTCTTCTTCGACGCCAAGGCGGATGCCGGTCTCGGCACCGGTGTGCTCGGACTGCTGGGCGTTCTCGCCGCGTTCCTCGTGCTGGCCGTGATCGTCAGCCCGCTGTGGGATCGGATCTCCGGTCGCCGCGGGCTCATCCACGGCACGGGCAAGCACGCCGCGGTCTGAGCCGCAGGCACCCCCGGCGGGTTCGCCGGACCGTAGGATCTCGGCGGGCGCGCAGCAGCGCGCCCGCCGTCTTCCGTCTCTCGAGCCGAGGAGCCCCATGAGCGATCCGAGCGCCGACCATCCGGGAGCCGCGCCCGACGAGCACGGGCTCGTGCGCGGCGACGACGGGCTGCTGCGCCCCGAGTGGGCGGCGGCCGGCCCGCTGCTGCAGCAGTACTACGACACCGAGTGGGGCATGCCGATCCGCGACGAGCAGGGACTGTTCGAGCGGCTGAGCCTCGAGGCCTTCCAGTCCGGGCTGTCCTGGGCCACGATCCTGCGCAAGCGCCCGGCCTTCCGCGAGGCCTTCGCCGGCTTCGACCCGGAGGCCGTGGCCGGATTCGGCGACGACGACGAGGCCCGCCTGATGGCCGATGCCGGCATCGTGCGCAATCGGGCCAAGATCCGGGCCACGATCACGAACGCTCAGGCCACGGTCGCGCTGCGGGACGAGGGCGGGCTGGCGCAGCTGATCTGGTCCTTCCAGCCGGAGACCACACCGCAGCCGCGGACCATGGCCGAGGTTCCCACCCAGTCGCCGGAGTCGAAGGCGATGTCGAAGGCGCTGAAGAAGGAGGGCTTCGTGTTCGTGGGGCCCACCACCATGTACGCGCTGATGTCGGCGATCGGGATGGTCGACCTGCACCTGATGGGCTCCCACCGCCGGGGCGCCTCGGGGATGTGGCCGGCCTGAGCACGCTCGACGGCGGACAGAGGCCGACCGGCCCGTCATGGCCCTGGGGCCGATGCAGGGTCGGCCGCCGTCGTCAGTCCTGCACGTATTCCGCCAGGTGCTGCCCGGTCAGCGTGGAGGCGTCCTCGACGAGCTGGCGCGGGGTCCCCTGGAAGACCACGCGCCCGCCCTCGGTGCCCGCGCCCGGGCCCAGGTCGATGATCCAGTCCGCGTGGGCTATGACCGCCTGGTGGTGCTCCACGGCGATCACGGTGCGTCCGCCGTCCACGAGGCGATCGAGCATCTCCAGCATGGCGGCTACGTCGGCCAGGTGCAGGCCGGTGGTCGGCTCGTCGAGCACGATCACCCCGCCCTTCTCCCCCAGGTGCGCCGCCAGCTTGAGGCGCTGACGCTCGCCGCCGGACAGCGTGGTCAGCGGCTGGCCGATCCGCAGGTAGCCCAGGCCCACGTCCTGCAGCCGGGCGAGGATCTTCTGCGCGGCCGGGATCCTGGCCTCTGCGCCGGCGAAGAACTCCGCAGCCTCAGCCACCGACATGGACAGCACCTGGGCGATGTCCTTGCCGCCGAAGGTGTGCTCGAGCACGGAGGCGTCGTAGCGGCGCCCCTCGCACAGCTCGCACGGGCTGGAGACCGAGGCCATGACGGACAGATCGGTCTCGATCACCCCGGCGCCGCCGCACTGCGGGCAGGCGCCCTCCGAGTTCGCGGAGAACAGCGCGGGCTTGACGCCGTTGGCCTTGGCGAAGGCCTTGCGGATGGGCTCGAGCAGGCCCGTGTAGGTGGCCGGGGACGAGCGCCGCGATCCCCGGATCGGGGCCTGGTCGATGCTCACCACGCCGTGGGCCTGCGCGGCATCGGCCGGCAGCGAGCCGTGGATCAGCGAGGACTTGCCCGACCCGGCCACGCCCGTGATGACGGTGAGCACGCCCAGGGGGATGTCGACGTCGACGTCCTGGAGGTTGTGGGCATCCGCCCCGCGGATCTCGAGCGCGCCGCTCGCCCGACGGACGTCGTCCTTGAGGCGGGCGCGGTACTCCACGTGGCGCCCAGTCAGGGTCTCGGAGGTGCGCAGCTCGTCGAAGCCGCCCTGGAAGGTGATCCGCCCGCCGTCGGAGCCCGCCCCGGGGCCGAGGTCCACGATGTGGTCGGCGATGCGCATGACCTCGGGCTTGTGCTCGACGACCAGCACGGTGTTGCCCTTGTCGCGCAGGCTCAGCAGCAGGCGGTTCATGCGCTCGATGTCGTGCGGGTGCAGGCCGGTGGTGGGCTCGTCGAAGACGTAGGTGACATCCGAGAGCGCCGAGCCCAGGTGGCGGATCATCTTGGTGCGCTGGGACTCGCCGCCCGAGAGCGTGCCGGTGGCTCGGTCCAGGGAGAGGTAGCCCAGGCCGATGTCGATGAACGAGTCCAGGATCTGCTGCAGCGACTCCAGCAGCGGACCGGCCGAGGGCAGGTCGCGGGTGCGGACCCACTCGGCGAGCTCCGTGATCTGCATCCGGCACAGATCGGCAATGGACTTGCCGTCGATCAGCGACGACAGCGCCGCCTGGGACAGCCGGGTGCCGCCGCACTGCGGGCAGGTCGAGAAGGCGACGGCCCGGTCCACGAACTCCCGGATGTGGGGCTGCATGGACTCGCGGTCCTTGGAGAGCATGGAGGTGCGGATCTTGGGGATCAGGCCCTCGTACGTGGTGTTGATGCCCCGGAACTTGATGCGCTCGGGCTCGTGGTGCAGGAAGTCGTGCAGCTCCTGCTCGGTGTAGTCGCCGACCTTCTTGGTCGGGTCCAGGAAGCCCGACTCGGCGTAGTAGCGCACGGACCAGCCGCCGGCCTTGTAGCCGGGGACCTTGATGGCGCCCTCGTCCTCGAGCGACTTGGTCGGGTCGTAGAGCTCATGCGGATCCAGGTCCGAGACCATGCCGCGGCCCTCGCACTCGGGGCACATCCCGCCGGTGCGCGTGAAGGAGCTCAGCTGCTTCTCCTGCCTGCCCTTGGCCACGGTGATGGAGCCCTTGGCCGTGACCGACGGCGTGTTGAACGAGAACGCCGGGGGCGGACCGATGTGCGGGTCCCCCAGCCGGGAGAACAGGATGCGCAGCACCGCGTGGGCGTCGGTGGCGGTGCCGACCGTGGAGCGCGGGTTCGAGCCCATGCGCTCCTGGTCCACGATGATCGCGGCGGTCAGGCCCTCCAGCAGATCGACGTCCGGGCGCGCCATGGACGGCATGAACCCCTGCACGAACGAGCTGTAGGTCTCGTTGATCAGCCGCTGCGACTCCGCGGCGACGGTGGAGAACACGAGCGAGGACTTTCCCGAGCCCGAGACTCCGGTGAAGACCGTGAGACGGCGCTTGGGGATCTCGATCGAGATGTCCTGCAGGTTGTTCTGCCGCGCGCCGAGCACGCGGATGACCTCATGGGCTCGCTCGGCGGTGCTGTCCCGGCCGCTGCCGGCGGCGTCACGAGGGGCTGGATCGCTCATGAGGCACCAGAGTACGGAAGGCCCCCGACGATGCGGCTGGGCACGCCACGGCGCCGCTCGACACACGAGGGGCGCCACCGCGGCACCCGTCGGAGACGACGCGGGCGGCGTGGCCCTCGCTGGCCGAGACGCCGAGCTCGTGCCTAGCCTGGAGGGATGCGCACCCTCGATGACCTCCGCCGTGAGCTCGCCCGGATGGACGGGCGCGGCTACCCCGCCTACCGCGAACTGCAGGGTGCCTGGGACCTGGGCCCCGCGGTCCTGCACGTGGATCATGTGCAGTCCGATCCGTACGCGCCGCCGTCGAAGATCCGCCTGGTGCTCGATCGCGCGGCGACCGCGGTGCCAGCCGAGCTGGTGCGCGAGCACTCCCAGCGCGTGGCCGCGGGCGATCACCTGAACCGCGTGTTCTGCGCGGCGCTGCAGCGGGTCACCCCGAGCGGTCGCGACAAGTCAGCCGGCTCGCTGCGGATGATGACCCCCGGCCAGCAGGTCCTGGAGCGCACGGCCGTGCTCGTCGATCGCGAGAGCGTGGAGCTGCGGCTGGAGGCCGCCCTGCCGGCCGGCGGGCGACGGATCCGCGGCCGCGCCGCGACCGCGCTGCTGGCCGAGGCCCTGCCCGAGGCGGTGGAGCGCTCGCTGCTGCCCGGCGCCCTGGACGTCGAGGCGCTGCGGAAGCATGTGGAGCTGGTGCTGGATCAGCTGGATCTTCAGTCGCAGCTGCGCGAGCGCGGGCTGATCGCCTTCGTGGGCGAGGGCTCGATCCTGCCGCGGGCCTCCGGGGACTCAGACCTGCCGCTGCGCCGCGGCGCACAGCCCCTGCAGTGCCCCGAGACCCTGCGCACGAGCTTCGAGCTGCCCAGCGGCCGCACGGTGACCGGCATGGGCATCCCCGAGGGCATCACGGTCATCGTGGGCGGCGGGTACCACGGAAAGTCCACGCTGCTGCGCGCGCTGGAGCGCGGGGTCCACCCGCATATCGCCGGCGACGGACGCGAGTGGGTGCTCACCCGCCCCGACGCCGTGTCCATCCGCGCCGAGGACGGGCGCAGCGTGGCCGGCACGGACATCTCGCCGTTCATCGCCGGGCTGCCACAGGGCACCGACACCTCCGCGTTCGTCACTGCCAATGCCAGCGGCTCGACCTCCCAGGCCGCCGGTCTGGTCGAGGCGCTCGAGGCGCGCAGCCCCGCCCTGCTGATCGATGAGGACACCTCGGCCACGAACTTCATGATCCGCGACGCTCGCATGCGCGCCCTGATCCCGGCCGATGCCGAGCCGATCACGCCGTTCATGGACAGGATCGGGCCGCTGCACCGCCAGCTCGGCGTCTCGACCGTGCTGGTGGCCGGCGGCTCCAGCGCGTTCTTCGAAGCGGCCGATCTTGTGATCGCCATGGAGTCCTACCAGCCGCGCGATGCCACCGCGCAGGTGCGGCAGCTGATCGCCGAGCATCCGTCGGCTCTGGAGGAGGGCGATGACGAGCTCTTCCCGCACGGCGTGGACCGGGTGCTTCCTGCCGGTGCTCTGGGCTTCTCGAAGCCTGACGGCGGATCCGGCGCAGGACGCCGCGGGCGAGGCTCGGGTCGAGGCGACGACCGGCCGAAGCCATCGCGCGCCCGGGGACTGCACACGATCCAGCGGGGTCACGAGGACGTCGACCTCTCGGCGCTGGCTCAGCTCATGGAGCCGGGCCAGACCCAGGCGATCGCCCTTGCGCTGGACGCTGCGGCCGGGCACCTGGACGGGACGACGACAGCGGCCGCGGCGATCGATCGGGTGCTCGAGACGATCGATCGCGACGGCCTGGACACGCTGTCCGCGCATCGGGGGCATCCAGGCGACATGGCCAGGCCGCGTCGCGCGGAGATCCTGGCGGCGCTGAGCCGCTGCCGGAGCCTGGCCGAGCGCTCGAGCTGAAGCTCAGAAGGAGGCCTCCTCCGCGTGCGGGGGCACCTGCGTGGCGTCGACCCACCGGGCCCACACGACCGACAGCCCCACCAGGATCGAGGTCTCGGGGTCAGCCTCACCGCCGGGGTGGGCCTGAGCCAGCGCCTGACCGGTCTGCCCTGCCTCCGGGCCGGTCAGGACCTGAGCCTCGGCATGGGCCTGGATCTCATGACCCTGGCCGTCCACCGCCACGAGCGAGACCTTGGGGTTCGACTGCAGGTTGAGGGCCTTGCGCGATTCCTTCGACGTCCCGAACACGATCAGACCGGACGGCGTGACGGCCGTGTTGACCCACGCGGATTCGGGGAAGCCGCCGTCGACCGGCTCGGTCGCGATGACGACGCCTCCGGCGGCAGCCACGAACGCGGACAGCGCGGCGGACGGGTTCTCGGTGAAATCGCTCACGGTTCCTCCAGCTCGAGATGGCGCCCAGCCTCGTCGCCGGGCACCTCCACGCTAGAAGAGGGAGGCCACCGGCTCGACGAGTTCCGGCGAGTTGTTCCGCACGCTGCCCACGGCCTGGCCCACCGGCCTCAGCTCCCACGTGGCCGCCACGGTCTCGTGCTGGGCCACCACGCGCTCGATCAGTGCCTGGGCTCCGTCCTTGTCGTCGACCGACGGATCCAGCCACGCGTCCAGGGCATCGCGATCCATGGCCACCGGGATGCGGTCGTGGATCGCGGCGAGCTCGGCCAGGGTTTCGTCGTCGCTGTCCGGATCCGGGGACTCGGCGGTGAGGATCGAGCACGAGAGGATCCACTGGCCCTGCGGGTCCTGCCACCACTCGTAGAGCCCGGCGAACCAGATGTTCTCGGACTCGCTGGGCGGGTGGACGAAGTACGGCTGCTTGGCCGGAGCGTCCTTGGTGCCCTTGGCGGGCTTGCCGTCGGGTCCGAGCCGCTTGCGCCACTCGTAGTACCCGTTGGCTGGGATCGCGCAGCGCCGCTTCTTCACGGCCGCGCGGAACGAGGGCTTCTCGGCGGCGGTCTCCGAGCGCGCGTTGAACATGCGGGCGCCCACGGAGATCTCCTTGGCCCACGACGGCACCAGGCCCCAGCGGGCCACGTGCAGCTCGCGCAGCACCTGGCCGTCGTCGAGCCGCTCCAGGACGATGGGCACTTCGGTGGTGGGCGCGACGTTCCAGTTGGCCCGCAGCTCATCGAGGTCCTCGCCCTGGAAGTGCTCTCCGGGGGCTGCATCGACATCAGCCATCAGGTCCCCGGCGGCCCGGGCGATCACATAGCGTCCGCACATCAGAAGGCCTGCTCTCTCAAGGATCCGTAGCCCATGTGCCGGGCGTACATGCCGTAGACCTTGCGCACCGCGGCCTCGACCTCCGAGACGCGGGTGCCGGGGCGGAGGTCGTCGACGGCCCCGCAGGTGCCGGGATCCCACTCCAGGCCGAGGTCGCGGTAGACGTCCGTGAGCACGGAGCGCAGCGGCTCGGACTGCTCCACGACGATCACCGTGGAGAAGTACCAGGCATCGGAGACCACGCGCTGGGCGGCACCGGCGAGCTTGATCTGCGCCTGCGCCCGATCGACGGTGCGCCCCGTGCCGTGGACACTGTGCTCCCCGGGGCAGTACTCCCCCGGCAGCTCGCCGACATCCGCATGGACCTCGAGCTCCTCGAGGGCCGCCACGATCATGTCGCCGAAGAGCTCGAAGCGGTCCTGGATCCCGGCCTTGGGATCCTCCGAGGGCTCGATGTGGTCGATGATCAGACAGCCGCGGTGGTAAGCGGCCGCCCGCCCGCCGACCTTGCGCACGAGCGGGGTGAAGGCGCTGCGCCGAGCGGAGCGCTCCGCTGCGCCGAAGCCGGCCAGCAGCTCGTCACGGCGCCCGAAGGCCACCGTGGGCCGGGGCTGGTAGAGCCGCAGCACGGGCTCGCGGCTGGCCCGCACTGCGCGCAGCATCCGCTCGCCGGCGGTGTAGTCCAGCTCGGGCCCCAGGGAATCGCGCTGTCGGATCAGCTTCATGCCTCGTCCTCCGGTCGATTCGACGCTGCGTCGGCCGGTGCGCCGGAGACCAGCTCGTGGTGATGGGCCCGGTACCAGGCGGCGAGCTCGCGCGCGGAGATCTGCACCCGCTCGAGCCATTCGAGGGCCTGGGAGTCGGCGTCGTCGGAGACGTGCTTGGCCATGCGCAGGGACACGCCCAGCTCGCGGCAGGCCGTGGCCACCGCGAAGCCCTCCATGTCCACCAGGTGGGCCCGCTCGGCCAGGGCATCGCGCACCGGCCCGCCGGCCACGAGCGAGTCGCCGGTGGCCAGCACGGAGCCATCGCCGGTCTGCCCCAGCTCGGACAGGCGGATCAGGTCATCGGGATCGGAGCCCATGGCGCGCATGAGCTCGGCGTCGACATCCCGGTTGAGGATCTCGGAGGGCTCGCAGACCCCCGACAGCCCGGGCCGCAGGCCGCCGCAGCTGCCCAGGTTCACCACCCTGAGCCCACGGCGCTCGGCAGGCGACGGAGCCCGTTCGAGCACCGCACGGGCCGTGACCGCGGCGGCTCGGGACATGCCGATCCCCGTCAGGACGACGTCGGCCTCCGGTGGCAGCTGCGCGGTCTCCGCCGGATGCGCCGCGATGACGAGCACTCGATTCACGCGCCCTACTCTAATGGCGCGCACCCGCCCGGCGGCGCAGGCGTCGTGGTGCTCCAGCGCGCCCCGGGCTCGTCGTCGTCCTGCGCGCGCTCCTCCCAGTACGTCCGTCCCCGATCGGCCACCAGACGACGCCGCGAGTCCGGGAACCCGGCGTGCTCACCCGGCCTCAGGGCCCGTCCGCGCCGCGTCGCCTCCCGGCGGCGCCTGCCTCGGCCGCTCAGCGCCGAGGCCGCCCCGTGCGGGCCCGACGATGTGCCGCTGCCCCAGGGGCGCCCCACCAGGGATCCGATGAGGACGCTCAGACCGCCGCCGATCACGAGGGCGCTCACCGCTGTGCCCCACGGGGTGATCGCCCCGACCACGAGGAGGCTGCCGACGACACCCGCGGCCCAGCCGATGGTCAGCAGACCGAAGCCGACGTCGAACTCCGTCAGCCAGCGCGGCTGGTCGACGTCCACGAGCGGGGCCAGTGCCGTGGCCAGCATGATGTGTCCGACGGAGGCGCCGGTGAGCATCTGCGGCAGGAAGATCAGCGTGCCGAGCGCGGCCACCGGCGGCACCATGGTCCGCACGACCGGGCTGTGGCTGTCCACCAGGTTTCCCAGACAGGCCACGGCGGCTCCGGCCCAGAAGCACGTTCCGAGCGTGAGGATCAAGTTCACGGTCGCGGCGTCGGAGAGGAACTCCACCCCGGAGAGCACCGCCATGAACGTGGTCGGCGCCGAGACCTGGGTGGTGCCGGCGGCCAGCGCCACGACCATCCACACCGCCAGCGCGGCGAAGGCGATCACCCACGCCCACTGCCGCAGCAGCAGGGGCGCCAGCAGCAGGTCGATCACCCCTATGCACACCGGATAGACCGCGATCATGGCCACGAGAAGCCGGGGCACCGGCAGGGGGCCGTCGCTGAGCAGCTCGGCGACCACCAGGACGCCCGCGATCGGGATCAGGGTGATGAAGTACGTGCCGATGCGTCCCGCCAGGATCCGGGGCCCGACGCGCGGCGGCTGGCTGAGGACGGTATGGGCGACCAGCATGCCGCTGATCGTCATGGTCGCCTGCAGGCAGATCGTGGCGAAGAGGTAGCTGCGCTCATCGGCCTCGGAGCGCCAGGGGGTCCAGGCCCCCGGGGCCCCGCCGGCTGCCAGCGAGGTGATTGCCATGCACAGCCCGAGCAGGGCCAGCAGGGAGAGCACGTTGCGCGCGCCGAACAGGTTCCGTCGGCGCCGCTCCCCCATCTCCATGACCAGGGGATCCGCATACTCCGAGGTCTCGGTGCGACTTCCGCTCATGCGCAGATCTCCTTCGGGGGCTCCGCCGCTGCCGTCACAGGGTCTTTGCGGGAGGGCAACAATACCCTGCTGCCTCGGCCCCGCTCAGGCCAGGCGGGGCCACCGCCTCAGGGGCGCGGGCGCTGGCCGAAGATCGCGCGCCCCGCCCGCACGCAGGTGGCTCCCTCGGCGATCGCCAGCTCGAGGTCGCCGGACATGCCCATGGACAGCTCGCCATCGCCCACGAAGCCCGGGCCGTCCTCGCGCGCCCGATCGCGCAGCTGACGCAGGAGCCGGAAGCAGCCGCGCACCCGCTGCTCGTCCTCGGAGTCCATGGCGATGGTCATCAGCCCCGTGACCCGCAGCGTCTCGAACTGCTCCAGCTCGCTCAGCAGCTCGGGCAGCTGCTCCGGGGCCAGCCCGGACTTGGACTCCTCGCCGGAGGTGTTGACCTGGACCATCACCTCGAGGCTGCGCCCCTCTCCCTGCAGGCGGCGCTCGAGGGCCTCTGCGGTGCGCAGGCTGTCCAGGGACTGCAGCTCGTGGGCGAAGGCCGCCACGTCCTTGGCCTTATTGCGCTGAAGATGCCCGATCACCGACCAGCGCAGCTCCAGGTCGGCGAGCTCGGCGGCCTTGCCCGCGGCCTCCTGGACCTTGTTCTCCCCCAGCTCCCGGCACCCGGCGGCGACGGCGGCGCGCAGCCGCTCGGCGGGCACCGTCTTGGACACCGGCAGCAGGCGGATGCCCTCCGGATCGCGTCCGGCTTCCCGCGCCGCCGCTGCGATGCGCTCGCGCACGCCCTCGAGGCCGGCGGCGATCTCGCGGGCCTGCTCCTCCGGGGAGGAGTCGTGCGTCCGGTGAGGTTGCTGAGTCGTCGAATCCATGAGCCCCACGGTAGGCCAGCGTCGGTCGAGCCGCTTCCCCGACCCATGAGCCGGCCAGCGTCAAATCCGATCCATTTGCATCGGATTGTGACGACGCGACCGTCCCCGCTCACCTGGGGACAGATTTCGGCCCAGATCTGATCGACAACACCCGGCAACTCGCGTTGCCCCAGTTCAATGCACAACCGTTCGGGGGACGTCGAGGTCACTGCCCCTTCTCTGTGGTGACGCGTCACGCACTCCGACCTGCGGCATTGATTACTTTTCAAGCGTTTCGACATGCCGTGCACAGCGCGGCGCCGGCGCCCCCTCATCTCGCCGGTGCGAACCGGGCGGTTCGCATGTCACAGCAATCAAGGGAGAGACACCATGGCCAAGAAGCGGCCGGACACCCGGGCAGCTCGCACCACCGAGCCCGCCCTGCGCCGGACTCGCCTCATGAAGGCGTCCTCGGCCGTCTCCGCCTCCGCGCTGGTCGCCACGATGGCGGGGGCTCCACCATCGCCGCCGCCCCCGCCTACGCCGCACCCATCGAGCGGCCTTGCCGTGCGCTTCCCGCATCGAGTGGCGTGGTGGTGTGCGTTTCGATGTCGAAACGCACACCACCACGCCACTCGATGACAGTGGGTCCTCGATCGCACGCCGCGACGCCACTCGATGAGGCGAGCGCCGAAGCGGCTGCGCATCAGACAGCGACAGCGGCCCGCGGATGACGACGGGACGGGTCAGCTGAGGGTCCGGGTGACCACGTCGACGACGGCGGAGCCGTAGCGGTCCAGCTTCTTGGCGCCGATGCCGCTGACGCCGTGGAGGTCCGAGGTGGTCTCCGGGCGGCGCTGGGCGATCGCGATCAGGGTGGCGTCGGCGAACACGACGTAGGCGGGGACCTCCTGCTCCTTCGCCTGGGCAGTGCGCCACTTGCGCAGCGCCTCGAAGATCTCCATCTCCTCCGGCGTGAGCTCGCTGCGCGCCGCGGCGGCCGTCGTCCGCGATCCGCGCGGGGCAGATGCCCTGCTGCGCCCCGACTCCTTGCGCAGCTCCAAGGTGGTCCGCCCGCGAAGAACGCCGTCGGCCCCGGGGCCCAGGGCCAGGGTGGCGTAGTCGCCCACCGCGGCCAGGACATCGCGGGCCAGCAGCTGCCGGACCAGGCCTTTCCACTGCTGCGGACTGAGGTCCTGGCCGATGCCCCACACGCTCAGCGCCTCGTGGTTGGACTCGGTGGAGCGGGGATTCGGCTTGCCGCGCAGGATGTCGATGAGCTGCCCCGAGCCGAAGTGCTGGCGACGCTCGCGGTCCAGGCGGATGATCGCCGAGAGGATCTTCTGCGCGGGGACGGTGGCATCCCAGCCCTGGGGCGGGTTCAGGCAGTTGTCGCAGTTGCCGCAGGGCTCACCGGTCTGCCCGAAATAGCTGAGGATCTGCACGCGGCGACAGGTCATCGTCTCGCACAGCGCGAGCATGGCGTCCAGGTGCTGGCGCTGCGAGCGCTGGTGCTCGGCGGTGCCCTCGGACTGATCGATCATCCGCCGCAGCTGCACCACGTCCTGCAGGCCGTAGGCCAGCCAGGCGGTCGCCGGCAGACCGTCTCGGCCTGCGCGGCCGGTCTCCTGGTAATAGCCCTCGATCGACTTGGGCAGGTCCAGGTGGGCCACGAAGCGGACGTCGGGCTTGTCGATGCCCATGCCGAAGGCGATCGTGGCGACCATGACCACGCCGTCCTCCCGCAGGAAGCGTGCCTGGCGCTGCGAGCGCTCGGATTCGGTGAGACCCGCGTGGTAGGCCTCGGCGTCGATCCCCTGCTTGGACAGGAACGCGGCGGTCTGCTCCACGGACTTGCGGGACAGGCAGTAGACGATGCCGGCGTCTCCGGGATGCTCGTTGCGGATCAGGGACAGCAGCTGCTGGCGCGGCTGGTCCTTCTCCACGATCCGGTACTGGATGTTGGGCCGATCGAAGCTGGCCACGAAGTGCTGGGCGTCCTGCAGGGACAGCCGCTGGGTCAGCTCCTGGTGGGTGGCCTGCGTGGCCGTGGCTGTCAGGGCGATCCGAGGGACGTCGGGGAAGCGCTCGGCCAGCACGGACAGCCCCAGGTAGTCCTTGCGGAAGTCGTGGCCCCACTGGGACACGCAGTGCGCCTCGTCGATCGCGAACAGCGAGACCTGCACCCGCGAGAGCAGGTGCAGGGTGCGCGGCTGCACGAGCCGCTCCGGGGCCATGTAGACCATGTCGAGCTCACCGGCCAGCAGCCTCCGCTCGATCTCGTCGGCCTCCTCGAAGGACAGCGACGAGTTCAGATACGCCGCGTTCACGCCGACGGCGGCCAGGGCGTCGACCTGGTTCTCCATCAGCGCGATCAGCGGGGAGATGACCACGCCCGTGCCGAAGCGCATGAGGGCGGGGATCTGATAGCACAGCGACTTGCCGCCGCCGGTGGGCATCAGCACGACGGCGTCGCCGCCTGCGGCCACGTGCTCCACGATCTCCGCCTGCTTGCCGCGGAAGGACTCGTAGCCGAAGACCGATTCGAGGATCCGCAGGGCCTGGGTCTCGAGCTTCGGTGATGCGGAGGTCGTCACGCGGAACCCGGCCTGCCTCTCGTGCTCGCGGATCGGTGCCGTCGGGTCCGGACCCGACGAGATGCCTGAGCAGTCTAGCCCTCGGGCCTGTCTCGCGGGGTGGCTGCGGGTTCAGCGACGACGCCGCGGGTCGGCCCGCGTGCGGTCCTTCCAGTAGCCGTGGATATCGAGCTGGTGCTTGTTCAGCCGCACCCGCTCGGCGATCCGCCCGCGCAGCGCCTTCATGGCGTGCGACTCCCCCGCCGCGAAGACGAAGAGCTCCTCGGGATCCCCGAGATCGAGCTCGTCCACGGTCGGCTCCAGGAGACTGAGGCAGCCGTCGGGAAGGGGTGTGGAGTCGCGGTGCATCCACCGGATCTGCACGTCGGCCCCGGTGCGGGAGGCCAGCTGCTGCTCCTCGGCGGCGTCGGCCACCTCGATCACAGCGCTCACCCGAGACTCAGCCGGCGCCTCCTCGATCAGCCGGGAGATGGCCGGCAGGGCGGTTTCATCGCCCAGGGCCACGTAATGCGCAGCAGCTGGGAACTGACGGGCGCCCTTGGGGCCGAGCACGCCCAGTTCGTCGCCCGCAGCCGCGCGCAGGGCCCAGCTGCCGGCGAGCCCGTGGTCGTGGAGCACGAACTCGATCAGCAGCTCGCCCTGACCGTCGGAGGCCTCCGGGTCGAAGCCGCGCACCGTGTAGCTGCGCGTCTGCGGCTTGCGCCCGCCGGGCCAGCGCAGGCCCTTCTCCGTGGACTCCGGCATCGGCAGCAAGCCGGTGGACGGATCCGGGAAGAGCAGCTTGACCTTGTCCGAGGGCGCGAACTCCCGGAACGGGAAGCCGCCCAGGTCCTCCCCGGTCAGCACGATCCGACGCAGCCGCGGTGTGATGTCCTCGACGCGGATCACGCGCAGACGGCGGATGCCGATGCCCTCGCGCTTGCGCTCCGGGCGCTCCTCGGGACGATCGCGCGTGCTCTCGGGCAACGACCCACGACGGTGCTTCGACATGACGGCCTCCTGGCAACGAGATCAGACTCGCCACGCTAGCCATGGGTTGGGGTATGCGCCACACGCAGCAGGTCTGCGACAGGCGCCGTCGTCGTCCCGGATCCTGAGCGGCGGCCGCACCCCGGCTCACAGCTGCAGGGCCGAGCCCTCCCTGCCGCGGCTTCGCCGGCGGAGCCGTCGGCCTGAGAGCCGGGCAGCGTCTCACCCGGGCAGGTCGCGGAGAACGCGGCCAGCAGAGCGGCGTTGGCGTCAGGGACCGGGCCGCCCGGAACCCACGAGCGGCCTGTCCAGGCCACCGCCATCCGGCGGGAGGCGTCCACCGTGGAGAACGACAGCGTCTGGGTGCCGAAGCCTGCGCCGTCGTGGCCGATCAGCCGCTCAGGCTGCCCCGAGCTGTCCAGACAGGGGCTGGCCGCGACGTAGAGGCCGAAGCCCATGCCCGCCGCGGCGGCCGCGCCCCGCGGCGTGATCATCTGCTCGACCAGCTCCGGGTCCACGAGCTTCCCGCTCAGCAGCGCTCCCGAGAAGCTCGTGAGGTCCTCGGCCGTGGCGTAGACGCCGCCGGCACCGGAGAAGATCGACGGGTCGATCGTGTCCAGAGCCACGAGCCCCTCCTGGAACCGTCCGTAGGGCATGAGGTGCCGCCCGCGCACGATGGTGGATTCCTCCAGGCGGGAGTGGTGCATACCCGCAGGGCGGAGCACGCGGTCGCGGAGGAGGTCCTCGATCCGGGTGCCGGAGACCTCCTCGAGCATGATCGACAGCACCACGTAGCCGGTGTTCGAGTAGGCCATCGCCTCCCCGGGCTCGAACAGCCAGTCCAGCTCGCGGGCGGTGCGCACGAGCTCGCGCTCGGGGTAGTGCTTGGCGATCGCGGCCTTCAGCTGCTGAGAGGTGACGGCCTCCTGACCATCCCCGACGCCGAGCAGGGTGTAGATCCCGTCGGGCATCCCGGAGGTGTGGTTCATCAGCTGGGCCACCGTGACGTGGCCGTGGCCGGGGTACAGACCCGGCACGACGTCGTCGATCGTGGTGTCCAGGCTCCAGCGCCCGGCCTCGATCTCCTGCATGACCATGGTGGCGACCATGCCCTTGGTCACCGAGGCGACCCTCGCCCGATCCTGGGGCTTGGCCGAGTCCCGTCCGATCTGCCGCAGGCCGGCCGCCGTCTGGAAGCCTCCGGAAGCGCCGACGACGGAGGCGACGACGCCCACCGCGCCGTCGTCGACCATGGCCTCGAGGGCGTCCTGGATCGCATCGCGCCGGAAGCCGCTGTCCTTCCCCATGCCCTTGCCGCTGCCGCCGGGGGCGGCATGCGCGGGTGCGGCGACGGCGGCGGAGGCCAGCACTGCTCCGGTGATCAGCTGACGACGGGACGGACGAGCGAGGTGCGACGGCGAGGTCATGGCGGAAGCCTTCCAGTGGCGGCAGGCACCGGCGACGGACCGGAGCATGCTCGGGTGGTCAGGTGAGCACGACCCTATCGCCGCTCCGAGGGCGCCTCAGGACGACGGCCGCCTCTGCCCGGATGCGGCGAATCCCACGACGCTGTTGAATGGAGATGCTGCGGAAGCCCCATTGGCCACCCCTTCCTCCGGCCGAGATCCGCGCAGATGACAGGAGACCCATGAAGCTCGCACCCCGTCACCTCGCCGTCACCGCGGCCCTCGCTCTGGCGCTCACCGCCTGCGGCTCCGACGACGACAGCGCCGATCCCACGACGCCGGCCGAGGAGACCTCGCAGGCCGCGAGCTCCCCAGAGGCCACCCCCTCGACGGGGACCGAGCAGCCGGCGCAGACGGGGCAGCCAGAAGGGTCGGCCGAGGAGACGGCGGAGGACACGAGCTCCCCCGCACCGCACTCCGCCCCGGTCGAGCAGGGCGCCGTGCCCGCCAACCCGGGCCCGGAGGACATCCCCGGCTTCACCGAGGACCCCGCAGCAGGCCAGGACCCGGCCCAGCAGGGCCGGGGTGAACAGCCGACCCAGACCGGCACCGGCCAGGACCAGGCCGCTCAGAATCCCGCGGGGCTCTCCGACGAGGCCTTCGCCCACTTCCAGGCAGGCGGCGCCTGCTACTCGGATTTCTTCCCCGCCGGCATCCCCAGCGCCTCGGCCCTGCAGGAGATCAAGGACTACTGCGCCACCACCGACCCGGCGGACTGGGATGTCACCGACGGCGTCCCCAACCCGTTCGGGGTGCCCGACCCCGTCATGTGATCCGCTCCTGCTGGCCCAGGCGCTCGCGGATCAGCGCCATCGTCGCCGCGGCGCGCACGGTCGGCTCCGCATCGGGCGACCAGGCCAGGACCACGGGCTCCACGACGGCGTCGCGGGCCAGCGGCACAATCACGATCGGGAGGCCCTCGCGGCTCAGCGGCACGGGCGCGGGCAGGTATTGGATGCTGAAGCCCAGGCCGCGGGCCACCAGCGAGCGCATGAGCTCGAAGTCGGCGGTGCGGTGGGCGATCGTCGGGCTGAGTCCGAGCCGGCGCAGCTGGGTGAGGGTGGACTGCGCGCTGGGCGGCTGGTTGAAGAGGATCAGCGGCTCCTCAGCCAGTTCCGACGGCTCGATCTGCTCTCGATCCGCCAGCCGATGGCTGCCGGCCAGCGCGACCATCGGCTGGGCCAGGAACAGCTGCCTGCGCGGCAGGTCCGCCGGCAGCGCCAGCTCGTAGGCGATCAGCATGTCCAGGGACCCGTCGCGCAACAGCTGGGCGAGCTCGGTTCCGGAGCCTTCCTGCACCGACAGCTCCAGCTCAGGGTGGCGCTGGGCCAGCGCGGTCCACAGCTCAGGAACGACGGTTGGCGCCAGCGTGGTGTAGCAGCCCACGGAAACCGGTCCGCTCAGGGCGTCCCCGCTCAGGCCGCGTGGCAGCTCGCCGGCGCGGCGCAGCAGATCGCGCGCGGCCTCCGCCAGCTGGCGGCCCGAGGCCGTGAGCGTGATCCCCCGAGCCCGATGCCGCAGGACCAGGCGCGTCTGCATCGGCCGCTCCAGATCCGTGACCGCCTGCGCCACCGAGTTGGGGCTCAGATGCCGAGCCTGGGCGGCCGGGGCGAATCCCCCGTGCTCGGCGGCGGCGACGAAGAGATCCAGCTGGCGCAGGGTGAATCCGGGGTCCATGGACTCCGAGGCAGCAGGCGGCGTGGCCGCATCGTCGCGGTCGTCGTGCTGGTCAGCGGCCTAACGCACCTCACCTGCGGAAGATGGACTCTTATTCGCAGTTCAACAGTAGTTGAGACGTGCCTCACAGTGGAAGGACACAGCATCCGAGGCCCGCGGAGGACCCCCATGGCGACCACAGGTCTCCTCTGGGCCGTCCATCACGACTTCCTGCGCTACATGTCCCGGATCGAGGACGGGCAGGTGGCCGTCGTCGACGGGGCCCAGCAGCTGCCCGACACGGATGCCGCCGCACCGACCCGCACCCGGCGTGCATCCCCCGAGGGGCTGCCGAAGCTGAGCATCGTGTTCGGCACCGAGTCGGGCAATGCCGAGCTCGTGGCCGAGGAGCTCGGCGCGGCGCTGAGCGAGCATCTGGACGTCACGGTGCGCGACATCGCCTCCCTGGATCCTCAGGATCCCGCGAGCGCGCTGGAGCTCGAGGTGCCCCACCTGATGATCTGCTCGACCTACGGCGACGGCGAGCTGCCGGTCTCCGCGCGCCCGTTCTGCCAGGCGCTGCGGGAGCAGGCGCCGTCGCTGGAGGGCCTGCGCTATGCGGTGTTCGGGCTGGGCGATCACTCGTACCACGCGACCTACTCGCGCGGCGGCGAGATCCTGGACGAGACGCAGCGGGCCTGCGGGGCCCAGCGCGTGGGCGAGTTCGGCCGGCACGACGCAGCCGCGGCCATCCCGCCGCACGACGCCGCCCGCGCGTGGGCGCAGGGCGCGGTCGAGGAGCTGACGGGAGTCGCGCAGGCGCTGGGCTGAGGGTGAGAGGATGCCTGCTGTCTCTCGCCCGGAAGGATCCCCATGGCCCCGCGCTCAGCCGTCCCCTCGCCCGCTGCTGCCCCGCGGCCTGCGCACCTGCGGGCGGGCGCGATCACCCTGGTGCTGGTGGGCGGGGCACTGGGCACGGCCGCCCGCGAGGGTGTCTCCCTGATCCTCGGCACGGACTCGGAGTTCCCGCTGGGCACCCTGGCCGTCAACCTGCTCGGCGCCTTCCTGCTCGGGATGCTGCTGGAAGCGCTGGCCCGCCGCGGGCCCACGAGGCGCCGCTGACGCACCTGCGCCTCCTGCTGGGCACCGGATTCATGGGCGGGTTCACGACCTACAGCACGCTGGCCGTGGACGGGGCGCAGATGCTCGGCTCCGGGGCACCCGCGCTGGGTGCGGTCTATCTACTGGGCAGCGTGCTCGCCGGCGGCATCGCGGCGTGGGCGGGCATCGCGGTGGCCACGGCGCTGCGGCCTGACGCAGGCGCGGACTGCAGCCCTGGGGCCGACTCTGACCTCGTGGCCACATCCGACGCGGGCCCCGCAACCCACCCCAGCACCGACCCTCGTTCGGGCGAGGGCCGATAATGACTCCGCTGCTCTTCCTGGCGATCGCCGTGGCCGGCGGCGCGGGAGCGGTCTGCCGCTTCGTGCTCGACGGACTGCTGACGTCCCTCTCGGAGGCCGACTTCCCGTGGCCCACGGTCCTGATCAACATCACGGGCTCGCTGCTGCTGGGCCTGGTCACGGGATTCGCCGTGAGCGGGCTGCTGCCCGAGGCCTGGCGCCTCGTGCTCGGCACGGGGTTCCTGGGCGGCTACACCACGTTCTCCACGGCCAGCGTGGACACCGTCCGACTGCTGCAGCAGCGGCGCTGGACGGCAGGCATGGTGCACGGGCTGGGGACGCTCGTGATCGCGGTCGGTGCGGCAGGACTCGGGCTGGGCCTGGGCCTATGGCTCGGGCCAGCGGCCTGACACCGGCCTCAGCCGGTCCCAGTCGGCTTCCCCACTCAGCCGGGAGGGCCGGTCCGGCCACCCCGCTCAGTCAGCCGCGCCCGTTCGGTCTTCCCCCTCAGTCCGCCGGGTCCGTTCGGCTTCCCCTCTCAGCAGCCCGGTCTCGGCCCCGTTCGTCGGCCCGCGCCAGGATGTTGCGCGCCATGGACGGGAAGATGAACCCGTGGAACGGGTACACGCCCCACCAGTAGGCCTTGCCTGCCGCTCCCTGCGGGAAGAAGATCGCGCGCTGGCGGTACTCTGTGCCCCCTCCGTGCTCAGGCACCGCGGACAGCTCGAGCCAGGCCTGCCCCGGGGCCTTCATCTCGGCGTGCAGCAGCAAGGTCCGGGTTCCGTCGGGCCCGGTGGTGATCGACTCCACGCGCCACCAGTCCACGGCCTCGCCCACGACCAGGCGGTCGCGGCTGCGCCTGCCCCGAGCCAGCCCGACTCCCCCGGCCAGCTTGTCCATGACCCCGCGCACCGACCAGGCCAGCGGCCACGAGTACCAGCCGTTGTCCGCGCCGATCGCCTGGATCACGGCCCAGACGTCGTCCGGTGAGGCCGAGCCGGAGCGGCTGCGCTCATCCACATAGACCCTGCGCCCGGCCCAGTCCGGATCCGAGGGCAACGGGTCCGAGGGCGGAGTGTTGGCCGCAGAGGCCCAGGTGGTCTCGACCTCGTCGGCTGCCAGCTTGCCCAGCGCCAGGCGCACGGCCCGGCGGTAGCCCGTGAGCCCGTCGGCCGGCGGGGCGATGTGCTGATCGATGTCGTGGTCATCCGTCACGGCGTCGTGCTGCAGGGACTGCACCAGCGGCACCGCCAGCGGGCGCGGGATCGGCGTGGTGAGCGCGACCCACCAGCCGGCCAGCCGGGGCGCAGGGATCGGCAGCGCGTAGACCCGGCGCTGAGCCAGACCGGCCTCGTGCGCGTAGCCGTACATGATCGCCCCGTAGGTCAGGACCTCGCGCGAGCCGATCCCGAAGCGGCGGTTGGTGCCCTCCGGGATCTCGGGGGCGTGGACCAGGTAGTGCAGCAGGTCCCGCACCGCGATGGGCTCGATCCGGCGCAGCACCCAGCTGGGCGCCGGCATGACCGGCAGGTTCTCGGTGAGGTGGCGGATCATCTCGAACGATGCCGAGCCGGAGCCGATCACCACGCCGGCCTCGAAGACCACCGCGGGGACGTCGCCCGCCAGCAGCGCATCGCCTACTGCGGTGCGCGAGCGCATGTGCGGGGAGAGCTCCACGCCCTCCGGGTGCAGCCCTCCCAGGTAGACGATCCGACGCACTCCGGCCCGGGCGGTGGCGGCCGCGACCGTGCGCGCCATGGCCAGCTCCGTCGCCTCGAAGTCCGAGCCCGAGGACATCGAGTGCACCAGGTAGTAGAAGGTCTCCACGCCGCGGGAGGCCCTCTCCACGGTCTCGGCGTCGCCCAGATCGCCCTGGACCACCTCCACGTCCTGGCGCCACGGCACCCCCTCAAGGCGCTGCGGCGAGCGCACGAGCACCCGCACCGCATAGCCGGCCTCCAGCAGACGCGGCACCAGGCGCCCGCCCACATAGCCAGTGGATCCAGTGACAAGCACGCGAGGAGTCATGCACCGCACACTACGCGGGAGCACCGACGACGCATGCGCCGCAGCCCGAGTCGTCCCCGAACGATAGGGTCCCGTGCATGCAACAAAACCCTCAGGCCACTGACGATCTGGCCATGCGCCTGGGCGAGGCCCTGATCCGCTCCGGCGCCAGCTCGGCGAGCACCACCTCGTCCCTGCTGGCGCTCTACCGCAGCTCCGAGCTGCATGACGTCTCCGTGGCGATCACCATGGGCCAGATCACCATCAGTCGGCCGGGACAGGATGGAGCAGCCCCGAGCACGCGCGTCCACGAGACGGCCGCCGGGACGCTCGACATCCATCTGCGCTCCCAGGCCAATCGGATCCTCGAGGACGCGGTCCTGGGGAATCTGGAGGCGACACAGGCTCTCGAGGCCCTGGACGAGCTCGAGACGCAGCGCAGCCTGGCGTCGCACTGGCCCTCCGCCCTCGGCTTCAGCGCGATCGGCGTGGGGTTCAGCATGATCCTCGGAGGAAACGGCATCACGACGATCGCGGCGGGACTCCTGGCCGTCGTCGTCTATGCCTCCTTCGCCGCCCTGGAGCACCTGCGCGCCCCAGGGATCTTCAGCCTGGGCGCCGGCGGCCTGATGGCAGTGGCCGGGGCCAGCGGGCTCGCCGCCGTCGTCGACGGCGCGCAGACGGCGGTGTGCATCGTCGCGGCCCTGGCCGCCTGGCTGGCAGGCGTCGCGGCCTACGGCGCTGTCCAGGACGTCATCACCGGTTGGTACCTCTCCGCGACCGGGCGGCTCATGGACGTGCTGACACGCACTGCGGGCCTGGTGTTCGGCGTGGCGCTGGGAATCCATCTGCTCGAGCCGCTGCTGGGCCGGGACCCCGGCTTCCTGGAGACGCTGCAGACCGACGGCTCACGCTGGGTCCCCTCCATCGTGGGCGCGGTGCTCGTCTCCAGCGGCTTCGCGTTCTCGGCGGGCGGGCGCGGTCGAGTGCTGGCCTCTCTCGCGGTGTTCGGCGGACTGGTCCAGGTGGGCGTGCTCAGCCTGGGCGAAATGGGCGTCAGCTCCTATGCGGCAACGCTGGCGGCGTCGGTGATCACCGGGGGCATGTGCGTGGTGCTGACTCGAGCGCTGGGCGTCTCCTCGAACGCGAGCATGACCGTGGTGCTGCTGCCCTTGTTCCCCGGCATGTACGTCTACCAGGGGGTGCTCGGGATCATCTTCTCCGTCGAAGGCGCCGCGGACGCCCTGCTGCAGGGCGCCATCACGGCCTTCTGCCTGTCCGTGGGAGGCCTGCTCGGACAGTACCTGGCCTCGGAGGCACTGTGGGCCACTCGCGCCCGCCAGTTCGCCAGGGCCCACCCCGGGCGCACCTTCCGCAAGGAGATGCCGGTGGAGCAGAACGCCCGCGACATCATGGTGCCGGTCTTCTCCCGGCCGTTCTCCCAGTAGGTCTCCTGGGCCATGAGGCCCTCTTCACGGATGGGGCGCTGAGGCGCGGCCTCTCCGCCTGATCCCACGCCCCACCAACCCCAATGCCTATGTGCTTGTTTGCGCACGAGGAGGCACATCGCGCATCGGCGCACGTAGGCCCGGGCTAGGGCATGTCTCCTTTATCGGCGTAGCCATGTCAGGATCGCGCTGATCACGACCGCCGCCCGATAGGTGATCGCGAGCTTGTCGTAGCGCGTTGCTAATCCTCGCCACTGTTTGACGTAGGCAAACGAGCGTTCCACGACGTTGCGGTTCCGATAGGCACCAGCATCGAACGTCGGCGGCCGTCCATCCTTACTCCCGCGTCTCTTTCGGCTCGCGACCTGGTCCTTCTTCTCCGGGATCACTGCCCGAATGCCTCGCGATCGCAGGTACTCGCGATTCGCCCTGGACCCATAAGCACGATCAGCGAGAACGGTATCCGGACGAGTGCGAGAGCGACCGCCACCAGCCCGCGGCACTCGAATATCGGCAAGGACCTGCGGCAGGATCACCCCGTCGTGGCGCTGTCCACCGGTGACCACCACTGCCAGGGGGCGGCCATTGCCGTCGACGGCATGATGGATCTTCGTCGTCAGCCCACCGCGCGAGCGACCGATGCCATGCCCGGTCGGCTCACACTCCTGATCGGGCAGATTCTTGTAATTCGACGTAGCCCCTGTGTCTTGGTCAGGGCGCGTCGTGTTCGTTGCATGCTGGTGGCCACGATTGATGGTGCCATCCACGGAGACGTTCCAGTCGATATCACCGGCAGCATCAGCATCAGAAAGTACGTGGGCCAGCACCCGGTCCCAGGTGCCATCGGCGGCGTAGCGGCGGTGACGTTTCCATACCGTCTGCCAAGGCCCGAAGTGCTCACGGGGCAGATCGCGCCAGGCGATGCCGACACGGTAGCGGTAGACGATTCCCTCGACGATTCGACGGTTGTTTTCAAACGGTCGGGCTCTTTTGCCGGCATTCGAAGGTAGGAGAGGTTCAATCTTCTCCCACTGCTCATCAGTGAATACTCGGTGTCGTTGCTTCGTAGTCACAACACCACCGTGTCAGTGCTGGAATGGTCAATAAAGGAGACACGCCCTAGTGCACACCTGCGCCGCCGGGCCTGCGTTTGCTCCGTTAGTGCAGTTTTGGGGCCCCGGATCTGCACTTGCTCAGTTTTTGCAGCCGGTGCCTGCTCGGGTGGGCGGAGTGGCTAGGACGACGACGGCGGTCCCCCTCTTTTCGCCCGTCCGCTCCTATGCGGCCCCGCCCCAACCACGCGGAACCGCGCCCAGGAGGGGAACGCGTCGGCCCGCGACGGGTGGCAGGTCCGCGAGGTACTCCCTGTTGGAGGTCGCGAGGCGGTCGGGGTCGGCGGGCCAGCTGCCCAGCACCACCCCGGCCACCTCGACGCCGCGGTGCAGCAGCGCCTCCAGACTCAGCAGCGTGTGGTTCAGCGTCCCGAGGTCCGGGCGCGCCACCAGCACAGTGCTCACCGTCCCCCCGTCACGTTCCACCGCGTTCACGGGCTCGGACGTCTCGGGAGAACTCAACTGGCCGCTGGTTTCGGCCGCCGCTCGGCCCGTTTGGGCCGCCCCGCCTGGCTCCCCACAAGCCTCCTGCAACGCCACTGCCAGGTCCGCAATCGTGCGCCGGTCCCCGTCCAGCTCCACGAGCACACCCCCGCTGCCCTCCACGATCACGAGGTCGTGGGATTCTTGTAATTCCACAATTTTCATCACGTGCTCCGAGAGCGGGAGCAGCTCCACCCCGTCGATCGCCGCCGCGGGAGGCGGGGCCATCGGCTCGGTGAGACGCTGGCCCTCGGCGGTGGTGAGTGCCTCGGAAGGCACGCCGGCGGCGCGAGCCAGCCGGGCGACGTCGTCAACGTCCCCCGGTTCCCCGCCCCGTATCCCGGTCTGCTGCGGCTTGTAGACCGCGATCCGCCGCCGGCCCACGTTCCACCCGGAGACCGTGAGCGCCGCCGTGGCGTACGTCTTGCCCACGTCCGTGTCGGTTCCCGTCACGACGACGGCGTGGCCCAGGGAGGCGACGAGGTCGCCCAGGGGATTGGTGGTCATGGTCTCTCCTGTCAGAGTGAAAGCAGTGCGGCCACGTGCGCTGGACGTGGCTGACGCGGCGGCGGGCAGTTCCTCCGCAGGGTGAGCGGCCCCTCACACGCCCTGCGGTTCGTCCCCTACCACGTCCCGGACGGTGTCCAACGCCCGGGCCAGAACGTGTAGTTCCATGTCCGCGGGAGCCGTGATGCGCAGGCGACTGATGCCGTCCGGGACCGAGGGCGGGCGGAAGCACCCCACCACCACGCCCCGGGAACGGATCACCTCCGCTGCCCGCACGGCCGACTCCGCGGAGGCCACCGGGAGGGACTGCACCGCCGCGCGGGCCGGCGGGGTGCCCAGCGCGGAGGCCACGAACCGCGCCCGCTCGTGCAGGGTCTCCACCAGTTCGGGGTGCGCCCGCACGATCCGCGCGGCCTCCGTGGCCGCAGCGGCAGAGGCGGGCGCGAGGGCGGTGTCGAAGATGAACGGGCGCGCCGTGTTCACCAGGTGCTCGCGCAGCGCCTCGGACCCGAGCACCGCGCCGCCCTGCGCGCCGAGCGCCTTGGACAGCGTCATGGTCACGGCCACGTGCGGCGATCCCGCAAGACCAAGCTCGTGCACGAGCCCCCGGCCGCCGCCCGCTACCCCGATCCCGTGCGCCTCGTCCACGAGCAGCAGCGCGTTCTCGGCGCGGCAGAGCGCGGCCAGCTCCGCGAGCGGCGCGTGGTCGCCCCACACCGAGTACACGGACTCCACGACCACGACGGCGCGCGCCTCCGCGCGCTCCGCCAGCAGCTGCGCCACGTGCGCGACGTCCGCGTGCCGCGCGATCCGCACCGGCGACTGGGACAGCCGTGCCCCGTCCACCAGGGACGCGTGCGCGTGGGCGTCCGAGACGATCAGCGTGTCCGCGTCCCCCAGCGCCGTCAGCACCCCGGTGTTCGCGGCGTACCCGCTGGAGAACGCGAGCGCGACGGGCTGGTCAGTGAGCTCGCACAGTTCGCGCTCCAGCACCTCGTGGACCCCCAGGGTTCCGGTCACCAGCCGGGAGGCCCGAGAGCCTGTGCCGTGCTCCCCCAGCGCGTGCTGGGCGGCGGCCACCACGCGCGGGTCCCGGGAGAGCCCCAGGTAGTCGTTCGAGGCCAGGTCCACGCACGCCCGGGGCGGCGTCCGCAGCCGACGTCGCAGTCCCGCCTCCGCGCGCTGCTCGCCGCGAGCGCGGAGCCAGTCGTCAAGGGGACCGACCGTCATGCCCATCCCCCGCCCGTCAGCTCCACTTCCTGCGCGGCCCGCAGCAGGGCGTAGGCGATGGTGCGGACCTCCTCGTCCGTGCAGACGTACGGGGGCATGGTGTAGAGCAGGCGTCCGAACGGGCGGAACCACACCCCCTGTTCCAGAGCCGCGCGGGTGAGCAGCTCCGGGTCCGGGGCCTCGTGGAACTCCACGACCCCCACGGCGCCGATGACCCGCACGTCCTTCACGACGCGCAGCTCCGCCGCCACGGGCAGTATCTCCCGCAGGGTCTCCTCGATCCGGGAGACGTTCGCCCACCAGGAGTCCCGCAGCATCCGCACGGACTGCAGGGCCACGGCGCACGCGAGCGGGTTCGCCATGAACGTGGGCCCGTGCATCAGCGCGCGCTGCTCCGACGCCGTGATGACCGCTCCCACGGCCTCGGACACGAGCACCGCCGCCAGGGACATGTATCCGCCGGTCAGCGCCTTGCCCACGCACATCACGTCCGGGACCACGTCCGCCCACTCACTGGCGAACCACTTCCCGGTGCGGCCGAAGCCCGTGGCGATCTCATCCACGATGAACACCAGGTCCAGCTCGTCCGCCAGCTCTCGCAGCACCCGCAGGCACCGCGGGTCGTACGTGCGCATCCCGCCCGCGCCCTGCAGCACGGGTTCCACGATGATCCCGGCGAGCTCGTCCCGGTGGGCGCGGGCGACGTTGCGCACGTCCGCGATCCACGCCTCAACGGCGGCGTCGTCGGCGTCCCAGTCCACGGCCCCGGACGACGACGGCGCTCCCGCGCCCTGCGCGCCGCTCCCACCTGGCCCTTCGGTGTCCCCGGAAGGCACGAAACCAGCGGTGTCCGAGGCCGCCGCACCGAGGTTCTCCGGGGACCGCAACCCCTCGGGATCCTCGTACCCGGACCTACGCCGGGGTGCGCCGCGGAGGCGGTGCCACGAACAGCTGCTCCGCCACCAGCCCGGAGAATTCGGCGTGCATTCCGCCCTCGGGGTCGCACACGCTCATGGCGCCAGTGGTGTCCCCGTGGTAGCCGCCGCGCACGGTCAGGATGCGACGGCGCTCCGGCCGCCCGAGGGCCGCCTGGTACTGCACGGCGAGCTTCAGCGCGACCTCCACGCTCACGGAGCCGGAGTCCGCGAAGAACACGTGCTGCAGCTCGGCCGGGGTGACCTCCACCAGCAGCTCCGCCAGCTCCACGGCCGGGCGGTGCGTGAGACCGCCGAACATCACGTGAGAGAACTCGGTGATCTGGTCCACGGCGGCGCGGTCCAGCTCCGGGTTGCGGTAGCCGTGCACCGCGCACCACCACGAGGCCATGCCGTCGATCGCCCGGATCCGGTCCCCCTCAGGGGTCTCCAGGGTCAGGGTCACGCCCTCCGCGGCCAGCACCGCGTGGGGTGCGGGCCCGTCCAGCGGTGCGTAGGGGTGCCACAGCAGCCCGCGGTCACGGGCGGCGAGGCGGGTGGGCTGCGCGGCGTCGTCACCCTGTTCTGCCGTATCTGCCACGGCACCCGCGGTGGGGCAAGAAGCTTCCCCGCTGCTCTCGGCGGGCGCGGTGTCGTGCGTGATCTGCGGTGCCGGGTCAGGCATTCGGCGCCACCGAGGTCCCCGCACCGCGACGCCGCACGGTCGGGCTCAGCTCGATCCTCACCCGGGTGTCGTCCTCGTCGCGCTCGGGTCCCTCGCCCGAGCTCAGCAGGGCGGCGAGCGCCGCAGACACGGGGGCGGGGGCAGCTGGCGGGGTCGGAACCGGGCCCGGGGCGGCGGAGGGCACCGCGGCGTCGTCGCCCTGACCGGAAGAGACCGGGTCGGAGGGGTCCGGACGGCCGCCCGAGGCGGCATCGGAACCGGCAGGTCCACCGGTTCCGCACGTGGACCCGCAGGGCGTGGTCGCGGGGCCCGTCGAACCTGCCTGGCCCGCCGCGGCCTGCTCGGGTGCCGCACCGTTCGAGGTGTCGGCGGGCACCGTGTCGTCGTGCTCCCTCAACGGACCCGCGCCGAGGACGGTGAATCCGGCGTCGGCAACCATGTCCAGGTCCGCCTTTGCCGCCTGCCCCTCGGAGGTGAGGTAGTCGCCCAGGAAGAGGGAGTTGACCACGTGCAGGGCGAGGGGCTGCAGGGAGCGCAGGTGCATCTCGCGGCCGCCGGCCATGCGGATCTCCTTATCCGGGCACACGAAGCGCACCACGGAGAGGATCTTCAGGCACTTCTGCGGGCTCAGCTGCCACGTGCCTGCCAGGGGCGTGCCGTCGAAGGGCATGAGGAAGTTCACCGGCACGGAGTCCGAGCCCAGCTCCCGCAGCGCGAAGAGCGCCTCAACGAGCTGCTCGTCTGTCTCCCGCATGCCCACGATCAGCCCGGAGCACGGCGAGAGCCCGGCGTCCTTCGCGCGCTCCACGGTGTCCACGCGGTCCTGGTAGGTATGGGTGGAGCAGATGGACTCGTAGTGGGACTCGGCGGTGTTGAGGTTGTGATTGTAGGCGTCCACGCCCGCGCCGCTCAGCGTCTCCGCCTGGCCGTCCTTGAGCAGGCCCAGGCACGCGCAGACCTCCACGTCCGGGTGCTGCTCCTTGAGCGCCTCCACGGTGCGGGTCACGTTGCCCACCTCTCGGTTGGACGGGCCGCGGCCGCTCGCCACGAGGCACACGCGGCTCGCGCCACCGCGGATGCCGTACTCGGCCTGCTCCACGGCCTTCTCGGGGCTCAGCCACGAGTACTTGAGGATGTCCGTCCCGGCGTTCAGGCGCTGGGAGCAGTAGCCGCAGTCCTCGGCGCACAGCCCAGACTTCAGGTTGACCAGGTAGTTCACCTTCACGGTCATCCCGAAGTGCTCGCGGCGCAGCCGGGCGGCGGCGGCCACGAGGTCCAGCATGCCGGGGTCGTCGGTGTGCAGCAGCTCGAGGGCTTCGTCCGGGGTCACGGGGTCGCCGGCGAGGACGCGCTCGGCCAGCTCGGCAGGGTTCTTGAACATTGTTCAATTATTGAACGGTGTTCAGGATTGTCAATTTCCCGGGCGGCCGTTGCGAGAGGCGGCGCGCGGCCTGGCGCTGCCGCGCCGCTGTCCTGGTCACGACGACGTCGCTCCCACCCCACGTACGCTCGGTAGAGTTTCCGCGTGGCCCGCACCCGGGCACGAGAGCAGGGAGGGACACCGTGGCACTGGACCGCGGCCAGGTGGTGGACGCCGCGTGGCACATCCTGCAGACCTACGGGCTCGGGGACCTCTCGATGCGCCGCCTGGCCCGCGAGCTGGGCGTGCAGCCCGGCGCCCTGTACTGGCACGTGGCGAACAAGCAGGAGCTGCTGGCAGTCCTCGCGCAGCGCATGGTCGCCCCGCTGAGCACCTCCTCCACAGGCGCTCCCACCACAGGAGCCTCTCCCGCGGGCACTTCCCCGGCAGTCGCCGACGACGACGCCACCCTCCTCATCGCCCGGTTCCGTTCCGCGGTGCTCGCCGTGCGAGACGGCGCGGACGTGGTGAGCGTGGCCCACGCGCTGGACCCCTCGGGCATGCAGCCCACACCCCTGCTCACCGCGGCGCTGACCCGCGCGGGCATGGACCCCGCCCCGGCCGAGACGGCCGCGCTCACCCTGGTCCGCTTCACCCTGGGATCCGTGACCGCCCAGCAGACCCGCGAGTCGATGGACCTCCCCACCGCCACGATGGCCGCCGAGTTCGAGGCGGGCGTGCGCGCGATCCTGGCGTAGCGGCGTCGTCGCCCCCCTCCACCGCCCGCACCCCTGCAACAACTGAGCAGATGCCGAATTGCGGCCGCAAAACCGCACTTGCTCTGTTAATGCAGGAGGCGGGAGGGGGCTTCAGTGAGCCTGCCGGGGCCACCGCTCTCGCTGAAGCCGCCGGTCCAGACGGGGCGCCCCTGCGACTACGGAGCAAACGCAGAACTGCGACCCCGGAACTGCACTTGCTCCGTTGTTGCAGGTGGTGGGAACGCGTGCGCGCTCCTCTCCACCGCCGGGTCCGCCGTCCGGGGGTGTCAGCCGGTGCGGGCGGCGGCCAGAATGTCTGCATGACCACCGGCACCCCCTTCACCGTGCGTACACCCGTCCCCGAAGACGCCCCGGGGATCGCGAGAGTGCACACGCAGTCGTGGCGGGAAACGTACACCGGGCTCGTGCCGGAGCGGTTCTTCGACGACGACGCCTTGCGCCGTCGGGAGGAGACGTGGACCCGGATGCTCGCAGAACCGTCCCGCCGTGTACGGGTTAGGGTGGCCGTGGTGGGCGAGACGATCATCGGTTTCGCGGGCACTGGGCAGCCCCGCGAAGACGACCCCGCCCGCGAGCACGCCCTGCACCTGCTCTATGTGCTCCGCGAGCACCACGGCACGGGCGCGGGACAGGCCCTGCTCGACGCCGTTCTCGGCGGGGAGCCCGCGCAGCTGTGGGTCGCGGAGGCCAATCCACGCGCCATCCGCTTCTACGAGCGCAACGGGTTCCGGGCGGACAGCGCCTCGTTGACCGATCCCGGGCTGGAGGACCTGCGCGAGGTCCGCATGGTCCGGTGAGACCGCGGACGACGTCGCTCCCCGCCACCCACGCGCGGCACGGGACCGTGCGGCGTCGTCCTCAGACCCCCGCGCCCACGATCAGCATGGTCGCCCCGAAGACCACCCCGGAGACCACCAGCACCACGGTGGTGTAGCCGAGGATGTCCCGGATCTTCAGCCCGGCGATCGCCAGCAGGGGCAGGGCCCAGAAGGGCTGGATCATGTTGGTCCACTGGTCGCCGTACGCCACGGACATGATGATCACGGACGGGTCCACGCCCAGGCGGGCGGCGGCGTCGAGGAGGATGGGCGCCTGGATGGCCACCTGTCCACCGCCGGAGGGGACGAAGAAGTTCACGAGACCCGCGGAGAGGAAGGCCAGGAAGCCGAGGGTCTGGGGGGAGGCGACCTCCACGATGGAGTCCGAGAGCACCTGGATGAGCCCGCTGGCCGTCATGATGCCCATGATCCCGGCGTAGAGCGGGAACTGCAGCAGGATGTCACCCACGTTGGAGGCGGCGTTCTTGACGAGCGCCATGACCTCGAACGCGTTGCGGGAGAGCAGGAAGATCAGCGCCAGGAACATCCAGTTCACAATGTTCAGGGTCACGGTGCCGCCGGTGAAGTGGATGACCAGGTAGGCCACCAGGGCGAGGCCCACGAGCAGGGTGGGGATGCGTGAGGCGTCGAGGCGGTCGGCGGGCACTTCCACCTCGGGGGTGGCAATGCGCTGGTCGGACTCGGCGAGCGCGTCTGCGGTCACCGCGTGACTCGCGGGCACGGCCCGAGGCGCCACGAGCCACAGGGCGAAGGCGACGAGCACCACGGTGGCCACCGTAGCCGTGATGTTCCACCACGAGAACGTGGTCTGCGAGATGGGGATGACGTGGCCCACCTGCTTCTCGATGAACGAGCCGGGAGTTGCCGCGGTCAGCGGCCCCGAGCCCGAGTAGCCCATGTGCCACACCACGAAGCCGGAGAAGCCGGAGGCCACGAGCATGGGGAAGCTCACCGGCCTGCTGCGGCGCGAGAACCCGGCGGCGACCTCGCGCGCGAGCAGACCGCCGACCACCAGGCCGAAGCCCCATGTGATCAGTGACGCCACCGCAGCGATCACGAACACGAACACGTAGGCCGCAAGCGGCGACCGCGGGATGCCGGCGAGCCGTGCGAGAAGCGCCCGAACCGGCCGAGTGCTCGCCAGGGCGTGGCCGAGCAGCAGCACCAGCGCCATCTGGGTCATGAACTCCAGCAGCCCCGAAAGTCCCGTCCCCCACCCCATGACAACGGTCACTGGGCCGGAGTCGGTCAGGACCAGTGCCATGACCGCAACCACCAGTGTCAGGACGATCGCGAAGATCAGCGCGGAGGGGATGAACCGCTCCACCACGTAGTTCACGGGCTTCATGGCCCGGGCAAGCACGGGGTCGGCGGTCGCCGCAGGAGTTGAGGAACGGTCGGGGGAGCTCATGGCGGGCCTCTTCTTCGTTGAGGAGGGTTGACGGGTAGGCGCCGACGACGCGTGCCGGGCTAGGGCGTGTCTCCTTTATTGACCATTCCAGTACTGACACGGTGGTGTTGTGACTACGAAGCAACGACACCGAGTATTCACTGATGAGCAGTGGGAGAAGATTGAACCTCTCCTACCTTCGAATGCCGGCAAAAGAGCCCGACCGTTTGAAAACAACCGTCGAATCGTCGAGGGAATCGTCTACCGCTACCGTGTCGGCATCGCCTGGCGCGATCTGCCCCGTGAGCACTTCGGGCCTTGGCAGACGGTATGGAAACGTCACCGCCGCTACGCCGCCGATGGCACCTGGGACCGGGTGCTGGCCCACGTACTTTCTGATGCTGATGCTGCCGGTGATATCGACTGGAACGTCTCCGTGGATGGCACCATCAATCGTGGCCACCAGCATGCAACGAACACGACGCGCCCTGACCAAGACACAGGGGCTACGTCGAATTACAAGAATCTGCCCGATCAGGAGTGTGAGCCGACCGGGCATGGCATCGGTCGCTCGCGCGGTGGGCTGACGACGAAGATCCATCATGCCGTCGACGGCAATGGCCGCCCCCTGGCAGTGGTGGTCACCGGTGGACAGCGCCACGACGGGGTGATCCTGCCGCAGGTCCTTGCCGATATTCGAGTGCCGCGGGCTGGTGGCGGTCGCTCTCGCACTCGTCCGGATACCGTTCTCGCTGATCGTGCTTATGGGTCCAGGGCGAATCGCGAGTACCTGCGATCGCGAGGCATTCGGGCAGTGATCCCGGAGAAGAAGGACCAGGTCGCGAGCCGAAAGAGACGCGGGAGTAAGGATGGACGGCCGCCGACGTTCGATGCTGGTGCCTATCGGAACCGCAACGTCGTGGAACGCTCGTTTGCCTACGTCAAACAGTGGCGAGGATTAGCAACGCGCTACGACAAGCTCGCGATCACCTATCGGGCGGCGGTCGTGATCAGCGCGATCCTGACATGGCTACGCCGATAAAGGAGACATGCCCTAGCGCGACAGGCGGGGCGTCGTCAGGAGCGGGAAAGGCGCAGTCCAGACGATTCACACTCCGCCCGCCGGTGCTGAGCACCGCTGGCCCAGCCCCTGCGCCGGGGGCGTCGCTAGCGTCCTGGCCATGCCTTCACGAGACGACGACGCCTTCCGCCTGGCCGTGCTGCTGGGCGAGGCGCTGATCCGCGGCGGGGCCAGCTCCGCCGCCACGACCACGTGCCTGCAGCGTGCACTGCGCAGCGCCGGAGTGGACGACGCCACCGTCGGGGTGACCATGGGCCAGATCATCCTCAGCCGCCCCGGTCGCGGCACGAGTGCTGCGATCACCCACGTCTCCGAGGCGCCGCCGGGCTCCCTTGACCTCGAGCTGCGTCGGCGCATCACGGCCACGCTCGACGACCTCGCCCAAGGTCGGCGCACCGTACGCGAGTGCCTGGCCGAGCTCGAGTCCCGGGAGGCCGACGGCCCCGGCAGCGCTCAGCACACCGGCGCCCGGCATGCGATCCCCGCAGCCGGGCTCAGCCTCCTGGGTGTGGGGTTCTGCCTGCTCATGGGCGGAACCGCGGCCACGACGATGTGCGCCGGGATGCTGTCGGTGGCCGCCTATACCGCCTTCGCCGTGATGCAGCACCTGCGCTCCCCCGGCATCTTCTCCCTGGCCGCCGCGGGTCTCACCGCAGTGCTCGGGGCCACCGCCGCGACCGCTGTGATCGACGACGCCCAGACAGCCCTGTGCATCGTGGCCGCGCTGGCTGCGTGGCTGGCCGGGATCACCGCCTACGGCGCGGCTCAGGACATGATCACCGGCTGGTACCTCTCCGCCGCCGGACGCGTCATGGACATCGCCTCGCGCACCGCCGGGCTCGTGGCCGGCGTGGCGCTGGGGATCCACCTGATGGCGCCGTTCGTCGGGGAGTCGGTGGCCTACATCGAGGCTCTGCGCCCCGACGGCGTCACCTGGGCCACCGCCATCACCGGCGCCGTGCTGGTATCCGGCGGCTACGGGCTGGCCAGCAGCGGGCGAGGAATCCGCTTGGTCTCGCTCGCGGCGCTCGGCGGTCTCGTGCAGCTGCTCGTGCTGATCGCTCAAGCGGTCGGGCTGAGCTCCTTCGTGGCGATCCTGGCCGCCGCTGTGGTGGTGGGGGCGATCTGCGTGCGCGCCGCTCCTTCACTGGGGCTGCCGTCGAATGCGTCCATGATGATCGCGCTGCTGCCGCTGTTCCCGGGGTTGTACATCTACCAGGGGATGCTCGGCACGATCTTCGGCGTGGACGGCTCCGGGGGCCAGCTGATCGCCGGAGCCGTCACCGCCTTCTGCCTGTCGATGGGCGGGCTGCTCGGCCAGTTCCTGGCCTCGCGCTCCCTGACCGCCGCACGTGCGCTCGGGCTCGACGATCACCCCGACGACGACCCGCACGACGATCCCGCCGATGCCCGCCCCGAGGCGCGTCAGCTTCCCGCGGACACCCTGCAGCACGTGCGGCTGTGAGGCCTCACCGCGAGCGCACGTCCCCTCACCGGCTCAGCAGCAGCGCGTCGCCCTGCCCGCCGCCGCCGCACAGGGACACCGCAGCCTTGCCTTCGCCGCGTCGGCTCAGCTCGTAGGCCGCCGTCAGCGCCAGGCGGGCGCCCGAGGCGCCGATGGGGTGGCCCAGGGCGATCGCCCCGCCGTGGATGTTGGTCTTCTCGAGCGGGTAGTCGAGATCTGCCAGCGATTGGCACACGACGGCGCCGAAGGCCTCATTGATCTCGATGAAGTCCAGTTCCTCTGCGGTCCACCCGGCCTTGGACAGCGCGGCCTTGATGGCGTTCGACGGCTGGGAATGCAGCGAGGTATCCGGTCCGGCCACCTGCCCGGCCCCGGAGATCGAGGCCAGGATCTGGAGTCCGTGCTCCTCCGCATAGGCCCGCGAGGTCACGATCACCACGGCCGCCCCGTCCGTCAGCGGCGAGGAGTTGCCGGCGGTGACGGAGGCGTCGTCGTCCTGGGAGAAGGCAGGGCGCAGCTTGCCCAGCGACTCGGCGGTGGCATCGGCGCGCACGCCCTCATCGGCGCTCACCTTGACCGGATCGCCCTTGCGCTGCGGGATCTCGGTGGGGACGGTCTCGTCGGCGAAGATCCCGTCCGCCTGGGCGGCGGCGGCCCGCTGGTGCGAGGCTGCCGCAGCCTGGTCCTGCTCGGGGCGCTTGAGGCCGCGCTGCACGTTGCCCTGCTCGGTCAGCAGGCCCATGGACTCGCCGGTGTCGGCGTCGGTGAGGCCGTCGTGGGCCACGGAGTCCAGCAACCCCACGGTCCCGTACTTGTGCCCGGTGCGAGAGCCCGGCAGCAGGTGCGGAGCGTTGGTCATGGACTCCTGGCCGCCGGCGACCACCACCGAGGCTTCCCCCAGGCGCACCAGACGGGCGGCGTCGATGATCGCGGCAAGTCCCGAGAGGCAGACCTTGTTGATGGTCATGGCGGGGACGTCCCGGTTGATGCCCGCGGCGATAGCGGACTGGCGCGCCGGGTTCTGACCGGCGCCGGCCTGGACGACCTGGCCCATGAGCACCGTGTCCACGGACTCGGCCCCTACCCCGGAACGCTCCAGAGCCCCGCGGATCGCGGCGGTCCCGAGCTCGACGGCGCTCAGCGAAGCCTGAGCCCCGAGCAGCCGGGTGAACGGCGTGCGAGCGCCTCCGACGATGACGGGGTCGGTGGTGGCGGATGCGGCGGTCATGCGGAGGTCTCCTTCTGCTGTGATTCCTCTTACCATTGTGGAGCGAGGGTCCGACAGCTCAAGCCCTACCGACTCACGTCCAGTGAACGCCCGTAGCGTTCCTCGAAGCACCCGCCCCGCAGCGAAGGAGCCTCGCCATGAGCGACACCCAGCCCGAGTGGTTCACCGCCCAGCAGATCGCGCAGCGCATCTCCCCCGATCGCGCCCGTCGGCTGATCCGGCAGGCGATCCTCGACGGCTTCGACCCCTCCGAGGATCCGCACCGCATCGGCGTCCCGGCCGGGGCCGGGCACGTGCTGCTGATGCCCTCGACGCTCACGCAGTGGACGGGCGTGAAGGTCGCCACCGTGTCCCCCGAGAACGCGCAGCTCGGCCTGCCGCGCATCCAGGCGACCTACCTCCTGATGGACACCCGCACCCTCACGCCCACGGCCCTGCTCGACGGCGCCGCGCTGACCACTCTGCGCACCCCGGCCGTCTCGGCGGCCGTCGCCGAGGACCTCGCTCCGGCCGAGGCGAAGCATCTGGTGGTGTTCGGCACCGGCCCGCAGGCCGAGGCGCACGTGCACGCCATGCTGGCGATCCGCCCGCTCGAGCGCGTCACGATCGTGGGGCGGAGCCCGGAGAAGGTCGAGCATCTGGTCGCCGAGCTGGGCCAGCTCGGCCCGCAGGTCGTCGCCGGCACCGCCGATGCGGTGGCCGAGGCGGAGATCGTCGTGTGCGCCACCTCCGCTGCCGAGCCGCTGCTCGACGGCTCCCTGGTGCCCGATGGCGCCTGCGTGATCGCCATGGGCTCGCACGAACCGGATCGCCGCGAGCTCGACTCGTCGCTGATGGGCCGGTCTCTGGTCGTCGTCGAGGATCCGGCGGCGGCACTGCGCGAGGCCGGTGACGTGGTCATGGCCCTCGACGACGGCGCCCTGGCCGAGTCCGACCTCGTCCCCCTGCGCAGCCTCCTCACGGGCGAGGTCGCACGGCGCGACGACCGCCCGAATGTCTTCAAGGGCACGGGCATGTCCTGGGAGGACCTGGCCGTCGCCGTCGGGGTGCTCGAGGACTGAGAGCTCAGCGAAGAACGGGGCGTGCACCGCTGAAGTGCACACCCCGCCGTCGTCGGGCTGATCAGGCCGCGGAGGCCCGCTCCTCCGGAGCAGCGCTCTCCCGAGCCGCCAGCCGCTCGTCCCAGACCCGCAGCACCTCGGGATCCGTGGGCCGGGTGGCCAGCGAGACGACCACGAACACGACCGCCGAGACCGCCAGGCCGATGTAGATCGGCGCATTGGCCATCACGCCGAAGGCGATCATCCCGATCACCACGGCGATCGCACCGGCGACCATCGAGCTCGCCGCCCCCACCGCATTGCCGCGCCGCCAGGTGAGCCCGCCCAGGATCGCGACCAGCAGCCCGCCGACCAGGAGGTCGTAGGCGATGGTCAGCGCGGTGACCACGTCCGGGACCAGCACCGAGAAGATCGTCACGGCCACGCCGAGCACGATCATGTAGCGTCGGTCGCCGGAGACCTCTTCCTCGCCACCGTCCGTGCTGGAGACGGCACCCTTCAGCATCGGCAGCACGTCCACGCGGGCCACCGTGGCCGCGGCGATCAGCGCGCCGGAGGCCGTCGACATCATGGCTGCCACACCGGCCGACAGGACGATGCCGCCCAGCCCCGCGGGGACGTGCTCCACAGCCATGCGGGCGAAGGCGTCGTCGGACACCTCGAGGCCGGGCATCAGGATGGCGGCTGCCATGCCGATCACCGCACCGGCCACGCCGAAGATGCCGATGTAGACCGCAGAGAGGACGCCGCCCCATCGCGCGGTCTGCGGCGAGCGCGCGGTCAGCACGCGCTGCCAGATGTCCTGCCCGATCAGCATGCCGAAGCCGTAGACCACGAACATCGTGATGATCGACTGGAAGCCCATGCCGTCCAGGGAGAAGTAGGTGGCATCCAGGCGCTCGCCCAGGCCCGACCAGCCGCCGGCCGCGCTGAGCGAGAAGGGCAGCAGGATCGCGAAGATGCCCACCGTCATGAACAGGAACTGCATCATGTCCGTGAGCGTGATCGACCACATGCCACCCAGGCACGAGTACGCGATGACCACCAGCGAGCCCAGCAGGATGGCCGAGGTCCGCCCCATGGGGAACAGGACCGTGAAGATCGAGGCGTAGGCGGACGTGGACGTCACTGCGAGCATCACGGTGTAGGCCAGCATCACGATCGAGGAGACCCGCGAGGCGATGCCCGCCCCGAAGCGCAGCGCCAGCATCTCGGAGACCGTATAGATCTTCAGCGACGCGATCCGCCCGGCGAAGAACAGGCTCAACGTCAGCACGCCCACGGCGATCGCGACCACGAGCCACATCCCGGACAGCCCGTACGTGTGCCCCAGCGCGATGCCGCCGACCGTGGAGGCGCCACCCAGGACGACGGCGGCCATGGTCCCGGTGTAGAACACCGGCCCGAGCCGCCGCCCGGCCACGCGGTAGTCCTCCGCGCTGCGGGCCCGACGGGCCGCGATAAGCCCGATCGCGACCATGGCGATCAGGTAGAGAACGATGATGGCGATGTTCATAGGGGTGCTCCAGGTGCTCCGGGGGCTCGGTCGTCGCCGGTCACACGCGGCGGGCTGGGCTCTCGACAGCGGGCCAGAGCCCGTCGGTCCGTCAGCCCGGCGGCGCGCCGGTGGCCAGGACCTCGCCATTGTCACCGAGGGCCTGGGCGGTGACGTGCACCACGCCGGGCTCCAGATCGGATCTGTTGTGGTCCACTGGGGTGGGTTTGCGTCGGCCGGAGGCTCGACGACGCCCTGCCACGAATCGACGCCGTGATCGACACGTCCAGCCGCTTCCCCGATGACCCCGACGACAAGCTGGTCGGGCCCGGAAGGAATCGCTTGCCTGAGCGGAGGCGCCGCCCACGCTGATTCGATCGGCCCAGTGGATGGAGTTCACCCTCAAGCCGAATGCCGTCTCGAAGTCAGAGCAGGAAACCGCATGCAGAGGACTGGTTGATCCAGCCGCTGGCCGTTGCCGGTCCCGAGCAGGCCCGTCTGCCGGAGCTCACCCGCGGCCTGCTCGAGGCGCGCGGCGACGAGCGCCGGGTCGTGACGATCCCGCCGTCCCTGCCGGCCTTCGGGGATGGGACGCTGCTGGCGCTGAGCGATGCTGAGCTGCGCGGGCCGGATGTGGCGGAATGGGTCGCGACTGCTGTCTGAGGCCGACTCGTCGCGTTTTCCGAGCGACCACAGCGGCTCGGGGTGGCCTGCACGGCCGAATCGGGCCCACCTGAAGCGAGGAGGCACTTGGCCAAAAAGCGCGCTGAGCCGCCGTCAGGACTGAAGCGTCCTGGGTTTCGTTCCGAGGTCAGGACGCAACGGGCGCTACGTCTTGGTCGTGAGTGTAGGCCGCCTCGACCACCACCGAGGTGCGGCAGGCCAGTCCTTCGTGCAGACGGGCGGTGTTCCACCAACGGGCCCAGTCCAGCGTCGCGATCTCCACCGCAGTAGCCGAGGACCAGACACGCTTGGCGTAGATAATCTCGGTCTTATAGAGACCATTGACCGTCCCAGCCAACGTATTGTCATAGGAATCCCCGACCGTACCGACCGAAGCAGTCACACCCGCCGCGATCAAAACATCGAATAGGCAATAGACACATATTGAGATCCTCAATCCGAATGATGCATCAATCCAAAAGCCGTTCGCCGCGCTCCTGTCGTCAATAATGCGTGCTCCAGAGCCAGCAGCGGCAGGCGTTCGGTGTGCAGCGTTGAAGCGACCGACCAGCCGACGATCTTGCGGGTGCAGACATCCGTGATGAATGCGGCATAGCAGAATCCCGACACGAGACGCACATAAGTGATGTCGGCGACCCAGAGCTCATGCGGAGCCGCGGCCGTGAAGTCGCGCTGGACTAGGTCCGGGCGATGATCATCTGCCTGGGCTGGACGGGTGGTGTTGGGCTTGCGGCCCCGGCGGACCCCGTGCAGCCCGGCGCTGCGCATCAGGCGTGCGACCTGATCGCGGCCCAGGTCCCAGCCGGCTCGGCGCATCGCATGCCACATCTTCCGCGCCCCGTAGACACCATAGTTCTGCGCATGGCCGCGCTGTATTTCCGGGATCAGTGATTGATCACGCAGAGCACGAGCTGAGGCCGGTCGTGTTTTCGCAGCCCGGTAGGCCCGGGAGGTGATGAACCTACATTCTGTTTCGTGCATCACGCGGCAGATGGCCTCGACCCCGAAATCGTCGCGGTTCTTGTCGATGAACCGGATCATCTCGTCGTGGGGCGGTCGAGTTCCGCTGCGAAAAAAGCCGAGGCCTTCTTCAGGATCGGCGGATTCAAGCGGTCAGCGCAACATCTCCTGTGAGATGGGACAGTCACTGACCACAGGAGGATCCGGATGCAGGGCAAGCACGGTCATCTCAGCCGGGAGCAGAAGCAGCTGGCGCTCAGGTTGCACGCGAGGGGCTGGCGGCTGGTCGATATCGCCAAGGAGATCGGCTGCAGCGCGCCGATGGTCGGGGTCATGGCCCGGAGCGGCAGGCACCTCGATGCCAAACCGCTCGGCTGGAAACCACGCCAGGGCTGCCTGACGATCGATGAGCGCGAGCAGATCCTTCTGGGGATCAATCGTGGCGACACATTCACCGCGATCGCCGGGCAGCTGGGGCGAACGGTGTCCACCATCAGCCGTGAGGTCAAGCGCGGCGGAGGCCGCTGCGAATACTCGGCTTGGCGCGCACATGAACGTGCCCGCCAGCAGACTCGTCGGCCGAAGCCGTTCAAGCTCAGGCCCGGCCGACTGCTCGAGGAGGTCGCCAGTCGGCTGGAGCAGTTGTGGTCGCCCGACGAGATCGCGGTGCGCCTACGGTTGGATCATGCCGATGATCCGCAGATGCGTGTGAGCCACGAGACGATCTACCAGTCGCTGTTCGTGCAGGGCAGAGGAGAGTTGCGCCGTGAACTGGCCCGGTGCCTGCGGTCCGGAAGGACGGCTCGCAAGCCTCGCGGGGCCATCGAGGGTCGTGGCCGCATCCCCGGCATGGTGATGCTCAGCCAGCGCCCTGCCGAAGCCGACGACCGTGCAGTGCCCGGGCATTGGGAGGGTGACCTCATCCTTGGTCAGGGCAGCCGCAGCGCTGTCGGGACGCTCGTCGAGCGCTCGACACGGATGACATTGCTGCTGCACCTGCCCGATGGCAAGAGCGCCGAGCAGGTCGAGGCAGCAATGCGCGAGGCGGTCAGCAAGCTGCCGTCCTCCTTGGCCCGAACGATCACCTGGGACCAGGGCGCGGAGATGGCCAAGCATGCTGCGTTCACTACCGCCACGGGCATTCCGATCTACTTCTGCGATCCTCACTCGCCCTGGCAGCGCGGCAGCAACGAGAACACCAACGGCCTGCTGCGCCAGTACCTCCCCAAAGGCACCGACCTCAGCGGCCTCAGCCGCAGGGAACTCGACATGATCCAGGACAGTCTCAACGGACGCCCTCGGAAGACATTGGGCTATCTGACACCATCAGAGAAGCTCGCAGAGTTCCTTGCGCTCACCGCTTGAATCCGCCATCTCATTGGCGCGGCGGGCTTCGGCGAGTTCTCGACGCAGCCTGCGATTCTCTTCGCCCAGGCTCTCGTCAGTGGGGGCTGCGGGGTTGGCTATGCTTGCTGTGATGGCTTGGTTGCACCAGGCGCGCAGGGTCTCGGGCCCACAGCTCAGCGACTCGGCCACCACTCGGATGGAGGCCGCTCGTGGGCCTCCCTCGGCAGCTTGGCGCTCGAAGACCATCCGCACAGCTCGTTCGCGGAACTCGGGGGTGAACTTCTTGGGCATGATCCGATTCTCCTTCAGGAAGCTCGGAACCAAACCCAGGGCGCTTCATATTGCGGCACAACAGCCGACTGCACCACATCGGCATCGGGCGAACCTACGCAGGAACCTACGTCCTGCTGCTCGTGCACGGCCTTCACATCCGGGTCATCGACGCCGCCACCGGCGAGATCCTCCGCGAACTCAACCTCAACCCGAACCGCGATTACCAGCCCACCGGCAAGCCCTACGGACCACAACGCACCAGTCCCCAGAAACACGAATAGCCGAACCTACGAAAACCGTAGGTTCGGCTATTCCGATGTCGTGCGACATCACAGTGTCGGGATGACAGGATTTGAACCTGCGGCCCCCTGACCCCCAGTCAGGTGCGCTACCAAGCTGCGCCACATCCCGTGGACGTTGCCGTCCACTGCACCCGGATCGCTCCGAGCACTCGCAGTACTGTACCGCACCGGCGGGCCAAGTTCACATCGACGCACCCGGCGACGTCGGCCGCAGGAAGTACTCGTACAGGCTGTCCTCCAGCGGCGTCTCCAGGTCGAGCTTCATGGTCACCACCGGCAGCATGGCCCCGGAGTCGTCGGGCATCTGCGACTGCTCGGCCTCGCGCGGGGCGGCCTGGCCCAGGTAGTAGAAGTCGGTGCCCTCGGCATCGTCCTTCTTGGCGAACACGTGCAGCGAGACCTCATCGGCGGCGATCGCCCGCTCGTCGCTCGACTGAAGCGTCTTCCGGCTGCGCGTGTACCAGCGGACCGTCGACGGATCGAGCAGCTTGTCCTCGTACTTCGTGGACGCGGAGACGTCGTCATCCTTGTGGTATGTGATGAAGACGGGACAGGTGCCCGTGGCCTTGTCGATCTTGTATCCATTGACCACGCCCTGCTGGTTCGTCTTCCATCCCAGGAGACGGCACACGTCCTTGCGGGAGTACCGATGGCCCTGCTGGAGTCGACTGGTCCAGCCATGTCGATGCCGGGCCAGGTACAGCCCCGTCTCGACTGCATCGCGCACGTGCGCCCGGAACATCTCATCGAACTCCCACTGGTCTCGGAAGGCCTGCGACAGCTCGTATCCCTGCCCCGGAGTCTCCAGAACACCGGTACCTCCGTAGGTCTCCTTCTCGGTCACGGTGAAGAACGCGTACGTCAGCACTCGTTCGGCTGACATGACGGTCAAGGGATCGTCGTCGAGACCCTGCGATCGCAGCATCTTGCGGAACTCGTATCGCGTCAGCGACTCACCGCCCAGCAGCGTCTGCAGCAGGAGCAGCTCGTGAGGACGCTTCCCAGGCAGCAACTCGCGTTCAAGCATGATCAGGTAGCCGCGCTGCGCTTCCGTCGGGGCCTGCTCGACAGTCTCGACCTTCACCAGGAAGTCCCAATAGGTCTTCAACCTGGCAGTAGCCAGCACCACAGGATCGACTGTGTCGAAGCGGGCGAAGTCCATCAGCCAGGGCTGCTGTCCCAGCCGCTGGTGCATCTCCCGGTACGCCGTCTTCAGATTCGCCAGGGAGTCCAGCGTGGTGTCGGTGATGGAGTCGAGGATCTTCTGACGGGCAATCTCGTCGAAGTTCACAGACGACAGGCCCGAGATCGCTCCGGCGGTCTGCGCGCCAAGGACCTGCCGGCGAAGCTGGTCCTTGCTCAGCGAGGAATCCCCGAACAGCGCCATGGGGATCATGTAGTTGTTGGTGTAGTTGCCGATGAAGTCGATGACCCGCAGATGATCCTTGCCCTCGGACAGCCGCAGCCCGCGCCCGAGCTGCTGGGTGAAGATGATCCGCGACTGCGTCTGGCGCATCATCACCACCTGATTCACGGACGGGATATCGATGCCCTCGTTGAAGATGTCGACCGTCAGGATGTAGTCGAGCTCGCCGGCTTCCAGTCGTTCGACGACGGCCGTCCTCTCCTGCTGCGACTGCGCACCCGTGAGTGCTTCCGTCCTCAGCCGCCGGCCGTTGACGGCAGAGAGATTCAGCAGCTCGTTGAGCTCCCGAGCTTCCTCCACTCGGCTGCAGAAGATCAGCCCGCGCACCTCGCCATTGTGTCCATAGCGCTCGATCATTCGCAGCAGATGGTGCACGCGCTCGGGAGCCACGAGCCGGGAGAGCTGCGCGGTCTCGTCGACGGTGGTGCCGTCCTCGTACTGGAAGTCCTGCACGCCGTAGTAGTGGAACGGCACGAGCATGTCGGCTTCCAGCGCTGCCTGCAGACGGATCTCATAGGCCACGTTGTGCTCGAAGAGCTCGAACACATCGACGGCATCCGTGCGCTCCGGAGTGGCGGTGAGCCCCAGGAGGAAATCCGGGGTGAGTCGATCGATCATCTCCCGATAGGTGCGCGAACCCGAGCGGTGGACCTCATCGATCATCACGTAGTCGAAGCCGGCGGCCTCGATCTCCTCCAGCGCCCCAGGACGGGAGATCGACTGGATCGTGGCGAAGACATATCGCCGGTCCAGATCCCGTCGTTGCGCCACGAACTTGCCGAACTGATCGGCAGTCTCTTCGAGCACGCGTCGGAACTCGCTGAGCGCCTTGTCCACGATCTGTTCGCGGTGCACTACGAACAGCATCTTGCGCGGTTTGGCCTGGCGGACTTCCAGCGCGCCCAGGATCGTCTTGCCGGTGCCCGTCGCGGAGATGACCAGGGCCCGCCGCTCCCCCGCCAGACGCAGCCGCTCGATCCGCTCGAGCGCTTCCTCCTGCATGGAGTTGGGCACGATCGTCGTCGGGATCCCCGACGACGCCGGCGGCAGGAAGCCGTCGACGGGAGTCGCCACGAGCTGCGGACGCTGCGCGTACTCGATCGCATAGGCGTCGATGAGCTCGTGGGTGAGCACGACGGCCTCGTCGATCTGCCGGTCCACGGCCGTGCGCAGCTGCTCGGCGATATCGCCCTCGGGCAGCGCGGAGAAGCGCAGGTTCCACTCGCGATTGCGCAGCAGCGCGTTTGACGTCAGGTTCGAGCTGCCGATGATCGCGGTGGTGCCCAGCTCCTGGTCGAAGACGTAGCCCTTGGAGTGGAAACCGCGCTTGGGATCCAGGTGGGCGTAGACCTCGATGCCGGGCAGGGCGAGCAGCTCGCGCAGCGCGTCCGGGGCGTTGAAGTTGAGGTACGTGGAGGTGACGATCCGCCCGGTGCCGCCGGCGGCCACGAAGTCGAGCAGCGGCTGCTTGAGCATCGCCAGGGCATCGGTGGTCACGAACGCGACGGAGAACAGGAAGCTGCGGGAGCGGCGCAGCTCGTCGAGGATGCCGCGCAGCATCGTGTTCGCGTCGTCATTGGAGATCAGCACCGGGTGGTGCAGCTGCTCCGAGGCGGTCTGCCTGTCCAGGAAGCCGAAGGCAGTGTCGGCGCGGAGCGCCTCGCGCTTCATGCCTGCAGGTCCTGGATCACGCGCTCGACAGCGGGGATGTCCGCCGGCGCCCAGTCCAGCTTGCGCAGCTCCTCCACGGGCACCCAGCGGATCTCAGAGTGCTCCGTCAGCCGGGGCGTGCCCTGGCGCAGGGTGCAGTAGTAGGTGGCCAGGGAGACGATGATCTTCTCGTACTCGTAGACCGTGGTCTCCACGTGCGCACCAATCTCGGCGGTGCACTGCAGCTCCTCGACGAGCTCGCGAGCCAGCGCCTCCTCGGGCGTCTCCCCCGCCTCGATCTTCCCACCGGGGAACTCCCACATGCCGGGCAGGCTCATCTGCTCGCTGCGCCGCGCAGCCAGCACCGACTGCCTGTCGACTAGCACTGCACCGACGACCTCGACCTGCTTTTTCACCCTGGCTCCTGCCCTCGACTGCTCCGCTGAAAGGCAGCCTATGTGGTGGAGCCGGTTCAGAAGGCGCAAGACAAGCGGCCCCGGGATCCGAAGAATCCCGGGGCCGCGTGATGTCACTGCGGTGAACGCATCTCCTGGATCAGCAGGGCGTCCAGGTCTTGCCGCCCGGGGCGTAGCAGCGCGGACCGGTGTAGCCCGGATAGGCGCCATCGCCGCCCGACGAGCTGTTGTCGTTCTGCTCAGGAGCCGGTGCGGGTGCCGGCTTGGGGGCAGGAGCCGGCACGGGCTTGGGGGCCGGGGCCGGAGCGGGCCGAGGAGCCGGGTCGGGTGCGGGCGCAGGGGCTGCGGGCTCCGGCGCGGAGACATCCGGAACGTCGACGTAGTCGTCGACCGCGTCGCGCGCCTCGTCGGGGATGTACTGCTCGGCCTCGGACAGATCCTCGGGGACGTACTGGTCCACGTCGATGTCCTCCGAGGACTCGGGCATCGAGTACTCGTCCTCATCGAGACCCGCCGCGGCCCCGGCATCCTCCGAGGACTCGGTGCTGTCCGCCGACGACGACTCATCCTTGCCGCCAGAGACCTCTCGGCTCCGGAAGCGCAGATCGGAGATATGCGGAGAGATGCCGTGGTGATCACGAAGCTCGGCGACCCAGGCATGAGAGTGGGCGGCATCCTCAATCACATCCAGGACTTCCTGGGCGTCCTCCGGCGACTGAGCATCCTCCGCCTGCGCCGGGATCGTGCAATCGATGCTCGGGTCGAAGAAGCCGACCTCAGCATCAGCAGCCTCCTCGAATGCGGCCTCGACCTCGTCGTAGAACCGGTAATTCGGATCGATCGCCATGGGCACGCCCAGCCCCGCGCGGGCGATCTCGGCGTTGATCAGCACGTCATCCTCGTAGACCCCGGCCAGCGTGCGGCCGTAGGAGTCCTTCCGCTCGACGTCGTACTCCAGGCGCACCTGATCGCCTTCGTTGAGCAGCGACTTCAGCTCTTCCGTCGCCTCGGGACCCAGGCACTTGACGATCTCGTTCGGGTCCTTCGTCTCCGGGGTGTCGATGTTCAGCAGGCGGACGGTAAGCTGCTCGCCCTGTCCCTCGACCTCGATGGTGTCGCCATCGATCACGCGCTGCACGGTGTAGAGGTCCGAGCCCCCATCGGAGGAGTCGGCTGACGCATCAGAGCCCCCCGACCCGCTGCATGCGCTCAGCAGGAGGGATGCGCTCGCCATGACGGCGACCGCTCCCAGGGATCCACGGGACACGGGCAGGGACATGGAGCGGCTCCTTCGTTCGATGCATGGTCACACCGAACGGGATCCGACACCCAGATGATGCACAGGATGCATTCGGCTGATTCACAGTACACAGCCCTCTTGAAGGATGAAAGAACACACAAATGACGACGGCCCCGGCGATCTGCAGATCGCCGGGGCCACTTTTCATTAGTCTCCGAACAGGATCACTCCGTCTCGATCTCCACCACCAGATCCCCACCGGCCACCTGCGCCGGCCCCTGGACGACCACGCGCTTGACTGTGCCGCCCACCGGGGTGGTCACCGAGGCCTCCATCTTCATGGCCTCGATCGTCGCGATCTTGTCGCCGGCCTCGACCTTGTCGCCCTCGGAGACCGTCGGCGTCACCGCACCCGCGAAGGGCGCCGCCACGTGCCCCGGGTTGGACTTGTCCGCCTTCTCGGCCTCCACGAAGTCCGTGGCCACCGAGGTGTCGCGGACCTCCAGCATGCGCATCTGCCCGTTGAGCGTGACCATCACGGTGCGCATGCCCTTCTCATCGGCCTCGGAGATGGCCTGCAGGGTGACCAGCAGGCGCACGCCGCGGCCCAGGGAGACGATGTGCTCCTTGTCCGGCAGCAGGCCGTAGAGGAAGTCGCGGGTGTGCAGCACGGACATGTCGCCGTACTCCGCCTGACGCGCCTCGAACTCCTGGGTGGGGCCGGGGAACAGCAGCCGGTTCAGGGTCGAGCGGCGCACAGCGGCGTCGTCCGAGTTCAGACCGGCCAGGTCGTCGTCGGAGAGGTCCTTCTCTGAGGGCGTCTCGTGCCGCCCCTCCAGCGCCTTGGTGCGGAACGGCTCGGGCCAGCCGGCCGGCGGAGTGCCGAGCTCGCCGTTGAGGAAGCCGATCACGGAATCGGGGATGTCGAAGCTCTGCGGGTTGGCCTCGAACTCGGCCGGATCCACGTCCATGCCCACGAGCTGCAGGGCCAGATCGCCCACGACCTTGGACGACGGCGTCACCTTGACCAGGTGCCCCAGCATCCGGTCGGCCGCGGCGTACATGTCCTCGACCTTCTCGAACTTCTCCCCCAGCCCGAGAGCGATCGCCTGCTGGCGCAGGTTGGACAGCTGCCCGCCCGGGATCTCGTGGCGGTACACGCGACCGGTGGGACCGGCCAGCCCGGACTCGAACGGCGAGTAGATCCCGCGCACGATCTCCCAGTACGGCTCCAGGTCGGAGACGGCGTCCAGGGACAGCTCCGTCTCGCGCTCGGTGTGCTTCAGCGCTGCCACCAGGGCCGAAGCCGACGGCTGCGAGGTGGTCCCGGCCATCGAGGCTGCGGCGACGTCCACGGCATCCACCCCGGCCTCGACGGCGGCCAGCAGCGTGGCCACCTGCCCGCCGGCGGTGTCGTGGGTGTGCAGGTGTACGGGCAGGTCGAACTTCTCACGCAGCGCGGTGACCAAACGGCGTGCGGCCTCCGGGCGGAGCAGACCGGCCATGTCCTTGATCGCCAGGATGTGCGCCCCGGCGTCGACGCACTGCTGGGCCAGGTCCAGGTAGTAGTCCAGCGTGTAGACGGTCTCGTCCGGATCCAGCAGATCGGAGGTGTAGCACAGTGCCACCTCGGCCACGGCGGTCCCGGTCTCGCGCACGGCCTTGATCGCCGGCTCCATCTGGGACACGTCGTTGAGGGCATCGAAGATGCGGAAGATGTCCACGCCGGTGGCCGCGGCCTCCTTCACGAAGGCGTCCGTGACCTCCACCGGGTACGGGGTGTAGCCCACGGTGTTGCGCCCGCGCAGCAGCATCTGGATCGGGATGTTCGGCATGGCCGCGCGCAGGCGGGCCAACCGGTCCCAGGGGTCCTCACCCAGGAAGCGCAGCGCCACGTCGTAAGTGGCGCCGCCCCAGGCCTCGACAGAGAACAGCTGCGGGACGGTGTGCGCGTAGGCGGGAGCGGCGGCCAGCAGGTCACGGGTGCGGATGCGGGTGGCCAGCAGAGACTGGTGGGCGTCGCGGAACGTGGTGTCGGTGACGGCCACCGAGGTCTTGGAGCGCAGGTGCGCCGCAAACTCCTCGGGGCCGTGCTCGAGCAGGTAGCTGCGCCAGCCCTCGGGGTACGGCGCCTCGGAGGGCCCGTCGAACGGCGAGCGATCCGGCTCCTCGGTCTTGTCGCCGGGGTGGCGCGGCAGCTTCTCGCGGGGATCGATGCCCTCAACGCGCGGGCCGTTGGGCTGGTTGACGGTGACCTCTGCCAGGTACTGCAGCGCGCGCGTGCCGCGATCGGCGGAGCCGCGGGCCTCGAGCAGCTCCGGGTGGCGCTCGATGAAGTCGGTGGTGATCTGCCCGTCCAGGAACTCGGGATCCTGCAGCACCGACTGCAGGAACGGGATGTTGGTGGCCACGCCGCGGATGCGGAACTCGGCGAGCGCGCGCGAGGCGCGGTGCACGGCGGTCTGGTAGTCGCGGCCGCGGCAGGTCAGCTTGACCAGCATGGAGTCGAAGTGCGGGGAGATCTCCGCACCGGCGTAGATCGTGCCGCCGTCCAGGCGCACGCCCGAACCGCCTGCGGAGCGGTAGGCCGAGACCTTCCCGACGTCCGGGCGGAACCCATTGGCCGGATCCTCCGTGGTGATGCGGCACTGCATGGCGAAGCCGCGGACGTACAGGTCCTTCTGGCGGATGCCGATCTGCTCCAGAGTCTCCCCCGCGGCGATGCGCATCTGGGCCTGGACCAGGTCGACGTCCGTGACCTCCTCGGTCACGGTGTGCTCCACCTGGATGCGCGGGTTCATCTCGATGAACACGTGCTGCCCGGCGCGCTCGCCCACGGTGTCCACCAGGAACTCGACGGTGCCGGCGTTGAGGTAGCCCAGCTCCTTCGCGAAAGCGACGGCGTCCTTGTGCAGTGCCTGGCGGATGTCCTCGTCGAGGTTCGGCGCCGGCGCCATCTCGATGACCTTCTGGTGGCGGCGCTGCAGCGAGCAGTCGCGCTCGAACAGGTGCACGGTCTCGCCGGTGGCATCGGCCAGGACCTGGACCTCGATGTGCCGCGGCTTGAGCACGGCCTGCTCCAGGAACACGGTGGGATCCCCGAACGCGGTGCCGGCCTCGCGCATGGCGGCATCGAGTGCGTCCTCGAGCTTGTCCTCGGACTCCACGCGACGCATGCCGCGCCCGCCGCCGCCGGCCACGGCCTTCACGAAGACCGGGAAGCCGATCTCCTTGCCCCACTCGAGCAGCTGCTCCTTGTCATCGGAGGGCTCGGAGCTGGCCAGCGTGGGGATCCCGGCCTTCTTGGCGGCCTTGAGCGCGGCGACCTTGTCGCCGGCCAGGCTCAGGACGTCGGCGGCAGGGCCGATGAACGTGATGCCGTTGTCCGCGCACTTTCTTGCCAGCTCCGCGTTCTCGGACAGGAAGCCGTAGCCGGGGTAGATCGCATCGGCGCCGCACTCCAGGGCCACGCGGATGATCTCGTCCACGTCCAGGTAGGCCTTGACCGGGTGGCCCTCCTCCCCGATCCGGTAGGCCTCATCGGCCTTCTGCCGGTGGATCGAGTTGCGATCCTCGTAGGGGAACACGGCCACGGTCTTGGCCCCGAGCTCGTACGCCGCGCGGAAGGCGCGCACCGCGATCTCACCGCGGTTGGCCACCAAGATCTTCGAGAACACAGAGACTCCATCTCCGGGAGCGCGACGCGAGCCGCCGCCCCCTTTGGGGTACTAGCAGTTGTGGGCCAGCTTACGCACTCGATGTGGTCTGACCACACTTTTCGGGGCGCGTCCGTCACCGAGCCCCGCGGCGGAGGCCCCGTGGACACTCACCGAGCGGCCGTCGCGGCCCCGGGCACGACGACGGCCCCGATCCCTGTCGCGCAGAAGGGATCGGGGCCGTCGTGGAGAGTTCGGGGCTCAGCGCTTGCGGGAGCGGCGCTCGCGCACGCGCATGGTCACCTCGATCGGGGTGCCCTCGAAGCCGAAGGTCTCGCGCAGCCGTCGAGCGATGAACCGTCGGTAGCCGGGATCCAGAAAGCCCGTGGTGAACAGCACGAACTTGGGCGGGCGCGTGGAGGCCTGCGTGCCGAACAGGATGCGCGGCTGCTTGCCGCCGCGCAGCGGGTGCGGGTGCGCGGCCACGAGCTCGCCCAGGAACGCGTTGAGGCGCCCGGTGGGGATGCGGGTGTCCCAGGACTCCAGCGCGGTCTCCAGGGCGGGGACGAGCTTGTCCTTGTGCCAGCCGGTCTTGGCCGAGACGTTCACGCGCGGGGCCCAGGCCACGTGCGCCAGGTCCTTCTCGATCTCGCGCTCCAGGTAGTACCGGCGCTCCTCGTCGAGCAGGTCCCACTTGTTGAAGGCCAGCACGATCGCTCGGCCCGAGTCGATCGAGGTCTGCACGATCCGCACGTCCTGCTCGGCCAGCGGCTCATCGACCGCCAGCAGGATCAGCGCGACCTCGGCCCGCTCGATCGCCGACTGCGTGCGCAGCGAGGCGTAGTACTCCGCGCCCTTGGCCATGTGCTGACGACGGCGGATGCCCGCCGTGTCCACGAACCGCCAGGTCTTCCCGCCGAGCTCGATGTTCTCGTCCACGGGGTCGCGGGTGGTTCCGGCGAGCTCGTTGACGACCACGCGCTCGGAGCCGGCCAGCTTGTTGAGCATGGAGGACTTGCCCACGTTGGGGCGGCCCACGAGTGCCACGCGGCGCGGTCCGCCGACCAGCTCGGGCTCGGCCACCTCGGAGAACTCGGGCAGGATCTCGAACAGGGCGTCCAGCAGGTCCGCGGCACCCTTGCCGTGCAGCGCGGAGACCGGGTACGGCTCCCCCATGCCCAGCGACCACAGCGCGGTGGCCTCCAGCTCCATGGCCTGCGAATCGGCCTTGTTGGCCACCACGATGACAGGCTTGTTGGCCCGGCGCAGCATGCCCACGATGGCTTCGTCGGTGGCGGTCACACCCACGGTGGTATCCAGGACGAGCAGCACGGCATCGGCCTGCTCCACGGCGAGCTCAGCCTGCTCTGCCACGGAGTGATCGATGCCGGTGGCATCGGCTTCCCATCCGCCGGTGTCGACCATGGTGAAGGGCCGGTCCATCCACTCGGCGGAATACCGCACGCGGTCGCGGGTCACGCCGGGGACGTCCTCCACGACGGCCTCGCGGCGGCCGATCACGCGGTTGACCAGCGTGGACTTGCCGACGTTCGGGCGACCGACCACGGCGACCACCGGGGCCGGCTTGCGGTACAGGTCCGCGACGTCGTCGCCGGCCCACTCCGCGAGCAGCGCCAGGTCCTCCTCGTCGAGGTCGTAGTCCTCCAGGCCCTCGCGCAGGGCCTCGGCGCGCAGCTCGGCCTCGTCGTCGTCGATCGCGGCCAGGCGCTCGGAGATGTCCTGATCGCCGCCGCCGAGGATCTTCTCCTCGTACTGATCCGCCGGGCGCTGAGGCGCTCCCTCAGGGCCGGGGCCGGACCACTCGGAGTCGTGGTTCGTGTTCTCGGGGGTCTCGGGCATCGGGCCCCTCCTTCTGATGTGGTGCGGAAAAGTGTGCGGGAGCTTCAGGCGAGCTCGGGGACCGCGCGCAGGACCAGGTCCATCACGGCGGTGACGGTCTGCTCGATGCTCAGCTCCGAGGAGTCCAGGTGCGTGACGCCGTCGGCGGCGTCGGTGAAGTTCACCAGCTTGGAGTCCTTGGCATCGCGGCCGGTGACCTGCGCGGCCAGGGCCTCCTTGGACTGCGAGGAGCCCAGCTGCGCTCCGCGGCGGGAGAGCCGGGCCGCTTCGGAGGCGGTGAGCAGCACGCGGACGTCGGCGTCGGGGGCCACCACGGTGGTGATGTCGCGGCCCTCGGCCACGATCCGGCGACCGGAGGCCTCGATCATCTCGCGCTGGCGCCGGACCAGGATCTCGCGCGCGGCCGGGATGGTGGAGACCGAGGAGACCGCGCCGGTCACTTCGGTCGAGCGGATGGCCGCGGTGACGTCCTGGCCGTCCACGCGGACCTGCTGCTGATCGGGATCGGTCGAGACCTCGATCGGTGCGGTGCGGGCGGCTTCCACCACGGCATCGCCGTCGCCCAGGTCGATGCCGCTGTGCACGGCCCACCAGGCCACGGCGCGGTACATGGCCCCGGTGTCCAGGTAGCCCAGGTCCAGCCGGCGGGCGATCTCCTTGGAGACCGTGGACTTGCCGGACCCGGAGGGTCCGTCGATGGCCACCACGGCCTGGGTGCTGTGCTCGGTCACTGGACCACCTTCCATCCGCGCTGCTCGAGCGCCTCCACCAATTCATCCCGACGGTTCGGGTCCACGGAGATCTCCGCCAGGCCGACGCGCCGGCCCAGGGAGTGCTCCAGGCGCAAGTCTTCCAGGTTGATCCCGGTCTCGCCGACCGCGCTGAACAGCTCGCCCAGCTTGCCGGGCTTGTCATCCACCAGAACGGTGAGCTGGGCGAAGGCCTTGGGGGCTCCGCCGTGCTTGCCCGGGATCCGGGCCTGACCCGCATTGCCCTCGGCGATCAGCTCGGCCATGTCCAGGCGCGCGCCCGGGCCCGTGGGGTCCTCCAGCGTGTTGATCAGCCGGTCCAGGTCCTCGCGCACGCCGTGCAGCGACGGCACGATCGAGCCGGCATTGGCCGAGAGGATCTGCACCCACAGCCCCGGATCGGAGGCGGCGATGCGCGTGGTGTCGCGCAGACCCTGCCCCGCCAGGGACAGATGGTGCAGCGGCGTGTCCTGCAGGCGCGAGGCCAGCAGCGAGGACATCACCTGGGGGACGTGCGAGATCAGGGCCACGGCGGCGTCGTGCTCATCCGCCTCCAGCTCCGTGACGTGCGCGCCCAGGTCCTGGGCCAGCGAGCGCACGCGCTTCACGGCCGCCGGATCGGTCTCCGGCGCTGCGCACAGCACCCACGGCATGGTCGTGAACAGCTCGCCGCGCGCGGCCACCGGCCCGGAGCGCTCGCGCCCGGCCATGGGGTGGGAGCCCACGTAGCGGCGCAGATCCGCACCGCGTGCGCGCAGACCCTCCTGGATCGCGGACTTGACCGAGGCCACGTCCGTGACGATCGCCTGCGGGTGCTCCGCCAGGGCCTGCGCCACGGTCTCCACGACGACGTCCGGAGGCGTGGCGACCACGATCAGGCTCGGCTCGGGGACGGTCTCCCCCGCCGCCAGGGCCAGGCGCTCGGAGCTGCCGGCGCCGATGTCCGCGCCGATGGCCTCGGCGGTCGGGGAGGCATCGCGCAGCCAGGTGGACACACCCAGATGCCGCAGGCCCAGGCCCACCGAGGCGCCGAGCAGGCCCGCGCCGATGATCAGCACGGGCCCCTCGGCAGCGGTCTCAGCGGCCACCCTCAGCCTTCCAGGCCCACGGAGGCCAGCAGGTGCCCGACCTCGGTGTTGGACAGATCGCGCACCACGCCCTGCTTCTGATCGCCGATGCGGATGGGGCCCACCTGGGTGCGCACCAGGCGCTCCACGGGGTAGCCCACGGCGTCGAAGAGGCGGCGGATGATGCGGTTGCGCCCCGAGTGCAGCACGACCTCGACCAGGATGTGGCCGGGCACGGAGTCGACCAGGCGGAACTCGTCCACCTTGGCCACGCCGTCCTCGAGCTCGACGCCGGCCTTCATGATGTCGCCGATGCCCTTCTCCATGGGCCCGCGCACCTGCACCAGGTAGGTCTTGGGCACCTCGTAGGAGGGGTGGGTCAGGCGGTTGGTGAGCTCGCCGTCGTTGGTCAGCAGCAGCAGGCCCCCGGTCTCCGAGTCCAGGCGACCCACGTGGAAGACGCGGTGCTGGAGGTGCTTGGAGGAGGTGAGGAAGTCCGAGATGCACGGACGCCCCTCCTGGTCCTCCATCGAGGACACGACGCCCTCCGGCTTGTTGAAGGCGAAGTAGACGAGCTTGTCATCGAGCTGGATGGGCAGCCCGTCGACCGTGATCTCCACGGTGCGCGGATCCACGCGCACGCCGAGCTCGGTGACCTTCTGGCCGTCGACCGTCACGCGGCCCTCGGCGATCATCTCCTCGCACACCCGCCGCGAGGCGACTCCGGCGTTGGCCAGCAGCTTCTGCAGGCGCACGCCCTCGGAGTCGTGGACCTCCAGGCGGTCCACCGGCGGGTTCTTGGGACGACGACGGCGGTGCGGTCCGTAGATCGCCACCTTGTCCGGCATCTTGCGCCCGTAGCGCTCCGACTTGGCGAAGGGCTTGGGGCCCTTCTGGCCCTTGGGCGCCTTGGGGCCGACGGCATTCGCCTTGGTGGCGGGCTTGCCGGGACGGCCCTTGGGGCCTCCGGCTGCTGCACCGCGGGGGCCGGCGCCCTTGGGGCCGGTCTTGGGGCCGCTCTTCGGGCCCTTGCCGGGACCGCCGGAGCGTCCCGGTGCGCCGGAGCGGCCGCCCGAGCCCTTGCCGGGGCGGGACGGGCCGCTGCCGCGGCTCTGGGAGGGGCGCTTGCCCCGGGAGTTCGAATGGTTCTCAGCCATGTCGCACTGTCCTTTGCAGGTCTGTGGTGGTCTGTCGGTGCCGCCTGGCTCGGCGCTGACTCGCATGCTGGGCAGCGGCAGCGCCGGGATCGTTCGCGTGCCGGGCCTGACGTCCTGTGGGAGTCGACTCAGCACGCACCGAGCCGCCGCGAGGGCGGGCGTCGGGTGGCGGTCGTCGTCGCTCGATCGGTACGGACCCTGGTTCGGGTCCCGCTGCGCCGGTCGGCGTGATGCGCGGGGATTCCCGCGCGGACGACAGGCCATCCTATCCGCTGAGCACCCGCCGGCGCAGTACCCGGGATCACGCGCGGCGCAGGGAGCCCGCCGCTTGGCAACACCCCTCAGCCGCGAGGGGCGGCGGCTCAGCCGTCGAAGTCGCCGACGTCCTCGACGCCGGGCAGGTACGGCGAGATCTGCGGCAGCTCGGAGATCGAGTCCAGGCCGAGCTTCTCCAGGAAGTACGGGGTCGTGCCGTAGAGAAGCGCGCCGGTCAGCGGATCGCGCTCCATCTCCTGCACGAGCCCGCGGGCCACCAGGGTGCGCACCACGCCGTCGACGTTCACGCCACGGATCGCCGAGACGCGCGCCCGGCTGACCGGCTGGCGATAGGCGATCACGGCCAGGGTCTCCATCGCAGCCTGCGACAGCCGTGAGGTCTGTCCCTCGAGCACGAAGGCCTGCACCACCGGGGCGAACTCCGCGCGCGAGTAGAAGCGCCAGCCCCCGCCCACCTTCCGCAGCTCGAAACCGCGCGGCACGGCCGGGTCGTCGTCATCGCCGGTGAGGCCGTCGTACTCGGCGCGCAGCGAATCCAAGGTCGCGCGGATCTCGTCGACCGACTGGCCCAGGACCTCGGCCAGGTCGAACTCAGAGACGGGGCGCTCGGCGACCATGAGCACGGCCTCGATCGCGGCGGCCAGTCCCCCGGGCAGGGTGTCGACGTCGACGACGCCGGCGGAGATCTCCTGCGCCGGGGACGACGCGGCCGCCTCGTCCGCGCTGCCGTCGGGGGCGGGCTCGTGCTGCTCAGTCATGGGGCGTGTCTTCTGCCGCGGAGCCCTCGGCGGCGGAATCGGTCGGGGCGGGGACGTCGTGCTCGTCGGAGAGCCGCTCGGGGCTCCAGTCCTCCGGGGCGGTCCAGGTGATCCAGACATCGGCCAGCGGCTCGTCCTGGCGGACGTCGATCGCGCGGTCGCGGAACAGCTCCAGGACCGACAGGAAGCGCACGACGACCACCAGCACCGTCTCGGCGTCGGCGATCAGCTCGGCGAAGGCGTGCTCCTGGCCGTCGGCGAGCATCAGGCGCAGCTGATCGGCCTCCTCGCGCACGGTGACCTCGGAGCCGTGGAGGTGATCGACGCCGACCTCGGTGGGCGCGGCCTCCTTGGGCGTGAGCGCCCGGATCGCGATCTGGGCGAACTCCTCGGGGGTGGTGCGCCAGATCAGCTCGGGCATGAGCTTCGCGAACTGCGGCTCCAGCGGCACGGAGCGGGCCTGGCGGGCGGATTCGGTGCGCATGGTCTGGGCCATGAGCTGGGACATGTCCTTGAACGCCTTGTACTGCAGCAGCCGGGCGAAGAGCAGGTCGCGGGCCTCGAGCACGGCCAGGTCGGCCTCGTCGGCGACCTCGCCGCGCGGCAGCAGCCGGGCGGCCTTCAGATCCAGCAGCGTGGCGGCCACGACCAGGAAATCGCTGGCGGCGTCCAGGGCCGCCAGCGAGTTCGTCTCGCGCAGGGCGCGGACGTAGTCCAGGAACTCGTCGGTGACCATCGACAGCGAGACCGTGGTGATGTCGAGCTCGTGCTTGCCGATCAGCCCCAGCAGGACCTCGAACGGCCCGGCGAAGTTCTCGAGCTCGACCGCGAAGCCGCCCTCGGACCCGGCCAGGCCCGAGGACTCGATCTCCGGGACGAGTGCGCTCATGCTCGGATCACGGAGCGCCGCCGCGCGAGATCAGCTCGCGGGCCAGCTGGCGGTAGGCATCCGCTCCCGTGTGGTTGGTCGCGAACGACGTGATCGGCTCGGCGGCGACCGTGGCGTCCGGGAACTTCACGGTGCGCTTGATGACGGTGTCGAAGACCTTGTCGCCGAAGGCCTCCACGATCCGGTCCAACACCTCGCGCGAGTGCAGGGTGCGGGAGTCGAACATGGTGGCCAGGACGCCGTCGATCTGCAGCTTGGGGTTCAGCCGGTCCTGGACCTTCTCGATCGAGTCCACCAGCAGGGCCACCGCGCGCAGGGCGAAGAACTCGCAGATCAGCGGGATGATCACGCCGTGGGCGGCGGTCAGCGCGTTGACGGTCAGCAGCCCGAGCGAGGGCTGGCAGTCGATGAGGATGACGTCGTAGTGGTCCTCGACCTTGCGCAGCGCCGAGGCCAGCACCTGCTCGCGGGCCACCTCCGAGACCAGCTGGACCTCGGCGGCCGAGAGGTCGATGTTGGCGGGCATGAGGTCGATGCCCTCGGTCTCGGTCTCCAGGATCACGTCCCAGGGGTCGACCCCGCGCTCCATCATCACGTTGTAGATGGTCTGGTCGAGCTCGTGCGGGTTCGCGCCGAAGCCCGCCGACAGCGCGCCCTGCGGATCGAAGTCCACCATGAGGACCTTGCGCCCGGTCTCGGCCAGGGCCGCACCCAGGTTGATGGTCGACGTCGTCTTGCCCACGCCGCCCTTCTGGTTGACCATCGCGATGATCCGCGCCGGGCCGTGGGAGTCCAGCTCGGGCGGGTCCGGGAAGCGACGCAGCGGGCGCCCGGTAGGGCCGACCTTGCCGGTCTCGGCTTCGCCGAGCTCGGGGAACCGATCCTCGTTCTTGCTGCTCACTGTGGGAACCACTCCTGGTCTGGGGACGGCGTGCGAGCCGCGCCGACGCGCGCCCGCCTTCTCTGGCCAGTCACCCTACCGCCGCGGGGCGGGACCTGCATGGACGCGCCGCCTGGCCGAGCGCTTCCGCGGCAAGGACCAGGCGGCGCATGCAGTGCCTGCCGGAACCTCAGGCGAGCTTCGACTGCTCGTGGCCCTCGAGTGCCTGCTCGGGGGCGGTCGGCGAGGCGTGCGGGTCCACAGCCATCTGCGCCTCGTCGAAGGGCAGCTTCCCGGACAGCACCTGGCTCACCCGGTCCCGGTCGATCTCACGGACCCAGGTGCCCAGCACCAGCGTGGCCACGGCATTGCCGGAGAAGTTGGTCAGCGCACGAGCCTCGGACATGAACCGGTCGATGCCCACGATCAGCCCCACGCCGTCGACGAGATCAGGACGGTGCGACTGCAGGCCGGCCGCCAGGGTGGCGATGCCCGCACCGGAGACGCCGGCCGCGCCCTTGGAGGCGATGATCATGAACAGCAGCAGGGTGATCTGCTCGCCCAGTGCCAGCGGAGTGCCCATGGCATCGGCCACGAACAGGGCACCCATGGTCAGGTAGATGGCCGTGCCGTCGAGATTGAACGAGTAGCCGGTGGGCACAACGACGCCCACGACCGGCTTGGAGACACCCAGGTGCTCCATCTTGGCGATCAGCCGCGGCAGTGCCGCCTCGGACGACGAGGTCGAGAAGATCAGCAGGTACTCGCGGGCCAGGTACTTCATGAGCGAGAAGATGTTCACCCCGGTCACGATCTTCAGCATCAGGCCGAGGATCACGATGATGAACAGCGCGCAGGTGATGTAGAACGCGAGCATCAGCACCAGCATCGATGTGATGGCCTGCACGCCGGTGGCGCCCACCACGGCTGCGATCGCGCCGAACGCGCCGAGCGGCGCCAGCCACATGACCATCATCAGCAGTCGGAACACGACGGCCTGGATGTAGGTCACCGCCTTGAGCACGGGCCGACCGGATTCTCCCATCGCCTGCAGCGCGAAGCCCACGAGCAGTGCGACGAACAGGGTCTGCAGGATGTTGCCGGAGGTCAACGATGACACCAGCGTGGTGGGGATGATCGCCAGGAGGAACCCGACGGTCCCCTCCTCGGCACCGGTGCCATGGGAAGCGTCGGCGGGGACCTCGTACGTCGCGTTGCTCATGTCCAGGCCGGAGCCTGGCTGGACGATGTTGCCCACCACCAGGCCGATGGCCAGGGCGAAGGTCGACATGGCGATGAAGTAGGCCAGAGCCATGCCCCCGACCTTGCCGACCGTGGCCGCCTTGGCGATCGAGCCGACGCCCAGCACGATCGTGCAGAAGATGACCGGAGCGATCATCATCTTGATCAGCGCGATGAACCCGGTGCCGACGGGCTTCAGCGCCACGCCGACCTCCGGAGCGACCAGCCCCAGGACGGCACCGGCGACCACAGCGATGATCACGGCGATGTAGAGGGTGTGCGTGCGGTCCTTCTTCTTCCGGGGCGCTGTCGACGACGTCGGGCCCGGCTGCTCGGCTGCTGCCATGTGCTGCTCCTGAACGATGCGACGCCGGACGAGGCCGGCGGTGGGCGGTGCTGCGCCTCGCTCGGCGCCACAACCAGCTTGACGGGATCTGTGATGCACGTCTCGTTGTGGTCGTTGTGGTCGTGAGCGGGACCACAAGCGGTCAGCGAGGTGGGAGACTTCCGGACACCCCGATCCGCACGAGGAGCTCCCATGTCCCTGGCCCGCCGCATCCTGGTCCTGCAGCTGCTGCTGGTCCTTGTCCTAGCGGCCATCTTCGGCGCCGTCCTCATCCACCGAGCCGCCCAGGATGCCGACGAGCGAGCCCGCGAGATCAGCCGCACCATGTCCATAGCCCTGGCTGACGACCCGTTCGTGATCGAGCAGTCGGGTGCTGACGACCCCCACGCCCAGCTGCAGCCCCTGGCAGATGACCTCGTGCGCAGCACCGAGCTCGACTGGATCACCATCATGTCGCCAGAGGGCATCCGATGGACCCACCCTCGGCCGGAGATGATCGGGCAGCGATTCCGCGGCTCGATCGAGGAAGCGCGCAGCGGGCAGGTCAGGACCTCGACGGAACAGGGGCAGCTCGGCCTGTCGGCCCGCACCACCGCACCGGTGCGCGACGAGGACGGAGAGATCGTCGCTCTGGTCTCCACGGGAGTGCTGGTCGAGCACACCGCCGACGAGGTCTGGGCCGAGGCCCCGCTGCTGCTCGGGATGGCGCTGGCGCTGCTCGCAGCCGGGGCTGCGGCCCATCTTCCCCTGGCCCGATACCTCTCCCAGCGCACCGGGGGACGGACTCCGGAGGAGCTGGCCGAGGCCGTCTCGGTTCAGGACGCCGTGCTCGAGCAGGCGGCCCAGGGCCTTCTGCTGATCGAGGACGGCAGACTCATGCTCGCCAACGCTCGAGCTCGTGAGCTGCTGGGCCTGACCGAGCCTGCCCTGGAAGCCCTCCAGCAGCCGGACGGGCGCAGCCTTGTCTACCGATGGACCGATCGGCGACGTCGTCGAGGCATCCCCCTGGAGGAAGCGAGTCTGCCCCCGCAGCTGCAGGACCTGCTCACCGGGCAGCAGGAGGTCCGCGAGCAGTGGATCATGCACGGCGAGCGCACCCTGATCGTCTCCCTGCTGCGCGCGTCGGAGCCCTCGACCGGAATGGTCGCGATCCTGCGCGATCACACCGAACTCACCCGGCTGTCCGGACAGCTGCGTGCGACCACCACGATGGCCCAGGCGCTGCGCTCGCAGACCCACGAGCACGCGAACCGGATGCACACGATCGTCGCACTGCTGGAGCTCGGCGAGACCGAGCAGGCAAGGCGCTTCGCCGCCGCGGATCAGCAGCGCACCTTGAGTCTGGCCGGGGACGTCGGGGCAGGGATCGAGGATCCCGTGCTCACGGCCCTGCTGCTGGGCAAGGCCTCCGCGGCCCAGGAGCGCGGAGTCCGACTGGAGGTCCATGTGGCGGACGGAGCACCCGGACTTCCGCTGAGCGCATCGGAGACCGTGACCGTAGTGGGCAATCTCATCGACAACGCAATCGAAGCAGCCGTCGCCGCATCCGGTGCCGAAGGGCCGCTGGTGGAAGTCGAGATCGCGCACGATGATGACGGCGCCGCGATCCTCAGCGTCGCGGATTCGGGGCCGGGCATCGAGGCGTCGGTGAGGGAGCGGATCTTCCAGCGCGGCGCCTCCACGAAGGATTCGGACACCGTGGGCGGCCACGGTGTGGGACTTGCACTCGTGAGCGAGATCGTCCACCGCCATCGCGGTGCGATCGAGGTGATCGACGACGGCGGCACGGCCTTCGTGCTCAGCTTCCCCCTGGTCTCGAAGGAGGTCCGATCATGAGCAGGGAGCTTCGGGTGGTCGTCGTGGAAGACGAGCCGCTGACCCGGGACGCGCACCTGCGGTTCGTTCAGCAGGTACCGGGATTCGAGGCGGCGGGCAGTGCGGCCACAGCCGCAGAAGCCCTGCGAGCCGTGAGTTCGCTGCGTCGCGAAGGCCGCCCCGCGGACCTTCTGCTGCTGGATGTGAATCTCCCCGACGCCACCGGCATCGACGTCGCACGCCGGCTGCGCGCCGCCGGAGATGACGTGGACATCCTCGCGGTGACAGCCCACAGGGATGTGGAGACGGTTCGAGCAGCTGCCTCGCTCGGAGTCGTCGGCTACCTCGTGAAGCCCTTCACCCGCGAGCAGCTGCTGCATCGCCTGGCCGCCTATCAGCAGTACCGCACCAGTCTGCGGGGAGAGCAGCCGCTCGATCAGGAGGCGATCGATCGAGCACTCGATGGGCTTCGGCCATTCGCAGCCTCGGGCAGCCCCAAGGGCCTGTCCCCTGAGACGCTGGAGCGCGTGGCCCAGGAGCTAGCGGCCCTGCCGTGGCAGTCGGCGGCCGAGGTCGCGGCGCGGACGGGCATCTCCCGCGTGACGGCTCGGCGCTATCTGGAGCACCTGACCGAGGTCGACCGCGCACAGCGCCGGGCACGCCGCGGCACGGTGGGCCGACCCGAGATGGAGTATCGGTCCTGCGGCGAGTGAGGGCCCCGTTCGACGGCACCCGTGGCACCGGAGTGCATCACCCCTCCCCTCGGGCAGCCCCCGGCCGGAGACACGATCCGGGATCTCGCCGGGCGATCGGGTTGCCGCCTTCGGCGCGAACTCCGACGCCTTCGCGATCCTCTTCCTGGCCTGCGCGTCCATGGGCGCGGTGCACGTGCCGGTGAACTTCGCTCTCAAGGGCGAGGAGCTGCGCCACATCCTGCGCAATGCGGACGTCGCCCTGATCGCCGCGGATCCCGCCCTGCTGGGCCTGGCCGAGGAGGCGGCAGCCGATCTGACCCGTGAGCGCGGCGCCGAGTACCGGCCGCTGGTGGCCATGCCGCTGTACCACTCGGCGACTCTGCACGTGCTCCTCGTGTTCTACCTGTGCCTGGGCGCCTCGATCCGCCTGATCGTCAAGCCGGACATCTCCGCCATGCTCGAGCTGGTGGAGCTCGAGCACCTCTCCTCACTTTTTCTGGCCCCACCGTGTGGGTCCCCCTGAGCTCGCACCCTCAGCTGGAGACCCGCGACCTGTCCTCGCTGACCCAGGCGCAGTACGGCGTTTCGATCATGCCGTCCACGGTGCTGCAGAGACTGCGCGACCGGTTCCCCAGGCAGGGCTTCTACAACTGCTTCGGGCAATCCGAGCTGGGTCCCCTGTGCACCGTGCTTCGCCCCGAGGAGCACGACCTGCGCCCGACGTCGTGCGGCCGCCCGGTCTTCCACGTGGAGGCGCGCGTGATGACCGCCGACGGCACCCCGGCCGGTGCGGGTGAGCCCGGCGAGATCCAGTACCGCTCCCCGCAGCTGATGTCCGGCTACTGGGGACGCCCGGAGCAGACGGAGGAGAGCTTCGCGGACGGGTGGTTCCGCTCGGGAGATCAGGTCACCCGCGATTCGATGGGCTTCATCGAGGTGGTCGACCGGATCAAGGACGTCATCAACACCGGCGGCGTGCTGGTGGCCCCGCGCGAGATCGAGGACTGCCTCTACCGACTGCCCGAGGTCGCCGAGGTGGCGGTGCTCGGACTTCCCGACGAGCGCTGGGGCGAGGCCATCACGGCGGTGATCGTGGTGCATCCCGACCAGCAGCTCACCGCGGAGACGGCCCGCCGGCACGCCCGCGAGCGCCTGGCCGACTACAAGGTGCCCAAGCGCGTGGAGTTCGTGGCCGAGCTGCCGCGCAACCAGTCCGGCAAGCTGCTCAAGCGCGAGCTGCGCGCTCAGCGCACGGCTCCGAGCGACTGACAGCGGCGGGGCGATCCGCTCGGCAGGATCGCCCCGCCGCGCACTCACCGGCCCCGCAGCACGGGCTCCAGCGCCTCCAGCACGGCCGGATCCTCGATGGTCGACGGCACCGGCGCCTCCTGACCATCGGCCATCTGGCGCATGGTCTTGCGCAGGATCTTCCCGGAGCGGGTCTTGGGCAGGGCCTCGACCACCGCGATCTGCTTAAGGTCGGCGACCGCGCCGATCTCCCGGCGCACGAGCTGCACGAGCTCCTCGCTGAGCTGCTCCTGCGAGGTCTCGATGCCCTGCTTGACCACCACGTATCCGCACGGGCGCTGGCCCTTGAGCTCATCGGCCACGCCGATCACGGCGCACTCGGCCACCGCGGGGTGCTGGGCCAGGGCCTGCTCGAGCGCACCGGTGGAGAGCCGGTGGCCGGAGACGTTGATGACATCGTCGGTGCGGCCCATCACGAAGACGTAGCCGTCCTCGTCGATCCGCCCGGAGTCGCCCGTGACGTAGTACCCGGGGAAGGCCTCCAGGTAGGCGCTGCGGAAGCGGTCGTCGCTGCCCCACAGGGTGGCCAGCGTGCCCGGCGGCAGCGGCAGGCGCACGGCGATGTTGCCCTCCTCCCCCTGCGGCACCGGCTCGCCCAGCGGATCCAGGATCTCGATCTCGTAGCCCGGGATCGGCACCGTGGAGGAGCCGGACTTCAGCGGCAGCTGCTCCAGGCCCACCGGGTTGCCGCTGATGGCCCAGCCCGTCTCGGTCTGCCACCAGTGATCGACCACGGGGATATCCAGCGCCCTGCCCGCCCAGCTCCAGGTCTCCGGGTCCAGGCGCTCGCCGGCCACGAACAGCGTGTCCAGGCTCGACAGGTCGTGCTCGGCCACCAGCTCGCCCTCGGGGTCCTGCCTGCGGATGGCCCGCAGCGCGGTGGGGGCGGTGAAGAAGGCCTTCACGCGGTGCTCGGCCACCAGCCGCCAGAACGCACCGGCATCCGGGGTGCCCACCGGCTTGCCCTCGTAGAGCACGGTCGTGGCCCCGGCCAGCAGCGGCGCGTAGACGATGTAGGAGTGGCCCACGACCCAGCCCACGTCCGAGGCGGTGCACATGACCTCGCCGGGGCCGATGTCGTAGATGTTGGCCATGGACCAGCTCAGCGCCACGGCGTGGCCGCCGTTGTCCCGCACGACGCCCTTGGGGCTGCCGGTCGTGCCGGAGGTGTAGAGGATGTAGAGCGGATCGGTGGCAGCGACCTCGACCGGCTCGGCAGGCTCGGCGGCCTCGACCGCCTCCTGCCAGTCCACCCACTCCAGGCCGTCGACGGCCGCGCGCTCGCGCATGCCCGCGACGTCGTGCTCGAAGCCCTCGCGCCCGACCACCAGCACCGCAGACGGCTTATGCTCGGCCATCTGCACCGCCTCCTCCACGGAGGGCAGGTACTCGATGCGCCGCTTGGGCTCCACTCCGCCGGAGGCCGTGATGACGGCGCGCGGGGCGCAGTCGTCGATCCGCACGGCGAGCTCGCGCGGGCGAAGCCGCCGAAGACCACCGAGTGCACCGCGCCCAGCCGGGCGCAGGCCAGCATGGAGATCAGCGCCTCCGGGATCATCGGGAGGTAGATGAGCACCCGATCGCCCTTCTGCACGCCCAGCTCCCGCAGGGCCCCGGCGGCCCGCGCCACCCGGTCCTGCAGCTGGGCATAGGTGATCGTCTCCTGCCGCTCGAGCACGGCGGAGTCGTAGATGATGGCCGCCTGATCCCCGCGACCGGCCGCGACGTGGCGGTCCACCGCATTGGCGCACGTGTTGAGCGTGGCCTCCGGGAACCAGCGGAAGATCGGGTCGCCGGAACCATCCAGCGCCCGGCTGGGCGGCGTCATCCAGTCGATGCCCTGAGCTGCCTCCAGCCAGAAGCCCTCCCGATCCTCGACGCTGCGCCGCCACGTCCCGGAGTAGGTGCCGTCGCCGGGCAGCGTGCGCTCGGCGGTTGTGGTGGGGCGGGGCTGGTCCGCGCTGTGCTGGCTCATGGATGCTCCTTGTCCGTGCTGTGCGTGGCTCGTGGGCCGGTCCGGGGCGCCGCGCAGGCGATGCACGCGGTGCGCCGCCGCCGGGCCCCGCCCGGTTCCATATCCGCCACAGTAGTGACTCAGCTCACTCGGCACCACCCCTGTGTATACATTGATGCCCATCGCCTGCCCGGCGGCGTGACAGGAACCGCGGTCCGTGGCAGGGTGTGTATACACAGCAGGCGCCGCGAGCACGTCGGGCGCGCACCGAGTCCCCGGGCGGAGAGGAGCACCATGCGAGCAGGTCAGCGCGTGCACCTCCAGCTGCGTACGGAGATCCTCAACGGAGATCTCGCCCCCGGGGCCCCCCTGGGGGAGGTCGAGCTCTCCGAGCGCTTCGGGACCTCTCGCACCCCGGTGCGCGAGGCCCTGGGGCTGCTGGCCGCCGACGGCCTGGCCGAGCAGATCGGAGGCCGCGGCACGGCGGTCAGCCGGATCAGCTCCTCGGACATCGAGCCGCTGTTCGAGCTCCGCGAGGCCCTCGAGGTCAAGGCCGCTCGACTGGCGGCGGTGCGCTGCACGCCGGGCGACTTCGTGCACCTGGCCGAGGAGCTGCAGGGCATCTCGAACCAGCTGGACCGAGACCCCATCCCAGACGAGTACTACGAGCTCGTCGCCCGCATGGACCGGATGATCGACGACGCCGCGGCCAACCCCTGGCTCGTCACCGCCCTGGAGACCGTGCGCACCCAGCTCATCCGGGTGCGCCGGCTCTCGTCCCACGACCCGTCCCGGCTGGTCAGCGCCGCCCAGGAGCACGCCGCGATCGCCCGGGCCATCGCCTCCGGCTCCGAGCAGCTGGCCGAGGCCGCCGTGCGCCTGCACCTGCACCAGGCCCTGAGCGCAGCCCTCGAGAAGACCGAAACCACCGCATCAGAGAGGACGTCATGACCGTCAACCACACCGTGAAGGTCCACCCGTCATCGGCGCAGCTGCCCCGCGAGGAGCAGCTGGCCTGGAAGATCGCCGAGGTCGCCGCCGACCCGGTGGAGGTCTCCCCCGAGGTCACCGACATGGTGATCAACCGCGTGCTGGACAACGCCTCGGTCGCCATGGCCTCGATCAACCGCGCCCCCATCGTTTCGGCCCGCGACCAGGCCCTGCGCCACCGCCCGGCCTCGGACGCCCGCGGCGCGCAGGTCTTCGGCGTGGACTCGGCCACCGCGGTCTCCCCCGAGTGGGCTGCCTGGGCCAACGGCGTGGCCGTGCGCGAGCTCGACTTCCACGACACCTTCCTGGCCGCGGAGTACTCCCACCCCGGCGACAACATCCCGCCGATCCTCGCGGTGGCTCAGCACACCGGCGCCAGCGGCGCGGACCTGGTCCGCGGCATCGCCACCGGTTACGAGATCCAGGTCGATCTGACCAAGGCCATCTGCCTGCACGCCCACAAGATCGACCACGTGGCCCACCTGGGCCCCTCCGCGGCAGCCGGCATCGGCACGCTGCTGCACCTGGACCCGTCCGTGATCTTCCACGCGATCGGCCAGGCCCTGCACACCACCACGGCCACCCGCCAGTCCCGCAAGGGCGAGATCTCCACCTGGAAGGCCCACGCCCCGGCCTTCGCCGGCAAGATGGCCGTGGAGGCCGTCGATCGCGCCATGCGCGGGCAGACCTCCCCCACTCCCATCTGGGAGGGCGAGGACGGCGTGATCGCCTGGCTGCTGGACGGCAAGGACGCCTCCTACGAGGTCCCGCTGCCGGGTCCGAGCGAGGCCAAGCGCGCCATCCTGGACACCTACACCAAGGAGCACTCCGCCGAGTACCAGGCCCAGGCCTGGATCGACCTGGCGCGGCGCCTGCACTCCGAGCACCCGGAGATCGCGAACGCGGACAACGTCGACTCGATCGTGCTGCACACCTCGCACCACACCCACTACGTCATCGGCTCCGGCGCCAACGATCCGCAGAAGTACGACCCCAAGGCCTCTCGCGAGACCCTGGATCACTCGATCCCGTACATCTTCACCGTGGCGCTGCAGGACGGCGAATGGAACCACTCGGCCTCCTACGCCCCCGAGCGCGCGGGCCGTCCGGAGACGGTCGCCCTGTGGAACAAGGTCACCACGCAGGAAGATCCGGAGTGGACCCGCCGCTACCACTCCCTGGACATCTCCGAGAAGGCCTTCGGCGGCCGTGCGGAGATCACCCTCACAGACGGCACCCGGATCGTCGAGGAGATCGCCGTGGCGGACGCCCACCCGCTCGGCGCCCGTCCGTTCGCCCGCGAGCAGTACCTGACCAAGCTTCGCTCGCTGGCCGAGGGCGTCGTGGCGGAATCCGAGCTCGAGCGCTTCATCCAGGCGGCCGAGGAGCTGCCCAGCCTGGAGGCGGGCGATCTCGGCGCGCTGAACATCCTGGCCTCCGTCGACCTGGCCACCGGACCCGAGGGGATCTTCTGATGCTGTACTCCCACGTCACCGCCCAGCAGAAGCGCAAGCGCTTCCGCGAGCTGCTCGCCGAGGACCGCTGCGTCCAGTTCCCCGGCACGTTCACGCCGCTGGCCACGTCGATGATCCAGGAGAAGGGCTTCGACGGCGTCTACATCTCCGGCGGCGTCCTGGCCAACGAACTCGGCCTTCCGGACATCGGGCTGACCACGCTCACCGAGGTGGCGACCCGCGGCGGGCAGATCGCCCGCACCACGGACCTGCCCACCCTGATCGACGCCGACACCGGGTTCGGCGAGGCCATGAACGTAGCCCGCACCATCCAGGAGCTCGAGAACGCCGGGCTGTCCGGGTGCCACCTGGAGGACCAGGTCAACCCCAAGCGCTGCGGGCACCTGGACGGCAAGGCCGTCGTGGACCAGGACACCGCCGTGCAGCGACTGCAGGCCGCCGCCAAGGCACGGCGCGATCCGGATTTCGTGCTCATGGCCCGCACCGACATCCGCGCAGTGGACACCCTCGAGGCCACGATCGAGCGTGCCCAGGCGCTGGTCGAGGCCGGCGCGGACGCGATCTTCCCGGAGGCCATGAAGGACCTCTCCGAGTTCGAGGCCGTCGCCTCGGCACTCGACGTGCCGGTGCTGGCGAACATGACGGAGTTCGGCAAGTCCGAGCTGTTCACGGTCCAGCAGCTGCAGGACGCCGGGGTCTCCATGGTCATCTACCCCGTCTCCGCACAGCGCGCAGCCATGGGTGCGGTCGAGCGCCTGCTCGACACCATCCGGCAGGACGGCACCCAGCAGGCCGCTGTGCCCCAGATGCAGACGCGAGCGCGTCTGTACGAGACCGTCGACTACGACGGCTACAACCAGTTCGACAGCCAGGTCTTCGCATTCGACGTCCCAGGAGGCAAGTGATGAGCACTGCAGATCAGTCCACCCAGGAGCCCGAGGTCCACAAGGGCCTGGCCGGCGTCGTCGCCGATGTCACGGCCGTCTCCAAGGTCAACCCCGAGTCCAACTCCCTGCTCTACCGCGGCTATCCCGTCCAGGAGCTGGCGGCCTCGCGCACGATCGAGGAGGTCGCGCTGCTGCTGTGGAACGGCGAGCTGCCCACCGCGCAGGAGCTGACGGAGTTCGAGGAGTTCGAGCGGGCGCACCGCAACCTGAGCGCCGAGCTCAAGGCCGTGATCGACGCCCTGCCCACGGACTGCCACCCCATGGACGTGTGCCGCACCGCGGTCTCCGTCCTGGGCGCCCAGCACCCCAAGGCCGAGGACGCCTCCCCCGAGGCGGAGCTGGAGAAGTCCAAGGCGCTGTTCGCGGCCATGCCCGCGGTGGTCTGCTACGACCAGCGCCGCCGCCACGGCAAGGGCCCGATCTCCGCCCGCGATGACCTCAGCTACAGCGAGAACCTGCTGTGGATGGCCTTCGGCGAGGAGGCCGATCCGGAGGTCGTCGACGCCTTCAACGTGTCGATGATCCTGTACGCCGAGCACTCCTTCAACGCCTCGACCTTCACGGCGCGCGTGATCACCTCCACGCTGGCGGACCTGCACAGCGCCGTGGTCGGTGCGGTCGGCGCGCTCAAGGGCCCGCTGCACGGCGGCGCCAACGAGGCCGTCATGCATACCTTCCAGGAGCTCGGCATCCGCAAGGACGAGTCGGAGGAAGACGCCGAGAAGCGGGCCAAGGAGTGGATGGACCAGGCCCTGGCCGAGAAGAAGAAGGTCATGGGCTTCGGCCACCGCGTGTACAAGAACGGCGACTCGCGCGTGCCGACCATGCAGGACGCCCTGTTCCGCATGCTCGATCACTACGACCGCCGCGAGATCCTGGGCCTCTACAACGGCCTGGCCCGGTCCATGGACGAGGCCAAGCAGATCAAGCCCAACCTGGACTACCCGGCCGGGCCCACGTACTGGCTCATGGGCTTCGACATTCCCACGTTCACCCCGCTGTTCGTGTGCGCCCGCCTCACCGGGTGGACCGCGCACATCATGGAGCAGCGTGCCACGAACTCGCTGATCCGGCCGCTGTCGGCCTACAACGGCCCCGACGAGCGCCACCTGGACTGATCCTCGATCCGTCCTGACCGGGCCCCGCCGATCCCCAACGATCGGCGGGGCCCGGTCCGTTCGGGGACTTGCTCGTCGGGACCCGACGACAGCGCCTCGCCTCCGGCTCCCACAGAACACGGCGAGGGGACGTCGTCCGGATCTTCGTAGACTCTTCGTCATGCTCGAACTGCACCGCGCCACCGCCGACGACCTGACAGACCCGGTGCTGGAGTCCCTCACCCGCATGATCGGCGGCCTCGTCAGCGACGGCGCAGCCCTCGGCTGGACCGACCCGCCCGCGCGGGAAGAGCTCGAGGACCTGCTGCGCGGCATCGTCGACGGCCCTGCCCACGACGCCTGCGGTCTGCGCCTGCTGCTGGAGCAGGCGCAGACCGCAGGCATCGAGCACCTCACCCTCGACCTGCGCGAAGGCAATGAGCGAGCCCAGCATCTCTACGCCTCGGAGGGCTTCCGGGAGTACGGCCGATTAGCGGACTTCGTGGCACCCGGCGACGGCACCCGCTGCGCCAAGATCTTTATGGTCCGCTCCTTCGCATGATCGTGAAGAGCCACCTCCAGGACTTCCTCCATGTTCCCTCCGGGCGCGGTCACCGCGGGCCTGCCGCGCGGGTGGGGATCGGCATCGCGCTGCCCCTTCTGGCCGTCGTCCTGCTCGGGCGACTGGATCTGTGCGTGCACGTGATCTTCGGATCGCTCACGGGTGTGTTCGGACGCGCGGATGCACCGCGCCTGCGCTTCCAGCACCTGGCGATCGCAGGGGCGCTCATGAGCGGCAGCGTCATCGCCGGGGCGGCCTCGGCCAGCGCCGGGCTCGGCCCCTGGGCTGTGACGTTCGCAGCCGTCGTCGTGGCCGCCGTGCTGTCCGTCGTCTCGGACCGGCTGCAGCTGCGCCCAGCGGGCCCATTCTTCTTCCTGTACGCCTTCACCACCACCGCCGGGGTGCCCGAGCAGGGCCAGCTGTGGGAGTCGGCGCTGGCGGCTGGGGGGAGCGCGGCCACCGTCGTGGCGCTGGGCTTCCTCTCGAGGCGCTCCTCCCCCGGCTCCACCACCCGTGCTCCCAGGCCGCAGCCCGAGCGGGTGGACTGGCCGGAGGCGCTGGCGCGGGCCTCACGCTACGCCGTCGCCGTCGGTGCGGCAGGCTCGGTGGCCATCGCCAGCGGCCAGGGCCATCAACACTGGGCGATCCTGGCGGCGACGGCCCCGATCGCCGCGGCGGATCTCGCCGGAGCCGCGAACCGGGTCGTGCACAGCATCATCGGGACCTTCGCCGGCGTGGCCCTGACCGGTCTCCTCCTGCTGATCGACTGGAGCCCGCTGGGCCTGGCCCTGCTGCTGGCGGCGCTGCAGTTCGCCAATGAGCTGTACGCGGTCCGCCACTACAGCCTGGCCCTGGTGTTTCTCACACCGGTGGCGCTGATGATGACGAGCTTCGTGGCCGCCACCCCGGCTCATGAGCTGATCGGAGATCGCGTGATCGAGACCGGCATCGGGGCCGCCCTCGCCCTGCTGCTAGTGAGCGCCACCAGCGGGATGCGCAGCCTCAGCGGGCGCGCGGGTGGGCCATGGCCCAGACCTCGCGCAGGGAGTCGGCGGTGACCAGTGTGTAGATCTGCGTGGTGGTCACCGAGGCGTGCCCCAGCAGCTCCTGGACCACGCGCAGGTCCGCCCCGCCCTCGAGCAGGTGCGTGGCGAAGGAATGGCGCAGCGTGTGCGGGCTGACCTCCACGCCCTCAGCACTCAGCCCTGCGGCCTCGGCGGCCTGGATCACCGTGTTCCACACCGTCTGCCGGGTGATCCGCCCGCCGCGCTGATTGAGGAAGACCGCGGCATCGGCCTTGCCCTTAGCCGCCAGCTCCGGCCGCCCGCGCACCATCCACGCGTCCAGCGCCGCGACGGCCGGTCGGCCCAGCGGCACCATCCGCTGCTTCGATCCCTTGCCGAACAGCCGCAGGAACGGCAGCCCCGACGACTCCTCACCCGACCTCAGCGCCGCCGACAGGTCGTCGACGTCCAGGCCGATGACCTCGGAGGCGCGCGCCCCCGTGGAGTAGAGGACCTCGAGCAGCGCCCGATCGCGCAGCCCGGCAGGCGTGGACGGATCCGGCGCCTCGAGCAGCCTCGTGTTCCGCTGCGCGGAGATCGCCTTGGGCAGTCGCATACCCGGGGTCGGGGGCGGGACCTGGGCGGCGGGATCGTGCTCGGTGATCTCCTCGAGCAGCCAGAAGCGATGCGCACCGCGCACCGCCACCACGACCCGGGCGGCGCTGCGAGCGCTCAGCCCCGCGCCGTCAGCACCGCCGTCGGCCGCCTCCTTCGGCGGTGCCGGGCGCTGCAGCCAGCGCACGAAGCCGGTGACATGGGCGACCGTGATCTCCCGCGGATCATCGACCGGTGGTGCCTGCGCGCCGTCGCCGATCGCCGTCACGAAGCGGACGTAGCGCGCCAGATCCCGCCGGTACGCCGCCAGGGTGTTGGCCGCCAGGCCTCGCTCGACCGCCAGGTGCTGCAGATAGCGCTCAACCGCCCGCTGCACCCCTGAGGGGGAAGCGGGCGGTCGAGACGCGAGGGACACCGGAGACACCTGGATGCCGAGGACGACGCCTCAGCGAGCGTCCGGCGGCGTGATGGTGGCGGGAGTCAGCCCGTCGGTGCCGCGCAGCCCGGGATGGGCAGGCCACGCGGCATCGGCCGAGCGCAGCGAGGACCAGCCTGCGGCGCGCGAGGCGTGGGCGGCCAGCACTCCGGTGACCAGATTGGGGTTGTGCAGGCTGCCGTCGAGCACGGCCGCCACGGCGTCGTCGAGCGGGACCCAGGTGGCCACGATCTCGGACTCCTCGTCCTCGCGCTCGAACTCCTGATCCAGGGTCGTGAGCTCCCGTGCCAGGTAGATCCGCAGGGACTCGGCCGAGGAGCCGGGGCTGTTGTGGAACTCGACCAGCGTGTCCAGGCGCCCGGCGGACAGGTCCGCCTCCTCCCCCAGCTCGCGAGCGGCGGCCTGGGCCGGATGCTCGCCCTCTACGTCGAGGATGCCTGCGGGGATCTCCCACTGCGTCATCCCCACGGGGTGGCGGTACTGGCGGATGAGCAGGACGCGATCCTGATCGTCCAAGGCCAGGATCGCCACAGCACCGGGGTGGGTGATGAAGTCGCGGGTCATCCGGGGGCCGCCCTCGGAGAGCTCCACCTGCTCCGAGACGACGTCCCAGATCCGGCCCTCGTAGACCGTCTCGGAAGCCAGGACGCGCCGCGGATCCACGCGATCCGTCAGCTCCCCGGCACCCAGTTCCACGAACTCCATGGGGCTCAGCGCTCCGGGGACTCGTCCGTGCGGGAGGCCTGGCGCTCCAGGCCGGCCTTGACCAGCCCGGCGAACAGCGGGTGGGCCTTGGTGGGACGCGAGAGCAGCTCCGGGTGGGCCTGCGTGGAGACGTAGTACGGGTGCGTCTCCCGCGGCAGCTCCACGAACTCGACCAGGGTGCCGTCGGGCGAGGTGCCCGAGATGACCAGACCGGCCTCGGTGAGCTGATCGCGGTAGTCGTTGCCGACCTCGTAGCGGTGGCGGTGGCGTTCCTGGACCTCGGTGGCGCCGTAGGCCTCGGCCACGACCGAGCCCTCCGTGAGCCTGGCCGGGTACAGGCCCAGTCGCATGGTGCCGCCCAGATCGCCGGCGCCCTCCACGAACTGCTCCTGCTCGGCCATCGTGGCGATCACGGGAGTGGCCGTGTCCGGGTCGAACTCGGTCGAGGAGGCGTCGTGCAGGCCCACAACGGAGCGGGCGTACTCGATGACCATCGACTGCAGGCCCAGGCACAGGCCCAGGGTGGGCAGGCCCGTGGTGCGCGCGTAGGTCAGCGCGCCGAGCTTGCCCTCCAGGCCGCGGATTCCGAAGCCGCCGGGCACGCAGATGGCGTCGACGTCGCCGAGCTCCCGCGCTGCGCCCTCGGGGGTCTGGCACAGGTCCGAGGCCACCCACTTGATCTTCACGCGGGCATCGTTGGCGAAGCCGCCGGCGCGCAGCGCCTCGGAGACCGACAGGTAGGCGTCCGGCAGGTCGATGTACTTCCCGACCAGCCCGATCGTCAGGTAGTGCTTGGGCTCGTGGACGGCGCTGAGCAGCTTGTTCCAGTGCGAGAAGTCGGCCTCGGTGCGCTCCATCCCGAAGTAGTCGAGGATGGAGCCGTCCAGGTCCTGGCCGTGCAGGGTCTTGGGGATGTCGTAGATGCTCGGGGCATCGGCGCAGGAGATCACGGAGTCGATGTCGACGTCGCAGGCGTCGGCGATCTTGGCCCGCATGGAGTCCGGCAGGTCGCGATCGCAGCGCAGCACCAGGCCGTCGGGCTGGATGCCGAGGTTGCGCAGCGCAGCCACCGAGTGCTGGGTGGGCTTGGTCTTCAGCTCCTTGGCCGGGCCGATGTACGGGATCAGCGACACGTGCAGGTAGAACACGTTGCGTCGGCCGATGTCGCGGCGGACCTGGCGGGCGGCCTCGATGAACGGCTGCGACTCGATGTCGCCCACGGTGCCGCCGATCTCGGTGATGATCACGTCCGGGGCCTCCTCGCCCTCCGGCACGTGATCGGCGTGCCAGCGCATGCGCGCCTTGAGCTCGTCCGTGATGTGCGGGATGACCTGCACGGTCTGGCCCAGGTACTCGCCGCGGCGCTCCTTGGCGATCACGGAGGAGTACACCTGGCCGGTGGTCACGTTGGAGGAGGCGTCGAGGTCCTCGTCGAGGAAGCGCTCGTAGTGCCCGATGTCCAGGTCGGTCTCGGCGCCGTCGTCGGTCACGAAGACCTCTCCGTGCTGGAACGGGTTCATGGTGCCCGGATCCACGTTGAGGTAGGGATCGAGCTTCTGCATCGTGACCTTGAGGCCGCGAGCCTTGAGGATCATCCCGAGCGAGGAGGCCGTCAGCCCCTTGCCCAGGGACGAGACCACACCGCCCGTCACGAAGATCTGCCGGGTGACCTTGCCGGTGGAGCCGGAGGTCTCTGTCTGCGTATCGCCAGCCGTTGCGGCGGCATTCTGAGCGTTCACCACGGGGTTCAAGCCTATCACTGGACGGTCGGGGGGTCTGCGAGGGGGCGGGGAGGGGCGCTAGGCCGAGGCATCGCGCAGCAGCTCGCGGGCGTGCTCCTGGGCCGCCTCGGAGTCCTCGTGGCCCGCCAGCATGCGGGCGAGCTCGATGACGCGCTCGTCCTGCGAGAGCACGCTCACATCCGAGACGGTCGAGTCCGAGCTCTTGGTCACGAGCACGTGCTCATCGGCGAAGGCCGCGACCTGCGGCAGGTGCGTCACCACGAGCACCTGCACGTTCTGGGCCAGCATCTTCAGGCGCCTGCCGATCTCCAGGGCGGCCTTGCCGCCCACGCCGGAGTCGACCTCGTCGAACACGAACGTGGGCACGGGGTCGACGGCGGCCAGCACGACCTCCAGCGCCAGCATCAGGCGCGAGAGCTCGCCGCCGGAGGCGCCCTTGCCCAGAGGCCGCGGCGAGGCATCGGCGTGGGCGCGCAGCAGAAACTCGATGGTGTCGCGGCCCCAGCGGTCGAAGCGCTGCGAGGGCTCGACGGAGACGATCAGCGCGGCGTTGGGCATGGCCAGCGCTTTGAGCTCGGTGCCGACCTCCTGCGCCAGCTGCTCGGCCGCGCCGCGGCGGCGCTGCGTGAGTTCGCCGGCCTGGGCCTCGAGGGCCTCCAGCAGCTGATCGCGCTGCGCGCTGAGCTGCTCCTCGCGGTGGGGATCATCGCCGAGGGACTCCAGCCGGGTGCGAGCGGTCTCGGCGAAGGCGAGGACCTCGTCGATGTCCGCGCCGTAGGTCTTGGTCAGCCCGCGCAGGGCCGCGCGCCTGGCCTCGACCTCGGCCAGCCGCGCCGGGCCGTCCTCGTCCAGGCCGGTCGCGTAGGCGGAGAGATCCGCCGCGACGTCGTTGGTCAGCACGGACAGCTCGCGCACGCGCTGGGCCAGCTGCTCGAGCTCGGGATCGGAGTCGGCCTCCTGGTCGAGGGCGGACAGCGCCCGGTCCACCAGCAGGATCGACGACGCCGCGTCCGGATCCTCCTCGCTTCCCGACAGCGCCGCGTGCGCGGTCATGGAGGCGCCGCGCAGCGACTCGAGGCTCGTGAGCTTCTGCGATTCGGCGTTCAGGGCCTCGTCCTCACCGCTGACCGGCTCGACGGCGTCGATCTCCTCGAGCGCGGCCCGCAGCGACTGCGCCTCGAGCGCGCGCTCCCGGCCCTTCTCGCGGATCTCGGAGAGCTCGGCCTCGACGGCCTCGAACGACGACAGCGCCGCACGGTACTCGCCCAGCAGCTCCTCGAAGCCCCGGCTCTCGGCGGCCTTCTTCCGACCGCGTGCCGAGCCGGTGTCGTGCACGGCTGCGAACGTGTCCAGCGCATGGCGCTGCGCGGCCGCCGAGGTCAGCCGCAGCTGATCCGACTGCCCGTGCACGGCCACCAGGGTCTCGCCGAGCTCGCCGAGCCGAGCCACCGGGGCGCTGCGTCCGCCCACGTGCGCCCGCGAGCGCCCCGTGGCGGCCATGGTGCGGCTGAGCTGCAGGGAGGCGCGGTCCTGCTCGTGGTCGACGTCTCCCCCGGCGTCTTCCACCAGAGCCACCGCGGCGTGATCGGACGGGACGTTCACGACGGCCTCCGCCACGGCCTTCTCTGCGCCCACGCGCACAGCGCCGGCGTCGGCGCGGCGTCCCAGCAGCATGCCCAGGGCGGTCACGACCATGGTCTTGCCCGCGCCGGTCTCGCCGGAGAGGATCGTCAGCCCCGGCCCCAGGGGGAGCACGGCATCGGTGATCACCCCGAGATCGCGGATGTGGATCTCCTCGATCATGAGCCCTCCTCCGGACGATCGGCCTGCGGGATCTCCTGGCCCACGGACAGGTGCTGAGGCGTGCCCGGCTCCTGGCGGCGGATGGTCGTGCGGTAGTCCGGCTGGACGATCGGCAGCGTGGAGGTGGCGTCCGAGATCTCGTCCCGCTCCACGGGGCCGCGCCAGCCTGCGGTCGGCAGGCCGAACTTCTTGACCAGGCGCTCCGAGAACGGCGTGCGATGCATGCGCGCCAGGGTCACGGGCCGCTCGGCGCGGGTGACCTCGATGCGCGATCCCGGAGGCAGCTCGACCGTGCGGCGGCCGTCGCACCACAGCACGCCGCGGGCATCGGTGCGGGTGAGCACCTCCACGGCGATCATGGACGACGGCGAGACGACCAGCGGCCGCGAGAACAGCGCGTGCGGCGAGAGCGGGACCATCAGCAGCGCCTCGACCTCCGGCCACACGACCGGTCCCCCGGCGGAGAACGCGTAGGCGGTCGAACCGGTGGGTGTGGCCATGATGACGCCGTCGCAGCCGAAGGACGACAGGGGCCTGCGGTCCACCTCGGTGACGACCTCGAGCATCTTCTCGCGGTCGCCCTTCTCCACCGAGGCCTCGTTCAGCGCCCAGGTGTGCAGCACGGGGCGTCCCGCGTGCCAGACCCGCACGTCCAGGGCCATGCGGTCCTCGACGGTGTAGCGGCCGTCGACGACGGCCTGGACCGTCTCCGCCAGGCCGGAGCGCTCGGATTCGGCCAGGAACCCCACATGGCCCAGATTCACACCCAGCAGCGGGACCTCGACGTCGCGGACGACCTCCGCGGCGCGCAGGATGGAGCCGTCGCCGCCGAGCACAACCACCAGCTCGATGTCCGACAGCGCGCAGTTGTCCGGCACCACTCCCACCGGGGGCAGCTCGTCCACCTCCGGGGCGCGCAGCATGGCGTCGCGGTCCTCGGCGGTCAGGACGCCCTCCACGCCGGAGTCGGCCAGCTGGCGCAGTGTCTGCTGGGCTGCGACCCGGGCCTCCGGACGTCCCATGTGGGCGAGCACCAGGATGCGTCGTGAGGCGGGCGCGCGCATGCCGGAGTCGTCGATCATGCGCTCCACCCTACGTCCTCCGACCGACGGCACACGGAGGGCCCGGTTCTGCCCTCGGGTTCAGGACGACGCCGGCACCGGACGCTGCAGGTGCAGGAAGAACTCATGGTTGCCGTCCTGGCCCGGCAGCGGCGAGCGCGTCCGCCCGAGCTCGATCAGGCCCGCAGCGACGCCTGCGGCCGCCACCTTCTCGACCGCCTCGAGGCGCTGCTGCTCCGAGGCGACCACTCCGTCGCGGCCCAGTCGATCCGCTCCGACCTCGAACTGCGGCTTGACCATGAGCAGCAGGTGCCCGCCGGGCAGGGTGGCCGCCGCCAGCGGTGCGATCACCAGGGTCAGGGAGATGAAGGAGACATCGCAGACGGTCAGCTCGGCAGGGCCGCCGATGTCCTCGGGGGCCATGTAGCGCAGGTTCAGGCCCTCGTGCACGCGCACCCGCGGATCCGCGCGCAGCTGCGGCACGAGCTGGTCGTGGCCCACGTCCACGGCCACGACCTCCCGTGCCCCGCCCCGCAGCAGCACGTCGGTGAATCCCCCGGTGGAGGCTCCGGCGTCCAGGCAGCGCAGCCCCTCCACGACGACGTCCGGGAACGCCTCGAGCGCCCCTACCAGCTTGTGCCCGGCGCGGCTGACGTACTCGGGGCCCTCGGCCTCCTCGAGCTCCACCCCGGAGGTCGCGGCCACCAGCAGCGAGGCCTTCCTCGTGCGCTGCCCGTCCACGCTCACGCGGCCCTCGGCGATCCATCGGGCGGCCAGGGTGCGCGAGCGCGCCAGGCCCCGGGTCACCAGGGCGCGGTCCAGCCGCTCGGCGCTCGGTCCTTCAGAGCTCACGACGTCCCGCCGGCACCGGCGATGCGCGACTGCGCGGACTCGAGCTCGCGGGTCAGCCGCTCGTGGGCGTCCTGATAGGCGGCGGCGTGCTCGCCCACGGGGCGCTGGTCCAGGTCCTCGAGGTCCTGCAGGACGCGCTGGACCCCGGGGCTCTGCGAGGGCTCGAACGACTGGGTCATGCCGCCGTCCACTCGATCTCGGGGATCGAGGCCGTGTCGACCTGCGGATGCCGGACCCACCAGGCGGCGCAGGCGGCGCGCCAGGCGTCGAGGTCGTCCTCATCACCGGAGATCCGCAGGCCGTCGTCGTGCGCGGTGGCCTGCGCGGCACCGCAGCGCGCGATGCTGGCGCCGTCCGATTCCTCCACGGCGATCTCCGCCTCCGGGGCGAAGAGCCCCGTGAGATCGGCGATGAGGTGATCGGGGCGCTCGTCGGTGATCGCACCGAGGGCGGTGCGCACCGTATCCACGCCGGTGAGCACCAGGGCGGTCGCGAAGCCGGCGCGATTGCCGCCCAGGATGTCGGTGTCCAGCCGGTCGCCGACCACCAGCGGGCGCTGAGCCCCCAGGCGCTGGGCGCCGGTGCGGAAGATCGGGGCCTCGGGCTTGCCCGCGACCTCCGGGGTGCGCCCGGTCGCCCTGGCCACCGCGTCCACCAGCGTCCCGTTGCCCGGGGCGATGCCCCGCTCGCGCGGGATCGAACCGTCGGTGTTCGTGGCGATCCAGAGCACCGAGGCATCGGCCAGGGTGTAGGCCGCCTCGGCCAGATCGCTCCAGCCGATCTCCGGGTCGAATCCCTGGACGACCGCCACGGGGTCGTCGTGCTGGGAGCTCACCGGGGTCAGGCCGGCCTCGGCGATGTAGTCCGACAGCGCCTGGGCCCCCGTGATCAGCACCCGCGATCCGGCCGGAAGGCGGTCGCTGAGCAGTTGGGCGGCGGCCTGCGCGGAGCTGACCACGTCCTCGCCGCGGGTCGCCACACCGAGCTCGCTGAGGTGCTCGGCGACCGTCTCGACGGCGCGCGAGGCGTTGTTCGTCACGAACATCACCGGCACGCCCTCGGACTTGGCCCGCTCGAGCGATTCCGGAGCCTCCGAGATCGCCCCGGGACCGGCGTAGACCACGCCGTCCAGGTCGGCCAGGATCGCGTCGCAACCGTCGATCAGTCGCCGAGTCATCTCAGGAGTCCTCCTGCTCCGTCTCGCCCTCGCTCGCAGCACCGTCCGCGAGGGATTCGTCATCGGCGGCGGCGTCGCGGACGATGCCGCTTGGGCCCGACGACGGCGCCGGATCCTCATCGTCGTCGAAGCCGTCGGCGGAGGCCGACTCCCCGCCCATCGAGGCGAGGTCCTCGTCGTCGAGACCCGGCTGATGCTGCGCAGCGGGCTCCTCGGAGCCCTGCGCCGCGTCGTCCGCCTCGGCCTCGGCGTCGGACTGCCCGGTGACGTCGGAGACCCGGTCGATGTCGCGCTGGGCACCCTCGGCGGAGTCGAGCTCCACTCCGATCTCGTCCTCGCCCAGGTCCACGATCTCCGGGTCCTCGAACGGGCCGGTGCCCAGAGCGGCCTCTGCCACGAGGGCCTGCCGGTCCCAGGCGGTCGCCTCCTTCTCCCGCCCGACGCCGCGCAGAGCCTCGCCGTAGGCGCGGAACAGGCGCGGGCTGTAGGAGAAGCCGCGGTTGCGGTCCAGCTGCGGGATCTCCAGGGCCTTCAGGGCGCCGTCGGCGTCGCCCTCGTCCCGGCGCAACCCTGCCACGATGATCGCCAGCTCCACGCGGGCATCGGCCGGAAGCTCGGTCACGCCCTCCGAGGTCGCCAGCTCCAGGGCCTTCTCCGGACGGCCCAGGGCCCGCTCGCAGTCGACCATCAGGGGGAGGTGGATGTCGTCGCCGGTCATGCGGCGGTACGTGCGCAGCTCCTTGAGGGCCTCGTGGTACTCGCCGTTCTCATAGGCAGCCACGCCTGCAGCCTCGCGGACCGCGGCCACGCGACCGGCGCGGCTGACGGCGTAGCGGGCGTGCTCCAGCGCGAAGGCGGGATCGTCCTCGATGTAGCGGGCGACCATCACCAGGTGCTGCGAGACGGCCTCGGCGTTGTCGGCCTCGAGCGCGCGCACCTGGAACTGGGCGTCGCGGTCCAGCTCCTGGCCGGTGATGTCGGCATCGACCTCCGGACGCGGTGCGCGCACGGGACGGCCGCGCTCCTCGAAGGAGCTCGACGTCCGCCGCTGGCCGCCGCGACGATCGTCCCGACGCTCCCCGCGGAAGCCGCCCTGCCGATCATCCCTACGCCCGCCGCGCGAGTCTTCGCCGCGGAAGCCCCGACGCTGGCCATCGCGGGAGCCCCCTCCTCTGGAGCCCCCGCGGGGAGTCGGAGCCGCGGGAGCCGCCGCGACGGTCATCACGGGCGCCGTCCCGACCGCCGTCGGGGCGAGTGCCCGGGCCTCGACGGTCGTCCCTGCGCTCGTCGCGACGCCCCTCGCCGCCGCGACGTGCCTCGCTGCTGTGACGCGGCTCGTCGCGCCATGTCGAGCGGGACTGTCCTCCGCGACGGTCATCGCCCCAGCTGCTGCGCCGCTCGCCAGAGCGCGCGCCGCCGCGGGAATCGTCGCGCCCGCCGGGGCGATCGCCGTCCCGACGCGGGCCGCGATCATCCCTGCGCTCGTCACGGCGCTGCCCGCCGCGGTCCTCCCAGCGACGACCGGAGCCGCCGCCCTGAGAGCCGCCCCGGAAGTCACGACGGGGTCCCCGGTCGTCCGGACGCCCATCGTCGCCGCGGAAGTCCCTGCGCGGAGCACCCGAGCGCTCATCGCGGCCACCCCGACGATCATCGCTGCGGAAGTCCCTACGCGGACCGCCGGAGCGCCCCTCCCGGCCACCACGACGATCATCGCCGCGGAAGTCCCCGCGCGGGCCCTCCGAGCGATCGCCCTGAGCCCCACGGCGATCGTCGCCGCGGAAATCACGCCGAGGACCGTCCGAGCGCTGTCCCTGGCCGCCGCGGCCCTCGCGCGAGAATCCGCCGCGTGCGTCGCGCCCGCTGCGGGAATCGTCGCCGCGGAAGCCGCGTCGCTCACCATCGCGGGATCCGCCGCGCGCGTCGTCGCGGAAGCCGCGGCCCGAACCCTGGCGATCGTCACGCCGGGCGCCGCTGCGCCCCTGCCCCGACGATCGGTATCCGGAGCCGCCGCGATCATCGCGACCCCGCCCCGGAGTCCGACGATCGCCGCCCCGGTCCTCGCCGCGATCGTTGCTGTCCTGCGACCAGGCCTCGGCCATCTCAGTCCTCCGGTGCGCGTCGCGCAGATATGTGTTCAACAATTCCGTGATCTGCAGCTCATCCGAGCGCAGTCGTGCCATAGTGAGGCCGCAGCGGATGCGGCCTCTGAGCCATGGACGGCACAGTCTACTCGTCCGCCGATCGCAGAATCGGTCGCAGCACCTGAGCGAGCGCACCACAGCTGGTCTCAGGGCCGCCTCCCCACACCCCGAAGAAAGACCCTCCATGCTCCATCGAATGCTGTCCTCACTGCTGACGAGAATCGTCGTCGCCATCGTGCTCGGCGCCCTGTGCGGCCTGTTCTTCCCGGAACCGATCGCTCGCGTCTTCGTCACGTTCAACGGCGTCTTCAGCGGCTTCCTCGGCTTCCTGATCCCCGTGCTGATCCTGGCCCTCGTCGCTCCGGCGATCGCGGATCTCGGGCGCGGCGCCGGCAAGTGGCTGCTGATCACGGCCGCCGTGGCCTACGGCTCCACCATCTGTGCCGGCCTCATGGCCTTCGGCACCTCGATGGCGCTGTTCCCGTCGCTGCTGGCCGATGAGACCCACGACGGCGGCGCACTGAGCGATCCCTCGGAGGAGTCGCTGTCGTCGTTCTTCAGCATCGAGATGCCCCCGCCCTTCGACATCATGACCGCGCTTCTGCTCGCCTTCTGCGTGGGCGTGGGCATCACGATGGTTCGCGGGACCACGCTGAAGAGCGGTCTGGAGGAGCTGCGCGACATCATCATGCTCGTGGTCACCCGCATCGTGATCCCGCTGCTGCCGGTCTACGTGTTCGGTTCGTTCCTGTCGCTGACCATGAACGGGCAGATCGGGACGGTCATCTCCACGTTCTTCAAGGTGGTCATCACCGCGTTCGTGCTCACGATCATCCTGCTGCTCCTGCAGTACGTGATCGCCGGGGCCATCGCCAAGAAGAACCCCATCCGCCTGCTCAAGAACATGCTGCCGGCCTACTTCACTGCCCTGGGCACGTCCTCCTCCGCGGCCACCATCCCGGTGACCCTGCAGGCCACCCGGAACAACGGGGTGAGCGAGGAGGTCGCCGGCTTCACGATCCCCCTGTGCGCCACGATCCACCTGGCCGGCTCAACCGTGAAGATCGTGCTGTTCTCCACCGCCGTCATGATGGTCACGGGCATCGAGATCGATCCGGTGCAGTACTTCGGCTTCATCCTGATGCTCGGCATCACCATGGTCGCCGCACCGGGCGTTCCCGGCGGTGCCATCATGGCCGCCGTGGGCATCCTGCAGTCCATGCTCGGCTTCGACGAGACTGCAATCTCCATCATGATCGCCACCTACGTGGCCATCGACTCGATCGGCACGGCCACCAACGTGACCGGTGACGGTGCGATCGCCGTGGCCATCGACCGCTTCTACAAGAAGTCGGAGGACATCGACGACGACGCTGTCGCTGAGGATCCGCGGCCGTCTGCTGTGTGATCTGCTCCCCGCGCCCTGAGCGCGGACGACGCGAAGGCCCCGAGCTCTCTGGAGGAGGCTCGGGGCCTTCGTCATTCGTCTCACCGCACCGCGAGCACCAGTGCCGCACCGCAGCGGAAAACGACACCACACCCCCAGAAGCCCACGGCCCCGCCATGACGACAAGAGCGGCCAAGGCCACTGCCTCTCGCCGAGTGGATACCCATTTGCGCTGAAACACCCCTCAGCGCAAGGCAGCGCACACTCGAATCACGTCTCAAGCCAGCAGGGCCCGCGGAGGGTCGGCAGACAGGGCCAGGGCGGCCGAGAGCCGGCAGACAGAGCCAGGAGAGCTTCTGGAGCGGAAACACCCACTCCCCTGTTCGAGTGGATCGCCAGCTGCATTGAGGACGCCGATACCGCAACTGAGGGTCCACTCGAGCGTCGGGAGCCAGCCCCGGCTCCGCACCCAGGCGCAGCGGGGTCCAGAGCTGCCCGTGCCGATGCCCCGAACGGCCCTCAGTCCTACTCAGAACCGGCACCGGCCCCTGAGATCGATTGGATGCTCAATTGCGTTGAGGACGCCGACAACGCAATTGAGCATCCAATCGTCGTGGGGCGGCAGCTCAGCTTGCGGCGTCATCGCGCGCAGGTGCTGTCTTTCGCTTCGCTGCTCACGGCCGCATCCCCCCTCACCGAAGCTGGCCCTTGACCGGCATTCGAGTGGATCCCCAATTGCGCTAAAGGCCCTCATAGCGCAATCAGGTATCCACTCAGCAGGAGGGGGCACAAAGCATCTAGGTACGCGGAAAGAGGCCGACCGCGACTCGACTCATCCTCACCCTCACGGTGAAGACAAGGAGTCAGCGATCAGCCTCTCTCCGTACAAATAATTGCGGCGGCGACCTACTCTCCCACACCCATCAGAGTGCAGTACCATCGGCGCTGTGAGCCTTAGCTTCCGGGTTCGGGATGGGACCGGGCGTTTCCCTCACGCTATAACCACCGCAAACCTGCCACCACCACACACCGCAGTGCGCGTGGAAACCTGTTCACGAACCTACCACCCACCACCACATCACCCCGAAGGACATTCAGTGGTTGTGGGACGGTGTTGTTCCAAAACCGTACAGTGGACGCGAAACACGCTGCTATTCACACCCCAAACGGGGCTGCAAGACATGTTGTGTGTGTGAAGATCATCGGCTTATTAGTACTGGTCAGCTCCACGAGTCGTCAGTCCTCGCTACCACATCCAGCCTATCAACCCAGTAGTCTCCTGGGAGCCTCACCCCCACAAAGGAGGAAGGAAATCTCATCTCGAAGCAAGCTTCCCGCTTAGATGCTTTCAGCGGTTATCTCTCCCGAACGTAGCCAATCAGCCATGCACCTGGCGGTACAACTGACATACCAGAGGTTCGTCCGTCCCGGTCCTCTCGTACTAAGGACAGACCTTCTCAAATTTCCAACGCGCGCAGCGGATAGGGACCGAACTGTCTCACGACGTTCTGAACCCAGCTCGCGTGCCGCTTTAATGGGCGAACAGCCCAACCCTTGGGACCAACTCCAGCCCCAGGATGCGACGAGCCGACATCGAGGTGCCAAACCATGCCGTCGATATGGACTCTTGGGCAAGATCAGCCTGTTATCCCCGAGGTACCTTTTATCCGTTGAGCGACGGCCATTCCACAATGTACCGCCGGATCACTAGTCCCGACTTTCGTCCCTGCTCGAGCCGTCACTCTCACAGTCAAGCTCCCTTGTGCACTTGCACTCAACACCTGATTGCCAACCAGGCTGAGGGAACCTTTGGGCGCCTCCGTTACTCTTTAGGAGGCAACCGCCCCAGTTAAACTACCCATCAGGCACTGTCCCTGACCCGGATCACGGGCCGAAGTTAGATATCCAGAGCGACCAGAGTGGTATTTCAACAACGACTCCACGAACACTGGCGTGTCCGCTTCACAGTCTCCCACCTATCCTACACAAGCCGCACCGAACACCAATACCAAACTATAGTAAAGGTCTCGGGGTCTTTCCGTCCTGCTGCGCGTAACGAGCATCTTTACTCGTACTGCAATTTCGCCGAGTTCATGGTTGAGACAGCGGGGAAGTCGTTACTCCATTCGTGCAGGTCGGAACTTACCCGACAAGGAATTTCGCTACCTTAGGATGGTTATAGTTACCACCGCCGTTTACTGGGGCTTAAATTCTCCGCTTCGACTTGCGTCTAACAGGTCCTCTTAACCTTCCAGCACCGGGCAGGAGTCAGTCCGTATACATCGTCTTACGACTTCGCACGGACCTGTGTTTTTGATAAACAGTCGCTTCCCCCTGGTCTCTGCGACCCTTACCCCCTCCACACCGCAAGGGCATATCAGGGTCCGGGCCCCCCTTCTCCCGAAGTTACGGGGGCATTTTGCCGAGTTCCTTAACCATGATTCTCTCGAACGCCTTAGTATTCTCTACCTGATCACCTGTGTCGGTTTAGGGTACGGGCGGCTAGAACCTCACGTCGATGCTTTTCTCGGCAGCATAGGATCACCGAATCCCCCACCAAAGGGGTCCCATCACGTCTCAAGCTATATGAGCCACGGATTTACCAATGACTCGCCCTACACGCTTAGACCAGGACTACCATCGCCTGGCTCGGCTACCTTCCTGCGTCACACCTGTTAACACGCTTACCTCCCTGGATCAGGTCCCACGCATCCCACCACAACCACACACCACAAAGTGGCGCATGAGAAACGGGTGGAACCGGTGGTTAGTATCCCCAGTTCAGTATGGGCGGTTCTTCGCCGGTACGGGAATATCAACCCGTTGTCCATCGACTACGCCTGTCGGCCTCGCCTTAGGTCCCGACTCACCCGGGGCAGATTAGCTTGACCCCGGAACCCTTGATCATTCGGCGGACGGGTTTCTCACCCGTCATTCGCTACTCATGCCTGCATTCTCACTCGAACAGGCTCCACCACTCGGTCACCCGGCAGCTTCACCACCCGCTCGACGCTCCCCTACCCAACACACACAAAACCATTACAGTCACCACACAGCACCCCACCAGAACCCAAAAGCCCTGACAGGATCGGTGTGCGGAAATGTGCATTGCCACGACTTCGGCGGTGTACTTGAGCCCCGCTACATTATCGGCGCGGAATCACTTGACCAGTGAGCTATTACGCACTCTTTCAAGGATGGCTGCTTCTAAGCCAACCTCCTGGTTGTCTGAGCAACTCCACATCCTTTCCCACTTAGCACACGCTTAGGGGCCTTAGTCGGTGGTCTGGGCTGTTTCCCTTTCGACTATGAAGCTTATCCCCCACAGTCTCACTGCCGTGCTCTCACTTACCAGCATTCGGAGTTTGGTTGACGTCAGTAACCCGTTGGGGCCCATCAGCCATCCAGTAGCTCTACCTCTGGCAAGAAACACACGACGCTGCACCTAAATGCATTTCGGGGAGAACCAGCTATCACGAAGTTTGATTGGCCTTTCACCCCTACCCACAGCTCATCCCCTCCATTTTCAACTGAAGTGGGTTCGGTCCTCCACGCGCTCTTACACGCGCTTCAACCTGGCCATGGGTAGATCACTTCGCTTCGGGTCTAGATCACGCCACTCAACGCCCTCTTCAGACTCGCTTTCGCTACGACTACCCCACACGGGTTAACCTCGCGACATGACACTAACTCGCAGGCTCATTCTTCAAAAGGCACGCCGTCACCCCAAAAGGCTCCGACGGCTTGTAGGCACACGGTTTCAGGTACTATTTCACTCCCCTCCCGGGGTGCTTTTCACCTTTCCCTCACGGTACTGGTCCGCTATCGGTCATCAGGTAGTATTCAGGCTTACCAGGTGGTCCTGGCAGATTCACACGAAGTTTCACGGGCTCCGTGCTACTCGGGAAACACCACGCGCGGCAGCAATGATTTCGTCTACGGGACTCACACCCTCTACGGCACACCACTCAAGATGATTCGACTATCACGCTGCACTCACACGACCCAGCCGGCAGACCGGGCACTGATGCTCCCACAACCCCGCCCATGCAACCCCTGCCGGGTATCACACACAGACGGTTTAGCCACTTCCGCTTTCGCTCGCCACTACTCACGGAATCACTGTTGTTTTCTCTTCCTGCGGGTACTGAGATGTTTCACTTCCCCGCGTTCCCCCCTGCACCCTATGTATTCAGATACAGGTCATCGCCCTCACAGACGACGGGGTTTCCCCATTCGGAAATCCTCGGATCACAGCCCGCTTATCGGCTCCCCGAGGCATATCGCAGATTGCCACGTCCTTCATCGGCTCCTGATGCCAAGGCATCCACCGTGCGCCCTTAGTAATCTTCAAACAGACACACAAAAATATTCTCACATAAAGAATAAGATGCTCGCGTCCACTATACAGTTCTCAAACAACACCAGCCGCCCCCTCACCACACACACCGTGCGCAGCTACCTGAAGCAAGCCACAGAACACACACCCAACCACCACACCCCCACCCGAAGGCAAGGACCACGGTGACGGGGCCTGTTGTTCCAGGACCCGACAGTGCACCAAACCACCAACCGTCAACAGCACCCACGCACCAAGCAAGCACGCAGACACCAGACAGTGATCAGACACCCACCACAACCCGAAGGTCGCACCGGCTGCCTCGTCCGCTGATATTCCACCCATGAGCACGAACCCACCACCGGGCCCTCGAAACGGGCCAGGTGCAGCGGGTCTCACCAAAACAACCCCCACACCAAGTAAGCGGTGCGCGGGCGGGCCGCCACACGGCGACCAGAGTGAAGCTCCTTAGAAAGGAGGTGATCCAGCCGCACCTTCCGGTACGGCTACCTTGTTACGACTTAGTCCCAATCGCCAGTCCCACCTTCGACGGCTCCCTCCACAAGGGTTGGGCCACCGGCTTCGGGTGTTACCGACTTTCGTGACTTGACGGGCGGTGTGTACAAGGCCCGGGAACGTATTCACCGCAGCGTTGCTGATCTGCGATTACTAGCGACTCCGACTTCATGAGGTCGAGTTGCAGACCTCAATCCGAACTGAGACCGGCTTTTTGGGATTAGCTCCACCTCACAGTATCGCAACCCTTTGTACCGGCCATTGTAGCATGCGTGAAGCCCAAGACATAAGGGGCATGATGATTTGACGTCATCCCCACCTTCCTCCGAGTTGACCCCGGCAGTCTCCCATGAGTCCCCACCATCACGTGCTGGCAACATGGAACGAGGGTTGCGCTCGTTGCGGGACTTAACCCAACATCTCACGACACGAGCTGACGACAACCATGCACCACCTGTATACCGACCCCAAAGGGGAAGAACCATCTCTGGAACGATCCGGTATATGTCAAGCCTTGGTAAGGTTCTTCGCGTTGCATCGAATTAATCCGCATGCTCCGCCGCTTGTGCGGGCCCCCGTCAATTCCTTTGAGTTTTAGCCTTGCGGCCGTACTCCCCAGGCGGGGCACTTAATGCGTTAGCTACGGCGCGGAAAACGTGGAATGTCCCCCACACCTAGTGCCCAACGTTTACGGCATGGACTACCAGGGTATCTAATCCTGTTCGCTCCCCATGCTTTCGCTCCTCAGCGTCAGTAACAGCCCAGAGACCTGCCTTCGCCATCGGTGTTCCTCCTGATATCTGCGCATTCCACCGCTACACCAGGAATTCCAGTCTCCCCTACTGCACTCTAGTCTGCCCGTACCCACTGCACACCCGGGGTTAAGCCCCGGGCTTTCACAGCAGACGCGACAAACCGCCTACGAGCTCTTTACGCCCAATAATTCCGGACAACGCTTGCGCCCTACGTATTACCGCGGCTGCTGGCACGTAGTTAGCCGGCGCTTCTTCTGCAGGTACCGTCACTTGTGGCTTCTTCCCTGCTGAAAGAGGTTTACAACCCGAAGGCCGTCATCCCTCACGCGGCGTCGCTGCATCAGGCTTTCGCCCATTGTGCAATATTCCCCACTGCTGCCTCCCGTAGGAGTCTGGGCCGTGTCTCAGTCCCAGTGTGGCCGGTCACCCTCTCAGGCCGGCTACCCGTCGTCGCCTTGGTGAGCCATTACCTCACCAACAAGCTGATAGGCCGTGAGCCCATCCAAGACCAGTAAACCCTTTCCACACACCACCATGCGGTGACATGTAGCATCCAGTATTAGACCCAGTTTCCCGGGCTTATCCCAGAGTCAAGGGCAGGTTACTCACGTATTACTCACCCGTTCGCCACTCATCCACACCAGCAAGCTGGTGCTTCAGCGTTCGACTTGCATGTGTTAAGCACGCCGCCAGCGTTCGTCCTGAGCCAGGATCAAACTCTCCGTTGAAAAACGAAAAACCATACCTGGCTGGAATCAAAAATAAGATCGCCAGCACGTCACGGGAACGAGACGCACTGACGCATCAGCTGATCCAACCAAACAAAAAATTGCTTGAACTGGTATCAGCAGACAATTTGGCACACTATCGAGTTCTCAAACAACAGACGATCAACCAGCCCGTTTCACCAGGCCCGCGAAGATCAGTTCCTTCAGCCGCCGCAGCTCACGAGACCCGAACCTTCGTTCATCTCTCGTTCACCGTTGTGCGGCCAGATCATCGTACTCGCTTCACCCGGTCTTCACAACCCGGCTCCTTCGATCCGATCCCCCCACGCCCATGCAGTGCAGGGCGAAGCGATCTGCTCGATCGAGCCGTTCAATGGTTGTGTCGACGCAGGATCATCCGGATCGGTGATCCTGCCGCTGCGCCGCACCGGTTCGAACCGGCGGGCCGCTCGCGGCGACAGAGAAGAACATTACACACCCCCTGCGCCCCCCCGCAAACCATCTGGGCCGTTTGTGCTGCACCCCACAGGAAGCCCTCATCCGCCGGCCGAGGACCACGACGAGGCCCCCGAGCCCCGCGGCTGACAGCCGCGGGCCTCGGGGGCCGAGCCAGGCGCGCACCCGCATGAAGGTGCCTTTCGGGTCACTCCCCCAGCACGACTCCCGCCATGTTCTTCTTGCCGCGCTTGAGCAGGGCGTACCGGCCGTGCAGCAGCTGCTCGTCCTCTAGCTGAGCCTCGATGCCCTGCACCTTCTGGTTGTTCACGGAGACGCCGCCCTCCTGGAGGGTGCGTCGCGCCTCGGAGCGGGTGGTCGACAGCCCCGTGGCCACGAGCAGGTCGATCAGCGCTCGATCCTCAGCACCCACGGTCGCCGAGGGGAGCTCCCCGATCACCGCGGCCAGGGTCTGCTCGTCCAGAGCGCCGAGGTCCCCCTTGCCGAACACGGCCTCGGAGGCCGCGATCGCCTGCTCGGTGGCCTGGGCCCCGTGCACCAGCACGGTCACATCCCACGCGAGCTGCTTCTGCGCCTCTCGGCGGAAGGGCTCCTCGGCGACCTTGCGCTCGAACTCGGCGATCTCCTGGCTGGTGCGGAAGGTGAAGACCTTGAGGCGGTCGAGCACATCGGCGTCGGCGGTGTTGAGCCAGAACTGGTAGAAGGCGTACGGCGAGGTCAGCTCGGGGTCCAGCCAGATGGCGTTGCCCTCGGACTTGCCGAACTTGGTGCCGTCCGAGTTGGTGATCAGCGGCGTGCCGATGGCCTGGACCGCGGTCCCCTCGACCTTGCGCACCAGCTCCGTGCCCGAGGTCAGGTTGCCCCACTGATCCGAGCCGCCGGTCTGCAGCATGCAGCCGTACTCGCGGTGCAGGTTCAGGAAGTCCATGCCCTGCAGGATCTGGTAGCTGAACTCGGTGTAGGAGATGCCCTCCTCCGAGTTCAGCCGCTTGGCCACGATCTCCTTCTTGATCATGGTGCCCACGCGGAAGTGCTTGCCGATGTCGCGCAGGAAGTCGATCGCCGACATCTCGCCGGTCCAGTCCATGTTGTTGACCATGCGAGCGGCGCTGTCGCCGTCGAAGGACAGGAAGCGCTCGATCTGCTCGCGCAGCTGCCCGACCCACTGCTCCACGACCTCGCGAGTGTTCAGCACCCGCTCCGAGGTCTGGCGGGGATCGCCGATCAGTCCGGTCGAGCCGCCGACGAGCCCCAGCGGACGGTGCCCCGCCAGCTGCAGCCGGCGCATGGTCAGCAGCTGCACCAGGTGCCCCAGGTGCAGCGAGGCCGCCGTGGGGTCGAAGCCGCAGTAGAACGTGATCGGCTCCCCGTCCAGCAGCTCCTGGAGGGCCGCCCGGTCCGTGGACACGTGCACGAGCCCGCGCCAGTTCAGCTCCTCCCAGATGCCCGGGAAGTCGGGGTCGTTGTGCTGGGCCGCCAGATCGATCGCGGTGGTGGGTGTCGGGATCACGTCGGGGTACCTCTCGGGTTGCGGAAGCGGAAGGGGTTTCAGGCGCGGACGCCGTCGTAGCCGGCGGGCAGCGGGCCGGCCGAGACGGTGCGCAGCCTCTGGGTGGGACGGGTCATGGCCACGTACAGGGATCCGACGCCGCGGTACTCGTCGATGATCTCCTGCGGCTGCACGAGGACCACGGAGTCGAACTCCAGGCCCTTGGCATCCCACGTGGACAGCACGACGACCTGGTGCTCCAGCCGGCGCACACCCGCGCCCACCCTGCCGGGCAGGCGCTCGGAGAGATGCCGGCCGATGCCGCGCACGCGCTCCTCCGGGGCGATGACGGCCACGAGACCGCCCTGGACGACCTCGAGCTCCTCCTCGAGCTGGTCGTCGATCGCGCGCATGATCGCGGCGTCGTCGGCCTGAGCGGGCAGCTGCGCGATGATCGGCGGCTCCCCCTCGCGCACCGCCCGCGGAGCGGCTACGTGCTGACCGGCGGCGCGGGCGACGGCCGCGGCGACCGAGGCCACCGCCTCAGGCGTGCGGTAGTTGACGGTGAGCTCCTCCAGGCTGAAACGCTCCCCCACGAAGGGCGCCAGGGCCTCGCCCCAGGAGGCGGCGGCCGAGGCCGAGCCGGCCTGGGCGATATCGCCGACGACCGTGAACGACTTCATGGGGCATCGGCGCATGAGCACCCGCCACTGCATGGGCGTCAGCTCCTGCGCCTCATCCACCACGACGTGCCCGTAGGCCCAGGTCCGATCGGAGGTCGCGGCCTCGGCCGCGGTCATCCGGTGCTCCTGCTCCTCGTTGAACTCCGTGAGGTCGCTGGCGCTCACCACGCCGTCGACCCCGACGTCCTCGAGGGCCTGGCTCATGTTGTAGAGCGCCCGCTCGGCCATCTCGGTGGCCTTGGCGCGCTCCGCCTCACCGGTGCGCATCCGCACGCCGGCGTCCTCGAGGGTCCCCAGGCGCTCGGCGGCCTCGTCCAGCAGCGGGACGTCCGAGACGGTCAGCGCAGCGGCGGCCGGGCGCTCGAGCTGGTCCCGCTGGGCGGGGCTCAGGTGGCGGAAGGCCGAGTCGAGGTAGCGCCGCTTGGCGAAGAGCTGGCGCACCAGCGTCTCGGCCGACAGCGGCAGCCACAGCAGGTTCACGGCCCGGCGCACCTCGGGGGCCTGGCGCAGGTCCTCCACCAGGTAGGAGCGATCGATCGCGTTGCCGGAGGAGGCGTCGAGCTCCTCCCCCAGCTTCTCGGCGAGCTCGCGCAGGATGATCTTCACGAAGGTCGCGCGGGCCTCGTTGTGCGGCTTGCCCGTGCCCCTGGCCTTCTCGCGGGCCCGTCGGGCGAGCTGCCGGGTCAGCACCACGCGGTGCGAGTCCACGGTGAGCACGAGGTCGCGCTCGGGCAGCTTCTGCCGGTCCTTGACCGCCTGCTTGATGACGTCGACCATCTCCAGGCCTGCCTTGAGACCGGCGACCTCGCGGTCGCGCTCCGGCGCGCCGTGGATCCCGGGGAACAGATCGGCCAGCGACGACATCACCACGCCCGTCTCGCCCAGAGAGGGCAGCACGCGGTCGATGTACCACAGGAACGACGACGACGGCCCGACGAGCAGCACCCCTGATTTGCGCAGCCGCTCCCGGTGCTCGTAGAGCAGGAACGCCGCGCGGTGCAGGGCGACCGCGGTCTTGCCGGTGCCCGGACCGCCCTGGACCACGCGCACGCCCTGCAGAGGGGCGCGGATGATCCGGTCCTGCTCGGCCTGGATCGTGGCGACGATGTCCGTCATGCGACCCGTGCGCTTGGAGTTCAGCGCCGCCAGCAGAGCGCCTTCGCCCTGCAGGACGGACTCATCGTCGAGCAGCTCGGGGTCCAGGACGTCGTCCTCGATCGCCGAGACATGGCGTCCGTCGAGGATCAGGTGGCGACGGCGGCGCACGCCCATGGGGCTGCGGCCCGTGGCCTGGTAGAACGCGGCGGCCTCGCGGGCGCGCCAGTCCACCAGGAGGCGTCGGTGGTCCTCCGTGGCCAGGCCGATGCGCCCGATGTAGCGCGTGGAGGCCTCTCCGGTCTCGGTGGTGTCCAGGCGTCCGAAGGCCAACCGCTTGTCGACGGCCTCGAGCTGGGCGAGCCGGTCCTCGTAGTGGGTGGCGAAGGCATCGCGCTCCGAGCGGGACTGATGTCCCGTGCCCATGTCCGTGCGGCGCACGCGCGCCAGCTCATCGGCCTTCTCGCGTCGCAGCTCGTCCAGGCGGTCGTAGAGCCCCGTGACGTAGCGCTGCTCGATCTCCAGCTGCTCGTCCACTGCGCTGCCGTGGCCCTGCCCGCGGTCGTCGGGCAGGCCGGTCCCAGCACCGCTGCTCCTGGCGACATCCGTCATGTGCTCGTGCTCCTTGAAACGTCCACCTCCCCGATCAGCCGCGATCGGGGAACCAGTCATGCTAATCCCCCGGGCATGAACAGGAGGTTGCCCGCAGCGCTTCATGTCGTCCGCCCTCAGCGGATCGCGGCGGGACCTCCCGGCTCTCAGACGCGATACAGGGCCCGGGTGCGGTGCCCGCCCAGCTTGCCTCGGCCGCGCTGGTCGGTCAGCTCCATCAGCAGCCCGAAGCCCGCGATGTGCAGCCCCGCGCGGTGCAGCAGCTTGGCACTCGCCTCGAGCGTGCCGCCGGTGGCCAGGATGTCGTCGACCACGAGCACGCGGGAACCGCGGGCGACGTCGTCGGTGTGGATCTCCAGCACGGCCGAGCCGTACTCGAGCTGGTAGCTCTCCCGGTAGGTCTCCCGGGGCAGCTTGCCCTCCTTGCGGATGGGGATCACGCCGGCGCCCGTGGCGCGCGAGACCGCACCGGCCAGCAGGAAGCCGCGCGCCTCGATGCCCGCCACGTACTCGAACTGCCCCCGGAAGGCCTCACCCAGGGCGTCCACGGCGCGGGCGAAGGCGGCCCCGTCGGCGAACAGCGGCGTCAGATCCCGGAAGAGGACCCCGGGCTCGGGGTAGTCCGGGATCTTTGCGCACAGCCGGTCGATCATCTCCTCGACCGATTCGGGTCGCGGGGCGGGCACGGGAGCAGGGCTGGGCTGAGTCACCCGGCCATGCTAGTGCCACCGCCGCGGGTGCGCCGCTTCTTGGGCGTCGCACGACGGTACGGGGAGACCGTGGGGTCGCCCTGGGCGGCGAAGCGCCATGGGAACCGCTCCGTGCCGCCCTCCCCGAGACCCCTGTGCGCGGGGTCGTCACGATCGTCTGCGGAGGGCTCCCCGGTGCGAGCACCAGGTGCCGGCCGCCGTCGTCGTGCGCGCGGCCGCGCAGGGGCGCGCCGTCGTCCTGCAGGCCGAGCCCCAGGGCCTGGGCGAGGTTGCCCGGGCCACGGGCCAGGGAGACCGCCGCGGGCTCCGAGGCCCGCCGGGCGCTGCGACGGGCCACGGCCAGCTCCTGGCCCTCGACGACCTCGCCGGAGCGCAGCAGGCAGCCGCCGGGGATGCCCTGCGGGCGGCACACCAGGTTCAGCGCATGGTGCAGCCCGTAGGTGAAATACACGTAGGCGTGACCGGCCGGGCCGAACATGGACGCATTGCGCGCGGTGCGCCCGTTGTAGGTGTGCGCTCCGGGGTCCGGCAGATCCGTGTCCGCGGGCCCGCCGTAGGCCTCGACCTCTGTGAGGCGCACGGTCACGCGGCCCTGCGGGGTGATGGTGGTGAGCAGGCACCCCAGCAGCAGCGGCGCGGCCTCCGGGGCCGGGCGCTGCAGCAGCTCGAGCAGCTGAGGGTCCAGATCAGCTGTTGCGCTCTCGTGCATCCGTCCGCTCAGGCCTGGACGACGGGTGCGCGGTTCTCGAAGGCCTCCAGAGCCGCCAGGCGCTCCTTCAGCGCCGCCAGCTGAGCGGCGACGGCGTCGGGACCGGTGCCGCCCTGCGAGGACCGCGAGCGCAGGGAGCCCTCCAGGGTCAGGACCTCGCGCACCTGCGGGGTGAGGCGCTCGTCGATGGCAGCGAAGTCCTCGTCGGTGAGGTCCCACAGCTCGATGTCGCGCTGCTCGCAGACCCGCACGGCGTCGCCGGAGATCTCGTGGGCGTCGCGGAAGGGCACGCCCTGGCGGACCAGCCACTCGGCGATGTCCGTGGCCAGCGCGAATCCGCGCGGTGCCAGCTCGGCCATGCGCTCGGTGTGGAAGCTCAGCGTGGCGACCATCCCGGAGACGGCCGGCAGCAGGACCTCGAGCTGATCGATGGCGTCGAAGACCGGCTCCTTGTCCTCCTGCAGATCGCGGTTGTAGGCCAGCGGCAGGGCCTTGAGCGTGGCCAGCAGACCCGTGAGATCGCCGATCAGGCGCCCCGCCTTGCCGCGGGCGAGCTCCGCCACGTCCGGGTTCTTCTTCTGCGGCATGATCGACGAGCCCGTGGAGAACGAGTCGTGCAGGGTCACGAAGGAGAACTCCTTGGTGGCCCAGGTGGTGATCTCCTCCGAGATGCGGGAGACGTCGACCGAGAGCATGGCGCAGATCCAGGCGAACTCGGCGTAGACGTCGCGCGAGGCGGTGCCGTCGATCGAGTTGTGGACCGCGGAGTCGAAACCGAGCTCCTGGGCCACGGCGTTCGGGTCCAGCCCGAGCGTGGACCCGGCGAGAGCGCCGGAGCCGTACGGGGAGACGGCCGCGCGGCGGTCCCAGTCCGCGAAGCGCTCGACGTCGCGGACCATGGCCCAGGCATGGGCCAGCAGGTGATGCGAGAGCAGGATCGGCTGGGCGTGCTGCAGGTGCGTGCGCCCCGGCATGGGGGCGAACGGGTGCGCCTCAGCCTGCTGGACCAGCGCGCGGACGACGTCCAGCAGCTCCTTGGCAATGATCGAGGCGTGATCGCGCAGGTACATGCGGCCCTCGGTGGCGATCTGGTCATTGCGCGAGCGGCCCGCGCGCAGCTTGCCGCCCAGCTCCGGGCCGGCGCGCTCGATCAGCCCGCGCTCCAGGGAGCCGTGCACGTCCTCGTCCGACTCGGCAGGCCGATAGGCCCCGGAGCGGACGTCTGCCTCGAGCTGATCGAGCGCCTCGATCATGCCCGCGAGCTCGTCGTCGGTGAGCAGGTCCACGGCGTGCAGCACGCGGGCGTGGGCGCGGGAGCCGGCGATGTCGTACGGAGCCAGGCGCCAGTCGAACTGCGTCGACTTGGACAGCGCCGCCAGGGCCTGATCCGGTCCGCCGGCGAAGCGGCCTCCCCACAGCGCGCCCTCGTTGGTCCCGTGCTTGACGTGCTCTGCCACTGGTGCTGCTCCTCGATCGCTTCCGTCTACTGGTCCCAGCTTAGGGCTGGAGGTGTGTGGGTTCGTCGTTCACTTGGTACGGGATGGCCGGTGGGCCCCTTCCTTGACTGCTTCGCTTGACGTCTGCGGAAGGGGCCCACCGCCCATCCCCCGCGCCGACGCCTCGCAGCCTCACGTCACCGAAGCAGGCCGTCGCAGCCTCCCGAGGGGCCGCGTGTGCAGGGCATCATCCGGTGAAGGTCTGCACACGGGGCTCCTCGCGAGGTCGTCGGGAGGGAGTCGCGTCCGGGTCCGCGAACGACGGACGCCGGCCGACCACGTCGCGGACGGGAGAAGGCGCGGCGGCCCCTCCTCCCGCAGACGTCAAGCGAAGCAGTCAAGGGAGGAGGGGCCGCCGCGCCTTCCGTGACGAGCCAGGATGCTCAGAGCAGAAGCCTCACTTGCCCTCGGCAGCCAGGCGCTGGTCGCGAGCGGAGGCGACCTTCGAGGACATGCCGAACAGCTCGATGAAGCCGCGGGCCTGGGACTGGTCGAAGGAGTCGCCCTCGTCGTAGGTCGCCAGGTTGAAGTCGTACAGCGCGGTCTCCGAGCGACGGCCGGTGACGGTGGCCTTGCCGGCGTGCAGGGTCATGCGGATGTCGCCGTTGACGTAGCGCTGGGTGTCGTCGATGAAGGAGTCCAGGGACTTCTTCAGTGGGGAGAACCACTGGCCGTCGTAGACCAGCTCGGTCCAGCGCTGGCCGACGGTCTTCTTGAACCGGGCCTGCTCGCGCTCGACGGTGACGTTCTCGAGCTCCCGGTGCGCGGCGATCAGGGCCATGGCGCCGGGGGCCTCGTAGATCTCGCGGGACTTGATGCCCACCAGGCGGTCCTCGACGATGTCGATGCGGCCCACACCCTGGGCGCCGGCGCGGCGGTTCATCTCCTGGATGGCCTCGAGCGGGGTCACCGGGCGGCCGTCGATCGAGACGGGGATGCCCTGCTCGAAGCCGATGATGACCTCATCGGGCGCCGGCGGGAAGGCGGGATCGTCCGTGTAGTCGTAGACGTCCTTGGTGGGGCCGTTCCAGATGTCCTCGAGGAAGCCGGTCTCGATGGCGCGGCCCCACACGTTCTGGTCGATCGAGAAGGGGTTCTTCTTGGTCGTCACGATCGGCAGGTCATTGCGCTCGGCGTAGTCGATGGCCTTCTCGCGGGTCAGCGCCAGGTCGCGCACCGGGGCGATGCACTTGAGGTCCGGGCCCAGGGTCTGGATGCCGACCTCGAAGCGGACCTGGTCGTTGCCCTTGCCGGTGCAGCCGTGGGCGACGGTGGTGGCGCCGAACTGCTTGGCCGCATCCACCAGGTGCTTGACGATCACGGGGCGCGAGACGGCCGAGACCAGCGGGTAGGAGTCCATGTACAGGCCGTTGGCCTTCAGCGCCGGCATGCAGTACTGCTCGGCGAACTCGTCGCGGGCATCGGCGACCACGGCCTCCACGGCGCCGCAGTCCAGCGCGCGCTGGCGGATGGCCTCGAGGTCCTCACCGCCCTGTCCGACGTCCACGGCCACGGCCACGACCTCGGCCCCGGTGGCCTCGCCGATCCAGCCGATGGCGACGGAGGTGTCCAGGCCGCCCGAGTAGGCGAGTACGACGCGCTCGGTCATGAGTGTCTCCTTGAGAGGTTCGATGCTTCAGGTCTTCTGTGCATGACTATACACAGCGTGTTGTATTTATGCATTGCCGGGGCGCGTCGGCAGGCGGGATACTGGGTGGTCGATCCCCGAGCACGACCGCGGGCGGCCTCTGACCGCCATCATCTCGCAGTCGGCGCCCCGACCCCGCCAAGGAGCACCATGTCCGAGCACAGCACGAGCCCATCCTCCCCCGACGCCGAAGGCCAGTCCCCGGCGGGAGCCTCACCTCAGACGGGGCAGGGCGCGCCGCAGCTCAGCGAGGAGGAGCTCGCCCTGCTGAACCAGATGTTCGACCTGGCCCGCGAGGGCAGCACCGATCAGCTGCGGCAGGCCCTGGAGGCGGGGGTGCCGGTGAACCTCACCAACGGCAAGGGCGACACCCTGCTGAACCTGGCCGCCTATCACGAGCACGAGGACACGGTCGCGATGCTGCTCGAGGCCGGCGCCGACACCGAGCGGGTCTCCGACATGGGCTTCACCGCCCTGATCTGCGCCGTGTTCCGCGGCAACGAGGCCATCACCCGACGCCTCCTCGAGGCAGGGGCCGGGCAGGACACCGGCTTCCAGCCGGCTCGGGCCGTGGCCCAGGAGTTCGGTCGCGAGAACGTGATCCCGCTGCTCGACGAGCACGCCTGAGCACGGCGGAACGTGCGCGTCGGCCCGCCCCTGATCAGCTCGGGTCGATCTCCCGCTTGAGGATCTTGCCGGTCGAGCCCTTGGGCAGCGCGTCGACGACCTTGTAGGCCTGCGGGCGCTTGTAGCTGGCCAGCGACTCGCGCATGGTGGCGCGCAGCTGCTCGATCACCTCGGCCTCCTGCGCCCCGTCGCGCAGCACCAGGCAGGCCACGACCTGCTGGTCGGTGGTCGCCCCGCCGCGACCGACGACCGCGGCCTCCTCGACCCCGGGGTGCTCGTAGATCAGCTCCTCGATCTCGCGCGGGTACACGTTGTAGCCGTTGCGCAGGATCGTGTCCTTCTTGCGATCGACGATCCAGAGTCGGTCGTCCTCGTCCTGACGCGCCATGTCCCCGGTGCGGAAGTACTCGCCGGCGAAGGCCGCCGCGGTGAGCTCGGGCTGCTTCCAGTACCCGGCCATGACATAGCGACCGGCCACCGCCAGCTCCCCGATCTCGCCGCGCGGCAGCTCACGGCCGTCGTCGTCGAGGATCGCCACGCGGGCCTCCTCCACGGGGGTGCCGATCGAGCCGGGGACGCGCTGGTCGACGGGCTGGTTGAACGCGACGACGGGCGAGGTCTCGGAGAGCCCGTAGCCCTCGTAGAGAGTGATCCCGAACAGCTGCTCGAACCGGCGCAGGACCTCGACCGGCAGGGCCGCTCCGCCGGAGAGCGCCGAATCCAGGCTCGGCAGCTCGAGCGGCTGTCGGGCCTGGACCTGGCACAGCGCCATGTGCATGGACGGCACGCCGATCACGCGGGTCACCCCGTGCTCGCCCAGCTGCTGCAGCACAGCGCGCGGCTGGAACGACGGGACCAGGCTGATGCAGGCCCCGACCGCCACCGGGGCGTTCAGGCACACCGTCTGGCCGAAGACGTGGAAGAACGGCAGCGCCCCCAGGATCACGTCCTCGGGCACGTAGCTGAACATGCGGGTGGTCATCCACGCGTTCGAGGTGACGTTGTCGTGCGTCAGGGCGGTGCCCTTGGGCTCGCCGGTAGTCCCGGAGGTGAACAGCAGCACCGCGAGGTCGTCGGCGGCGCGCTCGACCGGCTCCCGGACCTCGAGGTCTCTCGACGGCGCGGCGAGGGTCTGCTGATCCAGCAGGAGCAGGGGGACCGACGGCTCGAGCTCGGCGCAGGCCTGCTCGGCAGGTGCGCTCACCGCGTCGTGGACGACGACCGCGCTGAGCTCGGCCGTGCGGAACAGAGCGGTCAGCTCGCGAGCGCTGAGCAGCGGGCTGAGCGGGACGACGACGGCGCCCAGGCGCAGGATGGCGTAGTACGCGACCGGCATCTGCGGCGCGTTGGGCGCCACGAGGGCGACACGATCCCCCACGCCCACACCTGCCTCGTGCAGCCGCTGGGCGAACGCCGCGGACAGCGCGTCGAGCTGCCCGTAGCTGAGGCTCAGCTCCCCCAGGCGCAGGGCCGGGGACTCGGGGGCTCGGCGGGCGGAGTCGGTGAGCAGTGTCGCGAGGTTCGTCACGTATGGGGGCCTTCTGGCTCGGTGCGTCCGTCACCGGACGCAGGAGCGGGCCCGACGGCCCGGCTCCGTGCGAAAGGAGGTGCAGGTCCGATCCGGATCCGGGCGCTCGCGCGCGTCAGTCGCCTCCCGCCAGCCGCAGGAAGAACTCCGCCAGCTCGGCGCCCCCGGAGGGGTCGCGGCTGACGACCATGATCGAATCGTCCCCGGCGATGGTACCCAGGACGAGCTGGACAGCGGCCTGATCGATGATCGAGGCGAAGTACTGCGCGGCCCCCGGCGGGGTCTTGAGCATGACGAGGTTGCCGGAGGACTCGGCGGTGACCAGCAGCTCGCGGCACACACCGGCAAGGCGGGCGTCGGGTCCGGCGGAGCCGTCCGGTCCCGCGACCTCGCCGGAGGCCGGCGGCACGGCGTAGACCAGCGAGCCCGACGAGTCCCGCACGCGCACCGCCCCGACCTCGACGAGATCGCGCGAGAGCGTGGCCTGCGTGACCTGCAGGTCGTCGCGGGCCAGCAGCTCGGCGAGCTCGGCCTGCGAGTGCACGGAGCCCGAGCTGACCAGGGCGACGATGCGCGCCTGGCGGGCGATCTTGGTGGCCGGGATGCTCATCAGCCCAGCTCCGGCAGGGTGATCTCGCCCGTCTCGAGGCTGTACTGCCCCGAGGCTGCCAGCAGCCAGACCATCAGCGCCTTCTGGGCGTGCAGCCGATTCTCGGCCTCCTGGAAGACCAGCGAGCGCGGGCCGTCGATGACCTCGGCCGAGACCTCGCTGCCGCGGTAGGCCGGCAGGCAGTGCATGAACACGGCCTCGGGGGCGGCCTGGTCCATGGCCGCGGTATCGATCGAGTACGGGCGGAAGACCTCGGCGCGCGCGTCCTTCTGGTCCTCCTGGCCCATGGAGACCCAGGTGTCGGTGCAGACCACATCGGCCTCGGCGAGCGCGTGGGCGGGATCCTCGGTCACGAGCATCGAGCCGCCCGTGAGCTCGGCGAGCTCGCGCGCCCGGGCCACGATCGACTCCTCGGGCAGGTAGCCGGCAGGGCCCGCGACGCGCACGTGCATGCCGGCGGTGGCCATCCCCAGCAGGTACGAGTTGGCCATGTTGTTCGCGGCATCGCCCAGGTACGCGAAGCTGCGCCCGGCCAGCTCGCCGAAGTGCTCGCGGATCGTGAGCAGGTCGGCCAGGATCTGGCACGGGTGGTACTCGTCCGACAGCGCGTTGATCACCGGGACGTGGGAGTGCTGCGCCATCTCCTCGAGACCGGCCTGGTCGTACGTCCGCCACACGATCAGCCCCACCATCCGGGAGATGACCCGGGCGGTGTCTGAGACCGACTCCTTGACCCCCAGCTGCGCCTCCCCCGGATTCACGACCAGGGGCGATCCCCCGAGATCCGCGATGCCCGTGGCGAACGAGTAGCGCGTGCGGGTGGAGGTCTTGTCGAAGATGACGGTCGCGGTCTGCGGCCCCGCCAGCGCGCGATGGCGCCACCGGTCGGCCTTGAGCTCGAGGGCCAGGTCCAGGACCTCCGCCTGCTCGGCGGGGCTCAGATCCGTGTCGCGAAGGAAGTGGCGTGGCATGAGGCGTCCTCTCGGAAGGAAGGTGGGGCCGACGGGCGGAGGCGGAAGGCTCAGGCGCCCGGAGCGCTGAGCACGGCCTCGCGGGCCGCGTCGAGGATGGAGGGCAGCGCCCCGAGCAGCTCGTCGGCCTGCTCTGCGCTGAGGATCAGCGGCGGGGCCAGGCGCAGCGTGAGCGGCCCCGGGGCATTGACGATGAATCCCGCGCGGCGGGCCGCCGCCACGACGGCCGGGGCCAGAGCGGCGGTCTGCGATGCCGAACGATCGATCGGCTCGAGGTCGATGCCGATCAGCAGCCCGTGGGCGCGGACCTCGGCGACGCCGTCGATCGCGCGCAGTCCGTCGGCCAGATGCTGACCCACCGAACGGACGTTCTGCAGGATCTGCTCGTCCTCGATCGTCGTGAGCGTGGCCAGACCGACCGCGGTGGCCAGCGGGTTGCCGCCGAAGGTCGTACCGTGCTGGCCAGGGCCGAGCAGACCGGAGGCGTGCTCGCCGAAGGTGATCATGGCCCCGATCGGGAAGCCTCCGCCCAGCCCCTTGGCCAGCGTCATGGCATCCGGGGCATCGGCACCCGAGAGCTCCGCCGAGCTGGCGAACCACTGCCCCGTGCGCCCGACGCCCGTCTGGACCTCGTCGACGATCAGCAGCGCCCCGTGCTCGCGGGTGAGCTGCCGAGCCCGGCGCAGCCATCCCTCGGGCAGCGGTCGCACGCCGGCCTCGCCGCGCACGGGCTCCACTATCAGGGCGCTGACGGTGTTGTCGACGGCGGCCTCCAGCGCCTCGAGCGTGGGGGCGAGGAACTCCACGCCGGTCGGCAGCGGCTCGAACGGCTCCCGGTAGGCCTTCTTGGCGGTCATGGCCAGCGAGCCGGCCGTGCGTCCGTGGAAGGAATCCTCCAGGGCCAGGATCCGCGTGCGGGGACCGTCCGGGCCGGGGACCTCGTGGCCCTGGCGGCGGGCCAGCTTGAAGGCGGCCTCATTGGCCTCCGAGCCGGAGTTCGCGAAGAAGACCCGCGAGCCCTCCGGCGCCCCGGTCAGCTCGAGCAGCTTCTTGGCCAGCTCGATCTGCTGCGGCGAGGTGAAGAAGTTGGAGATGTGGCCCAGGGCGGCCGCCTGCTCCGAGAGGGCGCGCACCCAGGCGGGGTGGGCGTGGCCCAGCGCGTTCACGGCGATCCCGCCCAGCAGATCCAGCAGGCGGTTGCCGTCGGCGTCCCACACGACAGCACCCTCACCGCGGGCGAGCACGGCCTGGGGCGGGCCGAAGACGTTCATCAGGTGCTGGGAGTACTGCTCGAGCAGGGCCTCCGCGGAGGCGTCCTGGGCAGAGTGCGTGCGGCTCATTCGGGGTCCTCCGTCGTGGTGGTCTCGGTCGGGGCGGTCTCCGCCGCGCCGACGGTCTGCGCGCTGCGTCCTGCGCCGGAGGAGCCCTGCGCGGCCTCCTCGCCGGTCGGGTGCTTCCCCGCACCGGATCGCAGGACGACGCGATCGATCTCCGCGGTGGCAACGCCGACCGGTTCCGGATGCCGGCGCAGAGGCCGCTCGGCTGCCGGCGCGGTGCCGTCGGGGCGGACCTCGGTGCCGATCCCCTCGTCCGTGAAGATCTCGAGCAGCACCGAGTGCGCCTCGCGCCCGTCGACGATCGTGGCCCGCGGGACCCCGCCCTCCACAGCGGTGAGCGCCGCCTCCATCTTGGGGATCATCCCGGACTGCAGGCTGGGCAGCAGCTCGCGCAGCTCGGAGTCGGTCAGCGACGAGATCAGCGAGCTGCGATCCGGCCAGTCCGAGTACAGGCCCTCGATATCGGTCAGCGCCACGAGCTTCTCCGCGCCCAGCGCCACGGCGACCGCGGCGGCTGCGGTGTCGGCGTTGATGTTGAGCACCTCGCCGGTGAAGCGGCCGTGGGCGTCGACCTCCGGGGAGATCGAGGAGATCACCGGGATGCGCCCGGCCTGGATCAGCTCGCGCAGCGGCTCGGGGTTCACGGAGACGATCTCGCCCACGTGCCCCAGGTCCACCTCCTGGCCGTCGACGACCGTCCCGCGGCGCACCGCGTTGAGCAGGGAGGCGTCCTCCCCCGAGACCCCCACGGCGTACGGGCCGGTGGCATTGAGCAGGGAGACGAGCTCGCGCTGGACCTGGCCGGTGAGGACCATGCGGATGGCGTCGATCGCCTCGGCCGTGGTGACGCGCAGACCCCCGCGGAACTCGGACTCGATCCCCAGCCGCTCGAGCATGCGATTGATCTGCGGCCCCCCGCCGTGCACGACGACGGGGCAGATCCCCACCTCGCGCAGGAAGACCATGTCGGCGGCGAACGCCTGGCGCAGCGGCTCCGAGACCATGGCGTTGCCGCCGTACTTGAACACCATGACCGCCCCGGAGAAGCGGCTGATCCACGGCAGCGCCTCCATGAGCACGCCGGCCTTGGCGCGCGCGGCGGTGATGCGGTCGTTCGGTGCGGTCATCGGGTGTCTCCTGGGAGGGGTTCGGCTCGGGCGGCTTCAGGACGAGTACGCCGAGTTCTCCTCGACGTAGTCGTGGGTCAGGTCGTTGGTCCAGATCGTGGCCTCGTGCGCCCCGGCCTTCAGGTCGACAACGACCTCGACCTTTCGCGACGACGCCAGGTCCACACCCTCCCGGGGGTCGCCGATCATCCCGCCGCGGCAGACCATGACGCCATTGATGGAGACGTCGAGCTCGTCCGGATCGAACTCGGCATCGGTCGTGCCCACGGCCGACAGGACCCGGCCCCAGTTGGGGTCGTTGCCGAAGATCGCGGTCTTGAACAGGTTCGAGCGGGCCACCGTGCGCGAGACCGTCTCGGCCTGGACCACGGAGGCGGCGCCCATGGTGGTGATCGCGATGTCGTGGGCGGCGCCCTCGGCATCGGTGATCAGCTGCTGGGCCAGGCTGTGGCACGCGGCGCTCAGCGCACGGGTGAGCTCGAGCTCGTCGGGGCTGATGCCGGAGGCCCCCGAGGCCAGCAGGGTCACGGTGTCGTTGGTGGACATGCAGCCGTCGGAGTCGGCACGGTCGAAGGTCACGGCGCAGGCCTCGCGCAGGCTGCGCTGCAGGACCTCCGGGCGGACCTCGGCGTCGGTGGTGAGCACCACGAGCATGGTGGCCAGTCCCGGGGCGAGCATGCCCGCGCCCTTGGCCATCCCGCCCACGCTCCAGCCCTCGGGGCTCGTGTGCGCGGCCTGCTTGGGCACGGTGTCGGTGGTCATGATCGCCCGGGCCGCGCGCAACCCGGCCGCCTCATCCGCTGCGGCATCGGCCAGGACCTCGGGGATGCCGGCGCGCATCACGCCCATGGGCAGCTGCACGCCGATCAGTCCGGTGGAGCACACGACCACGTCGCCGGCGCCGATCTGAAGGCCCTCGGCGACCAGCTCGGCCGTTTCGTGCGAGGCCTGGAAGCCCTGCGGGCCCGTGCAGGCATTGGCTCCGCCGGAGTTGAGGATCACCGCGCGGACGGCGCCGTCGGCGACGACCTGGCGCGACCAGTGGACGGGGGCCGCGGCCACGCGGTTCGACGTGAACACGGCGGCGGCGGCCGCGCTGGGGCCGTCGTTGATCACGACGGCCAGGTCGTCGCCGCCGGAGGCCTTGAATCCGGCGGTCACGCCGCCGGCGCGGAATCCAGCGGCTGCGGTGACGCCGCGGGAGGTGTCGACGCTCAGCCCGGCCGCCGGGTCCTGGGAGGGGTGGACGGTGCTCACGGTGCGACTCCCTGCTGGGTCAGCCCGGTCTGCTCGGGCAGGCCCAGGGCGATGTTCATGGACTGCACGGCTCCGCCGGCCGTGCCCTTGACGAGGTTGTCCAGCGCGCAGCTGACGATCACGCGCCCCACGCGGGCATCGACGGCCGCCTGGATCTGGACGTGGTTCGAGCCCAGGACGGCCTGGGTGGTGGGCCACTGCCCCTCGGGCAGCAGATGGATGAAGGGCTCGTTGCGATAGGCCTCCTCCAGTGCCTCGCGCACGGACTGCGCACCGGCGCCCTCGGCGATCCGGGCCGTGGCGGTCGTGAGGATGCCGCGGGGCATAGGCGCCAGGGTGGGGGTGAACGAGACCGCGACGTCGCTGCGGCCCGAGGCCCAGCCCAGACCCTGCTCGATCTCCGGGGTGTGCCGGTGCACGCCGCCCACGCCGTAGGGGGACATGCCGCCCATGACTTCCGCGGCCAGCAGGTGCGGCTTCAGCGATCGCCCCGCCCCCGAGGTGCCGGAGGCCGCCACGATCACGATGTCCTGCAGCTCGATCTGCCCGGCCGCGGCCAGCGGCGCCAGGGCCAGCTGGGAGCCGGTGGGATAGCACCCGGGGATCGCGATGCGGCTCGCCTTCGCCAGTCGGGTGCGCTGCCGGGTGCCGTCCGGGGCCACGATCATCTCGGGCAGGCCGTACGGCCAGGTCCCGGCGTGCGCGCTGCCGTAGAACTGCTCCCATGCCTCGGCGGATTCGAGCCGGTGATCGGCCGCGGCGTCGATCACGATGGTCGACTCGGGAAGCTGGGCCGCGATCTCGGCCGAGGCGCCGTGCGGCAGGGCGAGCACGACGATGTCGTGCCCGGCCAGCTGCTCGAGGCTCGAGTCCGTGATGATCCGATCGGCGAGCCCGTGCAGGTGCGGCTGCAGCGAGCCCAGCCGCTGACCGGCGCTGGAGTGCGCCGCGACGGCGCCGATCTCCACCTGGGGATGCTGCATCAGCAGACGAAGCACCTCTCCCCCGGCGTAGCCGCTGGCTCCTGAGACTGCTGCGGTGAAGGTCATGCGGACATCCTACGCAAGATTATGCAGGTATGTCGATATTTATGCACTCGGCGCGGCGGCGAAGACTAGGCTCGGTGGTCAGGAACGCACCGACCGGCGGCTTCCGTCCGCCCCGAGAGAAGGAGACCAGCATGCGCGCCATCACCCTCACGCAGCACGGGGGCCCGGAGGTCCTCACCGTCAGCGAGGTCGAGGATCCGGTCCCGGGACCCGGAGAGGTCCTGGTGCGCACCCGCCGCACCGGGGTCAACTTCATCGAGACCTACCAGCGCGAGGGCGTCTACGACGTCGAGCTGCCCTTCACCCCGGGCACCGAGGGAAGCGGCGAAGTCATCGCCCTGGGCGAGGGCGTCGACTCCCTGCAGGTCGGGCAGCGGATCACGACCTCGCAGGGCCGGGCCACCTACGCCGAGAAGTTCGTGGTGGATGCCGATCGCGTGGTGGTGGTGCCCGAGTCCGTCTCCGACGATGCCGCGGGCGCGCTGCCGCTGCAGGGCTTCACGGCCCACTATCTGACCCGCTCGACCTTCCCGGTCGGCCCGGAGACCACCGCCGTGATCACCGCCGCCGCCGGCGGCGTGGGCGGCGTGGCCATCCAGCTCATGAAGCGCCAGGGCGCCACCGTGATCGGGCTGACCTCGAGCCAGGAGAAGGCCGACACCGCCCGATCGCTGGGCGCCGATCATGTCCTGCCCTACGAGGGCTTCGCCGATGCCGTCGAGGAGATCACCGGCGGCCGCGGCGCCGACGTGGTCTACGACTCGGTGGGCAAGACGACCTTCGACGAGTCCCTGGCCGCCGTGCACCTGCGCGGCATGGTCGTTCTCTTCGGCGGGTCGTCCGGGCAGGTCCCCCCGTTCGACCTGCAGCGCCTCAACGCCATGGGCTCGCTGTACGTGACCCGCCCGTCGCTCAACGCCTACATGCACACCGAGGAGGAGCGGCAGTGGCGGGCGCGCGAGATGTTCGAGGCCATCGAGGACGGCCTGAAGATCCGCGTGGGCGGCACCTACTCCCTCGACGACGCCGCTCAGGCGCACCGCGACCTCGAATCCCGCAGGACCCAGGGGAAGCTTCTGCTGAGCTTCTGAGTCGCCTTCGCAGACGACGGGGGCCGTGGCGATTTCCGATCACTGCGGCCCCTGCCGCTGTCATCTGCGGCTGCGACGTTCCGCTACGGATCGTCAATGCGGAAGGTGACTTGCCTCACCTGACGGAAAGTGATTTAGTCACTTTCATGCCGCACACCACATCCCTCTCCGAGCGCCTGGCGCAGTCGATCGTCGAGCACATCCATGCCTCGCAGTTGCAGCCCGGCGACTCCCTTGAGCCCTCCCGATCCCTCGCCGAGCGCTTCGAGGTCACCACACCGACGATCCGGGAGGCTCTCCGGCGCCTGGAGGCCGCCCGCGTGGTCGAGATGCGCCACGGCAGCGGCGTCTACGTCGCCGATGGCCTGACCCGCTCGGTCATGAGCAACCCCCACCAGCCGCCGATCACCCTGCGCAGCATCCTCGAGCTGGCCGATGCCCGACTATCGCTCGAGCCGCCCATCGCCGCCCGCGCTGCCGAGCACCGCACCCGCGAGGGTCTGAGCCTGCTGACCCAGTCGGCCTCCAATGCTCTCGTGGATCCGCCGCGAAGGGCCCGCCCCGCCCTGCACTTCCATACCCAGCTGGCTGCCTGCACGGGCAATCCGCTGCTCGAGCAAACCATCGAAGCGCTGTTGTCGCAGCGCATGGGCGAGCAGATGGAGATCCGCCTGCGCTTCGATGATCGCGAGCGCGACTATGCCGAGCACCTCGAGATCCTCGAGGCCGTGCGCTCGCGCGACGCCGATCGCGCCGCCGAGCTGACGCGCGCTCATCTGCAGGGCATTCGCGATGCCATCGCCACCTCGGCCCCTGCGGATCCCCAGGATGCTGACGGAGGCGAGCAGCGATGAGCCCCGCAGCCACCCGCCTGGCGGAGATGACCTCCGCCGAGGCCACAGCCAGCGCGCGGGCCGGCCGGATCGTCGTGCTGCCCGTGGGAGCCCTCGAGCAGCATGGTCCGGCCATGCCGCTGGGAACCGATACCTATCGCGCCGACGCCGTGGCCGAGCGTGTGGTCAGCAGGCTTCCGGACGACGCCGTGCTGGGCCCCACGCTGCCGATCGGCGTCTCTCCCCACCATCTCGGGTTCCCCGGCACGGTCAGCCTCACTACGCGGACCTTCACGGCGCTGGTCCGCGAGATCGCAGTGGGTCTGCACCGTCAGGGCTTCCACCGGATCCTGGTCGTGACCGGGCACGGCGGGAACAACGCCAGCCTCACCACGATCGCCCAGGACCTGCTGGCATCCGATCCCGATCTGGAGTTCGCCTGGACCCCGCTGACCAGTGTGGCCGCGGACATCGTGCGCTCCGCCGGAGTGAGCGCGGTGCACGGGCACTGCGGTGAGGCCGAGACCGCCCAGATGCTCGAGGTGGCACCCGACCTGGTGCGCCGCGATCTGCTCGAGCCTGGCCCCACGCGTCCCGAGGATCTCGACCCCCTCAGCGCCCTGGCCCGCAGCGTCTCCCATCCCACCCTGACCCGCTCCTGGGACGACTTGACGCCCAACGGCGTGCTTGGCGACCCCCGGCAGGCTACCGAGCAGGTCGGCGCCGAGCTGATCGAGACCATCACCGAGAGGATCTGCGACTTCCTGGGCCGCTGGGCTCAGCTCTGACGAACCTCACGCTCCCTTTCCCCTGACCCACAGCAGCATCCGCAGGACATAAGGACGGGCCGTCGTCGCGGCCCCGCCCGCGATCCTGTGCACCCTCATGCGCCCGAACAGGCCCCTCCAGAGCCTTCCGCCGACCGCGTACGCCGACATCGCAGCCGTCTGCTTCGTCCTCTCAGCCCCATCAGCGAACAGGAGTTCCCTCATGTCCGGATCGCCCAGGATCGCCGCACGCGTCGCCGCCCTCGTGCTGCTGATCGGCATGTCCATGGCTCCCAGTGCCAGCGCGACGGGCTCGATCGACGTGCTCGACCCCCAGGACCCCCGACCCCAGCAGCCCCACGCTCAGGGCGACATACCCGGATCCTCCGCCGGATGCGCGAAGGGCCGGAGGGCCCCCTCCGAGCAGGAGACTGCCGCGGGCTCCCAGCCGGGCTCTGTTCGCAGCGGAGGGCTCGAGCGCACCTACATCCAGCACCTGCCTGAGGGCTACAGCGCCCAGAAGACCTGGCCCGTGGTCCTCGTCTTCCACGGCCGAGGCAGCACAGCCGCCGAGACCCAGGAGTTCTCGGGACTGGACCGCCTGCCGGCCGTCGTCGTCTACGCCGACGGCGTCCCCGGAAGCCTCGAGGATCCACGCCAGGCTTGGGAGGGAGCCCCCTATTCGGCTGAAGGAGTCGATGACCTGGCCTTCGTAGACGACCTGCTCGATCAACTCGAGGGAGATCTGTGTCTGGACACCTCACGGGTCTACGCGACCGGGAAGTCCAACGGCGCGGGCTTCGTCGGAATCCTGGCCTGCGAGCGCTCGCAGCGGATCACGGGCATCGCTCCAGTGGCCGGGGCCTTCTACGCGACCGGCCATCGGGAGTGCTCACCGTCTCGTCCGGTGCCCGTGGTCGAGATGCACGGCACGGCTGACGCAACCATCCCCTACGACGGCGATCCGGCCCGAGGACTCCCGTCGATCCCCGGCTGGACGGCCGCCTGGGCCGAGCGCAATGGCTGCCGCGGCGCCGTCACGACGAGCTCCCCCGCCGCGGACATCGAGATCGACAGGCACCGAGGCTGCCACCGCGGAGCAGAAGTCACGCACGTGCGGGTGCAGGGAGGCGGCCATACCTGGCCAGGAGCCGACGCCTACTCGGGCGGAGGTGCCACGACCCACAGCGTCGAAGCCACCGACCTGCTCTGGAACACCCTGAATCACTACCGACTGCCGAGGTGAATCCATCATGACCACTGCCAATCTCTCCGAGCGACAGCGCGACGGCGACAAGCTGCCCCGCGTGCTGCGCATCCTGGGCGTCATCGAGCGAATCGGCAACGCCCTGCCCCATCCGTTCTGGCTGTTCTGGATCCTGGCCGCGATCTTGGCTGTCATCAGCGCGATCATGTCCGCGTCGGGCGTCTCGGTGATCTCCCCCAGCGACGGCGAAGAGGTCGTCGTTCGCAATCTGCTGAGCGTCGAAGGCCTGTCCATGGCGCTGTCCACGGCCATCGGCAACTTCGCCGAATTCGGCCCGATGGCGACGATCGTCGTGGTCATGATGGGTGTTGCCGTGGCAGAGGGCACCGGGTTCCTGAACGGCCTGATGCGGGTCACGATCTCCCGGGTCCCTGCCTTCCTGGTCGTCTTCGCAGTTGCCTTCACGGGCACGATGTCCCACGTGGCAAGCGCCGCTGCTTACGCCATCCTGGTCCCGCTGGGGGCCGTGGCATTCCGCGCTGTCGGTCGATCCCCGATCCTGGGCATCGTCGTCGCCTACACCTCGATCGCCTCCGGCTACGATGCCAGCCCCATCCCGACTCCGAATGACGTGATCTTCGCAGGGATCACGACCGAGGCAGCCCAGATCATCGACCCGGAGGCCTACGTCTCCCCGCTGAGCAACTGGTTCTTCAACATCGCCTCGAGCTTGCTTCTAGCACTTGTGATCACACTCGTGACCAATCTCGTGCTGGCCCGCCGGCCAGACCTCGATCCGGATCCGGAAGCCGACGTGGACGAGACCTCGCTGCGCCTGAGCGGCAGGGAGACCAAGGCCATGATCATCGCAGTCCTGGCAGTGATCTCTGTGCTGATCGTGACGACCATTCTGCTTCTGCCTGCCAGCTCCCCGCTGCGCGGCGAGGGCGGGTCCTTGACGGACTCGCCGTTCCTGGATGGGATCGGCGTTCTGGTTGGTATGCTCTTCGCCCTGGCAGGCATGGTCTACGGCTGGCTCAGCGGCGAGATCACTGCGTGGGAAGACGTGCCGGCGATGATGACCTCGGGCGTGAAACAGATCGCCCCGGTCCTGGTCCTGTTCTTCGCGATCGCACAGTTCTTGGCCTACTTCGAGTGGTCATACATCGGCGACGTGATCGCGGTGGAGTCCGCTGCTCTGCTCGACTCCACCGGCATCCCCATCCCTGTCGTCTTCCTGCTGGTGCTGGGGCTGCTGTCCGTGGTGAACATCCTGATCACCAGCGGCTCGGCGATGTGGTCCATCACTGCCCCGGTGCTCGTGCCGATGCTCATGCTCGTGGAAGTCCCAGCGGAGACCACGCAGGCTCTGTTCCGAATCGCGGACTCGGGCTCAACGGCCGTGACACCCATGAGTCCCTACTTCGTCCTGGCCCTGGGGTTCCTGCAGCAGTACCGGCGATCAGCCGGGATCGGGACCCTGGCCTCCTATACATTGCCACTGGCGGTGTGCATGACCCTCTCCTGGACGCTGCTGTTCCTCGCCTGGTGGATGCTCGGGCTTCCCCTGGGGCCAGGTGCGCCCGTGCGCTGAGCCGACCTGCTCGCGACTGCGGGGCCGCACCCGACATCTGTCGTGGGTGCGGCCCCGCAGCTTCATGTTCGAAAGGCGCAGACCCTGATTCAGCGCAGGCTGCGCCGCCGCAGGATGACCCCGCCGGCGATGCCCAGACCCAGCACCAGCACCGAGGCCGCAGCCAACAGTCCGCCCCGGGTCTTCTGGGCGGACACGGTCTGATCCGTGACGCCGCCGCCGAGCGAGCCTGCCTCCGCGGTGGACAGGACCTGAAGCTCCCCGTCCTGCACGCCGAGCAGGACGTCGACCTCCTGGTCGAAGTCGTCCACGGAGGCGCCGCGGCCCTCGCCGCGGACCTCGACGGCCTCCCCAGGCTCCGGGGTGTAGAGGTCCTGCAGGCCGTTGTCGAAGCGCTGAGCCGAGATCTCCTCGTCGTCCGGCAGCGTGATCGCGTACTTGGGGTTGAAGGACTCCGAGTGCAGATCGTGCGTCATGTCGGTGTAGGTGCCGGTCACCGCGTAGGTCGAATTGGCCCAGCCCTGCAGCTGCCCCGCGCGCTGGAACGCCGAGTAGGAGGCGATCGCCAGCACCAGCGCCAAGATGATGCCCAGCACGACTGCGATCACGGGCAGCCAGGTGGCACGGGCCTCGACGGCCTCCTCGCGCTCGCCCGCACCGAGATCCTCGAGCGGATCTCCTTCGGGGTCGCCGTCCGTGCCCCCGCGCAGGGAGAAGGCGTCGCGGAACGCCGTGGACGCGCCATCGCCGCGACGGCCGTTCTCCTGCAGCCGACGGCTGCCTTCGGCTTCCCCGGCGGAGGCCCCGGGGGTGTTCTCAGTGCTCATGTGCTTCTCCTCCCCCGCAGGCGGGGGCCTGGCGAAGGGTGGTCATCGGTTGCTGGATGGTCTCCCGGGCTGCTCAGCCGCGCAGGACGGCGCCGTGTCTCGACGCGGCGAGTTCGACCGCCGCCGTGCGAGCCTCGGAGGCCTCTTCGGCCGTCAGCGTGCGATCGGGCGCCCGGAACCGCATGGCCAGGGCCACCGACTTCTTCCCGGTCTCGATGTGCTCGCCCTGGTAGACGTCGAAGACGCGGACGTCCTCGACGAGCTCGCCCGCGCCCTCGCGGATCGTGACCATCAGCTCGGCAGCCGGCACAGCGGCATCCACCACGAGCGCGACGTCCTGCGTGGCCGGGGTCTGGACGCTCAACGGCTCGGCGGCGATCGCGCCGTCGCGGGCGGCCAGGATCGCCGACAGCTCCAGCTCCATGGCGCTCGTGCGCTCGGGCAGGCCCTGCTGAGCGACCAGCTGCGGGTGCAGCTCGCCGGCTGTGCCCACGAGGCCCCCGGAGGGAAGGCGCAGCACCGCCGTGCGCCCAGGGTGGAAGGCCTGATGGCGGCCCTGCTCCACGCTCAGGCGCACGCCCAGGACGTCGCCGACCAGACGCGCGATCTCGAGGGCGTCCCGCCAGCCCAGCGCTCGCGGGTCGGACCCCGGGGCCGCCGGGGCATCGTCGCCGGCGAAGACGGCTGCGATATGCAGGGGCTGCTCCGGGATCCCGCCTCGCAGATCCGCCAGGACCTGCTCGGACGGACGCTGACCGACCGGAGGGATGGATCCGGTGCCCAGCTGGGCGCCGGGGCGGAAGACGAGTCCCGACTCGAAGAGCTGCAGATCGCGGAACCCGCGCGAGCGGTTGCGATGCAGGATCTCCAGCAGGCCGGGGATCAGCGAAGCGCGCAGCACGCCGCGGGACTCGGCGATGGGATTGGCCAGGCGCACCGAGTCGACCTCGGTCCCGGGCTCGGGCGAGGCCCACAGCTGGTTGTCGGCCGGCGTGGTGAACGGGTAGGCGAGCACCTCGGTCAGGCCGGCGGCGGCCAGGGCGCTCAGCACGCGCCGGCGACCGGCCTGCTCGGCGCTCAGACCCCGTCCCGGAGGCGCGACGGGAAGCCGCGACGGGATCTTGTCGTAGCCGTCCAGGCGCGCGATCTCCTCCGCCAGGTCCTCGGGCTCGCGCAGATCGGGCCGCCACGACGGGGGCGTGACCAGCCAGCCGTCCTGCCCGGCGGCGCTGGGCTCCTCCTCGACCTCGACGGCCGGGCTCAGCGTCTCGAGCGTGCAGCCGATCTCGGTGAGCAGGGACTCCACGCGCTCTGCCGAGTAGTCCACGCCCACGCGCCGGGCGGGATAGCCCGCGTCCAGGCGGATGGTGACGGGCGCCTCCGCCTCCTCGACGCGGACGTCGCCGACCTCGGGTCCGGCGGTGCCGCCGGCGAGCTCGACGAGCAGCTGGACGGCGCGCTCGGCGGCGGCGGCCTGCAGCTGCGGGTCCACGCCGCGCTCGAAGCGCCGGGAGGCCTCGGAGGACAGGCGGTGGCGGCGCGCGGTGCGCGCGACCGACACGGGATCGAAGTGCGCAGCCTCGACCAGCACGTCGGTCGTGGAATCGCCGACCTCGGCGAACTCGCCGCCCATGGTCCCGGCCAGCCCGATGGGGCCGGTGGCGTCGGTGATCAGCAGGTCCTCGGGATCCAGCGCGCGCTGCTTGCCGTCCAGCGTGGTCAGCTGCTCGCCCTGACGGGCGCGGCGCACGGTGATCTGCTCGGCGACCCGAGACAGGTCGTAGAAGTGCAGCGGCTGGCCGAGCTCGAGCATCACGTAGTTCGAGATGTCCACGGGCAGGCTGATCGAGCGCATGCCCGCCAGGCGCAGACGGGTCGACATCCACACCGGAGTGGGCCGGGACGGGTCGATGCCGCGCACCACGCGGGTCGCGAAGCGCGTGCAGCCCTGCTCGCCGCGGATCGGCGCCTCGTCGGCCAGCACGACGGGGAACGCGTCTTCCGTCGGCGCGGGTGCAGCCTCGGACAGGGCGAGCGCCGGGTCCTCGAACGCAGCGCCGACGGCGTGGCAGTACTCGCGGGCCACACCGCGCATGGACAGGGCGTAGCCGCGGTCCGGGGTGACGTTGATGTCGGCGGCGGACTCGTCGAGCTGCAGCACCTCGCGCACATCCGTGCCCAGCTCGGGGTCCAGGCCGAGATCGCCGAGCACCAGGATGCCGTCGTGATCCTCGCCGATGCCCAGCTCGCGCGCCGAGGCGATCATCCCCGCCGAGGTGTGGCCGTAGGTCTTGCGCGGGCTGATCCGGAAGTCGCCGGGCAGCACGGCACCGGGCAGGGTCACGACGACCTTGTCGCCGACCTCGAAGTTGTGCGCGCCGCAGACGATGCCCTGCACGCCGGAGGGCTCGATGCCCTCGCCGGTCAGGGTCTGCTGCTGGCCCTCCGGGACCACGCGCACGGAGCACCAGTTCACCGTCTTGCCGTTGGAGTGCTCCTCGGGCTCGCGGGACAGGACCTGCCCCACGACGATGGGCCCGGTGAGCTCATCGCCGGGGCGGAGGACCTCCTCCTCCTCGAAGCCGACGGAGACCATGGTCTCCAGCAGCTGCTCGGCGGTGGCTTCCTCGGGCAGCGGCGCGAACTCGCGCAGCCAGGACAGCGGAACCCGCATCTCAGACCTCCATTCCGAAGTGCTGGCTGAATCGGATATCGCCCTCGACCATGTCGTGCATGTCGGGGACCCCGTTGCGGAACATCAGCGTGCGCTCGATGCCCATGCCGAAGGCGAAGCCCGAGTAGACCTCGGGGTCCACGCCGGCTGCGCGCAGGACGTTGGGGTGGACCATGCCGCAGCCGCCCCACTCGATCCAGCGCGGACCGCCCTGGGCCTGCGGGTGCCACACGTCCATCTCGGCGGAGGGCTCGGTGAACGGGAAGTAGTTGGGCCGCAGCCGGATCCGGGCATCGGGGCCGAAGATCTGGCGCGCGAAGTGCTCGAGCGTGCCCTTGAGATCGGCCATGGTCAGGCCCTTGTCGACGGCGAGGCCCTCTACCTGGTGGAACACGGGCGTGTGGGTCGCATCGAGCTCGTCGGTGCGGAAGACCCGCCCCGGGGCCACAACGTAGACCGGCAGCTCACGGCTCAGCAGGGTGCGCATCTGGACCGGGGAGGTGTGGGTGCGCAGGACCAGGTGGGCCTCGGGCGGGTCCACGAAGAACGTGTCCTGCAGCTCGCGGGCGGGGTGGTCCGGCTTGAAGTTCAGGGAGTCGAAGTTGAACCACTCGGACTCGACCTCGGGGCCCTCGGCGACCTCCCAGCCCATGCCCACGAAGATGTCCTGCGCGGTCTCCATCATGGCGCTGATGGGGTGGCGCCCGCCCAGCCGGCGACGGCTGCTCGCGGCGGTGACGTCCACGGACTCCTCGACCAGGATGCGCTCGGCGCGCTCGGCCTCCAGCACCCCGGTGCGCGCTGACAGCGCCTTGTTCACCCGGCCGCGGGCCTGGCCCATGAGCTTGCCCGCGGCGGCCTTCTGGGACTTCTCGAGCGAGCCGATGCGCCGGTTGGCCAGGGCTAGCGGCGAGCGATCGCCGGCGTGGGCCAGGCGCACCGCCTTGAGCTCATCGAGATCCGCGGCGGCCTGGACAGCGTCCAGGGCCTCCTCCACGGCGCGGCCGACGGCCTGCTCATCCGTGGGATCGAACTCCGCGACGGTCGGGGTCTCGGCCTGACCGGTCGGGGTCTCGGCCTGGGCGGCGGCAGAGGGCGCCTGCTGAGGCCCGCCCTCCGGTGTGCTCTCAGACATGTGCGACAGGTGCCTTCGCTCTCGGGTTCGGTTCATCGGCCCGGCGCCAGAACGCGGGCGGTCCAAGTCTAGTCCCCGCAAGGCCCTCGTCCGGCCCCGGCACAGTGCCTGTGGGCGACTCGCATGGGTCGCCGGCCGCCTGCTCAGCCGGACAGGTGACGTCGGATGCCGTCCAGGATCGGCAGGTCCGCGGGGATCCACGGCAGGGCCTCGGCCTCCTGGAGGCCCTCGATCGGCTCCGGGCCGATGCGCACCCAGCGCAGCTCGAGATGATCCGCGCCCTCGGGCTGACGGCCCGTGCCCAGGGCGTCGGCGTCCGCTTCCTGCTCCTCCGCGGCTCCGACGACGACGGCCGTCCACACGCGCATGGCGGCCGACTCGCTGAGCGGCCATCCCTGCCGATGAGGTCCGGGGACCTCCTCGAGCAGGCGGATCCGCACACCCAGCTCCTCCCGGCACTCCCGGTGCAGCGCCTCCTGGACCGTCTCCCCCGGCTCCTGCTTGCCTCCGGGCAGCTCCCACAGCCCGCGCAGGGACTCCGGATAGGCACGCTGGGCCGCGATCAGCCGCTGGGGCCGGTGCGGGTCGTCCAGCAGCGCGGCGGCCACGACCTGGGTGCGGAACGTGCGCTCGTCGTCGTGCCGCAGGCTCATGCGGCGCCCTCGGCGGTGCGGCGCTGAGCGCGGGCGGAGGCGTAGAGGCACAGGGTGGCCGCCGTCCCCACGTTGAGCGACTCGGCGGCCCCGTGCAGCGGCACCGCCACGCGGTGGGAGGCCAGGGCCTTCTCCTGCTCGGACAGCCCCTGCGCCTCATTGCCGAAGAGCCATGCCGTGGGGCGCGCCAGCTCGACAGCCGCCTCCCGGCCAGCTGCCGAAGCATCCTGCAGCTCATCCAGATCCAGGGCGCCGTAGCCGTCCGCGGCCAGCACCTGCAGCTCACCGCCTGCGGCATCGCTCACGGGGCGGCCGACCAGCTCGGCCGGATCCAGGCCGGTGAGCACGGGCAGATGGAACAGGGAGCCGGCGGTCGAGCGCACCACCTTGGGGTTGTGCAGGTCCACCGATCCGGCGGTGAGCACCACGGCATCGGCGCCGGCGGCATCAGCGGCGCGCAGCACGGTCCCGGCATTGCCGGGGTCCTGCACGCGGCACATGACCGCCACCAGGCGGGGCCGACGCTCGGCGACCTGCGCCCAGGTCAGCTCGGGGATCCGGCACACCGCGAGCACGCCCTGCGGGTGCTCGGCATCCGACATGGCCGCAAGGACCTCGTCGGAGACCATGCGCACGAAGACCCGCGGGGAGCCCTCGGCCTGGAGCACGCGCTCGACGAGCTGATCGATGTCCGGGTGGCGCTGCAGCGCGCGCTCGGTGATGTAGAGGGCGTCGATCACCCCGTCCCGAGGTGCAGGCACGAGGGACTCGAACTCCCCCAGGTGCGCGCGCAGGGCCTCGCGGACGCACTGCGGGCCCTCGGCGAGGAATCGACCGGCCCTGGAACGCGCAGAGCGCCTCGCCAGTCCCGCGACCGATCGCACCCGGTCGGAACCGGGATTGATCAGCGCGGAGTCGGCGAGGCGCTGCGCGATGCTCACGCTCGAAGCGGGATCAGGCCGCGTCGGAGCGCGGAGCGGAGGTGTCCGCGGGCAGGTTCTTCTTGGCGATCTCGACGAGCGCGTTGAACGCGGGGGCGTCGTTGACGGCCAGCTCGGCCAGCATGCGGCGGTCGACCTCGACCTCAGCGGCCTTCAGGCCCTGGATGAAGCGGTTGTAGGTCAGGCCCTGAGCGCGAGCGGCGGCGTTGATGCGCTGGATCCACAGCCGGCGGAAGTCGCCCTTGCGGGTGCGGCGGTGATCGTAGTTGTAGGTGTACGAGTGGAGGACCTGCTCCTTGGCCTTGCGGTACAGGCGCGAGCGCTGTCCGCGGTAGCCGGAGGCCATCTCCAGGGTCGTACGACGCTTCTTGTGGGCGTTGAGCGCCCTCTTCACACGTGCCACGTGTGTGCTCCTTCGGTGCGGGAGCGACTCGTCCCGGTCCTGGCCGGGGGTCGCTCGGTGTTCAGGGGTGCTGCGGCGAGACCGTCAGCGGATGTTCTGCGAGGTGCTTCGGCTCAGCGGCCGAGCATCTTCTTCACGACCTTGGCATCGCCCGGGGCCACGATCTTGTCGCCGGCGAGGCGGCGGGTCAGGCGCGAGGACTTGTGCTCGAGGTAGTGGCGGCGGTTGGCCTGCTGGCGCTTGACCTTGCCCGAACCCGTGATCTTGAAGCGCTTCTTGGCACCCGAGTGGGTCTTCATCTTCGGCATGGTGGGCCGTCTCCTTGCTGTCGGTCTCACCGCTGTCGCGGTGCGCCGCCTCTGGGGCGGCCTGGTCTGGGTCATCGGCTGGGTGAGCCGACGACTCCGCGGTCACCGACCCGGTCCCGTCCAGCGGGACCGGGTCGAAGCTTTCATGTCAGGGCAGCGGGGTCACTGCCCCGGCTTGGGTCCGCCCGGCTTGGGCGCTCCACCCGGCTTGGGTCCGCCGCCCGGCTTGGGCGCCGTTCCCGGCTTGGGTGCGGGCCTGGGCGTCGATCCGGGGTCGGGGCGCCCGACGGGCGCGGTGCCGAGGGTCGGCCCGGGCCGCCGGCCGGACGGGGCGAACCGCCCTGCCCGGAGCCCTGCGAGCTCGAGGCCGGACGCGGGGTCCCGGAGGTCGAGCGCGGGGGCCTGGACGACTCCGAGCCGGTGCGCGGACCCGACGAGGACGGACGACCGCCGCTGGGGCGCGAGGCGCCACCGGAGTCCGGGCGGCCCGACGAGGGCCGACCCGAGCCGCCGGAGGGACGGCCGCCGCGATCGGATCCGCGATCTGAGCCGCCGCGATCGTTCGAGCGGGGCCCGCCCTGGCGACCGCGACCGCCGCCGCGGGGCTCGCGCTTGTCCTCCTTGGGCAGCACGACGGGCGGCTGATCCTCGGAGACCTTCAGCGGCGGGGCGCCCTCGGGCACCTCGAACTTGGCCGAAGCCAGCGCGCGCAGCTCCTCGGGGATCGACTCCCCGATCGAGCTGCCGCCCACGGGCAGCGGGTTCTCGGCATCGCCGGTGGCCGGAGCGCCGGACTCACGAGCATCGCGCTCGCGATCGCGACGGGAGGACTTCACCTTCGAGGGAAGACGGCTCTCCTGATCGGACTCCGCCTCCTTGGCGCGGCGGGCAGCCGACTTGGCCTCGGACTTGGTCTTCAGCGGACCGAGGACCATGACCATGTTGCGGCCGTCCTGGCGCGGGCTGGACTCGACCTGGCCGAACTCCTCCAGGTCCTCGGCCAGCTTGCCGAGCAGGCGCACGCCCATCTCCGGACGCGACTGCTCGCGGCCGCGGAACTGGATCATGGCCTTGACCTTGTCGCCCTCGGTCAGGAAGCGCTTGGCGTGCCCGACCTTGGTCTCGTAGTCGTGGTCATCGATCTTCAGGCGGAACCGAACCTCCTTGAGGCTCGTGTTCGACTGGTTCTTGCGCGACTCGCGCGCCTTCACCGCCGCCTCGTACTTGTACTTGCCGAAGTCCATCAGCTTGGCGACGGGCGGCTTGGCGGTGGGGGCGACCTCAACCAGATCCAAATCGGATTCACGGGCCAGTCGCATGGCGTCCTCGACGCGGACGATGCCGACCTGCTCGCCCGCCGGCCCGACAAGGCGGACCTCGGGGACGCGAATCTTCTCATTGATGCGTGGATCGCTGATGCTCTGCTCCTGAGATAGTCGTGCCGGTCTGATCCGGCGATCTGCGGCGACGGCCCCCGAGCTGTGCTCGAGCTCCGCGCCCTGGTGCGGATGGCAACGAAAAAGCCTCCGCTGCCCAGGGCAAGCGGAGGCCGAGGCATCCGGATCGGCAACCACCGATCCCCCGATCGAACGGGGACGCCGACAGCATCTCTGCTGGCACGGCGCGGACGCTGCTGCGTCGTCTTGACCCGGAGACCCTGTCGATCCTGAGATCGCGGTCAGCGCGGGTGGGAGTCACCTCCGCTTGCACACTGCCGAACATCATACACGAAAGCTTCTCCCCGGGACACGATGACGCTGCGGCGGGCAGGATCCGGCCACGCGCGAGATTCGGTGCCGAGGAATCGACGGATCGGCCAGGGCGCCGGTGCGTACACCGACCCTGCCTCGGCGCACACCCCGGCCGCATGACCGGTGCTGCTGCAACAGCGAGCCGACACCGCAGCCTCCACGCTGCCCCGAGGTCCGCCTCGACGGCCTCGGAAGCGTGACGTCGATCCAGCCGAGCCCATCGAGTGGCCCGCTGAAGTGCGTCTGAGATCGTGGGCGACTCGAGTGGCCTCCCAGCGTGCGCACGGAGGGGCGGTCTCAAGGGGCTATCGCAACACCTGTGATGAGTTCGGTCAGTCGATGGCCGAACCGCTCGGACGGGGCTCGTGCGGGCAGGGGCCCGGGCCGGCGGAGCATGCGTCGCCGACGTGATCGCCCTCAGCACCTAGGCTGGGGCCATGACTTCTCAGAGCACCTTCCGCTTCGACGGCGCCTCGGACGACGACGCCCGGGCCGCAGCGCAGCAGCCCGCCCAGGATTCCGCGCAGCCCGAGCATGCCGATCACGACCATGCCCAGGAGCCGCATGAGGGCAGCCCGCTGAGCCAGGAGGCCCTGGACGCCGTCACCCAGCAGGTCCGCGACATCGCCGAGGTCCCCGCGATCGAGGTCATCACGACGTCTGCGGTGCACCTCATGTCCGCCGCCGCCGTGAAGTGCGGCCTGGCCGAGGGCCCGGATGCCGAGGCGCTCAAGGACCTCGACGAGGCCCGCAAGCTGATCACGGCGCTGGCCGGCTTCGTCACCGCCGCAGCGCCGGAGATCGGCTCGCAGCACGCGGGCCCGCTGCGCGACGGCCTGCGCACGCTGCAGCTGGCCTTCCGCGAGGCGTCGACCTACCCGGACAAGCCCGGTCAGGGCCCCGGCGAGAAGTTCACGGGCCCCGTCTTCTCCTGAGCTGACCCGCCGGGCGCGTCAGATCTCGAGGGCCTCCAGCGCCACCTCGAGGCTGTCGACCTTCTCGGCCACCACGGTGTGCTGGGAGAGCCTGTCCTGGAAGGCCCGGACCAGACCGTCGAGCTGCCCCTGGTCCAGTCCTGGCAGCAGCTCGAGCACGGCGGTCAGCTCCGGGCCCTCGCCCCCGCCGGGCAGCGACCCTCCCCCGCTCAGCGGGGTGTCCGCGCCGCGGCCCCGCCGCACGTGGGCCCCGGCCACACCGGGCAGTCCCAGAGCGGCATCGAGCACCGCCCGGGAGACCTCCTGCGAGTCGTAGCTCGGCGTCCACTCGATCCCCTGGGCGACCGCCCACAGCGCCGGGCGGCGCACCACGAAGGGCGCTTCCGAGCCGGGATTCAGCACGAGCATCTGGGCGCCGTCCTGGACGGCAGCCAGAGCGGCCCGCCGCGCATCGGCGGCCACCGGCCGCGCCTGGCGGTGCCACTGCGTGACCTCGACGTCCGAGCCGAAGACCGGCTGAACACTGCGACCGCTGCGAGAGGACAGCCGCACCAGCGCCATGTCCGCTTCCTTGTCGGCCACCAGCCCCTCGTCGGTGACGGTGCTGGCCGAGACCTCGGCGACCACCGGCACGAAGACCCGGGCGGCTGCGAGCGCGGCGACGACCTCCGCCTCATCGGCTTCTCCCCGCGAGCGCGCCGCCAGGGCCGACTCCAGCGCGGCGTCGACTGCGCCGCTGTCGCCCGGGAAGAGATGACCGTGACCGTGCTCCAGGTCGCGGCCCTGCCACGGCTGTCCCCCGGTGTCGGTCTGCCCGCCTGCCGAGCGCAGCTGCGCCTGGATGTGCGAGGGAAGCTCGCGCGCGGGCCCTCGCGGAGTCGGAGGGTCGTCGTTCGGCCGAGCACTGCTCACGGGCTCAGACCTCCGGGCGTCCCGCGACATCCAGGGCCTGCTCGAGCGTGAAGCGCCCGGCATAGAGGGCCTTGCCCATGATCGCGCCCTCCACACCCGAGCTGACCAGGCGGCGCAGCGCGGCGATGTCCTCGAGCGAAGCGATGCCGCCGGAGGCCACGACGGGCTTGCCCGTGCGCTGCGCGACCTGCTGCAGCAGCTCGACATTCGGGCCCTTCAGCGTGCCGTCCTTGGTGACGTCGGTGACGACGTAGCGGGAGCAGCCGTCGGCCTCGAGGCGCTCGAGCACCTCCCACAGGTCCCCGCCCTCCTGGGTCCAGCCGCGGGCGGCCAGCGTGGTGCCGCGCACGTCCAGGCCCACGGCGATGACGTCTCCGTGCTCGGCGATGACCCGTCGGGTCCACTCGGGATCCTCGAGCGCGGCGGTGCCCAGATTGATCCGGGCCGGCTCGAGCGACAGCGCTCGCTCGAGGGAGGCGTCGTCGCGGATGCCTCCGGACATCTCGATCTTCAGCGACAGCGACCGGGCCACGCTCGTGAGGACGTCGATGTTGTCCCCGGTGCCGAATGCGGCATCCAGATCGACCAGGTGCAGCCACTCGGCCCCTGCGTCCTGCCAGGCCTGCGCGGCCTCCAGCGGATCGCCGTAGCCGGTCTCGGAGCCGGACTCCCCCTGGACGAGGCGCACGGCCTGGCCGTCGCGGACGTCCACCGCGGGCAGCAGCTCGAGGCGCGGGCCGGTCTGCTCGGCGTGGTTCGTGTTTTCGGTCATTGCTCTCCTCGATCGAATGCGGATGTCTCGGGGGGGGGCGCTCAGCCGCGGCTGCCTGTGTACCAGGCGAAGGCGCCGTAGATGATCAGGGCGGCGGCGATGACCCCCATGATCACGACGGTGTAGCGCGGGAAGCCCTGCTTGTGGAACGAGTAGGTGCCTCCGGCCATGAAGGCTCCCAGCGCCATCACGATGACGGCCCAGCTCATGCGTCGCTCTCCTCATGACCAGCGGTCTGCGCGTCCCGCGCGGCGAGGGCCGCGTCCAGTCGGCCCGTGCGCGGCAGCGTCTCGAGCCAGTTGCGCAGCAGCTGGAGTCCCGCCTGGCCCGACTTCTCCGGGTGGAACTGCGTGGCGGACAGTGCCCCGTTCTCCACAGCGGCGATGAAGGGGCTTCCGTGGCGCGACCAGGTGACCTGCGGCGGGAGCATGTGCTCGCTGTTCTGCTCGAACTCCCACTTCAGCACGCCGAAGGAGTGCACGAAGTAGAAGCGCTCCTGCTCGATGCCGCGGAAGAGCACGCTGGACTCGGGCGGCTCGACCGTGTTCCAGCCCATGTGCGGGACGATCGGGGCGTCCAGGCGCTCGACCGTGCCCGGCCACTGGCCCAGGCCCTCGGTCTCCGTGCCGTGCTCGACTCCGCGCTCGAACAGGACCTGCAGTCCGACGCAGATGCCCAGGACCGGTCGCCCGCCCATGAGCCGGCGCTCGATCAGGCGCACCGCGCCGATCTCGCGCAGCCCCTCGGCCACCGCCTGATAGGCGCCCACTCCGGGAACGAGCAGGCCGTCGGCGCCGGAGACCAGCTCCGGGTCGCGCGTGAGCAGGACGCGGGCACCGGCCTCCTCGAGCGCGCGGACGGCCGAGCGGACGTTGCCGGCCCCGTAGTCGAGCACGACCACGGACGGCGCCGACGAGGCCGGCTCCTGCGGCAGCGGCTCCCCCACCGTGTGCGGCGCGGGGATCGTGCGGCCCTTGTCGTCGACCGCGTCCTCCGGGCGGCGGATCACAGCGCGCCCTTGGTCGAGGGGATGCCGGTGACGCGCGGGTCCGGCTCGACGGCGGCGCGTAGCGCACGGGCCAGGGCCTTGAACTGGGCCTCGACGATGTGATGCGGATCCCGCCCGCGCACCAGCTCCATGTGCAGGCAGATCCCGGCGTGATGAGTCAGCGACTCGAAGACGTGCTGGGTCATGGAGCCGGTGAAGTGCCCGCCGATCAAGTGGTACTGCTGGCCCTCGGGCTCGCCGACGTGCACGCAGTACGGGCGCCCGGAGACGTCGACGACCGCGTGGGCCAGCGCCTCGTCCAGCGGCACGGAGGCCTCCCCGAAGCGTGCGATCCCGCGCTTGTCGCCGAGGGCGGTGCGCAGGCACTCGCCGATCACGATCGCGGTGTCCTCCACGACGTGGTGGACGTCAATGTGGGTGTCGCCGGTGGCCTGGACCGTCAGGTCGATCAGCGAGTGCTTGGACAGCGCCGTGAGCATGTGGTCGTAGAACGGCACGCTGGTCGAGATGGAGTGCTGGCCGGTGCCGTCCAGGTTCAGCTCGACGCGGATGCTGGATTCCGACGTCACGCGCTCGAGCGAGGCGGTGCGTGCGCCGTCGCTCGCTGCGGTGGTGGGCTGATCGCTCATGATGGGGCCTCCTGCGGCGGGATGGGATTCTGTGCCGGGCCGACGTGCGAGGGCGTCAGCGGCGGGCGGTTCAGCGGTTCGCGGGGTCCTGCTCTGTCTCGGAGTCCCTCGCAGCGGCGGACCGGTCCTCCAGGTGCGCGCGGACGCCGTCGAGGAACGCGGTGGTCTCCTCCTCGGTGCCGGCGGTGACGCGCAGGTGCCCGGGGATGCCGACGTCGCGGATCAGGACGCCTCGATCCAGCAGGTCCTGCCACAGGGCCGGGGCGTCGATGCCGCCGCCGAAGAACACGAAGTTGGAGTCCGATTCCGCCGGGTCCAGCTCCATCCGCTTGAGGTCATCGACGATCCGGTCGCGCTGCATGCGGATGTCGGCGACGTCGGCGAGCAGAGTCGTGCGATGGCGCAGCGCCGCCAGAGCGGTCGCCTGGGTCACCGCGGAGAGGTGATACGGCAGGCGCACCAGACGCACGGCATCGGCGATCTCCGGTGCGGCGGCGAAGTAGCCGATCCGCGCCCCGGCCAGGGCGAAGGCCTTGGACATGGTGCGGCTGACGACCAGGCGCGGACGGCCTTCGAGCAGGCGCAGCGCGGTGCGCTCTGGGAAGCGGGAGAACTCGGCATAGGCCTCGTCGACCACCACCACGGTGTTCGACTCCTCGCCGGCGCGGTAGACGGCATCGACGACGTCGTCCTCCAGCGCGGTGCCCGTGGGGTTGTTGGGCGAGCACAGCAGCACGATGCTCGGGCGGTGCTCGCGGACCTGTGCGGCGGCCGATTCGGCGCTGAGCGTGAAGTCCTCGGCGCGCACGCCCGGGATGAACTCCGTGTTCGTGCCGGCCGAGAGCAGCGGGTACATGGAGTAGGACGGGACGAAGGCCAGCACACGACGACCGGGGCCGCCGAAGGCCTGCATGAGCTGCTGGAGGATCTCATTGGAGCCGTTGGCGGCCCAGATGTTGTCCTGGTCCAGGCCGTGGCCCAGGTATTCGGCCAGCTCGCGGCGCAGCTGCGTGAACTCGCGGTCCGGGTAGCGGTTGAGGGTTCCCACGACCCGCGAGACCTCGGCGACGATGGCGTCCTGGACGTCCTGCGGCACCGGATGCGTGTTCTCGTTGGTGTTCAGGGCGATGGGGACGTCGATCTGCGGCGCCCCGTAGGGGGACTTGCCGCGCAGGTCGTGGCGCAGGGGAAGCGAGGCGAGCCGTTCGGCTCGCGTGGCGCCCTCGGTGCTGGGTGTCGCGCTCTGAGAAGTCACCAGGACAGTCTACGAGGCGCGGACGGGGCCTTCAGCATCCGACGGCGGCCGAACCCACCGTCCTCCGGCTCAGGCCGCGGGAACCAGCACCTGCTGGCCCGGGGAGACCTGGGCGGAGTCCAGCTCGTTGAGCTCCACGATCTGCAGGACGACGTCCCGGGTGTCGCGCTGCGGCTCGGCCTGCTGAGCGACCTCCCAGAGGCTCTGACCGGGCTGGACGGTCACGGAGTCGACCCCGGGGCCCTCGGCCGGCTCGGTTCCGGCGGTGACGTGGGAGGGTGCGATCAGCACGACCAGCAGTGCGGCCGCGGCCAGCACGCCGAGCATGGTCGGCAGGCCGATCAGCAGCAGCCGCCCGCGGCGGGTCAGGCGCATGGGCGAGGACGCGGATCGCGCCGGTGCGGAGGCCTCCGGCTCCTTCACGGCGGGCAGGGTCCGAGTCTGCGGTGCAGCTGCGCGACCGCCCGGAATGACGCGCAGAGCCGGACGGCGCCCCTCCGACTCCTTGAGCCGCGCAGCGGGGCGTCGGCGCAGGGCGGGCACGGCGGAGGAGAGCTCCTGCGCGAAGGCGCGGCCCCCGCTGCGCAGGGCGCTGACGAGGGGGATGCTGCCGGTGGAGGACGAGTGCGACAGGACAGCGGTGCTGATCACGGACATGGGATGCACTCCTTCTTGCCGAGGGACGGACGGTGACAGACGGTGCGGGTGGTGCGGGTGGTGGCCGCTCCCGTGTTCGAACCTGTGTCGGATTCGAGACCCGATCCCGGTTCTCGAATACATGTTCGAACTGCTTGCGACCATTTCTAGCACCTGTGTACGACTCGTGTCGAGACACGATCGAACAGATGTTTGAAGGTGACGTCCGGCTCACGTAGCCTCAGCGGGAGGACTGTGCAGGTCGGAGGCCCTGGCGGGGCCTCGAGGACGAGTCAACGCAACCGCTCAGACAGCACAAGGCGGCCACGGCGCGGCGCGAGCGCGTCGCCGCGGCCCAGCACGCAGCGCACCCGGCGATCCGGAGGCGCCCATCGACGGAAGACGAGGACGGACATGGCAGCCAGCGGCACCGGTCGCACGCAGCGCGGCTCAGGCGGCACGGCCCGGGCGACGGGCTCCGAGTCCTCCCGGCGCAAGGGCCTGACCCCGCGGCAGCGCACGATCCTGGAGGTCATCCAGCGCGCCGTCGCCGCCCACGGCTATCCCCCGTCCATGCGCGAGATCGGCGACCTGGTGGGCCTGAAGTCTCTGTCGAGCGTGACCCACCAGCTCAATCAGCTCGAGCGGCAGGGCTACCTGCGCCGCGACCCCAAGCGCCCGCGCGCCCTCGAGGTCCTGGTGCCCCTGCATCTGCTCGGCGATCCCGAGGCGGAGGCCGCCTCCGCCGTCGCCGAGGCTCCGGCCGCTTCGGAGGCGCCGGAGCTGGACGACGACCTGCCGTCGATCGGCTCCGCGGACGTCTCGTTCGTGCCGCTCGTCGGCAGGATCGCCGCCGGCACCCCGATCACCGCCGAGCAGCAGGTCGAGGACCGCATGGCCCTGCCGCGCCAGCTCACCGGCCACGGCGAGCTGTTCATGCTGCGGGTCTCCGGCGACTCCATGATCGATGCCGCCATCTGCGACGGCGACTGGGTCGTGGTGCGCGCTCAGGCCACCGCCGAGAACGGGGAGATCGTGGCGGCCCTGCTGGACGACGAGGCCACGGTGAAGACCTTCCGCCAGCGCGACGGACACACCTGGCTGCTTCCTCAGAACTCGCAGTACGAGCCGATCCTGGGCGATCACGCCACGGTGATGGGCAAGGTCGTCTCGGTCCTGCGCAGCCTCTGAACACGCAGATCACCGCCATGACGAGCGGCTGAGGACGGATCCGTCCTCAGCCGCTCGTCGCTCATCCCCTGCCGGTCACAGCAGCCCGATCCACTGCCAGTACGTGGCCGAGAAAAGCAGGATGAGCAGATAGCCGGCGATCGTCAGCGGGATGCCGGTGCGCAGGAACTGCTGCGTGGTGAACGCGCCCGTGCCGTAGGCGAGCATGTTCTGCGGGGCGGAGATCGGCAGCAGGAATCCGAAGCAGATCAGGAACTGCATGATCAGCACGAAGCCCACGCCCTCGCCGGGCAGGTCCGGGATCGACACGGCCAGGGCGATGAACACCGGGATCAGCGCGCTCGACATGGACGTGGCCGAGGCGAATCCCAGGTGGATCAGGATCGTGAACGCGCCGACGATCGCGATGATCGCGAGCACCGGCAGACCCGTGATCCCGAGCCCGTCGAACACGGCCGCCGACAGCCATGCCGCCGCCCCGGTCTCCAGCAGCACGGATCCCAGCGAGATGCCGACCGCGAAGACCACGAGCGTCCCCCAGCTCACGAGCTCCTCCACGGTCTTCCAGGAGTAGACCCCGATGCGCGGCAGCAGCATGACGCCGATGGCGCACAGTGTCACGGTGGTGGCGTCGATGTCGTGCATCGAGCCCTGGGTGGACCAGAAGGCCAGCAGGATGACGGCCACAGCCGCCAGGCGCTTCTCCGCCCCGGTCATGGGCCCGAGCTCCGTCAGGGACTTCTGGACGATCTCGCGGCCGCCCTCCAGACGGTCGACCTCGGGCTTGATGGTGGCCCGCATCACGAAGTAGAGCACCACGGACATCACCGCAGCCCAGGGAGCGCCGGCGGCGAACCACTGCGGCCAGGAGATCGTGGCCCCCATGGACTCCTGGATGAATCCGACGGCCACGAGGTTCTGGGCTGCGGCGGTCTGCACGCCGATGTTCCAGATCGAGATCGACTGCGCCGCGGTGATGACCATGAGCGCGCCCAGCCGGGACTCGGTCGGCAGCCCGAAGGCCGCGACCATGCCGATGAGGATCGGGACCACGGCCCCGGCCCGAGCGGTCGCCGACGGGACGAAGAAGGCCAGGACGATCGAGATGATGATCGCTCCGATGAGGATGCGGCTGGTCTTCTCCCCCGCGTACTTCATCACCACGAGCGCGATGCGCTTGTGCAGCCCGGTGGCCTGCATGCCCGCAGCCAGCGCCAGCGCCGCCGCCACGAGCGCCACCGCCGAGGAGCCGAAGCCGGCGAGGGCGTAGCCCAGGGCATCGCTGGTCCCCAGCGCCTCCCCCGAGCCGTCAGGTGCCGGCGAGGCCCCCAGCAGCAGGGCCATGATCCCGATGATCATCACCGAGCTCACGGGGTACGACACGGCCTCGGTGACCCAGAGGATCACCGCGAAGGCCAGGATGCCCAGGGCCCGCTGGCCGGAGACGCTCAGCCCGTCCGGGGTCGGCATCAGCACGACGACGGCCAGCACGATGATCGCCAGCCCCAGCCACACCGGGCGCATGCTCAGGTGGGCCTTGCGGGAATGCGGTCCGAGGGACTTCTCGGAGCGCAGCTCGGCGGTGGCGCGCTCCTCCGAGCGGGCCTCCTGCCCTGCCTTGGCCCGTCGACGCGCCGCCGTCCGCAGCCGGGACGGATTCCCCCTGTCCCCGCGAGATCCTCCCGCTGCGTCCGCGCCGCTGCGCGCATCGGCCATGATGAGCTCCTTCTTCGTCGATAGAGCCGACTCTTCTGATATCCAGAGTCACATGGATCGAAACGCAGGAGGTATGGATTGCGCGCGGTTGCCCCGGCCGGTTCAGTCCTGGCCGTGCAGCCGCTGCAGCGCCGAGTGGACGGTCTTCCGGTCGGTCGTCGTCCACAGCGGAGGCAGGCTGGCGCGCAGGAACCCGCCGTAGCGCGCCGTGGCGATCCGCGAGTCCAGCACCGCCACCGCGCCGCGATCGCTCGTGGAGCGGATCAGTCGACCCGCTCCCTGGGCCAGGCGCACAGCGGCGTGTGTCGCCGAGATCGCCATGAACCCGTTGCCTCCGCTGTCGGCGACCGCGCGGGTGCGCGCCGTGGACAGCGGATCATCCGGTCGCGGGAACGGGATGCGGTCGATCAGCACCAGACGGCAGGAGTCGCCGGGCACGTCGACTCCCTGCCACAGCCCCATGGTCCCGAACAGCGACGTGTCCGGCTCCTCGGCGAACTGGGAGACGAGCGCGCTGAGCGTGGACTCGCCCTGGCACAGGATCGACAGGCCGGTTCGCTCGCGCATCACCTCCGCGGCCTCCTCCGCCGCTCGGCGCGAGGAGAACAGCCCGAGGGCTCCCCCGCCGGAGGCTTCGAGCAGATCCTGGATCTCCTGCAGCATCCCGTCGGAGAGCTGACGCCCGGGCTTGTCCAGGTGCTTCGCCATGTAGAGGATGCCCTGGCGCGGGTAGTCGAAGGGGCTGCCGACGTCGATGCCGTCCCACTTCGGTGCGCCGGAGCCCTTGAGTCCCAGATCGCCGGCCACGGCGTCGAAGGACTCGCCCACCGTCAGGGTAGCCGAGGTCAGCACGACCGTGCGGCCCTCGAACAGGCCCTCGCGCAGGCGCCCGCCCACGTTCAGCGGCGCGATGCTGAGGGTCGCCGGATCGGAGTCATCGGCCGGGACGTAGCCGCGGCCGGGCTCCCAGCCGCCCTGGCGCGACAGCCACATCACCTCGCGCGCCTCGTGCGCGCCGAGCAGCCGCTCCGCGAGCTCGAGGGTCTCGCTCAGCCGCGATCGCGTCATCTGCCGGCCGCCGTCCGTGTCGCGCCCGCCGTCCTTGGACTCGGGCTTGGTCTCCGACAGCGCGGTGCGTGCGGCCTCGCGGATGCGGGCGACGGCCGCCGACATCGGCTCGGTCAGCCCCCTGGCCAGCAGCTCGGCCGGCACGCCTTCGAGGGCCTTCTCGAGATCGTCCGCCCCGGAGGCCAGCTCCTCGTGCTGGGCGGTGGTGTGCTTGCGCACGGAGGCGGCCACCGAGCGCACCGTGGCCGCGGACATGGCTCCAGAGACGGCTCCCGTCACCCGGTCCCGCAGCTCGTGGGCCTCGTCGACCACCACGACGTCGTGCTCGGGCAGGACCTGGATGGATTCGAAGGCGTTGATCGCCAGCAGGGCGTGATTGGTGATGATGATGTCGGCCTCGGCCGCCCGGGCCTTGGCGAGCTCGGCGAAGCAGCTCTCCACGAGCGGGCAGCTGCGGCCCAGGCACTCGCGCGCGGAGACGGAGACCTGCCGCCAGGCGGCGTCGGTGACGCCCGGGGTGACGTCGTCCCGGTCACCGGTATCGGTGACCTCCGCCCATTCGCGCAGGCGCTTGATCTCCAGCCCTAGCCGTCCGGCGCGGGAGCTCGATGCGGCCGGGGGATGCGGGCCGTCGTCGGGCATGGCGAACAGGGCGCCGCCCTCGTCCTCGGGATAGCCGCCCTCGATCTTGTGCAGGCAGGCGTAGTTGCTGCGGCCCTTGAGCAGCGCGACCTCGAGGTCCTCCGGCAGCTCCTCCGACAGGACGTCGAGCAGGCGGGGGACGTCTCGGCCGACCACCTGGGACTGCAGCGCGAGCGTGGCGGTGGCGACCACCACGGGGCGCTCGGCCGTGCGCGCGTGCTGGACCAGCGGGGTCAGGTAGGCCAGCGACTTGCCGGTGCCCGTGCCGGCCTGGACCAGCAGGTGGCGGTTCAGCTCGAGGGCCTCGGCGACCTTGCCCGCCATCAGGCGCTGGCCGTCGCGGCGCTGACCCCCCAGGGCCTCGACGGCCGTGTCCAGAAGGTGCAGCGCGTCGGCTCCGCCGGGCAGCGACTCCGGGCGGACGTCCACGACGGGGCGTCCGGAGGCATCCCGGAATCCCGTGCTGGCCCCCTCCACGCTCAGCGCGCCTCGGCGCCGGAGGCGGCCTGCTCAGCGGAGCCGGCCTCTGCTGCGTCCGAGGCCGCGGCGTCCGTGCCGTCGCCGGGCACGCCCTGCCCGAACTGCTGGGCGTCCTGCCACACATAGCGCTGCAGCTCGCCGGCCAGGTCCTCGCGCACCTTCACGAGCAGGTGCGTGCCCTCGCCCAGGTACTCGGTGCGCAGGATCTCGGCGTCCCAGCCGTGCAGCCGCGAGACGATGTCGCCGTCGGTGTACGGGACCAGCAGGTCCAGCACGTGATCGGGGCGCGGGATCGCCTCGGAGATGCGCTGCTTGAGCTCGTCGATGCCCTCGCCCGTGCGGGCCGAGACGACGACGACGTCGCGGTGGGTGTTGCGCATCCGCTGCACCACGAACGGGTCGGCCGCATCGGCCTTGTTCAGCGCGATGATCTCCGGCAGGTCGAGGGCGTCGATATCCGCGAGGACCTCGTGGACCGCGCGGATCTGCCCCTCGGGATCCGGGTGCGAGGCGTCCACGACGTGGACGATCACATCCGAGTCGGCGACCTCCTCGAGGGTCGAGCGGAAGGCCTCGACGAGCTGCGTGGGCAACGATCGCACGAAGCCGACCGTGTCCGAGAGCGTGTAGCCGATGCCGTCCGGAGTCTCGGCCTTGCGGACCGTGGGATCCAGAGTGGCGAACAGGGCGTTCTCCACGAGCACTCCTGCATCCGTGAGCCGGTTGAGCAGCGAGGACTTGCCCGCGTTCGTGTACCCGGCGATTGCGACCGAGGGCACCGAGTTGCGACGGCGGTTCAGCCTCTTGGCCCCGCGCGAGGGCTTCATGGCGGCGATCTCGCGACGCAGCTTGGCCATGCGTGCGCGGATCCGGCGGCGGTCCATCTCGATCTTGGTCTCACCGGGACCGCGCGAGCCGATGCCCTCGCCGCCCGCGGCGCGACCGCCCGCCTGGCGGGAGAGGCTCTCGCCCCAGCCGCGCAGGCGCGGGAGCATGTACTCGAGCTGGGCCAGCTCGACCTGGGCCTTGCCCTCCTTGGACTTGGCGTGCTGGGCGAAGATGTCCAGGATCAGTCCGGTCCGGTCGATGACCTTGACCTTGACGACGTCCTCCAGGGCGCGGCGCTGCGACGGGGCCAGCTCCTCGTCCACGACGACGGTGTCCGCCCCCGTGGCCGCCACGATGTCCTTGAGCTCCAGGGCCTTGCCCGAGCCCAGATAGGTGGCCGGATCCGGGTTGGTGCGGCGCTGGATGATGCCGTCGAGGACCTCGGAGCCGGCGGTCTCGGCCAGGGCCGCGAGCTCGCGCAGGGAGTTCTCCGCCTCGGAGGCCGGGCCGGTGGTCCACAGCCCGGCGAGCACGACCTTCTCCAGGCGCAGCTCGCGGTACTCGACCTCGGTGATGTCCTCGAGCTCGGTGGACAGGTTGGCCACGCGGCGCAGCGACTGCCGCTCGGACAGCTCCATCTGGGTGCCGTCGGCGTCGGTGTGCACGCTCCGGTCCGCGAGCTCGCGGGCGCGTCCGCTCAGGACATCGCGGCGCCCGCCGCCTGCCGGAGCTCCCTCGGCAGCCTCCTGGGAGGTCCCTGCCTCCGAGCCGGAATCGTCGGGGGCGGACCGGCCGTCCCGGTCCCGGCGCTGCTGGGCGCGCGAGAGCACCCGAGCGACGACGTCCTCGAGCTGCTGATCGGTGGGCGTGGTGCCGGTGGGCTCGGCACCGCTGTCGGGGATGTGGGTCATGGATCCTTTTCGGGTGGTCTGACACGCCGTGTGCGGGCTCGGGGAAGGAGGCCGCAGAGGCTCGATCAAGGGTACAGCGCAGCACGGACGCGGTTTGTTCCGCGACGGCGCCTGTGCAGGGGATCCGGGGCCGCCGTCGGGAGCGGCCGGGCCGCGAGCCCATCGCCCGGCGACCTACCATGGTCCCCATGTCCGAGACCCCTGACGCCCACTACTTCACGACTCCGCAGGACGAGGAGCGCCGCTCGCGGATCCGGGTGCAGCTGCGCGGCCGGGAGGTCTCCGTCGAGATCGCCGGCGGGGTGTTCTCCCCCAAGGGCCTGGACAAGGGCACCGCGATCCTGCTCGACGAGGTCCCCGATCCGACGGGCGCCGAGCTGCTGGACCTGGGCTGCGGCTGGGGCCCGGTGGCGATCGCCATGGCTCAGGCTGGACAGCCGGGAGCACGGGTGACGGCCGTGGACGTCAACGACCGTTCCCTGGGTCTGACCCGCGACAACGCGGCGGCCCTGGGTCTGACGGGCGTGGAGGCTCTGCGCCCCCAGGACGTCCCCGACGACCGCCGGTTCGACACGATCTGGTCGAACCCGCCGATCCGCATCGGCAAGCAGGCGCTGCACGAGCTGCTGCTGCTGTGGCTGCCGCGCCTGGCCTCCGGCGGCACCGCCTGGCTGGTGGTGCAGAAGAACCTGGGTGCGGACACCCTGCAGTCCTGGCTCGCCACCGCGCTGCCGGAGGCCGCCGAGGGGCCCTGGGAGGTCCGGCGCACGGCGACCGCCAAGGGCTTCCGGATCCTCGCCGTCACCCGGGGCTGATCACTCCAGCTGGCGGCCGCCGCGCCGGAGGACTCCAGCAATACCCCAGGACGCTGCTCGTCGAGCCGTGTCCAGGGCAGATTCGGCCGCCCGTGCAACCCGCTGAGGGCGCCTCAGGCGAAGACGCCGCGCGCCACGATCTCTGCCGGTCCGGCCAGCACCACATGCTCGGCGCCGTCCGGCCCGGGCACGAAGGTCGCCGAGACGATGCCGCCGGGCACCTGGACCAGGTACTCATCGGGTGCCGAGGCCCCCGCCCAGAACCGCGTCGCGGCCGCGGCGGCGCAGGCCCCGGTGCCGCAGGACTGGGTCCCCCACCCCGCGCTCGTGGACGCGCATGCGCAGCCGGCCGATGCCGTCGCCCTCGTCGTCGGCCGGGACCACGAACTCCACATTGGTGCCGTCGGGAGGCGTGGGGCTCACCTCCGGCTGGGTCCACAGCTGCAGGTGATCGAGCTTCTCGCCCTCGGCCAGCGCCACCACGGTGTGCGGGTTGCCCGTGGTGATCGAGACCCCCGGACGAGGGACCTTCAGGCCCTGGGCCGTCACGACGGCGTCGGAGCCCGCTCGCGCGCCCGGTCGCCGTCGATGAATCCCCACGGCCCCATGTCCACTGCGAAGCCGTCGGGCGTGGCGGCGACCGTCTTGAGGCCGCCGCGGGTGCCGATGCGCAGCATGGCGCCCTCCCCCAGATCCACCAGTCCCTGCTGCAGCAGCGCCCGGACGAACACGCGCACGCCGTTGCCGCACATCTCGGCGATCGAGCCGTCCCCGTTGCGGTAGTCCATGAACCACTCGGCCGACGGGTCCTGCTCGAGCAGCTCGCGGCCCTCGGGCAGCGCCGAGGAGCGGATGAGGCGGATGAAGCCGTCGCCGCCGATGCCCTGGTGACGGTCGCAGGCCCGTCGGACCACGTCGTCGCCCAGCAGCAGCTGCCCGTCCGGGTCCACCACGAGCACGAAGTCATTGCCCGTGCCGTGGCCCTTGAGGAACTCCATCCCGCTGAGCTCGCCGAAGACCGACGGGGCCTCCTGCGCGGAAGCGGTCTCGGTGGTGGTCTCGGCAGTCACGGGGTCGTCCTCCTGGGTCGGTGTGCGGGCGTCCACCCCAGCATGCTAGTCCGCGCTGAGGATCCGCTGGGCCTGCTCCACGAGGTCCTCGGCACCGGCCTCGAGCCAGTGCACGCGCTGATCGGCGCGGAACCAGGTGAGCTGGCGTCGGGCGAACTGGCGGGTGGCCACGGTCGTGGCCTCGATGGCCTGTGCGCGATCGGTGCGCCCCAGCACGACGTCGGCGAACTGCGGATAGCCCAGCGCACGACCTGCGGTGGGGCTCTCGAGCAGTCCGAGCGGCAGCAGGCGCGCGACCTCGCCCTCCAGACCGGCCTCGGCCATGGCCTGCACGCGATCGGCCAGGCGCTGATGCAGCACGGCGCGATCGGTGTCCAGACCGATCTGCACGGCAGGCTGGTGATACGTGCGCGTGGGCATGAACGACGTGAACGGCCGCCCGGTGACCTCCAGGACCTCGAGCGCCCGGATGAGGCGGCGGTCGTCGTGCACGCGCTGGGCGGAGGCAGGATCGGCCTCCTGCAGCCGTCGGCGCAGCGGCCCCTCGCCGTGGTCCTGCAGCTCCTGCATCAGGCGAGCGCGGACCTGCGGGTCGGTGCCGGGGAACTCGATCTCATCGAGCGCGGCGCGCACGTAGAGGCCCGAGCCGCCCACCAGGATCGGCACGCGACGGCGCGAGCGGATGTCCTCGAAGCACTCCCGGGCTGCGCGCTGGAAGCGGGCCACCGAGGCCTCCTGGTGCACGTCCAGGATGTCCAGGAGATGGTGCGGGACCCCCCGGCGCTGAGCCTCCGTGACCTTGGCGGTGCCGATGTCCATGCCCCGGTAGAACTGCATGGAGTCGGCGTTGACGACCTCCCCGTCCAGGCGCTGGGCCAGGGCGATCGCCAGGTCCGACTTGCCGGTCCCGGTGGGCCCGACGATCCCGACGACCGGCAGCTGGCCCGCCGGGACCTGAGGCGCTGCGCTCACGCTCCGCGCACGGGCAGTGACGGCATGCCGAGGCTCACCGCACCGTCCGCGCCGCCGGCGGCACCGCCGCTAGGCGCTGCGCAGGAGGCGGCCTGCTCGCGCTCCCAGGCATCCCCGCCGCGCGAGCGGCGCAGCCGGTACTGGCCGGGCTGCGGATCGGCGATCAGGTGATAGGCGGCCGCCCGGGTCACGGGCACGGTCACGAAGTCACCCGGGCGCGGGGCCTGCTCGCCCTCGGGCACCGAGAAGTGGACCAGGCGCTGGTCGGGTGCGCGCCCCGAGAGGCGATGGGTGGCCTCGGACTTGCGCCCCGTGTCTGCGGTGACCAGCAGCTCGAGGGTGCGGCCCACCAGCTGCTCGTTCTCCTCGGCGGCGATCCGGTCCTGCAGGGCCACCAGGCGCTCGTAGCGGTGCTGGACGACCTCCTTGGGCAGCTGGTCCTCGCGCTCGCCTGCCGGAGTGCCCGGGCGCACGGAGTACTGGAAGGTGAAGGCCGAGGAGAACCGGGAGCGCTCGACGACGTCGAGGGTGTCCTGGAAGTCCTCCTCGGTCTCACCAGGGAAGCCCACGATGATGTCGGTGGTGATCGCAGCGTGCGGGATCTGCTCGCGGACCTTCGCCAGGATCCGCAGGAACCTGGCGGAGCGGTAGGACCGGCGCATGTCCTTGAGCACCCGATCCGACCCGGACTGCAGCGGCATGTGCAGCTGCGGCATGACATTGGGGGTCTCGGCCATGGCGTCGATGACGTCGTCGGTGAAGGCGGCCGGATGCGGGGAGGTGAAGCGCACGCGCTCCAGCCCCTCGATCTGCCCGCAGGCGCGCAGCAGCTTGGAGAAGGCCTGGCGGTCGCCGAAGGAGACGCCGTAGGAGTTCACGTTCTGCCCCAGCAGGGTGACCTCGACCGCGCCCTGATCCACGAGCGCCTGGACCTCGGCCAGGATGTCGCCGGGCCGACGGTCCTCCTCCTTGCCGCGCAGCGACGGCACGATGCAGAACGTGCACGTGTTGTTGCAGCCCACCGAGATCGAGACCCAGCCCGCGTAGGCCTGGTCCCGCTTGGTCGGCAGCGCCGACGGGAAGGTCTCCAGCGACTCGAGGATCTCGATCTGCGCGTCCTCGTTGTGCCGAGCGCGCTCGAGCAGGGTCGGCAGGGAGCCGATGTTGTGGGTTCCGAACACGACGTCGACGACCGGAGAGGTCTCCAGGATCCGATCCTGGTCCTTCTGCGCCAGGCATCCGCCCACAGCCACCTGCATGCGCTCGTTGCGCTTCTTGGGTCCGACGAGCTGGGAGAGGTTGCCGTAGAGCTTGTTGTCGGCGTTCTCGCGCACCGCGCAGGTGTTGAACACGATGAGATCCGGCTCGTCCTCCGGCTGGGCGGGGACGTAGCCGGCGGTCTCGAGCATCCCGGAGATCCGCTCGGAGTCGTGGACGTTCATCTGGCAGCCGAAGGTGCGCACCTCATAGGAGCGCGGCGCCTCGAGCACGGGGATCTCGGGGGCGAGCGTGGAGGGGCCGGTCTGGGCGGTATCGAGGCGGGGAGTCACGCGACAAGGATAGTGAGCCGGTCAAATCTCCCGCTTCCCCGCTGCACCCCAGCCGAGGCCCTCCTCCTCAGAGGCTCTCCGGCTCCTCGAGCAGGCCGTCATCGCCGGCGCCGTGGTCGTCCAGCACGCCGCGCACGACCTCGAAGGCCAGCCCCGGGGCGTAGCCCTTGCGCGCCAGGGCGGAGACCATACGGCGGATGAGCTTGTGCTTGGCCTCGCGATCTGCCAGCTGCGCCTGAAGCGCCGGACCCGACGGCAGCTTGCGGCGCGCGAGCTCCACGGCATCCGCCCGCTCGTCGTCATCGGTGCGCTGGGCGAGGGCCTGCTCGACGAGGTCCCGGTCCACGCCCTTGCGCTGCAGCTCCATGCGCAGGGCCGGGCGGGCCAGCTTGCGGGTCTCCGCCCGCTGCCGGACGTAGGACTGCGCGAAGGCCTGATCGTCCACGAGCTCGACCTGCTCGAAGCGATCCAGCACCGCCCGTGCCACGGACTCCGGGACGTCCTTGTCCGCGAGCTTGTCCTCGAGCTGCTGGCGCGACTTGGCCGAGGCGGTGAGCTGGCGCAGCACGATGGCGCGCGCCGTCTCATGCAGCTGCTCCTGCTGCTCAGCGGCCTCCGTGGGATCCGAGGGCATGTCGCGGGCGCTGCGCACGGCACGCCCCATGCGGCGGGCGCGCTGCTGGGCTCTGAGACGGCGGCGGTCGTAGTCCGACTCGCCGAGCTCATCCGCCAGCGTGTCCTGCGGCAGCTGGTCGCTGTCCTGCACGGGCAGGTCGTCTGGGTCCACGAAAATCGGCGCTCCTGAGCTGTGTCTCTGGTCTGCAGGGTCTCTGGCCCGTGCGATCTCCGGTCAGCGGGCTGGGGCCTGGCGCAGCACCGTCATCGCGCTGTGGACAGGCACGAGCTCGGATCTGAGGCGAGCAGCCCCCGCTGCCCGAGCGGGCGGCGGGGGCTGGCTCAGCGCATCAGGTCGGCAGCCGCTCAGAAGGCGGCGTCCGCCGGGGCCTTCTCGGAGTCGCCGCCCAGCGGGGCATCGATGCCCGCGGTGGCGATCGCCTCCTGGTCGACCTCCTCGTTCGGGTCCTCGACGATGCCGAGCTTGACCAGCAGGCGCTGCTCGATCTCCTCGGCCAGCTCCGGATTGTCCTTGAGGAACCGGCGCGAGTTCTCCTTGCCCTGACCGAGCTGGTCGCCCTCGTACGTGTACCAGGCGCCGGACTTCTTGACGATGCCCTGCTCCACGCCCAGGTCGATCAGGCCGCCCTCGGTGGAGATGCCCTGGCCGTAGAGGATGTCGAACTCGGCCTGCTTGAACGGCGGGGCCATCTTGTTCTTGACGATCTTGGCGCGGGTGCGGTTGCCCACGGGGTTCGCACCGTCCTTGAGGGTCTCGATGCGGCGCACGTCCACGCGCACGGAGGCGTAGAACTTCAGCGCCTTACCGCCCGTGGTCGTCTCCGGCGAGCCGAACATGACGCCGATCTTCTCGCGCAGCTGGTTGATGAAGATCGCGGTGGTGTTCGAATTGGACAGGCGACCGGTGATCTTGCGCAGCGCCTGCGACATCAGGCGGGCCTGCAGGCCCACGTGCGAATCGCCCATCTCGCCCTCGATCTCCGCCTTGGGCACCAGCGCCGCCACGGAGTCCACCACGACGATGTCGATCGAGCCGGAGCCGACCAGCATGTCCATGATCTCGAGCGCCTGCTCGCCGGTGTCCGGCTGGGAGACCAGGAGGTTGTCGATGTCCACGCCGAGCTTCTGGGCGTAGACCGGGTCCAGGGCGTGCTCGGCATCGATGAAGGCCGCGATGCCGCCGGCGCGCTGGACGCTGGCCACCGCGTGCAGGGCCACCGTGGTCTTGCCGGAGGACTCCGGGCCGTAGATCTCCACGACGCGTCCGCGCGGGAAGCCGCCGGTGCCGAGGGCCACGTCGAGGGCGATCGAGCCGGTGGGGATGACCTCCACCTTCTGCGCCGGGCGCTCGCCCAGCTTCATGACCGAGCCCTTGCCGTAGCTCTTGTCGATCTGGGCCAGGACGGTCTCGAGCGCCTGCTCGCGGTCCGAGCCGCCGGAGGCAGCCGAAGCTGCGGACTTCTTGGGAGCCATCATTCACCTCGCGTGGATCGTGGGGGCGGGTCCGCTCGATGAGGGGCCCGACGGTGCTGCTGCGCACCAACGTATGGACGGGGTCCGACAGCACAAGACGGACCGTGGGGGCTGCCGATCAGCCGCCCCGAAGGGGCCTGCGACCAGCAGCTGTGGAGCCTGCGGGGCCCGCCGGCGCCGCCTCAGCACACCGAGATGCGGCCGGAGGCGGCGACCCTGCGGGCGCAGGCCCCACGATAGCCGATTCGAACACCTCTTCGAATGCAGCGGACCTGCGCGTGTCGCGACGGGTCCGCTTCAGGAGCGCGGCTCCTGGTCCGGTCCCCACTGCCGGGACTCGGGGACCTGCTGCTCGCGGCACAGCGCGAACCAGACGAGCTTGGGATCCTCGCCGTCGGCCAGCGCCTGCTCGGCGGTTCGGTGGCCGAGCTCCCCCAGCACGGTGTCGCGCACCAGGATCCGGCCCTGCGCCTGTCCGAACTCGTGGACGACCATCTCGTTGAACCTGCTCACGCGCATGCGGGCGATCGCTCCTCTTCAGATCGGCTCCGAGCCAGACGGCCGACGGGCCCGGCACGGCGCAGGGCCCGACGCCGTTGTCGGCACCGGGCCCTGCAGCTGGTCATGGGGCGGCGACCAGTCGGGTCGCCGCGGGAGGCGCTGGGCCTCAGGAGGCCTGGACGGTCCCCGCGAAGCTCGAGCCGAACTCCTCGTGCAGCTCAGCCGGCACCGTGTCCGGGGCGAAGTTGCCCTCGAGCTCGGCGATGTGATCGGCGACCTCGCGCAGCATGGCCGACACGGGGATGTCGAGTGCGGCGCAGATCGAGGCGAGCAGCTCGGAGGACGCCTCCTTCTGCCCGCGCTCCACCTCCGACAGGTAGCCGAGCGAGACGCGCGCGGAGTGCGAGACCTCGCGCAGAGTGCGGCCCTGCCGCTGACGGATCGAGCGCAGGACCTCACCGATCTCCTGACGCAGCACGACGGGACGGGGCTCAGCGGCCTCCGTCTTCCGCGCCGAAGTCTGGTCCATGTCCTTCCAGCGAATGATTCCGTTGACGGACACAGGGGTCTTGGTGGTGGTGATGATGTGGCTCCTCGGTCGTGCGGAGGACGAGGCCTCCGCGTTGTCCGAACCGGTCGGCGACCGGGCCCGGATGGCCCTCTCTGGGCCGTCGGTGGGTGCAACCGCCGACAGGACTCCATTGTTCCGTGCTCGACGGCCGTTCGGCTAGGAGTTCACTGGGAGGCGCCCAGGACCTCCACGAGCATCTCCAGGGCGGCCCGCACGCTCAGGCGGCGGATCTGCTCCCGATCGCCCTCGAGCCGCAGCAGCCGGGAGCTGAGCCCGCGAGGACCGGCGGCACCGAGCCACACCGTCCCCACGGGCTGCCCGTCGTGCGGCTCCGGCCCGGCCACTCCGGTGGTGGACACGGCGACGTCGATGCCCAGCGCGGTCCGCGCGCCGGAAGCCATCGCCTCGGCCACCTCGGCGCTGACGGCCCCGGTGCGCTCGAGCAGCTCGGCCTCCACGCCCAGCACGCGCTGCTTGACCGCGTGCGAGTACGAGACCACCGAGCCCTCGAAGGCCGCCGAGGCCCCGGGGACGGAGACGATCGCGGCGGCCAGGGCGCCCCCGGTCAGCGACTCGGCGGTGCCCAGGCTCAGCCCGGCCGCCGAGGCCGCGCGCACCGCACGGGAGGCCAGCGATTCGACGGTCTCCTCGGCCAGAGCCTCATCGGCCCCCGACGGACGCGCGCCGTCCGCGGCGGTGCCGCTCGTCGTGTTCGCCGTGTCCACGGGCGATTCCCTGGGATCGCTCATCAGCTGTTGTCCACGGGCTTGCCGGCCGCCAGGGAATCGCGGCGCAGCTGGTACGCCTTCACCACGTAGTCCACGCCGGTGACCACGGTGACGATCGTGGCCAGGCCCATGAAGAACCAGCCGATCCAGGGCCACCACTGACCCACCACGGGAACGAGCGGGATGAGCAGGAACAGCAGCGCGATGGTCTGCAGGACGGTCTTGAGCTTGCCGCCCTTCGAGGCGGCCATCACGCCGTAGCGGATCACGGCGAAGCGCATGACGGTGATGCCCCACTCGCGGACCAGGATCACGATCGTGACCCACCACCACAGCTCGCCCATGGCCGACAGGACGATGAACGCGGCCCCCGTGAGCAGCTTGTCCGCGATCGGATCGGCGATCTTGCCGAACGAGGTGATCAGCCCGCGGGCGCGGGCGATGTCGCCGTCGAGCTTGTCGGTGAACATGGCCAGGCCGAACACGCCCACAGCCGCCCAGCGCCACCCCAGCGAGGCCTCGCCGAACGAGCCGCCCAGCACGGCGAACCACACGAAGAACGGGACCATGACGATCCGCAGCGTGGTCAGCGCATTGGGCAGGTTCCAGTTGGACGGAGCGGGGCGTCCGCCCTGATCGGCCGCTGCGGTCATGAAGTGCTCCTGTCCTGCGGCGCGCGATGCGCCGCGTCGGTCTGCGTGCGATGAGGCCTCCGGCGCGTCGTCGTCGCGGACGGCACAGCGCCGGAGGCTAGGCTCAGCGGCCGGTGAGCTGCCAGGCGTCCTGGCTGGACTCCTCGTCCGCGTCGTCGTGGTACTCGGCGGCGGCCTCGACGTCCGAGTCGTCCAGGGCGTCGGCGCCGGAGGACGCGATCTCACCGGAGCCGCCGGTGCCCTGATGCGGATGCGCCGGGGCGGGCTCGGCCGCGGTGGGGGGCTCCTCGCCGCGGATGACGGCCAGGGTGGCGGCCAGGTCGTCCGGACCCACCAGGACGTCGCGGGCCTTGGAGCCCTCCGACGGGCCCACCACCCCGCGGGACTCCATCAGGTCCATGAGCCGTCCGGCCTTGGCGAAGCCCACGCGCAGCTTGCGCTGCAGCATGGAGGTCGAGCCGAACTGCGTGGTGACCACGAGCTCGACCGCCTGCAGCAGGACGTCCAGATCGTCCCCGATGTCCTCGTCGATCTGCTTCTTGGGCTGCTCCTGGATGACGTCGTCGCGGTAGTGCGTCTGCATCTGCGACTTCACGTGCTCGACGACGTCGTGGATCTCGGACTCTGCGACCCACGCGCCCTGCACGCGCATGGGCTTGGAGGCGCCCATGGGCAGGAACAGGGCGTCGCCCTGTCCGATCAGCTTCTCCGCACCGGGCTGGTCCAGGACCACGCGGGAATCCGTGACCGAGGAGGTCGCGAACGCCATGCGCGAGGGCACGTTGGCCTTGATCAGGCCCGTGACCACATCCACCGACGGGCGCTGGGTGGCCAGCACCAGGTGGATGCCGGCCGCGCGCGCCAGCTGGGTGATGCGCACGATCGAGTCCTCGACATCGCGAGGGGCGACCATCATCAGGTCCGCGAGCTCGTCCACGATCACCAGCAGGTAGGGGTACGGGCGGATGACCCGCTTGGAGCCCGGCTCGGGCTGGACCTTGCCCGCGCGCACGCCCTTGTTGAAGTCGTCGATGTGCTTGTAGCCGTAGCGCGAGAGGTCGTCGTAGCGGGCATCCATCTCCCGCACGACCCACTGCAGCGCCTCGGCGGCCTTCTTGGGGTTCGTGATGATCGGGGTGATCAGGTGCGGCACGCCCTCGTAGGCGGTCAGCTCCACGCGCTTGGGGTCGACCATCACCAGGCGGACCTCATCCGGGGTGGCCCGCATGAGCAGCGAGACGATCATGGAGTTCACGAACGACGACTTGCCCGCGCCGGTGGCACCGGCCACGAGCATGTGCGGCATCTTGGCCAGGTTCGCCACGACGAAGCCGCCCTCGACGTCCTTGCCCACGCCCATGACCATGGGGTGATCGTTCTTGCGCGCGGCCTGCGAGCGCAGGACGTCGCCCAGGGCGACGGTCTCGCGGTCGGTGTTCGGGATCTCGATGCCGATGGCGGACTTGCCGGGGATCGGCGAGAGGATGCGCACGTCCGCCGAGGCGACCGCATAGGAGATGTTCTTGGACAGCGCCGTGACGCGCTCGACCTTGGTGCCGGCACCCAGCTCGATCTCGTAGCGGGTGACCGTGGGGCCTCGGGAGAACCCGGTGACCTCGGCGTCGACCTTGAACTGCTCCAGCACGCTGGTCAGCGCGGCCACGACGGCGTCGTTGGCCTCCGAGCGCTCCTTGGACGGCGGGCCCAGCACGAGCGAGGACGGGTCCGGAAGCGTGTAGGCGACATCGCCCTCGAGCTGCAGCTGCTCGGTGCGCGCCGGGATGGGCTCGACCGGAGTCTCCGCCCGGCGCACGACCGCTCGGCCCACAACGGGCTCGTGCTCGTCGAGGCCCTGGTCGTCCACGAGCGCGGAGGAGCCGGAGCCGGCCGCGGTGTCCGAGGCGGCGGAGGCCGCCGCGCCGCCGGGCTCGAGTCCCTGCTCCGCCAGCAGCCTACGCGCGGCCTCCTGATCGCGGGTGGGGCGCTTCTGCCCCGGACGCGGGCGCTCCTCCTGAGAAGCGGCAGCCGCGGCCGAGGAATCCTCCTGGGGGCTCGGCGCCTCTCCGGACTCGACGTCGTAGACGAAGCTCTCACCCGTGTCCCGCGCCGCTGGGCGACGGCCCGAGCGTCGGGGCTGCTGCTCGGCCTCCTGCCCCTCGGGACCGTCCGGCAGCACGGCCGTCTCGAAGGCCTCGTCGCCGTGGTAGGAGTCCAGCTCGGCTCGGCGCTGCGCGTCCTGCTTCTCCTGCCGCTTGCGAGCTCGGCGGGCCGCACGGGACTCGGGCTCGGACTGGCGGTCATCGAGGTAGGAGCGGTCGTGCTCCTGCGCCGAGAGGTCGGTGCCCGCACGCCTGTGGGGCTCCGACTCCCCCACCAGAGTCCGCCAGGCTGCGCCCAGGCGCGGGCCGATCTGCGACAGCGGGGTCCCGGTGATGATCAGGACGCAGATCGCCAGCAGCAGCGCGCAGACGATCGCGGCGCCCAAGGGCGTGATGACCCCGCCCAGCGGGCCGGCCATCAGGTAGCCGATGGCTCCGCCGGCGGTGAGGCGGGCCTGGAAGGAATCCGCGACGCCCGGCGAGCCGCCCAGCACGTGGGCGATCCCGCTGGCCGCCAGCAGCGCCAGGCTCAGGCCCAGCGCGATCCGGTTGTTCGGCGGGGTGGGCACGGGACGGCGGAAGATCCGCAGGGCGAAGCCGCCCAGAGCCAGCGGCAGCACAAGAGCCGCCCAGCCGATCAGCCCGGCGACCACCACGTGGATGCCCGAGGCGGCGGCACCCAGCACGGGCACGCCGGAGTCGTAGAGGCTCCACCACTCGACCACGGCGATCGCCGCGGCCAGGCACAGCAGCACCAGGGCCCCGCCGTCGCGACGGTCCTGGGGCTCCATATCGGTGCGCACGGTGCCGATGCGGCGCACGGCGCCGCCGACCAGGTGGGCGCACCACAGCCAGAGCCCGAGGAGGGCATCGAGGATGCGCTCGCCGGCGCCGGGGCCTGCTGCGCGGGAGCTGGAGGACGTGGCGCGGGGGGACTTGGAGGATCCGCTCTTGGGCCTGGAGCCAGAGCCGCGCGACGTCGAGGCGCCCTTGCGGGCGGGGGAAGTACGAGTCGCCATGGCCCCCAGGGTAGTCGACGGCCCGCAGACGATGGCTCGTCTGCGGGCCGCGGTGTGGCCTGACCGCCCGGTGATCACGGGGCGGCGGCCGGGATCAGCTCCGGTCCGCCTCCAGCACGACCGGGACGATCATGGGCTTGCGGCGCAGCTTGCGCCCCACCCACGGGCCGATCGTGCGGCGCACCGTCTGCTGCAGCTGGTGCGTGGTGTGCTCGCGCTTGTCCTTGAGGGCGTCCTCGATCGCGGCGGTGATCTTGGGCTTGATCTCGTCGAACACGCGATCGTTCTCGGCCACGCCGCGGGCGTGGACGTCCGGGCCGGTGACGACGGACTTGGACTTGCGGTCGATCACGACGACGATCGAGACGAAGCCCTCCTCGCCGAGCACGATGCGGTCCTGGAGGTCGTCCTCGGTGATCATGCCCACCGACGAGCCGTCGACGTAGACGAACTTGATGTCGCGGCGACCGGCGATGCGCGCCCGGCCCTGCTTCATATCCACGCTGGTGCCGTTCTCGATCAGCAGCACGTTCTCAGGCGGCACGCCGGTGGCCTCGGCGAGCTCGCCGTTGGCCATGAGGTGGCGGACCTCGCCGTGCACCGGCATGACCTGCTCGGGCTCGACGATGTTGTAGCAGTACAGCAGCTCGCCTGCCGAGGCGTGCCCGGAGACGTGGACCTTGGCGTTGGACTTGTGCACCACATGAGCGCCCATGCGCATGAGGCTGTTGATGATGCGGAACACGGAGTTCTCGTTGCCCGGGATCAGCGACGAGGCGAGGATGACGGTGTCGCCCTCCTGCAGCTGCACCCGGTGATCGCCGCGGGCCATGCGCGACAGCGCCGCCATGGGCTCGCCCTGGGAGCCGGTGCACATCACGACGATCTCGTCGTCGCGGTAGTTGTCGATCTTCTTCTGATCGACCAGCACGCCCTTGGGCACGTCCAGGTAGCCGAGCTCCTCGGCGATGCCCATGTTGCGCACCATGGACCGGCCCATCAGCACGACCTTGCGGTTGGCCGCGACGGCGGCGTCGAGCACCTGCTGCACGCGGTGGACGTGCGAGGAGAACGACGCGACGACGACCTTCTGGGTCGACTTGGCGATGACGCCGGAGAGCACCGGCCCGATGTCCTTCTCGGTGGGCGTGAAGCCCGGGACCTCGGCGTTGGTCGAGTCGGTCAGGAACAGGTCCACGCCCTCCTCTCCCAGGCGGGCGAAGTGGCGCAGGTCGGTGATGCGGCCGTCGAGAGGAAGCTGGTCCATCTTGAAGTCGCCCGTGTGCAGCACCGTGCCGCCCTTGGTCCGCATGAAAACGGCCAGGGCGTCCGGGATGGAGTGGTTCACGGCGACGAACTCGCACTCGAACTCGCCCAGCTTCTCCACCTGGCCCTCGCGGACGGTGAGCATGAACGGCTTGATGCGGTGCTCCTGCAGCTTGGCCTCGACCAGGGCCAGGGTCAGCTGCGAGCCGAGCAGGGGGATGTCCGGGCGGCGCTTGAGCAGGTACGGGATCGCGCCGATGTGGTCCTCGTGGCCGTGCGTCAGCACGACCGCGACGACGTCGTCCAGGCGGTCCTCGATCTGGGAGATGTCCGGCAGGATCAGATCCACGCCGGGCTGGTGCTCCTCGGGGAAGAGCACGCCGCAGTCGACGATCAGCAGCTGGCCGTTGATCTCGAACACGGTCATGTTGCGTCCGACCTCGCCCAGGCCGCCCAGCGGGGTGACTCGCAGGGTGTCCTTGGACAGGGACGGCGGTGCCTTCAGGTCTTCGATCCAGTGGACCATGTGACCCCTTTCATGTGCGGTTGTCAGCGCGATCTCGCGCTGCTGGTCATTCAGTTGTTCATGTCATGGGTCCGCGCTCCGCCGCCCGAGGACGGGGCGGTGCGGAGCGCGGTTCGCCGACAGGCTGCGCCGTCGACTCGCTGCAGCGCAGCGGCAGGCACGGCTCAGGCGCCGATCGTGTCCTGGACGACGCTGCCCTCCAGGTCAGCGCGCATGACGGCGAGCTCGTCCTGGGTGGCCTCGACGTACGGCAGGCGCACGGTGTGCCCGGGCAGCACGCCCTGCCAGTGCAGGATCTGCTTGGCGGCCACTGCGCCGGGCACGTGGGTCATGGTCGCGCGGACCACGGGCTCCAGCTCGTAGGCCAGGCCGCGGGCCGTGGCCAGGTCATCGCTGCGCATGGCATCGATCATCCGGCGGAAGCGCGGGGTGTCCACGTGCGAGGTCACGCCGACCAGGCCCACGGCGCCGATGGCCATCCACGGGACGGTCAGGCCGTCGTCGCCGGAGTAGAACAGCAGATCGGACTCGGCCATGACGCGCGTGGCCTCCGTGAGATCCGCCTTGGCGTCCTTGACCGCGACGATTCTGGGGTGCTCGCCCAGCCGGATCAGCGTGTCCGCCGACAGTGGGATGCCCGTGCGGCCGGGGATGTCGTAGAGCATGATCGGCAGCTCGACGGAGTCGGCGACCTTCTCGAAATGCGCGACGACGCCGGCCTGCGTGGGCTTGTTGTAGTACGGGGTGACGATCAGCAGCCCGTCCATGCCGGCCTTCTGGGCCTGCTCGGACAGGTGCATGGTGTGCGCGGTGTCGTTGGACCCCGCACCGGCCACCAGGGCGGCCCGATCGCCGACGGCCTCGCGCACGGCGCGGAAGACCGCCTCGTGCTCGTCATCCGTCATGGTCGAGTACTCCCCGGTGGTGCCGCCGACCACCAGGCCGTCGCAGCCCTGGTCCACCAGGCGCTGCGCGAGCGCTGCGGTGGAGTCCAGATCCACGGAACCATCGGCGCGGAACGGAGTCACCATGGCGGTGAGCAGGGTTCCGAACAGGGGCTTGTCGTGGTGCGCAGTCATGCGACCACCCTACCGTCTCCGTCAGTCACCGGTGCTGGCAGGGCCGCGCGGGGCGCGCCCTCGCGACAGGGCCACGGCATCGCGCATGCACCGGCGTGCGCGCGCAGTGTCCCCCGAGGCGCTGTAGGCCAGGCCGAGCCGGTACCAGCTTCGCCAGTCCCCGGGCGCGGCTTCGGCCTCCTGCGCCCAGCGCTCGAAGTCCTTGTCTGCGGCCTCGCGCACGATCCGCCCGCTGGGGCGCCGCGGCAGGTCCTCGGGCAGTCCGCCCTCCGCCTCCAGACGACGGCCGAGGCCCTCTAGCCGGGAGCCGAAGACGACCTCGCGGACCAGCGCCCACACGCCGAGCACGGGCAGGACGATCATCCCGATCGCCAGCAGCTTGGAGACCAGCACGTCCGAGCTCAGCAGGATCCACGCCCGCTGCAGGCTAAGTCCCAGATACAGGGCCAGCAGCGCTGCCATGATCGCGGCCAGCGCCTTGCCCTGGGCGCGAGCCTCGAGCAGCGTGAACACGCCCGCGAAGGCCACGACCACCAGGATCCAGACCTTGGACGCGCTCGGCAGCGGGAGCAGCAGCAGGCTCAGCAGCGCTGCGACGAGCACCACCCAGCCCAGCCGCCGCAGCGGACTCCGCGACTGCCGGACGTCCTCAGCGCTCACGCGTCCAGGTCCAGGTAGCCGTCGAGCCCGTGGGTCAGCCCCGGGCGCTGCCCGACGGTGCGCACGCCCAGCAGCACGCCGGACATGAAGGACACGCGGTCGAACGAGTCGTGGCGGATGCTCAGCTGCTCCCCCACGGAGCCCAGCAGCGTCTCCTGGTGCGCGACCAGCCCGCGCAGGCGCACCGAGTGGACGTGGATGCCGTCCACGACTCCCCCGCGAGCGCCCGTGGGATCGGTCTGGGTGGCATCCGGGGAGACGGGCACACCGGCCTCCTCCCGCTCGGCGGCCATCAGCGCGGCCGTCCTGGCGGCGGTGCCCGAGGGGGCGTCGACCTTGTCCGGGTGATGCAGCTCCACGATCTCGGCCGATTCGAAGAACCTGGCGGCCTGGGCCGAGAAGCGCATGGCCAGCACCGCGCCGATCGAGAAGTTCGGGGCGATCAGCACCCCCACCTCCGGGTGCTCGCCCAGCAGCTGCTCCAGGCGGGCCAGCTTCTCGTCGTCCCATCCGGTCGTGCCCACGACGCAGTGGATGCCGTGCTCCACGCCGAAGCGGACGTTGTCCTCCGAGGCCGCGGGCACCGTCAGGTCGATCAGGACCTCCGCCTGCGCATCCACGAGCCCCTGCAGGCTGTCGCTGTGATCGATGGCCGCCACGAGGTCCAGTCCCTCGGCGGCCTCGACGGCCTTCACGGCCTCCGAGCCCATGCGCCCGTGGGCGCCCAGGACGGCCACGCGCAGTCTGCTCGCAGTGTTCTCGCTCATGCTGTGCTCCTTCGCTGCGCCGCCGATCGGCGGCTCGGATGGTGATCGTCCCGCATGCCGTGCGGGCGGGCGCCTGCCCGGGGGCTCACTGCCCGTCGGGGGGCTGCACGACCTGCACGACGGCGGGGCCCTCCGCGAGCTCGGCGGCCAGGCGCTGGACGTCCTGCGCGGTCACGGAGCGGACCCGGTTCATGGTCTCCTCGAGGTCCACGAACTCGCCGATGCCCAGCTCCGCCGAGCCCAGGCGGCTCATGCGCGAACCGGAGTCCTCCAGCGCCATGACGGTCCCGCCGGCCAGCTGCCCGACGACCTTGGCCAGCTCGCGCTCCCCCGGGCCGTCGGCGGCCAGCTCCTGGAGCTGGGCCTGCATCAGCTCCAGCACCTCGTCGGTGCGCGCGGGCGCGCAGCCGGCGTACATCCCGAAGTATCCCGCATCCGAGTAGGAGCCGGAGAAGGAGAACGTGCTGTAGGCCAGCCCGCGCTTCTCCCGGATCTCCTGGAACAGCCGCGAGGACATGCCCCCGCCCAGCGCGGCGTTGAGCACGGTCATGACGTAACGGCGCTCGTCACCGGTGACCAGGCCGGGGCGCCCGATCACCACATTGGACTGCTCGACCGGGCGGTGCAGCAGGTGACGGCCCCACTCGGGGCACAGCTGTGCCAGGCCGTCGGGCTGCCCCGAACGACGGGCTCGCGGACGGCCGGGAGCCTCGGGGTCCCAGCCGGCGCGGGCCAGGCGCTCGCGCACCTCCTCGACCACGCGGTCGTGATCCAGGCCTCCGGCGGCGGTGACCACGAGGTTCTCCGGGCGGTAGTGCTCCTGCCAGTGCTCGAGCACGCGCTGGCGGGCCACCTCGGTGATCTCCTCGGGCGTGCCCCCGATGGGGCGCGAGAGCGGATTGCCGTGCAGAACGTGCTCGACGAAGTGCTCGAAGGCCACGTCCGTGGGGTCGTCCTGGTCCATGGCCAGCTCCTCGAGGATGACCCCGCGCTCGCGCTCGAGCTCATCGGTCTCCAGCAGCGGCGCGGTGACCATGTCCGCGAGGACGTCGATCGCCATGGGCAGGTCCTCGGAGAGCACCCGCGCGTAGTAGCACGTGGACTCCTTGGCTGTGGCGGCGTTCGACTCGCCGCCGACCTCGTCGAAGGCCTCCGCGATCTGCAGCGCGCTGCGCCGGGCGGTCCCCTTGAACAGCAGGTGCTCGAGGAAGTGCGTGGAGCCCAGGTGACCTGGCTGCTCGTCGCGCGAGCCCACCCCCACCCAGAAGCCCACGGAGGCAGAGAGCAGCCCAGGCATGGACTCGGTGAGGATCCGCACGCCGTTGGGCAGGACGGTGCGGCGCACGGCGGCACCACCGTCGCCGGACCAGACCAGCTCGGGCGAGTGCGTACCGGCGGGGTCCTGCGGGCGCAGCTCCAGCGCGTACGACATGTGGGGGATCGACTCCTGACGGCGATGAGGGATGGCCCCGGGGGCCGCAGCCGCGGCTCCTCTCGGGAACCCGTCGAGTCTAGGACCAGGCTCGCGGGGCGGCCAACTGCCGGCTCAGCCCTCGATCTCGGTCCGGGACCCCGATCTGGGGGCCCGGATGAACAGGGAGAGCATCAGGGCGATGCCCACCAGCCCGGCACTGGTGAGGAAGGCCGAGTTCGCCCCGTCCGCCAGGGCCGTGGTCTCCGCGGCGCCTGCATCCCGGGCGCCGTCGGAGACCAGGCTGTAGATCGCGATCATGGCTGCCGTTCCGGCCGCGGCCGCCAGCTGCTGGCCTGTGTTGAGGATCGCGGAGCCGTGGCCGTAGAGCTCCCGCGGCAGCGAGCCCAGGGCCGTGGTCATCAGCGGGGAGAACAGCGCCGCCAGCCCGATCGAGAACACGACGTGGATGGCGATGATCTCCGCCACCGCGGTGGACTCGTCGACCGTGGACAGCCAGACCAGGGAGCCGACCTCGATGACCAGGCCGGGGATGATCAGCGGACGGGGGCCCACGCGATCGAAGAGCCGCCCTGCCAGCGGGGAGACGACGGCCTCGACCAGGCCTCCGGGCATCAGCGCGAGCCCCGCCACCAGGGCCGTGGCCAGCAGGGAGCCCTGCAGATAGAGAGGAAGCGTGTTCATCACGCCGAGCATCGCCCCGAAGAGGATCAGCAGCACGATGATCGGCAGGGTGAATCCCCGCACGGCCAGCGGCCGCAGGTCCAGCAGGACCTCTCCGGTCCGGGCCCGGCGGATCTGCCGAAGCGCGAACAGCACCAGCGCCACGGCCCCGACGCCCGTCACGCTCAGCGCGACGACCGCGGCCGAGCCGCCGGCGAGGATCTGCCCGATCGAGGTCAGGCCGTAGATCAGGCCCCCGAAGGCCAGGACGGAGAGCACCACGGAGACCACGTCCAGCGGCAGACGGCGCGGGGTCCCCACATTGCGCAGCCTGGCCAGGCCCAGCAGGCCCGAGGCGGCCACCAGCGGGACCATCACCCAGAAGATCGCGTGCCAGGAGGCAGCCGAGAGCACGGCTCCGGCCACTGTGGGCCCCAGGGCCGGACCCACGGCCATGACGACAGCGATCAGACCCATCACGGTCCCTCGCCGCTCGGCGGCCACCAGGGTCATGGTCACCGCCATCATCAGGGGCAACACCACGGCCGTGCCCGCGCCCTGGAAGAGCCGCCCGAGCAGCAGGACCCCGAACCACGGCGCCAGCGCGGCCAGCAGGGTGCCGAGCAGGAACGCGGCGACGGCGACGATGAAGACCGCCCGGGTCGAGAACCGCTCGAGCATCCAGCCCGTGGTGGGCATGACGACGGCCATCGTCAGCATGAAGCCGGTGAGCAGCCACCGGGCGGTGGCCGCGGAGACGTGGAACTCGCCCATGATCGCCGGCAGGGCCACGGCCACCGTGGTCTCGTTGAGCATCATCACGAAGGCGGTGGACAGCAGGACGACGAGGACGCCCGCCACGGAGGCCGATTCCGCCGCGCCGCTGGCCCCGTCCTGAGGCGGACGGCTGTCTGAGGTGTGTGCGGACAAGGCATCCGCTGTCACGTGCGGAAGGCCCCGACAAGGGGAGACGGCCCGTTGCCTCAGCATCAGGCCCGCCTCGACCGCACCCCGGATCCCGAGTCCGCACGCCGCCCGCAGACATGCCTCCCCCGAGGGGCTCAGACGGGTCGGGCCCCGCATCCACGGCGGATGCGGGGCCCGGGGGCCCCGTGCGGCTCAGGTGCGAGCCGGTGGAGGGATCACTCGGCGGCGGAGTCCTCGTCCGCCTCAGCGGCGTCGTCGTCGGCCACGACCGGCGAGAGCGAGAGCTTGCCGCGGTCATCGACCTTGGTGATCTCGACCTGGACCTGCTGGCCCACGCCCACGACGTCCTCGACGTCGTTGACGCGCTTGCCGTCGTTGAGCTTGCGCAGCTCGGTGACGTGCAGGAGGCCGTCGCGGCCCGGGGTCAGCGAGACGAAGGCGCCGAAGGTCGTGGTCTTCACGACCGTGCCCAGGTAGCGCTCCCCCACCTCGGGGACCTGCGGATTGGCGATCGCGTTGATAGCCGAGCGCGCGGCCTCGGCCGAGGGGCCGTCCACGGCGCCGATGAACACGGTGCCGTCGTCCTCGATGGAGATGTCCGCGCCGGTGTCCTCCTGGATCTGGTTGATCATCTTGCCCTTGGGGCCGATGACCTCGCCGATCTTGGAGACGGGCACGTTGACCGTGATGATCCGCGGGGCGTACTCGGACATCTCGTCCGGTGCATCGATCGCGGAGGCGATCACGTTGAGGATGGCCAGGCGGGCATCGCGGGCCTGGGCCAGGGCGGCGCCCAGGACCTCGGCGTCGATGCCGTCGAGCTTGGTGTCCAGCTGGATGGCCGTGACGAACTCGGAGGTGCCGGCGACCTTGAAGTCCATGTCGCCGAGCGCGTCCTCCGCGCCCAGGATGTCGGTCAGCGCGACGCTGGCCGGCTTGCCGTCGACCTCGCCGGTGATCAGGCCCATGGCGATGCCGGCCGCCGGGGCGCGCAGCGGCACGCCGGCGTTGAGCATCGACAGGGTCGAGGCGCAGACCGAGCCCATGGAGGTCGAGCCGTTGGAGCTCAGGGCCTCGGAGACCTGGCGGATCGCGTAGGGGAACTCCTCGCGCGACGGGATCACGGGGGCCAGTGCGCGCTCGGCCAGAGCGCCGTGGCCGATCTCGCGGCGCTTGGGCGAGCCCACGCGGCCGGTCTCGCCGGTGGAGTACGGCGGGAAGTTGTAGTGGTGCATGTAGCGCTTGGACTTCACCGGCGACAGCGAGTCGATCTGCTGCTCGAGCTTGAGCATGTTCAGCGTGGTGACGCCCATGATCTGGGTCTCTCCGCGCTGGAAGATCGCCGAGCCATGCACGCGCGGCAGGATCTCCACCATGGCGGTCAGCTCGCGGATGTCGCGGGGGCCGCGGCCGTCGATGCGCACGTTCTCGGAGAGCACGCGCTGGCGCACGGTGTGCTTGGTCAGGGCCTGGTAGGCGTCGTTGACCTCGTCGGCGCGCTCGGCGAAGGGCTTGCCCTCACCGGTCAGCTCCTCCAGGACGGACTGGTGCAGGGCGTCGGTGGCGTCCTCGCGCTCCTGCTTGCCGGCGATCGAATAGGCCTCCACCAGGCGCTGGCCCACGGCGTCCTTGACGGCCTGGGCGACGTCGTCGCCGTGGCCGCCGAAGCGCGGCAGCTCCATCTCGGGCTTGCCGGCGCGGGCCTTGAGGTCCGACTGGGCCTGGCACAGGGCCTTGATGAAGGGCTTTGCGGCGTCGAGGCCCTCGGCCACGATCTCCTCGGTGGGCGCCACGGCGCCCTGGCCCTTGATGAGCTCCCACGAGCGGTCGGTGGCTTCGGCCTCGACCATCATGATCGCGACGTCCTCGGTGCCATCGGCCTTGGTGACCACGCGGCCGGCCACGGCCATGTCGAACACGGCGTTCTCGAGCTGGGATTGCTTGGGGAAGCAGACCCACTGGTGGGTGCCGTCGGCCTCGGCCATCAGGGCCAGGCGCACGCCGCCGACCGGGCCGCCGAAGGGCAGGCCGGACAGGGTCGTGGACATCGACGCGGCGTTGATCGCGATGGTGTTGTAGATCTCGTCGGGGTCGATCGCCAGCACAGTCACGACGACCTGGACCTCGTTGCGGATGCCCTTCTGGAAGGCGGGGCGCAGCGGACGGTCGATCAGGCGGCAGGCCAGCACGGCGTCGGTCGAGGGACGGCCCTCGCGGCGGAAGAACGAGCCGGGGATGCGTCCGTCGGCGTACATGCGCTCTTCCACGTCCACGGTCAGCGGGAAGAAGTCGAAGCCCTCGCGGGGCTTCTTGCCCACCGCGGTGGTGGACAGCAGGGTGGTGTCATCGTCGATGGACACCAGGGTGGAGCCGGCTGCCTGCTGCGCGAGCAGACCGGTCTCGAAGCGCACGACGCGCTGGCCGTAGCGGCCGTTGTCGATGACGGCTTCGGCGGACTGGATCTCGGGACCCTCCAAGGGCCACCTTCCTTTCGTCGCGATCGTCTCCACGATCGGGGTGATCTGGCAGTGTCCGATCCGCCCCGCTCGCACGGCGCACGGTCTTCGATCGAAGTCCACGGCCGCGGCAGCGAGGCTGCGGGGATTCCGTGGACCACTGTCGAGGACCGGGACGCGGGCGGCGTGCGGGCCGGATCGACGAGGACGGCTGGAGCCGTCCATCACGGATGCCCTGCGGACCCATCCGTGGGCCCCGGGGCTTGTTCGTGCAGACCCAGCCTGACAGGTCCGCGACGCGCGGACCAGCATTGAGGGGCTGCGAGTGTTCGTCCGGACGCTCAGCCGGTGGGCGGGCGTCGGCGGCGGATGTGGCGGGATCCGCGCCCGTAGACCACGAGCGGGACCGCCGCGAGCTGCGTGGCGGCCCCGCCCGAGGCAAGGGTCAGAATGCGATCAGCGGCGCAGGCCGAGACGCTGGATCAGCGAGCGGTAGCGCTCGATGTCCGTGTTCTGCAGGTAGGTCAGCATGCGACGACGGCGACCGACCATGGCCATGAGGCCGCGGCGGGTGTGGTGGTCGTGCTTGTGCGACTTGAGGTGCTCGGTCAGATCCGAGATCCGGCGAGTCAGGACCGCGACCTGGACCTCGGGCGAACCGGTGTCGCCCTCGTGGGTCGCGTACTCCTCGATGATGGACTGCTTGACAGCTGCGTCGAGTGCCATGTGTGAACTCCTTCGGGGTCCAGTGCCGTGCGTCCCGGCTGCGAAGGTGATCGCGCCGGGGCAGGAGCTCGCACGAGCGGATCATGCGGACTCAGGGGCCCGTCCGCCACGGACTGCAGGCGGACCGCCGATCATGGTAGCAGGCGCGCGCCACACGGGCTGTGAGCCGGACGATGTCCGGGGACAGTGCAAGACTGGAGGGCGAACCCCTCCGGGCCCGTTCCGCTGCGGCCCCGGCGCACCGTCCCGAGCAGTGAGGAGTGGGCCCATGACCGAGTCCGCAGACAGCCGCGAGTCCGAGACCACGCAGATCGATCCGGCCCTGGCCGACCAGGTGGGCGTCTCCGAGCGCCGCCACACCCTCAACGACGGCCACCAGCTGCCGCAGATCGGCATGGGCACCTACCCCATGGACGACGCCGATGCCGAGGTCGGCGTCTACGAGGGCATCAACCGGGGCTTCCGCCTGATCGACACCGCCGTGAACTACGGCAACGAGATCGGCGTGGGCCGCGGCATCGCCCTGGCCGGGCTGCCCCGCGACGAGGTCTTCGTGACCACCAAGATCCCCGGCCGCGATCAGGGCGACGAGGCCACGGTGCGCGCCAGCGTGGAGGGCTCGCTCGAGCGGCTGGGCCTGGACCGCCTGGACCTGCTGCTGATCCACTGGCCCAATCCCCAGCAGGACAAGTACGTGCAGACCTTCCGGACCATGCTCGCCCTGCGCGAGGAGGGCCTGGTCCGCTCGGTCGGCGTCTCCAACTTCACCCCGGCCCACGTGGATCGCCTGATCGCCGAGACCGGCGAGACCCCGGCGGTCAACCAGGTCGAGCTGCACCCGCAGTACCAGCAGGAGGCCCTGCGCGCCCACCACCACGACAAGCGGATCCTGGTGCAGGCCTGGTCGCCGCTGGGGCGCAAGACCGACATCCTCGACCACGAGTGGCTCGCCGAGATCGCCGGGCAGGTCAACCGCACCCCGGCCCAGGTCATCCTGCGCTGGGAGATCCAGTCCGCGGTGCTGCCGATCCCCAAGTCCTCGAACCCCAAGCGCATGGCCGAGAACCTCGACGTCTTCGGCTGGGAGCTCAGCGATCAGCAGATGGAGCGCATCCGCCTGCTGCACACCGGTCTCTCCGGCTCGGGCTTCGACCCGGACGAGCACGAGGAGATGTGAGTCGGGCGCGCTGACCGCGCGCTCCGCCTGATGGACTGAGGGCCGCCCGGGGACTCCCCCGGGCGGCCCTCAGTCCGTCTCTGCCTCTGGTCGTTCAGGCGGCGGCGCCTGCAGCGCGCCGTCAGGGGGCGACGTCGGCCATGCCCTCCGGGTGCTGGGCCAGGATCTTGCGGGTGTTCTCCACGTCCAGGCTCATCTGCTGCACGAGCTTCTCCACGCCCTCGTAGGCCACCATGCCTCGCAGGCGGGCGATGAACTCCACGATGACCTCCTGGCCGTAGAGGTCGAAGTCCTCCACCCGCTCGCGGGGCCGGTCGATCACGTGCGCCTCGACCACCCGGGAGACGCCCTCGAATGTGGGGTTGGAGCCCACCGAGACCGCCACCGGCCAGCGCTGTCCGGAGGCGTCGGTGAGCCAGCCGGCGTAGACGCCGTCGGCGGGGATGTAGCCGTCGGAGTCCGGGGCGAGGTTGGCCGTGGGGAAGCCGAGCTCGCGACCGCGCGCGGCGCCGTGGACCACGGTGCCGCGCATGCGGTGCGGACGACCCAGCAGGCGTGCGGCGTCCTCGACGTCGCCGGCGATGAGGCGCTCGCGGATCCAGGTCGAGGAGATCCGCCGGTCCTCAGGATCGTGGTCGGTGTCCTCCTGGGAGGAGACGGGGCCGTCGACCCCGACCAGCGGGAGGTTCGTGGTGCGCAGCTGGGCCGGCACAGTGCCGCAGCACTCGAGATCCTCGACCACGACGACGTCGAAGCCGTGCTCGGCGCCGAAGCGGCGCAGGGCGGAGACATCGCCCTGATTGCCGCGCCCGAACCGGGCGTCGGCGCCCACGACCACGCAGCAGGCGCGCAGCCCGCGCAGCAGGTACCGCCTCATGAACTCGAGCGGGTCCTGCGAGGCGAAGGCGAGGTCGTAGTGCTGGACGAGCACAGCGTCCACGCCGAGCTGCTCCATGGCATCGAGCTTGTCCGAGGTGCCCATGATCCTGCCCCGGTACTGATCCGGGCGGTGCACCAGCGCCGGGTGCGGGTCGAAGGTCAGCACGACCGAGCTGGCGCCCTCACGATGGGCGCGCTCGACGACCATCCCCAGGACCTCCTGGTGCCCGCGATGGACGCCGTCGAAGTTCCCGACGGTGACCACGCAGGGCCCGAGGTCCTCGGGAAGCTCGGACAGGTCGTGCAAGCGATGCAACGGGTCTCCTCGGCAGGCGCGGCGTCGTCCGTCAGGACGACGTCCGCGATGCGGATCTGGGCGGTCGGACGGTGGTGGGCTCAGCGGATCGCGGGCTGCGGATGGGGCCGGCGGGCCTCATCCGGACGGGCACCGCTCGGCACTCGCTCCAGGGTAGTCGCTGACACCGACTCCCCGGCGGGTCGGATGCCTCAGGCCGGTGCCGGGCCGCCCCAGGGCTCGGACGGGCTGCGGTCATCGGCATCGGTCAAGGTCGCGATCCAGGTGTCGCGCAGCTGGCCCCGCTGCTCCATGTAACCGCGGACCAGAACGGGCGTGGAGAAACCGAGCTTCCAGGCGAGCTTGCGCGAGGCCCAGTTGCCGTCGAAGGCCAGCCAGTGCAGGTGCGTGAGCCCCATGGTGCCGAACGCGTGATCGATCACCAGGCGGCAGGCCGCCTCGGCGGAACCCGTGCCGCGGGCATGCGGGCCGAAGTTCAGGCCGATGTCCGCTGCACCGGCGCGCAGCCGGCACAGCTCGATCGTCCCGAGGAAGCGGCCCTGGGGATCCTCGGCCGCCCAGTTGATCGCCGATCCGGCCTTCAGCGCGCCCGGCACGTGCTCCCGGATGTACCACAGCGCCGACTCCACGCCGTAGGGCTCGGGAACGGTCGTCCAGCGCACAGCCACCGGGTCCTGGCAGTTCGCGGTCAGCGCCTCGGCGTCGGCGGGGGTCAGCTCCCGCAGGGTGAGGCCCCGTCGGTGAGCCGCGGGACGCTGAGCCCCTGGCTGGTGCTGGCGGCGGTGTCGTCGGTGCTCATGCGCGGTCTCCTGCGGTCTCGGTGGAGCGGTCGGTGTGGGGGCGGGTGCGGCGCAGCCAGATCAGCCCCACGATCGGCAGCAGCAGCGGGATGTAGCCGTAGCCCTGGCCGAAGTGGGACCAGACGGTCTCATCGGCGAACAGCTCCGGGGCGGCGAAGGTCATCGCGCCGATGCCGAGCACGCCGATGAGCTCCACCAGCACGGCACCCGTGGCGATCCGATGCCAGCCAGGCCCGGTCTTCGCCAGCGCCACTGCGGCCACCACGTAGACGGTCGCGGAGAACAGCGAGAGCAGGTAGGCCAGCGGAGCGACGTCGAACTGGGTGAGGATCTGATACAGCGAGCGGACTCCGGCCGACAGCGAGAAGATCCCGTAGACCACGATGATCACCCGGCCCAAGCCCGAGGACTTCGGGTCGGTGCGCCGTGCGCCCTCCCGCGGCCCGAAGCGCGACTGCAGTCGCCCGGGACGCTGCGGCTCGGAGCCGGCGGAGCGCGGGCTCTCAGGGTCGGTGTGCTGCATGGCGTCCTCTCGACTCACTGGTAGTACCAGATGACGTTCATCCGGTACACCATCACGATGATCGTGGGGCCCGTGGCCGCCAGGATCCAGTTGGACCAGCTCGAGCGCTCCACGAGCGACCAGATGAAGGTGCCCGCCGGGATCAGCAGCGCCGTCAGCAGGTAGCCCCAGTACTCGAGCGCCGAGCCCGAGGCCGCCGGACCGAGGATCCCCAGGAAGATCGAGCCGATCAGGTAGACGAGCAGGAAGGCCTCCAGCACGAGCACGGAGCCCTGCGTCGCATCTCCCGGGGGCCGCTTGCGCAGCGCCTCCACGGCGCAGATCAGCGTCGAGAGGCCGCCCAGGACCACCGAGGCCCAGAACCACCCGTCATATCCCCACAGCATCCGTGTCTTCTCTGCTTCCTGTCCTGCGGCCGCCGTGGCGACCGGTCCGTTCTCAGCCCTGCGCCTGGAAGACCAGGACCGACTTGGCGGTGCGCTCCTCGGCGTGTCCGCGGTCCTCGAGCAGGGCCACCACGTGGCCCTGCGGATCGAAGCCTGCGGTGAGCTCCCCCGGTCCGGTGCCGGTGGGTCCGATGCGCTTGCCCTGCCCGATCTCCACCGATTGCTGCGCGGTGAGCTCACGGGCCGGGAACATGGCCCGGGCCGCCTCGTCGAGGGAGGTGGACGGCACCGCTGCTCCCCGGCGACGATCCCGGTGAGCGCCTCCAGCTCCCGGGCCTGCTCGAGGCCCAGGGCGCCCACGCGGGTGCGGCGCAGCGCGCTGAGGTGCCCGCCGATGCCCAGCGCCGCACCGAGATCGCGGGCCAGCGCCCGGATATAGGTGCCGGAGGAGACGTCCAGGACGGCGTCGAGCTCGAGGGTCTCGCCATGCCTGCGGATCTCCGTCACGTCGAAGCGCGAGACCGTGATCGGCCGCGCCTCGAGGGCGACCTCTTCCCCCGCGCGCACGCGGGCGTAGGAGCGCTTGCCGTCCACCTTGATCGCCGAGACCGCGGACGGGACCTGCTCCAGGTCTCCGGTCAGCTCGGCGACGGCCGCGCGGATCTGCTCGTCCGTGACGGCTGCGACGGCGCCCGCATCCGCGGTGCCGGTGAGCTCGCCCTCGGCGTCCTCGGTGACGGTGGTGGCGCCCAGGCGAATGGTGGCCTCGTAGGTCTTGTCCGCGCCCACCAGGTGGGTCAGCAGCTTGGTCCCGCGCCCGACGCCCACGATCAGCACACCGGTGGCCATGGGGTCCAGAGTCCCGGCGTGGCCGACCTTGCGCGTCCCGCACAGCCGGCGCATCCGCCCGACGACGTCGTGGCTGGTCCAGCCCTCCGGCTTGTCCACGACCACGAGTCCCTCGGGCACGGTCAGCGAGGGATCGGGGCGCGGCGTCTGCGCGCCGCGCCCCGATCCGCCCGCCTGCGGCTCAGCGCTCACGAGTGCCGCTGGGATCCTCGTCGTCGGCCTCAGCGGCCGCGGACTGGGCGTCGTCGGCCTCGTCCGTGCGGTAGGAGTTCTCGCCGTTGGCGTAGGTGGCCCCGGCAGCAGACGCCGCCACAGCCGCGTCCTTCTCCTTGGCCCGGCGCAGGACGTCCTCCAGGTTGGAGGCCGCCTCCGGGATCTCATCGGCCACGAACTCGAGCGTGGGCGTGAGCCGGGCGGTGATGTTCTTGCCGACCTCGGCGCGCAGGATGCCCTTGGCGGACTCGAGGGCACGGGCCGAATCGGCCTTCTCCTCGGCGCTGCCGTAGACCGTGTAGTAGACGGTCGCGTGCTGCAGGTCGTTGGTCACGCGGGCGTCGGTGACGGTCACGAAGCCCAGGCGCGGGTCCTTGACCCGGCGCTCCAGAGCCTTCGCCACGATCACCTTGACGCGGTCGGCCATGCGGGAAGCCCGCTGTGCATCGGCCATGATCTCTCCCGTTCTCGCGCGCGGACCCGCGGGTCCGTGCGCTGCAGTGCAGTGTCAGGGGCGGCACCGAGGCGGTGCCGGAGCGTGCGGCCCGCAGCGCGGGACCGATCCGTCCGCCCGAGGGCGGCTGCGGAACGGACCCAGCGATGCGGGCCGCACGAGGGATCGACGACGATCAGGCGCGGGGCTTCTCCTGCATCTCCCACGTCTCGATGACGTCGCCTTCCTTGATGTCGTTGAACGACCCCAGGCCGATGCCGCACTCGTAGCCCTCGCGGACCTCGGTCGCGTCGTCCTTGAAGCGGCGCAGCGACTCGATGGTCAGGCCCTCCTTGACGACGTTGCCGTCGCGCACCAGGCGGGCCTTCGCGTTGCGGCGGATGAGCCCCTCGGTGACGTACGAGCCGGCGATCGAGCCCCACTTGGAGGACTTGAACACCTCGCGGACCTCGGCCTTGCCGAGATCCACCTCCTCGTACTCCGGCTTGAGCATGCCCTTCAGGGCCGCCTCGACGTCGTCGATGGCGTTGTAGATCACCGAGTAGAACTTCATCTCGACGCCCTCGCGGTCGGCGAGCTCGGTGACGCGCTCGGCCGGTCGGACGTTGAAGCCGATGATCACGGCGTTGTCGACCGTGGCCAGGTTGACGTCGTTCTGCGTGATCGCACCCACACCGCGGTGGATGACGCGCAGCTGGACCTCGTCCGGAGCCACCTCGATCTTCAGCAGCGAGTCCTCGAGCGCCTCGACGGCACCGGAGACATCGCCCTTGATGATGAGGTTGAGCGTGTCGATCTTGCCCTCGGCCACGACCTGGTCGAACGACTCGAGCGTGACGCGCTTGCGGCGCTTGGCCAGCAGGGCGTTGCGATCGGCCGCCTGGCGCTTCTCCGCGATCTGGCGAGCGGTGCGCTCATCCTCGGTCGCGATGAAGGTGTCGCCGGCGCGCGGCACTGTGGACAGGCCGAGCACCTGCACCGGACGGGAGGGACCTGCCTCCTCGACCGCGGCGCCGGTCTCGTCGAACATGGCGCGGACGCGGCCGTGAGCCCCGCCGGCGACGATCGAGTCGCCCACGCGCAGGGTGCCCGACTGGACCAGGACGGTGCAGACCGCGCCGCGGCCCTTGTCCAGGTTGGCCTCGATGGCCACGCCGCGGGCGTCCTTGTTCGGGTTCGCCTGCAGCTCCAGGGCGCCGTCGGCCGTCAGCACGATCGACTCGAGCAGCTCGTCGATGTTCTGGGACTGGCGGGCAGAGACGTCGACGAACATGGTGTCGCCGCCGTACTCCTCCGGCACCAGGCCGTACTCGGCCAGCTGACCGCGGATCTTCTCCGGGTTCGCCTCGGGCTTGTCGATCTTGTTGACCGCGACCACGATCGGCACGTTCGCCGCCTGGGCGTGGTTCAGGGCCTCGACCGTCTGCGGCATGACGCCGTCGTCGGCGGCCACCACGAGCAGGGCGATGTCCGTGACCTGCGCACCGCGGGCACGCATGGCGGTGAACGCCTCGTGACCCGGGGTGTCGATGAAGGTCAGCGCGCGATCCTCGCCGTCGACCTCCTGGGACACCTGGTAGGCGCCGATGTGCTGGGTGATGCCGCCGGCCTCGCCCTCGATCACGCGGGTGTTGCGGATGGCATCCAGCAGTCGGGTCTTGCCGTGGTCGACGTGGCCCATGACGGTCACGACAGGAGGACGCTTCTCGAGCTGCTCCTCGCCCTCGGCGGCCTGCTCGGCCTCGAGGTCGATGTCGAAGGACTCGAAGAGCTCGCGCTCCTCGTCCTCCGGGGAGACGATCTGGATGACGTAGCCCAGCTCGGCGCCCAGCGCCTCGAAGGTCTCCTCATCCAGCGACTGGGTCTGCGTGGCCATCTCACCGAGGTGGATGAGCACGGTGACCAGCGAGGCCGGGTTCGCGTCGATCTTCTCCGCGAAGTCCATCAGCGAGGCACCGCGGCGCAGGCGCACCACAGTATTGCCGTCGCCGTGCGGCACCGAGACGCCGCCGACCTTGGGAGCATTCATCTGCTCCAGCTCCTGGCGCTTGGCGCGCTTCGACTTGCGGCCCTTGCGCGAAGGACCGCCGCGGCCGAAAGCGCCCTGCGTGGCGCCGCGACCGCCGCGACCGGGGCCGCCGCCGGGACGGAAGCCGCCGCCCGGACCGCCGCCGGGTCCACCGGGACCGCCGCGTCGACCGCCGCCAGCACCGCCGCCGCGGGCCGGACGGGTGCCGACCGGAGCAACGTTGCTGGTGTGGCCCGGCATCATGTTCGGGCTGGGGCGCGGACCGCCCGGACGGGGGCCGCCTGCACCGGCACCCTGGCCGGGGCGCGGGGCGCCCGGACGAGGTGCACCGGGGCGAGGACCGCCCTGACCCGGACGCGGGGCGCCAGGACGGGGACCGCCCTGAGCGGCCTGGCCGGGGCGCTGCGTGCCCATGCCCTGCTGGGCGGCGAACGGGTTGTTGCCCGGACGCGGGCCGCCCTGCGAGCGGGCGGGGCGCTGCGCCCCGCCGGCCTGCTTGGGCGTGAACGGGTTGTTGCCCGGGCGGGGACCGCCCGGCTTGGGAGCCGCGCTGCCCGGCTTGGGGGCGGGCTTGCTCGGGGCCTCGGGTGCGGGAGCCTGCTCGGCCGAGGGCTTCTCGGCGGCGGGCTTCTCCGGCTGGGCCGCGGCCGGCTCGGACTCGGCGGCAGGCGCCGGCGGCGCCTGCTCAGCAGGCTTGGCCTGCTCCTCGGTCTTCTGCTCGGGCTGCGCGGTCTGACCGGCGGTCGCCGGCGTGGGAACCGACTGTCCGGGCTTCGGTGCGGAGGACGCGCCGGGCTTGGCGCCGCCTGCCGGCTTGGCACCGGTCGAGGACGGCTTGGCGGCGGGCTTGGAGGTCTCGGCCTTGGCCGAGCCCTCCTTCTCGCCCTTCTTCGCCAGCGCGGCCTTGGCCTGCGGCGACTCCTTCAGCTTCTTGGCGACCGGGGGCTCCACGGTCGAGGACGCGCCCCGGACGAACTCGCCCAGCTCCTGCAGGGTCGAGATCGCCTCCTTGGACGTCATCCCGAGCTCCTTGGCGAGCTCGTGAACTCTCTGCTTAGCCACTTCTCTCCTGTCCCGGCCCGCGCTCGTGACAGGAGGCGGACCGACTAACGGTCTGTCGGAGACCCTCCGAGTCGCTCGGACCGTAGGAGGGCATCCATTGCCGAGTGCGCTGGGGCACTCATCGTTCGGCACTCATCGGATGTCCATCAGCTTCTTGCTCGCTTCCCCATCAAGTGCATCCTGTGTCCTCAGTCCCATGCCGTGCGGGATGAGGTCATCTTCCGGCCGCAGTGCGGACTGCGGCGGTCGTGCTGGTGCTGCCGTCCCGATCGCCCTGGAGGATCTGCTCGATCAGCAGCGCCTCGTCCTGGATCGGAACGGATCGCCGGAAGGCCCGATTGAAGGCTCTCCGTCGAAGGGCCCTGTCCGCGCATTCGCGCGAAGGGTGCAGCCACGCTCCGCGACCTCCGAGCCGACGCGCGGGATCAGGAACCACGACGGGCTCCTGCTCTCCTGCGACGAGGCTCAGACGCACGAGCCGGTCCTGGCCGACGACCTCGCGGCAGCCGATGCAGGTGCGCTGCGGAACGTGTCCCACGTGTGTACGCACCTCTTCCTGCCGGATCCGCGAGGGCCGAGCGCTCCTGCTGGAGGCGGGCACGGCTGCGGCTGGACCGACGACCATCCTACTCCTCCCGGGACGCCCGCGCAGTATCGCCGCGCACAGCGCACTCCGGGCCGGCCCGAATGGCCGGAGGGATCGGGACCATCCGATGCCCGGAGGCTGCCCTCTCCCGTGCCGTCGAGCCGGGAGCAGCGGAGGCCGGGCCTCGCGATCCGCTCAGGCCTCGCGGCGCTGGCGGTCGTCCGACTCCGAGAGGATGTCGATCCGCCATCCGGTCAGCTTGGCTGCGAGGCGGGCGTTCTGCCCCTCCTTGCCGATGGCCAGCGACAGCTTGCTGTCGGGGACCACAGCGCGGGCCGAGCGGCCGCGCTCGTCGAGCACGTCCACACGCACCACGCTCGCCGGCGACAGCGCGGCGGCGATGAAGCGGGCGGGGTCGCCCGACCAGTCGACGATGTCGATGTTCTCGCCGCCGAGCTCGTTCATCACCGCGCGCACGCGGGTGCCCATCTCGCCGATGCACGCGCCCTTGGCGTTGATCCCCTGAGTGTTGGCCACGACCGCCATCTTGGTGCGGTGGCCGGCCTCGCGGGCGATCGCCATGATCTCGACGTCGCCCTGGGCGATCTCCGGGACCTCGAACTCGAAGAGGCGGCGCACCAGGTCCGGGTGGGAGCGCGACAGGGTGATCGACGGCCCCTTGGGACCGCGCTTGGCCTCCACGACGAAGGCGCGGATCCGGCTGCCGTGGGTGTACTTCTCGCCGGGAACCTGCTCGTGCGGGGGCAGGACGCCCTCCACGGTGCCCAGATCGATCTGGATCATCTGGGGGTTGCGGCCCTGCTGGATCTGCCCGGAGACGATCTCGCCCTCACGGCCCTTGAAGTGGCCCAGCACGGTGTCGTCCTCGACGTCGCGCAGCTTCTGCACGATCACGCTGCGAGCCGTGGAGGCGGCGATGCGCCCGAAGCCGGAGGGGGTGTCGTCGAACTCGCCCACCCGGTTGCCGTCCTCGTCGACCTCGGCGGCCCAGATGGTCACGCGACCGGTCTTGGTGTCCAGCTCCGCGCGGGCGTCCTTGATGGCCCCGGGCGAGCGCTGGTAGGCGAGCACGAGCGCCTGCTCGATGGTGGGGATCAGCAGATCCAGCGGGATGTCGCTCTCGCGCTCCAGCATGCGCAGGGCGCTCATATCGATGTCCATCGAGGGGCCTTTCCGGATCGAGCCGATCGGGCTCCCCGCCGCGCGAGGACCCCGAGTGCGACGACAGCGCACCGTCCGGTGGGACGGAACGCTGTTCGCGGGTCTATGACGGCGCTGCGCGGGTGCCTGCGAAGGGTGCTCGAGGCCCTCGGCGCCGCCGGTGTCAGCCAGGCAGTCTACACCGGTGCGCTCACCACCGCCCCGGCGGGACGAGCAGCTCAGTCCTCGACGCGGACCCGGGCCTGCTTGATCTGCGACAGGTCCCAGGTCTCCGGGTCCTGCAGCTTGATGGGCATGCCCTTCTTGACCTGGGTGCTGCGCTGCAGGGTGACCTGCTCGCCCTGGACCTCCAGCACGCGGGCCTCGAAGCTGCGCCCGTGCGTGGTGCGATCCACCGGCTGCACGTCCACGAGCCGGCCGATCGAGCGCCGCCAGTGCCGCGGGCGCTCCAGCGCGCGGGCGGCCCCGGGCGAGGAGACCTGGAGCTCGTAGGCGGGACCGTCGACCGGATCCGTGCGGTCGAGCTCCTCCGAGACGGCCTGCGATGCGCGGGCGATGTCCTCCATGTCGACGCCGTCGGTGCGGTCCTCCTGCAGATCGACCAGGACCTGCACGATCCGCTGGGAGCCCGAGCCCTCCACCTCGACGTCCTCCAGGAACAGGCCCTGAGCCTCGACGACGGGGCTCAGCAGCTCCTGCAGCTTGGCCGCCAGCGGGTCCTGGGCGGGGTGCTCGCTCACGATGTCCTCCTGCGTCTTGGGGTAGTCGGTGCGGGACCGGCCGCGTTCGGGCAGCTTCTCCGCATCCCGCTCCCGGCACGCGGGCCGAGTCCGAGCCGCCGAGAGCGCTTGTGCGCACGAGCGTAGCGGCTGGCTGGGACAGCCCGACCCACTGCCGCCCCCGGGTGCGACCTACCATGGGCGCACATGAGCCCGAGCGGGATGCCCCGCCTGAGCAGCAAGGAGCCTCCCGGCATGAAGCTGACCTCCCGCGGCCGAGCCGCCGCGATCGTCGCGGCGGCTCTGGTCGTGATCCTTCTGGCGGTGCTGATCTGGCGACTGGGCCCGGGGCGTCCCGCCGACGACGGGGAGATCGCCGTGGCACAGGTCTACCGGGACACCGAGCAGCTGCTGGACTCGGAGGGCCTCGACGAGCTTCCCCAGGCGCAGCAGGACGAGCTGCGAGCGGAGCTGCAGGACCAGCTCGACGCGCTGCAGCCCTCCGAGCGCGCGCTCGAGGCCGCCGACGAGCAGGGGGCGCCCGTGGGCGTGAGCCAGGCCGACTACGTCCCCGGCCTGCCAGGCGCCTTCCTGTCCAGTGCTCGGATGATCGTCCACGGCCCGTCCGCAGCGCCCGAGCAGCAGGTCGTCCTCAGCTCGATCGCCGCCCATCGCGCCGCCACGGCCCTGGAGCTCGGCGCCGATGCGAAGAAGGTCGAGCGCGCCGTCCCGAGCTCACCGGTGACGACGCCCTGCCGGCCGCGCAGGACGGCCAGGACCCGGCGCCGACGGCCGCGGGAGAGTCGCCGCATCCCGAGCTGGCCCTGGTCCGCCAGCTCGGACAGGCCAGGGACGCAGCCCGGACCTGGTCGCACCTGCCGTCCCAGCAGAGGCCGGACTCCTCAGCTTGGGCAGAGGCCCTGCTGCCGGTCCAGGACAGCGACTGGCTCGCCGCCCTCGAGCAGCGCCACCCGTCCGTGATCGACGGCTCCCCCGGCATGCCCGAGGGCTTCCGCGACGATCCGGATGCCGCCCGCGACCGGCTCATGGATCAGCTCCAGGACACCGCCCTGGCCCAGATCGCCGCGGCATCCGATCCCCAGGCCCAGGAGCTCGACTCCCCCTCCCCCGACCCCGGCACTGCAGTGCTCATGCGCCTGGCCATCGCCCGGGCGCAGGACGACCAGCCCGTGGGGCCGTTGCCCGGTCTTCAGGACTGAGGCCGCACCGCAGCAGATCGCGAAGGGGCCCGAGCCATGCGGCTCGGGCCCCTTCGTCATGGGTGCGACGGACTCAGCGGCCGATCTCGGCCAGGACCTCCGCGACGACGTCCTCGCGGCGGATCTCGCGGGAATCGCTCGTGGCCCGATCCTTGATCTCGAGCAGGCCATCGGCCAGCCCGCGGCCGATCACGAGCATGCTCGGCACGCCGAGCAGCTCGAAGTCGCCGAAGCGCACGCCCGGGGAGACCTTCTTCCGGTCGTCGAACAGCACCCTGACGCCCGCCTCCTCGAGCTGGGCGACGATCTGCTCGGCCGCCTCGGCGGCCTCCTCGCCCTTGCCCGTGGGGACCACGTGGATGTCCGCCGGGGCCAGGTGGCGCGGCCAGATGATGCCCTTGTCGTCGTGGTTCGACTCCACGAGCGCGGCCACCGCGCGGGTGACGCCGAAGCCGTAGGAGCCCATGGTCACCACGACCTGCTTGCCGTTCTGGTCCAGGACCTTCAGCCCCAGGGACTCGGCGTACTTGCGCCCGAGCTGGAACACATGGCCCATCTCGATGCCCCGAGCGGCCTCCAGCGGCCCGGAGCCGTCCGGGGCCGGGTCGCCGGGCAGCACCTCGGCGCACTCGACCGTGCCGTCCCAGGTGAAGTCGCGGCCGGCCACGAGGTCGTAGACGTGTCGGTCGGCGATGTTCGCACCGGTGAGCCAGCGCGAGCCCGGGACCACGCGGGGATCCACGTAGTAGGGCAGCCCGGTGGTCGACTTCACGCCCAGCAGCGGCTCCTCCAGGCTCAGGCCCGGACCCAGGTAGCCCCTGACGATCTGCGGGTGCTTGGCCAGATCGGCCTCCGTGGCCTGCTCGACCTCGACCTCTCCCCCGACGCCGATCAGGGCGCCGATCCCGGCCTCGACGCGCTTGAGATCCACGCCGCGATCGCCCGGCAGCCCGATGACCACGAGGCGCCGCTCGCCCTCCGGGGTGGTGACGGCGAGCACGACGTTCTTCAGCGTCTCAGCGGCCGACCAGGGGCCGTCGTCCTTGGGGTGCATCTCGTCGGAGCGCTGCACAAGGGTCTCGATGGTGGCGGAGTCCGGCGTGTGCTCCACATGCGCCTCCGGCTGGCCCTCGAGCGGCAGGGAGTCCGGCACCACGGTGGTCACGGCCTCGACGTTGGCCGCGTAGCCGCCCGGCGAGCGCACGAAGGTGTCCTCGCCGATGGGCGTGGGGTGCAGGAACTCCTCCGAGCGCGAGCCGCCCATGGCCCCCGAGGTGGCGGCGACGGCCACGACGGGCAGCCCGAGCCGGTCGAAGAGCCGGACATAGGCCTCGCGGTGCAGGCGGTAGGACTCCTCCAGGCCGGCGTCGTCGATGTCGAAGGAGTACGAGTCCTTCATGATGAACTCGCGCGAGCGGATGAGCCCGGCCCGGGGGCGGGCCTCATCGCGGTACTTGGTCTGGATCTGGTAGAGCCGCACCGGCAGGTCCTTGTACGACGAGTACAGGTCCTTGACCAGGAGGGTGAACATCTCCTCGTGCGTGGGCGCCAGCAGGTAGTCCGCGCCCTTGCGGTCCTTGAGGCGGAAGAGGTTGTCGCCGTAGTCCTCCCAGCGGCCGGTCGCCTCGTAGGGCTCGCGCGGCAGCAGGGCCGGGAAGTGGACCTCCTGGGCCCCGATCCCGGCCATCTCCTCGCGAACGATCTCCTCGACCTTCCGCAGAACGCTCAGCCCCAGCGGAAGCCATGTGTAGATCCCCGGCGCGGCTCGGCGGATGAGCCCGGCGCGGACCATCAGACGATGGCTGGCGACCTCGGCATCGACCGGGTCTTCGCGCAGGGTGCGCAGGAACAGGGAGGAGAGGCGCAGTGCCACAGGCGCTCCGTTTCACAGGTCGTCGCGTTCGGCGCCGCCGATGAGCGGCGCCCTTCCGGCGGTGCGCGGTGCCGTCAGCATTGACGTCCGGGTCCGGATCCCGCCCATCCTAGCCCCGACGGCTCGCTTCCGCGGGCGTCCGGACAGCGCGCTGTGAGGCCCCGCAGCAGCACGATCCGGGACAGGGCGGGAACGACGACGGCCCGAGGAGCACCTGGCGCTGCAGGTGCTCCTGGGGCCGTCGAGCCGGTGCGGCTCCCGTCAGGGGCCGGACGCTGCGGAGGCTGCGACTCAGCCCTCGGAGAGGGCGGTCGCGACCTCCTCGAGCAGCGCGGCATTGTCCGGGGCGGGATCGCCCTCGATCTGCCCCGTGTCGACCACCGTGATCACGGTGTTGCCATAGGCCATTCCGGCGGTGGAGATGGACTCGCCCTCGATCTCCACGGTGGCCTCGTAGGCGCTGTCGGCACCCTCGACCTCGAGATCCGAGGTGGACAGCTCAGCGGATTCGGAGGTGCCGTCCGCAGTGACCTCGACCTCGCCGCAGCCATCGGCGGCGTCGCGGTCGGCCTGCAGGGCGTCCTCTGCGGCGGCGGCGTCATCGAAGGTCTCGGCCGAGACCATCAGGGAGCCCTCCTGATCCACAGCCAGGACGCCGTCCGTGTCATGGACTCCGCCCAGCAGGGCGTTCAGGAACGGGTCCTGGCAGCTGGCGGGCGAGACGGCGAAGTCCTCCCCGAAAGCCTCCAGCAGATCTTCCTCAGGATCGGTGCCGGTGGAGGCGAGCTGGTCGGCGGTGATCGCCATGAGCTGGGCGCCGTTGATCTGCGTGGACAGGCTGCTGAGCAGGTCGGAGTTCGAGAGGTCCTCCGGGGCCTCGCCGGAAGCGGCAGAGCTCGAGGAGGAGTCCGAGGACTCGGATTCGTCCTCGGAGGCCGATGCGTCGTCCGAGGCGGACTCGTCCTCCGAGGCCGACTCGTCGTCCGACGACTCCTCGTCGGTGGACTCGAACTCTCCTCCGAGGCCTCGGTCGTCTCCTCGGGGGCGCTCGACTCGGGGGCCGAGCTCTCCTCGGAGGACGACGAGCTGTCGTCCCCGCCCTCGTCGTCGGTGGACTGGACGCAGCCGGTCAGCGCGAGCGCCGCGATGGCGGTGCCGGCGAAGAGGGCGCGGAAGCGAAGCTGTGCTGCCATGGGGGTTCCAGCCTTTCGTGGGTCCGGACGACGAGCGCCGGAGGCGAGCTCAAGGATGCGGGATCTGCCCGACGAGGCGCCGCTATGACGGATGACACCTCATGGGATCACTATCGCACATTCGCGCACGCGCGTCGGCAATGTTTCTTCAGCGCCGCGCCCCTCGCTCACCCCGCAGCCTCTGCTCCACCTGGCCGTCGACATCCGAGCTGCGCACCGTCCGCTCGACGACGGCCGCACCCGCAAGCGTCGCGCGGGTGCGGCCGTCGTGCTGCGGAGCCGTCACGGTCAGGACTCCGAGTCGGAGGCCTCCGCAGATGCCTCATCCGAGGCGCCCTCCGACGGCTCGGCCGGACCCTCGACGAAGGTGGGTGCGATCTCCTCGAGCATCGAGGTGTAGTCGGTCGGCTCGGCGCTCTCCTCACCGCCCATGCCCGCGCTGGGATCCGAGATCGAGATGACGACGTTGCCGACGCTCATCATGGCGGTCGAGGTCGTGCTGGTCTGCCCCTGGGCCTCGACCTCGGCGTCCTGCGAGATGGCCGCGCCGGCACCCTCCACATCGATCTCCTCGGTGGTGGTCTTGATCCCCATCTCCTCGCCCATGAGGGTCATGGTGACGTCGCCGCAGTCCTTGTAGGCATCGCGCAGGCCGTTGACGTGGTCGTCGGCCGCCTCCTTGGAGTCCATGGGGTAGGCCGTGATGGAGACGCCGTCGGCAGTGGCGCCCATGACCGAGTCCTCCATGACGTCCTCGAGCATGCCGCCCGTCAGCTGCCCCAGGAGCGGATCCTGGCACTCGGCCGGATCGATCTCGGCCTCCTCGAGGATGCCCTCCATCATGGAGATGCCCTCCTGGCTCATGTCCTCGCCCACGGCATCTGCCGCCGGAGTGACATTCGACAGCTCCTCGCCGTCGACCGTGGAGGCCGCCAGCGTGGACTCGACCTGCTCGGTCGTGTAGTCGGTGGGAGCCTCAGGCGCGGCGCTCTCCTCGCCGCCCGAGGAGTCGTCTCCCCCGCCGCCGCCGGCGCAGCCGGTGAGGGCGAGTGCGGCGATGGCGGTGCCTGCGAAGAGAGTGCGGAAGCGAAGCGATGCTGCCATGGGAGGTCCCAGCCTTTCGACGGCTCCGGGCGACGAGCGCCGGAGAAGAGCTTCATGGATGCGGGCGACGGCCGCCCTGAGGTGCGTGTGATGCACGCCACCTCATGTTGATAACTATCGCACACGCAACAGCCCCCGCCGGAATGTTTCGCCGGCGGGGGCTGTATGACTTCGAAAGGAAAAGCGTCGAGGCGGCTGCCCCGTCCTCGGGATCAGGACTGCGAGGCGGTCTCGAACAGGGACTGCATGCCCTCGAGACCATCCTTGGTCTCCTGGCTCTGCGAGCTGCTGAGGCTGGAGACATCGGGGATGGACTCGCCGCCGCCCTGGCCGCATCCGGTGAGGGCGAGCGCCGCGATGGCGGTGCCCGCGAAGAGGGTGCGGAAGCGCAGCTGCTGGGCCATGGTGTGAGGGCCTTTCGCAGGCTCGCCGTTCGGCGGGTGCGCTCGGGAAGGCAGACGAGCGAGTCGGGACGAGCTGCTCGGCGCCGAATGCCGGAAGCAACAAAAACTATTGTGAACCTGCCGCGCGAACCGGCACTCCGGCCTCAGAAGAGCACGGTCGCGAAGGTCCCGTGCCGCTGGAATCCCACCCGCTCGTACGTCCGCAGCGCGGCGGTGTTGTAGTCGTTGACGTAGAGGCTCACGGCCTGGAAGCGCTGCAGCGCCTGCTCCACGACGGCGGCCATGCAGGGAGCCGCCAGCCCCCTGCCCCGCAGCTCGGGGCGCACCCACACGCCCTGGATCTGGCAGACATCGCCCGCCGCGGCGCCGAGATCCGCCTTGAAGTCCACCCGACCGTCGCGCATCAGCACGAAGGTGCGCTGCCGGGCCAGCAGCTGCTGGACGCGGCGGACATAGGACTCCCTGCCCTCCACGTACGGGGAGAAACCGACCTCCTCCTCGAACATGGCCGCACTGGCCGGCAGCACGGCTTCGATCTCGCCGGGACGCCCCAGGCGCACCTCGGGATGCCCTTCGATCGCAGGGGCCTGATCGATGCTCAGCAGCGGCTGGCACTGCCGGATGGCGAACGGCTCGCGCCAGCGGCGCTGCACCGCTGCCCATAGCGCCAGGACGTCGTCGCGGGGGCCGAAGAAGGAGGCTCGGGCCTGGCGCGCGCCGACCAGGTGCGCGCCGACGGCCTCCGCCCCTCCCTCCCCCAGATGGACGGGGACCACGTTGGAGCCGACCCAGCAGGCGCCCGAGAGCTCGAGCGAGCGCCCCGCTGCGCCGGGGCGGGGACGATGACCGCGTGCGAGTCCGACGACCGGCTGCGTCGCGCGGGAGGGCACGTCGCGCAGCTGCGCCACGTGCTCGGCGACGAACACTGAGGAGATCGGATCCTGTCCGAGGAGCCGGTCGAGCTCCGAGCGCGGAACGGCGTGGGGCGGGACGAGCCGCGTCTGCGCGTTCGAGAAGAGCTTCACCCGACGGTGACGGTGGGCGAGGCGCCGGACTCCTCGTCCTCCTCCAGGCCCATCTCCTCTGCGACGCGGTTGGCCTCGGCGATCAGGGTCTCCACGATCTGATCCTCCGGGACGGTGCGGATGACCTCGCCCTTCACGAAGATCTGGCCCTTGCCGTTGCCGGAGGCCACGCCCAGATCGGCCTCGCGCGCCTCACCGGGACCGTTGACGACGCAGCCCATGACGGCCACCCGCAGCGGCACCGTCAGGTCCTTGAGCCCCTCGGTGACGTCGTCGGCCAGCTTGTAGACATCCACCTGGGCCCGCCCGCACGACGGGCAGGAGACGATCTCGAGCTTCTTGGGACGCAGGCCCAGCGACTGCAGGATCTGGGCGCCGACCTTGACCTCCTCGACCGGAGGAGCCGACAGCGAGACGCGGATCGTGTCGCCGATGCCCTGGGAGAGCAGGGCGCCGAAGGCCGTGGCGGACTTGATGGTGCCCTGGAACGCCGGACCGGCCTCCGTCACGCCCAGGTGGAGGGGCCAGTCGCCGCGCTCGGCCAGCAGCTGGTAGGCGCGCACCATGGTCACGGGGTCGTTGTGCTTGACCGAGATCTTGAAGTCGTGGAAGTCGTGCTCCTCGAACAGCGAGGCCTCCCACTGCGCGGACTCGGCCAGCGCTTCCGGGGTGGCCTTGCCGTACTTCTCCATGAGGCGCCTGTCGAGCGAGCCCGCGTTCACGCCGATGCGGATCGAGACGCCGGCGTCCTTGGCCGCACGGGCGATCTCGCCGACCTGGTCGTCGAACTTGCGGATGTTGCCCGGATTCACACGCACTCCGGCGCAGCCTGCGTCGATCGCGGCGAAGACGTACTTGGGCTGGAAGTGGATGTCCGCGATCACCGGGATCGGGGACTTCATGGCGATGATCGGCAGCGCGTCGGCGTCGTCCTGGGAAGGGCAGGCCACGCGCACGATGTCACAGCCGGCGGCGTTGAGCTCGGCGATCTGCTGCAGCGTGCCGTTGATGTCGGTGGTGGGCGTGGTGGTCATGGACTGCACGCTCACCGGGGAGTCCGAGCCCACACCCACCGAGCCCACGCGGATCTGCCGGGTCTTGCGGCGAGGCGAGAGGACGGGAAGGGGTGCGGCGGGCATGCCCAGGCTGACCGGACTCACAGTTGGCTCCTGATTGCGTCGAGGATGGATCGGCCTCCATTGTGCCCCAGCGGTCAACCCGGTTCGTCCGCGGAGTGAGCCACGGCTCATGCCTGACTGCGGCGCCTCAGAGCAGCTGCACCGGCTCAATCAGATCTGCCAGCACCAGCACGGCGGTCATCCCGAGCATGGCCAGCGAGACGGCGTAGGTCATCGGCAGCAGCCGCAGCGGATCGAACGGCCCGGGGTCCCTGCGGCCCAGCACGCGCGGCGGTGCGGCGGATCCGCTCCCACAGCGCACCGGCGATGTGCCCGCCGTCCAAGGGCAGCAGCGGGATGAGGTTGAAGGCGAACAGGGCCAGGTTCACCGACCCCACCAGCCCCACCAGGGTGGCGGTCTTCTCCCGCAGCTCGAGCTGATCCGTGCTGGCGACCTCACCGGAGATCCGCCCCACGCCCACGACGGACATGGGCCCCTCCGGGTCGCGCGGGGCGTCCGTGAAGGTCGACACGGCCACGTTCCACACGTTGACCGGCAGCCGGATGAGCCCGCCGGCCACGCGCTCCAGACCGTTCAGCACCTCCCCCGGCACCGCGCTGATCGGCTGCGGGGTCAGCTCGGTGAGCGATGAGGCACCGATGAATCCCACGTCCTGCATGACGTAGCGCCCGTCCTCCACGATCGGGGCACCGGTGGAGTCGACGGCCGGACGCGAGGTCTCCACCGGAGTGATCGTGGTCGAAGCGCGCTCGCCGTCGCGGTCGTAGACGACCTCGATCGGCTGGCCGGCCCCCTCCCGGACGATCTCGGTGAGCTCGTCCCAGGACTCGACCCGGCTGCCGCCCAGGGACACGACGACATCTCCGGGGCGCAGCCCCGCCGCGTGCGCCGGAGCCGCGGGGTCGTCCTGCGCGCACTCCCCCTCGGAGGCCGGTGCGGACTGGGAGGCGGCGGCCGGGTCCACGGCCTGCACGCAGCGGCTCACCGTGGCCAGCGTGGTGGTGGGCTGCTGGGAGCCGAAGCCCGTGACGAGCACCGTGATGCACACGATCGCGATCAGCAGGTTCATGATCGGCCCGCCGAGCATGATCACGATGCGCTTCCACACCGGCAGGCGATAGAAGGCCCGGTCCTCGTCCCCCGGCAGCAGCTCGGCCGCTGCCACGGATCGGGTCTGCGACGTCATCTGCTGCATGACCCCGGTGGAGTCCACGCCGGCTCGGTGGCCGGCCACCGGCGGATACATGCCGACCATGGCCACGTAGCCGCCCAGGGGGACGGCCTTGATCCCGTACTCCGTCTCCCCGCGCACCCGCGAGAACAGCGTGGGCCCGAAGCCCACCATGTACTGCATCACCCGCACCCGGAACAGCTTGGCGGGCAGCAGGTGCCCCACCTCGTGCAGGGCGATCGAGGCGATGAGGGCCAGGGCTGCCAGCAGGACGCCGAGGACGAAGATCAGGACGGTCACGCGCATATCCCACCACACCGGCAGGACGGCACAGCGGTTGCCTCGCCCTTGGGCTTCCGTGGGCTTCGCCCGTCGTCGTGGTCCCTCAGGACGGGGCCCGGGGAAGGATGAGGATCACGACGACGGGCGCGGGTCCGGCTCCCCTGGAGGAAGCCGGGCCCGCGCCCGTGAGGCGGTGCCGCTGACGGGTCAGCGGCGCATGATCCTGCGCGCCATGGCGTTGCCGACGAACTGCACGGCCTGCACCAGGACGATGATGACCGCGACCGCAGCCCAGGTGACCTCGTCGTTGAAGCGCTGGTAGCCCAGCCGCAGCGCGAAGTCGCCCAGACCGCCAGCGCCGATGGCACCGGCCATGGCGGACATGTCGGTCACACCGATGACCAGGAACGTGTAACCGAGCACCAGAGGGCCCAGGGCCTCCGGCAGGATCACCGTGGTGATGATCCGGAACCGCGAGACGCCCATGGAGCGAGCCGCCTCGATCACACCGGGATCCACCGACATGAGGTTCTGCTCGACGATGCGCGCGACCGCGAACAGCGCGGCGATCGTCATGGCGAAGATCGCGGCGTTCTGCCCGAGCCTGGTCCCGATCACCGTCTCCGTCAGCGGGCCGAGGGCCGCCAGCAGGATGATGAACGGGATCGGCCGCACGAAGTTCACGATCAGGTTGATCGCGGTGTTCAGCGGGCGGTTCGCATAGATGCCGCCCGGACGCGTGACGTACAGCGCGACGCCGAAGACGAGGCCCAGGAAGCCCGCGATGATCATGGTCACCACGACCATGTAGAGGGTCTCGCCGATGGACGTCAGCAGCTGGGGGCCGAGAACGGACCAGTTGGTCATGCCGACACCTCCTTCACGGTCGTTGCCTCTGCAAGCCGGGCGATCGTGTCCTCCACGGCCTGGGGATCACCCAGCAGCTCGACGGTCAGGGAGCCGAAGGACTGCTCCTGCAGCACCGACACCCCGCCGAACACGATCCTGAAGGCCACGCCACGCTCAGCGGCGGCGCGGCTGAGCACCGTGCCGACGTCGACGCCCTCGCGGATCTCCAGGACCACCAGGCGGCCGTCGTGGTGCGCGCGCAGGTGCGCGAGCTCCTCGGCGTCCGGCTCGGCGTGGACGACGGTGGAGACGAAGCGACGGGTCGTGGGCGACTGCCCGGCCGAGAAGATCTGGGCCGTGGGGCCCATCTCGACCACGCGTCCACTGTCCATGACCGCGACGCGATCGGCGATCGAGCGCACCACGTCCATCTCGTGGGTGATCAGCACGACCGTGATCCCGAACTCCCGGTTGGCCCGGCGCAGCAGCGCCAGCACCTCCTGGGTGGTCTCCGGGTCCAGTGCGGAGGTGGACTCGTCGGCCAGCAGGATCTTGGGGTTGGCAGCCAGCGCCCGGGCGATTCCCACGCGCTGCTTCTGCCCGCCCGAGAGCTGCTCGGGGTAGTTGCCCGCCCGCTCGGAGAGCCCGACGAACTCGAGCAGCTCCTTCACGCGCGCCCTGCGATCGGCTGCCGACCAGCCCGCCTGCTTCAGCGGGTACTCGACGTTGCCGGCCACGGAGCGCGACGTGAACAGGTTGAACTGCTGGAAGATCATGCCGATGTCGCGACGGATCGGGGCCAGCTGATTCTCGGTGCGGCCGTCGACCCGGCGGCCGTCGACCTCGACGACGCCGGAGGTCACCGGCTCCAGGCCGTTGATCAGGCGCACGAGCGTGGACTTGCCGGCGCCCGAGTAGCCGATCACGCCGAAGATCTCGCCTCGGCGGATGTCGAGGGTGACGTCGTCGACTGCGGTCACGTCCCGCTTGGTCCTGCCCTTGCCCGTGGTGAAGGACTTGGTGACGCCGTCGAAGCGCACGATCGCCTCGGTCTCGGGCCCGGGCCGACGCCGCTGCGTGTCAGCGGCGTCGGCCACCGGCTCGCTGTCGGGGTGGAACTGCTCGGCCGGGGTCACTTCTGGAGGTCCTCCTCGTAATCGGAGAGGACCTGCTCCAGCTCCTCCTGCGAGAGGTCCATGGTCACCGCGGTGCCCTTGCTGTCCTCCTTCTCGGCCTCCTCGACCTCCGGGGTGTGGAAGAGATCGGCGACCTTGTGGAGGGTCTCGTCGTCCTTGTTGGCCTCGGTGGTGGCGAACAGGTTCACGTACGGACGGGCGTTCTCGTTCTCGGCGCCGTCGGAGGCCAGGGCCGAATCGGGATCGATGTCGCCGCGGGCCAGGAAGTCGTTGTTGATGACGGAGCCGGCCACGGACTCCAGGGACAGCACGGTCTGCTCGGCCGAGACCGGGGTGACGGAGACCTTCGAGGCCTCGGTGTCGATGTCCGACTCGGTCGGGGCGGTGGTGTCCGAGGTGAACTCGACCAGGCCGTTGGCCTGCAGCAGCAGCAGCGCGCGCGACTGGTTGATCGAGTCGTTGGGGATGGCGATCTCGTCGCCGTCCTGGATGTCCTCGAGCGACTCGTACTTGTTGGAGTACAGGCCCAGCGGGTAGATCGAGGTCGAGGCGATCGGGGTGACGGTCTCCCCGGAGCTGTTGTTGTAGTCCGCCAGGTACGCGATGTGCTGGAACCAGTTCATGTCGACGTCGCCGGAGACGGTCGCCGGGTTGACCTGGCTGTACTCGGAGAGCTCGACCAGCTCGACGGTGATGCCCTCCTCCTCGGCCTTCTCCACGAGGGCCTCGTTCACGGGGGTGGTGCCGACGACGCCGATCTTGATGACCCCGTCGTCGTAGGGGGCCTCATCGGAGTCGCCGCCGCCGCAGCCGGCGAGGGTCAGGCCGAGGACTGTGGTCACGGCCAGGGCGGAGAGACGGTGTGCGCGCATGGGAGGGGTTGCCTTTCGTTCAGCGAGCTGTCCGATCCCATCGGGGTGACCGGCGGCGCTGAACGTCAGGCGTGCGCATCGATGCTGCGCACGAACCCAAATCCGTGCTTGCCGCGGTGCGGAACCGGAGCCGGATGGTCATCTGGGGCACCCCACCACGGTGAGAGGGTTGCCGTCCGGCCAGCCAGAGCTTCGCGCCGGATCTCGTCATCCGGCGCAGATCCTAGCATCTGAGTCCGGTGCGGGCGAGCCCCCCACGAGGCCTGGCACCGGCTCTGGCTCAGGCACCGATTGCACGTCGGCCGCGTCCCGAAGGCCGGCTCATCGACGCCTCTGCCTCACCAGCTCATCAGCGCGGGAGCGAGCCCAGGCCTCGGCTGCCAGCACCGATTCGAGGCTCAGCTCGTCGATGGGCTCATGCTCCCGCACGACTTCGGCCACGAGCTCGACGATCTCCAGGAAGCCCAGGCGCCCGGCGTGGAAGGCCAGGACCGCCTGCTCGTTCGCGGCGTTGAACACGGCAGGGCCGGTGGGCCCGGAAGCCGCCGCCTCCTTGAGCAGACGCACCGCTGGGAAGGCCTCCTCATCCAGCGGCTCGAAGCTCCAGGTCGCCGCCTGAGTCCAGTCGCACGGCGAGGCGGCGCCCGGGACCCGATGCGGCCAGCCGAGGCCCAGCGCGATCGGCAGGCGCATGTCCGGCGGGGAGGCCTGAGCCATGGTGGAGCCGTCCACGAACTGCACCATCGAGTGCACGACGGACTGCGGGTGCACCACCACGTCGATGCGCTCCAAGGGGATGTCGAAGAGCAGGTGGGCCTCGAGGACCTCGAGGGCCTTGTTGACCATGGTCGAGGAGTTCGTGGTCACCATCAGCCCCATGTCCCAGGTGGGATGGGCCAGGGCGTCCTGCGGGCGCACGTCCCGCAGGGAATCGCGCGAGCGCCCGCGGAAGGGCCCGCCGGAGGCCGTCAGCACGAGCCGATCGACCTCTGCCGACGCGCCGCTGCGCAGCGCCTGGGCCAGGGCTGAGTGCTCGGAGTCCACGGGGATCAGCGGGTCGTCGTGCGGGGAGGCCTGCGCGGCCCGGCGCACCAGCTCACCGCCGGCGATCAGCGACTCCTTGTTGGCCAGGGCCAGCAGCTTGCCGGCCTCCAGGGCGGCAAGGGTGGGGGCCAGCCCGATCGAGCCGGTGATGCCGTTGAGGACGAGATCGGCCTCCGGCGCTCGCGCCGCCTGCACGGCGGCCTTCGATCCCGCGAGGATCTGCGGGGAATAGTCCTCCCCCAGCGCCAGGACCCGCGAGGCGATCATGCGCTCGAGCAGCGCCGCGTCCTGGACATCGCCGGACGTCGCCACGAGCGGGGCCCGGGTCTCGACGGCCTGCTCCGCAAGCAGCTCGAGGTTCGACGAGCCGGCCGCCAGGGCCACCACCCGGAATGGGGCCTGCTGATCGGCCGACGCCGCGGCGGTGCGCACGACGTCGAGCGCCTGCGTGCCGATGGAGCCGGTCGAGCCCAGGATGCAGATGCGGCGCTGGGACTCGGCCCACAGGGGAGCCTCGGGGGCGGGACGCTGTTCGCTGGAGATCTCGGACATGGCTCCAGTATGCCGACCTGCCTCCAGCGCTGCCGGAGCGCGTTGGACGCGCCCCCCCTTCCGCGCACGCCCCCTGGCCGGGAGGAGACGAAGCGCCCCGCCCCTCTCGACGAGGGACGGGGCGCTTGCAGGTGCTGCGGAACGCGTCGGCTCAGCGCTCGACGGCACCGCCGCGGCTGCCCTTGGTGAGGGCGCCGTAGATGAACAGCACGACGAGCGCACCGATGATGGCGAGCACGATCGAGCCGATGGACAGGGTGCTGCCGGCCTGGTGCAGGCCCGGGATGACCATGGCGATCAGGCCGCCGACGAAGGCGCCGACGATGCCCAGGATGATGGTCATCACGATGCCGCCGCCCTGCTTGCCGGGCATGATGAGCTTGGCGATGGCGCCGGCGATGATGCCGAGGACCAACCAGGCGATGATGGATCCGATCATGGTGCTTCTCCTCTTCCGGGACGCCAGTGCGACGTCCTTGAACTGGGGGTCGAGTGCTCAGGCTGCTGAGCATCTACTTCAGAGTAGCCCCTGAGCGGCTCGGGGCGAGCATCCTCGCCCCGAGCCGCTGAGGCGTCTCTCACACTTCTCTCAGATGCACTTGTGCATCGAATCGCCCCAGGTCAGCCCCGAGATGATCCGAGAGCCGCGCAGCTCAGTGATCGACCGGGGGCTCGGCCCCGACTCCCGTCATGGAGCGGACCTCCATCTCGGCCTGCTTCTCGCGGTTCTCGCGGCGGCGCTCCGTGAGCGAGCCGATGATGGCCAGCAGGAAGCCGACCGGGATCGAGACGATGCCCGGGTTGGTCAGCGGAAACCAGGCGAAGTCGGCGCTGGCGATCATGGAGGTCTCCGCCCCGGACATCACCGGGGAGAAGATGATCAGCACGACCGCGGTGATCAGGCCGCCGTACATGGACCACACCGCGCCGCGGGTGGTGAAGCGCTTCCAGTACAGCGAGAACAGGATCGTGGGCAGGTTCGCCGAGGCTGCGACCGCGAAGGCCAGGGCCACCAGGAAGGCGACGTTCTGCCCCTGCGCACCGATCCCGCCCAGGACGGCCACGACGCCGATCACGACCACGGTGATCTTGCCGACCCGCAGCTCGTCCTTGCCGGTGGCCTTGCCCTTCTTGATCACGTTGCCGTAGATGTCGTGGGCGAACGACGCCGATGCCGTGATGGCCAGACCCGCCACGACCGCCAGGATCGTGGCGAAGGCGACGGCTGCGATGAACCCGAGCAGCAGGGATCCGCCGAGCTCGTAGGCCAGCAGCGGCGCCGCCGAGTTCACTCCGCCCGGAGCCGCCGCGATGCGGTCGGCGCCGATCAGGGCCGCGGCCGCATAGCCGAGCACCAGGGTGAAGAGGTAGAAGGTGCCGATCAGCACGATGGCCCAGACCACCGACTTGCGGGCCTCCTTGGCCGTGGGGACCGTGTAGAAGCGCATCAGCACGTGGGGCAGGCCCGCCGCGCCGAGCACCAGGGCCAGGCCGAGGGAGACGAAGTCGAGCTTGGTGACCTCGCTGAGCCCGTAGCGCAGCCCGGGCTCCAGGATCGCGTGGTCGCCTGCGGTGTCCACGGCTCCCCCGAGCAGGCCGGAGAAGCTGAAGCCGAACAGCGCCAGTGCCCACACCGTCATGACCGCCACGCCGGCGACCAGCAGGCAGGCCTTGATGATCTGCACCCACGTGGTGCCCTTCATGCCGCCGATCAGCACGTAGGCGATCATCAGGACGCCCACGGCCAGGATCACCACGGACTGCCCGGTGCGGGAGGTCACCCCCAGCAGCAGGGACACGAGCGCACCCGCGCCTGCCATCTGCGCCAGGAGGTAGAAGAGCGTGACGCTGAGAGTGGAGATCGATGCCGCCATGCGCACGGGGGTCTGGCGCAGGCGGAAGGACAGGACGTCCGCCATCGTGAACTTGCCCGTGTTGCGCAGCGGCTCGGCGATCAGCAGCAGAGCCACGAGCCAGGCCACGAAGAACCCGATCGAGTACAGGAAGCCGTCGTAGCCCTGCACGGCGATCGCGCCCACGATGCCGAGGAACGACGCCGCCGAGAGGTAGTCGCCGGCGATCGCCAGGCCGTTCTGGGTGCCGGTGAAGGAGCGGCCTCCGGCGAAGTAGTCGGCCGCGCTCTGCGTGGACTTCGAGGCGCGGATGACGACGACCAGGGTCACCGCCACGAAGGCCAGGAAGATCGACATGTTGATCCAGGGCGATCCGACCGTGCTCGAGGAGGTCTCCGCCAGGGAGATCTGGGGGCTCATGGGTTCAGGCCTCCTGTCCGGTGCTGCGGGAGCGGGAGGCGAAGTCGCCGGCCTCGAGATCGGCGCGGATGTCCTGCGCCTGGCTGTCGAGGTTCTTGTTCGCGAAGACCACGTAGGCCGCGGTGATGCCGAAGGTCGTCACGAACTGCAGCAGGCCCAGGATCACTCCGAGGTTCACGTTGCCGAGCACCTCGCGGCCCATGAAGGACGGCGCGTAGATGGACAGCAGGACGTAGAGGAAGAACCAGACGAGGAAGAACACGGTCATGGGGAACACGAAGCGGCGGTGCGTGCTGCGCAGGGACTGGAACTGAGGCGAAGCCTGGGCCGCCATGAAGTCCTCTGCCGTCGGCTCCGCGATGCGGGGCTGGTCGGTCACGGGGATCCTCTCGATGAAGAGTCGACGTGAGCTCTGTTACTCACAGGTGTGACACACACCATAATCAGCGATCTTCAAGGTTGAGGGCGCCACTCCGAGAAATGGCATCGAGTTGCCAAGACTTCCCCCGGCCGGCGCTCAGTCCAGGATCAGCACCAGGTCCACGAGGGCGTCCAGGAAGGCATCGACCTGGTTCTCCTCGTACACGTCATGGCCGTAGGCGGGGTCGAACACCGCGCGGCGGATCATGTCGGCATCCGGGGCCTGCTGGCGATCGATCTCGGTGAGCACCGTCTCGCACAGCTCATCGACCTGTCGGGCGCTGTAGCCACGGGTCGAGGCCGACGACGGGGCGCGGAAGCGGTGTCCGCTCGGACGGCGGAGCCGGCCGTAGATCTGCTCGAGCCGGCGGTCCATGCCGTCGTCCCAGGCCTGGGGGCCGTCCTCCGCCTGACGGCGCCGGGCATGGGCTGCGGCCGCACGGTCCTCGAGCCGGTCGATCGCCGCGTCGACCTCGGCGGGGATGTAGCCGCCGCGCTGACGCCGGAAGGTCGCGGTGCGCAGCGTCTCGGGCTCGGGAAGCACGCTGTCGTCAGGCTCGTCATCCCCGGGGCCCGAGCCGAGCAGCGGGAGCAGCAAGGCGTCGACGTCGGCGACGCGGTAGCCCCACGAGCGCGAGGCGACCCGCCCCAGGCCCAGGCCCTCCTGCGGCGCCTGTGCGCCTGCGGTCCCCTCGGCGTCAGGGGTGTCGGCTGCGGTGCTCATGACGGATCAGCCTCCTTGGCCGAGCCTGCCGACCGCGACCAGCAGCTCGAAGACCACGTAGCCCACCGGGATCGCGAAGAGGATCGAGTCGATGCGGTCCATGACCCCGCCGTGGCCGGGAAGGAGGTCGCCCATGTCCTTCACCCCGAGCTCGCGCTTGACCATGGACTCGGAGAAGTCGCCGAGTGCGGAGACGATGACGAGGAAGAAGGCCAGGACGGTGCTGTGCCACCAGGGGACGTCGAGCATGAGCGCGCCCAGCACCGTGCCGAGGATGAGGGAGCCCAGCATGGACCCGGCGAAGCCCTCCCAGGTCTTCTTGGGGCTGATCCGCGGTGCCATGGGGTGCTTGCCCCACAGCACGCCGGCGATGTATCCGAAGGTGTCGTTGCCGACCGCCATGAGGATCACGAGCAGGACCTTGGCGGGGCCCTCCGGGGTGTGGAACAGCAGGACCGCCAGCGAGATCAGCAGGCCCGCCCAGGTCACCGCGAACAGCGACGACATCACGGACAGGACCATGCCGTCGGTCCGCCCGAAGACGCGGCAGAGGATCACGACGGTGCAGACCAGGATCAGCGCGATGATCAGCGCCTCGGACCCGCCGACGAAGGCGGCCAGCGGCAGCACGGCCGCGCCCACGGCGGCGGGAGCGCGAGGCACCTTGATGCCGCCGCGGGCCAGGGCGCCGCAGACCTCCCACACGCCCAGGCCCGCGGCCGCGGCGGCCAGGAGGGCGACCACCGGCGGCACCAGGAACAGGCCGACGAGGAGCACGACGATCAGCCCCGCGCCCACTCCGATCGCGGCAGGCAGATTGCGGCCTGCGCGGGAGGTCCTCTGGGCGGGGGCGGACGACGGCTCTTCGACGACGGTGGGCATCAGACCTTCAGCAGCTCTGCTTCCTTGTTCTTGGCCGCGGTGTCGATCTGCTCCGAGGCCTTCTTGGTCAGGGCGTCGAGCTCCTTCTCGGCGCGCTTGCCCTCGTCCTCGCCGATCTCCCCGTCCTTGACGAGCTTCTCGATGGCCTCCTTGGCCGTGCGGCGGATGCTGCGCACCGAGATGCGGCCGTCCTCGGCCTTCGAGTGCACGATCTTGACGTAGTCGCGGCGGCGCTCCTCCGTCAGCTCCGGCATGACCACGCGGATCACGTTGCCGTCGTTGGCCGGGTTGGCGCCGACGTCCGAGTTGCGCAGCGCCTTCTCGATCTCCCCCAGGGCGGAGCGGTCGTAGGGCGTGATGAGCAGCGTGCGGGCCTCCGGGTTCTGAAAGGACGCCAGCTGGTTCAGCGGCGTGGGGGCGCCGTAGTACTCGACCGTCACGTTGGCGAACAGGGAGGGGTTCGCCCGTCCGGTGCGGATGGCGGCGAACTCGTCAGCGGCGTGCGCGACGGCCTTGTCCATGCCGGTCTTGGCTTCGTTGTGGATCTCGTCGATCACTTCAAGCTCCTTGCGTGGTCTGCGGGATCGGTGCGAGGTCCGGACCGATCAGGTGGGCAGCGCGGCTGCGGGCACTGAGGCCCAGTCTAGCGAGGCGAGTGCACACGCCGCGGGACGACGGCGGCTCAGACGGTGATGAGGGTGCCCATGTCCTCGCCCAGGATCGCGCGCGTGACGCTGCCCTCGCCCTGCATGCCGAACACGCGCATGGACACGTTGTTGTCCCGGCACAGCGAGAACGCGGTCTGATCCATCACGCGGATGTTGCGGGTGATGGCCTCGTCGTAGGTCAGCGACTCCAGGCGCACCGCCGAGGGGTCCACGTTGGGGTCGGCGGTGTAGACGCCGTCCACGCCGTTCTTGCCCATCAGGACCTCGTCGGCCTCGATCTCCAGGGCGCGCTGGGCGGCGACGGTGTCCGTGGAGAAGTAGGGCAGGCCGGCTCCGGCGCCGAAGATCACCACGCGGTCCTTCTCCATGTGCCGGATCGCCCGCCGCGGGATGTAGGCCTCTGCGACCTGCTCCATGGAGATGGCCGACTGGACGCGGGTGTCCACGCCGCACTGCTCCAGGAAGTCCTGCAGCGCCAGGCAGTTCATCACGGTGCCGAGCATGCCCATGTAGTCGGCGCGCGAGCGGTCCATGCCTGCCTGGGAGAGCTCTGCCCCGCGGAAGAAGTTGCCTCCGCCGACGACGATCGAGGTCTCGACCTGTCCGACCGTGGCGGCGATCTGCTCGGCGATGTTGCGCACCACCGAGGTGTCCACGCCCACGCGGCCGCCGCCGAACACCTCGCCGGAGAGCTTCAGCAGGATGCGGCGACGCTGCCCTCGCTCCCCCGGGCTCGTGGCCGAGCGATCGGTCTCGCGACCTGCGCGCAGCGCTCCGTCGCGGATCTCCGAGGGGGTGGTGGTGGGCATGGTGCCTCCTGGCAGTCGCTGACGTGCCCCGCGGCGATGGGCGAGGCCGCGGGCGCCGCGGCCGTGTCACGGCCGCTGGGCACGGACCAGCATAGCGGCCAGCTCGGATCTGCTCTGCGGCACGGACCGGGCTCTCCCTGCACGGCGAGCTCGGTCGACGGGAAGCAACGGCGCAGACCAGGCCGGAGGCAGGCTCCGCAGACGACGGAGCGCCCCCGCCCGGTCCCGTGAGGGGCGCGAGCGGGGGCGCTTGTGCGCTGAAGCGCTGCGGATCAGGCGCCGACGCGGAAGCGGGCGAACGCCTTGGGGGTCGCACCGGCGGCCTTCAGGACGGCGCCGACGGACTGCTTGGCGTCCTTGGCGAAGTCCTGGTCGACCAGCACGTTCTCCTTGTAGAAGCCGTTGAGGCGGCCCTCGACGATCTTGGGGAGGATCTGCTCCGGCTTGCCCTCGGCCTTGGCGGTCTCCTCGGCCACGCGGCGCTCGTTCTCGACGGTCTCCGCCGGGACGTCCTCGCGGGTGAGGAAGTTCGGGGAGAGCGCAGCGATGTGCACGGCGACGTCGTGAGCGGCCGTCTCGGCCTCGGCGCCCTGGCCGTCCACGGCCAGCAGCACGCCGACCTGGGCCGGGAGGTCCTTGGAGGTGCGGTGCAGGTACAGCTCCACCAGCGGGGCCTCGACCCGGGCGATGCGGCGCACGACGACCTTCTCGCCGAGCAGCGCGCCGGTCTCGGTCACCAGGTCGGAGACCTTCTGACCGTCGACCTCGGCGGCCAGAAGGGTGTCCAGATCCTGGGCGTCGACGGCGACGGCGGCGTCCATGACCTTCTCGCCGAAGGCCACGAACGGCTCGGCCTTGGCCACGAAGTCGGTCTCCGAGTTGACCTCGACGAGGTAGCCCTTCTGGCCCTCGATGCGGCCGACGACGATGCCCTCGGCGGTCGCGCGGCCCTCGCGCTTGGAGACGCCCTTGAGACCCTTCACGCGGATGATCTCGAGCGCCTTCTGCTGATCGCCGTCAGCCTCGTCGAGGGCCTTCTTGACGTCCAGCATGCCGGCGCCGGTGCGCTCGCGCAGTTCCTTGATGTCCTTGGCGGTGTAGTTCGCCATGTGAGCTCCTTGATCGATCGTCGCCCTGTGCAGACCGTCGACGGTCCGCTCCGGGCGTGCTCCGCTCCCGATGATGCGGGATCGGAGCGAATGTCAGGTGAACAGCGGGTGGGATCGTCTCCGCCCGCGGGCTCCGTCCGGCGCCGGCGAGGGCACCCGACGGAGAGAGGATCAGCTCTCGGTGGACTCGGCGGCCGGGGCCTCGGCGGTCTCCGCCTCAGCGGCCGGAGCCTCGGTCTGCTCGCCGGCGGCGGCGACCTTGGCGGACTCGGCGGCCGACTCGGCGGACTTCTCAGCCTCGGCGGCGGCGTTGTGCTGCTCGAGCAGCTCGCGCTCCCACTCGGCCATGGGCTCCTCGGGAGCCTCCGAGCCGCCCTTGGCACCGCCGCGGGCCAGCAGGCCCTCGGCGACGGCGTCGGCGACCACGCGGGTCAGCAGGTTCACGGAGCGGATGGCGTCGTCGTTGCCCGGGATCGGGAACGTGACCTCATCCGGATCGCAGTTGGTGTCCAGGATCGCGACGACCGGGATGCCGAGCTTCTGCGCCTCGTCGATGGCGAGGTGCTCCTTCTTGGTGTCCACGACCCAGACCATGGAGGGGGTCTTGGACAGGTTGCGGATGCCGCCCAGGGTGCGCTCCAGCTTCTCCGCCTCGCGGCGCATGAGCAGGAGCTCCTTCTTGGTGTACTGCGAGCCGGCGACGTCGTCGAAGTCGATCTGCTCGAGCTCCTTCATGCGGTCGATCCGCTTGGAGACCGTGGAGAAGTTGGTGAGCATGCCGCCGAGCCAGCGGTGGTTCACGTAGGGCATGTTCACGCGGGTCGCCTGCTCGGCGATGGTCTCCTGCGCCTGCTTCTTGGTGCCGACGAACAGGATGGTGCCGCCGTGGGCGACCGTGGACTTGACGGCCTCGAACGCGCGGTCGATGTAGGCCAGCGAGCCCTGGAGGTCGATGATGTAGATGCCGTTGCGCTCGGTGAGGATGAAGCGCTTCATCTTCGGGTTCCAGCGACGGGTCTGGTGGCCGAAGTGGACGCCGTTGTCGAGCAGCTGGCGCATGGTGACGACAGACATGTCGTGCTCCTTCATTTCTGCGCTCGCGCACCCCTGGTCCGGGCATGCGAAGCGCGGTCTGCGGTTGGTCGACGTGTCCGCCGGGTCGGCGGATCGTCCCTGGCGCACCGCGTGGAGCGGCCCCGAGAACCTGGGATTGCTCTCCGTCCGCCGCCTGCGACCGGGAGGCCGAGGACCGTGGCGGGCGGGTCGGGTCTGCGAGAGGACGGAGCCTGACGGATCCCGACGACGATGCGCGCGAAGTCAGTGCCCAGCGCCGCCGCCGGTGCCTGATTCAGGCATGCGGACGGCGCAGGTGGTGACACTGCGGGATCAAGGGTACTACATGAACCGCGTCATGACGGGCCAGGCGCGGGGACTCCACAGGCGCCTGTCCGGGCCGTGACGCGGGGCTCGAGGCTCCGCTGCATCCCCAGTCGGAGCCGCGCTGCCGCGATCCACCGCATCCTGCCCGCATGAACGCACTCGCCTCCCGCGCCACCGCTTCCGCCGGCCCCGAGCAGCCCTCGCCGTCCCCCAGGGCCCGACGATCGCGCAGCACGCTGTTGGTCGCGGCTGCGGTGCTGGTCAGCTGGGCGCTGGCCGCCCCGGCGACTCCCCCATCGGCACATGCCGCCTCCGGCCAACCTGTCCGAGCTGCCGCGATCTCCACCGCGCTGCCGCTGGTCCCGGGCTCCCTCGATGCCGCCGATCAGCAGCTGCTGGCCGCCGTGCACGGGACCTGGCAGTGGCCCGTGACCATCCAGCCCAGGGTGGTCCGCGACTTCGATCCGCCGTCCGAGCGATGGCTGGCTGGGCACCGAGGCGCGGATCTGACCGTCGGCCTCAACGGCGAGATCCTGGCTCCGGCGGACGGGCGCGTCAGCCACGTGGGCACGGTCGTGGACCGGGCGACCATCACCATCGATCACGGCGACGGCCTGCGCTCGAGCTTCGAGCCGGTCGAATCGGATCTGAAGAAGGGCGATCGCGTGCGCAAGGGACAGGTCATCGGCGTGCTCTCCGGCCGCAATCACTGTCTCACCACAGTGCGGGCCTGCGTGCACTGGGGCGTGCGCCTGGACGACGATTACGTCCATCCCCTGCCGTTCGTGGGGGCCCAGCGGCCGTCGGTCCTGCTGCCCGTGCCATAGGCCGCGTCTGCCCCGCGAAGCGCCCCGAGCCAGGGTGCTCGGGGCGCTGAGGTTCGCTGCGTAGGGCGGGCGGGGCTTGAACCCGCGACCCAAGGATTATGAGTCCTCTGCTCTGACCAGCTGAGCTACCGCCCCTCGTCCGCCACGGGCGCCTGCACTGCGGTGCGGGCGCGAGGACGACGATTCGACAGTCTAGTCGAGCCGTCGGGTTGGGCCTGATCAGTCGCCCGCTCCCGGGCCCGAAGCCGGCGGGACGATCGGGAGGGGTCCGGTCTGCGGCCAGGACCCCAGCAGCAGATCCGGGTCCACGCCGCGGTAGAGCTGCTCGAAGACATCGATCGTGGCCGAGAAGCTGTGCTCGGCGACCATCCTCCTGCTCGCCGCTCCCATCTCGCGACGCTGGTCCTCCGGCAGCTCGAGGAGCCGCAGCAGGAGCCTGCCCAGCTGCTCGTGATCGCCGGGCGGGAACAGCCAGCCGTTGACGCCCTCGTCCACCAGGTGCGGAAGGGCGCGCGCATCGGCGAGCAGCACCGGAGAGGAGGCCGCCATGGCCTCGAGGGACACAAGGGACTGCAGCTCGGCGGTGCCGGGCTGGCAGAAGGCATCGGCGCGCAGGTAGGCCACCCGCAGCTCCTCATCGGAGACGAATCCCCGGAACACGGTTCGATCCGCGATGCCCAGCTGCTGCGCCAGCTCGGCCAGCCGGTCGTACTCACCGCCCTGGCCCACGATCTCCACGCCGACGTCGCTGCGATCCGCGATGCTCGCCACGGCCCGCAGCAGGACGTCGATGTGCTTCTCCGGGTCCAGCCGCCCGACGAACAGGACGGTCGGGCGGTCCCGCGGAGGCAGGACCTCCCCGGGCTTGAGGTCGTACTGGGCGGCGTCGATCCCGTTGGACAGCGCATGCATGGGGAAGTCGAAGCCGTTGGCTCGCATGGACTCCACAGCCAGCGGGGTGGGTGCCGTGACGACGTCGCAGCGGCGGAACACCGAGGCCATATCCCGCCACGAGAACCTGCGGTACAGGCGTCGGAGCGGGTCCGGCAGCGGGAGGTACTGCTCGATGTTCTGCGGGATGAAGTGGTTGGTGCCGATCAGGCGGATGCCGCGCGACTGAGCCTCCTTGGCGAAGTACCTGCCCAGGATGTAGTGGCACTCGATATGCACCACGTCAGGGCGCAGCTCGTCCATCAGCCGAGAGATCTCGCCCCGCACCTCCCACGGGAAGCACAGGTGGAACGTGTCGTAGGTGAAGGCGGTGTGCGAGCGGAAGCGGTGCTCGGTGACCCCGCCGTCCCTCCGGGTCATGGTCCGTCCCTTGCTGGGACGCGGTGCGGCGATGTGGACGTCGTGGCCCCTGCCCGCCATGGCCTGCGCCAGGCGGTGGGAGAACTGCGACGAGCCGTTGATGTCGGGCGGGTAGGTCTCCGCCACCACCAGGACCCGAAGGCGCCCGTCGACAGGCTCCGGCACGCCGTCCAGCGGGAGCTCCGGGAGCATGTAGTCATCCCGGATCACCCCGCGGGGGTCCTGGGGCGGCTGCGGATCTGCCGGGGAAGGGCTCACGGAGAATCGACTCCCGAAGGGTTGAGGGTCAGGGCGGGGTCCGCGGTCCGTCGGGCCAGGACCTCGGGGTGGAACTGGGACATGACGAAGACGCCGCTGATCGAGGCTGCGGCGCACACCATCAGCAGCACCGCGGGACCGGGACCGAAGTCGGGCCCGGCCTCGCCGAGCACCGACAGGCCGATCAGCACGCCCACCATGGGGTCGACGACCGTCAGTCCGGCCATCACGAGCTCCGGCGGTCCACTGGCGTAGGCGGACTGCACGAGCCAGCCTCCCACAGCGGCGGCCACCAGCAGGCCTGCGACGTTCACCGGGTCGATGCTCTGCCACCACGGGCCGTCGCCGATGCGCAGCTGCGCGGTGATGATCTTCATCTCCAGAGCCACGAAGCCGTAGAGCGTGCCGGCCGAGACGAGCAGCATCAGCGCGCGCCCTCTGTGCCGCAGGAGGAGCAGGGCCAGCGCGACGACGAGCAGCACCACCGCCAGGATCACCGTCACGGCCGTGCCGGCGCGGTGAGTGATGCGAAGGGCCGGATCCGTGAAGCGGATGGCGCTGAGCACGAACAGCGCCGCTCCCCCGGCGCACAGTCCGAGCGCGCGCCAGGTCGCGGCATTGATCGTCAGGCCCGCGTGACGGCAGTGCAGCAGGGTGACCAGGGCCAGGCCCAGCACGCCCACGGGCTGGACGACGCTCACCGGAGCCAAGCTCAGCGCGGTCACGTTGAGGGCTGTTCCGAGGCCCAGGCAGATCAGGCCGGTCGCCCAGCGAGGGGAGCGCAGCAGGCCGAGCATGATCGGAAGCGTGAGCTTCCCATCAGCGGCGCCGGCCACGACCGCGATCGACTGCAGATGCGTCCCGAGGGCCAGGAAGACCGCCGACAGCACGGCGAGTGCCAGGGCGCACCAGACCATGCGGGGACCTCCAGCCCTCTGCTTGCGGCTTCCGTGCGACGAGCCGTGAAGGCGCGTCGCAGCCCCGGACCGGTGGGTGCGGGACGAACACTGCCCGCCAGTGTAGGGACGATGCACGCTGGTGCGTCGGATCCGCACCGTTCGCCCAGTCCCGCATGAGCAGACTCACAGTCGGCTCACCGCCGTGTGCGGATCGGCCGCCGCCGCCCGGGCGTGGACCTCGGGCGAGCCCCTCGAGGCATCCTCGCATGACGCCCGACTCGGTCCCGGACAGTCCGAAGGCCCGGCACCCTTGCGGGAGCCGGGCCTTCGGACGGGGACCTGGCGCCTTGCGACGGCAGGAAACGGATCAGCGGCGGATGAGCCGGATCAGCAGGACCAGGAACGCAGTGCCGGCTGCGGCGGCGACGCCCATCGGCGCCGCACGGCCGCCGAGGGCCTCCTCCTTGGCCGCCTTCTTGAGGTCGACGCCCGAGGCGGAGCTGCGGGTGCGGTCCACGAAGCCCTTGGTGGTGGACTGGACCTTGTTCTTGCGGCCCTCGACGTCGTCGCGCAGCTCCTTGAGCCGGTCGCGACGGACCTTCAGGCGCTGACGCAGCTGAGCCTCGGTGGGCGCGGGCGGCGCGGTGGCGGCCTCGTCGGCCTTCTTGCGCTTCTCCTCGGCCTTGCGCTCCTTGGCCTCGGCCTCCTCGCGGCGCACACGGGCCTCGGTATAGGCCGAGCCCTCCTTGACGACGCCGAGGTCGTACTTCAGGCCGCGGATGGTCTGGACCGGGTTGATCGGCATGGCCTTCTTGATCTGCAGGAAGCCGATCAGGCCCAGGATCGCGAGGACCACCAGGAAGAAGGCGGCCACGATCAGCGCCGAGAGCCACAGGGGCATGACGGTCGCCAGGCCGGCGATCGCGGCGGCGACCAGCGCGATGACGAGCAGAGCACCGAAGGCCAGCGCGGCGCCGAGCAGCGCGGCACCCTTGCCGAGGCTGACGCCCTTGTCCTTGAGCTCGAGCTTGAGAAGTGCCAGCTCATCCTGGAGCTGACGGGGAAGAAGCTTGCCGAAGACCTTCACGACATCCGCTATGGGTGCCGAACCCGTCTCGGCCGAACGGCCCTGATCAGAGCCCGCCGCGTGGGACATTCCCGCCTCCGTGGGGGTATCGATGGTTCATGGGCAGTGGCCACTCGGACACCGCAGTGCGCGAACAAAGTATCACCGCTGACAAGCCGAGCCGGTACGCCGCGCGCGAGACCCGCCCAAGCGGCAGATCCTCAGTGACGAACGCCCCGCATATTGGTACATGCAAAGTGATATACGCTTGCGACCAGGCGATTCGCGTCCGCAGCCAGGGAAAATCACCCCAAATTAACGCGGCGGCAACCGAGCCTTCTTCCCCCTCCCCGGAGCACACCCTAGAGTCATCCGCGTTACTCAACCGTGATCTTCAGTCGCCCGCGACGCTGAGCATCGGACGAGGTGACACGGAACCCGTCAGCACCACAGCGAACTGGCCTGCGGGCAGGTTCCCGACCGCTTCCCCACGGTCCTCGGACCAGTTCATAAGAGCCCCGGCTCGGATACCGATGCACACCCCCCTTCAGGAAGTTGCAGCACCACATGAGATCTCCCCGCGCCCTCAGCGTCGCAACCACCGTCGCAGTCACCGGCGGCACCCTCGCAACCCTCGGCGCGGTTCCCGCGCAGGCCGCGCCCGAATCCGACTGGGACAAGCTCGCGCAGTGCGAGTCGAGCGGCAACTGGGCCATCGACTCGGGCAACGGCTTCTACGGCGGCCTGCAGTTCACCCAGTCGACCTGGTCCTCGTTCGGCGGCACGGGCCAGCCGCAGGACGCCAGCCGCGAGCAGCAGATCGCCGTGGCCGAGAACGTCCTGGCAGGGCAGGGCTGGGGCGCCTGGCCCGCCTGCTCCTCCCGTCTGGGCCTGAGCAGCGCAGCCGAGCCCGTCGCCAACCCGATGGCGGCCGGCCCCGCCTCGACCTCCTCGTCCTCAGCCGAGGCCGCGACCGACTCCGCAGCCGCCGGCACGGCGGTCTCCACGCAGTCCGTGGGCCCCCGCCCCACCGGTCCCATCGACTTCCGCGACGTCACCGACGCGTACTGGGCCTCCGCCGACATCGACTGGGCGTCCTCGACCGGAGTCATCGTCGGCCACCACGACGGCACCTACCGCCCCGACGCCGATGTCACCCGCGCCGACTTCCTGACCATGCTCTACCGGCTCGCCGGTCAGCCCGAGGCCGATCTCAGCGTCCTCGAGGGCTACACCGACAGCTCCGACCACCACCAGAAGCGTGCACTGGCCTGGGCCGTCGAGGAGGGCCTGATCAACGGCTGGGGCGACGGCACCCTGCGTCCGGACGCCCCGGTGGACTCCACCGCCCTGGGCCTGATCCTGCACCGCTCGGCCGGCGCACCGGCCCACACCGCCCCGGAGATCAGCCGCTTCCAGGACGTCTCCGCCTCGCAGGCCGGATACACCGAGCTGGACTGGCTGCACGACGAGGACGTCCTGCCGGACACCGACGGCCGACTGGGCGTCGGGGACGGCATCACCCGCGCAGAGGCCGTCTCCGTGCTCAACGCGGCGGTCGCCGCCGGTGTCGTCGCCGACGACACGGAGCAGACTCCCTGGGGCTCCGCCGGTGCAGCTTCGGGCTCCGGCTACGAGACCTCGGCCCAGGCCCAGGCTCAGGCGGCCTCGAACGACGACACCACGGCCGTCGACGTGCAGTCGATCACCGACGGTGCCTCCAGCGCCGACGGCAAGGCCATCGTCGAGACCGCCATGCGCGGTCTGGGCGGCAACTACGTCTGGGGCGGCACCGCGTACAAGAACTGGGACTGCTCCGGCTTCACGCAGTGGGTGTACGCCCAGAACGGGGTCTCCATCCCCCGCGTGACCTGGCAGCAGTTCGGCGCCGCGCAGAAGACCTCGACCCCGCAGGTCGGCGACCTGGTCTCCCAGAACAACGGCTCCCACGTGGGCATCTACCTGGGCGACGGTCTCATGATCTCGGCCCTGAACCCGGACCAGGGCACCCTGGTCCACCCGGTGAACGCCATGAAGGTGGACGGCTTCTACACCTTCCTCTGACCCGCCTGCTCGAAGGGCCCGGCCTCTCGCTGAACTGGTGAGGGACCGGGCCCTTCGTCCTGTGCCGAGGGCTCTCTCCGCACTTGCCCTCCGTCCAGACGGCTCGCGATCCGCCCGACGACCCCCCGCCATGAGCGTCGGCGCACGCGCAGGGGCCCTCGGGGACGTATTCTGTGCAGGACACTCGCAGCACCCCCTAGACCCGCAGGAACGCCCACCGTGCCTCAGCCCCAAGACCACGCCGGCTCGACCGACGATCAGCCTCGCGTCCCCTGGGCGCGCCGCAGCGCCGCAGCGCTCGGCTGGGTGATCGGCTTCGCCGTCGCCATCGGACTGGTAGTCGCCGCCGTCATGATCCCCACGGCGTTCGTGGTCAACACCGCCTCGGCTGACGACGGCGCCTCGGACGATGCCTCGGCCATGACCGAGGAGACCGAGCTGCCGGACGAGGCCATGCAGAAGGTCACGCTTGAGGCCGCCGCCAGCTCCGGCGGGTCGGTCGAGTGGGAGGTCGACGGCCAGGTCGAGACCGAGGAATTCAGCGACAGCTGGTCCAAGGAGATCGAGATCCCGTCAGGCAGTTGGCCCCGCCTGGTGGTCACGGGCGACACGAAGGACAGCGACCTGTCCCTCGAGTGCTCGATCAAGCTCGACGACGAGGTCGTGTTCGAGCACAAGGGCACCGATTCCTCGAAGACCGCGTCCTGCAGCGTCTTCGTCTGATCACTCCCGGCATCAGTCCTGCGGGCGGCCCAGCCCCCGCTCCAGCGCCGCGGTGACCTCGCGGTCCACCGGCACCGGGCGGCCGTCGAGCTCGATCACCGGCACCGCGCGCCGCCCGCTCGACAGCAGCCACAGGGCATCGCAGTCCGAGAGCTCGGCAGCCGGAAGCGCACGAGACTCCAGCGGCATCCCCAGCTCCGACAGAACCGCGGCAGCGCGGGTCACCGTGGTGCCCCGCAGAATCCCGTGCTCCTGCGGCGGCGTGATCATCCGCCGCCCTCGGCGCACCAGCACGGAGGCCGTGGTGGCCTCGAGCACGAATCCGTCGGTGCTCACGAACACGGCATCATCCGCCCCGCGGCGCCGCGCCTCCCGAGCTGCCGCCGCGTGGATCGCATAGGACAGCGTCTTCACGCCGGTGAGCAGCCAGGGGGCCTCTCGTCCAGCATCCGAGCGCATGCCGCGATCGAGCAGGACCACTCGCACTCCGTCGCGGCGCTGGTCGGACAGATCCGCAGCAGGGGCGGCAGTGACCCAGGCCGTGGGCTCGGAGGCGCCCTCCGGGCCGCGGGTCACCACGATCCGCACGGTCGTCTCCCCCGCTCCGGCCGTTTCGAGGGCGCGGCGCACACCTGCCTCCACGACGGCGCCCGAGATCTCCGGCAGCTCCAGGCGGTCGGCAGAGCGGGCCAGGCGCTGCAGATGCGCCGGCAGATCCACGGGGTCTGCGTCGTAGGCCGTGAGGGATTCGAACACGCCGTCACCGCGGGAGACGCCGCGGTCCTCGACCCGCAGGGCCGGTGCCTCAGCGGGCAGCGGATGGACGCACTCGCTCACGGGACGCCCTGCCGCCGCGCGGGCGCTCACGGGGTGCAGGACGACCAGCGCCACGATCGGGCTCATGCTCCGCCTCTCGACTGCGGGACTGACGGGGTGATCCGCCCCACGCTACCGCGCGGCGTCCGAGTCAGGTCGCATACTGGGGAGCCGGCGGCGATGTCCGGGCCACGGGCCCGAACACCCTGCCGAGCCATCAGATCTCACCGACCGCCTTCTGCGAAGGAGCGCCATGTCCCCGCTGTCCGCCTTCCGCCGCCGCATCCCGGCGCCCGACGGGATGTCCTGGCCGCACGTCGTGATCATCGGCGGCGGGTTCGCCGGGGCCAATGCCGCGCTCGAGCTGCGGGATGCGCGCGTTCGCGTGACCCTGATCGATCGCAACATCTACAAGACCTTCCAGCCCCTGCTGTACCAGGTGGCCACCGGCGGCCTGAACCCCGGCGACGTCACCATGGTGCTGCGCGGGCTGTCACGGAAGGCCCCCAACCTCCGTGTGCGCCAGGGCGACGTGGTGGGCGTGGATCCGCAGCGCCGCATCGTGTCCGTCGAGGAAGGCGGTGCGCAGACGCAGCAGATCGCCTTCGACCACCTGATCATTGCCAACGGCATCTCGGCGAACTACTTCGGCACCACGGGGGCACGACGCCACGCCATGCCCATGTACACCCGCCAGGACGCCACGGCCATCCGCGATCGGATCTTCGCAGAGCTCGAGCGCTCGACCCGCTCCGATCCCGATGACTTCCTGCACGTCTCGATCGTCGGCGGCGGAGCCACGGGCGTGGAGGTCGCCGGTGCTCTGGCCGACTTCCGCCGCGACGAGCTGATGACCATGTACCCGGAGCTCGACGAGCGCGTCCTGCAGATCCGGATCCTGCAGCGCGGCAAGGACATCCTCAAGCAGTTCGAGGACCAGAAGCTGCGCGACTACGCGGCCGACGAGCTGCGCGAGCGCGGCGTGGAGCTCAGCACCGGCCAGGGGGTCAAGGCCGTCGGCTACGACTTCGTGGTGCTGGCCGATGACACCGTGCTGGAATCGGACATCACGATCTGGGCCGCCGGCACCGGCCCGGAGAAGCGGGTCTCCGAATGGGGCCTGCCCGTCACGGGCCACGGTGCGCTCGCCGTCGAGGAGACCCTGCAGGTCAAGGGCCATCCGGGCATCTACGCCGCAGGAGACATCGCTTCGCTCGACGAGCCCCTGGCCCAGCTCGCCCAGCCGGCTATCCAGACCGGCGTACATGCTGCGCGCATGGTCCGCGCCGAGGTCGAGGGCCAGTCGCTGCGGCCGTTCCACTACACCAACCTGGGCGAGGCTGCCACGATCGGGCGACGCGCTGCGATCGTGGTCGCCCCCGGCGAGGTCGCGATCACCGGCACCGCCGGATGGTTCGCCTGGCTGGGGATCCACGTCATGAAGCTCATGGGCGGACGCAATCGCCGCGCCGTGACCATGAACCTGATCTCCCTCTACGCCGCACGCAGCCGGCACCAGCCGAATCCGGTCACCGGCAACGTCGATTCCATGCGCGCCGCCAGGGAGTTCACCGAGCACTCGAACAGGCGGAGGTTCGGGCCGGGACACCAGGGCTGAGCCCCGGCCGGCGGGCCCGTCCCCTCGGACGCTCAGGGCCCGCCGAGGGCCTCGGCGGGCTCGATCCCATGCCGCGAGCGCAGCCGCTCGAGCAGCCCGCGGCGCACGATCGCCCATTCCGTGGCGGTGATCGAGAAGACGACGGTGTCGCGCAGCGAGCCGTCGTCCATGAGCTGGTGGCTGCGCAGCACCCCGTCCTGCTTGGCCCCCAGCGCGGCGATCGCGGCCCGGGACTGGCGGTTGTGCCAGTGCGTGCGGAACTCGACGGCGATGCAGTCCAGGTCCTCGAAGGCCCGGGCCAGCATCAGCAGCTTGATCTGAGAGTTGACCCCTGTCCCCTGCACGCTGGGGGCCAGCCAGGTTGAGCCGATCTCCAGTCGCCGATGCTCGGGCTCGATGTGCATGAACGTGGTCATCCCGACCGCGCGGCCGTCGGCATCGAGCACGGCCCACGGGACCATGGAGCCCGCGGCGTGCTGGCGGTGGCGCAGCGCGATCTCCTCGGCCACGGATGCTGGTTCGGCAGCCGGGATGCGGGTGTACCACAGCGACTGCATGCCCGGCTGGCCAGCGGCGGCCGCGAGGTCCTCGGCATGCTCGTCCCCCAGGGCGACCAGCGAGGCCAGCGGACCCCGCAGGGCGGGGATGCTCAGGAATGCGCTCATGGGGCCATGCTAGGCTGCGCCCGGGCCGCGCCCGCTGCGGCTCACCCGACGGCGGCCACCGCCTGTGAGGCCAGTTCGTGGAGCATCCTCTGGGCGTGGACCACGGCCCCCAGGAGAGCCGGATCGGGATCTGAGGGCAGCACCATGGAGGCTGGAAGGGATTCCTCGTCGATGGTCCGGACCACCCGACGGCGAAGGATCGCCAGCGCCTCCGAGTCTTCTGCCAACGGGCCGCTGAGCACAGTGTGCTCGGGATCGATCATCAGGATGGCGTTGCCGATGGCCTCGGCGAGCACCTGCCTCAGGTCCTCGGACTGCGCGTCGTCGGCCTTGAGCACCTCAGCCGTTCGCTCGACATCCAGCGAGTGGCCGGAACCTCCCAGCACGGCCAGCTGCTCGAGCCGGGCCGAGACCGTGCGGCCGGCCCCGCGGAGCCGGCCGATCTCGCCGAACGCCCCGCGACGTCCCCGTACCAGTCGTCCATCCACGGTGAGCGCAGCACCGAGCCCCGTCCCCAGATGAAGGTGCAGGCTGAGTCCGCGGGCGATCTCAGGGTGCAGCTCGCACGCTGCCGCTGCGGACCAGTTGACGTCGTTGTCCACGACCACGTGGCCGCTGACGAACGGCGCGAGGATGCCCACCACGTCCACATCCGCAGCGCGGAAGGGCGCCTCCTCCAGGCGAACGGGTCGGGAGGTCCGAGGATCCACGGGTGCCGCCACGGAGATGGCTGCGCACAGGGGCGGAGCCGCTGCGCTGCAGAACTCTCGCGCGGAGGAGGCCAGCACACGGGCGAAGTCATCCTCGGTGATGCGCAGATCGAGCGGAAAGCGCTGCTGGCGCACGAGGTCGCCGCGCAGGTCCACCTCCCCCAGCGTCAGGGAGCCTGCCCGAGCCGCTCCCACCACAGCGGTCCCGAACTCCGGCGACACCTCGTAGATCTGAGGCGACCTGCCTCGGCCCCCTTGCCCTTTCCCGACATCGCGGACGACGCCCGCCGACTCCAGGCGGGAGGCGGCGGCCGACGCAGTGGGCTTGGAGACCCCGGTGACCGTCGCGGCCTCGGCGCGAGAGATGGAGCCGTGCTCGATCACGGCGCGCAGGAACGCCAGATCGCTGTTGCGAGGCTCCCCTCCGACCTGCTTTTGCTCCGCTTCGATCATCGACGCGCCTCTCGCTCGGGCCTCGACACTACCGCAGGGCTGTCCAACCGGAACGCCGCGGACCTCCCGCACGTTTCTAGGAAAGTCCCTTTACTATGCGCTGCGTCACCTGTACCGTTGCGCCCACGGGGCTCCTAGTAAATCCCCTTAACTAGAACTGGGAGACAATGATGTCACAGCAGCCCACAGCCCCCGCCGCACCGAAGGTGCCCGAGGACGTCGCCGGCGAGATCCGCGCGATGAAGCAGAAGATCCGCTCGCAGATCGACGTGAAGGACGCCTTCGAGCGCCTGTCGAGGATCGTCGAGCAGAAGGTCGAGCGCATCGAGGCCCTGCGAGCCGAAGGCGATCCCGTATGGCCGGTCGTCGACTACGCCGACCTCGAGGGCGGCAAGGTCCCGGAGGACACCGCGGCGCTGCTGCGCGAGCGCGGGTGCCTGGTCGTGCGCGAGCACTTCCCCCGGGACCTGGCCCTGGAATGGGACCAGAAGCTCGTGGAGTACGTCGAGCTCAACGACTTCGACAGCAAGTACCGCGGCCCCGGCGACGACTTCTTCGGAACCCTCGGCCAGGAGCGCCTCGCGCCCGGAGATCTTCCCGATCTACTGGTCGCGCCCTCAGATGGAGGCTCGCCAGGACAAGCGCATGGCAACCGTCCAGTCCTTCCTGAACCACCGGTGGGACTTCGAGACCGAAGGCAGGACCTGGTTCGACCCGGATCAGGACGCCATGTACCCCGACCGCGTCCGCCGCCGCGCCCCGGGCACCGACTCGGGCGGCCTGGGTCCGCACACCGACTCAGGATCCCTCGAGCGATGGCTGCTGCCTGCCTACCAGAGGGTCTTCCGCCACGTCTTCGACGGCGACATCGAGGACTACAACCCCTGGGATGCCGCATACCGCACCGACGTCTTCGAGTACGAGGGCGGGACGACCATGTGCTCGATGTTCCGCACCTTCCAGGGCTGGACAGCGCTGTCCGACATGGACAACGACCAGGGCGTGCTGCACGTGGTCCCCATCCCCGAGGCGATGGCCTACATCCTCCTGCGCGCACTGCAGGACGATGTCCCGGAGGACGAGCTGTGCGGCGTCACGCCCCAGCACGTGCTGCCCATCTCCGAGCAGTGGCACCCGCTGCTGATGCGCGCGCTCACCCCGATCCCGAACCTGCAGGCCGGCGACTCGGTGTGGTGGCACGCCGACGTCATCCATTCGGTCGCCCCGGTGGACGATCAGAAGGGCTGGGGCAACGTCATGTACATCCCGGCCGCCCCCATGTGCGAGAAGAACCGCGCCTACGCCGCCGCGGTGGCTCAGGACTTCCAGGAGGGCCGCTCCCCGAGCGACTTCCCCGAGGAGGACTACGAGACTGACTGGCAGGAGCGGTTCCAGCCGGAGGAGCTCAACGAGGTCGGCCAGCGCGGTCTCGGGCTGGGTGTCGACTGATCCATGGAGACCAGGGAAATCTCGACGAGCAGCGGGCGGCTCTCGGGCCGCCTGCTGCTCGCCGTGTGCATCGCCGCCCTGGGCGGCTTCCTGTTCGGATTCGACTCCGCGATCATCAACGGCGGTGTCGACGCCATCCAGCTGGCCTTCGATCTGAGCCCGGGGATGCTCGGCGTCGCCGTGTCCTGCGCGCTGCTGGGCGCCGCTCTGGGCGCCTGGTACGCGGGCGTCTTCGCAGAGCGCGTGGGACGCGTGCGCACCATGCTGATCGCTGCCGGCCTGCTGGCAGTTGCCGCGATCGGCTCCGCCTTTGCCTTCTCGGTCTGGGATCTGATCCTGTGGCGCTTCGTGGGAGGCGTGGGCGTGGGCTTCGCCTCCGTGATCGCTCCCGCCTACATCGCGGAGGTCGCTCCCGCGCATCTGCGCGGACGGCTGGGCACCCTGCAGCAGCTGTCGCTGGTCACCGGCATCTTCCTGGCGCTGCTGGTGGGCGCTGCCCTGGCACGGGTGGCCGGCGGCGCCGCCGAGCCGTGGCTCGGTCTGGCCGCGTGGCGATGGATGCTGCTCTCGGCGCTGCTGCCCTCGATCGTCTACGGGGCGCTCGCACTGAGCCTCCCGGAATCCCCGCGGTACCTGGTCGAGAAGAACCGGCCTGACGAGGCACGACGGGTGCTCACCGGCTTCGTGGGCATCGCCTCCGGCCCGGCCGTCGAGCAGAAGATCGAGGAGATCCAGCAGACCGTCGACACCGAGCACCGGCAGCGCTTCAGCGACCTGCTGGGCGGGCGCTTCGGGCTGAAGACGATCGTGTGGGCAGGGATCCTGCTCTCGGTGCTCCAGCAGTTCGTGGGCATCAACGTGATCTTCTACTACTCGACGACCCTCTGGAAATCGGTCGGATTCCAGGAGTCCGACTCGTTCACGATCTCCGTGATCACCTCGCTGACGAACCTCGTCTCGACGGTGATCGCCATCGCGCTCGTGGACATCCTGGGCCGCAAGCTCCTGCTGATGATCGGCTCGGTCGTGATGACCGTGTCGCTGGGAACCATGGCGATCGCGTTCTCGCAGGCGACCACGGTCGACGGCGCGCTGTCGCTGCCCGATCCGTGGGGTGTGATCGCCCTGATCGCCGCCAACCTGTTCGTCGTCGGCTTCGCGGCGTCATGGGGACCGCTGGTCTGGCTGCTGCTGGGCGAGATGTTCCCGAACCGCATCCGAGCCATGGCCCTGGGCATCGGAGGCGCCGCTCAGTGGGTCGCGAACTTCGTGGTCACCGCGACGTTCCCGGTCCTCTCGGCGGCCAGCCTGGCCCTGGCCTACGGCCTCTATGCGGGCTTCGCGCTGATCTCGTTCTTCGTGGTCCGGCTCATGATCCGCGAGACCAAGGGCAGGGAGCTCGAGGACATGGTGGCCTGAGTCTGAGCGTCCTGCTTCAGGCGCAGCACAGGGCCCCGCACCGGCAACGTTCCGAGGCGGGGCCCTCGCCGCATGCCTCGGCGAGGCTCACGGGCTCGCACGCCGGCCCCACGTCGATCGGCTCACCCCTGGAGGTGCTTGGCCCGAGGCGTCTCGGCGCGGTGACGGACCACCGGCTCGCCGGTCAGCGGGGAGATCCGCACCGGCTTGAACCCGGGCAGCAACAGCCCGGCCAATGTGGCTGCGGCCAAGGCGATGGCACCGGCCGCGATCGCGGGAACGGCGCCGTTGATGAAGCCGTCGGGCGTCAGCTCGCCGCCTGCGGTCGTGAACACAGCCGACAGCGCCGCGATGCCCAGGGCCACGCCGATCTCACGGGCCGTCGAGTTCGTCCCGGAGGCCACGGCCTGGTCCTCCGGGGCGATCCCCTCCAGCACGGCGGAGGCGATCGGGGCGAACACCAACCCCATGCCGATCCCCGCGAGCGCGTAGGGAGGCACCAGCCGGATGTACTCGACGTCCGCCTCCACACCAGCGCGATCCAGACCAGGCTGGCCGTCATGCAGGCCAGCCCGGCCACGATCGCAGGGCGCACGCCGATCCTGGGCGTGATGAGCCCGGCCAGCGGCGCGACGACCAGCGGCGCCATGGTCCACGGCATGGTCCGCCCGCCGGCCTTCAGTGCCGAGGCGCCCTGAGCCACCTGCAGGAACTGGATGCGGATGAACACCGCCCCGAAGATGCCCAGCGAGAACAGCACGCCCACGATGTTGGCCACGGCGAAGCTGCGATTGCGGAACAGACGCAGCGGCATCATGGGCTCCGGGGCGCGAGCCTCCCAGGCGATGAACGCGATCAGCAGCGCGCCGCCGCCGATCAGCGAGGCCAGGACCTCGCCGCTGGACCAGCCGGCCTCCTCGCCGCGCACGATGCCGAAGACGACCAGGAAGACACCGGCGATCGCCAGCCCCAGCAGGTCCAGGCGCTGCGGCCGTCCGTAGGACTCCGGCAGTGCAGCCAGGATCGGAGGAAGGCGCAGCACTCCAATGGGGATGTTCAGCCAGAAGATCGCCTGCCAGCTCAGGCCCTCGACCACGGCTCCTGCGATCAGCGGACCGAGGGCGATGCCCAGCCCGGAGACGCCGCCCCACACGCCGATGGCCATGGGTCGCATCTTCTCCGGGACCGATGTGGACAGCAGGGTCAGCGACAGCGGCATGATCGCCGCTCCCCCGGCACCCTGGATCGCTCGGGCCAGGATGAGCATCCAGACCTCGCTGCTGAGCCCGCGGGCGATCGAGGCCAGGGTGAAGATGATCAGGTCGCCCAGGAAGACCCGACGGCGGCCCAGCGCCGGGAGCAGATGCTCGAGGCCGCCAGCCGGGTCTTCGGCGAGCGCGGCTACACCGGCGCCACGACAGATGCCGTGGCCCTGGCCGCGGGAGTGAGCCAGGCCTATGTGGTACGGACCTTCGGCTCCAAGAAAGCGCTGTTCGCCGAGGTCGCCCAGCGTGCGCACGAGCGCACGGAGGAGGCCTTCCGCAGCGCCGCGGCCCAGGAGGCCGAGGCCCAGGCTCCGCTCGATGACCGGCTCGGACTCGCCTACGTGCGCCTGATGCACCAGCCCGGCGTGCTGCGCACCGTCAGCCATCTCTTCAGCATGGGCCACGACCCGCATTTCGGGCCCATGGCCCGCGACGGCTTCCTGAGCATCTACCGCCTGCTGCGCTTCGAGATCAGGCTGTCGCAGCAGCGCACCCGGGCGTTCCTGGCCCACGGCATGCTGATCAACACCATCCTCAGCCTGCGCCTGCCCGACCTGGCCGGGACCGACGACGACGCGACCGCGCTGCTCAGCGGCATCTTCCGGGAGACCTTCGACGACGTCGTGGCCGCCGCCGCCGAGCACGATCCCCTGCCGGAGGGGCACCGCTCCGCGGAGCCCGGGGCCTGAGCTCTGCGGTGCTCTGCAGGCCGCCGGCGAGCGGCGCGCAGAGCCCCCGTCGGGTCAGGGCAGCGCCAGGCGGCAGACCCGCTTCCACGCGGAGGCGACCTGCTTGGGCAGCGGGCCGGTCGTGTAGGGCAGCCCGTAGCGCCGGCAGATCTCCTGGACCCGCACCGCGACCTCCGGGTACCGGTTCGACGGCAGGTCGGGGAAGAGGTGGTGCTCGATCTGGAACGAGAGGTGCCCCGTCATGATGTGCAGCAGGCGGGAGCCGGAGATGTTGGCGGAGCCGATCACCTGACGCACGTACCAGTCGCCCCGGGTCTCCCCCTCGATCTGCTCCTCGGTGAACGTCTCGGCGCCCGCCGGGAAGTGACCGCAGAAGATCACGGCGTGCGCCCAGACGTTGCGCACCGCGTTCGCCGTGAGGGCCGCGGTCAGCGCCTGACGGCCCGAGCCCGTGAGAGCGGCGACGGCCGGGGTGGCCGCATAGTCGCGCGCCGCCTGGCGGACGAACTTGCGGCCGAGGGCCTTGAGGCCCAGGACCAGATCCTCGCGGGACTTGAGACCCCGTCGGTAGTCCTCGAGCTCGAGGTCGTAGATCGCGATGCCCCACTCGAAGAACGGGGCCAGCACCGCGTTGTACAGCGGGTTGCCCAGGCTGCGAGGGGTCCACGACTGATCCTCGTCCATGCGCAGCAGGTTGTAGCCGATGTCCTGGTCCTTGCCCAGCACGTTGGTCCACACGTGGTGCAGGTCGTTGTGGGTGTGCTGCCAGGCGCGGGCCGGGGTCACGAAGTCCCACTCCCAGGTCCGCGAGTGGATGTCCGGATCGCGCATCCAGTCCCACTGCCCGTGCAGGACGTTGTGGCCGATCTCCATGTTCTCCAGGATCTTGGCCACCGAGAGCATGGCCGTCCCGGCGATCCAGGCAGGACGGTGCCTGGCCAGCAGCAGGGCGGCTCGCCCGGCCAGCTCCAGGCTGCGCTGCACGGCGATCACCCGACGGATGTAGGCGGCGTCCCTGCTGCCGCGGGCATCGATGATCTCGGCGCGCAGGGCATCGAGCTCACGGCCCAGCTCGTCGATCTGCTCGCTGCTCAGGTGGGCGGAGGTGCGGGGTCGGGGCGCCGGCTCGCGATGAGCCGGAGCCTCGGACTCTGTCTCCAGCGGCTGGTCGAGGCGCTGCGGGGCGATGGTCATCGAGGATCCTCCAGGTGCGGTGATGGGAGCTGAGGGGGTGGTCGCGAGCATTCAGGCGCGCAGGCTGACGGGTCCCGCCGCGGCGGAGACGCAGGTCTGGATCAGATCGCCGGGATCGCCGTGGATCTGACCGGTCCGGGTGTCGCGCACGCGCCCGGAGCCCAGCGGGGTGAGACAGGAGTGGCAGATCCCCATGCGGCAGCCGCTGGGCAGTGCGATGCCGGCGGCTTCGCCCGCCTCCAGCAGGGTCTGGGTGCCGTCGGCGACGGTCTCGACGGTCGAGGCCTCGAAGACCACCGGTCCCCCGTCCCCGGGCGGGCCCGGTGCGACGGGGGCGGCGAAGCGCTCGACCTGGAGGTGACCGCCGCAGCGGGCCCAGAGACTCTCGGCGTCATCGAGGAAGCTCCCCGGGCCGCAAGCGTAGGCGGCGCGATCGCGCCAGTCGGGGCAGGCCGCCGCGAGATCGTCGGGGGTCGCCAGATCCAGGCGGCGGCCGCGGTCCTCGCGCAGCCATTCGACGACCCGCAGGGACGGGAACTGATCCGCGAGCTCGGCCAGCTCCTCGCGGAACAGGCTGCGCGGCGCGCTGGGGGCGCAGTGCACCAGGACCACATCGGCATCGACGCGCCGCGGCACGAGCGTGCGGATCATGGACATCACGGGCGTCAGGCCGCTGCCGGCGGTGAGCATCAGCAGGGGCCGAGGCGCCGAGGGCAGGACGAAGTCGCCCTCGGGCCGGTCCAGGAACAGGATGCTGCCGGGGCGGGTCCGGCGCACGAGGGCCTCGGAGACCAGACCGCAGGCCGTCACCGTGATGGCCGGGTCCTCGTCGCCGGCCGAGCTCAGCGAATAGGAGCGCCAGTGGCGCACGCCGTCGATCTCCACGCCTATGCGCACCCACTGGCCCGGCTGGTGCGCCTGCCACCCTCGACCGGGGCGGAAGCGGATCGTCGCGGCGTCGGGCCCCTCCGGCACGACGGCGGTCACGGCCCCCCGCAGCTGACGCGAGCTGGCCAGGGGATCCACCAGGCGCAGGAAGTCCTGGGGCGAGCGGGGAGTGGTGAATACGGAGGCGGCGCGGGAGAGCAGGGTCGGACGGTGCATGAGACCAGTCTGTTCCGGCCGTGGCCTTCCGCTCTCGTCATCAGGGATACTGTTCGGACACCGTAAACTGTTGTGCGGCGATGAATTCGACGAGCTCGACGACGAGGAGCCCCCATGGGGAAGTGGCAGACCCGGCAGCAGCCCTGGGCCATGCTCCCGGAGGGGCTCTCGGCAGAGCTCCTGCCGCACCTCGAGACCGTGGCCGACGATCTCCTGGAAGCCGCCCAGCACGACGTCCCCGACTACGCCGCGGTGCTGCGAGGCGCCTCCCGAGAGCCGATCCGCCAGCGCGTGCTGGTCTCCCTCGCCCGCTTCCTAGAGGTGCTCGGCACCAACCACGAGGCCCTGACGGAGGAGCAGCACCGGCTCCATCTGGGGCTGGGTCACCGGGAGTTCCAGCAGGGCCGGCCCCTGAACGCGCTGTTCGCGGCGTACCGCTCCGGGGCCCGCACCACCCTGCACTCGCTGTCCCAGCACACCATGGCCGCGGGCTACGGCGCTGCCGTGCTGGTGGGGCTGGCCGAGTCGGTCTTCGCCTACATCGAAGAGCTCTCCGCCGCCGGTGCGGAGGGCTACGCCATGGAGCGCTCCGAGCGCGCCGGGGAGCGGGACCGGCTGCGAGAGGCGGCGGCCACCCTGCTCATCCGCGGCGACGCCGACGAGGCCGCCGTGCGCGCTGCCGCGCATGCGGCCGGCTGGAGACTGCCGGAGCGGATCGTCGTCGCCGTCCTGGAAACCGACCACCACGCCCGCCTGCGCACCCGGCTCGATGACCGCAGCCTTCTGCTGACGCGCGCGAGGGAGCGGTGCTGATCGCCCCCGAGCCGCTCGGCGCCGCGCAGCGGGCTGGGCTAGAGACCGCGCTGGCCGGGCACGACGCCATGATCGGGCCCGGGAGGCCGTGGAGCGCGGCCGGCGAGTCCCTGGCCCTCGCCGAGACCGCCCGCGGGCTGCTGGCCGCGGATGCGCCCCAGGACCGCTCCGCCCGCTGGGTCACCGACCACCTCCCCCAGCTGATCCTCACGAGCAACCGGGTGCTCGTGGACGAGCTCGCCCAGCAGCGGCTGGGGCCCCTGCGCCACCTCAAGGACGGCCCGCAGGGCCGACTGCGCGCCACGCTGCTGTCCTGGCTGCGCCACCAGGGGCACCGCTCCCCCATGGCCGCGGAGCTGGGCGTCCACGGCCAGACCGTGGGCTATCGGCTGCATCAGCTGCGCGCGCTGTTCGGCGATCAGCTCGATGATCCGCAGTCGCGCTTCGAGCTGGAGCTCGCCCTGCGCGCCCGGGAGCACGACGCCACAGCCTGAGCGGCTCGGTCGTCGGCTCGGGACCGCGATGGCCCGTCGGGTCAGCCCTGGTGGGCCACCAGGGCCCAGATCCGCTCGCCGATCAGTCACAGCCCCATGACCACCATGGCGATGCCGGTGATGCGGCTGATGATCCCGGCGGCCGTCGGCTGACCGGTGAGCAGCCGGCGGGAGGCCAGGCCCAGGACGAGGTTGAAGACCGCGGCCATCGCGGCCCACGTCAGGCCCAGCACCACCAGCTGGACCCACAGCGGGGGGGGCGGCCGACGGGGAGACGAACAGCGGCAGGAACGCCACGAAGAACACGAGCGACTTGGCGTTCAGCGCGCTCACCGTGGCGCCCTGACGGATGATCGATCGCCCGTTCGGCGCGGCCAGCGCCGCCCCTGTTGCACCGACGAGGCCAGCGAGCCCACATCGGGGCGCGGGGCCCGCAGGACTCCGATGCTCAGCACGATCAGATAGACCGCCCCCACGAGAGTCACCGCGGTCAGCGCGAGAGGCACCGCGGCGATCAGCGGTCCGATCCCCGCGGCCACCACGAAGGCCACCACGACGTAGCCGATGCTGAGCCGGAGGACCGGAGCGGCCGCTGCTCATCACACCGTCCGTCAGCAGACCCTGCCCCTCCCCGCTGCCGATCATTCAGTTCCAGATATTGGACCCCGGCGTGTGATCTACGTAACGTTCAAGATATCCCGATGCCTACCGCGTCGTCAGGACCGCAGATCGATCCGATCCGTCCGACGACCGCAGCATCACCCGGCGAGGAAGACAGAGGTGCACTGTGCAGTACCACCATCACGGATACGTCGCCCATGATCCGCTCGTGAAGGAGCCGGCCGGCACAGGAGTCGATCGGCCGACGGACCTGCCGGACACCATGGACGTGCTCATCGTGGGCGCGGGACCCGCCGGGATCATCCAGGCCGCCCAGCTCTCGCGCTACCCCGGCATCAGCACGCGGATCATCGACTCCCGCCCGGGCCGCCTGGAGGTAGGCCGCGCCGACGGACTCTGGGCCCGAAGCAGCGAGACCTTCCAGGCTTACGGCTTCTTCGATCGCATCAACGCCGAGGCGCACCGGCTGGTCGATGTGCACTTCTGGGGGCCCGATCCCGAGGATCCCAGCCGGATCATGCGCGGCGTGCGAGCCGAGGACCCGCCCTCGGGCGTGAGCGAGTTCCCGTTCCTGATCGTCAACCAGGCACGGGTCATCGACTACTTCGCCGAGTACGCCGAGCGCGGCCCGGCCAGGATCACGCCCGACTACGGCTACGAGTTCCTGGAGCTGGAGGTGGACGAGTCCCAGGAGCATCCGGTCAAGGTGCTGCTGCGCGATCCCCAGGGCCGCGAGCGCACGGTGCGCGCCAAGTACGTCATCGGCAACGACGGAGCCCGCAGCCGGGTGCGCGACTGCACGGACATCGAGGTCGAGAAGGACCCGTCCGCTCACGCCTGGGCGGTGATGGACGTGCTGGCCGAGACCGACTTCCCGGACATCCGCCAGAAGTGCGGGATCCTCTCGGACAAGGACGGCTCGATCCTGCTGATCCCTCGCGAGGGCGGCTTCCTGTTCCGTTTCTACGTGTCCCTGGGCGACATCGACGACAGCAACCGTGAGCAGCTGCGCGCCACGACCGTCGAGGAGGCCGCCGAGCGCGCCAACCGGATCCTGCACCCGTACTCGATCGAGGTGAAGGAGGAGACCTGGTACAGCGTCTACGAGGTGCGCCACACGGTCGCCAAGAAGTTCGACGACGTCCCCGTGGACCGGATCGGCGCCCAGCTCCCCCGGGTGTTCATCGCCGGCGACGCCTGCCACACCCACAGCGCCAAGGCGGGTCAGGGCATGAACGTCTCCATGCAGGACGGCTGGAACCTGGCCTGGAAGCTGGGTCAGGTGCTCGAGGGCCGCAGCGATCCCTCGCTGCTGGCCACGTACTCGGCCGAGCGGCAGCAGATCGCCGAGAACCTCATCGCGTTCGACAAGGAATGGTCGTCCATGATGTCCAAGCGCCCGGAGGAGCTCGAGGACCCCGAGGAGATCGGGCGCTTCTACGCCGAGAACGCCGAGTTCCCCAACGGCTTCGCCACGCAGTACCCGGCGTCCTCGATCATCGGCCAGGACACCCACCAGCATCTGGCCGCCGGATTCCCGATCGGCAAGCGATTCCACTCCGCGCCCGTGCGCCGAGTGGCCGATACGTCCCCACGAGAGCTGGGGCACCTGTTCGAGGCCGACGGCCGCTGGCGCCTGTACGCGTTCGCCGACCAGGACGGCTCGGCCGTCCGGGAGCTGGCCGAATGGCTGGAGGGCTCCGAGGACTCGCCCGTGCGCCGCTTCACGCCGGCCAGCGCCGATCTCAACAGCGTGTTCGACGCCAAGGTCATCTACCAGCAGCCGTACACGCAGATCGAGCTGGCCGATGTCCCGTCGCTGTTCCTGCCGAAGGTGGGACCATATGCGCTCACCGACCGCGAGGAGGTCTTCGCCGCCGATCAGGACGCCGACATCTTCGACCTGCGCCAGGTGGACCGCTCAGGCGCACTGGTGATCCAGCGTCCGGACATGTACGTGGCCCATGTCCTGCCGCTGAGTGCGACGGACGAGATCGCCGAGTTCTTCGCGCAGAACATGGTGGTCCCGACCGCCTGACCCCTCACCGAACAGGCCTGCGCCCCGGCCGCCGCCTGGCGACCGGGGCGCAGCTCGTCCGCGACATGCTCGGGACGCTGTCGCCGATGGATCACTCCACCGGCTCGAGCTCGCTCTCCACGACCCACTTGTGGTTCGTCATCTCCATGCCGTCCATCGTCATGTCGACCATGTAGACGGTCTCGTCGGTGGAGCTGTCGATGGTGGCCTCGGCGCCCTCCATGCCCTCCATGTGATCTGCCTGGAGCACGACCTCGGTGCCGTCGGCCAGCGGTGCCTCCCCCGGGTCCTGCAGCTCCTCGTGCACGACCCACTTGTGGTCCTCCACGGACTCGCCGCCATCGGTCGGGGTGTAGGACACGGAATAGGTGGTCGTGTCGAAGGCCCCGGAGACGGTGGCCTCCGCGCCCTCCATGCCGGGCATGTGATCGGCCGTGACCCGGACCGTGTCCCCCACGGCGAAGGTCGGGTCCGACGCCTCCTGGATGCCCTCGGGCGCAGGCCCGCCGTCAGGATTGTGGGCGTGCCCGCCCTCCTCGGAGTGGCCCTCGTGCGCGTTCTCGGAGGCTGCGCCCGAGGACTCCGAGGTCGACGACGCAGCGGCCGAGTGGCCCTCGTGGCCGCCTCCGGCGCTCTGGTCCTCTTCACCGGTGCCGCACGCGCTCAGCAGCAGCAGTCCTGCCGCGGCTGCAGCTGCCGCGCCGATGGTCCTGAAGGTGCTGTTCATGTGATCGATCTCCTCTGATTCTTCAGTTGCCGTGCTGGATGGCGGGCCTTGCGGCCCTGTGGGGAGGGCGTCAGCCCTGGCGTGAGGCCCACTGCACGGACGCCTCTGGCGAGAGGTCCAGCCCGCGCAGGGTCTGGGCGTTGAGCGCGACCACCACGGTCGAGGCGCCCATCAGCAGCGCGCCCACGGCCATCGGCATCACGAAGCCGATCGGGGCGAGCACGCCGGCGGCCAGCGGCACCGAGATGAGGTTGTACCCGGCGGCCCACCAGAGGTTCTGCACCATCTTCCGATAGGACGCCCTGGACAGCCGCACCACGGAGACCACCGAGCGCGGATCGTCCGAGGCCAGCACGATCCCGGCCGAGGCCATCGCCACGTCTGTGCCCGCGCCGATGGCCAGACCAACATCCGCCTGAGCCAGGGCGGGGGCGTCGTTCACACCATCGCCGACCATGGCGACCTTTCGGCCCTTCGACTGTAGATCGCTGACGCGCTCGTTCTTGTCCTCCGGGCGCACCTGGGCCTCGATGCGGTCGATCCCGAGCTCTCGACCCACGGCATGTGCCACATTCTGGGCGTCACCGGTGAGCATGGCGGTCTCGATGCCGAGATCATGCAGGGCCTCGATCGCCTCGCGGGCCGCCGGCCGCACCTCGTCGGCCAGGGCGAGCGCGCCGATCGTGCGGCCGTCGCTGAGCACGTGGAGCACGGTGCGGCCGTCGCGGTCCCACTGCTCGGAGGGCAGCGCCTGTGCGCCGGTCTGCTCGAGCAGCCCGGGCCCGCCCACGCGGATCTGCGCGCCGTCGACGACGGCGGACACGCCGATCGCCGTGGAGCTGTCGTGCCCCGAGGCCTGCGGGATATCCAGACCGCGATCCTGCGCAGCCCGGTCGATGGCACGGGCCAGCGGGTGCTGGCTGCGAGCCTCCGCCGCAGCCGCCAGGGCGATCAGCCGGTCCTCGTCGAGGCCCTCGGGGGCATCGTCGGCCAGCTGGACGCCCAGCAGGGCCGGCTCGCCGCGGGTCAGGGTGCCGGTCTTGTCGAAGACGACGGTGTCGATCCCGCGCATGGTCTCCAGCGCGCTGCGGTCGGTGACCAGCACGCCCTGACGGGCGGCCCGACCGGTCGAGATGGACACGACCAGCGGGATCGCCAGGCCCAGGGCGTGCGGGCAGGCGATGACCAGCACCGTGACCACGCGGGTCAGTGCCATGTCCGGCGTGCCCACGATCGCCCAGACGATCGCGGTGATCACCGCCGCTCCCAGGGCGAACCAGAACAGCAGCGCCGCGGCACGGTCGGCCAGGCGCTGAGCACGGGTGGACGACGACTGCGCCTGCTCCACCAGCCGACGGATGCCGGCCAGAGCGGTGTCCTCGCCGATCTCGGTGACCTCGAGGGTCAGGGGCCGGTCGGTGGCCACGGTCCCGGCCACGACCCGCTCACCCTCACCACGGGACACCGGGGTGGACTCGCCGGTGACCATGGACTCTTCGACGTCTGCCTGGCCGTCGATGACGCGGCCGTCGGCCGGGATGCGTCCACCCGGGCGAACGACCACCCGATCCCCCACACTGAGCTCCGAGGGCGCGACGGTGCGGGTGGAGCCGTCGTCCTGCAGCAGCTCCGCCTCGTCCGGCAGCAGCGCCGCCAGCTCGTCGAAGGCGCTCGACGTGCGAGCCAGGGAAGCCATCTCGACCCAGTGGCCCAGCAGCATGATGACCACCAGCAGCGCCAGCTCCCACCAGAACTCGAGCTGCGGGTCCAGAAGACCCAGGTGGCTTCCCCACGAGGCCAGGAAGGCCACGGTGATGCCCAGGGCTATCAGGGTCATCATGCCGGGGCTGCGCTGCGTGATCTCGTCGACCGCGCCCGTCAGGAACGGGCGGCCGGTCCAGAAGTAGAGAACGGTGCCCAGGATCGCCGGGATCCAGGCGATGGCAGGGCTGTCCGGCAGGTCGTAGCCCACCAGATGCGCGAAGGCCCCGCTGAGCAGGACCGTGGGGATCGCCAGGACCGCCGAGATCCAGAACAGACGGCGGAACATGGCCACATGGTCGTGATGGCCGCCATGACCCCCATGGCCCCCGTGGCCTTCATGGCCGCCATGGTCTTGGTGGTCATGCTCCTCGTGCGCGGCCGGATGACCGTGCTGCTGATGCTGTGAGTGCGTCGCTTCCATGATTCCTCCTCCCTATAAGCATACCCCCATGGGGTATAGGTTCCAATTGATCGGCGCCATCCGCCCCCAGCGGCATCGGCTCCGCCGAGCCGCCCCGTCGGCCGCCTGTCGACGAGCAGGAGAACGAGGCCAACCTCGGCGGCCAGGCGCACTGGTCCTTCGGCGGCATGTTCCTGGTGGACTCCCCTTGCAGCGCCGCCTGGGAGTCCGCGACTCCTTCGAGCTCGCCTGGCAGGACTGGCAGGGCTCCGAGGGCTGGGACCGCCTGGAGGGCGAGCACCCCGAGGACGAATGGGCCCGGCAGTGGCCGTGCCTACGTCGAGTTCGCACCGATGACAAGCTCCCGTGGCTGCAGGAGCAGGGCGTGAAGTTCACCTCGCTCGTGGGCTGGGCCGAGCGAGGCGACCTCACCGCACGCGCCCACGGCAGCTCCGTGCCGAGGTTCCACGTACTTGGGGCACCGGCACAGGCATCTCCGACCCGTTCGTCGCCAAGGCTCGGGCGGTTGCCGAATCAGTTCTGGTGCGCTTCGCCTTCCGGCATCAGATCGACGGCCTCCTGTTCGACGGCGACCAGGTCACCGGCGTGCTCGGGACCGCGCTTGAGCCGGAGGCCGCCCGCCGCGGTGCGCCGTCCAGCCGCAGTCCCGTCGGCAGCTTCGAGCTGCGCGCCCAGGCCGTCGTCATCGCCACCGGCGGCATCGGCGGCAATCACGAACAGGTGCGCAAGTGGTGGCCCTCGCGCCTGGGCACGCCGCCGCAGAAGATGATCGCCGGCGTCCCGGAGTACGTGAACGGACGCATGCTGGACATCGCGACCGATCAGGGCGTCCGGCTCATGAACCGGGATCAGATGTGGCACTGCACGGAGGGCCTGCAGAACTGGGACCCCGTCTGGCCCGATCACGCGATCCGGATCTTCCCCGGTCCGTCGTCGGTCTGGCTCGATGCGCGCGGGCGCCAGCTGCCCGCCCCGGGCCGGTGCAGGAATTCATGGATCACGGCGACGACTTCGTCATCGCGGACACCCTGCCCGAGCTCGTCGATGGGATGAACGCCCTCATCGGAGACGACCTCCTGGGCCGCAGCGCGGTCGAGAGCATCATCCGGGCTCGGGACAACGAGATGACCAACCCCTACTCCAAGGACGCAGAGGCCGATTCCACACCTCTCTGCCATCCGCCGGCCGAATCGCCACCGCTTCAGGCTCGTGAACGGTGGCGATTCGGCCGGTGGATCGCTGAGCGGGCCGGAATCGGCCGCTCGAGAAGGAGCCTGCGAGCCCCACCTCCATCGAGCGGCCCCGTGGTGTGGGGCCCCAGATCGAGAAGCCTCTTGGTGTGGCCTAGGGGGCGGCAAAGCACACCACGGGGCCGCTCGACGACGGAGATCGCTGAAGCGCACATAGCGGGGCCACTCGATGAGAGATGACGAAAGCCCCACCGGGCATCATGCCTGGTGGGCCTCGTTCTTGCTGCTCCCCCGACTGGACTCGAACCAGTAACCCTTCGATTACTCGCTCCAGGTCACACGCATCGGGCCACGAATCATGCTTCTCGCCTTGCTGTGGCATCTTCGGCGGCACTCCACTCCACCACCCCGCTAGGTGTTGTGGGGCATGAGGTTCTTGTCACCAGCGGCGTGCTCAGATGAGGCGAGCGGGCCCCTTAGCCACAGGATGGAAGTTCCTACACAACCCATCCACGGAAGACAGAGCCCGCTCATGCCCCACGCTAATGCACCACTGACCCCGACCGGCCGCCTGCGCATGATCGAACGCCACCTCCATGGCGGCATCCCCATCGCCCACGTGGCCGCGGAGTTCCGCGTCTCCCGCCCGACTGTGACGACCTGGGTGGCCCGTTACCGCGCTGAGGGCGCCCCGGGGCTGAAGGACCGCACCAGCCGACCGCACACGACCACCGGTCAGCTCGATCCGCTGCTCATCGGGCTGATCGAGGACCTGCGCAGGGAACGGAAGTGGTCAGCCCGACGGATCCATCACCACCTGCGCGCCGAAGGCCATGACCTGCATCTGCGCACCGTAGGCAGGTGGCTGCACCGACTCGGGATCTCCCGACTGCGGGATCTCACCCCGACCGGTGAACAGCTGCGCCGGGCGCCACAGCGCATTCGCACGAGGCGGCCGGGGCAGATGGTGCACCTGGATGTGAAGAAGCTCGGGCGCATCCCCGATGGCGGCGGCTGGTGGGCCCATGGCCGTGGCAGCCAAGCGGCTCTGGCCTCCAAGCGCCAGGGGCGAGTCGGCTACACGTACCTGCACTCGGCCATCGATGGGCACACGCGCCTGGCCTACACCGAGGCCCTAGCTGACGAGCGTGCTGCGACCACAATCGGGTTCTTCTCCCGGGCGCGGGTGTTCTTCGCCGCTCACGGGATCACCGACCTGGAGCGGGTGGTCACGGACAACGGGAACAACTATCGCGCCGCCGACTTCATCCGTACGGTGCAGTCGCTGGCGGGCCGGCATCAGCGGATCCGCCCGTACACGCCTCGGCATAACGGCAAGATCGAGCGCTATAACCGGCTGATGGTCGATGAGGTCCTCTATGAAGCGCCCTGGGTTTCGTTCCGAGGTCAGGGCACCGCGGGCGCGGTCACCTCGGCCTCAGTGTAAGCAGCCTCGACCTCGACCGGGGTCCGGTACCCCAGTCGTTCGTGGAGCCGAGCCGTGTTCCACCAATGGACCCAGTCCAACGTCGCGATCTCCACCGCAGTAGCCGAGGGCCAGACGCGCTTGGAGTAGATGATCTCGGTCTTATAGAGACCATTGACCGTTTCTGCCAGGGCATTGTCGTAAGAATCCCCGACCGTACCGACCGAAGCAGTCACACCTGCAGCAATCAGCGCATCCGAGTAGGCCAGCGACACATATTGAGACCCTCGATCCGAGTGATGCGTCAAGCCAGAAGAATCCCGACGGGCACCAGTCGTCAATAATGCCTGTTCCAGAGCCAGAAGCGGCAGGCGATCTGTGTGCAGCGTTGAAGCGACCGACCAGCCGACGATCTTGCGGGTGCAGACATCCGTGATGAATGCGACATAGCAGAATCCCGACACGAGACGCACATAAGTGATGTCGGCGACCCAGAGCTCATGCGGAGCCGCGGCCGTGAAGTCGCGCTGGACCAGGTCCGGGCGATGATCATCTGCCTGGGCTGGACGGGTGGTGTTGGGCTTGCGGCCCCGGCGGACCCCGTGCAACCCGGCGCTACGCATCAAACGAGCGACCTGATCGCGGCCCAGGTCCCAGCCTGCTCGGCGCATCGCATGCCACATCTTCCGCGCCCCGTAGACGCTGTAGTTCTGCGCATGGACGCGCTGTATTTCCGGGATCAATGATTGATCACGCAGAGCACGAGCTGAGGCCGGCCGTGTTTTCGCAGCCCGGTAGGCACGAGAGGTGATGAACCCACATTCTGTTTCGCGCATCACGCGGCAGATGGCCTCGACCCCGAAATCGTCGCGGTTCTTGTCGATGAACCGGATCATCTCGTCGTGGGGCGGTCGAGTTCCGCTGCGAAAAAAGCCGAGGCCTTTTTCAGGATCTCATTGGCGCGGCGGGCTTCGGCGAGTTCTCGACGCAGCCTGCGGTTCTCTTCGCCCAGGCTCTCGTCAGTGGCGGGTGCCGGTGTCGCCTTGCTTGCTGTGATGGCTTGGTTGCACCAGGCGCGCAGGGTCTCGGGGCCACAGCCCAGCGACTCGGCCACGACTCGGATGGAGGCCGCGCGTGGTCCGCCCTCGGTGGCTTGGCGGTCGAAGACCATCCGCACGGCGCGTTCGCGGAACTCGGGGGTGAACTTCTTGGGCATGATCCGATTCTCCTTCAGGAAGCTCGGAACCAAACCCAGGGCGCTTCACTACGCGAGGGCCTATGACTCTGAGCAGGCCCGTCGGCAGGCCGTGAAGGTGTGGGTGAATCACTACAACTACCATCGCCCGCATACGTCCTGTGGTGATCAGCCCCCGGCCTCACGCACGCCGGCTCGTGTCAACAACGTCATGCCCTCCTACAGCTAGGTCATGTCTCCTAGGTGTTGTAGGGCATGAGGATCTCGCCACCAGCCGCGTGCTGATATGAGGCCAGCGGGCCCCTTGCCTGAAGGATGGAAGTACCTCAACAATGATCCGATGCGTGGGACCCCGCTCCTGCTCCACGTTAATGCACTACTGACCCCGACTAGCCGCCTGCGGACCGTCACCCGCCAACTTCACAACGGCACCCCATCGCCCATGTGGCCGCCGAGTTCCGCGCCTACCGCCCGGCCGTCACGACGTGGGTGGCCTGCTAACCCGCCGAAAGCGCCCCGGGGGTGAAGGACCGCTCCAGCCGCCCGCACACAGCCCCCGGCCAGCTCAATTGCCAGTTCATCGCCCAAACTGAGGAGCTGCGCCGGGAACGGACGTGGTCAGCCGGGCGCATCCATCACCGCTTTCGCCCCGAAGGCCATGACCTGCATCTCCGCAAAGTAGGAAGGTGGCTGCACCGACTCGGGACCTCCCGGCTCAGAGACCCCACCACAACCGGTGAGCAGCTGCGCCAGCCCCGGCAGCGCATCTGCCCGTCCTGCCCCGTCCCGTCCCGTCTCGTCCCGTCGCGTCCTGGGCAGATGGTGCACCTGGATGTGAAAAAGCTCGGACTCATCCCAGACGGAGGTGGCTGGTGGGCCCACGGACGCGGCACCGCACCCACACGGGCCTCCCAGCGCCAGGGCCGGGCCGGCTACACCTATCTGCACTCGGCGAACAACGCGCACACCCGCCTGGCCTACACCGTGGCCCGGCCCGACGAGACGGCCCAGGCCACGATCGGGTTCCTCTCCCGGGCCAGGGTGTTCACCGCCGCTCACTTCATCACCGAGTTCGACCGCGTCGTCACGGACAACGGGAAAAACTACCCCGCAACCGACTTCTCCAGCACCGTGCAGACCCTGACCGGTCGACATCAGCGGATCCGAGCCTATACGCCGGGGCATAACGGCAAGGTCGAGCGCTACAACCGACTGATAGTCGATGCGGTGCTCTACGCCAGGGCTTATGCCTCCCAGCAGACTCGGAAGGAAGCCGTGCAGGTGTGGGTGAATCACTACAACTACCATCGCCCGTATACGTCACGCGGTGATTAGCCTCCGGCCTCACGGACACCGGTTCCTGTCAGGAACGTCACACGCTCCTACATCTAGCAACTTGACTCAGAACATGGGAACCCGCTCAATAGCAACAAACCTGTCTTCAAAACAAGATTCGCTAAACCACAACTGGCGCATACAGAATTTACAACGGGGAACCATTTAGACCACGAATGCGACCGCCGCCACCACATCCCCGAAAGTCTGGTTATGATTTATAAAGCTACGAACGAATCCGACGAAGCGCGTCGAAACTAAATCGTTGCCCTATTTGCCCACGCGCTCTACTACCAGTTATGACTGTGAAGTGAAACAAAATGTTACAATCGAATCATTAATCGAGGCCCAGGTATGACTATCGACGTCGGGGAAATAAGACAATAGCCGTTCTTCTGAATAAGAATTCGAAACTGCTTCCGTCAAGCTTATCAACCCTAGCTTGACCAGACACTCTCGAAGCGTCCATAATCGGACGAGATCATAAAGCAAACGATCAGGAATCGATTTCGCACTGGCGGGCAGATGCGCAGACAAAGCCTCGGTCAAATCCGACCTTCGTGACCCTATATCGGATTCTACGTCAATAGATACATTTCCTTCGTATGAAATCGCCACCGCCACCACACCATGACTATGAGACCACGACACAGACGGCGCCCGAACAGAATGAGATAAGATTACCGCATACGGGCGTCCGTGATCGGTTCTGGAGCACTCCGCACAGCGTTGACGAATCCTTACATTCTCTGGCGAGACTTCAGATGAGGAACTAATCATGCAAACACAAATTAGGCGCGCCAAATAGGATTCCCAACTCAACCTTCCAGTGTCACCCAAAGAACTATTCATTAGTGGCAATTCCATCCCTGCAAGCATCAACGGAGCATCCATGAAGCCTACAACGATACGTGATCGCCTATGTGCACCACACCATAGACCCCTCCCCATACCGAAACGCCACTTGTTAGCCGATAAAATATCCCGTTCACCCCTGAATGATATACTCACAATTTAACCAATTGGTATATTCCTACAGCCAATAGAATTGCGCCAAAAACTAGCACCAATCCAACACTCGACGACTTGGCTTGTCGAGAGAGCCAGGCGTCCATCGTTGCAAGTGGGCCGCCAATACGAACAGGAGAAATTACCTTCCCCAAGGCTAGAAGCAGCGCAGGAAGAACCATAACACCACAGTATACCGCCAACAGGACACCAGATTCATACACGCTCAGGTCATTAGCAACCATCAGACCTATTGCCCCAAGATACGGCAGCATTGTCGCCACCTCTAGGGCAACAGCGGTAAGCGCGATAGATACCAGAACTGAAGCCGACTTCAGGCCGGAATCCTCACTCTGCATAATCTGGCTTCGAATCTTAAACATTCTTCCTGGCCCATTGTCCTCTGCATCCCCTCTTGCCTTCCCGCGACCCCTATAGGACAGAATGGCACCAGTTATCGCCAGAGCGGCACCAGCGACAGTCACGATTAAATAAAACCCAGCAGATTCAAAAAGCGCCTGATATCGCTCGAATAGTGCATCCGCCCCCATTACTAGCGCAAGCCCAATTAAGAAGTATGCCAGCGTCAGCACGAGAAGGTATATGACAATCCGTCCGAACTTGAACTTCCCGGGCGCCATTATAAGCCAGACTGGAATAAGTAGCGTGCCAAACGCCGCTGAGTCCAACAGCGCTAGGCCTATGATCGCGATAATTAACATGAGATTCCTTATCCAGCTCCAATCTAATGCGCGAATAGAGAACTTACTTTCACGCGGACGAATCTACTCCACAGGCGGGCGCGGCGGAATTTTTTACACAAAGGAGTGCTACTCAACATGAGATCCGAGCCGCGGTGTCCCACGCACTGTCAGTTTATTGACCAATTGTTTCGAACATATTCAAGGCAATTATCACTGACATCAGGCCCATACTGGACTTCCCAGCCGCTCGGCACATCCATGAAAGCAGCCCAAAGGCAGTACTCGTTTCGACTATTGGCCAGCACCACATACTCTTCCGAAGTGTTTCTCATCGTCATCCCACTCTCTTCGATTCTGAAATTCTAAACCGCACATTTCTCTGGAGATGCTGCATCTACCAGATCAGTCTCTGTTCAATTTCTGGCACTAACTGGCGCACGCTCCATGGCGACAGCATATCATTATGATTCGCGTCAATCTCTACTTCCTCGACCTCCCCTCGCGACACCTGGCTCCACTCATATGATTGATCCACATCGACATCTGTGTCGCGAGCTGCTCTGAAGAACGTAATTGGGAAATCTACTGAACGCTCCTCATGCATTCTCATTATCTTAATCGTTTCATTGTAGTTATTTTTGAAATACGTGATGTCAGAAATATCTGAAGCTCCAATCGTTGCGTCAGTATTCGACGCCCAGACTAGAAACGCTTCCGCGTCTCGTCGAGCGGTCTCTGGAACATCACTCCACAACTGACCACGCTCTTCCCAAAGCAGTCGACACACATCTTCATCATCGATCTGCTGACCAGAGTATCCGAGGAACCTAGACCTGTATGAATCGAGCAGGAAAGCTCGATGAACAGGTAGACCTGCACCCTCCATCTCTGCGCCGAGTTCAGTCGCCAATACCCCACCACTGGACCAGCCCAACAACATCATCCCTTGGGCGCTGATCATCTTCAACAGTTCCCTCTTGTAGAGCTGCACCAAACTCGATACTGACCAGCTCTCGCCACGGGCCATTGTCTCAGGTGCATCTATAAAGATGATGGGAATATCTTCACGTAAGGAATTGGCCAAGTTTGTATAGCTGACCGTATTCCCTGACGATGGATGAATACACACAAGAGGAACTCCTGTTGCCCCTGACCTGAACATCGTGATGGTGGTCAGAGAATCTGACCCTATCGCCTCGTTTGAGTCGGCGGCCATCATTCGTTCCCATATCCCACGAGGACTGCGCCCGTGGAGAACATGGTTTAGCAGGAGGTCGTTATTATTCATTCGTTGGGCTCGGTTTACGAGTTGGATGGCCGTGATCGAATCCCCACCCAACGCGAAGAACGAATCAGTCGCACTGACCTCACCAATACCAAGAACTTCCGCGAAGAGATCCATGATCTGCTGTTCAGCGTCGTTCTCGGCAGCGACCATATCCGCACGCGGGACATCCCCGGGCTTCGGCAACGCCTCAGCATCCAGCTTCCCATTCGTTGTCAACGGCAGCACACCGACTTCCATGACAACCGACGGCACCATATAGTCAGGCAACCATCCCGCCAGCTGATCCCGAATCGCGCTCACATCCAAGGATGTCCCACCCGTGTCCGGCACCACATACCCAACCAGCTGCCGTACAGCAGGCTGATCCTCACGGACCACCACGGCTGCTTGTCCCACGCCATGGCATCTACGCAGGGTCGACTCGATCTCACCGATCTCGATCCGATAGCCACGAATCTTCACCTGATCATCGGCTCGTCCGTCGAAGTAGATCTGGCCATCGGCTCCCCAATGCGCCAAATCCCCCGAGCGATACATCCGGGAGCCGTCTGCCGCGAAGGGATCCGCCACAAACTTCTGAGCCGTCAAGTCCGCTCGGCCCAGGTACCCGCGCGCCAGCCCTTCGCCAGCGATGAATAGCTCGCCAGTAGTACCTAATGGGCACGGCCGCATCGCCGAGTCCAGAACGTACAGCCTAGACCCGGGCAACGGCCTACCGATCGGAACAACGCCCTCCCAACCAGCCAAAGAACCCGTCATCGACACGCACACCGTGGCCTCGGTCGGCCCATAGCCATTGAGCATAAGTCGTCCGGGGGCCCACTTCGCAACCAACTCAAGAGAACAAGCCTCTGCGGCAGACAGAAGGCTCTTGACTCCTGCTAAGTCTTCCCCTTCACACACACTCAACACCGTCGGAGTTAGCACCGCGTGCGTCACCTTGTGCTTGTGAATGCTATTTCCCAGAACGTCACCTGGTGTCAGTTCCGGCTTAGACAGCACGACCAAGGCTGCGCCCGCGGACCATGCACACAGTGTTTCGAAGAACGCAGCGTCGAAACTTGGAGACGCGAACTGCAGCACACGGCTATCAGACTTGACTTGCAGATCGCGTCTCTGCGCCCCTGCTAGAGCCGCCGCCCCTCTGTGGGTAACGACCACACCCTTCGGTCGCCCCGTCGAACCCGATGTATAGATCGTGTAGGCCGCATCCTCAACTTCAAGAGCCCGTGAGAGTTCCTCAGAAACGATGGGCGAGTCATCAACCCCTGCATACTCTTCGGCCGACATGACTTCATCGAGCACCAATCGCACTGTCCCCGAAGAGGCCCCCACATCCGCCGAACACTCAGGGTTAGTCAACAGAACACCCGGAGTCGAGTCATTCAGCATGAAATCGATCCGCTCCGCGGGAAGTTCCGGATCAATCGGCAGGTACCTGGCCCCTGCCTTCAGAGAGGCCAGAACCGAAACCACCATCCCGGGCCCACGCGATAACATCAGCCCCACCGTGGAACCCACATCAACACCAGCCCGCATCAAGCGCCGAGCCAGTCGATTCGAGGCACGGTCCAGCTCCTCGTACGACATCGAGCCAGAGTCCCAAACCACAGCCGGACTCTCCGGACCCGACCGAGCCGCTCGCTCAAACAACTCATGCACCAAACACGGAGCCTCCTCCGGCGCTTCCCCAGCCCCCAGCTCTAGAACCGAAGCCACGTTCTCAGCACTCGACACTGACACGCGTCCCACAGCAACATCCGGGTTAGCGACCACCTGACGAAGAATCGATTCCCAGGCCCGGAAAGCACTGCGAATATAACTATCACCAAAGCAGTCGGTTCGATAGTCGATCGAAACATTCAGCGAATCCCCCGGAACCACCTTCACCGACAGAGGATAGTTGGTGCTCTCCTCCCCGTACATATTCACAAATTGGATCTCAGAATCAAGCACATGAGAGCCCTTGAGATACGGTGCGTTCTCGAAGACGAACAATGAATCAAACAACGTTTCCACGCCCAACGAGTGGTTCAACTCGTGAAGAGGGACATGCTGATCATCGAGCGTAGCCACTCTGTCCCGCGTGACCCCCTTCACAACATCGGCGAAGGACCGATCCGGTGCCAGTCCGACCCGAACAGGCACAGTGTTAATAAACATGCCCAGCAGATCTTCCACACCATCAAACGAACCACCGCGGCCCGAAACCGGCTCACCGAAACAGACATTGTCAGATGCGGTTAGTCCTCCGAGAACCATCCCCCAGGAAGACTCCAAGACGCTGTTGACCGTAGTGCTCAAGTCACGCGCCAGACGTTCTACCTCTCGGGTAAGAGCAGAACCCAGGTCGAATGACTGAGAGACGTGCAAATGTGGACGATCAGGGCCGGCCTCTGGTGCCACCAACGTAGGCTCGACAGTATCGCCTAGCACTCCCGTCCAGGTTGAGACTGAGTTCTCGGAACCAGACCTCGCAAGCCATTCGTAGAAATCCCGCAACCGGACTTCACTCGAAACCGGGCGCGAGTCACCACTGTACAAGGAAAGCAGGTCATCCAGGAGGAGGGGCATAGACCACCCATCAAGGATCAGATGGTGCATCCGAAGAACCAGGAAGCTACCACCCCACATAATCGGATAAACGTGGCATTCGATAAGGACAGAGTTCTCCAGGTCGAACGCAACCCCTTCGCGTTCACGAACCTGCGACCAAATGTCATTTCTCTCAGATTCGTCATGTGCGATAAATACCGGAGCATCGGAAGAAAGCACTACCTGAATAGGTTCCCCCGACTCCCGATGTGAAAAACGCACCCTCAAGGCCTCATGCCGTTCGATAAGCCGAGAGTATGCGCGTTCAATCCTCTCGATATCGAGCCCTCCCCCTAGTTCAAGCACCAGTTGCGAAACATAGGGGGCTCGCTCTTCATCTTGCCCCAGCAATGAATGAAAAAGCAGACCCTGCTGAAGCGGCGTCAATGGCAATACATCCATCACAAGAGCGTCATCCGACCCGCCAGCGTTAAAGGCCGACTCATACTCCTCAACTTCTCCGATAGATAGGTCCATGCTACGGGCCAAGGAATCTGAGAAATTGACGTAGCGGTGGGCAGCCAGATCGCGCATGTCCTCCAGGGCGCCTATCCAAGCGTCAGATATCCTGGATGCCGCTTCTCGTGAGTACAGTCTTTGACTGTAGCGCCAGACCACATTCAGCTTTGGAGCACTCACGTTACCCTTTGCTAGAATATCAATATTCAATCCACTGAACAGCGGAACATTCGGAGAGCGGATGTCTCCAAGTGGACCGCCAAGAGATTCTAAGAATACCCCTCCCCCCGGTGACCTGAGGGCGTCTTCGGAGAATCCGAAGTAGTTGAAAGACACATCGGATATTTCTACCGGCTGAGAATTACCCTGAGCAGTATTGGGAATCATGGAATGGTTTGTTCGCCATTTGTTCAAAACATTCAAACAGTCTGTCACATACTCAAGGAGGGTCAGATTATTTAATTCATCTGACACGATTTCAGGTAATTCGAACTCTAATTGAAGAATATTGGTCAACCACCCAACAGTCTGAGATAAATCTAATGACTCAATCTCGCTAACTGGTCGCCCCATTGATTCCATATCCACTAGAATACGAGTTGGGCGTCCACTCGATGGAAGTACATCAGGGCATCGGGCGATTCCAAGAACAAGGGCACTAGCCATTATTTCTGTTGGTGTGACTCCGTAGTCCCGTGCCCCTGGGCCAAGAATGAAATGTGCCAGATCTTCTTTAACATCGGAATGAAAGATGCCCGAATAATCCATTACATCGAGGTCGGGAGACACCTTTTCAAAAGTGTTTTTATCATCAGTTGAATGCTCGATGCTCATCGATATCTAGTTTCCTTTCCTTGTATCTGATGCGGCAAATAGCTTCTGCCAGGTACTACAAGTCGTTCAGGTCATCCACACGTGAGGTGCGTGACCCACTGCTTGATAGTGACTGGAACGTTATCGGGGACCTTATCCGTCTGATCCAGAAATATGTCCAGGTCTTGCACGAGAGTTGACCACGATACAGCGTCAGTGGCGAAATGGTGCACGATTAAGATAATACGTTCAACGGATTCATCTACGTCAACCTCAAGCACCGCATGGACCGTATCCCCGTTCGTAGCAGAAAGATTCTCGACCGCAACATTCCCCCGCTCCTGTAGATAACGGTCTCTTTCAATGGGATCATGCACCTTTTTCACTGCGCTTACGTAGCTCTTTGTACTGAACTCCTCCATTGATCTAATGCGAATAACGCTTCCTTGTCGCCCTCCATCAGCAATAATTCGAAGGGATTCATGCCGTTCGGCAATCCTTTCGATTGCTCTGACCACTTGATCCACGGATGCCTTCTGGATTTTCAACGTCAGCGCTTGATGAAAGCCATTGAAGGTTGGTGAATCCAAAGGACCGTACTTCGCGGCCCACCGCATGGAGGGAAGCGTGTCCAGATGCGCGAGCAAGGGACGCGTTGAACCTCGCTGCGACTGAGAATACTGTGCTTCTTCCACGGTGTCGCGACGAGATCTGGCAAGGTCTCGGGGCTTCGGATGAGCGAAAACCTCATTCGCCTTCAGAGCCACACCTTTTGATCTCGCTCGGTTTACGAGTTGGATGGCCGTGATCGAATCCCCACCCAACGCGAAGAACGAATCAGTCGCACTGACCTCACCAATACCAAGAACTTCCGCGAAGAGATCCATGATCTGCTGTTCAGCGTCGTTCTCAGCAGCGACCATATCCGCACGCGGGACATCCCCGGGCTTCGGCAACGCCTCAGCATCCAGCTTCCCATTCGTTGTCAACGGCAGCACACCGACTTCCATGACAACCGACGGCACCATATAGTCAGGCAACCATCCCGCCAGCTGATCCCGAATCGCGCTCACATCCAAGGATGTCCCACCCGTGTCCGGCACCACATACCCAACCAGCTGCCGTACAGCAGGCTGATCCTCACGGACCACCACGGCTGCTTGTCCCACGCCATGGCATCTACGCAGGGTCGACTCGATCTCACCGATCTCGATCCGATAGCCACGAATCTTCACCTGATCATCGGCTCGTCCGTCGAAGTAGATCTGGCCATCGGCTCCCCAATGCGCCAAATCCCCCGAGCGATACATCCGGGAGCCGTCTGCCGCGAAGGGATCCGCCACAAACTTCTGAGCCGTCAAGTCCGCTCGGCCCAGGTACCCGCGCGCCAGCCCTTCGCCAGCGATGAATAGCTCGCCAGTAGTACCTAATGGGCACGGCCGCATCGCCGAGTCCAGAACGTACAGCCTAGACCCGGGCAACGGCCTACCGATCGGAACAACGCCCTCCCAACCAGCCAAAGAACCCGTCATCGACACGCACACCGTGGCCTCGGTCGGCCCATATGTGTTCACTAACTGTCGTCCAGGGGCCCACTTCGCAACCAACTCAGGAGAACAAGCCTCACCACCAACGATAATTGTATCTACACTCTCCCAATCTTCTTGCCTCATCGACTGGAGTAGACCGGGAGTCGTTGACACGGCAGTGATGTGATGCTGAACGATAAAGTCATCGATAACGAAATCGATTCCCGCTTTTCCTGGCGGTGGAACCAAAAGCGTTGCTCCTGAAAGCAGTGCCAGAAACAATTCCTCGACAGATATGTCGAAGCTGAGTGCCGCGAACTGTGCAACCCTTGATCGCTGGTCTATTTCGAGACTAGCCGACTCATGGGAGAAAAGAGCCGCCATCCCTCTGTGGGTAACGACCACACCCTTCGGTCGCCCCGTCGAACCCGATGTATAGATCGTGTAGGCCGCATCCTCAACTTCAAGAGCCCGTGAGAGTTCCTCAGAAACGATGGGCGAGTCATCAACCCCTGCATACTCTTCGGCCGACATGACTTCATCGAGCACCAATCGCACTGTCCCCGAAGAGGCCCCCACATCCGCCGAACACTCAGGGTTAGTCAACAGAACACCCGGAGTCGAGTCATTCAGCATGAAATCGATCCGCTCCGCGGGAAGTTCCGGATCAATCGGCAGGTACCTGGCCCCTGCCTTCAGAGAGGCCAGAACCGAAACCACCATCCCGGGCCCACGCGATAACATCAGCCCCACCGTGGAACCCACATCAACACCAGCCCGCATCAAGCGCCGAGCCAGTCGATTCGAGGCACGGTCCAGCTCCTCGTACGACATCGAGCCAGAGTCCCAAACCACAGCCGGACTCTCCGGACCCGACCGAGCCGCTCGCTCAAACAACTCATGCACCAAACACGGAGCCTCCTCCGGCGCTTCCCCAGCCCCCAGCTCTAGAACCGAAGCCACGCTCTCAGCACTCGACACTGACACGCGTCCCACAGCAACATCCGGGTCAGCGACCACCTGACGAAGAATCGATTCCCAGGCCCGGAAAGCACTGCGAATATAACTATCACCAAAGCAGTCGGTTCGATAGTCGATCGAAACATTCAGCGAATCCCCCGGAACCACCTTCACCGACAGAGGATACGAGTCGAAATCTCGCAACTCATATCGTCCGATTGAAAATTCACTGGGTCCCTGCGAGATAACGTTCATCATGGGTGCGTTCTCGAAGACGAACAATGAATCAAACAACGTTTCCACGCCCAACGAGTGGTTCAACTCGTGAAGAGGGACATGCTGATCATCGAGCGTAGCCACTCTGTCCCGCGTGACCCCCTTCACAACATCGGCGAAGGACCGATCCGGTGCCAGTCCGACCCGAACAGGCACAGTGTTAATAAACATGCCCAGCAGATCTTCCACACCATCAAACGAACCACCGCGGCCCGAAACCGGCTCACCGAAACAGACATTGTCAGATGCGGTTAGTCCTCCGAGAACCATCCCCCCAGGAAGACTCCAAGACGCTGTTGACCGTAGTGCTCAAGTCACGCGCCAGACGTTCTACCTCTCGGGTAAGAGCAGAACCCAGGTCGAATGACTGAGAGACGTGCAAATGTGGACGATCAGGGCCGGCCTCTGGTGCCACCAACGTAGGCTCGACAGTATCGCCTAGCACTCCCGTCCAGGTTGAGACTGAGTTCTCGGAACCAGACCTCGCAAGCCATTCGTAGAAATCCCGCAACCGGACTTCACTCGAAACCGGGCGCGAGTCACCACTGTACAAGGAAAGCAGGTCATCCAGGAGGAGGGGCATAGACCACCCATCAAGGATCAGATGGTGCATCCGAAGAACCAGGAAGCTACCACCCCCCATAATCGGATAAACGTGGCATTCGATCAGGGGAGAGTTCTCCAGGTCGAACGCAACCCCTTCGCGTTCACGAACCTGCGACCAAATGTCATTTCTCTCAGATTCGTCATGTGCGATAAATACCGGAGCATCGGAAGAAAGCACTACCTGAATAGGTTCCCCCGACTCCCGATGTGAAAAACGCACCCTCAAGGCCTCATGCCGTTCGATAAGCCGAGAGTATGCGCGTTCAATCCTCTCGATATCGAGCCCTCCCCCTAGTTCAAGCACCAGTTGCGAAACATAGGGGGCTCGCTCTTCATCTTGCCCCAGCAATGAATGAAAAAGCAGACCCTGCTGAAGCGGCGTCAATGGCAATATATCAGAAGGCTTATTAAAATCAGATTGGATATGATGCTTCTCGGATACTGAGATAAACTCAATATCTTCATTATTCGACTCGCACAGATCGATTGACTTCGCATCGCGCGCGAGGTCTCTGGGGTTCGGATGAGCGAAAACCTCATTCGCCTTCAGAGCCACACCTTTTGACCTCGCTCGGTTTACGAGTTGGATGGCCGTGATCGAATCCCCACCCAACGCGAAGAACGAATCAGTCGCACTGACCTCACCAATACCAAGAACTTCCGCGAAGAGATCCATGATCTGCTGTTCAGCGTCGTTCTCGGCAACGACCATATCCGCACGCGGGACATCCCCGGGCTTCGGCAACGCCTCAGCATCCAGCTTCCCATTCGTTGTCAACGGCAGCACACCGACTTCCATGACAACCGACGGCACCATATAGTCAGGCAACCATCCCGCCAGCTGATCCCGAATCGCGCTCACATCCAAGGATGTCCCACCCGTGTCCGGCACCACATACCCAACCAGCTGCCGTACAGCAGGCTGATCCTCACGGACCACCACGGCTGCTTGTCCCACGCCATGGCATCTACGCAGGGTCGACTCGATCTCACCGATCTCGATCCGATAGCCACGAATCTTCACCTGATCATCGGCTCGTCCGTCGAAGTAGATCTGGCCATCGGCTCCCCCAATGCGCCAAATCCCCCGAGCGATACATCCGGGAGCCGTCTGCCGCGAAGGGATCCGCCACAAACTTCTGAGCCGTCAAGTCCGCTCGGCCCAGGTACCCGCGCGCCAGCCCTTCGCCAGCGATGAATAGCTCGCCAGTAGTACCTAATGGGCACGGCCGCATCGCCGAGTCCAGAACGTACAGCCTAGACCCGGGCAACGGCCTACCGATCGGAACAACGCCCTCCCAACCAGCCAAAGAACCCGTCATCGACACGCACACCGTGGCCTCGGTCGGCCCATAGCCATTGAGCATAAGTCGTCCGGGGGCCCACTTCGCAACCAACTCAAGAGAACAAGCCTCTGCGGCAGACAGAAGGCTCTTGACTCCTGCTAAGTCTTCCCCTTCACACACACTCAACACCGTCGGAGTTAGCACCGCGTGCGTCACCTTGTGCTTGTGAATGCTATTTCCCAGAACGTCACCTGGTGTCAGTTCCGGCTTAGACAGCACGACCAAGGCTGCGCCCGCGGACCATGCACAAAGTGTTTCGAAGAACGCAGCGTCGAAACTTGGAGACGCGAACTGCAGCACACGGCTATCAGACTTGACTTGCAGATCGCGTCTCTGCGCCCCTGCTAGAGCCGCCGCCCCTCTGTGGGTAACGACCACACCCTTCGGTCGCCCCGTCGAACCCGATGTATAGATCGTGTAGGCCGCATCCTCAACTTCAAGAGCCCGTGAGAGTTCCTCAGAAACGATGGGCGAGTCATCAACCCCTGCATACTCTTCGGCCGACATGACTTCATCGAGCACCAATCGCACTGTCCCCGAAGAGGCCCCCACATCCGCCGAACACTCAGGGTTAGTCAACAGAACACCCGGAGTCGAGTCATTCAGCATGAAATCGATCCGCTCCGCGGGAAGTTCCGGATCAATCGGCAGGTACCTGGCCCCTGCCTTCAGAGAGGCCAGAACCGAAACCACCATCCCGGGCCCACGCGATAACATCAGCCCCACCGTGGAACCCACATCAACACCAGCCCGCATCAAGCGCCGAGCCAGTCGATTCGAGGCACGGTCCAGCTCCTCGTACGACATCGAGCCAGAGTCCCAAACCACAGCCGGACTCTCCGGACCCGACCGAGCCGCTCGCTCAAACAACTCATGCACCAAACACGGAGCCTCCTCCGGCGCTTCCCCAGCCCCCAGCTCTAGAACCGAAGCCACGTTCTCAGCACTCGACACTGACACGCGTCCCACAGCAACATCCGGGTCAGCGACCACCTGACGAAGAATATTATAGTAGGAATCAAAGAACTCTTGACTCTCTACTTCGCCAAATATTTCATCATTCGCATACCAGGCGAGTTCGTTATGAAGACCATCAGCTGAGTAGAAGCTAACAAAGGCATCATCGGTTAGGCCGTTATTACTAGCGGTCATCCTCCCATTAAGCTTCTGGACTCCAGTATCGAAAGGCATATAATTGACCGTAAGGCCAAACAAGGAACCCAACGTACCATCTAATCCAGCCGCTCGAGATATTTCAACACCCCTTACACGCTGCCTTCTTACTGCCCCCTGGATCTTGGTCGCAGCTTCCTCTACATGCTCCCGCACAGTTAACGAACGGTTGTGACTCACTACCAGCGGAACACCGTTCGCCATATTGGCGGGCGTATCTCGATCTTTCTTGGTGGCCCGCCCCGATACAGCAAAACCAACAGATAATTTGCTCTCGCCCGAAATTGAGTTTAATAGAATACTAGCCGCGACCACAAGAAGCGCAGCCGGTGACAGCCCCTGCGCCTCAAGATTATCCAAGCGATCTTGAATATCCGAATCAATCTCACGATGGAGAATATGGTTCGATCTGGCCGGGTTAAGCGGCAGTCTTGGCTTGAGTACTACCGGCTGGGTCCCGGCGTCAAGCTCGGCCTTCCAGTAATTTAGATCAGCCTCGTAACGCTTGGAATTCCGATATTTCGCTTCTCTCTCGACAACTGCACCCAATGGTTCAGGACGATCACCATCCGAGCATCCTCGCCCTGCGACAAGCTCGATATACTCGTCAATCACATCATGCAGGAACCGAATGGCAGAATAGCCATCTAGGTAATAGTGGTGATTTGCCAAATCAAGACGGAATTGATTGCAATCAGTCTTGGATAAGAGATAGTAGTGAGAGTTTCCCGAGTTCAAATCGCATATTCCAGAGAGGCCCTTTTCGAGCTTTAGGGAGAACTCCCTTGACCTGACACCGCCCGCTGCGCTATCGTCAAAAAACTCTACATTTGGATCAATTTTACTCCAAACTTGACGCAGCTCACCAGAGTCCGGGTCCCAAAATGGAGAAAACCCCAGCGCAGGCGTCCGATTAATATTGCGCTCCAGAGCGGAGATCATAACATCGGGCTGTAGTCCCTCATTGAATATGACAAAGTAGTGAACAAACCTACCGTCGCTTTCCTGTGAAACTTGGCGACTAATCCAGAACTCGCCTTGAGCTTTCAGAAGGTCAATTTCTTCGGTCAAGAGAAGGCCTCAATTCGTAGCAGGAGGACCGTCCAATGTCAGCGCTCGAGGTGCACAATTTGTCTACCGATCAACGAATGCTCCTAGACTGTAACCCGAGGGCAGCTCCGAACACCACCCCCAAGCCGCGATTGCCCCAGCTTGCATGAGGGGTTGACGCTCAAGAGAACTAGATGGTAGTAGCGTGTGGGATTGCGGGGCACGGCAAGCGCGAGACTGACCGTGACTAATTCAATTGTTCACATCGAGCCATGGAGCCTTTACTGCTAGGTGTAGGAGGGCATACAGGGTCTCTAAATCTGACTGGCTTGTTGAGCGGCCGGGAAATACGCGGCCGAACCCTTATACCTATCCTCGAGAGCTCTGCAATGATGCCGTTCAAATGGCCCACTCCCCTAACAACAAGGACGAGATCGCGAATCGTGAATGACTTCAACGTCCACGAGAGGACCCTGCACGCGTGGATCCGTCAGGTAGGCATCAACGACGACAGCCGCCCCGGCAAAAGCCAGGGGAGTCGATCGATTTTCTTGATTCAACAAGCGGGTTCGGTTGCTGGGCGGCATAATGGGGTCCGGCGGCGCTTTGCCGCTTATCTGCCCAGGCAAAATGCAGGAAGGGGTTCTTCCCGGCCGTGACCAAACTCGCCGCCGACAGGATTCCCGTCGCGCTGCCCCTCCCGGTGCTCAAGCCCTTTCGTGCCTCCCTCGTTACCTTTTCGGCGGCGCCTGGATCATCCAGGATGAGCAGATGCCGGCCAGCCGGTGCTCGGCATGATCGTTGCCCCCAGTCGCACTCATGATCCGCCGGCGTGTTGTCACCGAGGACAGGTCTGGTGATCACGGATCGCTGATAGAGGCGGGGCCCTCCTCACGAGGGTCTTGGTAACGTGGATGCCGAGCGTGATCACCCCTGAGCTGGCCAGCACACACATGGCCCGACCAGCCCAGGAGCAACCGCCATGACTACCCCACCACCAGCCATTTACATCGGCCTCGACGAGCTCGTGAAGACCCACGGGCCGGTGCTGCTCGTGGTCGATCAGCCGGCCACCATCGGAGCCCTGCCAGTCGCTGTGGCCCAGTCCTGTGAAGACGTGGAAGTGGCGTACCTGCCGGGACTGGCCATGCGCCGGATCGCCGATCCGCACCCCGGGCCCGCCAAGACCGATACCCGCGATGCCGCGATCAGCGCCGAAGGAGCACGCACCATGCCCCACACCCTCCGAGGAATCCGAGTCGATGACGAGCAGATCACCGGGCTGGCCATGCTCGCCGGCGATGGCTGACCAGCTGGGGCGTTACCCGGCCCCGGGCAAGCTGAAGACCGCCAGACCCGGGTACGTACGAGCCGGCCGGCGCAAACACGCACCCAGACTGGCGACCCGACTGACTGAGGAGATCCTCGACGCCCTGGACCAGCAAACTGTCGTGGCTTGCACTAATGCTGCGGGCACGGTGGTACCGATCCTGGCCGAACAGCTCGTCAGACCGATCCATCAGCGTAACAAGCTCGCCACGCAGGTGGATGCTGTGGTGGAGGCCCGCCTTCTTCACCCGATCTTGATCTCGATGCCCGGTATCGGGGGTCAGGGCCGCAGCACGGATCCTCACCGAAGTCGTCGGCAAGGACTTCGCCGATGCCGGGCACCTGGTCTCCTACGCCGGCATGGCCCCCGTCACACGCCGATCCGGGACCTAGCTGTAGGAGGGCATGACGTTGTTGACACGAGCCGGCGTGCGTGAGGCCGGGGGCTGATCACCACAGGACGTATGCGGGCGATGGTAGTTGTAGTGATTCACCCACACCTTCACGGCCTGCCGACGGGCCTGCTCAGAGTCATAGGCCCTCGCGTAGAGGACCTCATCGACCATCAGCCGGTTATAGCGCTCGATCTTGCCGTTATGCCGAGGCGTGTACGGGCGGATCCGCTGATGCCGGCCCGCCAGCGACTGCACCGTACGGATGAAGTCGGCGGCGCGATAGTTGTTCCCGTTGTCCGTGACCACCCGCTCCAGGTCGGTGATCCCGTGAGCGGCGAAGAACACCCGCGCCCGGGAGAAGAACCCGATTGTGGTCGCAGCACGCTCGTCAGCTAGGGCCTCGGTGTAGGCCAGGCGCGTGTGCCCATCGATGGCCGAGTGCAGGTACGTGTAGCCGACTCGCCCCTGGCGCTTGGAGGCCAGAGCCGCTTGGCTGCCACGGCCATGGGCCCACCAGCCGCCGCCATCGGGGATGCGCCCGAGCTTCTTCACATCCAGGTGCACCATCTGCCCCGGCCGCCTCGTGCGAATGCGCTGTGGCGCCCGGCGCAGCTGTTCCCCGGCCGGGGTGAGATCCCGCAGTCGGGAGATCCCGAGTCGGTGCAGCCACCGGCCCACGGTGCGCAGATGCAGGTCATGGCCTTCGGCGCGCAGATGGTAATGGATCCGTCGGGCTGACCACTTCCGTTCCCTGCGCAGGTCCTCGATCAGCCCGATGAGCAGCGGATCGAGCTGACCGGTGGTCGTGTGCGGTCGGCTGGTGCGGTCCTTCAGCCCCGGGGCGCCCTCAGCGCGGTAACGGGCCACCCAGGTCGTCACAGTCGGGCGGGAGACGCGGAACTCCGCGGCCACGTGAGCGATCGGGATGCCGCCATGGAGGTGGCGTTCGATCATGCGCAGGCGGCCGGTCGGGGTCAGTGGTGCATTAGCGTGGGGCATGAGCGGGCTCTGTCTTCCGTGGATGGGTTGTGTAGGAACTTCCATCCTGTGGCTAAGGGGCCCGCTCGCCTCATCTGAGCACGCCGCTGGTGACAAGAACCTCATGCCCCACAACACCTAGCTGGATCGTGATCGTGGCCGAATCCAAGATCTGCTGCGCCTCGTTGTCTCCCCACACGCTGCGAGCCTGAGCCGGGGACTGGATGATCACCATCGTCGAGATCCCCACACCGCCACCATCGGACATGATCGTGGGCAGCTCCTTCCACGGCGCGATGTTCGCGATCTCGTCCAGGATCAGCGACAGCGGCGGATCGAGCCGATTCCCTCGCTGACGGATCGCCATCTCCCGCGCCTCAGCCGTGATCGCGTCCATCAGCGCGATCAGCATCGGAGCCGCCGCACCACCACCTGCCTTCGTGCCGACCAGGAACAACGTGCCCTTCTCCTCGATGAAGGTCTTCGGGTCCAGCCCCTCGCCCGGCGCTGGGTCCAGCGCATCAGCGACCTCCGGAAGCATCAGCGCCGACGTCGCCGAGGACACACCCATCCACTTCGACGGAAGCATCCTGGGGTCACTGTTCAGCTCCGAGTCCAGAGCAGCGCCCCATCCTGGGGCAGCCTCCGGCGACTCCTTCAAGATCCGCGCCGCAGCCGAAGCCATCCCCGGATTAGCCCCCCAACGCCCCAGAGCCGGCGTATCCACCTTCGCGATCGCCGCCGCGTGCAGCAGGTACTGGAGGATCGTTGTCGCCACGCCAGCCCACTCCTGATTCGACGTCGACTGCCCCATCGATGAGGCGCCCACAATCGCCTGCGCACGACGAGAGGCCACCATCGGGTCCTCACACCCCTGCGACGGCGACCACTTCAACGTCGAGGGCAGCTTCGTGAGTCCCTGCGGATCGAACAACGCCACCGGCCCGGTCTTCTTCCGTGCCTCCCATACGGCCCGGACGTTGTCGCCACGAGTCGACGTCGTCACCACAGCCCCCGGAGCGTCCAACAGCGCGTTGATCACGATGTGGAAGCCCTTGCCCGAGCGCGGCGGACCGATGATCACCACCGAATCCTCGACGCTGATCCACACGGGCTGTCCCTGTGAGACCCCGATCAGCAGCCCCACTTGACACGGCTTCGGGTCCTTCACCGACGGACGCACCGCCGCCGCCTTCGACATCAGCGCCGGCTCCCCCACCCGCTTCTTCACCTCGCGCGCCTTCGCAATTCCCTCGCGACCAGCAAGATCGTTCAGGAACCGCCGGTCGGACTCCTTCCACCGTGACCACAGCACGACGGACACAACGACCAGCACGGCCACGATCAGCAGCAGTCCCCCCAGCACCGACCACAGGCCCACCACCGACGGCTCGCAGCCGCTCTCCGTCGCCAGGGCTTCGCGCCCAGTGCGGAAGAACCCCACCACCGCACCAGGACCCATCCGCTCCGGCAGACCACCGCACTGGAGCAAGGTCATCAGCGAAGCCGTCCCCACGATCGCGACCCAGATTAGCGCCAACCCGCCGACCAGCACCCCCAGCACCATCGCCCACATCGTGTCGTCATCGCGCGGCATCGCTGCCCCTCCTGAACCTCGTGTCCTGCCTGTCACTTCCCCATCGACACGGCAGCCCCGCAGCGTCGCGAACGACCAACCCGCCCTCACCCAGGACCCACCCCCTGCGAATCCGTGCGCCTAGAATCACGTCATGAATCTTGGATTGGACGACCCGGCGGCACTTCAACATGTGACGCGTGCTCTTCAAATCGTGAAGGACACCCGCAACATTCTGGATGAGGTGCCCGCATTTCCGCGCCCTGGCAGCATCGTGCAGCAGCTTCAAACACGCCCGGTCCTCGATGACCCGCCCGTGGACCTAGTGCTAACTCTCCACCAAGGGGCACGCAGCGCCGTTGAGTGCCTGGATCAGATCAGACGCTTCATCGAAGATGACATCCCCACAGAGCCATTCGTAATCGCCGCGCTCATGCGAAGCGCACTATTGGCCTCCGCACGAGCCATCTACGTCCTCGGGCCAGAGTCACCGGATGAGCAAGCCAACCACGCAATGGACATTCTGGTTCAGGAGACCGACTCATTATTCCGGTGCTACAGGAGCGCCAATCAGTTCTCCCAGCTCGTCGACCTGCGCGTGCCGCAAGACGCCTTCGATGACCAAAGTGCGCGACGCGTACGACTCATGGAGCTCGCTCCACACAAGCGATTCACCGAAACCAACACCCTGGAGGGCGCCGCTGAAATCATTGGGCGACGCACTCAAAGCCGCCTCGATGCGGAAGGCATCAAAACGGGCGCCACAATGCGCGAGCACCTGTTGTGGATGTTCAACCTCTACTCCGGCAAAGCACACGGCCTGGGCTGGCCCAAACTCGTCCACCACCAGAACGACCTCCCAGGCAACTTCGCTGCCGATATACACCAGCTGGCAAGCATGACGGAACTAGCTGTTCGCGCCCTCCGGAGCGCCTACGTAACCCCGCAGCCCTGACGGGCTGATAGGCAATACCGTGCACTCGGTATTGCATATCACCGTCCAGCTCTTCCCCGGCTTAGGTGTACTGACCGGAGACGTTGATCGACGGGGATTGGGACTGATGCACGAGTAGGTGTCAGCTGGGGTTAGGCCGCCAGGCTGACGGTCGGGTTCATGATGGTCTCGTATTCGATGGGGGTCAATCGGCCGAGGCGGGCCTGTCGGCGGCGGCGGTGGTAGGTCCTCTCGATCCAGGTGATGATCGCGATCCGCAGTTCGTCTCGGGTCCGCCAGCGTTTGCGGTCCAGGACATTCTTCTGGAGCAGGGCGAAGAAGGACTCCATCGCGGCGTTGTCCCCGGCCGCACCGACCTGTCCCATCGATCCGATGAGGTGATGACGGTTCAGAGTGTGCACGAACTTCCGTGACCGGAATTGCGATCCTCGGTCCGAATGCACGATGCATCCGGCGGCGCCTCGGCGTCGCGAAGCAGCGTTGTCCAGGGCGTTCACCGCGAGACGAGCCTTCATCCGGGAATCCATGGAGTAGCCGACTATCCGACCGGAGAACACGTCCTTAATGGCGCAGAGGTAGAGCTTTCCCTCATCGGTCCAGTGCTCAGTGACGTCGGTCAGCCACAGCTCGTTAACGTCGTCGGCTGAGAAGTCGCGCTGGACGAGATCGTCGTGGACTGGCGGACCGGGGCGCTTCCCATTCTTGCCGCGCTTCTTCCCGAAGACGGACCACCACTGGTTGTCTCGGCAGATCCGCCACGCGGTCCGCTCGCACATGCGCTGGCCAACGGATTCCGCTTCGCCGGCGAGGAACCGGTAGCCGAACTCGGGATCATCGCGGTGGGCGTCGAACAGAGCGTTCGCCCGATAGGCCTCGACCAGCTCGGACTCGGTGACCTGCTGTTTCCGCCAGCGGTAGTAGGGCTGGCGGGAGAGCTTCAGGACCCGCAGGGACACCGCGACAGGGACGCCATCGCCGGCGAGCTCGCTCACGAGCGGGTAGAGGATTTTCCCGGCAGGTTCGCCTGCGAGAGGTAGGCGGCCGCGCGGCGCAGGACTTCGTTCTCCTGCTCGAGCAACCGATTCCGGCGACGCAGATCGCGCAGCTCGGAGGACTCCTCTCTAGTCTTTCCGGGCCGGGCACCGTCTTCGACATCGGCCTCGCGCATCCAGTTCGTCAGGCAGGACTCGGAGATCCCGAAGTCCTTCGCGATCATCGAGAGCTTCTGGCCAGGTTCGCGGTTTCTCGCGACGCGCACGACGTCGTCACGGAACTCCTGGGGATAGGGAGCAGGCATGGTGCACCCCCTTCCCTGCAGCGCCGTGGAGCGCCACAGATCATGTGACACCTACTCGTGCATCAGTCCCACCTGCGCTGAACTCGGGATCAAGCACAAGCGCACCCGGCCGTATCGTCCGCAGACCAACGGCAAGATTGAACGCTTCCACCGGACCCTGGCAGACGGGTGGGCCTATGCCCGCTGCTACACCTCCGAAGCCGAGCGCCAGGGCCAGCTTGAGGCCTGGCTGCACTACTACAACCAGCACCGGCCGCACACGGCCTGCGGCAATCAGCCGCCGTTCTCACGATTGACTAACGTCTCCGGTCAGTACAGCCACTGGTCTGTGGCTGCAGAAGCACGAGGTAACAAGTCCTGGAGCGCGGCGACAATCGGCCCTATGGGATGATTTTCGCCCCAGAATGTGATGATGTTTTCCGTCTGATCGAACTGCCGAAACATGTCCCGGGGGTCCAAATCTAGCCCCAGGGATCCTGGCGGGCCGATGTAGAAGTCAACGAAGTTGTGACTCTCAGACGTTGCGTACCACTCATCGAGGCGCTCATCGAAGTGATCAAGGTGGTTCCGAAGATCTCTCGAGGCGAGCGGGCTGTCGTCACTCACACCCAGCGCCTCTCGGAGGGGTTGCCTGGAGACGACAAATTTTCGACCTTCTGTGCCCCAAAGGGTCTTGGAGACATTCGCTGTTGCCGTGAGGAAGCCCTGTATGCCGGCCCAGAAAATGTCCTGGTCACTCTCGTGCATTCCTTGATTCGCCACGTCAATCCCAATCAAGGCTGCTTGGCATTGGTGCTTGATTTGCCTCTGGTGAAGCTGCATCAACATGGGGTCCATGGCGACATCATGCCACGGACGTCGCCCGGCACCTATGCGAGGGCGGGCCCCAGCCGCCGTGGTCGATGGTCAGGACCCGTGTGGCGCGGGTCGGGCCTTCGTGTATTACCGATTCCGCTCTCCGTCCTTCGCCCTTGCTTCAGGAGGCGGGGCGTTGACGCCGGACCTGTGCGGCTCAGGGAGTCGGCGCGGGCATCACGCTCACGGGGCAGAGGTGGGGACGGTGGCGTCGGCGTTCAGGAGAACGAAGGCGAAGGACGAAGACCGGCTGATAGCCAGGTCTCCGATGCGGATCTCGTTGTGTTCCCAGAGGGTGCCGTCGAAGACGCCTCCCGCGTTGTAGTGGGCGGTGCCGTCCATCACGGACAGTTCGACGACGCCGTCGGTGAAGATCGAGGCCCGGGACCAGTCCGCGAATACGGCGACGCCTTCGGGTGTGACCGGGTTTTCGTGGATCGGCCAGCCTCCCAGCATGGGGTTCAGGGGTATGAATCGCCCGGTGCTGTCGGCGTAGAAGTCGATCTCTGCGGCGTCGTTGGGGTACATCAGTACCCACGGCCTGGGCTGGCCGAAATTGGTCCACCACCAGAAAGACCTCCCAGGCGACTTCCCAGCCGATATACACCAGCTCGCAATAATGACAGAAGTAGTCGTTCGCGCTCTCCGGAGCGGATTCACAACCCAACCAACAACCCCGCAGCCCTGACGGAGTGATAGGCAATACCGTGCACTCGATATTGCCCATCAACATCCAGCCCTTCCCCTGCTCAGGAGACCATCGCCTGGTCCGTGTCGAACAGCTCGCCCTCCAGCTTCGTCCGCACCGTGCGCACCATGCGGCCTTCGAGCTCTCCGACCTTCCACAGAGCCACACCCTTCGGCGCCCGCGAGATCTCCTCACGCTCCGAGCCCGTCAGCCGCAGCAGATCCGCTGTGGCTTTCAGCTGATCCGACTTCTGCCGATGCACCACCCGGATGTCCGTGTCCGCCAGCAACGACACCGCCAGCTCACGAGCACGCGAGCCCTCATCACCAGAGCGGTTCAGGTCCGAGAGCTTGTGCAAGATCAGAATGTTGAACAGCCCGTAGTCGCGGGCGAGCTTCCACTGGGCCACCATGCGCTCCAGCGACGCCTCGTCATCGAGGTTCTCCCACCCCTCCTCGTAGACAGCGATGCGCTGCCCCGAGTCCCGGTTCGTGAACACCGACTCAGCCCAGGAGGACACGCAGTGCGAGGCGATGCGACGCGCCTGCGGAGCCAGATCACGCAGCGGCCGCGTGTTGAACACCAGCATCGGCAAGCTCGCATCGAACGACACCGTCGACCTGCCGTCGAACAGACCCGCCAGATCGCCCTCCACCAGCTCCATCAGCGTGTTCGCCACACCCCGACCAGCCCCGGTCGTGAAGCTCTCCGTCTCCGCCGACGGGGCCCGCAGCGCAGCGATCACATCAGGGATCGTCGGAGCTGTGGCCGCGGCCTCGCTGATCGACGTCTCCGGCGTCATCGCCGCCAGATCCTCCCCACAGGCCTTCGCCGCATCAGTGATCGCCCTGGACAGCGCCAGCTTCTCGTCACCATCCAACGCCCGCCCCGACAAGATGTGCACGATCGTCTTCATCATCGTCGATCGCCGTGACCGTGCCATGCGCACCCACGTATCATCGTTGAGCCGCTTGCCCTTCTGATCCGTGCCCGGGCGCTTTCCCGGGTCCAGCGGATTCAGCACACGGCCCGGTACGCCCACGGTGATCTCCGGGTCCTTGCCCTCTACAGCCAGAGCCCGGGCCACGATCGACCATTCGCCCTTCGAGTCCGACATGATGATCGCCTGCCTCCCGGCCTGCACCATCCTCTTGACCCAGGCCTTCACGGTCGTGGACTTGCCTGTGCCCACCGTGCCGATCAGCACGCACGACATGCCGCTGATCAGATCCCGCGAGTAGGCCTCCCACGGGTCCAAGCACCACATGCCTCCGCCGTCGGTGACCGTGCCGATGAACGCGCGCGTCGTGCCCAACCCCGACTGCGAGACCCACGGGAATGCACCGGCCAGTGTGAACGTCGACGCCGCAGCCATCGTCGGGCGAGAGACCACGCTGCTGCCGCGCAAGTTGCGTTCCCGCGACTCCCCACCAGCAGAGAAGCTGCGCTTGGCCAACCCAGCCGTCACGTCCTCGGCCGGGCCGGTCTTCCACTCCTTGCGTAGCCGCGCCGATTCCTTCGCCGCCGCGATCCTCAGCGCCCGACGCCCTTGCCGCGTCGTCTCTGCGTCCCAAGACACGATCCTCATCTGTGATTTCTGCTTGCTCATCTCAGATCCCTCTCGTCACCGCGATCGACTTCTTAGCCCTTGGCCTTGATCAGAGCCCGCCCCAGCGGGAAGGCCGACGACAGGAACCCAGACCACTGCTGCCCGAACAAGGTCCGCAGCTCGCATCCGGCTCGGGTTGCCCCCGAGATCATGCGCTTGGTGTTCGTCTCCAGCTCGTCATTCGTTGATCCAGAGATCACGATCAGTCCGGTGAACTGAGCCATGCCGTGACCAGCAAGCAGCTCCGCCCCCGTGCGCACCAGATCATCATCGAGGGCCATGTCCGAGAGCTTCTCGGCCTGGCCGAGCTCTCCACGGATCGCTGCCGCAGAATGCTGATCGTTGAGCCGATCCTGAACGTGCTTCATGCCCGCCGCGGTGCCTTGAGGGCGGATCACTTGCGTGACCACATGCGGGAAGTCGGCGCCGTTGAGGAACCTCATGAACCCCGGCTTCTCCGGGCGAGTGGGCCACTGCGAGATCTCCATGACCCGGTGCCAGGCACCGTCAACACGCAGCTTGTCCCATTCGACGTCCACGCCCATCGGTCCCGCCGTCGCCGCCGATACCGAGACCTTGCCGTCGGTGATCGCCACGGCCTCGTCCGGCACGAAACCCCGACGGACTACGGTGGCCAGCTCGTCGACGTCCAGCCACCGCTGCACGTCCACCGAGCACTCCCGCAGCAGGTCCTCGAACAGCTGCCCCATCCGGGCCACGACGACCAGCATCCCCGCGATCCCACCGCCGGCCGACTTGATCTGATCGCGGATCTTCGGCTGCGAGATCGTGATGCCAGCCAGGTTGTCGTGCTGCACCTGAGCCCGGTCGCCGGACAGCAGCTGGAGATAGTCCGAGTGCAGCAGCGGCGAAAGCGCCTCGCCGGCCTGCTTTCCGTTCTCCGTGGCCGTCTCGACCTGCGCCTCATAGGCCGCACGGATCTTCGAGGCGGACGCTGTGGTGATCGTGTCGGAGACCTGCACCGCGATCACGCCGTCCTCGCTGTAGAGCGAGTCGATCATGGATGCCCAGTTCGTGATGATGTCGCCCTGGTCCTCGGGCTCCGCCATGCGGAACCCGTGCGGGGCCACCCGGCACACCAGCGTCGCTGTCTTCAGCACCGGGTCCCAGATCACGCACTGCCCATCAGCCGCGGTGTAGAGCCTCAGCTCGTTCGCCTCGCCCGGAAGCCGCAGCCGCACCGGGGCCGGGACCCCGGCCTCGATCGCAGCTTCCTCGGCCTCCTCGTCAGCGGCCAGCTCCTTCGCGGACGGTCCCGCGGCCACGAACGAGTCCTGGCCCTGCCGACGTCGCCGCCAGGCCCGGAACCGCTGTCGCATCCACCACGGCAGAGGGCGCCCAGAGACGTTGGTGATCACCACGACCACCGCGCCCAGCACCAGGGTCACCAGCACCCCGGTCAGCCACAGCGGGATCACCTGCGAGCCCGTCATGATCACCAGGATCATGAACAGCATCATCAGCACCCCGGCGCTGACCTGAAGCGCCCTGGGTTTGGTTCCGAGCTTCCTGAAGGAGAATCGGATCATGCCCAAGAAGTTCACCCCCGAGTTCCGCGAACGCGCCGTGCGGATGGTCTTCGACCGCCAAGCCACCGAGGGCGGACCACGCGCGGCCTCCATCCGAGTCGTGGCCGAGTCGCTGGGCTGTGGCCCCGAGACCCTGCGCGCCTGGTGCAACCAAGCCATCACAGCAAGCAAGGCGACACCGGCACCCGCCACTGACGAGAGCCTGGGCGAAGAGAACCGCAGGCTGCGTCGAGAACTCGCCGAAGCCCGCCGCGCCAATGAGATCCTGAAAAAGGCCTCGGCTTTTTCGCAGCGGAACTCGACCGCCCCACGACGAGATGATCCGGTTCATCGACAAGAACCGCGACGATTTCGGGGTCGAGGCCATCTGCCGCGTGATGCGCGAAACAGAATGTGGGTTCATCACCTCTCGTGCCTACCGGGCTGCGAAAACACGGCCGGCCTCAGCTCGTGCTCTGCGTGATCAATCATTGATCCCGGAAATACAGCGCGTCCATGCGCAGAACTACAGCGTCTACGGGGCGCGGAAGATGTGGCATGCGATGCGCCGAGCAGGCTGGGACCTGGGCCGCGATCAGGTCGCTCGTTTGATGCGTAGCGCCGGGTTGCACGGGGTCCGCCGGGGCCGCAAGCCCAACACCACCCGTCCAGCCCAGGCAGATGATCATCGCCCGGACCTGGTCCAGCGCGACTTCACGGCCGCGGCTCCGCATGAGCTCTGGGTCGCCGACATCACTTATGTGCGTCTCGTGTCGGGATTCTGCTATGTCGCATTCATCACGGATGTCTGCACCCGCAAGATCGTCGGCTGGTCGGTCGCTTCAACGCTGCACACAGATCGCCTGCCGCTTCTGGCTCTGGAACAGGCATTATTGACGACTGGTGCCCGTCGGGATTCTTCTGGCTTGACGCATCACTCGGATCGAGGGTCTCAATATGTGTCGCTGGCCTACTCGGATGCGCTGATTGCTGCAGGTGTGACTGCTTCGGTCGGTACGGTCGGGGATTCTTACGACAATGCCCTGGCAGAAACGGTCAATGGTCTCTATAAGACCGAGATCATCTACTCCAAGCGCGTCTGGCCCTCGGCTACTGCGGTGGAGATCGCGACGTTGGACTGGGTCCATTGGTGGAACACGGCTCGGCTCCACGAACGACTGGGGTACCGGACCCCGGTCGAGGTCGAGGCTGCTTACACTGAGGCCGAGGTGACCGCGCCCGCGGTGCCCTGACCTCGGAACGAAACCCAGGGCGCTTCAACCACCTGGGAGGTGTCCAGCCACAGGACCGCTTTCTTGCTGCCTGCCCGGGGAAACTGCACCGGGGCAAGCTCGGCCGAAGAATGCTCGTTCGTCGTCGTCATCGTCATCGCCTCCTGATCATTCGAGTGACCCCGGACAGAGCCCGGCCACCCATTCGCGTACCGGCCTGCGCTCCGCCGGCCATCGTGCGCTCGGACCCAGACGAGGCCGACACCGCACTGAATCCGAAGATCCCGACCGCCGCGATCGGCATCAGCGCCGCCACCACCACACAGACCAGGGCAGCGATGAACTGCTGCGTGGTCGCGGCATAGTCGAAGACCGAGATGCCCATGACCAGCACGGCCGCAGCCAGAGGCTTGGCGATCAGCAGCCCGACGATGATCGTCATCCAGCGCATGAACCACGCCTTCGTCACGTCCCACGCCAGCGCGAAGACCGCCACTGCGGCCACTGCCGTCAGCACGACCAGCATCATCGTGCGCAGCGAGAGCATGAAGGACAGGAACATCGAGGCCAGCCACACCAGCCCGGCCATCGCTGCCGGCACGACGAGCTCGAACCCGGACGCCCCATCACCCACACCGCGCCAGATGTTGTATTCCGAGTTCACTTGCTGGAACTCGCCTTGGTCGTTCAGCTCGAATCCGAACAGCTTCATGAACCCGGACATGTTCGCCGTCTCGCCGTTGGCCTCCAGCACGAACGTCGTCACCCCGTCCGAGGCCGAAGCAGCCGCCATGATCAGCGTCACCACGATCATCATGAACGGCACCGCGAACACCGCTGCCGCAGCCCCGCGCAAGATCTTGTCCGTGCGCGACTGCACCACTCCGGTCACGACCTGAGCCGCAACCAGCATGAGGAGGACAGGGGCCATGACCACGGTGATCACCCGAAGCATCCCCGGATCAGAGCCGGCACCGACCACACCTGCCCACCATTCGGACGACAGGTTTGATGACTCAAACGCGTCCTTCATAAAGGTCCACGAGTCCTCAGCAAACCGCTTCACGGTCGCTTCGAAACCGTCACGCGCACCGTCGGATAGCCAATCACCCAGACCAGCCATGACCCCCACCTCCTCTCAGTCGTCGACGTCGTCGGGCCACTCAGCCCAGAAGGCCCAGCTGACCGACCGAAGCAACCGGTGCCATCGCCGCAGCCGTCCCACTGGACAGGGCGATCGAGGTGCCGAAGTAGACGATCGCCGAGGCGCCGGCGATCACAGCGGCGCCGATCAGCGAGAACAGCAGCACCATGAAGCCGCGCGACTGATTGCCCGGCGTGTTCGAGACCTTGCCCAGCGAGATCAGCACGCCGCCGATGATCACGATGATCACCGTGAACACCAGGCCCAGGGCCATGGCCCAGCCAGCCGCAGTGCGCAGCGCAGGAAGGAACGGTGCGTCCGACTGCACCGTGACCCCCGGGTCGAACTCCTGGGTCATGATGTTCATCGCCGCGGACTGGAGATTGATGGCCTGCGTGGTCAGGAAATCCTTGATCATGTCGAATCCTCACTTCGTGATCAGATTGGGAATTGCTCCGTACAACTGCCTATCGCCGAGCTGCCCCTCGAACGTGTGTCAGCTCAGTCGAACTCCTTCTTCTCCCGCTCCCCGTCCTCGCACTCGCCCTTGGGCTCGACCCACTCGGACATGCCCACCTTGGTCAGGTTGCCCATCGCCCCATCGGCATCCTTCGTCCCGGTGACCTGGATCATGCGGCACGAATCCGCGGTCCCCTCCCACACTCCTGCGCGGGATCAGGCCAGTACCGCACTGTCTCCATGGAGGCCCCCTTGGGCGGCTCCCAATCGGTCATCCCCTCAATCTGCTCCCTGTTGTCCCCCAGCGGGCCGATCTGGCGGTGGGTGTAGCACTCACCCGCGCTGGCCTCCGACTCGACGCGTTCGGCCTCGACCTTCGGCACCTGGTACAGCGTCGATCCCCCCAGGAACAGCGCCCCAGCACCAGCGATCACCGCAGCCCCGAAGGCCGTGTTCATCACCACCAGCATGGAATCAGCGACCTTCTGCGACTGATTGGCCTGCCGCCGGACCCCAACCGCGACCATCGCGATCACCAGGGCGATCACCAGCCCGATCAGACAGCTGACCAGGATCGTCCCGGACAGGCCCGCCAGCTCCGGAACAGCCTCACCAGAATTCGAACTGAACATGGCTTCCTCCTCTCGGACCGACCAGAACCCCGATGCGGAGATCCACGACATGCCAGCCCACATCCACCCATCGGATCGAGCCACGATCGCCGTATCCGCCCCCGCGACCGGCTTGCGATGTCGGAGTGACCCACGACTCTGGAATCACTCACACCCAAGGAGGCCCGTCATGACCGCAGCGCTCACCCTCTGGGCATTCGCCGCCGCCGTACTCGTGCTCATGCTCGTCGTCGGCTTCCGCCTGGCCATCGGCGGCGTCCGCCTGGCCATCTGGATGATCTCCACGAAGGCCGGCTGGATCACCGCCGGCGTCCTCTTCGTGGCCTACCTCCTGTTCTGGTGACCCACAGCTCACGACGACGACCGCGATGAGCACCCACCAGGACCTGCACACGCAGCTCCGCCGCTCCCCAGGAGGCTCATCATGACGACCGTCTACACCAAGCCGCAGTGCATCCAGTGCGACCGCACCCAGGCACACCTCACCAAGCACAACGTGGCCTTCCACACCCGGGACATCACCACCGACCCCGAAGCGCACCGCTACATCACCGAGACCCTCGGCTATCAGCAGGCCCCCGTCGTGGTGACCGACGACGGCCAGCACTGGTCCGGCTACCGCCCCGACAAGCTCGCCCAACTCGCCACCGCCCAGCACGCCCCCAGCGCCGCCGAGATCACAGGCCCCACCATCAGCCCCATCCACTTCCAGCGCTGAGCCCGAACGACAGGAGCCGGGACACCACACGGTGTCCCGGCTCCTTCTCTGTCCCCGATCAGCTGCTCATGTCATCGAGCGTCGGCCACGCTGTCCTGGCAGTCGAACGCCGTGACCGTCTCCTTCCCATCCACCTCCTCGACAGCGACCGTGCACGAATGCGAATCCCCTTCCGGCACCACCGAGTCCTCATCGGCGTGCCACGTCCAGGCGACCTCGACCGTGACCATCTCCACGCCTTCCGGCGGCTGCGCATCCGTGCCCAGCGGAGCCAGCTCCGTCTCCGCCGAAGACCACGCCCCCGCCGCCGTGGCCTGCCGCCACCACAGCGGCGTCCACTTCCCCGGCCCGCCAGCGCCACGCTCCAGAGCCTCCGGACTCACCAGCGACTCCACCCGCGCCCCAGCATCACCAGGCTTCGTGTCCTGCGTCGTATCCCAGACAGACAGCCCTCGCATCGCCTCGATCGCCACCTCCCGCGCCGAGGCCCTGTCCACCGTCGACTGATCCACGAACCCCGGGAACTGCTTCCCGTCACCCTCCACCGCAGGCGACGGCGACGGCGCCACGACCCCGTTGCCGGCCACATCGTCAGGCCCGGGCTCAGGTGTTCCATTTGGAACACCTGCCCCGGTCGCTTCCCCCGCCGGGCTCGCTGAACTCGACGCGGCAGGTGATCCATTTGGATCACCTGCCGAGGCCTCAGGTGAGCCACTTGGCTCACCTGAGCCAGCAGCACCCGGCACCGTCTTGACCTCCGACGGCGTCGACGACGAGACAGGATTGGTCGGCTCATAGGCCGGCGGCCGCTCTCCCTCGCCACCACCACACCCGGCCAGCAGCAGCGCTGACACCATGCCCAATCCCACCGCGCTCATCCTCATCTTCGTGCGCATCACAATGATCCCTTCTCTTTCAGAATCGGTTCCGGATTCACGTTGTAGAGCTCGCCCTTGTCATCGCGCTCCCACGGCTTCTTGCACGCCGGTGTCCCCGGCTTCATGGCCTCCAGATGCAGGTGCGTGCCGAATGAGGTCTTGCCCGTGTTGCCCTCGACACCGATGGGATCACCGCGCTCCACGGTGTCGCCCACCTTCACGTTCTGCTCGGCCAGGTGAAGGAAATTCAGCAGCAGCTCGGAGTCCTCACCGTTGGTGACCTTCAGCTGCACCATGCCGTCGAACTCCATGCCCGGCACGCACACGACTTCGGCCTTCGTCGGCGCCACGACCGTCCCTCCCGGTGATGTCCCCGCCCCAGGCGTGGCGATGTCCGTGCCCAGGTGGAAGTTCGCGTGGCACCCGTTGGTCAGGTTGTAGTCCCCGTCAGCGCAGCCGGGCATGATGTTCCGCTTGCCGTAGCCGGAGGTGTGCTGACCACCCGGCAGCGGTTTCGCCCACTCCCCATCGCCGAGCTCCACCTCAGAGACCTCACCACCGGAGACCTGCGAGCACTCGACGGAGAAGTCCTCCTGCGCCCCGTCGAAGATGATCTGGACGTAGTTCTGCGTCTCCTCATACGGCGGGATCTCGCCGTCCTCCAGCCCCGGGGCGGCCTCGCCAGCGTTGTACGACGCCACAGCCAGCCGCGCAGCGTCAGGCCCACCCTCGTTCTTGTCCGCCTTCGGCTTCGACACCTCCAGCAGATGCTTCATGTAGCGGCCATATCCGGCCATCGCGTCCTCGGGGTCGTTGACGTCCCCGCCCTCGCCGTAGGTCTCCCACGTGGCCGGCATGAACTGCGCCGGACCCTGCGCCCCGACCGGGCTGGACACCGTCGTGGAGAACCCGGACTCCTGCTGGATCTGCGCCGCCACAATCTCCTCGGGCAGCCCGGAGGTCTTCGCGGCGTCCTTCACCGGCTGCTTGAACGCCTCCGGGACCTCCACCCGCGATCCGCCCGATCCTTCACCTTCGGCGGCATCCACCTGGCAGGTGCTTCCGGCCGTCGTCGCTGCGGCCTGGGTGTCGTGCTCGTCCTTCGCGGACGCCGCACCGGCACCCATGAACAGCATCAGCATCACCAGCGACATCGTCAGAGCCACCGCGACGGCCCCGAAGATCAGCCCGGGGATGCCCACCAGCTTCAGCACCAGGCCGACACCGGCCTTCTTGACCATGCCCTTCACAGACCCGGCTCCCACGCCTGATCATCAGCGCCCACGAAGTCCGTCGGCTCCTCGGCCCAGTCTGTGACCACGCACCGGTCCACGCCCTCGGCCGGCGGGCACACCACCACCGCCTCCATCAGCGCACCAGACGGGGTCTGCACCGTCGTCCCATCCACGGTGACCTCTCGATCCAGGCGCATCCCGACCTGCACCAGGTGCGTGCCCGGCTCAGCTTCCGGGCCGAAGGGGAAGTCAGGGGCGATCCCGCGGCCGTCGGTGATCGCAGCATCCATCTCCGCCCACGAGACCTCCGCCTCCGATACCGCTTCCTGCTCCCCTGCCTCACCCCAGTCCTCCTGCCGACCCGTCCGCCCCTCCGACAGGAACGAATCGCGCGCCGCGTACCAGTCGCCGACCTCATCGGAAGTGGTATCCACGCTGCGCAGCGCCCGCAGGAACCGCGCGCCGGTCACCATCGGGTCATCTGCGTCGTCGTCTCGTGCGGTGACCAGGCCGTCGCCGTCGTTGATCTCCTCCAGGGCCGCCTCATCAGCCTCACGTCCCGACAGCTCAGGCTCCGCAGCGCTGTTCTCCGCTCCCGGCTCATCGGCCTCGACATCTGCCTGCGATCCCGGCAGCTGAACCTCCGGCTCATCCGCTGAAGCTTGCGAGCTTGCCGGCGCCTCAGCGGAAGGCTCAGCAGCATCCTGACCGGGACGGGTCAGTGCCCACCCAAGGGCCACCACCAAGACCATCACCAGCACGGCACCCACTGCGACCGCCACCCGCAGCCCAGCCGAGGCCTGCATACGTTCGGAGATCCGTCCCAGCAGCGACCGTGCACGGTCCTCACCCGGAGCCGACCATCGTGCAGCCGGTGGGTGGAAGAACCCCCACGCCACGCCCCGGGGCCGCGATCGCCGACGACCGCGACGCGGCAGGTCCTCCCCTGTGCCCTCCGTCGACGGGATCTCCTGCTCCAGGGCGTCGCTGGAGTCCTCGTCTCGCTCATGCTCTGTGCTCATCGTCGATCACCACCTCACCCAGGCATCGACGCCCACCCCCACCGGCGTATCCCGCCCATGACGAAGCCCCCGGGACCTCAGTCCCGGGGGCCTCCCCCTCATGCTCCCGCGCGTCTCTCAGCAGCGTCTTCCGGCCACCAGCGCTGAGCCCCACCCACGATCAGTCCCATGTCCTCGAACTCAATCCCGTTGTTGGCCAGCGGCCAGAAGGTCTCCTCTCGGGCGTGGTCCCAGAGATCCATCTGGACGAACGTCAGCCAGGTCGCCAGCCACCCGTCGTCCTCATCGACGGGGATGCCGTTGAGCTCCTCACGATGGTCACGCACCACCGCGGTCTCGTACGCCATCCGAGCAATGTGGGTGGCCTCCCGAACTGCACCGACCCACAGATTCGAGCCCTTCGCGCTGCTCACCGCGTCCTCCAGCCAAGGGGGCCGCTTCATGCCCGCAGCCCCGCCCATGTGACCGATCGCGGCTGTCTCATTCCAGGTCCGCATCCAGACCGCCGTCGTCTCATCGCGCACCCGCGACAGCACCGCCATCGAGCCCGACGGACTGGCCCGCTTCACCGGGTCCGGTAGCTCTCGCAGGAACTCCGCCTCCTCACGCTGCCCGTTCAGGGAAACAACCCCAGCAACGACATCAACCACCAGCCAATGCACCAGCCCGGCCGACGAAAACGTCAGCTGCTGCATCTCGGAGGCCTTCACCGGACGAGTCCCCGCAGAATCCTCCGTCACCAGCCCGCTCACAGCGTGTTCTCGCAACCGTTGACCTGCTCCTCATCATCCAGGGCCGTGGACACGAGCTCCTCCAGGTCCTCCGGCTCCGCGTCAGCGTTGTCCATCCACCATCCCGCCCGGGTGATCATCCGAGCGTGCGACATGACCCGCTCGTCGAACTCCTCCTCAGACATCGCGGCGTCCTCGCCCCGACACAACTCCTCATGAGCGTTCTGGATCAGCGAGTCCCGGAATATCCCCGCCCACTCCAGCTGCTTCGGCGTGCCATCCAGCTCAGGCAGCCCGAGCTTCTTCGCATTCGCCGCCGCAGCCTCCCGACGCTGCTCGGCCCGCTCATCCTTCGTCTCGTCCTTCCAGCACTCGAAGCAGTTCTGCTGCGACAGCCAGTTCGCGAACCCCTTGCGCTTGCCCGCCGGCTTCTCCGACAGATCCCGCGTCTCCGAGTGCCCGCACGCGAACTTGATCTCGAACTTCTCCTGCACAGCCATGACGACTCCTTCCGTGGATGGTTCCTACGCACCCACATCGCGTCGTCGCCGCCGCGCCGTAACGACACTCACCCCACCAAGCCGCCGCCCATCGAGTCCGAGAGCCTGCGTTCCCGTCGGATCAACGCCCGCAACGTGTCCTCGACCTGTTCACCAGCGGCCTTCTCACCCACCCAATCCCCAAGAGCAGCCGTCGACCACAGCACGAACTCGTCATCTGGCAAGGGCTGCCTCCCAGCGAATCGCTCAGCAAGCTCATGACCGCGCTTGAAGCTCTGCACGATCGCCGCCGCCTCATCAGGGCCGCTGTGCCGGAACACCGCAGCACCCAACCGCCCCAGATCATCCAGGCGATAGCGCCAGTCCGCCCCCTTGGTCGCGTGCAGCTCCCGCGTCCAATCAACCCCCATCCCACACGCCATCTGCCTGAACTCCCGGTCCGTCAGATCGAGAGACTTGCGGTCATACCGATTGCTCATCTGGTCGCTCAACGGCCCTCCTCCTTCGGCTTCCCAGGAACACTGTCAGGCTCGCCCATCACGACGACGCGGATCGACTGGAAATCCGGGGCCACCGACTCCCAGAACTCACGAACCTCGTCCGGAGCCACCCAGCGACCCACGGTCTCCATGTCACCAGGCAAAACCTCCAGCTCCCCTTCGATCCGCATAGCCCAGCCTCGATCCAACGCCAGCTGCACCTCCGGCGGGTCCGCTTCACCACACTCACCCCGCGTCTTCCAGGCCTCGGGATCGAACACGCCGACGACCTCGGCGTCTGGGTTCTCCGCGGAGATCGCTTCCCAGGCCCGTTCGATGAACTTGGCCGCGACCTCGGTCTCGCGAGGTGACTGTCCGTCCGGCCCGCCCCCTCGACTGCTCACTCGAATGACGATCGACCACCCGTTCTCGATCGCCTCTCGTGCCCGCTCGGGCAAGGGCTGTGACTCTCGGCTCTCAATCATCACACCGCTCCAATCCTGTGACGTCATCGGCGTGCAGAACCGGTCGATTCCGCACGTCCAGCATCACCGGCCCCTCCGACGACACAACGACCACCAGCTCCAGCGTGTCTCCCAAATGATCTGACGGGAGACGACGGCGGATCCGCCCGGCGAGTCGGCCGCGACGTAGCCAACAGGCACACGCGCAGAGCGGCATGAGCGTGCATCGATATTCTTGTTGCTCCAGGCATGCCGTGCGGTCAGTCTGATGCCATGGAGTCAACGCCTTTCACGGACAAACCAACGCTGCGCGGAGAACTGGTGACCCTTCGCCCCATCCGCGCGGAGGACGCCGACGAGATCAACGCGATCATTCGCGCTGACGACGAGATCGCCCTTCTGACCGGATCGGTGCACTCCAGCACCGAGAAGTTTCCAGGGGCGTCGATCGAGCGGCTTCGCGACATCTATGGTGCCTGGGCCGTGGCCGACGACCGGCTCGTGCTCGCGGTCATGGACAACACAACGGATGAGCTCGTCGGTGAAGTTGTGCTCCACGAGTGGGACGAGGGCAACGAGTCCTGCGGCTTCCGTACCTTGATCGGGGCCGCTGGCCGCGGCCGCGGGCTCGGCACAGAGGCGACCCGGCTCATCGTCGAGCACGGCCTAACGAAGATGGGCATGCACCGCATCACCCTCGAGGTGTACGACTTCAATCCACGTGCCCGCCACGTCTACGAGAAGGTCGGCTTCATGCACGAGGGCACGGGCCGTGAGGCGCTGCGCCTCGACGATGAATGGATCGACGTGCATTTCATGGCCATCCTCGCGCACTGACATCCGCCCGTCGCACGCCCTCCACCCATCGCCCGACTCTAGATGTGTGCGTGAAGCCGCGACCGTGGTCATCTCCGCTCAGTGAGGGCTGGGAGCCACAGGAGGATCGCGCGCAAGATGATGGCGGCGTGGTAGGTCGAGGCGAGTTTGTCGTACCTGGTCGCCAGGCCGCGCCACTGCTTGAACCGTTCGAAGCTGTTCTCGATGACGTGCCGCCTGGCGTACTTGGAAGGATCAGTCAGCGGCGGGCGACCCCCACGAGAACCGCGACGCTTCCGGTGCCCTTGCTGGTCACGCGGCTCAGCAATCACTGCTGTGATGCCCCGACCGCGCAGGAGCGCACGGTGACCCCGTGAGGAATAGGCCTTGTCGGCCATCACCGAGTCAGGCGTGGTCCGCGGACGGCCAGCCCCCTCGCGCGGGACACACACCGCGCCGAGCAGGTACGGGAACATCGTGGAGTCGCTGCCCTGACCCGGCCCGACGGCGACGATCATTGGACATCCCTTGCCGTCGCACAACTGATGGACCTTCGTCGAGAGGCCTCCACGGGAGCGTCCAATCGCGTGATCAACCGGCTCGGATTTCTGTTTCATGTAGTTCGATGAAGCCCCCCCGTGAGGCGCGTGGTGTTCGTCGCGTGTTGGTGGGCGCGCGCGATCGTTGAATCGACCGCCACGTCCCAATCGATCTCGCTAACCGCATCAGCCCTGGTCAACAAGGCGGTCAACACCTTGTCCCACGTCCCGTCGCCAGCGAAACGACGATGGCGCTTCCACACCGTCTGCCACGGACCGAATTCCGCCGGGAGGTCACGCCAAGCGATCCCGGTCCGGTAGCGATAGATGATCCCCTCAAACACGAGGCGATGATCCGAGAACCGACGCCCCCGGCGCCCCTCCGAGGACGGCATGAATCCCTCGATCAAAGCCCACTCGGCATCCGAAAGCGACTGCATCCGCGACATGGCCCTAGCCTCGCCGATACGGCATCGGGATTTGGGAGACACACTCTAGTAGTGAAGGAGGCCAGATCAGACCCAGCACCGCCAGCCCTCGTACTTGCACCCGCAAGCACAGCTGCAGCCATCGGCTCCCCATGCCGTCGCGCCGTCACGCACCGCCAGCGAGCCGCAGCACCCTAGGTCACGAAGCCATGCACACCACTCAAGCCTCGGAGTTCAGAATATCCATTGCGCTAATTTCAGACCCAGAGACACCAGGCGCCCAATGTGTTCGCTTCATAATTGCCATTTCAGGACAACCTGCTCCACACTTGAAGCGCTCGTCAGACCCCACCGCATGGTGGAGCGCGGTGGTAATCAAGACTGCTGCTGATATTGATGCCGCAATCATATTATTCCGCAACACCAGCGGAATCGAATTAACCAAAGTGCGAATTGCCTTCTTCTTGGGGCGCTTCTGGGGTTCATTTGGATGCATCAACCCCCCATTCCAGTATGCATGGCGGTCTCAACCGATCAACGCACCACCCGCGGCAACGAGCGTAGTCACGTCGGTTTGCTGCGCGTTGGGATTTCCGACAGATGGTCGCGCAGCACACAGCTTCCCGGAGGCTTGGGTGGCCTGCGTACTCTTTCGAGTCTGGGCCGGGATAAGGCCGACTTCCAACTCGGTGACCATGCCCAGCAAGTTGGACGGCGGACGTCCTACTGGGTCGTTTGGTTCGTAGACAGACCGGTCAGCGCGCGGTGAGGAATTCACGTAGCACGGTGGACCATTGCGCGAATGCGTCCAGGTGTGCATCGTGCGTCGCGCCGGTGAGGTCGGCTCGTTGGGCATTCTTCCCACGGCGAACGAACTCAGCTTTCTGGTCTTCGGTGAACATGCCGCCGTCCGCGTAGACCAGCAGCGTCGGCGCTGTGATGCTCTCCCACTCGCTCCAGCGCGGGACTGCTACCTCGGAGATGGCGCGAACCATCACGTCGGCGTCGAAACGCGGATAAAGGCCGTCTTCGCGTTCTTCCAGGTCAGCTGCCCACGCCCGCGCCAGTGCACTCCCGCCGAGTAGTTCGCTCGCCTTCTCGCGGCTGGCGAACGGGACTTCCCAGGACCTGAAGTACTCACCGATCGCGGCGTGGTCCTCTACTGACCCGCCGCCCTCGTTTCCTTCCAAGAGCACGAGGCGGTTCACCAAGTCTGGGTACGTGGACGCGACGAGCATTGCCGTATGAGCGCCCATCGACTGGCCGACGAGGTCCACTGTCTGCGCCCCTGCCGCCTCGACTACCAGGGCCACGTCGTCGACGAACGCCGCGCGCGAGACGTCGGCGGGCGTGCGCGTGCTATCCCCGTGGCCGCGCTGATCGACCAGAATTACGCTACGCGGGGCTAGTGCGCGAGCGGTCGGGATGAACTCGCGGCTGCTGCCGGCCAGACCATGCAAGATCACGACCGCCGGGTCCGCTCCGGCAAAGAGCGAGTAAGAGATGGTAGTTCCGTCCTCGACCGTTACCGCACGCCTTAGCTCGTCCATTCAGCAACACTACAGCGGCTCAGAAGCGGCGCCGGCCAGTAGCTCGGATTGTCTGCTCAGGTCATGAGCGCGTCGAGGAGTCGTTCGTGGCTAGTCTCCCAACCGAGCACCCGCCGTGGTCGGGTGTTGATCTTCTCCGCAATCTTGTCCAGGTCGGTCTGGACGAACCGGGACAGGTCCGCGTGCTTCGGAAGATACTGACGCAGGAGTCGGTTCGTGTTCTCGTTCGATCCTCGCTGCCAGGGCGAACGAGGATCGCAGAAGTAGACGTTGATGCTGAGGTCACGGGCAAGCTGCTCGTGCTCGGACATTTCCCGGCCACGGTCCCAGGTGATCGATTTCAGCATCGAGCTCGGCAGGCCGCGAAGGTTCCGGACGAGCGCGGCATGCACGTCTGGACCCTTGATGCCATCGAGCTTGACGAGGCGAACAGTCCTGGTAGTTCGCTCAACAAGGGTTGCCACGGCGCTGGGACGTCGTCCCATGACGAGGTCACCCTCCCAATGCCCTACCTCGGTCCGGGTCTCGATCTGCTCCGGTCGATCATGGATCGAGACCATGTTCCGCAGCTGACCCCGTCCTTGCCCGGTACGACGAGCCTTCCTCGAGGCGCGCATGCCGCGCCCCGAACGCAGATGCCCTTTCAGGGACGACGGCAGTGCCAGTCGCGCACCGATATAGAGAGTCCGGTAGATCGTCTCGTGTGAAATCCGAACCCCACGAGCTGCAACGGGGTTCTCTCGGAGCCATGCCGCGATCTGCTGTGGCGACCAATCCCCCATCAGCTTTTCCCGCACGATAATTCGCAGGTCATCGTGCACCTCCAGCTTGCACGGTTTCGGACGCCTCGCGTTCTCCCAGGCTCGTCGATCGGCTGCCGCAGCCCGGTACTGCGCGGGTCCACCGTTGCGGGCAATCTCCCGCGAGACCGAGGAGGCAGACCGGCGCAGGCGAGTCGCGATAGCGCGCGCGGAATCACCGGCCGCGAGTCCGCGGGAGATCTCTTCCCTCTCAGCAAGCGACAGCCTCAGAGGTGCCCGTGAACGCGCTGCCGGGCGGATTCCGCCGGTCACTGCCAAAAGCCGACGTACCGCTTCGCGGGTGCAGCGCACAGTCCGGGCGATCACCCGGACCGGCTCGCCAGCGCGCCACCGTTCCCACACCGCGTCCTGCTGTTCGAGAGTCAACACCATGCCCTGGCCTCCTCGCCGATCTATCCGCATGCTCCCATCACCGGGTGGTGCGTTGATCGGTTGAGACCGCGACGCCACTGTCCACATAAAACGGATACCTCTCTTCGGCCATCTGCTGCCAGGCCTTCCGTACCTCTGACGAAACGCCATCCTTGAATGCAACATTGAGGCTTTGGGCCGCCTCTAGCAGGCGCGGAAAATATATGGACTCCGATTCTGTGAGATATGCGCGCACATGAAGTGACCCTAATGACATGTCACTATCTAGCATGGACGTCTCCTTACCAAGGACCTGGCGCGTTTCAGTAAATATCTTTACCTGAAACTGAGAAAACTGATCCGTCCTGCCCAGTGGCCTGATAGACTTGCCCCAATACCCCTTATCGGTTACCTGGTGAAAATGCTGCATAAAAACTTTCAGCAGCTCAGTGTCTGAGTACCTTAAATTGGCCATGAGTCCTCCACGATCAGTGCTTATCAATTTTCCCGCCAGGGGCCAAGCAGCATTCCATTGAAAGTTTCGTGCCGCATCATCGGATGATGCAAATCATACAGTGACACGACAGGCCTTCATGGGCTCGATGGCCGCACGACCAGCGTCATCCGTATCAGCACCATCTGCCCGAGTGACCGCATCTGCTCAACGGCTCGTCCTGTTCACCATGTGAACCATTGCTTTAGCTTGCGCCAGATGCCCCAGCCTCGCGCTTGCCGGTCGGCGGCATCTGCGGTCGTCGCCTTGTCCGACATCGCCAGGCTCAACCGCTCGCCTTCCGCCTCGACAGTGGCGCTCCTCAACGCCACGGTCGCCTCTGGCTGGTCCGAAGAAGCCTCGGCCCCGGGCCCATCTCCGCTTACCGACTCGATGGATTCATCGCTAATCGGCTGATGCACCTCGCTGGATTTCTGTGCCAGCTGCACCTCCGGCGTGGCTTCCCGGCGGTTGCGTCTCTGCGCGGCTGCCTTGAATCTCTCCCGCGCCTGAGCCCGCAGCTCTTCAATGTCCGCTGCGATCCGCGGCGCATCACGGGCGATGGCACGAGTTCCGGGAGTGACCAAGGCTCCCGTGCCCAGGTCTACGGCACATTCCTCTAGCGAGTGTTCAAAAATCCTTGCCCACGAATTCAAGTAGCGGCGCGGTGACCGCACATACTGCTTCTGAGTGCGCATCGACTCTCGGCCCCAAAGCTCCCCCGCCTGCCACTTGATGAGCACCCGCGCATAGACCACAGGGGTGGCCAGCCGGGCCGACTCGTAGTCGAACCAGAAGAATGGAATGGCTTTGTCGGCCAACGCCTTCTGGGGCGCCGAAAGATCCGCCACCAGACCCCCATACCGACTGACATGTCTTGCCGGCTTTACATTTATGCACGTCTTCGGCGAACGCCCCGAGAAAACCCACCACACCGCGGTATTAGAATTTCGATACGCCCGGGTCTTTTCGATAACCCGCTTCGGATCTCCGACAGAATACTGATACTCAATGGCGACCTGCTGGCCATTCTTGAATTTAATCCAAGCATCCGGACGCACCTGATCAATACCATCGGAGTCGATGGCGATCTTGCTCTTAATGTTCCTTGAGTCCAGGTCATGGTCAACCACCTCATCCCCGTAGGCCGAGAGAACCCATGAAAGCAGCGCCGCCTTGGAGTTGAGGTGATCCAGGCTCTCGTCTCCACCAACGTGATCACGAGTGCTCTTGCCCGAATGGTGAACGAATCCTGCACGTCGTTTCTCAGTGCCGGCGACATGACTATATGGGCCACATCCTGGGTAGACGCAGTCGACGAAGTCGGCTCTCGTCAGGTCTCTCGCCGTTCGATCCGATGGCACACCCGGAAGGGGACGATCTGCGCCGTTGGCGGGCAGATGTGCGGGACCAGTCCACAACGGCAACCGCACGATTCCGTAAGAGCTGGCGTTGCCGACGGTGATCGGCTTCCCCCACGGAATCGATTCGCCCCGGTGTCGTTCAGATCCCATACCAACCCCGGCCCTCGACCCTTGCGTAGTGACGCTCCAAGAGTACGCGGGCACTTCGCCCGGCGGGCCTACAGCGGCTGACCCCACATCCCACCTGGGCGCTCGTCGGGAGGCTCCGGCGCCAGAGATGTTCCCTCGGCTGCGCCTCGAAGCACGTTCACCTCGTCGACGACTCGTCGCATCTGAACCACTACTTGATCCAGCTCATCAACGGCATCGCTGAACCCCCGAAGGTTGCGCAGCGCTAGCCGGGCCAGCGCCTCGTCCGCATGGTGCAGCCCGGTTTGGAACTCTTCGTAAGTCGTCTCGGAATCCCGGTAGCGGACCCACCAGGTGAGCTCGATCAGCTCGTCGTAGACCTCACGCACCGCCTGTACTGACTCGTCCACCCTGTAGAGCGCACTACGCGTCGGTTCTTCGTCAGCGTTAAGAATGCTCATCCAGTACGGCCATGGATACCGCCGCATCACGTCCAGTGGCTCGCCGGTGCCGCCCCAAGTCCACCCCGGCAGCTGGACCACAAACAGGAAGAGGTCACGAGCTTCCATGCCATGGTCCAGAGACCATCCCACGAAGCGTCCCTCGTCTGTCTGCGACTCAAACATCGAGAACTCCCGGGCTAGGCCCGGCAGGTCGATCGGCTCCGTGACCTTGGCCTTCCGGGGCCGCCGGACCACACGCGTCCACCGTTTCAGCACGCCGCCACCTCCGCAGCAGTGATCTCCCCGCGCAGCGCGATCTCATTGATCACCGACAGCAGCCACGAGACGTCCTCCAGGCGCTGCCGACACGTCGCCGGGCTCCAGCCCGTCACGGCCCGCAGATCCGCCGCCGTGAAGCGCCGCACGCTGCCATGCGAGACGATCGCATCCAGCACCAGCCGCGGCCACGAGCCCGCCACATCCGGAAGACAGGCCAGAGCCTCATCGACCTCCACAGCGGCCACGCCCCGCTCGTGGAGCCCCTGCGCATGGCGCACCACGATCGCCATGCGCACCACCTGCCGACGCGCCTCACGAGCCACCGCCGGAGAGATCCCCAGCCTCCGCGCCGCGGTCGCAGCTTCGCCGTCGCACTCAGCGAGCACAACCACGGCCCGACGCATCGTCTCGTCGTTGCGTAGCACGACCTGCACCTGGCTCAGCACGGACCGGACCACGCTCCAGGCCTCATCCCGGTCCAGCAGCCGCTCCTCGAAGGAATCCTCAGCCACATCGATCACCGAGATCGTCTCGTCGTCATCGGCCTGGCCGGCGAACACGACGGCCGTCGTCGGACGCCGCTTGGCCCGCCGCAGGTGATCGATCGCCCGGCGCTTGCCGATCGTCGTCACCCACGACACCAGCGGCCCACGCTCGGGCACCCAGCGATCAGCGCTCCTCACCGCCGAGATAACGGCCTCCTGGGCGACATCGTCAGCATCGTCGCCCAGCCCCGCAGGGGCGAGCATCGATCGGATCACCGGCGTCACCAGCGGCATCGTCTCGGCCACAGCGAGCCAGGCTTCCTGCGAGTTCGCTTCCAAGGCCGCAGCCTGAATGTTCGTGGTCATGGTTCAGCCCTCCTCGGGGCGCTTCACGAGCCGGTCAGCGCGGCAGCCGCCGCACTCCCGGTCCTCACGGTGATCGGTCAGATGGGTCGGGCACGTGACCCGACGAGCAGCCACAGGCGGTCCAGCCGACCCGTCAGGGCCGGAGGCGCCCCACAGGGCTTCCAGGCCGGCACCAGCCCCGGCCACGGCCTCGGCGGCATCGAGCATCACGGCCGGTTCGTTCGAGATCGAGCCGCGGACGTAGGCCTGGGGCCTGGCGACACGGCCCCGTGCCCGGTCCAGGATCTGATCCACGGCACCCGCCCAGACCTCGACCGGCCACTGACCGGCCACGGCCTTGCACTCGACGGCGAGCCGGTTGAGGTTCACGCCGCGGTGGATTCTCGCCACCTCGGACTTCCCGGCAGGCTCATCGGTCGTCGTCGTCTCGTCGTCATCGTCATCCACAGGCGCAGCCGCGCCGACGGATGATGATGATGGATAAAAGACGGGCGCGCGCGTAGTAGAGAGTCCGTGAGGGTCACTACCGGCACGTCGTTCCGGTAGGCCCGGAACAGTGTTCCGGTAGGACCCCTCTACCGGAACACTGTTCCGGTGGCTCCCACTAGGGGAAACGGAGTTATCCACAGCTGACGGGCCATCCACCGGCACGTCGTTCCGGTGGCTCTGACTAGGGGCGATTCCGTCCGGCTTCTCGGCCACGAGATCCGGGCCAAAGTCCTCACCAGCCGGAAGTCCCCGTCGAGACACCTGCTCTTGAAGCTGCCGGCGCACCTCGCTGAGACCGCCCCAGGGAGCCTTGGAGCTCGTCTTGTCCAGGTGCAGCACGACACCATCCACGCCGCGCGTTCCGTCGCGTCGGGTCGTGCGCACTCGCGTCATGAGCCCGGCTTCTTCGAGTTCCGTGATGGCCTTGCGCACGAACCGCTCGGAGTACTCGGTCTTCCAGGCCAAGAAGGACTGCGAGACCCGGGCCTCCCCGAAGTCGTCAGCGCTATCCGCAAGAGCCATCAGCACCAGCTTCTGCGAGGACTTCACCTGCTGCGTCCACGCCCACGAGATCGCCTTGATGCTCATGCCGCCACCTCCTCGAACAGCTCAGGCCGCGCGCTGCGCAGCTCCTTGATCCGGTTCCGACCCGTGCGCTCGGACACGCCCAGGAACGCCCCGGCCGTCGGACCCGTGATCGGCTCACCCTCGCGCCGCCGCTGCTGGACCCAGGCCACGAAGTCCTCCTCAGACGGCTCCTCAGCCCCTGCACTGGCCTCCTCGGGCTCGTCGCCCTCAGATGCCTCCTCGGCTTCCTCAGCCACGTCATCACCCTGGAGCTCCTGCTCAACAGCCAGATCAGGCTCCGACTCGACCTCGACCCCCAAGGCCTCCGAAGGCTCCGAAAGCTCCGAAGGCTCCAAAGGCCCCGGGATCGTCTCTGCCGACACGACGGTCGGCGCAGCCTGGTCGTCGCGCTCCTCCCACTCGCCACGGACCGGCGAGGGAGTCTCGTCCTGCGACGACTCCTCCTCCACAGCCACGGATGCCGACAGCACAGCCTCGACGGCAGACAGCGCCACGCGATCCTGCGGGCGCAGCACCACCAGACGAGCCATCTGCTCCGTCGCCGCGAAAACGCCCAAGGGGGCCAACGCCGCCAGGGCCGCACCGACCCAGGCCTGCCACCACTCCTCCTGCGGGGCCGCCACAGCGTGCGCGCCGTTCGCAGCGACCGACATCGCCGTGAACACCGCCAGCGAGACCCACGACGGCCACACAGACTCACCGCGGGAACGATGAACCAGCACAGCCAAGGCGTAGGTCAAGATCGCGCCGTCGATGAAGACGGGAACCGCCCACGCGAGCCCGGGGCCGATCCCGGCCCAGGCAGCCACGTCATGCAGCGCCCGGAACGAGACCGCGAACGACGTCAGCCCGAGCAGACCCACCAGGCCAACGACCGTCCACTGGACACCGCGCGTGTCCGGATCGATCCGAGACGACCCGCCATTCCGCACAGCGACCCCCGGTGCTACCGTGTCGTTCACCAGCGTTGATCCTGCAATCTCACGCGAATCATGCTGATCAGATGCGCGTCCGGTTGCCCCCGGGCGCGCATCGCTTTGTGCGCGTTCAGGCCTCATCATCGGCCTCCTCCAGATCACCGATGACGCCGTCCAGCGACTCGATCACAGTGCCCAGAACCTTGCGCAAAGCGTCCTTCGACTCCTGATCCAGCGTCTCCACGCCGAGATCGACGATCACACCACCGGCCGCCAGCACGGTCCGCGCCGCGGTCATCGTCAGCTGCGGAGCTCCCGGGTCCTGCGGGTCCTCGACCAGCCGCGGCTGCTCCTTGCGCTCCTGGATGAGCTTCACGCAGCGAGCCTCAGCTTCGATCAGCGCCTCACGCGGGCCTTCCCACCAAGAGGCGCTGGACTCAGTGCTTCCCTCGGGCTCGACCACGTCTCCGGACAGAGCCTCGGTGTTGACGTCGTCGCCATCCTCGGTCGACGTCGTCTGCCGAAGGGTGGAGCGATCGATCGCCGGCACTCCAAGATCTGTCAGGGTCATGGACCCCGTGGACTCGTCGGTCTTCTTGTGCGCGGGCTTCTTCGCGGCGTAGGACTTCCCGTCCAGTCCGGTCGATTCCTGCTCAGTTGTTCCATTTGGAACACCTGCCGATGCCCGATGGATCGTGCCGACACCGAGATCGGTCGCCCGCGAGATCGCCCGCACGCTCATGCCGGCCTCACGCATCGACTGCACGACCTCCTCGCGCTGCTCGCGCGGCGGACGCAGCTGGAGTCCACGGAAGTTCGCGTCGATCCAGGCATCCCACGTCTCGAAGCCCAGCGGCTCCCAGACCCGGCCTTCCCAGGCCTGAACGATCAGCGAGTGGACATCAGCCAGCCCCTCAGCAATCTGGTTCGTCAGCTCCCGAGCGTCCGCCTCAGTCAGCGGCTGCGGGCTCGTCGTCATCGTCGTCGCGCTCATCGCTGCGCCCCCTTCTCGTCTGCCGGCAGCAGATCCCGCAGGGTCAGGTCCAGCGCCTGAGCCACTGATTCAAGTTCCGAGTACGAGAACTCCCGTTCTCCGTTGAGTCGCGCGGAGAGTGAGGTGCGCCCCATCTCGATCTGCGCCGCCAGCTGGGCCTGTGTCATCTCGCAGAAGGCCATCCGAGAGCGGATGGCCAGGGCGAGTCGCTTTTGCTTCGTCATAGGGACAGCGTCCCGCTGAGCGGGACACCGTGTCAACACATGCGTCCCTCCCAGCGGGACACAGGACCATTTTTCGGACGTTCTGTCCCGCTCTAGGTACAATGAGCCCATGACAAGTGAGACCACTGAACCCCTGGATCCCCGTGCCGTCCTTGTTGGAAACGAGGTCCGCGCCTGGCTCGGCCGACGCGATGTGAGTCAGTCGCAGATGGCGGCCCGCCTAGGGCTAGCAAGAAGCGCAGCATCCCGGCGCATGCGTGGAGAGCGCCCGTTCTCGATCACTGAATTGATGGAGATCGCTGACTGGCTCGACATCTCCCTTTCGGAATTGCTCGGACCAGATCTTGCGCAGGCACGCAAAAGCCCCCGTGGTGACTTGGTCACCACGGGGGCTGAAAAGCTCCCCCGGCTGGACTCGAACCAGCAACCCTTCGATTAACAGTCGAATGCTCTGCCAATTGAGCTACGGGGGAAGGTGCACGTCGCCGTGCAACAGACAGACACCCTACCCCGTGCACTGCCCCCGCGCAAAACCCGTCCGGGGCTCAGCTCAGGCCGGGCGCAGCTCGCGACGGCGGGCCTCCAGGTCCAGCAGCTGACGGCTGATCTCGCGGAAGCGCTCCGGCTGCTCGACCGACGACGTCCGCTGCAGCTCGGCTCGCAGATCAGCCTGGCGCCGGTTGATCTGGCGGTCGAAGAGGTGGTTGATCACCCCGGTGGCGTAGCGCTCGAGCTGCTGTTCGTCCGAGGCGGGCAGGGCCCGCATGGACAGTCCCGCCAGATAGCCGTGCAGCTCCTGCGGAAGGGCCGCGCGAAGGGCCTCGATCCAGCCTCGCCCAGGGGTGATCTGCTGATCGGCGCCGATACCGGCGAGCACCTGGACCACCCCGCGGTGCACGGCGGTGTGCACCGGATGCGCGCACTCGGCCTCGGTGAACTGCTGCCACTCGGCAGGACCCAGCAGGTGCGGGACCTGCACGACGACCTCCAGCGCCTCCTTCTCCGTGCGCAGCAGCGGATCGCGGGGATCCGGCCACTCGATGCGCGGAGGCTGTGCGGCGCCGTCGTCGGGCGGGCCGTCGGAGTCCTGAGGGCCGCGCGGACGCTGGTCCGAGCCATCGACCGGGCGGTCGAACGTGCGCTGCTGCCCGGGGCCGGCCCCGCCGCCGTCACCGCGGGCCTCCGCCCGTGCGGAGGTCTCCACAGCCTGGACGACGTCCGGGACCTCGAGCCCCAGCCACCCGGCCAGCTGGCGGGCGTAGGCCGGGCGCAGCGTGGTGTCGCGGATGCGCCCGACGATCGGAGCGGTCGCGCGCATGGCCTGGACCCGGCCCTCTAGCGATTCCAAGTCGTAGCGCTTCATGGCTGCGCGGATGGCGAACTCGAACAGCGGGCGCTTGGCGCTCAGCAGCGAGCGCACAGCGGCGTCCCCGCGGGCCAGGCGCAGCTCGCACGGATCCATGCCGTTGGGCTCCACAGCCACGAAGGTCTGGGCCATGAAGCGCTGGTCCTCCTGGAAGGCACGCAGGGCGGCCTTCTGCCCGGCCTCGTCGCCGTCGAAGGTGAACACGACCTCGCCGCCGGAGCCGTCGTCCGAGAGGAAGCGGCGCACGACCTTGATGTGCTCGGCGCCGAATGCGGTGCCGCAGGTGGCCACGGCGGTGGGCACCCCGGCCAGGTGCATGGCCATCACGTCCGTGTAGCCCTCGACCACGACCACCTGACGCTGCTTGGCGATCTGGCGCTTGGCCTTGTCGATCCCGTAGAGCACCGTCGACTTCTTGTAGAGCTGGGTCTCGGGGGTGTTGAGGTACTTGGGGCCCTGGTCGTCGTCGTAGAGCTTGCGGGCGCCGAAGCCGATGATCTCCCCGCCGATCCCCCGGATGGGGAAGATCAGCCGGCCGCGGAAGCGGTCGATCAGCCCGCTGCGCCCGGAGGAGAACATGCCGGTGCCCTCGAGCTCATCGTCCGTGTAGCCGCGCTTGCGCAGGTGATCCAGGAGCCTGGTCCAGCCCTTGGGCGCATAGCCCACGCCATAGTCGGCGGCGTCCTGCGGGGAGAAGCCGCGATCGCCCAGGTAGGTGTGCGCGGCGCGGGCCCCGGCGGTGCGCAGCTGGGCCTGGAAGTACTCGGCGGCGACCTTGTGGGCGTCCAGCAGCCGCTGACGGCGGCCCACCATGGCCTTGTCCGGGCCGCTGCCCTGTTCGTAGTGCAGCTCGTAGCCGATCCTGGCGGCCAGCCGCTCGACGGTCTCGGCGAATGTGGTGTGCTCCATGGCCTGGACGAAGGCGATGACATCGCCGGACTCGTCGCAGCCGAAGCAGTGATACGTGCCGTATTGCGGGCGGACGTGGAACGACGGCGTGCGCTCGTCATGGAAGGGGCACAGCCCCTTGTAGGAGCCGATGCCGGCGGACTTGAGCGTGACGTAGCCCTCGACGATCTCGCGGATGTCCGTCCGCGAGCGCACTTCGTCGATGTCCTCGCGCTTGATCAGTCCTGCCACCGCACCAGTCTACGACCCGCCGCCAAGCCCCGATCAGTCGATCGGCTGCCTGTGGACGGGGCTGTCCTGGGCCTCGGGGTCCAGGGTCCGGGTGGCCGACAGCGCCCCGCCGCCCAGCAGCGCGGCCAGTGCGAAGGCGAAGAAGCCCCACGGGTAGGCCAGCCCGGCGGAGAGCAGGGTGCCGCCCACCAGCGGTCCGGAGATCGCGCCAAGGCGCCCCGTGCCGGCCGACATGCCCAGCGCGGTGGCCCGGACCTGCGCAGGGTAGTTGGAGGCGGTGAAGGCGTAGACCAGCACCTGCGCGGAGAACACGAAGCAGCCGGTGATGAAGACCATGACGTAGATCCCGCCCAGCGGCAGGCGGATCACCAGCGCCGAGAGCATGACGGCGGCCCCCAGGAACCAGACGATGCCCGCGACCCGCGGGGTGAACCGGTCGGCGGCCCGTCCGGCAATGAACAGCCCGACGATCGCGCCCACGTTGAGGATCAGCAGGAAGCCCAGGGCGTTGCCGAGGTCGTAGTCGGCGGCGCGCATGATCTGCGGCAGCCAGGTGTTCAGGCCGTAGACCAGCAGCAGGCCCATGAAGGAGGCGATCCACAGGATCACGGTGTTGCGACGGTACGGACCGGACAGCAGCAGGCCGGCCCCGACCTTCTCCTGCTGGGCATCCGATCCGGCCCGGGTGAGGGCTTCCTGGCGCTCCAGCCGCGCGGCGAAGTCGATCCCGTAGTGCTCGGCGACCGCCCGGGCCTCGTCGCGGCGGCCCTGGGAGAGCAGGAACTCCGGGGACTCCGGCAGGTAGCGCAGCATCAGCGGCACCAGGATCACGGCCGGAAGGGCGCCGGCGATGAACATGGCGTGCCAGGACAGCTGCGTCACGATCCAGATCGCCAGGGCCGCGGTGAGCACCGCCCCCACGTGGTAGCCGGTCATGACCGTGGTGGTCGCGTTGCCTGTGCGACGGGCGGAGGAGAACTCGGTGACCATGGAGATCGCGGTGGGCAGGCAGCCGCCCAGGCCCACGCCGGCCAGGAAGCGCAGGATCCCGAACACGGCGATCGAGTCGGTGAACGCCATGGCCAGGGTCAGCAGGGAGAAGATCGTCACCGCGCCGATCAGCATCCGACGGCGGCCGAAGCGGTCCGTGGCCCAGCCCATCCCCAGAGCGCCGACCATCATGCCGAACAACCCGGCGGTCGCCACGGCCGTGCCGGAGGCGGGCGTGAGGCCGAAGCCCGGGTCCTCGATCATGGACGGCATGACCGCACCCAGCACGACGGCGTCGAACCCGTCGAGCAGCACGGCGATCCAGCACAGCGGCGCCACCCAGGCGCGGCCGCGCAGGACCTGGTTCACGGGGGTCTCAGCGGGCACGGTCGTGTCTCCTTCGCGCAGGGCGATTCGGGGTTCGGACCCACGGGACGCGGGCCGGTTCACTGTAATCCGCGTCACTCGCCGCTCGAAGGCCGGTTCCGTTCAACGGGATGACGGCATGCCGACAGCCGCTGCCGCCGGAGGGCCGTCTTCAGCGCCGCACGATCGACTGGCGGCGCAGCTCCTGGACGAAGACCACGGTGCCCACGCCGACGAGGATCAGCCCGACGACCAGCCCGAGCATGCGCACCCACGCAGCCACCTCGATCAGGTGCGGCACCACGATCGACAGCGCGGCGATGAGCAGGACGATGGCGGAGACGATCATCCCGGGGGCGCGCGATGCCTCCTGGAGCTCTGACGAGTCGACCCCGGCGGGGACGCGGCCGTTCGGGGACTGCTGTGCCGATGCCATGATCTGGCGCTCCTTGGAGGGTGGGTGCGGGCGGGGCCCGGTGCTGGGGGCTGGTCCGGTCTCGGGCCGGCGGCAGAGAATGACGCGGCCCGTCGGCGCCCCATCTTACTGAGGTGCTCGACGGGCCGCGTCGCGTGCGCCTGAACCGCTCAGGCGAGCATGATGCCGGCGATGGCCGCGGACATCAGGTTGGCCAGGGTGGCCGCCAGGATGGCGCGGATGCCGAGCTCGGCGATCTCCGGGCGGCGCTCCGGGGCGAGGCCTCCCAGGCCGCCGAGCAGGATGCCCAGCGAGCTGAGGTTGGCGAAGCCGGTGAGGGCGAACGTGGTGATGGCCGCCGTCTTGGGGCTGAAGCTCTCGATCTGCGGACCGAAGTCCGCGAAGGCCACGAACTCGTTGACCACGACCTTCTGCCCCACGAAGCTGCCGGAGGCCACGGCCTCGTTCCACGGCACGCCGATCATGGTCATGATCGGGGCGAAGACCCACCCCAGGATCTGCTCGAACGTCAGATCAGGGGCGCCGAACCAGCCGCCGACCGTGCCGATGATCAGGTTGACCAGGGCGATCAGCGCGATGAACGCCAGCAGCATGGCGCCCACGGTCAGCGCCAGGCGCAGGCCGTCGCTGGCGCCGGCCGCGGCGGCGTCGATCACGTTGCGGTGCTTGAGAGCGTCTCCCGGATCCTCGACGACGACGGCCTCCTCCGCCTGCTCGCCATCGGCCCACGGAGCATCGGCAGCGGCGTCGTCGGTCGCGGCGACGACGGGGACGTCGCTGTTCTCAGCGGCCAGCTTGGCGGCACCGGCCTTCTCCAGGCGGTCGGCCTCCTCGTCCGAGACCGTCTCCGGCTCCAGGATCTTGGCCATCAGCAGCGCGCCCGGCGCGGCCATGAAGGAGGCGGCGATCAGGTACTCGAGCGGGGCGCCCAGCAGGGAGTAGCCGACCAGCACGGAGCCGGCGACGGTCGTCAGCCCGCCCACCATGACGGCGAACAGCCCGGAGCGGGTGAGCCCGGGGATGTAGGGACGGATGACCAGTGGCGCCTCGGTCTGGCCCACGAAGATGTTGGCTGCGGTGTTCACGGACTCGGCGCGGCGGGTGCCCAGCAGCCAGCCGATGCCGCGGCCCAGCCAGTTCACGACGAACTGCAGGATGCCCCAGTGGTAGAGCACCGCGGTCAACGAGGCGAAGAAGATGATGACCGGCAGGACCTGCAGCGCGAAGACCACGCCGTCCTCCGGCACGAGTCCGCCGAAGACGAAGCTGATGCCGGCGTTCGCGGAGCCGATGACCTCCTGGACGCCGTCGGAGACGACGCCGAGCACCCGCTGCCCGAAGGGCCAGTAGAGCACGGCGATGCCGAACACGACCTGCAGGCCGAGCGCGGCCACGACGGTGCGGACCTTGATCGCCCGTCGGTTCGAGGAGAGGAGGAAGGCGATGAGCAGGATCCCTGCCATGCCGCCGATGCCCCAGAGGATTCCGATCACGGTGTGCCGCCTGTTCCCGCGTCCTGCGCGTGTCGTCGGTGCCTGTCGGCGAATCGGTGGTGCGGGAGCTCACCTGCAGAGTCCCGCTGTGCCTCCGCCGTGATGCGGACGCGGGGGAAGTCTAAGGGAGCTGAGCGCGGGCTGAGGAGAACCTGGCAGTTCGGCCCGTCGCCGGAGCAGCGGTCACGACGGCGCGCTCACCACAGAGGGGTGTCCCCCAGCCGCCGGTCCGTGCCCAGGATGCGGTGATGCAGCCGCACCGCCGAGGTGTCGGTCAGCGAGGCCACCTGGTCGATCACGATGCGCAGGCGCAGGGCCTCGGCACCGGGGCCTCCGCCGACGTCGTGCCAGTCGCCGCGGAACTCCGGGGCCAGGTAGCGGCCATCCGAGTCCATCATGGCCTCCACCAGCAGACGCAGGGTCTCGCGCTGGCGGTCGTAGACCACCTGCGAGTCGCGCTCGGTCATCACGTAGGTCACGGCGATGCCCTTGAGCACGGCGATCTGCACGTCGGTCTCGTGCGGGACCACCAGGGAGGCGTCGTAGCGGGTCAGCGGATCCGAGCCCGTGACTCGACGCGTGGCGGCCACGGCCGACGTGGCGAAGCGGCCGATCAGCTGGGAAGTCATGTCCTTGAGCCGAGCCAGGTCCTGGCGCGATCCCCGCATCTCGGAGGCCCATTCCGGGGCGTTCTCCAGGCGGGTCAGCGCCTCGTCCATCTCGGCGTCCTCCGCACCCGGGAGGTACCACTCGCGGGTCTTGTCGAACACGCGCTCGCGCTGGGCGGGGTCCTTCAGCCGGGACAGCCGCACGGCTCCTGCGGCAACGGCGTCCTCGACGTCGTGCACCGAGTAGGAGATGTCATCGGCCAGGTCCATGACCTGGGCCTCGAGGCACTTGGTGCGCGCCGGGGCGCCCTCGCGCATCCATTCGAAGACCGGCAGGTCGTCCTCGTAGACGCCGAACTTCCGCGAGCGCGTCCCGTCCGCCTGCTGGGGCGCCTCCGAGGCCCGCCACGGGTACTTGCACGTGGCATCCAGCGCGGCGCGGGTGAGGTTCAGCCCGGCGGGGCTGCCGTCCGGGGCGATCACCTTGGGCTCCAGGCGCACGAGCAGCCGCAGGGTCTGCGCATTGCCCTCGAAGCCCCCGATATCCCCGGCGAGCGCGTTGAGCTCCGTCTCCCCGTTGTGCCCGAACGGCGGGTGGCCGAGGTCGTGAGATAAACAGGCGGCGTCGACGACGTCCGGGTTGCAGCCCATGAGCCGGCCGATCTCCCGGCCGATCTGGGCGACCTCGAGCGAATGCGTGAGGCGGTTGCGCGCGAAGTCGTCGGCCCCGGGGTCGACCACCTGGGTCTTGGCGGCCAGTCGGCGCAGAGCCGAGGAGTGCAGCACGCGGGCGCGGTCGCGCTCGAAGTGCGAGCGGTACTTGTTGTGGTGGTCCTCGCGCACCCACCGCTCGATGTCGCGGGCGCTGTAGCCGGGCTCGGCCTCGCGAGTGCGGTCGACGGCAGCGAGCATCTCCGCCACGCCCTCGAGGGGAAGCTCCTGCTGGTTCTCGTGGCTCAGCTCATCCATCACCAGGCCATTGTGCCCGCTCGGGGGCGCCTCAGCCGCCGGAGACGTCGAGCTCTGCGTCGACCAGACCCAGGCGCTGGTCGTCGTGGATCTGCCGGTCCTCGAGCCACCGGTCCGGCAGAGCGGCCTTCTTGGGGTTGCCGGCGCGACCGCGCGGCCCCTCAACATCCGCACCGGGGTACGGCTGATCCAGGTCCATGGAGGAGAGCAGCTCCTCGAGCTGATCCAGCGTCTCGACCAGGGACAGCTTCGCGCGCAGGTCGCCACCGACCGGGTAGCCCTTGAAGTACCAGGCCACGTGCTTGCGGATCTCCCGCAGGCCCTGCAGCTCGTCGCCGTCCTGCTCGGCCAGCAGCTGGGCGTGGCGGTAGATGGTGGCGGCCACGGCGCGCAGACCGGGGCGGGCGCGCTCCCGGCTGCCGTCGAACGCGGCCTGCAGATCGCCGAACAGCCAGGGGCGGCCCTGGCAGCCGCGGCCGATGACCACGCCGTCCACACCCGTCTCGTTCACCATGCGCACGGCGTCCTCGGCGGACCAGATGTCGCCGTTGCCCAGGATCGGCATGTCCGGGATCGCCTCGCGCAGCCGCGCGATCGAGGACCAGTCGGCCTGGCCGGAGTAGTGCTGCTCCAGGGTGCGCCCGTGCAGGGTCATCCCGGCGATGCCGAGGTCGCGGGCCATCCGACCCGCCTCGAGGTAGGTGAGGTGGTCGTCGTCGATGCCCTTGCGGGTCTTGATCGTGACGGGCAGCCCCTGGGCCTCGCGGACGGCGGCGGAGAGGATCGCCTCGAAGAGATCCGTCTTCCACGGCAGCGCCGATCCCCCTCCGCGCTTGGTGACCTTGGGCACGGGGCAGCCGAAGTTCAGGTCGATGTGATCGGCGATGTCCTCCTCGACCACCATCCGCACGGCCTTGCCCACGTTGACCGCGTCCACGCCGTAGATCTGCACCGAGCGCGGGGTCTCGTGCGGGTCGTGGTGGACGATCTGCAGGGACTTCTCCCACCGCTCCACCAGGGCGCGGGCGGTGACCATCTCGGTTACGTACAGCCCGCCGCCGTGGGCGCGGCACAGCGCGCGGAACGCCTTGTTCGTCACCCCGGCCATGGGCGCGAGCACCACGGGGACGTCGATCGTCAGCCCGCCCAGACGCAGCGGCGGCAGGTCCAGGGTCACGGCCTCGTCGGCAAGCGTGGTCTCGATCGTCCCCGGGCCGAACGGCTGACGGTACGACGACGGCCCCTGCGCTTGCTGCGCGAGGGCGGTCTCCTGGCGGGGCTCGGCGGTGGTGGTCATCCGGGCATCTTCCCACAGGACCGTCGCCCTGTTCGGGCGATCTCCGGCACATTCCAGGGTCGCCGGTGCCTCGTCCGGAATCCGGCGATGGAGTTCACATGCGCAAATTAGTCACCTAGGATGGGAGCAGACCCGGCGGTGCACCTCGATGCCGCTCCTCCCCCACCGACAGGAGATCGCCGTGACGCACATTCCGACCGGCTCGCAGCCGACCCCCGATGCGGGGCAGGGCCCCTGGGGTCACCAGCCTGCGCCCGGGACGCCCGGACAGGCAGCGGCTCCTCAGCCGGGACCGCATCAGGGCTGGGGCGCCCCCATGGATCCGGCGGCCACGCAGGCCGCCTGGCGCTACTCGGCGCGCTCCAAGAACAACACCGTGGCATGGCTGCTGTGGCTGGGCGGGCCGTTCCTGATCGGCCTGCCCATCCACGACTTCTACTTCGGCGCCGTGGGACGCGGTCTGCTGAAGCTGGGGCTGATCGTCTTCGCGTTCATCGCCCTGTTCGGCGGGATGATCGGCGGGGCCGCCGCTTCCGGCAGCAGCGAGAGCACCGCTGGCGTGCTGATCATTCTCGGGGTCGTGCTGTGCATCGGCTCGTTCGTCGCCATCCTGATCTGGTGGATCGTGGACGGCGTGACCATGACCTCGCGCCTGGAGCGCACCAACGACCGCATCCGCCGCGAGATCGCCGCCCAGCAGGGCGTCGATCCCTGGTCGTTCTGAGCCGGCCATGACCTACCCGCACCCCGCCGGCCCCTGGCCCGCACGCCCCGGCCCCTGGACCCCTGCGCCCATGGATCCCGCGCACCGCCAGGCCGCGGTGCGCTATGAGGCCCGCGCCAAGACGCCCATCGCGGCTTGGATCCTGTGGATCCTCGGCCCGTTCATGCTCCACGTCCCCGTGCACGACTTCTACCTCGGCGCCGTCGGCCGCGGGCTGGTCAAGCTGATCCTGGCGGGCATCGCCTGGACGGGGGCCATCACGGCCTACGCCATGCTCATGGTCACCTATGAAGAGGGCTTCGACACCGGCGAGCCCGGAAGCGTCGGGGACGCGGCCATCACCGGGCCGGGCCTCGTCTTCTGGGCCGCGCTGATCATCATGGCTCTGACTGGGCTGGTGACCGTCATCTGGTGGATCGTCGACGGCGTGGGCATGAGCCGACGGCTCGAGCGCCTCGACGGGCAGCTGCGCCAGGAGCTCTCCCGCGACCACGGCGTCGATCCCTGGGCGTTCTGAGCGGCGCGGCCGGCGCGCGCTTCCCATGCCACGACAGCGGCCGGTGCCTCCCCAGTGATGGGGAGGCACCGGCCGCTGTCATCAGCCCAGAAGGTGCGGGCTCAGACGGTGAGGCTCACTCGGCCGGATCGGCATAGGTCACGGACTCGTCCACGACCTTGGCCACCCCGTCCGCGACGAGCTGGGCGCACACGATCGCCAGCGGGCGCATGGCGTCGGTGACCTCCACGCGCACCGGGTAGCGGGCCACGAGCAGCCCGAGGAGCTTGGCGACCGCGATCGCGGCCTCCTCGTCCGGCAGCTGTGGGTCCCAGCCGACCAGGACGTCGGTGGGCAGGTCGTCGAGCTCCTCGAGCCGCTCGGCGTCGGCCTGCGAGCGCTCCTGATCCAGCTCGAGCGAGCGGTAGCTGATCGCGAAGGCGCCGATGCTCCCGCTGCGCCCCGCCCCGCGGTCGATCCCGCGGCGCAGCACGATCGCCCCGTAGGCCTGGGAGGTCTCGGAGAGGAACTGCTGGTTCACCTTCCCCAGCGACAGCTCGGCCGGGGCGTCCCAGGCGTTGACGGCGCGGTAGAACTCCCCCACCGCCTTGGTGAGCTCGACGGAGCCGGTGGCCAGGTCCTCGATCGCCTCGGTGGCCGAGTCGCCCTCGCCGATCGGCTGCGGCGGCAGGGCGCCGGGCGCGATGACGACATGGCGGTGCGTCATGACCGGCACCATGCCGGAGTGCTCGGCGAAGGCCGCACCCGAGGTCTCGGGTGCGGCCTTGGTGCGCAGCGGCTTGTCCGGGAAGGCCTCGGCTGCGATCTGCCGCAGGCGGTCCGCGATCAGCCGGCCCGTGCCCTCGCCGCGGTTGGCCGTGGCGACCTCCGCGAAGGCCCACACCCGCTCCGGGTGCAGCGGGTGCAGCTGCACGGCTCCGCCGCCGATCACCACGTCGTCGTCGACGGCCACGACCGTGCGCGACCACGCGGGCTCGTCGGTGTCCGGACCCATCAGTGCCCGCAGGGCGACGACGGGGTCGGCCTCCGGGGCGGGCAGGACCTCGAGCAGGGCGAGATCATCGCCCTGCTCCCAGGAGCGAAGTTCCACACTCATGCGATCCCCCGCTCAGCAGCCCAGCTTGTCGGCCAGGTACGAGCTGACCTTGTCCAGGGAGACGCGCTCCTGGGTCATCTCGTCGCGCTCGCGGATGGTCACGGCCTGGTCCTCGAGGGTGTCGAAGTCCACCGTCACGCAGTACGGCGTGCCGATCTCGTCCTGGCGGCGGTAGCGGCGGCCGATGGCCCCGGCGTCGTCGTAGTCGATGTTCCAGCGGCGCCGCAGCTCGGCGGCCAGGTCCCCGGCCACGCCCTTGAGGTCGTCCTTCTTGGACAGCGGCAGGACCGCGGCCTTGACCGGGGCCAGGCGCGGATCCAGTCCGAGCACGGTGCGCACGTCGGTGCCGCCCTTGGTGTTGGGGGCCTCCTCCTCGCGGTAGGAGTCCACCAGGAACGCCATCATGGAGCGCGTGAGGCCGAAGGACGGCTCGATCACGTACGGGGTGTAGCGCTCGCCGGAGGCCTGGTCGAAGTACTGCATCTTGGTGCCCGAGGCCTCGGTGTGGTTGCTCAGGTCGAAGTCCGTGCGGTTGGCCACGCCCATCAGCTCGCCCCACTCCGAGCCCTGGAAGCCGAAGCGGTACTCCAGGTCGATCGTGGCGTCCGAGTAGTGGGCGCGCTCGCCGTCCGGGACGTCGAAGCGGCGCAGGTTCTCGGGGTTCACGCCCAGATCGGTGAACCAGCGCTCGCAGTCATCCACCCAGGTGTCGAACGAGGGCTTGGCCTCCTCCGGGTGCACGAAGTACTCGATCTCCATCTGCTCGAACTCGCGGGTGCGGAAGATGAAGTTGCCCGGGGTGATCTCGTTGCGGAAGGCCTTGCCGATCTGGCCGATCCCGAACGGCGGACGCTGACGGGCGGCCGTCACCACGTTGAGGAAGTTCACGAAGATGCCCTGGGCGGTCTCCGGGCGCAGGTAGTGCTTGCCCTTCTCGTCGTCGACGGGGCCCAGGTAGGTCTTCATCAGGCCCGAGAACTGCTGCGGGTCCGTCCACTCGCCCTTGGCGCCGCAGTTGGGGCAGTTGACCTCGGCCATGGACTCGGGCGCGCGGCCCTTCTTGTCCTCGAAGGCCTCCTCCAGGTGATCCTGGCGGTGGCGAGTGTGGCACGAGGTGCATTCGACCAGCGGGTCCGTGAACGTGGCGACGTGCCCGGAGGCCTCCCACACGGCCGAGGGCAGGATGATCGAGGAGTCCAGGCCCACCATGTCCTCGCGTCCGCGCACGAAGGTCTGCCACCACTCGCGCTTGATGTTCTCCTTGAGCTCCGCGCCCAGGGGGCCGTAGTCCCAGGCCGAGCGCGAGCCGCCGTAGATCTCACCCGCCTGGAACACGAAGCCGCGTCGCTTGCACAGCGAGATGACGTTGTCCAGCGTGGACTTGGGGGCCATGAGATGCACACTCCGGTATCTGCCGCGACCGCTGGCTGCGGCCTGGCCTGGGGTTTCCGTACGGGGTCCTCGGGTGCACGAAGGCACCGACCGCCAGGGTAGTCAACGACGACGACGGCCCGCGACTCCCGGTGCGCTCAGCGGTGCTCAGCTCTCCAGACGGCGAATGCGGTCATATCTGCTCCCTGTACGGCGACCCTGATCAGCCGCTGCGACCGAGCAGCTCGACCAGCTGCGCCTCGCTCAGCGGCGGATGCTCGGAGGTCGCCTCGGGAAGGGAGATCGCATCCAGCAGCAGATCCGCGTAGCGGTGCACGAGCTTCGGATCCACAGACCCGGCGCGCTCCTGCACCGCCCCGAGCATCGTGAAGAACATCGGCAGGTCGGCGGAGCTGAAGTCGGCGCGGATCTGGCCGTCGCGCTGGGCGCGGGCGATCAGCTGCTCGACCAGCGGGATGAACTGCGCGCGCACTCGCAGCAGGCGCGCCTGGTGCTCCGAGCGCCCGTCGAGCAGCTGCCCGATGGCCACGGAGTCGCTGATCCAGCCCACCACGGTGCGCAGGAAGCGGAAGAGGCCCTCGCGGGCGTCGTCGTGCTCGGCGCACGAGCGCGCCAAGCTCAGCATGCCGTCCAGGCGATCCGCCAGGACCGCCTCGATCAGCTCCCCCTTGTTCGCGAAGTTCCGGTACACGGTCCCCACTCCCACGCCCGCCTCCTGGGCGATCCGATCGAGCGTGACGTCGACGCCCTCGGCGGCGTAGACCCTGTCTGCGGCCACCAGGATCTTTCTGCGGTTGGCGCGGGCGTCGCTGCGGGAACCGGATGTGGGAGAGGACATAGGACCCATCGTCGCATAACCGGAGACGCGACCTCCATCTGCGTGCTAGCCTCCCGGGCGGAGATCAGCTCTCCGTTTCCCATCTACGGCGCCAGCGCCCGATCGTGAGGTCTCCCCATGTCCAGTCCCAGCCTGGAAGTCCACGGCCAGCTCAGCGCCAAGCCGGTCACGCCGTGGCCCAAGGTCCTCATCACGGCGCTGATGTCCGCCGTGGCCATCTCGATCATCGTCCTGGCCTTCTCCTGGCCCACGGTGACCTCCGAGCCCAAGTCGATCCCGCTGATGATCGCGGGCCCCGAGCAGCAGGTCGAGATGGTCCAGGACCAGCTCGAGGACGCCCAGCCGGACCTGTTCGACATCACGACGGGCGATGACCGCGACGCCGCCGTCGAGGACATCGAGCACCGCGACGTCTACGGCGCCATCGTGATCGGCCAGCCCGTGGAGGTCCTCTCCGCCTCGGCGAACAATGCCGCGACCGGCCAGATCCTGCACCGCGTGGGAGAGCAGCTCGGCCAGAAGACAGGCATGCCCGTGACCCAGACGGACCTGATCCCGTTCAGCGAGAACGACCCCAACGGCGCCGGGCTCGGCGTGCTGTCCTTCCCCATGGTCATGGGCGGGCTCGCCGGAGGCATCGTGATCGGGCTTCAGGTGATCGGCGGCGGCCGCAAGATCGTAGCAGTGCTGCTCTACGGCGTGCTCGCGGGCTTCGCCGTGACCGCTCTGGGCGGGCCGCTGCTCGACGTCTTCCAACGCTAGTTCGAGCTGACCTGGCTGGCCGTCGGACTGGCGTTCGCGGCGATGTCCGCGACCGTCGCCGGACTGGTGACCGTGCTGCGCACCCCCGGCATCCCGGTGGCCGCGCTGCTGTTCATGTTCTTCGCCAACCCGATCTCCGGCACCAACTCCCCCAAGGAGTTCCTGCCCGGCCCGTGGGGCGAGATCGGGCAGTACCTCCCGCCGGGGGCGATCTCCACGCTGATCCGCGGCATCTCCTACTTCCCGGAAGCCGACACCACCATGCAGTGGCTCGTGCTCTCGGGGTGGCTGGTGCTCGGCATCGTGCTGATCGGCATCGGGCTGGCCTCCGAGCGACGCGCGGTGCGCCGTTCGGGCGGCCCCAAGCCGGCCGCCCAGGACACGTCGATCGACTACTCGTCGGGCTCTTCACCGACCGCCGCTCAGAGCGGACGGCACGCAGCCCGCTGACCCGACCGCTCACGTCGGCCGCCGCGCTCCCTGACGAGCGCGGCGGCCGTCGTCGTCTCAGGCGGTGCTCGCCCGCCGCTTCCAGGGCAGGGACACGACGACGAGGCCCGCGAAGGTCAGCGCCGTCCCCAGCACCGTCAGCGGGGCGACCACCGCGCCGCTGGTCGGCACGAGAAGATCCAGCAGCAGCGCGCCGGTGAGCATCCCGGCGGTCAGGGACAGGCTCGTGCGCAGGATCCCGATGATCCGCGAGAGCACCGCTCCTGCCGCCACGAACAGCACGCCGCACACGCCGCCCAGGTAGAGCCACCATTCGGAGGGGAAGTGCCACGGCGGCAGGTCAGCGGTGAGCCGGTGGATCACCGTGGCGACGATCAGCGCCAGCACGCCCTCGGCGAAATTCAGCACGGTCGGGGTGATCGGCGTCCCGGCCTCCGCCCCGATCCGCCCGTTGAAGGCCGTCTGCAGGGCGGAGCCGAGCCCGGCCAGCACCGGCAGGAGCAGCAGCGCCAGGACCACCGCCATGCTGCGCTGAGGAGCTCCCTCCTCGCCGCCCAGGTGGGGCAGCTGCGCGATCAGCACCGCGACCACGATGATCGCCGTGCCCAGCAGGCGCCAGCCGGTCAGCGGCTTCATGCCTCCGGGGCCGATGCCCGCACGATCCACCCCGAGCCCGCCGACGGACTGGCCCACGACCATGCCCAGGATGAACACCGAGACGCCCACCATCGGCGTGGTCACGGTCTGCACCACCACCAGGAACGCGCCGAAGACGCCGGAGAGCAGGAAGATCGCGGGCAGGCGTCGGGCCCGGAAGGCGCCCAGCGCCGTGATGAGGCCGCGCCGTCCGGCGGGGATCAGCGCGGTGCCCAGCAGCACGATCGCGAAGCCCACGGAGAAGCCGGTGAGGCCTGCGGCCACGGAGTCCCCGGTGCGCGCGCCCAGCTCGCCGTTGACGCGCGACTGGACGGCCATGGCGCCGCCTGCGAGCACGGCTGCGATCTGGGCGATCAGCACCGTGACGGGACTGTGGGTCTGCGCCGGGGCCATCACGACATCCTGGGGCGGCTGCGGGTCCTCGGGCTGGTCGGCATTCTCGGGGAGGGGTTCTGAGGTGGGCACCGGATCAGGCTACTCCCGGGCCCTTCCGGTCCTCCCCGAGCTGGGCTCATGGCCTCGGTGGGCCACAATGGAGCCATGACCACCACCGGAAGCACCCCCGAAGAGCTGCCCATCCGCGACGAGATGATCCGACTGGGCCAGGCCCTCAAGCTCGGCAGCCTGGTCGAGGACGGCGCCATGGCGCGCACCGCCGTCGAGGAGGGCATGGTCCAGGTCAACCACGACATCGAGACCCGCCGCGGCCGACAGCTGCACGACGGCGACGTCATCACTTACAACGGGACCTCGCTGGTCATCCGCGCCGAGGGCTGAACGGGCCCCGGCCTGGCTCAGCGTCCCAGGACCATGCGGGTCAGGTACTCATTGACGTGCCCGATCTCCTGCGGCGAGACGCTGTGGCCGATGCCCTGGTAGTGGACCTTCATGGTGTCCGCATGCTCCACGAGCCACTCGGCGGTCATGTCCACCAGCTGGTCGTTGACGATGGGGTCCTGCGGGTCGCGGCCCCAGAAGAGCTTGAAGGGCTTCTCCTTCAGCTCGTCGTCGCGGAAGATCTCCAGCGGCTCCGGCACCACGAAGCCCGACAGCCCGATGACCGCAGTGATCTCGCTCGGCATGGCCCGCACCAGCGACGTGGCGATCGACATGCCCTGGGAGAACCCCAGCAGCGTGGTCGACGGACGCCCCTCGGCCTGCTCCCGCAGCCATCCCACGAGCGGCTCGACCGCGGCGCGGATGGCATCGGGGCCGAAGGCCTCCTCGTCGTAGAGCGGGAACCAGCTGTAGCCGGGAGGCTGGGCCAGCGGGGCGCGCACCGAGGCCACCACGAAATCCTGCGGCAGCTGCGGCACCAGGCCCATGAGGTCCTGCTCGTTCGAGCCGTAGCCGTGGAAGAGCACCAGCAGGGGCGCCTCCGGGGACTCGGCGGGGTCACGGTTCCACATCACGACGGGGTTCTCGCTCATGCCGACCATCATGGCATCCGCGCGCAGCACGCCCCGCTTCCGTCGCTCCTCTCGCTCCCGCGCGGAGGAACTGCCGCTGAGGGGACGCAACGAACGTCTTCCCGCGCCTGAATCGTGTCGCACGCGTCCCTTCACGAGATCTCGCACTCGGGCGGCGGCTCGTCAGGGCCCTGCGAGCTCCCGCGCCCGGACCGCTTGCCGATGTGCCCGCACCAGGGTGACGATCCTTGGCTCGCATCCAGGATCCGTCGGATCCACGACGTCGAGATCCGTGTGCACCACACGCAGCTCCGTCCATCCGGCCGCTTCCGTAGCCCGCTGCCGCTCCACATCCCGAAGTCGCTGCCGGGGGTCCTCGTGGACCGCACCGTCGACCTGCACGGCCAGCCGGTGCCTGCGATCCGCGAGGTCAGGGTGGACCCGACGGCCACCCGGGGATCGGATCTCGACATCAGCCTCCCACCCGGTGAAGCGATGGTCCTCCAGCACGAGCCGCGTATAGGTCTCCAGCGGCGAGTCCACTCCGACGACCGCGCGCAGCAGGGCCTGGCGCACCCTGCGGACGCCGCGATGGCTCTCGAACCGCTCGAGATCGTTGCTGAGGTCTCTCTGGCTGCGAAGCGCCGGCACGCCCCGGCTGATGCCCGTGCGGTGCTCGCAGATCACACCGTCGATGACGGCCACGAGCTGCTGGTGAGTCATGACGTGCCGACCGCGGGCGTCTGTCGATGCGGCCAGGTCCAGCAGTGTTCGGGCCGGGGACGTGAGGCGGACCGATCCGTCGGTCCAGAGATCCTCGGCATGGAACTGACTCCGGTGCCCGACAACGCCGCGTCCTCGAGGCCTTGATCCTGTCGAGGAGCACAGATGGATGCCGCCGACATGCCCGAGCCTGCCGGGGAGCCGGAAGTCGTGGAGGATGGCGGCCGTCGTGTGGCTGGCTGCCCAGCCTTCCTGCTGCAGAGCCGGGAGGATCCTCAGCAGACCGGATCTGGTGCGGGGGTCAGGGCGCGAATCGGCGCAGGACCACAGGCCCTTGCCCCAGGAGCAGTACTGCCTCCCCGACAGATGACGCTTCGCGACGCCTGCCGCTTCAGCCTCGGCGGTCGTGAAGACGCGGCCCTGCAGGCAGGCAGGTGGACTGTGACGTGGTCTCGGCATGGCAGACAGTGCAGCGGATCACGGCGCCGACCGATGCGAACGGATCCGCTCCCCGCCGTCGTCGCCCCGGTCCAGTGCCCGAAAGGGCGTCTGTGGAGGCATGAACTCCGTACTTCGGATCTCCGTTGTCCGGGATTCCGTGTGGACCGGGGATCTCGTGCGCCCAGTACGCCGAGGGGACGCACAGGGCGCACGGGATCGCCGACGGGACGCATCGGACGTCTAATCCGGCGTGAATCGTGACGAATGGGTCCCCTCGGCGGCGAGGAGGGTCGATGGGTCGCTTCGGTAGGGCCCCCTCAGGAGAGGAAGGCGGCTCGGACCAGCTCGCCGATCTGCTCGTGCTCGATCAGGAAGCCGTCGTGCCCGGCCCCGGAGCGTATGGTGCGGTGGGGGACGTCGCCGGGCAGAAGCCGGGCGAGGTCCTCGGACTCCGAGGGCAGGTAGAGCCGATCCGAGTCGACCGAGGCCACGAGCCAGTCGCAGGTGGTGGCCGCGAGCGCCTGCCTGACGCCGCCGCGGCCGCGGCCGACGTCGTGGCCCATGAGGGCGTCGTTGAGCACCAGGTAGGAGTTGGCGTCGAAGCGGCCCACGAGCTTGGCGGCCTGATGATCCAGGTAGCTCTCGATCGCATACCGGCCCCGACGGCGCCCCGGCAGCGGCGCCCCCGGATCCTCGCCGGCCTGCGCCGCATTGCCGAAGCGCGCGTTGAGGTCCGGTGCCGCGCGGTAGGTGGTGTGCGCGATCCGCCGTGCGATTCCGAGGCCCACGGAGGGGATGACGCCGTCGTAGTAGTCGCCGCCGCGGAAGTCGGGGTCGTTGCGGATCGCCAGGCGCTGCGCCTGGCCCCATGCGATCTGCTCGGCGCTCGAGGCGGCGGTCGAGGCGATCACCGCACAGGCGCGCACCTGCTCGGGGAACGTGGCGGCCCACTCGAGAGCCCGCGCACCGCCCATGGAACCGCCGACGACCAGCCGCCAGGACGCGATGCCCAGCTGCTCGGCCAGGCGCTGCTCGGCGCGCACCGAGTCGCGGATCGTCACCGCGGGGAAGTCCGATCCCCACGGAAGACCGGCCCGCGGGCTGTCCTCCGGGATCAGAGTCGACGGACCAGTGGAGCCGTAGCAGCCCCCGAGCATGTTGATGGCGACCACGAAGAAGCGGTCGGTGTCGATCGCCCGCCCGGGCCCGACCAGTCCGTCCCACCAGCCCGGTGCCTCGGCGGAGACACGGTCGAAGGAGGTGGCGTCCTCGGCGACCCGTCCGCGCGTGACATGGGTGTCCCCGGTCAGCGCATGCGGGACGAGCACCGCGTTGGAGGCGCGGTCGTCGAGCTCGCCCCAGGTCTCGTATGCCAGCTCGACATCGGGCAGCACGGCCCCGGATTCCAGCCCGAGGTCGCCGATGCGGGCGCGGCGCAGCAGCCCCTCGGTGCGGAAGGGCTGCTGCGAGCGCGCGGTCGTGCTCTGGATGGCGGTCACCTCAGACCGATCCCCCTGCGCCGCGCGCCTTGACCGCGGCGAAACCGAGCTCCAGGTCCGCGAGGATGTCGTCGATGTGCTCCAGTCCCACGGACAGCCGCACGAACCCCGGGGCGACGCCGGCGGCCAGCTGCTCCTCCGGGGAGAGCTGAGCGTGCGTGGTGGAGGCCGGGTGGATGACCAGCGAGCGGACGTCACCGATGTTCGCGACGTTCGAGTGCAGGCTCAGCGCGTCCACGAAGGCCTGGCCGGCCTCCGAGCCGCCGTCGAGCACGAAGCCGAGGATCGAACCTGCGCCGCCGGGGACGTACTTCTGCGCACGCTCGTGCCACGGAGAGGACTCGAGCCCGGCGTAGGACACGGCTTCGACGCCCTCGTGGGCCTCCAGCCAGGTGGCGACCGTCTGAGCGTTGGCGACGTGGCGCTCCATGCGCAGCGACAGCGTCTCGATGCCCTGCTCGATCAGGAAGGCGTTGAACGGGGAGATGGCAGCGCCCATGTCGCGCAGCAGCTGCGTGCGGATCTTGAACGCGAAAGACACGTTGGCCCCGAACGGCCCGTTCTCCCCGAAGACCTCGCCGAACACGAGGCCGTGATAGGACTCGTCCGGCTCCGTGAAGCCCGGGAAGCGATCCGGATAGCGGGTGTAGTCGAAGCGCCCGGAGTCCACGATGAACCCGCCGACCGAGGTTCCGTGCCCGCCGAGGAACTTGGTGGCGGAGTGGATCACCACGTCCGCGCCGTGCTCGAACGGCCGCAGCAGGTACGGGGTCGCGATGGTGTTGTCGACCATCAGCGGGACCTCTGACTCGTGGGCGATCGCGGAGACCGTCTCCAGGTCCAGGACGTCGTTGCGGGGGTTCGGGATGGACTCCGCGTAGAAGGCCTTCGTGTTGGGCCGCACGGCGTCGCGCCAGGCCTGGGGATCGTCCGGATCGGAGACGAAAGTGGTCTCGATCCCGAGCCGGGACAGCGTGTGCTTGAACAGGTTGAACGACCCTCCGTACAGCGACGGGCTGGCCACGATGTGATCGCCGGCCCCGGCCACGTTGAGGATCGCGTAGGTGGTGGCGGCCTGACCGGAGGCGACCATGACAGCTGCGGTCCCGCCCTCCAGGGAGGCGACGCGGTTCTCGACGACCTCGGTGGTGGGGTTGGTCAGTCGGGTGTAGATGGGCCCGACCTGGCTGAGCCCGAAGCGACCGGCTGCGGTCTCGGCGTCCGGGAAGACGTACGAGGTGGTCTGCTGGATCGGCAGCGCGCGGGCGCCGGTGACGGGATCGGGCTCCTGACCGGCGTGGATCTGACGGGTCTCGAAGCTCCAGCCCTGCGGTGCGGAGGGGGTGGGCTGCTGTGCGGACATGTCGGCGACTCCTTGTCTTCCAGGGCCGCGGACCGAGGTCCGACGCACCCGTCGGACCGGGTGCCGTGACCCGCGCTTGCCGTGCCGCGTGCGCGACCGGCCCGGTCCTCACCCAGGGCACCCCACCGCGGAAGGAGGGTTGCCGGCCAGCTAGCTGGGGCTTGTCGCTGGCTCTCGTGACCTGGTTCCCATTCTCGGACGAGCACGGCTCCGGCGCAAACCAGGGTTCCGTGGTCTGTGGAGCCCTCCGTCAGAACAGCAGGGGTCCGGCCAGGAAGCCGACGGCGTCCAGCAGGAAGTGGGCGATGATCAGCGGCATCACGCGTCCGGTGCGGCGGTAGAGCCACAGGAACACCAGTCCCATCACCACGTTGCCCAGCGCCGGACCGACGCCCTGGTACAGGTGGTAGCTGCCGCGCAGAAGGGCCGAGCCGATCAGCACGGCCGGCCACGTCCATCCCACGCGCAGCAGGCGATCGGCCAGGAACACGACGACGATGATCTCCTCCACGAGCGAGTGTCGCAGCGCCGAGGCCAGCAGCAGGATCACCTCCCACCAGGAGGTCCCGCCCGCGTTGGTGACGATCTCGGCGGTGATCCCGAGCTGGCGGCCCGCCTGGTACAGCGCCAGGGTGCCCAGGCCCATGACGGCGAAGAGCAGCGCCCCCAGCCCCAGATCCGCCAGCGGGGCCCGGCGGTCCAGGCCGATCCGGTGCAGCAGCCCGCGCAGCTGACCGGCCGAGCCCGCCAGCAGATAGAGCGCCAGCAGCGGCGGGACCAGAGCCAAGAGGATCCCGAGGCTGCGGCGCAGGACGTCGAACAGGGGGAAGCCGCTCTGCGCCGCGTTCATGGAGGCCTTCGACTCGGCGATCGAGCTGGTGGACAGCGTCTCGGCGAGGTCGAGGAGCGACCAGAGGGCGCTGGCCCCCAGCGAGACGCCCAGCACGAGCAGGATCTGCAGCCACAGATCGGCTCTCTGGGAGCCGAACGACGGCTGGGCTGGGGCCTGGGAGCGCTGTTCGGTCATGGGCTCCATTGTGGGCCAGGGGCACGACGGCAGCGGCCTATGCTGTCGGCGCCGGTTCTTACGATGGGCGCCATGACCTCCCAGAACTCGGATTTTCCGCTCGCTCCCCCGTCGGCCGTGCGTCGCGACCACGTCCGCGAGTTCCACGGCGATGCCTTCCTGGACCCGTACGAGTGGCTGCGGGACAAGGAGTCCCCGGAGGTCATCGCGCATCTGGAGGCCGAGACCGCCTACGCCGAGTCCGCCACCGCCCGGCTGGCCCCGCTGCGCGAGCGGCTCTTCCAGGAGGTCCGGACCCGCGTGCAGGAGACGGACCTGTCGGTGCCGTGGCGGCGCGGCGACTGGTGGTACTTCACGCGCACCGTGGAGGGCGGGGAGCACTCGGTGCAGTGCCGCGTCCCGGCTGCTGAGGAGGGGTGGGAGCCGCCGCAGATCGTGGCAGGTCAGTCCCTGCCCGGCGAGCAGACCCTCCTGGACGGCAACGCCCGCGCGCAGCCGCACGAGTTCTGGTCGCTGGGCGCCTTCGACATCACCCACGACGGCACCCGGATGGCCTGGGCCGAGGACACCACCGGGGATGAGCGCTTCACGGTGCGCGTCCACGACTTCGCAGCCGACCGGACGCTCGACGACGAGATCCCGGAGACCTCCTACGGCGCCTTCCTCTCCCCCGCCGGAGACGCCGTCTTCTACACCGAGGTCGACGACACCTGGCGGCCGTGGCGCCTGCGCCGCCATGTGCTCGGGACCCCGCTCGAGCAGGACATCACCATCGCCCAGGAGGACGACCCCGGCCTGTGGCTGGGGGCCGAGCTCTCCTCGGACCGGCGCTGGCTCGTGCTCGAGGCCGGGTGCTCGGAGTACTCGGAGGTCTCGATCCTGCGCATCGAGGAGGCCGGCGAGCAGGCCCCACAGGTGGTCGTGCCGCGCGGGGCCGGCGTTCTCGCCTCGGCGGAGCCCGTGCGGATCGACGGCCGGGACGTCGTCCTGCTCCAGCACGATCGCCAGGCTCCGGATGGACGCCTGAGCCTGATCGAGCTGTCGGACCTGCCCGGCGAGTCGGCGGAACTGCCCGGCGACGGATTCCCGCCCGGCATCGACATCGTGGCACCCAGGGAGGGACTGCGCGTGCTGGGCTTCGCCGCCACACAGCATCACCTGGTTCTCGAGGTCCGCGAGGACATCCTGCCGGGGCTGCGCATCCTGCCGCTGAAGGGACTCGGCACGGAGAGCCAGGCCGAGCCCCATGTCCTCGAGGTGCCCGGCGAGCTCACGGCTGTCTCCCTCACCGCCGCTGAGCCGGACTCCCCCGTCCTGCGCTTCACCGCCGAGTCCTTCGTGATCCCGCGGCGCGTCTTCGACCTCATCCTGGATGCGCCGGGGACCGAGCTGCCCGATCCGGTCCTGCGCCGCGAGCAGCCGGTGCTGGGCGACTACTCGGCTGCCGACTACAGCGTGGAGCGCGACTGGGCCCAGGCCGAGGACGGCACGCGGATCCCGATCACCCTCATCCGCCGCCGGGACGCCGCGCAGCCGGCACCCGCGGTGGTCTACGCCTACGGCTCGTACGAGATCAGCATGGATCCGTCGTTCTCGTACTCGCGGATCTCGCTGCTGGACCGCGGTGCGGTCTGGGCCATCGCCCACGTGCGCGGCGGCGGCGAGCTCGGGCGGCAGTGGTACGAGTCCGGCAAGAAGGAGCACAAGCGGCGCACCTTCACAGACGTCGTCGCGGCGACCCGGCACCTGGGCGCGCGCTCGGACATCAACGCCGACCGGGTCGTGCTGATGGGCGGCTCAGCCGGCGGACTCCTGGTCGGCGCTGTGCTGAACCTGGCCCCCGAGCTGTACTGCGGTGCGGTGGCCGCGGTGCCGTTCGTGGACCCGCTGACCTCCATGCTCATGCCCGAGCTGCCGCTGACCGCGCTCGAATGGGAGGAATGGGGCAATCCCCTCGACTCCGCGGAGGTCTACCGAACCATGAAGGCCTATTCCCCGTACGAGAACGTCTCCGCCAGGGACTACCCGCCGATCCTGGCCGTGACCTCGCTGCACGACACCCGCGTGCTCTACGTGGAGCCCGCCAAGTGGGTGGCGGCCCTGCGTCACGAGAACCCGGACAAGCGCGAGCAGATCCTCATGCGCATCGAGATGGCCGGCGGCCACGGCGGAGCCTCGGGGCGCTATCAGCAGTGGCACGACAACGCGTGGGAGGACGCCTGGGCCCTGGAGCGCCTGGGGCTGGCCTGAGCCGAAGGAATCCGCCCGTTCACGCCGCCCGGCGTTCTGAGCCGGAGGGCCGCACCCGCTCGAGCACCAGGACCGCGGGGATCAGCAGGAGACCGGCAGCGGCAGCGGCGCCGGCGGCGGCCCATGCCCCGAGGGCCTGAGCAGGCCAGCCCTGCAGCACGGCGGCGCCCGTTCCTGCGAGTCCCGCCGCCCAGCCCAGGGGCATCCACAGCGACCTGGTGCGCACGGCAGCCCAGGCCAGCGTCAGGCTCAGCACCGCCACCGCGCACGCCGAGGCCGCTAGCCAGGACCAGGTGCCTGCGCTGCGCGTGAGCATGACGGGCAGAAGCCCGAGCACCGCCAGCAGGACCGAGACCGTGATCGCAGTGCCTGACGACCACCGTGCGATCGCCAGCCGGAGCAGCGCACCGCGGAACACGATCTCCAGCGCCGCCGCAGCGACCGCAGCCAGCACAGCGGCCACCGCCGGTCCGCCGAGCCTCGAGACCGCCGCCTGGCCCAGCAGCTCGGGCTGGCCGCCCTGGAGCAGCGGCAGGACCGCCGCCCCGGCGCCACCGAGCGCAGCGCCGATCACGAGCGCGCTCGCCCCGCCCAGCGGCCCGGCTGCGGCGCTGCCCCGATCCCTGGGCGCGGGGAACCCCAGATCACGCACACCCGCCTCGGCCAGGAAGAACCAGATGAGCAGCACCGCGACCGGCAGGGCGAGCGGAACCCACTGCCAGGTGGCATCCCACCGCGCCAGGCGCATGGCCAGCACATAGGAGCCGACGATCGCGGCGATCACCGCCCACAGGGCCCGGTCGTCGCCGCGGTAGTTCCAGATGGTGGTCATGTGTGCTCCTTCAGGGTGTCGTCGGGCCGGGAATGCCGACCCGGGCCGGAGTGCAGATCGCGCCCGGAAGCATGGCTCCCGGGCGCGATCGACCTTCACGAGACGGCTCAGGAGACCCCGAGCTTCTCCAGGATCAGCTCGCGGACGCGGCCGGCGTCCGCCTGGCCCTTGGTGGCCTTCATGACCGGGCCGATCAGAGCGCCCACGGCCTGGACCTTGCCGCCCTTGACCTTCTCGACGACGTCCGGCATCTGCGCCATGGCGTCGTCGATCGCGGAGATCAGCACGCCCTCGTCGGAGACCACGGCCAGGCCACGGGCCTCCACGATCTGCGCCGGGGTGCCCTCGCCCTCGGCCACGTGGCCCAGGACCTGCTTGGCGATCTTGTCGTTGATGGTCTTCTCGCCGATCAGCGACTCGACCTCGGCCACGTGCTCCGGGGTGATCCCCAGATCCGCGGTCTCCACGCCCGCGTTGTTGGCCAGGCGGGCGATCTCGCCCATCCACCACTTGCGGGCAGCTGCCTTGGAGGCGCCGGCCTCGATGGTGGCGGCGATCTCCTCGGTCACGCCTGCGTTGACGACGTCGCGGAACTCCTCGTCCGAGTAGCCCCACTCCTCCTTCAGACGCGCGCGGCGCTGGGCCGGGGGCTCCGGCAGCGAGGCCCGCAGCTGCTCCACCCAGGCGGGATCCGGGCACACGGGCACCAGGTCCGGCTCGGGGAAGTAGCGGTAGTCATCGGCGTCCGACTTGGGACGGCCCGAGGTGGTCGAGCGCGTGTCCTCGTGCCAGTGACGGGTCTCCTGGACGATCTTCTCGCCGGCCTTGAGCACCGCGGCATGGCGCTGGATCTCGTAGCGCACGGCGCGCTCGACCGCGCGCAGGGAGTTCACGTTCTTGGTCTCCGAGCGCGTGCCGAACTCGGTGGTGCCCTTGGGCATCAGGGAGACGTTGGCATCGCAGCGCACGTTGCCGCGCTCCATGCGGGCATCCGAGATGTCGAGGTTCTTCACGATCTCGCGGATCGCCTTGACGTAGGCCTTGCCGAGCTCCGGAGCGCGGTCCCCGGCTCCGACGATCGGGCGGGTCACGATCTCGACCAGCGGCACGCCAGCGCGGTTGTAGTCGACCAGCGAGAACTCCGCGCCCTGGATGCGACCGGCACCGCCCTTGTGGGTCAGCTTGCCGGCGTCCTCCTCCATGTGGGCCCGCTCGATCTCGATGGTGAACGGCGTGCCGTCCTCCAGCTCGACGGTGAGCTGGCCGTCGAAGGCGATGGGCTCGTCGTACTGGGAGGTCTGGAAGTTCTTGGGCGTGTCCGGGTAGAAGTAGTTCTTCCGGGCGAAGTGCGAGACCGGGGCGATCTGGCAGCCCAGGGCGAGCCCGAGCTTGATCGCGTACTCCACGGCCTTGCCGTTGACCACGGGCAGCACGCCGGGCAGTCCCAGCGAGACGGGCGTGGTGTTGGTATTCGGCTCGTCGCCGAAGGTGTTCGGCGCCCAGTCGAACATCTTGGTCGCGGTGTTGAGCTCCACGTGGACCTCGAACCCGAGCACGGGGTCGAAGTCCTCCATGGCCTCCTCGAAGGACAGGATCTGATCGCTCACTTGGCGCCTCCCTCAGTGGTCTCCGACAGCTTGGCCACGGCTTCGACGACGTCCGGCAGGTCCTTCCAGATCGGGCCTCCGTTCGCCTCCTCCATCAGCCGCTCCAGACCGGCGGCCGCGCGGTAGAGGCGCGCGTCCTCACGAGCGGGGGCCATGAACTGGAAGCCGACCGGCATCCCGTCCTCGGGCGAGAGGCCCGCCGGGATCGAGATCGCCGGGACGCCCGCCAGGTTGGTGGGGATCGTGGCGATGTCGTTGAGGTACATCTGCATGGGATCGGCCTGCTCGTCGACCGAGCCCAGCGGGAACGCCGTGGTGGGAGCGGTGGGCGAGACGAGGACGTCGACCTGCTCGAACGCCGCGTCCAGATCGCGCTGCACGAGCGTGCGGACCTTCTGCGCCGAGCCGTAGTAGGCGTCGTCGTAGTAGCCGGCCGACAGGGCGTAGGTGCCCAGGATCGTGCGGCGCTTGACCTCCGCGCCGAAGTTCTCCGCGCGCGTGGCGGACATGACGCGCTCGATGGTCACGTGCCCGTCCTTGGGCAGGGCGCGCTGGCCGAACCGGACACCGTCGTACTTGGCCAGGTTGGAGGAGACCTCCGAGGACATGATCAGGTAGTAGGCGCCCAGGGCGTACTTGAAGTTCGGCGTCTCGATCTCGACGACGCTCGCCCCTGCCTTCTCCAGTGCCTCGACGGCCTCGCGGAAGCGCTGCTCGACGCCGGGCTGGAAGCCCTCGCCGGTCAGCTCCTTGAGCACGCCCACGCGCAGGCCCTTCAGCCCGCCCTCGGCAGCACCTGCCCGTGCGGCCTCGACGAAGCCCTCGGCCGGATCGCTCAGCGAGGTCGAGTCCTTGGGGTCATGGCCGCCGACGACCTCGTGCAGCATGGCCGCATCCAGCACGGTGCGCGCGCACGGGCCGACCTGGTCCAGCGACGAGGCCATGGCGATCACGCCGTAACGCGAGACCGACCCGTAGGTGGGCTTCACGCCGACCGATCCGGTCACGGCGGCCGGCTGGCGGATGGAGCCGCCGGTGTCCGTCCCCAGAGCGAGCGGGGCCTGGAACGCAGTGACAGCCGCAGCCGAGCCGCCGCCCGAACCGCCCGGGATGCGGCTGAGATCCCACGGGTTGCGGGTAGGGCCGAAGGCCGAGTGCTCCGTGGTGGAGCCCATGGCGAACTCGTCGAGGTTGGTCTTGCCGAGGATCGGCATGCGCGCCGCGCGCAGCTTCTCGGTGACGGTGCCGTCGTAGGGGCTCATCCAGCCCTCGAGCATGCGCGAGGCCGCCGTGGTGGGCTGGCCCTTGGTCACGATGAGGTCTTTGACCGCGATCGGCACGCCGGCCAGCGGCGGCAGCTGCTTGCCCTCGGCGCGATCCCGATCCACGTCGGCGGCGACCTCGAGGGCCTCCTCCGCATTGAGGTGCAGGAAGGCGTTGAGACCGGCCTTGCCGTGGCTGCGCTCCTGCGCGGCAGCGCCGTCGGTGGCCGCGATGCGGTCCAGGTGCGCCTGCACGGCCTGCACCGAGGTGACCTCACCGGCCTGCAGCTTCTGCGCGAGCTCGGCCGCGGACAGTTCGATGATGTTCTCGCTCATATCGCCTCAGTCCTCATCCAGGATGGCCGGGACCTTGAACTGCCCGTCCTCCGCGTCCGGTGCGCCCGACAGGGCCTCTTCCGCGCTGAGCGTCTGCCCCACGACGTCCTCGCGCATCACATTGCGCAGGGGCAGGGGGTGGCTCGTGGCGGGGACGTCGTCCCCGGCGACCTCGCTGACGGAGGCGACCGACTGCACGATCTGGCCGAGCTCGCCGGCCAGCGACTGCAGCTCATCCTCCGACATCTCGATATGCGCGAGGTCTGCCAGATGGGCGACCTCATCGCGACTGATCGCGGACATGCACGCTCCTTGTTCTTCGGTGTTGCTGTCTTCGGTGTTCACCGTGCTCGTGATGCTCGATGAGGCCCGCGGAGCGATCCTGCCGGTGGCACGGACCGGCAGAGGCTCGACGACGGGGCCAGCGGGGCCCATCCTATCCGCCGACCCGGACAGCCCCGGCTCCGACCGGAGCGGCCGCGCCCGGCCCCGACCACCGAGTAGCACCGTCGGGATGCCGACGACGCCTACCCTGGAGGCAGACGACAGACGCCCCCATCGCCGGGGCACCGCACCACCTGCCCCTGAAGGGCGGAAGGAGGCCCGCATGGCCAAGAAGGACGGCAAGCCGAAGAAGGACCGCGGGGCAGCGCGCCGCGCCAAGGCAGCAGCCCGAGCGGGGACGCGCCCCTCCCCCGGAGCGCGCACGCCCTCGCAGGACGCGGCGAACGCCTGGCGCCAGGGCGTCTCCGAGGCGACCGCCGACACCGTCGATCAGATGGCCGCCCATGTGCAGACCGTGGCCCTGCAGCAGCTGGAGGACTTCGGCGCGTTCCCCGCCTTCCTCATCACCGCGCGCCGCGACGGGGAGTTCGAGCTGGACAGCATCGAGCCCGCCGAGGAGGGCGCCACCGTCGACGAGCTCGAGCCCGAGGATGCCGCCGAGCTCACCGAGCTGCACCACTCCGACGATCCCGAGGCCGCCCTGCGCGCCATGGCTCTCGAGAAGGCCCCGGAGCTGCTGGGCGCAGCACTCGCCCTGCCGGCCACACTCCCGGATCGCTCCGGGGCTCCTGCGCTGGTGATCGAGATCGAGCACCGCGACGGCGTCAGCCTCACTCTGGTCCAGGGCTACAGGATCGGCGGCCGCGGCGGCGCCAAGTCCACCGAGCTCGAGGACCCGACCGTGGAGCAGCGCGAGGCTTCCCTCCTGCGTCGGCCCCGCCCTTCCGAGGGTGCGTCTCGCTCCGAGTCCTCCCGTGCCGCCTCGCAGCCCGAGGCTTCCGCGGACGTTGCTCAGCCCGAGTCCTCCGAGAGCGCTTCGCAGACCGAGCCTGCTGAGGGCACCACCCCCTCGGCATCGGGCGACCCGCAGGACTGAGCACCGCCAGCCTCCTCCGGCAGGTCGCCCGCATCGAGAGGCCCGCGCGCGTGATCTCCTCGATCGGCACGCCGACGGCTCCGTCCTCGAGCGGTCTCCGTGTGTGCTCCCGTCAGCCACCGTCGCGGTCACGACCATCGAGTTGCCTGAGCGTGTGCCGGTCCCCATCGACTGGCCCCGTGATGTGCGCTTGAGGCCCCAGAGCCGCACTGCGGCACCACTCGATCTGCGCGGGGCCCCGTGAGCACAGCCCGAGACCACTCGATGTGCCACAGGCGCCCACATCACAATCTGGGGCCGATCGATGCGCTGAGCGGGGTGCGTGCCGACTCCAGCCAGTGGAAGAGGCGCACCACTCGGCGCTCGGCGAGCTCCCGGGGTCCCGAAGCTTCCTGAGGACATGCGAGAAGCCCCGCAGCGTGAACGCTGCGGGGCTTCTCGGTCCCTGCTGACGATCAGATGATCGTCAGCTCTCCGTCGGTGCGGAGGCTGATCGAGTGGATCAGGCGGGGATGTTCAGGGTCTGGCCCACGAAGATCAGGTTCGGGTCAGCCACGGTGTCCGGGTTGGCGGCGAACAGGGTCTCCCAGTCGGTGCCGTGGGCAGCCGCGATGGAGCCCAGGGTGTCGCCCGAGGCGACGGTGTAGGCGCCGGCAACGGCGGGCTGCTCGGCGACCGGAGCGGCCGGAGCGGTGTACTCGACGACCGGGGCCTGCTCGGCGACCGGAGCCTCAGCGGCGGGGGCCTGGGCGGCGGGCGCCTCAGCGGCGGGGGCCTGGGCGGCGGGCGCCTCAGCGGCGGGAGCCTGCTCCACGGGGGCCTCCTCAGCGGCCGGAGCCGGAGCCGGGGTCTCGACGGACTGGGTGGAGACCTGGGTCTCAGCGGCGGGGGCCGGGGTGGAGGCAGCAGCGCCGCCCGAGTAGCCCGAGCCGCCGGACAGGCCCAGCTTGGCGGAGCAGGCGGGCCATGCGCCCCAGCCCTGCTCGGCCAACACGCGCTCAGCCACAGCCTTCTGCTCGCTTGCGGAAGCGTTCGCAGCGCTGCCGGAGCCGCCGAAGGCGGCCCAGGTGGACGGGGTGAACTGCAGGCCGCCGGAGAAGCCGTTGCCCGTGTTGGCGCTCCAGTCGCCGCTGGCCTCGCACTCGACGAGCTGGTCCCACTTGTCGGCGGCCTGTGCGGGGGCAGCCGCACCGAGGAGGGCTGCGCCGCCGAAGACAGCGGCGGTGCCGGCGACAATGGTGTTCTTGATGTTCTTCTTCACGACAGGCTCCATGACGGCGCCGTCTCCGCTCGTGCCGTCCCCGGCGTCATAGCGTCGCTGTCTTTCCGTTCAGATGGTCTGGGTCTGGGATGCAGCTGTCGACAGCGATGACGGCTGACTGCAACCTGGATTTCGTGTGGCACTCGACGAGCAGTCGAGGTGCTGGATCGATGCCCGCAGGCTCGCTCCGGAAGTTCGAAGATCACATTACCGTAACGATTCGGCTTGGCAACCCTTTTGAGCTGTGATCTGTGCCAATCTGAAAGGTTGACCCCCGAGGATCCAGGTCCCTTCAGCGGGACGACCGCGAGAGCCGCTCCCTCCCTCCGCGATCCGCCCGGATCTCCGGCGCGCCTCGCGAGGTCACAGCACCATAACAGCAAGGTCACGGTCAGGTCACGACCCGCTGTTGAGCGGACAGCTCCAGCGGGACCAGCGACCTCCCCGGAAGGCCTCGATCGCCTGCAACGGCGCTGGTCAGAGCAGACTCAGAACTGCCGGGAGATCCTGCTCACTTTCGTTGACCAATCAGTCGCCTTCATGGACTTCGGTCTCCTCTGCGTCCCCGGAAGGCGCTTGGAAGGCCTCCGGGCCCTCCGCGAGCAGCCGCGTGAAGTCGGCCTCGTCCAGCACCGTGACCCCCAGCGACTCGGCCTTCTCCAGCTTGGATCCTGCCGAGGCGCCGGCCACCAGGAAGTCGGTCTTTTTGGACACGGACCCCGAGGCCTTGCCGCCGCGCGTGAGGATCGCCTCCTTGGCGGAGTCGCGGGAGTAGTCCTCGAGCGTGCCGGTCACCACGATGGTCAGGCCCTCGAGGACCTTGGGAACGGAGTCGTCGACCTCGTCCTCCATGCGCACGCCCGCAGCGGCCCAGGACTCGACGATCTCGCGGTGCCAGTCCACCTGGAACCAGTCGATGACCTCTCGTGCGATCACCGGGCCCACGCCGTCCGTGGCGGCCAGATCCTCCTCCGAGGCCTCGCGGATCCGGTCCATGGAGCCGAAGGCCGTGGCCAGCGAGCGCGCCGCCGTGGGGCCCACGTGCCGGATGGACAGCGCCACGAGCACGCGCCACAGCGGCTGGGAGGTGGCCTTGGCGAGCTCGTCGAAGAGCTTGACCGTGTTGGCGCTGGGCTTGGACGGGTGCTTGGCGCTGCCCTTGGTCCAGAAGTACGGCACGAGCTCGGTGTCTCCCGGCTCGGCCCCCGCGCCGCGCTTCTGCCGCTCGATCTTCACGTCCTTCAGCATCCCGGCGGAGAGATCGAAGAGCTGGGCCTCCGAGGTCAGCGGCGGATCGGCGGGCTCGGCGGGACGCGTCAGCGCTACGGCGGCCTCCTCCCCCAGCGCCTCGATGTCGAAGGCGCCGCGACCGGCCGCGTGGAAGACCCGCTCCTTGAGCTGATCCGGGCACGAGCGCGCGTTGGGGCAGCGGATGTCGACGTCGCCCTCCTTCGCCGGGCGCAGCTCGGTGCCGCACGACGGGCAGTGGGTGGGCATCACGAACTCGCGCTCGGTGCCGTCGCGCAGGGCGACGACGGGCCCGACGATCTCCGGGATGACGTCTCCTGCCTTGCGCAGAACGACGGTGTCCCCGATCAGCACGCCCTTGGCCCGCACGACGTCCTGGTTGTGCAGCGTGGCCATCTCCACCATGGAGCCGGCGACGAGGGCCGGCTCCATCACGCCGTACGGGGTCACGCGCCCGGTGCGGCCCACGCCCACGCGGATGTCCAGCAGCTTGGTGTGGACCTCCTCCGGCGGATACTTGTAGGCCACCGACCAGCGCGGCGTGCGGGAGGTGTGTCCGAGCTGGCGCTGCGTGGCGCGGTCGTCGACCTTCACGACGATGCCGTCGATGCCGTGATCCAGCGAGTGGCGCTTGTCGCCGTACTCGTCGATGTATGCCACGACCTGATCGATGCTGCTGAGCACCTGCGAGTACGGGCTGACGGGCAGCCCCCAGGCGGCCATGAGGTCGTAGGCCTCCGACTGGGCGCTGATCTGCAGGCCCTCGGCGGCGCCGATGCCGTGGACGTACATGGACAGCGGGCGCTTGGCCGTCTCCGCCGGATCCTTCTGGCGCAGGGAGCCGGCGGCCGCGTTGCGCGGGTTGGCGAACGGGGCCTTCCCCTCCTCCACGCGCTGCTCATTGACCTTCTGGAAGTCCTGGGTGGAGATGAAGATCTCGCCGCGGATCTCGATCTGCTGCGGGAGGTCCTCACCGCGCAGCTGCTGCGGGATGGTGGAGATGGTGGCGACGTTGTGGGTCACGTCCTCGCCGGTGGTGCCGTCGCCGCGGGTGGCCGCCCGGACCAGGCGGCCGTCCTGGTAGAGCAGGTTGATGGCCAGGCCGTCGATCTTGACCTCGGTGAGCCAGCGCAGCTCGGCGGCCCCGTGCAGGGTCTGGACCTGGGTCTCAGCGCGCTCCAGCCAGGCGCGCAGCTCGTCGATGGAGAACACGTCCTCGAGCGAGTACATCCGCTCGAGATGGCGCACCGGGGCGAAGGCCGCCGAGGGCTCGCCGCCGACCTCCTGCGTGGGCGAGTCGTTCGACTGCAGCTCCGGGTGCAGGGACTCGAGCTCCTCGAGGCGCCGGTAGTCCTGGTCGTACTGGGCATCCGAGACGGTGGGGGCATCCTGCTGGTAGTACTCGACCCGCGCCTGGCGCACGCGCTCCACGAGCTCGGCGTACTCCTCCCGCAGGGCGTCCGCCGGGATCTCCTCCGCGGACATCTCGACGGGCTGGTCCTGCTCGGCTGCGTTCGCGGCCTGCGCCGCGGTCCTGTTCTGCTGGCTCACCCCGTCATTGTGGCGCACTGCTCCGACGACACGGCGTCGACGACGCCGGGGAGGGCAGGACCCGCAGATCCTGCCCGCCCCGGCGATCCGAGAGCGCTCCCGGGAGAGCTCAGTAGGCGACGTGCCGGCGCCGCGAGTGCTCGTCGAGCCTGCGCACGCTGAGCGCGGCGTGCGGACGGCCGCGACGGGCATCCCACACCGCGACCTCGGCGGTGCGCAGCTCGGTGCCGCGTCCGTCGCGCTGAACCGCCACGGACGGCGCGCCGGGCAGCAGCAGCGGGGCGCCGAACTCGACGTCCCACCGCAGCGGCGCGGGGGCATCGACCATGGCCAGGGCGCGGGAGGCCGTGTACATGCCGTGGGCGATCGCGCCCTTCATCCCGAGCGCCTTGGCCGAGGCCCCGCTGAGGTGGATGGGGTTGACGTCCCCGGAGACGGCCGCGTAGCGCCGACCGGTGTCGGCGCCGAGCTGCCAGCGGGCGGTGGGCAGCGGCGCCTCGAACTCCGGACGCGATGCCTGCTCGACCTTCTCCGCCTCCGGCAGGCGCACGCCCCGGGCCAGGTACGTGGAGGTCCCCGTCCAGGCCAGCTCCTGGGTGTCCTCGGTGCGCAGCTCCGCCACGACATCGAACTGCGCCCCGGAGCGATGCGGCCGCAGGTTCTGGGCGCGCACCGTGATGCCCACGTGCTCGCCCACCAGCAGCGGCAGCTCGTGCACGACCGAGTTGGACAGGTGCACCAGCCCAAGCAGCGGCAGCGGGAAGTCCTCGCGGGTCAGCAGCGCCATGGCTGCGGGGAACGACAGCGCGTGCAGATAACCGCTGAAGGCCTCCACGCCGCCGTCGGGCCGCGTGCGGATCGGGGCCCCGACCACATCGCAGAAGCCGCGGTGTGCCTGGTCGTCGACGGGGACGTCGGCCACGAGCAGGTCCACCGCCGGCAGCTCGAGCCGAGTCCCGCCGGAGGAGGCGCTGCCCGAGCCCAGCCCAGGGATCGCGCCGGCCGCCTTGGCCCACAGGCCGCGGACCGTGCGGGTGCCCGCGCCGAGTGCCGATCCCCGGCCGCCCGGGCGTAGAGCGGGCCGAGCGCGGGCAGCTCGGGCAGGAGGACGACGTCGCGATCGGCGCCGTCGAGGTGCGTCTGCTGGTCGTGCATGCTCACGCTCCCACCAGGTTCTGCCCGCACACGCGCAGGGTCTGCCCGGAGATCCCGGCTGCCGCATCCGAGAGCAGGAACGCGATGGCCTCGGCGACGTCCACCGGCAGGCCTCCCTGCTGCAGGGAGTTCAGGCGGCGGGCGACCTGGCGCCGGGCCATGGGGATCTTGGCGGTCATCTCCGTCTCGATGAAGCCTGGAGCCACCGCATTGGCGGTGCCGCCGCCGGCGGCCAGCTCCGGGGCCAGCGCGGCGACCATCCCGACCACGCCGGCCTTGGAGACCGCGTAGTTGGTCTGCCCGCGATTGCCCGCGATGCCCGAGGTGGAGGCGAGCCCCACGACCCGCAGCCCCTGGGCCAGCGGGTCGGCCAGCAGCTGCTGGGTGATCCGCAGCGGGGCCTCGACGTTGACGGCCTGGACCGAGGCGAAGCGGCCCTCATCCATGTTGGCCAGCATCTTGTCTCGGGTGATCCCGGCGTTGTGCACGATGCCGTCGATCCGCCCGAACCGGGTCCGGCAGTGCTCCAGGATGCGCTGGCCGGCGTCATCGGCGGTCACGTCCAGCGGCAGCGAGGCGGCCCCGATCGCATTGGCCAGCTTGGCCAGGGCGTCACCGGCGGCCGGGACGTCGATCGGCACGACCTGGGCGCCCTGCGCGTGCAGCAGACGGGCGATCTGCTCGCCGATCCCGCGGGCGGCGCCGGTGACCACGATGACCCGGCCCTCGAGCGGCGTCTCCCCCAGCGCGGCCTGAGCCAGCGAGGCGGGTCCGGCCTCGAGGTGACGGGCAGGAACTGCCCCGAGACGAACGCGCTGCGTCCGGAGAGCAGGAAGTCGAGGCCGCCGAGCACGGAGGGGGCATCGACGGCGATGCCCTCCGCCACCACGATGCCGTTGGCGGTGGCCCCTCCGCGCATCTCCTGGGCCAGCGAGCGGACCAGGCCGACCGCGCCCTGCCGGGCCGCGTTGCGGCGCACGGACTCGGTCCCGGCCTCGACGGCCGAGGCTGACACGGCGACGGCCGAGCCTGCTGCCACGCCCTCCGCCGCATGGGAGACCGCCACCACGCGGGCGCCGCGGTCGAGCCGGCGCAGCACGGAGCCCAGCGACAGCGACGGCGCCGTGAGATCCGACGGCCCGTGCGCCTGGCTCAGCACCAGCAGCGCGGCCTGGATCCGCTCGGATCCCTCGGCGACGGCCTGGGCATCCCGGCGGACGTCGTGCCCGCGAGCGCTCAGCGCCTGGGCGAGGGCATCGGCATCAGCCGACGACGACTCGTCCGCGATCACCAGCACGGTGCGCGGCTTCTCCGGCCTCCCGGCTTCGTGGCGGGTCAGCGACACCGGGGCGGGCAGCCCCAGAGCGCCGGCCACGGAGCGGCCGGGGCCGGTGGCGACGACGTCCAGGTAGGCGTCCTGCGACGAGCGCAGGTCGGTCAGGGTTCGCGTCCAGCGCGGGGTCTTGGGCATGCGAGGGCCTTTCGAAGGAGTGCGTGCGAGGTCTCGGAGGTGTGTGCTGCCGGCGGGTCAGTCCTGCGGCTGGGCGCGCAGCAGGGCCACGACGCCCTGGCCGCCGGCGGCGCACACGGAGATCACGCCGGTGGTGGGACGGCCCAGCTCGACGGCGCGGGCCTTGAGCTCCTTGGCCAGCGAGGCCACGATGCGGGTGCCGGTGGCGGCGAAGGGGTGTCCGGTCGCCAGCGAGGAGCCGTTGACGTTCAGGCGCGAGCGGTCCACGGGGCCGACCGGCTCGTCCAGGCCCAGGCGCTCGCGGCAGAACTGCTCGTCCTCCCAGGCGGTCAGGGTGGCCACGACCGTGGAGGCGAAGGCCTCGTGGATCTCGACCAGGTCGATGTCCTGCAGGCGCAGCCCCTGGCGAGCCAGCAGGCGCGGCATGGCGTAGGCGGGGGCCATGAGCAGGCCCTCGTCACCGTCCACGAAGTCCACGGCCGCCGACTCGACGTCCACGATCTCGGCCAGGCGCGGCATCTTGTGCTCGCGCGCCCAGTCCTCGGAAGCCAGCAGGACCGCCGAGGCGCCGTCGGTCATGGGAGTCGAGTTGCCTGCCGTCATGGAGGCCTCGCCCAGGGACTTGCCGAAGACCGGGGAGAGCCCGGCGAGCTTCTCGGCGGTGGTGTCCGGACGCAGTGTGGTGTCCCTGCGGACGCCGCGGAACGGAGTCACGAGGTCGTCGAAGAAGCCGCGGTCCCAGGCAGCGGCGAGGTTCTGGTGACTGGCGGCGGCCAGCTCGTCCTGGGCCTGGCGGGTCACGCCCCACTTCTTGCCGGTGATCGCCTGCGACTCGCCCATGGACAGTCCCGTGCGCGGCTCGGCCACACCGGGGGCCACGGGGGCGAGATCGCCGGGGCGCAGCTTGGACAGGGCCTTGAGCTTGGCGCCGGTGGTCTTGGCGTAGTTCAGCTCGAGCAGCACGCGGCGCAGGCCCTCGCCCACGACGATGGGGGCGTCCGAGGCCGAGTCGGCACCTCCGGCGATCCCGACGTCGATCTGGCCGCAGCGGATCTTGTTGGCGATCAGCGAAGTGGTCTCCATGCCGGTGGCGCAGGCCATCTGGACGTCGATGCCCGGGGTGCGCGGATCCAGTGCGGAGCCCAGCACGGACTCGCGGACCATGTTGAAGGCCTTGGGCTGCTTGAGCACAGCACCTCCGGCGACGGCTCCCAGGCGCTGTCCGGCCAGCCCGGTGCGTGCGACCAGGCCGTCCAGCACGGCGGTGAACATGTCCTGGACCGAGGCCTGGGCGTAGGCGCCGCCGGACTTGGCGAACGGGATGCGGTCGCCGGCCACGACCCACGCCGAGCGCAGGCGGGGGGCGGCCTCCCCCGTCTCGGCGCCGCGGGCGAGATCTGCGGGGGTGGGAACGGACTCGGAGGCTGCAGAGGCGGTCATGGGGGATCTCCTGTGGATCGAGGATCGGACGATCGCGCATCTTTCTGCGATCTGGGTCACTAGATACCGAGAGTACCTGATACTCTCGGTATCGTGAACCGCTCAGCAGTGCAGCACCGCAACCGCCTCGGGACCGCCGAGGACCCGCAGCAGGCCGATGGCCGCGCCCGCCGATGGAACCGCCACCGGGAGCAGCGCCGCCTCGAGCTGCTGCGGCTGTCCCGCCGCGCCGTCGCCGAGCTGGGCCCCGGCGCCTCCATGGCGGAGATCGCCGCGGCCTGCAGCACCTCCAAGTCGGTCTTCTACCGCTACTTCAAGGACAAGGAGGGCCTGCGCCGCGAGCTGGCCACCTACGTGGTCGAGCGCATGGCCCAGCGGATGCGCAGCGCGGCCGCGGAGGCCCCGTCGTTCCGCGCCTCGATCCGCACGATCGTGGAGCAGTACCTCTGGCAGCTAGAGAACGCCCCGGACGTCTACCGCTTCGTGACCCAGGGCACGGACGGCTCGAGCGAGGACCCCGTGGGCCGCTTCGCCGCCGCCGTCGCCGATCTGCTGGTGGAGGCCCACCGCCGCCACGCCCCCACCGAGCGATGGCTCGAACCGGCGATGGCCCGCTACTGGGCCGCCGGCGTGGTCGGGATGGCCCGCGGCGCCGGAGAGTCCTGGAGCCTCTCCGAGCCGGATGACCGCAGCAGGGACGAGCGCCCGCAGCTCGACGAGTTCGTGGAGATCGTCACCGGCTGGATCATCGCCGGCACGACCCCGCCCGGCTCCGATGCCGCTGACTCCCAGACCCCGGCGCGCGCCTCGCCCTGAGCCGTCGCCCTCTCACTCGACCTCGCACTGAACCGTCCCAGCACTCCCGACAGGCCGCACAGCGGCCGAGCCGACCCACCGCAGGAGGACACCATGACCACCATCGCCGAGAAGAGCACCACCGCAGCCGCCGAGCAGGCAGCCGGCCCTCACCTGGACCCTGCCGCAGAGAGCGCTGTCGTCCACCACGACGTCCTGCGCGACATCCTGGCCGGGCGCTGGGCCGAGCAGCGCCGCCAGGCCCGCCGCCTGGCCGCGGACCCGCGCCTGCACATCGCCCCGGGCACCCACTGGTCCGAGCACCGGGAGAAGACCTTCGACAACCTGTCGATCCTGGCCGAGTCGGATGCCGTGCGCGCCGGGCTGCCTGCCTCCCTGGGCGGTTCAGGAGATCCCGCCTCCTACCTCTCGGGCTTCGAGGAGTTCGTCCTCGCGGATCCGTCGCTGCAGATCAAGGCGGGCGTGCAGTGGGGCCTGTTCGGCTCCGCCGTCGTGAACCTGGGCACCGAGCAGCACCACCAGCGCTGGCTCAAGGACATCTGGTCCCTGAAGATCCCGGGCGCCTTCGCCATGACGGAGACCGGCCACGGCTCGGATGTGGCCTCGATCGCCACCACCGCCACCTTCGACGCCAGCACGCAGGAGTTCGAGATCCACACGCCCCACCGCGGGGCCTGGAAGGACTACCTGGGCAACGCCGCTCTGCACGGCCGCGCGGCCGTCGTGTTCGCCCAGCTGATCGTCGACGGCGTGAACCACGGGGTCCACGCCCTGTTCGTGCCGCTGCGCGATGACGAGGGCGAGTTCCTGCCCGGCGTCGGCGGCGAGGACGACGGCCACAAGGGCGGTCTCAACGGCATCGACAACGGCCGCCTGCACTTCGACCACGTGCGCGTGCCGCGCGAGAACCTGCTCGACCGCTACGGCCATGTGTCCGAGGACGGCACCTACACCTCCCCCATCGAGTCCCCGGGCCGCCGCTTCTTCACGATGCTCGGCACGCTGGTCCAGGGCCGCGTCTCCCTCGACGGTGCGTCGATCATCGCCGCGCGCGCCGGGTTGGACATCGCCCTGACCTACGCCTCGCAGCGCCGTCAGTTCGCCCCGGTCAAGGGCGAGGAGGAGTCGGTGCTGCTGGACTACCACCAGCACCAGCGCCGCCTGTTCCCGCTGGTCGCCAAGGTCCTGGCCGCGGGCTTCGCCCACGACGAGCTGCTCGAGGCCTTCGACGGCGTCTTCTCCGGGCGCAACGACACCGACGAGTCCCGCCAGGACCTGGAGACCATGGCCGCCGCGCTCAAGGCGACATCCACCCGTCTGGCCCTGGACTCCCTGCAGGAGTGCCGCGAGGCCTGTGGCGGCGCTGGCTTCCTGTCCGAGAACCGCCTCACCGGGCTGCGCGCCGACCTGGATGTCTACGCGACCTTCGAGGGCGACAACACCGTTCTCATGCAGCTGGTGGCCAAGCGCCTTCTCGGCGACTTCGCCAAGGGCATCTCGTCGCTGCCGGCCGCGGGCAAGGCGCGCTGGGCCGCCAGCCGCGCCGCCGAGACCACACTCAGCCGCTCCGGGCTGCGCGGGCTCTCCCAGGTCCTGCGCGACACCGGCGACCCCCGCCGCTCGGTGAACTTCCTGCGCGATCCGGAGACGCAGCACGGCCTGCTCTCCGATCGCGTGCGCACCATGGTCGAGGAGGCCGCCGAGAACATGCGCGGCGCGGACCGCTCCGACCCGCAGGCAGCCGCCGACGCCTTCGACCGCAACCAGAACCGCCTCATCGAGGCCGCCCGAGCCCACGGGCACCTGCTGCAGTGGGAGGCCTTCACCCGGGCGCTGGATGAGATCGACGACGACGGCACCCGCCAGGTCATGATCTGGCTGCGCGACCTGTTCGGGCTGAGCATCATCGACGAGAACCTGGACTGGTACCTGGCCCACGGCCGCCTGTCGCTGATGCGCGGTCGCATGGTCGATGCCTACCTGCAGCGCCTGGTCGGGCGCCTGCGTCCGCACATCATGGACGTGGTGGCGGCCTTCGACTTCCCGCAGGAGCTGCTGCGCGCCAAGATCGCCTCGGGCGCCGAGGCCCAGCGCCAGCAGGAGGCTGCCGATCACCGCGCCGCCGAGGAGGCGGCCGGCGTGGCCGCCGCGGCCGAGGGCTCGTCCCGGGACTCCTCGGACGCCGAGCACCCCAGCTCTGATCAGACCGCGCCCGCGCAGGCCGATCCCACGCTGGACAAGCCGCTCGAGACCATGTGAGCGCACCGGCTGGGCTCGTGCCGCACGAGCTCAGCCTGACGAGGGGCGGGGCCCCGGGACATCGGTCCCGGGGCCCCGCCCCATGCCCGCAATCGCCCCCTGCTGCGCAGCCTCGGCCGCTGGGGCCGGGTGCCAGGTCGGGCGTCGAACCCGCCCTGTCATCCCCTCGGCGACATCCAGTGGCCGAATCCGGCCCGTTCCGCCATCGACCGGCCGAGGATTCTCCGCTTCCGCGCTGAGACGGTGACGAAACGGCCGCTGGATCGAGGTGGGGTGAGGGATCGGCCGCTCGATGCGCTCTGGCCTCCTCGACGCCGTCCTCGAGCGGCGCTGTGGTGTCGCATCCCCCATCCAGTGGCGCTGTGGTGTGCCCTGCTCCCTCGAGTGGCGTCGGGGTGTGCGTCTGGACGCGGCGGCGCACACCCCGGGGCCACTCGGTGCAGCGAGGAGCTCCAGCGCACACCACGGCGCCACTCGATGGGGGCGGGGGCGGCGGTTTCAGAGGGCCAGGGCAGCACGGCGCCGTTCCTGGAGCTCGCAGAGCTGGAATCAGCGGTGAGGCAGCGGCCGGCCGGCGCAGGTTCCGCGACGCAGCGTCAGGTCGGGCATCGTCGACGCGAGGCCGAGCGCTCACCGCGCAGCGGTGCGGGCCGGTGCGGATCGGTGCGCAGGCCGGCGGTCCAGTGCCGCCGACCTGATGGAGGTCGGACCTAGGCGGCGCCGCCGTCGAGCTCGTGGCGCAGCTCGATCGGCACGAACGTGGTGGTGTCCTCGTCGGCCGGGCGCGAGCTCACGGCGTCGGCGACGATCACCGTGACGTTGTCGCGAGCCCCGGTGCGCAGCGTGGCGTTGACCAGGACGTCGGCGGCCTCCTTGGGGTGGGGCACCGAGTGCACCACGCGGGCGATGTGCGCCACGGAGACCTCGCCGGTGAGCCCGTCGGAGCACAGCACCAGGCGATCGCCCGCTCGCGCCGGCAGGACCCACACGTCCGGCTCCCAGACCTGGCCGGTGCCCAGCGCGCGCGTGATCACGTTGCGGCGCGGATGGACCATGGCCTGGGCCGGGGTGATCTGCCCGATCGAGACCAGGTACTGGACCTCCGAGTGATCCACCGTGATCTGCTGCAGCTCAGGCTGCGGGGCCTCCGGCGCGCCCGGCACGGGGGTGAGGCGCTCGGTGGAGGAGCCCTCCTCCAGGCCGACCTGCTGCGGCGGCGCCACGCGCTCGTCGGAGATCGGGATGACGTCCGTGACCTCCACTCCCGCCTCCTTGTAGGCGGAGAACTGATCCGTGGCCCGCTTGGCGACCGCAGCGTGATCTGGCGCGGGGGCCTCCCCCTGGGGGCGCAGCAGGCGGTAGGTGCGCGAGTCGCCGATGTTGAAGACCACCCAGAAGGGATCGCCTCCCATCTCGACCAGCCAGGCACCGGTGACGGTGGTCCCCGCACGCCCGCCGAGCTCGTCCTGGATGGAGCTGTCGGCCTGGTGGAGCACCGCACGCAGCTTGCGCACCAGCACGAGGGCCTCGGCCGGGATCTCCGGATCGAGCTTCATCTCGCGCTCGATCCGCTCGCGGAACCGCGCCACGTCCTCCGGCGGCTCGGGCTCGGCGGGCACCTCGACCTCGGCGGGCCTGCGGGAGCTGAACAGCGCGGAGCCGCCCAGGGTGCGCACGGCCATGGCGGAGGCGACCTCGCCGGCCTCGTGGCCGCCCATGCCGTCGGCGACCGCGCACATGGTCCGGGTGACCACGAGCGAGTCCTCGTTGGTCTCCCGGTGACGACCGCGGTCGGTCGCGGCGCCTGCTCTGATGACGAGCGGAGCACTCATTCGTAGTCAACTTCCAGTTGGGGGCCGGTCCCAGCGGTGATCCGCACGGGGCGGACGTCGCCGAAGCCCCGCACCCTCTGCGGCGGCTGCGGGTCAAGGATGAATCTGTCGTCGTCCTCCAGGACGGAGGCCGTGGAGGCGTCGACGAGGACGCCCCCGGGCTCGGCCAGCGCGACGAGTCGCGAGGCCAGGTTCACGGTGGGCCCGTAGAGATCGCCCAGGCGCGGGAGGACCCGCCCCCAGACGAATCCGACCCTTGTCTTGGGCAGCTCGGGGTCCTCCAGGATGGCACGTCGCAGCGCCAGCGCGATCAGCGCGCCCTCCTCCGGGGACTCCGACATGTACATGACCTCGTCGCCGATGGTCTTGATGAGGCGGCCCCCGCCTGCGGAGATGATCTCTGCGCAGCGCTGCTCGAAGCGCTGCACGAGAGCCGCGAGAGTGCGCTCGTTCATCTTCCGGGACAGGGTCGTGAAGGAGACCATGTCCGCGAAGCCGATCCCGCGGGCCAGCGGCAGCGAGGCAGACTCGTCGCCCACCTCATCCGGCTGGGGCGCATCCATGGACCTCTCCTGGCGCATGCCCAGGCGCTGGACGGCGCCGTTGAGCTGGCGGCGCCAGGTGTAGAGCAGCAGGTACTCGAGGTCCTCCTGGATCCGCGGCAGCAGCTCGAGCAGCTCCTGCCGAGCCTCTGCATCCGAGTATCCGCGGTTCATCACGAGGTCCTCGACGATGGCCTCGACCTGCCACACGACCATGCGGTCGGTCATCTGCGCCATGGCCCGGATCAGCGACAGCGCCGCCTCCTCGGAGAGCCGATCCGATTCGACGATCCCCGAGATCCGGCGCAGAGCCTCGCTGTCGCGCTGCGTGAAGTAGATCTCGTCGGCACTCATGTTGGGGAAGCCCATGGCTCGCCAGATCTTGCGGGCGCTGAGGATGGACAGCCCTCCGGCGTGGGCGGCGCGCTTGCGGTCCATGGTGCGTTCACCGCCCAGCAGACCGTGCTCCAGGCCGTGGAAGGCCTCGCGGGACTCCGGGGAGCCGTAGGCATCGGCCTGCACCGGGTTGTGCATGTTGAGGTTGATCGCCGCCGTCTGCGGGCCGACCTCGGGGTCCTCGAAGGTCTCGTCGAGCTCCCCGTCCACCCGATGCGCGGCAGGATCGCCCGAGGGACCGCTCGACCCCTCGGCCGGCGGCTGCCCGAGGCGACTCCCGGTGGCGGGGCCCACGACGGGCAGCTCGCGCGTGGTCGTCGGCCGCGATGAGCCGTCCTCGGAGCCGGTCCGGGCTGCGGACGGTTGCGCGGGCCGGGCGGCCGGATCGGCGGGTCGCTGCGAGGAGCCGGCCCCGCGCAGGCGCGAGAACCAGGACTGCGCGCCTGGTCGTGAAGGATCGCGATCCGTCATGCTGCGCTCCTTCCGCTTCTGCGCCCGGCCTCTGAGGCCGCGGTCGTGCACGTCGACGGGGTCGCGCGCCGGGCCGCTGTGCGCGGGCCGATCACCAGGCGGCCCCTGTGCTCGGCCCCGCCGGAGGATACCCGCCCGGGGCCTGGGGGCTCCACCCGTAGGCGGGTCCGGGGGTTCCGGGGCCCTGCTGACGACGGAAGCGGGCGGATTTTTCCTCGATCAGGCCGGCGAACTCCTGGACGCTCGGCGAGTGGCCCAGCCGCAGGATCCCCGCCTGCCCGAAGTCCGCACTCAGCGTGCCGATCCCGGCACCGCCCATGGGGCCGCGGGCGCGGCTGCCGTGCACGGACACGAGCCAGGCCAGCGGGATGCGCACTCCCCCGGACGGCGCCGACGGGCCCAGCAGCATCAGCCGCTGGTCCGTGAGCACGAAGCGGGTCCTGGCCCAGCGGATCACCGGGCGCAGCACGGCCAGCAGGATCACCAGGAGCAGCAGCAGAGTCACGACCCAGCCCAGGGCGGTGTGGACGGTCGTCCACGGCTGGTCCATGGGGCGCCAGCGGACCTCGAGCGCACGCTGGAGCAGCGAGTGCAGGAACACGGCGATCACGAGCACCGCCAGGGGGCGCCACAGCTTGCTGGCATGGGCCCGCGTGGAGACCACCACCTGCTCGCCGGGGCCGAGCTCGAGCCGTGAGCTCATGCTCGGTCTCCTTCCTCGATCGGGCGCAGATGCACCACGTCGGCGGCCGAGACGGCGGTGCGTCCGCCGTCGTGGTCGATCAGCAGCGCGCCCCGCTCGTCCAGGCCCACGGCCACCCCTCGAGCGGGGCCTGCCCGCCGGGCAGCTCGGCGCGCACGCGCCGCCCGAGCGTGGACAGCAGCTGCTCGACGGCTGCGCGCAGCTCTCCGGGCCCGGTCAGCGATTCGGGGGATTCGGCGAAGAGGCGGTAGAGGGCGGTGAAGCGCTCGGCGATCTCCACGAGCAGGTCGCCGCGCGAGGCCTCCGATCCCTCGCCGCGCACGCTGGCAGCGCCCTCCGGGGCGACGGCCACGTTGAGTCCGGCGCCCAGCACGAGTGCCGGGACGGAGCCGTCGTGGACCACGAGCGAAGCCAGCACGCCGCAGATCTTCCGGAAGCCGCTCCCGGTCTCCACGAGGACGTCGTTGGGCCACTTCAGGGAGGCCTCGATGCCCTGAGCGCGCAGGGTCTGGGCGATCGCCGCGGCCAGCAGCACGGTCAGCCAGGGGAAGCTCTGCGTCGCCAGCGGCACAGCCGTGGGACCGGAGCCGTGCGCGGGACGCAGCAGGAGGGAGAAGGTCAGGGCGTCGCCGGGTCCGGTGACCCACTTCCTGTCCAGGCGCCCGCGGCCCGCGGACTGGTGCTCGGCGGCCAGCAGGCTCAGATCGGGCAGCGGCTGTCCGCGACGGGCTGCACGCTGGGCCCGCTCCACCAGCTCGTCGTTGGTCGAGGGGATCTGCGGCAGGACCTCGAACGGCGAGCGCAGGACCTCCGCCAGCCGGTCGGTCTGGGCGTCGTCGAGCAGAGGGGCGGCCTGGGCCCGGGGGTCCGTGGGGGTCATCGTCGCTCCTGTCTCGGTCCTTGCCTCGTCCGCCGCTTCTTCCACCGCCGGGCGAGGCCGTGGGCGAGGCCCGTGCTGTCAGTGCCTCGGTCCGCGAACCGCCCGGTGCCGACCACCCTTGGGCCGACATCCGCAACGGGTTGCTCGTGGCGTCCGAGCGGCCCGCTATGTTCGTTCCATACACAGTAGTAGTCGGGCTCCCGGAGCGCCTGCAGGTGACTTCCGGGGAATCCACTGACTGCTCGCCGTCGACCATGACAGGAGAGCACCATGGCGATCATCGCCGTCACCTACGTATACGGCGGGGACCCGCAGGCCCTGACCGAGCACCGCCCGCGCCACCGCGACTTCCTGCGCGAGCTGCTCGCCGACGGCTCCCTGGTGCTCGCCGGCCCCTACGACGACGACCTTCCCGCCGGTGCCCTGCTGCTCATGCGCGCCGAGACCCCGGAGGCCGCGCTCGAGCTGCTGGCGCCCGATCCCCTCCTGGAGGTCGGCGTGATCACCGAGCGCACCGCCCGGCCGTGGAAGATCTCGATCGGCCAGCTCGACTGATCCGACCCGGCCGACGGGAAGATCCCGCACGGCCCTGCCGGAGCCCCTGATGTTGTAGATCCCCCACAACGGGTCTGCTCGCAGGCGCTCCCTAGACTGGCCTGCATCCCACCGCCCGCATGCTCCCGCCGCACTGGCCGATCGGCCAGCACGGCGCCCGAGCGCCCCGTATGAGCTCTGAGGTGCCATGACCCACGACCTGTCCACGACGGCGGGCAAGATCGCCGACTTCCGCGAGCGCCGAGAGCGCTCGTACGCCCCGGCCGGAGAGGCCGCCCTCGAGCGACAGCGCTCCCGCGGCAAGGGCACTGCGCGCGAGCGCGTGGACCAGCTGCTGGATCCGGGCTCGTTCGTGGAGTTCGACGCCCTGCGGGAGCACCGCAGCACCGCGTTCGGCATGGAGTCCAAGAAGTTCGCCGGCGACGGTGTGGTGACCGGCTACGGCACCGTCGACGGCCGACAGGTGGTCGTCTACTCGCAGGACTTCACGGTGCTGGGCGGGTCCCTGTCGGAGGCCAACGGCGAGAAGATCGTCAAGGCGCAGAAGTTCGCGCTGAGGAACGGCTGCCCGCTGATCGGCATCAACGACGGCGGCGGCGCCCGCATCCAGGAGGGCGTGGCGTCGCTGGCCATGTTCGCCGACATCTTCAACATGAACGTGCGGGCCTCGGGGGTCATCCCCCAGATCTCGCTGATCATGGGTCCGTGCGCCGGCGGTGCGGCCTACTCCCCCGCCCTGACCGACTACATCATCATGGTCGACCAGACCTCCCACATGTTCATCACCGGCCCGGACGTCATCAAGACGGTCACCGGCGAGGAGGTGGACATGGAGACCCTGGGCGGGGCCCGCCAGCACAACGAGGTCACCGGCACCGCCACCTATCTGGCCGAGGACGAGTCCGACGCCCTGGACTTCCTCCGGGAGCTGCTCGAGTTCCTGCCCTCGAACAACCTCGCCGAGGCGCCGCTGCTCGAGCACGACCAGGGCCCCGATCCGACCGAGGACGACCTCGCACTCGACGAGCTGATCCCGGACTCCGCGAACCAGCCGTACGACATGCGCGACGTCATCGCCGCCGTCGTCGACGACGGGCACTTCCTGGAGATGCAGGAGCTCTACGCGCCGTCGGTGATGATCGGCTACGCCCGCGTGGAGGGCCACACGATCGGCATCGTGGCGAATCAGCCTATGCAGTTCGCCGGCACCCTGGATATCGCCGCCTCGGAGAAGGCCGCGCGGTTCGTGCGCCACTGCGATGCCTTCAACATCCCGATCCTCACGCTCGTGGACGTCCCCGGCTTCCTGCCCGGCACGGACCAGGAGTTCAACGGCATCATCCGCCGCGGGGCCAAGCTTCTCTACGCCTACGCCGAGGCCACGGTCCCGCTGATCACCGTGATCACGCGCAAGGCCTACGGCGGCGCGTACATCGTGATGGGCTCCAAGAAGCTCGGTGCGGACATCAACCTGGCCTGGCCCACGGCCCAGATCGGGGTCATGGGCGCTTCCGGAGCCGTGGAGATCCTCTACCGCCGCGACCTCAAGGCCGCCGCAGAGGCCGGCGAGGACGTCGAGGCCAAGCGCCAGGAGCTGATCACCCAGTACGAGGAGCACCTGCTCAACCCGTACCAGGCCACGCAGCTCGGCTACGTGGACGCGGTGATCGCCCCGTCCGAGACTCGCGAGAACATCGTGCGCGGCCTGCGCGGCCTGCGCGACAAGCGCGCCTCCACGCCCGCGAAGAAGCACGGGAACATCCCGCTGTGAGCGCCGAGCAGACGGACGCCCTGGGCACCGGGCAGGACGAGCAGCAGGCTCCCATGCTGAAGTTCGTGGGCGGGAACCCCACCCCGGAGGAGGTCGCGGCGGTCACCGCCGTGGTGCTCTCCGCCACCGCGGAGACAGAGACGGCCGCCGGCGGCACCGCTGGACGACGCGCCCAGAACCGCCGGGCCCGCCTCGGCCTGCGGCTGCGCCCCGGCCGCGGGGCCTGGCGGCGCACCCTGCCGTTCCGGTGACGTCGGGGCCGTTGCGCACCGCGGCCTAGACTCGGCCCATGGCTTCCGCATCCTCCGACTCCGCGTCCTCGCACCACGAGCAGGAGGCAGCGCAGCAGCCGCGTCGCCGCCCCACGCCGCTGGACGCCGTGGCCGAGGAGTACTTCCGCTCCAAGCTGCGGCTGAATCCCGCGTGGGCCATCGAGCTGGGCGCCCCCGACCACGGCTGGGGCTACCGCGACGTGAGCCCCGAGGGCCTGTCGGCGGAGTTCGACGTCACCCGCGCGGCGGCCGCCGCACTGGCGCGCACCGAACCCGTCGACGACGTCGACCGCGTGACCGCCCACGCCTTGGACTCGCAGCTGAGCCTGGAGACCCGCCTGCACGAGGCCGGGCTGGACGGATCGCGCATCAACAACATCTCCTCCCCCGTGCAGAAGATCCGCGAGGCCTTCGACAACCTGCCCAAGTACACGGAGCAGGACTGGGAGGTCATCGAGCATCAGCTGCGCTGCGTGCCCGAGGCTGTGGACTCCGCGATCGTCGCAGCACGCCATCAGCAGGCCCACGGGCCGGTCACCGCCGCGGCACAGCTGGCCAACGCCGCTTCGCTGGCCGACGGCTATGCCTCCGCGAACGGGTCCTTCATGAACCTGTCCCGCTCCTCCCGGGTGACCCAGCTGCCCCCCGAGCTTCGACGCAGCGTCTACTCGGGCGTCGATCGGGCCCGTCAGGCCTACGTGCGCTTCGCCGACGAGCTGCGCGAGCTGAGCCGCGAGGCGCCCGAGGAGATGGCGGTCGGACTCGAGGAGTACCGGCTGCGCCTGCGGCAGTTCACGGGACTGAGCCCCGATCTGGCCCAGACCTACGAGTGGGGCATCGACCTGCTGCAGCGCATCGTGGCCGAGATGAGCGCGACCGCCGAGCGGATCCTCCCGGACCACGCCGGCGACGACCGGATCCAGGCGGCCATGGACGCCCTGGACGAGGATCCCCACCGCCAGCTGCACGGCCGCCACCAGCTGCTGACCTGGATGCAGGGCGTGAGCACCCACGCCATGGACGCCCTGTCCGGAAGCCACTTCGAGATCAGCGACGAGATGCGCCGTCTCGAGTGCCGGATCGCACCCACCTCCGACGGCGGCATCTACTACACGCCGCCCTCGGCCGACTTCCGCCGTCCCGGGCGGATGTGGTGGTCGGTGCCGGAGGGCAAGGAGGTGTTCCGCACCTGGGGCGAGCGCACGACCGTCTACCACGAGGGCGTCCCCGGGCATCATCTGCAGTTCTCGCACGTGGTCGCCCACGCGCAGGAGCTCAACCTGTGGCGCCGGCTCGGACTGTGGGTCTCCGGGCACGGCGAGGGCTGGGCGCTGTACGCGGAGCGCCTGATGTCCGAGCTGGGGTTCTTCGAGGACGACGGCGACCGCATGGGCATGCTCAATGCTCAGCGGATGCGCGCGGCCCGCGTCGTCTTCGACATCGGCTTCCACTGCGGGTTCAGGATCCCGGGGCGCCTCGGCGACATCCTGGGCGGAGCCGAGCCGGGCCGGGCCTGGACGCCGGAAGACGGCTGGGCGTTCCTGCGCCGCAACATCGTGATGGACCCGGACAGCCTGCGCTTCGAGTGGATGCGCTACATGGGCTGGCCGGGTCAGGCGCCGTCGTACTCGCTGGGGATGGAGGCCTGGGAGCGCTCGCGCCACCATGCGGCCGCCCAGGCCGGTGCGGACTTCGATCTCGCCCGCTTCCACTCCCGCGCCCTGGGCATCGGCTCCGTGGGTCTGGACACCCTGGACTACGCGCTGAGCCTGTAGGCCGTACCCCGTCGCGCCGACGTGCCTCCGTGCACGGATAGCGCGACGTCGCGCACGCAGGCACGGCAGATGAGGCGCGAGGTCAACGCACCGCGCGGAGCTGGTGTTCCCCTGGGAGTCGGTGGGGAACATCACCGGGATTTCGCGTAACAGACTGTCATATTCCCTCGCGCGACTTGCATCGAGCGTCCTAGCCTTTCACGCATGTCCACCTCGTCCTCCGCGGCAGAGTCCCGCACCGCCAGCGCGCCCGAGCACGACGGATCCCGTCGTCGTCTCCCCGCCCTCCTGTCCAACTTCTCCTTCCAGGTCATCGCGGCCCTGGTCCTGGGTCTGATCCTGGGCCTGATCGCCCGAGCCATCGGCGGCGATCCCGAGACCTCGCCGAACGCCCTGATGTCGGTGCTCGACATCATCGGCAGCACCTACGTCACGATCCTCAAGGCGGCCGTGGTGCCGCTGGTGGTCACGGCCGTGATCGCCTCGATCGCCAACCTGGATCAGGTCACCAACGCCGCCCGCCTGGCGTGGAAGACCCTGCTGTGGTTCTGCATCACCGCGCTGATCTCCGTGGTGATCGGCATGGTCCTGGGCGTCGTCGTCCAGCCCGGGTCGAACCAGTCGATCGAGGCTCCCACCGAGCCCTACTCCGGCACCGAGGGCTCCTGGCTGGGCTTCCTGCAGTCGATCGTGCCGGTGAACTTCCTGGGCCTGGGCGTGGACGCCGAGCTCACCGACTCCGGAGCGATCGACGCCGCCGCCAGCTTCAACATCCTGCAGATCCTGGTGATCTCCATGGTCGTGGGCATCGCCGCGCTGAAGGTCGGCGAGCCGGCCAAGCCCTTCCTGGACGTCATCCGCTCGCTGCTGGCGATCGTGCAGAAGGTGCTGTGGTGGATCATCCGCCTGGCTCCGATCGGCACGCTGGGCCTGATCGGACGCGCCGTCTTCGAGTACGGCTGGACCTCCATGGGCTCGCTGGCCGTGTTCGTCGTGACCCTCTACGTGGGCCTGGCCCTCGTGCTGTTCGGCGTCTACCCGCTGCTCATGCGCCTGAACGGGCTGAGCATCCGGCAGTGGCTCTCCGGCGCCTGGCCCGCCATCCAGATGGGCTTCGTCTCGCGCTCATCGCTGGGCACCATGCCGCTGACGCAGCGCGTGAGCGAGCGCAACCTGGGAGTGCCCTCCAGCTACGCGTCGTTCGCGATCCCGCTGGGCGCCACCACCAAGATGGACGGCTGCGCGGCGGTCTACCCCGCACTGGCGGCGATCTTCGTGGCGCAGTTCTACGACGTCCCCCTGGAGCCCATCCACTTCGTGCTGATCGCGCTGGTCTCCGTGCTGGGCTCGGCGGCCACCGCCGGGACCACGGGCGCGACGGTCATGCTGACCCTGACGCTGTCCACCCTGGGCCTTCCGCTGGCCGGAGTGGGTCTGCTGCTGGCGATCGAGCCGATCATCGACATGGGCCGCACCGCCACCAACGTGGCAGGTCAGACGGTCGTGGCCGCGATCGTCGCCAAGCGCGAGGGCATTCTGGACCGCGGGCTCTACGACGCCCCCCGCAGCGGCGGCGACCCGTTCGTCGAGGAGACGACCTCCTCGCAGCAGGCCGTCGCAGCCTCGGGCCAGCCCGGCGATGCCGAGGCCCGCGTCCCCGACGAGGAGGCCTCCGCACACCGGGCCACCGCCCCCGATTCGGCCGCGGCACACGGCTCCGGTCGGGCCTCGCGGGCCTGACTCCCCTTCCGGGACTCGCCGAGGCTCACCGCTTCCGGGAACCCCCTGCCGGACGACGACGGCGGGCATCTCCTTCTGCAGGAGATGCCCGCCGTCGTCGCATGTCCACGCTCGTCGAGATCCCGCTTCCGTGCACGCGTGGCGCCGAGATCTCGCTTCCATGCGCTGAATCGCGGAATCCGCGCACGGAAGCGGGATCTCGGAGAGGTCGGTGCATTTCAGCGCGATCTCGGCGCAGGGAGCTGGGCAGGTCAGTCCGCCGAGCGCCGTGCACCGCAGATCTGACGCCGGCTCCGCCTCGTGACCAGGCCCGCTCCCGTCACAGCCAGGCAACTGACTCCGAACCTGCGTCATGCCCTGGCGACCCGTCGGCTCGGGATCTACAGTGTAGAAATGTGCTGCAGATCACATTGGCGATGCCTCGTCGTCGCGCAGCCCACCGCGAGAGTCGAAGGAGCCTCCCATGACGGTCTACGCCCACCCCGGACAGCCCGATGCCAAGGTCGAGTTCAAGTCCCGCTACGAGCACTTCATCGGCGGGAAGTGGACCCCGCCGGTCAAGGGCCAGTACTTCGAGGACATCACCCCGGTGACCGGCAAGGCCTTCGCGGAGGTCGGCCGCGGCACCGCTGAGGACATCGAGGCCGCGCTCGACGCCGCCTGGGCCGCCGCCCCGTCCTGGAACGCCTCCACCCCGACCCAGCGCGCTCTGATGCTCAACCGCATCGCGGACCGCATGGAGGAGAACCTCGAGAAGATCGCCGTGGCGGAGACCTGGGACAACGGCAAGCCGGTGCGCGAGTGCCTCAACGCCGACATCCCGCTGGCCATCGACCACTTCCGCTACTTCGCCGGCGCGATCCGGGCGCAGGAGGGCTCGCTGTCCCAGCTCGACGAGGACACGGTCGCCTACCACTTCCATGAGCCGCTGGGCGTCGTGGGCCAGATCATCCCCTGGAACTTCCCCATCCTCATGGGCGTGTGGAAGCTGGCTCCGGCCCTGGCCGCCGGCAACTGCGTGGTCCTCAAGCCCGCCGAGCAGACCCCGGTCTCGCTGCTGGTCGTGATGGAGCTGATCCAGGACCTCGTGCCGGACGGCGTCATCAACATCGTCAACGGCTTCGGCGTGGAGTGCGGCAAGCCGCTGGCGTCGAACCCGCGGATCCGCAAGATCGCGTTCACCGGAGAGACCACCACCGGCCGGCTGATCATGCAGTACGCCTCCGAGAACATCATCCCGGTGACCCTGGAGCTGGGCGGCAAGTCGCCGAACATCTTCTTCGAGGACATCGCCCAGGAGAAGGACGGGTTCTACGACAAGGCCCTGGAGGGCTTCGCGTTCTTCGGGCTGAATCAGGGCGAGGTCTGCACCTGCCCGTCGCGCGCGCTCGTGCAGAAGTCCATCTACGACGACTTCGTGGCCGCCGGCGTGGAGCGGGTCCAGAAGATGGTGCAAGGCGACCCGCTGGACACCGACACCATGGTGGGAGCGCAGGCCTCGACCGATCAGCTCGAGAAGATCGTCTCCTACCTGGACATCGGCAAGAAGGAGGGCGCTGAGGTGCTCACCGGAGGCGAGCGCCTGGAGCTGCCCGGCGACCTGGCCGGCGGTTACTACGTGAAGCCCACGATCTTCGCCGGCACCAACGACATGCGGATCTTCCAGGAGGAGATCTTCGGGCCGGTGCTGTCGCTGACGTCGTTCCAGGACTACGACGACGCCATCTCGATCGCCAACGACACCCTCTACGGGCTGGGCGCCGGCGTCTGGGCGCGCAGCGCCAACACCTGCTACCGCGCAGGCCGGGCCATCCAGGCCGGTCGCGTGTGGGTGAACCAGTACCACAACTACCCGGCGCACTCGGCCTTCGGCGGGTACAAATCCTCGGGCATCGGGCGGGAGAACCACCTGATGATGCTGGATCACTATCAGCAGACCAAGAACATGCTGGTCTCGTACTCCGAGAAGGCGCAGGGCTTCTTCTGATGGGCGCGCAGGACGAGCCGGACGTCGCCCTGCAGGCACGACCCGGACCGGAGGACGACGTCGCGCGCGTGGGCTACACCCAGGCCGCAGTCGAGCTGCTGCGGGAGCTGTGGGCGGTCCACGGCCCGCTGATGCTCCACCAGTCCGGCGGGTGCTGCGACGGCTCCGCTCCCATGTGCTTCCCGGTCGGCGAGTTCCGCACGGGAGACGCGGACGTCCTGCTGGGCACCGCAACGCTCGACGACCCCTCCGGGGAGGAGCTCGGCGAGCTGGAGCTGTGGATCTCGCGCGAGCAGTTCGGGGCGTGGAAGCACACTCGGCTGCTCATCGACGCGGTGCCCGGGCGCGGCTCCGGGTTCTCGCTCGAGGCGCCGCTGGGCCGGCGCTTCCTCACCCGAAGCGACCTCTGCGCGGTCTGAGGGGCTGCGCAGCCCCAGGGCGGCGTCGGATCGACGGTTCCGTGGACCTGATGAACCGATCCGGTGCACGGAAGCGTCGACCCGACGGTCGCCCTCCCCCGTCACCCACACCAAGACCGATACCAAGAAGACGACCGCGGGCATCGAGACCTGCGAAAGCCGCGGCGGCGCCGTCGTCGCACATGAGAGGGCTCCGAGACCGATGGGCGGCCTGGGGCCAGCACCGAGAGGATCTGAAGGATCATGACGGATTCCACCACCGAGAAGATGTCCGCTGCGGTCGTGACCGCCTTCGGCGAGGACCTCGAGATCGAGGACCTGCCCCTGCCCGAGCCGGGGCGCGACCAGGCCCTCGTACGGCTGATCGCCTCCGGCGTCTGCCACACGGACCTGCACGCCGCGCACGGCGACTGGCCCGTCAAGCCCGAGCCGCCCTTCGTCCCGGGCCACGAGGGCGTGGGCGAGGTCGTCGCCGTCGGCGAGGGCGTCACCCGCGTGTCCGTCGGCGACCTCGTGGGCAATGCCTGGCTGTGGAGCGCGTGCGGGGAATGCCAGCACTGCCAGGAGGGCTGGGAGACGCTGTGCGAGAACCAGGTCAACGGCGGCTACAGCATGAACGGCTCCTTCGGGCAGTACATGCTCGTGGACGCCCGCTACTGCCCGCTGATCCCGGAGGGAGCCGATCCCTTCGAGATCGCCCCGGTGCTGTGCGCCGGTGTCACGGTCTACAAGGGGCTCAAGGTGACGGGGGTGCGCCCCGGCCAGTGGGTCGTGATCTCCGGAGTCGGCGGCCTGGGCCATATCGCCGTGCAGTACGCGGTGGCCATGGGCATGCGCGTGATCGCGGTCGACGTCGCCGATGACAAGCTCGCCCTCGCCGAGCGCCACGGCGCCGAGATCACCATCAACGCCATGGGCCCGGACCCCGCCGAGGCCATCCAGGAGGCCGTCGGCGGAGCTCACGGAGTCCTGGTGACGGCGGTGCACCCGGATGCCTTCGGCCAGGCCATCGGCATGGTCCGCCGCGGCGGGACCATCGTGTTCAACGGCCTGCCGCCAGGCGACTTCCCGGCCCCGATCTTCGACATCGTGCTCAAGGGGCTGACCATCCGCGGCTCGATCGTCGGCACCCGCAGGGACATGGAGGAGGCCCTGGAGTTCTACTCCCGCGGTCTGATCCACCCGACGTTCAGCAAGCGCCCGCTGAACGAGATCAACGAGGTCCTGGACGAGATGGACCACGGGAAGATCGAGGGCCGCGTGGTGCTCGAGTACTGAGTCGGCATCCGTTCACCGCAGACTCCCCGACGACGCCTCCGCGCCTCGATCCTCCCCGGGCCGGCACGGGGGCGTCGTCGTGCCTGGGCGACGTCGCCCGGAACCGTCGTGCTGTCGCGTCCGAGTTCCTATGCTTGCTGATGAACGACCCTCAAGGAGGCAGCCGTGAGCCCGACCAGCAGTTCCGACAAGCCCGCCGAGCGCGAGGAGATCCCCTCCACGCTCGAGCGCTCCGATCAGAAGGCGCAGGACACCTACGCCGCAGCCCTCGAGAACGCGCGCGAGGAGTACGGCTCCGGAGCCCGCGCGCACCAGACCGCCTGGGCTGCGGTGAAGCGCACCCATGAGAAGGTCGGCGACCACTGGGAGCCCAAGGACGAGAACGGCCCGTCGGACGAGCGCTCCGAGCACGGCGGGCGCACCGGCGGCGAGTCTGCAGGCGGCGTGGATGCCAACGCCACGAAGGACCACCTCTACGAGGTCGCCCAGCGCCTGGAGATCGAGGGCCGGTCGGAGATGACCAAGGACGATCTCATCGAGGCCATCCGGAAGGCGAACGACCGCAAGACCGCCCAGGCCCGCGAAGACTGAATCCCGGTCGCCGGGTCAGGGCATCACGGGACCCGCAGCGTCCACTCGTCGGTGCCGAACTTCTCGTCCACGAGCTCCTTCGCACGGGCGAGCTCCTGGTCGGTGTAGTCGCCCTCGTGCGAGCGGTAGTGCGACAGGAAGTAGGAGCGGAAGGACTCGATGATGTCCGCCCGCGCCATGCCGGTCTGGCTGCGCATGGGGTCCACGCGCTTCTTGGCGGACTTGATCCCCTTGTCGGAGAGCTTCTCGCGCCCGATGCGCAGGACCTGCAGCATCTTGTCGGCGTCGATGTCGTAGCTCATGGTCACGTGGTGCAGCAGGGTGCCGTCAGCGAACCGGCGCTGGGCCGCCCCGCCGATCTTGCCCTGCGGGGTGGCGATGTCGTTGAGCGGGACGTAGTGCGCCTCCACGCCGATCTCCTGCAGCGCCCCGAGCACCCACTCGTCCAGGAAGGCGTAGGCACGCTCGTTGCTCAGGCCCTCGACCAGGCTGGCGGGCACGATCAGCGAGTAGGTGACGCAGTTGCCGGGCTCCATGAACATGGCGCCGCCTCCGGTGATGCGCCGAGTGACGCCCACCTCCAGCTCACGAGCCGCCTCGGAATCGATCTCGTTGCGCACCGACTGATACGAGCCGATGACCACCAGGGCGTCGTTCCAGTCCCAGAAGCGCAGCACCGGACCGCGACGGCCGGCGGCGAGCTCCTCCGACAAGACCTGATCCAGCGCCACGTGCTCGGCCGGCGGCAGGGTCTTCATGCCGATGACCTCGATGTCGAGATCGTCCCAGGACACCGCCGCGCCCACCGCGCGCCGGGCGGCGATCCCCACGGCCTCGGTCGTGAAGCCGATCAGCTCGACGCCGCCGTCGCGCCGGTCCAGCGCCGCCTGGATCGCCGCGGCGATCTCGGCCACCGACGACGACGCGGTCAGCCCGTTCAGCGCATCGGTGAGGTCCTCGAGGGCGTCGTCGGGCTCCAGGAAGAAGTCGCCCGAGACCACGGCGTCGCGGAAGACCGCGTCGTCTCCGTCGCCGTCGACCTCCAGATCGACCACGACGAGCTTCCCGCCGCGGACCTTGTACTCACCGTGCATGACTGAACCTGCCTCTCCGAGCCCGCTCGAGTCTCCGGGCCCTCGACGTGTGCTGCCAGCCTGGCCCAGGGAGGTCTTCCTCGCCAGGGATCTTCGCCACCCGCCGAACTGACGCCTCCCTGCAGGATCCGTGCCGAGTCGACGCCCACCCGCGCCATTCGGGCCAATCGGCGCAGGGAAGCGTGAGTTCGGCGGGAATCGTGCAGGGAAGCGTGAGTTCGGCATCGGCGATGCGGGTCGACCGCGACCGCTCACGCCGACGCACGGGAAAGCACCTTCCCAGAGCCTCCTACAGTGGGGACCATGACCGACCCGATCCTGCTGCTGGCCTCCACCTCGCCGTCGCGCGCCAAGCTGCTGCGCGATTCCGGCATCGTCTTCGACCAGCTCGGCTCCGAGGTGGACGAGGACGCCGTCGTGTCCGAGGCCGGACTCACCGAGCCGTCGGAGATCGCGCTGGCTCTGGCGCGCGCCAAGTGCGAGGCCGTCGCCGCTCTCCCCCAGGCGGCCGGGCGGCTGGTCATCGGCTGCGACTCGGTCTTCGAGCTCGACGGCCAGCCCCTGGGCAAGCCGTACACCGCAACGGTCGCCCGCGAGCGCATCGGGCAGATGCGGGGACGCACAGGGCACCTGCACACCGGTCACTGGCTGATCGACACCCGCAGCCCCGACGACGGCGGCACCGGGCTCAGCGAAGGCGCCCTGGCCGGGGCGGATGTGACCTTCGCGGCGATGACCGACGACGAGATCGCCGCCTACGTGGACACCGAGGAGCCCCTGTGGGTGGCCGGATCCTTCACCCTGGACGGGTACGGCGCGGCCTTCATCGAGCGCGTCGACGGGGATCTGCACGCGGTGATCGGGCTGTCGATCAACACCCTGCGGCAGCTGGCTGGACGAGCCGGCGTCCCGGTGCGGCGGCTGTGGGGGCGCGAGGCCTGAGCCGCGGCACGGCCGACGATCGCACCAAGCGCACCGCTGCGTCGAGGGCACGGCCGCGAGCGCTCCAGCCCCTGCATCGGACCGGCTCCCGGGAGGCGGTCGTCGTGGTCTGCCCACGGCTAGACTCTCCTGATGACCTCCTCCCGCGGCGCTTCGGAACAGCCGCCCGACCCGCATGCCGGTGCACGGACCGACGGCATCCGCGAGCAGCTGCGCCTCGGCTGGCTGACGGGTCTGCCTGCCGGGGCGGCGGTGATCCCCGTGGGGCTGGCCTTCGGCGTGCTGGTCATCCAGTACGGCCTGCCCTGGTGGGTCGCGCCGCTGCTGTCTGGAATCGTGTTCGCCGGCTCGATAGAGTTCCTGCTCGCCGGGCTGCTGGCCGCAGGAGCCCCGCTGGTCCAGATCGCGCTGACCGCGCTGATCGTCAACTTCCGCCACGCGTTCTACGCGCTGACATTCCCCCTGCACCGCATCCGCAGCATCCCCGGGAAGACCTACGGCACCTTCGCCCTGACCGATGAGGCCTTCGCCCTCACCTCCGGTCGCGAAGCGCAGCGCTGGTCCGGCACGCGCATCCTGACGCTGGAGGGGACCTTCCAGCTGTTCTGGGTCGCGAGCTCGACCGCCGGCGCTCTGCTGGGCTCGCTGATCCCGCCGTGGATCAAGGGGCTGGACTTCGCGATGACGGCGCTGTTCGTCGTCCTGGCGATCGACGCCTACAAGGCCCGCCGGTCCCTCCCCCAGCCTGTGATCGCGGTGGGCATCGGGCTGGTCAGCGCCGCGCTGTTCGGTGCGAACATGCTGGCCCCTGCCATGGGCGCCTACGTCCTCGTGCTGATCATCGGCTACCTCATCAGCCGTGCTCGCGGGCGGGAGCTGCCGCGCACGGGCGAGCTGGACGTGGTCGATCCCGACGACGGCACGACGGCCGGGCAGGAGCCGCGAGATGTCTGAGCCGAGCTACATCCTGGCCGCCGTGGGCGTGGCCGCGGGCATCACCTGGGCCCTGCGGGCGCTGCCGTTCGCCGTGCTGGCCCCGCTGCAGGAGTCCCGGCTGCTGCCCTACATCGGCGACCGGCTGGGCGTGGGGGTGATGATCATCCTGGTGATCTACACCCTCGAGGACCTGGACCTGGTCTCGCCGAGCGTCTCCGTCCCGGCGGCGATCGCGCTGGCGGTGACCATCGGACTGCACCTATGGCGCGGGAACATGATCCTGTCCCTGCTGGTCGGCACGGTCACCCACGTGGTGCTGGCGTCACTGTGGCAGGCCTGAGGCCGGCCCGGCTCACCACAGCTGCCCCACACCGCGCACCAGCAGGATCACGCCGACGATCCCCAGCCCCCAGGCCGCGGCATCCGGTGCGGTGCGCACCGCCAGCTCCCGCACCGACGACACCCCACGGCTCACCCGCTCCCCCAGGGCCAGTCGTCCCAGCGCGAGCAGTGCCGCCGGCAGCACCATGACCGCGCAGTACAGCCCCAGCACGATCCCCGAGGCCACCGGCCCCAGGTCGTAGCGCCCGATCCCAGCCATCGCCGCGAGATACGGGATCATGGTGGCGGCCTCGACCAGCCCGGCCGCCATGGCCAGCAGGCCCACTCCGCGCCAGCTTCCGGCCACGCGATCGGCCCGGTCGATCCACCGCCTCATGGAGGCCTGGGGGTCGCCCCCGCGCTTGCGCACCTGCTCCGGATCCAGCCACCAGCTCAGCCACGCCAGTCCTGCGCCGAGCACCACCAGGACCAGCGCCCCGGGGCGCTGCTCGAGCAGCTGTCCGAGCGGAGCCAGCGCCGCCTGGAGCCCCGCCAGCAGGACGAGTCCCAGCATCCAGTAGAAGACGGCGATGACCGCCAGATAGGCCAGCACCCGCAGCGCGATCCCCCGCGCGCTGACGCCTCGCGATCTGCCGCTCATCAGCAGCAGGACCGCTGGCAGGGCCAGGGTCCCCATGCTGGTGGCATCCAGCAGGGCCAGCCCGGTGAGCAGCATCTGGTCGCCGCTGCTGATCGCCGTGAGCTCTCGCATCGCATCCATGGCAACCAGCCTCGCGAGCACGGCCGTGTGCGGGCATCGGCCGTCGGGGGCATCTTCCACGCGGGGCGCCTGGACTTTCGGGGGAGATCTCACCACGACATCCCTGCGGCGCGCGGCGCTCGTATAGCGTGAGCGCCATGACCACCGCCGAGCCCCGCACCGCGGAGTGGCTCGAGCCAGGAGCTGAGCCGCCGCCCGAGCATCAGACAGCCGCAAGGAGCACGTCCCGGCCTGCGGGCCTGGCTGTGCGTCGACGCGACGTCGCGGTCGCCTGCGCGTATGCACTGCTCGCCGTCCTGGCGCAGCTTCTGCTGCCTTTCGAACCCGCCACCCGCGTGCTCGGCATGCCCGTGCCCGGCTGGACGGGGCTCGCACTCCAGCTCACGGCGGCCGCCGCTCTGGTCCTGCGCACGACCAGAGCATGGGTCGTCCTGCTGGTCACCGCCCCGGCTGCAGCCGCGTCGGTCGGCCTCGACGCCGGCCCTGTCTCCGCCCTGCTGCTCTTCGAAGCGATCTTCACCGCTGTCCGCTACGGCTCACGTCGCCTCCATCGACTCACGTGCATCCTGTGCCTGGGCGCGACGGCCGCAGCTCTTCTGGCCGCACTGGCCCTGCCCGAGCACCGTGAGCTGTGGACGCAGCTGGCCGTGATGGCCGGCGTCGTGCTGATCCTGCCGCTGCTGTGGGCCGGAGAGGTCCGCGGTCATCAGGAGGCCCGAGCCCAGGCCGAGCGGGCGGCGGAGGCGGAGCGGGAGACGGCCGCTCGTCAGCTGGAGCTCGAGCAAGCGCGCGCCGCGCTGCGCCTCCAGGAGCAGCGCACGCACCTGGCCCAGGAGCTGCACGACGGGGTGACCGGGCACCTATCGGCCGTCGCCCTGCAGACCGGCGCGCTGCGATCGAGCTCGGCCCTGCGCCAGGACCCCGCGGCGCTGGAGCGCTCCCTCGAGGTCGTGCGCACCAGCGCAGTGGAGGCCATGGCCGACATGCGGCGGCTCATCGACGTCCTGCGCACGGATGAGCCCGCCGATGACGACAGCGCTTCCTGGGATGGGCTCAGCGCTCGGCTGCGCGCCCTGCGACCGGAGGCCACGATCGTCGTCCATCCCGCAGCAGCGGCACGACTCGACGCCGCCGGGCTCAGCGGGCAGGCGCTGCGCATCGGCCAGGAGGCGGTCACGAACGTGCTCAAGCACGCCGGACCGGGCCCTGCGTCGCTCCTGCTGACGGACGACGACGGCCGCGTCGTGCTGGAGATCCGCTCGCCCCTGGCCGACCATGCCGTGGCCGACGACGGCTCCGGGATCGGCCTGCCCTCGATGCTCCGACGCGCTCGGGAGACCGGCGGGAAGCTGGAAGCCGGTCCGGTCGACGAGCGGACCTGGCACGTGCGCGCGTGCTGGGACGCGCACACGCTCGCATCGGGATCGTCGGAGATGGCGGCCGGACCGACGGAGCCTCACCGTCGTGCAGAGGAGCCCGTCCGGTGACCACCGTCGTCCTGGCCGATGACCACGCCGCCATCCGCGCCGGTGTCCGCCTGATCCTGGAGACCGCGCAGCCGCCGATCCGCGTGGTGGGCGAGGCGAGCACGGCGCAGGATGCGCTCGAGCTCGCTGCGCGCGCCCGCCCGGATGTCGTGCTGCTCGACGTCCGCATGCCCGGGGCGAGCGGGCTCACCGTGATCGAGGCCCTGCGCGGCACGGGCGCTGCGATCGTCATGCTGACGTCTTTCGCCCTGGACGACTACGTGCTGGCCGCCCTGCGTGCAGGGGCCGCCGGCTTCCTGGTCAAGACGGCCGAGCCGTCCGAGATCGCCGCCGCAGTGCAGCGCGTGGCGGCAGGCGATGCGGCGCTGTCGCCGGAGGTGATGCGCACCGTGATCGACAGGGCCATCGCCCAGCCGGACGGATCAAGGCAGGCGGAAGATCCGCAGCTTGCGGGGCCTCCCGGGCACACGCAGGCCACGAGCGCACCGATCTCGGCGCAGGCGTCGTCGGTTCGGACGGCAGCGTCTGAGCAGCGGGCTGCCCCGCCGGCGTCGGGCGCATCGGGCTTCACCGAACCGCTGACCGGACGCGAGCGGGAGGTCCTGCGTCTGCTGGCCCAGGGGCTGAGCAATCAGCAGATCGCCGCGCGGCTCGTCGTGGCGGAGTCGACCGTCAAGACCCACGTCTCGCACGTGCTCGCCAAGCTGGGGGCCGCCTCGCGGGTGCAGGCCGCGCTGTGGTGGGGCCGTCACGGCGAAGGATGACGCCCCCGCGACCGTCCCTTGTTGTGCGAACGGCACAGCCCCGCTGACGCAGTCTGATGACCCGCCCGAGCCGTGCAGAGCGCGATCTCGGTGCCGTCGGCCCGTCGTCGGCGTGCCGCACTCCCACCGGACCGCCCACGTCAGAGCCCGCACGCACAGGAGACGTCCTGCCCCGGAAGCCGCCCCTGGCTACACTCGAGGCCATCTCATGTGCGCATGCCGCACGGGCTGAAGGAGCCAGCCTCGGCACCGCCAGCTTTGTCGATCCCCTACATCTCGATCCGCGGGCAGATGTGATCGAATGAGCGTCTGATCCGCCCCCTGCCCAGGGGAACGCCGTACCTGCGCGCGAGCCGCGTCTTTTACAGGAGAGCAACCACAGTGACCGCACAGAAGGCCCCCGAGACCGGCACCTCCGCCGCGCGCAGACCCGTCACCAAGGTGCTGATCGCCAATCGCGGCGAGATCGCCGTGCGCGTGATCCGTGCCGCCCAGGACGAGGGGCTGACCTCGGTCGCCGTGTACGCCGATCCCGATCGCGACGCCCTGCACGTGCGCATGGCCGATGAGGCCTATGGCCTGGGCGGCACCACCGCCGCGGACTCCTACCTGGTGATCGACAAGATCCTCGACGCCGCCGCGCGCTCCGGCGCCGATGCCGTCCACCCCGGCTACGGCTTCCTGTCCGAGAACGCGGACTTCGCCGCGGCCGTGATCAATGCCGGGCTGACCTGGATCGGTCCGCCCCCGCACGCGATCTCGTCCCTGGGCGACAAGGTCGCCGCCCGCCGCATCGCCGAGGCCGTCGACGCCCCGCGCGTGCCCGGCACGACCGACCCGGTCGACAGCGCCGAGGAGGTCGTGGCCTTCGCCGACGAGCACGGGCTGCCCGTGGCGATCAAGGCGGCCTTCGGCGGCGGCGGCCGCGGCATCAAGGTCGCCCGCACCCGCGAGGAGATCCCGGAGCTCTACGAGTCCGCGGTGCGCGAGGCCGTCGCCGCGTTCGGTCGCGGCGAGTGCTTCGTCGAGCGCTTCCTGGACGCCCCGCGCCACGTCGAGACCCAGTGCCTGGCCGATACCCACGGCAACGTGGTCGTGGTCTCCACCCGCGACTGCTCGCTGCAGCGGCGCAACCAGAAGCTCGTGGAGGAGGCGCCGGCGCCCTTCCTCACGGAGGAGCAGAACGAGCGTCTCTACTCCTCGTCCAAGGCGATCCTGCGCGAGGCCGGCTACCAGGGCGCGGGCACCTGCGAGTTCCTGGTCGGCCAGGACGGCGTCATCTCCTTCCTGGAGGTCAACACCCGCCTGCAGGTCGAGCACCCGGTCTCCGAGGAGGTCACCGGGATCGACCTGGTCCGCGAGCAGTTCCGGATCGCCCGCGGCGAGGCCCTGGGCTACGACGACCCCGTCGTGCGCGGCCACTCCATCGAGTTCCGCCTCAACGGCGAGGACCCGGGACGCGGCTTCATGCCGGCTCCGGGCACGCTGTCCACGCTGCGCTTCCCGTCCGGGCCCGGCGTGCGCGTGGACTCCGGCGTGGTCGAGGGCGAGACGGTCTCCGGCAGCTTCGACTCCATGATCGCCAAGCTCATCGTCACCGGCGCCGACCGCGACCAGGCGCTGGCCCGGTCCCGCCGCGCGCTGGCCGAGCTGGAGATCGAGGGCATGGCCACCGTCGTGCCGTTCGACCGCGCGATCGTCTCGGACCCGGCGTTCGCCCCGGCCGACGGGCAGCCGTTCGCCGTGCACACCCGCTGGATCGAGACCGAGTTCGTCAACGATCTCGAGCCGTTCGCCGGTGCCCCGGGCTCGGGCAGCGAGGCCGAGGAGCGCCAGACGGTCGTCGTGGAGGTCTCCGGCAAGCGCCTGGAGGTCGTCCTGCCGGCCACCGTGCTGGGCTCCGGCAAGCCCGCCGCAGCACCGGCGGCCAAGAACCGGCGCGAGCGCGGCCGCGGTGCCGCCAAGGCCTCCGGCGACGACCTGACCTCGCCCATGCAGGGCACCGTGGTCAAGCTCGCGGTGAAGAACGGCGCCAAGGTGTCCGAGGGCGACACGGTCGTGGTCATCGAGGCCATGAAGATGGAGCAGCCGCTCAAGGCGCACAAGGACGGCACGGTCTCCGGGCTCGACGTCTCCCCCGGCGACACCGTCTCCGCCGGCACGACCCTGGCCACCATCCGCTGAGCCGCCGGCCCGCCTGGGCCGCCTCGTGAAGGGGCCGGATCGACGCTTCCCTGCGCCGATCCGGCCCCTGGCCCCGATTCGGGACCGAGTCGACGGCATCAGGACCGAGCAGGTGCAGCGCTGAGTCGTCCCTGTGGATGGGCGCCCCGGCCCCGGTTCCGCCCCTAGCCTGCCGCGCCTGCATGATCATCGCGCCCGCGCTCGCTTCTCTCGCCCCGAGCTGCGCACCGCCGCCGCCTGGAGCCGCAGCCCCCGCAGCCTCGCCGGCGACCCGAGCTTCGAACGAGTCACCCGCAGCCTCTGGGCCAGGCTGCCACCCGCTGCGCGTTCACGGACGACGACGGCCGCGGACCAGCTCGTCTCCGTGGGCGAAGGTGAACCACAGCCCATCCTGAGGGTCTGGGAGCGAGCCGCGCTGCGGCAGCTGCACTACGCGGACAGCCTTCTCGTCTCCCACCTGAGTGCTGCGCAGCTGTGGGGCGGCCACTGAGCCCCTCACCCGCGCCCTGGACGCACGGATCACTGGGCGAGGAGTCCCGTTTCCGAGCGCTGGAATCCCGGCCGCAGCTGTCCTGCGTGGAGCAACGGCAGCACGAGCACAGCGGGGCGATGCTCCTCCACAAGAGCCTCGGGCTGCGTTCGGTGCTGCTGAGGCTGCTCGTCGTGCGCACTGGATTCGCTGAGCCATCCATGAACCTGCCGGTCATCGTGCGGGATGGGCCGCGGTTCGTGCTGGACCTGGCCTGGCGCGAGCAGCGCACGGCGCTCGAGTACAACGCCTGTGACTTCGTCTGCTGAATGGCGGGGTTCTTCGGTCGCTTCGTGGCGGGGTCAGGTGACACCGATGACCAGGTTGCTCTGTGCGGCTTCGATGACGTCGTTGGTGATGGTGTCGAGTTCGTTGATCTTCAGGACCCGCTGGATCTGGGGGAAGAGGCGTTCGAGGAGCCGGAAGTTGCCGCGGGTGATCCGTGCGATGGCTGCGATGGCTTGGGCGTCGGTGAAGTCGTCGGGGTCGAGGGTCTTGCCGAGGGATCGCCAGTGTCGCTCGAGGACGAACAGCAGTTCGTCTTGTCCCAGGGGCCGGTACTGGTGGGCGAAGCCGACTCGGCTGTAGAACTGGGGGTAGTGGCTGAACTGCTTCTCCAGGCCGGGCATGCCGATCAGGATCAGGGCGATGTCGTCGCGGTCATAGCGATCGCGCAGCAGTTCCAGAGCGGCGGGACGCAGTCGTTCGGCCTCGTCGACGATGATCAGCTCCACGTAGTTCCTGCCGTGTCGCCATCCCCAGGCCTCGGCAGTGGGCGTGCCGGGAGGTACGAGGTGCTGCTCGATGCACATGTTGGTGCGGGTGATGGCTTGGGTCAGCTCGTCCTTCAGGGTCCGCGGGGTGGTCAGCACGCTGGGGGTGTAGAGCACGGTGCGGCTCCGGTTCAAGGCGGCGTAGATCTTGGCGTCGTTGTCGGAGCGCGGCCCCCAGTAGGTCAGCAGGTCATGAGCCTTCTCGTAGTGTGCGTAGCGGCGCGCGGAGAGTGTCTTTCCTACGCCGGCTGATCCGAAGCACAAACCGATGGTGTGCCCGCGGCGCACGGCCTGGTCGTGGTGCTCTTGGTTGACGGCCTTGCAGACGAATTCGTCGTGATCGAAGACGCGGATCTCGGTGATGTCGCGGGGGTCGTAGCGGATCACGACCGAGCGTCCGACGTAGCCGGCCAGAGTTGGCGAGACGTAGCGCAGGCCCTGGAAGCGGATGCCATCGCGGCGCACGACGCGGGTCTTGGCGACGGTCAACAGCAGTCTGTCGAGGTCTTCCAGGCTCTCGGGCATTCGGGGCAGCCAGCCATCGGCGATCCACGCGCTGCGCGGGGAGGTTCCGAGCTCGCTGTGCGTGCGGTCGTTGTAGGTGGCCACGAACGCCTCCAGGGCGCTATCGAGGGCGGCCAGGGACAGTTTCGGTGTCGGCCAGGGGTGCCCTTCGGTGATGTGTCCGGGCAGGGTGGCGAGTAGCTCGGTGTTGATGGTGCCGGAGAACCGCTCGATCTTGCCCCGTCCCTGGGGTCGGGCGACGGTGGAGTGGATCAGTCGGATGTGGAGGTCGACGGCGGTGTGGGCGAGCTGGTCACTGGTGAAGTCGCTGCCGTGGTCGACGTAGAGCACGTCGGGCAGGCCGCACATCGGCCAGGCCGGGTCGGTCTTGTGCCAGATCGCTTGGCGCAGCGCCAGGGCGGTGTTCATCGCCGACGGTGCGCCCAGGAAGACTGTGTAGCCGCAGACCGCCCGGGAGCAGTCGTCGATGATCGTTGTCAGCCATGGCCGTGCGGGCTTGCCGTCGGTGCCCACCACCAGGATGTCGAGCATGGTGTGATCGGATTGCCACATCGCGTTGGGCAGCTCTGCTTGCCGGCGTAGCACCAGCTCGTGCTTGTCGCGGTAGGACGCTGCGCCCTCCAGGGCGAGGGTGACCATGCCGGGATCCAGGGTCCGCACGATGTCCCACACCACCGAGTAGGAGGGGACCGGCCACCTCCGGGCGGCGCAGATGCCCGTGACTTTGCGATGGATCGTGGCGATGGCCGGCCGCGGCTTGCCCAGTGCCAGGCCCTCGATCAGGTCGACGAGGTCGGGCGGAAGGCGGCGGGAGCCGGCGTCCGCCCGTGAGGCCGTCTCCAGTCCGGCGTAGCCGTCGGCGCGGTAGCGGGCGTGCCAGCGCTCCAGGGTCCGCAGCCCTACATCGGTCTCGCGAGCTAAGCGCGCGAGGGGCACCTGGTCCTCGACGTGGAGCCTGAGGATTCGCCACCGCGCTCGAGCGTCCACGACGCACCTACTGCAAGGCGTTCTCGCGCCCGCGCTCGGCGCGCTGAAGGGCGCGGTAGACCGTGGAGCGGCCCACGCTGAACAGCTCGGCCAGCTCGCCCACGGTGTGCTCGTCGGCAGCATGTAGCTGGACGAGGTGAGCTTCTTGCCGGGTGGTGAGTTTCGGTGACTTCCCGCGCAGCCGGCCCTTGGCCTTGGCGACCTTCATCCCCTCGCGGGTGCGGGCACGGATGAGGTCGGCTTCGAACTCGGCGACCATCGCCAGCACGTTGAACAACAGTTTCCCCATCGGGTCGGTCGGGTCGTACACCGATCCGGCGATGCTCAGCTTCACTTCCCGCGCCGCGAGGTCGTCGGCGATCTGGTGGGCATCACGGACTGAACGCGCCAGCCGATCGAGCTTGGTGACCACGAACGTATCGCCGTCCCGACAGGCAGCCAGCGCCTGCCGCAGGCCCTCACGGTCGGCGTTGCGGCCCGTGATCGCCGTAGATGCGCTTGGGATCGACGCCGAACTCCGCGAGTCCGTTACGCTGCGCGGTCAAGTCCTGCTCGTCGGTGGAGACTCGGGCATAGCCGACCTTCAAGGGGGACATGCTCCCCAGTGTGTCATATAGCCTCCCTTCACCGGACAGTTCACCGGACGGGTCTTACGGGACAGCCCGCCAGGCGTGCCGTCTTTCCTCTCGATAAGTAGCGGTGGTGTCCGGTGAGGGTTCCCCTTACGGGCATGCGATCTGGGCTGACGCCTGTGACCGAGTGTTCAGTGCGCGCTGTATAGTTCAGTCCATGCTGACTATTGCTTCGCGTCTCGACGTGATGAACCGCCTGGGTCGTGCACTGGCCGACCCCACTCGATCCCGGATCATCTTGACCCTGCTCGACCATCCCGCTTACCCGGCGGAACTGGCCCGAGATCTGGACCTGACACGCCCGAACGTGTCCAACCACCTGGCATGCCTGCGCGATTGCGGGATCGTCGTCTCCGAGCCCGAGGGTCGTCGGACACGATATGAGATCGCCGATTCGCACCTGGCGCAGGCGCTGACGGCACTGGTCGATGCCACCCTGGCAGTGGACGAAGACGCCCCGTGCATCGATCCCGCCTGCTCGCTTCCCGGATGCGACGCAGCTGGGGAGGGCGCATGATCCTCACCTCGGTCTTGCAGGCGATGGGCCTGTTCGCAGCGACCAACATCGACGACATCATCGTGCTCTCCCTCTTCTTCGCGCGAGGGGCAGGCCAGCGCGGCACTACCGCCCGCATTCTGGCCGGCCAGTACCTCGGATTCGCCGGCATCCTCGGTGCCGCGGTCCTGGTGACCATCGGTGCCGGAGCATTCCTGCCCTCGGCAGCCATCCCGTACTTCGGTCTCATCCCTCTGGGCCTCGGCCTCTGGGCCGCATGGCAGACCTGGCGCAGAGACGATGACGACGAGGCCAAGGTTGCCGGCAAGAAGGTCGGCGTGTGGACAGTCGCAGGCGTCACCCTTGCCAACGGCGGCGACAACATCGGCGTCTACACCCCTGTCTTCCTCAGCGTGGAACCTCTCGCAGTAGTCGCCTACTGCATCGTCTTCCTCGCGCTCGTCGCGGTCCTGGTGGCCCTGGCAAAGTTCGTCGCCACCCGCCCCCCGATCGCCGAAGTGCTCGAACGCTGGGAGCACATCCTCTTCCCCATCGTTCTCATCGGCCTCGGCATCGTGATCCTCGTCAGCGGCGGAGCCTTCGGACTCTGACGTAGCGGCAGCGATCCGAACGGCCCCGACCGGGCGCACCCCTCTCGGTTCAGACCGCGACACCTACCTGCAGCCAGTCCTGCGTGATCGCGGCAACAAGACCGCCACGGAGCGCTGCAAAAACCCCGCCACCAAGCGAACGAAGCCACAACAACGCCCGCGTCCATGACGAGGACCGGAAGACCTACGGCGATGAGCAGCACCGGCTGCACCTCCTAGCCGATGCCGGCTGGGACGTCCGCACGGTGGTCGCCGCCGACCTCAAGGATCCGCAGCGCACGGCCGCCTTGCTGTACTGGCTGCGCACGCACCTCGCCTGATCAGCCCTCCTCGCAAGCCCGCGAGCCTGTGCCCTGCGCCTGCATCGGGGGTCGAGATCCCGTTTCCGTGCATCCGCGCCGCCGAGATCCCGCGCAAATGCGGCAGATCGCCGAATCCGCGCACGGAAGCGGGATCTCGACCAGACTGCTGCACGGAAACGGGATTTCGGGCGCGCGCGGTGCGGAGAAGCGTTGGCTCGGCCCGCGTGCAGGCGTGCGGGGGCGTGGCGGTCAGCAGACGACCACATAGTGAGACCGAATATCACGATACGGTCACGGCTCAGTAGCCTGTCGGGCGTTCCCATCACCTCGTGGAAAGCACCGCCATGTCCTCCTCCGCCGAGCCTGCCGCGCCTTCCGCCGCAGCCGTCGACAGCACGCCCCCGGTCAACCGCAGCAAGGTCGTCCTGGCCTCGCTGATCGGCACGACCATCGAGTTCTACGACTTCTACATCTACGCCACCGCCGCCGTGGCGGTCTTCCCCGTCCTGTTCTTCACGGGCGAGAACGACACCGCCAAGCTGCTGGCCTCCATGGCGACCTTCGGCGCCGCGTTCGTGGCGCGACCCATCGGCTCGGTGCTCTTCGGCCACTTCGGCGACCGCGTGGGGCGCAAGGCCACGCTGATCGGCGCGCTGCTGACCATGGGCATCGCCACGTTCCTGATCGGCCTGCTGCCCACGTTCTACGCGATCGGCATCTGGGCGCCGCTGCTGCTGACGATCCTGCGCTTCTGCCAGGGCCTGGGCCTGGGCGGCGAGTGGTCGGGCGCTGCCCTGCTGGCCACGGAGTACGCCGAGGAGGGCAAGCGCGGCCGCGCGGCCATGTGGCCCCAGCTCGGTGCGCCGTTCGGATTCATCCTGGCCAACGGCTTCATGCTGCTGCTGACCATGGCCATGGGCTTCACCTCCGGCGCGGTCGACGGCCTGGACCACGGCTTCCTGGCCTGGGGCTGGCGCATCCCGTTCCTGGCCTCGATCGTCATGGTGGCCATCGGCCTGTACGTGCGCTTCGCGATCGCGGAGACCCCGGTCTTCCAGCAGGCGCTGGACGCCAAGCAGGATGTGAAGTCCCCGCTGGGCGAGGTCTTCCGCACCTCCTGGCTGCAGATGATCCAGGGCACCTTCATCATGCTGGCCACCTACGTGCTCTTCTACCTGATGACCGCGTGGATCCTCTCCTACGGCATCGGCTCCCCCGACGCCGGCATGCTCGGCATCCCCTACCGCTCGTTCCTGGTGATCCAGCTGATCGCGGTCCTGCTCTTCGCCGGCATGGTCCCGGTCTCCGGCTGGCTGGCGGACCGCTTCGGGCGCCGCTCCTCGCTGCTGGTGATCACGGCCGCCATCGTGGGCTTCGGGCTGATCTTCGGCTGGTTCATCGCCCCGGAGAACCTCGGCACCGGCACGGAGATCAACATCATCCGCCTGCTGTGCTTCCTGGCGCTGGGCATGGCGCTGATGGGTCTCACCTTCGGCTCCATGTCGGCGGTGCTGCCGGAGCTGTTCCCCACGAACGTGCGCTACACGGGCTCGGGCATCGCCTACAACGTGGCCTCGATCCTGGGCGCTGCGCTGACCCCGTTCGTGGCGGTGTGGCTGACCTCCCGCTTCGGCGTCTCGGCGGTGGGTATGTACCTCTCGCTCGCCGCGGTCATCACGTTCATCGCCCTGTGGTGCTCCCCGGAGACCAAGGACGTGGACATGCGCTCCGTCGGGACCCGCTGAATCCGCCGCCGGCACGACGGGGGCCCTGGAGCTGTCAGCTCCAGGGCCCCCGTCGTGCTCGCCGAAGTGCTCACAGGCGCTGGTGCAGGCGACGGGCGGCCTCCGAGATCGTGCCGGACAGCGACGGGTACACGGTGAAGGTCTCCGCCAGGTCATCGACCGTCAGCCCCTTGGACACGGCCACGGACAGCGCGAAGATCAGCTCCGAGGCGCGCGGACCCACGACCACGCCGCCGAGCACCGTGCCGGGGCCCTTGCGGGCGATGACCTTCACGAAGCCGTCGTCCACGGCCATCATCTTGGCCCGCGGGTTGTTCGGCAGCGGAATCTTGTGGACGTCTGCCGCGTAGCGCCCGGAGCGGACATCGCCCTCGGTGATGCCCACGGAGGCGATCTCCGGGGAGGTGAAGATGTTGGAGGCCACGGTGGACAGCCGCAGCGGGCGCACGGCATCGCCCAGGAAGTGTGAGACCGCGATCCGCCCCTGCATGGCCGCCACGGAGGCCAGCGGCAGCTTGCCGGTGCAGTCGCCGGCGGCGTAGATCGACGGCACGGTGGTCCGCGAGACGCCGTCGACCTCGATGTGCCCGGACTCCGAGACGTGCACGCCGGTGTTCTCCAGCCCGAGCCCCTCCGTGTTGGGGACCCCGCCCACGGCCATGAGGCAGTGCGAGGCGGAGATCTTGCGGCCGTCGTTCAGGGTGACCACCACGCCGTCGTCGACGCGCTCCACAGAGGCGGCGCGCGAGCGGGACATGACGTTGAGCCCGCGGCGCTCGAAGACGTTCTCGAGGACCTCGGCGGCGTCGGCGTCCTCGCCGGGCAGCACCTGATCGCGCGAGGAGACCAGGGTGACCTTGGCGCCCAGCCCGTTGTAGGCGGAGGCGAACTCGGCGCCGGTCACGCCCGAGCCGACCACGACCAGGTGCTCGGGCAGGTCAGTCATCGAGTAGAGCTGCGTCCAGTTGAAGATCCGCTCCCCGTCCGGGCGGGCGGAGCCGAGCTCGCGCGGGTGGGCGCCCACGGCGATCAGCACGGCGTCGGCCTCGAGGTCGTACTCCATGCCGTCGGCGGCGACCACGTGCACGGTGCGGTCATCGAGCATCGAGCCGCGGCCCTCGACGATGTGCACGCCGTCGCGCTCCAGCCCGCGGCGGATGTCGCGGGACTGGGTGACGGCCAGGCGCAGCAGCCGGGTGTTGACGACCTCCAGGTCGACCTCCAGGCCGTTCAGGCTGTCGTCGTCGCTGGTCGCCCCGGCCACGTGGACGCCCAGGTCCTGCGCCTCGGTGAAGCGGTTCATGGTGTCCGCCGAGGCGATGAGGGTCTTGGAGGGGACCACATCGGTGAGCACGGCGGAGCCGCCCATGCCCTTGTCCTCGATGATCGTGACGTCCGCACCCAGGGTCCGCGCATGGAGAGCGGCCTCGTAGCCTCCCGGGCCTCCGCCGATGATCACGAGTCGTCTGGTGGGCTTGCGCTGAGAGTCCTGGGATGAGATCACGAGGTCATTGTGCCAAAGACGACGGCGACGCCGGGTTCGCGCGTGAGCGCCCTCACCGCCGGCGACAGGCCCGAGCGGTGTCACAGTTCCCGCACCTGCGCGCATGCCGATATATTCGCGGTCGTGAAGACGGGTGCGGCGCGCCCGTCGATGACGCGACCTGGAAGGCCTCATGCACCCCCTGTCCCTGGACCTCGCAGGTCAGAACCGACAGCTCGACCCCCGGCGCCCGTGGACCGTGGGCTCCTCCCAGTTCGCCGATGTCCGCATCGATCACCCAGGCGTTCAGGACATCCACCTGATCCTGCGGTGGTCCGGGGCCTCCTGGACGATCGAGGACCGCGGCTCGGAGACCGGCACCGCGTTCAACGGCTTCCGCCTCCACGCCCACATGGCCGCTCTGCTCGACTCCCCCGCCCAGATCACCCTGGCCCCGGACACCGGCCGCGGCTTCGTGATCGCCATGACGCCGCAGCACCCGAGCGCACCGGCTGCCGGGCCGGGCCCGTCGGGTGGGGCCGCCGCAGGCTCGTCGTCGATGACGGCCCCCGGAGCACGGTCCGCGAGCGCCGCTCAGGGGCCGGGACAGCAGCCGGGACAGGGTTCGACGCCCGCGCACGCCCAGCAGGGCTCCATGCAGCAGGCCACCGGGCAGCAGGGCTCTGCGCAGCGACCTCAGGACCAGCAGGGCCCCACGGACCGGGCTCCGTCGCAGCAGGCGTCCGCGCCCCAGCCGCCGGCGGCCGATCCGGCCCAGGCGCGTCCCGTCGATCTGCACTCCGAGGACATCCAGCTGGCCTCGGTCGAGCCGACCGTGTTCGCCCTGCCCGTCGAACAGGCCGCCCAGGACCGACGGAACAGCGAGCGCAGCACTGAGCAGAAGCGCCCGGCCCGGGATCAGTCCGGCCCGTCACTGGATGACATCCACTCCGCCGAGATCCCCGCGGCCTCGGCCGAGCCCACGGTCTTCGCGGTGTCGATGAACCGGGAGCTGGCCCCGCAGCGGGAGCAGGGCCCTGATGCCGAGGACGCCTCGGGCGCGGATCCGGCCGTGCAGATCGAGCAGCGCTCGTGGGTCAACCGCCCCGAGGCCGCAGAGATCCTGCGCGCCCCGGAGGAGGACGCCCAGCTGCGCTCCGGCATGCGCCTGTCGCCGGCGTTCCGGGCCCGTGAGATCGGCGGGACGCTGACGGTCGGGCGCGACCCGTCGGCGGACGTGCTGATCGACGGCCTGCTGGTCTCGCGCCGCCACGCCCAGGTCCAGCGCACCGAGCGCGGCTCGATGCTCACCGACCTCGGCTCCACGAACGGCACGTGGGTCAACGGCCAGCGGATCTCCGGGACCGTCGAGCTGCTGCCGGGCGCGCAGGCCGTGATCGGCGGCGTCCCCTTCCGCCAGACCGAGATCGGCCTGGCGGAGGTCGTGCGCACCGAGGGCAACACCTCGATCATGGTGCAGGACCTGACCTACACGGTCCCCGACCGCAAGAACCCGCGCCAGCGCAAGACGCTGGTCGACGACATCACCCTGGAGATCCCGGACCGGTCGCTGATCGCCGTGATCGGCCCGTCGGGCGCCGGCAAGTCCACGTTCCTGAACTGCATGCTCGGCGACGTCAACCCGGATCAGGGCCGTATCGAATACCACGGTCTGGACATGGCCCAGTTCGGCTCGGCGCTGTCCTCGCAGATCGGCATGGTCCCGCAGGAGGACGTGCTGCACCGCGAGCTGACCGCCCAGCAGGTCCTCGAGTCCACAGCCGCGCTGCGCCTGCCCGAGGACGTCGATCGCAAGTCCCGCAAGGCGCGCATCGCCTCGGTGCTCGATGCCCTGGGCCTCACCGAGCACGCGCGCACCCCCGTCTCGCAGCTCTCCGGCGGCCAGCGCAAGCGCGTCTCGACCGCCATGGAGCTGCTCACGGGCCCGCGCTACCTGTTCCTGGACGAGCCGACCTCCGGACTGGACCCGGACATGGACTTCGAGGTCATGGACCTGCTGCGGCGCATGGCCCACGGCGAGGTCGGCGGCGCGGACGGCTCGACCGTCGTGGTGATCACCCACTCGACCGCGAACCTGGACCTGGCCGACCGAGTCCTGGTCCTGGCCCCGGGCGGCTCGGTGGCCTACTTCGGCGAGCCCGCCGGGATGATGCCGTACTTCGAGCGCTCCCAGGGCCTCGGCCCGCAGGTGCGCGAGGTCTACAAGGGCCTCAAGGACGACCCGCAAGCGCTGCGGCCGCGTTCCGGCACGAGAACGACGACGACGCCCCCCGCGAGCGCGTCCGCGCCCAGACGCCCACGGCCGCCCCGCATGCGTCGTCGCGACGCGGCCTGTTCCAGCTCTCGGTGCTGCTGCGGCGCCAGATCCAGCTCCTGCGCACGGACGCCATGTCGATGCTGATCACCACGGTGCTGGCGCCTGCGCTGCTGGCCCTCCTCGTGCTGGTGGTGCCCGGCGATCACGGCCTGACCATGCCGGAGTCCACGGACTCCGAGGTCAACCAGCCGCAGATCCTGCTGATCGTCATCCTGCTGGCGGCGGTCGCCCTGGGCCTGTTCCCCGCCTGTCGCACGTTCCTGGACGAGAAGCGGATCTTCCTGCGCGAGGCCCGCACGGGCCTGGGCGTGTGGCCCTACGTGGGCGCCAAGACGCTCGTCACGATCTCCACGTCACTGGTGCAGTCGCTGATCCTGGTGCTGGCCGTGCTCGCGCTGATCCCGAATGAGCCCATGGGTGCCTGGGGGCCCATGTGGCTCGAGCTGTGGATCGTGACGTTCCTGCTGACCATGACCTCGTGGCTGCTGGGCTTCCTGGTCTCGGCCATGGTCTCCCGCTCGGATGTGGCCATGAACGTGGCCTCGCTGCTGGTGGTCGTGCAGCTGATCTTCTGCGGCGGGCTCTTCGCAATGGACGGTGCCACCGACGGCATCTCGCGCGCCGTGCCCACCCGATGGGCGTACGCGGCCATGGGCCAGACGGGCGATCTGAACGAGATCGTGCGCGTGGCCGCGGTGACCCTGCCGCAGGAGGAGGCCAACGCCGATCTGCAGGAGGAGCACGACGAGGCCGCCCAGAAGGCGCGCGATGCCGGGACCCCCGAGCCGCCCGCTCCGCAGATCCCCGAGGTCGATGACTCCAGCGCCGTGCTCGACCCGCTGTGGAAGCGCAGCACGCTGAACTGGTGGGGCTCCACGGGCATCACCGCCGGCTTCGGGATCGCCTTCCTGCTGCTGTCCGTCTTCCTGATCCGCAGGACCAAGCAGCGCAAGCGCTGACACCACTGGCCGTCGCGCCCGTCCCGCCTCGCGGCGGGGCGGGCGCTGCGCTTCTCGGAAGGACCCCGCGAGGTCATCGCGCTGTCGCTGCGAGCTGTCGTCGCGACGGGCACGGATCTGCTTTGCGGCGTCCGAAGCCGCTGGCAGGATGAGTGACGACGAGGGCGTCGACAGCCCGGTCCGCGCACGCACCGGGACGCGGTGCGCCGCAGGCCGGTCGACGCCAGGACGAGCACCGATCCCGCCTCTGGAGGCCCGCACCGTGACGCAGCAGCCCGCATCCGCCGATCCCTTCGCCCAGACCGACCCGTTCGAGCTCGCCCAGCGCGCCGCCCAGGCCCTGCGCGAGCGCACCGGGGTCGAGACCCACGAGATCGCGCTCACCCTGGGCTCCGGCTGGGGCGGAGCCGCCGATCTGCTCGGCGAGACTGTCGCGGAGATCCCCGCCCCGGAGATCCCCGGCTTCTCCAAGCCCGCGCTGGAGGGCCACGTGGGGACGCTGCGCTCGATCCGCCTTGCCGACGGCCGCCACGCGCTGGTCATCGGGGCCCGCACCCACTACTACGAGGGCCGCGGCGTGCGCGCCGTCGTCCACGGCGTGCGCACCGCAGCCGCTGCCGGAGCCTCCACCATGGTGCTCACCAACGGCTGCGGAGGCCTCAACCCGGACTGGGCTCCCGGCACCCCGGTGCTGATCTCGGATCACCTGAATCTCACCGGGCGCTCTCCGCTGGAGGGCGCCACCTTCCAGGACCTGACCGATCTGTACTCCTCGCGCCTGCGCGATCTGGCCCGCACCGTGGATCCCTCGCTGCCGGAGGGCGTCTACGCGCAGTTCCCCGGCCCGCACTACGAGACCCCCGCCGAAGTGCGGATGGCCGGGGTGCTCGGAGCGGACCTGGTGGGCATGTCCACCGCGCTGGAGGCCATTGCCGCCCGCCACGCCGGCCTGGAGGTCCTGGGGCTGTCCCTGGTCACCAATCTGGCCGCCGGCATCCAGCAGACGCCGCTGTCGCACCAGGAGGTCGTGGAGGCAGGACAGGCCGCCGGACCGCGCATCGCCGAGCTGCTCGCGCGCATCGCGGGTGAGATCCGATGAGCGCCGAGCACAATCCCGTCGGCACCGCCGAGGTCCAGGCCGCCGCCGAGGGCGCCAAGCTCCTGCTGGCCGTGCGCGAGTGGATCGAGCAGGATCCGGATCAGGGCGACCGCGACGAGCTGCGCGGGCTGCTTGAGCAGGCCCAGGACCCGTCGGCCCCGGAGGATCAGGCGCGGGAGGCCGTGGCCACGCTCGCCGAGCGCTTCAGCGGGACCCTGCAGTTCGGCACGGCCGGTCTGCGGGCCGCGATCGGCGCCGGACCCATGGGGATGAACCGCGCCGTCGTCCAGCGCGCGGCGGCCGGTGTGGCCGCCCACGTGCTGGCCGTGGCCGGAGCCGAGCCGGCGCCGAAGGCCGTGATCGGCTTCGACGCCCGCCACCGCTCGGCGGTCTTCGCCCGCGACACCGCCGCGGTGCTCACCGCCGCCGGGCTGAGCGTCGAGCTCATGCCACGCCCGCTGCCCACTCCCCTGCTCGCCTGGGCTGTGCGCGATCGCGGCGCGGAGACCGGGATCATGGTCACCGCCTCTCACAACCCGGCCACGGACAACGGCTACAAGGTCTACCTGGGCGGGCGCTGCGTCGAGCCGACCGCCCGCGGCTGCCAGATCGTCCCGCCGCACGACGCCCAGATCGCCGAGCGGATCGAGGCCGTGGGCGATCTGCGCGAGCTGGAGCTGGCCGAATCCGGCTGGCAGATCCTGTCCGAGGACATCGACCGGCAGTACCTCGAGGCCGTCGCCGATCCGGAGGCTGAGCGCAGCAACTCCCCGCGGATCGTGCTCACCGCCATGCACGGCGTCGGCGGCCCCACCGCCCTCGCCGCGCTGGAGCGTGCCGGCTTCGATGACGTCCATCCCGTGGCGGAGCAGTGCGAGCCAGATCCCGAGTTCCCCACCGCGCCGTTCCCGAACCCCGAGGAGCCCGGGGCGCTGTCGCTGGCGCTGGCTCTGGCCCGCAGGCTCGACGCCGATCTGGTGCTGGCCAACGACCCCGACGCCGATCGCTGCGCGGCGGCCGTCCCCGATCCGGCGGATCCCCGCTCCCAGGACGGTTGGCGCGCGCTGAGCGGGGACGAGGTCGGCGCCCTGCTCGGACTGGCGGCCCTGCGCCGCCTGAGCGAGTTGGCCGGCTCCGCCTCTGCCGCGGGCACTGCGCAGGCGGCAGGTCCGGCCGCCTCGGCATCACCCTCCGAGACGGCGGAGGCGCAGCCGTCCGCGCCGGTCCTGGCGAACTCGATCGTCTCCTCGCGCCTGCTCGGGCGCATGGCCGAGTCCGCCGGGGTCGCCCACCGCGAGACGCTGACCGGCTTCAAGTGGATCGCCCGCGTGCCGGGGCTGGTCTACGGCTACGAGGAAGCGCTGGGCTACTGCACCGCTCCGGAGATCGTGCGCGACAAGGACGGGATCACCGCCGCCGTCGCGATCGCCGAGCTGGCCCGGGCGGCTGCCGCCCAGGGGCGCACCCTGGTCGATGAGCTCGACGACCTCGCCCTGCGCCACGGCCTGCACGCCACGTCGCAGCTGTCGATCCGAGTGTCCGATCTGGAGCTGATCCCGCGGATGATGACGAGGCTGCGCGAGGACCCGCCCCGCGAGCTCGCGGGCTCCGCTGTGGCTTCCGTCGAGGACCTGGCGCACCCGGAGCCGGACTCGGACCTGCTGCCCACCGAGGGCATGCGCCTGCTGAGCGAGGACGGAACCCGAGTCATCGTGCGGCCCTCGGGCACGGAGCCCAAGCTCAAGTGCTATCTCGAGACGGTCATGCAGCTCGAGCACCGAGACGAGCTTCCCGCCGCCCGACGCCGCGCACAGGATCGTCTGGAAGCGCTCACGGAGCAGCTGCGGGCCCTCTTCACCGCCTGACGGCTCGACCCAGCACGTCACCCTCCCGCGCCTGCGTGCCCGGATGCCCTTGGAAGATGCGAAGCCGCATCGAGGCACGCAGGCGCGGGTTGGGGTCGGGCAATGCCGGATCAGCTCACGGCCACATGCGCGCAGACCAGCGCGAAGCTGATGAGGAACAGCCACGAGCGCACGCCCTGGAAGACCTCCCAGAGCCGTCGCATGCCGGACCAGGCTCCTGCCGTGGACTCGTCGTCCTGCCAGAAGTGCGTCCGGAAGTTGATCGGCACGTTAACGATGATCGTGGTGATCAGCGCGATGCCCCAGAGCACAGCCGCCAGCACGGGCAGGGTGGCTCCGCCCAGGTCGACGGCCCCGGAGATCAGCAGCACGAGCGAGGCCGTCATGAGCACGGGCATGATCCGCCCGAAGGTCTTCACGAGCCCCTTCTCGGCGATCACATGGTTCTGCCGGTCGAGCTGGCGCAGCACCGGGTGCACGAACGCGTAGGAGCCGAACTCGGCGCAGGCGGTGAAGCCCGGGACGAACAGCCAGAGGAAGGCCAGCCAGGCCGTCATCGGCGCTTCTTCAGGCGGTCGGACAACCGCGTGCCGAAGGACATGGCGTAGGCCATCGGCTTGGGCATGGAGCCCGAGGGCATCATGCCGATCGACTGGGCCATGCCCATCTGATCGGCCTCCTGCCAGCCCTCGATGATCTGGCCCTCATCGGACCAGCGCACGATGCTGATCGAGTCGAACACGACCGGGCGGCCCGTGGCCGGGTAGCCCATGAAGGTGCCGGTGTGGGTGCCGGAGCCGTGGAAGACGACCGTGACGAGGTCGCGCTCGCAGATCATCTCGGTGATCTCCACGTGGAAGTCCGGGACGGCCTCGAACACGCGGTGCATGGCCTGGAACATGCCCTCGTGCCCGGGCGGCAGCCCCTCGCGGATCTGGTCGTGGAAGACGACATCGGGGTGGACGGCGCGCTTGGCATAGTCCCAGTCCTGGCGGTTCCAGGCGTTCTCGAGGTAATCGACCATCAGCATGCGGTTGCGCTCGATGTCGAGTCCGGGCCGCGACGGCTCGGCGGGGGTCGGGGCGGGCTGGGCGTCGGTCATGGTCTCGCGCTCCTCGAGGTCGGGGTGGTCTCGGTGGGGTGGATGGGCTCGGCTGCCTCATCGAGGTCGGGTCGGGCGGCCCGTCGGGGTCCGTCGTCTCGACGACGGCGCCCGACAGCCGGTCCTGCTGCTCGGTGGCGGCCCATCAGTGCTCCTGGTGCGCCGCGCTCAGCGGCTGGACGGGGCCCAGCGCCTTGAGCTGGGCCTTGGCATCCGCGGCGAAGATCCGGGGCGTGACGGCCGGGCCGAAGCGCTTGAGGAACTGCGCGTTCAGTGCCGGGCCGATACCAGGGCGGTGTGCCGAGGCGCCGACTCCGCGCGAGGCCCGGGCGATCATGTTGGCCGTGGGCCGGCGGGCGGACTCGTAGGCGCGCAGCGCCTCGGTGATGCCGCGGTCCTGAGCCAGCAGGGAGCCCAGGACCACGCCGTCGCTGAGCGCGGTGCCCGCTCCCTGGCCGAGGTCGAAGGTCATGGCGTGGGCGGCGTCGCCGGCCAGGGTGATGCGGGCGCTGCCCCAGCGCCGCAACGGCGGCTGATCCATCGTGTCACGGCGGGTGATGACCTCGGTGCGCGAGACCAGCTCGGCGGCCACGGGATCCCACTCGGCCAGCAGCGAGGCCATGGACAGCTGCGAGCCCAGGCTGTCGCCCTCCGGGGAGGGCCCGGAGGGGCGAACGCACCACCACACGATGGTCTCGTCGTCGAGCCAGAAGTGCGCGAAGCGCACCGCCGCGCCGTGCATGATGCGGAACGTCCCGGGCATCGCACCGGTCACCGGGGCCTGGGCCATGCCCCAGAAGTGGGCGTAGCCGGGATGGCGCGGCGGATCCGCGTGGTGCAGGGTCGCCCGCACCGCGGAGTTGATGCCGTCGGCGCCCACCACCGCGTCGAAGCGGTCCTCGGTGCCGTCGGTCAGCACGACCCGCGGCCCGCCTGCGGCGTCGAGGACCTCGCGCACGTTCGTGCCGCGATGGAAAGTCATCTCGGGCGAGCTGTCGGCGATCACATTGACCAGATCGGCGCGCTTGATCGCGATCGGCACGGAGTCGTCGAACTGCCGGCCCTCGGCCACGGTGTCGATCGTAGTGAACTGCTCGCCGCGGGCTCCGGACATCTCGAAGCTGGTGATCGGCGAGCTCACCTCCCGCGCCCGGTCCATGAGCCCCATGCGCTGCAGGGCCATGACCCCGGCGTACCACAGCACATAGCAGCCGCCGTCCCTGGACTCCAGGGTGGGGCGGGCGTCGAAGACGTGCACGTCCCAGCCCCTGCCCTGCAGGGTGCGCGCGGTGGCCAGACCCGCTGGGCTTGCTCCGATGATGGCCAGTCGACGACGTTCCAGCACTGTCCTCACCTCTTGACGGCTGATGCGACGAGCGCTCCGCCCAGGGTCACGAGCCCGGCCGCCAGGGTGACGGCGCCCGCCTGGACGAGGACGTAGAGCTCATTGGGCTCCTCGCGGTTCTCACCGTTCGAGGAGAGGAAGAATCCGGCCGGCATGAGCACGGCCGAGGCCGGCACGGCCCAGCGCGCCACCTGAAGCGCGGGGCCCTTCAGCTCGGTCTGCTCGGCCAGGATGACGGTGACGGCTCCCAGCGTGGCCAGGGATCCGGCGTGGCCGTGGCCCGAGCGCGCGAAGGTGCGCTGGAACTCGGTGCCCTCGGCCTCGCCCCGGGTCAGGGCCAGGACGTAGTTGCCCCCGGCCTCGATTCCGATCGTGGCCAGCAGCAGCAGCCCTTCAGCGGCGCGGGCTCCTCGGCGCAGCGGCTTCATGGTGGTCTCCTTCATGGGGTCGTTGACTGTCGGTCGGCTCGTCGAGCCGGTATCGGCGACGACGTGCGAGGCGGAGGCACAGGCATCCGGTCTCATCACATCAGCCCTGGTCGGCTGGGTCTATGGGGATTCCGTCGACTCCCCGTGCGCTGTCCTGCCCGCCCGCACCCCCGACAGATGTCACGGGTGGGCGGGCGGGTCACAGCACGGGGATGATCTCCTTCTGCGCGGTGCCCCAGGGATGCGTGCGGTAGATGGCGCGCAGGACGATCTCGTTGCGGACGGCGATCATGGGCTTGGCCGTGAAGGTGGAGACGGAGGAGACCTGGCGGGAGGACTTCACGAAGCCGTTGGCCCGGTCCCTGCGCCGCTCCTCGAAGCTGCGCAGCGCCTCGGCCACGGAGGCCTCGCGCTGGAAGGCCAGGGCCACGCTGAGCCCGTCCTCGATGCCCTGACCGGCCCCCTGGGCCATGTCCGGCGTCATGGGGTGTGCGGCGTCGCCGATGATCGTGGCGCGGCCGCGGCCCCAGTGCTGGAGCGGGTCGCGGTCCAGGATGTGGTTGCGCAGGATGCGCTCCTCCGGGGTCGAGCGGACCATCGACTGGACGTGCGCGGGCCAGCCCCGGAAGCGGCGGATCGCCTCGGCCTGACGTTCCCCCGGCACGTCCGGATACCGCGGCGGCGCCTGCAGCAGCGCCAGCCAGTACAGCTCGCCGTCGCTGACGTGGTAGTGCAGGATCCGCCCGGTGGGGCCCCAGTAGATGGCCATGTCGCCGGGGACCAGCTCGGGGTGCTGGTAGTCGGTCGTGCCGTGCCAGGCGGTCAGCCCGCAGTAGCGCGGCTCGGCGGGGCCGTGCAGCTGGCGGCGGATCACGGAGCCGATGCCGTCGGCGCCGATCACGGCATCAGCGCGCAGGCTCTGGTCGTCGCCGGTGCGCACGATGACACCGGAATCCGTGCGGTCGAAGCCGGTCACCGAGATGCCGAAGCGCACGGTGCCCGGCTCCAGGGCCTGCAGCAGGGTCTGGTAGAGGTGCGTGCGCGTCACGCCCACGGCCGGGCAGCCCGCGCCGGCGGCCAGCTTCTCCACGTCCAGGGTCCCGATCTGGCGCTCGCGCCAGGTGAGATAGCGGTGGCGGCGCACCACGGTGCCGCGCTCGATCACCGGCTCGGCCAGCCCCAGCCGGTGCAGGCAGTCGATCACGTTGGGCCACAGGTGGATGCCGGCGCCCAGCTCGGCCGTCGAGGCGGTCTCGCGCGCTTCGAGCACGCGCACGCCGAAGCCCGCCTGCTGCAGCGCGTTGGCCGCCGTCAGTCCGGCGATGCCGCCGCCGACGATCACGATCTCTGCTCTTCTCATGGCTGCTCGATCCTGTCCTCGTCCCGTGCGGCACCCGAGGCCGCAGCCCCGGAGCCCGCGTATTGAACCCTGCTGCCGACGGCCTCCGGCTCCCTCGCCGGAACGGTGCCGACGGCGTGCGAGCCGCGGCCCTCGTCGAGGATCTCGAGGAAGCCGCGCAGCTGCTCGATCAGTCCCGTGGAGTCCTCGACCTGCACGGCGTGGCCGATGCCGTCGAAGGCCACGTGGTGCAGGCGCGGGTGCGCCTGTCGTGCCCTCTGCACGTCCTCGGCGGACATGAGCCCGCCGCGGTCCTCGTCGGCCTGCAGCAGCGCCACCGGTCCGTCGAAGCGCACGAGCAGGTCCTCGGCCGGGCACGGGGCGGCGAACTCTCCGTCGTGGTAGGCCTCCAGCACCGCCGGGTCCAGCTGCTCCGGCGAGCGCGACACCGCTCGCAGGACCAGGGGCGCGTCCGCGAGGTAGGACCGCGTGATCGAGGGATCCGGTCGCCGCGAGTGCAGCGGCGAGTCGATCAGCACGAGCCCGTCGATCAGCTCGGGTCTGCGGGAGGCGGCCGCCATCGCGACCCAGCCGCCCAGCGAGTGGCCGCTGAGCACGACCGGCTCGGGGCAGTGCGCCTCGAGGAGGTCGATCAGGTCCCCCGCCATGGCCTCCACCGAGTAATCCCCTGCCGCTCTCCCGGAGAGCCCGTGTCCGCGCAGGTCGAGGGCCAGCTGCGTGTGCTCCTGCAGACCGGCCATGACCGGCTTGAAGACCTGCCAGCGAGCGCCGAGACCGTGGACGTGCACGATCCGCGGCACGCCCCGGCCCAGGCTCCCGTAGGCCAGGACGGGGTCGTGCGCGCTCCACAGCTGCGGCAGCGGGCGAGCCTTAGGAGACACCGTGATCCGCCTCGGCCGCGCCCAGCACCAGGGCCAGGTGAAAGCCGTTCGAGCTGGAGGTCGTCACGACGACGGGGCCTTCGGCCTCGCCGCGCGAGATCGCCCCGGCGGCCAGGACCACGTCCAGCAGACCGCCCACGGCGAAGGAGTCGCCCAGCACCGGGCGGCTGGCGTGGCGCTGGGCCTGCGGCAGAACACGGCCCAGGGCCGACTCGGCGGCGGCATCGGAGCCGGCCGAGCCCTTGAGGTCGACCCACACGTGGTGCACGTCCTGCGCCGAGACGCCGGCGCGCTGCAGGCCGTCGCGCACGGCGCGCTCCAGGCCCTCGCCCTCGGCCGAGACCGAGCCGATGCCCAGTCCGTCGGAGGCCATGCCGGTGCCGAGCAGCTCGGCCAGCGGCTGGGCACCGCGCTCCAGGGCGGAGTCCCGGTCCTCGATCAGCACGCTGGCAGCGCCCTCGGCGGCGTGCCAGTCGCCGCCGTCGAACAGGCCCAGGTCCCGCAGCCCGCGCACGACCGACGGGGTCAGCGCCTCCGCGGAGGTGCCCAGGATCGCGTCGGCGCGACAGCGCCGGATCTCCTGGGCGCCCATGCTCAGCGTGAGCGCCCCGGCGGCGCGTCCTGCGGTCAGCGTGGTGGTGGGGCCCACGCAGCCCAGGTTCATGGCGACCTGGCCGGCGGCGGCGTTGTAGACGGTGTTCGGGAACAGCGCCGGGTTGGCCGCGGAGGGGTCCTCGTCGAACAGGGGCTGGGCGAAGCGCTCCATGACGTCCATGGGCCCGATCTCGGTGCCCAGGATGATGCCGGTGCGCTCGCCTGCGGTGTGGTCGGCGTGCTCGAGCGCGGACTGCGCGGCCACGACCGAGCCGATCGCCAGGCGATCCATGCGCCGGCGCACGCGGGGGGCCAGCTGCTCCTTGCCGGTCGCCGTGAACAGCCCGACCTGCTGGCCCTCGACCTCGGTGAAGGCCTGTTCGCCAACGGCCACCGCCTCCTCGAGCGCCGACACCGTCTCCCCGGCGGAGGTCACCGCGCCCAGACCCGTGAGGACGACCCGGCGATCGCTGACCGGCAGGCGCGTGTCCTCATGATCGCGGGTGAGCACGAGCGAGGCGTTCGCCCCGCCGAAGGCGAAGTTGTTGCAGATCGCCGCGTTCGTCTCCATCGGCTGCGCCTCGATCGGCACATGGCGCAGGTCGCAGACCGGGTCGGGGGTCACGAGCCCGGCGGTGGGCGGCGCGGTCTGGGTCTGCAGCGCCTTGACCGTGACCATAGCCTCGGAGGCCCCGGCCGCACCCAGCAGGTGCCCGATCATGGACTTCGTCGACGACACCCGGATCTGGTCCAGGTCCTCCCCCAGAGCCCGTCGCATGGCGGCGGTCTCGGCGGGGTCGTTCTTGGCGGTGCCCGTGCCGTGGGAGTTCAGGTAGCCGACCTCGGAGGCCGAGACCCCGGCCTGGCGCAGCGCCTCCTGGATGGCCCGCCGCGCCGCGGCCCTCGGGCTCGGGGGCGGTCGGGTGGTAGCCGTCGGCGGACAGGCCCAGCCCGGCGAACTGCGCCAGGACCTCCAGGCCCAGCTGCTCGGCCAGGTCCTCGCGCACGAGCACCATCATGGCCGCGCCCTCGCCCAGCGAGAGTCCTTGACGGTCGGCGGAGTACGGCTTGGCCGGCTCCGGCGACAGCGACTCGAGCGAGTTGAACCCGGCGAACAGCACATCGGACAGGGCATCGGTGCCACCGGTGAGCACGGCATCGGCGCGACCGTCGGCGATCAGCTCGGCGGCATAGCCCACCGCGTTGGCGCCGGCGGCGCAGGCGGTGTTCAGCGACAGGACCGGGCCGCGGATGGCGTGGGCTCCTGCCACGGCCTCGGCCAGGCCCTGCGGGGTCGAGTACGCCAGAGCCTCGCCCTTGCCCTCGCGCCCGGCGCGCTCGTCGAGGTACCACTGCTCGACCGAGAGAAGCCCGGCGTTGCAGGTGCCCAGGACCAGGCCCCAGCGCTCCGGCTCGATGCCGAGTCCCTCGGCTGCGGCCATGGCCTCCTCGGCGGCGATCAGCGCGAAGTCCAGCGCCGGATCGTCGTAGCCCTCGGGGTAGCCGGCGCGATCGGCGGGCTTGTCCAGCGGGGCGACCTCGCCAGCGATGTCCGTGCGGATGCCCTCGGTGGACAGACGCTGGACGGTGCGGATCGCGACGCTGCCGTCGCGCACGCCCTCCCAGGTGGCCTCGGCGCCGCGGCCCTGCGAGGTCACCGCGCCCACGGCCACCACGACGGGACGGGGCTGAGCTGCTGCGTGCTGCTGGTTCATTCGGATCGTTCCCCCTGGTCTGCGGTCTGGTCGGCGGCGCCGGTCCCGGCGGCGCGCGAGGTCTGGGCGCGGCGCAGCACGGCTGCGCCGGACTGGCCCTGGAAGCCCTGGGCGAGTGCGAGCGCACCGGAAGGGCCGTCGTCGGACAGCGGCAGCGGCCGGGCGCTGCCCAGCACGAGATCGAGCTCGGGCTCGCCTGCCTGCTCGGCGGCGGTCCCGACGATCGCCGGAACCGTCCCGGCCTCCAGCACCAGCGCGGCCACGGCCACGTTGAGCAGCCCGGAGGCCGCCGTCGTGTGCCCGGCAGCGCCCTTCACCGCCGTCACGGCCGGACGGGCAGCGCCCAGCGCCTCGCTCAGCGCCTGGACCTCGCGGGCGTCGCCATCAGCGGTCGCGGTGCCCTCGGCCACGACGGCTGCGATCTGCTCGCCGTCGATCCCGGCCCCGGCCAGCGCGGCGCGCACGGCGCGGGCCAGTCCGTCGCCGTCGGTCAGGGGCGTGAAGACCCTGGCGCTGTCCTGGCGGGAGGACACGGCCTCCAGCCCCGCGTAGACACGGGCCCCGCGGGCGGCGGCGTGGTCGGAGGATTCGAGCACCAGGAACACCGAGCCCTCGCCGAGCACCGTGCCGGCGCCCTCAGCGGCGAACGGGTGCGGCTGGTCCTGCCCGTGCTGCAGCAGTCCCCAGTCCTGGTACTTGGACTGGTTCCACCACGACGTAGCGTCGTCGAAGCCCCCGACGATTACCACCTCGGCCTCGCCCCGGCGGATCGCGCGCAGGCCCATGCCCAGGGCGGACATCCCGGCCTCGGCGGCGCCCGAGACGTAGGCGTTGATGCCCTTCATCTCGAGCACCTTGGAGATGTAGAACAGCGAGGCGGCCTGCAGGCCCTCGACGTAGAACAGCGGGTAGAAGTCGGCGGCGCCCTCGGCGCCCATGACCTGGTAGTCGACCGAGCCGTCCTCGTCGCGGGCCAGCAGCACGGCGTCCATGACCTTGTCCGGCTCGGAGATCTCCTTGGCGCTGGCCAGGTACAGCCCGGCCTGCTCCAGCTGGCCCTCCAGGCCCGCATCGCGGACGGCATGCACGGCGCCCAGTGCGGCCAGGCGGTCGTTGCGGATCATGTTGCGCAGCATGCGCCGGTCCACGAGCGGCTTCAGCGCCGACTGCAGCTCCGCGACCTCCGCGCTGGCGCGGCAGTCCAGCGACGAGGCGTCGAAGGACTGCGTGGGGGCGACCGCGCTGCGTCCCTCCAGCAGCGCCTCCCAGTTCTGCTCGGCGCTGTGTCCCAGGCCCGTGACGGCGCCGATGCCGGTGATGACGACGTCGTTCATGCGCCGACCTCGCTTCCCTGTCCGGTGCTGTCGGCGCCGTCGACGGTCCCGCGCGCATCCGGCGCGCCGATCGGGGCCACGCGCTCCAGGCGCAGCGCGTTGACCTTCATGACGGACTTGCCCTCGACCGAGGCCGAGGCGCGGTAGGTCTTCTCACCGGTGCGCTTGACCTCCAGCTCCAGGACGTCGCCGGGGCGCACGAAGGTGCGGAACTGCACGCGGGTGGCCCCGCCCAGCTGCAGCGCCGGCGCCGCGGCCTCGGCGGTCTCGTCGGTCGTCGACTCCTCGACGATCGCCGCGAGCTCGGCCAGCGAGCCCAGCAGCAGGACGCCCGGCAGCACCGGGAAGTCCGGGAAGTGGTCGTCCAGCAGGTCCATGGTCCCGCCGACCCCGCGCACGCCGCGGGCGCTCACGCCCGGGACGAGCTCGGTCACCCGGTCCACGCCGGTGAGCTGAGGCATGCGGGTGGTGCTGCGCTGCGTCATCGTGCGGCCTCCTCATCGGCGGGTCGGGCGGGCCGCGCCGCGTCGTCGACGTGGCGGGTGATCACCGTGCAGGCGTTCGTGCCGCCGAAGGCGAACGCGTTGACGAGCACGGCGTCGGTGTCCAGGACCCGGCCAGGCTGCGGGGCGTAGTCCAGGTCGCAATCCGGATCCGGGTTCTCCAGGTTGATCGTGGGCGGGACGCGGCCATCGGCCAGCACCCCCAGGGCTCCGAGCGTTCCGAGAGCGGAGGCCGCAGCCGTGAGGTGACCGCTCATCGACTTCACGGAGGTCATCACGAGCTCGCCGGCGTGGGCGCCGAAGACCTCGCGCACGGCCTGGGACTCGCTGACGTCGTTGCCCGGAGTGGAGGTGCCGTGCGCCGCGATGTAGCCGATGCGCTCGGCGGGGACCCCGGCGTCTTCGACGGCCCGGACCATGCACTGGGTCACCCCTCCCCCGGGAGGCGGCGGATCCGTCATGCGGTAGGCGTTCATGGTGGCGGCGTAGCCGGCGATCTCGCCCAGGATCGGGGCGCCGCGGCGCAGGGCGGACTCGCGCTCCTCGAGCACGAGCATGATCCCGCCCTCACCGAGCACGAAGCCCGAGCGGTCGTCGCTGAAGGGCCGGGAGGCGCGCTCGGGCTCATCGGCGTGGTCCTTGGTCAGCGCTCCCAGCAGGGAGAAGCCCAGGACGTCGAGCCAGGTCACGAGCGAGTCGTAGCCGCCGGCCAGGGCCGCATCGGCCTCGCCCTCCTGGATCTGGCGGAAGGCCTCGCCGATCGCGTGCCCGGAGGCGGTGCAGGCCGTCGAGACGGACTCCACCGCTCCGCGGAAGCCGGCCTCTCGGGCCAGCACCGCGGCAGGGATGTTCTGGTCTCGGCGCAGCACGTCCTCGATCAGCGGCCTGTGCAGGGGCAGCTCGGACTTGACCCGGTGGAAGAACTCGGCCATCTCCTGCAGGTCGGGACGGCCGGCGGTGGCTCCGACCACCACGGTGCGGCGGTCGGCCTCGTCCTCGTCGCGGGCGGCGGGCAGCCCGGAGCGGCGCAGCGCCTCGAGCCCGGCGGCCACGCCGAAGGCTCCCTGCCGGGAGAGCAGCTCGGCCTCGGCGACGTCGGGCACCAGCGTGCGGGCATCCTCCACGGGCACCGTGCCGGCGATGCGCACGGGGTAGGTCGAGGCGTCGAACTGGGTGATCTCCCGGACGCCGCTGCGACCGGCCACCAGGGACTCGAGGGTCGACTCGGCGTCCAGGCCCAGCGGCGTCACGGCACCGGCGGCGGTGATCACCACGCGGCGGCGGGCGGTCTGGGCGGGGCTCATGCGCGCACCAGCGTCTCGTAGAGCCGCCGCGAGGTCTCGCGGTCCTGCAGCGTCTCGGCGTCCATGAGCGAGCACATGATGTCCTCCGCCTCGAGCACCAGCTCGCCGTCGGCCGCGGCGCGGCCGCTGAGCACGGCGATCTCCTCGGTCCAGGACACGACCGTGCCGGTGAGCTCCAGGCGCTGGCCGGGGCGGACCAGCCCGTGGGTGCGCAGCTCGCCCACCTGCAGCAGCGCCGCGCGGCGGGTCAGCTCGGTCGAGCCCATGATCAGCCAGGTGCCGGCCTGGCAGATGCTCTCGAGCACGAGGCTCGGCGGCATCACGGGCGGCTCGCCCTGCCAGTAGGGCTCGGCCAGCGAGGTCGCCTTGACGGCGCGCACCGACTCGTGCGGCCTCAGCTCCTCGATCCGATCCACGAGGTGGAATCTCATCAGTGCTCCTGACGGTGGTGTGTCAGCTGGTGGTGGTCGCGGCCGGCGCGGCCGGCACCGGGGCGACCCAGCGGCTCGGGCCGCAGGGCGGTGCCGGCGCCGCCGTCGTGCCGCGTTCGGAGGCGGCCGCGTAGAGGACGACGTGGGCGATCGCGTAGTCACGGGTGTGCGAGAGGCTCACGTCCGCACCGGTGAGGCCCAGCCGGGCGGCGGTGGCCGCCGCGCGCCCGGTGAGCTCGAGCCGGGGCCGGCCGCTGAGCTCGCGCTCTATGCCGATCTCCGTCCAGCCCACGCCCCGGCTCATGCCGGTGCCCAGGGCCTTGAACGCGGCCTCCTTGGCGGCGAACCGGGCGGCGAGCCGCTCACCGCTGCGCCGTCCGCCGCGCAGCGCGTAGGCCAGCTCGGCGGCGGTGAACAGATCCGGCAGGCGGTCCGGGAACCGCTCGGCGAGGCGAGCGAGCTTCTCGGTCTCCACGAGGTCCACGCCCACCCGCACCAGCTCAGCCTGCGGTTCCCGGACCGTCATGATCAGGCCCGGGAGGCGACGAGCTCGGTCAGGTTCGCCACGGTGAAGTGGCTCATGACGTCCTCGGGCGAGAGCTTGCCGTCGAGGTCCTTCTCCGCGATCTGCGGCATGACCTTCTTGAGCTGGTCCATGCCCTTGGGGGTGATGACGTCGGCGTCCTCGTCGCCGAACTCCTCGTCGGGGATGCCGCCCTGGACGTAGCTGGCCAGCTCGTCGGACTGGATCTTCACGCCGGTGGCGCGGTCGATGCGGAAGAGGATGTCGAGCAGGTCGATGGACTCGGCGCCCAGCTCGTCGAGCAGGGTGGACTCGGGCGAGATCTCGTCCAGGTCCAGGGCCAGTGCCTCGGCCACGCAGTCGCGGACCTTCTCGTAGAGCTCGGTGTTGGTCTCAGCGATCGAAGCGGTCATTGCGCTCTCCTTCTGTGTGTCGGTCCGAGCGGTATGCTCGGCGGATCCTTCGGGGTGGTCGGGTGGTTCGCGGCGCGCCGGTCGGCGCGGGTCACTTGGGCCGGCCGAGGCCGAGCTGGGCGGCGGCGCCGCCGTCGACGGCCAGGCACTCGCCGGTCATGTAGGCGGAGTCCTCGCCTGCCAGGAAGGACACGACGCCGGCGATCTGCTCCACAGCGCCGAACCGGCGCATGGGCAGCTGCCTCCTGATCCCCGCGCCGGACTTCGCCACGAGCTCCTCGACGAGCTCGGTCGGCACGAAGCCGGGCATCACGGCGTTGACGCGGATGCCGAAGCGGGCCAGCTCGACGGCCGAGCAGCGGGTGAAGGCGTTGATCGCGCCCTTGGAGGCGGAGTAGTTGGCCTCGCCCACCCAGCCGCGCTCGCCCATGACGGAGGACATGTTGATGATCGAGCCGGTGCCGCGGGACATGAAGTGCTCCAGCACGGCCTTGGTGCCGTTGAAGACGCCGCCGAAGTTGACGTCCATGACGGAGCGCCAGTCCTCGGTCTGCATCGACGAGATCAGCACGTCCTTGGAGATCCCGGCGTTGTTCACGACCACGTCGAGCTGCCCGAAGGCCTCGATCGCGCGGGCGGCCGCGGCCTTCATCTGCTCGAGGTCGGCCACATCGCCCTGCACGGCGATCGCCTCCACGCCGAGCTCGCGGAGCTGCTCGACGGTCTCCTGCGCGGCCTCGGCGCCGGAGCGGTAGTTGACCGCCACGTCGAAGCCGTCCTGGGCCAGGCGCAGGCTCAGCGCGGCGCCGATGCCGCGGGAGCCGCCCGTGACCAGGGCGGCCCGGCGCCCGGCGCCCTCGGTCTGGTTCTGCTCGCTCATCTGATTTCTCCCGGTTGCAGCTGACATGTGCTTCGGGTCCGGCTCTTTCAGGAACCGGCCCGAGCGGCTTCGCGCAGCGACGACGGCCCGCCGAACGACGGCACGGCCCCGGGAGCCCGTGGCGCTCGGCGGCCAGCTCGGCGACGGCTCGGCCCGAGGTCAGGGCCCGCAGCGACGACTCGCCCTCCTCCGACCAGTGCCCCGCCAGCAGCAGGCCCTTGAGCGGGGTGACGTGGGGCAGGCGCTTGGAGGCGGTCTGCGACGGGGTGTTCTCCCAGCCGTAGGCCGCTCCCCCGCGGTTGCCCGTCCAGCGCGCGTAGGTGGCCGGCGTGGCGGTCTCCATCAGGTCGAATCCGTCGCGGAATCCCGGGAAGGCCGTCTCGACGGCGGCGATCATGTCCTCTGCCAGCTCGGGCTTGGCCGCCGACCAGTCCCGGGACAGCTCGGCCGGCACCAGGCCGGTGATCGTCACCGAGTGCCTCCCGGCCGGGGCCATGCCGGGATCCACCAGGGTGGGCACCGAGGCCCAGATCCCGCCGGGGCGCCCGTCCTGCAGCTCGGCCCAGGTCCGGCGGTGGTCCCAGTGGCGGAAGACGATGTTCTCGTCGACCATGCCCAGCTGCTGCGGGTCGCCGTCGAAGCCGCCGAACAGCGTCACGGCGGAAGGGGCCAGCGTGTAGCGCTCCACGCGCCGCTTCCAGGACGCGGGCAGGGCGTCCCAGCCCACGAGCTCTGCCAGCAGCGCGGTGCCGTCGGAGGCGCCGATCACGGTCTCGGCCAGGATCTGCTCGCCGTCGGCCAGCTCCACGCCGGTCACGGCGCCGTCGGCGCTGAGCACGCGGGTGACCTCGGCGCCGGTGCGCAGCGTGCCGCCGGCCGATTCCAGCCCGCAGACGATCGCATCCACGAGGGACTGGAAGCCGCCGCGCGGGAACCATCCGCCGGTGTGGAAGGTCTCGAGCATCTGGTTGAACAGCAGGAAGGACAGCCGGTCGGGGCTCGAGCCCAGGTACGGCCAGATCGCTCCCATGACGGCGCGGGCGCGCTCGTCGTCCAGGTACGGCGCGCTGGCCGACTCGACGGTCGAACGACGGTGCTCGAGCACGCGCGGGACGCGGGCCATGACCGCCTCGATGTCCTCGGCGAGATCGAGGCGCTGCGGCATGGACGAGGTCTGCTCGTAGAGCTCGCGGCGCATCTCGAACAGCTCGGCCAGGCCGCGGGCCTGAGCCGGGAACGCGTCCTGATGCGCGGCCAGGAAGTCCTCGCGCCCGGTGGGGGCGACCATCGAGAAGCCCGGCAGATCCACCCGGTAGATCTCGCCGAAGCGCTCGAAGACGACCTGATCGGCCACGCCCAGGTGCTCGAGCAGCAGGCCGATATAGGCCTCCGGCCGCGCCTCCACGGTCACGTGGACGGCCGGATCGAAGGTGAAGCCGTCGCGGGTGAAGGAGCGGGCGCAGCCGCCGGGGCCGTCGGCCTTCTCCAGGACGACGACGTCCAGCCCGGCTCGGGCCAGCAGGGCTGCGGCGCTGAGCCCGGACAGGCCCGCGCCGATCACGATCGCATCGTGGCGGGCGCTCATGCGTCCCGCCCGGTGCTCGCAGGAGCCGGCGCGGTCCAGTCCAGAGTGATCCCGGCCCAGATCCACTTGGTGGCCTCGACGCCGATCAGGCTGACGCGCTGGCCGACCTCGATCATGCCCGAGCGCCAGGCGTGATCGAGGAACAGCGGGACGGCGGCCGAGCCGCAGGCGCCGGTGTCGGCGAGGTTGTCGAAGACCTTGCCCTCGAGGGCCTTGAAGTCGGCGTTGAGCGTGCCCTGCTCCTCCATGGAGTCCAGCAGCCAGCCCACATTGCCCTCGGGGATCAGGCACCAGTCCAGATCGGCCGGTGTCGCCCCGGCGGCGGCCAGGGTCCCGGACAGCGCCTCCAGGACCATCACGGGGGTGAACTCGCCTGCTCCGACCACGTCCACGCGCAGATCGACCAGGCGCTTGGTGCGCTGCTGCTCCACGAGCGGCTTGAACGTGCCTCCGCCCACGGCGTGGATGCCGGGCTTGCGGTTCCCGCCGATGGCCTGCTCGGCCCCGGGCTCGAGGCCCTTCGACTCGTCGTCGGAGGCCTCGACCACGATGGCGCCGGCGCCGTCGGAGAACATGTAGATCGGCACGCGGTCGCGCATGCGGATCTTCTCCTTGGGCATGGCCAGGTAGGTCCCGGCCAGCACCGGGGAGATGCACTCCGAGCCGATCACGAGCACGCGGCGCCGCGTGCCGGCCGCGATCTGCATGCGCGCGATCTCCAGTGCCTGCACCGTGCCGGCACCGGCGGAGCGCAGCTCCATGGTCGCGACCTTCTCCAGCCCCAGCTGCTCCTGCACGTAGCCGACCGTGGGCGGCAGCGTGTACTCGGGGGTTCCGGTCGAGAGGATGATGCCGTCGATGTCCTCCGGGACCAGTCCCGCCGAGTCGAGGGCGCGACGAGCGGCCTCGGTCGCCATGTCGGCGTTGGACTCGCGGTGCTCGCCGGTGCGCGGGTCGATCAGCCAGAAGCGCTGCTGGATGGACAGCCCCTCCAGGACCTCGGCCGGCAGCTCGCCGGCCAGCTCCTCGATCACGTCATTGCCGATGGGCTCGCCGGGCTGGTAGCCGCCGACGCCGGTGATCCGTGCTCGTGCCATGGTCCGTGGGGTCCTCTCGGAGGTGCTCGGGTGGTGCTGGGTCTTCGGGCAGTGCCCATCAGGGGCCGCTGCAGGGGCGGTGCGGTGGAGCCTGGCGGACGCGCTGCGCGTCCTGCTTCCGGTCTGGGAGCCGCTCGCGGCCGGCTCGGTCAGGTGCGGGCTGCTGCCCGTGCTCCGGCGAGGCGCAGAGCGGCGCGGCTCGCGGCGGCTGCCGTCGGATCGGCGACGGCCTGCCGTGCCACCGCCCCCGTCGCGTGCATGCCGGCGCCCTGTCCCTCGAGCGCTGTTGCCTGTCAAGCCATGCTGCAGCCTCCCTCTGGCCTGTGGTCCTGCTCGAGCGGTGTGCTCCACCGCCGTGCGGCTCGGAGAGGGCACCGATGCACTGCACGCATCGACTGCGCCTGCCCGTCGAGCCCGCAGCCTCACCGGCTTCCGCGCCGCGCCCGCCTGGCGCACCCTTCCCAGGGGCGCCGTTGTTCGCGGGCGGTCCCGGCGCGGACGTCGCACCGCGGTCATCGCCCTGGATCAGGTGGGCTCGCGCGGCGCGAGGTTCCGGTCACTGCCGAACTCGAGTATTCATCGTGGCACGTCACGGGCCTGCGTCCAGTCTTAAGTGCATTTTCGCGGCGTGATTGTCCCCCGAGCGGGGAACGTGATCCCCCAGGAGTGTGGACACCCCGTCTCGCCCGGACCGGACACGCCCCGTCACATCCCCGCCCGCGCCGCGCGCCCTCCCAGGCCGGTGCCCCACGATGAAGGGGATCTCGGCCTCCGCACGGCCGCCGCACCCCACCAGGAGGACAGGACATGGATCGCACGGACCGCACGCCCGCCCCGCAGCAGGACCCGCAGACGCGGGCCTCCGGAGCTCCGCGCACGATCGCCGTGATCGGCAGTACCGGGCAGCTCGGCCGCAGCGCCGTCGAGGTCTTCGCCGCCCGCGGCCACCGCGTCCTGGCAGTGGCCCGCGGCCGGCAGACGGACCTGCCGGCCGGCGTCGAGGCCCGCGTGGCCGACGTGACGCGCCCGCAGACCCTGCCGGGGGCGCTCGAGAGCGCCGAGGCCGTGCACCTTTCCCTGAGCGGAGGCAATGATCCCGAGCAGATCCGCGCCGTCGAGGACGAGGGCGTGCGGCACGTGGCACGGGCGGCCGGGCAGCTGGGCATCACCCGGATCTCGATGATCTCCGGCATGTACGCCCGCCCCGAGTTCGCCGATCACCCCGGCGAGGGAGCCAAGGTCCGCGCCGAGCAGCACCTGCTGGCCGCGCGCACACCGGCGACCGTCTTCCGACCGGCCTTCTTCGCCGAGACCCTCGAGTCCTTCGTGCAGAACGGGCGCGGCATGCTGCTGGGCCCGCAGCCGCACACCCTCCACCCCATCATCAGCGCAGACCTCATGGATGCGATCGCGCGCAGCTACGCCATGCCGCAGGCCCAGGACCGCGTCTTCGAGGTCACCGGCCGCGAGCCCATGACGCTGAAGTCCGCGCTGCGCCGCTACCTGAAGGCCACCCGCCCCGGGGCCAAGGTCACCGTGATGCCGCTGTGGTTCATGAACCCCGTCAATCGCCTGTTCATGAAGGGCGGGCTGACCCGCGCCCTGGACACCATGGGACTCATGCAGGCCCACGGCGAGATCGCCGACCCGACGACCTACTTCCAGGTCTTCGGCGAGCAGACCACCCCGTTCGACACCTGGCTCGAGCAGCAGCCGGTGCGCAGCGCCTGAGCCGCAGCCCCTGCGCGCTGTCGCCCCGCGTCGCGCTGATAGCCTCGGCGGGGCCGCAGACCGCGGCCCGTTGTCGTGTCGGCATCCCGATGAGGAGGCGGTCGTGCAGCTGCTGGACCCTGAGGCGGTATTCCGCGCTGTCGACCTGGCGGGGGTGTTCGTCAACGCCGTGCTCGGCGGAGCGATCGCCCGCTCCCTGAAGCTGGACATCATCGGCTTCCTGGTCCTGGCCGTGCTCTCCGGGCTGGGCGGCGGCATGATCCGCGATGTCCTGCTCCAGAACGGCAGGCCGGTGGCCCTCAGCGATCCGACCTACCTCATCACCGCGCTGATCGGCACGGGCCTGATCTTCAACCTCCCGATCAAAGGCCGCTGGATGCACCGGGCCCTCTCGGCGGCGGATGCGCTGGCCCTGGGCTGCTGGGCCGCCACCGGCGCCTCCAAGGGGCTGGCCGCCGGGCTGGGCTGGATCCCGGCGATCATGCTGGGGATGATCACCGCGGTCGGCGGCGGCGCCGTGCGCGATGTCTGCATCGGCCGCGTCCCCGGCATCTTCGGCGGCAACACCCTCACGGCCACCACTGCGTTCGCCAGCGCGTTGACCATGGCGGCCGCGTGGGAGCTGGGTCGACCCAACTGGGGCATGGGGGCCGCGATCCTCCTGGCGGCCCTGCTGACCGTGCTCACGCGCACCCTGGGGTGGACGCTTCCGGGTCAGGGCGGCTGGGATGTCGGCTCCGCAGGGCGGCAGCTGGCCCGCACCGCCAGCGCCAAGAGGCCGCGGATCGTGGTGCACAAGGGTCGGCTGGGCCGGCAGCGCAGCCAGCGCAATGAGCAGGCCCGCACGGGGATGATGCCCATCGTCCAGGTCGAGCGGGAGGACTCCGCCGCCTCGGACAAGGACGACGACTGAGCGCACTCACCTGCCGCCGCCCGGGCTCAGCGCCCGCCTGAGGCCAGCAGTCGCAGGCCCTCCTGCCGGCGCTGCAGCACGATCTCCAGGATCTCCTCGGCCACTGCGTCCTCGACGAGCAGCGGCGCCGAGATCCGCTCGGCTCCGGCGTCCGCGGCCCGGTCGTGGAACTGCCCCGGCGCCAGCAGGAACGACGCCGCCGTGACCGGCCGCCCCGTCCGCTTCCGCACCGCCTCCACGGCCTCCGGCGCCGATGGCTGCGCGGCCGAGACGAAGCCCGTCTCCACGGGGCGCCCCAGACGCCCCGCGAGATCCTGCGCCTGGGCGCGGACATCGGCCACCGCGCGCGCGTCGGAGGAACCGGCGGCGATCAGCACGACCGGATCCTCGCTGCGCTCGCCTGCCCCGGCCGCGGCGTGGCCGTCTTCGGCCGCAACGGGCTCCTGCTCAGCCTCCGCCAGCCGGCGCGCGAGCAGCGTGGAGAGCCGCGGATCCGGTCCCAGAGCACCGACGACGACATGGTGCGGCCGCCCGTGCACGGCCAGCTCAAGATCGTGGCGCACGTGGTAGCCGGCGGACAGCAGCAGGGGCACGATCACGACCGGGCGATCAGCCAGCTCGGCGCATCGCTGAGCGACATCCGGGGCCTGCACGTCGACCCAGGTCTCGACCACCTCGGTTCCCGGCAGCAGGCGCCCGACCTGCTCGGTGATCCGTGCCGTGGCGCGCTGAGCGGTCGGCGAGCGCGAGCCGTGCGCGCACAGCAGCAGGACGGGGTCTACCTCGGACCGGGGTCCAGGGGCTCCGGCGCCCCGCGCGCTCACGGGCGCAGCGCCACGACGACCCGGCCCTGCGGGGAGACGGCCGCGTCGTGGACGGGAAGCTCGTAGGCATCGGTCGTGAGGCACTGGCCCGTGCGCAGGTCGTAGACCTCCTTGTAGAGCGGGGAGGCGATCGTGGGGGTCCCGTCGAGCGTGGCGCCCACGATCCCGCGGGCGATCACGAGCGCGCCCGAGCGGGGATCGGCGTGATCCACCGCGGCCACGGTGTCGTCCGGCAGCCGGAAGACGGCCATCTGGCGGCCCTCGACCAGGGCGACCTCGCCCCAGCCGGTCTCCAGGTCCTCGAGGCGGCATATCTCGACGGCGGTCGTGGCGCTCATGATGCGGCTCCTTGCCTGGGTCCTCGGGCGCGGCGAGCGCCGTGCCCGGTGTGCGAGCCCTCCGCAGGAGGCCTCGAAGGGCGCCGCGAGCTCGGCGCGGCCCTGTCCCGAACCGTACCCGCAGGCCGCTGCCGCGCGCAGGTCGCGCAGCATCTGAAGGCAACTGAGGTCCTCCTTGCCCGGGGGCGCGTGGTCTGATCGGAACGAGCCCACCCGCGATGCGAAGGAAGCCACTCATGTCAGAGACCACCGCCCAGGACACCTCGACCGGACGCCGGATCCTCGTCATCGGAGGCGGCCCCGCCGCTCACCGCTTCGTGCAGTCCATGCTCAAGCGCGGGCTCGGCCAGGACACGATCACGGTGCTCTCCGAGGAGAAGTGGACCCCGTACGACCGCGTGGCCCTGGAGAAGCTGTTCGTGGACGCCGAGCGCGACCTCACGCTGGGCGATCCGCATATGTGGCAGACACCGGGCATCGAGCTGCGCTCGGGCCAGCGCGCCGCCGAGCTGGACGTCAAGGCCCGCACGGTGCTCACCCGCAGCGGCGAGACCTTCGCCTACGACGAGCTCGTGCTGGCCACCGGCTCGAACGCCGCTACCCTGAACATCCCGGGCGCCCACCGGGTCCACGTCTTCCGCACGATCGACGACGTACGCGGCATCGTGGCCGAGGTCGAGCAGCGGAAGCAGAAGCTGGGGCGCGCCCCGCGCGGGGTGGTCGTGGGCGGCGGTCTGCTCGGTCTGGAGGCCGCCGCCGGGCTTCTGGATCTGGGTGCGGAGGCCACCATCCTGGACGTCGCAGAATTCCTGCTGTGCACCCAGATGGACCGCGAGGGCGGACTGGCCGTCAACTCGCTGATGCGCGAGCAGGGCCTGGACGTGCAGTGCTCGAGCTATATCCAGGGCGTGGAGCTGGACGAGCAGGAGAACGTGATCGGCGTGAACGTCGCCGACGGCCCCGGTCCCGAGGCGGTGGTGCGCCGGCTCGAGGCGGACATGGTCATCCTGGGCGTGGGCATCCGCCCCCGCTCCGGCCTGGCGCGGCGCTCAGGCTTCCATCTGGACCCGCGCGGCGGCGTGGTCGTCGACGAGGCCTGCCGCACCTCCGTGGCCCACGTGTGGGCCATCGGCGAGGTCGCGCACATCCTGGGCCAGACCTGGGGCCTGGTGGGCCCTGCCAACAAGATGGCCGAGGTCGTGGCCGATCGCCTCCACGGCGGGGACGGCGAGGTCTCCGGCTTCGACACCTCGACCCGGCTGAAGTTCGCCGGCGTGGACGTGGCCTCCTTCGGCGACGTCTACGCGACCACGCCCGGGGCGATCGAGGTCGACTACTCCGATCCGGTGGCCGGGATCTATCAGAAGCTCGTGGTGGCCGAGGACCGCGAGACCCTGATCGGCGGCGTGTTCGTAGGCAATGCCGAGCCCTACGACGCCCTGCGCCCCCTGCAGGGCCGACCGCTGCCGGCCGAGCCGGCTCGCTACCTCTCCGCGGCCGGCGGCGACGCCCCCGAGACCGAGCTGCCCGATGACGCCATCCTGTGCTCGTGCAACGGTGTGCCCTTCGGGGAGATCCGCCAGGCCGTGCGCGACGGCCACCAGTCCGTGCCGGAGCTGAAGAAGTGCACGGATGCCGGCACCCAGTGCGGTTCGTGCGTGCCGATGATGCACAAGACGCTCGAGAAGACCATGGCCGAGATGGGCCTGACGGTCTCCAAGGCGCTGTGCGAGCACTTCGAGCTCTCGCGCGCCGAGCTCTACGCGGCGGTGCGCGCCACCGGCATCCGCACGTTCCCGGAGGCCCTCGAGCGCTTCGGCAGGGGTCAGGACGGCTGCGCGATCTGCAAGCCCACCATGGCCTCGATCCTGGCCTCCCAGCCGCACGCCTACGTGCTCGACGAGGGCCGCGGTACCCTGCAGGACACCAACGACCGCAACCTGGGCAACATGCAGAAGGACGGCACCTACTCGGTGGTCCCGCGTATCCCGGGCGGGGAGATCACCCCGGAGAAGCTCGCGGTGATCGCCGAGGTCGGGCACGAATACGGGCTCTACACCAAGATCACGGGTGCTCAGCGCATCGGGCTCTACGGGGCCCGACTCGAGGAGCTGCCCGCGATCTGGAAGCGGTTCGTGGACGCGGGCTTCGAGTCCGGGCAGGCCTACGGCAAGTCCCTGCGCAACGTGAAGTCCTGCCTGGGCTCCACCTGGTGCCGCTACGGCGTGCAGGACTCCGTGGGCATGGGCATCCGCCTGGAGAACCGCTACCGCGGGCTGCGCTCGCCGCACAAGTTCAAGATCGGCTCCTCGGGCTGCGCCCGCGACTGCGCGGAGTCCCAGTCCAAGGACATCGGCGTGATGGCCACCCCCGAGGGCTGGACGCTGTATCTGGGCGGCAACGGCGGGGCGAATCCCGCTCACGGCAGGGTCTTCGCCGAGTCCGTCTCGGAGGCCGAGCTCGTGCAGTACGTGGACCGCTACCTCATGTACTACATCCGCACCGCGGACAAGCTGCAGCGCACCGCCCGATGGCTCGAGGACCTCGACGAGGAGTACGGCGACGGCATCGTCCACCTCAAGGCGGTGCTGATCGACGATTCCCTGGGCATCTGCGCCGACCTGGAGGCGGACATGCAGCGCCAGGTCGAGGGCTACGAGGACGAGTGGGCCGCGACCCTGCGCGACCCGCAGCGCCTGCGCCGGTTCCGCCCGTTCGTCAACGACCCGGATGCCTCGGACGACTCCGCCCGCCAGTACGTGCTCGAGCGCGAGCAGATCCGCCCGGCCACCCCGGAGGAGATCGCCGCGGCCGAGGACGGCTCCGGGCCGGTGCTGATCTCCGGGACCCGCATCCCGGTGGGCGCCCAGGGCTGAGCCGCACTCCGCCGGGGCGTGGACCAGACGACCGGCCTGCCGTTCTAGGCTGATCACATGCTTCTCGATACCTCTGTGGACGGCGTTCGCCTCCTGCTGCTCGGCGCCGACGACGACTCCCGCCCGGCCAGGCGCTTGCGCGCGGCCGGCGCCGAGGTCCGCGCGGTCGCCGGTCCGGCTGGTGCCGCCGGTGCTGGTTCCGGCGCCGCGGCCGAGGCGGGCGAGGCACCCGGCGACGAGGCCGCTGCCGAGCAGGCCCTGAGAGGCGGGGCACCGGGACTCGTCGTCGTGGTCGGCGATCGCGCCCCTTGGGAGGGGCTGCTGCTGCGGCTCCGTGAAGCCCACGGACCCGTGCCGGTCTCGGTCGTGCCCGCCCCCGGCAAGGGCGTGTCCCTGGTGGGCGGCGGCCCCGGTGCGCCGGAGCTGATGACAGTGCGCGGGCTGGAGGCCGTGGCCGATGCCGACGTCGTGCTGCTGGACCGGCTGGCCCCGCAGGGCGTCGTCGAGGCCCAGGCCCCGCACGCCGAGATCGTGCGCGTGGGCAAGTGGCCCGGGCACCACCCGGTGCCCCAGGAGCAGATCCAGCGCCAGCTGCTCACCGCGGCCTCCCGCGGCCGCCGCGTGGTGCGCCTCAAGGGCGGGGATCCCTACGTCTTCGGCCGCGGCGGGGAGGAGGCCGCCGACTGCGAGTCCTGGGGCATCCCCGTGGAGACCGTTCCCGGCATCACCTCCGCCGTGGCCGTGCCCGGCGCGGCTGGTATCCCACTGACCTTCCGCGAGGTCTCCCGGGCCTTCACCGTGGCCTCCGGGCACATGCCCTTCGACGACGACGAGCTGGCCGGCTTCGCGCGGCTGCTGGGCACCGGAGCCACCCTCGTGGTGCTGATGGGGGTCTCCACCCTGCCGCAGCTCGTGAGCGGGCTGATGCGCGCCGGGGCCTCCCCCGAGCTGCCGATCGCCGTGGTGGAGAAGGGCTTCTCCCCCGATCAGCGCACGCTCACGGGCCAGCTGGGCAGCGCCGTCGTAGACCTGGCCTCGGCGGTCTCGCCCGCGGTGACCGTGATCGGGCCGGTCGCCGCGCTGGCCGCCGAGGACCGCGAGCGCGTGCTCGGCGAGCTCACCCCGCACCGGGCCGTGGCACCGCCCGACACCGCGCAGAACGACCTGCCGCTGGCCGGGCGGCGCATCGCGGTGACCGCCCACCGCCGGGCCGAGGACCAGATGGGCGCGCTGCGCCGTCGCGGGGCCGAGGTCCTGGCCGCTCCGTCGCTGAAGCTCGTGCCCGTGGAGCAGGAAGAGCAGGTCATCGCCGACACGCGCCGCCTGCTGGCCGCACGCCCGGGGCTGTTCGTGATCACCACGGGCTACGGCTTCAAGCGGTGGTGGGAGGTCGTCGAGGCGGCCGGGCTGTCCCAGGAAGCGCTCGAGGTGCTCTCTGAGGCCGATCTGTGGGTGCGCGGGCCCAAGGGACGGGCGGCCGTGCGCAATCTGGGGCTGCAGGACGCGGGCATCTCCCCCGACGAGACCCTGCCCCGTCTCGTCGACCTGATGCAGGAGGCCTACGGCCGCGGCCTCAGCGGCGCCGTGGTGGGCTGGCAGGAGAACGGGTTCGCGGATCGGGACCAGCGTCAGCGCCTGGCCGAGGCCGGGGCGCAGATCCTGACGGTCACCCCGCACCGATGGGCCGACGCCGATGAGACCGGCGCCGTGCCCGAACTCGTGCGCGAGGTCTGCGCCCGACGGATCGATGCAGTCACCTTCACCTCGGCCGCCGGCGCCCAGGCCCTCGTCTCCGCAGCCGCCGCCCTGGGACTGGCCGAGGACTTCGCCGCGGCCTTCCACCCGGGGCAGGACGCATCGGCCCGCGCGGTGGTCGCGGCGACTGTGGGGCCGGTGACCGCTCAGCCCCTCGAGGAGGCCGGGATCCCCGCCCTGGTGCCCGAGCGATTCCGCATGGGCGCCATGATCAACCAGCTCTGCGACGTCCTGGGACCCGGGCAGCAGCCCTGAGGCGCACTGACGAGTTCAGCGAGCCGGCGTCGGGGCTGCCCGATACCCTCGACAGCAGAGACCGGCGAGCCGCCCACAGGCCGCCGCGCGGCATCCGAGCCGCTGCTCGTCCGCACAGGGCGGGATCCCCCACACATGAGGAAGGCCCAGCACATGACCTCCGCCTACGACCCCACCGAGCGCCAGCCCATCTCCTCGCTGTCGGACATCACCGCCGCGGACATCGCCTCGCGCGTGGATCACACCCTGCTCAAGCCGGAGGCCTCCGCGGAGGCCATCGACCAGCTGTGCGCCGAGGCCCGTGAGCACGGCTTCGCCTCGGTGTGCGTCAACGGAGTGTGGGTGGCCCGTGCCGCCGAGGCCCTGGCGGGCTCGGATGTGCTGGTGTGCGCCGTCGTCGGATTCCCCCTGGGCGCCTCCACGCCCGAGGCCAAGGCCTGGGAGGCCCGCGAGGCCATCCGCAACGGCGCCCAGGAGATCGACATGGTCCTGGACATCGCGGCCGCCCGCGCCGGCGACCGCCCCACCATGGAGCACGACGTCCGCACAGTGGCCGAGGCCGTCCACGAGGGCGGGGCGCAGCTGAAGACCATCATCGAGACCTGCCTGCTCGAGGACTCCCAGAAGACCGTCGCCTGCGAGGCAGCCGTGGCCGGCGGCACCGACTACGTGAAGACCTCCACCGGCTTCTCCACCGGCGGCGCCACGGTCCAGGACGTCGAGCTGATGCGCGCGGCCGTGGGCCGAGGCATCGGCGTGAAGGCCTCCGGCGGCATCCGCACCCACGAGGCGGCCGTCGAGATGCTGCGCGCCGGGGCCTCGCGCATCGGCGCCTCGGCCGGAGCCGCCCTGCTCGGCTGAGCCGCCGCGCGCCCTCGGGCCACAGCTGGGCTCGCGGGCAGGGGCTCGGAGCGGCCGCTGCACGAAGGACGTACACTGGCCGTCAGGAACCCGCACGATCGCGGCCGCACGCGCCGCACCATGGAAACGAGGACTCAATGGCTGTCGATGCCCAGGGACGCAAGGTCCGCCGTCATTCCGGCGAAGGCACCGGCGCGGTCAGCCTGATCCTGCTGATCGGCGCCATGGCCACCATCCTGGTGAGCTTCTACCTGTTCGCCTACCACGATAATTGGCTCTTCCTGCTGGGCATCGGCGTCTACGGAGCGGCCCTGCTGGTCCCCACCGGGATCATGGCCTCCAAGACCCGCTCGCGCCCCATCGGCGGGCACGAGACGGCGCTGGACCTGCCGGCCTCGGCTGCGACCAACATCAGCAAGCCCGCCGGCCACTGAGCCTCGTCCGGAGCATCTTCCGGCCCCTTCACGGCGCGCCGCCCCTCCCCTCGCGGGATCGGGCGGCGCGCCGTCGTCGTACCCAGGAATGTGGCCTCGGCAGCGTTGCGGGCCCGCTGCCGCCCCGAGCCGCCAGGAGGAGTCGCCTGTGCAGGCCTTCGCGGCGCGAAGGCCTGCACAGGCGATCTCTCACGGGCGGACACGCAGGGTATGGGCAGGAAGGAGTACGCGGTCGAGGATCGTCGCCGAGGGGACCCATCCGCCGCGATTCGGGCCCGGAAGGCCGTCCGCTGCGTCCCCTCGGCGTGCTCCTGTCTCCCGCAGTCTCGAACGGGATGGCTGGGGGTGCCGGCTGGGGAGGGCGGACGGGACGACAGAAGCCCCGCACCGACCAGGGTGCGGGGCTTCTCCTGCGTCACGGGCCGAAGGGCCTGCGCGACGCGCGCGGGTCGTCAGCCGCAGCGAGCTGCCCGAGGATCAGGTGCTCCATCTGCGGGTCTGCCGCTTCAGCGGGAGGTGCTGGTGCCCCCAAGGTCACAAGCACCTTCTGCACAGTACAGCGGCAGGGTGGTGAACCCGTATCCGCTCAACCTTCAGAAGAATAGGTGAGATGTCCTCGATCAGGTAGCGATCCGTGCAGAAAAGCGGACATGTCCCCTTAAATAGCCGAAGTAGATGAGCTTCCGCACAGTAGAGGACATCTGCGCCCTGGCGTGGGACGACGTTGGGATCACTGCGAACCGCTCTGCGCCTGCGCTGTGCTCGACGATGCCTGCGGCTCCTGCGCCTCGAAGATCGACACGAGCACCTGGCGAGCCCAGTCGATCACGGCGGCATCGGTGAGGTCCTTGCCTCCGACGCGCGCCGTCTTGGGCTTGGGGATCAGGACCTGACGGGCACCGGAGGCGTCGGCCCCCGGAACCGGCACGATCTTGGATCCGGGGTGCATGCGCTGCAGGCGCATCTGCTTGGACTCGGGCAGATCGGCCGGGGCGAAGCGGATGCTCGGCCCCTGCACAGCGATGTCCGACAGGCCCACCGAGCGGGCCATCACACGCAGGCGGGCGACCTCGAGCAGCAGCCGAGCCGGCTCCGGAAGCTCGCCGAAGCGGTCCTGCAGCTCGGCCTCGACCTCGCGGATGCCGTCCACATCGGAGGCCTGGGCCAGGGTGCGGTAGGCATCCAGGCGCAGGCGCTCCCCCGGGACGTAGTCGTGCGGCAGGTGCGCGTTGACCGGCAGCTCGATCTTCATCTCCGTGGGCGCGGTGTCCTCGTCGCCGCGGAACTCGGAGACGGCCTCGCCGACCAGGCGCAGGTACATGTCGAAGCCCACGCCCTGGATGTGACCGGACTGCTCGCCGCCCAGCAGGTTGCCGGCACCGCGGATCTCGAGGTCCTTCTGCGCCAGCTGCAGGCCGGCGCCGAGCTCGTTGTGCGCGGCCACGGCCTTGAGCCGCTCCAGGGCGGTCTCGGTCAGCGGCTTCTCGACGTCGTAGAGGAAGTAGGCGTAGGCCCGCTCGCGGCCGCGGCCCACGCGCCCTCGCAGCTGGTGCAGCTGCGAGAGCCCGTACTTGTCCGCGCCGTCGACGATCAGGGTGTTGGCGTTGGCGATGTCCAGGCCGGTCTCCACGATCGTGGTCGAGACCAGGACGTCGAAGCGCTTCTCGTAGAAGTCCAGGATGATCTGCTCGAGCTCGGTCTCCGACATCTGCCCGTGCGCCACCGCCACGCGGGCCTCCGGCACCAGCTGGGCGATCTCCGAGGCGCGGCGGGTGATCGACGAGACCCGGTTGTGCACGAAGAAGACCTGGCCCTCGCGCATGAGCTCGCGGCGGATCGCGGCGGTGACCTGCCGGTCCGTGTAGGCGCCCACGTACGTCAGCACGGGGTGGCGCTCCTCTGGGGGCGTGGCCAGCGTGGAGGTCTCGCGGATGCCGGTCAGCGACATCTCGAGCGTGCGCGGGATGGGGGTCGCGGACATGGACAGCACATCGACGTCCGTGCGCATGGCCTTGAGCTTCTCCTTGTGCTCCACGCCGAAGCGCTGCTCCTCGTCCACGATGATCAGGCCGAGGTCCTTGAACTGGACCTCCTTGCTCAGCAGGCGGTGGGTGCCCACCACGAGATCCACGGAGCCGTCGCGCAGACCGGCCAGGATCTCCTTGGACTCCTTGGCGGTCTGGAAGCGGGACAGGCCCGCCACGCGCACGGGGAAGCCCGAGTAGCGCTGGGAGAACGTCTCGACGTGCTGCTGGCCCAGCAGCGTGGTCGGCACGAGCACCGCGACCTGCTTGCCGTCCTGGATGGCCTTGAAGGCCGCACGCACCGCGACCTCGGTCTTGCCGTAGCCGACGTCGCCGGAGATCAGGCGGTCCATGGGGACCTCTTTCTCCATGTCGGCCTTGACCTCGTCGATCGTGGTGAGCTGATCGGGGGTCTCGATGTAGGGGAAGGCCTCCTCGAGCTCGCGCTGCCACGGGGTGTCCGGGCCGAAGGCGTGGCCCCGCGTGGCCATGCGCGCCGAGTACAGGCGGATCAGCTCGGCGGCGATGTCCTTGACCGCCCGCTTGGCCGCGCGCTTCTTGGCATTCCAGTCCGAGCCGCCCATCTTGGACAGCACCGGAGCCTCCCCGCCCTGATAGGTCGAGATCTGGTCCAGCTGGTCCGTGGGCACGAACAGCCGGTCCTTGGGCCCATTGCGCTTGGACGGGGCGTACTCGAGCACCAGGTACTCGCGCTGCGGCTTGGGCTGCCCGGGCTTGGTCACCGCACCGGCGATCGGTCGGGCGATCAGCTCGATGAACTGACCCACGCCGTGCTGCTCGTGGACCACGTAGTCGCCGGGCTGCAGCGCCAGCGGATCCACCGCGTTGCGCCGGCGCCGCTGCGGCAGCGCCGTCTTGGTCTTGGCCGCGTAGGACGACGAGCGCCCCAGGACGTCGGCCTCGCTGAGCAGCGCCACGCGCTGGTCGTCGAGCACGAAGCCCGTGGACACCCCGGCTGTGGTCAGCTCGACGACGCCGGCGGTGGGCTCGACCTCCAGGGACTCGTGGCGAGCGGCGGGGATCTCCGCGGTGCCCATCAGCTCCGCCAGGCGCTGCAGCGGACCCGGCCCCTCGGTCACGGCCACCACGCGCCAGCCCTTGCGCACGAGCGAGCCCAGGTGCTCCAGCAGCGCCTCCACATCGCCGCCGAAGCGCCGCGGCGCCCGCCCCGAGACGGTCAGGGTGTCGGCGTCGGTGTCCATCAGCCGCACGAGCGCCTCGTCGGTGTCGGCGTCGACCTCCGAGAGCTGCGCACCCACGGTCAGTGCGGTCGTGGACCACCAGCCCAGGCCGGTCTCCAGAGCGGTCTCCCGGGACTGGGCCAGCGTGTGAAAGGACCCGGAGGCCAGGGTGCGCCCGTCGTCCTCCAGGGACTGGGCCTGGGCCACGTCCAGCGGCGCCTGATCGGTGTCCGCGGCGGACTCCCAGGCCGCGGCCAGGAACTCCTCGTTCGTGGCCACCAGGTCCTCGGCGCGGGCACGGACCTTCTCCGGCTCCTGCACCACCACGATCGACCCGCCCGGCAGCAGCGAGAGCACGGGCACCATGCGATCGGCCAGCAGCGGGGCCAGCGACTCCATGCCCTCCGAGTAGATGCCGCCGGCGATCCGCTCCAGGATGGCCTCCGCCCCGGGCAGGCGGTCCTTCAGCCGGGCGGCGCGCGACTGCACCGCAGGGGTGATCAGCAGCTCGCGGCACGGTGGAGCCACGATGCGCTGCGGGTGCTCGCCGCTGCGCAGGGTGCGCTGATCGGCCACCGCGAACCAGCGCAGCTCCTCGATCTCATCGCCGAAGAACTCGACGCGCACCGGATGATCGGCAGTGGGCGGGAAGACGTCGATGATCCCGCCGCGCACGGCGAACTCGCCGCGGCGGGAGACCATGTCCGTGCGGGAGTAGGCGGCACCGGCGAGGGCCCGGACGGTGTCGTCAAAGGACTGCTCGGCCCCGCGCTCGAGGATCACCGGCTGCAGGTCCCCCATCCCCTCCACGACCGGCTGCAGCACCGCGCGCACCGGAGCCACGACGACATCCAGCGCCCCCTGCTCCGGGTGAGCCAGCCGGCGCATGACGTCCAGGCGCTGGCCCACGGTGTCCGAGCGCGGCGAGAGCCGCTCGTGCGGCAGCGTCTCCCAGGCCGGAAGCGAGGCGACCTGAGCCTGCGGGGCCCAGGCCGGCAGCTGCTGCTCGAGCTCCTCGGCCTCCCGGCCCGTGGCGGTGACCACGAGCAGCACCGGCTGCTGCCCGTCGGAGGCCGGGGCGCTGCGCAGACCCGCCAGCAGCTGGCTGATCAGCACCGGGCGCATGCCATCGGCCACGCTGATCACGGTCTCGGCGGAGCGCTCCGCAGGGCGCACGCCCGCCTGGGCGCGGACTGTGGCCAGCGAGGGCTCCTGGGCGAGGATGTCGGCGAGGCCGGTGAGGGACATGTGCTGCGGGACTCCTGGTGGGGGCTGTGCGGCGCTGCGGACTCGATGGTGCAGCCGACTCTGCGTGTATGTCTCTGCATGTCAGCGCGCTCGACCCTCAGCTGTGGTCACTTCGGCTGACATCCGACACGACAGGGCGAAGCGCCAGCGTGCGAACCGGTACAGCCTACGCGTCAATGCCGCCCCACCCCGTCTCAGGGCGCCATCTGCTTCACGCCGAGGAGCCGTTCGGCTGTGGGCCCTTGGGTGGAGATGCCCTGAACCCCCACCCGGCGCCCCCATGGGCGACGTGTACTGTCGGGCGCCGTACGGGGGGAACGACACTTGGGGAGAGTCTTGTCCGTTTATGCCTCAGCGCAGTCATCCGCGCAGCTCGGCGCACCGAAGCACGTCGACTGGCTGATCATCCATCAGTTCGATGCAGCCAGGACCTCTCCAGGCGGCATCGACACCATCATCCGCGGCATCGTGCGCTACACACCGCCCGAGACCTCTATCGCCGTCGTGGGAGTCGATACGACTCCCGGCGGGGATCCATCGCGCATCGGCCGATGGGAGCAGCACAGGTTCGGGGAGCGCAGTATCCACTTCCTGCCTGTTGTGAGCTTGGATCCGGCAGATCAGTCCCGCCGGATCCCGCACACCCTTCGTCTCGTGGCCGGGCTGCTGCGCTATCTTCACCGGCTCCCGAGGGCCGCACGGGTCCAGTGCCATCGGATGGACACCGCCGCCGCTTCCCTCGTGCTGCTACGCCGCCCGCTGGTGTACCTGATCCACACGCAGGTGGGAGGCTCCACCGGACGCTCCTCGGATTCCTTCTGGCGATTCGCGGGAAAGGTGCATCCGGCACTCGAGCGCGCCGTCTCGCGACGAGCCGTCGATGTCCGGGTGTTCAGCCCGGAGCGCATCGACGCGGTACGCGAATGGAATCCGGCAGCCCAGGCCTCCCCCACATGGTGGGACCCGGACCTCGTCTCGGCTGCCGCGCGCGATGCATCCGCGCACGACCCTCATCGCATCGTGTGGATCGGCAGGATCGAGAAGCTCAAGGACCCTGGCCTGGCCGTCCGGGCATTCACCGAACTGGTGGACGCGGAGCCCCGACGTCCTTGGACTCTGCACTTCTATGGGCCCGGCACTCAGCTGGAAGCTCTTCGCACAGCTGTCCAGGCACTGCCCTCCGACGCCGCTCGGCGCATCCACATCCACGGTCGCGTGGAGCCGACGGAGGTGGCACGAGCCCAGGCTTCTTCCGGTGTGTTGCTGATGACCTCCTTCCCCGGCTACGAGGGCTTCCCCACCGTAATCGTGGAGTCCCTGGCAGCCGGCATGCCTGTGGTCGTCACTGAAGGGGCCGATCCGGGGCATGTGGTTATCGACGGCCTCAACGGCTTCGTGACCGGACGAGACCCGAAGGAGATGGCTCAGCGGATCCGCGAGGCCGCGAAGCTCGAACGCACGAGCATCCCTGAGACTGTGGCGACGATGAGCGCGCCGGCGGTGGTCCGCTCGCTGATGAGCGTCCGCGAGCCCTCTGAGACCTTCCGCCCGACCCTGGCCCACGATCACGGAACCACGGTGATAGATGGAATGCCTTTGGAGACCGGAACCGTCCAGGAGCTCGAGAATGCGCTCCAGGCGATCATCGATGCCGATCGACCGGAGCTCGTCGTCACGGCGAACGTCGATCAGGTGCTGAATCTCGCAAGCAGCCCGGGACTGCGCCGATCGTACGAGGCTGCCGGTCTGCGGCTGATCGACGGCATGCCTCTCGTCCTCCTAGCCCGCGCTCTGGGCGCACGCCAGGTGCACCGCCATACGGGGGCCGACCTGCTGCCGCTGATGGCCCAGCAGTCCGCTACCCGCGGCTGGCGCATAGTGATCGCCGGAGGATCCTCGGACGTGGCCTCCAGCGCAGTGCGGAAGCTCCGCGAGCAGAATCCCTCTGCATGGATCGAGCGCGTCCCCTTCCCCCACCTCAGCGATGTCTCCGACGAGGCTTCGAAGTCGGTAGTGGAGGACCTGCAGCGGCGGTCCCCCGATGTCGTCTTCCTCTGCCTGGGATCGCCCAAGCAGGAGGAATGGTTCCTCCACTGGCGACACGAGCTGCCCAGCGCCGTCTACATCGGCGCCGGAGCCGCGGTGGACTTCGCCGCAGGGGCCAAGTCACGAGCGCCCCGAGCCATTCAGAATGCCGGCCTGGAGTGGGTCTGGAGACTGTCGCAGGAGCCCTCTCGGCTGGCTTCTCGCTACCTGATCAAGGGTCCGCGCTTCCTCGGTGTGATCGCCCGGTCTCTGGTCGGAGGGCAGGATTCAGCTGCCCGCCGTGCACCTGCGCCGATTCGAGCCGAGGCCGCAGCCCATGCCGCCGTCGTCGCCGAGAGAGACTCCACAATGGTCCACAGCTGATCCTTGGTTCCGACTCGAGCTGCACGGCACAGGGGCAGGCCCCGGAGACCCTCAGGTCTCCGGGGCCTGCCCCTGTGCCGTGGCCTCGCCGTGAGGAGGGCCCGCAGGTGCGCAGCGCACGTCCTTCAGCCCCGCTTCGCGGTCGTCAGTGATGGAAGACCAGCAGCAGCACGCTCGAGACCCCGACGACCGCGGCATATCGGAGCACTGAGGACCAGGGCACCACCTTGCGCGTGACGATCAGCAGCAGCAGCGCCTCGACCGATTCACGAGCCAGCAGCATCCATGCCGCCAGCCCGAAGTCGTGGACCGCGACCAGTGCGATCGGCAGCGCCATGACGATGCCGACGACCTTGATGGGTGAGGCGAAGAAGATCCGGTCCGCCTTCAGCAGGTAGATCGACAGCGACCAGTTCAGTGTGGTCACCACGCAGCTCAGGGCCATCATCGGAACCGCATGGATCGCCGGATCCCAATCAGCGTCCAGCAGCACCGGAAGCAGCGTCAGGGCAACGATCACGACGATGACCTCGACAACCACCACCATGATCAGCGCGCGGTCAAGGACCTGACGACCGCCTTCGCGACTGCTCCTGTCATCCCCGGAGAACAGCGCGGGACGAAGCACGTTGGTGGTCGACGCAGCCAATGAGTCCCCCGCTGCGCGTGCGATGTTCTGCGCGAACGACCACTGTCCCAGTCCCCCCGGTCCGACGAACGCCCCGACGAGCAGACGATCCGCCTGTGACTGGACCCACCCCAGAAGCTGGTAGCCGGAGATATGGACCATCTCCGGGCGCGGACGCCGCTTGAGACCTTCGAGGACCTGCGCCTCGGTGAGGGTCACCTCCACCCGACTCACTGAGCGCAGGACGAGGAAGCTGAAGATCACCTCGGTCAGCACGGCCTGCAGTGAGGACGCGACGATGCTCTGCGTGGCGAAGAGCACCGGGATGCTGATGGCGAGGCTCACGAAGGTCGCAATGGACTGCGAGCGCGCCAGCGAGCGCCACCAACCCTCGATCTGCAGATCGGCCGTCGCACGGACTCGCACAGCGGCCGCTGTGGGCATGAGCACCAGCGGAAGGGCTCCGGCAACGGTCGGGCGCAGCTGCGGATCCAGGATCATCCAGATGATCAGCAGGCCCACGGCCACCACGACGGTGCCCAGAAACGATGCCCACCGCTGATAGGAGCGCAGGAAGCGCCGGCCCTTCCGCGTGGAGACTGCCGAGATCGCGATGCCCCGCACGGAGCCGTCGGTCATGGTCTGCACGAGCATGACCAGCATCATGCTCAGCGTGTACACACCGACCTCGGCAGGAGTGACCACTATCGCCAGTAGCAGCATCACCAGTGCTGTTCCCCCGCGAGGAACAAGCCGCTCCACGAACGCCCAGATGCTCGTCATGCCCGGGGCACATCCCGCCCATGCCGGAGCAGTCCCCGATGCGCATGTCGCCTCTTCGGGAGCTGCGGGTCGCCTGCCTCACCGCGATCTGCGGTGGAGACGGCCTCCGGCCACCCATCAGTGGGCCCCTTGCCGAGGCTACCGCGGCCTCCTAGTCCTCCCGGTCCTTCAGCGGGCGATCCCCCCGTCAGTCCCAAACCCACGCACACGGCGGCCAGGTAGAGAGCAGCGGCGTAGTTCACGATGTTGTCCATCGAGCCCACGATGAGGATGACCACGATGATGCCCAGCACCAGTGACGGCCCCGAGTCCCCCGGCGTGCGTCGACGCCAAGCAGCTGCGGCCAGGACCGCCAGGCCGGCAGTAGCTGTGACGAAGCCCAGGATGCCCGTCTCCACGAGCAGCTGGACGGGGCCGCTGTGCGGCGGGCTTCCCAGCGGGATGATCACCGAATCGGTCGAGGAGAGTCCGTAGCCCAGCCACGGCTGATCCACCCAGATCTCGAGGAGACGGCTCCAGTTGATTAGCCGCCATTCCAAGCTGTTGGCGCTGTCCGCGCTGACGCCCGATGCCGACAGATCGATGTTCTGGAACTCCTGGAGGCGCCCCTGGATCTGCGGCACGAACAGCATCGCCACACCCGCCAGGACCAGCAGGGCCAGTTCTGCGACCCTGCGCCCCACGCGCAGTCCCGGCGACGCCATGCGCATGACGAGCGCCGCGGCGAAGAGCGCGCCGACGGCGCTGAGGTTCTGCGTGGTGATCGCTGCGGAGACCGAGACGACAAGAGTGAGCCAGCCGAGCACGGCGCTGGAGCGCTGCTGCACCACCGACCAGCTGTAGAGCGCCCCCAGCACGAAGAAGCATCCGGCGGGGTTGGGGTGCGAGAACGTGCCCATCACTCGCCCGGTGTCCGGCTGGAAGGTTCCGGGGACCTCGACCACGGTGGCGAAGAGCTGGTAGGCGGCCGGTACCAGTGCGGCGATCAGCAGCGTTGTCCGGAGTCTCGCTCGGTGCTCAAACGGCAGCCTGGCCACCAAGGCACCCGCGGTAATGACCGAGAAGAGCCGAAGGGCCTCTCCGAGGGCCTGGACTCCGAGGCCTGCCCCGACGAACGCGATCAGGCCGAAGAAGCCGCACCACAGTGCTGCCGCCAGGACCGTGCCCACAGCCCGTCGCGGCACCGGGCGATACCAGGGCACCACGAGGCACAGCACGAAGCCGATGGAGACGGCCGCGCCGATAATGCCTGGCGGCACTGGTGATCGGTTGGCGGCCAGCCCCCAGTCGCCCAGGGCTCGGATCAGCACGAAGGCCGGAAGCACCGCCCACAGGGGGATGGATGGGGCCGCCATGATCACGATCGCTGCTGCGATGACCAGCAGGATGATCACCCCTGCGCTCAGCATCAGCGCTCCCCTGCGAGAGTGCGCAGCCGCGCAAGCCGACGGCGCCGCAGCAGGATCCTGTCCGTGCGGCTCAGCTGCCGGGCTCGGTCGATGGACTCCTCGAGCGCGTCGTGCAGCTCTGCGATGACGGCACGGTCCGCGTGGTCGAGGTCCTCCTCGCGGGTGTGCAGTGCGCGAAAGGCTTCGATCCTGCGGCCCAGAACTGCCTCCGAGAGGTCCGAGTGGGCCCGGGCGATCTCCCTGCTGTCGCGAAGCCCCTCATAGTGCTCCTGCGAGCTGGTCACCTGCGTGGGATGCGTGCGATACAGATATCCCTGCCACGGCACCCGCAGGATCCGGCACCCGTCGCGTGCGGCCCTTAGCCACAGGTCGTAGTCCTCGGCCTCGACATCCCGGTAGCCGCCCAGCGACTTCAGTGCCTCGCGGCGGGCGATCATGCCTCCGTGGAACAGGCTGTTGTCCACCAGCAGGTCGAATGGAGCGGCATCGGGCCCCAGCGGCCACGGCACCGTGGGTCGCAGGGGCCGGAGTCGGCCATCGACGTTCAGCGCTCCGGTGAAGCACAGATCCGCACGGGCGCGCCGCATCCGAGTCAGCGTGGGAGTGAACCGCCACGGCAGGCACACGTCATCCGCATCCATCCGGGCGATCAGCGGGGCCTCAGCGTGATCCACCAGCCATGCCAATGCCGAACCGACACCGCGATTGCGCTCGAACCGGTGCCACCGCAGCTGCGGATGCTTCCTGCCCAGCCGCTCGAGGATCTGAGGAGTCGAGTCGGAGCTGCCGTCGTCGACCACCAGCACGCCCGCCTCTGCAGGCAGCGCCAGCAGCGTCGATCGGATCGCCTTTTCGATGGTCGGAGCCGCGTTGAACGCCGGCATCATGACCGTGAGTCTTGGCATGTCGTCTCCCCCCAGGATCACCCCGTGTAGTTGGAGGACCGCTCCCCAGCGGTCCTCCTGAGTACGCTCAGCAGCGGGTCCTCGGTGTCGATCTCAGCCGTCGACCACAAGGCCGCTTCCTGGCCGGTGCCATGCTAGGGCACCCCCGGAGGTCACCCGTCGATTGCGGATCAGACACGTACACAAGTGCCCACAACGGCAGTCAAAAGCACTGAATTCGGAGTCATCCACTCGGAGCGCCCGGGTCAGTCGGCTACAGTCGCCGCCGATGAGCAGTCGCGCACGAGCGGGCTTCGACCAGCGCCTTGGGGAAGGCGCCCCCTGTCTGACGACTGCGGGCTCATTCGAATTACTCACGGGGGAGAACCATGAATCTGACCGACTATCTCAAGGTGCTGCGCGGAGGCTGGGTCTTCCTGCTGATCGGAGCGCTGCTAGGCGCCATCGCGGGCTGGGGGCTGTCCGCTCTGCAGCCGCGGAACTACACCTCGACGACCGGCCTGTACATCTCCGTCGCCGATGGCACCGACCCCACTTCTGTCTTCCAGCTGGGCGAGTACATGCGCGCTCAGATGGTCAGCTACTCGGAACTCGCCGAGCGATCCGTCGTGCTGGAGCCTGTGATCGAGGAGCTGAACCTGGACGTCACCGTGGAAGAGCTCGCAGGAATGACCACGGTCGAGGTTCCCGCCGAGTCGTACATCATGGATGTCGAGGTCGAGTCGGACGATCCGCACTTCTCCTCAGCGGTCTCGGAAGCAGTTGCAGAGAGCCTGGAGACTCAGGTCGAGGGAACCGCCCCGTCGTTCCAGGATCAGGCTTTGATCGATCTGAGCATCGTCCAGAAGCCCGAGGTCGCCGAGAGCCCCGACACCGTCCCGTGGGCGCTGTGGGTCGGAGCCGGTGCGGTGATCGGTCTGATCGTGGGGCTGCTGCTCGCGTTCCTGCGCTGGTCCCTCGGGAACGGCCAGGGGCGAGTCGACGCGGTGAAGGCTCCCGAGGATTCTGCCGAGCCATGGTCCGAGTCCGATTCCGATTCGACGCACGTGTTCGAAGCTGCCGACAGCAGAGGCCGTCGCACCCGACGCTAGCCTGCGGCACCGCCGGGTGAGCGGCACCTGCCCATGCCCATGGCTGCGGGCGGGCCCCCGCATGAGGGGCCCGCCCGCAGTCATTCCAGCGCGGCGAGCTCCAGCACGGCGGCCGGCCTCTGCGGATCGTCTTCTCGGTGCGTCCTCCGTACTGGGAGATAGGGCGGGTCAACCCTCGCTCGGTACGGCGCTGTCGCCCAGCTGCCGAGCCAACATCGCCTGCACCTCACAGCGGGCCGCGTGTGAGAGCAGGGCGTGATCCGGGACCGCGAGGGGCCGCAGGGCGACAGGCGGTCCGTGCCGACGCCAGCGTCGCATCGCGCGACGGCCGCCGGCGCGAGCCAAGGACTCAAGGTCGCCCGACATGGACCATACGCTGACTTGCTCGGCTTTCAGGCCCGGCGGCAGCAGACCCTGCGCGTCCTCGAAGACTCCGAATCGCTGACCGAGGCGCCGCAGCGCAGCCGGCGCCACAAGCTGAGCTTCCCGATGGGCGCACTTCAGCCCTCTGTAGATCCGCGCTCTGGTGCTGGCCGGATCCTGCGCGAGCTGGGCCCCTCCCCCGAGCGCCGCTGTGATCGGGCTGTCCCGATAGAGCCGTCGATAGGCTCGGATATCCGATGACCATGCCTGGTTGTTGATGAGGATCAGCTCTTCGACCGGAACTACCGCTGCAGCGCGTGCGGCAGCCCACGCGCCCGCGCACAGACCCACTGCCGAGACGGGAGCGGGTTGCACGGTCTGCTGGTGGTGGATCGCTGCGGCCACATCCAGAGCAGTCTGCTCCGTGTACGGATTGGGCTCTGCGAGCTCATGGGGATCGGCGCTGTCTCCCGTGCCTCGTCGATCAGTGCGAAGAGAGGAGCACCCGAGACCAGCCAGGATCCGGGCGCAGCGGGTCCACATCCTGGAGGGGCCATGCCGGGGCTCCGTATCCGGTGCCGTGAACACTGCGGATCGCATGGTCGGCTTGTCGATCGGTGTGGCAGTCACCCCCCAGATGCCGGAGTCGCCTGCGACAGCTGTCCACGTCTCCAGCACGCTGTCGAGCGATCCTCCTCGCACCGGTTGGACCGCACTGGGTTCGCTCTGCCATGACATCTTGTGCGTCGGCTCACACCGTGTGACATGGGTCAGGATGGCGGAGAGGGCAGCTGGCGGCACCCGTGAGTACCGGAATGCCGCGGCCCAGGCCAGTTCCTCCCCCGGCTGCGCGGGAAGGATCGTCATCGTCCGTGTGGATTCCCTCGGCACCGTCAGCTGACGCAGGGACGCGGATTGCGCGAGGTCCAGAAGATCACCACTGATCTCGGTGCCCAGCCCGCCGTCCACAGGTGGGACACCCCCCAGCGACATCCGGCGGAGGACGGCGTGCTCGCGCAGGAAGGCGCGGCCGCCGACAGGCGCCCACCCGATCAGACGGATGTCGTCTTCTCGGGGGGAGACGCCGCCTGCCTGGGCCGAGGGCCCCTCACCCCATCGCGTCGCAGCAGCAGCGGCGGCACCCAGGCGCAGGCCCACGATGGTAATGGGAGCACCGGGCACTGCATCGCGGGCCCGATCGACCACAGCTTCCAGATCGGCAGACCAGCGTGCAGCGAGGTCCTCGCCCGGCCGCATCTCCCGGGAGTCCCCGTGACCCGTCCAGTCGAAGCGCACAGCCGCGAATCCGGCTTCCGCGGCCCGCACGCAGAGCACACGCACCGTGCGGTACGAGATCACGTGCTCGCGTCCCATGGGCGGGGCCACCACGAGCACCCCTCTGACCTCGTCGCCTGCCGCGTGGACCCACGCCGCCAATGCTCCCTCGGGATCGTCATCCGTCCGGATCCAGGTCGGGACTCCGGTTGCTGAACGGCCCAGCAGCCCCGAAGGGCTATCTGCGGCCTTCGTGCGGTCGGCCCGCCCCGTCGATGTGATCTGCACGCTCTGCCCCTTCATCTGGGCTCCCCCATCTGCTCCCGGAGGAAGGGGACCGCCTGCTTCAGGGCGCCGGACCAGCAGGACCATTCATGGCCACCGGTGCAGTAGGAGTCGTTGGGCATCTGCTGGTCCCTCTCGAAGAGATTTTCATATTCGTAGGACTCCACGCTGATCCCGTCTTCCTCTGCGCGTTCGATGAATCGATCTGTCGTTGCGCCGAGCACGGATTCATAGCGCTCGCTCGAACCGCGGTAGACGGCGATGGCCGTATCCTCCAGGCGGCCCGCATGCAGCCCGGGGTCAGCGTCCTGCCACTGCTGCTCGGTGGTCTCCTGGCCATTGCCCAGGACGTCGTTCCCGTTGCCCGTGGCACGTGCGAACTCGTCCTCAGCGATCCCTCGGATACTCGCATCCTCGAGCGAGAGGACCCCGGAGAACGAAATCACGGTGCCGAAGACCTCCGGTCTCTGCTCCGCATAGCTCATGGACCCGTATCCGCCTGCTGAGGCACCGGCGATGGCTCTTGCCTTCCGGTCGTCGATCGTTGCGAACTGCGAATCGACCCACGGAACCACCTGGTCCAGGTGCTGGCTGCGCCAGTACCTCGGCTCCTCAGACTGAACTGCCCAATCCGTGTACCAGCCCGTCTCCCCGCCTTCCGGCTGCACCACGATGGCCTCGAGTCCTTCGGCAGCGTTCTCGACCCCACCCTCCTCCAACCAGGACGTTGCCGAACTGTCGGTGCCGTGCAGGAGGTACAGGACCGGATAGTCGAGGTTCGGGTCGTAGTCGGCCGGAAGTGTCACCACCACCGACGGCCGACCGTCGGCGATCTGCCCGGGATCGATCAGCTCCGCGTCGAAGAAGTATCGGGTGGACCGCTCTCCGAGCCGCTCCTGACTCGTGACCTCGAGCGGGCCCGCAGTTTCAGGAGTCGGAGCCAGCCGCGCCGGCGCCGAATCTAAGACCTCCGCTGTCTCAGGTTCCGAGCAGCCGCTCAGTAGCAAGCCGGCGAGCAGCACCACCCACAGGCTTCCGCCTCGCCGGTCCATCAGGCGCTCCCCGTCGCTCTCCTGGCGTCTGCTCTTGACAGCTCATGACGCGCTGAATCGATCACGCTGCGCTGACCGACATGTGTCAACACGCCGTGATCGACCTTCGCCAGCAGATGGATCTCGACGGGATGCCCGGCTCGGCGCATGCGATGCATGGCCCGAGTCACCCTGTTGCGGGCCAGCCGCCGGAGATCGGACGGACCGACCATCGCCACCACCCGTGTCCGTCGCGCGGCAGGATCGAGAAGGTGCTCCGGAAGGTCCCGGACCTTCAGCATTCCCAAGAGGTTCCACAGTGGGTAGGGGGTCCAGCTCATCGCTGCTGCACGCCAGTCGATCGGATTTTCCAGGGACTGGTCGCGCGGGCTCAGTCCTTCGATCCCCTTCGCCTGCGGGCGAGGCTTCTGCGACGCCAGGTATTCGACGTCGGCATCCAGCAGATCCCGCTCCCAGGCATGCCGGTCCATGTCCGCGCGCCAGTCCGTGATGTTGACCGCCAGCAGCACCGCCTGCCGCGGAGCCGGCGTTCCAAGAGCCTTCTCGTTCATCGCTCGCAGAAGGGCCCATGCTCCTGCCGACACGCCGATGCCCGCGATGGGGCTGCCGCTTCGCTGCTCCAGCCACAGGGCCGCGCAGCGAGTGGAGACCGCCATGGTCGTGCTGAAGGGCACAGCCAATCGGTCCTGGCCGATGGGGCTGTGATCCCCGCTGTGGTGACGGTCTGCGCGCAGGCACAGACGGCCTTCGGCTGCGAAGTCCCGCGAAGCGACTGCCCACAGTCCTCCGCAGTCAGCGGGTTCTGAGGCCGCGGAAACCATGAGGACAGGCAACGGGGCTCTTTCGGAGACATCGGTGACGAGGGGGCCCGTGAGCACTCCCGGCCAGCTTCCCGTGCCGATCTCCGTGAGCTCCTCGAAGATTGCCCGCCCGCCGCGGTGAAGGACGTTTCGGCGACATCCGCTCTGACGCGGCTGGACCCTGCGAAGCGGCGAATCCGGAAGCAGATCGATCACCTCGTCCAACACGTCGAAGTGGACCCGTGCCGACAGCGGGTCCACCGCGTACATGACCTTGGCCCGGCGGGGGTCCGACTCCTTGAGGATCCTGACACCCGGAGCGCTCTTCATGTGCTTGGACGGATCCGGCAGCCTCTCCAGGCTCGCCGCCTGTTCATGATCGAGCCGCAGGGCCAGCAGGTCGACACCGCCGTCCTCCGGGACATCGTTCATCCACACTCGCCGCACCCGATGCCACTGCTTCAGAAAGACGCGTCCTCCGCAAGGCTCCCACAGGACCGTGGAGTCGAAGTGCTCGGATGCCAGGCCCGCCACGGCGGCCCCCAGCCGGTACCCGATGACATGGATGGGGAGATGCCCTGTGCCCGCCAGATGCTGCGCCTCCTCCGCAGTCTCCACCAGATCGGCCATCCAGGCAGAGGCGACATCACGGTCCTCCAAGGGCGAGGAGTCACCGGCACCTCGCCATGCCACCCGCGCCACGGTCCAGCCCTGCGTCGCCAGCCGAAGGGCCAGCTGACGGATCGGAAGGTGAGAGGTCATCCACTCCCGTCCCATGGGAGGCGCCAGCACCACCGTTCCTCGGCTGCCGGCCGCCGCCTCCGGCTCGAACAGGCGGACGCACAGCGCGTAAGCGCCGGGACGGACCCAGACGCTGCGCTCGGAGATCGAGAGCCCGTCGGGACGGGAGAGTCTCTCGCGCGTCGACGGCGCCGGTGCTGCGCCCCGACGGATCGGCCTCACCGTGCCGGTCTCGGAAATGGTCTGCCGCATGAACGGACTGCTCCTATCGATTCGTGATGCCGTGCGCACCAGGTCTGAGGAATGATGCCCGCAGCGCATGTCCTGCGGTCTCGGAGTCCGCCTCGGGGACGAGCTCGACGTCGACTCCGTCGTAGGCGGCGGCGCCGAAGCCCCAGGCGCCTGTGATGTCCAGGAACCCGCCGAGCTCCGGCTCGACAGGAATCACCTGCTCCCCCGGCCCCGCGAGGTCGACGCCGACCTGCGCACTGGGCCCCGGGCCGCCCTGTGCCGTGATGGTGGTGATGTCGACCTGCCCTCGCAGCCGCTCCGGACCGTCGTGGAAGACATGCACGTGCAATCCGTCGAGTCCATGGTCCAGCAGCACCAGAGCCGTCCGAGCACAGGCCGCGGCGAAGCCTCTCAGCCCGGCTTTGGGACGACCGTGGGCGTCGATGAGACCCCAACCGGGACCGGGAGCGAGGTCACGAGATGCCAGCACGATCGCACCATCGCAGCTGCTGTCAGCACGACGCCACTGGCCCAGCACCTGGGTCATGACATGCTCGACCGTCCAGCGCTCCGCCGAGAGCTGCTCTGGTGAGCAGACGGGACGGTCGGAGACGGGGCCCGGTGGGACTTCGTCCTCCCTCGGCACGCCCCGAGGCGGCGGCGGGCCGAGCAGCTCCCGGGCATAGTGCTGCGTGATCTCCTCGAAGCTCCAGCTCGCGCCCGGGTCCCTGGCCCCGTCGCGCCGCCACCTGCTCCAGCTGTCCCCGCTTCCATGAGCGCCCAGGTCTGGGAAGGCCTCATCGATCGTCGCCGGATCGGGCGGGCACCCGAAGGCCAGGCACTCCGCGGCGAATCGCACGCCGGAGGTGACCGCGTCGGAGAGCGGACGCCGATAGGCCCCCACTCCGAAGTAGTGGGACAGACCGGTGTCGCTCCTCGTGGGCGGGGCGCCCCCCATGGGCGAGTTCGCGACGTACACGAGGTCAGGCGCTCCCGTCCGCACGGCACGCGGGATGGTCGTCTCGAGGGCGGTGCTGGTCCAGACCTGAGGGGCTCGGCCGCTGAGGACGGCCTGCTGGTAGTTCTCCGATCCTCCGGACCACACGGCCAGACATGGATGCTCACCGAGCCGGCGAGCCCACTGCTCCGTCTCCGCGGCCAGGTCCTGGAGCCAAGTCTCATCCTCTGGAGGATCGACGGAGGCCAGGGGCGTGTCCTGCCACAGCATCGCGCCGTGGCGATCGCAGGCCTCCATCAGCGCCGGCGAGGCATAGGCATCGGTCCCCGGGACCCGCAGCAGATTGACCCCCGACTCCACGAGCAGCCGGACGGTCTGATCGACCCCTTCACCGCTGCCGTCCAGATCTAGCGGGTCCACCGGCGCCCACACGGCTCCGCGTGCGAAGACCGCCTGCCCGTTGACCATCAGGCGGAACGCCCCGTGGTCGCGCTCAGCGCAGATCGTGCGGAAGCCGACCCGGCGGACCTCGGTCTGACGGTCGTCGACCTCCAGCACGAGAGCGTGCAGCACGGGATCGCCATGCGTGCTCGGCCACCACAGCTCAGGATCAGCCACACGCAGTTCGGCAGTGGTCTCACCGGAGCCGATGCGCAGCGTGCGGGCGGCGCCCGCACAGCTCACATGCACCACTGCGCATTCTCGGGAGCTCAAGCCGATGCTCACGACTCCGTGGCCGTCCTCGAGCATCCGCGTGCGCACATGCCGGATCCGCACCTCGTGCTCGTCGATCGGAGTCATCTCGAGACCCGCCCACGGCCCGATGACAGGCGCGGTCCCCGCCCAGGGGATCCGCCCGATCAGGGGGGTGCGCAGCCATCGCAGCCGTCGGTCCGGCACCAGGCTGCTGCGCCATCGAGCTCGTGGTCTCGACGGGGGCACCATGGAGCTGAGGCTGCGGCAGCACAGCGCGACGACGTGCTCTCCGGGCTCCAGATCGATTTCCGCCTCGTGCGCGGCGAAGGCAGATTCGGAGGCAGACGTCTCCTGCCCGTCCACGTGCACGGCCGACCTTGTGGCGAGGCCGTTCGAGTGCAGACGCACCGTGCACACAGCCTCGATCTCCACGACGGCGATCCACCACCAATCATGATCGCCGGCTACCGCCTCTGCAGGTGTCTGCTGAGGAAGCGAAGCTCCTGCCGCTTGCGCGTCACTCCAGGCAGAGGCGGCTGTCCCCGGCACGGCAGCGGGCAGCACCGCATCCGCACAGCGGGCGAGCTTCGTCAGGTCGCCCCTGTTCGCCGGGGCATGCTGCAGCTGACCGGATTCGGTGCGGTACAGGTGCCACTCCAGCTGCGGAACGGGCGATGCGACCGAGGAAGGAGACATCGCCTTCATAGCTCAGAAGCCTGACTGCGCGTGGGCTGCTGCGCCCAGTCACCCAGGATCTGAGCGGCGCTGCGCCAGTTCCGCGGGATGGAGGACATGGCATCCTCGAGCGCCGCAGAGCGACGTCCGCGGGCTACGCGCGCGAGCTGGAACTGCAGGGTCTTGGCTTCGGCAGAGACCCGCCTCCACGCCTCTGCCGCCGGCTCCAGCTCCCTCTGTCGGCTGAAGGCGCATGCCTCTGCCGCGAGGAGGGCCGCAACGCCGAGCTGCCGCGTGGTCTCGAAGCACACCGCGTGGTATCCGTCCATCCCGGCTTCGCCCAGCCAGTCGAAGCGATCCCGCAGAACCTCCATGAGTGCAGCGGCAGGGTTCGACTCGGGTGCTCGCCCGGCGTGCAGCCGGAGAAGGCGCACCGCCTCTGCACGCGCCTGCTCCGGTTCGGGGCGCCACAGCCGGTCCAGACGCACGAGTTCCACGTAGGGGGCGGGAACGACGCCCTCTGCGCGCCGCGCACCCAGCACGAAGTCGAAGTCGTCGCCCTGTAGCTCGTGCAGTCCGTCGTTGTGCAGATAGACCAGCCGGCGAGCCGCGACGTCTGCCTCGAGGATCGCGATGCTGGTCTTGGTGTGCTCCAGCCCGTAGGAGACGCCGCGGGTGTCCGGCAACCAGTGCGCATCCGCCTCGAGGAGCAGCACGTTGCCCGCCTGAAGCTGGATGAGCGACTGCTGCTCGAGCGTGTGCCAGATGTCGTACTCCCCCACGCGGATGCCGCACAGCTGCTCAAGGTCACGGTGCTCGATCTTGAGGAACTCGAACTGCTCGACCTGGCAGTCCACGGCCACGGCTGCGGCGAACAGCGGTTCGGGCGCGACCCCGAGTCCGTGCAGCAGCTCGATCCACACATCCAGGTAGCAGTTCGTGTTCGACCAGACGGATTCCTCTCGGTGCAGCGGGTGCCGACGGAAGCCGGCGGGAGTCAGCTCCGCCGCTGCGAGCCGCTCAGCCCGGAGAGATCCTGTGCGCGCGCCGGCGCTCTCTCGACCGATCATCGCTCTGCCGCATCGATCGGCGATTCAGCGCCCGTGGGCAGGAGCAGCTCCCGGACCGCTCCAGGCCATCTGCCGAGATCGGTTCCGTGCGTCTTGGCCAGCGCGAGGGCGATCCGCTCGAGCCCGAACCCGAAGCACGCCGAGTGGGCCACGGAACCATCTGACGTGCGCAGCCCGAACTCCTGTCCGAAATGATCTTCGTGATAGTTCCCGGAGCTGATCGCCGTTCTGGCGTCGGAGTACACCGGGGCCGTCAGCTCGAACTTGAGCTCAGCCTCCCGCTGGCCCCTGGACAGGATGATTCCGGCCCGGCCGAAGAACGCATCGTTCGCGGCTTCCCGCTCGATGTCGAGCCCCAGCTCCCTGAGCAGTCCTTCGCCCATCTCCAAGCAGGCCTCTCTATGTGCGAGCGCCTGCTCAGGGGTGCCGAGCAGCACCAGCTCCAGCATCCGGAACGAGACCAGACGCATAGGATCAGCCGAGGCCTCGTTCCTGAAGCAGTCGCCGGTCATCTGGTAGACGGTCCCGTCGACCAGCCCTTGTGACGGTCCGAGCTGCAGCGCTGCATACAGCGGATGGCATGCCGCGGGCACGAGAGAATAGTCGCTGACCCGCATGTGGCCGTCCCAGGGAAGCCCTTCCTCTCGCTCCGCCAGAAGTCGCCGGTGGTCCTTCGCATCGCCCTGGAACGTGTCGATCGTTCCCAGCAGCTGCGGAAAGCTCGACACATAGTCGGTGCGCTCGAGCAGCCTCCGCCCGTTGACCGGGGGGAACCGGACCGAGACGAGGGCTCCGGGTCGTGTGAGGCTTTCAGCTCGGCGGCGCGCCAGTGACTCCAGCCCGCGTATGACGGCCTCCATCGGTCCGCCAGTGCCCACGACGCCCTCTCCGAGCGTCGGCAGCACCCAGCCTCCTTTGATGAGGTCCCGTTCGAAGGCCGATTGCTGCGCTGCGCGGCCATCAGCTCCTCCATGAAATGCCTCGCTCATCGTGTCCCCCTCGAAACCAGCTGCAGTGAAGCGGTGCTGTGCAGGATGCGGTCGTTGTTGACCTGCAGAGACGGCCCTATCGAATCGCGAAGCGCTCGTGCCAGGGACAGCGGGCCCTGGTTCGAATAGGCCGCGATGCCGACGATGACCATCGCGTCCCCCACGATGAGCCGAACCAGCTCCGAGGCAGAGACCTTGAGCGTGTTCATCGCGATCGCGAATGCCATCGAGGAGAGCATCTCGACGTCCTGGCCTGCGGATTCGAAGCGGTTCACTCCGGCACGCACCGAATCCGTCATGCGCTGCAGATGGACCTCGAGCTCGGCCAGGCGCAGCGCAGCAGGAGGCGTGCGCCCTGGATCCAATCGGGCCTTCGACTGCACGAACCGTCGGGCGACGTCGCCGGCTCCGGCAGCCAGGCCGAGCCAGGACGACGCCCACAGCGTGTGAGAGGCCGGCAGCATCGACTGCGCCGAGATGGCCGCGAAATCGAGCGGGAGGATATAACTCTCAGGAACTGAGGCCTCGAGTTCGAATCCCTCCGACATCGTCCCGCGCAGGCCGAGTGCGTCCCACCCGCTGGTGCGCTCGAGCTGCAGGTGCGCACGCGGCACGACTACGAGCACCTGCTCGGAAGGGGGTGCTTCGGAAGAGCGGCGGGCAGTGACCAGGACGGCATCGGCGAAGCGCCCATAGGAGATCACAGGTGCCGACTTCCGCAGCTCGATCCCGCCTTCGTGAGTCCGGGTCACGGCACATGACGAGGTGCGGGTGTCGCCTCCGATCCCCTTCTCCGTGGTGGAGGAGGCCAGCAGCATCTGGTGCTGCGCCACCTGCTTGGTGAAACCGGCAAGGTCCGAATCACGCTCCAGGTCGATGTGCCGGGTCAGGCACAGCTCCTGGCTGAAATGCATGGCCAGCACAGCGGCGCTCGACGCGCATTCACGCCCCACTGCCTCCACCAGTTCGCACACATCGGTGATCGAGGCCCCGAGGCCACCGTACTGCTTCGGAACGCATGCGCCGAAGATCCGCTGCTCGCGCGCGGTGCCGATCGCCTCCTCGGGGAACCTCGCCTCCTGATCCACCGAGGCGGCGGCGGCAGCCGCCGATGCCGCCACAGCACCCACTCGGGCCTTCCAGTCCTCGTCGATAGCCGGGTGCTTCGAGACGACGGGTGCGACGGTTCCGGTGCTCATGACTGAGCCTGGACGTCGGCGACTGCGGCGGCGATCGACCCGATGGACTCGAACGTCTCCTTGGTGAGCTTCTGCTCCGGGAACTCGATGTCGAACTCGTCCTCAAGCGCCAGCATCACATTCACTGACGCGTGGGAGGTCATACCGGCCGAATACAGGTTCTCCGCAGCGGAGAGCTCGGCTGCGCCTCGCCCAAGATGTCCGTGCTGGTCCAGAACCTGCCGAACAGTCGTGATGATCGCTTCATCGGTGCTCATGAGTCTCTTCCCTTTCTCCTGTGGCGTACTGCTCTGTCGATGCGGGTGACCGGCGCAGGCCACAGCTGTGGCCCACACGTGGTCGCCCAGCAGGCCGGTGCGAACACTCAGGCGAGTGATGCCCGCCCGTCGCCCGACCGCCTCTGCCGTGCCGAGGAGCCGCACCTCACGATGTCCATCGCCTGCCACGGGCAGGCCGACGTCCACGTCCTTCCAGCGCCACGGATCCTGGTCGAGCACACCTATGGCCTTGGCCACGGATTCCTTCGCCGACCAGAGCTCGGCTGCGCGGATCGCCTCGGCGGTCCCCCATCGATGCACTGGATGGGCTGAGACCAGCTCGTGCTCATCGGAAGTCAGAACTCGAGAAGCCCAACGGCCCGCGCTCTCGCACAGCCCCCGGGCGATCGTGGAGTGCTCCTCCACATCGCAGCCGATTCCTCGGATCCCCTGACCCGAAGCCTGCTGCCACTGCGAGCCCCCTACGGCGGTCTCCATCTGCACGCACTCTCCCCATTCAGTGCATCCCCGCCCAGAGCCGCTTATCTCCCTGCGGCCCGTCGCCCCTGCCAGGTCTTCGCCGGCCGGAGCCCAATCAGCTGATCGAGCGGTCATCCAATGATATGGACTCGAATCACACTGTTCCTCCCCGATTCCTCCGTATGACGCGCCCCTGTTCGGCCCACAGGGTGGCTCCTGGTCGTCACCGAACGACCCGCACCGTCCGTGGCGGAGCATCGGCCCTCCTCCTGCCTGATTCCGGCTGCGCACCGAGGGGTCCCCATAGGATGAGACGCGAACGACCGTCGTCCCAGCAGGAGGAGTCCCATGGCCGTCAACGCCAGCCAGACCATCAATGCCCCCGTCGAGAAGGTCATCGAGACCTTCACCGATGAGGCCTTCAACCGCCATGTCGCAGAGCGCGGCGGCGCGACCCTGGTGTCCCAGAACGTCGAGGGCGACACCTCGGGTCCGTTCAAGGTCACGATCGTGCGCAGCATGGGCGCGGAGAAGCTGCCGGACATCGCGAAGAAGTTCGTCAAGGGCGGGCTCACCGTGACCCAGGTCGACACCTGGTCCGGTCCTCGCGACAACGGCTCCCGCGACATCCAGACCGAGGTCTCCGTGGGCGGCATGCCCGTCTCGGGCTCCGGCACGCAGACCCTGACCGCCAAGGGCGAGACCACCGACGTCGCCGTGGACGTCACCGTCAAGGCCAACATCCCGCTGGTCGGCGGCAAGGTCGCCTCGGCCGCCGAGCCCTATGTGGGCAAGGCCCTGAGCCTGCAGTCCCGAGAGGCCGACGCCTGGATCGCCTCGCACTGACCCGCCCGGCGGCTGTCCTGGCCGCACCGGCTGCGCGCCCCGGATGCCCGCCTCGCGGCAGGGCCTCCGGGGCGCCGTCATCTCCGGACCCCTCGGCACTGCGACGCGACGCGGACCACTGCGGTCGTAGACTGGCCCGATCCGCGACGGGTGTCCCGCACCGGTCGACGCCATGCCGTACGGAAGGTCCTCGATGCCCCAGGAACGCTCAGCCCGCAGATCGCCTCTGCTCCGTCTCGGGGACGCCCTGCGACAGGATCTGGTGGGCGGCGTGCTGCTGCTCGTGGCGCTGATCGCCGCCCTCGTCCTGGCGAACACGCCCGCCGAGTCCCTCTACTTCGGAGTGCGCGACGCCGAGGTCGGCATCCACGCCCTCCCGGGCCTCACGCACACCGTCGGCGAATGGGCCGCCGACGGCCTCCTGGCGATCTTCTTCTTCCTGACCGGCCTGGAGCTCAAGGCCTCCTTCGTGGACGGCGAGCTGCACAATCCGGCCAAGGCCGCCGTGCCGATCGTGGCGGCCTTCGGCGGCGCAGCTGTGCCGGCGATCATCTACGCGGTGCTCAACCTGACCGCCGGCTCGGACCCCTCGACCATCCAGGGCTGGGCCATCCCCACCGCCACGGACATCGCCTTCGCGGTCTCCGTGCTGGCCGTGGTGGGCTCCGCGCTGCCGGTGGCCATGCGCACCTTCCTGCTCACGCTGGCCGTGGTCGATGACCTCATCGCGATCGTCATCATCGCCATCTTCTACAGCCACGGCTTCAGCTTCCTGCCCCTGCTGGCCTCGTTCGCCGTGCTGGCCGTGTACTGGGTGCTGACCCACCGCTTCGCCTCGTTCTTCATGGCGCGGGCCTGGGCCGCCTGGGTCATCCTGCTGCCCCTGGGCTTCGTGGTCTGGATCCTCATGTACAACAGCGGCATCCACGCCACGATCGCCGGCGTGCTGCTCGGCTTCGCGACCCCTGTGCTGAAGACCCGTCCGCACGTGATCAACGACGAGGACCCCGCCCAGGGCCTGGCCCCGACCCTCGAGCACCGCTTCCGCCCGCTGTCCAACGGACTGGCCGTTCCGATCTTCGCCTTCTTCTCCGCCGGCGTGGCCGTCGGCGGTGTGGACGGGATCCGCTCGGCGGCCACCGACACCGTGGCCGTCGGCATCGTGCTGGGACTGGTCTTCGGCAAGATGATCGGCGTCTTCAGCTCCGCGTGGCTGATGGACCGGTTCACCCCTGCCAGCAAGGACCGCGACTACCAGTGGATCGACATGGCGGGCCTGGCCATGGTGGCCGGCATCGGCTTCACGGTCTCGCTGCTGGTCGCCGAGCTGTCCTTCGGCATCGGCTCCCCGCACAACGACCATGCGAAGGTCGGCATCCTCTTCGGCTCCACGATCGCCGCGCTTGCAGGCGGCGGCCTGCTCGTGGCTCGCAACCGCCACTACAAGAAGCTGCGCGACGAGGGCGCCGAGGTGGACACCATGGGCTGATCGGCGCGCTCGGTTCCGCGCACCGACGACGCCGGCGCTGCACCTTCCTTCTCGAGGAGGTGCAGCGCCGTCGTCGTGAGCCAGGGCGGAGGCCGGCGCTCAGCCCTGCTGCCCGGCCTGAGCCCGCTCGATCGCCTTCTCGGCCGCGACCCAGCCGAGCGCCGCGCACTTCACCCGGGCGACGAAGCGCGAGACGCCGGCGAAGGCCGCGGCATCACCCAGCAGCTCGACATCCGGCTCGATGCGACCGCGCGAGTGCAGCATCTCTCGGAAGGCGTCCAGCTGCTCGCGCAGCTGCTCCAGGGACGAGCCGGGCGCCATCTCCGAGAGCACGGAGGCCGCGGCCATGGAGATCGAGCAGCCATCGCCCTCCCAGGTCACAGACTCGACGGTCTCACCGCGCAGGCCCACCCGCAGCCGGATCTCATCGCCGCAGGTGGGGTTGTACTCGTGGTCCGCCCCGGCGGCGCTCTCCTGCCCCACCGGCTCCGTGACGGCGTCCTTGCCGGGCCGCTCCCGGATCTCGGCCGCCAGGCCCTCGCCGATGCGGCGCTTGGAGTGGTCCAGGATCACCTCCTGGTACATCTGATCAAGCTCGCTCATGCCCTCTCCTTCCCGCTGCTGGCGGCGCTGGTGTCCTCGCCGACCCGGAAGTAGGCCCGCACCTTCCCCAGCTCCTCCAGGAACCGGTCGATGTCCTCCGTGGTGCTGTGCACGTAGGCGCTGGCCCGCGTGGTCGCCGCGGTGCCGAGCCGCCGGTGCAGCGGCTGGGCGCAGTGGTGCCCCACGCGCACGGCAACCCCGGCCACATCGAGCAGCTGGCCGACGTCGTGGGAGTGCACGCCGTCCACCACCACGGAGGCCAGGCCCACGCGGGGCTCTCCGGCCGGCGGGCCCACGAGCCGCACTCCGGGCAGCTGCTCGACCCCGGCGGCCAGGCGCTGGCCGAGCTCGGCCTCACGCGCCTCGATCCGGGACATGCCGATGCCCTCGAGGTAGCGCACGGCCTCCGCAAGGGCGACCGCCTGGGAGATGCGCTGGGTGCCGGCCTCGAACCGGGTGGGGGCCGGCATGTACTCGCTGGCCTCCATGGTGACCCGGGTGATCATGGACCCGCCGGTCAGGAAGGTGGGCAGCGCCTCGAGCAGCTCGCGGCGGCCCCAGAGCGCGCCGATGCCCGTGGGCCCGAGCATCTTGTGCCCGGAGAACACGGCGAAGTCGACGTCGAGGGCATGGAAGTCCACCGGGAAGTGCGGCACCGACTGGCAGGCGTCGAGCACCACGAGCGCTCCCACCCGGCGGGCCGCCGCGACCAGCGCGGAGACGTCGTTGACGGCGCCGGTGACGTTGGAGACGTGGGCGAAGGCCAGCACCCTGGTCCGCTCGGTCACGACCTCCTCGAGGGCCTCGAGCTCGAGGAGGCCGCGGTCGTCGACCGGGATCCAGCGCAGCGAGGCTCCGGTGCGAGCGCACAGCTCCTGCCACGGCACCAGGTTGGCGTGGTGCTCGGCCTCGGTGATCACGATCTCGTCGCCGGGACCCAGGCGGAAGCGCTGCGAGGCCTCGGTGGCACCGTTGGAGCCTGCGGTCGCGTTCGAGAAGGCGTAGGTGAGCAGGTTCAGGCCCTCGGTGGCGTTCGAGGTCCACACGATCTCCTCCTCCTGCGCGCCGACGAAGCCGGCGACCGTGCGGCGAGCGTCCTCGAAGGCGTCCGTGGCCTCGACGGCCAGGGTGTGCGCGCCGCGGTGCACGGCAGCGTAGGACGTCTCCAGGAAGGAGCGCTCGGCATCCAGCACGCTGACGGGGCGCTGGGAGGTGGCCCCGGAGTCCAGGTAGACCAGCCTGCGGCCGTCGAGCTCGCGCTGCAGGATCGGGAAATCGGCGGCCAGGCGCCGGGCCTCGGCGTCGTCGAGGGGTCCGTTCGGGGTGTCCATGTCGAGATGCCTCCATCGCGTCGGGCCCGTCCGGCGCACGAGGCGCGGGACGGTGTATCCACGGTAGTCCAGGGCTCCGACGGCCCAGCGGAGCCTCAGGAGCTGTGGAAGGCGTTCTGGGCGGCGGTGAGGCCGTCGTCGATGATCCGCTCGACGGCATCGGCCGCCCGGTCCAGGTGCAGCGGCAGGTCCTTGGCCTCGGCCGAGCCGAACGGGCGCAGCACGTAGTCGGCAGTGTCCATGCGCCCCGGAGGACGCCCCACCCCCACCCGCACGCGCAGGTAGTCCTTGGTGCCGGTGGCCTTGGAGATGTCGCGCAGCCCGTTGTGCCCGCCCTCGCCGCCGCCGCGCTTGAGGCGCAGGGTGTCGAAGGGGATGTCGAGCTCGTCGTGGACCACGATCAGCTGCTCCGGGGTCGCGTCGTAGTACTTCAGCAGCGCGCTCACCGGCCCGCCCGACGTGTTCATGTACGTCAGCGGCTTGGCCAGCACCAGGCGCGGGCCGCCCGGGCGCAGGCGGGTCTCGATGACCTGGGCCCGCGACCTGTGCGCCGAGAAGCTGCCTCCGGTGCGGCCGGCGAGCTCGTCGAGCACCATCTGGCCCACGTTGTGGCGGGTGGTCGCGTACTGGGGACCGGGATTGCCCAGTCCCACCACGATCCAGCGATCGGTCGTCATGCGGGGCTGCTCCTCGAAGTGCTCGTCGTCGTCATCGTGTCCGTGACGCACACCGTGCGCTCGGTCCATCCTGCCCGCTCGCGCGCCAGGACGACGATGGCACCCCGTCGCGCGGACGGGGTGCCATCGGGATCCGGTGCGCCGTCGGCCGGAGCCGGGCGCACAGGGGGATCACTCGGAGTCGGAGGACTCCTCGTCGGAAGCCTCGCCGCCCTCGGACTCGCCCGACTCCTCGCCGGACTCGCCCTCGGCACCCTCGTCCTCGGTCTCCGGCTCCTCGCCGAGATCCTGCTCGATGGGCTCGGAGACGTTGATGACCATGGTCTCGGGGTCGGTGAGGACCTCGACGCCCGACGGCACCACGATGTCCGACACGAGCGCGTGCTCGCCCGGCGTGCGGCCCTCGATGTCGAGCTCGACCTGCTCCGGGACGTTCAGGGCGTCGGCCATGACGGTGAGAGTGGTCTCCTCCTGCGTGTAGATCGCGGAGGGGTCGACCTCGCCGGTCACGTTGATCGGCAGGTCGACCTCGACCTTCTGGCCGCGCTTCACCGTCAGCAGATCGATGTGGTAGATCTCCGGGCGGATCGGGTGGCGCTGGATGTCCTTGAGCATGGCCAGGTGCTTCTGGCCGTCATCGGCCAGGACCTCGATCACGGCGTTGGCATTGCGGGAGATCAGCATCATGTCGTGGCCCGGCAGGGACACGTGGATGGGATCGTGACCGGCGCCGTAGATGACGGCGGGGATCTTGTCGGCCTGGCGGATGCGGCGGGCGTAGCCCTTGCCGAAGTCGGTGCGGACCTCGCCGGGGACCTTGGTGGTATCAGCCATGGTGGCTCCTCCTGATGCAACGGGTTCTCGTGGTGGTTCATCGGTGCCGATCGGCGAGCGACCGGGACCTTCAGCCTCCACGGCTTTCCGGACTCGGACGCGAGGCATCCGATCGGATCATCCCGTGCGCGGGATCCGCGAGCCTCGAGCTCCGGATGCGCTGGAAGAGCAGGTACCAGCCTCGTCGATCACGGGAGTCCGCGGGATCTCACCCGCGCGCTCCCCTCGCCTCGGCAGCCCGCACAGCATACCAGCCTGCGCTCACGACCCCGGAATGCGGACATCGTCCCATGTCACACGGGTCGAGCTGTCCCCGGCTCGCCCGACGCCCCGACCAAGAGACCACAGCAGAGAACACCCATATCGGGCTCCGGACTCGTAGGATGGGCCCGTGGGATGCTCGCGCTCCCGCTCGAGATCAGCCGTGGGGACGGCGGATTCCGAGCAGGTCGCGGGCGCTGACCCGCATCAGCATCGCAGGAAAAGCATCGGGACGCCCCTAGCAGCGCGTGGCCCTCATCGACGGCGCCGTCATCGCACGACGCACCCGCGGCAGTGCCGCGGCGACGATCAGGGACCAGGCGCGATCGCCTCGGCGCATTCCACCAGGGGGAGGAATCATCCATGAGCAGCTCGCTCGGCACATCGCCGCAGACCGATCGCCGCACGACCGCCCGGGAGTACCGCTCGCAGCGCCGCGCGCACCCGTCGCAGGGCGCGGGCTCAGGCCCCGCGGCCACCACGGAGCACAAGGGGTCTGCGCGCCACAACCCTGCTCCCCTGCCCCGCCGGCCCGACGGCAGCGGCGGGGAGCCGACCACCGGCCCCATCCGCATCATCCCCACCCCGGATGCCCCGTCCCGTCCGCTGCCGACCGCCACGGAGCAGCAGTGGCGCACCGGATACGTCACCCGCATGCGGGTCGTGGATGCCCTGGCCATCGTGGTCACGCTCGTGCTGGCCCAGGTGGCCCGCTTCAGCCTCCCCGATGCCCAGGCTGAGCTGATCATCGGCCGGTTCGGCATCCACTACCTCGTGGTGGGCCTGATCATCGGCCTGCTGTGGTGGTGCGCGCTGGATCTGCGCGGCACCCGAGCCGTGCGGCTGATCGGCAGCGGCATGGAGGAGGCCCGGCAGGTCCTCACCGCGACCCTGATGGTCTTCAGCGCCGTGGCGATCGTCTCCTACGCCCTGGCGCTGCCCGTGGCGCGCGGCTACGTGCTCGTGGCCCTGCCGGCCGGTGCGGCGCTGCTGATCCTGGGCCGCGTGATGCTGCGCTCCCAGCTGATCCGCCGCCGTCGCGCGGGCGAGGCCATGGCGCCCACCATGATCGTGGGCCGTCGTCGCGGCGCCCTCGAGACCGCCGAGTCGCTGCGCGCGCACGTCGAGTCCGGGCTGGACCCGGTGGCGGTCTACACCCCCACCACCCGCAAGCAGATGCCCTCGAATCTCGAGGAGATCGAGATCCCCAATGCGCTGGCCCCCGACCAGACCCCCTCGGTCTCCGGAATCCTGGAGGCCGTGCGCCGCCACCGCATCCAGACCCTGGTGCTGACCAACAGCTCGCCGCTGACCTCGGCCGAGATCCGCCACCTCTCCTGGTACCTCGCCGATGCCCACGTGCGACTCGTGCTCAACACCGGGCTCACGGACATCGCGGGTCCGCGCATCCACACGCAGCAGGTCGCCGGCCTGCCCCTCATCCACGTGGCCACCCCGCGCATGACCCGCTCACGGCGGATGCTCAAGCGCCTGGTCGACATCGTGGGCGCGCTGGGGGCGCTGATCGCGTTCTCGCCGATCATGCTGGTGGTCGCCCTGGCGGTGAAGGCCCACGACCGCGGCCCCGTCCTGTTCCGCCAGCAGCGCGTGGGCCTGGACGGGACGCACTTCAAGATGCTGAAGTTCCGGTCCATGTACACGGATGCCGAGGAGCGCAAGGCTGCTCTGCTGGCCGAGAACGAGTCCGGCGGCGACGTCCTGTTCAAGATGAAGGACGACCCCCGAGTCACCGGGCCCGGCAAGGTGCTGCGGCGCTACAGCCTCGATGAGCTGCCCCAGTTCCTCAACGTCCTGCGGGGCGACATGTCGCTCGTGGGACCCCGTCCCCCGCTGGACTCCGAGGTCAGCAAGTACGACTCGTACGTGCACCGTCGTCTGCGGGTCAAGCCCGGCATCACGGGCCTGTGGCAGGTCTCGGGACGCTCGGACCTCGACTGGGAGCAGGCAGTGCGCCTGGACCTCTACTACGTCGAGAACTGGTCGGTGCTCGAGGACCTGCTGATCCTCCTGCGCACCGTGAAGGCCGTCTTCGCCCACGAAGGCGCCTACTGAGTCTCAGCCCAGCGCGGGCGCTGTGAGCTCGGCGGCACTGGCTGCCGGCTCCGATCCCGCTCCAGCGACCTCCTCGAGGCCGCGCCACCGGTACCGGCGGCGCGGCCTCGAGGCGTCTGCCGCGGCATCGCTCGGCTGTCCCCCAACCTGTTATTAATCTGTTCGTGATCTGCGCAGATGCGTGCGATCAGCAGCGATACACTTTTGTATCATGATTCCCCAGAAATTGCTGATAACGACCTGATAAATAACCCGAGACTCGCTTATGCTTTGGGGCGTCCGCGCGCCCGGGTGCGTCGCGGATGCTGCCCCCTCCCCCCCCGAACAGATAGGCCCCGCGTGTCTCCCTCCCCCCGCCACACCGCGACCTGCTCCGTGCTGTCCCTGACGGCTCTGACCATCACCTCCCTTCTCACCGCCGCCCCGTCCCACGCCGAGGAGTCCCCCGCCACCGGCACCACCGATGCGGGCGCCCCGGCGGGCGAGCTGCCCCTGGTCGACGGCGAGGTCGTCTCCTACGACGACGAGGCCGTGGCCTCCTACGACGACCCCGAGCTGCCGCAGTCCGCTCCGAGCACCGGCGATGACACTCCCGGTGCCACCATGGGCCAGTACCAGAAGACGGTCGAGGAGGCCAAGCACCTCTCGGAGGACTCCGAGGAGACCATGGAGCAGATCGAGGGCGGGGACCTTCCCGATCCCGAGGACACCGCCTCCGCGTCGTCCACCTCGGGTCCCATCGGCGCCATGTCGCTGAGCGTGCTCGGCAGCGCCTGGCAGCCCTCCGGCATCCAGGGCATGGATGTCTCGGGATGGCAGCCGTCGGTGAACTGGACGCGGGAGTACTCCATGGGCGCCCGCTTCGCCTATGTCAAGGCGACCGAGGGCACCACCTACACCTCGTCCGCCTTCGGCAGCCAGTACATCGGCTCCTATCAGGCCGGGATGACCCGCGGCGCCTACCACTTCGCCGTGCCGACCCGCACCTCCACCGGTGCTGCGCAGGCGGACTACTTCGTGGACAACGGCGGCGGCTGGTCCGCCGACGGCCGCACGCTGCCCGGCCTGCTGGACATCGAGTACAACCCGTACCCGGCCTACGGCAACATCTGCTTCAATCTCTCCCAGTCGGAGATGGTCAACTGGATCGAGAGCTTCTCGAACCGCTACGAGAAGCGCACGGGCCGTCTGCCCGCGATCTACTCGACGACCGACTGGTGGGCCACCTGCACCGGCAACACCGCTCGGTTCAACGACCACCCGCTGATGATCGCGCGCTGGACCGGCTCCCCCGGAGTCATGCCCAACGGCTGGAGCACCTACGACATCTGGCAGTACTCCGAGACCGGCCCGTTCTCCGGCGACTCGAACGTGTTCGGCGGCAGCGCAGCCAAGCTGCGCGACCTGGCCATCAACCCGAACTATCGCCCGATCGGCGGCAAGGCCCCGACGACCGCGCCCACGACCGCCGGCCCGTTCCGCGATGTCTCGGCCAGCAATCAGTTCGCCACCGAGATCACCTGGGCCAAGAACAAGAAGTACCTCAACGGCTGGTCGGACGGCACCTACCGCCCGACCCAGAACATCAACCGCGACGCCATGGCCGCGGTCGCCTACCGCATGGCAGGCTCCCCCGCCTACACCCCGCCGCGCGTCTCCCCCTACAAGGACCTGACCCCGCAGTCGGCCTTCTACAAGGAGATCACCTGGGCACGCTCGAAGGGCCTGCTCACCGGCTGGTCCGACGGCACCTTCCGCCCGCTGAACGACATCGACCGCAACGCCACGGCAGCGCTGCTCTACCGCATGGCCGGCTCCCCGTCCTACACCGCACCGCGGACCACCTCCTTCAAGGACGTCCCCGCCGGATCCGCCTTCTACAAGGAGATCCACTGGATGAACGCCCAGGGCATCACCACCGGCTGGAACGACGGCACCTTCCGACCCCTGGACCAGACCCACCGCGACGCCATGGCCGCCTTCCTCTACCGCTTCGCCAACTGACCCCTGACGGTGCCCGCCCGCCCGGCGCTCGGGCGCCGTCAGGACCCGCTGACCATCGCGGCTGCGGCAGGACCCCCTGCCGCAGCCGCTCCCGCCCGGCTCGCAGCCGTCACCCGCGCGACTGCGAGCCCCGACGCTCTGCCCCGAGGCTCTTCCCCGTCACGGACGCAGCACCGCCCGGACGCGCTCCTGCGTCCGGGACCAGATGCAACCGCTCAGACGGCACATTGTCCGTGCCAGCAAGGGAAGTGACCCATGACCCGTTCCGTTCGCCATCGACTCGCCGGCGCAGCGCTGGCCGCCGCGGCCCTCACTGCCCTGCCCGTGATGCTCGGGCCCGCACCCGCCCAGGCCGCCTCCCAGGACATCGTCAGCGTGGCCTCGTCCCAGAAGGACGGCTACCGGCAGCAGATCCTCAGCGAGATCAATGCCTACCGGACGGCTCGCGGCCTCAAGCCCGTGCGCTACTCCTCCACGATCACCGGCATCGCCCAGGACGAGTCCGATCGAGTGGTGCGTGCCGAGTACGTCAGCCACTCCCTGAACTTCGTCTCCGATCCCCGACGCGGCGCCGGCGTGGACGCCATGAACGAGATCACGGCCCTCGAGTACTCGATCAACCCCAAGGCCCTCGTCACCTGGTGGAAGAACTCCCCTGATCACAACAAGGTGCTGCTCTCCCCCAAGATCGATGTGATCGGCATCGGCGTCACGATCGCCGATGGGAACCTTGCTCGCACCGGGCAGCCCTGGCGGATCGTCTCGGTCGTCGACGGCTACGGCTATGCCTCGGGCTACGGCCCCTCCGACGCCCGCTCGTCGGTCACCTCATCCACGACGACGGCCAAGCCCACCACCAGCTCCGCCGTGAAGCCCCAGGCGACCCGCAAGACCGTCCCTGCCGGGCCCTTCGCCGATGTGCCGGGCGATTATCCTTTCGCCTCCGAGATCAGCTGGGCCAAGTCGAAGGGCCTGCTCACCGGCTGGTCGGACGGCACCTTCCGCCCGACCCAGAACATCGACCGCAACGCGATGGCCGCCGTGGCCTACCGCATGGCCGGCTCGCCCGCCTACACTCCGCCCAAGGTCTCCCCCTATAAGGATGTGTCCCCGTCCTCGGCCTTCTACAAGGAGATCACCTGGGCCCGCTCCCAGGGCCTGCTCACCGGCTGGTCCGACGGCACCTTCCGCCCGCTGAACGACATCGACCGCAACGCCACCGCCGCGCTGCTCTACCGCATGTCGGGATCGCCGGCCTACACCGCACCGAAGACCTCCTCGTTCAAGGACGTGCGCCCCGGCTCGGCCTTCTACAAGGAGATCCACTGGATGAACGCCCAGGGCATCACGACCGGCTGGAACGACGGCACCTTCCGACCCCTGGACCAGACCCACCGCGACGCCATGGCCGCCTTCCTGCAGCGCTACTCGTCCTGACCCGCCTTCCGGGTCCGGCACAGCACGACGCCCTCGCTTCCGTGCGGAAGCGAGGGCGTCGTCGTCTGTCCGCCGCGGCGATCTCAGGATCGGCGGCAGCCGGGTGTCAGGAGCGGCCGTTGAACAGGCTGGTGACCGAGCCGTCCTCGAAGACCTCCTGGATGGCCCGCGCCAGCAGAGGGGCGATCGAGAGGACCTCGAGGCCCTCGAAGCGGTGCTCCGGCGGGACGGGCAGGGTGTCGGTGACCACGATCTTGCGGGCGCCGCAGCTCTTCAGGCGCTCGACCGCCGGGTCCGAGAACACCGCGTGGGTCGCGGCGATGATGACGTCCTTGGCCCCTGCGGCTTTCAGGACCTTCACCGCGCCGGCGATCGTGCCGGCGGTGTCGATCATGTCGTCGATCAGCACGCAGGTCCGTCCGGCGACCTGGCCGACGACCTCCTTGGAGACCGCCTGGTTGGGGACGGTGATGTCGCGGGTCTTGTGCACGAAGGCCAGCGGCGAGCCGCCCAGGCGCTCGGCCCACTGCTCGGCGACGCGCACGCGCCCGGTGTCCGGGGAGACCACGGTGACGTTGTCGACATCGTCGACCAGAGTGCGCACATGATCGGCCAGGATCGGGGTGGCCATGAGGTGGTCGACGGGGCCGTCGAAGAAGCCCTGGATCTGGGCGGTGTGCAGGTCCACGGACATCAGGCGGTCGGCGCCCGCCGTCTTGTACAGATCCGAGATCAGGCGAGCGGAGATGGGCTCGCGGCCCTGGTGCTTCTTGTCCTGGCGCGCGTACGGGTAGAACGGCGAGACCACGGTGATCGAGTTCGCCGAGGCCCGCTTGAGCGAGTCCAGCATGAGCAGCTGCTCCATGATCCAGTGGTTGATCGGCGCCGGGTGGGACTGGATCAGGAAGGCGTCGGCGCCGCGCACGGACTCGCTGAAGCGCACGTAGGTCTCGCCGTTGGCGAAGTCGTAGGCGTCGGTCGGCACGAGCTCCGTGCCGAGCTCGCGCGCGACGTCCTCAGCCAGCGGGAGGTGCGCCCGGCCCGAGAGCAGGACGAGGCGGCTCGATCCGTTGTTGAGGATCCCGGTCATCGTGACTCGCTTTCTCCGGCCACACGGGCCGACGCGGTGCCGTCCGCGGTCTGCCCCGCGGACGTGCCTTCGGTTGTACCAGACTCAGCTGAACCCGTGCGGGCCCGTGCCGAGGCCTCCGCGGCTGCGGTGCCGGCGCGGTGCTGCTCGACCCAGCCCTCCACGATCACAGCACGGCCCTCGGTCAGCGCCAGGGCCCCTGCCGGGACGTCCTTGCGCACGGTGGTGGACGCACCCGAGTAGGCGCCGTCGCCGACCGTCACGGGGGCCACGTACATGTTGTCCGAGCCCATGCGGACGTGATCGCCGATCGTGGTGCGGTGCTTGTTCACGCCGTCGTAGTTCACGAACACGGAGGCGGCGCCGATGTTGGAGCCGGCGCCGATGGTGGCATCGCCCACATAGGACAGGTGCGGGACCTTGGAGCCCTCGCCGATCGTGGAGTTCTTGGTCTCCACGAACGTGCCGATCTTGCCGTCGGCACCCAGCTCCGTGGCCGGGCGCAGGTAGGCGAACGGGCCCACCGAGGCGCCGGCGCCGATCCGGGAGTCCGAGCCGTGCGTGCGCACGACCTTGGCCCCGCGGCCGACCTGGACGTCGTCCAGGGTGGTGTCCGGACCCACGACTGCGTCCTCGCCGATCGAGGTGACGCCGTGCAGCTGCGTGTTCGGCAGGATCGTGGCGTCCTGCCCGATCGCGACCTCGACGTCGATCCAGGTGCTCGCCGGGTCCACGACGGTCACGCCATTGAGCAGGTGGCGGCGCACCGTGACCTGGTTGAGGTGCCGGCCGAGCTCGGCCAGCGCCGCACGGTCGTTGGCACCCTCCAGCTCCATGTAGTCCTCCATGAGCGCGGCGTCCACGCGGCCGCCGGCCTCGCGGGCGATGCGGGGGACGTCGGTCAGGTACATCTCGCCCTGGGCGTTGTCCGTGGTGACCGCGGCCAGCGAGTCCCGCAGGACGTCGGCGTCGAAGGCGAAGATCCCCGAGTTGATCTCGGCGACCGCGCGCTCGGCCTCGGTCGCGTCCTTGAACTCGCGGATATCGGCGAAGGAGCCGTCGGCATCGCGCAGGATGCGCCCGTACTTGCCGGGCTCGGGGTGCTGGGCGGTGAGCACCGTGACCGCGCTGCCGTTGTCCTGGTGGGTGCGCACCAGATCGGCCAGCGTGTCCGGGGTCAGCAGGGGGACGTCGCCGTAGGTGACCACCACGGTGCCCTCGACCCGGTGCTGGGCGTCCAGGGCCTCGAGCCCGGCCAGCACGGCGGAGCCGGTGCCCGGGACCTCGGACTGATCGGCGATGATCGCCTCCGGGTCGAAGGCCAGGACGTGCTGGGCCACGCGGTCCCGGTCGTGTCGGACCACGACGGCCAGGCGCTGCGGGTCCAGCGAGCGCGCCGCCGCCAAGGAGTGCTCGACCATGGAGCGCCCGCAGATCTCGTGCAGGATCTTTGGAGTCTTGGACTTCATCCGCGTGCCCTTGCCCGCGGCCAGGACGATCACTGCGGCCGGCGGCACCATCGCCCCGGCGGATTCCGTTGTGCTCACGACTGTCGTGCTCCTCTGGGATGGGATGTCGAGGGGGCGGGACGAGTCGGTGGGCTGCCGCGTCCCGTCGGTTCCGCCTCTAGGGTTCGAACCTAGACTCCACGGCTCCAAAGGCCGGGGTGCTGCCAATTACACCAAGGCGGATCGCACCGCGGCGCGGCAGGTGCGGGACCGCTTCTCTCGCGGCTGCCGCGGGCACCGCGCGTGCTGGCCCACACTACCAGTCGGCACTCAGGCTCCTGGTGATGCCGCGGGCCCTCCGGCGTCCGCCGCGGCCGATAGGCTGAGCGGATCATGGCTCATCTACTCGGCGGGGAGAACCTGCACCTGTCCTTTCCCACCCGCACGGTTCTGGAGGGCGTGACGGTCGGCATCGACGCCGGCGACCGCATCGGCATCGTCGGGCGCAACGGCGACGGCAAATCGACCCTCATGAAGGTCCTCGCAGGACGGATCGACCCTGATCAGGGACGCGTGACCTCGCGCTCCGGGACCCGGATCGGGATGCTCGACCAGGCGGACGTCCTGGATCCGTCGCTGACGGTCGGTCAGGCCGTCGTCGGGGATCGTCCCGAGCACGAATGGGCCGGCGATCCCAAGGTGCGCGACGTCATCGGCGGGCTCGTGGCCGATCTGGACTGGGACGCGCCGGTGGGCGAGCTCTCCGGCGGCCAGCGCCGCCGCACCGCCCTGGCCGCGCTGCTGGCCCAGGAGTGGGATGTGCTGTTCCTGGACGAGCCCACCAACCACCTCGACGTCGACGGCATCACCTGGCTGGCCCGGCATCTGAACTCGCGGTGGCCCAAGTCGCAGGGCGGGCTCGTGGTGGTCACCCACGACCGGTGGTTCCTGGACGAGGTCTCCACCGCCACCTGGGAGGTCCACGACCGGATCGTGGATCCCTTCGAGGGCGGCTATGCGGCCTACGTCCTGCAGCGCGTCGAGCGCGACCGACAAGCCGCTGTGACCGAGGCCAAGCGGCAGAACCTCATGAAGAAGGAGCTGGCCTGGCTGCGCCGCGGCGCCCCTGCCCGGACCTCCAAGCCCAAGTTCCGCATCGAGGCGGCCAACGAGCTGATCTCCGATGTCCCGCCGCCGCGCGACACCCTGGAGCTGTCGCGGATGGCCGTCTCGCGGCTGGGCAAGCGCGTGGTCGACATCGAGGATGCCTGGGTCACCTACACCGGGGCCCACGACGACGAGGAGACCGGCCACCGGGAGGCCGGCGAGCACACGGTGCTCAAGGACGTGACGTGGCTGATCGCCCCCGGCGAGCGCACCGGCATCCTGGGCCGCAACGGCGCCGGCAAGTCCACTCTTCTGGGACTCGTCACCGGCGACGTCCAGCCCACCTCCGGAACCGTCACGCGGGGCAAGACCGTGAAGCTGGCCGTGCTGACCCAGCAGCTGCGCGAGCTCGAGGAGGTCGCCGAGGACCGCGTCTCGGATGTGGTCGGGCGCTACCGGACCTCCTACGTGACCGGCGGCAAGGAGATGACGCCCGGGCAGCTGCTCGAGCGGCTGGGCTTCACCAACGAGCACCTGGCCACGCCCGTGAAGGATCTCTCCGGCGGGCAGAAGCGGCGCCTGCAGCTGCTGCTGATCCTGCTCGAGGAGCCCAATGTCCTGGTGCTGGATGAGCCGTCCAACGACCTCGACACGGACATGCTCGCGGCCATGGAGGACTTGCTGGACACCTGGCCGGGCACCCTGCTGGTCGTCTCCCACGACCGCTATCTGCTCGAGCGGGTGACCGATCAGCAGTACGCCGTGCTCGACGGCCGCCTCCGGCATCTGCCCGGCGGCGTGGACGAGTACCTGCGTCTGGCCGACGGCTCCGCGCTGCGGACCTCCGAGTCGAACCCCATGGCCGCCTCCGCGTCCTCGCAGGGCTCCTCCCTGTCCGGGGCCGAGTCCCGCGCCATGCAGAAGGAGGTCGGGTCGATCGAGCGCAAGCTGTCCAAGCTGCGCGAGACGGTGGCTGCCCGCGAGCAGGAGCTGGCCGACCACGACCAGACCGACTTCGAGGGCCTGGGCGAGATCACCGCCCGCATGAACGCCGCCAAGGACGAGATCGACGAGCTCGAGATGCGCTGGCTCGAGCTCTCCGAGCAGCTGGAGGGCTGATGCGGCCCCACCATCGGAAAAGACGCCCATGACCGAGGGAGAGCCCGCCGAGCAGACCGGCGCCGCACAGGCTGTAGGGAAGACCCAGGATCCGGGTTGGTCGTCGATGACCGGGCTGGAGACCCTGCGCTGGCTCAAGGACCACGATTCCGACGCCGTCCCGTCGATCCGCCGGCTGCTCGGGATGAGCTTCGATGAGGTCGAGGCGGGCCGCGTGGTGATGTCCGTGAAGGGCATGCGGCTGCGCGCCGAGGGCACCACGATCCACGTGGGCGGGCGCACCGCGACCGCTGAGGGCCAGGTGCATGACGAGAGCGGACGGCTCATCGCTCACGCCACCACGACCTGCCTGATCATCCGCTGAGCGCTCGCCGACGACTGCGGGCGCCCGCGCGCACCTCGGGTTATCGTCAGGGGGATCCCGCGGCGAGGACGCCGCCGGCCTGCGACCCTGAGGAGAGACGCCGTGGCCCCTGCCCCATCGCCCGGCGGTCTCGCCGAGGAGCTGGCGGCCGTCGAGGTGCTGCGCGGCTCCGGTCTGCGCCGAGCCCTGGACTCCGTGCTGGCCGCCCATGGGCTGGCGCTGGGGCGTCGTCGGCTCTGCGCATCGGACGGGCGGCCGTGGCGGCGGATCGGCCTGCACCACCGCCCGGGCGCCGGGGTCACCGGCGTGTACGCGCTGCGGCTGCGCCACAATCCGCAGGGGGCGCCCACATGGCCCGGCAGGCTGCCGTCGCAGGACCCCGACGAGGTCGTCGTGTGCCTGTCGACCGGGGCCATGCCGGCGCTGCCGAAGTCGGGCTCGGACTCCTCCTGGGGCGACCCCGGCCCCGTCGCGGTGGAGGCCGAAGGCTGCGCCCTGATCGGGTGGCTGTGGCCCGAGGACCCCTGGCTGCCGGGGCTTCGCAGCTCCACATCTCTGCTGGATCCGAGCCTGGGACTGGGCCTGCCGGATCCAGAGGCGCTGTCTCCGGCGCCTCTGTCCTATCGCCCCACCCGGCGCGCCGTGCTGCGCCTGGACGCCGACGGACTCGACGACCCCGCCGCCTGGCTCAAGGTCGTGCGGTCTGCCCGTCAGCACGAGCTCGTGCAGCGCCACCTCAGTCTCTGGCAGGCGGGCGTCCCGGTGCCCCCAGCCCCTGGCGGTCTCCGGCGACGGCGGCGTGCTGCTGGCGCACGTTCCGGGGCACCCCGCCTCGCGGAAGCGACACGACCACCCGGAATCGCCGCTGCAGGCGGAGCATCTGCTCGCCCTGCTGGACCGGCTTCCGTGCTCGGTCATGGACCTGGCCCGGCGTCCGTCGTGGACGGATCGCGCCCTGGACTACGCGCGCTCAGCTGCGGCCTCCCTGCCGGGATCGGCCGAGGAGGTGCTCGCCCACGCGGAGGCGGTGGATGCCGCGCGGTGCGCGTGCGAGGACGCTGACCTGGTCCCGAGCCACGGTGACTTCCACGCCGGCAACGTCATGGTGGGGCCCCGACTGCTGGAGCCGTCCCTGGGGCCGATCACGGGCCTGCTGGATCTCGATTCCGTGGGTCCGGGTCGGCTGGACGATGACCTGGCCTGCTATCTGGCGCACCGCTGCGCGCAGCTGGTCGACCCCCGGGACGACCGCGCTCCCCTCTCCGCGCCGTCGATCGCGCCGGTGCTCGAGGCCTTCGACGGCATCGTGGATCCCGCGTCCCTGCGCGTGCGCGTCAGCGGCGTCCTGCTCTCCCTGGTCTCCTCGGCAGCCCGTCGGGGAGGTCAGGAGGCCGCGGCGCGGCGCCTGCAGCAGTCCCGGCAGGCGCTGCGCGCCGCGCAGGAGGTCTGAGCCGCCTCAGACCGCGTGGCGACCGCGCGAGACCGGCGGATCGGCCGGCTGCGGCAGGCCCCACAGCAGCGGCACCGATCCGGTGACCCGGTGGATGACCAGCGCCACGACGACGGTGAGGACCGTGAGCAGGACCGGACCCGCCCAGAGCATCACCGTGCCCATGGCCTCCGGCCAGGCCACGCGCGTCATCAGGCCGAGCAGCAGCTGCAGGATGATGGCGTGCAGCACGTAGATCGGCAGGCTGCGCGAACCCGCCGCTCGCGCCCAGCCCATGCCGCGGCGCCCGTCGAGCAGGTGCAGCAGCCACATCCCCGCAGGAATCCCCAGCAGCGGCGGCACCGCAGCTGTGAAGTGCTCCAGGACGGGGACGTCGCGGGTGGGCTTCCACAGCAGCAGCGAGACCGCGAAGGCGACGCACCAGGCCAGTCCCTGCCACACGGGGATCTGCGGCACTCGGGTGCGGATGGCGCTGCTGCCCCAGGCCCCCGCCAGGAAGAACAGCCAGTGCTGGGGCACCTCGTTGCTGCCCCAGGAGACCTTGTCGACCAGACCCGGGACGAAGAGCACGTACAGCGCGAGCGCCACCAGTACGACGCCGATCCGCGGTCGCGTCCCCACCACGGCCTGCAGGCCGTAGTAGACCGCCAAGGCGATCAGGAACCAGAGGTAGGAGTCGAAGGTGAGCGTCTCATGGACCCACTCGCCGAGCTTGGCCCCCGGAGTCAGGGTGTCCGAGACCGCTCCGATGAGCAGGTAGGAGACCGCGAAGACGACCGTCCAGACCACGAACAGCCACAGCATGTTCAGCGGACGACGACGCCAGTACTGCCTGCCGTACTTCTCCAGCGAGCGAGTGACGAAGAAGCCTGCCACGACCATGAAGACGGGCATCCGCCACAGCCCGAGCAGGATGTTGACGTCGTTCCACAGGCCGTGGGCCTGCCACCCGTACTCCTGCTGGAGCCCGTAGGCGTGCCACAGCACCACCAGGACGATCGCGGTTCCCTTGACCGTGTCGATCCACCGCTGCCGCGGTGCGGCTGCCGAGGCCTCGCTCTCCGGTCCGCCCCGATGCTCAGTCGCGGCGAGGGAGCTGTCCACTGCCATGCCTCTCCCCTGCTGTTCGACCGCACGCCCCCTGCGCACGGGCATTCAAACCATCCAGCATGATGCCTTTCGACAGCATCTTCCAGGGACTCGGACGAGACGTCCCCTTCAGTAAGGGTGCCTCATGACTTTGCAGGCACACGATCGCGCCCCGGGTCGGCGTTGCGTGTCCATGCGGGAGGCCGGGCGTCTCAGCCGATGGTGCAGGCCACGGCGCACAGGCCGCGCTCGCGCAGCTGTGCCGCCAGCACCCGGCTCGACTCCGCGCCGTCGTCATGACCTGATGTGCGGGCCAGCGCGACGATCGTGGGCCCCGAGCCGGAGATCATCGCTCGAGCGTCCAGCTCCTCGAGCTCGTCGAGGCGCCGCCGCAGCTCGGGCGACATCCGCAGAGCCGGCGCCTGCAGATCATTGGCCAGCGCCTCCCCGCCGACCGCAGACTCGCCCTCAGCCAGGGCGCGCAGCAGCCCGGCGGGCACCTCCAGCTCGGACTCCCGCACCGTCGGTGCAGCGCCCTCGGCGCGCATCCGGTCCAGGGTCGCGAAGACCTCCGGAGTGGACAGCGCGCCGGTATCAGCCACGAGGACGCCGTGCCATCGGACCCGCACAGGCACGGCGCGCAGCTCGGTGCCGCTGCCGGTCCCGACGGCCGCTCCCCCGTCATGGCGAAGGGGACGTCGGCACCCAGGCCGGCACCGATCTCGAGCAGCCGCTCGCGCGCGATCGCATGGCCCGTCTCCCGCGCGATCAGCTCGGCGGCCGCGCTCAGCGCCGCTGCGGCGTCGGCGGAGCCTCCGCCCATCCCGCCGGCCACCGGCACGGCCCTGGCAATCCGCAGCATGAGACCGCTGGGCAGGTCCGGGGCCTCGGCCAGCACCGCCTGGGCGGCCCGGACCGCCAGATTGCGCTCGTCGAGCGGCACGAGAGTCGGGTCGAAGGCGCCGGCGGCCTCCTGCTGGGCCACCAAGGAGCCTGCGACCACCCGCAGCTCGCAGCCCACGGATCCGGCCGGGCGCTGCGGGTCCAGCTCGAGCTGCACGGTCTCGAGTTGATCGACCGCGGCGTACAGGCTGGCCACCGAGTGGTAGCCGTCCTCGCGCAGAGGGCCCACCCGGAAGCAGAGATTGACCTTGCCCGGGGCGACGGCCTGGACCGGTCCGCTCACGATTGCCCGCCGCTCGAGGCGCGCGGTCCCCCGATGATGCCGCGGGAAGCACCGGCCGCGGCGATGCTCGCGAAGCCCAGCACGTCGAGCTTCTCCCCGCGCTCGGACGGGGCGATGCCGGCCTCGACCAGGATCTCCTCGGCCAGCGCCCCGGAGCCTGCCCAGCCGGACAGTGCGGCCCGCAGCGTCTTGCGGCGCTGGGCGAAGGCGGCATCGACCACGGCGAAGACGGCATCGCGCTCGGCATCCTCCCCCTCTCGACCAGACAGACTCAGCGCCTCCGCAGCGCCGATGCGCGCCAGCGGCTCGGCGCGACGGCGGAAGCGCACCAGTCCCGAGCTGATCCGCGGCGTCGGCCAGAAGACCTGGGTGCCGATCACGCCGGCCTTCTGGACCTCCGCATGCCAGGACGCCTTGACCGACGGCACGCCGTAGACCTTGGACCCGGGCCGGGCCGCCAGGCGGTCTGCGACCTCGTCCTGGACCATGACCAGCCCCTGGCGGATCGAGGGGAAGCGCGCCAGCAGGTTCAGCAACACAGGCACGGCGACGTTGTACGGGAGGTTCGCCACGAGCGCCTCAGGCTCCCGGGGCAGCGAGGCGACCTGCAGCGCATCTTCCAGCACGACCTCGAGCCGGTCGGCGGCCTCAGGGCGGAAGCGGGCGACGGTGTGCGGCAGCTGTGCGGCCAGCGGCGGATCGATCTCCACGGCGACCACGTGCTCGACAGCATCCAGCAGCCCCAGGGTCAGCGAGCCGAGACCGGGGCCGACCTCCAGCACCGTGGCCACGGGACCGTCGTCGTGAGCAGCTTCCAGCCGTGCGGCGGCGACGATGCGGCGGATCGTGTTGGGATCGATCACGAAGTTCTGCCCCAGGGTCTTGGTGGGGCGGATGCCGGCGGCCTCGGCCAGCTCCCGGATCTCGGCGGGACCGAGCAGGGGGAGGACAGCGGGTTCCGGGGCATCAGGGCTCTGCACGTCGGACATGCTATCGGCCCACCGCCTCAGTGCTCGCCGTAGACCTCGCGGGAGGTGCGCTCGACCTGCTCGCACAGCTGCTCGAGCGGGGTCTCGAGGTGCTCGGCGATCCAGCGCGCCGTCTGCACCGCCAGGTACGGCGCGTTCGGCCGCCCGCGGTAGGGGTGCGGGGTGAGGAACGGAGCATCGGTCTCGACCATGATCAGCTCGCGCCGCGCCTCCCGCAGCCCGGCTTGGACCCCGTGGGAGTTCTTGAAGGTGACCGTGCCCGCGAAGGACATGTACCAGCCGTTCTCGTTGCAGATCCGCGCCAGCTCGGCATCGCCGGAGAAGCAGTGGAAGACGGTGCGCTCGGGGGCGCCCTCCTCCAGCAGGATCCGCACGACGTCGGCGTGGGCGTCGCGGTCGTGGATCTGCATGGCCAGCCCGTGCTTCTTGGCCAGGCGGATGTGCTCGCGGAACGAGTCCTGCTGCAGCTCGTGGCGGTCCTTGCCGGTGCGGAAGTAGTCCAGCCCGGTCTCTCCGATCGCCCGGGTGCGCTCATGCCCGGCGAGCTCGTCGAGCACCGTCAGGGCGTCGTCGAGCTCGCCCTTCTGCGCGAGCGCGGGGGCGTCATTGGGGTGGATCGCCACGGCGGCCAGGATGCGCTCGTCGGCCTCTGCGGCCTCGACCGCCCAGCGCGAGGACGGGATGTCGCAGCCGACCTGCACGATCCCCCGGATGCCGAGGTCCTGGGCGACATCCAGGGCATCCGGGATCCCGATGTGCACCCTGCCGTCCTGGATGTCGATGTGCGTGTGGTTGTCCACGATCGGCAGCGGCAGCGGCTGGGGAGCCTCCGGGAAGCTCAGGTCGCGCTTGTGCCCGGTCTCGGCGGATTCGCCGCGGCGCCTGGTCCCCGGGCCCGACGGCGCGTCCTCCGGCAGCTGATAGTGCTCGGGGCGGTAGGCCTCAGGGGTCTGACCGGGCACGGTCGCGGGTCGCTGGGCGGGGTCCGGCCACAGCGTCTGGTTCAGGCGGGAGGTTCTCATCCCGCCCAGGCTAGCCCGTCGCCCCGACGCCTATCGGCCCCACAGCGCACCCACCGGTCCGATGGCCCGGTCATCTCCGAGGGCTCCGGGCGGCGAGTGATGGCGGTGCGCGTCAGGACCGAGCGACGAGCACCGCCTCGTAGAGATCCCGCCTCGAGACTCCGTGCGCGGCGGCGATCTGACCGGCGGCGTCCTTGAGCCGGGTCCCGCGTGCGACCTCCTGCTCCACCAGTCCCACCAGATCCGCAGCCTCCTCAGGCTCGGCTGCCGGAGCTCCCTGGACCACCACGACGATCTCCCCGCGCAGACCGTCCTCGCGGATCCGCTCGTGCAGCTCGCCCAGGCTCCCGCGCAGGACCTCCTCGTAGACCTTGGTCAGCTCGCGGGCGATGGCCGCAGGACGCTCCGGGCCGAAGGCCTCGGCCATCGCCTCGATCATCGCCGCGATCCGGTGCGGAGCCTCATAGAAGACCATCGTGCGCTTCTCCCCGGCCAGCTCCGCCAGATGCGCGGAACGGGCCCCGGGCTTGCGCGGCAGGAAGCCCTCGAAGGCGAAGCGGTCACTGGGCAGCCCCGAGACCGCGAGCGCCGTGAGCACGGCCGACGGACCCGGCAGCGACGTGACCGGCAGGTCCTGGGCAGCGGCGGCGGCCGCGACCCGGTAGCCGGGATCGGAGACGGTCGGCATGCCTGCGTCGGAGACCACCACGACCATCGAGCCGCTGCGCACCTCGTCGAGCAGCTGCTGGGAGCTGGACTCCTCGTTGTGCTCGTGATGAGCCACCAGCCGTCCCGTGATCTCGATCCCCAGTCCCGAGGCCAGACGACGGGTGCGGCGCGTGTCCTCCGCAGCGACGACGTCGGCGATGGACAGGGCGGCCTTCAGCCGGTCGGAGGCATCGCCCAGGTTGCCGATCGGGGTGGCAGCCAGGACCAGGAAGCCGCCCTGGGGCAGCCCCGCGATCCGAGCGGAGTCGTGGCGGTCAGCGGGGGCGTTGCGATCGGTGCTCACCGGACCACTGTAGATCCCGGGGCTCACGGGCATTCGCTTCCCCTAGCATGATCTCCGTGTCCCCCTCGCACTCAGCGCCGCCGCCGGCCCGTCCTCCCACGACCTCGATGGCCGTCCTCGACTCGGCCGCCTGGACTCCGCGCCGGTCCGCGCCCACGGAGGCCGAGCTGCGTGAACGGCTGCTGCCGCGCACGCCGCTGAGCCTGTCCCGGCTGTGGCTGCTGCCGCTGCTGAGCATCCTGCTGGGGGCCTTCCTTCGCTTCTGGCACCTGGGACAGCCGCAGGACATCGCCTTCGACGAGACCTACTACGTTAAGGACTCCTGGGCGATCATGCTCTCGGGCTACGAGCGCGAGTGGCCCGACGACGCCGATGCCGGCTTCGCCGCCGGAACCCCTCCCGAGCCGCTGGACGCGCCCTCCTATGCGGTGCATCCGCCGCTGGGCAAGATCCTGATCGGGCTGGGCATGCGTCTCTTCGGCGCCGGCGATGCCTTCGGCTGGCGCTTCTCCTCCGCCGTGGCGGGGACGCTGATGATCGTGCTGGTGGTGATCGCCGCTGCCCTGCTGTTCCGCTCCCCCATCGTCTCGGCCATCGCCGGGCTGGCGCTGTCCGTCGACGGGCTGCACATCGCCCATTCGCGCCTGGCCCTGCTGGACATCTTCCTGGCGCTGTTCGTCCTGCTGGCCTTCGTGCTGCTGCTGCTCGACCGCCAGGACGCCCGAAAGCGCCTGGCCCGACGGATGAGCGCCCGGAGCGTCCGCTGGGGCCCCGGGCTCGGCGTGCGCTGGTGGCGGATCGCCGCCGGCGTCTCCTGCGGGCTCGCCGTGGCCGTGAAGTGGAACGCCCTCTACTTCGTGGCCGCCCTGGGCCTGCTCACGGTGATCTGGGACCTCACGGCACGGCGCGCCGCTGGTGTGCGGCTCTGGCTGCCGTCGGGGCTGCTGCGCGACGGCATCCCGGCCTTCCTGTCCATGATCCCCGTGGCGCTGGCGGTGTACCTGGCCACCTGGACGGGCTGGTTCCGCTCCACCGGCGGCTACCGCAGGCAGTGGGCCGCCGAGCACCCCGACGACGGCCCGCAGTGGCTTCCGGCCCCGCTGCGCTCGCTGTGGGAGTACCACGTCTCCGCCTACGACTTCCACCAGGGGCTCTCCTCCGAGCACACCTACATGTCCCAGCCGTGGGACTGGATGTTCCTGGGCCGGCCGACGTCGTACTTCTACGAGTCCCTGGGCCAGGGCCAGTCCGGCTGCGAGGCCGCCAAGTGCTCGCAGCAGATCTTCAACCAGGGCAACCCCGGGATCTGGTGGGCGGGCCTCATTGCTCTCGTCGTGGCCGTCGTGATCGTGGCGGTGCGCCGCGACTGGCGCATGGCGAGCCTGCTGAGCCTGATCGCGGTCGGGTGGCTGCCGTGGCTGATGTACCCGGAGCGCACCAAGTTCTTCTTCTACGCCCTGCCCTACCTGCCGTTCCTGGTCCTCGTCCTGGCCGGACTGGCCGGGCTGCTGCTGCCGGGGCCGCACACACGGCCGTGGCCGGCGCGGATCGGCTGGATCGTGGTGGGCCTGTGGCTGTGCGCGGTGCTGGCTCTGGCCGTGTTCTTCTGGCCCCTGTGGAGCGCCCAGGTCCTGCCCTACGACCACTGGCGGGCCCGCATGTGGTTCGACAATTGGATCTGAGCGGAGGAGGACGGAGCCCCGCAGGTGCGCTGTGCGCTCCTGCGGGGCTCCTCGTCTGCCGGGTCTGCTGGATCAAGCCCGACGACGCCCGGGCTGACCCGAACGGGCCCGCTGCGCCAGGACTGCGGCCAGCACCGAGCCGCACACGGTGATCACGGCGATCGTCCCCGCCGCGTCCATCCAGAACTGCGTGGGGTAGAGCCGGATCAGGGTGTCGGCGTTCGAGAACGTCCAGGTGCCGTCGGAGAAGAACAGGGAGTGGAACCCGGCGAAGAACTGCTGCCAGCCCAGTGCCGCCCCCACCGCCAGAGCGGCGGAGGCGATCACGGTCAGCCAGCCGCCCACGGCCACGGAGGTGAGCAGGCCGTCGCGGTCGCGGCGGCGCAGCAGGCCCAGCACGAGTGCCGCCAGGACGACCACGACCCCCGCCCACAGGCCGATCTGCAGGACCCACTTCACGTCGGTCATGTGGGAGACCTCCTCCGGCGTGAACCATGGCCGCCCGGACGAGGTGCGCACCTCCCCCAGGAACGGCCCCGGGGCCCAGTTGAGGACGTAGTCCATGCCATGGGAGCCCAGGATCATGCGGTCCTCGGCCTGGAACCCGTAGGGATCCTCGGGGAAGCCCGGGCGGTGGTACTCGATCCACAGGAACAGCGGCGTGGCCACCAGGCGGATGCTCACCACCAGCAGCGACAGCGGCACCGCCAGTGCCACGAGCACGCGGGTCAGCACCCCCAGTGCGCCCAGTCGCCCGCCCTGCTCCTCCGCTCGACGGGAGCCGCCCGAACGGGCCTCGGGCGCATGCGCCGTGCTGCCGCGGCCCGGAGACTCCGGCTCCGATCGATCATGTGTGCGGGGCTGCTCGGCGGAGTGCGGGGAGACGTTCTGCCGACCAGCACCGCTCCAGGGCTCGACGGGCCCGCTCGTCGAGCCGTCCGCAGCGCGTGAAGCGTCAGGCCACCCGGAGGAGGCCAGCTGCTCGGAACTGCTCTGCGCGGAGACCGCCGGGCCCAGGTGGGCCCACTGCGCTCCGGAGGTCAGCGGCTGCTGGGGGCGAGCCGGACGCGACCGGCTCACCGGGGCCCTCGGTCCGCCATCGCCTGAGCGGGCAGCAGATGCGGGATGCCGTCGGTGATCTCGTAGACGGGGTGGATCCCCTCCAGGTGCGGAAGCTCGCTCATGAGGTGATGCTCGTCGAGGGGCAGCAGCCGACCGCGGGTCAGCGGGCAGCGCAGGATCTCGAGCAGGTCCGGGGAGAGCTCGGAGATCCCTCGCCCGCGGTGGCGGGCGCGCTCGATCGACTCCTGAGCAGCGGAATCCTGCACCCATGGGAGCCGTCCCGTGCTCGGACGGCTGGTGGAGCCGGATGCGGGGAGATCCGACTCGGAGGTCCCGTCAGGGGACGAGCCTCCTGCGGGGCGAGACGACGGATCGGAGCCAGGAGCGCTGGTCATGTGCGGAGGCCTTCGGCTGGAGGGACCATGGTCGAGGCGACCTCATCGAGGGGCGCCGTGGGCCATTGTAGGGGCAGGTCAGGCCCCGAGTCCGGCTCAGGAGCGCCCGCGGCGCAGGTGCGGGCGGCGCATCCCCTCGGGCTGGGGGCGCACTGCTCGGCGTGCGGGCACGTACACCGTGCTGTGGCTGGCGAAGATCTCATCCGTCAGGGAGTCGAAGGCGCCGTCCTCGCCGTGGAGGGAGCCCGCCTCGCCCGGATCGTCGATGCCCTGGACGGGCTCCCGCTCCTGCAGGGGATCGGAGACGGCGCGCAGCCCAGCCGCGCGCCCGCCCGACACGCTCGGGTGCTCGGGAATCGCAGCGACCGGGGCTTCCTCCGGCGCGGAGGACGATGCCTCGCCGCCGTGCTCGACGGACTCCTCGGCCGGCTCCTTGTGCCCCGAGGAGCTCACGGCCCTCAGCCGGGAACGACGCCTGCGGCCCCACCCCTTGGAGGCGGAGCCGAAGGGGTTCCCCGGGGCATCATCCCCGGCGGCGTCCTCGTCATCGGCCTGCGGACTCTGCGTCTGCGATCCGGCGTCCGCGGCAGGCGCGTGGGTCCGTGCGGCACCGGGCAGCGTGCTCAGCCGCGCCAGCGGCGCGGAGTCCGCCACGAGGTCACCGCGCTGAGCCGCGGGCGCCTCCTCGTCCTGGGAGTCGGGGATGCCCTCGAGGCGGACGATCTCCCAGCCGCGCGGAGGGGTCATGCGCTGGGCGTGCGGAACGCACAGGTCATACGCGTGCGGCTCCGCATGCACCGACAGCGGTCCGATGACAGCGGTCGAGTCCGAGTACACGAACGTCAGGGTGGTCCGCGCGGGTCGACGGCAGCTCTGCCGGGAGCAGAGTCGATCCAGCGGTGCTTCTGCGGTGCTCATTCGAGGAAGGCTACCCTCCGGTCGATCCGTCGCCCGGGCATCCGGGCGCGTCAGCGCCCGGCGCGGCGCAGACGACGGCGCTCGCGCTCGGAGAGCCCGCCCCAGATGCCGAACTTCTCGTCGTGGGCCATGGCGTAGTCCAGGCACTCATCGCGCACCGGGCAGGCGGAGCACACGCGCTTGGCGTCGCGGGTCGAGCCGCCCTTCTCCGGGAAGAAGGCCTCGGGGTCGGTCTGAGCGCACAGGGCATCGGTCTGCCAGGTGAGCTCGCCCTCGTCGTCGTCCACGCCGTAGACGCCGGCCACGGCCTGCCAGATGGAGCCGGGGACCTCGGAGGCATCCTGGAAATCCGCGCTCTCCGTATCCGACAGCGCGCTCAGACGCCGCGCGGGCGCCGCGGAGGCGGAATCGCCGTCGACCGGGTCCAGGAACCAGTCCTGCGGCACTGCGCGGGCGCCGCGGCGGCGGCGGGCGGGCTCGGACAGCTCTGCGCGACTTCGTGCGGGCTCTGCCATGTCGGTCCTTCCGGTGCGCGAGGATCCGTGGGGCTCGTGCGGCGTCATGTGCCATCTCATGCGGCGAAGACGCGCGAGCCGTAGGATCGCGGCGAAGACTGTGCGGGGGAAGCAGATCAGCTCCCCTCAGTGGGAGATCACCTGCTCGGAGCCTTAATTACACGTGTGTAAGTGTCCTGCGTCAAGCGGGGATCCCGTGCGCGCAGGCCCCTGACGCCCCGTCGAGCCCCGTTCTGACCTCGAATGATGCCCGCAGCGGCACACTCAGGATCTGCCTTCGCCTCCCCGCCAGACCGCCCTGTCCAAGCCCCGTCGAGAGGATCACCATGGACGATCGCACCGATGCACGTCGACCGGATGCCGAGATCACCGGTCTGCTGACCCGGCTGGCCCAGCGCCCCACTCCGGCCGTGGTCTGGTACGGCTCCGATGGAGGCCGGGTCGAGCTGTCCGGTCGCGTGAGCGAGAACTGGATCGCCAAGACCGCGAACCTCCTGGTGGATGATCTGGGCCTGATGCCCGGCGACCGCGTGGTCCTGGATCCCGCGCTGCACTGGCGCACGCTGGTGCTGGCCGCAGCGGCCTGGCGCACCGGGGCCTGCGTGGTGCTGGAGCCCACGGTCGGCGACGTCCGGCTCAGCGCTCTGCTCGATCGCACCGGCGCGGCAGCCGATGCGCTCCCCTCGCCCGAAGGATCAGCGGCAGCGGCTGTGGCGGAGGCCGAGGATCGTCTGATCCTGGCCTACCCGGCGCTGGCCATGCGACTGCCGGATGACTCGGTGCTCGAGCCCGGGGACATCGACTACTGCGCCGAGATCCGCTCCCACGGCGACCGGTGGTCGGGGGCCAGCCGGCCCGCAGACGCGGATGCCGCCCTCAAGACGAGCGGCGGGTCTCTGAGCTTCGCCGAGCTGCGGGACCAGGCCGAGGCCCGGACCGCCGAGCTGGGCTCCGCCCCAGTGGTGCACGTGGCTGTCGACGGCTGGGATCGCGATGCTCTGGTGGGACTGCTGGCGATCTGGGCCGCTGAGGGCACAGCAGTGCTCAGCGACCGCCCTCGGGATGAGGCGCTGCAGCGGGATCTGGCCGCCGAGCGCGTGGGACTCACCTGGAGCTGAGATCCGATGCCTCGGCCTCCGGGCCCTGCCGGTCATCGCCCATGGCCGGCTCCGGGGCGCCCGGGGTCCCGTGGGCGGTGCTGCCGGTGCGGCGACGAGCCCGGTCCTGCCCCACGACCGGGAGGCTGCCCGTGATCGCGACCATCTCCGAGGCGGTCGAGGGAGCGAAGCCCGGCTCGCTGTCCAGCGGCTTGGCGTAGACCCAGAAGCGGTAGGCCAGGTACCGGAAGACGGTGCCCAGGACGGTGCCGATGATCGTGCCGGAGATGAATGAGGCCGTGCCGCTGGTCAGGCCCAGGACGTAGTAGCTCACGCCGATGCACGAGAGCTCGATGGCCAGGCCGATCACATTGGCGACCAGGAACTGCCAGGCCTCCCGCTTGGTGTCCGCCTGTCGCTTGTCCTTGAAGGTCCAGTAGCGGTTGGCCAGCCAGGAGAACAGGGTGGCCACGACCGTGGCGATCGCCTTCGCCTTGAGGTGGCCGCCGTCCTGGAAGACGGTGGCCATGAGCAGAGCGACGACGCCGGCATTGACCAGGAAGGCGAGCCCGCCGACGGTCCCGAACTTCATCAGCTCCGCGATGAACAGGTGCCAGAGGGCTTTGAAGCGAACGGTCATGGCGTGAGGACTCCGGATTCGAGACGGCCCCGCAGCTGCACGGGTCGCGCGCATCGGAACGGAACGAGGGCCTGCAGAAGTGTACTACTGCGAACCTGCCGGGGAACGGACCCGACCCTCGACTACCCTGGGAATGTGATGAACGACGACAGCAGCCAGAGCCCCGATCCCGCAGCCGACTCCCGGCGCTTCGCCCCCACCGGACCCGTGATCGGCGTGGTCGGCGGAGGCCAGCTCGCCCGCATGATGGGCCCGGCCGCCACGGAGCTGGGCATCGAGCTGCGGGTGCTGGCGGAGTCGCAGGATGCCGGGGCCGTTCCGGCCGCGGCCTCCCATCAGGTGGGCCCAGGAGATGACCTCGAGGCCCTGCGCGCCTTCGCCCAGGGCCTGGACGCGCTGACCTTCGATCACGAGCACGTTCCGAACGCCCACCTGGAGGCGCTGCTGGCCGACGGCGTCGTCGTCGAGCCCCGCCCCCACGCCCTGATCCACGCCCAGGACAAGATCGTGATGCGCCGGGCCGTCGAGCGCCTGGGCCTGCCGAACCCGCGCTGGGCCGAGGTCTCGGACGCCGAGGACCTCGTGGCCTTCGCCGACGGCCGGTGGCCCGTGATCCTCAAGACGCCGCGGGGCGGCTACGACGGCAAGGGCGTGCTGGTGGTCCGCTCGGAGGACGAGGTCCGCACCGGCACGGCCGCCGAATGGTTCGGCCGCGCCGAGTCCCCGCTGCTGGCGGAGGAGGCCGTCGACTTCGCCCGTGAGCTCTCCGCTCAGGTGGCACGGCGCCGCAGCGGCGAGCAGCGCTGCTGGCCGGTGGTCGAGTCGATCCAGGTCGACGGCGTGTGCGACGAGGTCATCAGCCCCGCCCCGAACCTGGCCCCGGACGAGATCGCGACCGCCCAGCGCATCGCCCTTGAGCTGTCGGAGCAGCTGGATGTGACCGGTGTGATGGCTGTCGAGCTGTTCCAGACCCGCGACGGCAGACTGCTCGTCAACGAGCTGGCCATGCGCCCGCACAACTCCGGGCACTGGTCCATGGACGGCGCCGTGACGGGGCAGTTCGAGCAGCACCTGCGCGCCGTGCTGGACCTGCCCCTGGGATCGACCGAGCCCCTGGCTGCCGTCGCCGTGATGAAGAACATCCTGGGCGGCGAGCAGCCGAACCTGTTCGCAGGCCTCACCCAGGCGATGTCCGAGCATCCGCGCGCCAAGATCCACCTCTACGGCAAGTCCGTGAAGCCTGGGCGCAAGGTCGGGCACGTCAATGCTCTGTCCCGGCGCGAGGACCCGGCGGACGGCTCCGTGACCGCCGAGGTCCGCGCCCTGGCCTCGGCGGCAGCGGCTGTGGTGCGCGACGGCCGCTGAGAGCTCCGGGGCACGGCTCTCCGAGACGGCAGCGCCTCCTCAGGGGCGCCGTCCGTCGATCTCCACGTCGCGTCCAGGGTTCGCGAGTACCGTGTGCGCTGATCCGCAACCGGCGCCCCTCGGCGCCGCCCCAGCAGACCAGGGCCCCTCCGCGGGTCCGCGTTCCAGGAGTGTGCAGTGAGCCAAGCGCTTCCCGATGTCGGCGTCATCATGGGATCGGACTCGGACTGGTCCGTCATGGAGGCCGCCGCCCAGGTCCTCGACGAGCTCGGCATCTCCTGCGAGGTCGATGTGGTCTCGGCGCACCGCATGCCCTCCGAGATGCTGGACTACGGCTCCTCGGCGGAGATGCGCGGGCTGCGCGTGATCATCGCCGGCGCCGGAGGCGCAGCCCACCTGCCCGGGATGATCGCCGCGACCACGCCGCTGCCGGTGATCGGCGTGCCCGTGCCGCTGAAGACGCTCGACGGCCTCGACTCGCTGCTGTCCATCGTGCAGATGCCCGCCGGTGTCCCGGTGGCGACCGTCTCGATCGGAGGGGCCCGCAACGCCGGCCTGCTGGCGGCTCGCATCCTGGCCTCCGGCACCGACGACCGCGCCCGCCAGCTGCGCCGCGACCTCAACTCCTTCGCCGCCGACCTCAACGCCTCCGCTCAGGACAAGGGACGCGCGCTGCGTCGCCGTCTGTCCCAGTGACCCCGCCGAGGACCGCTGCTCCGGTCCCGGCCGCTTCCCCACCAGGGGCATCTTCCCCGCCTCCCAGATCCAGCGAGTGACACCGTGACCGGACCTCAGCTTCCCCGCGACCCCCGCCGGCGACGCATCGACGCCTCCCGAGCCCCTCGTCAAGAGCCGGTCTCCGATGGCCGGGCCCGTCCCGAGGACTCCTCCGTCCAGCGCCCTGGCACTGAGACCCCCGGCGCCCGCCGGACGGAGGAGCCGATGGAGACCAGGCGCCCCGCCGGTCGCCACTGGGCCGAGGACGAGTGGACCGACGAGTCACCCGAGCGCGGCCTCCCCGCCGATCAGGGCCCGGCAGAGGATCGACCGCCCCGAGACAGCACGCCCCGAGCCCATGCTCCCGAGCCCCCGGCGCGGCGGGCCTGGACGGAGGGAGACCTCCTGGACCGCGACGCTCTGGAGGAGGGCCCCGAGCACGAGGGGCTTCCCGAGCCGCAGGACCGGGACATCGCCGCCGAGATCTCCTCCGAAGCGGCCCTGAGCAGCCGCGACGGCACAGCGTCCTGGGCTCGGGCCCTGCGGGATCCGTCGTTCGTCTCCTCCGGCCGACGCACCTGGCGCGCCTGGCTGCTGATCCTGGGCACGCTCGTCTTCCCGGGATCGGCGCAGATCGCTGCGGGCAACCGCCGACTGGGCCGCATCGCCCTGCCCATCACCATCATGTGCTGGGCGGTGCTGGTCATCGCGCTGCTCTTGGCGCTGGTGTGGCGCAACCCCCTGGTGTTCCTGCTGACCAACGGCTTCTCGGGCCGGATCATCGCCTTCGCCCTGGTGCTCGCCGCGATCTGGTGGGGCCTGCTCTTCCTGGACACGCTGCGGCTGATCCGACCCGGCCTGCTCGAGACCCGCCCCAGGGTCCTGGCCTGCGCCGGGCTGGCAGCGCTGCTGTTCGTGACCTCCGGCGGGCTGCTCTACTCCGCGCACCTGCTCAACGTCACCCGCGGAACGGTCGGCGAGATCTTCGCCGGCGGCATGCCGTTCAGCCCCGTCGACGGGCGGTACAACATCCTGCTCATGGGCGCCGACGCCGGCGAAGACCGGGTGGGCCTGCGCCCCGACTCCATGACGGTGCTGAGCATCGACGCCGATTCCGGCCAGACCGCCACGATCTCGCTGCCGCGCAACCTGCAGAACGTGCCCTTCCCGGAGGACTCGCCCATGCACGAGATCTACCCGGAGGGCTACAACTGCGGCGACGAGTGCCTGCTCAACGCCGTCTACACGGACGTCATGCAGAACCACCAGGACATCTACGGCGATGACGTCGAGGATCCTGGCGTGGAGGCCATGAAGGATGCGGCCACCGGCGTGCTGGGCATCGAGGTCCAGGGCTACGCCATGATCGACATGCACGGCTTCGAGCAGCTCATCGACGCCCTGGGCGGCATCACGATCGACGTCGGCGGCCAGGTCCCGATGGGCGGCGGCACGAACTCCCGCACGGGCGAGCCCAACGAGGTCCTGGACTACATCGAGCCCGGGGTCCAGAAGCTCGACGGCTATCACGCCCTCTGGTACGCCCGCTCCCGCGAGGGGGCCTCGGACTACGACCGGCAGGCCCGCCAGCGCTGCGTCCAGGCGGCCATGCTGGATCAGCTCAATCCCGCGAACGTCGTCACCCAGTTCGAGGAGCTGGCCGCCGCCGGCACTCAGGTGGTCGAGACGGACATCCCGCAGTCGTCGCTGGGCTCGTTCGTGGACCTGGCGGTGAAGGCCAAGGAGCACGAGTTCGCGACCTATGCGGCCGGCCCGCCCTACTACGACGACCTGTTCCCCACCTACCCGGACTACGACCAGCTCCACGCGGATGTGCAGGAGATGCTGGAGTCCGCACAGGGCGAGGATCCGCAGGCCTCCGGGGCGGTCGGCGGTGCGGGCCCCCTGGGCTCCGCGAGCCTCGTCACGGTGCCCGCCCAGACCACCGACGACGGCCAGGGCTCCTCCGGGGACACGCCCGAGCTCTCGCCCAACGGCACCTGCTCGGTGCCCTGATCCCACCCGCCCGCAGGCCTCACGGGCCCGGTCCGAGCCGCCCGCCGGCACGGACCGGGCCCGTGGTCTCGGCCGGTACAGTGGCGGCGTGACGAATATTCTGCAGACCCAGCCGTGGGCGGACTTCCAGCGCGCCCTGGGCCACACCGTGCTCCAGGAATCCGGACAGGGATGGTCCTGGCAGGCCACCGTCGAGGGCGGACGCACCGGGCGCTACCTCTACGCGCCGTACGGGCCGATCGCCGACTCCGTCGAGTCGTTCGAGGCCGCCATGGCATCCCTGCGCCAGGCGGCGCAGGAGCATGGCTGCTGGTTCGTGCGGGTCGAGCCGGCCTTCGCCGTCATCCAGACCGGTGCCGAGTCCAAGGACCGAGCCATGCGCCGGCGCGGCTTCCGCCCCTCCCCCAGACACCTGCAGCCGGGGCACACGCAGCTGATCGACCTCACACAGGACGAGGACGCGATCCTCAGGGACATGAAGTCCACCAACCGCAACCTGCACCGCAACATCCACAAGAAGGGCGTGACGTTCACCGCCCACACGGAGCCCGAGACGGTCTCCGTGCTGCTGCGGTTCCTGGAGCAGACCGCCGAGCGCAAGGGCTTCAACCGCCAGCACGACGACTACCTGCGGACCGCCGCCGAGGTCCTCATGCCGCAGGGAGCTGCGGTGCTCTACATCGCTCGCCTGGAGGGCGAGCCGATCGGGGCCTCCCTGGTCTACGACTCCGACGACACCCGCACCTACGCGCACGCCTCCATGGATGTGGAGCACCGGAAGCTCTCCGCTGGCATCCCCCTGGTCGTGCGGATGATCCTGGATGCGAAGGAGAAGGGGCTGAGCACCTTCGATCTGTTCGGCACCGCCCCCGACGACGCCGGCCCCGAGCACGAGTGGCACGGCTTCACCCGGTTCAAGAAGGCCTTCGGCGGCAGCCCCGTCGAGTACCCCGGAACCTGGGACCTGCCGGTCTCCAAGGGCGGCTACGCGACGTACACGACCGCCCGCGCCCTGCGCGAGGGCCTCGGCGCCGCCCGCACCGACGGCCGCGCCGCCCTGAGCACGCTGCGCGAGGAGGGGCCCTCGTCCCTCAAGCGCGCACCCGCCGCGGCCGCCCAGCGCGCCACGTCGATCCGCGAGCGGCTGCGGGGGCGCCTCGGCCGCTGAGCCGGCGGCACGGCACAGGACAGAGGCCCGAGCGCTGCTGCGCTCGCGGCCTCTGTCCATGTTCTGCTCGGCCGGGGCCGTCAGCGCCCCATGGCGTCGCGGATGGCTCCGCCGGCCTCGCGGCGCAGGCGCTTGCCGATCGGCTCGCGCTTGGGCTTCTGCTGGACCTCGAGGTCTTCGGCCTTCTGCGCGACCCGCTCCGCGCGACGCTGCTCGGCCTTGAACTCGCGCTCGCGCCGGGCGGCCTGGACGTCCACGTCGACGGGGCGCACCGGGGCCTCCTCGACGGCCGCGGCGGTGGCCGCCTCGGCCGGCTGCTCGTGGGCCTGCCGCGCGTCCTGCGACGGCTGGGTCGCGGGCTCGGAGGCCGCGTCCTCGGCGGGGCCTGTCTCGGCCTCCTGCGGGCTGCGGTCGTCGCGGTCGCAGGCTCGGCAGCCGCAGCACCGGTGCTCGCCGCCACGCTGGTCGCTGCCGGGCTGCCGGGCTGCTTCCCGTCCGGGGTGCCCGCCCTCTCGGACTGGGCCTCGGCCTCCTGGCGCTTGCGGGCCTTGGCCTGCTTGCGCTCGGCCTTGCCCCCGGCCTTGGGGCTGCGGCTGCCAGTGCTGCGATCCCGATCAGCGGCACGGACAGCGCCGCTGTGATCGGCCGCCCCTGCCTCCGCGCCTGCGGAGTCGGGGGTCGACCCGCCGATGGTCGTGACCGCCGGGGTCTGATCGGTGACCTCGACACCCAGGTCGGAGCTGATCTGCCGGCGGACGTCGCGGCGGCGCTCCGCGGCGGCTCGGTCGGCCGCGGCATCGGCGTCCATGGCCACGGTCCGCTCCGGCTCGGGCGACACCGGGGCCTGCGGCTCGGCCTCGACCTGCTCGGGCTTCTGGGACCGGGGCGAGCGGAACAGCCCGCGACGGCGCTTGCCGGGCTTGTCGGCCTTCTTCCCGGGCTCCTCCGCTGCGGCCCCACGCTGGATCTCATCAGCGGCGGCCATGGTCTCCGCGCCCAGCGGCTTGCGCCACGGGCCCAGGATCGTGCGCTGCACATCGGCGAGCTCGCGCACCACGGTGGGGACGTCGGGATCGGCGGCATCGCCGCCGTCCAGGCGCTGGACGCCCCGCTTCTGCAGCTCGACGGCGCCGGTGAGCAGCAGAGCGTCGTCGATGCCCATCTCGCGGGCGGCGCGCGTGAAGCCGACCCGGTAGAGCATGGCCTGCCCGACCGTGTGCACGAACCAGAGGTAGCCCAGGGCGGTGGGCTCCTGCCCCTCGCGCTCCTGGGTGGCCACGAGCAGCAGCGAGTCCTGGCCGAGCTCGCGCAGCAGGCGGCCGATCTGCTCCGTGCGCAGCCCTGCCGCCCGCAGATCCCCGGAGCGGGTCGTGATCTCCCGCACCGCGACGTCCGAGACCCTCAGCCCGGAGCGGCAGCGGTCCAGGGTGGCCTGGGACAGCCTCGAGGACAGGTCGGATTCGCTGTGGCCCAGGTTCACGCGCAGGCGCCGGGGTCCGGCTTCCGTTTCGGGCGTCTCGCCGGTGCGCTGCCAGCCGTGCTCGCGCACCGCTGCCACCAGCTCGGGGCTGCTGGGGGCGTCGAGCTCGACGCCGAACAGGGCGGCATCCCACTGCTCGGCGGCGTGCTCGGCCAGCGCATCCAGCAGGACGGGGATGGTGCTGGCCCGGTTGGAGTGCACGTTGAGGCACTCGGCCACCAGCAGCGCCTTGCCGTCGCGGCCCACGTTCTCGCGGCGGATCTGCAGCTGCCCGTAGCCGACCATCCGATCGTTCTCATCGCGGACCACCACCCGATCCAGCTTCAGACCGGGCTCCGCCGCCGCCTGGGACTCGCCGATCCCCCACAGCTGCAGGGGATGGCCTCCGGTCACGCGGACGGTGGCGTCCCAGGTCTTCTGGTTCTGGGAGGAGGTGACGGACAGAGCCACGATGGGGGGACTCCTTAGCGGCATGGGCGATGGGCGTGCCCTCAGGGCGCTGCAGCGCCGCTGCTGGTGGGCGGTGCCTGAAGCGCTCGTGTGACACGGCACGCCAGGGGCTGAGATCGAGCACATTCTAAGGCCACGGGGCCCGGACCCAGCGGTCCGGGCCCCGTGGTGTCGAGCCTCACGAGGCCCCGAGCGGAAGGTCTCAGCGGGAGTACTTGGACCACTTCTCGGCCACGTGCTCGGCCTCGACCACGCGGACCGTGCCGGAGCGCGAGCGCATGACGATGGACTGGGTGGAGATGCGGTCGCCGCGGTAGCGCACACCGCGCAGCAGGTCGCCGTCGGTGATGCCGGTGGCCGCGAAGAAGCAGTTGTCCGTGGTCACCAGGTCATCGGTGGTCAGGACGCGGTCCAGGTCGTGGCCGGCGTCGATCGCGCGCTGGCGCTCGTCGTCGTCGATGGGGGCCAGGCGGCCCTGGATGACGCCGCCGGTGGCCTTGATCGCGCAGGCGGTCACGATGCCCTCCGGGGTCCCGCCGGTGCCCATCATGACGTCCACGCCGGTGCCGGCGCGGCAGGCGGCGATCGCGCCTGCGACGTCGCCGTCGAGGATCATGCGCGCGTTCGGGCGCCGGTGGCCCGGATCTCATCGACCAGGCCCTCGTGGCGCGGGCGATCCAGGACGCAGACGGTCAGCTGGTTGACGGGCACGCCCTTGGCGCGGGCGACCAGGTGAAGGTTCTGCTTGACCGGCAGGCGCAGATCCACGAAGTCGGCGGCCTCCGGGCCCACCACGAGCTTCTCCATGTAGAACACCGCGGAGGGGTCGAACATGGCGCCGCCGTCGGCGACGGCGATCACGGACAGGGCGTTGTTCATGCCCAGGGCGGTCAGACGGGTGCCGTCGATCGGGTCCACGGCGATGTCGCTGGCGGGGCCGGTGCCCTCGCCGACCTGCTCGCCGTTGAAGAGCATGGGGGCCTCGTCCTTCTCCCCCTCGCCGATCACGACGGTGCCGTTGAAGTCGACGGTGGACAGGAACGAGCGCATGGCATCGACAGCCGCGCCGTCCGCGCTGTTCTTGTCACCGGCGCCGACCCAGTGGCCTGCGGCGATCGCCGCCGCCTCGGTCACGCGGACCAGCTCGAGCGCCAGGTTGCGGTCGGGGGCGGACTGGGTGGTGGTCTGATCTGCCACTGGGGTTCCTCACCGTCGAGTACTCGTAGGACGTCGTCGTCATCGATATACGTCTCCCAGAGTAGCCGCGAAACGGGCTGGAAGGAGGGCGGGCACGTCTTCGGTGCAGGCCCGCGACCGTCCGCGCCCCTGATGCTCACCTGCGGCGGCCCGGGCGAGGAAGGGCCGTGCCGTCGCAGGCCGCCATGACATATTCGCGGTGCCTGCAGCCCGACGGGCAGATCAGCGTGCCGTTCGGCACAGCGTGCCGTCCGAGGGCAGGGTTGCGCGCAGGCCTCGCGGCAGGATCCGATCGCTGTGGACCACCGGACCAGGGCGAGACCGAGCCCCCGCCGGGCGACGAGGCGGACGCGACCGGTGGCGATGCCGAACCTGGCATGCCCGGGTGGGGCGCTCCCATCGAGGACGCGCCTCATGACGCACCGCCGACTGCTCCCCCTGCGCCGGACACCGCCGTCAAGGGCGTCGGGGCCGGGGGGCCTGCACCGGATCGCTCGCAGCACGACCCGCGCAGTCAGGCCGGACTGGATGCCTGGACGCAGATCAGCGGAGGTCGCCGGGGGCTGAGCTGGTGGGGCCAGGCCGAGGACCTGCGCCGACGGCTGCCCGAGGAGCCTCGTCCCGGACGGCGGCAGCAGGTCCGGCAGCGGCGAGCCCATGCTCTGCTGGGAGAGGAGAAGCAGGGTGAGCTCTGGTTCCTGACGCTCTTCGTCCGTCTGGCCGCGCTGGCCGCCATGAATGCCATGGTCATGGGCGAGATCGGCACAGGAATCCTCACGGGCCTCGGAGTCGGGCAGGAGCTCGAGGTCCAGCCGCGCGGCACCTTCAAGCCCAGTGGAGGATGGGTCAAGGCGGGCTCCGTGAAGCGCCGAGCCCGCAAGCCCGCCACCGCGCGCGTGGGAGACGTGGCCGTCGACTCGACGTCGCCGTCGGCCGGGAGCTCCACGAATGCAGCGGGGACGAGCACGGCGACGAAGTCCGCGGACGAGGACTCGGCCGAGGTTGCGACCCTGGCCAGGAGGGCGGCCGACCGGCAGGCGCACCTGCCCGCCCCCGTCCGCGCCTCCGTGCTGCGGCGGGCGCAGCGGACCGATCACTACTACGGCAGCGCCTGGCGCACCGGCGGTCGCGAGCCGGGGAGCCTGCCGCGGTACGTCTCGCAGATCCTGCGGATGAACGAGTGCGAGGCCGTCGTGATCTCCGCCTCGCGGATCGGCGAGGATCCCCAGTGGCCCAGCGCCCAGTACACCTACGACCTGCGCACCGAGGTCCCGGACCGCGGCCCGGCGCTGGGCCGCGGCGGACGTCAGGCTCCGGGGGCCGGCTCGAGCGACATCGCCGCGGGCCGGTTGGGGCGATGAGCACGCCGGGGCGGGCGAACCGGCCCCGGCGCCCGGGGGCGGTTCGCCCGGCGCCGCGCGGGCGGGGCACAATGGGGGCGTGACGGAGATCGATGACAGCAGCAGGACCGGCTCGAGCGCAGCCCCCGCCCCCACCGACCCCGCGCCCCGACGGACCCCCGAGGGGCGGCCCGTGCAGACAGCAGGCCCGGAGCCCGAGGCGCAGGAGGCTCAGCCGCAGCAGGCCGGCCAGGACCGCGGCAGCGGCGCCGACCAGGAGCCGCCGGTCGTCCCCCAGCTGACGCAGAAGCAGGCCAAGCGCGTCAATGCCCCGGCACGGGCCATGGTGCTGTCCATGGTGGTGCTCATCGCGCTCGTGCTGGTCTTCTTCTTCCTGCAGCCGCGCCCCGATGCCCAGACCTACCGCCCGGACGTCGACGTGCAGCGCGAGGCCGGCTACGCGGCCGACGTCGCGGACTTCGATCCCCTCGTCCCCGACCTCGGCGAGGGCTGGAGCCCCAACTACGCCCGCTGGGAGGGCCAGCAGTCCGACGGCGTGGACTCCTGGGACGCCGGCTGGGTGACCCCGCGCGGCGGCTTCATCGGGCTGATCCAGACCGATCAGGCCAACCCCACCTGGACCCTCGAGCAGATCGACTCGCTGCCGCAGGCGGACACCGTTGAGGCCGGAGGCATCGAGTGGGAGGTGCACTTCGGCGAGGACGATGACGACGAGCAGCGCACCGCCTGGATCGGCGAGGTCGAGGGCACCACGGTGATCCTGCAGGGCACCGCCCCCGACTCCGAGTTCGACCACGCCGCCCAGGCCGTCGCGGACGCCGCCGACGACAGCGCCTGAGCCGCACCCCTTCCCTTACACCCGCCTATTTCCATCCAACCCAGGAGGATCCCATGACCGCCGCAACGCGCACGGACGCGCAGACCGCCCCCGAGCAGCCGTCAACCGCACCTGCCGTCGAGGAGACCCCCGAGGCCGCCTCCCCGTCGGCCGAGCAGCCGACGACGACGGCGACCGCGCCTGCTGCCGCCGCAGCGCAGCTGACCCCTCGCCAGGCCTTGGAGAAGCTGCAGGCCGGCAACCTCCGGTTCGTGGAGGGCACCTCGGAGCACCCGAACCAGAACGCCTCTCGGCGCGAGTCCCTGACGCAGTCGCAGAACCCGTTCGCCACGATCTTCGGCTGCTCGGACTCCCGCCTGGCCGCAGAGATCATCTTCGACCTGGGCCTGGGGGACACCTTCGTGGTCCGCACCGCCGGGCAGGTCATCGACGACGCCGTGATCGGAACTCTCGAGTACTCGGTCGAGGTGCTCAACGTCCCGCTGATCGTGATCCTCGGCCACGACAGCTGCGGAGCCGTCACGGCCACGCGCGAGTCGGTGCGCAGCGGCGAGATGCCGCGCGGCTTCCAGCGCTCCCTCGTCGAGCGCATCATGCCGGCCGTCCTCGACAGCCAGCGCGCGGGCCGGGACTCGGTCGACGAGATCGTGGAGGCCAACGTCGAGATGGTGGCCCACCGCATCCTCGATCAGTCCCGCTCGATCGCCTCCGCCGTGTCCACGGGCCGGGTCGCGATCGTGGGCATGTGCTACAGCCTGCAGCACGGCCGCGCCAAGCTCACCTTCGGCCACGGCTCGTGGCTGGACGTCCCCGAGCACGGCGGCGTCGAGCACCAGGGCTGATCTGCGGCCGGGCCGCTCCGCCCTGCGAGCGGCCCGGCGGGACTCTAGACTGGCCCCATGACTGAGAACACGTCCGAATACCGCATCGAGCACGACACCATGGGCGAGGTCCGCGTACCCGCGGACGCCCTCTACAGCGCTCAGACCCAGCGCGCCGTCCAGAACTTCCCGATCTCGGGCAAGACCCTGGAGCGCCAGCACATCCGGGCGCTGGCCCAGGTCAAGAAGGCCGCCGCCAAGGCCAACCAGGAGCTCGGCGTCCTGGACGCCCAGCGCGCCGAGGCGATCCGCAGCGCCGCGGATCGCGTGGCCGCTGGCGAGTTCGACGACCAGTTCCCGATCGACGTCTTCCAGACCGGCTCCGGCACCTCGTCCAACATGAACACCAACGAGGTCCTCTCCAAGCTGGCCTCGGACGAGCTGGCCTCCGCGGACGTCACCGTGCACCCGAACGACCACGTCAACGCCTCGCAGTCCTCGAACGACGTCTTCCCCACCTCCGTGCACGTGGCCGTGACCTCCGCGCTGAGCAACGAGCTGATCCCGGCCATGGAGACGCTGGCCGCGTCGCTGGAGAAGAAGGCCGAGGAGTTCTCGGGCATCGTGAAATCCGGACGCACCCACCTCATGGACGCCACCCCGGTGACCCTGGGCCAGGAGTTCGGCGGCTACGCTGCGCAGGTGCGCTTCGGCATCGAGCGCGTCCAGTCCTCGCTGCCGCGTGTGGCCGAGGTCCCGCTCGGCGGCACCGCTGTGGGCACCGGCATCAACACCCCGGACGGCTTCTCGGCGCGCGTGATCGAGCTGCTCGGCGAGGAGACGGGCCTGCCGATCACCGAGGCGCGCAACCACTTCGAGGCGCAGGCCAACCGTGACGGCCTGGTCGAGGCCTCCGGGCAGCTGCGCAACATCGCGTACTCCTACATGAAGATCAACAACGACCTGCGCTGGATGGGCTCCGGTCCCAACACCGGTCTGGGCGAGATCGCCATCCCGGACCTGCAGCCGGGCTCGTCGATCATGCCGGGCAAGGTCAACCCCGTGATCTGCGAGGCCGCGATCCAGGTCAGTGCCCAGGTCATCGGCAACGACACCACCGTGTCGCTGTCCTCCACCAACGGCGCGTTCGAGCTCAACGTGGGCATCCCCGTGATGGCCGCCAACCTGCTCGAGTCGATCCGCCTGCTGGCCAACACCTCCACGGTCATGGCGGAGAAGATGATCGACGGCCTCACCGCCAACGAGGACCGCTGCCGCTTCCTGGCCGAGGCCTCCCCCTCGATCGTGACCCCGCTGAACAAGGCGATCGGCTACGAGTCCGCCGCCAAGATCGCCAAGTACGCGGTGGCCAACAAGGTCACGGTCCGCGAGGCGACCGTCGAGCTCGGCTACGTGGACGGCGAGAAGCTCACCGAGGACCAGCTCGATGCCGCCCTGGACGTCACCACCATGATCGGGCAGTACAAGTGATCATCCCGCTGAGCTGACCCGCGCAGCTCCCCGGCCGCCCCTGCCGCGCTCACGCGAGGCAGGGGCGGCCGTCGTTGTCCGCTGACAGCGTGATGTCAGCCGCCTCACGATCGTCCCGTCGTCGATCGCATGCGTGCTTACGATGGTGTCATTCCAGACTCTGCGCGGGCCGCCCCCTGAAGCGACCGCGCCCGAAGGAGACGATATGAAGCTCGCAGACCAGATCGTGGCCCAGCTCCAGCAGGCCGGCGTCCGCCGGATCTACGGGATCGTGGGCGACAGCCTGAACCCCGTGGTCGATGCCGTGCGCCGCACCGGAGGTGCCGCCCAGGGCGGGATCGACTGGATCCACGTCCGCCATGAGGAGGGCGCGGCCATGGCCGCGGCCGCCGACGCCCAGCTCACCGGTGAGCTGGCCGTGTGCGCTGGTTCCTGCGGCCCCGGCAACCTGCACCTGATCAATGGGCTGTACGACGCCCAGCGCACCGGGGCGCCCGTGCTGGCCATCGCCTCGCACATCCCCTCGGCGCAGATCGGGCAGTCCTTCTTCCAGGAGACCCACCCGGACCGCCTGTTCAACGAGTGCTCCGTGTACTCGGAGATGATCTCCACGACCGACCAGTCCCCGCGCGTGGTGCGATCGGCGATCCAGAAGGCCACGACCCTGCACGGCGTGTCCGTCGTGACCCTGCCCGGCGATGTCGCCGATCTCGAGGCGACCGCCGAGACCCCGCAGTGGAAGCCGGTCATGGGCGCCAGCGTGGTCCCGGACACCGACTGCCTGGTCGAGCTGGCCGGGGTCCTGAACAAGGCCGACAACGTCGCCCTGTTCGTCGGCGACGGCGTCCGCGACGCCCACGACGCCGTGATCGAGCTCGCCGATGTGCTGAGCGCTCCGATCGGGCACTCGCTGCGCGGCAAGGACGCGATCCAGTTCGACAACCCGTTCGACGTCGGCATGACCGGCCTGCTCGGCTACGGCGCGGCCGCGGAGGGCATGAAGGATGCCGATGTCATGGTCATGCTCGGCACCGACTTCCCCTACGACCAGTTCCTGCCGGACACCCTGACCATCCAGGTCGACCGCGACGCCTCCGTGCTGGGGCGCCGCACCCAGGTCGACTACCCCGTCCACGGCGACACCCTGGCCACCGTGCAGGGGCTGCTTCCGCTGCTCAAGCGCAAGCGCAGCCGGTCCTTCCTCAAGAAGACCCTCAAGCGCCACGACCGGATCATGAACCATGCCGTGGGCGCCTACACCCGCAACGTCAAGAGGCTCTCCCCGATCCATCCGGAGTACGTGGCCAGCGTGCTGGACGAGGTCGCCGCGCAGGACGCGGTGTTCACCGCCGACACCGGCATGACCAATGTGTGGCAGGCCCGTTACATCCGCCCGCTGGGAACCCGCCGGATCATCGGCTCCTTCAAGCACGGCACCATGGCCAACGCCCTGCCGCATGCGATCGGCGCCCAGTTCGCCTACCCGGACCGGCAGGTCATCTCCATGTCCGGCGACGGCGGCCTGTCCATGCTGCTGGGCGAGCTCGTCACGGCGGCCACCTACCGGCTGCCGCTGACGGTCGTGCTCTTCAACAACTCGACGCTCGGCATGGTCAAGCTCGAGCAGCTCGTGGACGGGCTGCCCGACTTCGGCGTGGACGTCCCGGACACGGACTACTCCCAGGTCGCAGCCGCCATGGGCTTCCAGTCCCGGCGCGTGATCAAGTCCAAGGAGGTCGAGCCCGCCCTGCGCGAGGCGCTGGCGCACCAGGGCCCCTCGCTCGTGGAGGTCATCACCGACCCGAATGCCCTGTCCATGCCGCCGCAGATCTCCTCGGACCAGGTCTTCGGCTTCGCGACCGCGATCAGCAAGGTCGTGATGAACGGAGGAGCCGGCGAGGCCGTCTCGATGGCGCGCTCCAACCTGCGCAACATCAACGCGCTGCGCTGATCCGACCGGCAGACCGCGAGCCGTCCCCGTCCTCTTCGGAGGCGGGGGCGGCTCTTCTGCTCTCAGCTCCGAGGCGGCTCGTGGGCGCCCGTGGGGTCCTGGGAGGGACCGGGCTCCGTGGAGAACCGCGTGGTGCCGTCGAAGTCCATGGCGCAGCGGATGCGTCGCAGCAGGTCCTCGCGCATGGGCGGCAGGTCGTCCAGGTCGAACCAGTCGATCTCCGTGGACTCGTCGTCGTTCACGCGCGCGGTGCCGCTGATGTAGCGGCAGCGGAAGGTGTGGTCCAGGAACCGGCATCGGTCCCCGTTCGGGAAGACGACCTCTCCCCCGGCCTTCACACCGGCCAGGCCCTCGACTTCGCAGACCACGCCGGCTTCCTCGAGGCACTCGCGCACGGCAGCGGCCGCGGGCTCCTCGCCAGGATCCACGATGCCGGTGATCGGCGCCCAGTTCCCGTTGTCCGCACGCCGCCCCAGCAGGATCCGGCCCTCGTGCAGGACCACGGCGGTCGCTCCGGGAAGCCAGAGCAGATCATGACCGATCTTCTCGCGCAGGGACAGGATGTACTCGGGAGTGGGCACGGACTACTCCTTCGATCAGTGGCGGGCCGCCCGACGACGGCCCGCGCAGCGGCAGCACCTCAGCGTCCCACAGCAGCCCGGGCGCCGACCGAGAGGCAGCGCCTCGGCCGCGCTGTACGCTCGGGCCGCGCTTTCAGACCACGACGAGCGCGGCGGCAGCACCCGCGATCATGGCCGGTCCGAACGGTATGCGCGTCTGCAGGTCGCCGCGATCGCGCACCACGACCACCAGAGCGGCCAGCCCGCCGAGCACGAAGGCAGCCGCGGTGGCCCACAGCAGCAGCCACAGCGAGTCGAAGCCCAGCACGGTGCCGATCAGCCCGGCCAGACGGACGTCGCCGGCGCCCAGAGCCCCGCTCGAGCCGCGGCGCAGCAGCCAGTACAGCCCCCACAGCGCAGCCGCCCCGATCACCATGGCGAGGATCCGCGCGGGCTGCCCGGCCAGCAGCCCGGCTCCTGCCAGCCCCGCCGCGGCGGCAATCCACGCCGGGCGCACGATGTCCCCGGGCAGACGGTGCTCGCGCAGGTCCACCACCACGAGCCAGGTGCCCACCACGGCGAGTCCGGTGAGCACGAGCAGCAGCAGAGCCGCAGCAGCCCACTGCGCGGCCCCGCCGTCCAGAACTCCACCCAGGATCGCCCCCATGGACTTGAAGCTAGCCGAGGCGGCAGCTGCGAGGGAGGCCGTGCGAGCAGCTGTGGACAGCAGTGACCACGCTGCGACGACCTACGATGGCTGCATGACCCCGTCTGCGAGCGGTCGTCCCTGCGCCGCCCCCGCCACCGATCCGTCCGAGTTCGCCGCCCTGTGCCGGTCCTCCCCCTGGCGCTGGGGCACGGTGCGCTTCACCCTGAGCTGGCTGGGCCCCGAGACCGCCCCCGTGCGCTGCTGGATCCGCCGCCCGGAGGATCTGCGCGTGGAGGCACTGGACGGCACCGCGCTGTACACCTCCACGGATCTCGTGGGCTCGCGCGACGACTTCTACGTCTCCGCTCGCCCCGAGTCCTGGCTCGTGCCTCCTGGACTGCTCAGCCCCATCTACACCCGCTCGGGGCTGGTCGAGCGCCGTCCGGAGGCGGCCTACGGGGACCCGGTCTTCGGCGGCGGCCGGTGGCAGGCCGTCCTCGATCCGGTCGAGCTGGCAGGGCCCGCCCCGCAGCCGCTCTACCTCGCGGAGCGGGCCCCAGCGGCCCTCACCGAGATCCGCAGCGCCGTCGATGACGACGGCCGCCCGGTGCGCCGGGCCGTCGTCCGCCCGCTCGTGGGCTATCGTCCTGTGGAGCCCGGGCATCCGCTGGCTCCCGCACCCACCGCCGTGAGCATCGACGAGCAGACCGGGATCTGCACCGCGTCGGAGGTGCTCGAGGGCCCCGAGGCCGGCTCCGGTCACCGGCTGCGGATCGAGGCGGTCGACGACTACCTCAACGACGACCTGTTCACCCCCGTGTCCTTCCGGCTCACCGACGTCTCCCAGCACCTGCCGTGGAGGCTGCGGGGCTGAACAACTTCCGAGTCGCCCGCACGCCTGCCCGAGACCAGAGCTGCAGGCCCGGAAGCTCCACCGCACGATCCGCTCCCCACCGAAGGCGCCGCGCCCATGCCCTCTGCCGTCCTCGCCGACGAGTCCTCCCCGTCGGCCCCGTCCGTGCTCCAGCGCCTGCTGATGTGGGCGGGGCTGCTGATCTTCACCGCCGTGTTCATCCTGGTGGTCCACAGCCAACGTGAGGCCCCCGGGCTGGACATGCAGGTCTACTGGCGCGCGGCCCAGATCCTGCACGGCCAGAACCCGACGACTGACTACCTCTATGCCCCGAGCCTCGTGGAGGCCGGGAAGATCGAGCTGCCGTTCACCTACCCGCCCGCTGCCGCGATCCTCTTCCATCCGCTGGGGGCCATGTCCCTGGAATCGGCGTGGTCCGTGCTCAAGGCGGTCAATGCGGGGCTGATCGGGGTGTTCGTCGGAGTCGTGCTGCGCCTGGCCCCGATCTCGCGCGGCTGGTTCCTGCTGCGCCCGGTCCCCACGCTGCTGGCCTATGCGACGGCGCTGGGTCTGGCCTGGCACCTCTACCCCGTCTGGTTCACGTTCATCTTCGGGCAGATCAATGTCCTCCTGGCCGTGCTGATCCTCGCGGATCTCGGCCGTCGACGCAGCGGAGGCGCCGGCTCGGGCGTGCTCACCGGTCTGGCCGCCGGCCTGAAGATCACCCCGGCGGCCATGGGCCTGGTCCCGCTCGTGCTGGGCCGGTGGCGAACGATCATCGGCATGGTCCTCGGCGTGCTGATCACGGTCCTGGGCGCGGCCGTGGTCCTGCCCCGCGAGGTGCTCGACTACTTCACGCACCAGCTGTTCTCGACGGATCGTGTGGGCGACGCCGGACGGATCTCCAATCAGTCGCTCAACGGCATGCTGCATCTGTGGGGTCTGCCGGATGCCCTGGTCACCCCCCTGTGGCTGCTGCTCTCGGTCGCCGTGATCGTGCTCGGAGGGCTCGGCATCCGCCGCGCGGCGCGAGCCGGCGACCCGTTCTCCGCCGTCGTGCTGGGCGCCCTCGTGATGCTGCTGATCTCCCCCATCTCCTGGGAGCACCACTGGGTGTGGGTGCTGCCGCTGCTGTTCGCCCTGGTCCCGGACCGCCCGCGCAGCGCACCGCCTGCCGAATGGGCAGCGGCCGCGGTGCTGGCGCTGATGATCCTGGTGGCCTTCAGCGACAATCCGTCGGTCATGGCCGCCGAGTACCTGGGCGACCGCGGGGCCGACGTGGTCTTCAACGGTCCCCCTGCGCTCGAGCGGCTCGGAACCGTCCCCCTGCTCGTCTCCATCGCCGCTGGAGCATGGGTCGCGCTGCGGCCCCGGCAGGCATCGGCCGAGGACGCCTGAGCCCCGGCACGAGCTCCGGCCGGGGCCGAGGCGGTCGGCTCAGACCTCGGTGCGCTCGAGCACCTCGGTGACCAGCGCCGCGATCGGCGAGCGCTCGGAGCGGGTCAGGGTCACGTGCCCGAACAGCGAGTGGCCCTTCAGCGCCTGCACGACCGCCGCGATCCCGTCGTGACGGCCCACGCGCAGGTTGTCGCGCTGGGCCACGTCGTGGGTGAGCACGACCTTCGAGTTCTGCCCGATGCGAGACAGCACCGTCAGCAGCACGTTCTTCTCCAGGGACTGCGCCTCGTCCACGATGACCCAGGCGTCATGCAGGGAGCGGCCGCGGATATGGGTCAGGGGGAGCACCTCGAGCAGCCCGCGCGCGCTGATCTCGGCCATCGCATTCTCGGAGACCACCGCGCCCAGGGTGTCGTAGACCGCCTGGCCCCACGGGCTCATCTTCTCCTCCTCCGAACCGGGCAGATAGCCCAGCTCCTGGCCGCCCACCGCGTGCAGCGGGCGGAACACGATGATCCGGCGGTGCTCCTGTCGCTCCAGGACCGCCTCGAGCCCGGCGCACAGCGCGAGCGCCGACTTGCCCGTGCCGGCGCGCCCGCCGAGGGAGACGATGCCGACCTGCGGATCCAGCAGCAGATCGATCGCCATGCGCTGCTCGGCGGAGCGGCCGCTGAGCCCGAAGACCTCGCGGTCCCCGCGCACCACCCGGGTGCCGCCGTCGGGGCGCACCCGGGCCAGGGCGCTGCCGCGGTGCGAGTGCAAGATCAGTCCGGCGCCCGAGGGCAGCCCTTCCGAGCCGGGGACGCGGACGTCCTCGTCGGCGTAGAGGCGGCTCACGAGCTCGTCGTCGACGTCGAGCTCGACCATGCCCGACCACTCGTGCTCGTCGTCGCCGATCCACTCGGCGCGGTACTCCTCGGCGTCCAGGCCCAGCGCAGAGGCCTTCACGCGCATGGGCAGGTCCTTGGAGATCACGCAGGCATCGTGGCCCTCATCGGCCAGGTTCCGGGCCACGGCCAGGATGCGCGAGTCGTTGTCGCGCAGCCGGAAGCTCAGCGGCAGCACGGTCTCGCTGATGTGGTTCAGCTCGATGCGCAGCCGACCGCCGTGATCGCCGAGCGGGATCGGGCGATCCAGCCCGCCATGGTCCACGCGCAGCCGGTCCAGCAGCCGCAGGGCCTTGCGCGCGAAGTACCCGAGCTCAGGGTCGTGGCGCTTGGCCTCCAGCTCCATGACCACGACGACCGGCAGCACCACGTCGTGCTCCGCGAAGCGCAGCACGGCACGGGGATCCGAGAGCAGGACCGAGGTGTCCACCACGTAGCAGCGCACTCCCGCGCGCGGGGGCTCGGCGCTCGGCTCAGGCCGCGGCGGTTCCTGCTCCGACGCTTGCACGGGGCCCTGCTGACCAGTGGGGTGGGTGGTGGTGCTCGTCATCGCCGCATCCTCCTGCCGTCGGGGCGCCCGGATGGCTCATCCTCCGGTCCGCCTGGCTCCAACGTGGCACAGCGGCGCAGTGCCCGGACTCCGCTGGCATGAACGCAGCATGAATTGCACGTGTGTGATTCACCGGAGAGGGACATGGTGCTCCCGCGATCGTCGGGCGCGGACCGGCCGCGTCGGCCGCGCCGATCAGCCGCCGAAGCGGCGATGGCGGTTCGCGTAGTCGCGCAGCGCGCGCAGGAAGTCCACATAGCGGAAGTCCGGCCACAGGGCCTCGCAGAAGTGGTACTCCGAGTAGGCGGACTGCCACATCAGGAAGCCGGAGAGCCGCTGCTCCCCCGAGGTGCGGATCAACAGGTCCGGATCCGGCTGCCCGCGCGTGTAGAGGTGCTCGGAGATGTCATCGACGCTCAGGCGCTGGACGAGCTCGGCCACGTCCTCGCCGCGCTCGAGCGCCCCCGCGAAGATCTCCCGCACGGCGTCGACGATCTCCTGGCGCCCGCCGTAGCCCACCGCGATGTTCAGGTGAGGGCCTTCGTTCCCCACGGTCGCGCGCTCCAGCTCGCGGATGGAGCCGCGGAGGTCGTCGGGGAGCATCTCGAGAGCGCCGACCGCCTGGACCTGGCACAGGCTGCGGGTCTGCAGCGAGCTCATCAGCTCGGCGATGATCTCCAGCAGCGGTCCGAGCTCCTCGGCCGGGCGCTTGAGATTCTCGGTGGACAGGACGTACAGCGTGACGTGCGGAATATCCAGATCCCGACACCAGCCCAGGAACTCGATGATCTTCTCGGCCCCGGCACGATGCCCGTCTGCGGTCGAGCCTCCGGACTGCTCCGCCCAGCGCCGATTGCCGTCCACGAGCACCCCCACGTGCCCGGGCAGCTGCTCGGGCGGCAGCCCTGCCTCGAGCCGCTGCTCGTACAGGCGGTACAGCGGGCGGGTCTTGGACACGCAGTCCCTCCATCTGGCGGTTCGGCTGCGGGCCTTGCGGCCCGGCACCCCTGTCCGGCCCCGCACGGTCTCTCATGGACCGGTGACGCCGCTGCCCCAAAGATAGCGCGGGCGCTGCTGGAGCAGCGGCGCATCCACCGCGCCGCCCATCCCGTCCTCTCTCGGCTGACGATGCACCCAGCTCGATCGCAGGCCGTCGGCCTAGCATGGACAGGATCCGCATCGCACCGCTGCGCAGATCCTCACTGACGTCCCCGGGAGGCTCCATGTCACCGCACACCGCCGAGGCGCCGCAGGGACGCCGTGTGCACAATCACCGCGACGAGATCCGGGCCTCGGGCGGGCGCAGGCGCCGTCGGCTCGAGCTGCCCACCGTGACCCGCTCCGTGGCCGCGTCCCGTCTGCTCTCGCGGCTGGGCTTCTCGGAGCGGCATCCCCCGGTCGAGCGCAAGCCGCTGATGCGCGGCTGGATCCATGCAGCGTTCACCCCGGTCGTGTTCGTGCTGGGCCTGATCGCGGTGCTGCTGGCGCCGAGCCTGGAGCTGCGGTTCGCCTGCGCGATCTTCGGCGTGACCGGGCTGCTGCTGTTCGGGGTCTCCGGCATCTACCACCGCAGCTACTGGTCCCCCCGGGTCACGGGCTTCCTGCGCCGGTTCGACCACTGCAACATCGCCCTGCTGATCGCGGGGACCTACACGCCGCTGGCGATCGCCCTGCTCGAGGATCCGCGGGCGCTGCTGATCATCATCTGGTCCTGCGCCGCGGGCCTGATCGCCTTCCGCCTGGTGTGGATGGGCGCCCCGCGCTGGCTCTACACGCCGCTGTACATCGTCATGGGCTGCATCGCGGTGGCCTACCTCCCGGTGTTCTGGCCCGTGAGCTCAGCGGCCACCGTGCTGCTGTCCGTGGGTGGGATCGCCTACATCGCCGGCGCGGTGGTCTACGCGCTGAAGCGCCCGGCGATCGCGCCGCTGCACTTCGGCTTCCACGAGGTCTTCCACTCGTGCACCGTGATCGGCTTCGTGTGCCACTGGAGCGCGATCGTCGTCGCGATGTCCGCCTGAGCGGCACTGGCACGACTGCTGCGCGGGCGGCTTCAGGGCCGCTCGCCCGGAGCGTCCCTCTCGGCGCGCGCATCGTCCTGCTCGCGGGCACCCGGAGGTCCGCCGCGGGAGGTGTCCGTGGAAGCGGCTGATCCGGCGGGCTCGTCCTCCTGCGCCGCCTCCGGGGACTGGAGCGCAGCCCCCGACTCGGCCTCCTCGCGGGCGCGCGCGTAATCGGCGCGGTAGCGGAGGCGGCGCTGGCGGCGCACCATGTCGACGATCAGCAGCACGACGACGGCGACCATCACGAAGGTGATCAGGAAGCCGAGCAGCCCGGGGCTGACCTGCTCGGCCTCCAGGCCGGGGCGCAGCTCACCCGGGTCGGTGGCATCGTTGTAGTTCTGCAGCGGCAGGCTGAGCATGGAAGCGGTGATCTCGTCTCTTCGAAGGTTCTGGGGCTCCGCGGGCGCGGGTCCCTCAGATCTGCCAGGAGGGGGCGTCCTCGGGGTCCGGGTGGACCTCGTCCACGATCCCGGTGAACACGCAGGTCTCCGGCAGCTCGGCGTCCACGCGGGTGTCGGCGAGCACGTAGTCCTCCCACGGCCAGGCCGCGGCCTGGTCCTGTGGGGACATGGCGAAGAACCACGACTCCGGGGCCACCTGGGTCGCATGCGCCCGCAGGGCCTCGTCGCGCACCGGGAAGCAGTCGGCGCAGTGGATCTTGGTCGTGGTGACGTGCTCGTTCGGCGCGGAGTCGTTGCCCTCCGTGTCCCGGGCCTCGAGCCGACGCGCGATGCGCTCGGCGAACGGGGACTCCAGGCCCTTGGCGGTCAGGGCCGCGTGCAGCGCCTGGAGGCGATCCAGGTCGAAGGCGCGGTCGTAGTAGAGCTTCAGCGGCTGCCAGGCCTCGCCCAGCTCCGGCAGGTGCTCGGGTTCCCCTGCCTTCTCCCACGCGCGCATGGCGACGTTGTGGGTCTGGATGTGATCCGGGTGCGGATAGCCGCCGTTCTCGTCGTAGGTGAGGATCACGTGCGGGCGGAACTCGCGGACCAGCTGGATCAGCGGGGCGGCGGCCCGGTCCACCGGCTGCAGCGCGAAGCACGCCGGCGGCAGCGGCGGCAGCGGATCGCCCTCGGGCAGCCCGGAGTCCGTGTAGCCGAGCGAGCGGTGGCGGATGTCCAGCGCCTTGGCCGCCCGGTCCATCTCCTGGCGGCGGTAGCCCGCGAGGTCGCGCCGGGCGTGGGGCACGGACTCCATGGCGGAGTTGAGGATCGAGCCGGACTCGCCGCCGGTGCAGGTCACGACCATCACGTCGACGCCCAGACGGCGGTAGTGCGCCATCGTGGCGGCGCCCTTCGACGATTCGTCGTCGGGATGGGCGTGGACGGCCAGCAGACGCATGTCGGAGTACGAGGGCAAGGTCCTGAGATCCTTTCCGATGAGGGGCGCTGAGCACGAAGCATCCGTGCTCAGCAGGCGGCGCGCTTCCGGCTCCGGCCGACAGCACGCACACCCCGCGATCCTACGCGCCTCGGCTGGGCCTTCCCTCGGTGCCCGGACCGACCGGGGCGTCCGAGGCCGGCACTAGACTGGAAGGCATGCCGCACACGAGAGAGCCCGCAGCCGCGAGCGAGACGTCGGTGCTGCAGCAGCGCTATGACCTCCGTCCCCGCCGCCGGCTGAGCGCTCGTGCTCGCTGGGGTCTGATCGGGGCCGCGCTGCTGGTGGCCACCCTGTTCGTCGTGTGGATCGTGCAGGGCCGGTCCGCAGCGCCGAGCTCCAAGGACGTGGGCTTCGACCTCATCTCCTCGGCCCAGGTGACCGCCGACTTCGAGGTCACCCGCGATCCCGATCAGGCGGTGCGCTGCGGCGTCGAGGCGCTGAACGAGGACTGGGCCGTCGTCGGCTACGAGGAGATCACGCTGCCCGCGGACTCCCAGGCCGAGCGCACGACCGCCCACCGCCTGGCCATCCGCACCACCAATCCGGCCAACACCGCCCGGGTCGACAGCTGCTGGAACCTGGGCTGAGCCCCGGCCGCGCGCACTCGGCCTGACACGGGCGCCGTGGATCGGTGTGCCGAAGATCGCACCCCTTTCCGATAAGATGATCCTCCTGCCTGTTCTGCCGCGCCCGCATCCCAGCGATGCGCAGCGCAGCCCCCTCAGGCAGCGGCACCGCCCGAGCAGACCGCAGAGGCCCCGCGCCCCGGCGTCGGGTGCCGTGCCGGCAAGACCACCGCAGACAGAGAGAAGAGCACCGTGTCCGAGACCCCCGAGACCGAGGGCGCCTGGCTCACCCAGGAGGCCTACGACCGCCTCAAGAAGGAGCTCGACCACATCTCCGGGCCGTACCGTCAGGAGATCGTCGACCGCATCGAGGCGGCTCGCGATGAGGGCGACCTCAAGGAGAACGGCGGCTACCACGCCGCCCGCGAGGAGCAGTCCAAGAACGAGGGCCGCATCCAGCAGCTGACCAATCTCCTGGAGAACGCGACGGTAGGCGAGTTCGCCGAGGACAACGGCGTCGTCGAAGCCGGCATGATCGTCACGGCGAAGATCGCCGGCAACGAGATGACCTTCCTGCTGGGCTCCCGCGAGGTCGCCGAGGACCTCGTCGGGGACTCCGACCTGGAGGTCTACTCCCTGCGCTCCCCGCTGGGCGCGGCCATCGCAGGCCACAAGGCCGGCGACAAGGTGAGCTACGAGGCCCCCAACGGCAAGTCCATCGAAGTCGAGATCCTCGAGGCCAAGCCCTTCCGCGGCTGAAGCCCCGCACACGGCGAAGGCGCCGTCTCCCGTTCGGGAGACGGCGCCTTCCTCATGCCGACCCGCAGCGGGTGCGGGCTGCGGGAGCGCTCGGCTCAGTGCACGACGACGGGCTCGTAGCCCTCTGCCTCCAGGGCGGCGATCACGGCACGCGAATGCTCGTGGCCCTTGGTCTCCATGTCGATCGTGATGGAGACATCGCCCATGGACAGCGAGCCGCCGATGCGGGTGTGGTCCACGCCGGTCACATTGGCGTCCAGGCTCGAGATGATCCCGGAGATGCGGGTCAGCTCGCCGGGGCGGTCCACGAGCATCATCTTCAGGGTCTGATAGCGCCCAGCCGCCGCCAGACCGCGCTGGATCACCTTGAGCATGAGCATGGGATCGATGTTGCCGCCGGAAAGCACCACAGCCGTGGTGCCGAGGTCTCCGTGGCCCTCCTGGAGGCGTCCGTCGAGCAGCGCGGCCACGCCGACCACACCGGCCGGCTCGACCACGAGCTTGTTGCGCTCGAGCAGGAAGATCAGCGCCTCGGCCAGGCGGTCCTCCGAGACCGTCACGATGTCGTCGACGAGGTCGCGGATGATCTCGAAGGGCAGCTCTCCGGGCTTGCCCACGGCGATGCCGTCGGCGATGGTCGAGACCCTGTCCAGGGAGACGATCGCGTCCCCGGCCAGCGAGGGCGGGTAGGCGGCGGCGTTCTCGGCCTGCACGCCGATCAGCCGCACCGGGCGCCCGCCGTTGGCGGCTCTGGCCTTCAGGGCGACAGCCAGACCCGCAAGGAGCCCACCTCCGCCCACACCCGTGAGCACGGTGTCCACTTCCGGGACCTGCTCGAGGATCTCGAGGCCCAGCGTTCCCTGACCGGCCACGATCTCCGCGTTGTCGAAGGGGTGGATGAAGACCATGCCGGACTCCTCCGCCACCCGCTTGGCCTCGCTCAGCGCCTCGTCCACGGTCGAGCCGAAGAGCACGACCTCAGCGCCGTGATCCTGGGTCGCGGCGATCTTGGGGAGCGCGGCCACGCGCGGCATGTAGATCCTGGCCCGGATCCCGAGCTGGCTGGCGGCCAGCGCCACGCCCTGGGCATGATTGCCTGCCGAGGCCGCGATGACCCCGCGGGCCTTCTCCTGATCGGACAGCCCGGCCATCCGCACGTAGGCCCCACGGGCCTTGAAGGAGCCGGCGCGCTGCAGGTTCTCGGCCTTGAGCCAGACCTCGGAGCCCAGCTCCCGCGAAAGCGCCCGGGAATGCGCCACAGGAGTCCGCTCGATGACGCCGTCGAGCAGCCGCGCGGCGCGCTCGATGTCCTCGAGCTGGACGGGTAGCTCGGACAGCGACATGGGGTCCTCCTGAACCTGGGTGCTGCGGCACCCGATGGACGTGCTCGACCCCGGTGCGGGCCGCCATCCATCCTAGGACGCGACGATGGGCCGCCCCGACACCGTCTGCGGTGCCGCTGCGACCCATCGACGAGCTCCCGACGAGGCGCGTCGTCCTCAGCGGAGGCGACTGCGCTGCGACGGCCCCGGCCGATCAGACCCGGTGGGAGCCTCCGCGGCCGTCCGCCTCGGAATCAAGACCATCCTCGGAGCCGCCCTGATCGGGCGGAGTCGGATCGGCGTCGTCGACGCCCGCGACCACCCGGTCGCCGGGAGTGGGCTGGCCGACGTCGTCTCCCAGGCCCTGCGGCATGCGCGCCACCTGCGCCTCCTCGAGCTCGCCCGCCTCCTGCGTGGGTCGGGGCTGCGGGACGTCGGTCTCCTTGGCGGCGCCGTGGTGCTCCTTCTGCCGGGCGTGACGACGGCGCTCGGCCTCGGACACCCGGTCGGCGGCCTCGAGGGCGCGATCGCGCTCGCGCTGCGTGACGTCCTTCTCGGCCTCCTTGTTGCGGGACTTGGCCTCCTCATTGCGGCGGGTGCGGCTGAAGCGGCGGAACTGCTGGAGCACCTCCTCGCGGGTGAGCTCCTTGGCCTTGGCCTTTCGGCGTATCTCCCACGGATACAGATAGGGCTGCCAGGCGATGTCCGGGTCGTGCTCCCATCCCCTGCTGGAGAGATAGCGGATCACGGAGTTGACCATGGCCAGCAGCGGCACCGCGAACAGCGCGCCCAGGATGCCCGCGACCACGGATCCCGAGGCCACGGCCAGGAAGACCGCCAGCGGGTGCAGGGAGACCGCCTGGCCCATGATCAGCGGCTGCAGGACGTTGCCCTCGAGCTGCTGCACGATGATGACGACGGCCAGCATGCCCAGGGCTGCCATCGGCCCGTTGGCCACGAGCGCCACGAGCACGCCGATCGCACCGGTGACCACAGCGCCCACGAGCGGGATCCACGAGCCGATGAACACCAGGATCGCCAGCGGCACCGCCAGCGGAACGCCCAGGATGAACGCTCCCAGGCCGATGCCCACGGCGTCGATGAACGCCACGAAGCCCTGCACCCGCACGTACTGCCCCAGCGAGATCCAGGCCTTGCGGCCCGAGCCGTTCACCGCGGCCTGAGCCGGCTTGGGGAACAGCTTCACGATGAACAGCCAGATCCGCTCTCCATCGGAGAGGAAGAAGATCAGGGTGAAGATCATGATGAAGAAGCCGGTCACGAAGTTGCCGGCCGTCGAGCCGAACGACACGGCCCCGGAGAGGATCGACCCGGAGTTGTCCTGCAGCCAGCCCATGCCCTGCTCCACCAGGTCGTTGAGCCGGTCCGTGGACACATCGATCGGGAGGTCCTCGATCAGCCCGATCAGGGCGTTCACACCGGCCATGGCCGAGTCGCTGAGCTTGCTGAAGCCGGAGATGATCTGCTGCCCCGCAAGGGCCAGCAGGCCGAAGACGACCAGGATCAGGATCACGATCGAGCTCAGAGAGGCCAGGATGCCCGGGAACCGCAGGCGGCGCAGCGCCTGGGACAGCGGGGCGATCAGACTCGCCACCAGGGCGGCCAGCAGCACCGGGATCAGCACGGTGGTCACCGACCCGAGCAGGCGCCCCAGCACGTAGATTCCGGCGATGATGACGATGATGCGCCAGGACCAGGCTGCGGCCACCCGCACGCCTGCCGGAACGCTCTGGCCGTCGCTCACGCCCTTCCTGGGCATCTGGATATCTGGCTCGCGCTCATGATCGGGCGAGGATCCGGTGGTTGATGTCATGGGCTTCATCATGGCACCTCCGGGGGACAGCACCGGGGCAGGACAGGCAGTGGCCTTCACCTCGTCATCCCCGATTCTCCGACGCACAGGGGCGCAATGTCCCGAAGGTGGGATGATGGCTCCATGGTCGCCCCGTTCCTGAGAATCCTGTCCCAGCGTCGACGCGCCATCACTCTGCTCCCAGAGGCCCCCACGCGCGCCGAGCTGGAGCAGATCGTCCGGGCGGCCGCGGGTCGACCTGCGCCCGACGACACCGCTCCCTGGCGCCTGATCGCCACCACTCGCACGCAGGCCCCGCAGCTGGCCGCCGCGCTCTCCGGGCTGCGCTCCCTGCCGGACGTCGGCGATGGCAGCGCACCGCTGAAGGGCAAGCAGCTGCGCCGTCTGGCGGCCTTCCGCGGCTCGCTGGCCTTCGCCATGCGAGGCGGCATGGCGCTGGCCCTCGTCTTCCGTCCCGCCGAGGACGCTCAGCTGTCCCGCAAGCGCCAGCGCATGGAGGCACTGGCCGCGCACACCGTTCTGGAGGCTGCGCTGTGCGGCGTCGGCTGGGGCGTGCAGTGGGCACCGCGCGAGTCGCCCGACCAGGAGGTCCTGCACGACTTCTACGGCCTGCAGGAGCGCGAAGAGATCCTGGGCTGGCTGTTCATCGGCAGGGTCCCGGCCGCTGAGGCGCGGGAGGCCGCTGCGGGGCCCAAGCCGCAGACCCCGCTCGAATTCCTGGACTGACCCGAGCGACGAGAAGGGCCCGGCCCCCCACCGGCGAAGGATCGCTTGGTGGGGGCCGGGCCCTGAGCTGCGCAGGATGTCTCCCGCGGCGCGAGCTGTCTCAGTCGTTGCTGTTGAACAGCGCCAGGATGCGCAGGATCTCGACGTAGAGCCAGATCAGCGTGACCGTCAGGCCGAAGGCCGCAGACCAGGCGTACTTTGCCGGCACACGGCCGATGCCGTTGCGGATGTTCTCGTAGTCGAGCACGAGCGAGTACGACGCCAGCAGGATGGCGATCGCACCGATGAGCAGGCCCAGCGGCAGGTCGGTGCCCGGGATGCTGACGTCCGAGCGCATGTTGAAGCCGGCGAAGACCGACAGGCCCAGGTTGACCAGGCCGAACACGAGGTAGCCGAGCATGGCGACCAGCACGATCTTGGTCAGCACGGGGCTGGAGCGCAGGATGCCCAGCTGGTTGAGCACCAGCACGACGGCGGCCACGCCCAGGGTGCCGATGACGGCCTGGAGCACGATGCCCTGGTAGGCGCTGGCCTCCATGATCATGGACAGCCCGCCCAGGAAGGCTCCCTGAGCCGCGGCGTAGGCCATGATCAGCACGGGCGAGGGCTCGCGCTTGAAGGCGTTGACCAGGCCGAGCACCAGGCCGATGATCGCGCCGGGGATGGCCAGGGCCGGCACGTACCAGCCCACGACCGCCATGACGATCACGGTGCCCAGGGTCATGGCGGTGCGCATGACGACGTCGGTCATGGTCATGCGGCCGGTCTGCGCAGGGCCTGCCGTGGGCTGGTCGTACATGCCCTGCAGCTTGTCCGCGCTGGCCGTCTGACCGGCCCCGCCGGCGTAGTCGTAGATCCGGCCGTTCTGCTCGTACTGGCCCTGCTGGGGCCGGGCGCCCTTCTGGGCGCCGAAGTCGCGGAGCATGGGATTGCTCATGCAATCGTCCTTTCCTGTGCCCGCATATGTCCTGTGGGGCAGTCGAGGGCGGTAGTGGGGCTTACCCCAGGCTAGCAGTCGCGACTGAGGCCCCGCTGGGCCGTCACCTGTGGGCGAACGGTCCGGCGGGGCCTCATGGGCTCAGGGGCTTCAGTCCTCGCCCTCGAGCTGGCCGAAGAGGTCCTCCAGGAGGAGCACGCTGTCCTCGGCCGATGCCTCGAGCCGCGCCCGCTCCCGGCCGTGCAGGATGCCCACGCCGTAGCGATCGCCGCCCTTGCGCACGAGCGCGCGAGCGGCGGAGGCGTACCAGAGATCCATCACGCGGCAGTCCATGAGCTCCCCGCAGGTCTCGAGGTAGCCCTCCGCGCTCGGGAGGACCGCGACCTGGGACTTGCGGGCTCGCAGCGCGGTGAGCTCGAAGACCTCGGACCCGAAGCTGAGCAGACGCAGCGCGCGGCGCACGGCATGGACGTGGACCAGCACGTCCTCGAGCTCCACTGTCTCGGCGGGCACGGGCCCCAGCTGCCTGACGTTCTCCAGCCAGCGCTCGGTCATGCGCGAGCCGAGCTTCTTGGGCGTCCGCTCAGCAGCCGACTCGCTGAGCCGCGCCCGATCGAGCATCTCGCCCAGGGCCCGCAGCGACTCCTGGTGCCCGCTGGAGAGCAGGCGCCGGCGCGCAGCCGTGGTCTGCGCCTCGCGGTTCTCCCGGGCCATGGTCACCAGCTGGGCGGCAGCCGATCGGGAGAGAGCCTCCCCCGCGTCCTGGGCACGCAGCGGGAGCAGCTGCTCCACGACCTCGGCATCGCGCAGCGCGGAGAGCTCCTGGCTCATCTCGCGCACGATCCGGCCTGCCTCGGCCGCTTCCTGGGGATTCGCCAGATCCGGGCCGAGCCCGATGAGCAGGGCCTCGCAGGTGCGCGCCGCGCGGCGCAGGCCGTGCACGGCCGGCTCCGCCCCGATCCGCACCAGGAAGTCCATCCACTGGATCTGTCGGACGGCTCCGAGCAGCGCGGTCCGCACGATCTGCTCGGTGCTCGGCTCGGACTCCGGCTCCGGGGCCGCCTCGGCCCGCTTCGCCTTCTTGCCGCCGTCCTTCTTGTCCTTCTTGCCCTTCTTCCCGCCGTCCTTCTTGTCCTTCTTCCCCTTCTTGCCCTTCGAGGAGGCCTTCTCGGCGCGGTCCACGGAGGAATCCTCCGGCTGGGTGCCCGGCAGCTGCTCGCCGTCGGGGCCGATCACCGTGACGGCCTCGGCGTCGTCCTCGGCGCCCAGGGTGCGCGCGATCTTGGCTGCAGAGGCGGACGGACGCAGCCCGGCCGCCAGCAGCACCGTCTCGATCTCGTCGAAGACGGCCTGGGGATCTGCCTGGGTCCCGTTGACCAGCTCGATCTCGTACTCCTGCCACACCCGGGTGATGCCCGTGGCGGATTCCGTGCCGCGGACGTCGTCCAGGCAGATCTCGGCCACGCGGCCGTGCTCCGGGTCGTGCACCTGCAGCACCTGGCGCTCGTTGCGCAGCACGGCCAGAGGCTCGAGGGGCTGATCGTCCAGCAGGCCCGAGATCAGCTGGCGCATCTGCGCCGGCAGCCGGTCGGCGGTGCGCAGCAGCGGCACGTGGACCTCGTGCTTGAGGCCATCGGCGCGGAACTTCAGGTGCCACCCCTCGTCCGGACCGCCGCGACGACGGCGCAGCGCCAGCCCGAAGGCGGCCAGGCTGCCGGTGGCGGTGTCGTAGTAGGTGGCCTCGAGGGAGCGGACATCCTGCTCCGGCTCCACCTTGAGGCGCGGCATGTCATCCCACACCGGCTCGGCCCCTGCGGGCACCTCGTACTTGCGCTCGATCTCGGGCTGGGTGCTGGGGGTCATCGCCGGATCTCCTCTCGGGAGGTCGTGGAGGTGCTGTGGCTTCTGCGGGTGGGAGCGGAATGTCGTCGGCCGCCTCGCCCGATGGCGATGCGGCCGACGATGTTCTCGAAGGGTGTGCGGGCTGGCAGGCCGGCTCAGGCCCGGCGCCGCGACAGGACGTCGTCGAGGTCGATGGAGGCGCCGGGGCGCTCGGTCTGGGGCTGCGGGACCTGAGCGGCCTCGCGCAGCGGGCGTCCGGAGGTCTTGGGCGCGGCCGGGGCCTGCATGGGCTCGACGGCCGCACGGGGCGCCACAGCGACGCGGGCGTAGGTGGGCTTGGGCACCGGGACGGGCTCCCAGGTCTCGCCGCGGCCCTGCGAGGACTGCTCGGCCACCCGACGTGCTGCGGCGCGAAGCTCCTCGTGGGTGGGCACGAGCTGACCGGCAGCCTGGGTGCGCACGCCCGCCGGACGTGCGGCGGAGCGCTGGAGGTCGGCGCGCGGCGGGACGTACGGGGCGGCCGTGGAGGAGCGGACGACGCTGCGGCCGGCGTCCTGCTCCTCGTCCTCGAAGCGCAGGTCGTCCAGGAACTCCTGATCCTCGGGAAGGTCCAGGTCCTGGCGATCCGCCTGCTCGCGGCGCTCGGCCTCCCGGGCGACGTGCTGCTCGTTGTCGAACAGCGCTCGGTCCTGCGCCTCGGCCTGCTCCGGCTGGCCCTCGACGGCAGCCTCAGCACCGATCGCGCTGCGGGCGCTGCGCACGGAGGTGCCGGCGGCCGGCGCAGCGGCGCGCTCCTGATCCGCGACGTACACGAGGGTTGCGATGCTGCCCGTGCCCAGCAGGAGCAGGAAGACCGGCCAGGGCCAGGTCACGGCGGTGAAGGGGGTCAGAAGACCCAGCACGACGGCCAGCGCGAGGCTCCCGGCGCCCAGCAGGAACACGGAGGTGCGATCCCACCTGATCGCCAGGCCGTCGAAGACGCCGGCTGAAGGCTGGGTGTCGCTGCTCGGCATCTTCCGGGCTCCTCGGATTCTCAAGGTCATGAGGCGGTTCGGCTGGTGCCGGATCCGCTGCGGGTCGAAGACAGCGCAGAACGGCGGCACGTTCAGGTGCTGGGCTCCATGATCCCATACTCCCCCGGGAATGCGTCGCAGCGAAGCGCCGCGCGACACACCTTCAGGACTGCACGATCATCGGCCTGCCGGTGCCGGTGAAGCGCTCGACCAGGCCCCCGGCAGCGAGCTCCGGGGCCGTCAGCGCGAAGCTGCGGTGATCGCTCCAGCTCCCCGCGATGTGCAGGTAATCCCGCCGCAGCCCCTCGTCGCGGAAGCCCAGCTTCTCGACGATGCGCAGGGACGCTGCATTCTGCGGGCGGATGTTGATCTCGACCCGGTGGAGGCGGCGATGCTGGAAGCAGTAGTCCACGGCCATCGCGACCGCCATGGGCGCGATCCCGCGTCCGGCGCACGTGGCGTCGACCCAGTAGCCGATCGAGGCGCTGCGCGCGGCTCCGCCGGTGATCGACGAGACGGCGAGCTGGCCGACCATCGGCCAGGAGCCGTCCGGGCGCCGCTCCGCGATGACCCACGGCAGGCTGCGTCCCGCTCTCGCCTCCCGGTCCTGCTCCCGCACGAAGCGCCGGAACGACGGCAGCGTCTCGGAGGGCTCTGGGTTCGTGGCCTCCCACGGGTCCAGCCACTCCCGGTTCTCCCACCGCACCGCATCCCACTCGCCGCGATCGCGCGCGACGAGGGGACGCAGCCGCAGGTCGCCCCAGGACAGCCGCACGGGCCACTGAACCCGCGGGCTCACGCCTGGTCGGCGTCCTTGCCCTCGAGGCCCTTGGCGAACTCGATCAGCCACGCGCGCAGCTCCGGGCCGAGGTCCTCGCGCTCCGAGGCGATGGTGACGTTGGCCTTGAGGTAGGACAGCTTGTCGCCGGTGTCGTAGCGGCGGCCGCGGAAGACCACGCCGTACACGCCGCCGCCCTCGCCCTCCTGGGCGGCCAGCTCGGCCAGGGCGTCGGTCAGCTGGATCTCGTCGCCGCGGCCGGGCTCGGTGTGCTCGAGCACCTCGAAGACGCCCTGGTGCAGGACGTAGCGCCCGATGACCGCGAGGTTCGACGGCGCCTCGGCGGGCTCGGGTTTCTCAACCAGGCCGTTGACGCGGACGTAGTCCTCGCCCTCGACCGCGGAGACGTCGGCGCAGCCGTAGGCGCCGATGCTCTCCTGCGGGACCTCGAGCAGGGCCACGACCGAGCCGCCGGTGCGCTGCTGGACCTCGATCATCTCGGAGAGGAGGTCCTCCTTCTCGTCGATGAGGTCGTCGCCGAGAAGCACCGCGAAGGGCTCGTCGCCCACGTGGGTCTTGGCGCGCAGGACCGCGTGGCCCAGGCCCTTGGGGTCGCCCTGCCGCAGGTAGTGCAGGTCGCCGAGCTCGGAGGCGTGCTCGACGGCCTCGAGCAGCTTGTCCTTGCCGGACTCCTTGAGCTGGGCCTCCAGCGACGGGATGCGGTCGAAATGGTCCTCGAGGGCGCGCTTGGAGCGGCCCGTGATCACGAGCAGATCGGTCAGACCGGCATCGACGGCCTCCTGCACCACGTACTGGATCGCGGGGCGATCCACCACGGGCAGCATCTCCTTGGGAGTGGCCTTCGTGGCGGGCAGGAAGCGGGTGCCCAGCCCGGCGGCGGGCAGGACGGCCTTGCGGACGGTGCGCTTGGGATTCTCAGAGCTCATGGTCGAAGGCTAACGGAACGCCCCCTGTGGGCCCCTTATGGGTCGCATCACCCCGCGAGCCGTGTTCGCGGACCGGCCTCCCGGCTGTGGGCCGTCGCGCTGTGCCCGCCGCTTTCGCAGCCCCGCTGCCAGCGCCGTCTCGTCGCCCCAGGGGGCATCTCAGCGCCCAGCAGCACATCGGATTTCATCGAGGCCGGTGCCACAGTGTGGACAGAGGCGTCAGCTTCATGAACTGCCATGATGGGGCTCATGACCGGCTCCGACGCTCCTCAGACGCCAGTGCCCTCAGTCCGTGAGCGCAAGCGCGCGCTGCGTCGACGTCTGCGCGCGGACCGCGCGGGGACTTCCGTGCAGGAGCGCTCCCGGCAGGTCGTCGGCTTTGCCACCGGGCTCGAGCAGCTGCTCTCCCGGCATCCCGACGGCCCCGTGCTCGCCTTCCTGCCGCTGCCCGAGGAGCCCCCGCTCACGGAGGCGCTGCGGGAGCACATGGCCCATCGGAGCCTGCTGCTGCCTGTGACCCAGCCCGGACGCAGGATGCTGTGGACGCCGTGGCTGGACTCCACGGGCTTCGCCCCGTCCGGGCCCGGGGGCCTGCCCGAGGCGGTCGGGCCCCTCAGCGAGGCTCCGCAGGATCTCGGACTGGTCCTGGTGCCCGCCCTGGCCGTCGACGCCGAGGGCCTGCGCCTGGGCATGGGCGGCGGGTTCTACGACGCCTTCCTGCAGTCGCTCGACCCTGGGACCCCGGCAGCGGCCTGCGTCTTCGCCCGGGAGGTGCTGCCTCCTGGCGCTGTTCCCGGCGAGCTCTGGGACGCCCGGCTTCACCTCGCCCTGACCGAGACGGGGCTGGTCGATCTGCAGGGCTCGGCGGCGAGGGCCGAGAGCACAGGCGCATAGAATCGAGGCCGATCCGAAGCCGCCGTCGTCTCCTCAGCAGAGGCCGCCGCGGCCCCGCCCTCGGCACGCACCGTGCCTCGCCGTCGTCCGGAAGGTCCCTCCATGCCCGTCTACGCCTACAAGTGCAAGAGCTGCGGCCACCAGCTCGAGGTCCGCCAGTCCTTCTCGGACGCCCCGCTGAGCGAGTGCCCGCAGTGCGGCGGCGAGCTGCGCAAGCAGTTCAACTCCGTGGGCGTGGTCTTCAAGGGCTCGGGCTTCTACCGCAACGACTCCCGTGCGAGCAGCTCCTCGTCCTCTGCTTCATCCTCGGAGTCCAGCACCTCTGGCACGAGCTCCTCGAGCTCCGCCTCCTCGAGCTCGAGCTCGTCGGACTGACCCGCTGATCGCGGCTGTGCCTCCGATGTGCGGCTGCTCCGAGGCTCCACAGCCGCGCATCGGACCGCCTTCTCGGGCCGCCGCTCCCCCACCGGCACAGCAGCCGCGCCACGGGACTCGAGGCCCCGCCTAGCGTGCGGGCATGACGATCCGACGGGGCTCGGCCCCCTCCCCCGGCCGCCGTGCACGACTCGGCGGCCGCGGCACAGCGCGGAGGAGACCCCGCTCCGCTCCACGACGACCGCGCTATCCGCTGGGGATCACGCTGCGCACGGCCCTGTCCCGACGCCGACGCCTGATCGCCGCTGTGCTCCTGAGCATCGCCGCAGCCATCGCGGTGCTGCAGATCAGCCCGGCCTCCCAGCGCACTGTGCCCACGGTGGTGGCGACCCGCTCCCTGGGCGCCGGCACGGTCCTGTCCGCCGATGACCTCCGGGTGGCCGACTACCCGGTCGATCTGGTGCCCGGCGAGTCCGCAGCAGGCGCCGAGGACACCGCAGCCGCCCCGGCCCCCGACGACCAGGGCAGCTCCGTCGGGACACGGCAGCCAAGCACGGATCCCCTCAGCACCCCGAGCGAGGGATTGGCCGCAGATGCGGCCGGGGACTCCCCGGGAGCGGGTCAGCAGATCGAGACATGGGTGGGGCGCACCCTGGCCAGCGCGGTCCTCGAGGGACAGCCGCTGACCGGCCCGTCGGTGCTCGGACCGGATCTGCTCTCGGGGCAGCCGCCCGGCACCACGGCCGTCACGCTGCGCGTGGCTGATTCCGCCACACTGACCCACGTGCGGCCCGGTCAGCACGTGGACCTCATCCGCTCCGATGCCGATCTCCCGGCTCCTTCGCCGAGCGCCGCAGCCGATGACCGGACCGACGGTGATGCCGCCGACGCGTCCGAGGGCGGGGCCGAGGGCTCCGAGGAGACCGGTGCCTCCGAGACCTCGGCGCGAGTGGCGGCGCAGCTGCCGGTGCTCTGGGTGGCCGATCCGGCTGAGCCTGCCGACGGCCTGCTGGCCTCCACGCCGGAGAGCCAGGACGACCTTCTGGTCGTGGGCGCAGATGCCGCCACGGCCGAGCGCCTGGCGGCTGCCCCGGAGGGCGAGCTCGTGCCGGTGCTCGTGGCCGCGCCCGCGGATGCTGAGGCGCTCAGCCCCAGTGCGGAGGCCGCTGGGCGCTGGGCCAGTCGTCGCGCTGGGCGTCGTCCGGGACCTCGTCCAGGGTCTCGGGGGTCGGCTCGTGCGCTCGATCCGAGGCTGCAGGGCGCTGCTCAGCGCCGCCGGACCCGGCATCCGGCCCGGGCGCCGGGCTGCCGCCGACCGCTCGGCGCGTGCCGCGCGGCGGGCGCCGCCGAGGCTCCTGCGGGCTCACGATCGGCCCGTCGTCCCGGCCCCGTCCACGCCGGTGGTGCCGGTATCAGCCGGCAGCCCCAGGTAGCGGCAGATCAGGCCGGCCACGGCGTCGGGCTGGGTGAAGACCTCGATGGTCCACAGCGTGAGGTGGTTCCAGCCGCTGCGCTCGAGCTGCTGCGGGCGCAGCCGCGAGCGCTCGCGCACCGACATGCGGGCCACCTGCTCGGTGCCGTCGGAGACCACGGCCACCGGGATGCGCACCGGGTCGCCGCTGGAGCGCTGACCCACCACGGCTCCGGCCGACAGCGACTCGGCGGTCTCGGACCAGGCGATCAGGTCGATCGCGTCCTCGTGGTGATGGCGCACCGCCGCGCCGCGCTGCACCAGACGGCGCGAGAGGTCCTGCACCAGGGCGTCCTCGTGGACGGCGGCGTCGGCCAGCTCCATGGGATCGTGCACCAGGATCGGCTGCGTGGCCGGCTCGGCCGCGGGCTCGTCGTCCTGCTCGGCCCGGGCGGGCTCCACAGCCCCCACCAGCGAGAGGTGCGGGCGCTTGGGACGGTCCTGCGCCTCGGGCCGCTCAGCGGCCTCGACGGGCTCCGGCGACTCGTGGGCGGCCTCGGCCTCAGGGGCCTCGGCCCCGGCATCCCCTGCCTCCGAAGTCCCGGCGGCGTCCTGGAGAACTTCCTGCCGCTCGTCCTTCTGGGCCAGCAGCGGCTCATCGGCGGCGCCGATGCGGACGTGCCCGGCCTCCTCGATGCGCAGCAGCAGGCGATGCAGATCGCGAGCGCCGTTGTGCAGAGAGCTGGGCTCCAGCTCCTCGGGACGGATGGACGAGACCACGATCGTGTTCAGCCGCGAGCGCGTCATCCCCAGGACGAAGCCCCGGCGGCCGTCGCGGTCCGAGAGCTGCCCCAGGTAGGGCAGCACGCGATCGTGATCGGTGCGCCCGAAGCCCACGCTGAAGATCACGGTGTCGCGCTGCAGCCCCACGGCCCGATGCAGATCCACCACGCGGAAGGACTCGGGCCCGGGCCGGAAGAACTCCGCGAGCTCGGGGCGCTGCCCCAGCACGGCGCTCACGCCCTGGGCGACGCGTGCGGCATGGCGGGCGCTCGGGGTCACGACGGCCAGCGAGCGCTCCGGGTGCAGGCGCGCGTGGCGGATCACGAGCTGGACCACGCGGCGCACCTCGGCGTTCGGGGACTGCACGCCCTCGTGCCCGGCGGCCAGCTCGCCGTAGCCGTCGGCGACGTACTCGACCTCCAGGCGGGAATCGCCCTCGGTGAGCGCGGTGCCGGAGGGCAGGCGAGTGAGCTGCCCCCCGTAGAAGTCCGCGTTGAGCTGATCGAACAGGTGAGCGTCCATGTCCCGGTACAGCACGCGCAGCTGACGGCGATCGACGACTCGCGAGAGCGCGTCGAACGCGGAGTCCACCTCGGTCACCGGCCCGGAGGACTCCCCTGTCATGGGCGCCACGGTGAAGGGCTGCGGGCGGCCCAGGGCGGGATCGCCGAAGACGACGACCTGGCGAGCACGGGTCACGGCGGGCAGCACGGCCGCCAGCGGCGTCGACTCCCCGTCCAGGACCACGACGGCGTCGATCTCGAGGTCATCGGGAAGCGCAGCCGAGAGCACGAGCGGGCTCGCGGTCCACACGGGGGCCAGCGCACGGGTGAGGTCGCCGCAGGCCTTGAGCAGCTGCGGCAGCGGGGCGCTGCCCTGGCGCAGCATGTCGCGCAGCTCCCCTGCGGCCTCCGGCTGCTCCCGCAGCAGACGGCGCCAGCGCTGGGCCTGGGCCCAGATCAGGCGCTGCGGACCGGAGGAGATGTGCGCGGAGTCGGCGCGGCGGAAGTCCTGCTCGGCGCGGCGCAGGCTCGAGCCGTCCGTCATGGGCAGCAGGCCGTCATCGGCGGCCATGGCCTCCAGCGAGGACTGCCACCAGGCCAGATCGAACTCCTCGGCCACCCGGTGCCCGGGCACGCGCCGAGAGGTCAGGTCCTCGACGAACTCGCCGAGGCCGCGATCGCGCAGGCCCTCGAGCAGCAGCGTCCGCTCGGGGATGGTCTCCAGATTGGCCTCATCGTCGATCAGCTGGGTGAGCACCTCGCGCAGCTCGGCGACGTCGAGCTCCATCAGGCCCCCGCCCGTGCGGGAGCCCTCCAGGGCGATCATCAGGCCCTCGAGGTCCTCGATGAAGCGCTGCTGGATCTCGGCGACGTCGTCGACCGCGTCCGAGATCTCGGGCTTCTCGATCGTGGTGGACCAGGAGCGCCAGCGGTCGCGCTCCGACTGGACCTTGACCAGGGAGGCGTGCAGGTCCGAGAGGTGGACGCCCGGTCGGATGTACTCCTTGGCCGCCTTGCGCAGCCGCGAGCGCTGCAGCCCGGACATCTCGATCGCGTGATCACGCCGCCAGGACGAGGCCGCCGTGGCCGCGATCAGATCCGTCACCGGACGGTCGAAGATGTCCGGGGTGAAGGAGCGCAGGGAAGACTCGACCTCCTGCAGCAGGCGCAGCTGCTGGCCCCATTCGGGGATCGTGGCCCCGGCGCGCATCCCCGAGACCGACATCACCGTGCGCATCCCGGTCTCCAGGGTGGTCAGCTCGAGCAGCAACGACTGGGCCAGGTGACGGGCCTGCCGGGTCTCCTCGTCATTGACCAGGCGCGCGCCCTCCCACGGCCCGTCGAGGGTCGCGGCGTCGAAGGCTCCGAGCTCCGCGGCCCTCTCGAGCTGGCGGGTGATCTCGGCGCGGTGGGCGGCGGCGTCGAGCACCCCGCGCGAGAACCGGACCCGGGTGGTGGGCCCGTCCGGGCGGGAGGTGAGCTCGGCCAGGGCCTGCATGGCCTGATACGCGGAGGCCTCCACGCGCGGGCGCTGGCGGTGCAGGGCCTCCATGTGCCCGGCCAGCAGGTCGCGCACGGAGCGCAGCCGGTTGTGCAGGGCGCGCAGGTCCGGCTCCTGGGCGCGCTCGGCGCGCGTGATCGACTCGACGAGCTGGCCGGCGACGTCCTCGCCCGTCAGGTGCGAGCCCAGCTGCAGCACCGACGACGACAGCCCGAGCATCTCGAAGCCTCGGTGGAAATCGGCCAGGGCGGCCCGGCGCTCCCCCAGCACGAGCACGGAGCGGCCCTGGGCCACGAGCGCGCCGACGGTGTTCACGGCGGTCGCGATCTGCCCGGTGCCGGGGGCTGCGGTGACCACGAAGGAGTCGCCCTGCGTGGCGAGGTCCACGACCTCCTGCTGGGAGCTGTCGGCGTCGAGCAGCAGCAGCTCGGAGTCCGGATCGCGCTGATCCAGCGGCGCGGAGCGGTTCTGCAGCGGCTGCGGCTGCGGGATCTTGCCGACGGCCGTGGACTTCAGGCGGGCCAGGTCGCGGATCACGTCGGTGCGCGCGGGCACGTGCTCATCGGCGGGACGGTCGTGCAGGTCCGCGAAGGTGGAGACCAGGAGGCGGTGCTCCACGTGCATGCCCGGGATCTCGGAGGCGACCATGCGCAGGGACTCGAGCACCGGTGCCGGATCCAGTCGGCGCGTGCCGTAGGCCAGGCGGGAGATCTCGCCGGTGGTCAGGTCCACCCCGTGATCGGCCAGCAGGCGCCGGACCATGGCCGGGTTGAGCTGAGCGGGGCCCACGATCTGCAGATCGAAGTCATCGCCGTCCGAGCGCGGGCGGATGGTCACGGGGGCGAGCAGGACCGGGGCGATGAACCGCCGCTGCGTCGAGTGCCGGTCGCCGTGGCCGCGCTCCCCCGCCTCGTGCGGGCCCTGGGAGTCCTCCGCACGGGGACGCGGCTCCGCCTGCAGCCAGGAGGCGGTGCCGGCCGCCAGGTAGGCGGCATCGAGCCCGTGCTGGGCGGAGAGCTCGTGGATCTTGGTGCGCAGGATCCGCGCCGCGCGCGACGCCCGCTGCAGCCCCGCCTGCTCGCGCATGATCGTGGACAAGCGGGTGGGGCGGCCCATCATCAGCTGCGCCTGCCCGGAGGAGTTGGCCTCCGTCAGGTCGATGCAGACGTTGTCGACCTGGTTGAAGTCCAGCAGCGTGTCCGGGCCGGTGTAGGCGTCCATCTGCCGCGTCCAGGCCTGCAGCGAGACGGTCTCCTGGCCGCTGCGGTGGGAGGACGCGGAGCCGTGCGGAACGGGGGCTCCGGACTCGGACGAGGGGGACATGCTTCTCCTAATGGGTGAGCGCCGCGGCCTGGGCGGGCCGCGGCGTCGGGGACTGCTCAGTCGGCGCGCAAGACGCCGCCTGCGGGAGGCGGCAGGGCCGTTGCGGCCCCGCCGCTCACTCCCACTCGATGGTTCCCGGCGGCTTGGACGTCACGTCCAGGACCACGCGGTTGATCTCCTGGACCTCGTTCGTGATCCGGTTGGAGATCCGCGCCAGCAGGTCCTCCGGGAGGCGGGACCAGTCGGCGGTCATGGCATCCTCGCTGGACACGGGGCGCAGCACGATCGGGTGGCCGTAGGTGCGGCCATCGCCCTGCACGCCCACCGAGCGGACGTCTGCCAGCAGGACGACCGGCATCTGCCAGACCTCCTGATCCAGCCCGGATTCGGTGAGCTCCTCGCGGGCGATCGCATCCGCGCGGCGCAGGATCTCCAGGCGCTCGCTGGTCACCTCGCCGATGATGCGGATGCCCAGCCCCGGACCGGGGAACGGCTGCCGTCCCACGATCGACTCGGGCAGGCCCAGCTGGCGGCCGACCTCGCGGACCTCGTCCTTGAACAGCTCGCGCAGAGGCTCCACGAGCTCGAACTCGAGGTCCTCGGGCAGCCCGCCGACGTTGTGGTGGGACTTGATCGTGGCCGCGCCCTCGCCGCCGCCGGATTCGACGACGTCCGGGTAGAGGGTCCCCTGGACCAGGTGGGTGACCTTGGCGCCCTCATCCGCAGCGGCCACGAGCACCGCCTCCTCGGCGGCCTCGAATGCGCGGATGAACTCGCGGCCGATGATCTTGCGCTTGGTCTCGGGGTCGCTGACTCCCGCCAGGGCATCGAGGAAGCGCTCGGACTCCCGCGCCACGTGCAGGTTGACGCCGGTCGAGGCCACGTACTCCGTCTCGACCTGCTCGACCTCGTCCTGGCGCATGAGCCCGTGGTCCACGAGCACGCAGGTCAGGCGGTCCCCGATCGCGCGCTGGACGAGCGCTGCGGCCACCGCCGAGTCCACGCCGCCGGAGAGCCCGCAGATCGCGCGGCCGTCGCCGACCTGCTCGCGGATGCGCTCGACCTGGGCGTCGATGATGTTCTCGGTGGACCACGTGGGCTTCAGCCCGGCGATCCCGAAGAGGAAGTGCTCGATCGTGGCCTGGCCGTGCTCGGTGTGGCGGACCTCCGGATGCCATTGCACACCGGCCAGGCGCCGCTGCTCGTCCACGAACGCGGCGACGGGGGCGCCGCCGGACGACGCCAGCACGCGGAAGCCCTGGGGGGCCTCGGTCACGGAGTCCCCGTGGCTCATCCAGACCTTCTGCAGGCGCGGGGAGCCGGTGAGGATCGAATCCGGTCCCGGCACGTCCTGGCCCTCGGGCGCGGTGTCCGCGACGCCCAGCGATGCGTCGACGATCGTGGCGCCGTACTCGCGCGCGCCCGTCTTGGCCACCGTCCCGCCCAGGGCGTTGGCCATCACCTGGAAGCCGTAGCAGATGCCGAAGATCGGGATCCCGGCCTCGAAGAGCTCGGCATCGCGCACCGGGGCGCCCTCGGCCCACACCGACGACGGCCCGCCGGAGAGGATCAGCGCAGACGGCTTGCGCTGCAGGATCTCCTGCGTGGACAGCGTGTGCGGGATGATCTCCGAGTAGACGTCCGCCTCGCGGACGCGGCGGGCGATGAGCTGGGCGTACTGGGCTCCGTAGTCGACGACCAGGACCGGGCCCTGGGACCCGTGGGCTGCATCGGCGGTCTCGGATGCGGACGTGGTGCTGGGCTGAGATGTCACGGCCGACAGTCTAGGTCACCGCAGGGCTGCGGCCGGTCGGCGCCTCAGTACCGCTTGGCCGCCTTGGGGAACGAGGCCAGCTCCTGGGCGGTCGAGCGGTGGATCTTGCGCTCGACGATGAAGGACAGGAACGGCACCACGCCGCCCAGGGCCATGACGATGAACTGCGGGAACGGCCATCGCATGAGCATCCACAGGCGGAAGCACGAGAACAGGTAGACCACGTAGAACCAGCCGTGCACGATCAGCACCCAGGTGGAGATGTTGACGCCGCCCTCGATGTCCATCAGCTCGTTGTCGCGCAGGCCCAGGGCCACGGACTCCCCCGTGCCCGCCATGGTGCCCCCGGCAATGACGTCGAAGCCCATGGCGTAGCGCAGGATCATCTCGGCCACGAGCAGCAGCAGGAACGTGCCGGAGATCCAGGCCCAGACCATGTAGAAGTTCAGCCACCACCTGATCTGGGACTCGGTCCCGCCGAAGCGCCGGCGCGTGCGCAGCGCCGAGTACTGCGGCAGCTGGCCCGGCTCGCGGGCCTTCGACGGATCCGCCCCCTCCGGCGCCGTGACGCGCACGCCGTCGGTGCGCTGCTTGGGCCGGGGCGTTCCCTCCTGCGGGGCTCCCTGGGTCATCGCTGCTCTCCGCTCTGCGGGTCGATTCGCCCGCGGTCCTCCGGTTGGTCATCTGCACCGGCCGGGACGCTCTGGTCCGCGGCGGGCTGGTCGTCGAAGTAGAAGTACTCCCCGGCGACGGGATCGTAGTAGTAGAAGCGCTGAGCCTCCTGATCCCAGGCGTAGGCCAGGGACTCGCCGTCGAGCTCGAACCAGGCCGCAGGGTCCTGTCTGCGCCGGTGCTCGTCGCGCACGGAGGAGAACCAGATCCACATCGCGAAGCCCGCGAAGACCACCCACTCGACCGCGTAGAAGATGTTCAGCGGATCCAGCGAGGTGTCCGTGGGCTGCTGATCGACCGAGACGGCCTCCAGCTGCGGCGACATCAGGCCGCCCTGCTCCGGCAGGGTGCCGTCGTCCTCCGCCAGGCCGGTCGATCCGTCCTGGGGCGCGGGCTGCGCGGCAGGGGCCTCGGCCATGGCGGTGACGAATCCGGAGTAGATCGGCACGTCCCACACGTTGGACAGCTGGGCCGGCGACAGGCTGGCGTAGCGCTGCGGCTCCTGGTCCTGGGTGGAGACCGGGGCCTCCTGCGGCAGCAGCCGCCCGGCCACGGAGACCTCCCCCTCGGGAAGCTGCGGGATGTGCTCGGGGTCATCCGTCCAGCCGCGCACGACGGGCAGCACCAGGTCTGCATCGGCACCCGACCAGTCGTCCTGCGTTCCCGGGATCTGCAGGCCGGCCACAACCCACCAGCCGGAGCGCCCGTCCTGCAGGCGGTCCTCGATCAGCACGGTCGAATCCGGCACATAGGTCCCGGTGGCCTCCACGGCGGTGTCGACCTGCTCAAGGGTCGAGGCGGCGCCGGGGTCCAGGGTCTCCTCCAGCGGGCGGACGATCTCCTTGCCCGGGTCGTAGACGGTCTGCGCGTCCCGGCTGGATTCGAGCTGCCAGCGGCTCAGCAGGACGAAGACGAGGGCGACGCCCAGGCAGACCGCCAGCACGAGCAGGGATCTGGGTCTGAGGGCGGTCCGAAACACCGCCTCAGTCTAATGACGCCCTCGGACGCCGCCGAATCGCTCCCGGGACGCGCGAAGGGGCGCGCACCGCAGCGGTGCGCGCCCCTTTCCGCGCTCCCGACGGCTCAGCCGTGGACGACGACCTCGGTGCGCTGGAAGGACTTCAGGTCCAGGTAGCCGGTGGTCGACATGGCCCGGCGCAGCGCGCCGACCAGGTTGGAGCTGCCGTCGACCTGGCTCGAGGGCCCGTGCAGAACCTCCTGCAGCGGCCCCGCGGTGCCCACGCGCGTGCGCACGCCGCGCGGGACCTCGCCGTGATGGGCCTCAGCACCCCAGTGCCAGCCGCGCCCGGGAGCCTCCTCGGCCCGAGCCAGGGCGGTGCCCAGCATCACGGCGTCGGCGCCCATGGCCAGGGCCTTGACGATGGTCCCTGACGTGCCCACGCCGCCGTCGGCGATCACGTGGACGTAGCGCCCGCCGGACTCGTCCAGGTAGTCCCGGCGAGCTGCCGCCACGTCCGAGATGGCCGAGGCGCCGGCTGCGTGGATGCCCAGCACCTGCTCGGTGCGCATGGAGGCCCCGCCGCCGAAGCCCACGAGCACGCCGGCGGCGCCGGTGCGCATCAGGTGCAGGGCCGGGGTGTAGCCGGCCGCTCCGCCGACGATCACGGGGACGTCGAGGTCATAGATGAAGCGCTTGAGGTCCAGCGGCTCCTCCGCCTGGGACACGTGCTCCGCCGAGACGGTGGTCCCGCGGATCACGAACAGGTCCACGCCCGCCTCGAGCACGGTGCGGTAGTGCTCCTGCGTGCGCTGCGGGGTTAGGGCGCCGGCCACGATGACGCCGGCCTCCCTGATCTCCCCCAGCCGCTGGGTGATCAGCTCGGGGCGGATCGGCGCGCGGTAGATCTCCTGCATGCGGCGCGTGGCGGCCGGGAGGTCCTCGCCCGACAGGGACGCGATCTCCTCGAGCAGCGGCTCGGGATCGTCGTAGCGGGTCCACAGCCCCTCGAGGTCCAGGACGCCCAGGGCGCCCATGCGCCCCAGCGCGATCGCGGTGGCCGGGGAGGTCACCGAGTCCATGGGCGCGCCCAGGAAGGGGGTCTCGAACGTGTAGGCGTCGATCCGCCAGTCCGTCGAGACCTCGCGGGGGTCGCGCGTGCGCCGCGAGGGCACCAGGGCGACCTCGTCCAAGGAGTAGGTCCGACGGGCCCGCTTGCTGCGGCCGATCTCGATGTCGTAGTTCAGGTTCACGTCAGCGTCCTTGTCTCCAGCGCCGGATCGGGTCCGATCAGCGCTTGTAGTTGGGGGCCTCGACGGTCATCGAGATGTCGTGCGGGTGCGACTCCTTGAGCCCGGCGGAGGTGATCCGCACGAAGCGGCCCTTGTGCTTGATCTCCTCGATCGAGCGGGCGCCGGTGTAGAACATGGTCTGGCGCAGACCGCCCTCGAGCTGGTGGATCACCGAGGACAGCGGGCCGCGGTAGGGCACCTGGCCCTCGATGCCCTCCGGGATCAGCTTCTCGTTCGAGCCCACGTCCGCCTGGAAGTAGCGGTCCTTGGAGAACGACGTGTTCCCGGCCCGGGTCTGCATGGCCCCCAGCGAGCCCATGCCGCGATAGGCCTTGAACTGCTTGCCATTGATGAAGATCAGATCGCCCGGGGACTCATCGGTGCCGGCCAGCAGCGAGCCGACCATGACCGAGTCCGCCCCGGCCACGAGCGCCTTGCCGATCTCGCCGGAGTGCTGGAGGCCGCCGTCGGCGATCAGCGGCACGCCGGCCGGGATCGCGGCCTTGGCGGATTCGTTGATCGCGGTGATCTGCGGGACGCCCACGCCGGCAATGACGCGCGTGGTGCAGATCGAGCCCGGCCCCACGCCGACCTTGATGCCGTCGGCCCCGGCGTCGATCAGCGACTGGGCGCCCTGCCGGGTGGCGGCCTGGCCGCCGATCACGTCCACGTGGGCGGCCGACGGCTCGGCCTTGAGCCGGGCGATCATGTCCAGCACGCCCTGGGAGTGCCCGTTGGCGGTGTCGATGAACAGGGCGTCCACGCCGGCCTCGACGAGCGTCATGGCCCGCTCCCACCCGTCGCCGAAGAAGCCGACGGCCGCACCGACCCGCAGGCGGCCCTCGTCGTCCTTGGTGGCGCGCGGGTACTGCTCCGCCTTGGTGAAGTCCTTGATGGTGATCAGCCCGCTCAGCGCACCCTGATCGTCCACGAGGGGCAGCTTCTCGAGCTTGTTGGAGGCCAGCAGCTTGAAGGCCTCCTCCTTGGGCATGCCCACGCGCCCGGTGACCAGAGGCATGGGGGTCATGACCTCTCGCACGGTGCGGGTGTCGAAGTCCGACTCCGGCAGGTAGCGGGTATCGCGGTTGGTGATGATGCCGACCAGGCGGGTGCCGTCCTCGACCACGGGCAGGCCCGAGACCTTGTAGTAGCCGCAGAGGCGGTCGAGCTCGCGCAGGGTGGCCTCCGGGCTGACCGTCACGGGATCGGTGATCATCCCGGACTCGCTGCGCTTGACCAGGTCCACGTTCTCGGCCTGATCCGCGATCGACAGGTTGCGGTGCATGACGCCCATGCCGCCCAGGCGGGCCATCTGGATCGCCATCTTGGCGGTGGTCACCGTGTCCATGGCGGCCGAGATGATGGGCGTCTCGAGCTCGATGCGCCGCGACAGGCGCGTGCGCGTGGAGGCCTCCGACGGGATGACATCCGTGCTGCCCGGCAGCAGGAGGACGTCGTCGTAGGTGAGTCCGACGAAGCCGAACGGATCCTCGGACAGGGCGGTCGGGACGGGGGCTTCTGACACGGGGAGGACCTTTCCATCGACGGCACGGCCGACGCCCCGGCGGCTCCCGGGCGCGGTGCGGTTTCGAGAGGACAGTCTAGGACCCTTCACGGGCCCTCGGCCCCTCCGCCTGCCGAGGCGGCCCTCACTGCAGCTGCGGCAGAGCAGGCTGGTGCTCCACGACCACGCCGTCCCCGGCCAAGGCTGCGGCCAGGCGGTCGCCGAAGGTCCAGGCCAGCGAGCGCGAGTAGGGAATGGACAGGTGCCCGCTGTCCCACTGCACGTACATGTTCCCGATGACGGGCGGGCAGGTCCCCTCCGGGCAGATCTGATCGGTCATGTCCATCTCGGCGTACAGCGGCAGCTCCTCGGCCAGCGGCTGCATGGGATCGGGCTGTCCGAGCATGGGATGGGTCTTCTGGCACTGCGGAGCCTGCGCGGACCCCTCCTCCATGACGCATTCCGGCGGAGCCTGATCGAACCGCGGGATGTCGCGCACTCCCAGGACGCGGTAGCCCTCGCCCGTGACCTCGCGCACGCGCTGGTCGTAGTCCGGCTTGTAGTACTCGCCCTCGGCGTTGGTGAAGGTCGACTGGGTGATGATCAGATCCGGGTCGATCTGATGCACCAGGGGCATGGAGCCGTCGAGCCAGGGGCCGCACTCGTCATCGAGCTGGTCCTCGTGGCTCGTCCAATAGCAGCCGGGCCTGATGTAGCTGACCACCCGCCAGCCGTTCGCCTCGGCCACCGGCCGCAGGGCGTCCAGCCAGTGCTCGGAGTGCGAGTTGCCGATCAGCAGCACGGTCTGCGACGGGTCCTCCGCGGGCACCGATTCGCGGCACCACTGCTGCGATCCGACGGGGATGTCCCATTCGCTCGGGCATGCCGCGCCCCGGTCCGGCGCCTGGTCGTCGAGCTGGGCGGCCAGCGGAATCGTCGGGGCGTCGGGATCCGGCGCGGTCTGCACGTCGTCTCGCAGCACGAGCGCACCCGGGTTCGAGGCCGTGGGGCCGTCCGGGGCCTCGGCGACGTCCGCGCGCAGACTCTGCTGCCAGGCAAGGACCGGCCCCAGACCGACCGCCAGACACACGACGACCGCTCCGGCCAGGCGCAGCTTGGTGGCCTCGGGCCACTTCCAGCTCTTCAGCGGCGTCTCGATGAGCTTGGTCGCCAGGATTGCCAGAGCGAGCGAGAGCACGATCAGCACCACCCCGGAGCGCGGCCCCGCCTCCGGGCGGTCGCGGATGACCAGGTAGGTGATCAGCAGCGGCCAGTGCACGAGGTAGAGCGCGTAGGAGGAGTCCCCCAGGCGCACCAGCGGCTTGGCGGCGAAGATCCGGTCCAGGCCGAAGCGCGAGTCCGTCTGCCCGGCGACCATGATGGCGGCCGCCGAGAGCAGGGGCCACAGGGCGATCCAGCCGGGGAAGGCCCCCTGCACATCGACCAGCAGGCCCACCAGCACCATCGAGACGAACCCCACCCACCCCAGCACCACGCGCAGCCACCGCGGGAGTCGGATGAAGGGCAGCGCCAAGGCCAGCAGCGAGCCCAGGGCGAACTCCCACAGCCGGGTTCGGGTGTCGAAGTAGGCGAACTCCTGCTGGGTGGCGGTCGTGACGATCGAGAACACGAGCGAGGCGGCGAAGATGGCGCTGAACAGCACCGCGAGCACAGGCACGGGCCGCAGGCGGGACCGGCCGCGGGTCAGCAGCCAGGTCAGTCCGAACAGCAGCGGCCACAGCAGGAAGACCTGGCCCTGGACGGACAGGGACCAGAAGTGCTGGAACGGGCTGGCCGTGGAGCGGTCGGCGGCGTAGTAGTCCACCGAGGTGAGAGCCAGGACCCAGTTCTCGGTGTAGGTCAGGGCCGCCGCTGCCTGACGCAGGGCCTCCTCGACACGGTAGGCCGGGAAGAACAGAGCGACCAGCACCAGGGTGCCCAGCACCGTGAGCACCGCCAGCGGCAGCAGCCGCTTGAAGGTGTGCAGCCAGTAGCGTCCGATCCGCAGCGGGCGCCCGCCCTCGAGCTTGCGCACGAACGACAGCGTCATGAAGAACGCCGAGATCAGCAGGAAGATGTCCACGCCGCCCGAGACCCGCCCGAGGAAGACGTGGTAGAGCACGACCATGATCACGGCGACGGCGCGCAGCCCCTGGATCTCCGGGCGGAAGCCGGAGTACCTGGCCACGGATTCCCGGCGGCGGGCGTCGTCCGCGGTGCCGCCTGTCTCCTGCTGCTCGGACATGCCTCTCCTCCGTGCTGCGGCCACGGCAGCGGGTCATGCGGAAGCCTGCATGCCTGCGCAGCCTCCGGGGGAAGTACGGGCGTTAACCTACCAGCGCAGGCTGCCCGCCCGCGGCATCGTCCGAGGTGCGCAGAAGGCCCGGCTCCCGCCGCGAGTGCGACGGGAGCCGGGCCTGTCCTCGGCCTGCTGCGGCCGCTGTCAGCGCCGCAGCTTCCGGATCAGTGCTGGTGGCCGTGGCCGTCCTGATCGTCCTCCGCGGGCTTGTCGGTGACCAAGGTCTCGGTGGTCAGCACCAGGGCCGCGATCGAGGCCGCGTTCTGCAGCGCAGAGCGGGTCACCTTGACGGGATCGATGATGCCCGCCGCCAGCAGATCGGTGTACTGATCGGCCTTGGCGTCGTAGCCGTGCCCGAGCTCCATCTGCTCTACGCGCGAGACCACGACCCAGCCGTCCTGGCCGGCGTTCTGCGCGATCCAGCGCAGCGGCTGGCGCAGGGCGCGGCGCACGATGTCCGCGGCCACGGCAGCGTCGCCGTCGAGCTGGGCCTTGACGTCGTCGATCGCCGCGGAGGCGTGGACCAGCGCCGAGCCGCCGCCGCCCACGATGCCCTGCTCGAGGGCCGCGCGGGTCGAGGAGACGGCGTCCTCGATGCGGTGCTTGCGCTCCTTGGCCTCGACCTCGGTGGCCGCGCCGACCTTGATGACGGACACGCCGCCGGCCAGGCGCGCCAGGCGCTCCTGCAGCTTCTCGCGGTCCCACTCGGAATCGGTGCGCTCGACCTGGCCGCGGATGTAGTCCACGCGCTCGGAGATCGCCTCGGCGGTGCCGCCGCCGTCGATGATCGTGGTCTCGTTCTTGGTCACGGTGACCGTGCGGGCGGAGCCCAGCTGCTCCAGGGAGACCTGGTCCAGGGCGATGCCCAGCTCGGAGGTCACCACGGTGCCGCCGGTGAGAACCGCCAGATCCTCCATGATCGCCTTGCGGCGGTCGCCGAAGCCCGGGGCCTTCAGGGCCACGACGTCCAGGGTGCCGCGCAGCTTGTTGACGACCAGCGTGGACAGGGCTTCGCCCTCGACGTCCTCGGCGATGATCGTCAGCGGCTTCTTGGTCTGCACGACCTTCTCGAGCACCGGCATGAGCTCCTGCGCCGAGGAAATCTTGCCCTGGTAGAGCAGGATCAGGCCGTCGGACATGACGGCCTCCTGGCGCTCGGCGTCCTTGACGAACGACGGCGACAGGTATCCCTTGTCGAACTGCATGCCCTCGGTGACCTCGAGCTCGATCTCCGTGGAGGAGCCGTCCTCGATGGTGATCACGCCGTCCTTGCCCACGACCTCGAAGGCCCGGGAGATCAGCTCGCCGATCTCCTCGGACTGCGAGGAGATCGCAGCGACCTTGGCGACCTCGTCGCCGGAGACCTCGCGGGCGTCCTCGAGCAGGCGATCGGCGACCGCCTGGACGGCGACCTCGATGCCCTTCTTGATCTGGCCCGGGGCGGCGCCGGCGGCCACGTTGCGCAGGCCCTCCTCCACGAGCGCCTGCGCCAGGACGGTGGCGGTCGTGGTGCCGTCGCCGGCGACGTCGTTGGTCTTGGTCGCGACCTCCTTAGCGAGCTGGGCGCCCAGGTTCTGGTAGGGGTCGTCCAGCTCGACCTCTCGGGCGATCGTCACGCCGTCATTGGTGATGACGGGGGCGCCCCACTTCTTGTCCAGGACCACGTTGCGGCCGCGCGGGCCGAGGGTGACCTTGACGGTGTCGGCCAGGCGGTCGACACCCTCCTTCAACTGATTGCGTGCGTCCTCGCGGAAGAGCAGCTGCTTGGCCATGGGCCGGATTCTCCTTCGGGATCGACGGGCGCGGGCCCGTCGGGATGACTGGGGTCTTGATCGACGAGAGAGGGCGCCGGCCATGCGGACCCGCGCAACCGCGGGGCACGCGGCGGGCGCCCTCTGCTCGGACCGCCTGAGGTGATCAGGGGGTCGTCAGGCTCACTTCTCGACGACGGCCAGCACGTCGCGCGCCGGCAGGACGAGGAACTCCTCGCCGTTGTACTTGACCTCGGTGCCGCCGTACTTGGAGAAGATCACGAGATCGCCCTCCTTGACGTCGACCGGGATGCGGTTGCCGGAGTCGTCGACGCGGCCCGGGCCCACGGCCATGACCTTGCCCTCCTGGGGCTTCTCCTTGGCGGTGTCCGGGATGACCAGGCCGGAGGCGGTGGTCTGCTCGGCCTCGACGACCTGGACGACGATGCGGTCTTCAAGCGGCTTGATGGAGATCGACACGATGTCTCCTTCTCTCATGGATTCGAAGTGTTGCTGAAGCTGTCACGGCGCCCCGCCGAGGTGCTGCTCCCCGCTGCTGCGAGGACCCCGGTGCTGGTGCGCCAGAGGATCTGCCAACCGTCGTCGCGGTGCCGATCGGCCCGAATCCCTTAGCACCCCCCGAGGGCGAGTGCTAAAGCCACCTTAGAGACGGCGCTGGCAGTCGGTCAAGGCGAGTGCCAGCTGCGCACCGCGGGGGAACGAATGCCCCGGAACGACTCCCGGCCGGCCCGCGGACTCCGAGGAAAGCCCTGGCAACAGCTGGGAGAATCCTTTAAGGTCACCAGTAAGGTAACCCTGACCTAGTCAAGGTGAGGCTCACCTTGCCCGGCCACCACGTCGTCGACAGACAAGAGGATGCTCCCATGCCTGCACCCAGCCACCGCTCCGGCGCCGCACTGGCCGCCCTGCCCCTGGCCCTGGCCCTCGGACTCACCGCCTGCGGCGGCTCCGGCGACTCGGACAGCCAGAGCAGCTCCGGGGAGACCGACAGCATCGAGGTCGAGGACAACTTCGGCACCGAGACCGTCGCGCTGCCGCCGCAGAACGTGGTCGCCACCGACAACCGCACGTTCGAGACCCTGTGCGAGTGGGACGTCGAGCTGGCCGCGGCGCCCAAGCCCCTGCTGCCGGAGACGGTCGAGTGCTGGCAGGGCGATGACGTCGTCGACATCGGCAATCACCGCGAGCCGGACCTCGAGGCCATCGCCGGCGTGGAGCCCAGCCTGGTGGTCAACGGCCAGCGCTTCGGCGACTACCACGATCAGATCGCCGAGCTCGTCCCGGATGCCGCGATCGTGGAGTTCGAGCCCCGCGAGGGCGAGGACTTCTTCGAGGAGCTCAAGCGCCAGACCTCGGCCATCGGCGAGATCTTCGACAAGACCTCGGAGGCCGACTCGCTCAACGGCGGCCTGGACGATGCCGCCCAGCGCGTGTCCGACTCCTATCAGGAGGGCGACACCGTCATGGCCGTCAACGTCTCCGGCGGCGAGATCGGCTATATCGCCCCGGGCGTGGGACGCACCTTCGGGCCGCTGTTCGACGAGTTCGGCTTCACCCCGGCCCTCGAGGTCGAAGGCGCCTCGGACGACCACCAGGGCGACGACATCTCCGTCGAGGCCATCGCCGACTCCGACCCGGACTGGATCGTGGTCCTGGACCGCGACGCCGGCGTGAGCTCGGAGGAGGGCGCCACCCCCGCCGCCGAGGTCATCGAGCGGTCCGAGGCGCTGCAGGACGTGACCGCCGTGAAGGAGGGAAACATCTACTACGCTCCGGCGGACACCTACACCAACGAGGGCATCCAGACCTACACCGAGATCTTCAACGGCCTGGCCGACGCCTTCGAGTCCACGAGCAGCTGACCTGCTGATCTGTCAGCGGCGGCACCGGCGTCGAGGCCCGATGCAGGTGCCGCCGCTGAGGCATGCGCCTCGTGCCCGGCCTCCCGGGACGAGGCGCATGCCTCCGCACCGCCCGACCATGCTGAGGGGACCCCGATGACCGAAGCCCGCACCGGCGCCGAGGCGAGCACCCGACGATCCGGGCTCGCCGCAGCCCTGCTCGACTGGAAGCTGTGGCTGGCGACCGCAGCGGTCGCAGGGCTGCTGGTCCTGTCCCTGTTCACGGGGGTCTACGACCTCGGCTCGGAGGGCGGCGCTGAGATGCTCGGCATCACCCGCCTTCCCCGCACGATCGCCCTCGTGCTGGCCGGGGCGGCCATGTCCATGTCCGGGCTGGTCATGCAGCTGCTGACGCAGAACCGCTTCGTGGAGCCCACGACCACCGGCACGACCGAATGGGCGGGGCTGGGCCTGCTCACCGCCATGATCGTCTTCCCGTCTGCCACGCTCATGACGCGCATGGGAACCGCCATCCTCTTCGCCTTCATCGGCACGATGGTCTTCTTCCTCTTCCTGCGCCGGGTGTCCCTGCGCTCGTCGCTGATCGTGCCCATCGTCGGCATCATGCTCGGCGCCGTGGTCGGCTCCGTCTCGACCTTCCTGGCGCTGCAGACCGACATGCTGCAGAACCTCGGCGTGTGGTTCGCCGGCAGCTTCACCTCGGTGCTGCGCGGGCAGTACGAGGTCCTGTGGATCGTGGCGGCCGTCGTGGTCGTGGTGTTCATCGTGGCCGACAGGCTCACGGCCGCCGGGCTGGGCGAGGACATCGCCACGAGCATCGGGCTGAACTACAGCCGGATCATCCTCTTCGGCACGATCCTGATCGCGATCGCCACCGGGGTGGTGACCGTCGTGGTCGGCAATCTGCCGTTCCTGGGGCTGATCGTGCCCAACATCGTCTCGATGATCCGCGGCGACGACCTGCGCTCCAACCTTCCCTGGGTCTGCCTGCTGGGCATCGCGATCGTCACCGTGTGCGATCTGCTGGGGCGCACGCTGATCGCCCCGTTCGAGATCCCCGTCTCCGTGATCCTCGGCATCGTCGGAGCCGTCGTGTTCGTCGCCCTGCTGCTGCGCCAGCGCCGCAGCGCCTGATGGAGGACCCCCGGATGACAGTCGCCAGACCCACGACCGCCAAGGCCCAGCGCTCGAGCGCCGGGGCCTTCGCGACCCCCGCCGCCCGCCGGCGCTACGTCATCGTGGTCGTGGTGCTGCTCGCGCTGTCCGTGCTCTTCGCCGGCGGTCTGCTGGCCTGGGACAACCCGCTGCCGTTCGGCACGCCGGGGTTCTGGCGCATCGCCGAGCTGCGGCTGACCAATGTGATCGTGATGGGCGTGGTGGCGTTCTGCCAGGCCATGGCCACCGTGAGCTTCCAGACCGCCACCAACAACAGGATCATCACTCCGTCGATCATGGGCTTCGAGTCCCTGTACGTGGCGATCCAGACGGGCGTGGTCTACTTCGCCGGAGCCGCCAGTCTGGTGGCCTTCAGCGGCATGACCCAGTTCGTGGTCCAGGTGAGCCTGATGGTCCTGCTGGCCACCGCCCTGTACACCTGGCTGCTCGCCGGACGCCGGGGCAGCATGCACGTCATGCTGCTGGTCGGCATCATCATCGGCGGCGGCCTGGGCTCGGTGTCGACCTTCATGCAGCGTCTGCTGACCCCCAGCGAGTTCGACGTCCTCAACGCCCGGCTCTTCGGCTCCGTGTCCAACGCGGATGCGAGCCTCCTGCCGATCGCGATCCCCCTGTGCCTGGCCGCGGGGCTGGCGCTGTGGCTGTCGGCCCGGCGGCTGAACGTCGTGGCCATGGGCGCCGACGTCGCGAACAACCTGGGGCTGAACCACCGCTGGGAGACCATCCGGATCCTGTTCCTGATCTCGATCCTCATGGCCGTCTCCACCGCCCTGGTGGGCCCGCTGACCTTCCTGGGCTTCCTGGTGGCCACGCTGGCCTACCAGTTCGCCGACACCTACGACCACCGACGGATCTTCCCGGTCGCCATGCTCATCGGCTTCGTGGTGCTCTCCGGGGCCTACTTCCTGATGCACCACGTCTTCTACGCCCAGGGCGTCGTGGGGATCATCATCGAGCTCGTGGGCGGCTCCGTCTTCCTGTACGTCATCCTGCGAAAGGGACGCCTGTGATCACCCTGAACACTGTCCGCAAGCACTACACCGACGAGGTCCGCATCGGCCCGGTCGACCTCGAGATCCCCACCGGCGGCATGACCGCGCTGGTGGGGCCCAACGGCGCCGGCAAGTCGACGCTGCTGACCATGATCGGACGCCTGCTGTCCCTCGACGAGGGGGTCATCAGGGTGGCGGAGATGGACGTCGCCAGGACGAAGTCCAAGGACCTGGCCAAGATCCTGTCGATCCTGCGGCAGGAGAACCACTACGTCACCCGCCTGACGGTGCGCCAGCTCGTGGGCTTCGGGCGCTTCCCCTACTCCGGGGGACGGCTGAACGTGGAGGACGAGCGGATCATCTCGAAGTACCTGGACTTCCTGCACCTCACCGAGCTGCAGAACCGGTACCTGGACGAGCTCTCGGGCGGCCAGCGCCAGCGCGCCTACGTGGCCATGGTCCTGGCCCAGGAGACGGATCACGTGCTGCTGGACGAGCCGCTGAACAACCTCGATATGAAGCACTCGGTGCAGATGATGCAGTTCCTGCGCTCCGCCTGCCGTGAGCTCGGCCGAACGATCATCATCGTGCTGCACGACATCAACTTCGCCGGGCACTACGCCGATCACATCTGTGCGGTGAAGGACGGGCAGATCGCACGCTTCGGCACGCCGCAGGAGATCCTGACGGACGAGGTGCTCACCGAGGTCTTCGACACCCCCATCACCGTGATCGATGGCCCCAACGGCCGGCTCGCCTCCTGCTACTGATCCTCGCGTCGCCGCGCAGGTCCGTCGATCACCGTCCGCTCAGAGGCTAGGGTCGAGGACGTGGAAGAGACCCCCTCCCCCGAGACCGCCGCCGAGTCCCTGGCCGCGCTGCTCACCCCCGAGGGCATGCGGCTGCTCGACGGGCTGGGCCCCTATCGGGAGGACGAGGCCCTCCAGCAGATCTCGCGGCTGCGCGCCGAGGGGTTCGCCCCCGAGCTGATCTCCGCTGCCATGACCCAGTCGCGGCTGCGCACCGCCGCGGCCGCCAAGTTCGGCGAGTTCGCCCAGCACATGCTCTTCACCCAGGACGGCCTCGAGCAGGCCACCCGGCTGAGCGTCTCGGCCGTCCACGCCAGTCGGTACGTCCAGGCCGGTGTGCGCCGCGTGGCCGATCTGGGCTGCGGGATCGGCGCCGACGCCATGACCCTGGCCTCCGCCGGGCTCGACGTCACCGCCGTGGAGCTCGATGAGACCACCGCGGCCGTGGCGACGGTGAACCTCACGCCGTTCCCCGAGACCCGCGTGGTCCAGGCCGACGTCCAGAGCCTCGACCTCGACGGCCTGCCCGGCGGACGCCCCGAGGCGCTGTGGCTCGATCCGGCCCGCCGCGAGACCGCCGGAGCCTCCCGGAGGATCTTCGATCCGGAAGCCTTCTCCCCTCCCCTGTCCTTCGTCGAGGCGCTGGCCGATTCCGGGATGCCGGTGGGCGTGAAGATGGGTCCGGGCCTGCCGCACGCGGCCGTGCCAGAGGGGTGCGAGACGCAGTGGATCTCCCACCGCCGCGATGTGGTCGAGGTCGTGCTGTGGTTCGGAGCACTGGCCCGCCCCGGGATCCGCCGCGCCGCCCTGGTCATGGGCGAGCAGGGCCACCACGAGCTGATCTCCTCGGAGCCGTTCCCAGACCCCGACGACGCACCCCTGACGGTCTCCGAGGACAGCGACGACGCCGTCCCGCCGATCGCCGCCGGCGACGTCGTCTGGGAGCCCGACGGAGCCGTGATCCGCGCCGGACTGGTGCAGGACCTGGGCGATCGTCTGGGTGCACGCCTGGTCCATCCCCGCATCGCCTACCTGACGGCCTCCGACGTCCAGGACCCGTCGACCCCGTTCGCCCGCGCCTACCGCGTGCGCGAGGTCCTGCCCCACACCGTCAAGGTGCTCAAGTCCTGGGTGAAGCAGAACCGGATCGGCACCCTGGAGATCAAGAAGCGCGGCACCGACGTCACGCCCGAGCAGCTGCGCCGGCAGCTCAAGCCGTCCGGGCCGAGCCGCGCCACGCTGATCGTCACGCGGCTGTGGGACACCGACGACCAGGGCCGCACCGGCGAGCGCCGCGCGGTCCTGGTCGTCGAGCCGTTGAGCTGATGCCGCACCACCGCACCCCATCGCTGCTGATCGGCTGCGGATCTGCGGCCTCGGCGCTCCCGTTCGTCGAAGCCGCAGCTCCGCATGTCGTCGACGTCGATCAGCTGCCGATCTGCGGCCTCAGCGCCGCGACGGGCAGCCGGGCTCAGCCGTCGAAGCGCGCGACCAGCTCCTGATGGCTCCCGGGCTCCGCGGGCTCGACCGGAGCCGACTCCTGGGCCTGGTCATAGCTCATCTGCATGGCCACCACGCGGGCGGCGGCCTCATCCAGGCGCTGCTGCGGGATGGCACCGGACTCCACGGCCTGCACGATGTCCGCGTGGGCAGCGGCCTCGTCCTCGGGCATCACCAGCAGATCCGCGCCGGCCTGCAGGGCCGCACCGGCAGGGGTGGTGACCCCCGAGTCGACGGGTCGGCCCGGTCCCACGACGTCCTTCAGGGCCCCCATGTCGAGGGCGTCGGTGACGACCGCCCCCTGGAAGCCGAGGTCCTCGCGCAGCGCCTGGTAGGCCTTCGGCTCCAGCGTGGCGGGCACCTGGTCGGTCCAGTCGCTCACGGCGATGTGCCCCATCATGATCGTCGGGGCGCCGGCGTCGACCGCGGCACGGAACGGTGCCCAGTCCTCATCCTTCAGGGTCTCGACCGGGGTCTGCTGGACCGGCAGCCCCACGTGGGAGTCGGTGCTGACGGAGCCGTGGCCCGGGAAGTGCTTGGGCGAGGAGATCAGTCCCGCATCGGAGAGTCCGCTCATGGCGGCCACGGTCTGCTCGGAGACGATCTCGGGGTCGTCGCTGTAGGCGCGGTCCTGGACGACGGCGTCGTCGGGGCTGGTCACATCGGCCACGGGGGCGAAGTCCATGGTGAAGCCGAGCCCGGCGAGCTCTGCACCCATCCCGGCGGCCGCCTCGCGGGTCAGCTCCGGATCGTCCGCGGCGCCGACGGTCTGCGCGGAGGGCCAGACGGTCAGGGGCTCGGCCAGGCGGGCGACGGAGCCGCCCTCCTGATCGACGCCGATGATCCCGGACCAGTTGCGCTCCTGGGGGCTCAGGGCCGCACCGACCCGCTCGTTCTGCGAGCGCATGGCCTCCACGTCGACGTCCGAGGCGCCGCCGCCCGCGCCGGCTTCCTCCGTGATCCCCTGCCCGTCGGCGGTGGGGACGTTGGCCCCCATGACGATCACACCGCCCAGGTGCAGATCCCCGATCTGGCTGATCTGGGCATCGACCGAGGCAGGGTCCGCCCCGCTCCAGGTGGCCAGGAGAACCTGCCCGGCCTTCTCCTCGAGCGTCATCTCGGACACTGCCTCCTCGGCCGCGGCACGGGTCCGCTCATCGGGCAGCAGTCCGGCGGCCTGCTCGCCTGAGCCGGCCTCGGAGCGGGCGGAGGATTCCGACGGGCTCGCGGCACTCGCCCCGTCCGAGGCGGTCCCGGAGGGCGTCGTCCCTTCCGACGGCGCCTGCTGGCTTCCGCAGGCGCTGAGCACGAGCCCTCCGGCGAGGACGAGGCCGAGCCCGGCGCGACGGGTGCGAAAGCGGGCACGGACAGCTACGGAGTCCGGCAGGGCGGGGGTGCGACGGTCGACGGGGGGAAGTTCATGACGCGGCATGCCGTCCAGGGTAGCGATCCGCACCGCGAGGGCTGTGCGCTGTTCTACAGTGGGATCCGCTCGGATGCCGCCGAGCGGATCCCCGGACGTCCTGCCAGCGAGGTGCCATGAACATCGAATTCAGCTCATCGCCGCAGTCGACACTGGGCATCGAATGGGAGGTCGCGCTCGTCGACGCCCAGACCGGCGCGCTCGTGCCCCGGGCGGAGGAGATCCTCGCTGCCGTGCACAGCCAGGTTCCGCAGCGCGCCGAGGACGGCGATCACCCCGTGCTGACCGGCGAGTTCCTGAACAACACCGTGGAGATGGTCACCGGGGTGTGCCGCAGCGTCGGGGAGGCGGTGGGTCAGCTCGAGCAGATGCTCGGTGAGATCCGCCGGGTGACCGACCCCCAGGGCATCGAGATCTACCCCGCGGGCACCCATCCGTTCTCCCGCTGGCAGGACCAGTCTGTCGTGGAGAAGGACCGCTACTTCACCGTCCTGGACCGCGCTCAGTACTGGGGGCGGCAGATGGTGATCTTCGGGATGCACGTCCACGTGGGCGTCGACTCACAGGACAAGGCCCTGCCGGTCCAGGACCACCTGCTGGCCCATTACGCCCACCTTCTGGCGCTGTCGGCCAACTCTCCGTACTGGAACGGCTTCGACACCGGCTACGCCTCCCACCGCGCCCAGCTCTTCCAGCAGCTGCCGACCGCGGGCATCCCCTACTCGTTCCAGAACTGGTCGGACTTCGAGCTGTGCGTCTCCGATCTGCTGGCCACCGGCGTGATCGACGACATCAGCGAATCCCGCCTCGATGTCCGCCCCGTGCCCAAGTACGGCACGGTCGAGATGCGCTTCTGCGACTCCCCCACCTCCGTGCGGGATCTGAGTGCGATCGCAGCGCTCACCCAGTGCCTGGCCGAGGAGGCCTCGCGGATCGTGGACTCGGGGCGCAAGGTCGAGCAGATGCGCCCGTGGCTGATCCGAGAGAACAAATGGCGCGCAGCCCGCTACGGGCTGGAGGCGATCATCATCCGGGACAACGCCCTGGAGGAGCTGCTCGTGACCGACGACCTGGCCGCCATGCTCGAGCGGCTGCAGCCGATCGCCGTGGACCTGGGCTGCGTCGAGGAGCTCGCAGGCGTGGCTCGGATCATCGCCGAGGGCACCGGCTCCACTCATCAGCGCGCCGCCGTGACCGCCCACGACGGCGACCTGCGCTCCGCCGCCCTCGACGTCGTGCAGCGGGCCCGGCGGGGCTGAGGCACGAACTCCCGCGACGACGGCGCCCGAGCTCTCCCGACAGGGAGGACTCGGGCGCCGTCGGTCCTGCTCAGGCCTGCAGCGCGGCTGCGGGCATGGACACCGTGGCCACGGGCAGCCCGGGCTCGGCGGTGAACTCGAGCCCGGTCGGCTGCGCCCCCACCGAGACCAGCCGCGAGCCCAGAGCCGCCACCATGGCGCCGTTGTCCGTGCACAGGCTCAGCGGCGGAACCACCAGGCGTATGCCGTTCTCGGTGCAGCGCTGGGCGGCCAGGGCGCGCAGTCGCGAGTTCGCCGCCACTCCCCCGCCCAGCAGCAGGGTGGACAGCCCATGCTCGCGCGCAGCCAGCATGGCCTTGGACGTGATGACATCGGCCACCGATTCCTGGAAGGAGGCGGCCACATCGGCGACCGGGACCTCCTGGCCCTCGGCCTCGAAGGCCTCGACCACCCGGGCCACCGCGGTCTTGAGACCGGAGAAGGAGAAGTCGTAGCGGTGCGGGCCAGGCGCCTCCGCGCTGCCCATGTACTTGCCGGCGGCCAGACCGCGCGGGAAGCGGAAGGCCTTCGGATCCCCCTCGGCGGCGGCGCGGTCGATCACGGGGCCGCCCGGGTAGCCGAGTCCGAGCAGTCGGGCGACCTTGTCGTAGGCCTCTCCGGCGGCGTCATCGATGGTCGAGCCGAGCATCTCGACGTCCTCGGCGATCTCCCGCACGGCCAGGATCTCGGTGTGCCCGCCGGAGACCAGCAGCGCACCCAGACCGGGCACCAGGGAGCCGTCCTCCGCGATCAAGGTCGGGGCGCCGTCGTCGTCGGGATCCAACAGGCCCACCGAGACGTGGGCGACCAGGTGGTTCACGGCGTACAGCGGCTTGCCCGTGGCCAGTGCGAGCGCCTTGGCGGCAGAGACGCCCACCATGAGGGCGCCGGCCAGACCGGGGCCTGCGGTCACGGCGATCGCATCGAGATCCTGCAGGCGCACCCCTGCGGTGCGCAGCGCCTCCTCGATCGTGGGCGTCATGGCCTCCAGGTGGGCGCGGGCGGCGATCTCGGGAATGACCCCGCCGAAGACGGCATGCTGGTCCATCGAGGAGGCCACGGCATTGGCCAGCAGGCGCCGCCCACGCACGATGCCCACGCCGGTCTCATCGCACGAGGTCTCGATGCCCAGGACCAGGGGGCTGTCGGTCGTGGTCATCGCGGGTCCTCCCGGGGGTCGTCGTGCGCTGCGGCGGACAGGTCCATGTGGCTCGTCAGGTCGGTCGTGCTCGGCGGGCGCTGAGTGCCGACTGCCTCGGAAGCACCTCCGTCGGCGCTCAGCGGGGCGAGCATGATCACGGCAGTCTCCCCGTCCGGGTAGTAGCGCGGGCGCTGGGCGATCTCCGTGTAGCCGAAGCGCCGGTAGAGCGACTGCGCCGTCTCATTGGACTCGCGCACCTCCAGCAGGACCTCCTGCGCACCGCGCCGACTCGCGATCTCATGCAGCGCCTGCAGCAGGGCCGAGCCCAGGCCGCGCCCGCGCAGCTGCGGGATCACCGCGATGTTCTGCACGTCGGCGGTTTCTGCCACCACCATCACGCCGGCGTATCCCACGATCCGCTCGTCCTGGACCGCCACCAGGTAGCGGCGGGTCTCATGCGAGATCTCGGCGGCGAGCATGTCCTCGGACCAGGCATCGCCCGGGAACAGCTCCCGCTCCAGGCGGTGCAGTGCGGCGACGTCCTCGAGCGCCGCCGTGCGCAGCTGCCACGGCCCGCTCACGCCCCGGCCTTCTTCCGAGGCCCGGGCACCTTGGCGTCGGACTCGCGCAGGTACAGCGGAGCAAGGTCCTGCGAGAGCTCTTGGCCCGCGGCCAGCGCCTCGGCGGCGGCCATCCCCAGCGACGCCGCGCTCGCCTGCCACTGCGACGGCGCCTGCTGCGGCCCGCCCGGCACCGGCTCGACGACGGCCTGCGGCAGCTGCTCGGCGTAGAGGCCGGCACCGCGGCCGTAGACCGGCAGCTCGGGCAGCTCCTGGGCAGGACCGACGCGAGGTCCGTCGACCAGCAGCGGCGCCCCCGTGCCCTGCAGCCGGCACTGCGCCCAGTAGACCTCGCGGCGCCGGGCGTCGGCGGCCACGACGAAGGACGACGGCGGCTGCGGAAGCGCCGCGACGTCTTGCGCCAGAGCGGCCAGGCTCGTCATGCCCCAGACCGGCAGGTCCCAGGCGAATCCGAGCACCCGTGCTGTGACCAGGCCCGCGCGCAGGCCGGTGAAGGGCCCGGGGCCGGTGCCCACCAGGATGCCGGACAGGTCCTCGGGCGCCGTCCCGGACCGCTGCAGGACGTCCTGGACTGCCGGGCTCAGCACCTCGGCGTGGCTGCGGGTGTCCTCGGTCGACCACTCGGCCAGCACCCGGGCCTTCCCGGGCGAGGCGCCGTGATCGCCGAAAGGGAGTCCCGGGTCGTCGTCGACCTGCAGGAGCGCGACGGAGGCGGCGGAGGATGAGTCGAGGCACAGCAGAAGCACCGGGTCAGTCTAAGCCGCCGCCTCACGTCCCCGCTCAGCGCGCGAACAGGCCCAGAGCGTCCCAGGCCACCCAGCCGCCCTCGGCGAGGACGAACTCGACGGTGTTCTCACCGGCGCGCAGGGCCCCGGCCGGGAGCTCGAGCTCGTGGCGCGAGCGCTTGAGCGGCGAGCCGGTCGCCGTGGCATCGCCCTGCCGCGAGCCCTTGTTCGACCCCCGCGGCAGCTCGATGCCGCGCACCGGCGTCCCGTTGACGGCGATGTCCAGCCTCCCGCCCAGCGAGGTCGTGTCCACGAGCCACAGCGCCAGATCAGTCGTGCCCGGGGCCTCGTCGAGCTCCACGACCCAGCGGGCCCGATAGGACTTCCGGCCCGCCCAGGCGTCGCCGGGGCCGGGCAGCAGGTACGGCCAGGCCTGACGGGGCTCGTCGTCGCCCTGGCGGAACTCGATGAGCGCCTGCGGGTAGGTCTTCGGGATCTTCGCGTAGTCCTTCGGGGCGAACTGCAGCTCGTGGGTCCTCCCGTCGAAGGAGCCGATCGCGGCCAGCTCCGTGCCGGTCTCGGTGACCGAGGCCTGCGAGGCTGCGATCAGCGGCCGGCTGGACAGGGACAGGCGCCCCGCATCGCTCACGGCGATGACCGTGAGGCTGTGCTGCTCCCCAGCGGGGTCCAGCCCGTCCAGCACGAAGCGCGGGAAGACGGTCCGGCCCACCAGGTGCTCCGGGTCCGGCTCACGCCCCCCGGCCCGGGGTGCTCCCGAGTAGATCCGGTAGTGATCGATCAGCGGCTCCCAGGCCAGCGCCTGCCACCGCAGCTCGAGGCGGCCGATCCCCGCCTCGGCCTCGAGGCCCTGGACGGTCTGCGGGCGAGGGCTCATGCTCGGTCCTCTCCGGCCGGGGCGAGTCCCGGCTCTCCTGCTCGGGTGCTGAAGCGCGCCGAGAGCTCCTTGGGCGCTGTGTCATCGGCCTCGATCCAGGGCACGACCCAGAAGCTCGAGGTCATCTCCTGCGGGGTCAGCCGGACGTGGACGTAGCCGCGGCGCCCGTCGTAGTTGCGCACGTAGGGGTGGCGGGTCCAGTCCGCGGTGTAGGCATCGGTCTCGGATCCGTCCCCGTCGGATGCCACCGACGTGCAGACCAGCTCGACGCCGATCGTCTCGGAGGACGGATCCGCGAAGTCCTCCTTGAGCTCGGCGGCCACGTGCTTGTGGATGTCACCGGTGAGCATGACCGGGTTGGAGACCTCGGACATGGCCGCCATCAGGCGTCGGCGGGCTGCCGGATAGCCGTCCCACATGTCGGTGCGGTCCTCGGAGACGGCCGTGAGCACGACCCCGTTGGCCAGCACGTCCCAGGTCGCAGTGCTCTGCGACAGGCGGCCCTCGATCCAGGACTCCTGCTGGGCTCCCAGGATCGTTCGCTGCTCCCGGTTCTGCTCCTGGGCATCGGCAGGCTCCGGATCGCGGAACTGCCGCGAGTCCAGGAGGCTGAAGCGCGCCAGCGTGCCCACGTCGAAGCCGCTCGTGATGTCCGCGTCCGGGCCGGTGGGCAGGGCCTCGAGGTCCAGGGGCATGTTCTCGTAGAACGCCCGGTAGGCCACCGCGATCTGATGCTCGAAGTCCTCGGGGGACACGTCCTTGCCGGAGACCGCCGCGGCGTAGTTGTTCTGGACCTCGTGGTCGTCCCACACCGCCACGGCCGCCGCCCGTGCATGCACGGCCTGCAGGTGCGCATCCGACTTGAAGAGGCTGTAGCGCAGCCGGTACTGCTCGAGGGTCTCGATCTCCACCTCGTGCGCCGGCGCGACGCTCGCGCCCTGGCGCCACAGGTTGTCCGCTGTGATCCCGTACTCGTAGATGTAGTCCCCCACGAAGACCACGAGGTCCAGGTCCTCCTCCTGGGCCAGGTGGCGGTGCGCGGTGAAGTGCCCGTGGTACCAGGCCTGGCAGGAGACCAGGCCGAAGGAGAACGCGTCGGTCTGCTGTCCCGGGGCCGGCAGGGTCCGGAACCGCCCCACCGGGCTGACCTCTTGGCCGGATCGGAACCGGTACCAGTACTGCGTGTCCGGAGCCAGCCCCTCCACGCGAGGATGCACGGAATGCGCCAGCTCGGGCTGGGCCAGGGCATTGCCCCGCCGCTGCACGCGGGTGAACTCCGGGTCCCGGGAGACTTCCCAGCGCACCGGCGCCGGCCGCAGCGGCATCCCTCCGTGCCCGTCCTCGGCCAGTGGGTCCGGGGCCAGACGCGTCCACAGCACGGCGCCGTCGGGGCGCGGTGCGCCGCTGGCGACTCCCAGCCCGAACGTCGCCCCGGCTGCCTCCCCGGACTCGCTCGCCTCGGCAGGGGCGCTGATGCCCAGGGCGAGCGCGGTGCCGGTCAGGCCTCCGAGCTCCAGGAGCCGTCGTCGGTTCAGGGTGTGCGGGGCCGTGGTGGGTGACATGGGTCCTTCATGGGGAGCGGGTTTCGGGGGAAGGCCCCACCGTCCCCGCCTCAGGTTTCCCGTACCCGAACTGGCGCTGAATGCCCCTGGACCTGCCGGTCACGAGTGGTTGAAGACGTCGACGCATCGGCTGGGGCCGATCAGAGATTCCTCCACCCGGACGCTCGAGGCCGCACCTTCGCATCCCATAAGTGCTGAGGGACTGCGAAGCTGCGGCCTCGTCGGAGAGCGGGTCAGCCCAGCCAGGCCAGCGCGGCCGCCAGGTGCGCCTTGGTACCGGACTCGAGGGTCGGATCGATGTCCGGGTAGAAGTACGACGAGTGGTTGGGGGCGATCTGGTCCGCGGGATCGTCGCTGGACTCGGCCCTCTCGAGGCGGCCCTTCGAGACGCCGCCGACCGTCCAGTAGGTGTAGGGGACGCCGAAGGCGCTCGGCACGATGCTGAAGTCCTCCGAGGCGGTCTGCGGACTCTGCTCGAACACGGCATCGCCGAACTGGGCGCGCAGGGCCTCGGTGACCTTGGCGCTGACGTCGTCGTCGTTGTCGGTGAGCGGGTACTGGTCGTAGTAGCGGAACTCGGGCTCCTGGGGGCAGCCGGCCGCCTCGCACTCGCCGCGCACGATCCGCTCCAGGGCGGTGATCATGGTGGAGCGGACATCCTCGTCGTAGGTGCGCATGTTCAGCAGCAGCGTGGCCGTGGCGGGGATGATGTTGGACTTGGACCCGGCCTATATCGAGCCCACGGTCAGCACCGAGAACGACGACGGCGGGATCTCCCGGGACACCACCGTCTGCAGTCGCATCACGATCGTGGAGGCGAGCACCACCGGGTCCACGCTCAGGTGCGGCATGGAGCCGTGGGCGCCGGAGCCGTGCCGGGTGATCTCGATCGAATCGCCCGCCGAGAGGATGGGTCCCGCCTTGGTGCCGATGGTGCAGGCCTCATGGGTCATGACGTGCTGGCCCAGCACCACCTCGGGGGCGGGGACCTTCTCGATCAGGCCGTCGTCGACCATGGAGCGGGCGCCGGCGGCGATCTCCTCGCCGGGCTGGAACAGCGCGATGAACGTCCCGGACCATGCCTCCTGGTGCGCCGCCATCGCACCGGCAGCGCCCAGCAGCGCGGCCACAAGCATGTCATGGCCGCAGGCGTGCATCAGCGGGACGGTGCGGCCGTCCTCGTCGGTGGTCGTCTCGGTGGAGGCGTAGTCCAGCCCTGTCCTCTCCTCGACCGGCAGGGCGTCGAAGTCCGCCCGGTTCATCGCCACGGGGCCCTGACCGTTGGCGAGCACGCCCACCACGCCGCCGCCGAGGCGCTGGACCTCGAAGCCGAAGACCTCCAGGCGCTCGGCGATGATGCCGCTGGTGCGGGGTCTCGTGCATGGACAGCCCGGGGTGGGCGTGGAGGTCGATGTAGACCTCGCGCTGCCATTCAAGCTGCTCCTGCACGGCGTCGAAGACGACCGCCGGAGCACCCGCCCCGCGCACGGGCAGCGTGAGCTCAGCCCTGGTCGGCGAAGTCGTGCAGCGCTTTCGGCACACGGTCCCAGCGTGGGCCGATGCCGCGCAGCCGCAGCGTCCGCGGCTCGTCGACGGCCGCAGCTTCGTCCTCGTCGTGGTCCGCGGCGAACTCCGCCAGCACGTCCGACAGCGAGCGCTGCCCTCCCTGCGGCCGCTCGATCTCGATCTCCAGCCGAGAGTCGCTGAGCCCCTCGACTTTGCCGCGCCCCCACTCGATGACCGTCACCCACTCGGCGAGGGTCTCCTCGAGGTCGATGTCCTCGACCTGGGCCGCATCGGCCAGCCGGTACGCGTCCACGTGCACGAGCCCCGGGGCGCCGGGACGGGGGCCGTGGGCGTCGTTCGGGTGGCGACGGGCCAGCACGAACGTGGGCGAGATGATCCCCTCCACCGCTCCCAGGCCGCGGCCCAGGCCCTGCGTGAAGGTCGTCTTGCCGGCCCCGAGGGGGCCGTCAAGCAGGATCAGGTCACCGGCTCGCAGCTCGCGTCCCAGCCGCTCGGCCAGGCGCTGGGTCTCGATCGTCGAGCCGACCTGCACGGTGCGCTCCCAGCGCGGCGCGCTGCCGTCGGACTCAGCCATCGGCGCGGCCCTGGCCCGTCTCGGATGCGTCGGCCCGAGCGTGGGCCGCACGCTCCTGCGCCACCCGGTCGAACGCGAGGTCGGCGCGGGTGTCCACGTGCACCCGCTGCACGCGCGGGGAGATCCGGGTGATGATCTCGTAGTCGATCGTCCCGGCGGCCTCGGACCACTCGCGCACCGAGGGGGCGCCCTCGCCGCCGAAGAGGACCGCCTCCGCACCCAGCAGATGGCTCATGTCCTCCGTGGTCCGCAGGTCAACGACCATCTGGTCCATGGCGATCCGCCCGACGACCGGGTAGGTGCGGCCCTCGATCATGACCGGGGCCCCGGTGGCCACGCGCGGCACGCCGTCGCCGTAGCCCATGGGGATCAGCGCGAGGGTGGTCGCCTCGGAGGTGCGGTAGCTCAGCCCGTAGGAGATCCCCTGGCCCGAGGGGACCCGCTTGATGTTGGCCACCGACGTCCGCAGGGTCATGGCAGGCAGCAGCCCGAGCTCCTGGGCGCTGCGATCGGCGAACGGCGAGACGCCGTAGAGCCCCACGCCGGTGCGCACGATGTCCCCGCGCATGGTCTGCGGATCCGCGAGCGCACCCGGCTGACCGAGCGACAGGGTCGCCGGCGTGTTCGCCAGGTGGGTGAACCGCGGGGCGAGCCCCGCCTCCCGTGCCTGCCGCACGGCGGCGGCGAAGGCCTCGACCTGCTCATCGGTCTCCGGGCGCTCGGGCTCATCGGCCACGGCCAGGTGGGAGAAGATCCCGTCGACGCGCAGCGCACCGCCTCGCTCCAGCCCGCGGACGGTCTCGAGGACCTGCGGCCACTGCGACAGCGCGAAGCCGTTGCGGCCCAGGCCGGTGTCGACCTTGAGGTGGATCCGAGCCGTGCGCCCGATCCGCTGGGCCGTCGCCGCGATCTCGAAGAGCTCCGCACCGGAGACCCCCAGAGCGATGTCCCGCTGCAGCGCAGTCTCGAAGTCGGTGTCCGCGGTGTGCAGCCAGGCCAGGATCGGGGCGCGGATCCCGGCCTCGCGCAGCTCGAGGGCCTCGCGCACATGTGCCACGCCCAGGCCCTGCGCCCCTGCGACCAGTGCTGCACGGGCCACCGGCACCGCACCGTGGCCGTAGGCATCGGCTTTCACCACGGCCATCAGGGCGGCAGGATGGGCGAGCTCGGCCAGCACCCGCACGTTGTGGCGGATCGCGGCGAGATCGACGACCGCGCTTCGCTCGGGCGCCGCGCCCTGACGATGGACGTCTTGGGCGACGAACGCTGCGGCAGGCGGCTGGCTGCGGGTGTCAGGGGCTTGGGGATCGGTGCTCACCGGACCATTGTGGCACCGTGGTCGCGCGCCCAGCGGCCCTAGAGTGTTCGCGTGCTCACCTCCGAAGATCCCTGCGCCGCTCCGACCGGTCCGTCGCAGAAGTGCCTGCGCATTGCGATGCTGTGCCTGCACACCTCTCCCCTGCGCCAGCCCGGCCAGGGAGATGCGGGCGGGATGAATGTCTACGTCCGGCAGCTGGCGAGTGAGCTGGCCCGGCTCGGCCATGCGGTGGACCTGATCACCCTGTGGCGCGACAGCGAGCACCCCGGGCAGCGGCGTCCGGCGCAGACCGTCACGGCCCAGCCCGTCGGCGAGCTGCCGGGGCTGCGGCTGGTGAGCGTGACTCTGCCCGAGACCGCGAGCACGGCCAAGGACGAGCTGCCGCGGCATCTGCCCGCCGTCGCCGCGGCTCTGCGGGCCGCCGCTGCGCAGCTGCTGCCCCGCCCCGATGTCCTCCACGGGCACTACTGGCTCTCCGGGGAGGTCGGCCGGGATCTGGCGCAGGACTGGGGCATCCCGCTCGCGCTGACCCTGCACACCAGTGCCCGCGGCAAGAACGCGCAGGCGGCCGCCGGGGAGGCCCTCGAGCCGGAGGTCCGGGAGCGCGCCGAGCAGCGCCTGATCCGCGAGACCTCGGCCCTGGTGGTCAACACCGCCGCCGAGGCCGAGCAGATGCGCGAGCTCTACGACGCCGACCCCGCCCGGACCCACGTGATCGCCCCGGGCGTGGACCTCGAGGTGTTCCGCCCGGACGGCCCGCAGCCTCCCGACGCTCCGTCCTCTGAGCCGCAGTCCGCTGCCCGCCAGGACCACGAGCCGGTGATCGGCTTCGCGGGGCGCCTACAGCCGCTCAAGGGCCCGCAGATCCTCCTGGAGGCGATGGGCCTGCTGGCCGCCGATCCGAAGGCCCCGGTTCCCCGCCTGCTGCTGGCAGGGGTGGGCGACGACGCCTTCACCGACTCCCTGCACCAGCAGGCCCGGACTCTGGGCATCGAGGACCGGGCCGAGTGGCTCGGCTCGCTGCCCGTGACCGAGCTGGCCGCCGCCATGCGCCGGGCGGATCTCTGGGCGGTGCCGTCGTCGTCGGAGACCTTCGGCCTGGTGGCCCTGGAGGCCCAGGCCTGCGGTACCCCGGTGCTCGCCTCGGATGCCGGCGGGCTGCGCTCAGCGCTCGACGACGGCCGCACCGGCTGGCTCGTCGGTCAGCGCACCCCGCAGGCGTGGGCCGAGGCGCTGCGGGAGGCTCTGGGCGATCCCCAGGAGCTGACCCGTCGTGGCCGTGCCGCCGCCGAGCGCGCCCGCGGCTTCTCCTGGGCGGCCGCAGCACGGGCCCACGTCGAGCAGGTCTATGCCCCGTCGCAGAGGGGGATCACGCCCGGACCTACAGTGGCAGCCATGACGACTTCAGCGCTGAGCCCCCAGGACCTGGCAGATCACCTCGACCGATTCCACGCGACCGGCCCGGTGGCCACGCCCCGGCAGGCCAATCTGGCGAACATCCAGGGCTTCCTGAACTCCTCCGAGCACCAGTACATGGGCGTCACCCCGACTCCGGGCACCACGTACGACGGTGTCTTCCGCCTCATGGTCGAGCGCGTCGGCATCAGCGCCGACCCGTCCTTCACCGAGGGCGTGGACACGATCAGCGCCCAGCTGTGCGTGGCCGCGCTCGAGCGCTACGCCGCGGTGCTCGCCGACGCCGTGCGACCCGGCGCCACGATCTTCTTCGCCACGGCTCACCCCGCGGCCCTGCCTCCGATCTACTCCCGCCTGGCCGCGGCCGCCCGCGCGGCAGGTGCCGAGGTGCTGCACATGCACGGCGGCATCCCGTGGGACGACGGGCAGGTGCGCCAGGTCTCGGATGTGATGATGGTCGAGCAGTACGGCGGACTGCGGCACACGCACCGCCCGGAGCCCATGGAACTGGCCCTCGATCGCCTCGCCGAGCAGGCCGGCGATCCCTCGTTCCTGCCTGATCTGGTGGTCTCCGATCACGGCATGGCAGGTGCCGCCGGCTCCCGCGGGGCGCGGGTGATCGCGATCGCCGACTGCAATGACCCTGCCCCGTTCGTGGGCGAGCAGCAGGGCCTGATCGAGGTCGTCGTGCCGATGGACGACAACATCCCGCCCGAGGCCTACGCCCCGCTGACCGACTTCGTGCTCGAGCGGGCCGGGCTGCCGATCCGCTGAGCGCTCGCCCGCAGCGCAGGGTGCGGGCACGACGAAGGGGACGCTTCCACTCGGAGGCGTCCCCTTCGTGCTGCCTAGCCGCCGACCGGCAGGCGGCCCCTCAGCGGTCCATGCTCAGTCCTTGGTGGACTCGGTGGCCTTGGCCCAGATGTTCACCCCGGCGTCCCGAGCGAGCTCGTCGATGCGGGAGAGCTCGTCCTGGGAGAACTCGAGGTTCTCCACGGCCTTGGCGCTGTCGGCGATCTGCCGGGCCGAGGAGGCTCCCACCAGCGCGGAGGTGACCTGCCCGCCGTCCTGCGGGCGCAGGGTCCAGGCGATCGCCATCTGCGCCAGGGTCTGACCGCGCTGCTGAGCGATCTCGTTCAGCCCGCGGATGCGCTCGATGTTCTCGTCCGTGAGCCATTCGGGGTTCAGGGACTTGGAGGCCGCGGCGCGCGAGTCCTCCGGGATGCCGTTCAGGTACTTGTCCGTGAGCATGCCCTGGGCCAGCGGCGTGAACACGATCGAGCCCATACCGGCCTCCCCCAGCACCTGCACCAGGTTCTTGCCGCCGGCCGGGCCGTCCGCGTTCTCGGAGGGCTCCTCGATCCAGCGGTTGAGCAGCGAGTACGACGGCTGGTGGATGACCAGCGGCGTGCCGAGCTCGCGCATGATCTGCTGGGCCTGGGCGGTGTCGTCGGCGCTGTAGGAGGAGATGCCCACGTGCAGCGCCCGGCCCGAGCGCACGATGCGGTCCAGGGTGCGCATAGTGTCCTCGATCGGGGTCTCCGGATCCGGACGGTGGTGGTAGAAGATGTCCACCCGGTCCAGGCCCATGCGCTCGAGCGACTGATCGAGCGAGTCGATGAGGTACTTGCGCGAGCCGCCGAAGCCGTAGGGGCCCGGCCACATGTCCCAGCCGGCCTTGGAGGAGATCACGATCTCCTGGCGCAGATCGGCGAAGTCCTCCTTGAGCACGCGCCCGAAGTTCAGCTCGGCCGAGCCGTTGGGCGGGCCGTAGTTGTTGGCCAGGTCGAAGTGGGTGATGCCCGAGTCGAAGGCCTGACGCAGGATCTGCTTCTGCGTGGCCATGGGCTTGTCATCGCCGAAGTTGTGCCACAGCCCCAGCGAGATCGCGGGCAGCTTCAGGCCCGAGGTCCCGAGCGTGCGGTAGGGCATGGACTCGTAGCGGTCCTCGGCGGGCGTCCAGCGGGTGTCATCTCCGTAGATCAGCATGTGCCCATCCTTCCACCGCCCGGCGACAGCGCAATGGGAGCAGCAGGACGCACCGCTTCGGAGCCGAAGCGGCCTCCGCTCCCTGGAGGAAGCGGAGGCCGCTGGATCATGGCGGACCGTCCAGCACAGCCTCTCAGGCCCTGAGCACCGCTGCGCCACTGCCCTGGAGACGGATGGACTCCCCGGCCGGCTCCTCGGCGCCGTGGCTCCACAGCACCGACGAAGCGGCACCGCCCAGCGGCACGTCCACGGCGTCGTCGCCGAAGTTGAAGGCTGCGGACACCGGGCCGCGGTGCAGCACGAGCCAGCGGCCGTCCTCTTCGAACTCGGTGCGGATCGTCTCGAAGCCGCCGCGCAGCTCGGGGGTGCGTCGGCGCAGGTCGATCAGTTCCCGGTACGCGGCGAGCACCTTCGCGTGATCGCCCTGCTCGCGCTCATCCCACTTCAGGATCGCCGAGTCGAAGGTCTCCTGCGCCTGGGGATCCGGGACGGAGTCCTCGTCCCATCCCATGCGCGCGAACTCGGCCTTGCGGCCGCTGCGCACGGCATCGGCCAGCTCGGGCTCCGGATGCGCGGTGAAGAATGGCCACGGGGTCGAGGCCGCCCACTCCTCGCCCTGGAAGATCATGGGCGTGTACGGCTGGGTCAGCAGCAGGGCCGCGGCCAGGATCAGGCGATCCGTGGACAGCGTCTGCGGGAAGCGGTCGCCGGTCGCCCGGTTGCCCACCTGATCGTGGTTCTGCGTGTAGGTCACGAACTGCCACGGCTTCTGCCGCTGCGGGTCGACGGGCCCCCCGTGGGAGCGGCCGCGGAAGGACGAGAACGACCCGTCGTGGAAGAACGCGCCGGTCATCGACTTGGCGAGCGCGCCCAGGGAGGCGAAGTCCTCGTAGTAGCCCTGCGACTCCCCCGACAGCGCCCAGTGCGCGCCGTGGTGCCAGTCGTCGAGCCACTGACCGTCCATGCCCAGACCGTTGCGCTGCGTGTCCTCGACCATGCGGACGTCGTTGAGGTCCGACTCCGCGATCGTGAAGGCACGACGACGGGTGCGCTGCGAGGTCTCCGCCACACGGTCCGAGATCTGCTGGAGGATGTGGCGGGCGCGGGAGTCCTTGAGCGCGTGCACGGCATCGATGCGGAAGCCGTCGACGTGGAAGTCCTCCTGCCACATGCGCACATTGTCGAGGATGTGATCGCGCACCCCGTCGGAGCCGAAGTCGTCCAGGTTGATCTGCTCGCCCCACGAGGAGGCACCGGCGGTGAAGACCTCGAAGAACTCGGGCAGGTAGTTCCCGGATGGGCCCAGGTGGTTGTAGACGACGTCCAGCACGACGGCCAGGTTGCGCTCGTGGCAGGCATCCACGAAGCGCTGCAGGCCGATCGGCCCGCCGTACTCCTCCTGGGTCGTGTACCAGGCCACGCCGTCGTAGCCCCAGTTGCGCGAGCCGTTGAACCCGTTGACGGGCAGGACCTCGACGGCGTCGATGCCCAGCTCGGCGAGCGCATCCAGGTGCTCGATCGCGGCCTCGAAGGTGCCCTCCGGGGTGAAGGTGCCGATGTGCATCTCGTAGAGCACGGTGTCCTCGAGATCGGCCCCGCCCCAGTCGAGGTCGGTCCACTCGAAGTCGGCGGGGTCGTAGGTGCATGACAGCTCGTGCACGCCCTGCGGCTGGCGCATGGAGCGCGGATCCGGCAGCACGGCCGATTCGATCGTGCGCTCCTCGGGCGTGCCCGGGTCCAGGACCTTGGAGAGGATGTAGCCGTAGCGCACCGTCGTGGACGGCACGGACTCGGCGGCCTCGTCCGGCAGCGTCCACCAGCCCATGGGGCTGTGCTCGCCGGAGGCGTACTCGGGAGCCGGCTCCAGCCCGCGCGGGCTGTGCCCCGGCAGGTCGAGGGCCTTGATCATCTCGTGGTCCTGCCCGTCGATGCGCACGACGACACCCGCCGCATGCGGGGCGAAGACGTCGAAGCGATCCAGAGGGGCTCGGCCGTTTCCTGCGGAGTAGGACATGTCGTCCTCCGTTCTGCGGTGGGGAGACGACGCGTGCGCCCGCCTCGGAGAATGCTCGTTCGGTATGACGGTGGAACAGCTCAGTCGCGGACCAGCAGTGCGACAGGCAGCAGGTCGAGCACGTCCCCGACCCGCACGGTCCCGCTGAAGCTGCCGCCGGTGAGGGCATCCTTCCACAGCCCGTCGGGCAGCACCAGGCTTGTCTCGCCCCAACCGCCGGCAGCCTCCAGCCCCACGGGAAGCCGCGTCGCCAGGGTCAGCGCACCGCCGCGGTCGAAAGCGAACAGGTGTTCTGCCTGCTCGCCCTCCGCCTGCAGCGGTGCATAGTCCGAGAACAGCTCCGGGCGGTCGCGGCGCAGACGCAGCGCCCGCGAGGTCACCAGCAGCTTGGCATCGCCGGTCTCGTCCACCGCGGGCACGGAATGCTCGCGCGCCACCGAGGGATCGTCGCGGCGCTCGTCGAGGGCGGCCAGTCGCTGCGCGATCTCGGCGTGGCCCACCGGTCGGCGGTTGTCCGGATCCACGAGCGCAGGAGCCCACTGCTCGGAGCCCTGGTAGACGTCCGGCACGCCGGGCACGGTGAGCTGGATCAGCTTCTGCGACAGCGCGTTCGACCAGCCCGGTGCCTGGACTCGACGCACGATGCCCTCCACCGTGCCGCGCACGGCCGGGTCCTCCAGCACCAGGTCGATCAGCCCGCTGAGATCTGCCTCGAAGGCCTCGTCGCCGTCGACCCATGCGGTCGCGGTCCCGGACTCGCGGGCGGCCTTCAGTGCGTAGTCCACGGCGCGCTCGCGGCTGATGGGCCAGGCCCCCACCATGGCCTGAAGCACCAGGTTCACCAGCGTGCGATCGGCCAGCGGACCGACGCCCCTGGCTTGGGCATCGCGCTCCACGGAGGCGAGCGCCACGGCCCACTTCTCCCCGATCTCGGCGAGCACGCTGATCCGCGCGCGCACCGACTCCGAGCGCTTGGTGTCGTGGGTGGACAGGGTCGTCATGGCCAGCGGCTCGTCGCGGTGACGACGCGCGAACTCGTCGTGGGCCTCCTGAGCGGACAGCGAGAACGACGACGGATCCCCGCCCACCTCGGTGAGCGAGGTGAGACGGGAGTAGCGGTAGAACGCACTGTCCTCCACGCCCTTGGCCATGACCATGCCGGAGGTCTGCTGGAAGCGCCGTGCCGCCGGAGTCAGCTCCGACTCGTCCTCGACCCCCAGCCCCAGGACCGGGCCCAGAGCGGTGAGCACCTCGGCCAGCTCCGGACGGGAGCCCTGCGAGGCCTCCAGCGCCTCGGCCAGGTGCTCCGAGCCCCACGGCAGGTAGGTGCGGTAGACGCCGAAGCAGCTGAGGACCTCGCTCAGGGCGTCCACCAGGGTCTCGTGCGAGACGCCCTCCAGGGCGGGCTCGACGGAGGCCTCGCGGGCCAGGCGCTCGACCTCGGCATGCAGGGACCCGTCCGTCACGGCCCGCTTGGTCCCGTGGATCATCCGCTCCCAGTCGCCCTCCTGAGCCTGCTCGGCGCTCGAGCCGGCGCGCAGGGAGGCGTCCAGAGCGGTCAGCGGGTACTCCCCGTCCGGGTCCACGAGCAGCCGGTCGATCACACCCAGGGCGTCGTAGCCCGTGGTGCCGGCCGTCAGGCCCTGCTCCAGCCATTCGCGCGGCAGCAGCTCCCCGGGCTCCAGGATCTTCTCGATCAGGGTGTAGCGCCCGCCGGTGAGCTCGGCCAGCCAGCCGAGGTACTGCGCGGGATCGCGCACCCCGTCCGGGTGATCGATGCGCAGCCCGTCCACCAGGCCCTCGTCGATCCAGCGACGGACCTCCACGTGCGAGTCCTCGAAGACCTGGCGGTCCTCGACCCTGATCCCCGCCAGGGTGGCGATCGTGAAGAAGCGGCGGTAGTTCAGGGCAGCATCCCCGCGGCGCCAGTTGACCAGCTGGTAGTTCTGCCGCTCGTGGATCATCCGGGCAGGCTCCGTGGCCCGGCCGTCGTCATCGAACATCGCCGTGCCCTCGGCCACCGGGTAGACGTTGTCGAAGTAGGTCAGCACCGGCTGCCCGTCGCGCAGCTCGACCTCGAGCTGCTCCAGCGCCTGGTCGGCCCGACCCGGGCGCGGAGTGCCGTCCTCGTCGGCGTCGTCGCCGAGCACCGGGATCATCACCCGGTCGCCGAAGGACTCCCAGTCGACGTCGAAGGCCTGCGCGTGCTCGGAGCCGCGTCCGTCGCGCAGCAGCGACCACCACCACGGGTTCTCCGGCGGGGAGGCCACGCCCTGGTGGTTCGGCACGATGTCCACCAGCACGCCCAGGTCCAGCTCGTGCGCCGAGCGGCAGAAGCGGTCGAAAGCATCCCTGCCCCCGCGGGCCGGGTCGACCTCGGTGGGATCGGCCACGTCGTAGCCGTGGTCCGAGCCGCCCACGGAGCGCAGGACCGGCGAGAGGTAGACCCAGTCCGCGCCGAGCGCCTGCAGGCGCTCGAGCTGCTCGACTGCTGCGGTGAGGTCGAAGTCGGGGGTGATCTGGAGTCGGTAGGTCGAGGCGGGAATGCGCACGTGGTCTCCTCGTGTGCTGGTGCAGGAGCACCTCTCCTGCTGCGGATCCTGGGTGGGAGGGCCGGCCCCGATCGGTCGGGACTGGCCCCAGTCTCAGGCGAGCCGGGATCACCCGGCTCGCGGCTCACTCGTCCGGCTGGGCCTGGGACGCGTAGGCGGCGACGGAGGCCGCCACCGAGGTGTCCGGCTCGTCCTCGGGCTCATCCCACTGGCGCAGCACCACCATGGACTTGGGCTTGAGCACGAACTCCGTCGAGTGCGTGAGCACCGAGCCGTTGCCGTGCTCGCCGGCGGTGTCCAGCAGCTCCTCCCACGTAGATCCGTACTCGGCGGGCGGGAGGGTGCACGTGATGTCCTCCGGGGAGGAGTTGAACCACACCAGGAAGTCGACGTCGGTGATCTGGCGACCGCGGGCGTCCTTGCCTGTGATGCCATGGCCGTTGAGCCACATCCCGAGCGTGCGGGACAGGGGCTCGTCCCAGTCGGCCGGCGTCATGGCCGAGCCGTCGGTGCTGATCCAGGCGATGTCCGGCATGGGATCCTCGTCCGTGCGCTCGTCCATCTCGACCGGACGGCCGTCGAAGAACTGCGCGCGGCGGAACGTGGGGTGGTCCCGGCGCAGGTGGATCAGCGCGGAGGTGAACTCCACGAGCGGGGCGTCGGCGGCGTCCCAGTCGATCCAGGAGATCTCGTTGTCCTGGCAGTACGTGTTGTTGTTGCCGCCCTGGCTGCGTCCGAGCTCGTCGCCGTGCAGGAGCATGGGGGTGCCCTGGGAGAGCATCAGCGTGGCGATGAAGTTGCGCTGCTGCCGTGCGCGCAGCGACAGGACGTCGGCGTCGTCCGTGGGGCCTTCCACACCGCAGTTCCAGGAGCGGTTGTGCGACTCGCCGTCGTTGTTGTCCTCGCCGTTGGCCTCGTTGTGCTTCTCGTTGTAGGACACGAGGTCGCGCAGTGTAAAGCCGTCGTGGGCCGTGACGAAGTTGATCGAGGCGAACGGGCGGCGTCCGCTGTTCTCGTACAGGTCCGCCGAGCCCGTGATGCGGGAGGCGAACTCGCCCAGGGTCGAGGGCTCGCCGCGCCAGAAGTCCCGCACGGTGTCGCGGTACATGCCGTTCCACTCGGTCCACTGCGGCGGGAAGTTGCCCACCTGGTAGCCGCCGGGGCCGACGTCCCACGGCTCGGCGATCAGCTTGACCTGGGAGACGATCGGATCCTGCTGCACGAGCTCGAAGAAGGTCGAGAGCTTGTCGACGTCGTAGAACTCGCGAGCCAGGGTCGAGGCCAGATCGAAGCGGAAGCCGTCGACGTGCATATCGGTGACCCAGTAGCGCAGCGAGTCCATCATCAGCTGCAGCGCATGGGGGTGGCGCACGTTGAGCGAGTTACCGGTGCCCGTGTAGTCCATGTAGAACTTCGGGTTGTCCTCGACGGTGCGGTAGTAGGCGTTGTTGTCCACCCCGCGCATGGACAGCGTGGGCCCCAGGTGGTTGCCCTCCGCCGTGTGGTTGTAGACCACGTCCAGGATGACCTCGATGTTCGCCCGGTGCAGGGCGCGGACCATGGCCTTGAACTCCTGGACCTGCCCGCCGAGGGTCGAGGTCGAGCAGTAGTCGTGGTGCGGGGCGAAGAACGCGATGGTGTTGTAGCCCCAGTAGTTGCGCAGGCCCTTCTCCAGCAGCGTGGAGTCCTGCACGAACTCGTGCACCGGCATGAGCTCGATCGCGGTGATGCCGAGCTTCTTCAGATGCGAGATGGTCGCCGGGTGGGCCACGCCGGCATAGGTGCCGCGCTCGTTCTCCGGGATCTCGTCGAGCTGCTGCGTGAGCCCCTTGACGTGGGCCTCGTAGATCACGGACTTGTGGTATTCGCGCTTGGGCGGGCGGTCGCCCTGCCACTCGAAGAACGGGTTGATCACCACGCCCTTCATCATCAGCTCGGCCGAGTCCTCGTCGTTGAAGGAGTCCTCGTCACCGAACTCGTAGGAGAACAGCGGCTGGCCCCACTCGCGCACGAAGCCGTCCACGGCCTTGGCGTAGGGATCCAGCAGCAGCTTGGAGGGGTTGCATCGCAGGCCCTGCGACGGGTCCCACGGGCCGTGCACGCGGTAGCCGTAGCGCTGACCGGGCTCGACGTTGGGCAGGAAGCAGTGCCAGACATAGCCGTCGACGGCCTCGACCTCGATGCGCTCCTCGGTGCCCTGGTCGTCGAACAGGCACAGCTCGACCTTCTCGGCGACCTCGGAGAACAGAGCGAAGTTGGTGCCCGTTCCGTCGAAGGTCGCCCCGAGGGGGTAAGCGGTTCCGGGCCAGACTTCGGTCACGACGATGATCTCCTGAAGGTGTAGGGGTTCGGGATCCGCCGCCTGACCCTCGAGGGACGCAGACAGAAAGGACTCCCGGTGCGTCGGCGCACTGCACCGAGCCTAGCGCAGGTGCCGACATCAGGGCCGGACGGCCCCCGTCCGTTCGCGCTCGGCCCCCCTCAGCTGCCCAGATCCGCCCCGGATCCCGCGTCCCCGCGGGTCAGGGCCGCGCGGATGTCCTCGGGGCGGCAGGGCTGCGGGCCCTCTCCTCCCCGCCGCGAGGCGCGCCCCTGCAGCACCACGGCCAGCGCCGCCAGCAGCGACCAGCGCCCGTCGCCTGCGAGCCGGTCGCGCAGACCGCCCCGCAGATGCTCGGGCAGCGGGCTGTCGGCCAGCCACGGGCCCAGGGCGCGCTCGAGCCGCTGCGGCTGGGCGGAGTCGTGGGCCAGCAGCGTTCCGAGCATGCCGGCCAGGCAGTCCCCGGAGCCGGCGGTGGCCAGCCACGGGCTGCCGTCTCCGGCCGTCAGGACGCAGGATGCGCCGTCCCGGTCGTCGTCCGGGTCCGGCGCGCCCTCCGCGGTGCTCGGAGCCGCGACGGTCGTGGTGGCGCCCTTGAGCACGACGGTGGCCCCGGTCGCCCGGGCGGCCGTTCGCGCCCAGTGCACGGGGTCCGCCTCGATCTGCTCGCGCTCGGCAGCCGCGACGCCCTCCGGAAGCCGGTCCCAGGCCTCGCACCAGCGCAGCAGCTCGGCCAGCTCGCCTGCGTGCGGGGTGAGCACGATCCACGGCCGCAGCCGCGTGTCGGCCAGGCTGCGCCCGGCGATCTCCAGGGCTCCGGCATCGAGCACCGCAGGGATCCTGCGCTGCAGCGCTTCGGCCAGCGCCTGCTCGCAGCGCTGGTGCTGCGCCTCGTCGACGGCGCCCGGGCCCGCGATCCAGGCCTGCACATGCTCGTCGGCGGGGGCACTATCGGAGACCACGGCCTCGGGGCTCGTCAGGTTGACCATCCTGCGCGTGGACTCATCGCCCAGGTACCGGACCATGCCGGTCCCGGCGGCCAGCGCCGAGTGCACCGTCAGCAGAGCGGCCCCCGGGTACTCCTCGGACCCGGCCACGATCCCGACGACGCCGCGGGTGTACTTGTGGTCCGAGCCGACCGGGCGCGGCCACAGCGCCTCGAGATCGCGATCCTCGAGCCGCAGGACGTCCGGGGATCGCAGGTGCGCCTCGATGCCGATCGGCACGACCTCCACACGGCCGCACAGCCGATCGCCGGGGGCGGTGAGCTGGGCCGTCTTGGCCGCGCCGAAGGTCACGGTGGAGGCGGCGGGAAGCACAGGACCCTCGAGCGCCCCGCCGTCGGCGCTGAGCCCGGAGGGGACGTCGACGGCCACGACGACGGGCCCCTGCTCCCCTGTCTCCTGCGAGCGCTGGTCGAAGGATCGCGCGAGCTCGGCCATGGCACCGCGCAGCCCGCCGGAGGCCCCGGTGCCGAGCACCGCGTCGATCACCAGGTCCGCGCCGAGCAGCAGGTCCAGGGCCTGCTCCACGTGCTCGTCGTCCAGCGACCATGCGCTCACGACTCCGCCGGCCTGCCGCAGAGCGCGAGCGCCGTCCTCGTGCAGCGAGTCGGCCGTGGGGATCGCCGTCACCTCCACACCGGCGCGGCGCAGCGCAGCGGCCGCCCAGAGCCCGTCCCCGCCGTTGTTGCCTTTGCCCGCCAGGACCACGGCGCGGGATCCGGCGACCCGCCCCCGACGAGTGCGCAGGAGGCGCCGGCAGTGCAGCTGCAGGCCGTGCGCGGCCACCGCCATCAGCGCCGGGCCCCTGCCGTGCTCGAGCAGCGGCTGCTCGGCCGTGCGCACGGCCTCTCCCGAGAACCCCGGGCGCATCACAGCACCGCCTCGGCGTCGTCGGGGTCCGCCGAGCCGAACGATTCCGGATCCGCTGAGCCCGTCGATTCGGCGATCACGTAGGCCATGGCCAGGCCCCCGTCGTGGGACATGCTCAGGTGCCACCGGTCGATCCCCTGACGGGCCGCCTCCCGGGCCACCGTGCCCTCGGTGCACAGGATCGGGGCGCCCCATTCGGTCTTCTCGATCCAGCAGTGCTGCCAGATCATGCCGGGCGGCGCCTTCAGCGCCTTGGCCGCGGCCTCCTTGGCCGCGAAGCGCGCAGCCAGCGACTGCAGCGGCAGCACCCGCTCGCTGGGCACGAAAAGACGCTCGCGCAGCCTGGGCGTGCGCTCGAGCTGCCGCTCGAACCGCTGGATGTCCACCACGTCGATGCCGCTGCCGATGATCATGCGAGCCAGCCTAATCCCGGTGCGCTGCCCCCGATCCTTCGCAGGAGGTCATCACGGACCGCCTGGATCGGGGCGCGCCGCCTCGGCGGACTACGATGGCGCCGATGAGCACAGCCCCCGGAATCCACCGACTGTCGCCGTTCGTCGAGCTCGACCGGCTGACGTGGTCGCGCCTGTCCGATGAGATCGAGCTGCCGCTGGATGAGGCGGAGATCGAGAGCCTGCGCGGCCTGGGAGATCATCTGGACGCCGACGAGGTGCGCGAGGTCTACCTCCCCCTGTCCCGGCTGCTCACCCTCTACGACACCGCCGCCACCGCGCTGAACAACTCGACCAATCAGTTCCTGGGCCAGGAGCACGCGCGCACCCCGTTCGTCATCGCGATCGCGGGGTCAGTGGCCGCCGGCAAGTCCACCACCGCCCGCCTCCTGCGCGAGCTCATGGCCCGGTGGCCGTCCACGCCCAACGTCCAGCTCGTGACGACCGACGGCTTCCTGCACCCCAACGCCGAGCTCGAGCGCCGGGGCCTGATGCACCGCAAGGGCTTCCCGGAGTCCTACGACCGTCGGGCGCTGCTGCGGTTCGTGGCTGACATCAAGTCCGGGGCGCTGGAGGTCCGGGCGCCCAAGTACTCGCACGTCACCTACGACATCCTCCCGGACGAGGAGGTCGTGGTCACCGCCCCGGACGTCGTGATCATCGAGGGCCTCAATGTGCTGGCCCCCGCCAAGATCGGGCCCGATGACCGCGCGGCCCTGGCCCTGAGCGACTTCTTCGACGTCTCCATCTACGTCGACGCCCGGACCCAGGACATCGAGCGCTGGTACGTGGAGCGCTTCCAGCAGCTGCGACACGGCGCCTTCGCCGACCCGGACTCCTATTTCCACCGCTATGCGAGCCTCTCCGACGAGGAGGCCGAGGAGGTCGCCACCGACATCTGGCGCCGCATCAACGAGCCGAACCTGGTCCGCAACGTCCGGCCCACCCGCGGCCGAGCGCAGCTGATCCTCTCCAAGGACTCGGACCACTCGATCCGCCGCGTCCTGCTGCGCAAGAACTGACCCCCCGAACATCCGCACCGCACCCCCGAGCATCGGAGCCCGATCATGACCACCCCCCTCCCCCGCCGCCTGGCCGCCTCCGTCACCCTGCTGGGCCTTCTGGGCCTCTCGGCATGCGGATCCGAGCAGCCGCAGGAGGACTCCAGCAGCTCCGCCGCCGCGGACTCCGCCCAGAGCGGCGGCGCGGAGGCAGAGGCTGAATCCGGCGCGGCCGCCGTGTCCGACGCCGACGTCGACACCTCCACCTCGACCGATGTGGTCGTCAACAAGGCGCGCCCGCTGGATCCGGAGGACTACGCCCCGGAGCCGCTCGAGGACATCGAGGGCCAGCAGCTGCGCGAGGACGCAGCCGGAGCCGCCCAGCAGATGCTCTCGGACATGCGAGACGAGGGCATCACCGTGAGCATCACCTCGGCCTACCGCCCCTACGACGAGCAGGTCACCACCTATCAGCACTGGGTCGACGTCAACGGCCAGGAGACCGCCGACACCATCTCGGCCCGCCCCGGGCACTCGGAGCACCAGACGGGTCTGGTCATGGACATCGCCGACGGCTCCGGCTGCGACCTGCAGGAGTGCTTCGCCGACACGGCAGCGGCCCAGTGGGCCGCCGAGCACGCGCAGGACTACGGATTCGTGCTGCGCTACCCCCAGGACGGCGAGGACGTCACGGGCTACGCCTACGAGCCCTGGCACTTCCGCTACATCGGCGAGGAGCGCGCCCAGGAGTTCGCCGACTCCGGAGCTGCCACGCTCGAGAAGTTCTACGGAACGGGCCCCGCACCGGACTACTCCTGACGCCCCAGGTCACGACGGGGTCGCGCCCCGAGAGCAGTGTGACGGAAATCACCATCTGAGATCCGAGAAAAAGCTTCCCGGCAATAGGTTGACACGTCCTTCACCGCTACTGTTGCCCTCATGCTTCAGGGTTTCAAGGAATTCATCATGAAGGGCAACGTCATCGACCTTGCCGTCGCCGTCATCGTGGGCGGCGCGTTCGCCCCCGTCATCTCCACGCTCGTGGACTCGGTCATCATGCCGCTGATCTCGGGCCTGATCGGGTTCCCCAACTTCGATCAGTTCCTGGCCATCCAGGTCAACGGCACCGAGAACTACGTCCGCCTGGGCGCGTGGCTCACCGTCATCATCAACTTCCTCATCATCGCCGCGGCCCTCTACTTCGTGGTCGTCATGCCGATGAACAAGATGATCGAGCGCCGCAACCTGCGCCTCGGCATCAACCCGGACGAGGAGGAGGTCGACCCGCAGGTCGCCCTGCTCACCGAGATCCGGGACGCGCTCGTCCCGGGCGCCGGCCAGGCCGAGAGCGTCTCGCCCAAGGACACGCCGTCCGTCTGAGCCCCACAGGCTCCACCGCCCCCATTCACCTCATGATCTGAGAGCACAGCGCCGGGCGGCGCTGGGAGAGAGAAGAAGGCCCCTGCCGCGACTCGCGGCAGGGGCCTTCTTCTGCGCTCGGAGCCGCTGATCAGAAGCAGGAGGAGCCCCGACGGGCGATGCCGTCGGGGCTCCTCCTCATCCTGCGTCGCCGCTTCAGTCGAGCAGGCAGCGGGTCTCAGCCGGGGCTTCAGCCCAGGGCGAGCCGCTGCCGCACGACCTCGGCCAGCGCGGCGGCCTCCTCGTCGGCCTGCTCCTGCGTGGCGGCCTCGACCATCACGCGCACCACGGGCTCGGTTCCGGAGGGACGCAGCAGCACACGGCCGGTCTCCCCCAGTCGCTTCTCCGACTCCGCCACGGCCTCCGCCACGCCCTCGTCGGTCGAGGCGGCGGAGCGGTCCACGCCCTTCACGTTCAGCAGACGCTGCGGCAGGCGGGTCATGACCGTGCCCAGCTCGGACAGCGGCAGGCCGGTCCCCGCCACCTGAGAGGCCAGCATGAGGCCGGTGAGCAGGCCGTCGCCGGTCGTGGCCCAGTCCGCCATGATCACGTGACCGGACTGCTCGCCGCCCAGGTTGAAGCCGTGCTCGACCATGGCCTCGAGGACGTAGCGGTCCCCGACCTTGGTCTCGACGATCCGGATGCCGCGCTCCTGCAGGGCGAGCTTGAGCCCCAGGTTGGACATCACCGTCACCACCAGGGTGTCGTCCTTCAGGCGCCCGGCCTGGTGCATGGCCACCGCCAGGATGCCCATGATCTGGTCGCCGTCGATCTCCTGCCCCTGGGCGTCCACGGCCAGGCAGCGATCTGCGTCGCCGTCATGGGCGATGCCGAGATCCGCCCCGTGGGCCACCACGGCCTCCTTCAGCGGCCCCAGGTGGGTCGAGCCCACGCCGTCGTTGATGTTGAGGCCGTCGGGCTGGGCGCCGATCACGACCAGCTCGGCCCCGGCATCGCGGAACGCGTCCGGAGACGGACCGGAGGCGGCGCCGTGGGCGCAGTCCAGAACGATCTTCAGCCCCTCGAGGCGGTGCGGGATGGCCGCGACCAGGTGCATCACGTAGCGGTCCTCGGCGTCGGTGAGGGTGCGGATGCGTCCCACCCCGGCGCCGGTGGGCCGACGGAAGTCCTTGGCGTCGTAGACGGCCTGGATCCGGTCCTCCACGGCGTCCGGCAGCTTCTTGCCGCCGGCGGCCAGGAACTTGATCCCGTTGTCCGGGGCCGGGTTGTGCGAGGCGGAGATCATCACGCCGAAGTCCGCCTCGGTGTCGCCCACCAGGTAGGCCAGCGCCGGGGTCGGCACGGTGCCGGCGTCCTCGACGTCGACGCCTGAGGCCGCGAGCCCGGCGGCTACGGCCGCACCCAGGAACTCGCCCGAGGCCCGGCCGTCCCGGGCGAGCACAGCCCTGGGACGGCGGCCATCAGCCGCATGGTCGTGGCCCAGCACGATGGCCGCTGCCTGAGAGAGGTCCAGCGCCATGTCTGCCGTGAGCAGCTCATTGGCCAGACCGCGTACGCCGTCGGTTCCGAAGATTCGTGTCATCGATCCAACATCCTAGGCCCGTGGGCCGCGCTGACGCATTCCATCCACCACATGCGGGGTCGTGGCTCGGCCGGACTCTGGGCCCGGGTCTCGCCGCCGACGAGTCGCAGCGGCACGGACAGCCGCCGAGGAGTCCCGTCGCACGCGCCCTGTCGACGCGACAGCGCCCCGCCGCTGACGGACGATGTCCGTGTGCGACGAGGCGCTGGGGCAGGCAGTCCCGATCAGGCGGGAGCTGCGCAGAGGCGCTGGATCAGCGCTTGGAGTACTGCGGGGCCTTGCGGGCCTTCTTGAGGCCTGCCTTCTTGGACTCGATGACGCGGGCGTCACGGGTCAGGAAGCCCGCCTTCTTGAGGGTCGAGCGGTTGTGCTCCGCGTCGATCTCGTTGAGCGCGCGGGCGACGCCCAGGCGCATGGCACCGGCCTGGCCGGAGGGGCCGCCGCCGTGCACCAGCGCGATGACGTCGTAGGCGCCCTGCAGGTCCAGCAGCGTGAAGGGGTCGTTGACCTCCTGCTGGTGCAGCTTGTTGGGGAAGTACTCCTCCAGCGTGCGGCCGTTGATCTTCCACTGGCCGGAGCCGGGGATCAGGCGGACGCGAGCGACAGCCTCCTTGCGGCGGCCGGTGCCCTGGCCGGGGACGGTCAGCGCCGGACGCTCGGTGGCGACGGCGGACTCGGCGGCTGCGCCGGTGGACTCGGAGGTGTAGGAGGTCAGCTCCTCACCGTCCTGCGCGAACTGCTCATCAGTATTCTGAGCCACGATGTTCTCCTTGTGTCAGTCGTTCTCGTAGGCCCGGATTACTGGGCGACCTGGTTGAACTCGAAGGTCTTGGGCTTGTTCGCACCGTGCGGGTGCTCCGGGCCGGCGTAGACCTTGAGCTTGGACAGCTGCTGAGCCGCCAGCTTGTTCTTGGGGAGCATGCCCTTGATGGCCTTCTCGACCGCACGCTCGGGACTCTTGGCGAGCAGCTCGGCGTAGGTGGTCGCGGTGAGGCCGCCGGGGTGGTTCGAGTGGCGGTACGCGATCTTCTTCTGCAGCTTGTCGCCGGTGAGGGCGACCTTGTCCGCATTGACGACGATCACGAAATCGCCGGTGTCGACGTGAGGGGCGTAGGTGGCCTTGTGCTTACCGCGCAGCAGGACTGCCGCGTGGCTGGCCAGACGGCCCAGGACGACGTCGGTCGCGTCGATGACGTACCAGTCACGCTGGACGTCACCGGGCTTCGGGGTATACGTGCGCACGTTGATCTGCCTTCGTTCGATGAAGAGTGGCCCTGAGTTGGGGTCAGGGGCCGGATTCCGTGTGCCTCCGGGGCTCGGGTGAGGGCCGAGCAGCATCCGGGTCCCCAGAACCTCAGCGCACCAGATCGCCCTGTGCCCTGCAACTGGACGGCGGATCCGGGTACACGTGAACCGAGGCGGGACACGCACAACAGCAGGCCACCCTACCCGAAGCGGCCGCCCGTTTCCACCGGGGCCGGCCGCGGCTCAGGCCCCTTCCCGACGCGCTCGCGTGAGCCGGGCTCGCTGCGCCAGCTGCGAGTCCTCCGGATACACGACCTCCTCCAGGACGAGCCCCTGGGGAGGCGCCAGCAGCGTCTCGGAGGACCGGGACCGCTCCTCCAGCCTGTCCCGCAGCCAGGAGGCGGGCCGCTCGCCCTTGCCCACCCGGACCATCGACCCGACGATCGAGCGGACCATCGAGTGGCAGAAGGCATCGGCGCGCAGCTCGACCTCGAGCAGACCGCTGTCGGTGCGCCGCAGGGAGATCCCCTGCAGGTCCCGGATGGTGGTCGCCCCCGTCCGGGGGCGGCAGAAGCTCAGGAAGTCGTGCAGCCCCGGAAGCGGCTCGACGGCCTCCCGCATGGCGGTCTCGTCCAGCCGATGATCGAGGGCCCAGGTGGACTTCCGGGTCAGCGGGTCGTGGCCGGCCGCTCCGTCGTCGATCCGGTACACGTAGCGCCGCGCGACCGCCGAGAATCGGGCGTCGAAGCCCTCGGGGGCGGGCCTGGCTCGTCGCACGACGATCGCCCCCGGGATCTCCGGAAGCCCCCGTCGGCGCCTGTCGGAGCCCAGGATCCGGCTCAGGCCTCCGGCCAGGCGCCGCTCCAGTCCGTCCGGTCGCGGACCCTCCCGACCGCTGAGCACCCGCATCGCCTGCTCGCCGGTGAGATCGGCATGGGCGACCTGCCCGCGGGCGTGCACACCGGCATCGGTGCGTCCTGCCACCACGAGCCGGGCCGGAGCGCGAACGACCAGCTCCAGGGCAGCCTCCAGGCTGCCCTGGACCGTCTCCAGCCCGGGCTGCACAGCCCAGCCCGCGAACGGCGTGCCGTCGTAGGCCAGGTCCAGGCGGAAGCGCACCGCCTCGGCGGCGCCCGCCCCTGCTGGGCTCTGCCTCTGCGTGCTCATCGCCTCGCCTCCCTCATCCGTCGTCGATCGGTTGCCGCGCTCCTGGGCGGTTCACTGGGGCGGATCCTTCAGCCCCGGCAAGTGTCCTGTGCGCGATCGCTGCCCGACCAGCGCACGGCCCGGCTGCTGCCGCCGTCGGCCCTGCGGAAACGCGAAAGCCGCCGTGCGGATGCGCAGGCATCCGCACGGCGGCCGTCGTCGGCCCGAGACCCGAGAGCCTCAGAGCCCGAAGATCACTCGCCGTCGATCTTCTGGGCGGCTGCGCCGCCTGCCGGGGCGAACCCGGCGGCCTCGGCGTTGGCCTTGGTGTCGAACCAGACCTCGGCTCGGGTGGAGGCGTACCAGCGCGAGCCGGGCACGTGGAACTTCATGGAGTCCTTGTTGCCCTTGATGGTGAAGCCCTCGGGGGCCTCGCCGGACTCGAGCGGCTTGGCGGAGCCGGCGAACTCGTCGGCCTCGATGTCGCCTGAGGCCTGGGCCTCGGCATCCGCGGCGGCGGCGCTGACGCCGCCCTCCTCGGCCAGCGGGGTCGAGGGGTCGGACACGACGTCCTCGGCAGCAGCCGGCTCAGCGGCAGCGGCCGGCTCGGCGGCCGGAGCCGCAGTGCGCGTGGCCGCCTCGGCCTCGGCGACGGTCGCCTTGGTGGCCACGGGCTCCATGACGAGCTCGATGACCGCCATGGGCGCGTTGTCGCCCTTGCGGTTGCCGATCTTGGTGATGCGGGTGTAGCCGCCCGGACGGTCCTCCATCGCCGAGGCGATGGTGGTGAACAGCTCGTGCACGACGGACTTGTCGGACAGCTGGCCCAGGACCTTGCGGCGGGCGTTGAGATCGCCCTTCTTGGCGGCGGTGATCAGGTTCTCGGCGTACGGGCGCACGCGACGAGCACGGGTCACCGTGGTGGTGACGCGCTTGTGCTCGAAGAGCTGCTGCGACAGGTTGCGCAGGATCAGGCGCTGGTGCGCCGGGCTGCCGCCGAGACGGGGTCCCTTGGTAGGTGCAGGCATGGTGATTGGTCTCCTGGAAGTGACTCAGCCGTTGCCGTCCGGCGCTCGGGGCGCGCGGCGGTCCGGATGAGGAGAGGCGGAAGGATTACTGAACGTCGAACGGGTTCTCGTCGTCGATGGCCGCGGGCCGCGCGGCCGCCTCGAACCCGGGAGGCGAGTCCTTGAGGGCCAGACCCAGCTCCTGGAGCTTGGCCTTGACCTCGTCGATGGACTTCGCGCCGAAGTTGCGGATGTCCATGAGGTCCGCCTCGGAGCGGGTCACGAGCTCGCCCACGCTGTGGATCCCCTCGCGCTTGAGGCAGTTGTAGGAGCGCACCGTCAGCTCGAGATCCTCGATCGGCAGCGCCATGTCGGCGGACATGGCGGCGTCGGTCGGGGACGGGCCGATCTCGATGCCCTCCGCCTCGATGTTGAGCTCGCGAGCCAGGCCGAACAGCTCCACCAGCGTGGTGCCGGCCGAGGCCATGGCATCGCGCGGGGAGATGGACTCCTTGGTCTCCACGTCCAGGACCAGGCGGTCGAAGTCCGTGCGCTGCTCGACACGGGTGGCCTCCACGCGGAAGGTCACCTTGAGCACCGGCGAGTAGATCGAGTCGACCGGGATGCGGCCGATCTCGGCATCCGCCAGCTTGTTCTGAGCGGCGGTGACGTAGCCGCGGCCGCGCTCGATGGTCAGCTCGAGGTTCAGGCTGGCCTTCGAGTTCAGCGTGGCGATCGGCAGACCCGGGTTGTGGATCTCGACCCCGGCCGGCACCTGGATGTCAGCGGCAGTGACCTCGGCGGGCCCCTGCTTGTTCAGGTACGCGGTGACGGGCTCGTCCTCCTCGGAGGACACGGCCAGCTTCTTGACGTTCAGGATGAGCTCGGTGACATCCTCCTTCACGCCCTCGATGGTCGAGAACTCGTGGAGGACGCCGTCCATGCGCACGCTGGTGACAGCGGCACCGGGGATCGACGAGAGCAGGGTGCGGCGAAGCGAGTTGCCGAGGGTGTAGCCGAAGCCGGGCTCCAGCGGCTCGATGGTGAACCGGGAGCGGTTGTCGGCCACGACCTCTTCGGAAAGGGCAGGACGCTGTGCAATGAGCACTGATGTTTCCTTTCGGCGTGCCTCCGCTATATGACGCACGCAGGTGGTGGAGCACTCTCTGGACGCTGCCGTCGGAATCGGACCCGACGGCAGCGGAGGGCACGGCCGGCGCGAGGGGCGAGGCCCCGTCGCGGCTCAGCCGTGCCGGTGATCAGACGCGGCGGCGCTTCGGGGGGCGGCAGCCGTTGTGAGCGCTCGGGGTGACGTCCTGGATCGAGCCGACCTCGATGCCGGTGGCCTGCAGGGAGCGGATCGCGGTCTCGCGGCCGGATCCCGGGCCCTTCACGAAGACGTCGACCTTGCGGACGCCGTGCTCCTGCGCGCGCTTGGCAGCGGCCTCGGCGGCCATCTGAGCGGCGTACGGGGTCGACTTGCGGGAGCCGTTGAAGCCCATCTCGCCGGCCGAGGACCAGGAGAGGACCGCACCCGACGGGTCGGTGATGGTGACGATGGTGTTGTTGAACGTCGACTTGATGTGGGCCTGGCCCTGGGTGACGTTCTTCTTGTCCTTGCGACGCGGCTTGCGAGCGGCGGTCGCACGAGTCTTAGGGGGCATTTCTACTCCTGCTGCGTGGTGGTCTTCTGTGCATTCGGCGCGACGAGCGGCCGCACCGGTTCAGATCAGGTGAGCGCGTTACTTCTTCTTGCCGGCGACGGTGCGCTTGGGGCCCTTGCGGGTGCGAGCGTTCGTCTTGGTGCGCTGACCGTGCACAGGCAGACCGCGACGGTGGCGGATGCCCTGGTAGCTGCCGATCTCGACCTTGCGGCGGATGTCGGCGGCGACCTCGCGGCGGAGGTCGCCCTCGACCTTGAAGCTGCCCTCGATGAAGTCGCGCAGTGCGACCAGCTGGGAGTCGGTCAGGTCCTTGACCCGGACATCGGAGGGGATCTCGGTGGCCGCGAGGGCCTCCTTGGCGCGGGTCGGCCCGACGCCGTAGATGTACGTGAGTGCGATCACCACGCGCTTGTCGCGCGGAAGATCGACGCCTGCGAGACGTGCCATATCGGCTGTTCTCCTCGGTTCGTTCCGGAGGTCTGGAGCATCGCTGTCCATCGGTGGGCATGAGCCCTGTTCCGTGGTCCCCGGCCTCCGTGCCCGGGGGTGCCCGCCTGGATCTCTCCGGTCGGGAGCGGTGCCTCTGTCATCCACCGCTGGTGCGGCGGATATCTCGCCTCAGGGCTGATTCAGCCCTGACGCTGCTTGTGGCGCGGGTTCTCGCAGATCACCATGACTCGTCCGTTGCGGCGAATCACCTTGCACTTCTCGCAGATCTGCTTCACGCTCGGCTGGACCTTCATCGCATTCCTTCGCGTTTGCTGGACGAATCGGCGCCGCCGGCAGGACCGACGACTCTCCGACTCACTTGTAGCGGTAGACGATCCGACCCCGTGAGAGGTCGTAGGGGCTCAGCTCCACCACCACACGGTCCTCCGGGAGGATCCTGATGTAGTGCTGGCGCATCTTTCCGGAGATGTGGGCCAGGACGATGTGGCCGTTGTCGAGCTCAACCCGGAACATTGCGTTCGGGAGCGCTTCGACCACGCCGCCTTCGATCTCGATGACTCCGTCTTTCTTAGCCATGTACTCCGCTCACTTCAGTGCCCGCTCCCGAAGGAGACGGGCGGGGTTCGGCTCTCTGTCTGCAGATCTCTGCTGCTTCCGGTCCCGCGCACGACAGCCGACGCCCGGGGGCGAGACAGGTGCGGGGCGATGTCCGGGCACGCAGAGGGATACGCAGACAACCAGCAGAAGACATTACGCTACTGCGGCCCTGTGGACAAGATGGTCCGGGGCCTCCTTCGGCCTCAGGAAGGGTGATCTCGATCCCTCCGGGCGGTCGCCCAGTGCTGCTCGGCTCAGCTCGCGGCGGCCAGCTGCCCGCAGGCGCCGTCGATGTCCGAGCCGCGGGTGTCGCGAACGGTCGTGGGGATGCCGTGGGCACGCAGGCGCTCGACGAAGTTCTGCTCCACGCCCCGGCGCGAGGCCGTCCACTTGGAGCCCGGGGTGGGGTTCAGCGGGATCGGGTTGACGTGGACCCAGCCTGCTCCGCGGGCGTTGAGCTTCTCCCCCAGCAGGTCGGCGCGCCAGCCCTGGTCGTTCATGTCCCGGATCAGGGCGTACTCGATGGACACACGCCGTCCGGTGGCATCGAAGTACTCACGGGCCGCGTCCAGCGCCTCGTCGACCTTCCACCGGTTGTTGATCGGGATGAGCTCGTCGCGCAGCTCGTCGTCGGGGGCGTGCAGGGACAGGGCGAGGGTGATCGGCAGGCCCTCGCGGGTGAACTTGCGCATGCCCGGCACGAGCCCGACGGTCGACATGGTCAGCCCGCGCGCCGAGATGCCCAGGCCCTCCGGCGCCGGGTCGATCAGGCGGTGGACCGCCTGCATGGTCGACCTGTAGTTGGCCAGGGCCTCCCCCATCCCCATGAAGACGATGTTCGAGACACGCTGCGGATCCTGCTCGCGGCGCCCGACCTCGCCGTCGCGGGTCATGCGGATGCCCTCGACCACCTGGCCCACGATCTCTGCTGCCGAGAGGTTGCGGGTCAGCCCCGCCTGCCCCGTCGCGCAGAACGGGCAGTTCATGCCGCAGCCGGCCTGGGATGAGATGCACATGGTCACGCGGTTCGGATACCGCATGAGCACCGACTCCACGAGGGCTCCGTCGAAGAGCCGGTGCACGCGCTTGACGGTGTCTCCGCCGTCGGCCCTGAGCGTGCGCACGGTGCTGAGCAGCTCGGGCATGGTGTCGTGCACCAGCTGCTCGCGCCCGTCCTTGGGCAGATCGGTCATATCCGCCGGATCGGAGGCGAAGCGCTCGAAGTAGTGGCGCGAGAGCTGCTCGGCGCGGAAGGGCTTGTGCCCCATCTCCTTGAGCATCTCCCGGCGTCCTGCCATGTCCGTGTCGGCGAGATGGCGCGGAGGCTTGCCGCGACGGGCGGCCTGGAACACGAGCTGGCCCGGCACCGGGCGCGGGGTGTCCGCGGTGCCGGCATCCGGGTCGGTCTGCTCCATGTCCACCGGCGGCTGGGCGGTCTCAACCTCCGAGATCTCGGTCTCGGCGTCATCTCCCAGGATCTGCGCCTCGTCGAGCTCCTCGACGGGGGCGATCGGCGTCTCGGGCCGACCCACGGTCGGATCCGGCAGCGGCTGGTTGGTCTGGCTCACGATGTCTCCAGGCCCCGGTGGGGCGGTGTCGGTTCTGCGGCGCGTCCCGATCAGGGTCGCTCATGAGGGGAGGGCTGTGTCTTCTCAGCTGCCGGGGATCGGCACAGGCGTGACGCCCAGGGGCTCGAGCTCGGAGGCACCGCCGTCCTCGGCGGTCAGCACCCACAGCCCGCCGCGGTGGATCGCCACGGAGTGCTCCCACTGGCTGGCGCGGCCGCCGTCGTCGGTGACCACGGTCCAGTCATCGGACAGGGTCGAGGTAGCGATGCCTCCGGTGACGAGCATGGGCTCGATGGCCAGGCACATGCCCGGCTTGAGCGCCGGCGAGCCGCCCGAGGCGCGGTAGTTGAGCACGTCCGGGGCCATGTGCATCTGCGAGCCGATGCCGTGGCCCACGTAGTCCTCCAGGATCCCCAGGCGCTGGCCCACGCGCTCGCGCACGTGGTCCTCGATCGCCGCGCCGATGTCGCCGACACGGGTTCCGGTGGCCGCCGCGGCGATGCCGCGCCACATGGCCTCGCGGGTCACGTCCGAGAGCAGCTGGTCCTCCTCCGACGGGTTGCCGAGGATCACGGTGCGGGCGGAGTCGCCGTTCCAGCCGTCGACGATCGCGCCGCCGTCGATCGAGAGGATGTCCCCCGTCTCCAGGACGCGCTCGCCCGGGATGCCGTGGACGACCTCCTCGTTGACGGACACGCAGACCGTCGCCGGGTAGCCGAAGTAGCCCAGGAAGTTGGACGTGGCCCCGTTGGCGGCCAGCACCTCGCGGAAGGCGGCGTCGACGTCTGCCGTCGTGGCCCCCGGGCGTGCGGCGGCCACCGCGGCGTCGAGCGCGCGGGAGGTCACCACGCCGGCACGGACCATGCCGCGCAGCTGCTCATCGGTCTTGTACTCGATCTTGCGGCGGCCGAACATGCCGCCCCCTCTCTTCTCGGGCAGTGCGCAGGGCCGGTGCTCGCGGCACCGGCCCTGCGCTGTCGTGCGACCCCGCTGGGGCCATGGTGGTCTCCGCCGCGCCGCGCACCCGTGGGTGCATCATGCTCTCGGAGGCTGCACCGTCCGGCGGCGGATCAGGCCAGGGCCTGAGCGATCCGCTCGGTGACCTCGTCGATCGTGCCGAGGCCGTCGACCTCGGTGACCAAGCCGCGGTCGGCGTAGAGGCTGATCACCGGGGCGGTCTCGCGGTCGTAGACGTCCAGTCGGTGCCGGATGACGTCCTCGGTGTCATCCGTGCGGCCCTGCTCCTGGGCGCGGTTGAGCAGTCTCGCGACCAGCTCGTCCCGATCCGCGGTCAGCTGCAGGACGACATCCAGCTGGGTGCCGGACTCCTGCAGGATGCGGTCGAGCTCCTCCGCCTGGGCGGTGTTGCGCGGGTAGCCGTCGAGCAGGAAGCCCTCGGCGGAGTCGTCCCACGACAGCCGATCGCGCACCATGCGGTTGGTCACGGAGTCCGGGACCAGGTTGCCGGCATCGGTGTAGGACTGGGCCTCCTTGCCGAGCTCGGTGCCGCCGCGGATGTTCTCCCGGAAGATGTCCCCGGTCGAGATGGCCGGGATCCCCAGGCGCTCGGCGATGCGCACCGCCTGGGTGCCCTTGCCCGCACCGGGCGGGCCGATGATCAGCATGCGAGTCATGTGCTTCTCCTGATCTGGAGCGGATGGTGGATGGCTGCGCCGGGCCCGCTCTGCACGCCGACGTCAGCGCTTCAGCGCAGCAGGCCCTCGTAGTGGCGCTGCTGGAGCTGAGCGTCGATCTGCTTCACAGTATCCAGGCCCACGCCCACCATGATGAGCAGCGACGGACCGCCGAACGGGAAGTTCTGGTTGGCATCGAAGAGCACCAGGGCCACCAGCGGGATCATCGAGATCACGCCGAGGTACAGCGCGCCGGGCAGCGTGATGCGGCTGATGACGTACTGCAGGTACTTCTCCGTGGGGCGCCCGGCGCGGATGCCCGGGATGAAGCCGCCGTAGCGCTTCATGTTCCCGGCGACCTCCTCCGGGTTGAAGGTGATCGAGACGTAGAAGTACGTGAAGAACACGATCAGCAGGAAATACGTGACCATGTAGACCGGGTGGTCGCCGGAGGCCAGGTAGGTGTTGATCCAGTTGATCCACCCCGGCATGGGCGAGCCGTCCGTGGGCGCCGCGAACTGGGTCACGAGCCCGGGCAGCATCAGCATGGACGAGGCGAAGATGATCGGGATGACGCCGGCCATGTTGACCTTGAGCGGGATGTACGTGGTCGAGCCGCCGATCGTGCGGCGGCCGATCATCCGCTTGGCGTACTGCACCGGCACGCGGCGCTGCGACTGCTCCACGAAGACCACGCAGATGATCACCACGAGGCCCACCAGGCAGACGAGCCCGAAGACCAGCGCGCCCTGCGTGTTGAAGATCTGGCCCAGGGCCGACGGGAACGACGCCGCGATCGAGGTGAAGATCAGCAACGACATCCCGTTGCCCACGCCGTGCTCCGTGATCCGCTCGCCGAGCCACATGATCACGGTCGTGCCGGCGGTCAGCGCGATGATGATGATCGCGATGGTCAGCACCGAGTCGTTCGGGATGATCGGCAGCGGGCAGTCGCCCAGCAGCTGGCCCGACCGGGCCAGGGAGACGATCGTGGTCGCGTTCAGCAGCGCCAGCCCGATGGTGAGGTAGCGCGTGTACTGCGTGAGCTTGGCCTGGCCCTGCGGACCCTCCTCATGCAGCTCCTGGAAGCGCGGGATGACCACTCGCAGGAGCTGGACGATGATGCTCGCCGTGATGTAGGGCATCACGCCCAGGGCGAAGATGGACACCTGCAACAGGGCTCCGCCGCTGAAGAGGTTGACCAGGTCGTAGACGCCGCCGCTGGCATTGCCCAGGGCCAGGCACTGCTGGACGTTGCCGTAGTCCACACCGGGAGCCGGGACAAAGGTGCCCAGGCGGTAGATCACGATGATCCCGATGGTGAACAGCAGCTTGTTCCGCAGCTCGGGAGTCTTGAACGCCCGTCCGAAAGCGCTGAGCAATCGACTCTCCTCTGGTCGTGGGGGCAGACCGTCGGCCGGTCTTCCGTCATCCGGCGAACGCCCTGGGACGGGCGGGGGTCGGCATGGGGCTGTGATGGCCCGTGCAATTCTAACCATCGTGTCCAGCATCAGCGCATCGGGCCCGGGAGCGCCTCCTCACAGCCGAAGGCGGCCCTCCGCCTGCGCAGACGGCAGAAGGGCCCGTCCCCCGTGCGGGAGACAGGCCCTTCTGGTCGCGATCCGGTGGCGGACTCGGGGCGGATCCTCGGGGATCGCCTAGCCCGCCGCCAGGATCACAGAGCGGTGGTCGAACCGCCCGCGGCGGAGATCTTCTCAGCGGCCGACTTGGAGAACTTGTGCGCCGTGACGTTCACGGCCACAGAGATCTCGCCGTCGCCCAGCACCTTGACCGGCTGGTTCTTGCGAACCGCGCCCTTGGCCACGAGCTGGTCGACGTCCACCGTGCCGCCCTGGGGGAACAGCTCCCCCAGGCGGTCCAGGTTCACGACCTGGTACTCGACGCGGAACGGGTTGGTGAAGCCGCGCAGCTTCGGCAGGCGCATGTGCAGCGCGAGCTGCCCGCCTGCGAAGCCCGGACGCACCTGGTAGCGGGCCTTGGTGCCCTTGGTGCCGCGGCCTGCGGTCTTGCCCTTCGACGCCTCACCGCGGCCCACGCGCTGGCGGGCCTTCTTGGCGCCCGGAGCCGGACGCAGGTGATGGATCTTCAGGGCGCTCGAGGTCGTGCCGTCCACGGACACGACGCTGTCGGTGTTCTGCTCAGCCATGATCAGGCCTCCTCAACCTGCACGAGGTGGGCGGCGGTGTTGACCATGCCGACCGTCACCTCATCCGCCTTGCGGACGACCACGTTGCCGGGGCGCTTGAGGCCCAGAGAACGCAGGGTGTCGCGCATGTTCTGCTTCTGGCCGACCACGGAACGGGTCTGGGTGATCCGGATGTCCCGGCCGTCAGCCTTGATTCGCTTCGGAGTGGTCATCACGCACCTGCCTTCTGCTGGATGCCGCGCAGGGGCGCCGGGATGGCGTCCTCCATCGACAGGCCGCGACGAGCAGCCACAGCAGCGGGCTCCTCGAGCATGCGCAGCGCCTCGATGGTCGCGTGCACGATGTTGATCTGGTTCGACGAGCCCAGCGACTTCGACAGGACGTCGTGGATGCCGGCGCACTCGAGCACGGCGCGCACCGGACCGCCGGCGATCACGCCGGTACCCGGAGTGGCCGGACGCAGCATGACGACGCCTGCGGCGGCCTCGCCCTGCACGCGGTGCGGGATGGTGCGGTCCTCGATGCGCGGGACGCGGAAGAAGTTCTTCTTCGCCTCCTCGACGCCCTTCTGGATCGCCGCGGGGACCTCCTTGGCCTTGCCGTAGCCGACGCCGACCATGCCCTCGCCATCGCCCACCACGACGAGTGCGGTGAAGCTGAAGCGACGGCCGCCCTTGACGACCTTGGACACGCGGTTGATGGTCACGACGCGCTCGAGGAACTTGTCCTTCTCCTCGTCGCGACCTCCGCGGCCGCCACGGCCGCCGCGGCCGCCGCGGTCGTTGCCACCGCGTCCGCCACGATCGTTGCGACCGCCGCGGTCATTGCCGCCGCGCCCGCCGCGATCGCCGCCGCTACCCTGGTTGGACTGCTCTGCACCGGTGGACTCGGTCTGAGTCTCGGTGGTGGTGTTCTCGGTGTTCTGCTCGCTCACAGTGCCAGACCTCCCTCACGGGCGCCGTCAGCGACGGCTGCCACACGACCGTGGTACTTGTTGCCCCCGCGGTCGAACACGACGGCCTCGATGCCGGCTGCCTTCGCGCGCTCGGCGACGAGCTCGCCCACGCGCTTGGCCTTCTCCGACTTGTCCGACTCCGCGGCGCGGAGCTCGGCTTCCATGGTGGATGCGGACGCGAGCGTCACACCGGCCTTGTCGTCGATGACCTGGACGAACATGTGCCGGCTGGAGCGGTTCACGACCAGGCGCGGACGCTCGGCGGTTCCCGAGACGTGCTTGCGGACGCGAAGGTGACGGCGGTTGCGCGCCGCGGACTTCGACTTGCCCCTCTTCAACTTGAGAGCCATGGTCACTTACCTGCCTTTCCGGCCTTGCGACGGATCTGCTCGCCCGCGTAGCGAACGCCCTTGCCCTTGTAGGGCTCCGGGGCGCGCAGGGCGCGGATCTTGGCGGCCACATAGCCGACCTGCTGCTTGTCGGTGCCCTTCACGAACACCTTGTTCGCGCCCTCGACGGCGAACTCGATGCCCTCGGGAGCCTCGAACTGGACCGGGTGCGAGTAGCCGAGGGCGAACTCGAGGTCCTTGCCCCTCGGCGTGACGCGGTAGCCCGTGCCGACGATCTCGAGGCCCTTCGAGTAGCCGTCGGTGACACCGACGATCATGTTGTTGATGAGAGTGCGGGTCAGCCCGTGCAGGGACCGCGACTCGCGCTCGTCATCGGGTCGCGACACCGTGATCACACCGTCCTCCAGGACGGCGGTGATCGGCGCTGCGATCTGGTGCTGGTGCTCCCCCTTAGGTCCCTTGACGGTGACCAGGGAGCCATCGATCTTCACCTCGACGCCGCTGGGCACAGAGATGGGGAGACGTCCGATACGTGACATGTTCTCTTCCTTCCTTCCTCTCTGCTAGCGGGTCACCAGACGTAGGCGACGACTTCGCCGCCCACGCCCTTCTTCGCGGCCTGACGATCGGTCAGCAGGCCGGAAGAGGTGGAGATGATCGCGATGCCCATGCCGCCCAGGACTCGGGGCAGGTTGGTGGACTTCGCGTAGACGCGAAGGCCGGGCTTGGAGATGCGGCGCACACCCGCGATGGAGCGCTCGCGCTGCGGGCCGAACTTGAGGTTCAGGACCAGGGTCTTGCCGACGCGAGCCGGCTCCTCGGTCCAGTCCTCGATGTAGCCCTCGGCCTTGAGGATCTCCGCCAGGCGGGCCTTCAGCTTCGAGTACGGCATGGCCACGGTGTCGTGGTAGGCCGAGTTGGCATTGCGCAGACGGGTCAGCATGTCTGCGACAGGATCTGTCATTGTCATGGTGGGCTCTAGCCCTTCCTCGTCATGGTTTCCCGCCCGGGGGCGGGACCTGCGACGTAGTGGTTCAGTTGGTCTTGAAGGGGAAGCCGAGCGCCTTGAGCAGTGCGCGGCCCTCATCATCGGAGGTGGCGGTCGTGACCACGGTGATGTCCATGCCGCGGACGCGGTCGATCTTGTCCTGATCGATCTCATGGAACATCGCCTGCTCAGTCAGGCCGAACGTGTAGTTGCCGTTGCCGTCGAACTGACGGTCCGACAGACCGCGGAAGTCGCGGATGCGGGGCAGAGCCAGGGTCACGAGGCGATCCAGGAACTCCCACATGCGCTCGCCGCGCAGCGTGGTGTGGCAGCCGATCGGCATGCCCTCACGCAGCTTGAACTGAGCGATGGACTTCCGGGCGCGGTTGATGACCGGCTTCTGGCCGGTGATCGCGGTGAGGTCGCGCACGGCGCCGTCGATGAGCTTGGAGTCCTTGGCGGCATCTCCGACGCCCATGTTGACGACGACCTTGGTGATGCGCGGCATCTGCATGACGTTCTTGTAGCCGAACTGCTCCTGCAGCGCCGGCGCGACGACCTCGTCGTACTTGGTCTTGAAGCGCGGGGCGGTGGTGGTCTCAGTCATCACAGATCCTTGCCGGTGGTCTTGGAGACGCGGACGCGCACGGTCTTCGTCCGGCCGTTGCGCTCCACCGTCTCGGTGCGGTAGCCGACCTTGGTCGGCTTGTTGGTCTCGGGATCGACCAGGGCGACGTTCGAGATGTGGATCGGGGCCTCGACCTTCTCGATCCCGCCGGACTCACCCTGCATGGTCGGGCGCTTGTGACGGGTCATCACATTGACGCCCTCCACGACCACACGCTCGGTCTCGGTGATGACACGCAGGACCTTGCCCTGCTTGCCCTTGTTTTCCTTCTTGCCGGTGATGACCTGGACCAGGTCGCCGGTCTTGATCTTGAACTTGGGCATCAGAGCACCTCCGGTGCCAGGGAGACGATCTTCATGAACTTCTTGTCGCGCAGCTCGCGCCCGACCGGGCCGAAGATGCGCGTGCCGCGCGGATCGCCGCCCTCGGACTTGAGGATGACGGCCGCGTTCTCGTCGAAGCGGATGTACGAGCCGTCCGAGCGGCGACGCGACTTGCGCGTGCGCACGATGACGGCCTTGACGACATCGCCGCGCTTGACGTTGCCGCCGGGGATGGCGTCCTTCACGGTGGCGACGATGGTGTCGCCGATGCCTGCGTAGCGTCGACCAGAGCCGCCGAGGACACGGATGGTGAGAATCTCCTTCGCACCCGTGTTGTCGGCGACCTTGAGTCGCGACTCCTGCTGAATCACTGTTGCTCTCCTGTCGTCACGCTGGTTCTCGCACCCTTCGAGAGCAGGGGCGGGCCTTGCGGAACAGTTCGTCGGATGGATCCCCCTCCACCGGCTCCGCGCGAGGCGCTCCCGGCAGGGGCTCCGCCGCACCGTGCCAGAAGCATCTGGACTCGTGGTCTTGCCGGTGTGCCCGAAGGCGCGCCGAAGCCGCGAGCATTATGCGCTGGCACGGAAGGCAGAGGGTCGGGGGCATAGAGATGCCCACACAAGGGAGAAACTCTAGCACATGAGGCACCCGCCCGACAGGCCGTGATCCGCGCCAGGACGCGGATCACGGCTTGAGCCGCATCACGTCCTGGTGGGCAGGCCCGGCCGGCGGGGACGGCGAAGCGCCCCTCCCCCGCGCGAGCGGTGAAGGGGCGCTAGCCCTGCGGCGCCCCGCATGCGGCGGGGTCCCGTGAGGCTCCCGCAGCGCGGGAGCCTCAGATCACTTGGCCTTCTCGACGATCTCCACGATGCGCCAGTTCTTCTGAGCCGACAGCGGGCGGGTCTCGGCGATGCGGACGAGATCGCCCACGCCGCACTCGTTGGCCTCGTCGTGGGCCTTGACCTTCTGCGTGCGGCGGATCACCTTGCCGTAGAGGGCATGGGTGACGTTGTCCTGCAGCTGCACGACGACGGTCTTGTCCATCTTGTCCGAGACGACGTAGCCGCGGCGGGTCTTGCGATCCCCGCGCTGGTCGGTCTCAGCGGTCTTCTGAGGCTGCTCGGTCACTTGGCACCATCCTTCGAGGTCTCGGCTGCGCCGCGGATGCCCAGCTCGCGCTCACGCAGCACCGTGTAGATGCGCGCGATGTCGCGCTTGACGGCCTTCAGACGGCCATTGCTCTCGAGCTGACCCGTGGCCGACTGGAAGCGCAGGTTGAACAGCTCCTCCTTGGCCTTCTTCAGCTCGGACTGGAGAGCGGCGTCATCGAGCTCGACGAGCTTCTCCATGTTCAGATCCTTGGATCCAACGGCCATTGATCATTCACCGCCTTCGCGACGCACGATGCGCGCCTTCATCGGGAGCTTGTGGATGGCCAGGCGAAGGGCCTCACGGGCCACCTCGTCGGACACGCCGCCCAGCTCGAACATCACGCGACCCGGCTTGACGTTGGCGACCCACCACTCGGGCGAGCCCTTGCCGGAGCCCATGCGGGTCTCAGCGGGGCGCTTGGTCAGCGGACGGTCCGGGAAGATGTTGATCCAGACCTTGCCACCGCGCTTGATGTGGCGGGTCATGGCGATACGAGCCGCCTCGATCTGCCGGTTGGTGACGTAGGCCGGGGTCAGTGCCTGGACGCCCCAGTCTCCGAAGGAGACCGTGGTGCCGCCGGTCGCAGTGCCACCGCGCTTGGGGTGGTGCTGCTTGCGGTGCTTCACACGACGGGGGATGAGCATCAGTTACCACCCTCTGCATTCGCTGCGGGGGCGTCGCCGGAGCGCTCTCCACGACGTCCACCGCGATCATTGCGGTCAGTGCGCTCGGGACGGCGACGGCGATCGCCGGCGCCTCCGCCGCGACGGTCTCCGCCGCGGCCGCGGGACTGGGTTGCCGCCTCCTGAGCTGCGAGCTCCTTGGAGGTCAGGTCGCCCTTGTAGATCCAGACCTTCACGCCGATGCGGCCGAAGGTGGTCTTGGCCTCGAAGAAGCCGTAGTCGATGTTCGCGCGGAGCGTGTGCAGGGGCACGCGGCCCTCGCGGTAGAACTCCGAGCGGGACATCTCGGCGCCGCCCAGACGGCCGGCGCACTGGATGCGGATGCCCTTCGCGCCGGCGCGCTGCGCCGACTGGATGGACTTCTTCATGGCGCGGCGGAAGGCCACGCGCGAGGCGAGCTGCTCAGCGACGCCCTGGGCGACCAGCTGCGCATCGATCTCGGGGTTCTTGACCTCGAGGATGTTCAGCTGGATCTGCTTGCCCGTGAGCTTCTCGAGCTCGCCGCGGATGCGATCGGCCTCGGCGCCGCGGCGGCCGATGACGATGCCCGGACGCGCCGTGTGGATGTCCACGCGGACGCGGTCACGGGTGCGCTCGATATCGACCTTCGAGATGCCGGCGCGCTCCATGCCGGTGTCCATGAGCTTGCGGATCATGATGTCCTCGCGGACATAGTCCTTGTACTGCTGGCCCGCCTTGTTGGAATCGGTGAACCAGTGCGAGACGTGGTCCGTGGTGATTCCCAGACGGAAGCCGTTGGGATTGATCTTCTGTCCCACTTAGCGGACCTCCTCGTTCTCCGGGGTCGCCACGACCAGGGTGATGTGGCTCGTGCGCTTGTTGATGCGGAACGCGCGGCCCTGGGCTCGCGGACGGAACCGCTTCATCGTCGGACCCTCGTCCACGAAGGCCTCGCTCACGACGAGCTCCTCCTCGCGGAACGGCAGTCCCTTCTGATCGGCGGTCTGTCGCGCATTGGCGACCGCCGAGGACAGGACCTTGAACACCGGCTCGGAAGCGCCCTGCTGGGCGAACTTCAGAATCGCCAGAGCCTCGTGCGCCTGCTGGCCACGGATCAGGTTGACGACGCGCCGGGCCTTCATCGGCGTCACGCGAACGTAGCGCGCGGATGCCTTGGCTTCCATTGCTTTCCTCTTCTCGTCTTATCGGGAAGTCAAACGCTGCGACCTGAGAAGGTCAGCGGCGCTTGCCCTTCCTGTCGTCCTTCACGTGGCCGCGGTAGGTGCGCGTGGGCGCGAACTCGCCGAGCTTGTGACCGACCATGGACTCGGTGACGAACACCGGGATGTGCTTGCGTCCGTCGTGCACCGCGATGGTGTGGCCGAGCATGTCCGGCACGATCATCGAGCGACGGGACCACGTCTTGATGACGTTCTTGGTGCCCTTCTCGTTCTCCTTGGCCACCTTGAGATACAGGTGCTGGTCGACGAAGGGGCCCTTCTTCAGGCTGCGTGGCATGGTTCAGGCTCCTCAGCGCTTGTTCTTGCCGGTGCGACGGCGACGGACGATGAGCTTGTCGCTCTCCTTGTTGGGGCGACGGGTGCGACCCTCGGGCTTGCCGTTCGGGTTGACCGGGTGACGGCCGCCGGAGGTCTTGCCCTCGCCACCGCCGTGCGGGTGGTCCACCGGGTTCATGACGACGCCGCGCACGGTCGGGCGGATGCCCTTCCAGCGGTTGCGGCCGGCCTTGCCCCAGTTGATGTTCGACTGCTCGGCATTGCCGACCTCGCCGACGGTCGCGCGGCAGCGGACGTCGACGTTGCGGATCTCGCCGGAGGGCAGACGGAGCTGTCCGTACTTGCCCTCCTTGGCGACCAGCTGCACCGAGGCGCCGGCCGAGCGGGCCAGCTTGGCGCCGCCGCCCGGACGCAGCTCCACAGCGTGCAGCGTGGTGCCGACCGGGATGTTGCGCAGCGGCAGGTTGTTGCCGGGCTTGATGTCGGCCGCCGGACCGGACTCGACGATGCTGCCCTGAGTCAGGCGCTTGGGCGCCAGGATGTAGCGCTTGGTGCCGTCCACGTAGTGCAGCAGCGCGATGCGCGCGGTGCGGTTCGGGTCGTACTCGATGTGCGCGACCTTGGCGTCCACGCCGTCCTTGTCATGGCGACGGAAGTCGATGACGCGGTACTGGCGCTTGTGCCCGCCGCCCTTGTGGCGCGTGGTGATGCGACCCAGGTTGTTGCGTCCGCCCTTCTTGGGCAGCGGGCGCAGCAGGGACTTCTCCGGGGTCGAGCGCGTGATCTCTGCGAAGTCCGCGACGGACGAGCCGCGGCGGCCCGGCGTCGTGGGCTTGTGAATGCGAATAGCCATGTTCTAGTTCCTCGTTGACTCTGTTCCCGGGCCTCAGCCCTGGGAACCGCCGAAGATGTCGATGGTGCCCTCGGACAGCGTCACCACAGCACGCTTGGTGCTGTTGCGCTGCCCCCAGCCGAAGCGCGTGCGCTTCCGCTTGCCGGCACGGTTGATCGTGTTCACGGAGGCCACCTTGACGTCGAAGATGGACTCGACGGCCTGGCGGATCTCGATCTTGTTCGCATCCGGGGTCACCTGGAAGATGTACTGGCCCTGATCCATCAGGGAGTACGACTTCTCGGAGAGCACCGGAGCGACGATGACGTCGCGGGGGTCCTTGTAGGTCACGCTCACTTGGCGTCCTCCTGCTTCTTGCCGGCCGTGGCGGCCTCGACGAATGCGTCGTACGCATCCTTGGTGAAGACCACGTCGTCGCTGACCAGCACGTCGTAGGTGTTCAGCTGATCCGCGTAGATGCTGTGCACGTTCTGCAGGTTGCGCACCGACAGAGCGGCGACGTCATCCTGGCGCGAGAGCACCACGAGCGCGTGCCTGCGCGAGGTCAGACCCGCCAGCGCGGCCTTGGCGGCTGCGGTGGACGGGGTCGTGCCCTCGACGAGGGTCGACACCACGTGGATGCGGCCGTGACGGGCACGGTCCGACAGGGCACCGCGCAGGGCGGCGGCCTTCATCTTCTTGGGCGTGCGCTGCGAGTAGTCGCGCGGCACCGGGCCGTGCACGATGCCGCCGCCGGTCATCTGGGGCTCGCGGATGGAGCCCTGACGGGCGCGGCCCGTGCCCTTCTGCTTGAAGGGCTTGCGGCCGGCGCCGGAAACCTCGGCGCGGGTCTTGGTCTTGTGGGTGCCCTGACGGGCGGCCGCGAGCTGCGCCACGACGACCTGGTGCATCAGCGGCACCGAGGACTTGGCGTCGAAGATCTCAGCGGGGAGGTCCACGTTGATGGTCTCAGTTGCCATGAGTATCAGGCTCCCTTCACGGAGGTGCGGACGAGGACGACCGAACCCTTGGCGCCCGGCAGGGCGCCCTTGATGAGCAGCAGGGAGTTCTCGGCATCCACACCGTGCACCTTGAGGTTCGTGGTGGTGTGGCGCTCGTTGCCCATGCGGCCGGCCATGCGCATGCCCTTGAAGACGCGCGCTGCGTAGGACGCATTGCCGATCGAGCCCGGCTTGCGGTGGTTCTTGTGGGCACCGTGGGAGGCGGAGACGCCGGCGAAGCCGTGGCGCTTCATGACACCTGCGGTGCCCTTGCCCTTGGTGGTGCCGACGACGTCGACGCGCGCGCCGGCCTCGAAGATCTCCACGGAGAGCTCCTGGCCCAGGGAGTACTCGGCGGCATCCGACGTGCGCAGCTCGACCAGGTGGCGGCGCGGGGTCACGCCGGCCTTCTCGAAGTGACCGGCCAGGGGCTTGGTCACCTTGCGCGGGTCGATCTGGCCGTAGCCGATCTGGACGGCGGAGTAGCCGTCGTTCTCCGGGGTCCGCAGCTGGGTCACAACGTTGGTGTCAGCCCGGACCACGGTGACGGGAACCAGGTTCCCGTTCTCGTCCCAGACCTGGGTCATGCCGAGCTTGGTGCCCAGAATGCCCTTCATCTGGCGTTCGTAAGTCGTAGTCATTGCGTCTGCGGTCCTTATCAGAGCTTGATTTCGATGTTCACATCGGCCGGCAGGTCGAGTCGCATGAGCGAGTCGACCGCCTTCGGCGTGGGATCGACGATGTCGATCAGGCGCTTGTGCGTGCGCATCTCGAAGTGCTCACGGCTGTCCTTGTACTTGTGCGGCGACCGGATCACGGTGTACACGTTCTTCTCGGTCGGCAGCGGCACCGGACCGACGACGGTTGCGCCGGCACGGGTCACCGTCTCGACGATCTTGCGGGCCGAGACGTCGATGACCTCGTGGTCATAGGACTTCAGCCGGATGCGGATTTTCTGTCCCGCCATGGCGTCGTGACTCTCTTTCTTCAAGTACTTCCCTGTGACGGAGCCGAGGCTCCTTATGCGTGGCGCTGCCTTCAGCGCCGCTCCGCACGGGCTGAATCCGACGTCGTCGGGTTCCTCAGCCTGCCGGAGCACCGTCCCCCGGGGTCGGGCGTGTCGTCTATTCGCTCTGCGCAGACGACAGCATCGATCCCGGATCGCGGGAGGGTCGTTCAGAGGGGTTCGCTGTGGCCCAGGCCTCGCCAGGAGGCCGGACCCTGCATCGTTCGGTGCGCTGCGAGCAGCGCCGATGCGCGAACAACGCCGTCCATCTTGCCACGATCCGCGGATGCCCCGCAACCCCGGGTGCGTCGATGTGGCTCAGCTCTCCCGCCGCGCGCAGCTCGAGCGACGGCCTGTGGCAGCGGAGCCCCACTGTCTGGTGGGCACGGCGAAGGGCCCCGCACCGACGGATCGGTGCGGGGCCCTTCGAGGCTTCCGGGACTCAGGCTCGTGCGAGCCCGCGTCCGGGATCAGTCAGCCGATGATCACTTGGTGATCTTGGTGACCTTGCCGGAGCCCACGGTGCGGCCGCCCTCGCGGATGGCGAAGCCGAGGCCCTCCTCCATGGCGATCGGCTGGATCAGCTCGACCGACATCTCGGTGTTGTCGCCGGGCATGACCATCTCGGTGCCCTCGGGCAGGGAGATGACGCCGGTGACGTCGGTGGTGCGGAAGTAGAACTGCGGGCGGTAGTTCGTGTAGAAGGGGTTGTGACGCCCACCCTCATCCTTGGACAGGATGTACACGTTGGCCTCGAAGTCCGTGTGCGGGGTGATCGAGCCGGGCTTGCAGACGACCTGGCCGCGCTCGACGTCGTCGCGCTTCAGGCCGCGCAGCAGCAGGCCGCAGTTCTCGCCGGCCATGGCCTCGTCCATCTGCTTGTGGAACATCTCGATGCCGGTGACCGTGGTCTTCTGGATCGGGCGGATGCCGACGATCTCGACCTCGGAGTTGATCGGCAGGGTGCCGCGCTCGGCACGGCCGGTCACGACGGTGCCGCGGCCGGTGATCGTGAAGACGTCCTCGACGGGCATGAGGAAGGGCTTGTCGGTGTCGCGGACCGGGTCCGGGATGAACTCATCGACGTTGTCCATGAGCTCCTCGATCTTGGCAACCCACTCCGGGTCGCCCTCGAGGGCCTTCAGCGCCGAGACGCGCACGACGGGGGCGTTGTCGCCGTCGAACTCCTGGTCCGAGAGCAGCTCGCGGACCTCCATCTCGACGAGGTCCAGCAGCTCCTCGTCATCGACCATGTCCGACTTGTTCAGGGCGACCATCAGGGTCGGCACGCCGACCTGACGGGCGAGCAGGACGTGCTCGCGGGTCTGCGCCATGGGGCCGTCGGTGGCGGCGACCACGAGGATCGCGCCGTCCATCTGGGCCGCGCCGGTGATCATGTTCTTGACGTAGTCGGCGTGGCCGGGGGCGTCGACGTGCGCGTAGTGGCGCTTCTCGGTCTGGTACTCGATGTGCGAGATGTTGATCGTGATGCCGCGCTGGCGCTCCTCCGGAGCGGAGTCGATGCCGCCGAAGTCGCGGGCCTCGTTGAGGTCCGGGTACTTGTCGGCCAGGACCTTGGAGATCGCAGCGGTCAGCGTGGTCTTGCCGTGGTCGACGTGACCGATGGTGCCGATGTTGACGTGCGGCTTGCTGCGCTCGAACTTGGCCTTCGCCATGGTGGTTCCTCCTAGAGAATGATGCGAACTTGCTCGCCCTTGACGCGTGCAGAGGCGCTCAGCGGGCGGAATCCTCTGCAAGTGTAGTCGGGCTGGTTGGGGGTGAGAAATCGGTCGGTGCGGCGGGCCCGCCCGGCTCGGGGTCGGCTGCGGGCCCGCGATCGAGGCCGTGGGGCCGTCGGCGGCTCCTCACAAGGAAGCCGCCGACGGATCACTCGCCGCGGTTCTTCTGGATGATCTCCTCGGCGACGTTCTTCGGGACCTCCGTGTAGGAGTCGAAGGACATCGAGTACACCGCGCGGCCCTGCGTCTTGGAGCGCAGATCGCCGATGTAGCCGAACATCTCGGACAGCGGAACGCTGGCCTTGACGAGCTTGATCCCGGAGACGTCCTCCATGGACTGGATCATGCCGCGGCGCGAGTTCAGGTCGCCGATGACATCGCCCATGTACTCCTCGGGCGTGCGGACCTCGACGGCCATGGTCGGCTCGAGCAGAACCGGGTTGGCGCGCTTGGCGCCCTCCTTGAAGACCATGGAGCCGGCGATCTTGAACGCCATCTCCGAGGAGTCGACGTCGTGGTAGGCGCCGTCGAGCAGCGTGGCCTTGACGCCCACGACCGGGTAGCCGGCCAGCACGCCGAGCTGCATGGCGTCCTGGATTCCGGCGTCCACCGACGGGATGTACTCGCGCGGGATGCGACCGCCGGTGACGGCGTTGTCGAACTCGTAGAGCTCCTCGGCCTCGAGGTCGATCGGCTCGAAGGAGACCTGCACCTTGGCGAACTGACCGGAGCCGCCGGTCTGCTTCTTGTGGGTGTAGTCGACCTTCTCGACGGACTTCCTGATGGTCTCGCGGTAGGCGACCTGGGGCTTGCCCACGTTCGCCTCGACGCGGAACTCGCGCTTCATGCGATCCACCAGGATGTCCAGGTGCAGCTCGCCCATGCCGCCGATCTCGGTCTGACCGGTCTCCTCGTTGAGGGAGACCGTGAAGGTCGGATCCTCAGCGGAGAGCTTCTGGATGGCGGTGGAGAGCTTCTCCTGGTCGCCCTTGGTCTTGGGCTCGATGGCCACGAAGATCACGGGAGCCGGGAAGGACATGGACTCCAGCACGATCGGGTTGGCCGCATCGCACAGGGTGTCACCCGTGGTGGTGTCCTTCAGGCCGATGATCGCGTAGATGTGACCGGCCTGGATCTCCTCGACCGGGTTCTCCTTGTTGGAGTGCATCTGGAACAGCTTGCCGATGCGCTCCTTCTTGGACTTGGTCGAGTTCAGGACCTGCTCGCCGGCCTTGGCCGTGCCCGAGTAGACGCGGGTGTAGGTCAGCTGGCCGTAGAACGGGTGCGCAGCGACCTTGAAGGCCAGAGCGGAGAACGGAGCGGTGCGATCGGCCGGACGGGTCATGACCTCGTCCTCGTCGCGCACCGAGTGGCCCTGGACGTCGTCGACGTCGAGCGGCGAGGGCAGGTAGTCCACGACGGCGTCGAGCATCGGCTGCACGCCGCGGTTCTTGAACGCGGAGCCGCAGAAGACCGGGTAGGCCTCCGAGGCGATGGTCAGCTTGCGGACGCCGGCCTTGATCTCATCGATCGTCAGCTCCTCGCCGCCGAGGTACTTCTCCATGAGCTCGTCATCGGCCTCGGCCACGTTCTCGACCAGCTCGGCGCGGTACTGCTCGGCGCGCTCCTGGAGATCCGCGGGGATCTCCTCGGTCTTGTACGAGGCGCCCAGGGAGACGTCTCCCTTGGAGTCGCCCTCCCAGACCAGGGCCTTCATGTGGACCAGGTCCACGACGCCCACGAAGTCGCTCTCCGAGCCGATCGGCAGCTGCATGACCAGCGGCTTGGCCTTGAGGCGGTTGATGATGGTGTCGACGGTGAAGTAGAAGTCCGCGCCCAGCTTGTCCATCTTGTTGACGAAGCAGATGCGGGGGACGTCGTACTTGTCCGCCTGGCGCCAGACGGTCTCCGACTGGGGCTCGACGCCCTCCTTGCCGTCGAAGACGGCGACGGCGCCGTCGAGGACGCGCAGGGAGCGCTCGACCTCGACCGTGAAGTCCACGTGGCCCGGGGTGTCGATGATGTTGATCTGGTTGCCGTCCCAGAAGCAGGTGGTGGCCGCGGAGGTGATCGTGATGCCACGCTCCTGCTCCTGAGCCATCCAGTCCATCGTGGACGCACCCTCATGGGTCTCACCGAGCTTGTGGTTGATGCCCGTGTAGAACAGGATGCGCTCGGTGGTGGTGGTCTTGCCGGCGTCGATGTGCGCCATGATGCCGATGTTGCGGACCTTCTTCAGGTCGGTAAGCACGTCTTGTGCCACGGTGAGTCCCTTCTGAGGTGTTCCCGGCGGTCTGCCGCCCCCGATGAGGGGCGGCAGACCGAGCCGATGCTACCAGCGGAGCCGGAATTACCAGCGGTAGTGGGCGAAGGCCTTGTTCGAATCGGCCATCTTGTGAGTGTCCTCGCGACGCTTCACAGCGGCACCCAGACCGTTCGAGGCGTCCAGGATCTCGTTCATCAGACGCTCGGTCATGGTGTTCTCGCGACGGGCCTTGGAGTAGCCGACGAGCCAGCGCAGGGCCAGTGCCTGTGAACGGCCCGCGCGGACCTCGATCGGCACCTGGTAGGTGGCGCCGCCGACGCGGCGGGAGCGGACCTCGAGGGCCGGCTTGATATTCTCCAGGGCCTTCTTGAGCGTGGCGACCGGCTCCTCGCCGGACTTGCGCTCGACACCGGCCAGCGCGCCGTAGACGATGCGCTCGGCGGTGGACTTCTTGCCGTCCTGGAGGACCTTGTTGATCAGCTGCGTGACGACCGGGGATCCGTAGACCGGGTCGACGACGAGCGGGCGCTTGGGGGCGGGACCCTTACGAGGCATTACTTCTTCTCCTTCTTCACGCCGTAGCGGGAGCGGGCCTGGCCGCGGCCCTTGACGCCCTGGGTGTCGAGGGCGCCGCGCACGATGCGGTAGCGGACGCCGGGGAGGTCCTTCACTCGGCCGCCGCGCACGAGCACGATGGAGTGCTCCTGCAGGTTGTGGCCCTCACCGGGGATGTAGGCCGTGACCTCGACCCCGTTGTTCAGGCGCACGCGCGCGATCTTGCGCAGCGCGGAGTTCGGCTTCTTGGGCGTGGTCGTGTACACGCGGGTGCAGACGCCGCGCTTCATGGGGCTGCCCTGGAGGGCCGGCGCCTTGGTCTTCACGACCTTCGGGGTGCGGCCCTTGCGGACCAGCTGCTGGATAGTGGGCACATCGTCTCCTGATGGTGGCGCGCCGGTGCGGCGCGCGACGTTGGTGGATAGGCCTGCCATGGGCCGCTCGACGCGGACCCGCGGCCGATGCCCCGAGGGGTGCTGCAGGAGATCGACGATGCGACCGCTGCGGGCAGCAGGGGCGAGACCCTCGAGGCATGACAAAAAGTGGCATTCGGGCACACCCTGCGTGCCTGAGGACGGAGTCCATACCTGCCACTGGAAGCGACCACGGATGGTCGAGCCAATCCCGTCAAGTGTATCAGACGCCTCCGCGCGCCGCGATCGCGGGGCCCTGGTGCCCACCCGCCCCGGACGCGGCCAGGTCCTGCTGGATGGCGCCTGCGCACTCGCGCAGCGCCGGGAGGATCGCACGCAGCGGATCCTCGTGCTCCTCCGTGGCGCCCACGCGCATGGAGACGTTGACCGCGGCGATGATCTGCCCCCGGGCGTCCCGGATCGGCACAGCCACCGAGCGCAGCCCGGCTTCGAGCTCCTGGTCTACGTCCGCCCACCCGCTGCGGCGCACCTCGGCCAGGCGATGGCGCAGCCCGTCGAGGGTCGTGACGGTGCGACGGGCCGGCGGATGAGCCAGAGCAGCCTCGCAGCGAGCGCGGACCTGGTCGTCGGGAAGCTCGCTGAGCAGCACGCGGCCCATGGAGGTCGCATGCGCCGGGAAGCGCGTGCCCACCGAGATCGAGACATTCATGATGTGCCGGGCCTGGACCCGGGCCACGTAGGCGATCTCCGAGCCGTCCAATACGGCCACGGAGGTGGACTCCCCCACGGTCTCGGAGAGCCGGCGCAGGTGCGGGGCGGCGATCTCCGGCAGACTCAGCGCGGAGAGGTAGGCGTAGCCGAGCTCGAGGACCTTGGCGGTGAGCTCGAAGTCGCGGCCGTCGGTGCGCACGTAGCCCAGCTGCTCGAGCGTCAGCAGGAGCCTGCGCGCCGTCGCCCGGGACAGGCCCCTGCGCCGGGCGACCTCGGACAGCGTCATCCGAGGTCGCCCGGCGTCGAAGGCGGTGATCACGCCGAGGCCGCGGGCCAGCGACTGCACCGTGTCCGTGCCCGAGCGCGACGACGACCCGGCGGCGCGCTCGGACTCCCCCGACCCGTCGGCGGAATGCTCGACTGCCATCTGCGCTGCTGTCCTCAGGCCTGCTCGAGCGGGAAGGGCACGAGCTGTTGGATCTGCTCGAACGTGGCCCCGAAGGTCTCGCGCACCACCACGCGGCCGTCGCCCTCGATGAGGAAGACGGCGCGGTCGGTGTAGACGCGCGAGACGCAGCCGACGCCCGTCAGGGGCATATCGCACTGCTCGACCAGCTTGGGCTGGTCCTTCTTGGTACGCAGGTCCATCATCACGAATGTCTGCTTGGCGCCGGTGGCCAGGTCCATGGCCCCGCCGACCGCGGGGATGGCCCCGGGCTTGCCGGTCGACCAGTTGGCCAGGTTGCCGTTGCGGTCCACCTGGAAGGCGCCGAGGACGCAGCAGTCCAGATGGCCGCCGCGCATCATGGCGAACGAGTCCGCGTGGTGGAAGTACGAGCAGCCGTCGGTCTCCACGACCGGGATCTTGCCCGCGTTGATCAGATCGGGGTCGATGTCCTCGCCGTGGGCGGCCGCACCCATGCCGAGCATGCCGTTCTCCGTGTGGAGGGTGACGTCGTCCTCGGGCGTGAGGTAGTCGGAGACCAGCGTGGGCTGGCCGATGCCGAGGTTCACATAGGCGCCGGCGGGGATGTCGCGGGCGACGAGCTCGGCGAGCTGCTGGTTGTCCAGCGCCGCGTCCTGGGTCTGGGGAGTGCTCATGGTCGTGTCTCGCTCTCTGCGCGGCCTGGCTGCCGCTGCGGTGGCGTGTCTGCTCGCGGTGGATCGGGACGGGCGCTGCCTGCGGCGGCGGTCCTGATCCGTGAGGGGATCAGCCCACGTCGGGCGTCTTGGGGGCCTGGATGTGCACGACGGTGTCGACGTAGATACCCGGGGTCACCACGGTCTCCGGATCCATCTGCCCGCGCTCCACGAGCTCCGAGACCTGCACGATCGACGTCCGGGCGGCCGCGGCCATGATCGGGCCGAAGTTGCGCGCCGTCTTGCGGTAGGTGAGGTTGCCCGCGGTGTCGGCGGTGTGCGCCTTGGTCAGGGCGTAGTCGGCGACGATCGGGTACTCGAGGATCTGGTGGCGTCCGTCGAGCTCGCGGACCTCCTTGCCCTCGGCCAGCGGCGTGCCGTAGCCCGTGGGGGTGAAGAACGCGCCGATGCCGGCGCCTGCGGCGCGGATGCGCTCGGCCAGGTTGCCCTGCGGGACGACCTCCAGCTCGATCTCGCCGGCGTGGTACTTCTCGTCGAAGTGCCACGAGTCCGACTGGCGCGGGAACGAGCAGATGATCTTCTTCACCCGTCCCAGCTGGATGAGCTTGGCCAGCCCGACGTCGCCGTTGCCCGCGTTGTTGTTCACGACGGTCAGGTCGTTCGCGCCCTGCTCGATCAGGGCGTCGATCAGCTCGACGGGCTGACCCGCCACCCCGAAGCCCCCGATCATGACGGTCGAGCCGTCCTCGATCTGCTCGACGGCCTGGGCCGCGGTGTCCGCGATGCTCAGCATGCTCTCTCCTTGCGAATGATCGTTCGGTCTCTGGTGCGCCGGGCTCAGGCGGCGTCGGTGTTCTCGAGCACGACGGCCAGGCCCTGGCCCACGCCGATGCACAGCGAAGCCACGCCCCAGCGGCCGCCCTCCGCCCGGAGGCGCCGAGCCAGGGTTCCCAGCACTCGGGTGCCGGAGGCGCCGAGCGGGTGGCCGATCGCGATCGCGCCGCCCCACGCGTTGACGATCGACTCCTCGATCCCCCACTGGCGGAGGCACGCCAGCGACTGGGCCGCGAAGGCCTCGTTGAGCTCGACGGCGCTGACATCCTCCCAGCCGATCCCGGCGCGCTTCAGGGCCAGGTTCGCGGCCTCGACCGGCGCCTCGCCGAAGAACTGCGGCTCATTGGCCGCAGCGCCGCGCCCGGCGATGCGCGCCAGCGGCGTGCGTCCCAGAAGAACGGCAGCCTTCTCGGACCCGAGCCACGCGGCGGAGGCGCCGTCGTTCATGGGCGAGGCGTTGCCGGCGGTGACCGTGCCGTTGTCCTTGCGGAACACGGTGCGCAGACCGCCGAGCGTCTCCGGGGTGGAATCGGCGCGGACGGTCTCATCGCGGGTGACGTCGCTGCCGCGCTTGGAGTTGGCCTTCACGGTTACGGTGAGGTCGTCGTAGCGGCCCTCGTCCCAGGCCTTCGCGGCCAGCTGGTGGGAGCGCGCCGAGAAGACGTCCTGCTCCTCGCGGGTGATCCCGTGCTTCTCGCGCAGCTGCTCGGTGGCCTCGCCCAACGAGACCGTCCAGGCATCGGGCATCTCGGGATTGACCAGCCGCCAGCCGAGCGTGGTGTTGGCCAGGTGCAGGTCCTGCATGGGGAACGGACGTTCGGTCTTGGGCAGGACCCAGGGAGCGCGCGACATGGACTCGACGCCGCCCACGAGCATCAGGTCGGCCTCATCGACCTCGATCTGGCGCGAGGCCATCATGGCGGCATCCAGCGAGGAGCCGCAGAGGCGGTTGACCGTGGTGCCCGGCAGCGAGGTGGGCAGACCGGCCAGCAGCGTGGCCATGCGCGCCACGTTGCGGTTCTCCTCGCCGGCGCCGTTGGCGTTGCCGAACACGACCTCGTCGATGCTCTCCGGGTCCAGGCCCTCAGCTCGCTCGACCATGCTGCGCACCACGAGCGCTGCGAGGTCGTCGGGGCGGTGGCCGGACAGGGCGCCGCCGATCTTGGCGAACGGGGTGCGCACGGCGTCGTAGATGTAGGCGTCCTGGCGGCCGCTGGCTGCGGTGCTCATGAGGTGACTCCTTCGTCGTCTGATGATGCTCGGTCTGTCGTGGCGGGCGAGGAGGCGCTGGCGGCCTCCGCGTCCAGACGGTCGAAGACCGCCTTGGCATGGGAGAAGGCGTTGTTGGCGGAGGGCACCGAGAGGTAGATCGAGCTCTGCAGCAGGATCTCCTTGATCTGCTCGCGCGTCAGCCCGTTGCGCAGTGCCGCGCGCACGTGCATCTCGAACTCGCCCCAGTGCCCCGCCGCGATCAGGGCGGTCAGCGTGATGGCGCTGCGCATGGGCCGATCCAGGCCCGGACGGGTCCAGATCTCGCCCCAGGCGTAGCGGGAGATGAAGTCCTGCCACTCGGCCGTGAACTCGTCCTTGTTGGCCTCCGAGCGATCCACGTGGGCGTCGGAGAGGACCTCCCGGCGCACCCGCATGCCGTCGGCATGCGTCTGGGAGGCGGTGCGGTCGCCGCCCGCGCGTGGTGCAGGCGCCTGAGCCGAGGCGCTCCCCGGGGCCGAGTCGCCGACCGAGGACGGCGCCCCTTCACGCCGCAGCGGATCGGTCGACGCGGAGCCCGGCGTCTGCGCTGCCAGCTCCTTGATCAGCCCGGCGAGCGCGGCCGGCTGCTGGGCGGGGATCATGTGCGCGGCCTGCTCGATCAGCTCGAAGCGCGCACCGGGCACCTGCTGCGCCCAGTCCCGCACCGCCTGCGCCTCGACCGAGGGGTCCTGCTCGCCGGCCACGGCGATCACCGGGGCGACGATCTCCCCCAGTCGCCCGGTGAGGTCGAACGCGGCGATCGCACGGCACACCTGGGCGTAGCCGTGGCGGTCGGCGGACTGCAGCGCGTGCAGCAGACCCGTGGTGATCCCGGTGCCGGCGGCGGCGTCGCGCTCGATGAAGTCCTGGGTGAGCCAGCGCTGCGCACTGCCGATGACCTGCGTGGGAGTTCCCGCGGCCTCCACCAGCGCGGCGCGCTCGCGCCACTGCTCGGGATCGCCCAGCTGCGGTGCGGAGGCGGTGATGACGGCGCCTCGGACGCGCTGCGGTGCATCGACCAGCAGCTGCAGCCCCACGGCCCCGCCCACGGAGCAGCCCGCATACCAGAACGGGGATTCGGCCGGGAGCTCCTCGACCGCATCCACGGCGGCCAGGACGCCCTGGGCGAGCTCCTCGATCGAGAAGTCGTCGGAGCCGGCCGGTGCGCCCCCGTGGCCCGGCAGCTCCCAGCCGATGATGCGGAAGCGCCCTTCCAGCTCGCGGGCGACCCCGCCCCACAGCGGGACGAGAGCCGTGCCCAGCGCCGGGCCGAGCAGCAGCACCGGCCGCTGCTCGTCCTGCGCCGCAGCGGGCGCGCTCAGCTCCACGAGGCGGATGCTCGGAACGCTCATGAGTCCTCTCCTGTTCTGGCGCCGCCGCCGGGCAGCGCCTCTCGCTCGTCCTGGCGCGCGAGAGCCCGATCGATCAGCAGATCGGCCGCGCCCAGATAGCCGCGCGGGTCGCACAGCTGCTGCAGCCGCTGCCGGTCGAGGACATGCCCCTGGGCGTCGCGGCCCTCCCCCGTGATCTCCGCCAGGCCGTCGACGGCTGCCTCGACATCCGCACCGGCCCGGGCCAGCACGGCCTGGATGCGCTGGGCTCCAGTGGCCCCGTCCGCCTCCTGCACCGCGGGCTTCAGCGCCGTGACGATCCGCTCGGAGAGCAGCGCCGGCCCCGAGGCGCGCAGGTTCTCCTCCATGCGCTCGACATCCACGCGCAGCCCCTGGGCGAGCTCTGCCAGCTGGGAGCACGCCGTCAGGCTCAGTCGCAGCAGCTGCTGCAGCGCCGGCCACTCCACGTGCCAGGCGCCGTCCGGACGCTCGTCGACCGAGGAGGAGGCGGCAGTGAACAGCGAGGCGAGCAGCTGCGGTGCGCACAGGGCGGTGCGCTTGAGCTGGACCGAGAGCACCGGGTTCTGCTTCTGCGGCATGGCCGAGGACACGCCCCTGCCCGGGCCCGTGGGCTCGCGCAGCTCGCCGAGCTCGGGGCGCGAGAGCAGCAGGACGTCGTCGGCGATCCTGCCGATCGCCGCGCAGACGCTGCCCAGCGCGGCCCCGGCATCCAGAACGGGCTGGCGGGCGGTGTGCCAGACGTGGGGCGCCTCCTCCAGCCCGAGCTGCCTGGCCCAGGCGGCGTGCAGCTGCAGGACCTGCTCGGAGAGCTGCGCGGAGCAGGCACTGCCGCGCTGGAGGTCTTCCTGCTGCTCGAACAGGGCCTGCGATCCGGCCAGGGTGCCGGCCGCACCGCCGATGGCCACCGGAGTGCTCAGCCGGTCCAGCCGCTCATGGGCATCCGCCAGCCCCTCGAGCCACTGGGCGCAGCGCAGGCCGAAGGTCGTGGGCAGCGCGTGCTGCGTCAGGGTGCGCGCGGCGCACAGAGCGTGGCGGTGGCGCTGGGCCAGTCCGGCCAGCGCGGACCGCGCCTGGGACAGGGAGTCATCGAGATGCTGGAGGGCCTCGCGCAGCACCAGCATCAGGGCGGTGTCCAGAACGTCCTGACTGGTCAGCCCGCGGTGCACTGCGCCGACGGCCTCCGGGTCGATCTCCCGCACCGCTGCGCGCAGATCCGCGAGCATGGGGATCACCGGGTTCCCGCCCAGCTCGCTGCGCTCGGCGAGATCCGCCAGGTCGAAGCTGCGATCGAGCACCTCGTCCGTGAGGACGTCGGCCGCCGCCTCCGCGGCGCTGTCCGGGACGAGCCCGAGCTGCGCCTGCGCCGCGACCCAAGCGGTCTCCGCTCGCACCAGGCAGCGCAGCACCTGTCGATCACCGGCGAGTCCCCGGGCCCGATGGGCTCCGGGGACGAGCAGACCATAGTCGGCGTCCTGTGCTGCCATGCGTCTCGTCGTCGTCCTGTCGTCGCGATGCTCTGAAGATGGTGGTGACGCCGTCGCGAGTCGTCCCCGCGCGGCGGAGGGGGCGGGGCGACGATGGACGTCGGCCCGGCCCCGTGCCTGCTCAGTCCGCGTGCTGCGGGTAGCGCAGGAACACGGTCTCCGCCTCGCCCTGCAGGCGGACGTCGAAGCGCAGCGAGCCGTCCTGCTCGCGGCGGGCGATCAGGGTCTCGCGCCGATCCGCCGGCACCGAGGACAGCAGCGGGTCCCGCTCCAGGGCCTCCTGGTCCTCCGGGAGGTAGATCCGGGTGAAGAGCCGGTTGAGCAGACCGCGGGCGAAGACCGTCATGGCGATGAACGGGGCCGCCCCGGGCTCCGTGGGGCCGGGGGCCACCGTGGTGAACGAGTACGCCCCCACGTTGTCCACGGCCTGCCTGCCGAAGCCCGTGAAGGTGTAGCCGTCGCGGATCAGGGAGCCGGGCTCCTGCGAGATCCGCCCGTGCTCATCCGCCTGCCAGATCTCCAGCAGAGAGTCCGGCACGGGATCGCCGTTGCCGTCGTAGACGACCCCGTGCAGGCGCACGGCCTGGGGATGCGTCCGATCCACCAGGTTCTCCCCGCCGTCGAACGGCAGGGCGTAGCCGTAGAAGGGGCCGACGGTCTGACCGGGCGTGGGTGTCAGCTGCTCAGACATCGGTGTCCTCCTCCATGAGCGTGCGGTGGGTTCCGGTGAGCACGATGTCCCACTTGTAGCCCAGCGACCACTCGTGGGCCGAGAGGTCGTGGTCGTAGTTCGCCACCAGGCGCTCGCGCGCCTTGGGGTCGACGATCGCCTGGTAGATCGGGTCCAGGGCGAACAGGGGATCGCCCGGGAAGTACATCTGGGTCACCATGCGCTGGGTGAACTCCGTGCCGAACAGCGAGAAGTGCACGTGAGCCGGACGCCACGCGTTGTAGTGGTTCTTCCACGGGTACGGGCCCGGCTTGATCGTGGTGAACGAGTACGAGCCGTCGTCGCCGGTCAGGCAGCGGCCCACCCCGGTGAAGTTCGGGTCGATCGGAGCCGGGTGCTGATCGCGCTTGTGGATGTACCGGCCCGCCGCATTGGCCTGCCAGATCTCCACCAGCTGGCGGCGCACCGGCCGGCCCTCGCCGTCGAGCACGCGCCCGCTGATCGTGATCCGCTCGCCGATGGGCTCGCCCTTGTCCTGGATCGTGAGGTCGGACTCGAGGGCGTGGACGTCGCGGGGGCCGAAGGCCGGGGCCCACAGCTCGACGGTCTCCGGATCCGCATGATGCAGATCCTTGGTGGGGTGGCGCAGGACCGAGCTGCGATAGGGCGCGTAGTCGAGTCGAGGCTGGGTCTCGACGGATCCGGAGGCCGCGTAGCTCTCCGAGATCGCGTCCATCTCCGCGCTCAGGACCGACTGGGAATCCGCTGCCGCGTCCGAGGACGAGACGGGGGTGTCCGCCATGGTCATCTCCTTCATCAGCCGGGCAGTAGAGGTGCTGCCGCGGGGCTGCCCCGCGGCCCCGTCATCCCAGGGCTGCTGCCCGTGCTCTCCAGCACCTGAGAATAACGTGCGTCACTCCGAAACTGAACACTTGTGCGCATAGCGCACGCATGGTGATCGGAGCGCGGTCCGTCGTCGGACCTGGGTATGGGGGGGGCGCCATCGACGGCCCACCGTGGGCTTCAGCGCCCGCTCAGGCCTGCCAGCCCGTATAGGAGTCGGCGAAGTACGCCCGGCCGTACGGCGAGTCCGTGATCGCATGCAGCTCGCCGAGCTGGCGGCGGGAGTCGAACTCGGAGTCCTCGGAGCTGCTGTGCAGCATGCGGGTGACCCAGTACGAGAAGTTCTGCGCCTTCCACACGCGCTCCAGCGCCGCCCCCGAGTAGCCGGCCAGCGGCCGCTCATCGCCGTCGCGCAGCAGGGCCACGAGGGCCGGGGCCAGGACGCGGACGTCGCAGAAGGCGAGGTTCAGGCCCTTGGCGCCGGTCGGGGGGACCGTGTGCCCGGCATCGCCCACGAGCACGAGGGAGCCGTGGCGCAGCGGCTCGCACACATAGGAGCGGAAGGGCAGGACCGTCTTGTCGATGATCGGCCCCTCCTGCAGGCGGAAGCCGTCCGGGCCGGAGACGCACTCCTGCAGCCGGGCCCAGATCTGCTCGTCCGACCAGTCGTCGGGATCCTCCGTGGGGTCGCACTGGAAGTACATCCGCTGGACGTCGTCCGAGCGCTGGGAGATCAGCGCGAACCCGGACTCGGAGCGGGTGTAGATCAGCTCGTGGTGGCTCGGCGGCGCCTGGCACAGGATGCCGAACCAGGCGAACGGGTATTCGGTGAAGTGATCCGTGCGCACGTCCTCCGGAATCGCCTTGCGGCACACCGAGCGGGAGCCGTCGGCACCCACCAGGATCCGGCAGCGGATCTCGCGCGCCGCGCCCTCGGCATCGACGAACGTGACCCCCGGGCGATCCGACTCGACGTCATGGACGGCGACGTCGTCGACCGACCAGAAGACCGTGCCGCCGTCGCGCTCGGAGGCCTCCTTGAGGTCCCAGAACACCTCGTTCTGCGGGTAGAGCCGCACGGAGCGCCCGACCGCCTCCTGGAAATCGATGTGGTGGCTGCGGCCCTCGAAGCGCAGGGACGTGCCCTTATGCTCGTGGCCCTCCGTGAGCACTCGGCCGTCGACGCCGGAGTCCACCAGCATGTCCACGGTGCCGGCCTCCAGGATCCCGGCGCGGTGGGTGGCCCGGATCGTCTCCGGGGCGCGCTTCTCGATCACGATCGTCTCGAGGCCCTCGCGACGCAGCAGGTGCGCGAGCATCAGCCCGGCGGGGCCGGCGCCGGCGATCGCGACCTGCGTCTCGAGGAGGGGTGCGGCCGATGCGGGCTGCGCGGGGTTCTGGCTCACGGGATGTCCTCCTGGCGAACGGTTGTGCGCACAGTCTCAGACTCACAGTGAGGTCTGCGCCACATACTGCTCATTCAACGGGATGATCCGGTCCTTCGGCCGCGCGGGCGATCCCGTGAGCGGCCGTGTGCAGCGCCTGCACGACGGCTGAGGGATCCACGGGGGCCAGGGCCCGATCGGCGACGATGCCCAGGCCTGCGAGCACCGAGCCGTCGGCGGCATGGACGGGCACGGCGATGCCCGTGCGGTCCGGCTCCAGATTGCCGGTCTGCACGCAGTGGCCGCTCGCGCGGATCTCGCGCAGCACCTGCTCGAGCTGCTCGGGCCCGCCCTGCGGCAGCTGCTCGCCGCGCTCGAGCACGCGTCGGGCGTGGTCGCGGCGCTGCGCCTCGGGCAGCCCCGCCAGCAGCACCAGGCCGGTGGCCGAGAGGTGCAGCGGCAGCCTCCCCGCCACCGCGGAGCTGATGGGGCGGGTGCCGGGCTGGGAGAGCCTCTGCACGAACAGGACCTCGTCGCCCTGGATGCGACCGAGCTGGACATGCTGTCGCAGCACCGACTGGACGCCGTGCAGGAACGGCGCGGCCGCCGCCGCCAGGGAGGTCTCCGGGGCCGACCGGGTGGCCAGCTCCCACAGCCGGGTCCCCACGGAGTAGGAGCCCCCGCCCCGCGGGTCAGCCAGCCGGCTGCCGCCAGATCGGCGCACAGGCGATGGGCGGTGGCCGGAGGCAGCCCCGTGCGTCGCGCGATCTGCGCGGAGGTCAGCCGGGGCTGGTCGCGCCCGAAGGCGGCCAGCACCCGGTCGAGGCGCACGAGCACGGAATCTCCGGAGGACGAATTGGCCATGTCCCGGATTCTCCCCCGCTCGGGCCAGTATCAGCGCACGGTGAAGGCCTGGCTGGTCGCCGTGATCGGCAGGATCCTCCTGAGACCGGTGCGGCGATCGCCCTGGTAGACGAAGCGGCACGTGCCGGCGGCACCGGCGGGCACGGTCCACTCGAGGGTCACCAGCGAGCGCGAGAACAGCCTGTCCTCCCAGAGAAACCGGGTGTCGAAGTCCTGGTCGTCGCGGAAGCGCTGCCAGGTGCCGTTGGCTCCCTGCAGGGATCGCAGCGCCTTGGCCGACTCATCCCGCGGCACGAGGCCCAGGGCCACCTCCGTGTCGTCGACGATCGCCCGCGCCAGCCCGTCGAGGATCTGGCAGTACGCGGCCGCCGAGTGCTTGCCGTAGACCGTGGCCCCGCCCTCGTACTGCTGCGACTCGTACTCCCAGCGCGTCGTGACGTAGTGCGTGCAGCCGTTGGAGGTCGACTGGATGATGACATCGCGCTCCTGCGCGCCGGTGGCCTCAGCGACCGCCCTGCGGTACATCACGCCCACGGCGGCCGTGACCTCGCCGGGCATGACCGCCAGCCACAGCCGGCCCAGGCGGATCAGCTGCACCGGGACCTGCTGCTGGACCCAGCCCATGGCCCCGACGGACAGCAGGATGGACTTGGGCGCGTGGATGGCCGCCTCGTAGCGGTCGACCCAGTAGCGCCACGAGGCCAGCGTGGCCGAGAAGCAGTTGTTCCACAGCCCCTCGCTGAAGATGCTGGGGCCCGGCCCGTCCTCCTGGGATCCGGCGCCGAAGGCCGTGCCCAGGATCGCCCAGCCCGTGCGCTCGGTGCGACCCGTGCCGGAGAACTCCGAGCGCACCTGGTAGCCGCGCATGTCCACGTAGGTGATCCGGCCGGCCACCCCCGAGCCCACCGGGTCTCCCGACGAGACCAGCTGGGAGCGCACCGCATCGGCCTGGCGCGTGCCGATCTCCCGCGTGTTCTCGAACTCGTCGTCGGTGGGCCCGCTGCCCGGGCTCAGGTTCAGGTTCGGGCTGATGTCGCCGGAGTTCGAGTTGGCGAACGCCGCCACGAACTCCGGTCGCTGCTGCGCCGTGAGGTGCACGCCGTGGTCCAGGCGCTCGAGGGCGTACTCGGCGCAGCCCTTGTTGTCCCCCGAGACCAGGCGGTTGGTGTTCGTCAGCGAGGTGCTGTGGGTCGATTACCAGTTCACGACGGCATCGACCGCTCCCCCGCTCTCCATCCGCAGCGTGGTCGAGGAGGTGTCCAGGCCGCCGGGCAGCGCCGAGCGCAGGTCCTCGGGATTCAGGCGGAAGGCCTCCATGTACCGGTTGACCCCCCGCATCGGCCAGCTCCGAGCGGCTCACTCGCAGTCTGCCCTCCGCCCGGTCGGCGTCTGCGGCCAGGATCGCGGCCACGATGCGCTCGACCTGCGCCTCGAAGACCTGGGGCTGGAAGCCCAGCGTGGTGATGTTCTGCAGCTCGTCGAATCCGGCGCCGCCCGGAGTGGCATGGGTGTGGGCGGCTCCCAGGCTGACCGTGGCCTGCGACCAGCGCCACGTGCGAGCCGTCGGCCGGGTCCTCGATGACGAAGGCGCGGGCGTGCTGGCGCGTGTGGACGCCGAGCCCCAGCTTGCTCGTGGACCCGCAGCCCAGAAAGCCCACCCCGGCGAGCCTGCCGGTGATGTCCCGCACCGCGCGTCCGCTCAGGAAGCGGCCGTCCCCCTCGCCGCCGGGAGCCGCCGCAGCACCGAGGGCACCCCGCCCGACCGGCCTGCGCGACGGGCCGCTGAAGCCCTCGCTGTCGGCTTCGGCCCGCGCCCGGCGCCGGGGGCTCGACGCGGTCTCGGTGGACCGTGCGACGTCACGATCGGCAGAGACGGCGGAAGCCCCGCTCCTGCCAGTGCAGGAGCGGGGCTTCCGGTCTGGGACGCCGAGCGTCCGTGTCTGATCTCGGCGCGGCACCTCAGCTCAGCGCCGAGGTGCCGCCGACCGGTCAGTTGGCGCCGAAGTCGTAGTCCTCCAGCGGGATCGCCTGGAACTCGCCCAGCGACGAGTCGTCGGCGTACGAGAAGTCCGCGTACGCGCCGCTGTCCGTGAACAGGGCGGCCTTGGCCTCCTCGGTGGGCTCCACGCTCACATCGTTGTAGCGAGCCAGGCCGGTGCCGGCCGGGATCAGCTTGCCGATGATCACGTTCTCCTTCAGGCCCACCAGCGGATCCGACTTGGCCTCCATGGCGGCCTGCGTCAGCACTCGGGTCGTCTCCTGGAAGGAGGCGGCCGACAGCCACGAGTCCGTGGCCAGCGAGGCCTTGGTGATGCCCATCAGCTCCGGACGGCCTGCGGCCGGACGCTGCTGCGAGGTCACCGCCTTGCGGTTGGCCTCGCGGTAGCGGACGTCGTCCACGAGCTCGCCCGGCAGCAGGTCGGTGTCGCCGGACTCGATGACCGTGTTGCGACGCAGCATCTGCCGGACGATGACCTCCACGTGCTTGTCGTGGATGCCCACGCCCTGGGAGCGGTACACGCCCTGGACCTCGTCCACCAGGTGCTTCTGGGCCGCACGGCGACCGCGGATGCGCAGGACCTCCTTGGGGTCCACCGCACCGGCCACCAGCTGCTGGCCGACCTCGACGGACTCGCCGTCGGCCACGAGCAGCTTGGCGCGGCGCAGCACCGGGTACGCGAAGTCCTCGTCCCCGTTGTCCGGGGTGATGACGACGCGCACGCCCTTCTCCGTGTCCTCGATCGTGGCGCGACCGGCGACCTCCGAGATCGGCGCGACGCCCTTGGGCGTGCGGGCCTCGAAGAGCTCCTGGATTCGCGGCAGACCCTGCGTGATGTCGCCGTCCGAGGAGGCGACGCCGCCCGTGTGGAACGTGCGCATGGTCAGCTGCGTGCCGGGCTCGCCGATCGACTGAGCCGCGATGATGCCCACGGCCTCGCCGATGTCGACCAGCTTGTTGGTCGCCAGCGAGCGGCCGTAGCAGGCCGCGCACACGCCGACGGCGGAGTCGCAGGTCAGCACCGAGCGCACGCGGACCTCGTCCACGCCGGCGTCGAAGATCGCCTTGATGAGCCCGTCCGAGAGGTCCTGGCCCGCCTGGGCCACGATCTCGCCGTTCGCATCGGCCACGTCCACGGCCAGCACGCGGCCGTGGATGGTGTTCTCCACCTCGGCATCCAGCACGCGCTGACCCGTCTCCGAGGTCTCGGAGACCGGCAGCGTCAGGCCGCGATCCGTGCCGCAGTCGCCCTCGCGGACGATGACGTCCTGGGAGACGTCGACGAGACGACGGGTCAGGTAGCCCGAGTTCGCCGTGCGCAGCGCGGTGTCGGCCAGGCCCTTGCGGGCGCCGTGGGTCGCGATGAAGTACTCCAGCACCGTCAGGCCCTCACGGTACGAGGACTTGATCGGACGGGGCATGATCTCGCCCTTGGGATTGGCCACCAGGCCGCGGATGCCCGCGATCTGACGGACCTGCATCCAGTTGCCTCGTGCACCCGAGGAGACCATCCGGTTGATGTTGTTCAGCCGGCCGAGGTTCTCGCGCATGGCCGCAGCGACCTCGTCGGTCGCCTTGGTCCAGATGTCGATCTGCTCGGTGCGGCGCTCGTCGTCGTCGATCAGACCGGTCTCGTACTGGGTCTGGATCTTGGCGGCCTGCGCCTCGTAGCCCTCCATGATCTGGGGCTTGGACGGAGGCGTGGCGATATCCGAGATCGCCACCGTGATGCCCGACCAGGCGGCCCAGTAGAAGCCGGCGTCCTTGAAGTTGTCGAGGGTCTGCGCCACGACGCCCATCGAGTTCTCCTCGGCGAGGTCGTTGACCAGGCGCGAGAGGCTCTTCTTGTCCGCGACGCCCTCGAACCACGGGTGCCCGGCGGGCAGCTGCTGGTTGAAGATGACGCGGCCCAGGGTGGTCTCGACCGTGGCGGTGTCGCCCTCGGTCCAGCCCTCCGGAGCCTCCCAGCCCTCACCGGGGACGAAGTCCTCGATGCGGACCTTGATCGGCGCGTTGAGGTGCAGCTTGCGGGCGTCGAAGGCCATGACGGCCTCGGCCACCGACGAGTAGCTCTCCCCGGCCCCGACCTCGTCCTCGCGGACGGTGGTCAGGTGGTACAGGCCGATGATCATGTCCTGCGAGGGCAGGGCGATCGGCTTGCCGTCCGACGGCTTGAGGATGTTGTTCGACGACAGCATCAGCACGCGCGCCTCGGCCTGGGCCTCCGGCGACAGCGGCAGGTGCACGGCCATCTGGTCGCCGTCGAAGTCCGCGTTGAACGCCGAGCACACGAGCGGGTGCAGCTGGATGGCCTTGCCCTCGACGAGCTGCGGCTCGAAGGCCTGGATGCCCAGGCGGTGCAGGGTGGGGGCGCGGTTGAGCAGCACCGGGTGCTCGGTGATGACCTCTTCCAGGACGTCCCACACCTGCGGGCGGAAGCGCTCGACCATCCGCTTGGCCGACTTGATGTTCTGCGCGTGGTTCAGATCGACCAGGCGCTTCATCACGAACGGCTTGAACAGCTCGAGCGCCATCTGCTTGGGCAGACCGCACTGGTGCATGCGCAGCTGCGGGCCGACCACGATGACCGAGCGGCCCGAGTAGTCCACGCGCTTGCCGAGCAGGTTCTGGCGGAAGCGGCCCTGCTTGCCCTTGAGCATGTCCGACAGCGACTTGAGCGCGCGGTTGCCCGGGCCCGTGACGGGACGGCCGCGACGGCCGTTGTCGAACAGGGAGTCCACAGCCTCCTGGAGCATGCGCTTCTCGTTGTTCACGATGATCTCGGGGGCGCCGAGATCCAGCAGGCGCTTCAGGCGGTTGTTGCGGTTGATCACGCGTCGGTACAGATCGTTGAGATCCGAGGTCGCGAAGCGGCCGCCGTCGAGCTGGACCATGGGACGCAGCTCCGGCGGGATGACCGGGACGGCGTCCAGGACCATGCCCAGCGGCGAGTTGTCCGTGGACAGGAACGCGTTGACGACCTTGAGGCGCTTCAGGGCGCGCGACTTGCGCTGGCCCTTGCCCGTGGCGATGGTCTCGCGCAGGGCCTCGGCCTCAGCAGCCAGGTCGAAGGTCTCGAGGCGCTTCTTGATCGCCTCGGCGCCCATGGAGCCCTCGAAGTACATGCCGAAGCGGTCCTGCAGCTGGCGGTACAGCGCCTCGTCGCCCTCGAGGTCGTTGACCTTGAGGTTCTTGAAGCGCTCCCACACGCGGTCGATCGAGTCGATCTCGCGGTCGGCGCGCTTGCGCACGTTGGCCATCTGGCGGTCGGCGGCATCGCGCAGCTTGCGCTTCTCGGCGGCCTTGCCGCCCTCCTTCTCCACCTCGGCCAGATCGGTCTCGAGGTCCCCGGCGATGGCGACGACGTCGGCATCGCGCTGGTCCTCGAGGGCCTTCTTCTCGCGGTCGATCGAGGCCTGGAGGTTCGGGAGGTCCTCGTGGCGGGCCTCCTCATCGACCTTCGTGACCATGTAGGCCGCGAAGTAGATGACCTTCTCCAGGTCCTTGGGCGCCAGGTCCAGCAGGTAGCCCAGACGAGAGGGCACGCCCTTGAAGTACCAGATGTGGGTCACCGGAGCGGCGAGCTCCAGGTGCCCCATGCGCTCGCGGCGCACCTTGGCACGGGTCACCTCGACGCCGCAGCGCTCGCAGATGATGCCCTTGTAGCGCACGCGCTTGTACTTGCCGCAGGCGCACTCCCAATCGCGGGTGGGGCCGAAGATCCTCTCGCAGAAGAGCCCGTCCTTCTCCGGCTTGAGCGTGCGGTAGTTGATGGTCTCGGGCTTCTTGACCTCGCCGTACGACCAGGAGCGGATCTGGTCAGCCGTGGCGAGGCCGATGCGCATGAGGTTGAGCGAAGAATCGTTGGACATGAGGATCCTTGATCCCTTTCTAAGCAGTCTTCAAAAAGAGTGGGCGGTCGACGTCGGAGGTGATCAGACCTCTTCGACCGAGCTCGGCTCGGAGTGGGACAGGTCGATGCCCAGCTCTTCAGCGGCGCGGAAGACTTCGTCATCCGCATCGCGCATCTCGACGGTCTGGCCGTCGGCCGAGAGGACCTCGACGTTCAGGCACAGGGACTTCATCTCCTTTATGAGGACCTTGAACGACTCGGGAACGCCCGGCTCCGGGATGTTCTCGCCCTTGACGATCGCCTCGTAGACCTTCACGCGGCCGTGCACGTCATCCGACTTCACGGTCAGGATCTCCTGCAGCGTGTAGGCGGCGCCGTAGGCCTCCAGCGCCCAGACCTCCATCTCGCCGAAGCGCTGGCCGCCGAACTGGGCCTTACCGCCCAGGGGCTGCTGCGTGATCATCGAGTACGGACCGGTCGAGCGGGCGTGGATCTTGTCGTCCACCAGGTGGTGCAGCTTCAGGATGTACTGGTAGCCGACCGAGATCGGATCCGGGAACGGCTCGCCGGAGCGGCCGTCGAACAGCTGCGCCTTGCCCGTGTGGTTGATCAGGCGATCTCCGTCGCGGGTCACGTTGGAGTGATCCAGCAGGTCGAAGATCTCGTCCTCGCGGGCACCGTCGAACACCGGGGTCGCCACGTTGGTGGGGCCGGTCTCCTTGGGGAAGTTCGTGAGGTGATCCAGCCACTGCGGGTCGCCCTCGACCTTCCAGCCCTGCTTGGCCAGCCAGCCGGTGTGGACCTCGAGCACCTGGCCGAGGTTCATGCGCCCGGGCACGCCCAGCGGGTTCAGGATGACGTCGACGGGGGTGCCGTCCGCCAGGAACGGCATGTCCTCCAGGGGCAGGATCTTGGAGATGACGCCCTTGTTGCCGTGGCGTCCGGCGAGCTTGTCGCCGTCCGTGATCTTGCGCTTCTGCGCGACGTAGACGCGCACGACCTGGTTGACGCCGGCCGGGAGATCGTCCGAATCCTCGTCGCGGTCGAAGACGCGCACGCCGATGACCGTTCCCGACTCGCCGTGGGGCACCTTCAGGGAGGTGTCGCGGACCTCGCGGGACTTCTCGCCGAAGATCGCGCGCAGCAGGCGCTCCTCCGGGGTCAGCTCGGTCTCGCCCTTGGGCGTGACCTTGCCGACCAGGATGTCGCCGGCCTGGACCTCGGCGCCGATGTGGATGACGCCCCGCTCGTCCAGAGCCGAGAGCACCTCCTCCGACACGTTGGGGATGTCGCGCGTGATCTCCTCGGCACCGAGCTTGGTGTCGCGGGCATCGATCTCGTACTCCTCGATGTGGATCGAGGTCAGGACGTCGTCCGAGACCATGCGCTGGGACAGGATGATGGCGTCCTCGTAGTTGAGGCCCTCCCAGGACATGTAGGCCACGAGCAGGTTCTTGCCCAGGGCCAGCTCGCCGTGATCGGTCGACGGGCCGTCGGCCAGCACGGTGCGCGGCTCGACGCGATCTCCCTCGGAGACCACGACGCGCTGGTTGTACGTGTTGCCCGGGTTGGAGCGCACGAACTTGCCGATCGTGTACTCCTTCTCGGTGCCGTCGTCGTTGGCCACGATCACGTGATCGGCGGCCACCTCGGTGACCACGCCGGCCTTGACGGCCAGCACGGAGTCGCCGGCATCCATGGCGGCGTAGCGCTCCATGCCGGTGCCCACGAGCGGGGCCTCCGACACGAGCAGCGGCACGGCCTGGCGCTGCATGTTGGCGCCCATGAGCGCGCGGTTGGCGTCGTCGTGCTCGAGGTACGGGATCAGGGCGGTCGCCACCGACACCATCTGGCGCGGGGAGACGTCCATGAACTCGACGTCCGCGGGCTCGACCAGCACGGCCTCGCCGGAGCCGTCGGCGGCACGGGCCAGCACGGCGTCCTCGGCGAAGCGCATGTCGTCCGTCAGCGGGGCGTTGGCCTGGGCGATCGTGGCGCCGCGCTCGTCATCGGCCGTCAGGTAGACGACCTCGTCGGTGACGACGCCGTCGCGGACCTTGCGGTATGGGGTCTCGATGAAGCCGAACGGGTTGATGCGGGCGTAGGTGGCCAGCGAGCCGATCAGGCCGATGTTCGAGCCCTCAGGGGTCTCGATCGGGCACATGCGGCCGTAGTGCGACGGGTGGACGTCGCGGACTTCCATGCCGGCGCGGTCGCGGGACAGGCCGCCGGGGCCCAGAGCGGACAGCCGACGCTTGTGGGTCAGGCCCGCGAGCGGGTTGTTCTGATCCATGAACTGCGACAGCTGGGAGGTGCCGAAGAACTCCTTGATCGCCGCCACCACGGGGCGGATGTTGATCAGGGTCTGCGGGGTGATCGCCTCGACGTCCTGGGTGGTCATGCGCTCGCGCACGACGCGCTCCATGCGGGACAGACCGGTGCGGATCTGGTTCTCGATCAGCTCGCCCACCGCGCGGATGCGGCGGTTGCCGAAGTGGTCGATGTCATCGACGTCGATGCGGATCTCGCGGGTCTCGCCGTCGCGCACGCCCTCGATGGAGTCTCCCCCGGCGTGCAGCGTGACGAGGTAGCGGATCATGGCGACGATGTCCTCGACCGAGAGCACGGAGGCATCCGGGTCGGTGAAGGGCTTGTCGATCCCGAGCTTCCGGTTGATCTTGTACCGGCCGACCTTGGCGAGGTCGTAGCGCTTCGGGTTGAAGTACATGTTGTCCAGCAGCTGCTGGGCGGCCTCGACCGTGGGCGGCTCGCCCGGACGCAGCTTGCGGTAGATGTCCAGCAGCGCGTCGTCGCGGGTCTCGGTCGCGTCCTTCTCGAGGGTGGCGCGGATCGAGTCGAACTCGCCGAACTCCTCGAGGATCTTGGACTCGGACCAGCCCAGAGCCTTGAGCAGCACGGTGACGGACTGCTTGCGCTTGCGATCCAGGCGCACGCCGACCTGATCGCGCTTGTCGATCTCGAGCTCGAACCAGGCGCCGCGCGAGGGGATGATGCGCGCCGAGTAGATGTCCTTGTCCGAGGTGCGGTCCTGGCCGCGCTCGAAGTAGGCGCCGGGCGAGCGGACCAGCTGCGAGACGACGACGCGCTCGGTGCCGTTGATCACGAACGTGCCCTTGTCGGTCATGAGCGGGAAGTCGCCCATGAAGACCGTCTGCTGCTTGATCTCGCCGGTGGTGTTGTTCATGAACTCGGCCTTGACGTACAGCGGGGCCGAGTAGGTGGCGTCACGGTCCTTGCACTCATCGACCGTGTACTTGGGGTCGTAGAACTCCGGCTCCGTGAAGGACAGGGACATGGTGCCCTGGAAGTCCTCGATCGGGGAGATCTCCTCGAAGATGTCCGAGAGGCCAGAGGTGGTGGCGACGCCGGTCTCGCCGGCCTCCAGGGCCAGGCGCAGGCGCTCCTGCCACTTCTCGTTGCCGATGAGGCGATCGAAGCTCTCGGTCTGGAGGGCCAGGAGGTTGGGGACATCCAGGGGCTCGTGGATCTTGGCGAAGGAGACGCGGCGGGGCACGCTGCCTCCTGCCTGGGATGCGGTGACGGACGAATCGGTGCTCGAGGCGACCAAAGTGAGATTCCTTCCACAGATCTGCAGGTGAATCGCGCGGTTCCCGTCCGGAGGACTCGGAGACGGCCGGAACGCGGCGCTGCGGGCGAGGGGACTGCTCGCACGGGGCGCAGGGTGCCGTGCGAGGATCGATCCGACGCGGGTCGCAGAGCCGGCGGCTCGGGTCCGAGGGGCGCCCACCGCTATATGAAGGCACGCAGAACTCAGGGACGACGCAAAGAAACAGGTTACGTCAAGTCCAGAGCCGTTGTCTACCCCTTGTCGAACATCCATCGGCCTCGGTCGACGGCGGCGCAGCGGCGACCCGTGAGATGACGAGCGCCCCGCCCGGCCGGAGCCGTGCGGGGCGCTGATCCGACCGCGAGGCGGTCTGAAGCGAGGTGCGGGCTCAGGCCCGCACGGATCACTTGAGGGTGACGGTGGCGCCGGCGCCCTCGAGCTGCTCCTTGGCCTTCTCGGCGTCCTCCTTGGAAGCGCCCTCGAGGACGGGCTTGGGAGCGCCGTCGACGAGCTCCTTGGCCTCCTTCAGGCCGAGGGAGGTCAGGGCGCGCACCTCCTTGATGACGCCGATCTTCTTGTCGCCGGCAGCCTCGAGGATGACGTCGAACTCGGTCTGCTCCTCCTCGGCGGCGGCGGCGTCGCCACCGGCAGCCGGGGCGGCGGCCACGGCGGCCGGGGCCGCAGCGGTGACGTCGAAGGTCTCCTCGAAAGCCTTGACGAACTCGGAGAGCTCGATGAGGGAGAGCTCCTTGAAGGCCTCGATCAGTTCATCGGTGGTCAGCTTGGCCATGATGTGGCTCCTTCTGGTGTCTGTTCCCGTCGGCCGCATGGGGCGCGGCGCGACGGAGGATGGTTCTGGTACGTGGTGAGTCGACGCTCAGGCGTCGGCAGCGGTGTCCGAGCCGGTCTCCTCGACCTTGGCGCGCAGCGCCTCGGCCGTGCGGACCGTCTTGGACAGCGGCGCCTGGAACAGCGCTGCGGCCTGGGACAGCGAAGCCTGTGCGGCTCCGGCGACCTTGGCCAGCAGGACCTCGCGGGACTCGAGGTCCGCGAGCTTCTTGATGCCGGCCTCGTCGAGGGCGGCACCGTCCATGTAGCCGCCCTTGACGACGAGCGCGGGGTTCTCCTTGGCGAAGTCGCGCAGGCCCTTGGCGACGGCGACCGCATCGCCGGAGACGAACGCAATCGCGGTGGGGCCCTGGAGCTGTCCCTCGAATGCGTCGATCCCGGCCTCGCGGGCGGCGATGCCGGCCAGCGTGTTCTTCACCACGGCGTACTCGGCGTTCTCGCCGAGCGAGCGGCGCAGCTGCGAGATCTGCGTCACCGAGAGCCCGCGGTATTCGGTCAGCACAGCTGCAGTGGACGACTCGAAGCGTCCCTTCAGCTCGGCCACCGCGGCGTACTTCTCAGAGTTCGCCATGGCACTCCTTCCTGGTGTGCCGGGCGCCTGCCGTTCGTGCCCCAAACGAGAAAAGCGCCCCGGCAGGAGCCGAGGCGCATCAGGACGCTGACCGCCAGAGGCGGATCAGAGGTCTTGCACGTTCAGGACACCTGCGCTGGACGCCCCGAGGGGCTCTTACGGCGATCCGCTCCGTCCGCTTCGAGGTGAAGCAGGCACGACGGATCCGCGACCGGCGGTCTTTGGATGCCACGAGAGTACCCGCTCGCGCAGCCAGCGGCAACTCCACCGCGGCAGCCTCGCCTCAGGCCTCCCCGATCGCCCGCTCCCAGACCGCGGAGCGGCCCACCACGACGGAGCCCAGTCGGCGGTTCACCAAGTTCATGCGGGTGTTGCCGCTGTGCGTCCACACGTAGATCGACTCGACGCCCGGGGTCTCCCGCGCGATCTGGCGAAGGTTCTCGAGCTTGAGCCGCAGTCCCAGCCGCCGACCGCGATGCTCCCGCAGCACGACGGTCTCGTCCTGCAGCCCGGCCCCGCGATGGGGACGGGGCACGACGACCTCGGTCATCCCCACGAGCTCGCCGGAGGGGATGTGCTCCATGACGGCCATCAGGGACCGATCGCCGCCGGAGCTGCGCAGCGCCTCGGTGCGCCGGACCCGCTCGGCGTCCCACGGCTCCGGGTCCCACACCTCCGGGGCGGCGAAGGCGTCCGACGGAATCCGCGAATGCAGGCGGGCGAGCGACTCGAGCCACTGCTCCGGCGCCTCGTCCTTCCACACGTGGGTCCGGTAGTCCTCCGCGCCCTCGCTGGCCAGCACATCCTGGCCGAGCCTGCGCATTTCCTCCGGATCCAGGGGGACGGACAGCCGGCTCACGTCCGAGACGGTGCGCAGGGTGTACCCCGCGCGCTGGGCGAAGCGTGTCTGACGATTGGACAGCGGCAGCCGCCCCGAGCCGTCCGAGGCGGGGATCCAGTCCTCGGGGCGCACCTGGGCGATGGCTCCGGTCGGAGACCCGATGCGGCCATCGCCCTGCAGGTCCCCGGGCCCGGGGTGCTCCGACTGGATCGTGATCCGCCGACGGGCCTCCGCCCCGCACAGCTGCTCGGCGGCCGCCAGCAGCTCCACCCCGACGCCCCTGGCCTCGCACTGCGGGTCGACCGTCAGGAGCACCACGGCGGAGCGGGTGTGCACGACGAGCGGCAGCCGGATCTCCGCACGGCCCACGAGCCGATCGTCCAGGAAGGCGCCCAGCAGGACCACGCGCTCCCAGGGGTCGTGGAGGTCGTGGAAGATGTCCTCGGCCTCATTCGACAGCTGCCCGGTGCCCCAGATCGCCTCTCGCGAGCGGCGCACCAGATCGGCCACCTCGCCCAGGGTGCGCTCGGCGGCCTCGTCGAAGACCTCCGGCGTGCGGATCTGGCGGATCTGGACGGCTTCGCTCGGGAGCACATCGGGCCTTTCGACGGTGAGCGCGCCCGGCTGCGCACGTGCGGCAGGGGCCGCACGGAGGGCTTCGCTCGTCAACGGAAGAGGGGCCCAGTCGCTGTCGACTGGACCCCTCAGGATCATGCATCCCTCCCGCGGCGGTCAATCACCGGGGAAAAGAGCGGTCATCTGCTCATCGGCAGATGATCGTGCGGGGCTCAGGCCTCGGACTCGACGGAGGTGGCGTTCGGATCCACCGGGATGCCGGGGCCCCAGGTGGAGGCGACGGTCATCTTGGAGACGTAGCGGCCCTTGGACGAGGCCGGCTTGAGGCGCAGGACCTCCTCCAGAGCGGCGGCGAAGTTCTCCGCCAGCGCCTTCTGGTCGAACGAGGTCTTGCCCACGATGAAGTGCAGGTTCGAGTGCTTGTCGACGCGGAAGTCGATCTTGCCGCCCTTGATGTCGCCGACGGCCTTGGCGACATCCATGGTGACGGTGCCGGTCTTGGGGTTCGGCATCAGGTTGCGGGGGCCCAGGACCTTGCCCAGGCGGCCGACCTTGCCCATCATGTCCGGCGTGGCCACGGCGGCGTCGAAGTCGACCCAGCCGCCCTGGACCTTGGCGATCAGGTCGTCGGCGCCCACGAAGTCGGCGCCTGCGGCCTCAGCGGCCGCGGCCTTGTCGCCCTGGGCGAAGACGACCACGCGAGCGGTCTTGCCCGTGCCGTTCGGCAGGTTGACGGTGCCGCGCACCATCTGGTCGGCCTTGCGGGGATCCACGCCGAGCCGCATGGCGACCTCGACAGTGGAATCGGCCTTGGAGCCGTCGAGCTCCTTGACGAGTGCGATCGCCTCGGCCGGGGTGTAGAGACGGTCGCCGTCGATCTTCTCGGCGGCGGCCCGGTACGCCTTGCTGCGCTTTGCCATCTGCTTGTTCTCCTTGTGCAGTCGTGGTCATGCGGACCGCGCTCGGCCCTGCCACGGGATTACGTGTGCTGTGTCGTGCTGCGGCTGGAAGCCGGATCAGACGACGTCGATGCCCATCGAGCGTGCGGTGCCCGCGATCGCCTTGGCGCCGGCCTCGACGTCGTTGGCGTTCATGTCCGCGGCCTTGGTCTGGGCGATCTCGCGCGCCTGGTCCCAGGTGATCGAGCCGACCTTGTCCGTGTGCGGGACGCCGGAGCCCTTCTGGATGCCGGCTGCCTTCTTGATCAGCTGCGCGGCAGGCGGGGTCTTGGTGACGAAGGTGAACGAGCGATCCTCGTAGACCGTGATCTCGACCGGGATGATGTTGCCGCGCTGGGATTCCGTGGCCGCGTTGTAGGCCTTGCAGAACTCCATGATGTTGACGCCCTGCGCACCGAGCGCGGGGCCGACGGGCGGTGCCGGGTTGGCGGCGCCGGCCTGGATCTGCAGCTTGATCAGACCCGAGACCTTCTTCTTCTTGGGAGCCATGGTGTGGTCCTCCTGACGTGATGTACCGACGCACAGGAGCGTACGACGGCGGTGTGGCCGCCGTGGCGCGGCGGCCGGACGGCGCCCGCCGCGCGAAAGCGCGTCCCGCGGCGGTGCCGAAGCATGTGGGGCAGGCCCTGGGCCTGCAGTCGGCATCCGAGTCGGGCCCCCGGAGGAGCAGCCGGCGTCAGGACGACGATCGACCAGTCTGCCAGATCCGCGCGCGAGCGGGCCCGGCGGACCGGTCGGGGATCAGATCTTGGAGACCTGGTCGAACGAGATGGTGACCGGCGTCTCGCGCTCGAAGATCGACACGAGGACGACCAGCTGCTGGGACTCCACCTTGATCTCGGAGATGGTCGCCGGGAGGGTCGCGAACGCGCCCTCCTTGACGATCACGGACTCGCCGACCTCGAAGTCGACGGTCACGGCCGGAGCCGAGGCGGTCGCACCGGCGGAGCCGCCCGAGGACGGGGCCTGGCCCTCTGCCGCGGCGGGGGCCTCGAACACCGGGTTGAGCATGTCGACGACCTCGTCGATGCGCAGCGGGTTGGGGTTGTAGGCGTCCTGCCCGACGAACCCGGTCACACCCGGGGTGTGGCGCACGGCGCCCCAGGAGGCGTCGGTGAGGTTCATGCGCACCAGGACGTAGCCGGGGATCCGGACGCGGCGCACGGTCTTGCGCTGCGCGTTCTTGATCTCCACGACTTCCTCCATGGGGACCTCGATCTGGAAGATGTCCTCCTCCATGTTCAAGGACTGGATGCGGGTCTCCAGGTTGGTCTTCACGCGGTTCTCGTAGCCGGCGTAGGTGTGGATGACGAACCAGTCGCCCTCCTGCCGACGCAGCTTGGCCGCGAACTCCTTGCGGGGATCCTCGGCGGGCGCCTCCTCCACGGGGGCCTGGGCGGGCTCCTCCGACTCGGCGCCCTCGGCGATCGCCAGGTCGGCGTCCTGCACGGACTCCTGCTCGACGGGGGCCTCGACGGCCTCTGCCGAGACGCTCGCCGGCGCAGCCGTCTCAGCCTGCTCGGCGGCGTCCTGCGCGGGAGTCGTGTCCTCCGGCGCCAGGTCGACGTCGTTCTCAGCTTCGTGCTGGGTCACTGGGAGTCCCTGCTTTCCTCTGCTCTGGGGTGGCCGCGAGGCCGTGCTCGCGAAGCGGTCGTGCTCTGCGCCGGTGTCTGCTCCCGGCGGGCGTGCGTCGTTCAGGAGGCGATCGCGCCGTCGCCGAAGACCAGCATGGCCAGCTGGCCGAAGCCGAAGTCCAGCAGCGAGATCAGGCCCATCATGAAGGCCACGAAGACGAGGACGACGAGCGTGTACTGCACGAGCTCGCGACGCGTGGGGGTGTGGACCTTGCGCAGCTCGGCGATGACCTGGCGCAGGAACAGGAGGAGTCCGCCGAACATCCCGTTCGACTTCTGCTCCGGCTCACCGCCCGGCTGATCAGCGGCTGTGCTCTGCGACATCGGTTCTCCTCAAGAGGGCCTCGCGCTTGGTCCGCACCATCGGGTGATGGTCTGCGCTGTTCGCATCCGCCCTCCCGCGAGCGCTCGGCGACGCCATGCTGCTCACGGGAGGAGGACGCGGGCTGCGCAGGGCAGACAGGACTCGAACCTGCAACCTGCGGTTTTGGAGACCGCTGCGCTACCAATTGCGCCACTGCCCTTCAGGCCTGTGGGGCGGATGCCCCGCACGCCGGTCCTCGAGCCTACCACTGCCGCGGTGCGCCCCGTGCGGGGCGCCCGTGCGAGCGGCGGGCTCGGTTCGACACCAGCGGGCCATTCTAATCCAGCCAATGCCGCTCGGCAAGGCCCGACGGCGCCTCATCGCCCGGGGATCGCCCCCGGTGCAGAGGCAGCGCCCCAGTAGCATGGGAGGGTGCCGCGGCCGCGACGAGCGGCGGACGGCGCTCCCAGGCTCACCCAGATGGAGGAACCGCAGGTCATGTCCGAACGCATCTCACGCCGCATCGCGGCGATCGCCCCATCGGCCACACTGGCAGTCGACGCCCAGGCCAAGGCCCTCAAGGCCGAGGGGCACCCGATCATCGGCTTCGGCGCCGGCGAGCCCGACTTCCCGACCCCCGCGCACATCGTCCGGGCCGCCGCCGACGCGCTCCAGGACCCGTCGAACTTCCGCTACTCCCCCGGCCCCGGACTGCCCGACCTGCGCCGCGCGATCGCGGACACGACCGCCGAGCGCAGCGGCTGGCAGGTGGACCCGTCGCAGGTGATCGTGACCAACGGCGGCAAGCAGGCCGTCTACGAGGCCTTCCAGGCCGTGCTGAACGAGGGCGACGAGGTCCTGCTGCCCGCCCCGTACTGGACCACCTACCCAGAGGCCATCCGCCTGGCCGGCGGCGTGCCCGTCGAGGTCTTCGCCGGCGCCGAGCACGGCTACAAGGTGACGCCGGAGATGCTCGAGGAGAAGATCACGGATCGCACCAAGGCGATCCTGCACTGCTCTCCGTCGAACCCGACCGGCGCGGTGTTCTCCCCGGAGGAGACCAGGGCGCTGGGCGCCTGGGCCGCCGAGAAGGGGATCTTCGTGATCGCCGATGAGATCTACCAGCAGCTGACCTACGACGGCGTGCCCTTCACCTCCATCGCGGGAGCCTGCCCGGAGCTGGGCGAGAACGTCATCGTGCTCAACGGCGTGGCCAAGACCTATGCCATGACGGGCTGGCGCGTGGGCTGGCTGATCGGCCCCGCGGACGTCGTGAAGGCCGTGGGCAATCTGCAGTCGCACCTGACCTCGAACGTCAACAACATCGCCCAGCGCGCGGCGGTCGCCGCGCTGACCGGGCCGCAGGACGAGGTCGCCGCCATGGGCGAGGCCTTCGACCGCCGTCGTCGGCTGGCCGTGGAGATGCTCTCGGCGATCGACGGCGTCGCCGTCCCCGAGCCCCAGGGCGCGTTCTACGTCTATCCGGACGTCAGCGCGCTGCTGGGCCGCGACTTCGACGGCAGCACCCCGCAGACCTCGGCCGAGCTGGCCGGGCTGATCCTCGAGAAGGCGCAGGTGGCGGTCGTGCCGGGCGAGGCCTTCGGCCCGTCGGGCTACTTCCGGCTCTCGTACGCCCTGGGCGACGACGACCTGCGCGAGGGCCTGACCCGCCTGCAGGACTTCCTGGGCGGTGCCCGATGAGCGCGGGCACGTCCGAGCCCACCGGCGCCCAGCGGGCTGGGGAGGCCGCCGCACTGGCCGTGGGGGCCTTCGAGCAGATCCCCACGGCGGCCTGGACCACGGTCGGGCTGATCGGAGGCTACGGGATCGCCCGGGCGACCGGGGTGCGCTGGCTCGGCGGGGCCGCGCTGCTCGGCGCGGGTGCTGCTGCCGCCCACACCTGGTGGCGCCGCGGCGGACCGGCCCAGACCGGCGCCCTCAGCGCCGTCTACCTCCTCGGCTTCGGGCTCTCGCACCCGCTGGCCAAGAAGCTCGGCGCCTGGCCCTCCGTGCTCACTCACCGCTGTGTCCGCCGCAGCCAGCTGGGCCCTGGTGGACAGCCGCCTCCAGGACTGAGCCCCCGCAGACGTCAGGGCCCGCAGGTGGAGCACCGGAAGGTGCTCCACCTGCGGGCCCTGACTGCGTCCCAGGCGCTCTGCCGGACGGATCAGTCGTCGACGGCGTCGCGACCGCGGCGCACGATCTGCGGATCCGGCGGGTAGACGACCGTCTCGTCCTTGTCCTCGTAGTCGAACTGGTTCAGGAAGTAGCGCATGGCGTTGAGGCGAGCGCGCTTCTTGTCATTCGACTTGATCGTGATCCACGGAGCGTGATCCGTGTCCGTGCGGCGGAACGTCTCCTCCTTGGCCAGCGTGTAGTCGTCCCAGCGATCGAGCGAGGCGAGGTCGTTCGGCGAGAGCTTCCAGCGCCGGACGGGATCGATCTGCCGGATCGCGAACCGGGTGCGCTGCTCGTGCTGGGTGACAGAGAACCAGAACTTGGTCAGGTGGATCCCCGCGTCCACGAGCATCTTCTCGAAGACCGGGGCCTGCTTCATGAAGACCTCGTACTCCTCATCGGTGCAGTAGCCCATGACCCGCTCGACATTGCCCCGGTTGTACCAGGAGCGGTCGAACATCACGATCTCGCCGTTCGTGGGGAAGTGCTCGATGTAGCGCTGGAAGTACCACTGCCCCTTCTCCCGCTCGGTGGGGGTGCTCAGAGCGACGGTGCGCGCGGCACGGGGGTTCAGATGCTCGGTGAAGCGCTTGATCGTGCCGCCCTTGCCGGCGGCGTCGCGGCCCTCGAACAGGATGATGTGCTTGAGGTCGTTGTCCTGGCCCCAGTACTGGAACTTCAGCAGCTCGATCTGCAGGCGGTACTTCTCGAGCTCGTAGTCCTCGCGCGACATCCGCTCGTCGTACGGGTACCCGCCCTCTCGCCAGGTCTCCACGGCGGATCCGCCCGGATCGATCAGATCGGGGTCGGCGGTATGGCCGTCGGTGACGGTGTAGCCCTGCTCGACGAGCTTGTCGATGAACTCGCGGAGGTTCTCCTGCGGCGCTTCTGCCATTGCGGCTCCCAAGGGCTGGGACCGCGGCCCCGAAGGGCTGCGATCGGTGCGGCGGCCCCGAGGCGCTGCCAGCCGCCGGGGCCTGTGGCTGACTGACCGTCCATTCTAGTCGGGTGCAGGTGAACGGCTCCTGAACTGCCGCGAATTGCCGCGGGCCGACACCCACGCCCAGCCCCGCACCTAGACTGGGAGCAGAATCCATCGGCTGCAGGCGGGTCCGCTTCCGCGGCCCCTCGCCTGCGGGCGTGGCCCGTCCCCGAGCAGGAGGAGCGACACCCATGAAGATCGGTCTGCTGACCAGCGGCGGCGACTGCCCCGGGCTCAACGCCGTCATCCGCGCGGCGGTGCTGCACGGCATCAAGAGCTACGACCACGAGTTCGTCGGCTTCCGCGACGGATGGCGCGGCCTGGTCGAGGGCGACATCATCGATCTTCCCCGCACCAAGGTGCGCGGCCTGGCGCGCCAGGGCGGCACGATCCTGGGCACCTCGCGCACCAACCCGTACGACCATCCCCAGGGCGGTCCGGAGAACATCTCGATCATGCTCGAGAGGCACGGGATCGACGCCGTCGTGGCCATCGGCGGCGAGGGCACCCTGGCCGGCGCCCGTCGGCTGGCGCTGGACGGGCTTCCCGTCGTCGGCGTGCCCAAGACCATCGACAACGACCTGATGGGCACCGACTACACGTTCGGCTTCGACACCGCGGTCTCCATCGCGACCGATTCCATGGACCGCCTGCGCACCACCGGCGAGTCGCATCACCGCTGCATGGTCGCCGAGGTCATGGGCCGTCATGTCGGCTGGATCGCCCTGCACTCCGGCATGGCCGCCGGTGCGCACGCGGTGCTGATCCCCGAGCAGCGCACGAGCATGGACGAGGTCTGCCGCTGGGTCACCGAGGTCCACGAGCGCGGACGCTCCCCGCTGGTCGTGGTGGCCGAGGGCTTCATCCCCGAGGGCTTCGACGACGTCACCGCCGTGCACGGCACCGAGGCCGACGGCCGTCCGCGCCTGGGCGGGATCGGCGAGTACATCACTCAGCAGATCGAGGAGCGCACGGGCATCGAGACCCGCAACACCATCCTGGGCCACATCCAGCGCGGCGGCGCCCCCACGGGCTACGACCGCGTGCTGGCCACGCGCTTCGGCATGAGCGTGGTCGATCTGATCCAGCAGAAGAAGTGGGGCTACATGGTGGCCCTGCGCGGCACGGACATGGTCCCGGTGAGCTTCGACGAGGCTCTCACCGGGCTCAAGACGGTGCCCCAGGACCGCTGGGACGAGGCCAAGGTCCTCTTCGGGCGCTGAGAGGCGCACCTGGGCCGCCTCGGCCCAGGAACGCACCGGGGGCCCGCGATCCGTTGATCGCGGGCCCCCGGTCACATCCTCCGAGCATCGTCTCGCCCATCGAGCACCGCTTCGCCCGTCGAGCGCCGTTTTGCCCCCCGCAGCCCCGGAGTCCTGCTGAGCCGGATGCCCCTGGGGCCGTGCGTCAGTGCCGAGGCTTCCGCAGGAAGCCGGATTCGCGCTGGACCACCTGACCGGCATCCGGCGGCACCACGACGATCTGGGCGGCGGCCCACTGCTCGGGAGCCTGCTCGTCCGCGTCCCCGCCGCCGGCATCCGGGTCTCGCAGCGGCTCGCGCACCCGCAGCTCCGCCTGGGGGTCCACCGAGCGCTTGATGACCGCCAGGGCGATCGGCCCGGCCTCGTGGTGCAGCTGCGCGGAGGTCACCCTGCCGACCGTGCGCTGCCCGGCGATCACCTCTGCCCCGGCCGAGGGCAGCGTGTGCTCGGAGCCGTCGAGGTCCAGGAAGACCAGACGCCGCGGTGGATGGCCCAGGTTGTGGACCCGCGCGACCGTCTCCTGGCCCTTGTAGCAGCCCTTCGACAGGTGGACGGCCGTGCGCAGCCAGTCGAGCTCGTGCGGCACGGTGCGGTCATCGGTGTCCGGGCCCAGTCGGGGCCGCCACGCCTCGATGCGCAGGGCCTCCCCCGCCCACGAGCCGGCCAGGCTCAGCCCGTCGGCCTGGGGGCCGGTCACGGCCTGCACGAGGCGCTCGCGCTGCACGAGGACCTCGTGCCAGCGCCGCTGCTCGCCCGGATGATCCTGCTGCTCGCCGTAGGCCCATCCGCCCTCGGCGACCCCGGGCCACGGATCCGTCCAGACCAGCTCGCAACGCCCCTCGGCCGGCTCGGCCGCCAGCAGGCGCAGGTGCTCCGGCACCTCCGCGGCGCCGAGCACGGCCACCTCCTGACTGCGGTCCTCGATCTCGACCCGCAGCGCGAAGCGCATGGACTCGAGCCACTGGCGCAGCGGCTCGGTCTCCTGCGGCTCCGTGATCAGCCAGGCGGTGCGCCCGTCCTCGATCACATGGGGTGCGAACTCCACGCGTCCCTGCACGGACAGGAACAGCGTCTCCGAGGACTGCCCCGGCCCCAGCCCGGTGAGGATCTGGGAGCTCAGGGTGCTCAGCCAGGACAGCCGATCGGGTCCGCTGACGCAGACGACGCCCTTGTGCGACAGGTCCACGATCGCGCTGCCGCGGGCCAGCGCCCGCTGCTCCCTGACCGGGTCGCCGTAGTGGGCGGCCGTCCCGGCATCCTGGCCGGAGGCCTCGACGGCTCCGTCGACGACGTCCAGAAGCGCGGATCGCCGCACCTGGGCCTGGGGCTCGGATGCGGCGATGGAGGCGGGGTCATGCGAAGTGTCAGTCATATCCTCTTCAGCTCAGCCGAGGCGTGCGTGCTCAGCGATCGGCCTTCGGCCGCCATGTCCCAAGCCCAGAAGAGGTCTCCGTTGACCAGGCCGAACATGCGGGTCGAGGCGGTGTGCTCCTTGGCTCCCTCGGCGCGGACGACGGCGTCCGTGCCCATCTGGATGCGGGGACCGTCGATCTCTCCGACGTAGAGCTCGCTCACGCCGCCGGGGCGGCTGAACGTGGCCACGAGGGGGAATCCGCCTCCGGGCAGGCGCAGGGACTCGACCTGATCGGCGGTGGTGATCTCCGGCTCCGGAGCCCCGGGCATCAGGCCGGGTCCGGAGTCGCCGCTGCGCTGCGGGCGCGCCAGCTGCCAGAAGCCGTGCTCGACCGTGATCAGGCGCTCCGGCTTGCCGTCCTGGTCCACCAAGTGGGACTCGGCGCGGTACTCCAGGAAGGGCAGGCCGCTGTGCGCGAACTGGACGTGCTGGCGGAATGGGCGCTGCTCGGACTCGCCGTAGCCGACGAAGCCGTCGCCCTGCCACTCGCCCAGCAGCCAGGCGAAGGGGACGAGCTCAGCAGGGAGATCGGTGGGGATCTCGACAGGCACGGCTTACATCTGCCCCTTGTAGAGGTTCTTGACGACGACCACGCTGATGAGGCCGATCGTCACGACCGCGAGGGCGAGCAGGACCAGGAAGAAGATCTCGATAGCAAGGAGCATGGGCTCAAAATACCATGAGCGCCACGATGCGGGCCGCGAAGAGGGCGGTCGGGCCCAGCAGAGCGACCGGCAGGACGCTCAGCGCCAGCAGGCCGCGCTTGGGTCCGCGCTCGGGCGCCGAGAGCAGCAGGCGCAGGCCCACCACGCCGATGATCACTCCCGTGAGCACCCCCGGGACCACGACCATGGCGACGGGGGTGTCGCCCAGATCGTGCAGGTGCCGCGACAGGGCGATCCAGCCCGAGGACGAGACGGCGGCGAGCACTCCGGCGGTCGAGGAGATCGTGGACTCCAGGCGGTGCTCGGCGCCCTCGCCGCGCACGAGCTCGGCCACGAAGATCGCGATCAGTGCGACCGCCACGATGGCCGGGATCCAGGTCAGGCGATCGCCTGCCGGCAGAGCAGAGACCGCGGCGGCCAGGGCGCCGCTGAGCAGGATGATGATGCTGTGCCGGTACCGGGCGCGGATGCCCACCGCCGAGGCCCATCCCAGGCCGAGCACCAGGCTCATGGCGGCGGCCAGCAGGTAGGGCGCGATGCCTCCCCGCCACGGCCGCGGCCAGCGCGAGGCCCAGCACGAGGGTCGCGCACACGCCGATCGTGGCCACCTTCATGCCCGGTCGGGGCGCGGTTCTCGCCTCTGTCCTGAGCGCTGTCATGGAAGACCACGATAGTTGCCCGGAGCCGACAGGCCGACCGTGACGCCGCGTGGAGCCGCCGGGACGGCCCACGACTCGCCCCGCGTAAGCTGGTCGAGCGCCGGCGCCGCCGTCGACCACACTGTCGCGGCGTCCGCCCCGGAAGGCATTGCACGACGATGGAAGTGGAGCCTGGATGACCCGGATCATCATGCTGGCCGATCCCGGCCAGGCGCCGTCTGCCGTGCTCCCCGCCCTGGATCTGCTCCCCCACCCCGTCTCGACCCTGGATCGCGGCGCCGTCGGCGGGTCCGTGCCGGAGCTGCAGCAGGCGGACCTGCTGCTGATCGACGGCCGCTCGGGACTGGTCGCGGCGCGCAACCTGGCCCAGCTGCTGCGCGGGATCGCCCCGGACAAGGCCGTGATCATGGTGCTGACCGAGGGCGGGCTGGCCGCCGTGGCCGCCACCTGGCTCGTGGACGACATCGTCCTGGCAGGGGCCGGACCCGCCGAGCTCGATGCCCGCATCCGCCTGGCCTCGGCGCGCACCCAGGCCGACGAATCGGCGGGCGGCGAGCTGATCACGGCCGGCTCGATCATGATCGACGAGGCCGCCTACTCCGCTCACGTGGCCGGCGAGAGCCTGAATCTCACGTTCAAGGAGTTCGAGCTGCTGAAGTTCCTCGCCCACAACGAGGGCCGGGTCTTCACCCGCAGCCAGCTGCTCTCCGAGGTGTGGGGCTACGACTACTTCGGCGGCACGCGCACCGTCGACGTCCATATCCGGCGCCTGCGGGCGAAGCTGGGGCCGGATCACGAGAAGATGGTCACGACCGTGCGCAACGTCGGGTACAGCCTGACCGCCCGACGCGCTCCCGAGGGACGCTGAGACCGGTGCCCGATGAGCACCGCACGAGACCCGAGGCAACCCAGGAGGTTCCGATGGACCGCAGCACGCACCCCATCCAGCGTCTGAGCCCCGAGCAGGCCGATCTGGAGGCCGTCCTGGCCCTGGCCCGGGCCGCCGAGGACGACGACGGCGACCCCCCGCTGTCCGATCAGACCCTGGTCGACCTCCGCACGGAGCCCGAGCGCGCGGACCTGGCGGAGGCCTCGGCGGACGGCCGGGCGCTGGCGGCCGCCGTGCTCGTGCGCTCCCGCGCCCAGGGCGCACCGGCGCTGCTCGAGGGCGTCGTGGACTCCCAGGAGCGTGGCCGGGGGCTGGGGCGCCGCCTCATCGAGACGATCCTCGAGGGCCATCACGGCCCGGTTGACGCCTGGTCCCACGGCGACCACCCCGCCGCCCGGCATCTGGCGCAGACGCTGGGCTTCGAGCCGGTGCGCGAGCTGCACCGGCTGCTGTGCACCGATGCGCGCCCGGAGCGGCTTCCGGAGGTCAAGCTGCCGGACGGCGTGGTCATCCGCTCGTTCGAGCCCGGCCGGGACGAGCAGGAGCTGCTGCGGGTCAACGCCGCGGCCTTCGCCGACCACCCCGAGCAGGGCCAGATGAGCCTCGAGGACCTGCGCCAGCGACAGGCGGAGTCCTGGTTCGACCCCGCAGGGCTGCTGCTGGCCGTCGAGCAGGACGATCCTGATCGCGTGCTCGGCTTCCACTGGACCAAGCGTCACCCGGGCTCCGGCCCGGAGCCGGCCCGCGGCGAGGTCTACGTGGTGGGCATCGCCCCCGATCAGCAGGGGCGTCGCCTGGGCCGGGCGCTGACCGTCGCGGGGATGCGGCATCTGGCCGAGCAGGGGCTCGACGAGATCCTGCTCTACGTCGATGCCGAGAACACGGCCGCCTTCCGGCTCTACGAGTCCCTGGGCTTCGAGCGCTGGCACGTGGATGTGATGTTCTCGCGGCGCTGAGAGCGCCGGCCCTGATCAGCGGTGCGCGCCGCGATCGGGTCCTGAGTCGCGGCCGCGGGCCGGTTAGCATGACTGCGCGCCGCCGTCGGAGCCAGAGCGTCAGGGCCTCCGACCGGAGGCCCTGACGGACGCGCCGCACGGCGATCGCATCCCACCACGAGAGGACCCGAAAGCCGATATGGCCAAGAACCCGGACCGGCTGGCGTACCGCATGACGGAGCCGTCGCCCGATACCGATCCCTCGGTGCGCGCCGCCGGCTGCCTGTGCTGGCGCTCCGACGGCAGATCAGGCCTGGAGCTGCTGATCATCCACCGGCCCCGCTACGACGACTGGTCCTGGCCCAAGGGCAAGCAGGAGGACCAGGAGACGCTGCCCGAGACGGCGCACCGCGAGGTGCTCGAGGAGGTCGGGCTCGACGTCAGGCTGGGCGTCCCGCTGCCCGCGATCCGCTACAGGGCCAAGAGCGCGGAGAAGCACGTCCACTACTGGAGCGCCGAGATCGGCCCCCAGGATCGCCCGGAGGCCGACGGCCACGAGGTCGACCGGCTGGAGTGGGTCTCCCCCGAGCGAGCCCGCGAGCTGCTGAGCAACCGGAGCGACCTGGAGCCGCTGGAGCGGCTCGTCGAGCTGCACGCCGCCGGCGATCTCTCGGTGCGGCCCGTGATCATCGTGCGCCACGCGAAGGCCAAGCCGCGCTCGTCGTGGTCGCGCCCGGAGGGCGACCGTCCCCTGGCCGCCACGGGCAAGCGCCAGGCCATGGCGGTCACACGCCTGCTCGAGGTCTGGTCCCCGAAGCGCGTGGTCAGCTCGCCGTGGCTGCGCTGCCTGTCCACCGTGACCCCGTACGCGCGCGCGGCCGGGCTCAAGCTCAAGGAGAAGCCGCAGCTCACCGAGGCCGCTCACAAGCGGCGTCCGGCGAAGGCAGGGGCCGTGGTGGAGTCCCTGTTCGACAAGGAGCCCTCGGCGGCGCTGTGCACCCACCGGCCCGTGCTGCCCACCGTCCTGCGCGTGCTGCGCGGCCGGCTCGATCCGCAGCTGCGCTCGATCCTGCCGGAGGAGGATCCCTACCTGGCCCCCGGCGAGATGATCGTGCTGCAGGTCTCGCGCAAGCACCGCCGCCGCGTGGTGACGGTCGAGATCGTCAAGCCGTTCGACGACTGACCCGAAGGCCGCACCCTCTTCCGTCCGGGGCGGCCGGCCCCGCCGCCTCGCCGCATGAGCGCCGCGCGGAAGAACCGCTCCCTCGGCAGCGCTGACGACACCGCAGCCGACACGCACGAGACCCCGCACCTGGAGGCGACCCCACGTGAGCCCGAACCCGTCCACGGCCATCCCGACCCCCTACGAGGACCTCCTGCGCGAGGTCATGGCCGATGGCGTGCACACCTCCGATCGCACGGGCACGGGCACCCGCTCCGTGTTCGGGCGCCAGATCCGCTACGACCTCTCGCAGGGCTTCCCGCTGCTGACGACCAAGCGCGTGCACTTCCGCTCGGTGGCCCTGGAGCTGCTGTGGTTCCTGCGCGGGTCCTCGAACGTGCGCTGGCTGCAGGAGCGCGGCGTGAGCATCTGGGACGAGTGGGCCGACGCCGACGGCGAGCTCGGCCCCGTCTACGGAGTCCAGTGGCGCTCGTGGCCGGCTCCCGACGGCAGCGGCATCGACCAGATCGCCCGGGTGGTGGACTCGATCCGCACGAACCCCTACTCGCGCCGCCACATCGTCAGCGCCTGGAACCCGGCGGAGGTCGATCAGATGGCCCTGCCCCCGTGCCACGCGCTCTTCCAGTTCCACGTGCAGCCGCAGCAGGACGGTCCGGGACGGCTGTCGTGCCAGCTCTACCAGCGCTCGGCGGACATGTTCCTGGGGGTCCCCTTCAACATCGCCTCCTACGCGCTGCTGACGCACATGATCGCCCAGCAGACCGATCTGGTGCCCGGGGACTTCGTGTGGACCGGCGGCGACGTCCACGTCTACGACAACCACGTGGAGCAGGTGCAGCGCCAGCTCGCCCGCGAGCCGTACCCGTATCCGCGGCTGCGCTTCGCGCGCAGGCCGAAGGACCTCTTCAGCTACGACTTCGAGGACTTCGTCCTCGAGGGCTATGAGCATCACCCCGGGATCAAGGCCCCGGTGGCGGTCTGATGCCCGCCCCGCGCCTGTCCGCGATCTGGGCCCAGACCCCCGACGGGGTGATGGGCCGCGACGGCGGCATGCCGTGGCACCTGCCCGAGGACCTGGCTCATTTCAAGGCCACCACGCAGGGCCATCCCGTGCTCATGGGCCGGCGCACCTGGGAGTCCTTCCCCGAGCGCTTCCGCCCCCTGCCGGGCCGGACCAACGTGGTCGTGACCTCCCGCCCCGAGGACCCGAGGCTGCAGGCGGACCCGCGCGAGGACGGCACCGCGGTCATCGCGGTGAGCTCGTGGCGCGAGGCCGTGCGCGCCGGCGCCGAGGCGCCGGGCGGCGAGCACCTCTGGGTCATCGGCGGGGCGCGCCTGCTCGAGGACGCCATGCCCGAGCTCGAGCACGCGGTCGTGACGGTGATCGAGATCGACGAGCCCGGAGACACCCGCGCACCCCGTCTGGAGACCCCGTGGCGGCTGGAGCGCCGCGACGAGGACCGCCTCTCGCGCACAGGGCTGCGCTGGCACGTGGAGCACTGGCGGCGCTGATCCGCCGCGCCGTCGTCGCGGCCGATAGAGTGGTGCGCACCATATCCATGGCCGACCCGGGGCCCCGTCGATGGCGCGGGGACCGGCAGCGGCCGGGCAGGAGGCCCTCGTGAGCACCCAGCAGGACGTCCCGGGCGATGCGCAGCGCCCCGAGCCGGAGATCCACGACGAGCCGGGTCTGCGCCTGGTCGACAACACCACCAGCGGGCGCGTGGAGCTGTGGCTCGACCAGACCTTCATCGGGTTCGAGGGCGTCGAGAAGCACCCGGACGGCACGCTCGAGCTGCAGCACACGATCATCGACGAGCGCCACGGCCGCCAGGGCTACGCCCGCACGCTCGTGACGCTCCTGCTGGAGGCCTGCCAGGCGGCCGGCGTGCTGGTGCGTCCCACCTGCACCTACGTCCAGGACTACCTGGAGCGCTTCCCGCAGTACCGCTCAGCCGTCGCGGACTGAGCCCTCTCGGGTCTCGGAGCCCGGACAAGGAATCGCAAGGGTCCCTTGACGCCGCCTAGACTGGGATGATGACCATCGATCACAGCTCCGCACCCGCCGTCGGCTTCGTCGGATGGCGCGGGATGGTCGGCTCCGTCCTCATGGACCGCATGCGCGCCGAGGGCGACTTCGCCGACATCCAGCCCGTCTTCTTCTCGACCTCCTCCCCCGGGGCCCCCGCTCCGCAGATCGAGGGCCTCGGCGACACCGGGGTCCTCCAGGACGCGAACGACATCGAGGCTCTTCGGCGCCTGCCGATCATCGTGACCGCCCAGGGCGGCGGCTACACCTCCGAGGTCCACCGGAAGCTGCGCGAGACCGGATGGGACGGCCTGTGGATCGACGCCGCCTCGACCCTGCGCATGGAGGACAGCTCGGTCATCGTGCTGGACCCCGTGAACCGCGACGTCATCGACGCAGCGCTGGCCGGCGGCACCAAGGACTTCGTGGGCGGCAACTGCACCGTGTCCTGCATGCTCATGGGCCTGGGCGGGCTGTTCCGCAGCGGGCTCGTCGAATGGGCCACCTCCATGACGTATCAGGCGGCCTCCGGCGGCGGCGCCCGTCACATGCGCGAGGTCCTGCGCCAGTTCGGCGACCTCTCCTCGGCCGTGTCCGACGAGCTCGCCGATCCGGCCTCGGCCATCCTGGAGATCGATCGCAGGGTCCTGGAGACCCAGCGCTCCGGGCAGCTCGACGTCGAGCAGTTCGGCGTGCCGCTGGCCGGCTCCCTCATCCCCTGGATCGACGCCGATCTGGGCAACGGCCAGTCCCGCGAGGAGTGGAAGGCCGAGAAGGAGACCAACAAGATCCTGGGCCTGTCCGGCGACGACCAGATCGCGATCGACGGGCTGTGCGTGCGCATCGCCGCCATGCGCTCGCACTCGCAGGCGCTGACGATCAAGCTCACCGAGGACGTCCCCGTCGAGGAGATCGAGCGGATCCTCGATGCCGACAACGAGTGGGCCACCGTGGTCGCGAACGAGAAGGAGGCCTCCATGAACGCACTGACCCCCGTGTCGGCCTCAGGGTCCCTGCAGATCCCGGTAGGGCGCCTGCGCAAGATGTCCATGGGCCCGCAGTACCTCTCGGCCTTCACGGTGGGCGACCAGCTGCTGTGGGGCGCGGCCGAGCCGCTGCGCCGCATGCTGCGCATCGCCATCGGAGCGCTGTGAGGCGCACGCGGCGCTGAGCACCGCCGCTCGTCCCGGTGCGGCCCCTCAGGGCCGCGGATGCGCTGCCCTGCGCGCCGACCACGAGCGGCTCGAGCAGCCCCTCGTCAGGCACCCGGGGCTGCATTATGAGGGCCGCCGCGCACGCGGCGGCCCTCTCGCTGCGCCTGGGCCGCCTCCTCAGCTCGACGGAGCGCTCCGCGGCTCCGGAGAGGCACCAGCGCCACCAGTCCGCCGCACGCGTGCCCTTCCACCAGGTCCACAGGCGGGTCACCTGGTGCAGCGCCCAGTGGTTGAGCCGCTCGGCCCAGGCGAACTCGAGCGACCACACGCCGATGCCGAGGAACACGAACAGCCAGCCCGGCCCCGGGATGAACCACATGATCACCCCGGCCATCAGCAGGACGAATCCCGCCACGGAGATCAGCCCGACCACCAGCGTGCGCCGCAGGCGGGATCCTCGGTGCGACCAGTCCTGGAACGCGCGCATCCGCCGCCGGATCGGGTGGCTGTGGCTCTGACCGCGGCGGATCTCGTCGGCCAGGTCCTCGCCCTGCGGCGGAACCTCGGCGAGAGGCTCCTGCGGGGTCACAGGCGGAAGCCCACCATCACCGGCTCGGGCACCAGCTGCACGCCGAAGGCCTCCTGGACTCCGTCGCGCACGGTGCGGGCCAGGGCCTCCACGTCCGAGGCGCTGGCCGAGCCGCGATTGGTCATGGCCAGGGTGTGCTTGGTCGACACGGCGGCTCGGCCCTGGGCCACATCCGGGCCCTCGAGCCCGAGGCGCTCGTTGCGCGTGCCGGGCAGCCCGAAGCCCTTGCCGAACCCCGAGCGATCGATCAGCCAGGCCGCCGAGAGCTTCAGCCGGCCCTCGACCGGCGAGCCGGTGCCGTCGAGCACCGGATAGCGCGGGGCATCGGCCGGCAGCAGCCGCTCGGCCTCCTGGGCCTCGACGATGGGGTTGGTGAAGAACGAGCCGGTGGAGAAGGTATCGGGGTCCTGCGGGTCCAGGACCATGCCCTTGGAGGCTCGCAGCTCCAGGACGGTGCGACGCACCTGGGCCGGATCCGCGCTGCCGCCGACCTCCACGGCCAGGGCGTCGGCCAGCTGGCCGTATTGGATCGGCGCGGAGTCCGTGCCCTGTGCCAGCCGGAAGCCGACCTCGAGGACCACGTAGCGCGGAGAGCCCGCCTCGGTGGTGCGCTTGAGCAGGGAGTCGCGGTAGGCGAAGTCGAGCTCGGCGGCCTCGAACTCGCGGACCTCCCGCGCGCGCCGATCCCAGGTGCTGACACGCACGATCGTGCGGGAGACCTCCGCGCCATAGGCCCCGACGTTCTGCACCGGGGTGGCCCCTGCGGTGCCCGGGATGCCGGACAGGGCCTCGAGGCCCACCAGCCCGCGGGAGACGGTCTGCTCGACGACGTCGTCCCAGGCATGCCCCGCCTGCACGGTCACGATCACGGAGCCGTCGTCCGACGGGTCCGAGACCTCGAGGCCCTGCGAGGCCAGGTGCACCACCACGCCGTCGAAGCCGTCATCGCCGACCAGCAGGTTGGATCCGCCGCCGACGAGCAGCACGGGCCTGCCCTGCTCGTCGGCGGCGCGGACGGCGTCGATGATCTCCTGCTGGCTGCCGGCGCGGATCAGGGACCCGGCGGGGCCGCCGATGCGGGTGGTGGTCAGCGTGGAGAGCTCGGGGGAAGTCATGCCCCCGATCCTATCGACCTCAGGCCGCGGTGCCCGCTCGAGCTCCGGCCGAGGCAGGCGGCCGCAGATTCGAGACCAGCAGCATCGAGACGATCACGAAGATCATCACGAAGCCCAGGGCGCCTCGCACGCCCACGGCCTCGCCGAGCAGCCCCAGCAGCGGCGGACCGCCCAGGAACGCGCCGTAGCCGATGGTCGAGACCACGGAGACATTGGCGGCGGCCCGACGGGGATCGTCGGCGGCGGCGGACATGCCCACGGGGAAGCCGAGGGAGGCGCCGATGCCCCACAGGAACAGCGCGATCATGCCGGCGGCAAGGGAGGGTGAGAACACGAAGACGCCCAGTCCGACCAGGGCGAGCGCGCAGGCGGTGCGCAGCACCGCGAGGCGGCCGAACCGGTCGATCAGCCAGGTGCCGCTGAGCCGGCCGGTGGTCATGGCAGCCACGAAGATGCCGTAGCCGATCGCGCCCAGGTGCGCCGGGGCCTCGTAGCCGTCGGTGATGGCCAGGGCCACCCAGTCGTTGGCCGCGCCCTCCGTCAGCGCCATGCCGAGCACGAAGACCCCCACCAGGACGGTGCGCTTGTCCCTCCAGGCATCGCCGACCCCATAGGACGCGTCCTGCGCGGTCGCAGCGCCGGAGTCGCGTCCGCGGCCGTCGGAGGCCAGGTCGATCTGCTGCATGGTGCCGGTGATGATGGGCATCTGCGAGGAGACGGGGTTGAGCTCGGCGGAGGCCCGCCGGTCGCCCTGGAAGCGCGGCAGCGCCAGGGCCACCAGCAGACCCATGACCAGGGCCATGGCACCCACATGCCACACCACGGCCACCCCGCCGGCGGTCGCGATCGAGCCCACGACGGCACCGGTCACCGTGCCGATCGAGAAGAACGCGTGCATCAGCGGCATGATGCTGCGGCCCATGGCCGTCTCCAGCGCGGTTCCCTCGACGTTGGAGTCCACGTTCCAGGTGGCGGAACCCAGGCCGAAGAGCAGCATGCCCACGGCGGTCACCAGGACCGAGCCGAAGACGCTGACGCCCACGCCGATCAGGATCATGCCCATCACGACCATGGATGCGGTGACGGCGATGCTGCGCTTGGCCCCCAGCCGCATCACGGTCATGCCCGAGGTGGACACCGAGGCGAAGGCCGCGATGGTCTGCGTGAGCAGCAGCGCCCCCATGGCCGCCGGGCCCAGCTCGAGCCGCTCGGAGATCGCGGGGATGCGGGTGAGCCACGCGGAGATGCCGATGCCCGAGGCGAAGTAGATCGCGAAGACGCTGATGCGCCACGGGCGCAGGCTGGACGGCTCAGGCTTCGTGCGCCCCCGGGTCAACGACAGACCACCATCGCCTGCGCCTTGACCAGGACCTTCTGCGAGGCCGCCTCAGCGGGATCGGCCTGCGGGTCCGAGAGATCGGGGGCCGAGACGGTCAGGTCGATCCGGGCGGTGCCGGCCTGCTCGTCCAGGGCGCCCACGACGCCGACGATGCTCAGCGTGGTGGACGGCTGGATCTCGGCGGCGCCCTCGCGGACGCCGTTCGGCACCACGACCGGCTTGGTGAAGCGGGTCTGGACGTCGACGACGCGCCCCGGATCCCCCGCCCAGTCGGCCACGAGCTGCATGGCGGCACCCATGGTCAGCATGCCGTGGGCGATGACGTCCGCCAGGCCCACGGAGACGGCGAACTCCTGGTTCCAGTGGATGGGGTTGAAGTCCCCGGAGGCGGCGGCGTAGCGCACGAGATCGGCGCGGGAGAGCTGGAGGTCGCGGCGAGCGACCTCCTGCCCCTTCTCGAGCTGGGCGAGCATCGGAGCGGTGTCTGCAGCGGTCACTGGTCGTCTCCTCTCACCAGCAGGGACGAGCGCGCGGTGGAGACCGGCTGGCCCTGGCGATCGGTGATCTCGGTGCGGAACGTCACCATGGCCCCGGTGCCGACGGCGCGCACGGCATCGACGGTCGTGGCCGCGACGAGCTCGTCGCCGACGACGATGGGGCGGGCGTGGGTGAAGCGCTGATCGGCGTGCACGACGCGGGAGAAGTCGATCCCGGCCTCCGGGTCCGCCACCACGGCGGCCTCCGCGCGCTGGGCGACGATGATCGCGAAGGTCGGCGGGGCGAGGAGGTCCGCATGGCCCAGAGCGCGAGCTGCCTCCGGGTCCGTGTGGGCCGGGTCCTGCGCGAAGACGGCCGCGGCGAACGCGCGCACGGCCTCCCGCGAGACGGTGTAGAGCTCGATGGCCGGATACGTCCGACCGACGAGCTCGGGGCTGATGGCCATGGCGGTGCAACCTCCCGTGGGTGCGCGGGCCCGATCCTGCGGCCGCTGACGGATTCTCGGGGACGGGGCCTCGGAGGCTGCACCGGGAAGGCGCCCCCACCGCTGCCTCTGCAATAGGAGAAGCCCGCGATCCGAGTGGGGATCACGGGCTTCATCTTCCGTAGCGGTGGACGGGCTCGATCCGTCGACCTCACGATTATGAGTCGTGCGCTCTAACCAGCTGAGCTACACCGCCAGGAGAGACGATGACGCCCGCATCCCCGTCATGACGCGGATGCGGGCCCTCATCTCGAGAGCCCCGACCGGGAATCGATCCCGGGACCTCCATCTTACCAAGATGGCGCTCTACCACTGAGCTATCGGGGCAACGCGGAATACTGTACAGCACACCTGGCTGAGACATGAAATCGGAGCCGGCTCAGTCATCATCCCAGTCGTCGTCGTAGTCGCCGTCCGCATCGTCGTCCCAGTCGCCGTCGTAGCCCTGGGACTGCTCGAGCGGAACGGGAACAGGGACGGGCTCCTGCGCCGGGGCCGGAGCAGGCTTCGCGGCCGGCTGCTGCCCTTCCCGGGTCGGCTGCGAGGCGGCCTCCGCCCGTGACGGCTCCGACGACGGCTGCGCCGAGGCCTCCTGCGACGGGCCCGCAGAAGGATCCTGCGACGCAGCGGACGAGGAGTCGTCCTCGGCCGGCTCGCTCGTGGCGCCGTCCTCGGGATCCTCGCTGCTGCCGACGCCGTCGCGCAGGACCTCGGTCTCCGGGGCCGCAGGGCCCGCAGAGACCCACAGGGCGACGGCGAGGATCGAGGCGACGATCAGGGCGAGGGCGGACCAGAGGATGCGCATGTCCCCACCATGGCCTCCGCACGTGAGACGAGCATGAGGACCGCCTCGCTCGGCGCCGATCGGCTCAGATCTCCGCGAGCCTGTAGCCGGCTCCGCGCACCGTGATGATCCGCTCGGGCCCGAGCTTGTTGCGCAGGTAGCGCACGTAGACGTCCACCACGTTCGAGGAGCCCTCGAAGTCGTAGCCCCAGACCTTGTACAGCAGCAGGTCGCGGGTGAGCACCTGGCCCGTGTTCTCGAGGAGCACCTGGGCCATCGAGAACTCGCGGGCCGACAGGGCGATCTCCTGGTCGTGGACGAACGCGCAGCGCCGCGAGATGTCCAGCGTCAGGCTCCCGGCGGTGAGCCTGCCGTCGTCCCCGGCGGAGCCCGTCTGGCGCAGGCGCGCCTTCACCCGCGCCAGCAGCTCGGCGAAGCGGAAGGGCTTGGCCAGGTAGTCATCGGCCCCGGAGTCCAGGCCCTGCACGGTGTCCTCCACCGAGTCCCGAGCCGTGCACATGATCACGGGCATTCCGGAGCCGCCGGCGCGCGGCTCGGCGAGCACCTGGAAGCCGTCGAGCCCGGGCAGTCCGACGTCGAGCACGAGGAGGTCGTAGACGCCGGTGCTGGCCAGATCCAGGGCCTCGACGCCGTCCTCGACGACCGCGGTCTCGTAGCCGGAGGCGCGCAGCCCTTTCTGGATGAAGCGGGAGATCCGCTCCTCGTCCTCCGCGATCAGGATGTTGGCCATCTCCCGCTCCCTTCCTGGTGTCGTGACTGCCGCGGGGCTCTCCCGCTCGGGGGCAGGCTCGCACAGGAAGATGAGGGGATCAGGAGAGAGATTCGACCGGCGTCTCGGCGGGCTCCGGCGAGGGCCCGCCCTCCAGCAGCATCAGGGTGAACTGAGAGCCCGCGCCGAGCGACGAGCGCAGCGCGACCCGCCCGCCGTGCCCGCGCGCGATGGCCTCGACGATGGCCAGGCCCAGCCCTGAGCCCTCGACCGTGCGCCCCGCCGAGGCCCGGCCGAAGCGCTCGAAGATCCGGGCCTGGTCCTTCACATCGATGCCGGCGCCGGTGTCGCGCACCCACAGCTGCAGCCGCCTGCCGCCGTCGTCGGGCTCGCCCCAGGAGGCGCCGATCGCGATGGTGTCGTCCTCGGCGCTGAACTTCACGGCGTTGGCGGCCAGCTGGATGACGGCCTGCATGAGCCGTTCGCGGTCGGCCACCAGCAGGCCCTCGCAGCGGGAGTCGACCCGCCAGCGGCGCTGCCCGGAGAGGGCCGAGATCCGCGCGAAGGCGTCGTCCAGGAAGGCGGAGACCTCGAAGGAGGCCGGGCGCACGAAGTCCGGGCGCCGTGACCGGGCCAGCATCAGGAGGTCATCGACCAGGCGGTTCATCCGCGAGATCTCGTCGAGCATCAGATCGCGGGTCTCGGCGGCGTCGTGCGGATCGTGCTCGTCCATCAGCTCGAGGTTGCCGTGCAGGATGGTCAGCGGCGTGCGCAGCTCGTGGGCGGCGTCGTCCAGGAACTGGCGCTGCTCCTCGAAGCCCTCCTGGAGGCGGTCGAGCATCCCGTTGAAGTTCTCCGCCAGGTGAGCCACGTCCGAATCCTGGCTGGGCACCTCCACGCGGCCGGAGAGATCGTTCACCGAGATCGACTCGGTGGCCTCGCGCAGCCTCGAGATCGGTGCGGTGACGCGCCCGATCAGGTAGTACGCCACCGCTGAGGCGGCGACCAGGAACAGCAGGGAGATCATGACGTAGCGCCACCACGAGTCCAGGATCTCCTGGCGGCCCCGCGTGATGTCCGTGGCCACGACCAGGTAGCCCTCGGACGCATCGCCGTCGATGTCCACGTGGATCAGCCCGAAGCCGATGTCGCGGCCGTCGTGCTGTCCGATGGTGTGGACCGTGCGGTCCGGCTGGCCGTGCTCGCGCACGACCTCCTCGATCACGTCGTGGCTCAGGCCCTCGCCGGCCGGGCCGTCGTAGGTGTAGCGGACCTCGCCGTCGACCAGCCCCACGATGACCTCGTCAGGGGCCGGCACGGAGGTGGACATGAACGTCCACAGCAGGTGCTCGACGCTGTCGAACCGGCTGTCGAAGGCGTCCTCCGGTGCCGTCTCGGCAGGCGGGCCGGCCATGGCATCGGCCTCCGCCGAGGCGGGGCCGCGATCGAGCAGCCGCTGCAGCTCCCCGGCCTCCTGCTCGGTGCCCTGGGCCACCGAGGCCTCGAGCTGGCCGTAGCGGACCCAGTGCGTGGCCGCGCCGATCGCCAGCACCGTCAGAGCGGTGATGGTCACGACCACCACGAGGGCCCGTCCACGCACCGACGTCAGCTGCCGGAGCACAGCGCCGCCCCGGGCGGCGGCGGGCTCTGCGGTCATGACTCACACGATACGCAGGCCCGCCTCCTACGATCAGCGCGATCCGTGGCGCTGCGAGCCCTTCCGGCCACCCGTGAACTTCTTGTGGCCGCCACTGTGCTCGGGACGGGCCGAGCGGCCTCCGCGGCGGTCGTCGCCGCGGTAGCCGCCGCGATCGCCGCGGTCGCTGCGCGCGCCGCTGGACTTGGGGCCGCGGTCCTGGCGGATGTCCAGGCGCTGGCCGTTGATCTCGATGGCGCCCAGGCGGTCCAGGTCTCCGCGGGAGAGATCGTCCGGCAGCCCGATCAGGGTGAACGACGGCTTGATCTCGATCGCGCCGATTTCCGAGCCCTTGAGCCCGCCCTCGTTGGTCAGGGCGCCGACGATCGAGCCCGGAAGCGCACGGTGCTTGTGGCCCACGGCCATCCAGTACGTCGCCTTGCCCTCCTCGGAGCGCGGGGTGCGTCCGCCGCGCTCCGAGCGCTCGCCGCGATCGCGCTCCTTGCGCTTGGGCTCGGGCAGCTCCTGGGCGAAGAAGGGCTGGTCGCCCTGCGAGATCACGGCCAGGGCCGCGGCGACCTCGAGCGGGTCGACGTCGTGGTCCTCGACGTAGGCGGTGACCATCTCGCGGAAGGCCGAGAGATCCTGGGTCTCGATCGTGTCCGTGATCGACTGCCCGAACTGATCGACGCGAGTGCGGTTCACGTCCTCGACCGAGGGCATGGGCATCTGCTCGACCGGCTGGCGCGTGGTCTTCTCGATCGCGCGCAGCAGGTACTTCTCGCGCGGGGTCATGAACAGGATCGCATCGCCCGAGCGGCCCGCGCGGCCGGTGCGGCCGATGCGGTGGACGTAGGACTCGGTGTCGTGCGGGATGTCGTAGTTCACGACCAGGGAGATGCGCTCCACGTCCAGTCCGCGGGCGGCGACGTCGGTGGCGACCAGGATATCGATCTTGCCGCTGCGCAGCTGCTCCACGGACTTCTCGCGGGCCTGCTGCGGGATGTCGCCGTTGATCGCGGTGGCGGCATGGCCGCGGGCGCGCAGCTTCTCGGCGACCTCCTCGGTCGCGGCCTTGGTGCGCACGAAGACGATGATGCCGTCGTGCTCCTCGACCTCGAGCAGGCGCGTCATAGCCTCGAGCTTGTGGGCGCCCATGACCTGCAGGTAGCGCTGGCGGATGTTCGTGGCGGTGGAGGTCTTGGCCTTGACCGAGATCTCCTCCGGGTTGCGCAGGTAGCGCTGGGCGATCTTGCGGATCGCCGGGGGCATGGTCGCGGAGAACAGGGCGACCTGCTTGTCCTCGGGGGTCTGCGACAGGATCGTCTCGACGTCCTCGGCGAAGCCCATGCGCAGCATCTCGTCGGCCTCGTCGAGCACGAGGTACTGGAGATCGTCGAGCTTCAGGGAGCCGCGCTTGAGGTGATCGATCACGCGGCCCGGCGTGCCGACGACCACCTGGGCGCCGCGGCGCAGCCCGGCCAGCTGCGGACCGTAGGAGGAGCCGCCGTAGACCGGCAGGACGGTGAAGTCCTCGAGCTGGACGGCGTAGGAGGCGAAGGCCTCGCCGACCTGCAGCGCCAGTTCGCGGGTGGGGGCCAGCACCAGGACCTGCGTGGAGGTCGACGGGCCGTTGAGATCGGCCAGCTCGGCCAGGCGCGACAGGGCCGGGACCGCGAAGGCCGCGGTCTTGCCGGTGCCCGTCTGCGCCATGCCGACGACGTCGCGGCCCTCCAGCAGGACCGGGATGGTCGCCTCCTGGATGGGCGAGGGCTTCTCGTAGCCGATGGCCTCGAGCGCTGCGAGCACGCGGGCGTCGATGCCGAGCTCGGCGAAGGTGGGGGTGGTGTCCTGGGTGTTCTGGTCGGGGGCGTTCTCGCTCATCCGAGCTCCTCACGGGATCGAGCGCACGACGAGGCGCCGCTGGAGGAGCGGTCGTCTGAAGTGGCTGCACATGGCTCCGGTGCTCCCCGAGTGCAGAAGGCGTCCTGCGTCGCTGGTTTCCGCGCGGTTCGAAGCGCGGTGCGAGCCGAGGCTCGACGGTGGAGGCGACGGGATTCCAGCGGCCTGAGGCGGCCACCGATCACCGACGAGAAGACGTCGGTGCACGACAGACAGATCCAGGGATGTGACCGGAAGGGTCGGTCCACCCTAACCCACGCCTCCGCTGCTCGACCGGGGATGCAGGCCATCGTGAGCAGAGACACTCGGGCGGCCGCACCGCCGCGGCTGTGCTGTCGCCCCGCTGTGCCACGATCAGCGCCATGTCCGCCGGTCGCACACGCAGCACCCCCGCTCGCCCTCGCGGCGCGGTCCAGGACGGGACAGCGCAGGCCGGCGAACATCGTCGGCGCTGGAGCCCGCCGGGGCCGGTGGACCTGACGCAGTCGCTGGGGACGCTGTCGCGCGGGCCGCAGCACACGACCGCGCAGGTCCCCTCCCCGCAGCAGGCCTGGATCACCGCCCGGGTCGACGGCGCCCCGCTCACCGCGCGCTTCACCCGCGCCGGGGACGGCGACCTCCTGCGCCGGGACATCCTCGTCGACGCCTGGGGCCCCGGAGCGCGGGGCTTCCTGGACGAGGCTCCCCTGTGGTGCGGGGCCCGCGACGACTGGTCCGCGTTCGAGGACTCCCCCGACTGGGACGCCCTGCCGAGCTCCCTGCGTCAGGCCCGGCATCACAGCCCGGGGATGCGCCTGATCTCCACCGGGCGGCTCTTCGAGGCTCTGTGCGCCGCGGTGCTCGAGCAGCGCGTCACCGGGCACGAGGCCATCCGCGAGCAGCGCTGGCTGGCCCGCGCCCATGGGGACGCAGCCCCGGGTCCCGCACCGCGCGGCATGGCGGTCGCACCGACCCCGCAGCAGGTGCGGGCGATCCCGTCCTGGGCCTGGCATCGAGCAGGGGTCGATCCCGCCCGCTCGCGGACCATGGCTCTCATCGCCGCCCGGGCCGGTGCGCTGGCCCGCTGGAACCGCCGCCCGCTGGATGAGGATCTTGAGCGCGCGCTGAGATCCCTGCCCGGCGTGGGCCCGTGGACCGTCGCCGAGACCCTTCAGGTTACGCACGGCGATCCCGATCGCGTCAGCGTGGCCGACTACCACCTGGCGCATCACGTCACCGAGTTCTTCGACGGCTGCCGGGGCGACGACGCCCGCATGCTCGAGCTGCTCGAACCCTGGCGCGGGCACCGTCAGCGCGTCGTGCGGCTGCTGCACGCCTCGCAGTGGCGGGCCCAGCGCATGGGGCCGCGGCTGTCCCCCGAGGACCACCGCGAGCACTGACTCCAGGCGCTGCAGGGCGGTCTCCGGAGCTGCCTGCGCGCCGGTCGAGGCCACCCGGCCTGGACACGGCGAAGGGCGCCTCCCTTCGGGGGAGACGCCCTTGCGCTGGGGTGTCTGTGCCTGGCGGGTGGACTCAGCTCTGCTGGTCGTCGCCGGACTCCGCAGCGGCCTGCTGCTCGGCGACCTGCTTGTGGACCTCCTCCATGTCCAGGCCCTTCACGGCCTCGACGACCTGGTCCAGCCCGGACTCGGGCAGCACGCCGGCCTGCGAGAAGACGAGCACGCCCTCGCGGAAGGCCATCAGGGTGGGGATCGAGCTGATCTGGGCGGAAGCGGCCAGCATCTGCTGGTCCTCGGTGTCGATCTTGCCGTGCACGACGTCCTGGTGCTTCTCCGAGGACGCCTCGAAGGTGGGTGCGAACTGCTTGCAGGGCCCGCACCAGTCCGCCCACCAGTCCAGCAGGACGATGTCGTTCTGGGTGAGGGTCTCCTGCAGATTATCCTGCGTGATCTCAACGGTAGCCATGGCCGCCACCCTACGGACCGCGGCCTCGCGCGTCAGCTGCGGTTCGCCGTCGGTGGACACATCCCCTTCCCGCGAGGGCCGACGAGGGACCTGTCGGGGCGCCCGGGGCCGCAGATGCGAGAAGGCGCCCCGGACCGTGTGGTCCGGGGCGCCTTCCTGGTCCTGCACAGCAGGACGCGAGTGGCAGATGAGGGATTCGAACCCCCGTAGGCAGTGCCAGCTGATTTACAGTCAGCCCCCTTTGGCCGCTCGGGTAATCTGCCGCGACCGCACCGGGCGAGCCGATGCCGGAGATGCTCTCTGTGCGGGAGCACCGCTACTTTAGCGAAGCACCGGCCTGCGGCCAAATCCCGGCACGGGGCCAGTGCTCGCCCGCTCCGTCAGAGCTCGCCGGCCTAGGGCGCTGAGACGCGGGCGGACAGGCGGCCGAGAAAGGCATCGGCCTGCTCGCGGGAGACGTCTCCGCGCGAGACGGCCTGAGCCAGCTCCTCCGCCACCGCTTCCAGGCGGGGGTCGGAGCCGGCGGTGCTTCCGCCCAGGCGGGAGCTCGCGATCGCGGCACTGCGAGTCGAGGGGCTGTCGATCAGATTCATGCCTCCATGCTCGGCCGTTCACCTGTGCGAACCTGGTGGAGAGCATCACGGATTCATCACGACTCCCTAGACTGGAGCCCAGAGGCCCGTGATCACGCGGGCGACGGCCCCGTCGTCGGCCGGAATTCCCAGGCAACTGCTGCGACTTGTTGCCGTGCAATGCGTCCGACGACCCCGTCGATGACCCTGAAGAGCCCCAGGAGGAGCACCATGGCCAGCGATTCCACCTTCGATGTCGTGAGCAAGGTCGACAAGCAGGAGGTCTCCAACGCGATGAACCAGGCGCAGAAGGAGGTCGCCCAGCGCTACGACTTCCGCGGCGTGGGCGCAGAGATCGACTTCTCCGGCGAGAAGATCCTCATCAAGGCCAACTCCGAGGAGCGGGCCAAGGCCGTGCTGGACGTCTTCCAGTCCAAGCTGGCCAAGCGCGGCATCTCCCTGAAGTCCTTGGACTCCGGCGAGCCCTTCGCCTCGGGCAAGGAGTACAGGATCGAGTCCACCATCAAGGAGGGCATTGCCCAGGACGACGCCAAGAAGATCACCAAGATCGTGCGCGATGAGGGCCCCAAGGGCGTCAAGGCCACGATCCAGGGCGACGAGCTGCGCGTCTCGTCCAAGTCCCGCGACGACCTCCAGGAGACCATCGCGCTGCTCAAGGGCAAGGACCTGGACGTCGACCTGCAGTTCATCAACTTCCGCTGACAGTCCCCCGCCGCCGCGCCCTGGCGGACGACGAAGGGGCGCCGTCGCAGCATCTCGGCTGCGACGGCGCCCCTTCGTCGTGTCGGCTCAGCCCTCGTGGAGCATGGCCTGCAGGCGCTCGATGCGCTGGGCCGTGGGCGGGTGCGTGCTGAACATCCGGGAGAGCCCGCCGCCGCGGAACGGGTTCGCGATCATCATGGACGACGTGTTGACCACCCTCTGGTCATCGGCCGGCAGCGGCCTGGCGTTGACGCCGTTCTCGATCTTGTTCAGCGCATTGGCCAGGGCCAGCGGATCGCCCGTCAGCCGGGCGCCGTCCTCGTCGGCGTCGAACTCGCGGGTGCGCGAGATCGCCATCTGGATGACCGAGGCGGCCACCGGGGCCAGGAAGGCGACGGCCAGGGCCGCCAGCGGGTTGCCCCTCTCGTCGCCCCCGCGCCCGCCGAAGATCGCGGTGAACTGCAGGAACTGCGCGATCGAGGTGATGATGCCCGCGATCGCCGCAGCCACGGACGAGGTGAGGATGTCCCGGTTGTAGACGTGCTGAAGCTCGTGGCCCAGCACGCCGCGCAGCTCGCGCTCGCTGAGCAGCTGCAGGATCCCCTCCGTGACGCACACCGCGGAGTTCTTGGGGTCGCGGCCGGTGGCGAAGGCATTGGGACTCGAGGTGGGCGAGACGTAGAGCCGGGGCATGGGCTGTCCGGCGCGATCGGAGAGCTCGCGCACCGTGGCGTACAGCCAGGGCGCCTGCTGCTCGCTGACCTCGACGGCGTGCATGGAGCGCAGCGCGAGCTTGTCGCTGTTCCAGTAGCTGTAGGCCGTGGAAGCCAGCCCGATCAGCGCGAAGAGGAGGATGAAGATCGAGCTGCCCGTGCTCAGCGAGATGCCGTACCCGATCAGCACGAGCAGGCCCCACATCCCCCCGAGCAGCGCTGCGGTCTTCAGCCCGTTGAAGTGTCGGTGCATGCCGGATCCGTTCCTCTCGTTCAATGGGGCCGTCTGGTCGCGCCGGAGACCCAGAAGCGGCGCTCCGCCGTCTTCCCAGGCAGCCCCGGGTGCGCGCGAGCCCTCATCAGGGAGGAACCGGCAGCCTCAGACGGGTGTTCCCTATTCGGCTGTGTCTGCAGACATTTCCCAGTATCCGCTCCCCCAGGGCCACAGGGTCTGCCACAGCCGCGGCCACTGCTCACGAGGCACCCACACCCAGGTGGCGCCCTCCACCTCGGCCGGAGGCTGGTTCGGATCGGTGCTGCCGCTGCCCGGAGTCGTTCCGCCCGTGTTCGGCTGGTCGGGATCCGCAGACTCCTCGCCCGGCTCCGTGGCCGGATCGGTGGGATCGATCGAGTCGTCGGTGGCCGAAGAGGTCACCTCGTCCCCCGACTCGGTGGGCGCCGCGGTCGACTTGTCGGAGTCCGCAGGCGCCTCGCTCGGGTCCGTGCTGCCGCTGCCCGGAGTCGTGCCGTCCATGCCCGACTGGCTCGGGTCCGTGCTGCCGCTGCCCGGAGTCGTGCCGTCCGTGTCCGACTGGTCGGAGCCCGCAGACGCGTCGCCCGCGTCCGACTCGCCGGAGCCCGCAGACCCCCACCCGTGTCCGACTCGCCGGAGCCCGCAGACCCCCCACCCGTGTCCGTGGCCGGATCGGTGGAATCGGTCGAGTCGTCGGTTGCCGAAGAGGTCACCCCGTCCCCCGACGCGGTGGGCTCCGGGGTCGGCTCGGGGGTGGGCTCCGGGGTCGGCTCGGGGGTGGGCTCGGGGGTGGACTCCGGCTCCGGTGCGGGCTCGCCGGTGGGATCGGGTTGCGGAGCCGGATCGGTCGTGCCGCTCGAACCGGGCTCGCCGCTGGAGCTGCCGCTGCCGGAGGCCTCGCCGCTGCTCGAGCCGCCGGGGCGCCTTCGCCCCCTGTGCCGCCCGACGCCCCGCCGTCGCTGCCGGAGGCACCGCTGCCGGAGCCGCCGCCGCTCGCGGGCCGATCGGCTCCGTCGTCAGCACCGCCGGCAGCGGCGTCGCCGGCGGCACCGGAGTCCGCCCGTTTCCTGCCCGACTGTCCTCGGCCGAGGCCTCGCTGCCGGAGTCCGCGCCGTTGTCAGCGCTCTGGTCATCGGCCTGGTCGGCCGGGCCGAAGGCCGCGAGCCGGTCGGCGCTGTCCGACGCATCGGCCGGATCCGCCGAGGAGGTTCCGCCGCCGGGCGCCGAGTCAGCGCCGGCATCGCCGGCAGCGTCCCCGAACAGGGAGCCGCCCGAGTCCGCGCCGTCATCACCGCCACGGCCGTCGCCGTCACCCTCGCCGTCGCCGCTCTGCTCGTCGCTGCTGTCGACCTCGCCCTCGCCCGCGGGGAAGGGCAGTCCCCCGATGGCGCTGGCACCGCCGTCGTCATGGCGGACGAGCGTGGACACCCAGCCCGACGAGGAGACCGCAGCCGCCGCAGCGACCACGCCGACCGCGACCTTCAACCCGATGCCGCCGGCCACGTCCGCGCCCATGCCGAGCTTGCCGCCCTCGCTCGCCGAGCCGGCCCCACCGGCGGAGCCGGCGCCCGCTGAGCCTGTGGCTGTCTCGGAGCCTGCGGCGACTGCGCCGTCGGCGGGTGCCGGAGTCAGCGCTGAAGGGTCTGCGGGGCCTGGCCGGAACCGCCCGATACCTCCGCAGATCCCCGGCGGAGCTCCCGCCGGCCCCTGCGGCGAGCGCACTGCCCGTGCCGGAGGCGAGGATCGCGGTGAGCACCTTGGACTCGGTGCCCCACAGCGGCAGCGCCGCCAGCACCGGAGGATCCAGACGCGCAGGCCCACGCCGACGTCCTCGAGCTGGAGGTACTCGGCGGTGCAGCGCGGGCAGGCGTCGAGGTGCTGCTGCAGCTTGGCGCGGCGTCGGGAGGCCAGGGTCCCTGCGGCGAACGCGCCCAGCTCGCCGGCGTACTCCGGGCAGGCGTCGGTGGCCTCGGCCGAGACCTGCGCCTGCAGGTAGGCGCTCTGCAGCCCCTGCCGGGCCCGCTTGGCCAGGGCGGAGACGGCGTTGGGGCTGATCTGCAGCTCCTCGGCCACCGCCGCGGGCTTCATGCCCTCGATCTCGGTGTGCCACAGCACGGCCTGCCAGCGCTCGGGCAGCGAGCCGTAGGCCGTGGCCACCACGGCGGCCTCGCACTGTCGCACGACGACGTCGTCGAACTCCTCGGGTCGATCCAGCTCGGCCTCGTCCTCCGAGGGGCGCACGCGGCCGGCCGCCATGCCGTGGTCGACCGCCAGACGGCCGATGGTGGTGACCAGGTAGCTGCGCATGTACTTGCGGGGGCCGCCGCCGCGGCGCAGGACGCTGAGGATGCGGGCGAAGGCCTCGGAGACCAGGTCCTCGGCGTCGTGCACATTGCGGGTGTGCATGCGCGCGACGTTCAGCGCGGTCGAGCGGTGCCGCTCGTAGAGCGCGGCGTACGAGCTCTCGTCGCCGGCGCGAGCCGAATCCAGCAGCGCCTCATCGGCGATCGCCTCATCCTCGGGGGCCGCGGACTCCTCCTGCGGGGACTCGAGGTCTGCGGGGGCGATCGGTGCGGCGGCCGCACCGGCATCGTCGGCAGCGGACCGCGGCGTCTGCGTGCCCGGGCCGGCCTCCGCCCCGTCCTGAGGGCGCGGCTCGTGCCCGGAGGCGGGCCCGTGGCTCGTCGCCTCCGGCTCGCTGTCCGCAGGATTCTCGTGATGGGGGTTCATGGGGCGCATTCGGTGCTCGGACGTGGGAGGCGGCTTCTTCAGCCCTGGTCGTCAAACGGAGGCATCCGACAGGAGGCTCAGTCCGCCCCCGTGTGCGGGCGCTCGCGTCGAGGCCGCCGAACCGCAGCAGGCACTCCCGGAGGGGACGCGGCGATCTGCACCCGAGGATAGGCAAGGCCGACGCGCGGGGCCAGTCGGATGACGGCGCCGCAAGAAAAACATGCGTTCGCATCACCGCAGATCAGCGTCGTCGCCTCCCCGAGACGAGTGAGGCAGGGCACGCCGTTCTTGTGAGTTTCTCAGAATTATCGCTACACTCGGGACCATGAGGACATCAGCACTCGAGACGGAGACCCACGGGTACCCGCCGCACGAGGGCCGCGTCGTGACCAGCGAGGACTGGAGCGCACAGCTGCGAGCCCAGGGGCGCCGGGTCACCCGTCAGCGCCTGGCCGTCCTGGACGCAGTCCAGGACCACCCCCACAGCTCGGCCGAGCAGATCGCCGAGCTCGTGCGGGAGCAGCTGCCCAGCATCAGCACTCAGTCGGTGTACGTCGTACTGACGGACCTGACGAGCCTGGAGATGCTGCGCAAGTTCGAGCCCCCGGGCCGACCCGCCCTCTACGAGACCCGCACCGGCGACAACCACCATCACGCCTACTGCGTGCGCTGCGGGCAGGTGGAGGACGTCGACTGCGCGGTCGGCGCCGCGCCGTGCCTGAGTCCCTCGGATGACCTCGGCATGCAGCTGCTCTCCGCCGACGTCCTCTACCGCGGCATCTGCCGCAGCTGTCGTGCGGCCGAGGCCGCCGCAGCAGCGGAAGCCGCCCCACAGACCCCCGGAGCGGTCGCTGCTGCTGGCTGACCCGGGCCGTCGCAGGGGCGGCGCGTCAAGCGCGGCGCCCGGATCGACGACCATCGCAAGATCACCTCACAGGAGGAACACCGTGGCCGAGAAGAACATCTACGAAGACGGACTGCGCCCCACCGGCGAGTTCACGACCGATCAGCTGGGCAAGCCCGTCCAGTCGGACGCCCACTCGCTGACGAGCGGCGGCCCCGACGGCGTCATCGCCCTGCACGACACCTACGTCGTGGAGAAGCTGGCGGCCTTCGACCGCGAGCGCGTCCCCGAGCGCGTGGTGCACGCCAAGGGCGGCGGCGCCTTCGGCGAGCTCGAGATCACCGAGGACGTCTCGGAGTACACCCGTGCGGCGGTCTTCCAGAAGGGCACCAAGACGCCCATGCTGGCCCGCTTCTCCACGGTCGCCGGCGAGCAGGGCTCGCCCGATACCTGGCGCGATCCCCGCGGCTTCGCGCTGAAGTTCTACACCACCGAGGGCAACCTCGACATCGTGGGCAACAACACCCCGATCTTCTTCATCCGCGACGGCATCAAGTTCCCGGACTTCATCCACTCGCAGAAGCGCCTCCCCGGCTCGGGCCTGCGCGACAACACCATGCAGTGGGACTTCTGGACCCAGTCCCCGGAGTCGGCCCACCAGGTCACCTACCTCATGGGCTCGCGCGGCATCCCCAAGAACTGGCGCCACATGAACGGCTACGGCTCGCACACCTACCAGTGGGTCAATGAGGCCGGCGAGCGCTTCTGGGTGAAGTACCACTTCATCTCCGAGCAGGGCGTCGAGGGGCTCACCGGCGAGGAGGCCGCGCACATCGCCGGCCAGGACGCCGACGCCCACCGCCGCGACCTCTACGACTCCATCGAGAAGGGCGACTTCCCGGCCTGGTCGGTCGAGGTGCAGATCATGCCCTACGAGGACGGCAAGACCTACAAGGTCAACCCGTTCGACGTCACCAAGACGATCTCGCACAAGGACTACCCGCGGAAGAAGATCGGCCGGTTCGTGCTGAACCAGAACCCGCTGAACTACTTCGCCCAGATCGAGCAGGCGGCCTTCTCCCCGGGCAACACCGTGCCCGGCCACGAGATCTCCCCGGACAAGATGCTCATGACCCGCGTGTTCTCCTACCCGGACACGCACCGTCACCGCATCGGGGCGAACTTCGCGGAGCTGCCGGTGAACTACCCGCACTACGCCGAGAACAACTCGTACTCGCACGACGGCCCCATGCGCTACACCTTCAAGGCCCCGACCCAGCCGGTCTACGCGCCCAACACCGCCGGCGGCCCCGTCGCCGGCCAGGGCGTCAAGCCGGCCGACGAGATGCGCTGGGAGACGGACGGCGAGATGGTGCGCGCCGCCGCGACCCTGCGCGCCGAGGACGACGACTTCTCGCAGCCCGGCAAGCTGTACTCGGAGGTCATGGACGCCGAGGAGCAGCAGGTCCTGGTGGACAACATCGCCGGGCACGTGGGCGACGTCCAGGACGAGACGATCAAGGAGCGCGCCTTCCAGTACTGGGAGAACGTGCACCCCGAGCTGGGCAAGCGCGTGCGCGAGGCGGAGGCCGCCAACCGCGGCGCCGACGCCAAGTACGTGTGATCCGCTGATCCGCCTCCGGCCGCTGCGCGGCCGACGACAGGCCCCCTCGACCATCCGGTCGAGGGGGCCTGCTTCCATCCCGCTGCCCTGCGGCCACGAGCTCCAGCGCAGCAGGACGGATTCCGCGCGGAGGCGCCGCCCGGGCGCGCCCTCAGCGGAGGTCAGGCGAGAACGGCTGGCTGCCCGGTATCGCGCCCGGGTCCTCCGACTCGGCTTCGCAGTCCTCGTCGTCCGCCTCCGCCGCGCGGCGCTGCTGGTCCTCGGACTCCTCGAGCGAGGCCAGCAGGCGGAAGATCTCGTCCATCTCGAACACGGCCATGGGCGCCCTGGCGTTGAGCCGGATGCGCTGCGCCCCCGAGTCCAGGGCCATGCGCAGGACATCGCGACCGGAGGCCGCACGGGACTCGAGGCTGCGGTCCAGGGCCGCGACCTCGGCCACGGAGGTGAAGACGTAGAGCGTGTCCGCGGTGCCGTCGTCGTTCGAGGCGAAGACCGGCGGCGGGACGGAGCCGTCCTGCGGGGGCTCGGTGGCCACGAGCAGCCTGGACTCCCGCCCGACCATGCCGCCGAGGATCTGCGGGATGCTGCCGGAGACCAGACCGCCCTTGACGACGTCGTTGTGCGGCGAGGACAGGGCCCACTGGATCTGCCGACGCGGGATGCGGCAGGAGGCCTTCCCCGGATCGACCACCAGGTGGTCGTACTGCTCGTCCTGCATCAGGATCTGCAGCGGCACGAGCGTCGGCTGGCGCAGCAGCGTGGGCTCGCCGGCCTCCTGGCCCGAGAACCGCCGGAAGGCCTCCCGGGCCTCCTCCTCCGAGGTGAACACTGCCAGGCCCACGGCGCCGTCCTGATCGCGCAGGCTCTGCAGCCGGATCGTCGACTCGGGACCGGGCTGGGCTCCCTTCGCATCGGGCACCAGGTCGGAGCCGCTGGCATCGAGCACCACGGTCCCCTGCATGGCCTGGCGGAGGACCTCGATCATCGCCTCCTCCGAAGGGGCGGCGGCGAAGCCGAGCACGGCTTCGCGCAGCAGCGGATTGACGGTGGACCCGTCCACCGCGGAGGCGACGTCCTCCGGGGCCAGCACGGGGACGCTCACGTCCGCCTGCGCGGCCATCTCGGCCAGCCACGACGGGACCCGGTCCTCCGTGCGCGGGAAGCGCTCGAGGTGCGCGAGGGCGTCCTCGAGCCCGTACGGGCCCTCCTCGCCAAGGACCTCCGGGCGCTCGTCGTAGACGTGGCGGGCCGTGAAGCGGTGCTCGGGCTCCGGCCAGCCCTCGGCGATCACGATCACGCTGGTCGCGAACCAGGTGCCGCGTCCGGGACGGTAGCTCAGCGACTGCAGCCGCTCGATGCTGCGCAGCACGGGGCTCGCCGCGTTGAGGGGGCCCACGGTGCCGGGCAGGACCCGGCCATCGCGCTCCTCCGAGATCCGCAGCCACACGCGGCCGTCCTGCGGCTTCAGATCGAGGATCATCCGCTGCCAGCCGGGCCGGGCGTTCACGACGCTGAGCACCCACTGCCCGATCGTGCGCAGCTGCTGCTGCAGCAGCTCGGCGATCTGGGCGTCGGTGCGCTGCTCGGCGCTGTGGCTGCCCGGACGGCGGCCGGAGGGCTCGGGAACGGGGGCGGGGGCGGGATCCTGAGTCATGGCTCAACCCTATCCAGGTCCTGCCACCGCCCGGGCGCGCTCTGCCTTGCTAGCCTGGGGCCCATGACGACATCACTGCAGCAGCTGATCGACGATTCGGTCTTCATCTCGACCGAGCACCAGGCCCGCCTGGCCGAACTGAGCCAGGGCGTCGAGTGGGACGTCGACTTCTCGGCAGCCTCGTTCACCCTGCAGTCCGACCCGCCGGTCACGCTGCGCCCCCACCTGCTGGGCACCGACTCCACCAGCCGCGGCTCGTGGATCTGGGCCTGGCAGGAGCTCGGGCACTTCCCTCCGGAGGTCGTCGCCGCCTCGGTGCAGGCCCGCCAGGCCGGCTCGCGCAGCGATGTCGAGGAGCTGATCGCCGATGAGATCCCCCGCGAGGACGGGCTGGCTCGTCGCCTCGCCCTGGCCGCGAAGTCCGTCACGGGGATCTGGGCCCACTACCCCGCCGGCGTGGGCGGCCAGGTCACCGCATGGCTGCTGCTCGAGGGCCCCGAGCTCGAGCTGCCCGCGCTGGACGTCGAGACCATGATGCGCGTGATCGCCGAGGCGCTGCAGACCGGCACCGCCGAGGACCACTGCCGCGCAGTGGACTCCTACATCCGCCTGCGCGGCGCTCACATCGACTGGGACGGCGAGACCACCTGCGTCATCACGACCCGCTCCGGCGCCCAGCGGCTGTGGTTCGAGGACCGGAAGATCGATGCCGCCGAGTCCGCCGATCCCCTGGTCGGGGAGCAGGAGCTCAGCGTCCTCGAGGAGGAGGCCGTCTCCCGCCGTGAGGCCCTGCGCGCCGATCGCGACGATGCGCTGCGTCTGGCCGCTGCGGAGGCCGAGCGCGATCGCGCCGCCCGCCAGGCCGACGAGCAGGCTCGCCGGGAGGCCACCGCCGCCCAGGAGCGCGCCGAGCAGGAGCCGGCGGCTCCCGCCGCCGATGCCGAGCAGACCCCGCTTCCCGACCAGCTCTCCCGCGAGGAGCTCGAGGCCCCCGTGCCGGCCTCCGAACAGCCCGAGATCCAGGACGACGAGCCCGCCTACGAGATCTCCCACGACGAGCCGGAGCAGCCGCGCGAGGACGAGCCGACCGTCACCTACGGCGGTGCTGCCGCCGAGGACGACCTCCCCTACGACCAGGATCCGCGCCGCGACGTGGCTCCCGGCGAGGTCACGACCTCCACGGTGCCCGTGGCCGAGACCCCGGACGTGGCCGAGACCCCGGACGAGGCGGAGACCTCGGACGAGGACTCCCACGACGACGAGCGCTCTTCCGAGGAGGCTGCGGCCGCCTCTGCCGAGCAGGACCGCCCGGAGGCTCGGGAGGCCGAGACCGTCGAGCGCGTCGATGCCGAGGACCTGCGCCGCCAGGACTCCGAGCGCACCGTCGCCCCGGTCGAGGACCCTCAGGACGCCACCGTCGACGACGAGGCCGCCGAGCGGACCCGCCCGGCCGAGGACGACCAGCCGCGCAAGAAGGGCTTCCTGAGCCGCTTCTTCGGACGGTGAGTCTGACGCCGGACCCGGCCCCGACCTCCGGTCCGGCCCCGGAGGTCGTCGACGTCCGCCACCATGTGCGCAGCCCCCGCGCGGGGCTGGCACAGGGCATCGCCGCCTACACCTTCTGGGGCGTGCTCCCGCTGTACTTCGTGGCGCTGGCGCCTGCCGGCCCCTGGGAGATCGTCTCCATGCGCATCGGGTTCGCGCTGGTGCTGTGCATGATCATGCTCGGGGTCTTCCGGCAGTTCGGCCGCTTCGCGGCGGCGCTGTCCCAGCCGCGAGTGCTCGGCCTCCTCGCGCTGGCCGCCGTGCTCGTGGGGATGAACTGGACGCTCTACACGATCGCCACGACCTCCGGGCACACGCTTGAGGCCTCGCTGGGGTACTTCATCAACCCTCTGGTCTCGATCCTTCTGGGCGTCCTGGTGCTGCGTGAGCGGCTGCGGCCCCTCCAGTGGGGCGCCCTGATCCTGGGGGCGACCGCTGTGCTGGTCATGTCGGTCTTCTACGGCCAGGTCCCCTGGATGTCGCTCGGGCTGGCCTTCACCTTCGGCTTCTACGGGCTCGTGAAGTCCATGGTCGGCAGCAGCTGGCCCGCCCTGGTGACCCTGTCGGTCGAGACGCTCGTGCTGCTGATCCCGTCCTCGATCATCGTGGGGCTGCTGATCAGCCGCGATGCGCTGGTCTTCGGCACCGCCGGCCCGGCCAACACGGCCCTCATGATCGGCACGGGCGTGATCACCGTGGGCCCGCTGCTGCTGTTCGGGCTCGCGGCCTCCAACCTCCCGCTGTCCACAGTGGGCATGCTGCAGTACATCGCCCCGATCCTGCAGTTCATCGTGGCGGTGGTCATCCTGCACGAGGCCATGCCGCCGGAGCGCTGGGCCGGGTTCTTCGTCGTCTGGGCCGCCGTCGTGCTGATGATCGCCGACGCGGTCCTCGCCGGGCGTCGCCGCCGCCGCGACCGTGCAGCCGAGCCCGTCGAGGCGCGCCCCTCAGCTGAGCCGGCCACCGCACGGAGCACGGCCTCGGGACAGAGACGACGAGTCGCCCCCGAGCACGAGGCCCCTGCCTCCGGCTGCCCGTCAGGCAGCGGAGGCAGGGGCCTCTGCGGTTCACCGGAGTTCGCACAGAGCGGTTGCCGGTCTCAGTCGTCCTGCTCCTCCGGGGAGTTGCGCAGGTGCAGCAGCGAGGCGAGCAGGCCGCCCCAGACCGTCACCATGGCGACGATCATCATGATCACGGCGGTGGTGCTCATCGGACGTTCTCCTCGTTCTCAGCAGGAATCTCGGTGCGGGCGCCGGGCTCGGAGCCCTGTGCCCAGGGGCTGCGGGGGCCGTCCTGCAGCGGGGAGTGCCCGGAGGTCCCGAGCAGGCGCCGATCCAGCACGGAGTCCAGGATGGCCGGGGCCGGGGACTGCTGGGAGGCGCGCGAGCGCTCGGACCAGGGGATGCGGGTCATCAGCCAGGACAGCACCGGCAGCGCCAGCGCCATGCCCCAGCCGAACACGCCCACATACCAGCTCGGGTATCCCCCGTAGCCATCGGACAGGGTCACGGACAGCTGGCCGATCAGGGAGTAGCCCAGCACGACGACGCCCAGGCCGCCGACCAGCAGCATCCAGGTGCGCCCGAGCTTGAAGGTGGACACCGAGTTGAGGTGATCGCGCAGCACCGGCAGTGCCGTCAGCCCGGCGGTGAGCAGCACGACCGCCACCAGGGCCACGAGCATGATGCCGTAGTTGTTCACGAAGGCGTCGGCGACGTCCAGCAGGCTCAGGCCCGTGGTCGTGGGGAACAGCGCAAGGGAGACGATCGCCAGCGGGACGGTGACCACCAGGACGGCCGGCACGCGGGTCAGGCCCAGCTTGTCCTGGAAGCCCGCGATGATGACCTCCACGATCGAGATCAGCGAGGTGAACCCGGCGAAGGTCAGGGCCCCGAAGAACAGGACGCCGATCAGGGTGCCGGCGGGCGCCTCCGAGATGATCGTGGGGAAGGCGATGAAGGCCAGGCCGATGCCGTTGGTCGCGACGTCGCCTACGGCGACTCCGGACGCGCTGGCCATGAAGCCCAGGGCGGCGAAGACGCCGATGCCCGCGAGGATCTCGAAGCTCGAGTTCGCGAAGCCGACCACCAGCGCGGAGCTGGTGAGATCGGTCTTGGGCTTGAGGTAGGAGGCGTAGGTGACCATGATCCCGAAGCCCACGGACAGCGAGAAGAAGATCTGGCCGTAGGCGGCCATCCACACCGACGGGTTGGACAGCGCCGACCAGTCCGGGGTGAACAGGGCGTCCAGGCCCATGCCGGCGCCGTCCAGGGTCAGGGAGATGACCACCATGACGACGAACATGACGATCAGCAGCGGCAGGAAGATCACGTTGAAGCGGCCGATGCCCTTCTGCACGCCCAGCGACATCACGACGATCAGCACGCCCCACACGAGGATCATGCCGATGAGCACCTGGGGCACGAAGTCGAAGCTCGGGGCGACGGTCTCGGCGACCTGGAGGTACTGGCCCATCAGGAAGCCCTCGGGGTCATCGCCCCAGGCCTTGGTGAAGGAGAAGATCGTGTAGGACCCTGCCCAGGCCAGGATCGCGGCGTAGTACACGGCGATGACGCAGCAGATGGCCAGCTGCCACCAGCCCAGGACCTCCGCCTTGGGGTGCAGGCGGCGGAAGGCCAGCGGGGCGGAGGCGCGGAAGCGGTGTCCCACGGCGTAGTCCAGCATGAGCAGCGGCAGGCCGGCCGAGAGCAACGCGACCAGGTACGGGATCATGAAGGCGCCGCCGCCGTTGTCGTAGGCGATGTACGGGAAGCGCCAGATGTTGCCCAGGCCGATGGCGGAGCCCATGGCGGCCAGGATGAAGACGGTGCGGCTGGAGAAGGCTTCGCGCTCGTGCGAGGAGCGGACCTCCGTGGTCGCGGAAGCGTTGGGTGAGGACACGTTCCACCTCGAGAAATCAGGGCTCGACGGCGCGTGTGCGTCCCGCCGCCTCGGTCATCGAGGTCATGCCCCGGGAATCGGGATCATTTCAGCGGTGCATTTATACCGCATTCTCAGGAACGGCGGTGAACCATGTCACGCCCGAAGGCCTCCAGCGCCGAGCGAGCGGCCGAGGCGGGCAGCGGCTCCAGGGCCCGCAGGGCGTCGTCGACCCACTCCTGCGCGACGGCCCACGACCGCTCGACGGCCTCGTGCGCGCAGATCGCCTCGACGGCGGCGGCCAGGGCGTCGTCGCTGGTCAGATCTGCGTCCACGAGGTCGAGGACGCGCGCCGCGGAGGCATCGCCGTCCTCTGCCATGCGCCGCAGCATGAGCACCGGCAGGGTGAGCACGCCCTCGCGCAGGTCCGTGCCGGTGGTCTTGCCGGTGACCTCCGAGGGCGAGGTGATGTCGATGATGTCGTCGGCCAGCTGGAAGGCCACGCCGATGCGCTCGCCATAGGTCTCCATGGCGGCGCGCACGTGCTCGTCCGCACCGGAGAGGCCTGCGCCGTAGATCCCGCACGCGGCGATCAGCGAGCCGGTCTTGCCCGCCAGCACCTCGAGGTAGTGCTCGAGGGCCTCCGTGCCCTCCGGGACGCCGGAGGTCTCCTTGAGCTGGCCCTCGACCAGTCGGGCAAAGGCGTTGGCCTGGACCTTGAAGGAGTCCCCGGGCAGCTCGGCCACCAGGGACGAGGCGCGGGCGAAGATGAGATCGCCGGTCAGGATCGCGACCGAGTTGCCCCACACCGTGTGCGCGGCCTCGACTCCGCGGCGGACGGGGGCGGAGTCCATGACGTCGTCGTGGTACAGCGAGGCCAGGTGGGTCAGCTCGACGACCACAGCGGCGTCGACGACGTCGTCGTTGATGCCCCCGCCCACCTGGGCGCTGAGCAGCGTCAGCAGCGGGCGCACCCGCTTGCCGCCTGCCTGCAGCAGGTGCGAGGACGTCACCTGGATCAGCGGATCCGTGCTGCGCACGCACTCGGCCAGTCGGTCCTCGATCGCCGAGAGGCCTTCGAGCAGCTGCGGTCCCAGCACCTCGTCCTGAGCGACGGCGGCGAAGCTCGGGGGCAGGATGCCCGACAGCGAGTCGTCGGGGCGCGCGGGGGCCTGGGAGGAGTCAGTCACGATCGGACACTCTACTTCGTCGGGGACGGCTTCTGGAGGCGCTCGTCCGGGATCCCGGACGAGCGCCTCCGGTTGGAGGTGGCCGGGGTGAGGGCGTCCAGCAGCGTGATGGCCCGGTCCTCCCAGGTGTGCGCCGGGCGGTCGCTGAGCTCGGTCATGACCTGCACCACGAAGCGCATGAGCGCGGGCAAGGACATGCCGGTGGCGACGGCGGCCTTCATGATCCGCGGCCGCCCGATCAACTGCGCCAGCGCGCGCCCTGGGTGAAGTGGGCTCCCCATTCGTCCTGCAGCAGCTGCGGATAGCGCGCCAGGACCACGTCGCGCTGAGCTGGGCCGTTGGCCCCGGCGGCCTCGTGGATCTGCTCGGCGGCCAGGCGCGCCGATTGCATGGCATTCGAGATGCCCTCGCCGTTGAACGCCGAGACCAGCCCCGCGGAGTCGCCGAGCAGCATCATCCCGGGCACCCAGTGCGGCGTGCGGGAGAAGGCCATGGGCAGCGCAGCCGAGAGGATGCGGCCGCGCTGATGCTCGGGATCGAACGTCCACTGGCTGGGCATGGAGGCCGCCCAGTCCTGCAGCACGCGTCGGTAGTCCGTGCCGCGGAAGGCCTTGGAGGTGCTGAGCATGCCCAGGCCCACGTTGGCGGTGCCGTCGCCGGCGCCGAAGACCCAGCCGTAGCCGGGCAGCAGGGAGCCCGAGGGGTCCGTGCCGTCGCGCAGCTCGAGCCAGCCCTCCATCCACTCGATGTCCGTGCGCGAGGACTCGTAGTAGCCGCGCACGGCCACACCCATCAGCCGGTCCGGATCGCGGTGCAGGCCCGAGCTGACGGCCGTGCGCGAGGAGACGCCGTCGGCGGCCAGGACCAGATCGCCGAGATGGCGCTCGGTCTCGCCGGTGCGCCGACCGTCCGCGCCGAGCACCGAGGCGTCGGCGCCGATCACGCGGCCGTCGTCGTCGCGGACCACGGAGGTCACGGAGCGGTGCTCGATCAGCCGGGCACCGGCCGCCTCGGCGTGGCGGGCCAGGTGCTGGTCGAAGCCCGAGCGGGGCCGCACCAGCCCGTAGGACGGGAAGTCGGTCAGCTCGGGCCAGGGGACCTCGATCGCGCGGTCGCGGGCGCACAGCCTCAGCCCGCGATTGGCGCGATAGCCGTCCTGCGCGCCGTGCGGCAGGTCCATGAGCTGCATCTCGTGCACGGCGCGCGGAGTGAGGCCGTCGCCGCAGACCTTCTCGCGCGGATGCGCCGTCTTCTCCAGGACCACGACCTCATGGCCGTGGGCGGCGAGCCAGTAGGCGGCGGTGGATCCCGCAGGACCGCCGCCTGCGATCACGACCTTCACGCCAGATCGATGGTGGGCGCGCCGTAGGTGTGCTCGAGCGACTTCACCGCGTGATGCAGGGCCACGATGCCACCGGTGAGATTGCGGTAGCGCACCTCCTGCCACCCGACCTCGCTCAGGTGCTCGGACAGCGTCTCCTGGTCCGGCCAGTCGCGGATGGACTCGGCCAGGTACTCGTAGGCCTCCGGGTTGGAGCTCACCTTCTGCGCGATGCCCGGGATCGCGCGGACCAGGTACTCGCTGTAGAGCGTGCGGAAGGGCTTGAAGACCGGCGTGGAGAACTCGCAGATCACCAGGCGCCCGCCCGGCTTGGTCACGCGCAGCATCTCGAACAGAGCCTGGCGGTGCTCGGCGATGTTGCGCAGGCCGAACGAGATCGTCACGGCGTCGAAGGTCTCGTCGGCGAACGGCAGGTGCGTGGCGTCCGCCTGGATGAAGTCGATGTCCGGGCGGCGATCGCGCCCGACACGCAGCATGCCCTCGGAGAGGTCCACGGCGACGACCTCCGCGCCGGCATCCACGAACGGCTCCGAGGATGTCCCCGTGCCGGCGGCGACGTCGAGCACGCGCTCGCCGGGGACCGCGCCCACAGCGCTGATGACAGCACGGCGCCAGCCCCTGGTCTGGCCCAGGGCGAGGATGTCGTTGGCGATGTCGTACCGCGGGGCCACCTGATCGAACATGGAGGCGACGGCGTCGGTGCGCTTGGACAGGTCTGCACGATTCACGGGCTCCATTGTGGCACCGCCGCCCGACAGCCCGAACCGACATGCCCCGCGGCCGCGGCCTACACTGAGCCGCTATGCCCGTCAGCCACTGCTCACCCGCCCCGTCGGCCCTGCGCCGCAGCCTCACCATGCCCCTCGAGCAGCTGCGCGACGCACTGCCCACGGTCCTGCACGAAGACGCGGATCTGCGCGCCATGCTGCCCGCAGGACCCGAGGCCTGCTGGACGATCGGCGGCCTGGGGCTGATCGGCTTCGGTCGGGCGGCCTCGTTCGCGATCACCGGCGAGGACCGGTTCACGGGCGCCCGGGCATGGTGGGACGACGTCGTGGACGGGCTGCGGATCGAGGATCCGCTGCAGCGCTCGGCCACCGGGCCCGTGGCCTTCGGCGCGTTCGCCTTCGCGCGCTCCTCCCAGCGCCGCTCCGGGCTGGTGGTCCCCGAGCTGGTGCTGGGCCGCGACGGCGACGGCGCCTGGGCGACCCTGGTCTCCTCCTCCCCCGATCCCCTGGGGCCCGACGACATCGCGGAGGCCGTCCGCCGCCTGATCCAGCTCCCGGACGGGCCCGCCCCCGAGACCGCGGCGCCGCGCGCCCTCGAGGATCCTTCTGCCCAGGCAACGTGGCTGGACGGGGTGGCCTCCGGGATCGAGGAGATCCGCTCCGGGAGCCTCGAGAAGATCGTGCTGGCACGGCGCGTCCCGGTGCGCGCGGCCGAGGGCTCGCAGCTGGACATGCCGAGGGCGCTGAGCCGCCTGGCCGCCGACTACGACCGCTGCTGGACCTACACCGTGGACATCCTCGGCCGGCCGAGCCCGGACGGCGGTCGGGCCTTCGGAGCCACGCCCGAGCGGCTGGTGCGCGTGCTCGACGGCGCCGTGCACGCCCGGGTGCTGGCCGGCACCGTCGCGCGGACGTCGTCGGGTCCCGCGAGCGCCGCCGAGCGGGCCTGGGCACACGAGCGGCTCATGGAGGACGCCAAGCAGCGCTCGGAGCACGAGTTCGCGATCGCCTCGTTCCTGGAGGGGATCGCCGCCTACACGGACGCGGTGCGCTCCTCGACCGAGCCGTACCTGCTCGAGCTGCCCAATGTGTGGCACCTGGCCTCGGACGTGACCTGCGATCTGCGCCGCGGCCCCGACGGCACCGTGGCCTCCGCCCTCGAGCTGGTGGAGGCCGTGCACCCCACTGCCGCCGTGTGCGGCACGCCGACCGCCGCCGCGGCCGCTTCCATCGCCCGGCTCGAGGGGATGGATCGAGGCCTCTACGCGGGCCCCGTCGGCTGGGTCGATGCCCGGCACAACGGCGACTTCGGCATCGCCCTGCGCGGCGGGATCCTGGAGGACGCAGCGACCGCCGGCGTCTATGCCGGCTGCGGCATCGTGGGCGCCTCCGACCCCGCGGAGGAACTCGCCGAGACGCGCGCCAAGCTGCGTCCCGTGCTGGGGGCCCTGGGGGCCGAGTGAGACCCATGTGCCGGGTCATTCCATCGACCCGGCATGCTCAGGGCTTATTGATATCCCAGATACCCTTAGGAGTACCTGGTGATATCCCAGGGATTCCCCTCATATGAACTGGATCACACTCCTGCGAGCATCGTGGCACTCGAAGAGGTCCGCCTCCTCGAGCGCGCTCGGCGAATCTGCCGCCGCGCCCAGATACGACGGAGAGATCGGGGCCCCCTGTCCACGACCCAGACCCTCGCGACGGAGAACGGCTCGCTCGAGATGAAGACGGCCATCTGGGTGGCCGCCATCGCCTCGACCGCGCTGATCTTCGACGGCTATGGCCTCGTGGTGTACGGCACCGTGATACCGACCCTCCTGAACGACCCCTCGCAGATCGGCCCGCTGGATCCGTCCATCGCCGGAACCGTCGGATCGCTCGCTCTGATCGGCGTGCTGCTCGGATCGTTCGCCTCCGGATTCATCGGAGACATCCTCGGCCGCAAGCGCATGCTCATGAGCGGCATCGCCTGGTTCTCCAGCGGCATGGCCACCAAGGACCGCCGCGGCGTCTTCAACACCATCGTCTGCTCGGGCGTCCCGGCCGGCGGCATGTTCGCCTCCCTGTGCGGCATCTTCCTGGGCGAGGCCATCGGCTGGCGCGGTCTGCTCCTCATCGCCGCCACGCCGATCCTCTTCCTCTTCCCCCTGGCTGCCCTGAAACTGCCGGAGTCCCCGCGCTGGCTGCTGGCCCGCGGGCACGACCAGCGCGCGATCGAGGTCGCCAACCGCACCGGCGTGCCGCTGCAGGAGGAGCTCATGGACTCCCGCGCCGCGACCGCCTCCGACCGCCTGGGCAAGCCGCAGAACGTCATCGCCACGACCTTCGCCCTGGCCGCGATCACGCCGGTGCTCGTGACCTTCCACTTCCCGCTGCCGCTGCTGGTCCTCTTCATCGCGGTGGTCGGCGTGGTCAACCTGGGCACCCAGGCGCTGGTCTACGGCTTCCAGGCCAACTACTGCACCTCGAACGCCCGTGCCGCAGGCGCGGCCATGTGCGCCTCGCAGCAGTTCTACGTGTTCGCGGTGGTCGCGCTGCTCGGCGCCATCGTCACGGTGCTGTTGCCGCACAAGCACAACACCTACCTGATCGAGCGCCGCCTGCTGATCGATGGCGACGCGAAGCCGGAGGAGGTCCAGGCCGCTCGCGAGGCGGCCGCCGAGTCCCCGCTCGTCGTGGACGGCGCCTCCGTCCCGGCCCAGGGACCCCGCACCGGAGCCTGAGCAACCGCGCGGCCGGCAGGCGCTTCAGCAGTCCTCCCAGGAGCTCATCCGCGCACGGCGCGGGTGAGCTCCTGGCTCATCTGCCGAAGACCGACGCGCTGGGCACGCACCACGACCGCGCTCACCCCCGGAGCCGGGTCGCGCAGCTGCTCCTCCAGTTCCCGGACGGTGCCCGCCTGATGCACCGGAATCCCGTAGCCGGCGCAGACCTCGGCCACCCGTGCGCTGGGCGGCGTGCCGAAGAAGCGCTCGACGATCTGCCCGTAGGCCCGGTGCTCCCCCAGCGCGCCGTGCTCGAGCGTGGCGAAGATGCCCCCGCCGCCGTCGTCGAGCACGACGATCTGCAGCTGCGGGGCCCGTTCGCCGCGCAGGCTCAGCAGCGAACCGGCATCGTGCAGCAGGGTGAGATCGCCGAGCAGGACCCGGACCGGACGCCCGGAGGACAGCGCAGCCCCGGCAGCCGTGGCGACCAGTCCGTCGATCCCGGCCAGTCCCCGGTTCGCCAGGACCTCCACGCCCTCGTCGGCGCGGGGATCAGGCTGGCCCAGCAGGTCCAGATCGCGGATCGGATTCGACGAGCCCATCACCAGCAGTCGGCCGTCGGCGCGGCAGGCCTCCCAGACGGCCCGTGCGGTCAGCGGACCGGGGACCCCGTCGCTCACGGAAGCCGCCCGCTGCAGGACCTCGAGCGCACGACGCTGGCCCTCGGCCCCGGCTCTGCTCCAGGCCTCGGTCCACTCCCGCGGAGCCCGCCCGAGGAATGCGGCCGCCTCAGCCGCCGTCGTGAGCTCGCGCTCAGACCTGCGGCCGTCGTCGAACCACGGGACCGGCCGGGGCCGCCATGCCGCAACCTCCACCCCGCGACGCTGCAGCAGCGCGGCCACCGGGCGCGAGAGCGTGGGGCGCCCGACCAGCAGGACGCGCTCGATGCCCTCCCCGAGCGCGGTGTCCAGCAGGGCACGGTAGGGGCCGATCGCCGTGGAGCCGCGACGGGCCTGAGAGGACGGCTCGGCCAGCAGCGGAGTCCCGAGCGCCTCGGCCAGCTGAGCGGCGCCCGCTCCTGCACCATCGCCGGCGACCAGCACGCTGTGCCGCAGGCCGTCCGGCTCCTCCGGGAGCCTGATCTCGGCAGGATCCAGCGGCGGGATCTCCACGGACAGGCGCAGCCGATCGGCGAGCTCTTCTGCCTGATCCGCAGCGCCGGCGGGGGCATCGGCGGCGTCGTCCGCACGCGGCTGCCCCGGGGTCGCCGCGGTCGATCCGGGGCCTTCATCGTCCGCAGCATCCTCGGTCGGCGGCTGCGGCTGCAGCGGATCGCGCAGCGCGACGTTCAGGTGCACGGGTCCCGCCGGAGCCTCGTGCCCTTCCGATCGGAGAACGGCGAGCGCGGGGGGGCCAGGGCCTCCAGCACCAGCTCGCGCAGCGCCTGCGGATCGTGCGCCGAGTCCTCGAGCACCACATCGAGCTCGACGCGCACGAAGCCCGCGAAGATCCCGGGCTGCACGGTGGTCTGGTTCGCCCCGGTGCCGCGCAGCTCCGGCGGTCGGTCGGCGGTGATCGCCACGAGCGGGACCCCTGCATGATGGGCCTCCATGACCGCCGGCAGCAGGTTCCCGGCGGCGGTGCCCGATGTCGTCACGACGGCCGCGGGCCGCCCCGTGGCCCGAGCCGCGCCCAGGGCGTGGAAGGCCGCCGAGCGCTCGTCGAGGCGCACGTGCACCGACAGGTCGCGTCCGTCGCGACGGGCGGCCTCGTAGGCGAACGGGGCCGAGCGGGAGCCGGGGCACACGAACAGCTCGCGCAGCCCGGAGTCGGTGAGCCCGTCCAGGACGGCGGCGGCGGTCAGCAGGGCGTCGGAGGTCATCCGCTCACCCTACTGACCGCCGGCTGCCGTCGGAGGGGCCTCAGTCCGTGTAGGACCGTCGAGCGCGACGCGCCTTGTCGCGGATGGCCTTGGTCGAACGGCCCTTGTAGCCCTCCATCTCCAGACCGCGCGCCGACTTGCGCTCACGGGCGAGCTCCTTGCCGCGGCCGAACTGCCCGCGGCCCTTGCCGGTCGAGTAGACCTGCACGACCGAGGGGCGGGGCAGAGAGAACTTGCCGTCGCCCTGGCGGGTCTTGAGCACGTAGTCCGGGAAGTACGAGCGCGGATCCTCGAAGGTGCCGTCCTCGCCCGGGTGCTGGACGGCCACGTAGGCCATCTGCTCCTTGTCGTGGATGACCGGGCCGCAGGTCTCGGCGTCCTGCGGGACGGAGAGGAACTGCTCGACCAGACCGCGCTCGCGCCCCTCGAGGCCCACCCGGAACAGCCCGTCGTTGTAGCCGATCGTGCCGGGAGCCCCGTCGGTCGAGATCCAGAGGTGGCCCTCGGCGTCGAAGGCGACGTTGTCCGGGCAGGAGATCGGCGAGACCCGATCCGCCGGGAAGCCCGCGAAGTAGGTCGACGAGTTGGCGGCCGGGTCGCCGCAGACCAGCAGGATCGACCAGTGGAAGGTCGTGCCGCCGGAGTTCGCCGCGTCCTCGGTGAGCTCGATGATGTGCCCGTCGCGGTTGCTGCTGCGCGGGTTGGCCTCGTCCGCCGCCGCCTTGCCCGGGGTGCCCCGCTCGGTGTTGTTCGTGCAGGCCACATAGACCTTGCCGGTGTGCGGGTTGGGCTCGACGTCCTCGGGGCGGTCCATCTTGGTGGCGCCGACCTTGTCGCCCGCCAGGCGGGTGTGCACGAGCACGTCCTCGACGGACATGCCCTGGACCTTCGACTTGCCGCCGACGACCAGGGGCAGCCACTGTCCCTTGCCGTCGAACGCGCCGTCGGAGGGCAGGCGCCCGGAGCCGTCGATCTCCTTCTCGGAGTCGCCGGTGAACTTGGCGACGTAGAGATCGCCCTCGGACAGCAGCGTCATGTTGTGGCGGCGGTCGCCCTGCTTGTGCTTCTTGGCCGAGACGAACTTGTACAGGTAGTCGAAGCGCTGGTCATCGCCCGAGTAGGCGACCACGGTGCCGTCCGCGGCCACGTAGACGTTGGCGCCCTCGTGCTTGAAGCGGCCCATGGAGGTGTGCTTGACCGGGGTCGACGACGGATCCTGCGGGTCGATCTCCACGACCCAGCCGAAGCGATTGATCTCGTTCTCGTAGCCCTCGTTGTTGCCGTCCCAGCGGGGGTCCACGAGATCCCAGCGGCGCGAGGTCGGCTTGGTGCCGATGCCGTAGCGGGTGGCCTCCGGGGAGGCCTTGGCGGTGAGGACGTTGTTGATGTTCTCCTCGCCGGACAGGACCGTGCCCCACGGGGTCACGCCGCCCGAGCAGTTGTTCTGGGTGCCCAGCACGAGCCTGCCGGTGGGATCGGCCACGGTCTTGAGCATGTCCGAGCCGGCGGCGGGGCCGTCGACGGAGAAGGGGGTGTCGGCGGTGATGCGCCGGTTGCGCCGACCGCCCACCACATAGGTCCAGGGCTGGCCGGGGGCCGAGCGCTCGATCTCCACGACCGCCATGCCGTGGGCTGCGATCCCGACGGCGGCCGTGCGCTCGAGATCGTTCTCGAGCTGATCGGCCGGGAACATGGTGTTCTCGTTCGTGTACTCGTGGTTGCACACGAGCACGCCGGTGCGGCCGCCGCGGTCCGGGATGATGTCGAGGTAGTCGTTGTTGAAGCCGAACTGCGCCTTCTGCGACTCGTAGGTCTGGTTCTGCGGGTCGAAGGCCGGGGAGTCGGCGAACAGCGGGTCGCCCCAGCGGATGATCGGCGACCAGTCGAAGCCCTCCGGGACGTTGAGGTCGTCGACCGCGGCATCCACGGGATCGATCGGCGTGAAGTCCATCCTGCCGCCGCGCTCGCCCCAGTAGGCGAAGGTCGCCTCGGCGCGGGTCCCGGTGGCCACGACGCCCACGGAGACCGCGGCGGCCGCACCCAGGCCCAGGGCCGAGCGGCGCGAGAGCGCCGTGGAGGCGACCTCGTGGAAGGTGGCGTTGTCGGACTGGTTGCAGTCCGGCTTGGCGCAGGCGGAGTCGCACTTCAGGGCGCACGTCAGCGGCGAGCGCTTGCCGTTCGTGTGGCCGAGCATGGGCAGGAGCTGGTGGCGCATGGGTTCCCTCTCATCGGCCCGCCGGACGAGCGGCGGGCGTCGGTTCCTTCGTCGCAGACCACCTAACCCGTCGTGCGTGAGGGCCTGTTGGTCGCCGGGAGAACGCGCAGTGAACAGGACGACGACGGCAGAAAAAGGACAGGAAGCCATGCCGTATCCCCGATGAATCCGCATGTCGAGGGAACCTCGAGGGGGCTCCGATCAGACGCGATGCTGCGCTTCGGTCCGCTCGAGCAGGCCGTGCACCCGGCGAGCGCGGTCTCGCCACCACTGCTCGCGCTGCGGCGAGGCCCGGTGCCGGGCCAGCAGCTCCGGATCGGCGGCGACGGGGCCCACCGGCAGGACGCCGCCGCTCGGCAGCAGCGGGCTGCCCGTCACGTCCTCGGCCAGCAGCGCTGCCGTGCCGAGCCCGCACGCGTACGGCAGCTCGGGCAGCGCTGCGGCCAGGGCGAGACCCGCGCTGAGGCCCACGCTCGTCTCGAGGGCGGAGCTCACCACGGCCGGCAGCCCGGCCTGCTCGACGACCGCGAGCGCCCGTCGCGCCCCGCCCAGCGGGGCGGCCTTGATGACGATCAGATCGGCGGCCTCGGCTCGGGCCACCGCGAGCGGATCCTCGGCCTTGCGCACGGACTCGTCCGCGGCGATCGGCAGGGGCTCCCGCGGCCGCGCAGCTCGCTGCGCACGCGGGCCAGGCCCTCGATCCCGGGGCTGGGCTGCTCGGCGTACTCGAGCCCGTGGCGGGCCAGCCGGATCAGCGCCTCGACCGCCTCCTCGGGGCCCCACCCGGCGTTGGCATCCACGCGCAGCGCGGCCTCCGGCAGGACCCGCGCACGGCGGCCACGCGGGCGTCGTCGTCGGCCAGCGACTGGCCGTGCTCGGCCACCTTGACCTTCACCGCGGCGATGCCCTCCCCGTAGCGGGCCAGCACGCGGGGGACCTCCGCGGCGGGCACCGCCGGGACGGTGGCATTGACCGAGACGGTCGTGCGCCGCGGCCGCGGCAGCCCGAGCCAGGCGACCTCGAGGGCGCAGCGCCACCAGGCCAGAGCCTCGGCATCGTCGTACTCGTGGAAGGCGGCGAACTCGGCCCAGCCCTGCGGACCGCGCACCAGCATGGATTCGCGGCGCTGCAGACCGCGGAAGCGCGAGGTCATCGGCAGGTCCACGACCGCGGCGTCCTCAAGCACCTCCTCGAGGGAGGGCAGCGGCTGCGGCAGGGGGCTGAAGGCCAGGGGCTCGGTTCGGGACATGGATCCAGCCTAGGGCCGGGCCGCGCAGGGGCTGCGCCCGAGTCCTCGGGAATCCGAGGCTCGGTCCCAGGATCCGCGAAGGCTCCGATGCCACACTGGGGCCCTTCCCAAGCCTGGGCGATCAGGCAGTGTCGATCAGGGGACGACGAGCGTGACCTACATTCCGGCTGAGACCGATCCGCAGCGAGGACAGCGGGGCGACCGCCACTCCGCGGCGCAGGATCGGCACCCGCAGGGCGAGCATCTCGGGGTCGAGCACCACCGGATGAGGCCCGACACGGCGCAGGAGACCCGGCTCGTCGCCGGGGTCCCTGCGCCGACGGCTCCGCTGCAGCGGCAGCAGGTCTGGGCCCCGCAGCGCATCGACGATCGCCCCGACTACCCGGGCCAGGCCGCCTACCAGTACGGCGGCGAGCACCGCCCGCAGCCGCGGCGCGATCTCACGGTCGGCTCCGCAGTGGGCCAGCTGGTGCGCGCAGGCGTGCTCTTCGCCCTGGCCGGGCTGATCGCCTGGGCCGCGCTGCGCACGGTGAACGGGCAGTGGGTGGATGAGGTCGCCCTGCGCCAGGCCTCTGCGGTCAACGAACGCCTCCCCTCCACGGTGACCGGCCTGCTCGCCTCGGCCACCCTCATCACCTGCGCGGCCTCCGCTGTGATCTCACTGATCCTGGCCGCCTCGAACCGCCGCTGGATCCCGCTGGTGATCGCCGTGCTCACCGCGGTGCCGGCCCTGGCCTCCGTCCAGCTGCTCAAGCACAGCCTGCTGGACAAGACCGCCTACGGGATCCAGGAGTCGGCCCAGAACTCCCTGCCCTCCGGGCACACCGCCGCAGCAGCGGCAGCCGTGGCGGTCGTCGTCATGGTCGCTCCCGCGCGCCAGCGCAAGGCGTGGGCGCTGCTGGGCGCTGCGGCAGTCACTGCGGCCGGGGTGGGGACGGTGATCAACGGCTGGCACCGGCCCGCCGATGCCGCCGTGTCCGTGCTGCTGGTCGCCGGCTGGTTCGTGCTCGGATCCCTGGTGCTGCGCGCGCTGATCCCGGCCGAGCCCTGGGTCCCGCAGCGCGGCCTCACGCTGCTGGTCCTGTTCGTGCTGGGGGCCGGGCTCACGATCCTGGCCTTGACGGCTCAGCAGACGATCCCGGCACCGGGCCTGGCACTGGCCTTCGGCGCCCTGGGCGTGCTGAGCGCGTCCCTGCTCTCGGCCCAGCAGATGGTGCGGGCTATGCGCCCGCGCCGGCGATGACGGCCAGCCGGTCCAGCAGGATCCTGGAGGCCGCCGCCCCGTAGGGCAGCTGGTACAGCGCGGCGGTCACCGGACCGGCGGCGTCCTGCACCGGGGCCGCAGGCGCATCCAGGCGCTCGATCGCCGCGGCCATGTTCTCGGCCATGTCCCGCACCGCGCCGCGCGATACCGGGGAGCCGTGGCCCGGCACGACCACCGAGTAGCGCTCCAGATCCGCGATCTGCTCCAAGGCCCGCACCCATTCGTGCGGATAGGCGTCCTCGAAGGCCGGATCCGCGCCCTGCTCCACCACGTCGCCGGCGAACAGGACCTCGTCCACGCCCGCGAAGATGTCGTTGTCCGTGTGCGCCCGTCCCACCGAGAACACGACCACGTGCCGACCGCCCAGGTCGATCCGGCTCAGCGCGGGGCGCAGACCGGTGCCGGGCAGGTGCCGCTGCGGCACCACGATCCGCGTCCCCAGACCCTTGCCCTCCCCCATCTCCGGCTCCAGGACTCCCACGAAGGAGCGCTGGAAGTCGCCGTGGGTGCCGATGGCCGCGGCGGCGTCTCGGTGCGACCAGAACTCGGTGACACCGGCCCGCTCGAAGACCGCGTTGCCCATGTAGTGGTCGTAGTGGGCGTGGGTGTTCAGCACCACGAGCGGCAGCTGGGTCACCGTGCGCACGGCCTCGAGGATCTCGCGTCCCTGCCGCGGCCCGGCGCCGGTGTCGATCACGAGAGCGCGCGAGGACCCCACGACCAGGCCCGAGTTCAGGCGCCAGTTCTCCGTGGTGATGACATGGATGTCGTCGCCGACTTCGCTGAGGGAGCTCACCCGTCCAGCGTACGGTGCCGCACCGCGCGTGGCCTACGGTGGTGGCCATGCTGAGCAGCGGATCCGGGCGCTACGCGCCCTCCCCCTCCGGAGACCTCCACCTGGGCAATCTGCGCACCGCCGTGCTGGCCTGGGCGATCGCCCGCGCCGACGGCCGCGGGTTCGCGCTGCGCCTCGAGGACCTCGACCGCGTCAGGCAGGGCGCGGCCGAGCGCCAGCTCGAGGACCTGGCCGCGATCGGCCTGGACTGGCAGGAGCCCGTGCTCGTGCAGTCGCAGCGGATCCCGGCGCACCTCCAGGCCGTCGACAGGCTGCGCGAGCGCGATCTGGTCTACGAGTGCTTCTGCACGCGCCGCGAGATCCGTGAGGAGATCGAGGCCTCAGGCGGCGCGCCGCACGGGGCGCCGGGGGCCTATCCGGGCACCTGCCGCGATCTGACGCCCGCCCAGCGCGATGCCCGCCGCGCCGAGCGCCCGGCCGCGCTGCGACTGCGCGCCCAGACGGAGTCCGCGACCGTCCGCGACCGCCTGCTGGGCGAGCACACCGCTGCCGTCGACGACTTCGTTCTCGTGCGCAACGACGGCCGCCCCGCCTACAACCTCGCGGTCGTCGTCGACGACGACCATCAGGGCGTCGATCAGGTGGTGCGCGGCGACGACCTGCTGTCCTCCGCGCCCAGGCAGGCCCATCTGGCGCAGCTGCTCGGGCTGCCCGAGCCGCAGTGGATCCACGTCCCCCTCGTGCTCAATCCCGACGGCGACCGCCTGGCCAAGCGCGACGGCGCCGTGAGCCTGGCAGACCTGCGCGGCCTGGGGGTGGGGCCGGGTGAGGCGATGGGCTGGATCGGAGCCTCCCTGGGGCTCGGCGACGGCATCCGCACAGCTTCCGATGTGCTCGAGCGCTTCGACGAGGTGCGCCTGGACCAGGGCCCCTGGATCCTGGACCCCCCGCGCCGGGCCGCCGAGACCGGCTGAGCGACGCCCAGACACCACCTGGACACAACCTGTCAAGCTTTTCATCGCCCCAGGTCAGAGCGGCATATCTGCGTCATATCGGGGGGCGATGAGCGACCTTCCCGTATCCTTTCAGTCGTTTTGTCCGCGCTTGGGCGCTGCCTGGCACTCGCCCACCGCGGTCCGGGCTGCTGCCCTTCCGCAGCCCGACCCGCAGGACCGCACGATCTCGCGCGACCCGCTTGAGCGGCCCCGCTGCCCGCAACCCCCGCACTTCCCGATTCGGAGAACACGCCCGGACGATCGATGGACGCCGCTGCGCGCCCCATCCGCACCGAGGCGGAGAGGAACCCATGATCGAAGCAGGATCCGGCTTCTGGTGGATGATGGCCGCCATCGCCCTGTACTTCCTGGCGATGGTCGGCATCGGCCTCTGGGCGTCCACGCGCACCAATGACAAGGACGACTACATGATCGGCGGGCGCGATCTGCCCGCCCCGGTCGCCGCGCTGTCCGCCGGCGCCTCCGACATGTCCGGCTGGCTGCTCATGGGCCTGCCCGGAGCGCTCTACCTCGGCGGCATGGCACAGTCCTGGATCGCCATCGGCCTGACGTTGGGAGCCTGGGTCAACTGGAAGGTCGTGGCCCCGCGACTGCGCCTGTTCACCGAGCAGTACGGCAATGCCATCACCCTCCCCTCCTACTTCGGCAACCGCCTGGTGCGCGGCGGCCGGATGCTGCGGGTGGTCTCGGGACTGGTCATCCTCATCTTCTTCACGTTCTACATCTCCTCCGGCATGGTCGCCGGCGGCAACTTCGCGGCGGCCTCGTTCGGCGGTGCCCTCGAGCAGAGCTTCGGCTGGTCCAACAGCGAGACCTACCTGATCGGCATGCTGGTCATCGCCGCGGTCACGATCCTCTACACGCTGATCGGCGGATTCCTGGGCGCCAGCTTCACCGACTTCGTGCAGGGCACCCTGATGTTCCTGGCCCTGCTGGCGGTGCCCGTCGTGACCATGATCATCGCCGGCGGCCCGGCGACCATCGTCCAGCGCGTGGACGAGGTCCACCCCGGCGCCTGGAACCTCTTCGACTGGAGCGCGGCCGGCGGCGCCATCGGCGCGATCTCGCTGTTCGCCTGGTTCCTCGGCTACTTCGGCCAGCCGCACATCCTGGTGCGCTTCATGGCCCTGCGCAGCCACCACGAGGCCGTCTCCGGGCGCCGCTGGAACATCGTGTGGATGGCCCTGTGCGCGATCGGCGCGATCCTCACCGCCCTGTTCGCGATCCCGCTGGTGGAGCGCGGACGCGTGAGCCTCACCAACTCCGAGACTGCCGAGACCGTGTTCCTGGACTCCGCGATCGGCCTGTTCCCGGCGTTCGTGGCCGGGCTCGTGCTGGCCGCCGTGCTCGCCGCGATCATGTCCACGCTGTCCTCGCAGCTCGTGGTCACCGCCTCCGCGTTCGTGGAGGACCTCATGCTGCTGCTGCGCCGCCGCCCTCTGACCGGTCGCTCGTCGCTGTGGGTCTCCCGCGCCGCCGTGTTCGTCGTGGCGGTCGTCGCCGCGCTCATGGCCCTGAACCCGTCCGAATCGATCCTGGCCCTGGTCGGCTTCGCCTGGGCCGGCTTCGGCGCGGCCTTCGGCCCGATCGTGCTGCTGTCGCTGTACTGGAAGAAGCTCACCGGCTACGGCGCCACCGCCTCCATGGTGGTCGGCGCGGCCGTCGTGCTGATCTGGCCCTCGACCCCGTGGGCGGATCTGTACGAGATCATCCCTGGCTTCGCCGCCGCGCTCATCGTGGCCGTGCTGGTCTCCCTGGCCACCTACAGCAACGAGCCGGGCATCGACGACCACTTCGACGCCGCCGTCGCCCGCTCCCGCGAGGGCCTGCCGGAGGACGACTCCGAGCTCGAAGCTCCCCGTGCCGCAGGTGCGGCCTCGGCGCCGGGCCAGGCCGGTGCGAGCTCTGCGCAGGACGCGGACGGCTCCGCTCGGGCCACCGGCGCCGCCGAGGGCGGCACCCCGCCCGCGCCGTGGGCGCACAACGGCTGAGCGATCCAGCTGCGCTGAAGCCTCAGGGGGCCCGGGACGATGAGCATCGTCCCGGGCCCCCTGTCCGACTCCGGGCCAGGTCGCGGCAGAGCCTCCCGCGCCGCTGCCGGCTTCAGCCGCGCCGACGGGTCCTGGCGGTGGCCTGGGCGGCCCACGGGTCCTCCGGCCACGGGTGCTTGGGATAGCGCCCGCGCATCTCGGCGCGGACCTGGCGGTACGGCCCGTCCCAGAACGAGGCCAGATCGGCCGTGATCGCCAGTTCCCGCCCGGCCGGGGAGAGCAGGTGGAAGAGCACCGGCAGACGACCGTCGAGCAGCCGGGGCGACTCCGCCAGGCCGAAGCACTCCTGGAGCTTGACCCGCACGATCGGCTGCGGGACCTGCCCGCGCCCGCTGCCGGCCTGCTCCTCCTGGTCGGTGAGCGCGACCTCCTCGGACTCCCACTGCTGCGGCCACAGGATCCGGTGCGAGGCGCCCGATGGCACGGCCAGCCGCTGAGGGGCCAGCTCCTCGAAGCGCGAGGCCTCCGGCCAGGGCAGCAGCCGTCGCAGAGCCGAGACGGTGTCGATCGAGCGCACCGAGGCCCCTCGTGCCAGCGCCGCGAGCTCCGGGCCGAGCCAGACCTGCGCCTGGGCTCCCAGGGAGTCGTCGTCCATGGCCGGCCAGGGCTCGCCCAGGTGCCGGTGGCAGGCCGCCATCCGAGCGCGCAGCTGCAGCGCCTGCCCGGACATCTCCAGCAGCGCCGGGCCCTGCTCCTCGAGCGCACGGCCGATCGCCTCGGCGGCCTGCTCGGGGTCCGGGCGCGCCGGGGTGGCCGCGAGCTCGATGGCCCCCAGCGACTCGACGTCGCGAGCCCTGGCCCGCCCGTCGACGAAGCGCACGGACAGCTCGCGCCGGTGCAGTCGACCCGCGGCGCGCTCGGCCGTGGCCCGCTCCAGCCCGGCGGCAGCGCGGATCAGGGCCCCGGTGCCCGCGGCGGCGGAGGCCTGCGAGCGCGTGACATCGGCGACGGCCAACCACTGCTCGTGGACCAGCGGGGACTCGCGAGGCAGGCCGGCGCGGGTCCCCGAGGCCAGCAGCCACTGCTCGCCGCGCTCATCCATCCGCCGGGCGATCCGCTCGGGGAAGGCCAGGCCCACCACCAGCCCGAGGACCTCCTGGGCATCGGCAGGGGCGTGAGCGGCGGGCTCTCGGCTCCCCTCGGGATCGGCTCGTCGCCGCTGCGGCTCGGGGCCAGGCGACTCGCCAGACGGCTCCACAGCCGTTCCCGCGATCAGCGAGCGCAGCCGTCGAGCCTCGGCCTGCCAGCGCCGGGAGCCCGGATGCTGCCCGCGGCGCAGCTCGCGCAGCAGACCGGCGAGGTCGCCGTCGGGGGCCCGGTGGTCGTCGGCGACGGCCGCCACGATCTCGGCGGCCGTGGACTCCTCCACCGACTGTGCGCCGACGAGCAGAGCGCGGCCCCAGCGCGGATCCAGCGGCAGCCCCGCCAGGCGGCGGCCGACGGCAGTGGGACGCAGGTCCTCGTCGGGGGCCTCCAGCGAGCGCAGCGTGCGGTGAGCATCGGCCAGGGCCCGGGGCGCAGGCGGATCCAGCAGGGCCATGCCCTTGCCTCCCGGGGCTGCCCAGCAGGACAGCACGAGCGCTGCGGAGGTCAGATCGGCCGTGCGGATCTCCGGGACGGCGCGCTCGGGCATGGCCGCCCACACCGACTCGTCGTAGCAGCGCACGACCGCTCCGGGACCGGTGCGCGCGGCACGGCCCGCCCGCTGCCGTCCCGAGGCCCGAGAGGCCGAGACCGTGACGAGCCCGGACATGCGGCGCACCGCGTCCCTGCGCGGCTCGCGCGAGAGACCGGCATCGATCACCAGGCGCACTCCGGGCACCGTCAGCGAGGACTCGGCCAGGGCCGTGGAGACAACGATCCGGGGGCGGCCGTCCGGCTCGCGCCCGGCCACCGCGAGGTTCTGATCGTGCGCGGGGATGCGCCCATGCAGCTCGAGCACCTCGGCCTCCGAGAGCTCCCGGAGCCGAGCAGCCACGTGGGAGACCTCCCCGGCTCCGGGCAGGAAGACGAGGGCGTCGAGGCCAGGGTCCTGGGCCAGGCCGCGCTCGTGCTCCCGATGCGCCGTGCGGGCCACGTGGTCCAGGAACTCCCGCCGCACGCCGCGCTCGTCGAGCCGCGGCCCCGTCCCCGGAGCCCAGCGGACCTCGAGGGGGTGCTCGACCGCCCGGCTGTCCACGAGCGGTACCTCGTCCAGCCCGAGCGCCTGCCCGATCAGGTCGCGGAAGGATCCGGCGTCGAGGGTGGCGGACATGACGATCAGGGCCAGGTCCTCGCGCAGCTGGCGCAGCTCCAGGACCATGCCCAGCAGCAGGTCGATCTCCAGGCCGCGCTCGTGGACCTCGTCGAGCACGATCGCTCGGGTCCCGCTCAGCTCCGGGTCCGCCAGCAGGCGCCCGATCAGCACGCCCGGGGTCACGAACTCGATGGCAGTCCCCGAGCCGACCTCGCGCTGCCCGCGCACGGTGAGCCCGGACAGCTCGCCGAGCCTCGTTCCGCTCAGCTGGGCCAGCCGCTGGGCCGCGGCCCGCGCGGCCACCCGCCGCGGCTGCACGACGACGACCCTGCTGCGCGCATCCGCCCCGAGCTCGAGGGCCGCCGCCGGCGGGGCGAGCGTGGTCTTGCCGGTGCCCGGAGGCGCCTCCACGACGGCGACTCCGTGGCCGGCCAGCGCCGCCCGCAGCCGCGGGACGGCCTGCGCGAAGGGCAGGTCCGCGCCGAGGCGCTCGAGGTCCAGATCCATCATCCGGCCAGTCTCCCATCTGCCGTGCGGCAGCAGCTCCGTGGGCGTCGACGGCCCCAGCGGGCCCGTTCCGGCGTCGGCGAGCGCTCGTAGACTGGCCGCTGTGAACGACTCCAGCGCATCCCAGCTCTCCCGCCAGGTCTCCGAGATCTTCGATCCCGTGCAGTGGCGCACGGTCGAAGGGTTCGAGGACCTGACGGACATCACCTACCACCGCGGCGTCCAGCGCGGACCCGACGGCGCCCTCGAGCGCGACCTGCCCTGGGTCCGGGTGGCCTTCGACCGCCCCGAGGTTCGCAATGCCTTCCGCCCGGGGACGGTGGACGAGCTCTACCGCGTGCTCGATCACGCCCGCATGAGCTCGGACGTGGGCGCCGTGATCCTCACCGGCAACGGCCCGTCGGCCAAGGACGACGGCTGGGCCTTCTGCTCGGGCGGCGATCAGCGCATCCGCGGCCGCGACGGCTACCGCTACGCCGAGGGCGAGACCGCCGAGTCGGTGGATCCGGCCCGCGCCGGGCGCCTGCACATCCTGGAGGTCCAGCGTCTGATCCGCACCATGCCCAAGCCCGTGATCGCCGCGGTCTCCGGCTGGGCAGCAGGCGGCGGGCACTCCCTGCACGTGGTCTGCGACCTCACGCTGGCCTCGGCAGAGCACGGGAGGTTCAAGCAGACCGACGCCACCGTCGGCTCCTTCGACGCCGGCTACGGCTCCGCCCTGCTGGCCCGCCAGGTGGGTCAGAAGAACGCCCGCGAGATCTTCTTCCTGGCCCGCGAGTACTCCGCCCAGGACATGCACCGCATGGGCGCGGTCAACGAGGTCGTGGAGCACTCCGAGCTCGAGGCCACGGCCATCGAGTGGTGCCGGATGATCTGCGCGCAGTCCCCGCAGGCGATCCGCATGCTCAAGTACGCCTTCAACCTCCCGGACGACGGCATGGTCGGGCAGCAGGTCTTCGCCGGTGAGGCCACGCGCCTGGCCTACATGACCGACGAGGCCGTCGAGGGCCGCGATGCCTTCCTGGGCAAGCGCGATCCCGATTGGTCGTCCTACCCGTACTACTTCTGATCCCCGTGGCGGACACCTCCTCTGCGGAGCAGGAGCTGCCCGGTCGCGCGATGCCGGCGCCGCGCACCGCGGACCTGCCTTCGGACGCCGTTGTCCTCGACGGCCCTCAGGCCCTGCCCGGGCTCGGCGGTGCGGCCGGTCTGCTCGAGCGGCTCCGGGATGCGCTGTCGCGGCCCGGTCCGGCCGTCGTCGTCTCGACCTCGGGCTCGACCGGGCGCCCCAAGGCCACGGTGCTCGAGGCGCAGTCGCTGCGCGCCTCCGGTGAGGCCACAGCCGTGCGCACCGGCGGGCACGGCCAGTGGCTGCTGTGCCTGCCCGCGCACTACGTGGCCGGTGTCCAGGTCCTGGCCCGATCGGCACTTGCAGGGACCGAGCCGGTGATCATGGACGACGGACCCTTCCGCGCCGAGGCCTTCGCGGGCGCCGCCGAGAGGATGACGGGCGAGGTCCGGCACGTCTCGCTCGTGCCGACCCAGCTCTCCCGACTGGTCGAGGTCGCAGACGACCCGGCAGGCGGGCGCGCGGTGCGCCGGGCGCTGGCATCCTTCGACTCGGTGCTGCTCGGAGGCTCGGCGGCCTCGCGCGTGCTGCTCGAGCGCGCCCGCGCCCTGGGGGCCCGCGTGGCCACCACCTACGGGATGTCGGAGACCTGCGGCGGCTGCGTGTACGACGGCCGACCGCTCGACGGCATCGAGGTCCGGATCGAGGCTTCGGAGGGGTCCTCGTCACCGGCTCCTGCGCAGGGCTGCGCCCCGCTGGCGCCCGAGGGATCCGGGCGGATCTGGCTCGGCGGGGACGCGGTCACGACCGGCTACCTCGACGACGATGCCCAGACCGCCCGCCATGTCCGCCTGATCGACGGCCGGCGCTGGTACCGCACCGATGACCTCGGCACCTGGGACGGGCGGCTGCTGGAGATCGCCGGTCGCGCCGACGACGTCGTGGTCACCGGCGGGCTCAAGGTCTCGGCCGGCGTGGTGGCCCAGCAGCTGCTGCGCGATCCCGAGATCGAGCAGGCCGTCGTGCTCGGGGTGCCGGATCCGCAGTGGGGACAGGCCGTGGCCGCGCTCGTCGTCCCGCGCTCGAGCGGCCATCAGCGGGAGGAGACCGCGCTGCGGGAGCGGCTGTCCGCCGAGATCCGCTCAGCACTGGGCGCTGCGGCCGTTCCCAAGCGCTGGCTCATCGCGGCGCAGATGCCCATGCTCGTCACCGGCAAGCCGGATCGGGCCGAGGTGCGCCGCCTGCTGGAGGGCGTCAGCGGCTGAGCAGCGGTCGGGTCCGTCGGGTTCTCATGAAATGATGGGCCGGTTCACAGCCGTCGGCCGAGGAGGTCCTGTTCGTGGCTACACCTGCGCAGTGGGTCGAGGGCGCGCGCCTGCGCACCCTGCCCATGGCCCTGGCCCCGGTCATCGCCGGCACCGCCGCCGCCCAGTCCATGTGGGGCTCGGACGTGGTGCGCGCGCTGCTGGCCTTCGCCGTGGCGCTGCTGCTGCAGATCGGCGTGAACTACGCCAACGACTACTCGGACGGCATCAAGGGCACCGACGACGACCGCGTGGGCCCCATGCGCCTGGTCGGCTCCGGGGCCGCCGCACCGCGGCAGGTGCTGGCTGCCGCGCTGGGCTGCTTCGTGCTGGCCATGGTGGCCGGCGTCGCCCTGGTGGCGCTGTCAGGCCAGTGGTGGTTCCTGGTGATCGGCGCCTCCGCGGTGCTGGCCGCCTGGGGCTACACCGGAGGCCCCTGGCCCTACGGCTACCGCGGGCTGGGCGATGCGGCGGTGTTCGTCTACTTCGGGCTCGTGGCCGTGCTGTGCACCGCCATGACCCAGGCCGGCGAGCTGAACCTGCAGGCCTGGATCGCCGCCGTGGCCACGGGACTGTTCGCCTGCGCGCTGCTGATGGCCAACAACATCCGCGACATCCCCGGCGACCAGGAGGTCGGCAAGCGCACCCTGGCCGTGCGGCTGGGCGATCGCTGGGCCCGCGTGGTCTTCACCGCCGAGCTCGGGCTGGCCTTCGCGCTGCATGTGTTCCTGCTCCCGCAGAACCCGTGGTTCCTGCTGGTGCTGCTGGCGGCCCCGCTGGCGATCATGGCCGCGCGCACCGTGCTGGGTGCCACCGAGCGCACCGCGCTGATCCCGGTGCTCAAGCAGTGCGGGATCCTCAACCTCGTGTGGTCCGTGCTGTTCCTCATCGCCGTGGTGGCGCACCAGAGCCTGTGAGACAGGCGGCCCTGCGTTCAGGGCCTCAGCGGCCGCGTTCAGGGGCCCGGGCTGGTGCGCCCGGGCCCCTTCCGCATCCTCAGGGAAGGTCGTCCTCGCCGCGGCTGCGGCGGTAGGCGTCGGCCTCGGCGTCCTCGTCCCGGGTGTCGCGCAGGCGCTCTCGGCTGCGGGGCTTGGGCGAGCGCGAGATCGCGCGGTTGAGGTCCTCGCTCGCGGCGATGTGCAGCTTGGGGAAGAAGAGATAGCACACCGCGAACGCCACGATCACGGCGGCGATGCCGGAGAAGATCAGGCCGAGGTCCAGTGCCATGAACAGCACGAACGCGACGGCGAGGATGGCCAGGCGCAGGGCGGAGTACTTCAGGAAGTTCACCGGAGCATCCTACGGCCCGCCCCTGGATGCGGCCTCCGCGCGCACGGGCATCAGCCCTGCGAGCGCCCGCCCTCGATCGGCCAGCGGTCCGTCCAGGCTCCGGGCTCCTCGGCGAAGGCCCGCACGTGCTCCGGGAAGCTGCCGGTCAGGACATCTGCCAGCGTGACCTCGTCGAGCACCCGGCGCATGGCCGAGCGCAGCGCGACCCACACGACCGGCAGGTGCTCAGCAGCACCCGTGTAGGCGGTGTCCGACGGGCGCTGCCCCCGGATGCCGGCCAGCGGCCCCTCCACCGTGCGGATCACCGCGCCGATTGTGATCTCCTGCGCCTGGGAGGCCAGCCGGTAGCCGCCTGCGGCTCCGCGGCGGCTGACGACGAGCCCCCCACGGCGCAGCTGCCCGAGGACCACCTCGAGGAACTTGGCCGGCAGCTGCTGACGCTGGGCCAGCTCCTGGGCCGGCATGGCGGCGGTGCCCGCCGCGTGCGCCTCGGCGAGCATGAGCATGGCCCTGATCGCGTATTCGGCGCGTGCGGAGATCTCCATGTGTCGATTGTTTCACGGACTTTGACGCCCTTCCCAGGGCCCTGGAATGCTCGCGCACAGCAAATCCCATCATCCTGATGGGAATAGTGGATCGGCTGCGGAAGCGGCGCTCGCCCCGCCCGCGCGGCGCTGCCGAGTCCACGATCCGCCCCACCTCACTGCCCGGGAGTCCCGCATGCGCATGCTCGTCCTCATCGCCCTCGTCGGCCTGGCCGCCCAGCTCGTGGACGGCGGCCTGGGCATGGCCTACGGCGTCACGACCTCCACGCTGCTGCTCACGATCGGGGCCAACCCGGCTGCCGCCTCGGCTACCGTGCACCTGGCCGAGGTCGGGACCACGCTCGTGTCCGGGCTCTCCCACTGGCGCTTCGGCAACGTCGACTGGGGCGTCGTGGCCAAGATCGGGATCCCCGGTGCGATCGGCGCCTTCCTGGGGGCCACGGCCCTGTCGAACCTCGACGCCGCTGCCGCCAGGCCCTTCATGTCCGCAGTGCTGCTCGCCCTGGGCCTGTTCATCCTGGTGCGCTTCACCGTTGGCGGCCTGCGCAGCGATCGACTGGGACGAGCCATCCCCGCACGGCTGCTCGCCCCGCTCGGGCTCTTCGCCGGCTTCATGGACGCCGCCGGAGGCGGCGGCTGGGGCCCCGTCGGCACGCCCGCCCTGCTCGCCGACGGCCGCCTGGAGCCCCGGAAGGTCGTGGGCTCGATCAACTCCGCGGAGTTCCTGGTCACCGTGGCCGCCTCGCTCGGCTTCCTCTTCTCCCTGGGCAGCCAGGGGATCACCTGGTCCTGGGTGCTGGCCCTGCTGATCGGGGGCGTAATCGCAGCACCCATCGCCGCCGCGCTGGTCCGCCGCGTCCCCTCGCGCGTGCTCGGCCCGGCCGTGGGCGGGCTGATCGTGCTCACCAACGCCCGGACCCTGCTCGGGGCGGATGCGCTGGACGCCCCTGCGACGGTCTCCCCACGCCGTGCTGCTGGGGATCGCCGTCCTGTGGCTGGCCGCCGTCGGCTGGTCGGTCCTGCAGCATCGCAGCGGCTCGCATGCGGGGAGCGTCTCGGAGGCGACGACCGCCGATGAGGTCGCGAAGCCGACGGCCGCGGCCGCGAGCGGGTCGTCCGCTGCCCAGTGCTCGGAGTCGGTGCACTCGGCGCGCTGAGGACGGGACCCGGACGTCGCGGCCCCGTCGCGATTGATCGCGGGGTCGGGCCTCCCCGTACGATGGAGACATGATCCGAGCAATCCTCATCATCGGCGTGATCGCTCTGGCTGTGGGCGTGATCATCTACTCGCTGATCGACTGCGCGCGCTCGGACGCCCGCGACATCCGCGGCCTGCGCCGCGGTCCGTGGCTGGCGATCATCCTGCTCCTGCCGGTCATCGGCGGCATCCTGTGGCTGACGCTGGGCCGCCCGCGCTACGCCTCCCCCGGCTCCGTCCCCACCCGCGGCAAGGGCCCGGACGACGACCCCGAGTTCCTGCGCCAGCTGGACCGCCAGCGACGCCAGGCCGAGCGCGAGCGGCAGCGCCGCGAGCAGCCCGGCGAGGAACAGGCCGGCGACGATCCGGCCGATGAGCCGCAGTCCGACCAGGACCGGGCCCCGGGCTCGGAGGACCCGGACGACGACGCGCCGAGCGCCCCCGGGGCGGATCCCTCCGCGCGCTGAATCCCTCGGGATCCCCGCGCGCAGCTCAGCCCCAGGGATCGAGCTGCGGCGCATCCTGCGGGTCTGCTCGACCGGCCAGCCAGGCGAGCAGCCGGTGCTGGCTCGACAGCGATCCCCAGCGCTGCGGGACGGTTGCGAGCAGCTGCGGAAGGTCCCAGGCCACGTACTCCTGAGGCCAGTCGGCGGACGTGTACTCGAGGCCGAGGTCCACATGATGCATCTCGACCTCGCGCAGCCGGTGCGCCGGCTCCTCGCTCGTGCCGTAGGAGTCGCGGCCCAGGAGCTCAGGGTGGGGCCAGCCCGCCGCATCCATGGCGGCGAGCACCCCGTCCAGACGGCCGCAGGACTCCTGCAGGTCGCGCAGGATCTGCGCCGCGGGCCGACCCTCGCCCTCGTCGATCTCGTCCCGGCGCTGCTGCGCACCACCGGGATACCTCGGCTCATCCGCTCCCCGAAGGGATGCTGCGAGTCGGCGGCTGTGCCCGTCGGCGTTGCGCGCCAGGTGGGTCAGCACGTGCCCGATTGACCACTCCGGCAGCAGCGAGGCACGTCGGATCTGGGCGTCATCGAGGCCTGAGGCGGTGCCGAGCAGGCGCTGGTGCGCCAGGCGCACAAGCTCTGCGGCGCGACGGGGCTCCGTAGAGAGGTCGCCGGAAGGATCGTCCATGGCAGCGAGCATGGCACCCCCTCCTCCGAGCTCACCAGACCCGAGACCCGCCCGAGAACTGCCATGAGGGGCGGTCCGGGAAGCGGAGGGAGCCGGAAGCCGGCTCACAGCCCCGAGTAGGAGTGCAGGCCCTCGAACAGGGTGTTCACGATGAAGTAGTTGAACAGCACGCACAGGAAGCCTGCGATCGACAGCCAGGCCGAGCGGGTTCCGGTCCAGCCGCGGGTGGCGCGGGCGTGGAGGTAGGCGGCGTAGACCACCCAGATGACGAAGGTCCACACCTCCTTGGGATCCCAGCCCCAGTAGCGGCCCCAGGCGTCGCGGGCCCAGATCGCGCCGGCGGCCAGGGTGAAGGTCCAGAACACGAAGCCCACGCTGTTGAGGCGGTAGGCGAAGTTCTCCAGCGTCTTGGCCGAGGGCACCGAGCGCATGAAGGCCCAGCCCGGCTCGCCGCCGTCGAGGATGCGGCGCTCGCGGCGGTCCTGGATGAGCTGCAGGATCGACATGGTGAAGGTGACCGCGAAGATCGCGGACGACGCCACGGCGATCGAGACGTGGATGATCAGCCAGTACGACTGCAGCGCCGGCTGCAGCGGGGAGACCGGGGTGGGGTAGGCGATCGTGGCCATGGTCAGCAGCAGCGTGACCAGGCCCGAGATCATCACGCCCACGAAGCGCAGATCGCGACGGATCAGCATGATGAGGTAGATCCCGGCGATGATCAGCGCAGAGGTGGTCGAGAACTCGTACATGTTGCCCCACGGCACGCGCTGGGCTGCGATCGCTCGGGACACCACGGCCACGAGGTGGATCGCGAAGGCCATGACCATCAGCACGATGGCAGCGCGCGCTGCCGGGCGGCGCTCGGAGGTGCCATAGCCCATGCGGGAGTCGGCGACCTGGCCCTCGAGCTTCTCCGAGACGCCCCGGCGGCTTCCGGCGCGGTTGCCCGCACCGGAGTCGTTGCGCTCGTCGCGCTCCGGTTCCTCCGGCCCGGAGGCGCTCGAGGCCCCGCCGCCAGCGCCCACGAGCTCGCGGCTGCGGGAGGAGCTGCGCGCTGCCGTGCGCTTCTCGGCCTCGCTCAGGGTCTTCGAATGGGACGCCATGTCCCAGGCGAAGCAGATGAAGACGCAGAGGTAGACCAGGGCGGCCAGGAGCATGAACAGCTCCGACCATGTCCCCAGCGCGGTGTTCACTTCAGTGCTCATGCTCGTGATTCTCCCACCTTCGAGGCGCCGGGCGCCTCCGCATCCTCATCGACATCGTCTGCGACGCCGATGTGCTCCCATTCACCGCTGAACAGCTCGTGCAGCGCCTCGTCCTCGGACTCCAGCCGCGGGTCCTCCCCGCGGGCCAGCAGAGCGTACTCCAGGACCGCGCGCGGCCCCTCCGGGGTCTGCTCGGTGCGCACTCGCACCCAGGCGCGGCGTCGCACGATGAACAGCGACATGATCAGCCCGGCGAAGGCCAGGATGAACGAGATGAACACCCCGGCCGTTCCCGGATCGTAGTTCACGTCCAGCCCGACGTAGCGCTCGGTGCCCAGGTACTCGATCTCCCCCAGGCCGTTCGGCAGCTCGGCCTTCGGGTTCTGCTCGTTGAGCACCAGCGGACCGCCGGGGGTGCTCGGCGAGGCCTGCTCCTGCAGACCTTCGACGTCCAGGACGTACACGTTCTGGGGCGCACCGCTGTCCAGGCCCAGATCGCCCGAGTACACGGACAGCACCAGCGTGGGGTTGCCCAGGTCGGGGTCGATCGACGTCAGCTGGCCGGAGGCCTCGTCGACGTAGCCGGTCGGCAGGAACGTGCCGGTGAAGCCGAGCTGCTCGGGCTGGGAGTCCGGGACCTTCAGCGTGAACGCCGAGATGTTCGTCAGGTCCTCGGGGACGGTGATGACGGGGCCCTCATACGCGACGTCTCCGTCGCCGTCGGTGACCCGCACGGTCGGCGCGTAGCCGTTGCCGATCAGGTACGAGCGCACCCCGTTCGAGGAGACCGGCTGATTGGTCGACAGCTTCTCCTGGCGCGGCTCGTCGTCGGGACCGTCCTGGACGGTGACGTCGGCGTCGAAGCCCAGCGGCTGGCCGTAGCTGCCGGGGTCATCGGTGTCGCGGTTGTAGTCGATGTGGAAGTCGTCCACGGTCAGCGTGAACGGGGCCAGCCAGTCGGCGTCGTAGTTCGAGCCCGGGGTGAACGAATCGTAGCTGATCAGCGAGTTCGCGAAGGTCTCCCCCACCGTCAGGATCTTCTGGCCCTTGAAGCCGAACATCGCGCCGACTGCCATGAAGATCAGGATGCCGAGCAGGGCCACGTGGAAGAGGATGTTGCCGACCTCCTTCCACATGCCGCGCTCGGCGCCCACCGACGGCGTCGGCGTGTCCATGTCGCGCAGGTGCACGCGGTAGCCGCGCTTCTTCAGCAGCGCCGCGCTGCGCTCGACCATCTCCGCGGCCGACGGGGCCTCGGTGCCATCGGCCCCGCCGATGCGCAGGCTGCGGTGCACGGGCAGGCGGGAGAACCGGCGCGGTGTGCGCGGGGGCTGGGCCCGCCAGGCCTGCCAGTGCTTGCGAGCGCGCGGCAGCACGCAGCCCACCAGCGAGATGAACAGCAGCAGGTAGATGGCCGCGAACCACACCGAGGAGAAGACGTCGAACATCTGCAGCCGGTCCAGGATCGGTCCCAGCCGCGGGTTCGAGTCGATGTAGTCGTTGACGGCCGCGACGTCCTGGACCCGCTGCGGGAAGATCGAGCCCGGAACAGCGGCGACCGCCAGCATCAGCAGCAGGAACAGCGCCGTGTTCATCTTGGTCAGCTGGGCCCAGGCCCAGCGCAGCATCCCCAGGGGCCCCAGCGACGGAACGGTCACCTCCTGGTTCGATCCTCCCCCGGGGTCCTTCTGCGCTGTGCTCACTGTGCTCCCTCGTCCGCTGCGGGCGCCGTGCGCCCTGGTGTGCTCATCCCTGCCCGTGCCGTGCTCCTGTCCGGGAGCCGGGGCATCATCCTGTGCGCTGTCCATCCTCCGCCTCAGATCACCGGCACGAAGTCCTGGACCAGCTCCGACTGGATCCACGAGACGAAGGCCGTCCATACGCCGCTGACCATGAGCAGGCCGATCACCACGAGCATCAGCCCGCCGAAGCGCTGCAGGGCCACCCGGTGCCGCTTGAAGAAGTCCAGGGCGCCCATCCCGCGGCGCAGCGCCAGGGCCGCGATCAGGAACGGGATGCCCATGCCCAGGCAGTACACGACGGTCAGCAGCGCGGCCTTGCCCACCGAGGAGCCGCCGCTGTAGGCCAGGGCCTGCACCGCCGCGAACGTGGGCCCGATGCACGGGGCCCAGCCCAGTCCGAACGTGATGCCCAGCAGCGGGGCACCCCACAGCCCGGGAGGCGGGCGCCGCTCGATCTTGCGCTCGCGCTGCAGGGCGCCGATCCCTCCCATGAAGACGAGCCCCATGACGATCACGAGCACCCCGAGAACGACCATGACCCAGCCCTGACCGCGCAGCCACGGCAGCGCGCCCAGCTGCGCCAGCACGACCGACATCAGCAGGAACACCAGGGTGAAGCCGAGCACGAACAGCCCGATCCCCGCGAGCATCCGCCCGCGCTTCTGCTTCTGCAGGTCGATCCCGGTCAGCCCGGTGACGTAACCCAGGTAGCCCGGCACGAGCGGCAGGACGCAGGGCGAGGCGAAGGAGACCAGCCCCGCCAGCGCCGCCACCGGCAGCGCGGCCAGCAGCGAGCCGTCCAGGACGGTCTCGGCGAAGGGATTGCCGTCGATCACGAGCGCCTCAGGCCGACGTGACGTCGTCGAGGACGGTGCGCAGGATCGAGGGGTCGGCGATGCCCAGGATCCGGGTGGCCACGCGCCCCTGGGAATCGAGCACCAGGGTGGTCGGCACGGCCTGCGGCGGGACGTGCTTGGACAGGGCCAGCAGCACGCCTCCGTCGCGGTCCTCGAACGACGGGTACGGGATCTCGAAGGTGCGCTCGAAGGCCTCCGCAGTGGCCTGCTCGTCGCGCACGTTCACGCCGTAGAACGCGACACGGTCCTCGAAGTCCTGGGCCAGTTCGACCAGGTCCGGGGCCTCCTTGCGGCACGGAGCGCAGCCGGCGTACCAGAAGTTGAGCAGCACGGGCTTCCCGCGCAGCTGCTCGCCGGTGACCTCGGTGCCGTCGAACAGCGCGCCCTCGAAGTCCACGGGATCGGAGCGGTCGTCCTCGGGGTACTCGCTCACGGAGCCGTCCCCGGCGATGTATCCGGTGTCCCCGCCGGCGTTGGCCTGCTGCGCGAGGTCGTCCTCCTTGGCCGAGCAGGCGGAGAGCACCAGGGCCCCCAAGCCTGCTCCGCCCAGGCCCAGCAGCGCGCGGCGCGTGGGACGGACCCGGGCGTCCTCGGCCGCGCCAGCGGCGCTGTCGACGTGCGGGCGGGCAGTGCGGGGAGGACGGATCACGATGCGCTCACCTGAGGATGGGGTTCGGAACGGACGAGGGGCGCGGGCGGTGCGGAGGGGCCCGCGGAGGCGCGGGCCATCATGACCCGGGAAGCTGGTTGACCCCTGAGTAGAGGTGCGCCGACGGCTCCGCATAGGTCACCGCGGGTCGGCGCCCGGAGTCGAGGTCAGTGAAGTGCAGGGAGGTCAGCGACCCCAGGTTGCACTGCCGCTTGCGGGGGTCATGCGGCAGGCGGCGGCCCTCGGCCGAGAGGCGGGTCAGCCAGATCGGCAGCTGGTGGGAGACGATCACGGCCTCCGCGCCGTCGCCGCCGATCTCCACGGCCCGGCGCCCCGCCGCCAGCGCCGCCTCGGCCATGCGCGCCACGATGCTGCGGTACGGCTCACCCCACGACGGGCGCAGCGGGTCGATCAGGTGCGGCCAGTGCACCGGCTTGGCCAGCTCGGCGGCGTCCACGTGGTGGCCCTCGAAGTGGTTCCAGGGCTCGATCACGCGCTCATCCGGGTGGATCTGCAGATCGAGGGCCTCGGCCACCGGCTGCGCCGTCTGGCGGGTGCGCAGCAGCGGCGAGGCCACCAGGTGCACGATCCGCGCGCCCTGCTCGTCGCGTCGCTGGGCCAGCGACTGGGCGGCGACCCGGGCCATCTCCTGGCCGCGCTCGGCCAGGCGGAACTCGGGCAGGCGGCCGTACACGATCCGGTCCGGATTGTGGACCTGGCCGTGACGCAGCAGATGGACGATCGCTGAGGACATGGGGGCCATCATCCCAGACCCGGGCACAGGGCTCGAATCGAGCCCGCTCAGGCCCCGCGCCGGACGAGCAGGCGCTCGAGCCTGCGCGGGTCGATCTGCCAGAAGTCGCGCTGCCGGCCGTCGATCAGCAGCACGGGGACCTCGATCTGCCAGCGCTGGGTCTGCTCGGACTCCGGCAGCTGCATGATGTCGGTCTCGGCCCACTCCAAGCCGTGGCGCTGGGCTGCGGCGGCGACGGTGTCGCGGGCCGCCTGGCACAGGTGGCACCCCTGACGGGTGATCAGCCGCAGCGGCGGCACGGAGAGGTCGATCTGCCCCGGGGTCTGCTCGGTCATCGTCCGATCCTATGACGAGGGCGCCGCGCCCCCTCCACGAGGCCGCGCGGCCGGCAACGCGGCGTCATGCGAGGCTGCTGCCGCGCATGCCGAGGGGCCCCGCTCGCGAGAGCGGGGCCCCTGTCGGCTCACTGCCAGCAGGTCACTTCTTGTTGCGACGCTGGTGGCGGGTCTTGCGCAGCTGCTTGCGGTGCTTCTTCTTGGACATGCGCTTGCGGCGCTTCTTGATCACAGAGCCCATGGGCTTCCCTCACTTCACGTTTCGTTGGTCCGAACCGGCGCGGCGCGTCGGCGCGCTGCTGCCCGGCACGTCTGGCGCGACGGCCGTTCCGGTGCGCGACCGGGTGACGACGAGGCGGGCATGACCCGCCCAGTCGAGAATTCGTTCCCCGGAAGTCTACCTGCTATGCCCCGCAGGGTGGTATTCCGCCGGGGCCGACGCCCTCAGCCGCCGGTGGACTCCGAGTCCTCGGCGGACCGGGAATCCTGCGCTGCCGGAGCGGCGCTCGGCGAGCCGCCCGCCTGGTTCTGCTCGGCGCTGCCGCCCTCGGCATGCGGCGCAGCCGGCATGGCGCCGGTGGCGGCCTCCGTGACGGGGCCGTCGTGCGAGGCCCCGCGACCGGCGGCCGCCGCCTGGACCAGTCCCCCGGCCCGCGACGACGCGCGCCCCGGCTCCTGGCCCTCGTCCTCCGAGGCCCAGACCCGGCCCGAGGCCGTGGGCCCGGGGATCAGCCCCGTGGACACGGACTCGGGACCGCGCGTGCCCCGATCGGGATCCACTCCGGCCTCGACGTACTGGTACTCGATGTGCTCCTCGACCAGCCGGGCGGCCAGGTTGCGGTCCCCGGCGAGCACCGCCGAGAAGATCGCCTGGTGCTCGGCCCGGATGCGGTCCACGGTCTTGGACCACAGGGGCACATGGCCCACCAGCGCCATCGTGTACTCGTAGATGGAATCCCGCAGCGCCGACATCAGCGAGGCGACGAGGGTGTTGCCCGCCGTCTTCACCAGGGCGATGTGGAAGCTTACGTAGTGGTGGTGGAACTCCTTGAGGGAGATGTCATCGCGTGCCATCTCCCGCAGGATCGCTCGCAGCTCCGGCATGGCCGGGCTGCGGTAGTCCGAGCTGCGCAGCGCCCAGGTCTCGAGCAGGACCCGCGTCTGCACGATGTCCCTCAGCGGATATGCCGCTGTGGCCATGTGCAGCTGCAGCGCGGGTCCTGCCGAGGAGGCCGGTTCGCGCACGAGCATGGGCAGGATCGACTTGCGGCTCCCCTCGTAGAGCCGCAGGACGCCCTGCGCCTCGAGGATCTTGAGGGCCTCGCGCATGGTCCCGCGGCTCACGCCGAGGATCGCCGCGAGGTCCTTGTCCGACGGGAGCTGCTGTCCGAGGACCAGGTTCCCGTCGAAGAGCTCGTTCTCCAGCCATTGGAGGACTCGTCGATGTGTTGCCATGTGCTCAGCCTACGTTCATCCTGCCTGCTCAGATGACGCCCTGGGCCAGCATGGCGTCGGCGACCTTGATGAAACCGGCGATGTTGGCGCCCGCGACGTAGTTGCCCGGCTGGCCGTACTCGTCGGCGTGGGCCGCGCAGGTGTCGTGGATGCCCTTCATGATCTCGGTCAGGCGGGTCGAGGTGTAGTCGAAGGTCCACGAGTCGCGCGAGGCGTTCTGCTGCATCTCCAGGGCGGAGGTTGCCACGCCGCCGGCGTTGGCCGCCTTGCCCGGGGCGAAGAGCACGTCCGCCTCCTGGAAGATGTGCACGCCCTCGGTCGTGGTGGGCATGTTGGCGCCCTCGGCCACGGCCAGCACGCCGTTCTCCACGAGCTTGCGGGCATCCGCGCCGTTGAGCTCGTTCTGCGTGGCGCAGGGCAGGGCGACCTGCGTCGGCACCTGCCACAGCGAGGCCTTGCCGACCTCGGTGAACCGGGCCTGGCCGCCGCGGCGCTGGACGTAGTCGTTGATGCGCCCGCGCTCGACCTCCTTGACCTCGCGCAGGATGTCCAGATCGATGCCGTCCGGGTCGTGGACGAAGCCGCTGGAGTCCGAGGCGGTGACGACCTTGGCGCCCAGGCTCTGGGCGAGCTGGATGGCGTAGATCGCCACGTTGCCCGAGCCGGAGACGGAGACGGTCTTGCCGTCGAAGTCGTCGCCCTTCGTCTTGAGCATCTGGCGGGCGAACTCGACGGTGCCGTAGCCGGTGGCCTCGGTGCGCACCAGGGAGCCGCCCCAGGACAGGCCCTTGCCGGTCAGGACGCCGGACTCGTAGCGGTTGGTGATCCGCTTGTACTGCCCGAACAGGTAGCCGATCTCGCGGCCGCCCACGCCGATGTCACCGGCAGGGACGTCGGTGTACTCGCCGATGTGGCGGTAGAGCTCGGTCATGAACGACTGGCAGAAGCGCATGACCTCGCCGTCGGAGCGACCCGACGGGTTGAAGTCAGCGCCGCCCTTGCCGCCGCCGATGGGCATGCCGGTCAGCGAGTTCTTGAAGATCTGCTCGAAGCCCAGGAACTTGACGATGCCGAGGTAGACCGACGGGTGGAAGCGCAGGCCGCCCTTGTACGGGCCCAGCGCGGAGTTGAACTCGACGCGGAAGCCGCGGTTGATCTGGGTGCGCCCCTGGTCGTCGACCCACGGCACGCGGAAGATGATCTGGCGCTCGGGCTCGCAGATGCGCTCGAGGATGGCGGCGTCGAGCAGCTCCGGGCGACGTGCGACCACAGGCCCCAGCGATTCGAAGACCTCGTCGACCGCCTGGATGAACTCCTTCTCACCCGGGTTGCGGGCGATGACGGCCTCGCGGACCGGCTGCAGCTTCTCGTGCACGATGTGCTCCTCTCCGGAAACGGGACCCTCGTCCCGACCAGAGGCGAGTCTGGCAGACGCAGCGCGCCCGTGGCGACCAGTGCGCTCGGCTGCCGCGGAAAACATGCGGCGGCCGGCATCCCCGGGACCGCTGCGATCAGCGGCGACGCCTGCGCAGCACCGAGGAGACCAGCCCGCTCACGCCGCGCCCGCGAGCCGGGGACTGCCCGTCCTGCACCGCGCTGAGCGGGTCCAGGCGCTGCGGCGCCGCCTCCTGGGCCGCTGATGCGGCCGGCGCAACGGCCAGGGCGGCCTCCCCGACGACGGCCTCGTCGGCGGAGGCGGCCGGCTGCTGCGGGAAGCGAGCCTGCTGCGCGGCGGGACTGCGCTGCTCGACGGGCGTCTGCTCAGCGGGTGCCGCCGGCTGCGCGCCCTCCTGGGGCTCGGGCGCCTCCTGGCTCACGATCCGCACGGGCTCGGTGCTCTGCGCCGGCTCGAGCGGCTCGGCCGTCTCGACCGGTGACGCGCTCGATGCCGCCTCCCGGTGCTGCCTGCCGACCAGCTCGCGCAGGGCCTCGGCGGTCTCCAGCAGGGGCTCTGCCTCGATGCGGTAGAAGCGCTTCTGGCCCACGGCGCGCTGATGCACCAATCCGGACTCCCGCAGCACGCGCAGGTGCTTGGAGACGGTCGGCTGGGAGGCCTCCACCGCGGCGACGAGCTCCCCGACTGCCCGCTCGCCGATGCTGAGCTCCTCCAGCAGAGCGCGTCGCGTGGGGTCGGCCAGAGCGGTGAAGACGTCCTGAGTCATTCCAGGGATCCTACCGGGCGAGGACCCGAGAGCAGGCCAGCGCGCGGCCGGTCAGTCGTACCAGGGGTCCAGGCCCCACAGCGGGAACACCGCCCGCCGCGTGGCCATGACCACGCGGTCGGTGGGGTCATCGGGGTCGAAGCCGACCTCCCACGAGCGCCACCACAGGTCGACGTCATCGCCCATCGAGGGGTGGGGGTCGGTGCCGTAGGCCTCGCGGATGTGCTCGCGCCACGCCTCGGGAACGGGGCGGGCCAGTCCGATCGGATCTCCGGTGGCCACCGCGACCAGGTGCGTCCAGGACCGGGGCACGGCGTCGTAGCAGTCGTAGCCGCCTCCCCCGGTGGCGATCCAGCGGCCCTCGCACCAGCGATCCGCCTGCCGGGCCACATCCATCATGATCTCGCGCTGGGCGTCGACGCTCACGCGCAGGTGGGTGAGCTGGTCCCTGAAGTGGGAGTCGCAGCCGTGCTGGGAGACGATCACCTCGGGGCGGAACTGCTCGATCAGCTGCGGCACGACCGCGAAGTAGGAGCGCAGCCACTGGGCGTCGTCGCTCATGGGCGGCAGGGCGATGTTCACCGCAGTGCCCTCGGCCTGCTCCCCTCCCAGCTCCGTGGCGAAGCCCGTGCCGGGGAACAGCGCCGCGCCGGTCTCGTGCAGGGAGATCGTCATGACGCGGGGATCGTCCCAGAAGATCGACTGGGTGCCGTCGCCGTGGTGGCCGTCCACGTCCAGGTAGAGCACGCGGGAGACCCCGCCCTCCAGGAGGCGATGGATGCCCACGGCGCAGTCGTTGTAGACGCAGAAGCCGCTGGCCCTGTCCGCGAAGGCGTGGTGCATGCCGCCGCTGAAGTTCACGGCGCGCACGGCGGAGCCGTCGAGCAGCGCCTGGGCCGCCTGCAGGGTGCCGCCGGCGAGCCGGGCGGAGGCCTCGTGGATGCCCGCGTAGCCGGGAGTGTCCTCGGTGCCGAGCCCGCACTCGGCGATCTCCTTGCCGGGGTCCCCGCTCACGGCGCGCACCGCCCGGATGTACTCGTCCGTGTGCGCCAGCCCGAGCTCGGAGTCCTGCGCGGCCTCCGGCACCTGAACGGCGACACCGGGGCGCGCATCCAGCCCGAACTCCCGGACCATCCGCCAGGTGGCATCCAGTCGCGAGGGGTGCATGGGGTGGTAGGCGCCGAAGTCGTACTGGAGCAGCTGCGGGCTCCAGAACAGGGCGGTGGGTGTCGTCTGCGTCACAGGCTCATTAGAACACTCCGGGCGACTCGGTCGGGACCCGGCGGCGGCACACGACGCCAACCGGGCACCAAGAGGTCCATACTGTGCGTGGATCCGAGCCGGATCCCGCCCCGCCGAGATGATCCTGGAGGCTCCACGGTGCGTGCCACCCTCGGGGCTTCTCCGCCCCAGACCGAGTCCCGCCCGCTGCGCGATCAGCTGGGCGGTCTGCGCGACCTGCTCGACCGCGTCGCCCAGTCCTCCCCGGCCCGCCTGGCCGTGCTGGTCTTCGTCGGCGTGGCCGGGCTGTTCACTCTGCTGCTGTGGCTGCCGTGGTCCTCCCACGCAGGGCGCTCCACCACCTTCGTCGACGCCGCCTTCACCGCCGCCTCCGCCGTGACCGTGACGGGGCTGACCGTCGTGCCCACCGCCGATCACTGGTCCTTCACGGGCCAGCTGATCATCCTGGTCGCCGTGCAGATCGGCGGTCTGGGCACCCTGACCATGACATCGCTGCTGGCCCTGGCGATCGGGCGCAAGCTCGGCCTGCGCTCCAAGCTGGTCACGCAGAACGCCATGAACGTCGGGCGCCTGGGCGAGGTCGGCTCGCTGCTGCGCACCGTGGCCGCGACCTCGATCGTCATCGAGGGGTCCCTGGCGCTGATCCTCACGATCGGGTTCCTGGTGGCCGGCGAGGCCCCGCACACCGCCCTGTGGCACGGCGTGTTCTACTCGGTGTCCGCCTTCAACAACGGAGGCTTCACTCCGCACTCCGACGGCCTGGTGCCCTACTTCACCGACTCCGTGCACGTGTGGCTGATCCTGTTCCCGATCAGCATGGGCGTGCTGATCGGCTCGCTGGGCTTCCCCGTCATCCTGGTGCTGCGCCAGGTCGGCTGGCTGCGGTTCTCGCGGTGGAACCTCAACACCAAGGTCACCGTGGTCACGACGCTCGGCCTGATGCTGCTGGGCTGGGTCCTGTGGGCCGGGCTGGAATGGACGAATCCAGCCTCGATCGGCGACGAGTCCCCGGGGCAGAAGATCTTCAACGGCTTCTTCGCCTCCGTCATGATGCGCTCCGGCGGCTTCAACATCGTGGAGATGGCGGACCTGCAGCCCGTCACGCTGCTGCTCACCGACGCCCTGATGTTCGCCGGAGGTGCGCCGGCCTCGACCGGCGGCGGCATCAAGGTCACGACCTTCGCCGTCGTCGTGCTCGCGATCCTGGCGGAGGCCCGCGGCGATCAGGCCGTCCTCGCCTTCCATCGCACCATCCCCGACGGCGTGCTGCGCATCGCCATCTCCGTGATCGCCATGAGCGCCACGATCGTGCTGACAGCTGTCGGGATCCTGCTCGTGCTGACCGGCGAGCCGCTGGAGCGGGTGCTCTTCGAGGTCGTCTCCGCCTACGCCACCTGCGGGCTGTCGGTCGGGCTGTCCGGGGAGATGGGCGCGGCCGGCAAGGCCGTGCTGATCGTGGTGATGTTCATCGGGCGCATCGGCACGACTACCGTGGCCACTGCCCTGGCGCTGCGATCGCGCCGGCGCCTGTACCAGTACCCCGAGGAGAGGCTGATCATTGGGTGAGCATCGCCACCGCGGCAGAAGCCATGCCGTGCCCGTGCTGGTCATCGGCATGGGCCGCTTCGGCACCGCCACCGCCCTGCAGCTGGCCTCCCAGGGCCGAGAGGTCATGGGCGTGGAGCGCGACCACACCCTCGTGCAGAAGCTCGCCGGCCAGCTCACGCACGTGGTGCAGGCCGAGGCCACGGACATCGACGCCCTGCGCCAGCTGGGCGCCGCCGAGTTCACGCAGGCGGTCGTGGGCGTGGGCACGTCGATCGAGTCCTCCGTGCTGATCACGGCGAACCTGGTGGATCTGGGCGTGGGCAGGATCTGGGCCAAGGCGATCTCCAAGGCCCACGGCAAGATCCTCTCCCGCATCGGCGCCCACCACGTGATCTTCCCGGAGGCCGATGCCGGACGGCGCACCGCCCACCTGGTCTCGGGGCGCCTGCTGGACTACATGGAGTTCGACGACGACTTCGCGATCGTCAAGATGCACCCGCCGCGCGAGACCCAGGGATTCACGCTGGCCCAGGCGGATGTGCGCGCCAAGTACGGCGTGACGGTCGTGGGCGTGAAGGCGCCGGGAGACGACTTCAGCTACGCCACCCCCGACACCACCGTGACCGCGCGCGACACCCTGATCGTGGCCGGGCACGTGGAGCTCATCGAGCGCTTCGCCGCCCGGCCCTGAGCCAGGTGGCGCGACACCGCGAACCGAGAGGAGCCCGGCATGGGCGAACGACGGCGCATCGGAAGACGACGCCTCCTGACGGCTGCGGCGATCGTCGTCGTGCTGGCCGTGGCGGTCACCGTTGGAGTGCTCATCCGGCAGGACCGTCTGCGCAACTGCTGTCAGGCGCGCTTCCCGTCTTCGGGAGAGACCGCCCAGCCCGCAGCGGCGCTTCCCGAGCCCGGGGTGCCCGAGATCCTGGAGGGGCAGCGGCTCTCCGACCGGACGACCCGCTACCGGCTCTCCACCGAGCTGGTGCCGGCCGAGCAGACCCAGGACGGCCCCTCGGCGGTCGTGACCCTTCCCCGGGACTACGACGAGACCCGCGACTACCCCGTGGTCTACCTGCTGACGGGCACCGACGCCGGGGCCTCCCCTCGGGACTGGTACGACCGCGCCGCCCTGGAGGACTCCCTGGGGGATCTGCAGGCGATCACCGTGGCCCTCGATGACGGCGCGTACGGCTGGTACACCGACTGGACCGGACCCACCTCGCAGCCGCAGGGCTGGCGCACGCACCATCTCGAGGAGGTGCTCCCGTGGGTGGATCAGCGCTATCCCACGATCGCGTCCCCGGAAGGGCGAGCGGTCGTGAGCGCCTCCGCCGGCGGCTACGGCGCCATGGCCTACGCCGAGGACCGCCCCGATCTCTTCGGCGCCGCGGTGTCGATGTCCGGGCTGCTCAGCTTCGACGCGACCGCCGATCGGAAGCTGCTGCTGGGCGAGGCCGAGGCGGCCACCGGCGAGGGCTCGGACCTCTTCGGCGACAGACAGCGCACCACCCGCGCCGACTGGGAGTCCCACGACCCGTCCCGGCACACGCAGCCGCTGTCCGGCATGCCGATCTGGCTGTACTCCGGCTCCGGCGAGGAGTTCGAGGCCCAGCTGCAGAAGACCACCGCGGCCTTCGAGACCAGCGCGGAGTCGTCCGGGGCGCGGGTGAGCACGAGCACCTACGAGCAGATGATCGAAGACGGCGCGCCCATGCCCGCAGGCACCTGCTCGGCCGGGCACGAATGGACGTGCTGGTCGATGGCGCTGCGCTCGGTGTCCCCGCAGCTGCAGGAGCACTTCGACCGCGCCGGCTGAGTCGTCGGGCCCGCAGACGCCTGTGCCCGGCATCTGCCGGGCACAGGCCGATCCACCGGCTCCGGGCAGGACTCAGTCCGCGTACTCCTGCTCCATCTCGTCGCCGCGTGCGGCCGAGGCCTGGACCGCGCGGGCCACGAGGTCCTCGATGCCGCTGTCCAGGAACGTCTCGATCGCCCGCTCGGTCGTGCCGTTCGGGCTGGTCACGGCCTTGCGCAGGGCCTCGGGATCGGCGTCCGGCGCCTCGAGCAGGCGTCCTGCGCCCGAGACGGTCTGCTTGGCCAGGGTCCGGGCGGTCTGCGCATCGAGGCCCAGGCGCTCGCCGGCCTTCTGCATCATCTCGGCCAGCAGGAAGACGTAGGCCGGGCCGGAGCCGGACACACCGGTGACGGCGCTGATCTGCTCCTCCGGGACCTGCACGACCACGCCCACGGCGGAGAGCACCTCCTCCACCGCAGTTGCCTGATCCTCGGTGACGTGATCGCCCGCCGTCAGGGACAGCGCGCCGTGCCCCACCGAGGACGGGGTGTTGGGCATGCTGCGCACGATCGGCTGCCCCTCGGGCAGGTGCCCGGCCATGGCAGCCATGTTCACCCCGGCGGCCACGGACACGACGACGGTGGACGGGTTCAGGGCCGGGCGGATGTCATCGCACAGCTCGAGGATCGCGTAGGGCTTCACGCCCAGCATCACGATGTCCGCGCCCTCGACGGCCCGGCGGTTGGCCTCGGCGTCCGCCTCCGAGGACAGGACCTGCACGCCGGTCTCCTGGGAGAGCCGATCGCGGGACTCCTGCGAGCGCGTGGTGGCGCGAACGCGCCGGGCAGGCACTCCCGAGGCCAGGACGCCGCGCAGGATGGCGCCGTTCATGGAGCCGCTGCCCAGGAAGGCGATCACGGGCTCGGCGCTCGAGCGCTCGGTCGATGCGGATGCGGTCTCGGTCATGAGAGGTCCTCTCGTGTCTCGGATGCTTCTGGCATCCACCCTAGGAGGCGCCTCAGACGCTGTGCGAGCCCCGCCCCTCAGGGCCCTCGGTCGGCTCTGCGGGCCCTGCCCCGGCACCCTCCGCCGACTGCGCGGCCCCGAGGGCCATGTGGGTGCGAGCGAAGTCGAGGGACTCGGCGAGCATGGCATCGCGGGCCTCGTCGTCGTCGGCGCCGCGGGTGTTGATCTCCACGCCGATGACGCCCTCCCAGGAGCTGGCGCCCAGCAGCTGCAGGGTCTCGGCCACCGGCTGCTCGCCGTGCCCGGGCACCAGGTGCTCGTCCGAGGTGCCGCCGTCGCTGCCGTCGGTGAGGTGCACGTGGCCCAGCCGCGGCAGCAGCTCGCGGACGGCAACGAGCGAGTCGACCTTGGCGATCGAGGCGTGGGAGAAGTCCCAGGTCACCCACTCGTAGTCGAAGCGGCGCGGGTCCCAGTGCGGGCGGTACATCTGCAGCTCCCGGCCGCCCACGCGCCAGGGATACATGTTCTCCACGGCGATCTTCACGCCGGTCATGTCGCCGACGGCGCGGATGCCCTCCACGAAGCTCTCGGCGTACTTGTGCTGCCAGGCGAACGGCGGGTGCGCCACGACCACCTCGGCACCGACCTCCTCGACCATCTTGGCGGCGAGCTGGATCTTGGTCCACGGCCTGCCCCAGACCTGCTGGGTGAAGAACAGGGTGGGCGCGTGGATGGCCGAGATGGGGATCTGGTAGGTCTGCACCGCATCGAGCAGCTCATGGGTCAGCTGCGTGGTGCGCTGATGCGTGACCAGCACCTCCACCGAGTCGTAGCCCAGCTCGCTGGCGGTGCGGAAGACCTCGGGCATGGAGCCCAGGAACAGGCAGCTCGAGGACATGGCGACATGGGTGCTCATGCGTGGGCCTCTCGTCCGATCAGGCTGTGGGGCGGGTTCAGGACGGTCTCGGGATCGGCGCCGAGCCGGTCCATGCGCCGCAGGATGAGGCCCTCGCGCAGGGCCCACGGGCAGATGTCCAGGCTCTGGACCCCGAGCATGTCCATGGCCGTCTCTGCCGCGATGCCTCCGGCCAGCATCTGCTCGGCGCGGTTCACGGAGACCCCGGGCAGGTCCGAGCGCTCCTGGACGGTCATGGCCTCCATGCGCCGGGTCCACAGCCGCAGGTCCTGCAGGTGCATGGTCCGCCGCACGAACTGGCCCGCCCCGGAGGGAGCGGCGCCGCAGATGCGGGCCAGGGAGCGGAAGGTCTTGGACGTGCCGACCACGAGATCCGGGGCGCCCTGCGCCAGGATCGTCTCCACGGCCGGCTCCAGGGTGCGCCGCACGTGCTTGCGCAGGGCCTTGACCTCGCTGGGCCGCACCGGGTGCTGCGTGACGAAGCTGCGCGTGAGGCGCCCGGCGCCCAGGGGCGTGGACACCGCCGCCGCCGGAAGCCCGTCGTGGCCGATGGCCATCTCGAAGGACCCGCCGCCGATGTCCAGATCCAGGATCGTGCCCGAGCCCCACCCGGACCAGCGGCGCACCGCGGAGAACGTGACCGCGGCCTCCTGATCCCCGGAGATCTCGGTCAGGGTGACCCCGGAGCGCGACTGCACGTGATCGAGCACATCGGCGCCGTTGCCGGCCTCCCGGATCGCCGAGGTCGCGAACGCCAGCAGATCCTCCGCCTCGTGCTCGGCGGCGACGTCCCGGGCCTCGATCACGAACGCGGTCAGCGCATCGCGGCCCTCGTCCGAGATGCATCCGGCCTCGTCCAGGTACTGGACCAGGCGCAGGCTGACCTTGTGATCGGCGAAGGCCTCGGGCCGGGAGCCCGGGTAGACGTCGAGCAGCAGCAGATGGACGGTGTTGGACCCGACGTCCAGGACTCCCAGGCGCATGCTGGCTCCTTCAGGTGATCGATCGGTCGACCGAGCGGGAGCCGCCGCGGGCCCCGCCGCGGGCTCACGAAGACGCGGAGGTCTTCTTCCGGGTGCCCGCGCGCTTGGTCGTGGAGGCCCCGGACGGCTTCTTGGCCCGGGAGCCCGACGACGATCGGGTGGTCTTCTTGGCGGCCGGGCCCTTGGCGCGCTTCTCCGAGAGCAGCTGGGAGGCTCGCTCGGCCGTCATCTGCTCCACGGACTCCGAGCGCGGGATGGTCACGTTGGTCTCGCCGTCGGTGATGTACTCGCCGAAGCGCCCGTCCTTGATGATCATGGGCTTGTCCGTGATCGGATCCGTGCCCAGGTCCTTCAGCGGCGGCTTGGCGGCACCGCGCCCGCGCTGCTTCGGCAGGGCGTAGATCCGCTGTGCCTCCTCGAGGGTGATCTCGAAGATCTGCTCCTCGCTTGACAGCGACCGGGAGTCCGAGCCCTTCTTGAGGTACGGCCCGTAGCGCCCGTTCTGGGCGGTGATCATCTCACCGTCCTTGTCGGCGCCGACCTCCCGCGGCAGCGAGAGCACCTTCAGGGCGTCGTCGAGGTCCACCTCCTGGATGTCCATGGAGGACAGCAGCGAGGCCGTGCGTGGCTTGGGCTTGTCGATCTTCTTGGGCTTGGGCTTGCCGTTCTTGTAGTACTCCGTGGGGATCGCATCGAGCTCCTCCTGCGTGGGCTCGGGGATCACCTCCGAGACGTACGGGCCGTAGCGGCCGTCCTTGACCACGATGGTGCGCCCGGTCTGCGGATCCTGCCCGAGCTCGCGGCCATCGGCGCGCCCGATCTCCATGAGCTCCTCGGCCTTCTCGGCGGTGAGCTCATCGGGGGCCAGGGTGTCCGGGACGTTGGCGCGCACGGGGTCCGTGACCTCGCCGGTCTCCGGATCGACCCCGCCGCCGGACTCCAGGTACGGGCCGTACTTGCCCACGCGCAGGTCGATCGTGTCCGTGACCTTCAGCGTGTTCAGCGCCCGGGCATCGATCTCGCCGAGGTCGTCGACGATGGCCTTGAGGCCGTCGTCGGGCTCGTCCTCGCGGCCGAAGTAGAACCGCTGCAGCCACTGCGTGCGGTCCTCCTCCCCGCGGGCGATGCGGTCCAGGCCCTCCTCCATCTCGGCCGTGAAGTCGTAGTCGACGTAGTCGCTGAAGTGCTCCTCGAGCAGCCGCACCACGGAGAACGCGGTCCACGACGGGATCAGGGAGGTGCCGCGGACCTTGACGTAGCCGCGGTCGGTGATCGTGGAGATGACGGCGGCGTAGGTCGACGGACGCCCGATGCCGAGCTCGTCCATGGCCGCCACGAGCGAGGCCTCCGTGTAGCGGGCCGGGGGCTTGGTGCTGTGGCCCTCGGCGGCGATCTCCTGGGAGGTGAGGGCGTCGCCCTCCTCCATCTGCGGCAGGCGGCGGTCCTTGCGGCCCTTCGCCTCGCCGTCCTTGCCCTCGGTGGTGTCCGGGGCCTCGCGGTAGGCCGAGAGGTAGCCGTTGAACGTGATCACGGTGCCGGAGGCGCTGAACTCCGCCTTGCGGCCGTCGGTGCTGGTCGCGGCCAGGCGCAGGGTCGCGGTGAAGCCCTTGGCATCGGCCATCTGCGAGGCGACGGTGCGCTGCCAGATCAGCTCGTAGAGCTTGAACTCGTCCGCCGACAGCGAGCCGCGGACCTGATCCGGGGTGCGGAAGGAGTCGCCGGCGGGGCGGATGGCCTCGTGGGCCTCCTGCGCGTTCTTGGACTTGTTCGCGTAGCTGCGCGGGGCATCCGGCACGAAGTCCCCGCCCCACAGCTCCCGAGCCTGCTTGCGAGCAGCGCTCACGGCCTGCTGCGACAGCGCGACCGAGTCGGTTCGCATGTAGGTGATGTAGCCGTTCTCGTACAGGCGCTGAGCCACCTGCATGGTCGAGCGCGACGAGAAGTGCAGCTTGCGCGCCGCGTCCTGCTGCAGCGTGGAGGTCGTGAACGGGGCCTTGGGGCGCGAGAGGTAGGGCTTGGTCTCCTGCTGCGCGACCGTGAAGGCGGCCTCGGACAGGCCCTCGGCCAGCGAGCGTGCCTGCTGCTCGTCCAGGTGCGCGACGGCCTCCGGCTTGCGCAGCTGCCCGCGGTCGTCGAAGTCGCGGCCAGTGGCGACCTTGCGCCCGTCCACGCTGGACAGCCGCGCCTGGAAGGCGCTGCCGGCGTCGGGCCCGGAGACCGGGGTGAACTCGCCGGTCAGGTCCCAGTGATCGGCGGTCACGAACGCCATGCGCTCGCGCTCGCGCTGCACCACCATGCGGGTGGCCACGGACTGCACGCGCCCGGCCGAGAGCCCGGAGGAGACCTTGCGCCACAGCACTGGGGAGATCTCGTAGCCGTAGAGGCGGTCCAGGACGCGGCGGGTCTCCTGGGCGTCGACCAGGTCCTTGTCCAGCTCCCGCAGCTCGCCGAAGCCGCGCTCGATCGCCTCGCGGGTGATCTCGGGGAAGGTCACGCGGTAGACCGGGACCTTGGGCTTGAGCACCTCGAGCAGGTGCCACGCGATGGCCTCGCCCTCGCGATCGCCATCCGTGGCGAGGTAGAGGGCGTCGCTGTCCTTGAGCTTGCGCTTGAGCTCGGCGACCTTCTTCTTCTTGTCCGTGCTGACCAGGTAGTACGGGTCGAATCCGGACTCGACGTCCACGGCGAACTTGCCGTAGGGACCCTTCTTCATCTCGGCGGGCAGGTCCGAGGGCTGGGCCAGATCCCGGATGTGGCCCATGGAGGAATCGACCTCATAGGCGTCGCCCAGGTACCCCGCGATGGTCTTCACCTTCGAGGGGGACTCGACGATGAGCAGGCTCCTGCCTGATCCCGGGTTCTTCTGGGCCACGGTCGCTCCTAGGGGATGGGGACACCCCCGGCCATCCTCCGCGCCGGAAGCGCGGGAGCCGGGAGGCTGCGGTGGACGAGCGCTCGCCCGTCCGATCGCCCCCACCATATAGCCGCCGCCGGACAGCCCCCGACACACGGGGTCGCGCCCGACCCTCCGGGCCGGCGCCGTCCGCGGATCCGGCCGCTCCCTCAGCAGACGACAACGGCCCGAGGGGGATCCCCTCGGGCCGTGCAGGTGGAGCAGAGGCGCTGCGGCGTCAGTCCTGGTCGTCGTCCTCGGAGTCGTCCGCGGGTCCGACAGGGAAGGAGCGGCCGTGGATCTGATCGGGCTCGATCACCACGAAGACCGGCTTGAAGCTGCGCACCCAGGTGCGCAGTCCCAGCGACTCGGCGAGCTCGCGCTCCTGCGCGTCGTCCACGCGGCGAGCCCGGCCCTGCAACACGACCGAGGAGACGCGCAGCCTGTCCTCGTCCCGGTGATCGGCCTCGAAGGCGACCTGGTCGTTGACGGTCAGAGCGGCGAGCTTTGAGCCCGGAGCCGTGCGGAACCACAGCTTCTTGCCGTGGACCACGAAGTTGACGGGAAAGATGTCGACGAAGCCGCCGGCCTGCACGGCCAGGCGTCCGAAGGGCTCGTCGTCGAGCAGCTGCCACATCTCGTCACGGGTCAGGTCGCGGTACGGGTTCTCTGCAGTCATGCCTGCCATCCTCCCACCTCGGAAGCCGAGGCGGTAGGCGCAGATCAGGCCCTGCCGGCCCCGGCGCGGTCCTCGGCGGCGGCATCCTCGGCAGCCGGCTCCAGGAAGCCGTCGACCAGCAGGCTGCGGGTCTGCGCCAGCAGATCCAGCGCCTCCTGCGAACGCTGCCCGGCGGGAGCCTCCCACCCCAGCAGCATGCCCAGGGCCTCGACGATCTGCCTGACACTGAGCTCGCCGTCGCAGGCGCCCATCAGTCCGGCGGCTGCCGAGGTCCAGGACCGCCGTGCGCTGCAGGCCGGCGCCCTGCCGGACGAGGATGACGGCCGGGTCCTCGGCTCCCGGGCGCCCGTGGCGCTCCTCGGTGACGTGCTCGGGCACCTCCAGGTGCAGCTCCTCCCAGGCCGGGCCCAGGCGCTCCAGCTCGAGCTCCCTCCGCACGGCCTCTGCGAGCACGCCGCCGACCGGCTGCTGAGCCGGGTGGCCGATGTGCTCGAGCCTGCGGCGGACGGGGCTCGTGCGCCCGGCTGCGGGGCGATCCAAGCGCACCCACCCGAAGCCGACGCCGGCGACCCCGCGGGCCTCGAAGTCGTCCAGGTACGCCGCGTAGGCCTTCTCCCACCGCTGCTGCTCGAGGTGCTCGGAGGCATCGCGCAGCCAGGTCTCGGCGTAGGCCTGCGGGGACTCGATCTCGCGCTGGATGACCCAGGCGTCCAGCTGCGCGGGGATCCAGCCCTCCACACGCCGCGACCAGGCGCGCTCCAAGCTGCCTCCGCCGCGCTCGACGTCCTCGGCCCGGATCTCCCAGTTGCCCAGCAGGTGCGCGCTGCCGCCCGGGGCGAGCACGGATCCCAGATCGCCGAGCAGCTCGGCCACGAGGGCGTCGCCCTCCCTGCCGCCGTCGCGGTAGGTGTAGCGGGAGGACGCGTCCTCGCCGGGCGTGCGCGGGGTGATCACGAACGGCGGGTTGGACACGACCAGGTCGAAGGACTCGCCCGCGACCGGCTCGAGCAGCGAGCCCTGCCGCAGCTCGATGCGCCGTTCGAGGTCCCAGGGGTCCAGGCGCAGGGCCTGGGCGTTGAGCACCAGGTTGAACCGAGCGAAGGCCAGGGCGCGCTCGGACAGGTCGGTGGCGACCACGCGATCGACCCGGCGCAGCAGGTGGAAGCTCTGCACGCCGCAGCCGGTGCCCAGATCGAGCGCGACGGCCGCCGGGCGCGGGTCCGTGATCTGCACGAGGGTCTGCGAGGCGCCTCCGACGCCCAGCACATGGTCACGGCGCAGCGGCGCGCCCGGGCGCTGGAACGCGCTGTGGTCGGAGGCGATCCACAGGTGGAAGCCGTCGTCCGCCTGGTGGACATCCAGGTCCACCAGGCTGCGGACCTGCCCGTGCGCGGCCTCCACCAGCCGGAGGTGCTCGAGGTCCTGAACGCGGATGCCCGGCAGGGCCGCCTCGAGATCACCGGAGCCGACGGGGCGTGCCAGCAGCAGCAGCTCGACGAGCACGGCCAGACGACGATCGGCCGACGGCGCCGTCTCCGCCGCGGCCTCGAGGCGGCGGAGGACTCGAAGCGCGGGGACCGCCTGATCGCGGGCCAGGGCCTCTGCGGCCTCCGTCCCCAGCAGCTCGGCGATCCGCTCGGCGCGGAAGCCAGCGTCCTCGAGAGCCAGCCCCAGGCGGGCCAGCAGCGCGGGGTCATCCGAGCGGGGCGCCTCCGGGACATCCGCGAAGTCGGGGGTGCGGGCGGTCTCGTGCGCTCCCGTGCTCATGCGCCCTCCTGGGTGCTGGTCGACGGATCGGTCGGGCGGGCGTCCCCGGTCTCGGGGGCCGCAGCCGGTGTGGAGGAGCTCTGCCCGGAGTGGGCCTCGGGCGGCAGAGGGGCGCCGGTGCGGGCATCCCGGTAGCCATCGGGGCAGCGCAGGCCCGGGCCGTCGCGGTGAGCGGCCCGGTGGTCCTCGCACATCAGCAGGCGACGGTGGCAGCGGGATCGGGCGCAGTTCTCGAAGCGCCGGGCGTCGGCGCCGCAGAGGTCGCACTGCCCGATCACGGCGGCGTCCTCGGAGAACTCGAGGGCCCCGCGGTCGTCGAACACGGCCAGGGAGCCCTGCCACAGCCCGGCATCGCCGCGGGCCTCGCCGTAGCGCACGATGCCGCCGTCGAGCTGGTAGACCTCGCGGAAGCCGCGGCGGCGCATCATGGCCGAGAGGAACTCGCAGCGGATCCCGCCGGTGCAGTAGGTGACCACGGGACGGTCCTTCAGGTGGTCGTAGGCCCCGGAGTCGAGCTCGGCGGCGAAGTCGCGACTGGTCTCCACGTCCGGGACCACGGCTCCCTGGAAGCGCCCGATCCGGGCCTCCCAGGCGTTCCGGCCGTCGAAGAGCACCAGGTCCTCGCGCTGAGCGGCCATGTCATCGAGCTGCTGCGGGCTCACGCGCACGCCGCCGTCGACCACGCCCTGCTCGTCCACGGCGACCTCGTCGGGGGCGCCGAAGCCCACGAGCTCTCGGCGCACCTTCACCGACAGCCGCGGGAAGTCCGAGGCCGAGCCGTCCGACCACTTGAGCTCGAGGTCGCGGAAGCCGGGATGGCGCCGGGTGGCCTTGGCGTACTGCTTGAGAGCGCCGACCTCCCCGCCGACCGTGCCGTTGAGACCCTGCGGGGAGACGATGATGCGCCCGCGCAGGCCCCATCGCTCGCACAGGGCCTCCTGCCACAGCGCGATCGCCTGCGGATCCGGCAGGGCGACGATCCGGTAGTGGAGCAGGATGCGTTCGACAGTCACCGCACCAGGCTAGCCGGGCAGCCGACCGGTGGCCGCCGACGGGCGACGGGCGGCTCAGCCCTGCAGGCTGAAGCGCCGGCCCGTGACCTTGTACGGCGCGATCTCCACGACCTCGAGCTTCACGGTGTCCAGCCACGGGCGCAGGTCCAGGCGCTCGAAGCGCTCGAGGTCCTTCGGGTCCGTGAGCGTGCGGGCATGGCCGCGCACGATGACGGACCAGGCCTGGCCTCCAGCCACGTGATCGACCTCGAAGGCGACCTGCGAGTACAGGGTCAGGCGCAGCAGCTTGGAGCCGCGGGCCGAGCGGAAGTAGAGCTTGCCGTCATCCGCGATGAAGTTGACCGGGGTGATCTCGATCTCGTCGCCATCGCGAGTGCCCAGGCGTCCGAAGCGGCTCTCGCCCAGCAGCTCCCAGCACTGCTCGTCGCTCAGCGGCTCGGCCGGGGCCTGATCCTGTGGCCCGTCGTGCTCCGGCATGGGGTCGGGGTGGAGGATGTCCTTGTCCATGGCCTCATGATGGCCCGCTTCTGCCGACTGCGGCGAGGACTTGCCCGGGGTTTCTGCCGCGGGTCCCGCTGAGCTCGTCGTCCCCCCCGAGCGCGCGGCGTGCGCGCACCGGACCGGTGCGCTGACGCCGGCCTGCCGCGGTGGGACAATGCGCGGATGCACGAGCCCCATCCCCTGCTCCCGCTGCTCGGTCGCGGCGCCGACCCCGAGCAGGTGCGCCATGTCCGCGAGCTGCCGGGACGCGAGGCCGAGACCGCTGCGTGGCCGGAGACGATCCACCCCGATGTGGTGGCGGCCTACGGCGCCATGGGCATCAACAAGCCCTACGCCCATCAGGCCCGGGCCATCCGCGCGGCCGGCGAGAGCCACGTCATCGTGGCCACCGGAACGGCCTCCGGCAAATCGCTGGCCTATCAGGCGCCCGTGCTCTCCGATCTGCACCGCGGGCGGCTGGCCGCGCGCAGGGCACCGGGCAGGCTCCAGCACCCCGACGAGGCCACCGCGCTCTACCTCTCCCCCACCAAGGCCCTGGCCGCCGATCAGCTCAGCGCTCTCGAGGGGCTCATCCGCCGCGGCGGCGGGCCCGACGGCGTCCGCCTGGACGTGCGCGCGAGAACCTACGACGGCGACACCCCCGTCTCCGAGCGGCGCTGGATCCGCGATCACGCCGATGCCGTGCTGTGCAATCCGGACATGCTCCATGCGGGCGTGCTGCCCAACCACCAGCAGTGGTCGCGATTCCTGCGCCGGCTGCGCTGGGTGATCGTCGACGAGGCCCACGTCTACCGCGGCGTGTTCGGCTCCCACGTGGCCGTGGTGCTGCGCCGGCTTCAGCGGGTCGCCGCGCTCTACGGCGCCGCTCCCGTGTTCATCGGCGCCTCGGCCACCTCGGCGCGGCCGCAGGACTCGTTCGCCCGGCTGATCGGGGCTCCGAGCGAGGAGGTCACCGCGATCCGCGAGGACACTTCACCCCATGGACCGGTCACGGTCGTGCTGTGGGAGCCCGAGCAGTCCGGGGCCGAGGGCGAGAACGGCGCACCCGTGCGGCGCAGCGCCGTGGTCGAAGCCGCCGAGATGCTCACCGACCTGGTGCTGCGCCAAGTCCGCACCCTGGCATTCGTGGGCTCGCGCCGCGGCTCGGAGACGATCGCGCAGATCGCCCACCGCCAGCTCGAGGAGGTCGAGCCCGGCCTGGCCCACCGCGTGGCCGCCTACCGCTCCGGCTACCTCCCCGAGGAGCGCCGCGAGATCGAGCAGCAGCTGCGCGACGGGCGGCTGCTCGGGCTGTCCTCGACGTCCGCGCTCGAGCTCGGCATCGACATCGCCGGGCTCGACGCCGTGCTGGTGGCCGGCTGGCCCGGCACGCGCAGCTCGTTCTTCCAGCAGATCGGCCGCGCCGGCCGCGCCGGGCAGGACGCGCTGGCGGCGTTCATCGCCCGCGAGGACCCTCTGGACACCTATCTGGTCAACCATCACGAGGCGCTGTTCGACGATCCCCTCGAGGCCACGGTCTTCGACCCCGGCAACCCCTACGTGCTGGCTCCGCACCTGTGCGCCGCCGCCGCCGAGACGCCGCTGCGGCCCCAGGAGCTCGAGCTCTTCGGCCCCGGCGCCCCCGCGATCGTGGCGGCTCTCGAGCAGGCCGGGCGCCTGCGTCGTCGTCCCACCGGCTGGTTCTGGACCCATGCAGAGGACCCGGCGGGCATGGTCTCGATCCGCGGCGACGGCGGCGGGCCCCTGCAGATCATCGAGACGGACACCGGCCAGCTACTCGGCTCGATCGGCACGTCCCAGGCCCATCAGCAGACCCATCCCGGGGCCGTGTACGTCCACCAGGGCAGGTCGTACCTGGTCGATGACCTGGATCTGGAGCATCACCTGGTCTCGGTGACCCGCGCCCAGCCCGACTTCTGGACCTCGGCTCGCGAGGTCACCACCGTGTCCGTGATCGAGGAGGAGCGCAGCCAGCAGTGGGGCCCGGTGACCGTGCGCTTCGGGCAGGTGCAGGTGACCTCGCAGGTGGTGTCCTTCCAGCGCAAGGCCGTGCCCGGCAACGAGGTGCTCGGCGAGGAGCCGCTCGACCTGCCTCCCACCGACCTGCGCACACGCGGGGTCTGGTTCACCGCGCCGGGATCGGAGCTGGCGGCCGCCGGCATCGAGGAGCCGGATCTGCCGGGAGCGCTGCACGCCGCCGAACACGCGATGATCGGGCTCCTGCCGCTGCTGGCCACCTGCGACCGGTGGGACGTCGGTGGGCTGTCCACCGCGCTGCACGCCGACACCGAGCTGCCCACGATCTTCGTGCACGACGGCCACCCCGGCGGCGCGGGATTCGCCGAGCGCGGCTACGACGTCGCCCGGCGGTGGCTGCAGGCCACCCGGGACGCCATCACGGCTTGCGGGTGCGAGGCCGGGTGCCCGTCGTGCGTCCAGTCGCCCAAGTGCGGCAACCGGAATCAGCCGCTGGACAAGCAGGCGGCGGTGCGGCTGCTCGACGCCCTGCTCAAGGCCGCGCCGGTGGCCGAACCGCAGGACTGATCCGGCGCTGCGCCCCGCGATCCCTGCGAGCGCGAGACCTGGCCCCGCTGCCGGTGCCAGACTGGGAGCCCGAATCGATTCTGGAAGAGGAGCGGATGCGCCATGGAGCTGCTGCCCGATGAGGACCTCCGCCGCGTGCTGTGCGTGGTGGCCCATCCCGATGACCTCGAATACGGGGTCTCTGCCGCCGTGGCCAGCTGGGTCGCCCGCGGTGTGGAGGTCTCCTACCTGCTGCTGACCAGCGGCGAGGCCGGGATGCAGCGCGATCCCGCCGAGACCGGCCCGCTGCGCGCCCAGGAGCAGGCCCGCGCCTGCGCGGAGGTGGGCGTCACGGACCTGACGATCCTCGATCACCCCGACGGCCACCTGGAGCCCTCGCTCGAGCTGCGCCGGGACATCGCCCGGCACATCCGCCGCGTGCGCCCGGATGCGGTGGTGACCATGACCTGGGCTGACGTGGTGCCGTGGGGGCTGTCCATGGCAGATCACCGCGTGGCCGGACTCGCCGCCGCTGATGCCGTGCGCGATGCCGACAACCGGTGGGTCTTCCGCGAGCTCGCCGAGCAGGAGGGGCTCGAGCCGTGGGGCACCACCTGGCTGCTGGTCTCCGGCACCGACCAGCCGACCCATGCCGTCGATGTCAGCGGAGAGGCTCTGGAGCGCGGGATCGCCTCTCTGGAGCAGCACCGCGAGTACCTGGCGGATCTGCCGGGCCACCCGGCCCCGCGCGAGCTGATCACCGGAGTCACCGCGGAGGCCGGCCGCGAGCTCGGCGTGGAGGCCGCCGAGGCCTTCCGAGCCTTCCGGCTGCGCTGAGGGCCTTCACGGCGACGACCGCCGGCAGCTGCAGGCGGAGCTGTCAGGACACCCGGCGGCTGCCCCGCGCAGGGACGCCCCGCTCGCCTCATGAGAAGGGGCTGTCCTCCGGCGCCCCTGCGCGGCTTCGGCTATGGGCCTGACCGAAGACCGACAGCGACGGCGGCAGGTCGATGCCCACCTCCACGTCGACCGTGGTGGCCTCGGGACCCACGACCGCGCAGTCGAGAACCTCCGCGCCGTTGAGCTCGGCCAGCTCGGCGGCGACCTCGCAGGGCTGCCCGATCCGCAGACCGCGGGCGGTGTCGGCGGCGGCCAGCGCCGAGAGGTCGGCGGCGTTGCCGGCGCGATGGGTCAGGATCGCGGCCTGCCCCACTCCCAGCGCCGCGATGATCAGGAAGACGGCGACCAGGGCGAGGATCAGTCCGAAGACCGTCCCCGCACCGAGGTCGGGATGATGCCGCCGATCCCACGCGGATCCGTCGGGATCGTCGCCCAGGATCCCGGGGTCGAGCCCGCCGCCCTCAGCCCACATCGACGATCACCTCCTCGCTGAACGTCGTGGCCTCGGCCGATACCTCGAGCGACTCCCAGCGCCCCAGGACCCCGGGAGCGGGAAGCCGCACGGCTGCGGTGGCCCGGTCGTCGTCGCGCTGCACGGAGACCACGGCGTCGTCGCCGGCGATGGCCTCGGCCTCCCGCTGGGCGTCGGCGGCGGATTCCCCGCGGGCCATCACGCGGGCGGCGGCTCCCGCCGCCTCCTCGGCGCGCACCTGCAGCATGGCCGCGCCGCCGCAGGCAAGGAGCACGGCCAGCAGCAGGACGATCGAGGGCAGGACGATGGCGGTCTCGACGGTCACGGCGCCCTCGTCCCGGGCGCTGCTGCTGTGGCGGTGCCGTGGCCGTGTGCGGCGGGCGAGCGCTGCGCGGATGCTGTTCATGGCGATGTCCTCTCGTTCCGGTCGTCGTCGGTCGGCCCGGTGCGCGCGGCACCGGGCCGACCGGGCCAGGGCCGGGAGGATCCGCGCGCGGAGAGCGCGGATCCTCCCGGCTATCAGATGGCGAGCGCCTTCTCGACGATCTTGAGCAGCAGGTCGGAGACGGCATCGGAGGCGAGGACCGCCGCCATGACGCCTCCGAAGGCGGCGGCGGCCAAGAGGATGATGGCGTACTCCACCGTGGAGGCGCCGAGGTCCGGATCCTGTGCGCTGAGCTCTCGACCGGGCTCGACGGTCCCGGACGGCTGCAGGGCGGTGACGATCTCCTCCGACGGCTCGAGCGAGGCGGGGGCGGTGGTGCGGGTGATGACGGACATGATGTCCCTCTCTCTCATTCGGGCCCCGGGAAGGGGCTCCTGGACCGGGCGGACGGTCGTCCGACCGGGGCTCATGGGCCGCCGCGGCTGCGACGGCGTCGCTCATCCGAGCAGGTCGGGCACGAGCCCGATGAGCACCGGGACGATGCCCCAGCACACGAAGGCCGGCAGGGAGCACAGCCCCAGCGGGACCATGAGGTGCACGGACAGCCGCTCGGCCGCCGCCTCCGCCCGGCGGTGCTCCGAGCGCCGGACCTGTGCGGAGGCCGCCCGCAGGGCCTGAGGCCGACGGCGCCCCGGAGACGGCCGCGAAGGTCAGCGCCGAGCGCAGGTCCTGGACCTGGGGCGGAACCTCCCCGGCTGCCGACCAGGCCTGCTGCCACGACAGCCCCAGCCCGAGTGCGGTGGCCACGCAGCGAAGCGCCTGCCCGACGGCTCCGGAGTCCGTGCCGGCCAGCACCTCCAGGGCCCTGGAGACCGGGACGCCCGACTCGAGCATCGAGGCGACGAGCTCGATCAGGACCCCGGCGGAGACGCCTGCGGCAGCCTCGGTCCCGACGGGCGCCTCCGCCTCGGCCGCCGCAGCGGCCCTCGAGGCGCCGGGCAACCCGCTCGAGGGACGGCTCCTGCCGGGCAGCGGCGCGATCCCCGAGACGATCAGCGCTCCCAGGACCAGGAACGCGATCAGCGCCGCGCCGCGCAGGGTCTGAGGATCGGTCATGGCCGCCGCCTCCCCTGTGCCGCAGCAGGCGCTGCCCGGTGCCCGGAGGCGGCCTCTGCCTGGTGGACCATCCGGCGGGTCCACACCCGCCCGAGGATCGTCAGGACCGCACCGAGCACGCCGGCGGTGATGCCCCAGGGTGTGGTCAGCAGCGTGCGCACCGGGTCGGCGCCGATCAGCATCCCGAGCCCCAGGGCGAGCACCGGCAGCCAGGACAGGATCCGCACGGTGGCCTTGGCCCCCGCCAGGGCGGTCTCGCGGGCGGCATCGGCATCCAGGTCGGCCTCCGCGGCTTCGGCCACGCCCTCCAGCAGCGAGGCCAGAGGCGCTCCGGTGCGCTCGGAGACCTCCCAGCACCGGGCCAGATCCCGCAGCACGGAGACCCGTGTGCGCTCGAGCCGGCTGCGGCCTCGGCCCGCAGCGGCCGCCTGGGCCCGCAGCGTCTCGCCCGGACCGCGTCCGAGGAGGCGGCTGCGGCGACGCTGCGGCTGATCCGCTCCTGAGCACGGATCGACCGGCTGGGCGCTACCGCCTGGGCGGCGGTCTGCGCGCTGACGGAGAAGACCGCCGACGGGGTCTGCCCCGCCCTGACCAGAGCGGCCAGCTGCCGGATCCAATCGACCCACTCGCCGGCCTCAGCGGCGGCATCGCGTCGGCGCAGCCGCCGAAGCAGGGACTCGATCCCGGTGGCCTCCGCCGGCACCTGTTCAGCAGCTGCGGCGCTCCCGAGGACACCGAGGTGCGCCGGCAGCTGCCGCGGGAGCCACAGCAGCACCGCGGCCCCGAGGAGCAGGGCGCAGATGGCCGCGAACGCGCGCTCATGAGCCGGCCTGCCCGGGACTGCGCGCGGCCAGCGCCGCGAACTCCGACCAGCCTGGGCCGAAGGATGGACCCTGCGGCGTCTGCTCGAAGGCCGGGACCATGCGCAGCGCCCCCTGGTGCTCCTGCAGAAGCGAGACGGTGCGCAGGATCCGCCGACCGCCCTCGCGGTCCAGGTGGATCACCAGGTCCAGGGCCGAGCCGGCCTGCAGGGCCACCGCCTCCGGGGACATCCCTCCGAGGGCTCCGAGCGCTGCCAGGCGAGCCGGCACGGCATCGGCGGAGTTCGCGTGGACGGTCCCCGCCCCGCTGTGCCCCGTGTTCAGCGCGGTGAGCAGCTCCCGGACCTCGGCCCCGCGGCACTCCCCGATCACGATCCGGTCCGGGCGCATGCGCAGCGACTGCCGCACCAGCTCGACCAGATCCACCGCGCCGGCGCCCTCGACGTTCGCATGCCGGGACTGCATGCCGATCACGTGCGGGTGCTCGGGGCGCAGCTCGGCGGCATCCTCGATCAGCACGATCCGCTCGCCGACGGGGCATGCCGACAGCAGCGCGTTGAGCACCGTGGTCTTGCCGGATCCGGTCGAGCCGGTGACCAGCAGGTTCGCCCCGCCGGCTGTGGCGGTCAGCAGCAGCTCCAGGATCTCGGGGCGCAGGGTCCCGGAGGCCACCAGGTCGTTCACGCTGAGCACGGCGCGGTGCCGGAAGCGCACAGACAGCAGCGTGCCTCCCGTGGAGATCGGTGGCAGCACCGCATGGACGCGGATGCCGTCGTCGGTCTGGACGTCGGCGCAGGGGTGGGCGTCGTCCAGACGCCGCCCGGCCGAGGCGATCAGGCGCACGGCCAGTGCGCGCACCTCCTCCTCGCTGCGGAAGGGGGACTCGACCCGCACGGGCCCGGCACCGGCCTCCCACCAGACCTCGCGGTGGCCGTTGATCCACACGTCGGTGAGCCCCTCGGCGGGCAGCATGGCCTGCAGGGCGCCCAGCCCGGTCAGCTCGGCGCGGATCCTGCGCACGGCGTGCAGGGTCCCTGCGGCGCTGAGGGCATGGCCGGACTCGCGCACGGCACGGGCGATCCGCTCGTCGTCCACGCTGCCGCCGTCGCTGAGCAGCGCCTCGCGGACCTCGTGCAGCAGCTGCGGGTCCAGGTCTGCGCCACTCGTGCCGCGGAGGCTCGACGGCATCGTCGTCTGGGCGCTCATGCCCGCCGCCCCCATCCAGTGCCGGCCGCGGAGGCGACGTCCTCGGCCAGCAGGCCGTGCAGCTCATCGAGCTGCTCCCACAGGGCAGCCGCCGTCTCGGCGTGGCGTCGCCTGCGCCCGCGGGGCAGCAGATCGCGGACCTCGCAGGCCTCCGCGACCCGCGCATCGAAGGGCAGCGCCCCCAGTGGACGGACGCCCAGGTGCTCGGCGGCGCCGTCGGCGGAGACATCGGAGATGGCCGGTCCGGCCAGGACGTACTCGACGGGGATCCCGCCGAGGCCCTGTCCGACACGGAGGGCGCAGATCATCCCCCGGAGGGTGCGCGGCACGACCACCAGCACGGCATCGCACTGACCGGCCATCCCGAACGATCGTTCGGTGCCTCGGCCGAGGTCGAGCACGACCACGTCGCACGCACGGCGCAGCGTGCGCAGCACCTCGGGCACCGGCGCCTGCACGGGCTCGCGACGATCCCAGGACAGCCACCGGAGCGACTCCAGGCCCTCGATGTCCGGCAGCACCTCCCACAGCCGCTGCGAGCTCAGCGCCCCGTGGGATCCCACCAGATCCGGCCAGCGCAGCCCGCCGAGCAGCTCGGTGCCCAGCAGCAGATCGATGCCGCAGCTGTCGGGGTCGCCGTCCACCAGCACGACGTCGTGCTCCTGAGCCGCCGAGGCCGCCAGCCAGCAGGACAGGGTCGAGGCGCCCGCTCCTCCCGCAGCGCCCATGACGCCCAGCACCCCTGCGCTCATGCGTGCCGAGTCCGCGTGCACATCCGCCAGCCGGTCGGCCAGCCACGGCTCGGCCGCCGGCAGCACGGCCATGGTGCACTCGCCCACGCGGGAGGCCAGCTCCCACAGGTCCTCGTCCTCGGCCGTCCCCAGCAGCACCGCCGGAGCCGGCAGCGTCCCTGAGCGCACCTCGGCGGCGCGAAGGCTGCGGGCATCCAGCAGGATCAGCTCGGCCGATTCCGCCGCCTCCTCCAGCTGTCCGGGCTCGAGCCCGCGAGCGCGGCTCAGGCGCGCCTCGGCGGCAGCGCAGACCGCGGTCATCTCCTGGACCAGGCCGGCGTCCGCGCTGATCAGCACCACGCGCCGACCGGGCCCCTCGAGCACGAGGCCCGAAGGAGCCCTCTCCGCCCCGGGCGCAGCGACCGCGCGGGGGTCCGCAGCCGTCGGCTCGGCCGTCGCACGCAGCGCGGATGCCGGAGGCGGCACTGCGGCGCTCGCACTGATCACCGGATCACCCGCGGCCTGAGGCAGCCCGGGCAGCGAGCCCGCTCGCTCGAGCTCCCGGTCCGCGACGACCGCGTCGAGATCCGTCTGCCGCTCGGCCTCGCGGTCCGCTCGCGCCGTCAGGTCGAGGGCGGCGGCGCGCCGCCCGGGGGCGTCGCCGCCGCTCGATCCGCGGCTCCTGGGGCAGGTGCTGTGCTGTCATGCCCCGAACGATGCGCCGCCGGCGGCCCCCTCGGGACGGCAGTCGCGGATGCGAGCACGCCCTGGCGGGGCGCTGCCGCCGATGCATGGCCTGTGGAGGCTCTCGCGCACGGGCGGGGGTCAGGGGCGCCTGTGCTGTCGGTGCCGACGGCGAGAATGCCGAAGTGCTGATCGTCGTGACCGCCCCGGATCCGCGCGCCGCGACCACAGGGCTCGCAGGCGCGAGAACCTCGGCCGTCCACTGGGCGCAGGTCCTCGACGACCTCACCCGGCCCCTCAGCGCCCCGCAGCAGCTGGACTCCACGGGGCTCGCCGCCTTCGTCCACGACCAGGACGCCCGGTGCCGGACGGAGACCGGCCGCAGCCCGCGCTGGGTCCTCGAGCGCTCGCCGCTGATCCTGCCCGGGCTGCTGGCCGCGGATCCGGCCGTGCCGCTGCCGCACCTGCACGACCTCCGACTGGTCTCGGCGATCCTCTCCAACGCGGCGAGCGCACCGGCCGCACGGGTGGACTACTCGCCGGTGCTCGAGCCTCTGCCGGCCCACGAGCACCCGGGGATCGCCCCCGAGCCCCCGCCGCGCTCCGTGTGGAACGGTCCCGGCGAGGGCCAGATGGGCCTCTTCGACGATGCCCCGGAAGGCATGGCTGCCCCGGACTCGGACGCGGGGGGCGCCGAGCGGCTCTCTGCAGTCATCGAGGAGCTGCGCGCCCAGCTGGCCGCGATCGAGGGCTCCCGCTCCCCCGGGAAGCTGCGTCTGCTCTGCGGGCTCGAATCCGCCGGGGCGCTGCTGGCCGCGGACATGCACCGGATCGGGATCCCCTGGGACGCAGAGGTCCATCGCCGCCTGCTCATCGAGGCGCTGGGCCCGCAGCCCGCGCTCGGACATCGTCCGGCCCGCATGGAGGAGGCCGTCCAGCGGGTCCGCCGGGTGCTGGGCGCCGCCGAGCTGAACCCGGATTCCCCCCAGTCCCTGCTGCGGGCGCTGCGCGGTGCGGGGCTCAACGTCAGCTCCACGAGCCAGTGGGAGCTCACCGGCTGGGTCCAGGCCGCACCGGTCTCCTCACCCGGGGAGCGCGAGCGCCGCGAGCAGCTGGTCGCCCCCGTGCTGGAGTACAAGAAGCTCTCCCGGCTGCTCACGGCCAGCGGCTGGCAGTGGCTCGAATCCTGGGTGCGCGATGACCGCTTCCGCGCCGAGTACATGGTGGGCGGCGTGGTCACCGGGCGCTGGGCCGCACGCGGCGGCGGGGCCCTGCAGATCCCCAAGGTGATCCGCTCGGCCGTGCGGCCGGGCCCGGATCGTCGACTGGTGGTCGCCGACGCCGCCCAGCTCGAGCCCCGCGTCCTGGCCGTGCTCGCCCGCGACGACGCCCTGGCCAATGCCTCTCGCGGTCGCGACCTCTACCTCTCGATCGCCGAGCGCGGCCGGGACTCCGGGACGGGACTCACCCAGCGCGATCACGCCAAGGTCGCTCTGCTCGGCGCCATGTACGGAGCCACGAGCGGCGAGCCCGGCAGGCTCATGCCCCAGCTTGCCCGGCTGTTCCCGCAGGCCGTGGCCTTCGTGGAGCACGCCGCCCGCGTGGGCGAGGACGGCTCCCAGGTCTGCACCTGGCTCGGGCGCTGGTCGCCGCAGCCCGATCAGCGCTGGCAGGAGGCCGTGGCCCGCACGGCCAGCGCCGAGGACGAGCGCCGCGCAGCCCAGCTGCGCAGGTCGCAGGGGCGGTTCACGCGAAACTTCGTGGTCCAGGGCTCAGCGGCCGAATGGGCCATGGCCTGGATGGGCTGCGTGCGCGCGCAGCTGCATCGCCGCGGCCTGGACGCCGCCCTGGTCTTCTTCCTGCACGACGAGATCATGGTGGACTCCTCCGCCGAGCACGCCGAGGAGGTGGCCGATCTGGTGCGCGAGTGCGCCGAGCAGGCCACCGGGATCGTCTTCGGCCGGGTGCCGGTCGAGTTCCCGGTGACCGTGGCGGTCGTGGAGAGCTACGACCAGGCCAAGTGACGACGGTCCCGCTCAGCCCAGCGGCGCGGGACGGACGTCGTCCTTCGGCCAGGGGCGAGCCCAACCGGCTGCCTCGAGCACCCGGTCCAGCAGGATCCCGGTGAAGCCCCACACGACCACCTCGTCCGCGCCGCCCACCGGGTCAGTGATCTGCCGGGGCACGCGGAAGGCCGGCGAGCGGTGGCGCAGCGTGGGCCGGTTCGCCCCCTCGCGCGTGACCTCGGCGGTGTGGCGGCGGTCAGGATCCACCAGATCCAGCACCGGAACCCGGAAGACGAGCGATGACTCCGCGTGATCCACCACGTCCACGGCCGAGGGCCGCGTCCACCAGCCGACGACCGGGGTGACGTCGTGCCCGGAGACCGGCACCGGCGCCTTGGGCAGTGCGCCCAGGATCTCGATCCCGGACGGATCCAGCCCCGTCTCCTCCTGCGCCTCGCGCAGCGCCGCGCGCACGTAGGCGGCTGCGACCGGCCCGCCGGGCAGCTGCAGGACGTCGTCCGGGTCCTCGGGGTCACCGTCCTCGGGATCCAGCCGCCCTCCGGGGAAGGCCACCTGGCCGGGATGCGCGCGCAGGGTGGCGGCGCGCTGGGTCAGCAGCAGGTCCAGATCGGCCCCGGGGCCGTCGGGGCGGGCCCGTCCGACTCGGCGGCCACGTCGTCGAGCACGCCCACGAGGATCAGCACCGCAGATTCCCGCGGCGTGGTCCGGTGCTTGAGGACGTCGATGCGCAGCGAACCCTGCTCCCGCAGGGAGGCCACGGCGCCCAGCAGCTGCTCGCGGGCGCTCATGCGCTCAGCCCGTGCCCGGCCGCGCGCAGCTCGCGGCGCGTCCGGCCCTCCATGTACCCGGCGAGCAGGTCCTCGCGCCCGGGCTTGAACTCGTAGGCCAGCAGCTGCGCGGCGGCCTCCTGCTCGACCGGGCCCAACCCGTAGGAGGGGCACAGATCCGCCACCGGGCAGACTCCGCAGGCAGGGCGCTTGGCATGGCAGATCCGGCGGCCGTGGTAGACGAGCCGGTGCGAGAGATCCGTCCAGTCCTCGGGCTCGAACAGCGCCCCCACCTCGTGCTCGACCTTGACCGGATCCTCCTGACCGGTCCAGCCGAAGCGGCGGGCCAGTCGGCCGAAGTGCGTGTCCACCGTGATGCCGGGGACGTCGAACGCGTTGCCGAGCACCACGTTGGCGGTCTTGCGCCCGACCCCCGGCAGCTTCACGAGGTCCTCGAGCCGGCCCGGCACCTGTCCGTCGTGCTCGTCCTCGATCGCCTGGGCCAGCCCCTGCGCGGAGCGGGCCTTGGAGCGGTAGAAGCCCAGGGGCCGCAGCATCTCCTCGACCTCCGTGCGCTCGGCCTCTGCCAGCCCGCGCGGATCCGGCCAGCGCTCGAACAGCGCCGGGGTGGTCGCGTTGACGCGGACGTCGGTGGTCTGCGCGGAGAGCACAGTGGCCACGAGCAGCTGCCAGGGGCTGTCGAAGTCCAGCTCGGCCACCGCATACGGATAGGCCCGTCCGAGCTCCTGGTTGATCCGGCGAGCGCGGCGCTTGAGCGCCAGCGGGGTCTCCGCCCTGCCCGTGCGCGCACGGCGGGCCGCACCGGCGCGGGCCTTGGCCGGATCAACGATCCGCACGTGATCCGGCACCGGCCCGCCCTGACGGCGGTGCAGCGGGTGCTGCCCGTGCTCGGCGCTGAGGTCGCTGACCGGCCCCGCGCTGGGCTGGGCTGGGTCCGCAGTGGGCTCGGGCTGGGTCATGGCCCCGATGCTACGCGGGGCCCACGACGCCCTCCGCCGCGTGCGGCCCGCCCGCATTGGAGGTGGCTCGAAGGGTGAACTACTCTCGAGGCAGACGACAGTGACACACCGCACACCGGACTGGAGATGCAGCAGATGACCGATCAGCAGCAGAAGCCGACCTTCGCCCCGTCAGAGGAGTTCGCGGCTCAGGCGAACTTCGGCGCAGAGGTCTACGACCGTGCAGCCGCAGAGGGGCCGGAGTTCTGGGCTCAGCAGGCCCGCGAGCTGCTGAGCTGGTCCCAGGACTTCACCGAGACCCTGGACTGGTCGAACCCGCCGTTCGCCAAGTGGTTCGCCGACGGCACCCTCAACGCCGCCTACAACGCCGTCGACCGGCACGTGGAAGCCGGCAACGGCGACCGCACGGCCCTGCTCTTCGAGGGCGAGCCCGGTGACGAGCGCACCTACACCTACGCCGAGCTCAAGGACGAGGTCTCCAAGGCCGCCAACGCGCTGCTCTCGCTGGGCATCGCCAAGGGAGATCGCGTGGGCATCTACATGCCCATGGTCCCGGAGGCCGTGATCTCCATGCTGGCCTGCGCCCGGATCGGCGCGATCCACTCGGTGGTCTTCGGCGGCTTCTCCGCCGACGCCGTGCGCTCGCGCATGGAGGACGGCGAGGCCAAGCTCGTGATCACCGTGGACGGCTCCTACCGCCGCGGCAAGCCCTCGAAGATCAAGCCGGTCGTCGACGAGGCCCTGTCCAAGGGCGCCCCCACCGTCGAGAACGTGCTGGTGGTCAAGCGCAACGGCGAGGACGTCGAGTGGACCGAGGGCCGCGACCACTGGTGGCACGACCTGGTCGACGACCAGTCCGCCGAGCACGAGCCGGAGGCCATGAGCGCGGAGGACCCGCTGTTCATCCTCTACACCTCGGGCACCACCGGAAAGCCCAAGGGCGTGCTGCACACGACCGGGGGCTACCTGACCCAGGGCGCGTTCTCCATGAAGGCGACCTTCGACCTCAAGCCGGAGACCGACGTCTTCTGGTGCACCGCCGACGTCGGCTGGGTCACGGGGCACTCCTACGTGGCCTACGGTCCGCTGGTCATGGGCGCTACCCAGGTCATCTACGAGGGCACCCCGGACTCGCCGCACCGCGGCCGCTTCTGGGAGATCGTGCAGAAGTACGGCGTGACCACGCTGTACACCTCGCCGACCGCGATCCGCACCATGATGAAGTGGGGCGAGGACATCCCGGCCGAGTACGACCTCTCCTCGCTGCGCCTGCTGGGCACCGTGGGCGAGGCCATCAATCCGGAGGCCTGGGCCTGGTTCCACGAGCACATCGGCGGCGGCCGCTGCCCGATCGTGGACACCTGGTGGCAGACCGAGACCGGCGCGCACATGATGACGCCGCTGCCGGGCGTCACCGTGGCCAAGCCGGGCTCGGCGCAGACCCCGCTGCCGGGCATCAGCCTGGACGTGGTCGATGAGTCGGGCGCGAGCGTCGGCAAGGGCGAGCAGGGCTTCCTCGTGGTGCGCGAGCCGTGGCCGTCCATGATGCGCACCATCTGGGGCGATGACCAGCGCTTCATCGACACCTACTGGTCGCGCTTCGAGGGCATGTACTTCGCTGGCGACGGCGCCCGCTTCGACGAGGACGGCGACATCTGGGTCCTGGGCCGCGTGGACGACGTCATGAACGTCTCCGGGCACCGCCTGTCGACCTCGGAGATCGAGTCCGCGCTGGTGTCGCACACGTCGGTGGCCGAGGCCGCCGTGGTGGGCGCCGCGGATGAGACGACCGGGCAGGCCGTGGTCGCCTTCGCGATCCTCACCGACGACGCCGTGGACGAGAACCGGCCCAAGGACGAGCTGTCCGAGGAGCTGCGGGCGCACGTGGGCAAGGAGATCTCCCCGATCGCCAAGCCCAAGCGCGTGCTGATCGTCCCCGAGCTGCCCAAGACGCGCTCCGGCAAGATCATGCGCCGTCTGCTCAAGGATGTCGCCGAGGATCGCCCGGTCGGCGACGTCTCGACCCTGGCCGATCAGACGGTCATGGTCCAGATCGTGGACTCGCTGGGCAAGTGAGCCCAGCGCAGGCCTGAGCCCGTCGGAAGGAGGGGCCGGGAGGAGCCGTGCGGCTCCTCCCGGCCCCTCCTTCCGCATCCACGGCGCGACGGGCGATCTCAGCCGGCCGCGGCGGGCTCGCAGTCCTGCGTGGAGACGGCCTGCTCGGCCCCGTCCGCCGCGGACAGAGCGGCGTCGAGCTGCTCGGTGCTCACCGCGAAGCCGGCGGGTCCGGACGACGAGCGAGCGAACACCACGCCGATCACCGCCCCGTCCTCATCCACCAGGGGCCCGCCCGAATTGCCCTGCTGGACGTCGCCGGCGAACTGCAGGACCTCGACGGGTGCGGCGGAGGCCTCGGCGTCGATCGAGCTCATGGAGGTCAGCGCCGTGCCCTGGACCTCGGCCGGGCCGATCGTCAGCGGCCCGCCGCCGGGGTGGCCGATGAAGGCCCCCAGGGTGCCCTGCGCCGGGGCGCCGCCGATCGGCAGCGCCGGGACCGCGAGGCTCGCGACGTCCAGCACGGCCAGATCCTCCTCGGGACGGAAGAGGACCACCCGGGCCTCGTGCCGCCGCCCCTGGGCGTCGTGGACGAACACGGTGTCGGTGCCCGCCACCACGTGGGCGTTGGTGACCACCTGGCCCTCGGCGGCAGCGAAGCCCGAGCCGCTCTGGCGCGTCGAGCACTGCGGGGCGAAGCCGACCACCTGGACGACCGAATCGGCCGCCGCGAGGATCTCCGGGTCCTCGACCTCTCCCTCCGGCGGGGAGGCCGGGGCGAAGAGCAGCGTGTCGAGCTCACGCGCGGCGGCGCTTCCGGCCACTCTGTGCTGGGTCTGCTCGAGCAGACTCGTGAGGCTCCGAGGCACGGAGCCGTCGATCGCGCGCATCATGGGCGAGCTCTCGGCGTGGGCGCCCAGGGCCGGGGCCGGCCCGCTGGCCAGGGTGGAGACCGCCGCGAGCACGACGAGCGCTGCCGCCGCCGTGCTGAGCAGCGCGCCGCCGAGGGCGTCGAGCACCGCCGCGGCCCGCGAGTGCCGCTGGGACGGCATCCCGGCGATCCGCCCGAGCAGGGCCTCGCCGAGGGCGTGCCCTCCGAGCATCCCGAGCACGACCAGCCCGCCCAGCACCAGCAGCCGCACCGAGGTCCCGCCGTTCTCCAGCGGGATCAGGGGGATCAGCCACAGGGCCAGGGCACCTCCGAGCAGCAGCCCGACGATGCCGCCGAGTGTGCGCCCGATCCCGCGCACCAGGCCGTGGAGCATCCCCAGCACGAGGAGAAGCACGATGATCAGGTCCATCAGGCTCCAGGTCATCGCCGCCTCCTCCGCGCTCGTGCCGACCCGTCGACGGGGCGGCTCGCCCCGGCGCCTCGACGCGCTGAGGCGGTCCGATCATGTCCGGTCCGTTGGGAATCGGAGTATCTCGCATTACAGTGGGGACGGGAGTGTCGAATGCGTCACAGCAAGTCGGCACCGAGATCAGCTACCACCTTTCGAGGAGCACCATGGATACCGAGGTCCTGCGCCGGGCCCCCCTCTTCGCGTCTCTTGACGACGAGGCCTTCGCCGCGCTCACCGACGAGATCACCGAGGTCGATCTCCCGCGCGGGGCCACCCTGTTCCACGAGGGCGATCAGGGCGATCGCCTGTACTTCATCATCTCCGGCAAGGTGAAGCTGGGCCGCACGGCCAGCGACGGCCGCGAGAACCTGGTCGCGGTCATGGGCCCCGGCGAGGTCTTCGGCGAGATGGCCCTGTTCGACCCGTCCCCCCGCTCGACCGCCGCCACCGCGGTCTCCGAGACCCAGCTGGCCGGGCTCAACCACGAGAACCTCATGAAGGTCCTCGAGCGCAACCCCGCGGTCTCGCAGCAGCTGCTGCAGGCCCTGGCCCGTCGCCTGCGCCGCACGAACGAGAACCTGGCCGACCTGGTCTTCTCCGACGTCCCCGGCCGAGTGGCCAAGGCCCTGCTGGACCTCGCCGAGCGCTTCGGCCGCCAGACCCCCGACGGCGTGCTCGTGGCCCACGAGCTGACCCAGGAGGAGCTGGCCCAGCTGGTCGGCGCCTCGCGCGAGACCGTGAACAAGGCCCTGGCCGAGTTCGTCCAGCGCGGCTGGATCCGCCTGGAGGCCCGCGCCGTCGTCATCCTGGACACGCCGCGCCTGCAGCAGCGCTCCCGCTGACGCACCGCCGGCTCTGCCCCGGACCGCTTCGGCGAGCAGACCGGCAGGAGCGATGAAGAGGAGGCCGCGACCCATCGGGTCGCGGCCTCCACTCGTCTGCGCGGAAGGGCCCTCCATGGGATCCGTGATCGCGGCGCTGAGGCGCAGCTGAGCGCAGCGAGCAGGCGGCTTCCGCGGGTCAGCGGCGGCGGCGCCCTCCGCTGCGGCGGTCGACGGCGAAGCACAGCCTGCCGTCGTCGTCGCGGTCGAGCCGGGCCATGCGGGGAGCCAGGTGGGGCCGGTGGGCAGCGGCGGCGATCGCGCAGCCGGCTCCGGCCAGGTCCTCGAGCAGCAGCAGGGTGAACGGGGTCAGCAGCCGATGCAGGTGGGCATGCGGCTCGGCCCCCGCCAGCGCCTCCCGGGCCGTGAGCCCCAGATCGCCGGAGCGCGCGGCCTCCGCGAAACCGGTGTCGGTCTCCCGGGCCCGCAGGATCTGCTCCGGGGAGACCCAGGCGCCGGGACGATCACGGGAGCGCAGCGGCGAGGGCTCCTGCCGCTCCGGCAGGATCACCAGGAAGCAGCGCAGGTCGAAGCGGCGGTGCACGAACTCGGCGGTCACCCACCGGGCCATGGGCCGCAGCAGCTCGGTGCGCAGCACCAGCCGGCGCTCGTGGAGCAGCTCGGCCATGCTGGACTCCCCGGCAGCGACGCCCTCCCGCACGGACATCCAGTCGTGCCCGCCGGTCATGGTGATCGTGGAATCGCTGCGTCGACCCGCCAGCAGCACGCCGGTGCTCACGAACAGGGTGCGTGCAGCGGCCATCACGGCGCGGCGGGCATCGCCGACGTCCTCCTGCAGCAGGCCGGCCCACTGCTTGCTCGTGGGCCCGGACCAGGGCACGGGGTCGTCGTCGGCGCCGGTCACCCTCCCGCCGGGAAAGCCCACCGATCCGAACGGCGAGCGCAGCTCGTGGGCGCAGAGGTAGGTCTGCACGCCCTGGGGGCTGTCGCGCAGCAGCACGGTGCAGGCCGCGTCCAGCGGCGTGACCGGAGCTGTGTCCTGCTCTGGATCCAGCCAGAGCTCGGCCGCCGCCCGGTACTCCGGCAGCAGCGGGAAGCGGCGCACCGGGGCGATCGAGTCCGGGCGCCGCTGCTCGAGCCCCGGCGGGTACGACGAGGGCCGCCCGGCCGGCTCCTCCTGCGGAGCGCGGCCGGACGGCCCGGTGGAAGCCTCGAGGGGCTCAGGCGAATTCGACAACGAGCTCGAGCTCGACCGGGGAGTCCTTGGGCAGGACCGCCACGCCGACGGCCGAGCGGGCGTGCACTCCGGCCTGGCCGAGCAGCTCGCCCAGCAGATCCGAGGCTCCGTTGATCACGCCGGGCTGCTCGGTGAAGGACGGGTCGGAGGACACGAAGCCCACGAGCTTCACCACGCGGGTGATGCGATCGAGGTCGCCGATCTGGCCCTTGATCGCCGCCAGCGCGTTGAGCACGCAGGTGGCGGCCAGCTGCTGGGCCAGCTCCGGGGCGACCAGGCCCTCGCCGAGCCCGACCTTGCCGGTGCTCGGCAGGGCGCCGTCGACGAACGGCAGCTGCCCGGAGGTCCAGACGTGGGTGCCGTCGATCAGGGCCGGGACGTAGGTGCCGGCCGGGGCGGGGACCTCGGGCAGGGCCAGGCCGAGTTCGGCCATGCGGGCCTCGACGCGTCCTGCGGATGCCGCTGCGGACATGATCAGGCCTCCTTGGGGCGCTTGAAGTAGGCGATCGGGTTGGTCTGCTGCGGAGCGTTCACGGCAGCGTCCGGCGTGGAGGCCTGCTGCTGGCCGGGCAGGATCGCCACCAGCTCCCAGCCCTCCGAGCCGAAGTTGTCGAGGATCTGCTTGGTCGCGTGGATCATGATGGGCGCGGTCATGTATTCCCAGGTGGTCATGACCCCGATCCTAGTGCCTGGGCCCGTGGCGCAGGCCTCATCGCGCGCCGCCCGCCGCTGCCAGGCTTCGCTTGTACCATGACCGAATGGCCTCATCTCCGAGCTCCCCCGGTGCCCCGCAGGGGACGTCTGCCGTCGGTCGCGTCATCGCCTTCCTCCTCGCCAGCATCCTGGCCGGAGGCGTCGTCGCGGCCCTCGTCCTGCCCTCGGCCGCTGCGGCGGGCCTCGCCGCCAACGGCTCGGTCGCGTGGATGAAGGACCTCCCCGAGGACCTCTCCAACGGCCCCATCTCCCGCTCCTCGACCGCGTACGCGCGTGACGGCGAGACCGAGCTGGCCACGTTCTACGCGGAGAACCGCACACCGGTCGCGCTCGACGACATCTCCCCGTACATGCAGGATGCGATCGTCTCGGTCGAGGACCGCGACTTCTACACGCACGGCGGCGTCTCGGTCACGGGCATCTTCCGCGCGGTCGCGAACAACCTGACCAACTCCGAGGGCCGTCAGGGCGCCTCCACGCTGACCCAGCAGTACGTCAACAACCTCATCATCGACCGCGACGTCCGCGCCGGCGACGAGGCCTCCACGCTGGGCGCCAACAAGGGCTACGCGGATAAGATCCAGGAGATGAAGCTCGCGGTCTCCATGGAGAACGAGGTGCCCAAGGAGGAGATCCTCGAGGGCTACCTGAACATGGTGCTGTTCGGCCCGCGCAACTACGGCGTGGAGACCGCTGCCAACTACTACTGGGGCATCAGCGCCTCGGAGCTGAACCTCCAGCAGTCGGCCACCCTGGCGGGGCTCGTGCAGTCCCCGGAGTACTACAACCCCGCGACCAACCCGGAGCAGTCCATCGACCGCCGCAACACGGTGCTGTGGACCATGCTCGATGAGGGCAAGATCTCCCAGGAGCAGTACGACGCCGCCGTCGCGGCCCCGCTGGACCTGGATCTGCACCCGGAGAACCAGGGTTGCACCGCCTCCGAGGACGCCCCCTACTTCTGCACGTACGTGGAGAACGAGATCCTCACCTCGCCCGAGTTCGGCGAGACCCCGGACGACCGCCTGAACAACCTCCAGCGCGGCGGGCTGAAGATCGTGACCACCCTGGATCCGAAGGCCCAGTCCGTGGCCCAGGAGCAGGTCGAGGCCACGCAGCCTGCCGACGACAACCCGGACTCCGTGGGCTCCTCGATCGTGTCGGTCGAGCCGGACTCCGGGAACATCGTGGCTATGGCGCAGAACTCGAACTACTCCTCAGCGGAGGAGGAGGACCACCAGAACACGGTCTATAACTTCAACACGGACACCCTGGACGCCGGCACCGGCGGATACCAGGTGGGCTCGACGTTCAAGCCCGCCGTGCTGCTGGCCTGGATCGACGCTGGCAAGTCGGTGGGCCAGAACATCGACGCCTCGCGCACCCGCTACCCGGCCGATCACGCGTGGAAGGCCTCCTGCGTGGAGGGCGGCTCGGTGTTCGAGCCGGGCAACGACGGCAATGGCTTCTCGTTCCAGAACGCGACCAAGGGCTACGAGCGGGACATGTCCGTGGAGTTCGGCCTGTACAACTCGATCAACACCGCGATCTACGCCATGGCCGATCAGCTTGACCTGTGCCGCATCGGCGAGCTCACCGCGGATCTGGGTCTCCACAACGGACAGACGGGCCTGCCGATCGACACCACGCACCTCTCCGCGCTGCTGGGCGGTTCGTCGGACAACGTCTCCCCGCTGACCATGGCCACCGCCTACGCGACCTTCGCCAATGACGGCGTGCGCTGCGAGCCCCGGTCCCTGCTCAGCGTCACCGGCGCCGACGGCACCGAGTACGCGGTCCCGGAGGGCAACTGCCAGCGCCAGATCAGCGAGGACGAGGCGCGGACGGTGAACCACGTGCTCGAGCAGGTCCTCGTGCGCGGCTCCGGCTACGAGCTCGGCATCGGGCTGCCGGACGCGTCGGCCGCCAAGACCGGCACCACCGACAACTCCACGCAGACCTGGCTGCTGGGCTACACGCAGGGCCTGTCCACGGCCTCCTGGGTCGGCAACTACGCCGAGGGCAGCAGCTCGCTCAACGACGTCTCGATCGGCGGCGACACGCCAGCCTCCCAGACCTCCGATCCCGACGACTGGGTCGACGGCGCCTCCTATGCCGGTGAGCAGTGGCAGAAGTACATGGAGGAGATCGCGCCGGACTACAGCACGGAGGAGTTCCCCTCGGCCCCGTCGGACCTGACCGGCGGCAGCGACTCCGACTCGAGCAGCGACTCCAGCTCGAGCAGCGGCGGCACGGCGACGGGCGACAGCGGCGGGACTGCCAGCGGGACCGCCACCACCGCCCCGGCTGCGTGATCCCTTGAGGGCTTCCTGGGTGAGGACCTTCGGCCAGACCGGTGCCGCTGTCGCGGCCTCCGGCCTGGCCGTCGGCGCATGGGCCGTGCTCGGCGAGCGCCGCCGCTTCCGGGTCCGCCACGAGACCCTGCCCGTGCTGGCACCCGGCTCGCGGGATCTGCGCCTGCTGCACATCTCGGACCTGCACACGGTTCCGGGCCAGGAGGCCAAGAAGCGCTTCGTGCACGGTCTGGCCGAGCTCGAGCCGGATCTCGTGATCGACACCGGCGACAACCTCTCGCACATGCAGGCGCTGCCGTACCTGCTCGAGATCCTCGAGCCCCTGCTGCGCCTGCCCGGCCTCTTCGTCCCGGGCTCCAACTGCTACTTCGCCCCGGCCTTCAAGAATCCCGCGCGCTATCTCTGGAAGCGCACCTCGCAGGACGACGACCGCACCCAGCTGCAGCTGCTGCCCTGGCAGCAGATGCACCGGGCCTTCGAGGACGCCGGCTGGCTCGGGATGGTCAACCGCTCCCGCACGGTGCGCATCGGCGGGCAGCTGCTCGACGTCTCGGGCGTCGATGACCCCCACCTGCACTTCGACCGCCACCCGGGCTTCAGCCTGCCGGCCGGCGCCGCACATGCCTCCGGATCGGTTCGGACCGCAGACGCGGTTCCGGCCGAGGAGCCCGTGCTGCGCCTGGGCCTGGCCCACGCCCCCTACATCCGCACCCTCGAGCGCTTCGCCGACGACGGCGCGGACCTGATCCTGGCCGGACACACCCACGGCGGGCAGGTCTGCCTGCCCGGCGGCCGGGCACTGGTCTCCAACTGCGATATCGAGCCCGAGCGCTGCAAGGGCATGACGGAGCAGAAGGGCGTGCCCGTGGGGATCTCGGCCGGACTCGGCGAATCTCGCTTCGCTCCGGTGAGGCTGTTCTGCCGCCCCGAGGCCGTCCTCATGACCCTGACGGCGCGCGCCTGAGCGAACGTCGTCCCGCAACGCCCGACGGCCCCGGGTCGCGATCCTTCGGGAATCGCGGCCCGGGCCGTCGTCTCGGGTGGCCGCCTCGAAAGGTGCCGTGCCTCAGCGCGGGATGCCGCGTGCTGCATCGCGCAGGCGCCGGTACTGGGCGGCCAGGCGCACGGGAGCATCCGCCGCTCCGTAGCCGCGGTAGCCCCCGAGGCGCTCGAGCACCTCGAAGAAGACCCCGCCGAGGGTCCCGGTGTAGAAGTGCAGCAGCTCCCCGCTGTCGTCGCGGTCGTAGAGCAGCCCGAGCTCGCGCAGCTCGGCCACGCGGTCGTCGTCCAGCCCGAAGCGCGCCTGCAGGTCGGCGTAGTAGTTCGCCGGCACGGGGAGCCTGTCCAGCCCTCGCTGGGCGGCCCTGCGGGCCACGCCCTCGATGTCCCGGCAGGCGAAGGCCACGTGCTCGGGGTACACGGCGCCCATAGAGGCGGACTGCTCGGCGTCCTCCGGAGCCACGTTCAGCGGCATCCGGATCGCGTCGTCGCTCGAGCGCATGACCTGGCTGCGCACGAGACCCGCCGGCCCCGGGACGTCCTGGGGCTCCTGGGCCTGCAGGCCGAGCAGCGCGGTGAAGAACAGCACGGCCTCGTCGCGGTGCTGCCAGGGCTGGGCGGTGTTCACGTGGTCGATCCCCGTGATGCCCGGTCCCTGCTGCGCCGGGCCCTGCGAGGCCTCCAGCCCGAACTCGAGCGCCCAGCTCGGCACCTGCCCCTCCTCCTGCGGGCAGAAGAAGATCTCCGTGCCGTCGGGGGCGAACACGCCGCGCAGGTCCTGCTCATCCGATCGCCGGCTGCGCTCGACCCTGCGCGCCCCCAGGAGGTGAGCACGGGCGTCTGCGGCCTCGATGTCCGGGACCTCGAAGGCCAGCCCCGCCAGTCCCGCGCCCTGGCCGGTGGGGCCCAGGTCGGCGACGACCACGCGGGCCTCGCCCTGGGTCCACAGCTGCACGCCCTCCTTGCTGCGGTGATGCCCACCCAGCGCGAAGCCGAGCTGATGCAGCACGCGAGAGGTCTTCCCCAGCCTGCCCGTGCGCAGCTCCACGAAACCCCAGTCCTCTGGCTGGACCGCCGGGGGAAGTGCGCGCAGCTCCAGGGGGCCCGCACCAGTCGGGCCCGACTCGTCACCGCGGCCCGCGCCGTCGGCGGTGCCGATGGCCTCCTCCCGGCCCTGGACGAGGACGTCGCCGGGATCGGCCTCCCCCAGCTCGACGAGGCGGGCCAGGGTGCGGTCCTCGAGCCAGCGCAGCGACCGCAGCCCGTCCACGGCGGTGCGCGCCACGTCGGCCTGGCGGAAGGAGTCGTTGAAGATCTCCAGGGACACCGGGCCGTCGTAGCCGCAGCGGTGCAGGTGCACCATGAAATCGACCAGGTCGAAGCCGCCCTGCCCCGGGAACACCCGGTGGTGCCGCGACCAGGACAGCACGTCCATGCTCAGCAGCGGAGCGTCCGCGAGCTGGACGAACAGCACGGTCTGCGCATCCAGGTCCTCGATCGGCGCCGGGTCCCAGCCGCGGGAGAGGATGTGGAAGCTGTCCAGGCAGGTGCCCACGTTCGGGTGATCGGCCATCCGCACGATCCGAGCGGCATGCTCGAAGTCGTTGACGAACCTCCCCCAGGCCAGGGCCTCGTAGGCCAGCCGGATGCCGTACTCCGCAGCCAGATCGCCGGCCCTCCTGAGCTGCTCGGCGCAGACCTCGTCATCGTCGATCGTGGCCGTGCCCACGTTGGAGCACAGCAGCATCGTGTCGATGCCCAGCTCGCGGGCCACGTCGAGCTTGGCCTCCAATCGCCGCAGGCCGTCCCGGAACACGTCCTCCTCGACCCCGTCCAGGTCCCGGAAGGGCTGGTAGAGGTCCAGGCTCAGCCCCAGATCGGCGGCGCGCTGCCGGATCTGCGCCGGGGTGTGCGGCGAGACGACGAGATCCTGCTCGAAGATCTCGATCCCGTCGAAGCCCGCATCCGCGGCGGCGCGCATCTTCTCCGCGAGCGTTCCGGACAGGCACACGGTGGCGATCGACGTCCTCATCGGCCGGCTGCCTCCTTCTGCGCCTTGCGCTCCTGCGCGGCCTCGATGGCCTTGAGATCGATGGCCTCGGTGCGGGTGGTGTGCAGGTCGTCCAGGCTGTCGAGCGTGCGGTGGCCCGTCTCGGTGGCGGTCAGCGCGGCACCTGCCGAGATGAGGCACATGAGGGTCACGAACATGGCCACGCCCATCCAGTTGTCGCCGGTCTCACCGGCCAGGTAGGCCGACAGCGCCGGAGCCACGCCGCCCGAGACCGCGAAGCCGATCTGGGTGCCCAGGGACAGGCCGGAGACGCGCACCGCGGTGGGGAACATCTCGGCGTAGAACGACGGCCACACGCCGTTGGCCAGTGAGTAGAAGCAGCCGGACATCAGGATGCCGAGCAGGAAGATCAGCGGCCAGCTGCCGCTGTGGACGGCACCGAGGTAGCCGTACATGCCTGCCGCCGCGCCGATCGCCCCGGCGATGAACACCGGCTTGCGCCCGATCCGGTCCGCGAGCAGGGCCGCCAGCGGGATCGCCAGCAGCGCGACGGCGTTGACCACCACGGGCACCAGCAGCATCGTGGAGCGGTTCAGGCCCACCACGGAGGTCGCGAAGGAGACCGACCAGACCGTGAAGACCATGTTGACGGTGTTGACCATGGCAGCCAGGGCCACCCGAGCCACGGCCGCCTTGTGGTAGCGGAACAGGATGCCCAGCGGGTTCGGCGCCTTGGTGGGGCCGCTCTCGAGCTGCTCGGAGACCTCGTGGAACTTGGGCGGCTCCTCCAGGGTGCGGCGGATGACCCAGGCGGTCACGACGACCAGGGCCGAGACGAAGAACGGGACGCGCCAGCCCCAGCTCATCAGCTGCTCCTCGGTGAGGATCAGCGTGAAGGGGATGAATACGGCGGTGGCCAGCAGCGTGCCGGCCTGGGTGCCCTGCAGCGTCCAGCTGGAGGTGAAGGCGCGGTGGTCGTCATCGGCGTGCTCGAGCGAGACCGAGATCGCGCTGGCCTGCTCGCCGGCGGCCGACAGGCCCTGGATGACGCGGCACAGGGTCAGCAGGATCGGGGCCAGCAGGCCGGCCTGCTCATAGGTCGGCAGCAGGCCGACGGCGAAGGTGGCCCCGCCCATCAGGAACAGGGTGAGCATCAGCACGAACTGACGTCCCATGCGATCCCCCAGCGGGCCCATGATCAGGGCGCCCAGCGGACGGACCACGTAGGCGACGCCCACGGTGGCCATCGAGAACAGGATCGCAGCCCCCGGGCTGGTGTCCGCGGGGAAGAACAGGTGATTGAGCACGAGTGCGGCGGCGGTGCCGTAGACGGCGAAGTCGTAGTACTCCAGGGCGGAGCCGACCCAGCTGGACAGCGCGGCCTTGCGCGGAGTCTTGCCGGAGGGCGAGGCGGCGGGCTGCTCAGCAGCCGAAGCAGTGGTCATGGCAGTTCCTCACGATGGCGGGCATGGGCGGCGAGCTGATCGACGCGCGCCGGGTCCTGCGGGACAGATGCCCCGCACGGATGATTTCCATATATTGGAAATGACTTCCGAATAGTGATAGATTCACTGTGATCCACACAACAGTGCCTGTCAAGCAGAACCCAGAGGGAGATGCGCGTGAGCACCCAGAGCACCGGCACGGTGGGCAAGGCCCTGGACATGCTGAGCCTGCTCGGCGAGCATCCCGACGGCGCTACTGCCCGCGAGCTCGCCGAGGCCTCGGGGCACCACTTCTCCACCGCCTACCGTCTGCTGCGCACCCTGGTGGACACGGGCTTCGCGGAGCACTCCCCCCAGGACAAGCGCTACCGCCTGGGGCTGCCCGTGTTCCAGCTCGGGCAGAAGGTCGCTCACGCCCGCGGCTTCGACGCCTCGGCGGCACCCGTGCTGCAGGGACTGGTCGAGACCACCGGGGAGAGCTGCCTGCTCGCCGTGCTGCACGAGCAGCGCTTCCTCACCACCGCCAAGATCGACGGCCCGGATTTCCGGGTCACCACGGACCCGGGCGATCAGGGCACTCTGCACTCCTCGGCGATCGGCCGGGTCCTGCTCGCCTTCGCCCCCGCCGCCGAGCGCGACCGCCTGCTCGAGTCGATCCCCCTGCCGGCTCGGACCGAGAGCACCCTGACCGAGCGCGATCGGCTGCGGGAGCTCGTGGCGCAGACGCAGCAGCAGGGCTTCGCTTCGCAGTCGGAGGAGCACGACGACGGCATGGCCGCCGTCGCCGTGCCGGTCCTGGACCCCGCCGGGGGCTGATCGCCGCCCTGTGCCTGGCCGCCCCCATCTTCCGCAGCACCCGGGAGGAGCTTCAGGACCAGGTGCCCCTGCTGCGCGAGGCCGCCGATCAGCTCGCGGCCGTGCTGCCGCCGCGGCCCCGCTGAGCTCGCCCGCCCTTCTACGCTCCCATCCCCGATCCCAGATCCCGGCCGCCGCGGCGGCCCCGAGAGGAGACGCACCATGACCCGTCCGCGCATCCTGGTCCTCAACGGCCCCAACCTGAACATGCTCGGCACGCGCGAGCCCGAGATCTACGGCAGCCAGACCCTGGCTGATATCGAGGCCCTGGTCGCTCAGCGCGCCCAAGAGCTGGGCGTCGAGGTCGACTTCCGCCAGTCCAACCTCGAGGGCGAGCTGATCGACGCCCTCCAGCAGGCCCGCGGGAGCCATGTCGGCTGCGTGCTCAACGCCGCCGGGCTCACCCACACCTCGGTCAGCCTCCACGACGCCGTCAAGGCCTCCGAGCTGCCCACGGTCGAGGTCCACCTCTCCAACCCGCACGCCCGCGAGGACTTCCGCCACGTGTCCTTCCTCTCGCCGATCGCGGACGCCGTGATCGCCGGCGCCGGGGCGCAGGGCTATCTCTACGCGCTGGAGCTCCTGATGGCCCGCTACGGACGGGGCGCAGACGCATGAGCGAGCGCACGCTGCTGCTGGGGCTGATCGGCGACGACATCGCCCTGTCCCGCACTCCCCCCATGCACGAGGCCGAGGGCCTGGCACAGGGCCGCCCCACCATCTATCGGCGTCTGGACACCCTGCGCTCGGGGCTGAAGGGCCGGCCGCTCGCGGAGATCCTGCACGCGGCCAGGGACCTGGGCTTCGACGGGCTGAACATCACGCACCCGCACAAGCGCGCCGTCGTCGAGCTGCTCGACGAGATCGACGACGACGTGCGCCGCCTGGGCGCGGCCAACACCGTCGTGATCCGGGAGGACGGGACGCTCGTCGGGCACAACACCGACGTCTCCGGGTTCCGCAGCGGGTTCCTGGAGGGTCTCCCGGATGCCGAGACCGGGACGGTCGTGCAGATCGGCACCGGCGGGGCGGGCACCTCGGTGGCCTCGGCCCTGGTCGGGATGGGCGTGCAGCGCCTTCTGGTCAGCGACCTGGACCCCGTGCGGGCCCAGGAGCTCGTGGCTTCGCTCAACCGCGGGGCCGGCCGCCAGGCGGCAGCGGCGCTGCCCCAGGATCAGCTCGAGCCCGCGCTGCAGGCATGCGACGGCGTCGTCAACGCGACCCCCATGGGCATGCCCGCCCACCCCGGGACCTCCTTCGACACCGGCCTGCTCAGCCCGCGGCAGTGGGTCGCGGAGATCGTCTACATGCCTCTGCGCACGCAGCTGCTCGAGGAGGCCGCCCAGCGCGGCTGCCGCACCCTCGACGGCGGCCGCATGGCGGTCTTCCAGGCCGTCGACGCCTTCCGCCACTTCACCGGACTGGAGCCCGACGTCCAGCGGATGCGCGAGGCCTTCCTGCTCGCCAGCTCCTGAGCGGCACGGGCTGCGAGGAACGGATTTCCCATCCCCCCGCGGATGCCCTTACACTGGTCGGGTTGCGCGCGACGCGAGTCCGCGCAATCGGGATGTGGCGCAGCTTGGTAGCGCGCCTCGTTCGGGACGAGGAGGTCGCAGGTTCAAATCCTGTCATCCCGACCATGTGATGTCTCAGGACATCGCAACGGCCGGATCCGCCGCAGCGCGGATCCGGCCGTTCGTCATTCCGGTGTCGGACTCGCGGGTCTGAGCTTCATCCTCGTCGGAGCGGCTGCCGTCATGAACATCATCGAGTTCTGGGCCCGCTCCGCCGATCGCTCGACCGGGGCCGCCGACGCCCCCGGCTGACTAGCATGTCGCCATGCACACCGCTCTGCTGCTCGTCGGCATCGTCGTCACGGTCCTCGTCGGCACTTCCCTGAGCGAGCGGCTGCGACTGCCCGCGCCCATGGTCCTCATCGTCCTGGGCGTGATCGGCTCCTTCCTGCCCTTCGTCCCGGTGATCGAGCTCGGCCCGGAGCTCGTGCTCGTGGGGCTGCTCCCGCCCCTGCTGTACTCCTCCGCGCTGCAGACCTCGATCATCGACATCAAGGCGAACCTGACCTCGGTGATCCTGCTGTCCGTGACGGCCGTGGTCGTCACCACGTTCACCGTCGGATGGACGCTGCACGCCCTCGTGCCGGACATCCCCTGGCCGGTCGCGCTCGCCCTGGGTGCGGCAGTGGCCCCTCCGGACGCCGTCTCCGCCAGCGCCGTGGCCCGCCGCATCGGGCTGCCCCGCCAGATCGTCACGGTGCTCGAGGGCGAGTCCCTGCTCAACGACGCCACCGCCCTGGTCAGCCTGCGCACGGCGATCGCCGCCATCACGGGTGCCGTCGCCGTCGGCTCGATCTCCCTGGACTTCCTCATCGCCGCCGGCGGGGGCATCCTGCTCGGGCTGGCCGTGGCCGCCGTCGTGAACCTGCTGCGCCGGCGCATCCACGACCCCCTGATCGACACGGGGCTCTCGTTCGTCGTCCCGTTCCTGGCCTACCTGGCGGCCGAGGAGATCCACGCCTCCGGAGTGATCTCGGTGGTCGTCGCCGGCCTGCTCATCGGGCACAAGGCGCCCGTGGTCCAGACCTCCGGATCCCGGATCACCGAGCGCGTCACCTGGTCCACCGTGGCGTTCCTGCTGGAGCACGCGGTCTTCCTGCTGATCGGCATGCAGGTGGTCTCCATCATCACGGGCCTGGACGGCACCGTCCCCTGGTCGCGCGTGGTGCTCGCGTGCGCAGGCGTGCTCGCCGCGGTGATCCTGACGCGCATGGCCTGGGTGCTGCTGACCCAGTGGCTGCGCGGCCTGCGACAGGCCCCGCAGGAGCGGGAGCCGTGGTCGCACGCGATCATCACGGGCTGGGCGGGGATGCGCGGCGTCGTCACGATCGCCGCCGTGTTCATCATCCCGGCCGATGTCCCCCACCACGACCTGCTGGTGCTGTGCGCGCTCGTGGTGGTGCTGGGAACCCTCTACCTGCAGGGCCTGTCCCTGCCCTGGCTGACCCGCGCGCTGGGGGTCAGGCCCAACGACCCCGCCGTGGACGCGCTGGCCCGGGCCACGCTGCTGCAGCAGGCGAGCGAGGCAGGTCTGCACGAGCTCGATCGGTGCGACCACCACGAGGACCACGGCGTGGCCGAGTCCATCCGCGCCCGCCTGGACCAGCGCGCACCTTCGCGGCCTGGGAGCGGCTGTCCACCCGCACCGGGGAGGAGTCCCCGTCGGAGGCCTACACCCGGCTGCGGCTGAGCATGATCGCCGCCGAGCGCCAGCGCGTGCTGGAGATCCGGAGGGAAGGCCAGGTGCCCTCCCACGTGGTCCGCGAGGTCCTGGGCATGCTCGATCTCGTGGAGTCCATGCTGGACTCCGGCGCCGAGGCGCGCGAGGAGATCGTGGCCACCGGCGACGGCCAGGGCGGCACCTGCGACGAGCTCGCCGCCCAGCCCTCGGTGAGCCCGCATGCCGACGACGACGCCGTGTGCCGCGCCTGTCTGGGCAGGGCACCCATCCGGTGGCCCTGCGCCGCTGCCTGACCCGCGGCGAGATCGGCTGCTGCGACTCCTCGGTCGGCCAGCACGCGACCGCGCACTTCCGCGCCACCGGCCACCCCGTGATGCAGTCGGCCGAGCCCGGCGAGACCTGGCGCTGGTGCTACGTGCACAGCACCACCGCCTGAACCGATCCCGACGCATCCGGTGCTCGTCGCATCCTCCTCCGTCGTCCTGGAACCCCGTCCTGCCCGAGCACTGGAGCCGCCATGTCCACCCCGCCCCCGTCCCAGCCCACGACCTCCGAGCCGGACCGGCCCGTCGAGCCGCAGCCGGCGATCCTGCTCGTCTCGGCCCTTCACGGCGAGGTGCTGACCCGGCAGTTCCGCCGCTACGCCCACGAGTACGACGTCCGCGCGGTGGACTCCCACAGCCTGCGCTGAGCGCGGACCCGGAGGAGCTCGAGGCCCAGGGCTCGCCCGTGGCGCTTCTCGTCCTGGACACCTCCCCCCCCCGAGACCGAGGACCAGGACTGGTCGCAGACCTTCGCGTCGCTGAAGTCCGTGGGCACGGCCGTGCCCACGGCGCGGCGGATCGCGGTCACCGCCTGGTCCAGCTTCATGCCCCACGTGCAGCTGCTGCGGCACAAGGTGGCCATGGGCGTCCTCGATGCCCACCTGCTGCTGCCGCGCGGGCAGCGCGACGAGGAGTTCCACTCGGCGATCGTCGACCTGCTCAACGACTGGGTCGCCACGACCGGCAGCCCGCAGGTGGAGACCTTCTCGATCGTGGCCCCGCCGGGGCACCCGATCGCCCGGCAGCTGCAGGACCACCTGTATCGGATGGGCACTCCGCACGGGATGCACTCCCCGGATTCCGAGACCGGACGGCGGATCCTGGCCGAGACGGAGGAGGAGATCCGCTGGCCCATGATCAGCGCCTCGGGCCTGCCAGCCGAGCACTGCCCTTCGGCCCGCCACCTCGCCCGGAGGCTCTCGGCGAATCGCGCCCTCACGGTCGAGCAGCTGCCCGATGAGTTCGATGTCATCATCGTGGGCGCGGGACCCGCCGGGCTCGCAGCGGCCGTCTATGCGGCCAGCGAGGGGCTGAGCACGCTCGTGCTCGAATCCGACGCCGTCGGCGGCCAGGCCGGCACAAGCTCGATGATCCGCAACTACCTGGGCTTCCCGCGCGGCATCTCGGGCATGCGCCTGACGTCGCGGGCGCGCACCCAGGCGCTGCGCTTCGGCGCCGTGATCCGCACCGGCTGGCCGGTCGAGCGCCTGGAGCCCGGGATCGACGGAGACCTGCACACCGTGCTCACCGAATCCGAGGCCCTGCGCGCACGCACCGTCCTGATCGCCAGCGGGGTCAGCTACCGCCGGCTCGGCGTCGACTCCCTCGTGCAGCTGGTCGGCCACGGCGTCCACTACGGCGCCGCGATGGCCTCGGCCCCGGAGATGGAGGGCCAGGACGTCGTGGTGGTCGGCGGAGGGAACAGCGCCGGGCAGGCCGCCGTGCACCTGGCACGATTCGCCCGCTCCGTCACGATCGTCGTGCGCAGGCCCGGGCTCGGAGAGACCATGTCGCAGTACCTGATCACCGAGATCGAGGCGAACCCCCGGATCGAGGTCCAGGGCGGGACCCGCGTGGTCGACGGCGGCGCCGAGGAGGGAGAGCTGTCCTGGGTCGAGCTCGAGGAGATCGCCACCGGGCAGCGCCGGCACCAGGAGGTCGGCGGGCTCGTCCTCCTGCTGGGGGCGGCCCCGCACTGCGACTGGCTTCCAGAGGCCGTGTACCGGGACGAGCGGGGCTTCGTGCTCACGGGCAGGGACGTCCCGGCCGACCACTGGCTGCAGGACGTCCCGCCGGCGCAGCTGTCCACCGCGGTGCCCGGCGTGCTGTGCGCAGGAGACGTCCGCGCGGGGTCCATGAAGCGGGTGGCCTCGGCCACCGGCGAGGGAGCTGCGGCGGTGTCGCTGATCCACGAGCACATCTCGGCTGCGCCCGAGCAGGCCTGAGAAGGCCTTTCGGACAAACGTTGAGCGGCCCCTTCATGGGCAGAAGGGGCCGCTCGTCGTTCCACCTCAGGGACCTGCTCCGCGCCGTCCTGCGAGGGGATCCAGTCCTCGCGCGGCTGTCCGGAGCCGAGGCGGTGGGGAGAGCACCGGTCCTCGACAAGTCCTTCAGGAGCGACACCGACACGGACTCCGCGCTGCGCCCTGGATCCGGAAGGTGGAACTTCCCGGGAGCGCGGCGAGGAGTTCCTCACCGAGTCGTCAGCCGCGTCTGGTCGTCACGGCTTTCGCTCACCACGAGTATCCGACGAGTCCATGCATTCGCACTATGGACTTTGGTCCAGGTTCTCGGGATTTTCTGGCGGGCCCCGGGATCCGAGCCGCCGGAGGGGACCCGATCAGTCCACGGCGTCGACCTCCAGGAAGGGCCCCTGGGGGCTGAAGCTGCGCCCCGTGAGCCGCTCGAACGCCTCGATGTAGCGGGCCCGCGTGGGCTCCACGACATCAGCCGGCAGCGCGGGCGCCAGCCCCTCGCCGTTCCAGCCGGAGGCCTCGCTGTGCAGCCAGTCGCGCACGTACTGCTTGTCGAACGACGGCTGCGAGCGCCCCGGCTGCCAGGTCTCGGCATCCCAGAACCGGGAGGAGTCCGGTGTCAGGACCTCATCCCCCAGAGTGATGGCCCCGCGGTAGGAGTCCAGGCCGAACTCGAGCTTGGTGTCGGCCAGGATGATCCCCCGCTCGCGCGCGATCGCCTCGGCGCGGGCGTAGATCTGCAGGCTCAGCTCGCGCAGCCGCTCCGAGACGGCCGTGCCCATGCCCTCGGACATCTCCTTGAAGGTGATGGGGAGGTCGTGCTCGCCGACCTCCGCCTTGCCCGTGGGCGTGAAGATGGGCTCCTCGAGCCGCGAGCCGTCCTCCAGCCCCTCGGGAAGGGCCACGCCGCAGATCTCGCCGTCGCGGCGGTAGTCCTTGAGCCCGGAGCCGGTCAGATAGCCGCGCACGATGCATTCGACCGGGAACATCGAGAGGTTCTTGCAGATCACCGCCCGTCCGCGGACCTCCTCCGGGACATCGGTGCTCCACAGGTGGTTGGGGACCTCGCTGAGCTGCTCGAACCACCACAGCGACAGCTGGGTCAGCACGACTCCCTTGTCCGGGATCTCAGTGGGCAGGACCTGGTCGAAGGCCGAGATGCGGTCGGTGGCCAGCACCAGCACGCTGCCCGCCCGGTACTCGGCGTCATCGCCGACGGACGCGCCCGTGGCCGCCATGTGCTCGTCCTCGGGGACGTAGAGCTCGCGGACCTTGCCGGAGTAGATGTGCCTCCAGCCCGGCAGCTCGGGCGGGGCGGGGTGGCCGGGGAACTCGGGATGCTCCGGTCGACGCTCGCCCTGGGCGGCGGCAGCTGCCGTCGGAACTGCAGGCGCCGGTGCCGCAGCCTCGTCCTCGGCCTGCGCGCGCGCCTGCGCTCGCAGGGCGCCCTCGGCGATGTCGGTGCGGTGCTGGGAGCCCTCCAGCCGGATCAGCTCCACGCCCTGATAGGCACGGGCCCGGGCCTGAGCCAGGTCATCGCCCAGGGCCACGACCGAGAGCACGCGGCCTCCCGAGCTGAGCACGGCCCCGTCCTGGGCGCCGGTGCCGTGCGCCGTGCCCGCATGGATGACCTCGACGCCCTCGAGCGCCTCCGCCTCCTCGATGCCTGTGATCGGATCGCCGGTGCGCACGGTGCCCGGGTAGCCGGCCGAGGCGACGACCACGTTGACCGAGCTGCGCGAGCTCCAGCGCAGCGGCAGGGGGGCCGTCGTCGGGCGAGGCCTGCTCCTGGGCCAGCCGCCCCTGGGCCGCCGCCTTCAGCAGCTGGCCCAGCGGCGAGACGAGCCGCGCCAGCACGGATTGGGTCTCGGGGTCGCCGAAGCGCACGTTGAACTCGATGACCTTCAGGCCCTCGGAGGTCACGGCCAGGCCGCAGAACAGCACGCCGTTGAACGGGGTTCCGCGGCGGGCCATCTCCTCGAGCACCGGACGGGCCACGGTCGCCACGACCTCGTCGGCGAAGCCTGCCGGAAGCCACGGCAGCGGCGTGTAGGCGCCCATGCCTCCGGTGTTGGGGCCCTCGTCGCCGTCGAAGATGCGCTTGAAGTCCTGGGCGGGGGTCAGGGCCACGGCCTCGGTGCCGTCGCAGATCACGAACAGCGAGACCTCGGGGCCGTCCAGGAACTGCTCGATCACCACGGTCGAGCCCGCCTCGAGGCAGGCCAGCGCGTGGGCCGCGGCCGCCTGGCGGTCCTCCGTCACCACGACGCCCTTGCCCGCGGCCAGGCCGTCGTCCTTGACCACGTGCGGAGCGCCGAACGCGTCGAGGGCGTCCTGGACCTGCTGCTCGGTCGTGCAGGTCCGGGCCTGGGCCGTGGGCACCCCGGCCTTGTCCATGACCTCCTTGGCGAAGGCCTTGGAGCCCTCGAGCCGTGCGGCCTCGGCCGACGGCCCGAACACGTCGATGCCCTCGGCGCGCAGGGCGTCGGCCACTCCCGCCACGAGCGGGGCCTCCGGGCCGACGACCACCAGGTCCGCGCCGATCGTCCGCGTCAGGGCGAGGACCGCAGCCGGATCCTGGGGGTCGACCGGATGGACCGGCACCTCCCGGGAGATCCCGGCGTTGCCGGGGGCTGCGTGCACCTCCCTCACGGCCGGATCTCGCAGGAGGGTGCGGACGATGGCGTGCTCTCGACCGCCTGAGCCGATGACCAGAATCTTCACGGGGCCAGCCTAGTGCCCACCCGGGACCGGGTGCGCGGGCCCGCCCATGCCCGATACTGGGGCCATGACGATGCAGAATCCGAGTCCCGACGAGACCTTCGCCGCCTCCTCCGCCGTGGAGATCGCCCGCCTGCGGCGCAGCGGCTTCGTGGAGACCCGCCATATCGGCTCCGCAGTGGTGACCGGCCCGGACGGCTCCCGGCTGATCAGCCTGGGCGATGTCGACACGCCGATCTTCCCCCGCTCCACTCTCAAGCCGTTCCAGACGATCGCCGCCATGAACTCCGGGGCGATCCTCAGCCTGGGCCAGATCGCGATCGCCTCCGGCTCCCACCGCGCCGACGACGACCAGGTTGCCGCCGTGCGCTCCATCCTCGAGGAGGCCGGCGTGGCGGAGACGGCCCTGCAGTGCCCGGCCGTGGGGCGCCACCGCCCGGAGGAGCAGGACTCGCGCCTGTTCTACAACTGCTCGGGCAAGCACGCGGCCTTCCTCGCGGCATGCGCGGTCAACGACTGGGATCCGCAGACCTATCTGGATCCGCAGCACCCGCTGCAGCAGGAGGTGCTGCGCGTGATCGCCGAGGCCACCGGCGAGCAGCCCTCCCTCGTGGGGGTCGACGGCTGCGGGGCTCCCCTGGCCGCGATCTCGCTGAGCGGACTCGGCAGGGCGTTCGCCTCCCTGGGCGCCGCCGCGCGCAACATCCGCGCAGAGGCCCGCATGGCCACGGTCGCCACCGCCATGCTCGACTACCCCGAGTTCGTCGAGGGCCCCGGCCGGTCGAACACCGTGATCATGGAGCAGCTCGACGTCATCGCCAAGCTCGGCGCCGAGGGCGTGCTGGGGCTGGGCACCACCGACGGCTACTCGGTGGCCGTCAAGACCCTCGACGGCTCCGGGCGCATCAACGCGCTCGTGGGCCTGAACCTGCTGATCGCCGTCGGGGCGATCGACCCCGAGCGGGCCCGGCCCGTGATCGAGGACGCCACCCCGTCCATCACGGGCGCCGAGGCGGTCGTGGGCGGATTCGAGCTGGCCCCCGCCGTCGTCGACGTCCTGCGCGAGCACGGGCAGGAGCCGGTCGAGCCGGCCGGAGCCCGGAGGCGCGGCTGATGGCCCGGCGACGAATCGATCCCGCCGACGGCACCCTGGCCGTGGCCGCCTGGCGACGCGACGACGAGCCCCCGCGCAGCACGATCGCCACGGCCGTGCGCTTCACCCTCGAGGAGCTCGCCGAGCGCGCGCCGGGCAACTCGGTGGAGGTGCGCGTTCCGCCCCTGGGCGTGACCCAGTGCATCGAGGGCCCGCGCCACACCCGCGGCACCCCGCCGAACGTGGTCGAGACCGATGCCCGGACGTGGCTCGAGCTGGCCACCGGGCGCCTGAGCTGGGCCGATGCCAGGCCGATCGCCGAGTGGCGGCCTCCGGGACCCGCACCGATCTCTCGGGCGTCCTGCCGCTGCTCGGGGCCTGAGACGCACGCCTCCCAGCGCGAGGCCTCCGGCGGGATCGCTCGGCCTCCGCGGCCGTTATCCTGAGACCCATGCCCTCCGAAGACTCCCCGACCACCCCGCTCCACGGCTCCACGGCTCCCGTCGAGGACCAGGAGCAGCTCACGACCCTCAGCCTCCGCCGGGCGCCCAGGGTTTCCGTGTTCCTGGGCACCGGCGCAGCGATCGGCCTGATCGCGGGCATCGTCATCGGCGTGCTGGGATCGGGCAACGTGGAGTTCACGACCACCCAGGTCATCGGCTACATGGCGGTGATCTTCGCACTCCTCGGCATGGCCCTGGGAGCGGTGGCCTACGTGGTCGCCGACCGCATCTCGGTGCGACGAGCCCGGGAGGTGCAGGCTCACCTGGAGTCCCGCACCGCCGCCCCGAACGACCGATCCGCCGACGTGGGAGACTGAACCCGTGCTGCGACCTGATGGACGACTGACCCACGAGACCTTCGACGACGACAGGGCTCCGCAGGACGAATGCGGGGTCTTCGGCGTCTGGGCCCCCGGCGAGGACGTCGCCAAGCTGACGTACTTCGGCCTGTACGCGATCCAGCACCGCGGCCAGGAGTCCGCGGGGATCGCGACCTCCAACGGCGAGCGCATCAGCGTCTACAAGGACATGGGGCTCGTCTCCCAGGTCTTCGACGAGACGACGCTGAACACCCTGATCGGGCACATGGCCGTCGGGCACTGCCGCTACTCGACCACCGGCGGCTCGACCTGGACCAACGCCCAGCCCACCCTGGGCGCCACGCCCCACGGCACGGTCGCCCTGGCCCACAACGGCAACCTCACGAACTCCGCGGAGCTCTACGACAAGCTCATCGACAAGTCGGGCTTCCCCTCGCGAGGCGAGATGGCCCGGGGCAACACCACGGACACCGCCCTGGTGACCTCGCTGCTGGCCGAGCACCCGCACGACTCCCTCGAGGAGGCCGCGCTGGCGCTGCTGCCGCAGCTCGTGGGCTCCTTCTGCCTGAGCTTCATGGACGAGCACACCCTCTACGCCGCGCGCGACCCGCAGGGCATCCGCCCGCTGGTGCTGGGCCGCCTGGAGCGCGGCTGGGTCGTGGCCTCGGAGACCTCCGCCCTGGACATCGTGGGCGCCTCGTTCGTGCGGGAGGTCGAGCCCGGCGAGTTCATCGCGATCGACGAGGACGGCCTGCGCTCGCACCGCTTCGCCGAGGCCCGTCGCGCCGCCTGCGTCTTCGAGTACGTGTACCTGGCCCGCCCGGACACCGCGATCCACGGCCGCTCGGTCTACGAGTCCCGCGTGGACATGGGCCGAGCCCTGGCCCGCGAGCACCCCGTCGAGGCCGATCTGGTCATGCCCACCCCCGAATCCGGCACGCCGGCGGCGATCGGCTACGCCGAGGCCTCCGGGATCCCGTTCGGCAACGGCCTGGTCAAGAACTCGTACGTCGGCCGCACGTTCATCCAGCCCTCGGACACGATCCGCCAGCTCGGCATCCGCCTCAAGCTCAACCCGCTGAAGTCCGTGGTCGCGGGCAAGCGGCTGATCGTGGTCGACGACTCCATCGTGCGCGGCAACACCCAGCGCGCGCTCGTGCGCATGCTGCGCGAGGCCGGCGCGGCCGAGATCCACGTGCGCATCTCCTCGCCGCCCATCAAGTGGCCCTGCTTCTACGGCATCGACTTCGCCAATCGCGCAGAGCTGATCGCCAACGGGCTGGCCGTCGATGACATCCGCGCCTCCCTGGGCGCCGACTCCCTGGGCTACATCTCCGAGGACGGCATGATCGAGGCCACCCGGCAGGAGCCCTCCGAGCTGTGCACGGCGTGCTTCTCCGGGCGCTATCCCACCGAGCTGCCCGCAGCCGATGCTCTCGGCAAGTCCGTCGTGGAGGCTCGTCGCGCCCCATCGGCGCCCCACGGCCGGACTGAGTCCGCAGCCGCCGCGAGCGAGGAGAAGACCGTCGAGGCCTCGGGCGAGCGCATCCGGCTGGCCGACGACGCCGAGCCCTCCTCCGAGGTCGGCTCGTGCGATCCAGGACCCGACTCCGAGCTCGAGGACCTGGTCCTGGAGCAGGACACCCGCACCTCCCACGAGCACAGCTCGTCCCAGCGCTGAGCGCGGCCGTCGGCCCCGCATCGCACACCTCACGACCACCACGCCACCCCAGGAGCATCGTGACCGATCAGAAGAGCACAGACGCGGCCCAGAGCATCACCTACTCCTCGGCCGGCGTCGACGTCGAGGCCGGTGACCGCGCGGTCGAGCTGATGCGCGCCGCCGTCAAGGACACCCACTCGCCCCAGGTCGTCGGCGGGTTCGGCGGCTTCGCCGGGCTGTGGGACGCCTCGGCGCTGACCGGCTACCGCAAGCCGTACCTGGCCTCGTCGACCGACGGCGTGGGCACCAAGGTCGCGATCGCCCAGGCCCTGGACATCCACGACACCATCGGCTGGGACCTGGTGGGCATGGTCGTCGACGACATCGTGGTGGTCGGCGCCGAGCCGCTGTTCATGACCGACTACATCGCCACGGGCAGGGTGGTGCCGGAGCGCATCGCCGATATCGTGCGCGGCATCGCCGCCGCCTGCTCCGCGGCCGGTGCCGCCCTGGTGGGCGGCGAGACCGCCGAGCACCCGGGCCTGCTGCGCCCGGACGAGTACGACGTCGCCGGCGCCACGACCGGCGTGGTCGAGGCCGACGAGCTGCTCGGACCGCACCGCGTGCGCTCGGGCGACGTCCTGATCGCCATGGGCTCCTCGGGCATCCACTCGAACGGCTACTCCCTGGTCCGCCGCGTCCTGGACGTGGCCGGCTGGTCGCTCGAGCGCGAGGTCGAGGAGTTCGGGCGCACCCTGGGCGAGGAGCTGCTCGAGCCCACCCGCGTCTACGCGGCCGACGTCCTGGATCTGGCCCGTTCCTTCCCCGTCAACGGCCCTGACGGCACGACCGGCTCGGGTGTGCGCGGGTTCACCCACGTGACCGGCGGAGGACTGGCCGCCAACCTGGCCCGCGTGCTGCCGCAGGGCACCGTGGCCGTAGTCGATCGTGGGACCTGGTCGGTTCCGCCGGTCTTCCAGCTGATCGGCGCGCTGGGCAGCGTCCCGCAGCCCGATCTGGAGCGCACGCTGAACCTGGGCGTGGGCATGATCGCGGTCGTCGATCCGTCCGCGGCCGACTCCGCCCTGGCCCGCCTGCACTCCCGCGGCATGGACGCCTGGATCATGGGCCAGGTCGAGGACCTGCCGGGGGACGGCCTGGGCGGAGGACCGGACTGGGTGCAGGGAGCCAAGGGCGTCGACGGCGGCGCAGTGCACCTGGTCGGCGACTACGCCGGCTGAGCGATCGAGCCCCGCGAGGAGTCGCTCACAGCCCACGGGGCGCCCGCCCCGAGATCAGCTGGCGCGCGAAGAGCCCCCCACCGAACGGTGGGGGGCTCTTCGCACGCCGTTCGCACCGGCTGACCCCTTCAGGAGAGGGGAGGCTCAGCGGCGACGATCGTCGTACTCGTAGCTGTCCTGATCCTCGGAGTGCGAGTCGACCGCGCTGTGCTGGTCGTCCTCGAACGCCGGGCGCCGACTCTCGGTCGGCCCCGACTGCCGCAGCTCGCGCTGCAGTGCGGTGAGGTCGGTGTCGGGGGTGAAGTACTTCATCTCCCGAGCCTGTCGCGTTGCCTTCGCCTTTTGACGGCCGCGCCCCATGAGCGTGACCCCCTCTGTCTCTCGGTTCCGGTCGGCAGCCAGTCGACACACAGTGCTGCCCCGGTGATGTGCGTATGAATCGTGGCCCCAGGGTACACGTTCGAACGCTCCTGGATCGACCCGGCCCCACCTGGCAGAGACCTGGCAGTCGCCCCTCCGCGGGAGGAAGGGGCGACCGCCGGGCGGCTGCGGCGTCTGACGATCAATCGCGCTCGGCGGTGACGACCAGCCCGTCGCTGTCTATGCTCGGATCGACATCCACGCGGACGGTGTCGCCGTCGACGATGTCGCCGGCGAGCAGACCGCGGGCCAGCCGATCGCCGATCTCCTGCTGCACCAGGCGGCGCAGCGGCCGGGCGCCGAATGCCGGGTCGAACCCGGCGAGCCCCAGCCACTCGCGGGCCGCCGGGGTCACCTCCAGGCGCAAGCGGCGCGGCTCGAGGCGACGCGCCAGCTCGCGCACCTGGATCTCGACGATGTGCGACAGGTCCTCGGTGCTCAGCGGATCGAACATGATCGTCGCGTCGAGCCGGTTCAGGAACTCCGGCTTGAACGAGGCATTGACCACGTTCATCACGGCCTCCCGCTTGGCGGTCTCGTCGAGCTCGGGATCCACCAGGAACTGGCTGCCCAGGTTCGAGGTCAGGATCAGGATCGTGTTGCGGAAGTCCACGGTCCGGCCCTGTCCGTCGGTCAGGCGGCCGTCGTCGAGCACCTGCAGGAGGATGTCGAAGACCTCGGGGTGGGCCTTCTCGACCTCGTCGAGCAGCACGACCGAATACGGCCGGCGCCGCACCGACTCGGTGAGCTGACCGCCCTCCTCGTAGCCCACGTATCCCGGAGGGGCCCCGACGAGACGGGCGACGGAATGCTTCTCCGAGTACTCCGACATGTCGATGCGCACCAGGGCGCGCTCGTCGTCGAACTGGAACTCGGCCAGCGCCTTGGCCAGCTCGGTCTTGCCCACGCCCGTGGGGCCGAGGAACAGGAAGGAACCGATCGGGCGGTCGGGGTCGGAGACGCCGGCGCGCGAGCGGCGCACGGCGTCGGCGACCGCCTTCACGGCCTTCTTCTGGCCGATCAGGCGCCGACCCAGGATGGACTCCATCTCGAGCAGCTTCTCTGCCTCGCCCTGCAGCATCTTCCCGGCGGGGATGCCCGTCCAGGCGGAGACCACCTCGGCGATGTCATCGGCGGTGACCTCCTCCGAGACCATGAGCTCGCGATCGGCAGCGGCGTCCTCCTGCTCCTGTGCGCGCTCCAGCTCTTTCTGCAGAGCCGGGATCTCGCCGTAGAGCAGGCGCGAGGCCTCCCCCAGATCGCCGCCGCGCTGGGCGCGCTCGGCCTGCGAGCGCAACTCATCGATCTGCGCCTTGAGATCGCCCACGCGGTTCAGCCCGGCCTTCTCCTGCTCCCACCGGGAGTTCAGGACATCCAGCTCGGCCTGCTTGTCCGCCTTGTCCTTGCGCAGTGCGGCCAGCCGCTCGACCGAAGCGGGGTCGGTCTCCCCTTCCAGGGCCAGCTCCTCCATGGTCAGGCGGTCCACCTGGCGGCGCAGCTGGTCGATCTCCTCCGGAGCGGAGTCGATCTCCATGCGCAGCCGGGAGGCAGCCTCATCGATCAGGTCGATGGCCTTGTCCGGAAGCTGGCGCTGCGGGATGTACCGGTTGGACAGGCTCGCAGCCGCCACCAGGGCGCTGTCGGCGATCTGGACCTTGTGATGCGCCTCGTAGCGCTCCTTGAGCCCGCGCAGGATCGCGACCGTGTCCTCCACCGACGGCTCCCCCACGAAGACCTGCTGGAAGCGGCGCTCCAGCGCGGCGTCCTTCTCGATGTTCTCGCGGTACTCGTCCAGCGTGGTGGCACCGATCAGGCGCAGCTCGCCGCGGGCGAGCATGGGCTTGAGCATGTTGCCCGCATCCATGGCGCCCTCGGAGCCGCCGCCGGCGCCCACGATGGTGTGGATCTCATCGATGAAGGTGACGATCTGCCCCTCGGAGGCCTTGATCTCATCCAGGACGGCCTTGAAACGCTCCTCGAACTCGCCGCGGTACTTGGCGCCGGCGATCATGGCACCGATGTCCAGGGCGATCAGGGTCTTGCCGCGCAGCGACTCGGGGACGTCCCCGGCCACCATGCGCTGAGCCAGACCCTCGACGACCGAGGTCTTGCCCACGCCGGGCTCGCCGATCAGCACGGGGTTGTTCTTGGTGCGCCGCGACAGCACCTGGATGACGCGGCGGATCTCGCCGTCGCGCCCGATCACCGGATCGAGCTTGCCCTCGCGGGCGATCGCGGTCAGGTCGGTGCCGTACTTCTCGAGCGCCTGGAAGGTCTGCTCGGGATCCGGCGAGGTCACGCGACGGTCACCGCGCACCTTGGGGATCGTCTCCCGGATGACCGCGGGCGAGGCGCCGGCCGAGGCCAGCAGCTCGGCCGCAGCGCCCTGGCCCTCGGCGATGCCGTAGAGCAGGTGCTCGGTCGAGACGTACTCGTCCCCGAGCTCGCGGGCGAAGGCCTCGGCCGCCTTGACCGCCTGCAGGGCGGCGCGGTTGAACTGGGCCTGGTTGGCAGTGTCGCCAGAGACCGACGGCAGCGCGCCGAGCTTGGCGGTGACCGCCGCGGCCAGTGCGGCGACGTCCGTGCCTGCGGCCTCCAGGATGGCGACGGCGACGCCGTCGCGCTGCTGGAGCAGCGCGTCCAGCAGGTGCAGGGGCTCGATCTGCGGGTGGCCTCCGGTCGAGGCCGCAGCGGCCGCCGCCGAGACGGCCTCCTGCGAGCGAGTGGTCAGCTGAGTGTCCACAGGTTCCTCCTTGTTCCGGCGCTGCCGCCCGCTGCACTCCTGCGGACCTCGACGCCTCTTGTGTTGTCTTGACTTGAGTCTACTCCACTCAAGTTTATTGCGCCATACACCATGGGCACGGGCTTGCGTCACCGGAGTGATGCTCGACACCTCTCCCCGCTATCTTCTCTACCATCGGGGCATGACCTCCACCTACCGGATGTACCAGCAGTTCGCCGCCCGCCCCCTGGGGAAGCGAGCGTTCTCCCTGGCCTACATGCTCAAGGCCCCCTACTTCGCCTCCGTGCGCCCGCAGGTCCTCGAGATGGCCCCGCACCGCGCCGTGGTGCAGATCCGCAAGCGGCGCGCGGTGCAGAACCACATCGGCACCGTCCACGCCCTGGCCGTCGGCAACGGACTCGAGGCGGCCATGGGCCTGCTGGCCGAAGCCACGCTGCCGGAGGGCACGCGCTGGATCCCCAAGGGCATTCGGCTCGACTACGTGGCCAAGGTCCCCGGCGACGTCCGATGCCTGGCCGAGACCGACCCGGCGGACTGGGAGCAGCCCCTCCCCTGCGAGGTGCCCGTGCGCGTGACGGCCCACCTGCGCGACGGCACCGAGGTGGTGCGCGGCGTCATCCCCCTGTGGCTCTCGGAGGCCAGGCGCTGAATGCCCTGCAGGGCCGCCGCCGGACTGGATAGTGTGGCCCCGCTGCCCCGACGCGCTCCGTAGCGGCGCAGTCCCGACCCGAAAGGCTCCGCGATGACCACCTCCGAGACCGCGATCCGCGTCCGCCCGGCAAGCGCCGAGGACCTCGAGACGATCGCCGGAGTGATGGCACTGGCCTTCACCGACGATCCGTGGGCCCGCGCCCATGCGGCGCCGGGCGAGGACCTCACCAAGCGGCTCGAGGCCCACTACCGCCTGCTGCTCGAGCAGGTCTGGCTGCCCCATGCCGCGGTGGACGTCGCGGAGCTGCACGGCGATCAGGGTCCACAGATCCTGGGTGCGGCCGTCTGGGACCGCCCCGAGTCGAAGGCCCACGAGGACCCGGCGGCCCGGGAGGCCGAGCGCAGCGCTGGCGAGATCCTGGGGACGGACCCGCAGAAGCAGCAGCAGGACAGCCGCACCTACGACCGCCTGCACCCCCAGGAGCCGCACTGGCGCCTGTCCTACCTCACGGTGGCTCCGGCCGCGCAGGGCCGTCGCGTGGGCTCGACCCTGCTGGAGCACGGCCTGGCCCGCGCCGAGGGCCTGCCCGTGGGCCTCGAGTCGACCACCCCGGGCAGCCGTCGGCTCTACGAGCGCAGCGGCTTCGAGCTCGTGGCGCTGATCACCGACTCCGCCGGGGTGGAGCAGGCGGTCATGCGCCGCGGCTGATCCGCAGGGCGGTGCGTGCGTAGCCGATCCCGTTGAGCACGTGCAGCACGGCGCCGACCTGCACGCACACCGAGCCCAGGGCGGTGAGCCAGGACCAGTCGAAGGCCGGCCCTGCCAGCACCCCGACCACGCCCAGCATGGTCAGGGCCGTGCGCAGCTTGCCCGCCCAGGTGACCGCCATGCCCTCGCGCAGGCGCAGCCGGACCAGCATGACCAGAAGCGCCACATCGACCGCGGCGATCACCAGGATCGCCCACAGCGGCAGCATGCCCTCGACCGTCAGCGCGATGATCACCAGGCCCAGGCCGATCCGGTCGGCGATCGGATCCAGCTTGGCGCCGAACTCGCTGAACTGGTCCAGCAGTCGCGCCAGGAAGCCGTCGACCCAGTCGGTCAGCGAGAAGATCGCCACCAGCACCAGCGGCATCCAGGGCCGCTCCTGGATCTGCAGGATCGCGATGACCGCCGGGATGATCAGCAGGAAGCGCAGCGCGGTGAAGGCATTGGGGACCGTGACCACGCCGCTGTCCGCGTGCGACGACGACTGCGCGGCACGCCCCTGTCCCGCGGGCTCATCGCCTCGCAGGGACGGCGGCAGGAGTCCGTCGCGCAGAGCGGTCAGGGCCTTGTTCATGGTGCGGATCCGTTGTTCGGCGGGAGGGGTGCAGGCGCGGTCACCGGAAGGAGTCGAGCCACTGCTCGCGCAGGCGGTCCTCGTCCTCGGGCTCAGGGATGAGGGGCACGCCGCGGCTCAGCAGGCGGGTGCGGCGGACGTCGAGGGCCGCGGCCAGCAGGCTCGCGGCGGCCGCCGCGAACATCAGCACGCCCACGGTGTTGGCGAAGCCCGAGCTCAGCCCGGCGGTGGCACCGGGGAAGACCACCAGGAAGATCGAGGCGGGCTCGCCGCGGACCAGGTCCGGCAGCAGCGCCCCCAGCGCCACGGCCAGGGCCCAGGCGACGACCATGAGCCAGCAGGTCAGGGGCCGGGCACGGCGCTGGAGGTAGCGGCGGGCATCGGCGAGCACCATGCCCGCGGCGATCCACAGCAGGAGCGCCAGCGGGGCGCCCAGGGCCCCGAGCCAGATCGGCCAGCGCTGCCCGGGCCCGCCGACGGGTGCGGAGGACAACGCGAGCCAGGCGGCCAGCAGCAGGGGCATCACCGGAGCCAGCAGGGGCACCGTCCGGGCGACGGCTCCGCGGCGTCGGGGGTCATCCAGCGGGGCGCTCATGGCTCCATCCTAGAAGCGCTCTCCGACGCTCCCGCCCAGCGCTCACGGGGCCGGGCACCGCACCGGCGGCAGTGGAGCTGCCGGCGGCGTGATAATTTCCGGAAGGGTCGGCGTCGACGAGGCCCCGTGCTGCAGGAGGTGCGCCATGGCTGATCGCCCCACGATCCCCCGCCCCCACGACCATGCCTGCGCGCAGACCCGCAGCGCCCATGCCGTCCCCGACGGCGCCGCCGCAGAGGCCTCCGGCCACAGTCACGGCCATGCGCACGGAGGCGGGCACTCCCACGACCATGCAGCGGGTGCGGGCCGTCGCCGCCTGGCCATCGCCTTCGCCATCACGTCGAGCATCCTGATTGCCGAGGTCATCGGGGCGGTGATCACCGGCTCCCTGGCCCTGCTCGTGGATGCCGCCCACATGCTCGTCGACGCCGGCGGTCTGCTGCTGGCCCTGCTCGCCGCCTCGCTGGCGGCCAGGCCGAGCTCCTCGCACCGGACGTGGGGCTGGCTGCGCGCCGAGATCCTGGCCGCGGGCATGCAGGCCGCCGTCCTGCTCGTGGTCGGCCTCTACGCGATCGTCGAGGGCGTCCGGCGGCTGCTGGATCCCCCGCCGGCCGCGGACACGGACGTGGTGCTGCTCGCCGTGATCGGCGCCGTGGGCCTGGCTGCCAATATCGCCTCGCTGCTGGTTCTGGCGGGCGGGCGCGGGGATTCGATGAACATGCGCGCCGCCTTCCTGGAGGTGCTCAACGACGCCCTGGGCTCCGTCGCCGTGATCGCGGCGGCCGCCGTCATCCACTTCACCGGCTGGACCGGCGCCGATGCCCTGGCCGGCCTGCTGATCTCGCTGCTGATCCTGCCCCGGGCGCTCATGCTGCTGCGCGAGTCCGGCTCCGTGCTGCTCGAATCCGCCCCCCGCGGTCTGGATGTGACCGAGGTCCGCGAGCACCTGGAGACCGTCCCGCACGTGGCGGCGATCCACGATCTGCACGCCTCCGTGGTGGCCACCGGGGTGCCCGTGCTCACCGCGCACGTGGTGGTGGACGACGACTGCTTCCACGACGGCTCCCTGCCCGCCGTCCTGGACGCGCTGCAGCTGTGCACGGTGGAGCACTTCCCCGTGGCCGTGGAGCACACCACCTTCCAGCTCGAGCCCGCATCGCACCGCCGCCACGAGGCTCTGGGCCCCGCCCACGACTGAGGCTGCGCCGCCCCTCGGCGTCACTTGTTCCCCTCTGCAAACCGGAGGGCTACCCTGGATGGCGTGCCCCCGACGCCGAAGGAGGCAGATCATGGCACGCCGTCTCTTCTCCGAGCTCTCGCCGACGACCTATCAGATCGCCCTCGCCCGCCGCCGGATGCAGCGCAGGATCGCCGACGGCCTGCGGCGCAGCAGCTTCGCGCGGCAGGCGTCGCAGGAGTCGCTGCCGGTCAAGGTCTACACCCACAACTCGCTGATCCGCCGCCGTCTGGGCAATGCGCAGCCCGAGCTGCAGGAGGGGAAGGCCGTCTCGCTCGGCCTGGCCGCCCCGCACGTGGACGGGATCCTGATCCGCCCCGGAGAGACGTTCTCCTTCTGGCGGCTGGTGGGCGAGCCCAGCTCCAGGCGAGGGTTCCAGCCCGGCGTGGTGATCTTCGACGACCGCGCGGAGACCGGGGTGGGAGGCGGGCTGTGCCAGTTCACCAACCTCCTGCACTGGATGGCGCTGCATTCGCCGCTGAGCATTGTGGAGCACCACCACCACTCCGGCCTGGATCTCTTCCCCGACTTCAAGCGGCAGATCCCGTTCGGCACCGGCACCTCCATCGTGTGGAACTTCCTGGACTACCGCCTGCGCAACGACACCGGCATCACCTTCCAGTTCCGGGTCCGCACGGATGACGAGCACCTGCGCGGCGAGCTGCGCGCCGATGCTCCCCTGGACCAGAAGTTCCATGTCCGCGAGGAGGACGGGTGGTTCTACGAGGCGCTGGACCCGCAGACCGGGAAGCTGCAGGTGCGCCGGCACAACATCGTCAGCCGGAGCACCAGGGACAAGCGCACGGGCAACATCGTGGCGAGCGAGACGCTGCTCGAGAACGACGCCCTGGTGGTCTACGACCGCGACCGGATCACCGAGCCCATCCGCCCGCTGTCGGAATCCGAGTCCGCCCAGCGCCGATAGGCTGGTGCGCATGTCCTCTCGCACCTTCCCCCAGGCCGTCCTGTTCGACCACGACGGCACCCTGATGGACACCGAGCCCCTCTGGGACCTGGCCAAGCGGCGGCTGGCCGCTGAGCACGGCGGCACGTGGACCGCCCAGGACACCGACGACGTCATGGGCCGGTCGATCGGGCTGACGCTGCAGCGGCTGCGCGAGCGCGGCGTGGAGCTCGAGGACCGGGCCATGGGCGAGCGCCTGGTGCTGCTGTCCCGCGAGCTGCTGCGCGAGCAGGACCCAGAGCTCATCCCGGGTGTCGAGTCGCTGCTCGAGGAGGTGGCCGCTGCCGGCATCCCGGCCGGGATCGTCACGAACGCCACCACCGAGATCGCCGAGCACACGGCCGCCAAGGGCCCCGAGAACATGTTCGACGTCATCATCGGCGACCGCGAGCTCGCCCAGGGCATCGCCGCCAAGCCGTCCCCGGAGGGCTACCAGGAGGCCGCTCGCCGCCTGCGGGTGGACCCGGCGCAGTGCATCGCGATCGAGGACTCCCCCTCCGGCGTGGAGGCCGCCCAGGCCGCGGGCATGACCGTGGTCGTCGTCCCTGGGGCCCTGCCCGTGGACCCGCAGCGGGGAACCGTCCATCTGACCGATCACCGCCAGCTCTCCCTGGCCCTGCTCGAGTGGCTGGATCCCCAGCACCGCTCGTGGCCCAAGGCCGTCCTGCTCGATCACGACGGCACCCTGGTGGACACGGAGCCCGAGTGGGCCATCGCCAAGCGCACCGTGGCCCGCTCGTTCGGCCAGGAGTGGACCGAGGAGGACGACATGGCCACCCTGGGCCGCACCGTCCAGGAGTCGGCGCAGCTGATGCTCGATCGCGGAGCGCAGGGAGAGCTGCAGGAGGTCACCGACCGCATCGGCGCCGAGGTGGCGGCGGCGACCGCCGAGCACGTCCCCTTCCTGCCCGCACGCCCGCAGCTGCTCGACGAGCTCGCCGAGGCCGCGATCCCCGCCGCGATCGTGACCAATGCGCTGGCCGCGGTCATCGCGGGCACCGCGGCGGCAGCCCCGCACGCGATCCGCGCGGCGGTCTCGCGCGAGGACGTGGAGCACGCCAAGCCGCACCCGGAGCCCTATTCGACGGCCGCCGAGCGGCTCACGACGGCCCCCCGAGGACTGCATCGCCGTGGAGGACTCGATCGCCGGCGCCCAGTCGGCCACTGCCGCCGGCATGCCGGTGGTGATCGTCCCCGGCGAGCGAGAGGTCCCCACCGAGCCCGGCTTCGTGCCCGTGGCCCGGCACGAGGACGTGACCCTCGAGCTGCTGCGCTCGATCGGCCCGCTGGTGCCCGAGCTGCCCCGCTGTGACATGACGGCAGATCTGCAGGGGGATCCGTCCGAGGCCTCCGCTGGGGCAGATGCCGCCGATCGCTCCCGCGCCGAGCTCGAGCGGGCCACCCGACGCCCCGCCAGCCAGGTGCTGCGCCTGAACCGCGGCTGATCCCCGAGCCTGCGGGCACGGCAGAAGCCCGGGACCTCCTCACGGAGATCCCGGGCTTCCGGCCTATCCGGGTCCGGTCGTCCTGGGAGGACGGGGCCCGGAGGCTCAAGGTGGGACCGGGCAGGCTCGGCCGCATCGGCCGAGCCTGCCCGGCGCCTCACGGCGAGGGACTCAGCCGCGCGGCGAGCCGCCGGCGCGGCGGTCACGACGACGAGCCGCTGCCTGCGTGGCGCGATCGGCCACCGCGTCCGCGGTGCCGTGCAGCGCCACAGCGCTTGCCGGGGCGTCCGTGCGAGCAGCGGTGCTGCGAGCGCCGCCGCTGCGTCCGCGGCCCGAGCCGGCGGGACGACCGCCGCCGGAGCGGCCGCCGCCCTGGACCGGACGGCCTCCGCGGCCTCCGTCGCGCCGGCCCTGGGCCTGGCCCTGCTCGGCGCCGCGTCCACCGCGACCGCCCGAGCGGGACTGGCCGCGCTCACCGGCGCGGCCCTCGGAGCGCCCGCCCCGCTGGCCGCCCTGGGCCTCGGGCCGTGCGCCGCGGCCGCCGCGCGAGCGGCCGCCCTCGGCGCGGGACTCGCCGCGGGCGTCGTCCCCGCCGCGGCCGCCGCGGCCCGGAGCCCTGACGACCGCCCTGGCGCTGGGCGGGACGGCCCTCGCCGCCGCGGCCGCCGGAGCGCCGCGCACCCCGGCCGCCGGAGGGCTGCTGCTGGGCCGGAGCCACGTACTCCACGCGCTCTGCGCGCTCGCCCACGAGATCGGCGACGACCGGCGAGCCGATCGAGACCTCGGAGAACTCGGCGGTCACGCCGGCCTGCTTCATGAGCTTCTCGACGTCGCGGCGCTCCTCGCGCGTGGCGATCGTGATGACCTGGCCCTGGGCGCCGGCGCGGGCCGTGCGACCGGAGCGGTGCAGGTAGGACTTGTGCTCGGCCGGCGGATCGATGTGCACGACCAGCTCGACGTCATCCACGTGCACGCCGCGGGCGGCCACGTCGGTGGCCACGAGCACGCGGACATCGCCCTGGGAGAAGCTCGCCAGGTTCCGGTCGCGCGCGTTCTGCGAGAGGTTGCCCTGCAGGTCCACCGCCGGAATGCCCTGCTGCGAGAGCTTCTTGGCCAGCTTCTTGGCGCGGTGCTTGGTGCGCGTGAACATCACGCGCCGACCCGTGCCGGAGGCCAGGGTCTCGATCAGCGCCTGCTTCTCATCGGCATCGACCACGAGCACGTGGTGCTCCATGGTCGAGACCGCGGCCTTGGGCGCATCCACCGAGTGGGTGACGGGGTCGTGCAGGAACTTCTTGACCAGCACGTCCACGCCGCCGTCGAGCGTGGCCGAGAACAGCAGGCGCTGGCCGTCGTCCGGGGTCTGCTTGAGGATGCGGGTGACCACGGGCAGGAAACCCATGTCGGCCATGTGATCGGCCTCGTCGATCACGGTCACGCGGATGTCGTCGAGGGTCAGGACCCCCTGCTTGAGCAGGTCCTCGAGGCGGCCCGGGCAGGCCACGACGATATCGGCGCCGCGGGAGAGCGCGCGCTCCTGGTGGACCTGCGAGACGCCGCCGAAGATCACGGTGGTCGACAGCCCGGCCTCCTCGGCCAGTGGAGCGATCGCCCGATCGATCTGGGTGGCGAGCTCGCGAGTGGGGGCCAGCACCAGGCCGGTGGGCCGGTTGGCCCTGCGCGGCGCGCGGCTGGTTCCCTGGGCCAGGCCTGCCAGGCGGGTCACCAGGGGAAGGGCGAAGGCGATGGTCTTGCCGGAGCCGGTGCGGCCTCGGCCGAGCACATCGCGCCCGGACAGCGAGTCCGGGAGGGTCTTGGTCTGGATGGGGAAGGGCTGGTCGATCCCGTGCTGGGAGAGGACACGAGCCAGTGCCTCGGGCACGCCGAGGTCGATGAAGGACGTCAAGGGAAGAGCACTTTCGATCGGATGTCCCGGCGCCGGTATCGGCCGGCCGGGGTGCGCCGATCTCACGATCCGCGTGGAGGCGACGTACCGGACTCGCGCAGTGACGTCCGGGGCTTCCGAGCTCCCGGTCCGCTGCAGGCGTAGACCCGAGGTCTGCCCTCGAGGGTCCGTCTGCGTCCTGCGCCGTCCGCGTGCCCGCGGGGTGTTCGACGCGCTGCCTGCCCATCTCGCTTCAGATCTCACGTCCCGGGCCGATGAACGGCCGTCGGGTCCGGTGCGCGGCGGGCAGTGCCATGTGCAACTCATCGACCCTACATGAATAGGCCCCTGACCGCCGTGAGGCGCAGCACGAGCCCGGCCCTCGCTCAGCGGGGCCGGCGCCCCGACGCGCACCTGCCCACCCCGGGAGGCCCTGCTAACATCGTGACGGATCACCCATCGGCTCCTCGCGGCACGCGGGAGCCGACACCCCCGACCTGAAGGAGCACGAATGCGCCTCTCCAATGCCATCCTCCGCGGCGTCTCCGGCGCCTACCTCATCCAGTCCGGGCTGGGGAAGAAGGACCTCCCCGCGGAGGCCTACGGCCACCTCAAGGGCATGGCCGCCAGCGGCATCCCGCAGTTCGGCGAGTGGGACGACAAGACCTTCGGGCAGTTCCTGTGGCTGTCCGAGGTCGGCATCGGCGCAGCGCTGGTCACCCCGTTCGTGAACAAGCGCCTGGCCGGCGCCGCTCTGCTCGCGTTCTCCGCCGGCATGCTGAGCATGTACTTCCGCAACGACGAGCTCACCCAGGCGGACGGCATCCGCCCCTCCCAGGAGGGCACGCCGCTGTCCAAGGACGTCTGGCTCGCCGCGATCGGCGCCAGCCTGATCGCTCAGGGCAAGAAGTGAGCTGAGCGCTCCGCTTCCGCCCGGGCGCAGCCGCTGACAGCTGCCGCCCCGAGAACATGCGAACGCCCCCACCGTGACGGTGGGGGCGTTCGCATGTCCGGGCAGCAGGCTCTCGATGGATTCAGTCGGTCCCGACGTCGATCCGATAGCCGAGCTCGTGGACCTCGCCGGGTGCGACCCGCACGGCGTGCTCGAGCGCATTGGCGCCCTCGAGACACAGCATGGCCGGCCACTCCTCATCGCCGAAGTCGGACATGGCCGCGGCCTTCTCGCTCCACGGATTCCACACGACGGTGTCCGCAGCTCCGCGCATGGTGATGCGCAGGCGCCGGCCCAGCACAGGATCCTCGACCGTCACGGGCCCGCCCGAGAGGTACACGCGGTCCGTCTCCCCCGTCAGCCGCAGCGACCGGCCGGCGGCGGGCACGAGCGCATTGTCCTGCGTCTTGTCGATGAACTCGGCGTCCTCGAGGCCGCGCACCTCGACCTCCCGGACGTCGCCGACGGCCAGGTAGGTGTGCAGCGCCTCCTCGATCTCGAAGGCCTCCTCCCCCGTGTTCTCCACGCTGAGCACGACCTCCAGCGACGCCCCGGCACGCACGGAGAGCCGAGCGCGGAACGCGTGCGGGAAGGACTCCCGGTGCTCCTGCGACAGCGCGGCGTCGGTGAGCTCGAAGACCGCCGCATCCTGCTCGGTGCTCACCCGCGCCCAGTCCACGATGCGCGCGAATCCGTGCGCCGGCTTCCGGTCCCCGCTGCGGCCGGGGCCGAACCACGGGAAGCACACGGGGATCCCGCCGCGGATGGACGTGCCCACCTGGAATCCGGAGCGCCGGGACACGAACAGGACCGGGTCGTGGCCGAACGGGGTCCAGGAGGCGACGTGGGCGCCCTGGTCGTAGACGGTGGCGATCCCGGCGTCGCCGCTCAGGGCCAGAGGGTGGTTGAGTTCGCTCATGCTCCCACCCTAGGCACGCTCGGCTGCCGCAGGGGAAGCTGTCGTCGTCGTTTGCCGTGGAAAAGCGACGAGGGGCCTGCCGGTCCGCCGGCAGGCCCCTCCCGAGTGCGCTCAGCGCCCGGTCGACTCGTACGTGTCGATGCCGCCGGGGTGGCCCGCCATGAAGGCGTCGATCTGCGCCTTGCCGGCCCGCAGCTGCGGATCGTTGTCGAGGTAGTGCTTGGTCTCCCGGTAGATCAGCCCGGAGAGCACGAGCAGGCCGATCAGGTTGGGGATCGCCATGAGGCCGTTCATGACGTCGGCGAAGTTCCACACGACCGCCAGGGGGACGGTGCAGCCGATGTAGACGACGATCGAGAACACGACGCGGTAGGGCATGACGGCCCGCCGGCCGAACAGCCGCTCCATGCAGCGCTCGCCGTAGTAGGCCCAGCCCAGGATCGTGGAGTAGGCGAACAGGACGAGTCCGATGGTCACCACGTAGTGGCCCCAGTTGCCGGGCAGGCCGTGCGAGAAGGCGTCGCCTGTCATGGTCGCGGCGAAGTCCGAGCCCTGCTCCCACACGCCGGTCGTGATGATCACCAGGCCGGTGAACGTCACCACGATGATCGTGTCGATGAAGGTCTGGGTCATGGACACCAGGCCCTGGCGCACCGGGTGGGTGGTCTGGGCGGCGGCGGCGGCGATGGCGGCCGAGCCCATGCCGGACTCGTTGGAGAACGCACCGCGGGCCACGCCCATCTGCACGGCCAGGATCAGCGCAGAGCCGGCGAAGCCGCCCACGGCGGCCGTCCCGGAGAAGGCGTCGGTGAAGATCAGGGCGATCGCCGCGGGGACGTCGACGATGTTGACGATCAGGATCCAGATCGCGCCCACGACGTAGAACACGATCATGATCGGCACGAAGCCCGAGGAGACCTTGGCGATCGACTTGATGCCGCCCACCAGCACGGCGAGCGTCAGGATGGCCAGCACCGCTCCGGTGATCCACAGGGGGATGCCGAAAGAGCCCTCGACATTCGAGGAGATGGAGTTGCCCTGCGTCATGTTGCCGATGCCGAACGACGCCAGCGCTGCGGCCACCGCGAAGAACAGGGCCAGGAACTTGCCGATGCCGCCCGGGATGCCGCGCTGCAGGTAGTACTGCGGCCCGCCCGAGATCTCCCCCTTGGCATCGGTCGTGCGGAAGCGCACGCCCAGGAAGGCCTCGGAGTACTTGGAGGCCATGCCGAACACGCCCGTGACCCACATCCAGAACAGGGCGCCGGGGCCGCCGATCGAGATCGCGGTGGCCACGCCCACGATGTTGCCGGTGCCCACCGTGGCCGCCAGGGCCGTGGTGAGCGCCTGGAACTGGGAGACGTCGCCGCCCACGGCGTCGTCGTCCGCCCGGTCGAGCAGGGCCAGGCGCAGCGACGGGCCCAGCTTGCGCAGCTGCAGGCCCGAGAGGCGGATGGTCAGGTACATGCCCGTGAGCAGCATCAGCGGGATGAGGCAGAAGGGCCCCCAGATGATCGACCCGAAGCTGCCGAAGCACTGGGCGGCATCGATCGAGCCGGGGGTGAAGCAGTACGAGCCGATGCCCGCGAGCTGGTCGAGCAGGTCCTGGATCACGGGGGGTCCTCTCGTCAGGGAGTCTGGAGCCGGAGAGACGCGCGACACGCCCCATCCGAAAGCATCTAAGCACACAGGTGATTGCCAGCCGGTGCTCGGCCTGCTCACGGGAGAAGTGTGTCGACAGGCCTGCCCGTCGCTGGTCCGCTCAGTCGGCGTCGGCGCGCCGGGACAGCCGCAGGGCGGTCACGGCGCAGATCAGCGCCAGTCCGGAGAAGATCAGCATCCACACCGCCATGGGCACCGCGGTGCTGTCGCCGCCGAGTCCGGACAGCGGGCTGGCGATCCCTCCGAGCAGGAACTGCAGCAGCCCGAGAACCGCCGAGCCGGCCCCGGCCCGGTGCCGCGCCTCGGCCTGGCCCAGCGCGATCGCATTGCCCATCACGAATCCGAAGCACGCCTGGGCGGCCACCACGTGGGCGATCAGCGTCCACATCGGCGCACCGGCCAGCAGAGCCGCCAGACCCACCAGGTTGATGCAGCTGAGCGCGATCAGCGCCGTGCGCAGGATGGCGCCCGGGGAGAAGCGGTTCAGGAGGCGGACGTTGACCAGGCCCCCGAGCAGCCCGCACAGCGCGCCGAGGGCGAAGACGACCGAGTAGCCGAGCTCCGAGAGCCCCACGATGTTCTGGAGCACGAACGAGGAGGCGGAGATGTAGGAGAACAGGCAGCCGAAGGCGAAGGCCAGGGCCAGCGCCCAGCCCATGAACACGGGCTGGCCCAGCATGCGCCACGGCCCCTCGAAGATCCCCACCAGGCCGGCACGGCTGCGCTCGGCCGGAGGCAGCGTCTCCTTGAGGACCACGAGCGTCCCGGTGAGCATGAGCAGGCCGAAGCCCGTGAGCAGCCAGAAGACCGTCTGCCACACCGCCTGCGAGGCGATCACTCCGCCGATCAGCGGCGCGACGATGGGCGCCATGGAGGTGATCGTGCCGAGCAGCGTGTAGACCTTGGCGGCCTCGATGCCGGAGACCGTGTCCGAGACCATCGCACGTCCGACCACCACGCCCGCAGCGCCGGCGATGCCCTGGACGGCGCGCAGCACGAGCATCATCTCGATGCTCGTGGACAGGGCGATGCCCGCCGAGCTCAGCGTGAACACCGAGGTGCCGGCCACGATCAGGCCATAGCGCCCCAGGCGATCGGAGACGGGCCCCAGCACGAGCTGCCCCAGGGCCATGCCGATCATGTACGTGCTCAGCGAGAGCTGGACCGCCGTGATCGGGGTCCGGAAGTACTCGGCCGCCGCCGGGATCGAAGCCAGGTAGATGTCCGTGGCCATGGGGCTCACCGCCGCCATGATGCCCAGGGCCACGATGAACATGGCCCGATCTGCTCCGGAGGACAGCTTCAGCCTGGTCAGCGACGACACGGTGCTCCTGCGCGACATGCCCGGTCGGGGCGGGGAGGGGTGGGCGGCGGCCCCATCACCCTAGCGGCTGGCTAGACTCACCGACTGATGAGCGAGCACAGTTCCCCCGATCAGACCGCGCCCGAGACCGACGACCAGACCGGCGGGGATGCGGATCCCACCCGCTTCCACCGCCAGCCGCTGTCCTTCGTGCGCCGCGGCGACCGCCTGACCCATCGCCGGCAGAGGGCCTGGGACGAGCTGGCCCCCGAGCGGATCCTTCAGGTCCCGCGCGAGATCACCGACACCTCCGTGGCCGCCCACGCCGTGTTCGACCAGGAGGCCGTCTACGGCCGGCGCGCCCCGCTGGTCGTCGAGATCGGCTCCGGGCTGGGCGAGGCCATGGCCCACCGCGCCGCCGAAGTCCCCGAGCAGGACTTCCTGGCCGTCGAGGTCTACACCCCCGGTCTGGCCGACCTGCTCTCCAAGTCCGACGCCGCCGGGGCCACCAACGTGCGCGCCGTGCAGGCCAATGCCCCCGAGGTGCTCGAGCATTTCCTGGAGCCGGCCTCGGTCGACGAGCTGTGGGTCTTCTTCCCCGATCCGTGGCACAAGAAGCGCCACCACAAGCGCCGCCTGGTCTCCCCCGGCTTCGTCGAGAAGGTCGCCCGCGTGCTGCGCCCCGGGGCCACCTGGCGGCTGGCCACGGACTGGCAGGAGTACGCGATCCAGATGCGCGAGGTCATCGAGGCCGACGGCCGCTTTGAGAACCTGCACCCCGGCCCCCTGGCCGATGACGCCCAGCCGGATCAGGGCTGGGCGCCGCGCTGGGAGGGCCGCACCCTCACCAGCTTCGAGCGCAAGGCCAGGGAGGCCGGGCGCACTCCGCGGGATCTGACCTACCGCTTCTCGGGCTGATCCTCGCCGGGGCCGGCCTCGGCGCCCGGCTGGGCGCCGGCCTCCGGGCGCCCCTCGACCGACGACCCGTCGGCGTCCGGGCTGCGGGGCTCGTCCTCCTGAGCGGGGAACGTGCCCGTGCCCCAGTCGTAGTCCACGGGACGGCCGTTCTCATCGGTGCGCTGGTACCAGTCGGTGTACTCGCTGGCCGAGGAGTCGAAATCGGCCGCCGTGGCCCACTCCCGGTCGGGGCCGTCGGCCTTCTGCACGGCGAGCATGAAGTCGTCGCCGTGCTCGTCCACGCCGTGGCGCACGGCCTTCTCCAGGGCCCACTCCCCGTAGGCGCTGCGCAGGATGTAGGGGTCGGTGCGCAGATCCTTGTGGAAGGCCACGGCCATGGCGAAGATGATCAGCGTGAACGGCAGCGCGGTCACGGTGATCATGTTCTGCAGTCCGGTCAGGGCGTTCTCACCGCCGACCAGCAGCAGCACGACCGCGATCCCGGCCATGCACAGCCCCCAGAAGACGGTGACGAGCCTGCGGGGCTCGGGATTGCCCTTCTGCGACATCTGGGAGGCCACGACGGAGGCCGAATCGGCGGTCGTGATGAAGAAGACCGCGAGCATCACGATCACGATCCCCGTCACGACCGCCCCGCCGGGCAGGGTCTCGGCCACGACGAAGAAGATCTCCTCGGGGGCCGGCAGGCTGGCCGCCGTGCCGTCCGGGGCGATGGTCCGGTTCTGCAGCTGCTCCCGGATGGCCGTGCCGCCCAGGATGGTGAAGGCCAGCACCACGATCGACGACGGGATGAACAGCACCCCGAAGATGAACTGCCGGATGGTGCGTCCGCGCGAGATCTTGGCGACGAACACGCCCACGAACGGCGACCAGGAGACCCACCAGGCCCAGTAGAACGTGGTCCACGAGGAGAGGAACTCCTGCATCTCGGGGCCGTCGGACATCGAGGCGGAGAGCATCGTGGGCAGCTCCGCGAAGTAGGTGACCACGACGGCGGGGACGTAGTTGGCCAGGAACGCCGTGGGGCCCACGATGAAGAAGAACAGCGCCAGGGCCACCGCCAGCACCATGTTGATGTTGGACAGCCAGCGGATGCCGCGCGAGACCCCGGAGACGGCCGAGGCGATGAATCCGGAGGTGAGCAGGGCGATGATCATCAGCGCCATGGCATTGCCCGTCTCGCCCAGGCCGGCGAAGATCTCGACGCCGCGCCCGATCTGCAGCGCCCCGATGCCGAGCGAGGCGGCCGTGCCGAACAGCGTGGCGATGATCGCCAGGATGTCGATGATCTTCCCGACGGCGTTGTCCGTGCGCCCGTCGCGGAAGAACGGGGCGAACACCGAGCTCATCAGCGGGACGCGGCCGCGGCGGTAAGAGGCGTAGGCCACGGCCAGTCCCACCATCCCGTAGATCGCCCACGCGTTGAGGCCCCAGTGCAGGGCGGCCTGGGCCGAGGCCAGCTTCATGGCCTCCTGCGTGCCCGGATCGACCGAGCCGGGGCGCGGCGAGAGGAAGTAGGTCATGGGCTCGAACGGCCCGAAGAAGATGATGCCGATGCCGATGCCCGCCGCGAAGAGCATGGCCGCCCACGACGCGGTCGAGTACTCGGGCTCGTCGGTGTCCAGGCCGAGCGGGATCCGGCCGTAGCGCGACAGGGCGAGGCACACCAGGTAGATCAGCAGCCCCACGGCCAGGGAGTTGAAGGCCCAGCCCATGTTCACGCTGGTCCACTGCAGCGCGGCCGTCGAGATCTCGGTCAGCGACTGGGTGTCGAGCAGGCCCCACACGATGAACGCCAGGATCAGCGCTCCGGTGACCACGGTGATGATGCGGTCCACGCCGTAGCGGTTGAGCTGGCCGTCCACCGAGATACCGGGTACCAGCACCGGGTGGATGTTGTGCGGGTAGGTGATCTCCCGCAGGAAGGCTCGCCCTGCTGCGGCCTCCTTCCCGTGTCGTCGGGACTCGGTGGGGGTGCCGGACGCTTCGCTCCTGGGCATGGGGTGCCTTCGGTGTCGCGGTTCGATGGACTGCTTCACCATAGGCGAAGGCGGCGGCCCGTCCCGGGGAGGACGGACCGCCGTCTTCACAGCCGCGACCAGCGCGTGCCGCGGTGCTACCTCAGCACCGCTGCCGCTGCGTCGCGGAGGCGCGCCCCTGGCCGTCGCTCGGGCGGTAGAGCATCAGCGCCCGGGAGCTGGAGACCCCGGGGCGCTCGCTCGGCAGGCGCCGCCTGCCGCGGGGCAGGCGCACGATCTCGCCCGAGGCCGTGGCCGCGAACACGGACTGATCGGACTCCACCTGCTCCAGGGCCTCGTCGCGCTCCCGCGTGAGCTCGGTGAGACGGTGCTGCAGGGCGGCGACCTGGCTCTCGAGCTCGATGATGCGCTTGATCCCCTGCAGGGAGACGCCGTCCTGGGACAGCTGCTGGACGTGGCGCAGCTTCTGCACATCGCGCTGGGAGTAGCGCCGAGCGCGCCCCGGGGCCCGGGAGGGGCGGACCAGCCCCTGGCGGTCGTACTGGCGCAGGGTCTGCGGGTGCATGGATGCCAGCTCGGCCGCCACGGAGATCACGAACAGCGGCTTGTCCGTGTCGAGAGCCATGGCATTCACGTTCCTTTCCAGATAACGGGGTTCCGGTGTCCCGGCGGGCGGACCCGGGAGCGATCCCGGGCCGGCGCTGCGAGGCCGGGCTCGGAGCCGGCTCACGCGCCGGCGCGCTCCATGAGCTTGGCCCGGGGATCCTCGCCGGCTGTGGCGGCGGCGAAGTCCTCGACCGCCTTCTTGGCTGCGTCGTTGAGCTCGGCGGGCACGGCCACCTCCACGGTGACGATCAGATTGCCCTGGCCCTTGGACGAGTGCACGCCCTGGCCCTTCACGCGGAAGCGGCGTCCCGACGACGTCCCGGCCGGAATGCGCAGCGACACGGTGCCGCCGGTCGGCTTGGGGACCTGGACGGTGCCCCCGAGCGCGGCCTCCGGGAAGGAGATCGGCACCGTGACCAGGAGGTCGTCCGTCTCCCCCTTGCGGGAGAAGACCGGGTGCTCGCCGACCTTGACCGTGAGGATCAGGTCGCCCGGGCCTCCCGGGCCGTCATGGCCCTTGCCCCGCAGCTTGAGCTTCTGGCCATCGCGCACGCCCTGCGGGACCTTGACCGTGGTGGTCTTGCCGTCGGAGCGGCGCAGCCGCACCGTGGTTCCCTTGAGCATGTCGTCGAAGGAGATCAGCGTGGACGTGGTGAGGTTCTCGCCCTTGGCGGGCGGCTGAGGGGACTCGTAGCCGTCGAAGCCTCCGGCGCTGTAGCCGCCGCTGTAGCCCCCACCGCCGAAGCCGCCGCCTCCGAAGAGGTCCTCGAAGCTGAAGCTTCCGCCGCCGCCGGTGGTGGTGTAGCGGGTGCGGGTGCGCCCGCCCCCTCCGAAGGCGTCGCCGAACAGGTCCTCGAAGCCCCCGCCTCCGGAGCCGCCGGCGAAGCGGGCGCCGGAGCCCATGGCGCGGATCTGGTCGTACTGCTGGCGCTCCTCGGGATCGGCGAGGACGTCGTGCGCCTCGGAGATCTCCTTGAAGCGGGCCTCCGCCTCCGGGTCACCGGGGTGGCGATCCGGGTGGTGCTTCTTGGCGAGCGTGCGGTAGGCCTTCTTGATCTCGGCGTCGGTCGCGTCCTTGGAGACGCCCAGAACGCCATAGAAGTCCTTGTCGATCCAGTCCTGACTGGCCATGACGCCTCCTTTCAGGGGCAGTTGACGGTGGTGATGGTGCTTCCGGGGGCCCGTATCCCTCGGGTCTGCCGGGAGGAGATGACGGGGCCGCCCGCCGAGGCGGACGCCCCCGTCATCTCAGGTGCACGGGCCGCTGCGCGGCTCGTGTCACGGCGCTCGCCTCCGCGAGCGGGCCGGCTCAGTCGCCCGGCGCGACGGCCACCTGGGCCGCGCGCACCACGCGCCCGCCCACGCGGAAGCCGGAGCGCAGCACGAGCGAGACGTGGTCGGGCTCGACGCCCTCGGCGGGCTGCTGCAGCACGGCCTCGTGCACGTTCGGATCGAAGGCCTCGCCGACCGTGCCGACTCGCTGCAGCCCGTTGCGCTGCAGCGACTCCTCGAGCTTGTCGGAGATCCGGGCGAAGGGCCCGTCGGTGATCTCTCCGGCCTGGCGGCCGGCGTCGATGTCATCGAGCACGGGGACCAGCGAGGCGACGACGTCGCCGATGACGTGATCGCGCAGCTGATCACGCTCGCGGGCCGTGCGGTTCTTGTAGTTCACGAACTCGGCCTGCAGTCGACGCAGATCCTCGAGCCGCTCGCGGGCGAGGTCATCGCCCTCCGGCTCGCCCTCGGCGGAGCCGGCCTGATCGGCCTGGCGGGCCTCCTCGGTCTGCTCCGCGCCCAGGACGTCCTCCGGGGTCAGCGGCTGCTCGGCCGAGGCCTGGTCCTGGTTCTCGGCGGGCTGCTCGGCCTCGCCGGGCACCTGATCCTCCGAGCGCGGGTCCTCTGGATTGGTGGTCATATCTGGCTCCTCAAGCGGTGTGGGCGCGCAGCCCGCCCGAACGGGCTGGGGCTCGCGCGACGGGGTGCGGATGCGGACGAGGCCCGCCCGGCGCCGTCGCGGGGCCGCCGCTGTGCGCGACGGGTCCCGCCAGGCGCTCGGGCGAGCCTCGCAGCGCGGGTCACTTGGACGAGTCGGAATCCTTCTCGTCGTCGACGACCTCGGCGTCGACGATGTCCTCGTCCTCATCCTGGGCGGGCTGCTCGCCTGCGGCTGCGCCCTCGGCGCCGTCCTGCGAGTAGACGGCCTCGCCGATCTTGCCCATGGAGCCCTGCAGCTTCTCGACGGCCGACTCCACGGCGGAGTCGTCGTCGCCCTCGAGCGCGGTCTTCACCGCGTCGATGTCCGCCTGGACCTCGGTCTTGACATCGTCGGAAAGCTTCTCCTCATTGTCCTTGACGAGCTTCTCGGTCGAGTAGGCCAGCTGCTCGGCGTTGTTGCGCATGTCCGCGGCCTCGCGGCGCTTCTTGTCCGACTCGGCGTTGGCCTCGGCGTCCTTGACCATGCGGTCGATGTCCTCCTGCGACAGCGAGGTGCCGCCGGTGATGGTCATGGACTGCTCGGTGCCGGTGCCCTTGTCCTTGGCGGACACGTGCACGATGCCGTTGGCGTCGATGTCGAAGGTGACCTCGATCTGCGGCACGCCGCGCGGGGCCGGCGCGATGCCGGTCAGCTCGAACGTGCCCAGGTTCTTGTTGTCCCGGGTGAACTCGCGCTCGCCCTGGAAGACCTGGATCGAGACCGATGGCTGGTTGTCCTCGGCGGTCGTGTAGACCTGCGAGCGCTTGGTCGGGATGGCCGTGTTGCGCTCGATCAGCTTGTTCATGACGCCGCCCTTGGTCTCGATGCCCAGCGACAGCGGGGTCACGTCGATCAGCAGCACGTCCTTGCGGTCGCCCTTGAGCACGCCTGCCTGGATGGCGGCGCCGATCGCAACGACCTCATCCGGGTTGACGCTCTTGCTGGGCTCCTTGCCGCCCGAGAGCTCCTTGACCTTCTCCACGACCGCGGGCATGCGGGTCGAGCCGCCCACGAGGACCACGTGGTCGATGTCCGAGACCTTGATCCCGGCCTCCGAGATGACATCCCGGAAGGGCTGCTCCACGCGGGCCAGCAGATCCGAGGTCAGGGACTCGAACTTGGCGCGGGTCAGGGTCTCATCCAGGTGCACCGGGCCCTCGCTGGTGACGGAGAGGTACTGCAGCGAGATGTTGGTCGAGGAGGCCGAGGACAGCTCCTTCTTGGCCTGCTCGGCGGCCTCCTTGAGGCGCTGCAGGGCGATCTTGTCCTTGGACAGATCCGCGCCGGTCTTGGACTTCACCTGCTCCAGCAGCCAGTCGACGATGCGCTGATCCCAGTCATCGCCGCCCAGGCGGTTGTCACCGGCGGTGGCAACGACCTGGATGGTGGAGAAGTCGTCGTCGTCCTTGCCGACCTCCAGCAGGGAGACGTCGAACGTGCCGCCGCCGAGGTCGAAGACGAGGATGTTCTCGTCCTCCTTGCCCTTCTCCAGGCCGTAGGCCAGGGCAGCCGCGGTGGGCTCGTTGATGATGCGCAGGACGTTCAGGCCCGCGATCTCGCCGGCCTCCTTGGTGGCCTGGCGCTCTGCGTCGTTGAAGTAGGCCGGGACGGTGATGACGGCGTCCGTGACGTCGTCGCCCAGGTAGGCCTCCGCGTCCGCCTTGAGCTTCATGAGCGTGCGGGCCGAGATCTCCTGCGGGGTGTACTTCTTGCCGTCGATCGAGGTCGTCCAGTCCGTGCCCATGTGGCGCTTGACCGAGGCGATGGTGCGATCGACGTTCGTGACGGCCTGTCGCTTGGCGACGGCGCCCACGAGGGTCTCGCCGTCCTTGGAGAACGCGACGACCGACGGGGTGGTGCGGGCGCCCTCCGCGTTCGCGATGACGACGGGCTCGCCGCCCTCCAGCACTGCGACGCAGGAGTTGGTGGTGCCCAGATCGATGCCGACTGCTCGAGCCATGGTGATTCCTCCTTCTGCCGAAGCCTCTGACGGGGCCTTCGGATCTGTTCTTGCGGTGCTCACTGCGAGCGGTTGCCGGATCCTTTAGGCCCGGACGGCCTCTCTCGTTGAGCTTTCTGGACTCAAGTATAGCCCTGCCAACCTTCGTGTCAAGCAGACTTGAGTCAGTTCGTATCAACTTTCCGATGCGCCCGGGCACTCCGCTGTCCCGCGCTCGTCAGGGCCCGCTCATACGCCGCACATGCATGCCGCCTACACTGGAGCGCATGTATCGCATCGCAGTCGTGTGCACCGGCAACATCTGCCGCTCGCCGATGGCCGAGCTGGCCCTCGAGCGCGAGCTCGATCGCGCCGGGCTCGCCTCATCGGTCGAGGTGGACTCCGGGGGCATCTCGGACGAGGAGCACGGCAACCCCGTGGATCCCCGGGCGGCGCGGGTGCTCGAGCGCGAGGGGCTCGATCCCTCCGGGCACAGCGCCCGCCAGGTCACCCCGCAGTGGTTCCAGGACCACGACCTCCTGCTGGCCATGACTCCTGAGCACGCTCGGGCCCTGCGCGCCATGGCCCCGGAGGGCGCCCAGGACCGGGTGCGCCTGTACCGCTCCTTCGACCCGCAGGCCGCCGATCTGCCCGAGTCCGAGCAGGGCGTGGCGGACCCCTGGTACGGCGGGGCCGAGGGCTTCGAGAGCACGTGGGAGATGGTCGTCGACGCGCTGCCGGGGATCGTCGAGCACGCCGCGAACAGGCAGGGGCCTGAGGCATGCAGGACGTCGAGCTGCACATGGACCCCGCGATCGCCGAGCGCAACCCCTCGGGCATCGCCCTCATGCATCAGCTCACCGAGCCGATCCACCGGCCCCACCTCATCGGGATCGACGGGCGCTCCGGGGCGGGCAAGACCTCGCTGGCCGGGCAGCTCGCGCAGGTGCTGTCCGTGACCCGAGATGTCGTGGTCTTCCACCTCGAGGACCTCTACCCGGGCTGGGACGGCCTGGATCGGGGCATCGCCATGTACGAGGAGTCCATCCTCTCCCCGCTGCGCGACGGCCGGGACGCCTACTGGACGGCGTGGGACTGGCTGGCCGACTCGCCGGGCGGACCGCGGCTGACCCGTGCTGCGGAGATCGTGGTCCTGGAGGGTGTGGGAGCCTGCAGCGCACCGGCGCGAGAGGCCCTCGACGTCTCCGTGTGGGTCGAGCTGCCGGAGGCCCAGCGCCGGGAGCGCGCCCTGAACCGCGACAGCGGCTTCGAGCCCTACTGGGACATGTGGGCCCAGCAGGAGCTGGACTACCTGCAGCGCGATCCCGTGTGGGAGTCCGCCACCATCATCCAGCCCGGCCCCACCGGCTGAGCCCTCGGCCTCACTGCCAGATGAAGCGGTGGGTCCCCAGCAGCTCGGAGACCGCCGGCGCGGCCGCCGCTGCGGCCATGGCCGCCCCCAGCAGCAGCGCATCCGCGCGCCCGAAGCGCAGCGGACGGGCCCAGGTCCGATCCCTGGCATCCACCACGCCGCCGAAGCCGCGCACCTCCATGGTCACGGCCAGCCGCGAGGCCCGCCGCAGGGCCTGCACCAGCAGCCCGAACGCACGCCCGCCCAGCTCCCGCACTGCCGCCAGGGGGGCTCGGGAGCCGCCGACGCCGCGTGCCCGACGAGCCGTCACGAGCACCTGCCACTGATCGATCATGACCGTGACCAAGCGCAGCCCCACGAGCGCTGCCAGCACGACCCGCACCGGCAGCCGCATGGTCCGGGCAAGCCGGTCGGCCAGATCGGTCGGGTCGGTGCTCAGCAGCAGCATGACGCCCGGCAGGGCCAGGGCCAGCCCACGCAGCGCGATCGCGGCCCCGGCGGCGATCGAGCCCGAGGTCAGCTGCAGGGGCCCGGCACTCACCCACAGGTGCCCGCCGGCATCCGAGAGAACCGCGGTGCCCCAGCCCGAGAGCAGGGCGGCCACCAGCAGGGGCCAGATCCGCAGCAGCAGAGCACCGGGCCGCTGGCCGATCGCAGCCAGGCCCACGAGCTCCACGGCCAGGATCAGTCCGGAGGTCACGGGATCCGCGGAGAGCAGCAGCGCCAGGCTCAGCACCGCGACCGCCCCGAGCTTGGCCAGGGCGTCGCGGCAAGCCAGGGCGCCGCGCTGCCGAGCGGGCGCGCTCGTGGGCCGCGCTTCCTCCGTCGGCCGGGTCCGGGGTCGCACCGCGATCTCCTCGGCTCCCAGGGCGCGGACCAGGTCGTCATCATGGGTCACGACCACGACGCAGCGGCCCTGCCGCACCTGCTCGGCCAGCAGCTCGACGACGGCCGCCCAGGTCACTGCGTCCTGCCCGAAGGTGGGCTCGTCCAGGATGAGGATCTGGGGTGCTCCAGCCATCACCGTGCCCACGGACAGGCGGCGCTTCTGGCCCCCGGAGAGGGTGAAGGGATTGGCCTCGGCGTGGGCCGAAAGATGCAGCCGCTCGAGCAGCTCGTCCACGCGGCGGGCGATCTCGTCCTCGGGGACCCCGGCCCGGCGCGGGCCCACGGCGAGCTCCTCGCGCACGCTGCCGGTGAGGAACTGATGCTCGGGCTCCTGGAAGACCGTGCCGATGCGCTCCACAAGCTCCGGGCCGGACCATACCGAAGGATCGTCCGGCAGCCCTCCGGCGAGGCTGCCGGCAGCGCGCACCGTACCGGCGCTCGGCACGAGCAGACCGGCCAGCGTCAGGGCCAGCGTCGACTTCCCGGCGCCGTTCGGCCCGGTCAGCGCGAGCGCGCTGCCGGCGCGCAGGCGCAGGTCCACCGGCTGCGCCGCCGGGGCGCCGGCCCAGGCCCCGTCGGGCACCGCGTCCCCGCGGCGCACGCGGCGACGGCGGCGGGAGAGCAGGCGCTGCGAGGGCTGCTCGCGCGAGACCTCGAGCTCGTCGGCGCGCAGGAGCAGCTCACCGGGGGCGGGGGCCGGGGCGGCCGCGGCGGCGCGCTGGCCCGGCAGCCAGATGCCGGCGCGGCGCAGCTGCTCGCGCTGGGCCCCCCGGGCGCCGAGGACGTCCTCGGGGCTCCCGTCGGCCAGCACTCCCCGCGGCCCCAGGACCACGACGCGCTCCACCAGATCCGCCCAGACCTCGGTGCGGTGCTCGACCACGATCAGCGTGGCCCCGGTGTCCTCGACCACCGTCTCGACCGCCCTGCGGACGGTCGCCACCCCCTCTGGATCCAGGTTGGCCGTGGGCTCGTCGAGCAGCAGCAGGCGCGGGCGCATGGCGGTGATGCCGGCCAGGCCGAGGCGCTGCTGCTGCCCGCCGGACAGCGCCGAGGTGTCCCGGCTGCGGGAGATCTCTAGCCCCACGGCCCGCAGGGCGGCATCGGCCTGGTCCCAGATCTCCTCGGCGGGCACGGCCAGGTTCTCCGGGCCGAACGCGACGTCGTCGCCGGCCCTGGCCAGCAGGATCGAGGACTCCGGATCCTGCTGGAGCAGGCCGGTGACGACGCCGCGCTGGGCTGCGGGCTGTCCGTCCACGAGCAGTTCGCCGCGCGAGCCGCTGCTTCCTGAGGGCGCTGCGCGACCGCCGTCGGGCCCCGGCCCGGGGGCATCGTCCTCGGTGTCCGGGAGCACGCCCGCCAGGGCGTGCAGCAGCGTGGACTTGCCCGAGCCGCTGGCGCCCAGCAGCAGCACGCACTGCCCCGCGGGGATCTCGAGGTCCACCTGCTCGATGGCTGGGGTCTTCCGACCCCCGGGCTGCCAGCCGAAGCCGCGCGCGAACACGGCGGCTCCGCCGCGCACGGCCCTGTCGGCTCCGTGCGTGCGAGCGGTCATCGACCGGAGGCCAGGCCCGAGAGCACTCCCGTGGAGCGCAGAGCGCGCGTCAGTGCCCACATGGCAAGACCGGCGATGACCGCCCCGGACACCGTGCCCAGCACGACGTAGACCGCCTGGTGGGCCATCGGCCACTCGTAGTAGTAGATCAGGCACTCGGTCAGTGTCCCGAGCGCTCCGGCGGCAGCGCCCGAGGCCACGGCCACGACCGGGCCGAAGCGGCGGTACCCGGCGGCCAGGAAGACGGCCTCCGCCGCCGCGCCCTGGATGAGACCGGAGAGCACGACCGTCATGCCGAAGTGGGTGCCCAGCAGCCCCTCGAAGCACGCCGCCAGCAGCTCGCAGGCCAGTGCTGCGCCGGGGCGGCGGATGATGAGGGCGGCCAGCGGTCCGGCCATCAGCCATCCGCCGACCAGCAGGCCGCCCGCCGGGGGATAGCCGACCGTGACGGCCTGGGAGAGGGGGTAGACCAGAGCGGACCAGGCCCAGAAGATCACGCCGCAGGCGGCGGCCAGCACTGCGAGGACCACGAGGTCGAGCACGCGCCACCTCAGGCGGGAGCGCGCGCTGCGCTGCGGGGAGCCGATGGTTCCGGGGTCGCGGTCCGAGCGCGTATCGAGGCCGGATCCGGTGCTCATCTGACCGGTGCTGCGATGCTGCGTCATGGTGGTCCTCCTGGGGGCCCGGGGACGCCGCGGCGCCCCTGTCATCAGGAGGGGAGAAGCGCTTCTCGCGCGTTCCTGCGTGGGCGGGCGCCCGCAGGAACGCGCGAGAAGCACCTCCGAGATGCTCGACTTCCTTCGCCGGTGCTAGCCGGAGCAGGTTCGAGGGTCTGCGGCGGACCGCACTCTCAGCGCCCTCGGGCGCTCCCCTGTCGTGTGCCTGGGATCCTACGCCAAACGCGCAGCAGATGCAGGTCACCCTCAGCCGGACCCGGAACGGATGAAGGCGCCGGGAGCACACAGCTCCCGGCGCCTTCGCCATCGATCAGCAGGCCGCGCGCAGCGGCCGGCCCGGACCGGTCGAGATCAGGCGCGGCCCTTGGCCTTCTCCTGCGCCTTGAGCTCGGCCTTCTCGCGCTGCTCGGCGACCTGGCGGTTGACCAGGGTGCGCACGACCGTGGTCAGCACGCCGCTGACCACGGCGAACAGGATGATGTCGAGCCAGCGGTCCTCACGGGGGTCATCGCCCTTGGACGGGACCTGGCGGCCGGTGACCTTCTTCCACGTGGCGTCGAGGCCCTTGGTGGCGGCCTGCACGCCCAGCACGGACGCGCCGGTGCCGATGAGTCCCATAATCTTGGGGTTCATGTCATCTCCTACCCCGAGTGAGCCACTCGGGAGATCGCGGAACCGGCGCCTCAGCCGACGCCGGAGGTTCGGTGCTCACCCTAGCGCGCTCGGCGAGCCGTCGCGGATCACGACGGGCGATCCGCGCCGCCCTGCGACTCGGCGGTGTCGGCCTCGTCCAGGGCTGCGGCCAGGTCATCGGCGATCAGCGTCTCATCGAGCACGTGCTTGGTCCGATAGCTCGAGCGCCCCACCATGTGCGCCGAGACCGGCGCCGTGAGCAGCATCAGGGCCCAGCCGAGCAGGGCCAGCGGCAGCAGCGTCCACTCGCGGGAGTGGATCACCACGGCCAGCAGCATGCACAGCAGACCGAGCACCTGCGGCTTGGTGGCCGCGTGCATACGCGACAGGACGTCCGGCAGCCGGATCAGGCCGAGGCCGGCCGTCAGGGACATGAGGCAGCCCACGAGCAGCAGCACGCCCACGACGATGTCGAGCACGAGGTCCATGGGATCCATCAGCGGTGTCCCTCCTTCTCGGACGGGGCGGGCTTCTGCATCGGGGCGGGCCGGTGATCCTGCTCGGCCCGCTCGCCCTCGACCGGCTCCTTGGTGGCGCCCTCATCGGTCTGGCCCGTCTTCCGGGGCCGCGTGGGCTGGACGAACCGCGCCACGGACACCGAGCCGATGAAGCCCAGCAGCGAGACGGTCACGATGACCATCATGTAGTCGGAGTGATCGCTCCAGACCATCTCCAGGGCGATCGCGGCGACCACCACGGAGAGCAGGACGTCGCTGGAGAGCACGCGGTCCAGCAGCGAGGGTCCCTTCACCAGTCGGTACAGCACGCCGACGGCCGCACCGGCGAGCATCACGAGGCACACGGCCATGACGATGGAGCTCATCGGCTCTGCTCCTCATCCCGTCGTTCGGCCTTCGATCTGTGGGCGTAGCCCGCCCAGCTGCGCAGCACGGCCCGAGGGCTGAGTCCACGGCCCTTCTGGGCGTCCTCGCGCCGCAGCGCGGCGTAGTCCTCCGGGGAGCCCATCATGCGGATCCAGGCAGCCTCGGTGTTGCGCACGGACTCCCGGAAGTGCTCGATGTCCTCGTCGTCGTGCACGTCCAGGACGTGGAAGTAGAGGATCGCGTTCGGACGGTCCACCTCCAGCAGCACCGAGCCCGGGATCAGTCCCGTGGTGCTTCCGGTCGCGGTCATGATCAGATCGGAGTGCGAGCGCATCTGCACGGCGGTCACCGACGAGGAGGCCCTGGGCCCATGGGCGATCACGGTCCACATGACCTCGAAGCTGGCGCGGATGACCTGCCACAGGAAGGTGACGAACAGGGTCACGGCGTGCAGCACGTTGAAGCGGCTGGACAGCTGCACGGGCGGCAGTGCCAGCGCCCGGGTGACCAGCAGGGACAGCACCAGGCCCACCAGCAGGTTCTTGGCCGTCAGCTCGCCCCACAGCACGGCCCATACGAGCATGAGCCACAGGATCAGGGGGATCTCCACGGCCCAGCGGTGCTCGCGCCGCCGCGGCCGGGCGGATGCGGACCCGCGGGATGTCGCTGTCGAGCTCACTGATCTGCCTCCTCGGACTGCTCGGCGCCCTGCCGCTGCGCGTCGGCCTCGGCCGAGGGCCGCGAATCCGTGCCGTCGTAGACCTCGCGCTGGATGCCGGCGCCGCTGTCCTCGCCCACGTCCTCCCCGTACTGCTCGCCCTCCGGCAGGCTCGGTGCGGCAGGGTCATCGGAGCTCGGGTCCTCGCCGTCGTCCACGACGCCGCGCGGTCCCGATTCGTCGCCGAAGACCGCCTCGACGTAGCGCTCGGGGTGCATGAGGTTCTCCGCGGCGTTGTCGGCCACCGAGAACAGCGGTCCCGCGAAGACCGTGAGGGCGACCCCGACCGCCACGAGCATCCCGGTGGGCATCACCATGGAGAACGGCATGAGCTGCACGTTGCTGCGACCGGCCCACCGGCCGCCGCCCTCGGCGTCCATGGACACCGAGGCGGCGCTGCGGGGCCCGTGCTCCCGTGCCTCGTCCCGGGAGACCAGCAGGACCGGATCCGGGTAGTCGGCGTCGTCGGGGGCGCGCAGGAACGCCTTGTTCCAGATGCGCATCAGGGCCATCAGCGTCAGCAGCGAGGTGAGCACGGAGCCGGTGATCACGACCCAGATGGCCCAGCCGCCCTGGTCGGTGCCCGCCTGGATCAGGCCCGCCTTCCCCAGGAAGCCGGAGAACGGCGGGATGCCGCCCAGGTTCAGCGCGGGGATCATGAACAGCAGGGCCAGCAGCGGCGACAGCCCGACCAGGCCGCCCAGGCGGTCCGTGTTGGTCGACCCGCCCCGGCGCTCGATCAGACCGGCCACCAGGAAGAGGCTGGTCTGGATGATGATGTGGTGGACCACGTAGTAGACAACTGCCGCCATGGCGGTCTGCGTGCCGACCGCGATGCCGAAGATCATGTAGCCGATGTGGCTGACCAGCGTGAAGGACAGCAGACGCTTGATGTCGATCTGGGCCAGCGCTCCCAGGATGCCCACGACCATCGTGAGCAGCGAGACCCACAGCAGCAGCTGATCCGCCCTGTCCCCCGGGAACAGCAGCGTCTCGGTGCGGATGATCGCGTAGACGCCCACCTTGGTGAGCAGGCCCGCGAACACGGCCGTGACGGGTGCCGAGGCCGTGGGGTAGGAGTCGGGCAGCCAGAACGACAGCGGGAAGACCGCGGCCTTGATGCCGAAGGCGATCAGCAGCATCAGGTGCAGCTGCATCTGCGTGCCCACCGGCAGATCGCCGAGCTTCACGGCCAGATCCGCCATGTTCACGGTGCCGGTGGCCGCGTAGATCATCGCGATGGCGATCAGGAACAGGACCGAGGAGATCACGGAGACGACCACGTAGGTCACGCCGGCCCGGATGCGCTGGGCCGTGCCGCCCATGGTCATCAGGACGTAGGAGGCCATCAGCAGGATTTCGAAGCCCACGTACAGGTTGAAGAGATCACCCGCCAGGAACGCGTTCGAGACGCCTGCGACCAGGATCAGGAACGTGGGGTAGAAGATCGAGATGGGGCCGTCGTCATCGCCGTCGGCGATGCCCTGCCCGGTCGCGAACAGCAGCACCGCCAGCGAGACCAGGGTCGAGACCACGAGCAGGATGGCCGAGAGCTGGTCCACGACCAGCACGATGCCGAACGGGGCCTGCCACCCGGCGACGTTGATCGAGGTGGGGGCCGACTCCCATGCCGTGGCCAGCACGAGGCACTCGGCCAGCAGCGTCAGCGACAGCGACACGATCGCCACGAAGCGCTGGGCCCGGTTGCGGCGCACCAGCACCAGCGACAGCGCCGCGCCCAGGAAGGGCAGGACGATGGCCAGCGGGGCGAGCTGGATGATGTCGAAGCTCATCGCCGTCCCTCCTTGCGCTGACGCCGCCGCTCAGCGGACTCCTGCTCCCTGCGGTGGCGTGCCAGCTCCTCGGCCCTCTCCTTCTCGTGCTTGTCGATCTCGTCGTCGTCGAACTCCGAGTCCTCCTCGGGCACCTCGGCGTCCAGCTCCTCGTCGTACGACGACTGGACTGCCACGCGGCGGTCCTCGGCGTCGTCAGTGATCTCATCGCGATGGGAGAGCACCCAGGAGCGGTAGATCATGCCGAGCAGGAACGCGGTGATCGCGAAGCCGATCACGATCGCCGTGAGCACGAGCGCCTGCGGCAGCGGGTCCGAGTAGGCCCTCGGGTCCAGACCGGAGTCGTAGAGCGGCGAGCGCCCCGGCAGCCCTCCGGTGTGCAGCAGCAGCAGGTTGGTGCCGTTGGTCAGCAGCATGATGCCCAGCAGCACGCGGGTCAGCGAGCGCTCGAGCAGCATGTAGACGCCCACGGCGTAGAGCACGCCCATGACCACCAGCATGGTGAGGTTCAGGCTCATCGTCGTCCCTCCCCCGTCCGGTCGTCATCGGTGCTCGTGCGCTTGCCGGCGCTGAGGATCTGCTGCCGGTCCATGCCCCCGCCGCCGAAGTCCTTGAGGTCGGTCTCGGAGACGGTGACGTCCTGCGTGGCGTCGCTCTCGGTCAGGTCGACGTCGTCGCTGGCCTCTTCGCGCAGGACGGTGATCGCCCCGGTGCTGCCCGGCTCCGAGGAGGGGCGGCGCACCACGCGGATGCGGGCACCGCCGCGACCGGCGGCACGACGACGGCGGCGCAGCGCCTCGTCCTCGGTGTGCCGGTCGATCTGCCCGCCGAGCGAGCGCAGGACGTCCAGGACCATGCCCACGACCACCAGGTAGACGCCGACATCGAAGATCATGGCGGTCACGAACTTCACCTCGCCGATGATCGGCCAGGTCCACTCGAACGTGTAGCTCTGCATGATCGAGCCGCCGAAGAAGATCGGGGCTATGGCGTAGACCGCGGCGATGGCCAGGCCCAGGCCCAGCATGGTGCCCGCGTTGATGGGCGTCGAGCGCCACAGCTCGTAGCGCCCGCCCGCGAGATAGCGCAGCGTGAGCGCCAGACCGGCGGTCAGGCCGCCGGCGAATCCGCCGCCGGGGAGGTTGTGACCGGCGATCAGGAAGTACAGCGAGACCATGATGATCGTGTGGAACAGCAGCCGGGTCACGATCTCGAGCACGATCGAGCGCCGCTCCGGGGACAGCGTGCGCCCGGCCACGATGTAGGGATCGTCCACGTCGCCGCGGAAGGACCGCGAGGCGCGGTCGAACTCGGTCTCGAAGCTGCGCGCGGTGATCTCGGAGCGCTGGCGGATCTGGCGGATCTGCCCGGTGCTGGGCTGGGCCGTGGCGTGCGGGCGGTCCCGGCGCCCGAGCACGAAGATCAGCGAGGCGATGCCGGTGGCTGCCAGGACCAGCACGGAGATCTCCCCGAACGTGTCCCACACGCGGATGTCCACGAGCAGCACGTTCACGACGTTCGCGCCGTCGCCCTCCTCGTAGGCCAGCCGCGGCATGGCGAACGAGACCGGGGACTCGGTGCGCGAGGCCATGGAGAAGGCCGCCAGCAGCATCATGAAGCCGCCGAAGAGGATCGCGATGATGGCCCGCGGCAGGCGGGTGCGATCGGCCTTGCGGTCCCACACGGGCGCCGGCAGGGTCCGCAGCGCCAGCACGAAGGCCACCAGGGCGATGGTCTCCACCAGGGTCTGGGTCAGCGCGAGGTCCGGGGCGCCCTGCAGGGCGAAGGTCAGCGCCAGGCCGTAGCCCGTCACGGAGACGAGCAGCACGGCCAGGAAGCGCTTGCCCGCGCGCAGCACGGCCAGGCACGCGCCGATGATCAGCGCGGCCGCCACGAGCTGTCCCCACGAGTCCGCGATGCGCATGGAGCCCAGCGGCGGGGTCTCGTAGAGGAACAGGACGGTGACCGGCACGACGATCGCCGTGATCAGGATGACCGAGAGGTAGAAGCTCAGCGAGCCCCTCTGGGTCTTGCCCGTGACCCACACAGCCAGCTTGTCCAGGGAGTCGATGACCTCGCGGTAGATCCGCTCGGCCGGGGTCATGTGCGGCAGGGAGTGCAGCACCGCGGCCAGCGTGCGGCGATTGGCGTGCATGAGGAGCCCGAGCGCGATGATCCCCAGCGAGATCAGCAGCGCGCCGTTGATGCCGTGCCACAGCGCCAGGTGCAGCGTGGCCTCGCCGGCGAACTCGCCCACCCAGGGCAGCAGCGAGTGCTCGACCGGTCCGGGCACGAAGCCGTAGACGATCGTCAGGACGGTGAGCACCACGGCAGGGGCCACGAAGGAGCGGGCTGCGTGGTGGGCCGGGGTGCGCATGGGCCGGCCGTCCTCGCCCGTGGGCAGCTGGGCGAACGCGCTGCGCTTGACCCCGAAGGCGCCCCACACGAAGCGGGCCGAGTACACGACGGTGAACACCGAGCCGAGGATCACGCCGAGCAGGCGGATCCAGGCCAGGGCGTCTCCCGTGTCCGCCTGGACGTCGTGGAGCAGGGTGCCGAGCACGGCCTCCTTGGCCACGAAGCCCCCGAACGGCGGGACGCCTGCCATCGAGGCCGCCGCGATGATCGCCACGACCAGCAGGACGGGCATCTGGCGACCGAGCTCGGAGAGCTTGCGGATGTCTCGGGTGCCGGTCTCGTGGTCGATGATCCCGACCGTGAGGAAGAGGGTCGCCTTGAACAGCGCGTGGCCCACGAGCAGCGCCATGCCGGCCAGGGCGGCGTCGGGGGTGCCGACGGACAGGACCAGGATCATGAAGCCCAGCTGGGACACGGTGCCGTAGGCCAGCAGCAACTTGAGGTCGTACTGGCGCATGGCGACCCAGCCGCCGAAGACCATGGTGCCGACGCCCAGCGTGAGCAGCATGGGCTGCCAGGCGGCGGTGTCCGAGTAGCCCGGGGCCAGCCGGGCCACCAGGTAGACGCCGGCCTTCACCATGGAGGCGGCGTGCAGGTAGGCCGAGACGGGCGTGGGGGCGGCCATGGCCTCGGGCAGCCAGAAGTGGAACGGGATCAGCGCCGACTTGGTCACAGCGCCCACGAGCAGCAGCGCGATCGCGACGTCGATGATCGGCCCGTGCGAGGCCAGCTGCGGGCCCATGGCCACGAGCTCGGAGATCCGGTAGGTGCCGGCGCTCTGCCCCAGCAGGATGACGCCCACGAGCATGGTCAGGCCGCCGGCGGTCGTGATGATCAGGGCCTGCATGGAGGCGCGGCGAGCCGAGAGCCGGACGCGGGCATACCCGATGAGCAGGAACGACAGGACGGTCGTGATCTCCCAGAAGATGAACAGCAGCAGGAGATCATCGGCCACGACGAGCCCGTACATGGCCCCGGCGAAGGCGACCAGCTGCGCGCCGAAGGAGCCCGTGTCCGGGGAGTCCTCCGAAAAGTAGCGGGCGCAGTAGGCCAGCACGAGCGCACCGATGCCCAGCACGATCAGCGACATCACCCACGCCAGGGAGTCGGTGCGCAGGGCGATCGCCAGGTCCATGGTGGGCAGCCAGGGGATCACCTGCTGCCACTGCCCGGAATGCGCGGCCCCGCCCTGCAGCAGCACCCAGATGAACGAGGCCGCCGGCACCGCCGCGATGACGTAGAAGGCGGACCGGCCGAAGCGGGTGAACAGGGGCGGTGCGAGCAGAGCGATGGCTGCGTGGGCTATCAGCACTGCCAGCACGTGCGCCTCCGTTGCGGCTCGAGGAGTCGACGACCAGCGGCTCTGCAGGCCGGCCGATCGGTCGAGGGACCGGCGACGAGGGCAGCGGCTCGTAAGTCGTCTTGCGGGGTCGTCTTGCGGGGAACTTCCCAGCAGATTACCAACTCGCCGGCAGGCCCCGCCGTGCCCAGGGCCACCTTCACCTTGTCGCGAAATCGTCCGACGGCCGCCGTCGCCCCTAGTCTTCAGCATCATGGAATCCACTGCGCGGCCCGCGGCCGTCGATCCGACGGTTCCCCCTGCTCCGCTGTCCCCCGCCGGGCCCGGCGCCCTGGGCTCCTGGTACCTCTACGACGCCGCGATCTCCGTGATCGATGCGCTGATGATCACGTTCGTCTTCGGGACGTACCTGACGTCAGGGTCCTTCGGCAGCACCGAGCACGCCACGCAGATGCTGTCCCGGGGAACGGTCGTGGCCGCGGTGATGATCGCCGTGGCGGCTCCGCTGATCGGCTGGCTCTCCGACCGCAGCGGCCGCCGATCGACCGGCATCGCCGTGTTCACGGGGATCTGCGCGGCGTGCACGGCAGCCTGCTTCCTCGTGCGTCCCGAGGAGCAGCTGCTCATGCTCGGCGTCGTCCTGCTCAGCGCCGCCAACGCGGCCAAGGAGCTCGCCGTCGTGGACTACTACGCGACCCTTCCCGGGCTGACCTCCCCGGAGTCGATCGGACGCGTCAGCGGACGCGGCTGGGCTGTCGGCTACATCTTCTCGATCCTGGCCACCGCGTTCGTGCTGTTCGGCTTCATCACGCCCGGCTTCGTGGGGCTGCCCACGGACGAGGCCCTCAACGTCCGGGCGGTCGCCCTGTTCTGCGCCGTGTGGTGCGTCGTCCTGGCTGTCCCGCTGATCGTGAGCCTGCGCCGCATCGAAGCCCGGTGTCCCAGCCGCCGGGCCCCGGGCACCGGCGGCGGAGCTCTGGCTCCCTACCGGGAGATCGTGCGCATGGTGGTCCACCTCTGGCGCACAGATCGTCGGGCGCTGCACTTCCTCGCGGCCTCGGCCGTGTTCCGCGACGGCCTCTCCGCCGTGTTCGCCTTCGGCGGCCTGATCGCTGCGGGGACCTTCGGGTTCAGCCTCACCGAGGTCATGATCTTCGCGATCGCGGGCAACCTGATCGCGGGCCTCGGTGCACTGCTGGGCGGCCAGCTCGACGACCGCCTGGGTCCCAAGCCGGTGATCGTCGCCGCACTGGCCCTGGTCGCCGTGGCCGGCACCGCCCTGATGCTGCTCGAGGGCAAGGGGGCCTTCTGGGTCTGCGGACTGGCGCTGTGCGTAGCGGTCGGCCCGGCCCAGGCCTCGTCGCGGTCCTACCTGGGGCGGCTGACCACCGAGGGCACGGAGGGCTCCCTCTACGGGCTCTACGCCACGACCGGGCGTGCGGTGAGCTTCCTGGCCCCGCTGCTGTTCGGGACGGCCATCGGCGTCTTCGGCGAACAGCGCTACGGGATCCTGGGCATCGTGGCCGTCGTCCTGCTGGGCCTTCTCATGATGATCGGGCTGCCCACGCGGCCCCGGCCCGCGGTGGCCGCCGCCGAAGCGGTCTCCACCGCGCACACCGCCTGAGCCCTGCAGCATGCGGCTGCGCACAGCAGCCCGCGCCGCCCGAGTGCTCCTCAGCGCGGCAGCTGCGTGCGGTGGAAGCTCAGGTGCGAGCGCGAGGCCGTGGGTCCGCGCTGGCCCTGGTAGCGGTTCTGGTGATCCCCCGTGCCGTAGGGCTCCTCGGCGGACGACGACAGCCGGAAGAAGCACAGCTGCCCGACCTTCGAGCCCGGCCACAGCTTGATCGGCAGCGTGGCCATGTTGGACAGCTCGAGGGTCACGTGCCCCGAGAAGCCCGGGTCGATGAAGCCCGCGGTCGAATGCGTCAGCAGCCCCAGGCGCCCCAGCGAGGACTTGCCCTCGAGCCGGGCGGCGATGTCGTCTGGAAGGCTCACGCACTCGTAGGTGGAGCCCAGCACGAACTCGCCGGGATGCAGCACGAAGGGCTCCTCCGGAGCCACCTCCACGAGCCGGGTCAGCCCCGGCTGCTCGATCGACGGGTCGATCACGGCGTGCTTGTGGTTGTCGAAGAGCCGGAACCATCGGTCCAGGCGGACGTCGATGCTCGAGGGCTGGATGAGGTCGAGGTCGCAGGGCTCGAGCCGGACCCGCTGGGCCTCGAGCTCGGCGCGGATGTCGCGATCGGAGAGCAGCACGGCTGCCACGGTAGTCCACGCGGGCGCCCGACGCATTGGCGCCGTGTCGTGGACTGCGCTAGAGTCGGCGTTCGTCGCGCGGCTGTAGCTCAATGGTAGAGCGCACGCTTCCCAAGCCTGATACGCGGGTTCGATTCCCGTCAGCCGCTCTCTCGTCGGCCTGCGCCGACCGCGCCCGCAGACCCTCCGGTCTGCGGGCGCTTCTCATCGGACGGCCCTTCCGGCTGCGGACAGGGGCGCTCCGTGCGGCCGCAGCCCCGAACGCCACGCGCATATGCCGTCAGCGGCATCCGAGCTTCCCCGCACCCCTGCTCGCGTCTCGTGAAAGGCAGCCATGCTGCGAACCATGTTCACCGGCAAGATCCACCGCGCGACCGTGACCCACGCGGACCTGCACTACGTGGGCTCCGTGACCGTCGACCTGGACCTGCTCGAGGCCGCCGAAATCCTCCCGGGCCAGCTGGTCCACATCGTCGACATCACCAACGGGGCGCGCCTGGAGACCTACACGATCCCCGGCGAGCGCGGCTCGGGCGTGATCGGCATCAACGGCGCCGCCGCCCACCTCGTGTCCGTGGGCGACCTCGTGATCCTGATGGCCTACGCCCAGATGGACGACCAGGAGGCCCGCACGTACGAGCCGCACGTCGTCCATGTGGATGCCGGCAACCGCATCGTGCACCTGGGGCAGGACCCCGCCGAGGCCGTCGTCGGGGACGTGAAGACCCCCGATCACGCCGTGAGCTCCCCGGACGCGCGCGCCGAGCTGGGCGGGCGCGGCTGAGATGACCGGGGTCCTCGCGGGATTCGCGGTCATCTGGATCATCATCCTGGTGGGGGCCGTCGTCTCCCGCGCGGGGATCCTGGGCGATGCCGGCCAGCACTCCCTGAGCGCCTTCTCCTTCTGGGTGGCCTCCCCCTGCCTGCTGTTCCTGACGGTCTCCGGGGCGGACGTCTCCCAGATCTTCTCCGCCCCGCTGCTCGTGGCCCTGGTCTCCGCCTGGGCCACCGCCTCGCTGTGGTGGGGCTTCGCCTTCGCACGGCGCGCCCTGCGGCGGCGGGATCAGCGGGATCGGGCCGCGCAGAGTTTCCCCTCGGCCGACGACGACGGCAGCTCCGTCGAGCGCCGCGGCGCCCAGGGCGAACGCGCGCGGCTGGGCTCCGTGATCATGTCCGGACAGTCCGCCTCGATGGTCAACTCCGCCAACCTGGGCATCCCGCTGACGACCTTCGTGCTCGGCGATGCCTCGGCCGTCGTGCCCGTGATCCTGTTCCAGCTGGCGATCTACACGCCCATCTACCTGGCCCTCATGGACATCGCAGTGCTCGGGCGCCGCCCGAACCCGCTGTCGCTGCTGCGCTCCGTGGCCACGAATCCCATGATCCTGGGCTCGCTGCTCGGCGTGGTCTTCTCGGCCACCGGCTGGCAGCTGCCGACCGTGGCCCACCAGCCGATCGAGCTGATCTCCGGGGCGGCCATCCCGTGCATGCTCGCCGCGTTCGGCATGTCGCTGGTCTCCCACCGCCCGCTGCAGGGCACTCGCGCCCACCGCCAGGAGGTCGCGCTGCTCTCCGCGCTGAAGCTGATCGCCCAGCCCGTCCTGGCCTGGCTGTTCGGCCTCGCCCTGGGCCTCGACCCCGCCATGCTCTACGGCGTGGTCCTGATGGCGGCGCTGCCGACGGCGCAGAACGTCTATGTGGCGGCCGTGCGCTATCGCAGCGCTGAGGCCGTGACCCGCGACGTCGTGCTCGTGACCTCCGTGGCCGCCATGGGGACCATGGCCGTCGTGGCCCTGCTGCTCGCCTGAGCCGCCCCCGTTCACCTCCCGTTGCGCGACTTCCGGGGACTCGCCCAGATGATTGTGTGCCAATTCACATCTGGGAGTATTCTGGGCCGTGGAGGTGCCTGCCGTGTCCACGGTGCGCCTCGCACGAATCGAGCACACGGAGGAACCTCGTGAGAGCAGAGCACCATCGGCGACGGCTGCGCACCGCAGCGCTCGCCTCGATCGGAGCACTGATGCTGGCGGGCTGCGCATCGGATGATGGCGGTCCCACCGAGCTGACGTGGTACATCAACCCGGACAACGGGGGGCAGGCCACGATCGCCGAGCAGTGCTCCGCGGACTCGGGCGGGAAGTACACCATCACCACCTCGCTGCTGCCGCGCGATGCCGCCACGCAGCGCGAGCAGCTGGCCCGCCGCCTGGCGGCCGGCGACAGGTCCATGGACATCATGTCCCTGGACCCGCCCTTCATCCCCGAGCTGGCCGAGCCGGGCTTCCTGGCCGCACCGCCGCAGGAGCTCGTGGAGACAGCTACGCAGGACACCCTCGAGGGCGCCCAGGCCGGTGCGCAGTGGGACGGCGAGTACGTCTCCATCCCGTTCTGGGCCAACACGCAGCTGCTGTGGTACCGCAAGTCCGTGGCCGAGGCCGCCGGGCTGGACATGACCCAGCCCGTGACGTGGGAGCAGATCATCACGGCCGCGAAGGACCAGGACAAGTACCTGGGAGTGCAGGGCGTGCAGGGCGAGTCCATGACCGTGTGGGTCAACAGCCTCGTGGAGTCCGCCGGCGGCTCGATCGTGGAGGGCGACCCCGCCTCGGTCGACACCCTGGAGCTCGCGCTCGATTCCGAGGCCGGGGGCAAGGCCGCAGGCATCGTCGGGACGATCGGCGAGGAGGGACTGGGCGGTCCGGGCATCGACACCCAGGACGAGAACGCCGCCATGGAGCAGTTCCGCGGCGAGAAGGGCTCGTTCATGGTCAACTGGCCGTTCATCTACTCCGCCACCCAGGGCGCTGTCGCGGAGGGCTCGGTCGAGCAGTCCGTGATGGACGACATCGCCTGGACCACCTGGCCCCGCGTGGACGCGGACACCCCGTCGGCTCCCCCGCTGGGCGGCATCAACCTGGGCGTGGGCGCCAGCTCCGAGAACCAGGACCTGGCATGGGAGGCCATCGAGTGCATCTCGGACCCGGCCAACCAGGCGAAGTACATGGTCTCCGACGGCAACCCCGCCGCCGCCTCCTCTGCCTACGAGGACAAGGCCGTGCAGGAGGCCTACCCCATGTACGAGGCCATCCGCGAGTCCCTGGACAGCGCCGCCCCGCGCCCGCAGACCCCGTACTACAACGAGATCTCCTCCGGCATCCAGCAGGAGTGGACCCCGATCCATGAGGTCAACGAGAACACCCCGGCGAACTCGCAGGAGTTCATCGACTCCGTCCTGAAGGGAGAGTCGCTGCTGTGAGCACCTCGACTCAGGGCCGCCGACGGCCCGCCTCCGCCCCGATCTCCGACCGGCTGAAGTCCGAGCGCCGCCTCGGCTGGCTGCTGGCCGGACCGGCCTTCGCGGTCATGCTGCTGGTGACCATGTACCCCATCATCCAGGCGCTGTTCGACTCGCTGTTCTCCTACCGCCTCACGGCCCCGGATGACCGAGAGTTCATCGGCCTCCAGAACTACTGGACGGTCCTCACGGACGGTGTGTTCTGGAAGGACCTGTGGGTCACGTTGCTCATCACGGTCGTCACCGTCGCCGTGGAGCTCGTGCTCGGCTTCGCGCTGGCGCTGGTCATGCACTCGGCGATCAAGCGGCTGCGCGGCCTGCTGCGCACCGTGATCCTGGTGCCCTACGGCATCATCACGGTCGTGTCGGCCTTCGCCTGGTTCTACGCCTTCGACATCAACACCGGCTACGTGAACTCGTGGTTCGCCTGGCTGCCGGTCATCGGCCCGGACTTCAACTGGTTCGGCCAGAGCTGGTCCGCGCTGCTGGTGATCATGGCCTCCGAGATCTGGAAGACCACGCCGTTCATCTCCCTGCTGCTGCTCTCGGGCCTGGCGCAGGTGCCGAACGAGCTCGGCGAGGCCGCCAAGGTCGACGGCGCCGGCTGGTGGGAGCGCATGGTCAAGGTGACCATCCCCTCCATGAAGGCCGCCATCATGGTCGCGGTCGTCTTCCGCGCCCTGGATGCCTTCCGCATCTTCGACAACATCTACATCATGACCAACGGCCAGTATGGGACCGAGTCGCTGTCGCTGCTGGCCTACCGCACCTCGATCACCCGTCTGGAGATCGGCCTCGGCTCGGCGATCTCCGTGATCCTGTTCATCTGCGTCCTGCTGATCGCCGTCGTGGCCATCAAGGGCTTCAAGGTGGATCTCACCGGAAGGAAGGGCTGATCCCATGACCGGCAAGCAGAAGCTCGGCTGGGCGGTCATCACCGTCCTCGTCCTCGTGTGGTGCCTCTTCCCGGTGCTCTCGATCCTCATGAACTCCTTCAAGTCCGCCTCGGACCTGACCTCGGGCGGGTTCATCCCCACCCAGTTCACGTGGGAGAACTACGAGATGATCTTCGTGGGCTCGGCCCAGGACCTCTTCGTCCCGGCGCTGCGCAACTCGATCGGCATCACGCTGATCGCCACGGCGATCGCCGTGGTGCTGGCGACCCTGTGCGCCTACGCCATCGCCCGCCTGGACTTCCGCGGCAAGTCCCTGATCCTCACGACCTCGCTCATGGTCTCCATGTTCCCCGTCGTGTCGATCGTGACCCCGCTGTTCAACATGTGGCGCCAGATCGGGCTCTACGACACCTGGCTGGGCCTGATCCTGCCGTACCTGTCGCTGACCCTGCCGATCTCCATCTGGACGCTGGCGGCCTACTTCCAGCAGATCCCGTGGGATCTGGACTCCGCGGCCCAGGTCGACGGCGCCACCACCCTGCAGTCCTTCCGCAAGGTGATCGTGCCCATGGTGACCCCGGGCATCTTCACGACCGCGATCATCGCGTTCTTCATCGCCTGGAACGACTTCGTGTTCGGCATCGGCCTGACCTCGACCTCGGCGGCCCGCCCCGTGCCGGCCGCACTGGGCTTCTTCACCGGCGCCTCGCAGTTCGAGGACCCCGCCGGCGCCATCTCCGCCGCCGCGATCGTGGTCACCATCCCGGTGGTCCTGCTGGTGCTGCTGTTCCAGCGCCAGATCGTCTCCGGCCTCACCCAGGGCGCCGTCAAGGGCTGACGCCCGGTACGGACCCGAAACCACACTTCCTCCCCACGAGAGGCGCACAGCACCATGGCATCCATCACCATCGACAATCTCATCAAGAAGTACGACGACGGCTTCCCCGCCATCAAGGGCGTCAGCATCGACGTCGCCGACGGCGAGTTCCTGATCCTCGTCGGCCCGTCCGGCTGCGGAAAGTCCACCCTCCTGCGCATGGTCGTGGGTCTGGAGGACATCACCGACGGCGAGCTGCGGATCGACGGGACCCGCGTCAACGAGAAGCAGCCACGAGAGCGCAACCTCTCGATGGTCTTCCAGAACTACGCCCTGTACCCGTTCCTGACCGTGTACGAGAACATCGCGTTCCCGCTGCGCCTGGCCAAGGGCTCGGACAAGCTCTCCGAGGACCAGATCGACGCCAAGGTCCGCGAGGCCTCGCGCCTGCTGGATCTCGACGACCACCTGGAGCGCAAGCCCGGCAACCTGTCCGGCGGTCAGCGCCAGCGCGTGGCCATGGGCCGCGCGATCGTGCGCGAGGCCGACGCCTTCCTGTTCGACGAGCCGCTGTCCAACCTGGACGCCAAGCTGCGCGGGCAGATGCGCACCGAGATCGCGCAGCTGCAGCGCCGTCTGGGCATCACCTCACTGTACGTGACCCACGATCAGACCGAGGCCATGACCCTGGGCGATCGCGTGGCCGTGCTGAAGAAGGGCGAGCTGCAGCAGATCGCCTCTCCGCGCGAGCTCTACGAGCAGCCCGTCAACCTGTTCGTGGCCGGGTTCATCGGCGCCCCGTCGATGAACTTCCTGCCGGCCCATCGCAACGGCGACGTCTTCGTGACGCCGCTGGGCGAGATCCCGGTCCCGGCCCATGCCCAGGGCCGTCTGGACTCGGCCGGCGAGCTGCTCGTGCTGGGCGTGCGCCCGGAGCACTTCGCGGATGCCCGCGACGTCGCCGACACCCCGTGGTCGGCCAAGGGCGCCACGTTCGACGCCGAGCTCTCGCACACGGAGTGGCTGGGCAACCAGCAGTACGGCTACGTGCAGTTCGAGCAGGACCGGGACGTCAAGGACAAGCTCGACGAGCTCGCCCGCGACCTGGACGCCGATGAGATGCCCGCCCAGGTGGTCGTCGAGCTGCCCGCCAGCTCTCGCGTGCGCGGCGGCTCGCAGGCCAAGCTGTGGCTGAACACCTCCAAGATGCACGTGTTCGACCCGCAGACCGGCGAGAACCTCACCCGCGACGAGGAGGCCGGCGCCGAGCTGACCCGCGAGGCCAACGAGGAGCGCAAGGCCGACATCGCGCGGATGCGCGACCATCAGGCCTGACCCGCCTCCTGCCTGACGACAGCGGCCGGTCCTCCCCTCACGGGAGGACCGGCCGCTGTCGTCGTGCCGGGTCGCAGGGTGGCCGTCCGCCTGACTCCCGCACGGCGATCCGGCGGGGCCGGCGGCTCAGCCCTGGTTCCAGGCCATCCACACCAGCAGCAGGACCGCGGCGATCGCCGCCAGACCCGTGAGCAGGGGACGCAGCCACGGGAAGCGCATCAAGGGGCCCACGAGCCGCGGCCAGGTCTTCGCCATGTGCGCTGGGCTGGCCTGGGCGAAGCGCTCCGTCTTCACCCCCAGGTGCTCCACGAGGCGGTCGATGGACTTCCGGTCCCAGATCGTCCCGTCCATGCGGAACAGGCGCCGCCCCGCGTCGTCGGCCGCCCACAGGTAGGGCCGAGCGACGCCGCGGCGGCGCTTGGTCCCGTCGGAGCCGGTGCGCGCCGGGCGGCGCAGGGAGTCCACGACCACCAGCCGCTCGATCTTCGACCGCTCCATCGTGTGGAAGCCGATCGTGCGCGAGCCGATCACATGGGTGGGCGTGATCGCCACGGTCACGGGCCGCAGCCAGCGCCACGCGCTGACGGCGCAGCCGATGATGACGATGACCAGCACGATGATCCCCATGGGCGCCGGCCGCCGCACCCCCAGCACGGCAAGGCACAGGAGCCCGAGCACGACCGCGGGCAGGCAGGCCAGCAGACGCCGGCCCATCGAGCCGATGCGAGGGTGCAGAACCCGCTCGGCGGTGCCGTACTTCGCGGGGATCTGGCGGATGGACTCGGCCATGGAGTGCGGCTCCTTCGAAGCGCGGGCGGTGTCGTCGACTAGCGTAAGGAGGATGGATCAGAACACGGCGGTGCGCAGGGCGATCGGCATGTGGCTGGTCCTTCTCGTGCTCGCCATGGCTGCCGCGTGGATCACGATCTCGCTGGTCAACAAGTACATGTACGGCCCGGAGACGGGCGTCCGCGCCTACTTCGAGAGCCTCCAGGACGGCGACGGCGGCCGCGCCCTGGGCCTGCTCAATGCGCAGGTCGATCCCGAGGACGATGCCGTCCTGCTCGACGGCGAGCCGCTGGCCGCGGCCACCGAGTCGCTCGAGGACCTCGAGATCTCGACCGTCTCCCAGGACTCGGAGGAGGCCGTGGTGCGCGCCGACTTCACCCTGGACGGTCAGCCGCATGCCTCCGAGTACCGCCTGGTGCCCGTGGACACCCAGTGGGGCTTCTTCACGGTGTGGGGCTTCGAGGAATCCGAGCTCCCCTCGGTCACCGTGTCCATGCCCGGGGCCACCAGCGCCGATCTCAACGGAGCCTCGGCGGCGCTGCCGGAGTCCGAGCAGCGCTTCGCAGCCTTCCCGCCCGGTGTCTACTCGGCCTCCTACGCCTCGCGCTGGGTCGACACCGATCCTGCCTCGGTCGTCCTGACGGACGAGGCCCAGACCGAGACCATCGCGCTGGAGGCCACCCCGTCGGAGGCTCTGGAGACCGAGATCTCCGAGCAGATCGCCGCTGACCTGAGCACCTGCACCGAGCAGTCCAGCCTGTACCCGACCGACTGCCCGTTCTCCTACGACTTCGACGGCCGAGTGGACGGCGACGTCACCTGGAGCATCACCAAGCAGCCCGAGCCGCCCGTGACGATCGGCGTGGACGGCGGCAAGGACTGGGCCCTGGGGTCGGCGAAGGGCATGGCCGAGGTCTCGTTCACCTCCGTGGACCTGTTCGATGGCACCACCGAGGAGGTCACCGAGTCGGTGCCCTTCATCTACCAGGCCGATCTGGCCGTCAGCGACGACAGCGTGAAGGTCACCCGCCGCTGAGCCCCTCGCGCCTGCGTGCACGCATGCGCTTCCGCGCCGCGCATGCGGCATCCAGGCACACAGGCGCGGGAGGCCGGGTGGGAGGGGTCAGGCGTTCAGACCGCGCAGATCCAGCACCAGGGAGTCCTCGGCGCCCTCGGCGACCGTGAACGGGATCCCCCAGTCCTGCTGGTACAGGTGGCAGGCGGCGTGGTCCGGGATCTCGCCGCCGGGCTCGCCGTCGCAGGCGGCCGCGCGGGCGGTGATGTGCAGGACGCCCTCGGTGACGCCATCGGCGAGCGTGATCTCGCGCTTGAGGCCCTGGGCGGCGCCGCCGCCGTCGACCAGCGCCTCGGCCGGGGAGACCGACAGCTTCAGCTGCGTGGGATCTCCCCAGCGGTCGTCGAGCTTCTGGCCGCTGGGGGCGGCGAAGCGGACGTCGATCGTCATGGTGCCGCCGGCGATCGGGGTGCGGCTGCGCTGGGAGACGGAGGCGCCCTCGTCGACCTGCAGCAGCTTCTCCGGAACGGGCAGGCGCACCAGGCGGTGCCGGTTGGTCTCCACCACGATCAGCTCGGGGGTCTCCCCCGAGGCGTCGACCAGCAGGTCCGACGGCTCGTCGAAGTCGCGCTCGAGCGTGGAGAGCTGTCCCCCGACGGGATCCCAGCGCCGGATGGCGCCGTTGTAGGTGTCGGCGACGGCGATCGAGCCGTCGGGCAGCACCGCGACGCCGAGCGGGTGCTGCAGGCGCGCCTGGGTCGAGTCGCCGTCGCGGAAGCCGAAGTCGTAGAGGCCGAGCCCCGCGGCCGTGGCCACGCCCGAGAGGGCGCCGTCCGCCACCGCGATGGAGCGCAGCGCCGAGGACTCGGAATCCGCCGCCCAGATCGTGCCGTCCGGGGCCTCGACCAGCCCCGACGTCTGCGCGAACCAGGACTGCGAGGGATCCCCGTCGACCAGGCCCTCGTCGCCGGTGCCCGCCGCCACGGCCAGCTCGCCGGTGCGCGGATCGAAGGTGAAGATCTGATGCGTGCCGGACATGGCCACCACCAGGGTGTCGGCGGCCGTGGACCACACGGTGTCCCACGGCGAGGACAGCGCGACCTCCCGCGGGTCGGCTCCAGGATCGATGTGATCGGCGTCCACGCCCTTGGCCCGCTCCGAATCCAGCAGGCGCTGCACGCCGCTGCCCGCCAGGGTCGTGACCTCGCCGTCGGACAGGCGCACGCCGCGCAGGCGGTGGTTCACGGTGTCGGCCACGATCACGTCATAGCCCACCTGCTCGCGGACGCCCTGCGGCAGCAGCGCGAGCCCGCGCGGCTCGTTGAAGTGCGCCTCTTCGGGGCCGCCGTCGGCGTGGCCGCGGGTGCCGTCGCCGATCACGGAGCGCACGGTCTGCAGGTCGGCGGCCATGCGGACCAGGCGGTGGTGGCCGGTGTCGGCCACCAGCACGGAGCCGTCCTCGAGGGCCACGGCCTTCTCCGGGAAGCGGAGGTCGCCGTCGGTGATCTCCGGGGGGACGTAGGGACCGTCGCCGCGGTGCAGCGTGCCGGCCGCCTCGTGCTGCTCCACGAGCTGCTCGACGAGCGAGACGATCCCCTGGACGTGGCCCTCCCCCGAGAGGTGGGCCACGATGTAGCCCTCGGGATCCACGACCACCAGGGTCGGCCAGGCGCGCGCGGTGTACGCGTCCCAGGTGCCGAGCTCGGGGTCATCGAGCACCGGGTGGTGGATCTCGTAGCGATCCACCGCCGAGGCCAGGGCCTCGGGATCGGCCTCGTGCTCGAACTTGGGCGAGTGCACGCCGACCGTCACCAGGACGTCGGAGAAGCGCTCCTCCAGCGGACGCAGCTCATCCAGCACGTGCAGGCAGTTGATGCAGCAGAACGACCAGAAGTCCAGGATGACGATCTTGCCGCGCAGCTTCTGCCAGTCGAGCTGCTCGCCGCCGGTGTTCAGCCAGCTGCGGCCTGTCAGGGCGGATGCTCGGACGCGGGACTGCGCGCTCATCTGGGGTCCTCTTCCTCGTGCTCGTCTCGTGCGGGGCCCGATCGCTCGGTCCTGCCCCGTCGTGTCAACCCCCGGCGGGCGCCGGGGTATTCCGTCCGGCTCAGCGGCGCTCGCGCTCGGCCAGCGACTGCATCATCTCGTTGTAGGCCTCGAGCTCGGCATCGCCGGTGCGATCCGCCTCGCGATCCACCCGGCGGTTCTCGCGCTTGCCGTCCATGGCCCACTGGATGGCCACGACGACGGCCAGGATGGCCGTGGGCAGCTCGCCGATGCCCCACATCAGGGCTCCGCCCGTCTGCTGGTCCTCGATCGCCGAGGCTCCCCAGGGGCGGCCCATGTTGCCGAACCAGGAGGCCTCCAGCAGCGTGTCCATGCCCATGATGGTGACGCCCACGAACGCGTGGTAGACCATCGTGGCGATCAGCAGGACCAGTCGCATGAAGTGCGGCGGCCGGTACGGGATGGGGTCCTGGCCCACGAGCACCAGGGCGAACATGTACCCGGTGAACAGGAAGTGGGCCATCATGAACTCGTGGCCCACGTGGTAGCGCAGCGTGACCGACAGCAGGTCCGTGAAGTAGAAGATCACGATCGAGGCCGCGAAGTTCACCGAGGCGAAGATCGGGTGCGTGACGACCTTGCCCCAGGTGGAGTGGACCAGGCGCAGGATCCACTCGCGCGGTCCGCGAGTGCCGTCCTGGCGCGGCTCCAGGGCCCGCAGGAGCAGGGTGACGGGCGAGCCCAGGACCAGGAACACCGGGATGATCATGGTCAGCGACATGTGCTCGACCATGTGCGCGGAGAACAGCACCCGCGCGTAGATGGCCAGACCGCCGGACGTCGCGTACATCAGCAGGGCCAGGCCCGCGAACCAGGACACTGCGCGCAGGGGCGACCAGCGCCCGCCGGTGCGCGCGAGCTTCCACAGGGCCCAGGCGTAGGACAGGCCCAGCACGGCGATGACCGCGACCCACAGCCAGTCGAAGCGCCACATGGTGACCAGGCCCTCGGGCGTCGGCGCCGGCGGCAGCTCGTAGAACGTGAGGATGCGCGCCGGGGAGGCGTTGTCGGAGAGCTCCTCGGGCACCGGCGGCGCCGAGTTGCCGAGTGCTACAGCGACGCCGATCAGCGCGCCCATGAGCACGAGCTCGCCCAGGATGACCTGCCACACGGCTCGGCGCCCCGAGACCTTCCCCTCCTCGAGCGCGGGGATCACTGCGCGGCGGTGCATGAGACCGGCCACGCCCAGCAGCAGGGTCAGCAGGAGCTTGAGCAGTGCCAGGACCCCGTAGTCGCTGGTGAGCTGCTCCCAGGTGCCGATGCGCACCCCGGCGTTGATGATCCCGGAGGCCAGCACGAGGACATAGCAGCACAGCGCCAGGGTCGAGAAGCGATGCAGGACCACGGCGATGGTGGGGACGCTTCGGCCTCGGGCGGCCTGCCCGGACTCGGCGCCGCGGCGCCCGCGCGTGCCGATCGGCAGTGCCGTAGTGGTGGTGTCCGCGGCCAGCTGCGGCGAGATCCACGCCAGAGCGGCGAGGCCGCCGGCCCAGAGGCAGACGCCGAGCAGGTGCAGACCCAGGGAGTTGACCGCGCCCATGTGATCGTCGCCGCCGGCGCTGTGGCCGTTGAGGGCCATGGTCACGATCGCGAGGCAGCCGACCGCCATGGCCGCGGCCAGTCCCAGCCGGGAGCGCAGGCCGAAGAGCAGGGTCGTGGTCACGGCGGCGACGATCGTGCCCACGGCGATCGCCTGCCCCGTGGGGATCTCGGTCGCGAAGCTCACGAGCTGGCGCGTGTAGTCCGAGCTGGCGGACAGCTGCACCCCGGAGACATCGGCATAGGTCAGGATCAGCACCGCGACCGAGGCCACGGTCCACACGATCGACGACGCCCCGGCCAGAGCGACGGTGCGCGCGAACAGCGGGGACTCGGGCTCCTGCTCCCCCGCGCGGGCCCGAGGCGAGCGGCCCCGCCCCGAGCGCTGCCGGTGCGGGAGCACCGACACGGCCAGCAGCACGGACCCGAGCGCGACGATCATGCCCGTGTCCCGCAGCGCCTCGGCGATCGGCAGACCCCAGCGCACTGCGGCTCCCGGATCGGCGACCTCCTGCGGGGCGGAGGCGCCCGAGAAGGCCAGGGCGCCCAGAAGCGACAGCAGCACCACCACGGTCACCCCTGCGATCCACCAGGGCGAGAGGCCGTGGACGACCCCGGGCCCGGTGGAGGGCGAGGATCCGCCTCCGAGGGCGGGGCCTCGCCCCGACCGCCGCTGCTGCGCGGTCCCGGTCGAGTTCGCCGTGCTGCTCATGCTGTCCTCCCGGCCGGCGCCGTCTGCGCCGCGGCCTGTGCTGCTGGGCGCGCCGTCGCGGCGCACCTCCATCCATCTGCTGCCGGCCGACCGGGGCCCGCGTTCGGGGCCTCCGCCGGACAGCGCTGTCCCGAGGGTCTCACCACAGCTGCTCCCCCACGAATCCGCCCGGCTCGCAGGCCGGCGGGATCGCGAACACCGAGGACCCGATCGGCACCGTCCAGGTGTTGAGCATGTCGAGCTCGTCCAGGCGCTGCTGGATCGGGAGGAACTGCTGGGCCGGATCCGACTGATACGACGCGAACAGCAGACCGGAGTCGCTGACCCCGCCCTCCGTCTCGTCGGGTCGGGAGAACCCGGAGGCCCCGCTGACGGGCATGTCGTAGTTGTAGACCCGCCGGTGGATGCGCACCCGCTCATCGGGGTGCCGCGCCCGGCGCATGTGCGAGTAGTCCGAGATCACGGGGAACCCCACGGGGGTCGTGGCCTCGAAGTCGGGCTCGTCGTGCTCGTGCTCACCGGTCAGGGGCGCCCCGGTGTCCAAGGTGCGTCCCACGGCGTCCTCGCGCCCGATGCGGTCGACCTCGTCCCAGGTGTCCAGGTTCATGTGGATCCGGCGCAGCACCAAGGAGGTGCCGTTCTGGATCCAGGGCTCGAACGCGTCCTCGCCCTGGCCCCACACGATCCTCTCGTGCTCGGGCGTGCCTGCGGCGGTGTCGACGGTGCCGTCGACCTGCCCGAACAGGTTGCGCGGCGTGGTGCCCGCGGGTTCGGCTCCGGCGGCGGTGCGGAACCCGTCCTGCACCCAGCGCACCTGCCCGAAGCTTCGGACGTCCTTGAGCAGCACGCGCTGAGCGTGCGCCAGGGTCAGCGGGTCCTCGCAGCACAGCTGCAGCAGCAGGTCGCCGTCGCTCCAGCGTGGCTGCAGCTGATCGATCGAGAACTCCGGCAGCGGGGCCAGCCACGACGGGGCGGCCGCCGGGGCCAGGATCCGCATCAGCCCCGACCCGAAGCCGAAGGTCACCGTGAGCCTCGACGGGTTCAGCGCCAGCTCGGGCTCCTGGTCGCCGATCGGGGCCTGGCCCTCGGTCAGCTCGGCGGCGTCCTGGGTGAGCACGACGAGCATGCGGCGCAGGTCCTCGCGCGTGGTGCCCTCGGTCAGATCGATGCCCAGGAAGGCCGCGAAACCCTGCGCGGGGGTGTCGATGCCGGCCTGGCGCTCGCCGTGGAAGTCCTCGGCGATGTCGCCGATGGACGCGGGCTGAGCCTCTTCCGCCTGAGCGTTCGAGCCTCCCGAGCGCGTCGGCTCGGACAGCCTGGAGGCGCCCAGACCGACAGCGCCCAGGCCAGCCGCAGCGGCAGCTCCCACGGCGCCGCCTGCGCCGAACAGCCCGCGCCGGGACAGGCCCCGCGCGGGACGGACTCGCCCTGAGGCGCCCGGCCGCAGCCCAGGGCGGCTGCGCTGAGCCGCCCTGGGCCTCGACCGGGCCCTGCTGCGCGCCGCGGGAGCGCGCAGCAGGATCGGGACGGCGCTGTGTCACGCAGCCTCCTCGCACATGGGCAGCGCCTCCGAGGAGGAGTCCTCCATCCCCGCCATGTCACCGTGATCCATGCCCTCCATGCTCTCGTCGGCATGTTCCGGGCTCTCACCGGCGGTGGGCTCCTCGCCCGGTGCGTACTCCTCCTTGGCACCGGCGTAGTCGCGCACGGGCAGCCGGAGGCTCTGCTCCTGACCGCCCTCGAACTGCAGCTGCACGCTCAGCTCGGTGCCGGCCATGGGGGCGCACTGCAGATCCATGAGCATGATGTGCTGCCCACCCGGTTCGAGGGTCACGGTCTCCCCCGGCTCGATCACGATCGGGTCCTCCAGCGCCTGCATCTTGGTGGCCCCGGTCTCCGGATCCGCGACGGTCTCGTGCAGCTCGACCTCGCCCGCGATGCCGTCGGCAGAGGCGCCGGTCAGGGTGACGGCGGTGTCGCCGTCGTTGCGCAGCTGCCCGAAGGCGGCGGTCATCCCGCTATCGGCCGCCTTGATCCAGGGCTGCTCGACGCTCAGCTGATCGCCGCCCTGCGCCTCGGCGCTGCTCGAGGCGCTGCTGGAGGCCGAGTCACCGTCCAGGGCGTCCTGTCCCACGGCGCAGCCGGACAGCAGGAGCAGGCCGCCCACGGCGGCCGCAGCGGGCAGAAGGCGCCGCCGCGCGGCTGCCTGCGCGCTCATCGCCCCATCCTCCGCATCATCACAACGGCCGCAGCGACGGCACCCAGCACGACGACCCCGCCGCCGCCGATCAGCAGCCACAGGGCTGTGCCGGAGGACGACTCGTCCCCGGTGTCGGACGAAGGCTGGTCGTCGTCCTGCCCCTCGGTCGGGGCGTCGTCCGCGTCCGAGGAGGCCGACTCCGGGGCCTGCGCCGAGCCGGAGGCCCCCGGCGGACGACGACCCCTCGGCCGGCTCCCCGCCTGCGGGCTCCTGCGAGGCGCTGGCCTCCCCGCCCTCGACCGTGTAGTCGTAGGCGCCCTCGATCGGATGCCCGTCGGAGGAGACCACCCGCCACACGACGGAGTACTCGCCCGGCTCGTCCGCCTGATCCGACAGGGGCTGGGTGACCGTCGTGCCCTGGATCTCGGGCTCGCCGTCCGTCACGTCCGAGCCGTTGGGCCCGCTGACGCGGATATCGAGGCCGATGTCCTGCGGGGCCGCGGAGAACGTCAGATCGATCCCCTGGGGAGCCTCAGCGCTCGAGGCCCCGCTCTCGGGGCTCGAGCCGGTGAGGCTGTCGTGCGCCAGCGCCGGTGCCGGCATGGCGATCAGCGTGGCAGCGGCCAGTCCGGCCCCCACGCTCATGGTGTGCTTGCTGATGGACATGGAGTTCCTCCTCCGCCGCGCCTCGGACATGCCCTTCAGGGAATGGAGGGGCGGCGATGATGCTGTGATGGAGCCGATCCGGCGCCGGTGCTGGCCCGCTCGGCGTGGAGCTGCGCATCTCGCCATCGTTCGCAGGCAGAAGCCGCTGGACCCGTGAGGGGCCGCGACGTCCACGGGCCGACGCGCCGGTGCGGTCTCAGGCGCACTCCGGAGCGCGCGGCTCGACGTGGAGCGCGGAGGATCAGATGGCGAGCATCCGCACGGGCGGACCCCGGTAGCGCAGTGCGGCCAGGATCACCTGGGCGAGACGCGGCACGGCCGGGCCCATCGGTGCGCAGCGCCACGCGGATGCGGCGATGACGACCGGGTCCCCGATCCGCGAGATCAGTGCTCGAGCACGGATCAGCAGCGTGGCCGCGGCCCGCAGGGCGAGCTTCTCGCCGTGGCGCAGCACCAGCACGGTCACGATGCTGGCCGCAGCGTGCAGGACGGGCATGAGCCATGCGGCGCTCGAGGAGCTGACTCCGAGCGCCTCGAGCGCCGCATGGTCGTGGACCATGGCTCCGGTGGCGCTCAGGACCAGCTCCGGGCCGTCGGAGGCGGCACCCAGGTGCCCGGCGTGCGAGGTGTGATCGACGGCTGCGGACATGCTCCCGGACACGGAGAACAGTCCGTGGAACAGCAGCTGCGACACGGCGACGGACAGCGTCAGCCCCAGCCCGGGCAGCCGCAGTCCGGCCAGCAGCATGCACACCGGCGCCGACAGCGCGAGGCACAGGGCCACGAGCAGCGGCGACGGCCACGGGCCTCCGGCGGCGGTGTGGGCCAGGGCGGCTGCACCCGTGGCCACCGCGGCCGCGGTCCAGCCGCGCAGCAGTCGGAGGGAGCGCGCGGTGATCACGGCGAGCGTCCCTCCTTCGGGCCTCCGGCGGCGATGCGGACTCCGGGCGGCGGGGCCTCGACCGCCCGGGCAGATGCCCCACAGTATGCCGCGCGCCGCGTCCGCCCCGCGAATCCGCGGGGGCCGATTGCCGGGCCATGACGCGGAGCACCGCCTGGTCCGAAAACGCCTCAGGGCGGCTCCCCCGAGGGGGAGCCGCCCTGAGGCGTTCGGGCCGGGCAGCAGTCCTGCTGCTCAGCCGCGCGGCATCACTTGGAGGAGGCCGCAGCCTTCAGCTTGGAGCCGGCCGAGAGCTTCACCGAGTGGCCCTCGGGGATCTCGATGGACTCGCCGGTCTGCGGGTTGCGTCCGGTGCGCGCCTTGCGGACGGTGCGCTCGACGGAGAACCAGCCCGGGATGGTGACCTTCTCGCCCTGAGCGACGGAGGTCTCGAGGACCTCGAAGAGGGCGTCCAGGACGCCGTTCACCTGCGCCTGGGTGGTGTCGGCCTTCTCGGCGATCTCGGCGACGATCTCGCTGCGGTTCTTAGCCATACTGCAGTCCTCCTGAAGATTGGGGTCTACTCAGTGGCATCTCATCGGAAGATGCCCGCCGAACGGGAAATTACCAGCTCGACTTGGTGATGCCCGGCAACTCGCCCTTGTGAGCCATGTCCCGGAAGCGCACGCGGGAGATCCCGAACTTCTGGAAGGTGCCGCGCGGGCGGCCGTCGATCTGGTCGCGGTTGCGCACGCGGACCGGCGAAGCGTCGCGGGGAAGCTTCTGCAGGCCCAGACGAGCTGCCTCGCGAGCCTCGTCCGAGGCGTTCTCGTCGATCAGGGTCTTCTTGAGCTCCGCGCGCTTGTCGGCGTAGCGGGCGACGATGACCTTGCGCTGCTCGTTCTTGGCGATCTTGGACTTCTTGGCCATCTCAGCGCTCCTCGCGGAAATCGACGTGCTTGCGGGCGACCGGGTCGTACTTCTTCAGCACGATGCGATCCGGGTTGTTCCGACGGTTCTTGCGGGTCACGTAGGTGTACCCGGTGCCGGCGGTGGACTTCATCTTGATGATGGGACGGACGTCCTTATCCTTGGCCATATCAGAACTTCTCCCCTCGTGCCTGCATCTCGGCGACGACAGCATCGATGCCGCGGGCGTCGATGACGCGGATGCCCTTGGCGCTGAGGTTCAGCGTGATGTTGCGGCGCAGGGACGGGACCCAGTAGCGCTTCTTCTGGATGTTCGGGTCGAACCGGCGCTTGGTGCGGCGGTGCGAGTGCGAGATGGTGTGCCCGAAGCCCGGCTGAGCTCCGGTCACCTGGCAATACGCTGCCATTGTGCTCTCCTCCAAATGTCGACGAATGACGGCACGCTGTGGTGCGCGCTGATGCACGGATGCAACTGCGGCAGCGGCCAGGGCGTCCCGTCACCTGAGTACAGCCACCGTTCATGAACCCAGGGCCCGCACTCGGGCCCGGCACGGTGGGTAACCGTCAGGGGTCCGCCATGACGACGGTGAAGATCTTGGTGCCGGAAGGTGGACTCCACCACACGACAGCCTTAGATAGTAGGTTGACGCCGGGTTGCCCGCAACTTTCCGCATCCCCCGGTGAAGGAGGATGCCGCCCCTCCCCGGGTGCCGTCCGGAGCCGTGATCGGGCCCGAGACAGGGATGGGACGAGAGGCAAGTCTAGTCGACACGGCGCGGAAGACCAACCGGCAGGGGGTGGGATCACCCACACCCTGCCGCGCGGCTCAGCCTTCGACGGGGCTCACGGAGCCGGTGGTCCACGGCGCGGTGGGGGCGTCCGGGTCCATGGTCCGCGGCTGCGAGGGCGCGCCCTCGCGGTTCTGCCTGCGCATCCCGCGCCCGAGGGCCCGATTCATGACTGCGGACAGCGAGCGCACGCGCTCCGAGCCCTGGATCTCCTCGAGCAGCACGCGTCGGCCCTCGTCGTCGGCCAGCGGGATGCGCCAGTTGGGGTGCTGCTCGTCGGTCGTGCCGGGCTGGTTCTGCACGCGGCGCTCGCCCACGGCGTCGACGAGCTGGACACAGTGCAGCAGCGACGGCGCCAGTCCCAGGTAGGCGTGCAGTGCCTCGACGGTCTGCTGCTCGCTCGCCTCCTCGGGCAGCAGGCCCTCGGCCCGGACGGCGTCGAGCCAGCGCTGCAGCGTCTGCTGAGCCTCGGCTCGCTCCTGCTCGACGGGCCGCTCGAGCAGTCCGAGCTCGTCGCGCAGGTCCACCTGGACGCCCTGGAGGTAGCCGGCGGTCGGCGGGAAGTCGTGCGTGCCCACCGAGGCCATGGTCTCCACGCGGTAGTCGCGGGGGTCCTTGGGGCCGTCGCCCTCGGTCTCGAACCACAGCACCGAGGTGCCGAGCACGCCGCGGGCCGCCAGCTCCTCGCGCACCCAGGGCTCCACCGTGCCGAGGTCCTCGCCGACCACGACGACGCCCGCGCGCTGGGCCTCGAGCGCCAGGATGCCGAGCATGGCCTCGTGGTCGTAGTAGACATAGGCGCCCTCGGAGGCCCTGTTGCCCTCCGGGATCCACCACAGCCGGAACAGGCCCATGATGTGGTCGATCCGGATGCCGCCCGCGTGGCGGAAGATCCCGCGCAGCATCTCCCGCCACGGGCGGTAGCCGGCCTCCGCCAGACGGAACGGATGCCACGGCGGCTGGCTCCAGTCCTGACCCTGCTGGTTGTACATGTCGGCGGGAGCGCCCACGGAGACTCCCCGAGCCAGAGACCGGTTCAGCGACCAGGCATCGGCCCCGTCCTTGGACACTCCCACGGCCAGGTCATGCATCACGCCGATCGCCATGCCCGCCGAGTCCGCAGCGTGCTGGGCGCTGGCAAGCTGCTCGTCGAGCAGCCACTGCAGCCAGATGTGGAAGTGGACGCGGCTCTGCAGGCGCGTGCGGGCCTCGACGGCGTACGGCGAGTCCGGACCGGCGGCCTCGTCCTCCCACAGCGGCGAGTCCTTTCCGATCTCCTCTCGGATCGCGCACCACAGCGCGAAGTCCTGCAGCTGCTGCCCGCCCTCGGCGGCGAAGCGGCGCAGCTGCTGCTGGCGCTGTGCTGAGCGGCGGACGGTGTAGAGCAGCTCCAGCGCCTTCAGCTTGGCGGCGTAGACGGAGTCCCGCTCGACGTCGTCGACCTCGAGGATCCTGCGCCGCTGGATGGCATCCAGCGTCTGGACGACCTCGGCGTCGCCGGGACGGAGGTAGACGATCTCGGGGATGCCCGCGATGCGCAGATACAGCGGGTTGAAGAACCTCCGGGTCACCGGCAGGTAGGGCGAGGCCTCCAGCGGGGGCACCGGCTCGGAGGCGTGCAGGGGGTTGATCAGGATGTAGTCCGCGCCCTGCTCGCCGCCGATCGCGGCCAAGCCCGCGAGGTCGTTGAGATCGCCCACGCCCCAGGTCCGGTTCGAGGCCACGGAGTAGAGCTGCACGGCCCAGCCCCAGCGGCGCTTGTCCTGCAGCCGATCGGTGGTGGACAGGCGGGCGGGCGTCACCGCCAGCTCGACCTCGGTGGGCACCCCGTGATCGATCTCCGGGGCGCTGGCGCGCAGCTCGTACCACTCCGGGGCCAGATCGGAGGGGATGCGGTAGAGGATGCGATCGACCGGGCACCCGTCGATCTCCCGGGTGCTCAGGCTTCCGGGCACGGCCTCGAGGGGCCGGGTCCGCTCTCCCGCGAAGAGCTCCACGGTGGGCTCGCTGCCGGAGGGGACGTGCACGGGGAAGGAGTCGTCGCGGCCTTCGACGGCGATCACCACCGGCGGCAGGAGCCTGCGCCAGGGGGCGTCCAGGTGCTCCTGCAGGGAGTCCAGCGCGGCCCGCTCGGAGGAGACATCGAGATCCAGGGCCGTGAGCACCGAGCTCAGCGTGGCGTCCGGGACCTGCGCCTCCTGGCCGTCGAAGCCCTCGTAGCTGGTGCTCACGCCCAGCTGCTCGGCCAGGCGCCGCAGCGTCTGCCCGGACGGACTGCCGCCGGTGCTGGTGGGTCCTGTGGAAGTGCTCAAGCGCTCCTGGGGTTGATCCATGCCGCCATCGTATCGGTCGGCTCCATCGTCCCGACGAGTCGACCCTCACACCGCCGACGAGCCCTCGTCGCGCGCGGCGAGGGCTCGTCGGAGTCGGGTCAGCGGTTCCAGAGGCCGTAGGTCGCGGCGAGATCCGAGACCTTGCGGGCGCGGGCCAGGCGCGGCAGGTAGCTGCCGTCCATGGTCCCGGGCATGCCGGACTCGTGCTCGTGGAGCAGCTCGCGGGCCCAGGCGATCTCCTGCTCCGAGGGCGCCAGTCCGGAGTTGATCGCCTCGGTCTGAGCCGGATCCAGGGTCAGCTTGCCGGTCATGCCCATGGACTGGGTCACGCGGCAGGCCTCGTCGAGCTGCTCGCCGGAGGCGCCGGGGGTCGGGCCGTCGATCGGGCCGGGCAGACCGCCCACGCGGGAGGCCACCACCAGGGTCGAGCGGGCATGGGCCAGGGCCATGGGGTCGCCGGAGGCACCGGTGTCGCGGCGGAAATCGCCCACGCCGAAGGCCAGGCGGAAGACGCCCGGGGCCCGGGCGATGTCATTCGCGTTCACCAGGCCCAGCGCAGACTCGATGAGCGCGATGACCGGGGTGCCGGCCGGCATCATCATGGCGGTGCGCGTGATGTGATCGGACGACTCGGTCTTGGCCAGCATGATCCCGCGGAGGTTGCGCGCCCCGGACAGCGCATCCAGGTCCGCCTGCCAGTGCTCGGAGTGGATGTCGTTGATCCGCACCCACGCGCCCGCGCCCTGGTTCAGCGCCTCGACGACATCGGCCCGCCCCTGCTCCTTCTGCCCCTCGGGCAGGCCGTCCTCGATATCGAAGATGACGGAGTCGGCCTCCGAGGCCAGCGCCGGGACGAAGGCCGAGGGATCGCCGGCTCCGACCAGCAGCACGGAGCGGGAGAGCCGGGCCGGCAGAGCGGCGGCTCGCTGATTGCGGTACGGGGTCACGGAATCATCCTTCAGGGGAGTGGGGCGGCCCGGCGGCGGGGGCGGGGCCTGCGCGGCAGCCGGGCGGGTCTCGACCCACCAGCGTACCGCCGTCGCCCCAGCCGGGCCGGTCCGCTGAGCGCAGGTCGCGCCGCGGGTCGGCGCCCGGGCTCAGACCGCCAGGGGCGTGTGCGCCGGATCCACGCGCTCGTCGGGGCGCACGGGTCCGGGGCGGTCCCGTCGCCGAACGGGCTGCCGCCCAGCGCCTCGCGGCCGTGGGGCTCGAGCCAGTTCTCCAGCGACGGCCCGACCGGAACGATCTGCGTGGGGTTCAGGTCCTCGTGGACGATGTAGTAGTGCTCCTTGATCTGCTGGAAGTCGACGGTGTCGCCGAATCCGGGGGTCGTGAACAGATCGCGGGCGTAGGCCCACAGGTTGGGCATCTCGGACAGCTTGTTGCGCGAGGCCTTGAAGTGGCCGTGGTAGACGGGATCGAAGCGCACCAGGGTCGTGAACAGGCGGACGTCCGCCTCCGTGATGTGATCGCCCATCAGGTAGCGCCGGTCCGCCAGCCGCTCCTCGAGCCAGTCCATGGCGGTCCACAGCCGGTCGTAGGCCTTCTCGTAGGCCTCCTGCGAGCCGGCGAAGCCCGCGCGGTACACCCCGTTGTTGACCTCGGTGTAGATCCGCTTCATGACCGCCCGCATCTCGTCCTCGAGCTCAGCCGGCCACAGGTCCGGGGCGCCCTCGCGATGATGAGCCGTCCACTGCTTGGCGAAGTCCTCCGTGATCTGCGGGAAGTCGTTGGTCACGACCGCACCGGTCTCGATGTCCACGATCGCCGGCACCGTGATGCCGCGGGGGTAGTCGGGGAATCGGGCGAAGTAGGCCTCCTGCAGCCGCTCGATGCCCAGCACCGGGTCCTTCCCGCCCTCGTCGAGGTCGAAGCGCCACGAGCGGACGTCGTGGGTGGGCCCCGGGAGCCCGACCGAGATGGCATCCTCGAGCCCGAGCAGGCGGCGCACGATCAGCGTGCGGTTGGCCCACGGGCAGGCGCGCGCGGCGACCAGGCGGTAGCGCCCCGCCTCGACCGGCCAGGCCTGCGCCCCCTCGTTCAGCCGCGCCGACGACGGGTCCGCCACGATCCGGTCCTCGATGTAGTTGGCGTCCCGGTCGAACTCCTCGCCCTTGTGCACGTAGGCGCCCTTGGTGCTGTGCTCGGTGCCTGCTGTCGTCAGCTCGCTCATGGCTCTCCTCCATCGTGGTGCGCTTGCGGCCCCGAGCCCCGCGCTGCGGCGGGGCCGGCGACCCGTTCCTGGCTTAGATGATACGTCACCAAAAGAGATCCGGCCAGTGCCCATGACCCGCCTCACGACCGAGGACGCTCGCGCATCCCGTACGATCCCGCCAGACGTCCTGCCCCCCCCCACGGGCGGCGGGAACACCCCGACACCCCCACCGTCACCCGACCCGCTGCGCGCGGGCCAGAGGGAGAGCACCCCGTGAGCCAGAGACTTCGCGTCGACATCGTGCGGACGGAGGCGCAGCTGCAGGAGTTCATCGACCTGCCCTGGGAGCTGCACCCGGCCCACCTGCACATGCCGATCATGGAGGAGACGATCCGCAGCTGGTTCCACGGCTCCGCGGATCACCCGGGGCGCATCGACCTGGTCCTGGTCCGCGACCAGGAAGGGGCCGCGCGGGCTCGCTCGACCGTGCACACCCACGACGCCTTCGAGCAGCGTCTGGGCACGCCGACCCTGTTCTTCGGGGCCACCGAGTTCGCAGATCACGCCTGCCTCGAGACGCTGACCGCATGGGCCGCCGAGCGCGGGCGGTCCATGGGCAAGCAGCAGCTGCTCGGCCCGGTGGCCCTGGACGGGCAGGAGCGCTGCGGCGTGATCACCAGCGGCTTCTCCCAGCCGACGTTCATGGACCAGCCCTGGAACCCGAGCCGCGTCCCGGACAGCTTCGAGGCCCTGGGCTTCGAGCGCTGGACCGAGGGCGCGACCTGGAGCGTGGACCTGACCCGCGCGCAGCTGCGCCGCCCCGAGGCGGCCGAGCTCGACGCCCGCGGCGTGGAGCTCGTGCAGCTGCGCCGCCGCGACGTGGACGGCATCCTGCCGGAGATCGCCGCGGCCGTGAACGAGGCCATGGGCCGCCAGCACTACTTCACACCCATGGACGAGCAGCAGTTCGCCGCCTCGGTCAAGGACCTGTCGATCATGCTGGATCTGGAGATCGTGGGACTGCTGCGCGATCGGGCCACCGGGCGGATCGCCTCGCACTTCATCTGCATCCCGAACATCTCGCCCGCGGTGCGCGAGGCGCGCGGCCGGATGCGCCTGTGGGACCAGGCCAAGCTGCTGGTGCGCAACCGGCGCTACCGCCGCGAGGCCCTGCTGCTGGTCCAGGGCACGCGCGCGGAGCACGAGGGCCAGGGCCTGCTGTCGATGCTCAGCCAGGAGGTCATGTCCCGCCTGCGCGAGAAGGGGTATCGCCGGCTGCTGGTGACCTTCATCGTGGAGGAGAACCGCGGCTCGTCGCGCCAGTTCGAGCGGGTGGGCGGGGCCCCGCTGCACGGCACCACCTTCTACCGAATGGATCTCACCGGGACCCGCGAGGCTCCGGTCGTATCCTGAAGACGGGTCAGATCCGCCGCAGATCCGCGGGCGGATCAGAACCACCAGGAGGTGATCCCGTGACCGAGCGCCCCGATCCGGCCGAGGACTCCGTGCACGCGCCGTCGACGGACGAGCGCACCGTCCGCGCGCGACGCCGGGCTGTGCGCGGGATCTCCCTGGCCATGATCAGCCTGGGCCTGCTGCTGTGCGCTTCGCTCTCCGCAACCGGCCGGAGCCTCCTGGGAGCCCTGGGCCTGCTGCCTGCGGTGTTGGGTGCTGCGGGATTCCTGGCAGTGGGCATGGGCGTGCCTGCAGGGCTGCGCCTGCCTGCTCGCGAGCACCGCCGCGGCCGCGCGCTATGGCTGCTGCCCTCCGCGGTGCTTGCCCTGGCCCTCGTCTTCCTGGGCGCAGCCTTCTGGGCCGACGGCACCGCCCCGGAGTCCGGCTCCCCCTGGACGATCGTCTGGCTGGTCAGCGCTGCCACCCTGGTCACCTTCGCCGGACTGAGCTTCGGACTCGTGGCGGCCTCCCGCCTCACCATCCACGATGACGACGACGCCCCGCTGCGCCGTGTGGACTGGGCCGAGGAGTACCCCGAGCGCTTCGAGGACCGCCCGCGCCGACGTCCCGACGACGGCTACGACTCGTCCTGGATCCGCGGCCAGCGACGCTGAAGAGCATCCTGCCCCCGGGTGTGCGAACGGGCCCTGCCGCTTGGGGGATCAGCAGGGCCCGTTCTGGCGTCCGCATCGGGGGAACGGGACGCACCATCGCGCGCGGGAATCATCCGAGAACACATACGGGGGACGTCCTCGGGCCGATACGCGCGACATCCCCCAATATAGGGGACACCTCAGTCCACTGACAAGACATCGACTAATCATGTTTCTCCGCACGTCGAGCGGAGGCGCAGAAGCCCCCGGGCGCACCTGTATCGGTGCCTCCCGAGGGCTCGTGCGATGCGAAGCCGGCCAGCGGGACCTCGCCCCTGGCCGGCGTCGCGGGATCAGCGGAGGCTGATCACTTGGTCTCGCCCTCGCGGGCCAGGACGTAGTTGTAGGTCGCCATCTCGCCGGGGGCGTCCGGGTTGTCCTGCGGATCCAGCATGAGCTCGGGCTTCACGGCGCCGGCGATGTCATCCTCGTTGTGGACGTCGCCCGGGAAGTAGAGCTGCTGGGTGACCAGCTGGTAGCCCGGAGCGTGGACCTTGATGTGGATGTGGGCCGGGCGCCAGGCGTGCCAGCCGGCGGCTGCGATCAGCTGGCCGCAGGCGCCGTCGGTGGGGATCTGGTACGGCGCCGGGCGCTTGGTGTGGATCTCGAAGTGGCCGTTCTCATCGGCGGCCACAGTGCCGCGGAACAGCCACTTGGGCAGCTCCGGGGCGTACTGCGAGTAGAAGCCCTGGGCATCGGCATGCCAGATCTCGACGGTCGCATCCTTGATCGGGTTGCCCGCGGTGTCGGTGAAGTCGCCCTGGAAGACGATGGGGGTGCCCTCCTCGTCCTCGCGCATCTCCAGCGTGGCCGGGGTCTGCATCTGCGGGGCGTTCGGAACGTAGTACGGGCCCTCGATCGTGCCGACGACGCCCGGACGGTCCTGGGAGTTGATGTCCTCGATGGTGTGCTCGAGCCACACGTCGAGGAACAGCGGCCACTCGCCGTCCGAGCCGACCTTGATGAGCCAGGACTTGAACGCGTTGAACTCCTCGTACGTGGCGCTGTGCTTCACGGCGATCTCGTTCAGGGCGTTGACCAGGTCCGAGGCGATCGCGTCGACGCGCTCGACCGGGACGTCCAGGCCGGAGAGCTTGCCGGACTCGGCGAAGCGCTGGGTGGCGAGCGAGCCGGCCTCGACGGCTGTGCCCTCGTGCTCCTTGCGGGTTTCAGTCATGTCGACCTCCACATAGTTCGGATTGCCGACGCGAGCACGCCGCCCATGGCTGCGCCGCGTCGATGCGGAGCCGTCCCCGCCGTCGGCTGTCAGCCGCGGCACCCCAGTCCGCGGGCCCGGAGGGCCTGCGGACATCCTGCCGGGACGAGGGATCCGGCCGCACATGTGATGTGCGATACAGCCAAGACTAAGTCACTCATTGCTCATATCACAAATATCAATCGTGTCGCTTCTCTTCTTGAACCAACATATTCGAACCCCTTGCCCCCCACTAGGCATTCCCCTGATGTGAGCGCTGTCACCGAACTCCAGACTTGGTTCATCATCGAGGCACGCCGCATTCCCGCAGACCGCATCGTGGGAAGCGCGAGCCGCGCACCCGTCCCAGGGCACATCCCGGACGGTCCGGTCGACACTCCAGGAGGAGACATGACTGAGAACCTGAGCCATCTGCACGACGTCATCGACAACGCCGTCATGGACGACCGCGAGAACGGCGTGATCCGCGCCAAGCGCGAGATCTTCACCGACGAGGAGGTCTTCGAGCTCGAGATGAAGTACATCTTCGAGGGGAACTGGATCTACCTGGCCCACGAGTCGCAGATCCCGAACGTCGGCGACTACTACACGACCAACATCGGCCGCACCCCCGTCGTGATCACCCGGGACAAGGATGAGCAGCTGCACTGCATCATCAACGCCTGCGCGCACCGCGGGGCCATGCTGTGCCGACGCAAGACGGACAACCGCACCACGTTCACCTGCCCGTTCCACGGCTGGACGTTCCGCAACAGCGGCGAGCTGCTCAAGGTCAAGGACGGCCGCAACGGCGCCTACCCGGAGGGCTTCAACAAGGAGGGCTCGCACGACCTCACCAAGGTCGCGCGCTTCGAGTCCTACCGCGGCTTCCTGTTCGGCTCCCTGAACCCGGACGTCAAGCCCCTCGAGGAGCACCTGGGCGATGCCACCAAGGTCATCGACTCGATCGTCAACCAGTCCCCGGACGGCCTCGAGGTCCTGCGCGGCGCCTCCACCTACACCTACGACGGCAACTGGAAGGTCCAGGCGGAGAACGGCGCCGACGGCTACCACGTGACCTCGGTGCACTGGAACTACGCCGCGACCACCTCGCGCCGCTCCTCGGGCGACTCCACCAACACCACCAAGGCCATGGACGCCGGCAAGTGGGGCAAGCAGAAGGGCGGCTTCTACTCCTTCGAGCACGGCCACCTGCTGCTGTGGCAGGAATGGGGCAACCCGAAGGACCGCCCGCTGTGGGACCGCCGCGAGGAGCTCGTGGAGAAGTACGGCGAGGAGATGGCCAACTTCATGGTCAACATCTCGCGCAACCTGTGCCTCTACCCGAACGTCTACATCATGGATCAGTTCTCCTCGCAGATCCGCGTCTTCCGCCCGCTGTCCGCGGACAAGACCGAGGTGACGATCTACTGCATCGCCCCGGTCGGCGAGTCCAAGGAGAACCGCGCCAACCGCATCCGCCAGTACGAGGACTTCTTCAACGCCTCTGGCATGGCCACCCCGGACGATCTCGAGGAGTTCCGCTCCTGCAACAAGACCTACTGGGCCAAGGGCGCGCAGTGGAACGACATGACCCGCGGCATGGAGCACGAGATCCAGGGCCCGGACGAGCAGGCCAAGGCGCTGGGCATGGACAACGTGCTCGCCTCGGGCGTCAAGACCGAGGACGAGGGCCTCTACCCCATCCAGCACGGCTACTGGCACGAGGTCATGGAGTCGGGCCTGCAGGCCGAGGAGGCCGCCGAGGCAGAGGCTGCGGAGTCCGCGGCCGCCTCGAGCTGACGCACGCCCCTCGCAGACCGATTCCCCAGACCTGAAGGAGACACCACATGGCTGAGCTCATGAGCATCGAGGACATCCAGGTCCTCGAGACCGTCCGCGCTTTCCTCCACCGCGAGGCCCGCCTGCTCGACGACCGCGACTTCGACGCCTGGATCGAGTGCTACCACCCGGACGCCGAGTACTGGATGCCGTCGTGGGACGACGATCACGAGCTGACCACGGATCCGCAGACCGAGATCTCGCTGATCTACTACGCCAACCGCGGCGGCCTCGAGGACCGCGTCTTCCGCATCAAGACGGACCGCTCGTCGGCCACGTCGCTGCCGGAGCCGCGGCACAACCACAACCTCTCGGACATCGAGGTCCTGGGCCGCGACGGCGACACCGTCCACGTCCGGTACAACTGGCTGACCGGCTACTTCCGCTACAACAACGACATGTACTACTGGGGCTACGCGGAGGTCGACATCGACCTCGCCGGCGACAAGCCCCAGATCACCAAGAAGAAGGTCGTGCTCAAGAACGACTACATCCACCAGGTGATCGACGTCTACATGATCTGATCGCAGGCGCCCTCCGGCCCGCCGACCGTGCTCTGCCTCCGTCACGGACCGACGCAGAGCACGGCGGCGGGCTTTCGGGTGTCGCCCGTCGAACCCGCGCGAGTCGCCGTCTGCCCGGCGCCCCGCACCCCCGCCCGGGGCCATCCCGGGCCTTCCCGAATCCCGACCCCCGCGCGAGCAGCCCGCCCGCGCGGCCGTCGGACCACGAGCTTTCCTGCGCCGGCCGCAGCGCCGCAGAGGACGAGGAGAAGACCATGCCTAACCAGGTCGCACTGAATTTCGAGGACGGCGTCACCAAGGTCATCAAGGTCGGTGACATGGAGACGATCATGGATGCCGCGTTCAAGGCGCGCATCAACATCCCGTCGGACTGCCGCGACGGGGCCTGCGGCACCTGCAAGTCGTTCTGCGAGTCCGGCGAGTTCGATCCCGGCGACTTCATCGACGACGCCATGACCGAGGACGAGCTGGAGAAGGGCTACCTGCTCACCTGCCAGTCGACCCCCGAGTCGGACATGTCGATCAACATCCCGTCGACCTCCGAGGTCGCCAAGACCTCCGCCGTGACGTTCAACGGCAAGGTCGACATGATCGAGCGCCACTCGGACTCCACGATCTCCTTCGGCATCGACATCCCCAACCGGGACGAGCTCTCCTTCCTGCCGGGCCAGTACGTGAACATCAAGGTCCCCGGCACCGACGAGGTCCGCTCGTACTCGATGTCCAGCGGCCCGGACACCGACGAGACCACCTTCATGGTCCGCATCTCGGAGAAGGGCGCCATGTCCGAGTACCTGCGCGACCGCGCGCAGGAGGGCGATGAGATCGAGTTCTCCGGCCCCTTCGGCTCGTTCTTCCTCCGCGAGCCCAAGCGCCGGCTGCTGCTGCTGGCCGGCGGCACCGGCCTGGCCCCGCTGCTGTCGATCCTCGAGAAGCTCGCAGAATCCGGCACCGATCAGCCGGTGCACCTGATCTACGGCGTGACCCGCGAGGCGGACATCGTGGGTCTGGACCTGCTCAAGGCCTACGAGGGCCGGCTCTCCGATTTCACCTGGGACTACATCGCCTCCGAGGAGGGGACCTCCGCCCCGCACACGGGCTACGTCACTCAGATCACCGAGCCGGAGCACCTCAACGAGGGCGACGTTGACATCTACCTGTGCGGCCCGCCCCCCATGGTCAACGCCGTGTCCTCCTGGCTCGACGAGAAGCAGGTCAACCCGGCCAACTTCTACTTCGAGCGCTTCGCCCCCAAGGGCACCACCGGCGGCGACGACGAGACCGGCGCTCCGGTCTCCCCCGACGAGGTCGACTCGTCCACCTCCGCCGAGCAGGCGGTCTCGTCCATGGAGACCGGCGTCCTGAAGTTCGGCAAGGTGGATACCTCCGCGCACCTCGATGCCCGCGCCGGGCTGGAGACCGCCGCCGCCCGCCTGCTGATCGACAAGCTCACCGAGGAGCAGCTCGACAACTGGGGCCGCCTGGCGGACAAGTGCGACGGCACCGTCGAGGACGGCAAGCTCGTGGACTACGAGGCCTTCGTGGCCGCGAACTACGACTTCCACGAGTACCCCTTCACGGTCGCCGACAACCCCGCGCTGCTCGCGGCGTACCAGGGGCTGGACACCCCCTCCCACATGCGCGAGGCCCTGGAGAACGGCGGCGTGATCTTCGAGACCGTCACGCAGGAGCACCACGATCTCGTGGAGCTCATGCGGGCCGGTGAGCTCGAGAAGACGCTCGAGCTGATCCAGTCCCACACCGTCCAGGCCAAGCAGACCATGGACACGGCAGTGGACGCCCACGAGACCTCCGCCGACGAGAAGCCGGAGACGGCCGCCGGGGCGGATTGCTGATGGCCTCCGCGGACGGCAAGGGCCCGGGCACTCCCGGAGCCACGGGCACCGATGTCTCCGGGATGCCGACCGTCGAGGCCGAGGCCGGGCAGCGCACGCACCTGAGCTCGGGCCGCTTCGCGGACCGCGTGGTCGTGGTGACCGGAGCGGCTCAGGGCATCGGCCGCGCCGTGGCCGAGCGCGTGGCCGCCGAAGGCGGCACCGTCGTGCTCGTGGACCGCTCCGAGATCGCCGAGGAGGTCGCCGCGGGCATCGACGAGCGCGCGGAGGCCGGCTCCGGCGCCGGGCGGGCCACCGCGGTGACGGGAGTGGATCTGGAGCAGGCCTCGGGAGCGGAGCAGTTCGTCTCCGCCGCGCTCGAAGCCCACGGCCGGATCGACGTGCTCATCAACAACGTCGGCGGGACCATCTGGGCCCGGCCGTACGAGGAGTACGACGTCGAGAAGATCGACAAGGAGATCCGACGCTCGCTGTTCCCCACCATGTACGCGTGCCACGCCGTGCTCAGGCCCATGCTCGAGGCCGGCTCGGGGACCATCGTCAACGTGTCCTCGGTGGCCACGGGCGGTCTGAACCGCGTCCCGTACGCCGCGGCCAAGGGCGGCGTCAACGCCCTGACCAAGGCGCTGGCCTTCGAGGTCGCCGAACGCGGTGTGCGCGTCGTGGCCACGGCTCCGGGCGGAACGCTCGCCCCGCCGCGGGCCGTGCAGCGCGGGCCCGGCCCGGAGACCGAGCAGGAGGAGGCCTGGTACCGCACGATCGTGGACCAGACCGTCGACTCCTCGTTCATGAAGCGCTACGGCACCCTCGAGGAGCAGACCGCCCCGATCGTGTTCCTGGCCTCCGACGAGGCCTCCTACATCACCGGTTCCGTGCTGCCGGTGGGCGGCGGCGACCAGGGCTGAGCGCTCGGGCACGGCTCACCGGGGCCGGTCGACTCCCTCGAGTCGGCCGGCCCCTCCTTCTCGGGCAGATCCCGCGTCGTCGAGCCTTCCCGGGCCCGAGCCCCGGACCGCTCGGGCGCGATCGCTATGATCGGCCCATGCCCCACGCTCCCAGCGGAAGCTCCGGCGATGTCGCGCTCGTCGGGCGCGATGCGCAGCTCGAGCACCTCCTGCGGCTCTACCAGGAGGTGCGCCGCGGTCATCCCCGCACCGCCGTGATCTCCGGGCCGGTGGGCATCGGCAAGACCAGGCTGCTGCGCGAGCTGCTCGCCCAGACCTCGTCCCGCAATCGCGCGGTCCTCTCCGCCAGCGGCAGCGAGTGGGAGTCCGCGCTCCCGCTGGCCGGCTACACCCAGCTGATGGGCAGCGCCCCTCTGCGCAGTCCCTCCGGGTTCGACGGCGGCCCGCAGCCGCCCTCGCAGGTGGTCGAGCGGCTCACCCCCGACCAGGCGCTGAACTACGCCCAGACCCTGCAGACCCACCTGGAGGCCCAGCAGCGCCGCGGGCCGGTGATCGTCGTGATCGACGACCTGCAGTGGCTCGACGAGGACTCGCTGCGCATCCTGATCTTCGCCGCGCGACGGCTGCACAGCTGCCGGGTGCTCTTCCTCTTCGCCGTCGACCTGGACCAGGCCGCCGGGCTGCCGACCGGGATCATCGACCATCTGACCGGCTATCCCACCGAGGTGCTGCACCTGCCTCCGCTCGAGGCCGAGGCCGTCGCCGCCCTGGGCCGCGAGATCGTGGGTGCTGAGCTGAGCATGACGACGGTCCACGAGCTGCTGCGCCACACCCAGGGCCACCCGCAGTCCGTGATCGAGCTGCTCCAGGAGGTCCCCTCGGAGCAGTGGCACGGCTGGCTGCCGAAGCTGCCTCCGTCGCGGCGCACGCGCGCCCGGGTGGCCTCCCAGCTGCGTCGAGCCTCTCCCGAGCTGCTGCGCATGGCCGAAGCCGTCTCCGTGCTGGGGCAGGACGCGCCTCTGCAGCAGGTGGCCGCTCTCGCGCAGCTGTCCCACTTCCTGCCCGTCGTCGACGAGGGCCACGCCGCCGGGCTGCTTCGCCTGAGCATGGACCGGCAGCCCTCCGCGGTGCACTTCGTGGAGCCCAGCGCGACCGCCGCCGTCTACGAGCAGATCGCCCCCACCCGCCGCTTCGCCCTGCACCGGGCTGCCGCGGAGGTCGTGGCCGATGAGGGCGCGCGGCTGGGCCACCTGGTCGCGGCCTCTCCCGGTCCACAGGAGCTGCTGGCCCTGCAGCTGGTCGCCTATGCCGAGCGCCAGGCGGCCGACGGCTGCTGGTCGGAGGTCGCCTCAGCCATGCTCTCGGCCTCTCGGCTCTCTCTGGGCCGCCGCGACGGCGACCTGCGGCTGCTGCGCGGGGTCGACGCCCTGATCGGCGCCGGCGACATCACCCAGGCCGCGAGCCTGGTCAGCGTGGTCGAGTCCATGCCGCCGTCTCCCCTGCGCGCCTCCGTGCTGGGCTACCTGGCCGTCGTCACGGGGCGGCGCTCGACGGCGGCGGCGCAGCTGGCCATGGCCTGGCGCACGGTGCGCGAGGACCTGGATCCCAGCGCCGGAGCGCGCATCGCCCTGCGGCACACGCTGCACGCCCTGGCCGACTGGGACGGCGAGGGCATCGTCACCTGGGGCGAGCGCACAGCTGAGCTCGCCGAGGCGCCGCATCACAGCAGCGTCGAGGCCCGCGCCATGTACGGCCTGGGGCTGTTCGCCTCGCGGCGCCTGGACGAAGCCGAGCGGCCGTACCTCGATGATCTGGGCACGACCGTGGGCAACGCCCAGGAGCAGCGACTGCTCATGGGCCACGCCTGGCTGGCCCTGCGCACCGACGATGTGGAGACGGCCCGCCTGCGCTTCGAGGAGGCTGTGCCCACCGAGTACCGCGGCGGATCGCTGCGCATCTCCCTGTGGGCCGAGTCCTGGCTGGCGCGCTGCCGGCTGATCCTGGGCGACTGGGACGCCGCGGCCGCCACGATCGCCCATGCCTCCGTGCGCCTCGAGTCCTCGGGCATGCGCCTGATGCGGCCTCTGCTGTACTGGACCGCCGCCGAGCTCAACGCCATGCGAGGCGACTGGGACCGTGCCGAGCACTTCCTGTCGCTGACGGTCGTGCCGACCGACGGCTACCGCAGCATGATGGTCCCGGCGGCACTGGCCCGAGCGCGCTACCACGAGGCCCGGGCGGACTACGAGTCCGCGCTGGAGGCCCTGCGCCCGCTGCGCACGGCTGATCCGGTCACCGCTGGCCGCGAGCCGTTCTGGTCCTGGCAGGACACCCTGGTGAACTCGCTGGTCATGACCGATCAGCTCGACGAGGCCCAGGGGTTCCTGGACGAGCTCAAGTCGGTCGCCCCCTCCTCGCCCTTCCCGACCGACGCCGCCCGCATGGCATGGGCGGAGGGGCGGCTGCTGGCCGCGCGCGGAGAGGTCGAAGCATCCCAGGAGCTCTTCGACCGGGCGCTGGACGCGCTGCGCCTCGAGGCGCCGCCCCTATCTCGAGGCCCGGGTGCGCTTCGCCTACGGGCAGAGCATGCGGCGGGCCGGCAAGCGGCGGCTGGCCTCGCGAGTGCTGCGCTCGGCCCGCGAGCTCTATGCCTCCCTGGGCGCCCAGACCTACGTGTCCCGATGCGACCGGGAGCTGAAGGCCGCCGGGGCCAACGCCCTCGTGCCGGCCGCCGAGCAGACCGGCTCGGACGGGCTCTCCGATCTGCGCAGGCAGGGCCCTCGACGCTCTGCACGTCGGCTCCGAGGCCGTGCAGCTGACCGCCCAGGAGCAGGCCGTCGCCCAGTTCGTGGCCGGGGGGTCGACCAACAAGGAGGTCGCCCAGGCGCTGTTCATCACGGAGAAGACGGTGCAGTTCCACCTGACCCGCATCTACGCCAAGTTCGGGGTGCGCTCGCGCAGCGAGCTGGCGGCCGTCTACGCCAGGGAGGGCATGGGCTCGACCGACGGGTGAGGGCGCAGGAGCCCTGCGAGGGCCGCAGCGGCCCTCGCAGGGCCGAGCGACTCAGCGGTCGCGGTGCGCGGCCAGCTTCTCCAGATCGGGCTCGGTGCCCACGCCCGGGACGTCGGGGACCATGATCTTCCCGTCGGCGATCGTCAGCGGCCTGGCGATGAGGTCATCGGCCATGTCCAGGTAGTTGGACAGCTCGCCCGCCCGGCGGTGGGTGTGCTCGAACGCCGCGCCGAACACGACGGAGGCGACCGAGCCGATCTGCGTGTCGATCTGGTTGCCCACGTAGACGTCCACGCCGGCCGCCTGCGCGAAGCCCACGATCTTGGCGGACTCGGTGAACCCGGTGCGCGCGGTCTTCACGCACAGCAGGTTCGCTCCCCCGGTCAGGATCTCGCGCGCGGCCTCGCCCATGTTGGGCGCGGACTCGTCGGCGGCGACCGGGATCGCGGACTTCTCCACGAGCCGACGACGGCCCAGCACCTCGCGGGCGTCGTCCGGCTCCTCCAGGAAGCTCAGCCCGAGATCCGCGGTGCGGCGAAGGACCTCTGCAGCCTCATTGGCGCTCCAGCCGCGGTTCGAGTCCATGTAGATCTCGGTGTCCTCGCCCAGGCCCTCTCGCAGCACGCGGGCGGCCTCCACGTCCAGCGACAGCGGACGGCGGCCGGTCTTGAGCTTGAACGTGTCGATGCCGTAGGTCTCGCGGAACTCGAGGGCCAGGTCGAGCAGCTCCTGCGCGGGCTTGAAGCCGAGCATGTGCGAGACGCGCATGTGATCCGAGAATCCGCCGAGCAGCTCGGTGACGGGTCGGCCCAGGATCTTGCCGAGGCAGTCCCACAGGGCGATGTCCACCGCGCCCTTGGCGGTCTCGTTGTGGATCGTCCGCGCCATGACGGCCTGGGCCTTCTCCCGGTCGAAGACCGAGAGCCCCTCCAGCTGCGGGGCGAAGATGTCCTCGATCACGGCCACGATCGACTTCTGCGTCTCCCCGTACGTGTACGGCCGCGGCGGGGTGTCCGCCCAGCCGACGACCCCGTCCGAGGTCTCGATGCGCACCAGCACGTGATTGGCCTCGTGGACGGCCCCGGAGGCGAAATGCAGAGGGGTGGAGTACGGGATCGTGTAGGGGATCGCCTCGATCTGTGCGATCTGCATCAGTGCATCGGCCTTTCGACGGGGTCTGGACCCGGCTGGTCCTCGGATTCTGGTTCATCGGCCAGCTCGGTGACCAGCTGGATGAAGTTGGACAGCAGCACCGAGCGGTCCTCGCGCCGCCAGGCGACCGCCAGCTCCGCGTGCGGGGAGTCCTCGAGCTCGCGGTAGCGCACGCCGCGCAGCTGGACGCTGCGCACGCTGGCGGGCATCAGCGCCACGCCGCCGCCTGCGGCCACGAAGGACAGGATCGTGGAGGTCTCCTGGGCCATCTGCGAGACGCGGTGCTGGAATCCGGCCTCGCGGCACAGGTCCGCGGTCATCCGGTACATCACGGACTCCGGCGGGTAGGTCACGAAGCGCTGCTCGGTCAGCTCGACCATCGACAACGGCCGGTCCGAGGCCAGCGGGCTGTGCGTGGGCAGCGCGACCACGAGCGGCTCGCGGTTGATGATGCGGAAGTCGATCTCCGGGCTGGAGACCGGGGGGCGCAGGATCGCGGCGTCGAGCGTGTGCTCGAGCAGCCCGCGCTCCATGGCCGGGGTCAGCATCTCGCCGTGCAGGTCCAGGGCCAGCCCGGGGTACGCCGTGCCGGCCGCGCGCACGATCCGGGGCATGACGCTGTACGTCGAGGCTCCGGAGAAGCCCACGTGCAGCACGCCCGTTGCCCCCTGGCCGACCTGATAGACGTCCGCCTGCAGCGCCTCGACGTCGTTGAGGATGCTGCGCCCGCGCTCGAGCATCAGCGCCCCGGCCGCGGTGAGGTCCACCCGGCGGGTGGTGCGGTCGAAGAGCTTGGCGCCCAGCTGCTCCTCGAACTGGCGTATCTGCTGCGACAGCGGCGGCTGGGCGATGTGCAGCCGCTTGGCCGCGCGCCCGAAGTGGCGCTCCTCCGCGACGGCGATGAAGTAGGTGAGCTGGCGCAGTTCCATGGACGCGCCCTTAGCTGCGACGGGCCAGGTCGACGCCCAGCTGCTCGAGCTGCTGGCGGACCTCGCGGCGCTGGATCTTGCCGAGCATGGTGCGCGGCAGCTCGTCGAGCTCGATGATCCGTCGGGGCACCTTGTAGCGGGTGACCTTGCCGTAGCAGTGCTCGCGCAGCCGGGCTTCGTCGAACGTGCGGTCCGGGGAGGTCACCACGGCGGCCACCACGACCTCCGAGCCGTCCTCGCCCCGCAGCCCCACGACGGCGGCCTCCGCGACCTCCTCGGCCGTGGTCAGCGCGTGCTCGACCTCGGTCGGCGCCACGTTGAAGCCGCCGGTGATGATCAGCTCCTTGAGCCGGTCGACCACGCGCAGGAAGCCGTCGTCGTCCACCGCGACGATGTCTCCGGTGCGCAGCCAGCCGTCCTGCAGGATCTCGGCGGTCTCAGCGGGGCGCTTCCAGTAGCCCTGGAAGACCTGCGGGCCGCGCACCCACAGCTCGCCGGCCTCTCCCGCGGGGGTGTCCTCGAGGGTCTCGGGATCGACGGTGCGGATGTCGGTCGACGGGAACGGGATGCCGATCGAGCCGGTGCGGCGGGTGTCGTTGAGCGGGTTGCAGGCCACCAGCGGCGAGCACTCGGTGAGCCCGTAGCCCTCGATCAGCATGCCGTCGGTGTGCGCCTCCCACTCCTCGACCAGGTGATGCGGCAGCGCCATGGCCCCGGAGACGCCCACGGTGATGCCCTCGAGCGAGCGGCCCTTCTCATCGGCCAGCTCCATGACCTTCTGATAGATCGGCGGCACGGCCGGCAGCACCGTTGCCGGAGTGCGCTTCATGGCGCCCACGATCAGATCCGCCCGCGGCGTGGGGAACAGCACCAGGGTGGCCCCCAGCGACATGGCGAAGGTCATGCTCAGGGTCATGCCGAAGACGTGGAACAGCGGCAGAGCCCCGTAGACGACCTCGTCGGAGCCGGTGTGCAGCCATTCGCGGCCCATCACGGCGTTGGACTCGAGGTTGCGATGGCTGAGCATCACGCCCTTGGGCCGGCCCGTGGTCCCTGAGGTGTACTGGATGATCGCGAGGTCCTCCGCGCCCGGGCGGGGGTGGTCGTGAGCCAGGGGCCCGTGGGAGAGCAGCTGCTTCCAGTCCGTGGTCCCGGAGGCCGGGGTAGTGAGCGCCGCGCGCTGCTGCCTGAGGCGGCGCACGGGCAGGCGAAGGGCGGTGCGCATGGGCAGCGGCATGGAGCGGGTGATGTCGACGGAGATGATGCTCTCCACGGCCACATCGCCGGGGAGGCTGCGGACGGTCTCGACCGCCTTGTCCCAGACCACCGCGACCTTGGCGCCGTGGTCCTCGAACTGGTGGCGCAGCTCGGCGGCGGTGTAGAGCGGATTGTGCTCGACCGCGATCGCGCCCAGTCGCATCACGGCGTAGAAGGCGACGATGTGCTGCGGGCAGTTGGGCAGCACGAGAGCCACCCTGTCGCCGCGGCCCACTCCGAGCCGGCGCAGCCCCTCTGCGGCCCGCTCGACCTCGGCGCCCAGGCGGGAGTACTTCCAGCGCGCTCCGAAGAACTCGAGGGCCACGCGCTGCGAGTTGACCGCCACGGAGCGCTCGAGCATGTGGATCAGCGAGGTCTCGGGCAGGTCGATGTCATGGGCGACGCCGTCGTCGTAGGAGGAGGTCCACGGCCGTGTCGCGAGGAGCTCCCGCGAGGATCCTGGGGTGGCCGCCGGGTCATCTGTCTGCTCAGGCATGAGACCGAGGATACCGCCCGAGCCGTGCGCGCACCGGCGGCGGTCCCGAGATCGGGCCGGGGCCCCGCAGGACGGGCGGGCGGGCGACCGACTCGGCGATTCTCAAGTGATCTTCATTGACATTTGGGCACGGATCCTCTTCGATGGCCTCGCGCTGGACTACACTGACGCAAGTCCATACGCCGGAGACCGCGCCTGTTCGGGGCAGACGCGCGCTCCGTATCGGGGCCCACACCTGCCTGAGAGGTCATCTGTCCGTCACCCGGACAGACCCTCAGGCCGTCCGATTCCGCCGACCTCCCAGAGGTGTCACATGCCGTCCACACTCGTCGCCGTCGTCGATGACCACGAGGTCGTCCGCGAAGGCATCCGTCTCGTCTCCATGACCTCGCAGGCAGACGTCAAGCTGGTGGGCTCGGCCTCGACCGTCCCTGGCCTGATCGACCAGCTCGGCCGCGACCCGGAGAACACCGCGCTGACCGCCCCGGGCGCCAAGCGCATCGAGTGCGACGTCGTGCTGCTGGACCTGTCGCTCACGGACCGCTCGCGCCCGTCGGAGAACGTCGAGCGCCTGCGCGAGGCCGGCATGAAGGTGCTGATCTTCTCGATCGGGGAGAACGCCGCCCTGATCCGCGAGGCCCTGCGCGCCGGCGCCCTCGGGCTGGTGCGCAAGTCCGAGCCGCTCGAGCACGCGATCGAGGAGGCCCGCAACATCGCCGACGGCAAGCCGGTGATCACCAAGGAGCTGGCGGCCGCGATCGACGGCGACATCGAGTTCGCCCGCGCCAACCTCTCGCCGCGCGAGCAGGAGACGCTGCGCCTGTACGCCTCGGGCTTCGCCCAGGTGCAGGTGGCCCGTCGCATGGGCATCAAGCAGTCCGCCGTGAAGACCAACATCGACCGGATCCGCGAGAAGTACGCGCGCATCGGCCGCCCTGCCCCCACCAAGATCGATCTGCGCATCCGCGCGATCGAGGACGGGCTGGTGGAGCCCGAGGCCGATGTGAACAACGTCGAGATCCGCCGCTGAGCAGCCCGCTCGTCCTGCTGACCGGGGACGACGCGCACCCATGATCCACGCCGCCGAGCCGTCCTCCCAGGACTTCAAGCGCTATCACGGCAGGGCCCTGCGCTCGCGGCTGCCCTCGCCGGTCTCGGCCAGCACCATGGGTCCGAACGTCTACCGTCTGCAGTGGTCGGCGCAGCTGTGCGCAGCGGCCGCGATGTTCGCCAGCGGCCTGGCCGCGCTGCCCTCGGTGAGCACGCTCACCGAGGCGCCCGCGCTGCTGAGCACCCTGTTCTTCGCCGGGCTGCAGGTCTGCGCGGGCATGCTGTTCTACTTCGGCGCACGGCGCCGTGTGGTCACCTGGCCCTCCACGGCCGCCGTCGTCCTGATCATGCTCTGCTACACCTCGCTGGCCCCGATCTGGGCACCGGCCTCCGAGATCTCTCCCCCGTGGCTGTCGTTCCTGCTCGTCCTCGCGGCGGGGCTCACCGCGCTGACCTGGGGCACGCTCGCCGCCTTCGCCGTCATCTGCTGGTCCCTGGTCTTCCTGGGGATCTACGTCCTGCAGATGCCGCTGGGCTATGCGCTGCAGTCGGAGATCATCCAGACCGGGGTCGACTGCCTCTATGCGATCCTGCTCGCGATCGCGGTCTCGCTGACCCTGCGCGCCGCAGATCACGCCGACACCGACTACAGCACGGCGATCGCCCATGCCACCGCGCTGCGCCGCTCGCGCACGCAGTGCGATGAGCAGGAGCGCCTGGACCGGCTGATCCACGACAACGTCATGGCGGCGCTGCTGGACGCCTCCCGGGCCCCGGGCGCCGTCTCCAAGCGCACTCGAGAGCTGGCCATGCGTGCCCTGAGCGTCCTGGAGTTCGAGGAGAAGCGGGCCACCGGAACCGCCACGACCTACGTGCACACGCTGATGGACGACCTCCTCGACGCCCTCACCCCGTGGCGCTCGCGCGTGCGCTTCAACGTCCTCGTCCCCGACATCAGGCCCATGGGCCACACCCGGGCCTTCCTGCCCTCGGACACGGCCCAGGCCCTGATCCACGCGGTGACCGAGGCGGTCTCCAACAGCGCACGGCACTCCGGCGTGGCCACCACCTTCGTGACCATGGACGGAGGGGCCTGCCCTCCCACGGCGCTGAACCCCTTCGGCTTCTACCTCTCCTTCGAGGTCCTCGACCGCGGCAAGGGGTTCCAGATGCGCTCCATGGACTCCCGGCGCCTCGGCGTGCGAGTCTCGATCATCGGCAATGTCGAGAACGCGGGGGGCCGGGTCGACGTCGCCTCCGCCCCGCACCGCGGGACGCGCATCCAGATCCTGTGGCCCAGCGATGCCCATCCGTCGGACTAGGCGCCGCAGCGCCAGGTACCGCGCAGACGTCGACGTCGGGCTGCGCAGCCGCCTGCTGGACCTCGTGGGCCAGTGGGTCGCACGGCTCACGGCGGAGGGCCGGGCTCAGAGCTCCGTGCTGTTCTTCGGCTCGCTGCTGGCCTTCCTGATCCCGTCGCTGATCGCGGGGCTGCCGCAGCTGCAGGTGCTCCAGCATCCGCAGCTGCAGCTGATCTCCGTCGTGCCGTACATGATCGCGGTCCTGCTCGTGATCGCCCCAGGGCGGCGCCGGCTCGACGAGCTTCCCGTCATCACCGCCGTAGTGGCCATGATCTCGTGCCTGGCGCTGACCCACGACTCCGACCCCGAGCGGCTGCCGCTGCTGTCGCAGCACTGGGGGTACCAGGGGCTGCACCTGTTCCCGGTCGCCCTGGCCGTTCGCCAGCACACGGCGTGGGCCTGGGGGACGGTGTTCATCGCGACCACCCTCGGTGCGACCTTCGGCGCTCGCTCCGAGCACGGCATGCTCATGGGCATGGCGCCCATGGCCACGGTCGCAGGCACCCTGGTCATCGCCCTCCTGATCATCACGGAGATCGAGCGGCTCCTGGATCGCCGCCGCGAGGCCCGGGCGCTGGGGGCATCGGCGCGGACCGATGACGACGCCGAGCAGGACACCGTCAACGCCTCGATCCGGCGCATGCACGAGGTCCGACGTGTCGTCGGCCCCGCGCTCGAGCGGATCGCCTACGACTCGAGCCCCGTGGACGACGAGGAGATCCGCCGCTTCCGGGTCCTCGAGGCCCACCTGCGCGATTCCATCCGCGGTCGGTCGATCTCGACCCCGGAGCTGCACGAGGCGGCCCGCCGAGCCCGCGAGCGCGGCGTCTCCGTGGACATCCTCGACGAGCGCGGCTCCGTCCTGCCCGAGCGCGTGCTGCGGATCGTGGGCCGGCAGTCCGCCGCGGTGCTGGACGCCGCGCAGGCGGGCTCGGTGACGATCCGCGCGTTCCCCGCGGATGACCAGACCGCCGTGCTGATCGTGCACGACCCGGGCGACGACGACGAGGACGCGATCGCCCTGGAGATCGCCCAGGGAACCGGTGAGATCTCCGAGTTCTGAGCCCTTGGGCACCAGGCTCCACAGCACCCGGATCAGCGGAGATGGGGGCCGCAGCTGCACAGTCCGGTCCTCGGGCCCCGATGCTGCTGCGAGCATCGCCGTAGCGTGCCGCCATGTACACCGCCGAAGCCGCCCACTGCTCCTCAGATGCGCCGTCCTGCACCGACCGTCCGCGCGCCGACCCGTCCGTCCTGCTGAGCCCCGTGCTGTGCGCCGACGGTCGGCTGCGCTGCCCGTGGGCGCTGTCCACCCCGGATGTCCTGGACGATCACGACACCTCGTGGGGCATCCGCCCGCAGCTGCGCTCCGAGTGGTTCCGGGCGCTGAGCCTCGAGATCCTGCAGGCCGGGCTGGCCCCGGGCGCCTCGGTGTCGCGGCTGCCCGCGCTCGAGGAGGTCTTCAGCTGCTTCGACCCGCGGATCGTGGCCGGTCTCGATGACGACGCCGTGGACGAGCTGCTGCTGGACCGTCGGCTGATCCGCAATCGCGCCAAGCTCACCGCTGTGGTGGTCGCCACCCGCGCCGTTCGCAGCTGGTCCGGCGAGGACTGGCAGCGGGAACTGGAGCCGGCCGAGGGGACGGATCACGTCCAGGCGGTCGCAGGTCGCCTGCGCGAGCACGGGCTCGTGCACGCCGGCCCCGCCACGATCGCCCGGCTGCTGGCCCGCACCGGGATGACCCCCGGCCACCTCGACGGCTGCTTCCGCTGCTGAAGGGGCCGCGAGCTCCTGTGCGCATGCCTCGGCCCCCGGCAGCGACGCGCCGGCCGGGGCCTTCCGCAGGGGTGCTCGTCAGGCCGTGAGCGGGTTCAGTCGAGCAGCAGCGCGGGCTCCTCGAGGATGCGGGCCACGTCCGCCATGAAGCGCGCGGAGAGGTCGCCGTCGACCACACGGTGGTCGAACGATCCGCCGAGCGTGGTGATCCACCGCGGGATGATCTCCCCGTCCACGACCCACGGCTTCTGCTTGATGGTTCCGAAGGCCACGATCGCGACCTCACCGGGGTTGATGATCGGAGTGCCGATGTCGATCCCCAGGGAGCCGATGTTCGTGATCGACAGGGTGCCGTTCTGCATGTCGCCGGGCTGGGTGCGCCCGGCACGAGCCGTGGCCGTCAGCTCGTTGAGGGCGATCGCCAGCTCGCGCAGGCTCATGTCCTGGGCGTCCTTGATGTTCGGGACCATGAGCCCGCGCGGGGTCGCCGCGGCGATGCCCAGGTTCATGTAGCGCTTGATCACGATCTCGCGGTCGGTCCAGGTCGCGTTGACCTGGGGGTTGCGCGCTGCGGCCCAGATGACGGCCCGGGCCAGCAGGAGCAGCGGGGTGACCTTCACTCCCTCGAAGTGATCGGAGGTCTTCAGCCGCTTCACGAACTCCATGGTCCGCGTGGCGTCGACATCCACGAAGATCGACACGTGCGGGGCCGAGAACGCGGACTTGACCATGTTCTGGGCGGTCAGCTTGCGCACGCCCTTGACCGGGATCCGCTGCGTCCGGTCCCCTGCCCCGGGGGCGTCCGAAGAGACCCAGAAGCCGTCGGGGCCGTCCGGGACCTCGCGCAGATGGGCGGCGTAAGCCAGCAGGTCTCGCTTGGTGACCTGTCCGGCCTCGCCCGTTCCGGAGACCTCCCGCAGGTCGATGCCCATCTCCTTGGCGGCCTTGCGGACGGGAGGCTTGGCCAGGGCCGGCTGGGAGGCCCGCGCCGGCTGCGCTGCGGCCGCGCCGCTTCCCGGGGCCGCGGCCTCCTCTCGGGAGCCGCCCCCGGCCAGGCGGGGCCAGCCGGTCGCCGCGCGAGCCGGGCCCCTGCCCCAGGCCCGCTCGCGAGAGCAGGTCGGCGATGCCGTCGCCCAGCGAGGCCCTCCCGCCGGCGGGCTCGGCCGTGCTGCGGCCGCGCGAGGGCTCGGCCTGCTCAGCAGGGGCTTCCGGACGGGTCGGCTCCGGGCGGCGGGGCGGCGCGAGCGCTGCCTGCGCACGACCGGATCCGCCTTGGGACCCGACCCCACGAGCGGCTTCTGCTGCGGCTCCTCCTCCGCGCTGGAGGACTGCGCCGGTGCTTCCGGATCGCTCGAATCGGCGGCGGCATCGCCGCCCGCGCTGGTGGCAGAGTAGCCCGGATCCGGGCGCGAGCCCGGGGCCTCGGCGGAGTCGCCGATCGAGACCAGCCCTGCGCCGACCTCCAGGGTCTCGCCCTCCTGGGCGAGCAGCTCGAGGACGGCCCCCTCCCAGGGCGAGGGCAGCTCGACGAGCGACTTGGCGGTCTCGATCTCCACGAGGGGCTGATCGACGGAGACCTGGTCGCCGACGCGCACCTTCCAGGTGACGATCTCGGCTTCGGTGAGCCCCTCGCCGACATCGGGGAGGCGGAAGATCTGTGCCATGCGGGAATCCTTCGGAAGCGACGGTGCGGGGCGCGTGCGTGCGGTGAGCGGGTCCTAGTAGGCGAAGGCCCGGTCCATGCCGTCCAGGACGCGGTCCAGGTCCGGGACGTAGTCCGCCTCGACCCCGGCGGGCGGGTAGGGCATGTGGTAGCCGCCCACGCGGATCACGGGGGCTTCGAGGCTGTAGAAGCTGCGCTCCGTGATGCGCGCGGCGATCTCGGCCCCCAGCCCGGAGAAGACCGGGGCCTCGTGGGCCACGACCATGCGCCCCGTGCGCTGCACCGAGGCCTCGAGGGTCGCGAAGTCGATCGGCGACAGCGAGCGCAGGTCGATCACCTCGACCGAGCGGCCCTCCTGCGCGGCGGCCTCTGCGGCGGCCATGGCCACGGGCACCAGCGGACCCCACGCCACGAGGCTGAGCTCCGAGCCCTCGCGCAGCACCTGGGCACTGAAGGGATCGGCGGTGCTCGGGTTCTCGAGGTCGACCTCCCCCTTGAGCCAGTAGCGGCGCTTGGGCTCGAAGAAGATCACGGGATCGGGGCAGGCGATCGACTGCTGGATCATCCAGTAGGCGTCCTGCGGCGAGGACGGCGAGACGATGCGCAGCCCGGCAGTGTGCGAGAACTGGGCCTCGGGCGACTCGGAGTGGTGCTCGATCGAGCCCACGAGCCCGCCGTAGGGGATGCGGATGGTCACCGGGACGGTGACGTCGCCGTCGGTGCGGGCATGCATCTTGGCCAGCTGGGTCGTGATCTGGTTGTAGGCGGGGAAGGTGAAGCCGTCGAACTGGATCTCGCACACCGGGCGGTATCCGCGCATGGCCATCCCGGTGGCGGTGCCCACGATCCCAGCCTCGCCCAGAGGGGTGTCCAGCACCCGGTGCGCGCCGAACTCCCCCTTGAGCCCCTCGGTCACGCGGTACACCCCGCCCAGGGAGCCGATGTCCTCGCCCATGAGCAGGACCCGGGGGTCCTCCCCCATGGCCCGGCGCATGCCCATGGTCAGGGCCTTGGCCAGAGTGGCCCGGACGGTCGTGGGCCCGCCCGTGCGCGTCTGCTGCTCGCTCATGCCCTCTGCCCCTCCTGGCTCTGCCCTGCGTCTGCGCCCGGTCCGCCCTCGCCGTCCAGGAAGGAATCGGCGTAGTCGCGGTGCCAGGCCCGCTCCTCCTCCACGAGCGGGTGCGGCTGCGCGTAGACGACGTCGAAGCGATGGTCCAGCTCACCCGGATCGGAGCGCAGCAGCTCGGAGCGGACCTCCTTCAGCCACTGGTCGGTCTCCTCCTCCAGGTCCTGGAACCACTGCTCCTGCACGCCGAGCTCCGTCTCGAGCAGGGCGCGCATGCGCAGCAGGGGCTCCTTCTGCGCCCACTGCGCCTCCTCTGCGGAGAGGCGGTACTTGGTGGGGTCGTCTGCGGTGGTGTGCGCGCCCAGTCGGAAGGTCTCCGCCTCGATCAGCACGGGGCCGCGCCCCTCGCGGGCCTCGGCGGTCGCCCACCGGGTCACCGCCAGGACAGCCAGAGGGTCGTTGCCGTCGACCCGCACGCCCTCGAAGCCATAGCCGGCCGCCCGGGCCGCCAGGGGCACGCGGGACTGCGTGGAGAACGGCACCGAGATCGCCCACTGGTTGTTCTGCACGAAGAACACCACGGGGGCGTCGTAGGAGGCGGCGAAGACCATCGACTCGTGGATCTCGCCCTCGGTCGAGGCGCCGTCGCCGAAGTAGACGGTGACAGCACCGGGCTCCGGCGCGGGCTCCCCCGCCTCCTCGGCAAGCCGACGGTCCTGGACCATGCCCATGGCGTAGCCCACCGCGTGCGGGACCTGGGAGGCCAGCACCAGCGAGTAGACATGGGTCCGGGTCTCGGACGGCTTCCAGCCGGAGGCCGCGTGGCCCCGGAACTGCACCAGGACCCGCTCGGCCGGGACCCCGCGCTCCAGGACCACGGCATGCTCGCGGTAGGAGGGGAAGACGTAGTCGTTCTCGCCCTGGGCCAGCGCCGAGCCGACCTGGGCCGCCTCCTGGCCGCGCAGCGGGGGCCACAGGGCCATCTCGCCCTGGCGCTGCAGCGCAGTGGCCATCTCGTCCAGGCGGCGCGCCCGCACCATCGAGCGGTGCATCCGCTGCAGCGCCTCGGCATCGACGTCCTCGACCCAGCCCGAGAAGCGCTCGTCGTGCTGGCGGACGCCGTTCTCGTCGAGCAGGCGGACCACGGGCATGGTCGCGGCCACGGCCGCGGGGTGCGCTCCGGTGCCGGCGCTCGCACGGGCGTCATGGGGATCCGCGACGAGCGCTTCCGGCGATCCGTCCGGGGCCACGTCGGCGGCGACCTCGACGGCCGGCGCGGCCTGCGCCGTCTGCGCGGACGACTGCTCAGCGCTGGGCTGCTCCTGATCGGGTCCCCGCTCCGGGACCTCGTCGGCCTGCGCCATGGGACACCTCCAGGTGTGGTTCACGCGGTGGCATGGCCCCGGGCCGTCCGGCCCGGCAGCTCATGCCTGCGTCTCCGTCTGCTGCGCGCAGAGCCCGGAGACGAAGCTGTCTCATGAGACTACGTGACGCGCGGGCGTCTGGAAGTTGGAGCAGATCTCCAAAAACCTGTCGTTGGCCTGGGGCACATCGATGCTGACCCGCACTCCGTCGCCGTCGAACGCCCGCACCGACAGCGCCTGCTGCGCGCAGGCCTCGGCGAAGCGGCGGGCGTCCTCGCCCAGCGGCAGCCATACGAAGTTCGCGCGCGTCTGCGGGACGTCCCAGCCCAGTTCCGCCAGCCGGGCCAGGACGCGCTCGCGCTCGTCGACGATGCGCTGGACCCGCTCCTGGACCTGCTCCAGGTGATCGAGCGAGGCGATCGCCGCGGTCTGGGCCATCTCGGTCACCGCGAACGTGGTCGCGACCTTGCGCAGCGAGGCTGTGACCTCCGGCTGCGAGAGCGAGTACCCCACGCGCAGACCGGCCAGGCCGTGGGCCTTGGAGAAGGTCCGCAGCGCGACCACGTTCGGGTGGGCGCGGTAGGTGCGCACGCCTTCGACGAGCTCCGGGTCGCCCTGGAACTCGAGGTAGGCCTCGTCCAGCACCACGAGGATGCCCTCGGGCACCCGGGCCAGGAAGCGCTCCGTCTCGTCCTGGCGCAGCGACGGGCCGGTGGGATTGTTGGGCGAGCACAGCAGGATCACGCGGGTGCGCTCGGTGATGGCCGCGAGCATGCCCTCGAGGTCGTGCGAGCCGTCCGGCAGGTTGGGGACCTGCACGCTCACGGCGCCTGCGGTCCCCACGACGATCGGGTAGGCCTCGAACGAGCGCCAGGGGTAGATGACCTCATCGCCCGTGCCGTCGGAGGAGGTTCCCGCGAAGGCCGCGATGATCTGCGTCAGCGCACCCAGGCTGCCCGCACCGGTCACGATATCATCGGCGGGCACGCCCAGGTGCTGGGCGATCCGCTCGCGCAGCGGCGCGGCGGTCGGGTCGGGATAGCGGTGCATCCGCTGTGCTGCCTGGGCGATGGCCTCCTGGGCTGCCGGCACCGGGCCCCAGGGGTTCTCGTTGGAGGACAGCTTGAAGGCCTCGAGGCCCTCGACGGGCTGCGGGGGCCGGCCTGCAGCGTAGTCGGGCAGGGCGGACAGGGCGGCGCGGGGTGTGACGGAGGACATGACCCTCACTGTAGCGGCGCGGCCCAGCATGAGGCCCGCCCTCGGAGCCCCGTTCCGGACGGAACGCCGGCTCGAGCAGCGCGCGCCCGCCGCGCGCCCGGAGACGCCGCCCGAGGATGGAAGAATGTCCGCATGTCTCAGTCTTCCGCCCCCTCGACCGACGATCCCACGGCCCGCATCCCGCTCGGCGGGCTCGAGCCGCCCCTGGCCCTCGGAGCGCTGGACGGGCGCTACCGCCCGGCCGTCGCACCGCTGATCGACCACCTCTCGGAGGCGGCGCTGAACCGCAACCGGCTCCATGTGGAGATCGAGTGGTTCATCCACCTGTGCGCCGGACGCGTGCTGCCCGGGATCGAGCCGCTGGGCCAGGAGCAGATCGACGGCCTGCGCCGCATCGTCGAGGACTTCGGCGCCGAGGGCATCGCCGAGCTGGCCGAGATCGAGGCCGTGACCGTCCACGACGTCAAGGCCGTCGAGTACTACATCGGGCGCCGGCTGCCCGCGCTGGGCCTCGAGCACCTGATCCCGCTGGTGCACTTCGCCTGCACCTCCGAGGACATCAACAACCTCGCCTACGCCGTGGGCGTGCGCGATGCCGTCGAGCTGGTCTGGGCCCCGGCTGCCCGCGAGCTCGTGGAGCAGATCTCGCAGCTGGCCGCCGACAGCGCGGAGGCGCCCATGCTCTCGCGCACCCACGGCCAGCCGGCCACGCCCACCACGCTGGGCAAGGAGCTCGCGGTCTTCGCCCACCGCCTGGGGCGCCAGCTCGCCCGGGTCGGATCCACGCAGTTCCTGGGCAAGATCAACGGGGCCACCGGAACCTACGCCGCCCACACGACCGCCGTACCGGAGGCCGACTGGCAGGAGGTCTCGCGCACCTTCGTCGAGGGGCTGGGGCTGAGCTGGAACCCCCTGACCACGCAGATCGAGTCGCACGACTGGCAGGCCGAGCTCTACGCGGACGTCGCCCGGTTCAACCGCATCCTGCACAACCTCTGCACGGACATCTGGTCCTACATCTCGATCGGCGTCTTCCGCCAGGTCCCCGTCGAGGGCGCCACCGGGTCCTCGACCATGCCGCACAAGGTCAATCCGATCCGCTTCGAGAACGCCGAGGCCAACCTGGAGATCTCGTGCTCGCTGCTGGACACGCTGGGAGCCACGCTCGTGACCTCGCGCTGGCAGCGCGACCTCACGGACTCGTCGTCCCAGCGCAACATCGGCACCGCCTTCGGGCACTCGCTGCTGGCGATCTCGAACGTCGCCAAGGGCCTGCAGCGCCTGGATGTGGCCCACGACGTCCTGGCCGCCGACCTCGACGAGAACTGGGAGGTCCTGGGAGAGGCGATCCAGACCGTCATGCGCGCCGAGGCGATCGCCGGGACCCCCGGCATGGAGAACCCCTACGAGCGCCTCAAGGACCTGACCCGCGGCCACCGCGTGGATCAGCAGCGCCTGCAGGAGTTCGTGGCCGAGCTCGGGCTGTCCGATGCCGCAGAGCAGCGCCTGTCCCAGCTCACGCCGCAGACCTACATCGGGATCGCCCCCAGGCTCGTGGAGCATCTCGAGCGCTGAGGGGCCCCGTCCCGTCCGAGGCTCCCGCGCAGACGACGCCGGGCGGTGCTGCTGGTCCAGCAGCACCGCCCGGCGTCGTCGTTCGCATCCCCTTTCAGCGGCGCGGATCCGTCAGGTCCGCACCGCCCGATCACATGTCCTTGGCCGCCCAGCCAGCGGTGCGCACGCGGCGACGGCCGAACAGCCGTCCGGGGCGCGACGGGCGCAGCTCGGCCTGAGCGCCGACCGTCTCGAGCCACTCGGGGGCCATGCGCCCCAGCTCCTCGGCAGAGCCCGCGAAGGCCAGCGCATCCACGGCGCTGTCGGCGCTCACGGCCACGGCATCCCACACCTCAGCGCCGACGCCGCGAGCCTGCTCGCAGAGCACGGCGAAGGCGCGGGCGTCCCGCTGCAGCGCGGGGTCCAGCACGGTGAGGTCCTCGCCCAGGGCCTCGGAGATCTCCCAGGCGGCGCCCACAGCGCTGACCGAGGAGCCGACCACGATGGCCAGGGAGGCGAAGGGATCGGCCTCCTGGACGCGCTCCATGATGCGGTCGGCGGCCCTGGCGCAGCCGATGTCCCACAGGTCGAGCTCGGTGCCGCGCGGCAGGGTGAGCCGGCGCGTGCGGGTGTCGAGCTCAACGATCTCGCCGCCGGTCAGCTCTCGCGACAGGCGGATCGGGCGGTACCAGCCGCTCGAGACGGCCTGGGCACGCTGAGCGGCCTCGAGGACGGCGCACAGCGTGGGCGAGATCTGGGCGGTGAGCGCATGATCGCTGCTCAGGGAGAGCACCAGGGACAGCTCGGAGTCCGGGCGCTCGGTGCTGAGCACCCACGACAGGTCGGAGAGGACCTCGTCGGCGATGGACTCGGCGACCATGCGGGTCAGCGGGTCGACGGCGGACACGGTCCGCTGCGCCGTCAGCGTGGGGGCGCTGCGGCGGAGCCTGGGGGGAACGGCCATGGTGGGGGAACCTCGTGGGGGGGGGGGGATGAGGCGGGGCTGGGGATGCCCCGGACCAGATGAAGGCCGCCGCGGATCGACACCGGCCAGATTTTCGGGAGACAGAGGGTGGAGACGTATCGCAGCCCGCGATCCGGCTCCGCTCCTCTGCGCGATGCCCCGAGACTCCAGTCTCTCGGACTGCTGTCACAGCCCCTGTCGAATCGGCGCGCCATGTCGACGGAAGTGAGGTGAGGGCCTCGGCACCCGTCGGCACAGCCCATACGTTACCTGCGAGTAATGAAGATGCAACACCTTTTCTCCGATATTTTCGACCCATCTGACTGGGGACGATATCGAAACATGGCTGCATTGAATATCTAATGAATATGCATTTTGCAGTGGGCTGTTCAACACATTCTATCGCTGCTGCCGACAGCGGTGGGGGCACCGCCCGCAGCGAGTCGATCCAGCAGCTCCCCCGGCCGGTTGGTCGTGATCTGCTGGACGCCCAGGGCAAGGCACAGCTCGAGGTCCGCCGCGGTGTCGACCGTCCAGACCCGCAGGATCGAGCCCTGCGCCAGCCAGGTCCGCACGAGACCGGGGTGATCCCGCACGAAGGCGATGCCCGGACCCGCGATCTCGCACAGGCCCCGGGTGATGATCGGCTCCGCCGACGGCACGACCCAGCGCATGCCGGCGTGCACGAGCCGGGCCGTCACAGCCGGGACCCGCAGGCTCGCGGCCACGGACTCCGGGGTGGGATCCTCGATCAGCTGGCACACGTTGCGCGGGGCGACGGTCTGCAGGACATGGCGCACGGCATCGGGGTGGAAGCTCATGATCGAGACCTGCAGGTTCCCCAGGCGCCCGGTCTCCGGGTCCCAGCCCTCGGCCATCAGGACGCTGAGCACGGCCTCCTCCAGCCGATGACCGGCCGGGGAGGGATGCTTGGTCTCGATGGCGAGTCCGACCCGCCTGCCCGCGCCGCGCAGCAGCTCGAGCAGCTCCGGCAGCGTCAGCAGCTGCTCATGGGGCTCGCCGTGGCTGACCGGGATCTCGACGCCCTTCCAGGAGACGAAGTCCAGACGGCGCAGCTCGGCCAGCGTGTGCGAGGAGATCGGTCCGCGGCCGTCGCTCGTGCGCCCCAGCTGGGCGTCGTGGTGCAGGACCAGGTGGCCGTCGCGCGTGAGGTGGACGTCTCCCTCCACGCCGTCGGCCCCGTCCAGCAGGGCCTGCACGTATGCCGCCCGCGTGTGCTCGGGGTACTGAGCGCTCGCTCCGCGATGCGCGAGGATCCTGGGGCCCAAGCTGTGCCTTCCTGCGAGGAGAGGGTGCTGCGCCGTCGACTCGCAGGGAGTCGGACAGCGCTCTCGCCTCTCACGCTAGGGGCCCGCTGTGAACGCCGGGGGAACGACGACGGCCGACCCGATGAAGCACCTGGTCCCCGCCTGAAGGATCAGGCGGGGACCAGGTGTCCTGCATCATGTCGGCCGCTGTGCGCCGCAGGACTCAGCTGTCCTGCTGACCCTCGCCGCTGATCTGCGCCGGCTCACCGGCCTCCTCGGAATCCTTGGAGCGGTCTCGGGCGTCGTCGGCGAGCTTGGGAGCCCGGTCGACCTCGGACAGCTCGGGCGGGAAGCTCGCCGGAAGCGGCCCGAAGGCCTCCTGGGTGCTCTTCACGACCGCCCGCGACATCGCCAGGTTGGCGCCGCCGCCGACCACGGCGCCGATGCCGAAGGGCAGCGCGCGGCCCAGCGCCGCCGTGGACTGCTTGCGGATGAAGCGGCGCACGAACATGTTGCGCAGCTTCTTGCCGACATCGAGGCCGCCCTCCTTGGAGCCGGTGCCCATCATCAGGCCCCAGCGGTTCGTCAGGCCTCGGGACTTGGAGCTCGAGGCCAGGACCTGCTTCATGAGCACGCCCCCGTCCTCGCCGAGCATCAGGGCCATGACCATGGAGCGCGTGCGCACCGGGTCGGAGGTGTGCACGCCGTGCAGCTCCGCGATGGCCTGGGCGTACAGCGCGGTCATCTCCAGGTAGCCGCCGACCGAGACGGTCGACACGCCCAGGGAGGCCAGCGTGCCGATGCCCGGGATCATGGCCGCACCGCCGGCCACGCCGCCGGTGGCCGTGTTCGCCCGGACGTACATCCGCTCGAGGCGCTTGGCGATCTGCTCGGGGGTCTCGTCCGGGTGCTCGGCGCGCAGCCGCTTGACCCAGCGCAGCACGACGGGACGCTGCACCTTCAGGGCGTTGTCGAGGAAGCCGTTCAGCGCCGGGGTCGGCTTGCCGTCATCATCGAATGCGTGCTTCAGGGGGTTGAACGCCACGGTCGTCTCCTGGGGTGGGTGTCCTTGAGAAGTTCGACGACCAGCCTACCCACGACCATCAGCGTCCTGTCTGATCGGCTCCTGACGACTGGCTGGGAGCCGCAGGCACGACTCAGCGCACGCGCAGATCCGCCCAGACGGGCCGATGGTCCGAGGTCGGGAAGGGATACGAGCCCGTGAGCTCCGCGCCGGGCTGCCCCGGTGCGGGCCAGAACACCTGGGAGTCCTGCACCCGGAGATTCGACGACGGCAGGACGTAGTCCACCCGCAGGTTGCCCGGCACCTGGTCGGTGAAGTCCGCCGTGTCGAAGCAGTGCTCGCCCAGATGCCTCGTGTTGGCCCCTCCCTGGGCGGCAGCCGCCGCGACGGCCCCCTCCGAGCTCGGCCGAGGATCCTGGATGCGGTGGTGCTCCAGCAGCTGCCGGGCAGCCCCGGGCCAGGAGTCCCCGTCCTGAGGGTCGGAGTTCAGATCGCCCATGATCACGAACCTGCTGCCGGGCAGCAGTCCGCCGGTGCCCCCGTTGTCGTCGCGGATCCAGCTGCCGCGGCGCGAGCCCGTGATGTAGTCCGCCCAGAAGCGGATCTCGTCGTGGTTGCGCCTCCCGTTGCGGTCCTCGGATCCGTCGAACGACGGCGGAGTCGGGTGGGAGGCCAGCACATGGACGGTGTCGCGGCCCACCCGCACGGGAACATCCCAGTGCGACTTCGACGACAGCCGCAGCCGCTTCCCGATCTCGCGGCCGTAGTAGTCCCAGGGCAGCAGGCTGTCCGGCATCTGCGACCAGAGCTGAAGCTGGAAGGTCCGCACCGCGCGGTGGTCGATGGGCGCCGTGGAGTACACGGCCATGCCGTACTGGCCGGGGAAGAGGCCGAAGCCCCAGGCATCGTCGCCGGTGCGCAGCGTCCCGTCCCCGTTGAGGTCCAGGCCCGAGTCCACGCCCGTGTTGACGGCAGCGGTGAAGGCGTGGGGGAAGTCCAGCGGGGCCTGGCCGTTCTGGCTGCGCGCCAGGTAGTTGTCCCGGAACAGCTGCACGCCCAGGTGCTCGGCGTCGTAGTCGAACTCGTTGATCAGCAGGACGTCGGGGGCGCAGCGCTGGATGACCTCGGCGACCGCCTGCGCCTGGGCATTGCCGGGCGTGGAGAGATCCCGCACCAGCTGCCCCTGCGAGCCGCGGTTGAGCGAGGCGTTGTAGGTCATGAAGCGCAGCGTCCGATGCCCGGCCCCGCCGCGCTCGGAGGCTGCGGCGGGAAGGGCGATCGAGGTCACCGCGGCCCCGGCCAGGCCTCCGACCAGGCTGCGGCGGGTGAGTGCGGTGCGGCGGCTCATGTGACCCCCTGGGGTGCTCGGTGGGCGCGGCCGGTCGGCCGATGACATGGACCGACCGTAGCGAGAGCGGTTGAACCGGCCGTGAACGGACGGCGAGCGGATCACGCGGATCGGTGAGACGATCCGAGCATGTCCCGCCCCGCACACCGCTCCCGCTTCCTGTCCGCCCTCGACGCCGGGGCCGAGATCGCCTGGGACGAGCTGACCGAGGGGTGGATCCTCAGCATCGGCGGCGCCGAGCAGTCGCACGTGGACCTGGCGGATCCGAGCCGGGTCTTCTACGAGTACCTGCAGCGGATGTCGGCGGCCTGCGACCTGCAGCGCCCGAGCGGACAGCCCGTGCGCGCGCTGCATCTGGGGGGCCGGGGCGCTGACGCTGCCCCGCCGGCTGAGCGCGGTCCGCCCGGGATCGCAGCAGACGGTGATCGAGCTGGCCCGCGAGCTGCCGGGGTTCGTGCTCGAGCACCTCCCCTGGCCGGACTCGCAGCCGCCCCGGATCCTGATCGGCGACGCCCGGGAGCAGCTCGGCGCGCTGCGCGAAGCCGAGACGGAGCCGTTCGACCTGCTGGTGCTCGACGTCTTCGCCGGCGACGACGCACCCGCCCATCTTCGCGAACGATCGTTCTACGAGGAGATGGCCCAGGTCCTGGCCCCCGACGGGGCGCTGATCGTCAACGTGGGCGATGACCCGGGACTCGGCTTCTTCCGCGAGCAGGCCGAGCGCATGGTGCAGGCCCAGGGCAGCGGCGGTGCCCCGGCCTTCGCCGACGTGTGGTGCCTGAGCGACGCCTCGATGCTCGACGGGCAGCGCGCCGGCAACCTCATCCTGCTGGGCTCGCCCTCGAGCATGCCGCGCGAGAACCTGGACGCCCTGCGCGCCGCCGGCCCTCACCCGGCCGCGGTCCTGGACCGCATGCAGCTCGAGGACTGGCTGGCCGGTGAGTGAATCCGCCGCTCAGGCGGTCGTGAAGCCGCTCAGGTCGCCCTGGGGGTCCTCGAAGTGCGCGTCCACGCGCATCACGGCCCCCGGTGCGTCCGGGCCCTGGATCTCCTTGAGCAGATCGCGCACCGCCCAGCGGGTGCCTTCGGCGATCACCTCCACGGTGCCGTCGTCGAGGTTGCGGGCGCAGCCCACGAGCCCCAGCTTCTCGGCGTGCTTCCACGTCCAGTAGCGGAAGCCCACGCCCTGCACCGTTCCGTGCACGATCGCGATGGCCCTCAGCCGCTGCCTGGTGTCCAGGCCGTCCTCCTCGTCTCGTGCTGCGCCCTGCTGGCTCATGCCCGGGTCCCGGAATCGCTGGAGGAGCCCGAGGAGCCCTCGGCCGCATCGCGCAGCACGTCGCGGAGGTCCTCCGCGCTGCCGATCTCCCCGAGGTCGATGGCCCTGCCATCGGCCACGAAGCTCGGAGTCCCCGTCAGCTCGAGGTCCTCCGCCTGCTGGCTGTGCTGCTCGACGATCTCCTCGACGTCGCTGGAGCCCATATCCTCGCGGAAGCGCTGCTCATCCAGCCCCGCCTCCCCGGCGAGCTCGACGAAGCGGCCCTCGAGCTCGCCGTCCGAGAGCTCGGACCACTCGTCGACGTCGTCGTAGACGAGGCTCGCGTACTCGTGGGCCTCCCCCTGACGACCGGCGGCCTCGACCGCGTGGGCCGCCGGCACCGCGTTGTCGTGCATGGACAGGGGGAAGTTCTTCACGCGCACGACGACCTCGCCGTCGAGCTCCTCGGCCACCTGCTCGACCGCAGGGTGGAAGGACCCGCACGCGGGGCACTCGTAGTCGGTGTACATGGTCACGACGGGCAGATCTCCGCTGGCCGTGTTCAGGGCGTAGCCGTCCTCGATGGCCTGGTCCACGCCGGCGACCTCGGTGTCCTCCTGCGGGGCCTCGGAGTCCTGGGCGCTGGCGGAGTCCTCCGCCTGGGCGGAGCCCCCTTCCGACGGGTCCTGGCTCGGGGAGCCCTCGCTCCCGGTGTCCGGGGCGGAGGCGGAGTCCTGAGCCGAGGCGGAGTCCTCGGTCGAGGGGTCCTCATCGGAGCTGGGAAGGCAGCTCGTGAGCAGCAGCGCGCAGCAGGCGGCAGCCGTCAGGCCGGCGGCGAGGCGGGATCCGGTGGGATGGGATGTCATGGCACTCCCGGGGGGTGAGGCGGTGCCCGCAGGGCCCCGCGGTGATCGGTCTGCGATGGCCCAGACTACGGGCGGGATCTGACTGCGCGATACCCTGCCAGCGTCGTGCCGTCCGAGAGCCCGTTGCCAGAAGGAGTCCGCCCGTGCAGCTGATGGTCCCGTTCCAGATCGTGCTCATCGTCCTGGCGGTGATCGTGATCGTCGTGGGAGCCGTGATCTCCGACCCGCTGCTGATGCTGCTCGGGGCGCTCATGGCCGCGATGGCCATCACCGGGCTGGGCATGGCGCTGCGGATGCGCCGACGGCACTCGGGCCAGGCCCCGCAGCGCCCCACGCGCGGCTGAGACCGGATCAGTCCTGGGCCTCGGCCTGCTCCTCGTCCAAGGGCAGCGGCTCTCCGTCCAGCCGGTGGTCCAGGTGCATTCCGGCCTCCGCAGCGCTGCCGCTCAGGGCCTCGGCCGCTTCCTCGTACTGCGGCTCGCTGTACTCCGGCAGCCGCTCGGAGCGCACCCTGAGCATCGGCGCCGCCCCGTCCGAGCCCTCGACCCGCGCCGTGGCCTGCAGATCAGGGACCTGGCCCAGGTCGTGGAGGTCCTCGAGCAGCTCGGGCGTCAGCGACTTCGCGAACGCGCTCGGGACCGTGAGCCGCACGCGGCCGTCGATCACGGTCACAGCGTCCTGGTGCCCGCCCGGCGCCTGGCCGGCCTCCTGGGTGTCCCTGAGCACCCGGGAGAGCTGGGGAAGCGCTCCCTCAGCAGACAGATCCGCCGAGTAGACGGTGGTCACCTCCAGCTGCTGGCCCACGCTCACCGACCAGCGGCGCTCGGGCCCCTGCTCCTCGGCGGAGGACGGCGACGCCGAGGGATCCGGGGCAGCCGTCTCCTGCGCGCCCGGCTGGGGGCCTGTGCGCTGCAGCGCGGCAAGCAGGTCGATGGCCTCGGGGATCGTCGCTGCCGAGCCGGTCGCCCGGCCGTCCGCAGCGGCGGGCTCGGAGGCCGCCGAGGCCTCTGCCGGTCCCGAGATCGAGGAGCCGTCGTCGAGCACCAGGGAGACCTGTCCCAGGCCGATGCCGGTCCCCGACAGCTGGGCCTCGGCCTCCGTCTCGGCTGAGGACCAGGCCTGAGCGATCTGCTCGGGGGTGGCTTCGGGCGCGAAGAGCAGCCCCAGGTCCACGGTTCCTTCGCGGGCCTCGCCCCCCTGGGAGTACGAGCCCTCCACGGACGCCGAGACCACCCCGGGCAGCTCGCACAGGGCCAGCTCGGTCTGCGGCACCACGAAGGCCACGTCAGCGGCATCCGGAGCGGGTGCGGTCCGCGCCAGGCCGTCGTCCTCGGCGCTGGGTCGAGGCTGGTTGCAGTCGGCGCTGCGAGCCCAGACGGGCAGCTCAGCCCCGGCCACGAGCCCGGGCTCGGCGATCTCCCGGTTCGGCGGCTGCTCCATCTCCGGGATCTCCGGCTCGGGATCGGCCGGTGCGCAGCCCGCCAGCGGCAGTCCCATGGCGGCGAGACAGCCCAGCAGCGCGGCCGATCGGAGTCCGGCGCTCGGGCGCGAGGCGGCTGTCATCTCAGATGCCTCCTGCGAAGCGAGCGGATACGGGGGGTGCGCGCCGCCGGGCGGGGCCGCACGGCCATCCTACGGATCGCGGCCCCCTGCCGCCCCCTGCGGTCCGGGCCGTGACGCGCGAGCCGTCTCAGCCGCGCAGCCAGGGACCCGTGACCGAGTCGGGATCGGCGGCGACCTGCTGAGGAGTGCCTGCCGCCACGACGGTCCCGCCGCGGCGCCCGGCGCCCGGGCCCAGATCGATGACATGGTCGGCCGTGCGGATCGCCTCCGGACGATGCTCGGCCATCACGACGGTCGCCCCGTCGCGGGCGAGGCCGTGCAGCACCCGCAGCAGGCGCTCGGCATCGGCCGGGTGCAGCCCCGTGCTGGGCTCGTCGAGCAGGTAGAGCGTCCGGCTGCGACCGGTGCGGTGCAGCTCGGAGGCGAGCTTGATCCGCTGGGCCTCTCCGCCGGAGAGCTCGGTCGCCGGCTGGCCCAGTCGCAGGTAGCCGAGTCCCAGCGCCCCGAGGGCCTCCAGGGGCCTGCGGATCGCATCGACCCGGCGGCGCTGGGAGGCCGAGCGCGGCCGATGCGCAGCCTCCTCGTCGGACGGCTCCTCCGCGAAGACGGCGAGCGCCTCGGCGACCGTGAGCTCCAGGATCTCGGCGATCGTCCTCCCCTCCCAGCGCACCGAGAGGGTCTCGTCGTCGTAGCGGGTCCCGTGGCAGACCGGGCAGACGGTCCAGGAGCCGGGCAGGAAGACCAGCTCGACCTCCACCTGGCCCTGCCCCTGGCAGTGCGGGCAGCGCCCGGGGGTCGTGTTGAAGGAGAACCGCCCGGCTTTCCAGCCGCGGGAGCGGGCCTCCGGGGTGTCGGCGAACAGCGCGCGCACGTGATCGAAGAGCCCCGTGTAGGTCGCCAGGTCGGAGCGCGGCGTCCGTCCGATCGGCTTCTGGGTGATCCGCACCAGACGGCGCACCTCCTCCAGGCCCTCCGCGGCCGCGACGGTGGTGCCCGGACGGCGCTGCTGCTCGGCCTCGGATCCCTCGCTGGTCTCCTCCGGGTCGCCGGCCTCGAGGTCCACCACGCCGGAGCCCTCCAGATGCTGCGCCGTCGCATCCCCCAGCGCATCCAACAGCGAGGACTTGCCCGAGCCGGAGACGCCCGTCAGCGCGGTCAGCGCCCCGATCGGGAACTCGGCGTCGATGCCGTCGAGGGTGTTGCGGCGCACGCCCCGCAGGCGCAGGCGCTGCTCGCTCACCCGCACGGGGCCGCCGCGGATCTGCTCCGGCGGCGTCGAGGCGCGCAGGAAACGGCCCGTGGCCGATTCCGCGACGTCCTGGAGCTGGTCGACGGGACCGGAGTGCAGGATGCGTCCGCCCTGGGTGCCCGCACCGGGGCCGACGTCGACCACCCAGTCGCAGCCGCGCACGAGCTCCATGTCGTGCTCGACCAGGCACACGCTGCTGCCCGCGCCCACGAGGCGGCGCAGCACCGCCATGAGCTGACGCGCCTCCGATGGGTGCAGCCCCGCCGAGGGCTCGTCCAGGACGTAGACCACCCCGAAGAGCCCCGAGCGCAGCTGCACCGCCAGGCGCAGGCGCTGCATCTCGCCGGGGGAGATGCTGAGGCTGCTGCGATCCAGGCTCAGATGCCCGAGGCCCAGGTCCACGACCGAGCGCAGGGTCGAGCAGCCGTCCTCGAGCAGCAGATGCTCAGCCTCCTCGCCGGGACCCAGTCGCTGGCCCTTCTCAGCACGGCGGTCCAGCTCCGCGCGCCTGTCCTCGAGCAGCTGCAGCAGCTCGTCCAGGGGTCGGGCCTGCAGCCGGTCGATCGGCTCGCCGGACCAGGTCACGGACAGCGCGGCCCGGGTGAGGCGGCGGCCGTCGCACTCGGGGCACGGGCGGGACTCCACGAAGCGCAGCGCGCGGGCGCGCATGCTCGCGCTGCCGGTCTCGGCCAGCGTGCGCATCAGCAGGGAGGCCGCCGAGGAGAACGTCCCCTGGTACTCGAGCTGGACCTGATGGGCTCCGCGCACGGGATGGACGGTCACGACGGGGTGCTCGTCCGTGAACAGCACCCACTGCCGGGTCTGCTCGGGCAGCTCGCGCCACGGCAGGTCGATGTCGATGCCGAGCTCGCGGCAGATGTCGCGCAGGTTCTTGCCGTTCCAGGCGCCGGGCCACGACGCGATCGCGCCGTCGGCGATGCTCAGGCTCGGATCCGGGACCATCGACTCCTCGGTCGGCACGTGCTGCACGCCCAGGCCGTGGCACACCGGGCACATGCCCGTCGGGGTGTTCGGGGAGAAGGCGTCGGAGTCCAGCCGACCGCGCGGGCCCAGCTCCATCCCCTGGGGATACTCCCCTGCCCGCGAGTACAGCAGCCGGATCGTGTTCGACAGCGCCGTGATGGTCGCGACCGAGGACCGGGCGGTGCCGCCTCCGCGCTGCTGGCCCATGGCGACGGTCGGCGGAAGACCTTCGACGGAGCGGACCTGGGGGTCGACGGCCCCGGCGATCAGCCGACGGGCGAACGGGGCCACCGATTCGAGATAGCGGCGCTGGGCCTCGCCGTGCAGGGTGCCGAAGGCCAGCGAGGACTTCCCGGAGCCGGAGATCCCCGTGAATGCCACGAGCCGCTCGCGCGGGATCTCGACATCGACCTCGCGCAGGTTGTGCAGGTGGGCGCCGCGGATGCGGATCATGCCGTTGTCGTCGGCGTTCTCGGCCTTCTGAAACGGGGTCGTCTCCCCGGAACCGGCGGTCATGCCCGCAGCTCCACGGCCCAGAAGGTGCCCTGCCCGCTCACGACGACCGGCTCGCCGTCGGCTCGGACCCACGCCGAGTGCCCGGCGCCGACCTCCACAGGCTCGGCCCCAGGGGAGCTGAGCGTCACGGAGCCGTCGACGCACAGGACCGTGCACGTGCTGGGATCCAGCTCCAGCTCGAGCTCGCGCCCGGGCCGGGCCTCTCCCGAGACGAGGCTCAGGCGGTCCTCCCACAGCGAGATGCGGCGCAGCCCGTCGGGGCCCGTCACCGCCTCCTGCGGCACTCCGGGGTCCTGGTCATCGGTCACGACCCGCAGCAGCTCGTCGACGTCGACGTGCTTGGGAGTCAGCCCCGCGCGCAGCACGTTGTCCGAGCAGGCCATGATCTCCACGGCCGTGCCCTGCAGATAGGCGTGGACCTGGCCGGCGGGGGTGAACATGGACTCCCCCGGCTCGAGCACGAAGTGATTCATGCACAGGGCCACCAGCAGGCCGCGGTCACCGGGGTGCGAGCGGGCGACGTAGTTCAGCACGGAGCCCAGCTCGTCGTCGGCGGGCAGACGACGGACGGCCTCCTCCAGATCGGCCAGAGCCGCCTGCGCCCGGTCCTCCGGAAGGCTCAGCACGGTGCGCAGGACGGGCTCGGGGTGCTCGAGCACCTCGCGCAGCCACTGCTGGTCCAGCGCCTCGGCCAGCAGACCGAGCTCGGCGCGATCTCGCATGCCCGTGAGGATCTGCAGCCGCGACAGCGCCACCACGGTCTCCGGCTTGTCGCTGCGGTCCTTGTAGCTGCGATGCGCCGCATCGATCGCGATCCCGGCGGCCTCCTCGCGCTCGAACCCCTCCCGGGCCTGCGCGATCGAGGGGTGGACCTGGATCGACAGCGGGGCCTCGATCGCCAGGATCTTGAGCAGGAAGGGCAAGGATCCGTCGTCGGCCACGACCTGGTCGCCGTCGCGCACGAAGCGCTCGGGCTTCTCCAGGAGCAGCTCGTTGAGGGGCTGCGGGCCGGCCTGGAGCACGAGCTGCGAGGGTGCCGAGCGGTGGGCGCCGATCCACAGCTCGGCCTCGGGCTGCTCCGAGGGCGAGGGCCGCCCCTGCATCTGCGCCAGGACCGAGCGCGAGCCCCAGGAGTAGTGCTGGACGGGGTCGATCATCTCGAAAAACTGGGGCATGGCTCCATGGTAAGCACGGGGACTGTCCCCGCCTTCCTGCCGCAGCAGGGCCCCGCGCCCCCATGTATGGGGCGGCGGCGCGCCCGCCTGCGCTCGGGAGCCGCCCCATCGCCTCCATTAGAGTGCGGGGCATGACCATCGACCTGTCCCAGTCCTTCAAGGCCTACGACGTCCGCGGCATCGTGGGCGAGACCATCACCGCCGAGACCGTGCGCGCGACCGGCGCCGCCTTCGTCGACGTCCTCGAGCTGGCCGGAAGGACGGTGCTGGTCGGCGGCGACATGCGCCCGTCCTCGCCCGAGTTCATCGACGCCTTCGCCGAGGGCGCCACCGCTCGCGGCGCGGACGTCGTGAAGATCGGGCTGATCTCGACCGACGAGCTCTACTTCGCCTGCGGCGTGCTCGATGCCGCCGGCGTGACCTTCACCGCCAGCCACAACCCGGCGCAGTACAACGGCATGAAGATGGCTCTGCCGGGGGCTGTGCCCGTGTCCTCCGAGACCGGGCTCTACGAGATCCGCGACCGCGCCCAGTCCTACCTGGCCGACGGCATTCCGCCAGGCGAGACCCGGGGGACGATCTCCGAGCGCGACGTCCTCAAGGACTACTCCGAGTTCCTGCGCGGACTCGTGGACCTGCGCGGGATCCGCCCGCTGAAGGTCGTCGTGGACGCCGGCAACGGCATGGGCGGGCTCACGACCCCGGCCGTGCTGGGCGACACCGTGCTGGAAGGGCTGCCGCTGGAGATCGTGCCGCTGTACTTCGAGCTCGACGGCACCTTCCCCAACCACCCCGCGAATCCCCTCGAGCCCGCGAACCTCGTGGACCTCCAGAAGGCCGTGAGGGAGCACGGGGCGGATATCGGCCTGGCCTTCGATGGCGACGCCGACCGCTGCTTCGTGATCGACGAGAACGGCGGGGCGGTGACCCCGTCGGCGATCGCCGCGATCGTCGCCGAGCGCGAGATCGCCCGGGCGCAGGCCTCCGGCGAGCAGACCCCCGTCGTGATCTACAACCTGATCACCTCCCGCGCCGTCCCCGAGCTGGTGGAGGCGCGGGGCGGGCGCCCGGTGCGCACGCGCGTGGGCCACTCCTTCATCAAGGCCGTGATGGCCCGCGAGTCGGCGGTCTTCGGCGGCGAGCACTCGGCCCACTACTACTTCCGCGACTTCTTCAACGCGGACACCGGCATGCTCGCGGCCATGCACGTGCTGGCCGCCCTGGGCGAGCAGCAGCGTCCGCTCTCCGAGCTCATGGCCAGCTACGACCCCTACACCGCCTCCGGTGAGATCAACTCTGAGATCGAGGACAAGGCGGCAGCGGTCGAGCGCGTCCGCGGGTCGTTCGCGGGCGAGGACGTGGAGGTCGAGGACTCCGACGGCACCACCTTCGCCGCCGCCGACGGGACCTGGTGGTTCAACCTGCGCCCGTCGAACACGGAGCCTTTCCTGCGCCTGAACGTCGAGGCGCACGACCCCGCCGTGATGGAGCAGCTGCGCGATCGCGTGCTGGGCATCGTGCGCGGCTGAGGCCTCGCGCGACAGGATCCGCGGCCCCGTCCTCGCCCCTTCCCGGGCAGCGGCGGGGCCGCTTCGGCGGCGATCCCCTCCACGCGACGTCAGGAGAGGTGAAGGGCAGCCTTGGCCATCTGGATCAGACGACGCAGCCGATCGGCATCCCAGCAGCCCCTCCCCCAGGACTCCGAGCAGCAGGCGGAGGACGCGCAGCCTCACACGACCCTGCCTCATGCTGCGGAGGCCGAGCGCCCCGGACCCCGCGAGACCGCTGTGCACGCACCGGCTCGAGCCCCCGAGGCGCCTGTCCCCGAGTCCGCGGCACCATCACAACGCCCTTCGGCGCACCAGCCGATCGAGAACCCGTCCTCCGCGACAGCAACCACGCAGGAGAGCACTGACATGTCCCACTGGATGATTCCATCAAGGAGCTGCTGAGCATCGAGGGCGCCAACGGCGCCGCCATCGTCGATGTCTCCAGCGGCATGGCCCTCGCCTCCGGCGGCAACCCGGGCTTCGACCTCGATGTCGCCGCGGCCGGCAACTCCAACGTGGTCCGCGCCAAGCTGCGCACCATGCAGGAGATCGACATCGACGCCGAGATCGAGGACATCATGATCACGCTGTCGAACCAGTACCACCTGATCCGGGCCCTGAACTCCCGGGACACCTCCGGCCTGTTCGTTTGCCTGGTGCTCGATCGCACCAGCGCGAACCTGGCCCTGGCCTGCCACAAGCTCAACGCCGTCTCCGGCCGCATCGCGATCTGAGACCCCGGCTTCCGAGCGCTGAGAGCCCCCCCCCGCTCGGGAGGGGGCTCTCGTCATCCCCGGGACGCCGCTGGCGGGCGGCTGACCGGTCGGACTCAGGCCGAGGTGGCGGCGCGGCGGCCCGAGCCGGAGGCTCCGATGCGCCGATGGCGGCGGACATGAGGGTGTCCTCGGTGGCCTCGGAGTTCTCCTGCTGGAAGACCAGGCGGCCGTCGCGCATCACGAGGATGGGGTGGCACCACTGGACGAGCTCCGACATCTCGGAGGACACGAGCAGCACCGCGGTGCCGCGGCTGGTCAGCGCGGTGAGCATCTCGCTCGGCCTCGACGGCCTCGCCGGGACGCTGCGGCTCGGAGAGGCGGCGCTCGAACTTCGAGTAGACGACGTCGCCGGTGCTGGCTTCGCGCGGCGAGTGCCCGCGCACGATCCGGCCGTCGCGCATCACCAGGATCCGGTCCACGAGAGAGAGGACCTCGTCCACCCGGTGGGACACGTAGAGGATGCCGCAGCCGCGTTGGGCCATCATCTCGCGCAGGACGTCGGCCAGGGCCTGCTCCGCGCGCAGGAGGCCGCTCATCGGCACATCCAGGTCGAGGCGGATGCCTGTCTGCTCGAGCACAGCCAGCCCATGCGCCAGCAGGCCGCCTTCGGCGATGCCCTCACCGGCACCGATGAACTCGCGGACGCTCATGCCCGCAGGCGCCTTGAAGCGCTGCTGCACGGCGCCTGACCCCCAGCCCGAGCGCCTCCCGCTCGCTGGAGGGGCGGTAGGGGCGGACGCTGAGGTGCATGGTCCCGCCGTTGGCCCTGGCGGCGCCGGAGGCGATCGAGATCAGCGTGGACTTGCCCGCGCCGTTGCTCCCGACGAGGCCGACGATCTCGCCCTCTCCCACCGCGAGGTCGATGCCGCGCAGCACCCGGCGGTGCCCATGGGTCTTGGTCATTCCCTCTATGCGGAAGCGCTCTGTCATGGATCTCTCGGTCTCCTCGCGCCTCAGGGGCCCTTGGACGGCCCGCCGAGGATCAGCGGACCGGATGCTCTGCCGCCGGCCCCTGGATCACGGGCGACGGTCGACTCCTGACAGGCGCATGGCGCCGCGACGAGTCGACTCTGCGAGGTTCGTCGCGGCGCCATATCTCACCTGAGCGGCGTCGCTTCCAAGGATTCGGCCACCGATGCCCCCACGAGCACTGTCCCCCGGACGGGTGGCATCTCGATGAGGGTGGGCCGATCAGCGGGCGTCCGAGAGCCGGGCGCGCAGCCCCTCCGACTGCTCGATCAGCACCTCGGGCACACGGCCCAGGCGCTCGAACCATGCGTCGATGCTGGGCAGCTCGGCCTCCCACTCGTGGACGTCGACCTCCAGAGCGCGGTCGATGGCGGCCGGATCGTAGTCGAGGCCCTCGAGATCCAGGTCATCACGAGTGGGGACGATTCCCACCGGGGTCTCCTGGCCCTCGGCGCGTCCGTCGATGCGCTCGGCGATCCACTTGACCACGCGCGAGTTCTCGCCGAAGCCCGGCCACGCGAAGCCGCCGTCGGGCGTGCGGCGGAACCAGTTCACGTAGAACACCTTGGGCATGTTCTCCTCGCCGTGGCGCTCGCCCACGTTGAGCCAGTGCTGCAGGTACTCGTTCGCGTTGTAGCCGATGAACGGGAGCATGGCCATGGGGTCGCGGCGCACCACGCCCACCGCGCCCTTGGCGGCGGCGGTGGTCTCGGAGGACAGCGTGGCGCCCTGGAAGACGGCGTGCTCCCAGCCGAAGGACTCGGAGACCAGCGGCACGGTGGTCTTGCGGCGCCCGCCGAAGACGATCGCGTCCAGCGGCACGCCCTCGGGATCGTCGTACTCGGGGGCCAGCATGTCGACCTGCTTGATCGGCGTGCAGAACCGCGAGTTCGGGTGCGCTGCGGGGCGGCCAGACTCCGGGGTCCAGTCGTGGCCCTTCCAGTCGGTCAGGTGCTCGGGGACCTCGTCGGTCATGCCCTCCCACCAGACGCCGCCGTCGTCGGTCAGGGCCACGTTCGTGAAGATCGTGTTGCCCTTGGCGACCGCGCGCATGGCGTTCGGGTTGGTGGACCAGCCGGTCCCGGGAGCCACGCCGAAGAGGCCTGCCTCGGGGTTGATCACGCGCGCCTGGTCGTCCTTGAAGCTGATCCAGGCGATGTCGTCGCCGACCATCTCCGCCTTCCAGCCCGGGATCGTGGGCTCGAGCATGGCGAAGTTCGTCTTGCCGCAGGCCGACGGGAACGCGGCCGAGATGAACTTGGTGTTCTGCTGCGGGTCGGTGATCTTGAGGATCAGCATGTGCTCGGCGAGCCAGCCGTGGTCGTGGGCAATGGCCGAGGCGATGCGCAGGGCGTAGCACTTCTTGCCCAGCAGAGCGTTGCCGCCGTAGCCGGAGCCGAAGGACCAGATGGCGCGGTCCTCGGGGAAGTGGACGATGTACTTGTCCGGATTGCAGGGCCAGGCCACATCCTCCTGGCCCTCGGCCAGCGGCGCACCCAGCGAGTGCAGGCACTCGACGAACCCGGAGCCCGTCTCCTCCATGCGGCGCAGGACGTCGTCGCCGATGGTCGCCATGATGCGCATGGAGCACACCACGTAGGCGGAGTCGGTGATCTCGACGCCGAACATGGGCTGCTTCGCATCGAGGTGGCCCATGACGAACGGGATGACGTAGAGGGTGCGGCCCTTCATGGAGCCGGCGAAGCGACCGCGCAGGGTCTCCTTCATCTCCAAGGGGTCGCGCCAGTTGTTCGTGGGTCCGGCCCCGGACTCGGACTTGGTGCAGATGAAGGTCCGCTCCTCCACGCGGGCGACGTCGTCCGGGTCGGAGAAGGCGGCGAAGGAGTTGGGGAACTGGGACTCGTCCAGGCGCACGAGAGTGCCGTGATCGACCATCTCGTCCGTGAGCTGCTTCCACTCCTGCTCCGAGCCGTCGGCCCAGTGGATGCGATCAGGGGTGGTGAGCTCGGCGATCTCGCGGACCCACGAGATCAGGCCCTCGTGGGTGGTGGGCGGCGAATCCAGGGCGGCCCGGGTCTCGGCCGTCAGTCCGGCGGTGTTGTCGGTGGGCTGCTGAGCCATGGACGTGTCTCCTCGTTGAGGCCGGTGCTGCGCGCACTGCCCCCGGGGATCTCATCGTCGAGATGCGCGAGCGCCGTCATTGGCGTCCGCGCGGAAGCAGCCGCTTGCGGGTGTGCTCCCAGTCTACGCAACGCACTGCACGACGCGCCGTGTGACAGATCACCGCCGCCTTGCCGCCTCGACCGGCGCGGCATATGCTCGAGCGCCGGTAGCTAAGCCTTACCTTAACTGGACGAGGTCAGCGCCCTGCCGCCGTCGATGCGGCGCTGAACGGGCGGTCGGATTCGCCCTTTCCGCCTTCCACACCACAGGAGCTCCACGTGTCCGATTCGAATCCCTCCGCGCTCTCCCGCCTCAGCTTCAGCCGGCGCTCGGCACTCGCCGGCCTGACCGGCCTCGGCGCCGTCGCCCTCGCCGGCTGCCAGACCGGCGACGGCGGCTCCTCGGACGACTCCTCGTCCGGCGGCTCCGACGAGCGCGGCGAGTTCCCCCGCACCATCAAGCACGCCTTCGGCGAGACCGAGATCGAGTCGGCCCCCGAGCGCGTGGCCACCGTGTCCTGGGCCAACCAGGATGCCGCGCTGGCGCTGGGCGTGGTCCCGGTCGGCATGCCGACCATCGACTTCGGCGGCAACGAGAACGGCTCGACCGACTGGTTCGACGACAAGCTCGAGGAGGTCGGCGGCGAGGCTCCCGAGCAGTACTCCGAGACCGACGGCATCGACTTCGACGCCATCGCGGCGCTGAACCCGGATGTCATCCTCGGCGTCTACTCCGGGCTGACGCAGGAGGACTACGACAAGCTCTCGGAGATCGCCCCCACGGTGGCCTACCCGGAGGGCACCCAGCCCTTCGGCACCTCCTGGCAGGACACCACCCGCGGCGTGGGCGAGGCCCTGGGCCTGGACGATCAGGCCGACGACCTCGTCTCGGACCTCGAGGGGCAGCTGGCCGACGCCGTCGAGGCCAACTCGGTGCTCTCGGGCAAGACCTTCATCTACGGCACCGTCGATCCGGAGGCCGAGGACGAGATCTCGATCTACACCTCGATCGACAACCGCCCCCGCTTCCTGTCCTCGCTCGAGATGGAGCAGGCCCCCGTCGTCGCCGAGGAGGAGGGCGAGGACCCGGAGTCGTTCTTCATCACCTGGTCGCCGGAGCGCGCCGATGAGCTGGACTCCGACATCCTGATCTCGTGGGCCATGTCCGAGGACGTGCGTCAGGCCATCGAGTCCGATGACCTGCTCAACAAGATCCCGGCCGTCGCCGACGGCAAGCTCATGCTGCAGGTCGACGCGCAGGAGACGCTGTCCGTCTCGGCGATCTCCCCGCTGAGCCTCCCCTGGGCCCTGGAGACCGTCCTGCCCCAGATCGTCGCCACCCTCGAGGGCGGCAGCGCGGACGCAGAGGCATCCCCGAGCGCATGAGCCATGCCGGCACGAGCCCCCGGGTCGCCGGGGCGGCTCCCTGGACCGCGCTGGTCGCGGCCCTCGTCCTCGTGGCGGGGGCCGGGCTGGCCTCCCTGTTCCTGGGCAGCCGCTCCGTCGACCCGGCGGTCGTGTCGGAGGTCCTCCTGCGCATTCCGGGAATGGTCATGGGCCAGGACTCCGGTGCGACCGCGGACATCGAGACCGCCGTCGTCCTGAGCCGGGTCCCGCGGACGCTGACCGCGATCCTCGTCGGAGCGGCGCTGGCCGTCGCCGGCGCCGGGCTGCAGGGCGTGAGCCGCAACCCGCTGGGCGACCCCGGCCTCCTGGGCCTGAACGCCGGCGCCTCGGCGGGCATCGTGATCGGCCTCGGCTGGTTCGGCGCCGCCACCAGCTGGGAGATGGGCGCCGCCTCCCTGGCGGGCACCCTCGTCGCCGCCGCGCTCGTCTTCGGACTGAGCCAGATCGGCGGCACATCCCCCACACCGGTGGGCCTGACCCTGTCCGGGGCCGCCGTGAACGCCGGATTCATCGCGCTGACCTCAGCGATCGTCCTGACGCACTCGGACATCCTCGACCGCTTCCGCTACTGGAACATCGGCTCCGTCTCGCGCGCCGATGCCGCCGACCTCTCCGCGGCGCTGCCGCTGATCGCGGTGGGCCTGGCCCTGGTGATCTTCGGCTCCTCAGGGCTCAACGCCATGGCGCTGGGCGACGACTTCGCCCACGGGCTCGGCGTGGACCTGCGCCTGCAGCGCCTGATCGTCTTCCTCGGCGTCGTCCTCCTGGCCGGATCCGCCACCGCAGCCGCCGGCCCCATCTCCTTCGTGGGCCTGCTGATCCCGCATGCGATCCGCCGTCTGGTGGGCGGGGACTACCGCTGGATCGTGGTCCTGTCCCTGCTGCTGGGCCCTGCGCTGCTGCTGCTGGCCGATGTCATCGGCCGCGTCATCGCACCGCCCCAGGAGGTCTACGTGGGCATCATGACCGTCGTCCTGGGCGTGCCCGTCCTGCTGGTGCTGCTGCGCCGCGGCAAGGGGGTGTCGCTGTGAACGCCTCGGAGATCACCGCCATGCGCCGCCGCGAGTCCCGCCGCACGGGCCGCCTGATCGCGATCATGTACCTCGCGGTGCTCATCATGCTGGCCGTGCGCGTGCTGCTCGGCGGCTACACCGTCACCATCCCGGACTTCTTCCGGATCCTGGGCGGTGAGCGCATCCCCGGCGCCACGTTCATCGTGATGCAGGACAAGCTGCCGCGGGCCCTGCTGGGCGCCGGCGTGGGCATCTGCTTCGGCTTCGCCGGAGCACTGTTCCGCCGCGTGCTGCGCAATCCCCTGGCCAGCCCGGACATCCTCGGCATCTCGCAGGGCGCTGCCGCCGGTGCCGTGATGGGCATGGCGTTCCTGGGCATGCGCGGAGCCAGCATGATCGTGACCGCGCTGCTCGGCGCGTTCGCCGCCGCCGCGCTGATCGCCCTCGTGTCGACCTCTCTGGGCGGTCGCGGAGGCGGCGGGGCCGTGGGCATCGTGGGCGAGCGATTCCTGCTCGCGGGCATCGGCATCGCCGCTCTGGGCGGGGCGGTCGTCTCGTTCGTGATGGCGCGGCTGTCGCTGCAGAGCGCGCAGGACGCCGCCACCTGGACCACGGGCTCGCTGAACCTCGCGACCTGGGACCGCATCCTCGTCGTGGCCATCGTGCTCGCGGTCGGCATCCCGGCCGCGCTGGCCCTCCACCGCGCCATGGAGCCCGCGGAGCTGGGCAGCGAGCTGGCCTCGGCCCTCGGCGCCCGCCCAGCCCTCACGAGCGCCGCCGCACTCGGACTGGGAGTCCTGCTCGCCGCCGTCGCCACCGCGACCAGCGGCCCGCTGGCGTTCGTGGCCCTGCTGTCCACCCCGATCGCCGCGGCCCTGCATCGCGGGCGGGTCTCGCTGCTCGTCAGCGGGGCCGTCGGCGCGCTGATCGTGGTCGCAGCGGACATGATCGGCGCCGAAGCCTTCGGCGACGCCCGGCTCCCCGCCGGTGTCATCACGGGCGCCGTGGGCGCCCCCGTCATGCTGTGGCTGCTGGTCCAGCAGAGGAGAGGAGCGCGCTCATGAGCGAACCGGTCTTCGACATCCGCGGGCTCAGCCTGGCCTACGGCCAGCGCTTGGCCGTGCAGGACGTGGATCTGCAGATCCGCCCGCACGAGACCACGGTGCTGATCGGCTCGAACGGCTGCGGCAAGTCCACCCTGCTCAAGGGGCTGTCCCGTCAGCTGGCCCCCAGCTCCGGGACGATCTCCTTCCAGGGCACCGAGCTCTCCCAGGTCCGCTCCAAGGGCTACGCCCGCGATGTGGCACTGCTGCCGCAGACTCCCGTGGTGCCCGAGGGCCTGACCGTGGCCGAGCTGGTGGCCCGCGGCCGCCATCCCCACCGGCAGTGGTGGGGCTCCCCGGCAGCCGGCGACGACGAGGCCGTGGCCCGGGCCCTGTCCATGCTCAGCCTGCAGGACTTCGCCGACCGCCGGGTGGACGAGCTGTCGGGAGGTCAGCGCCAGCGCGCCTGGATCGCACTGGTGCTGGCGCAGGACACTCCCGTGGTGCTGCTCGATGAGCCGACCGCCGCCCTCGACCTGGCCCATCAGGTCGAACTGCTGGATCTGCTGCACGGCCTGCGCCGACCGGACGGCACCCGCACCACCGTGATCGCCGTGCTGCACGAGCTGAACCTGGCCGCGCGCGTGGCCGACCGCGTCATCGCCATGGCCGGCGGACGGATCGTGGCCGCGGGAACGCCGGAGGAGGTCTTCACCCAGCAGCGGCTGCACGACGTCTTCGGCCTGCATGCCGATGTCATGCCCGATCCTATGGAGGGCCATCCCGTGATCCTGCCGCGGGCCCAGGTCGTCGTCTGATCGGCCCGCCCGGCACCCGTTCGCACCGCACACCGCCCCCAGGAGGCCCCATGACCCGCACGTCCGCACAAGGCCCCCAGACCATCTCCGCGCTGGTGTCCGTGACCTCGGTGGAGGACCTCTCCCCGACCTTCCGCCGCGTCCGGATGGCCGGAGCGGACCTGCTCGGCGCCTCGCCCGCGCTGATCGGCGAGGGTCCCGAGATCACCTGCGCCGATGCCTACCTCAAGCTGCTGATCCCGCCGCCCGGGCGCGAGGCCGAGCACCCCGACCTGAGCCAGGGCCTTCCCGAGTGGTTCGCCCTTCCCGCCGAGCAGCGCGGCTGGCTGCGCACGTACACCGCACGCAGCTGCCGCTGGATCGACCTGGACGGACAGCGGGTGCCCGAGATCGCGATCGACGTGGCCCTCCATGATCACGACGCCGGCCCCGGTGGCCTGTGGTTCTCGCGCGCCTCGATCGGCTCCACGGCGTGCCTGCTGGTCCCCGGTCCCGAGGAGCCGCTGTGGAGCTCCTGGGCCCCGGGGCAGGCCGAGCGGGTCATCGCGGTCGGTGACGAGACCGCCGCGCCGGCGCTGCTGTCGATCGCCGAGCAGCTCCACCGCGACCGTCCCGACCTGCGCGCCGACGTGATCATCGAGGTCCCGGACGACCACGACGTCTCCTCCTACCCCGACAGGTCCCTCCCCCGCACCCCGCCCGATGGACAGCACGGACTGAGCCTGCACATGCTGACGCGCGATCCCGAGACACGGCTCAGGGAGCCCGGCGCCCGCGCACTGGGCGAGCTGCTGGGGCTCGAGACGAGCATCGTCGACGAGGCCCTGGCCGGGCAGCGCCCGAGCCGGCCGCAGCACGCCGAGACGCCCGAGCCGGCCGAGCGCGAGTGGTCCCTGGCCGAGGCCTCCTCCGAGGGCACCTATGTGTTCCTGGCAGGCGAGGCTGCCAGCATCAAGGCCTGGCGCCGCATGTGCGTGGACGGCGCCGGGATCGACCGCTCCGCCCTGTCCTTCATGGGCTACTGGCGGCAGGGCCGCGCCGAGTCCTGAGAGCCGCTGCCGATTTGCGCGCGAGCGCAGCGGGCGAGTACAGTCTTACTTCGTTCGCAGGACGGGAGACCGTTCAGCAGGACACGGCTCGCAAGGGCCGGGCGCCACTAGCTCAACGGATAGAGCATCTGACTACGGATCAGAAGGTTGGGGGTTCGAATCCCTCGTGGCGCACTTCACGAGACAGAGGCCCCGCCAGGCAGCACGCCCGGCGGGGCCTTTTCGCATCCCGACCCGCCCGTCGTTGCGCCCTCCCCGCCGAGGGGACGCGTCCGACGGCTTCTAGGCCTCGAAACGCGTCGGATGCGTCCCCTCGGTGCGCGACGCTCAGTAGCGGGGCTGCGCGGGAGCGGGCATGCCGTTGAGGGCTGCCACGTCCTCGTCGTCGAACTCGATCTCGGCGGCGCGCGCGTTCTCGGCCAGGTGCTCCAGGTTCGTGGTGCCCGGAATGGTGATGACCGAGCCTCCCTGCCGCTCGGGCAGCAGCGACCAGGCGATCGACACCGCGGTCTTCGAGACGCCGTGCTTGCGGGCGATCTCCTCGAGCACCGGCAGGATCAGCTGATCGTTGGCGGCGCGCGCCTCCGGCGTGAACCGGGAGTTGCGGGCGCGGAAGTCGTTGTCCGAGAACGTCCTGCCGGTCAGCGCACCGGAGAAGTAGCCGCGCCCCACCGGCGAGAACGGCACGAAGGCGGCATCGTGGTCGCGGCACCAGGAGATGACATCCCCGGCGGGATCGCCGTCGGAGACGACTCCGGAGCCGTCCGGGTCGCGGGTCCACAGCGAGTACTCGGACTGCACGGCGGCCACCGGATGGATCGGCTGGGCTCGCTCGAGCTGCTCGACGGTCACCTCCGACATCCCGATCGAGCGCACCTTGCCGGCGTGGACCATCTCGGCCATCGCGCCCCAGGTGTCCTCGAGCGGGACCTCCGGGTCCAGGCGGTGGACGTAGTACAGGTCGAGGACGTCGGTGCGCAGACGTCGCAGGCTGTCGTCGATCGCCTGGCGGAGGTAGTCCGGGCGCCCGCAGCGTCCGGTCCTGGGCGGCTCCAGCTGCTCGGCGAGCAGCACGGCCTTGGAGCACAGGAAGATCTCATCCCGCCGGTCGTGCAGCGCGGCCCCCACGATCTCCTCGTTGGCGCCGCCGCCGTAGAGCGTGGCCGTGTCGATGAAGTCCATGCCGCCGTCCACGGCAGCGCGCAGGACGTCCCTCTTGGCCGCCTCGGACAGCTCCTGCCGGTCATAGGCCCAGCTCAGGCCCATGGCGCCGAAGCCCACGACCCCCACCTGATCGCCGGTCGCGGGGAAGCTCACCTGTCGCATGCTCATCCTCTTTCTCATCCGTGCAGGAAGCGGAGCCGTCGTCGTGCGCCGCTGCTCGAAGACCCACGCTACGTCCCCGACGACCGAGCCGCCGCTGCAGCGCAGCGGCGGCTCCTACAGTGGGCCCATGAGCTGCGACGAGATCTGGACCATCGGGCACTGGGTCTGCGAGCAGGGGGTCTTCCTGGAGGCACTGGACAGCGCAGGCATCGGCGCGATCGCAGATGTGAGGGCGCAGCCCGGCTCGCGGCGCAGCCCGCAGTTCAGCAGGGACGCGATGCCCGAGTGGCTGGGCGAGGCGGGCATCGAGTACCACCACCTCCAGGAGCTGACCGGCCGGCGGCGCAAGCAGCCCGAGATCCCTCAGGAGCTCAATGCCGGCTGGCAGAACCGCAGCTTCAAGAACTACGCGGACTACACGCTCACCGACGACTACGAGGACGGCATCGCCCAGCTCGTGGAGATCGCGCGCAGGCTCCCCACGGCGATCATGTGCGCAGAGCCGATGCCGTGGCGCTGCCATCGGACCCTGATCGCCAACACGCTCACAGCGCGGGGCTGGACCGTGCGCCATCTGTCCACCACGGCCGAGCCGCGGCTGCACGAGCTGGGGATGTGGGGCGCTCACGCGGAGGTCTCCGACGACGGCGTGGTCACCTACCCGCCGATCGCCGAGGACTGCGACTGAGGCCAATCAGCCGCGGGGCGAGCGGAAGCCGACCAGGCGGGCGTCGGCGCCGTCGAGCTCGGCCCACGGCTTCTGCAGCCGGAAGACGGCCAGCCCCGCGGTGGGGAAGCCCGCCGAGAGGTCCATGACCGAATCCATGTCCGAATCCGGGGCGGCCAGGCGCATGGCGACCTCCTGCACCGCGGGCTGGTGGCAGATCACCAGGAGGCTGCGGACCCGCTCGGGAGTCGCGCAGATCTCCGCGAGGACCTGCCGATCGGAGGCCTCGTAGAGCCGGTCGGACAGGCTCGCGGTGGGCGCCCGATCGCCCAGCACGCTCGAGACCCAGGTGCAGGTCTGCCTGGTGCGCAGCGCGGACGAGCACAGGACCATCTCCGGCAGCTCGCCGCTGTCGAGCAGCCACTGCCCCGCCTCCGGCGCCTCAGCCTGACCCTGCTTGCCCAGCGGGCGGTCGAAGTCCGCCACGCCCCACCCGGCGTCCGCCTGAGCATGGCGCATGAGGATCAGAGTGCGCTCGTCCGGGCCCGTGGTCTCCGAGGTGCTCGTCATGGGCTCATGGTCTCACGCACCGCGGGAGGAGGCCTCGGGCAGAAGTCGAGCCCCGTCCTGATCCGGCAGGACGGGGCTCGAGGGGGCTCGAGGGGGCTCGAGGGATGCGGCCGCGACTCAGATGGAGTACTCGGGCGCGGCCCAGACGATGACCTCGGGGTGGTCGTAGAACCGGTAGCCCTGGCCGCGGACCGTGCGCACCGTGTTGGCCAGGCGACCCAGCTTGGAGCGCAGGCGCCGGATGTGGACGTCGATGGTGCGCTCGTTGGGGGTCTCGTCGGCATCCGACCAGAGGCTCGAGATCAGCTCGGTGCGCCCCACGGTGCGGCTGCCGTTCTCCACGAGGTAGTTCAGCAGCTCGAACTCCTTGTAGGTCAGGTTCAGCACCGACCCGTCCAGCATGACCTCGCGGCGCGAGAGGTCGATCAGCACGCCGACCGACTGGGTGGTGCGGGTGTCGCGAGCCGAGACCGGGGCCGTGGCAGCCTCCGCGGCGGGCTCGACCGCGGTCGGATCGCCGAGGGCGTTGCGCACGACCTGCAGGTCCCCGCCCGGGGCACCGGCCTGGGCCAGCGCCACGGCCGCGTAGCTTTCCGCCTCCGGGGCGATCTGGGCCACCGACCGACGCAGCTGCTGCACGATCTCCACCAGCGTGGTGCCGTTGGCGGCCGCCTTGGCCTCGCCCAGGCCGACGTACAGGACGAAGCCGCGGGCCTCCGAGCTCACGCCCGGATCCTGGGGGTTCAGCCGTCGATCGGCGCGCACCTGTTGGGGCGCACCGCCCGCCTCCACGGCGCCGGGGCGACGGCGCCTGGGCGCCGCGCCCCCTGCTCCGGCGGCCATCTGGCTCGCGGCGGCGGTGCGTGCTCGCTGCGAGATGTGGACATACCCGGGTGCTCCGGCCATGACTGCTCCTCATGCTGTGAAACGACCCTGCCACGGGCCGCTGCCGGGCCGAGTCTCGACCGGGCCTGCACGCCCGACGCCGCACCGAGAGGCTCTCTCCCCTGACCCGGCTGACCTGCCGGAGAGACCGGCAGGCGGCGTCGCGCGCTCCTGCAATGGCTCCATACTCAGCCAGCTCCAAGCTTCTGCGCAAGACACATACCGACTTGTGTCTCACTATCCGAGATTAATAACTTGTAAACGCACCTATGTGCGCCCGCAACCCCCGTCTGGCGCGTTTCCTGGAGCAACTTCAGCCTTCCGGCGCGACCGGGGGAGACATTCGCGCCAACTTACTCACCGGTATTCGTGTTTTCACCCACCCCTCTCTGTCAAGACCTATTGCCACATCGGCAACCGAGTCTCAGATAATGAGACGCCCCTCGATGCTCGGCATCGAGGGGCGTTTGGGGCATCACCCCAGGTGCCGCCGGGCGGCGGGCGCAGGGAATCAGTCGACGACGCCGTACAGGCGATCGCCGGCATCCCCCAGACCGGGGACGATGTAGGAGTTCTCATCCAGGCGCTCGTCGACGGTCGCGAGGACCACGTGGACGTCGTCGTCGCCCAGCTCCTGCTCCATGGCGGCAAGCCCCTCGGGCGCCGCGAGAAGGCACAGGCAGGTGATGTCCTGAGCCCCGCGCCGGCGCAGGAAGCGGATGGCCTCGATCAGAGTGCCTCCGGTGGCGAGCATGGGATCGAGGACGTAGACCTGTCGGCCGGTGAGATCATCCGGCAGCCGCTCGGCATACGTGACGATGTCCAGGGTCTGCTCATTGCGGGCCATGCCCAGGAAGCCGACCTCCGCCGTGGGCACCAGACGGGTCATGCCCTCGAGCATGCCCAGACCGGCGCGCAGGATCGGGACCACGAGCGGTCGCGGCGTACTCAGCGCCGTGCCGGTCGTGGTGCTCACGGGGGTGCGGACCTCGATGGGCTCCACCCGCACCTCGCGCGTGGCCTCGTAGGCGATCAGCGTGACGAGCTCCTCCACGAGCTGGCGGAACACGGGGGACGAGGTCTCCCGATCGCGCAGAACGGTGAGCTTGTGCGAGACCAGCGGATGGTCGAGAACTGTGAGGCGCATGACGCAAAATTAGCATTCAGCCGCGTCCGCGGCGCAGACGCAGAAGGCGCCGGAGCGCACCCGAGGAGGAGTCCCGCCCGTGGCACTGCCCCCGATGCACAGCACTCGAGTCCACGAGGCCTGGATGCGCCAGGCCCTCGAGCAGGCGCGCCTGGCGCTGTCCACGGGCGACGTCCCCATCGGAGCCGTCGTGCTGGATCCCGACGGCCGCGCCATCGGGCGCGGACGCAATGAGCGCGAGGCCCACCACGACCCCACGGCCCACGCCGAGGTCCTGGCCATGCGCGAGGCCGCCGAGGAGCTGGGGCGCTGGCGACTGGACGACTGCACCCTGGTGGTCACGCTCGAGCCGTGCACCATGTGCGCCGGGGCGGCGGTGCTCGCACGCATCCCGCGGATCGTGCTCGGGGCCTGGGACCCCAAGGCCGGCGCCTGCGGCTCGGTCCTGGATGTGGTGCGCCACCGGCAGCTCAACCACTGGAGCGAGGTCCACGGCGGCGTGCTCGCCCGCGAGTGCTCCGCACTGCTCACCGAGTTCTTCCGGGCCCATCGCGACTGAGCGGCCCCGACCCGGCCCCGCCGATTTTGCGCACCGCCCACCCGCCAGTATGATCTTGGGCCTGGTGGCGTGTCCGAGCGGCCGAAGGTGCATCACTCGAAATGATGTTTGGTGTAAAAGCCAACGAGGGTTCAAATCCCTCCGCCACCGCGCAGAGCTGAAGGGCCCTGCTTCCCCGAGGTCTCGGGGAAGCAGGGCCCTTCAGGCATTTTCGGGCCGCACCTGCGCCCACATCCTGCCCGCACCGGCCCGCGGCCTCCGAGATGTCGGCCCCGGGCCTAGACTGGAGGACAGTCCCAGAGATCGACGCGGCCCGTCGTGCCGCCAGGAGAAGAGCCTTGAGCAGCATCACCGTGAACGTGACCGACCGCGAGGGCGCCCGCACCGAGGGCGTCGAGTGGAAGTCCCACGAGTCCTTGATGGAGGCGCTCACGCGCCACAAGTTCCCCATCCTCGCCACCTGCGGCGGCAACGCCTCGTGCTCCACGTGCCACTGCTACCTGGACGGCGCGTTCGCGACCACGCAGGAGAACTCCCCCATCGGAGATGAGGAGGAGGACCTGCTGGACATGCTCGACGACACCCGCCACGACGACTCCCGCCTGACCTGCCAGGTCGAGTGGTCCGAGTCGCTCGAGGGTGCCGAGATCACCATCGCCCCGGAGTGGTGAGCGGGAGACCCTCACTATGACCACTGCCCCGGAGGATCAGCTGGCTCGCGCGGCGAGCCTGCTGCGCGAGGACCTCACGACCCGCGCCGCCTACGTCTCGGACGCCTCGATCTACCGTCGCCTCCCCGCCGCCGTGGCGGAGCCGCGCACGGTCGGCCAGATCCGCGACCTGCTGGCGCTGGCCCATGAGCGCGGCTGGTCCGTGATCAGCCGCGGCGGCGGCACCTCCGTGGCCGGCAACTCGATCGGCGACGGCCTGGTCATCGACACCTCGCGGCATTTCAACCGGGTCCTGTCGATCGATCCGCAGGCCGAGACCGCGGACATCGAGCCCGGTGTGATCTGCGACGACCTCCGCGCCGCGGCTGCCGAGCACGGGCTGACCTACGGGCCGGACCCCTCCACGCACGCGCGCTGCACCGTGGGCGGGATGGTCGGCAACAACGCCTGCGGATCGCATTCGGTGGCATGGGGCACGGCGGCCGAGAACCTCGTGGCGGTGACCGTCATGCTGGCCGACGGCAGAGAAGTCGAGCTGCGCGCCGGCGGGACCTCAGGGCCCGCCCTGACCCGTACCCTGAGCGCGCTGCGCGATGAGCACCGGGCCATGCTGCGCACCGAGCTCGGCCAGTTCCCCCGCCAGGTCTCGGGCTACGGCCTGCACTACCTGCTCGAGGAGAACGGCTTCGACGTCGCCAAGGCCTTCGCCGGCACCGAGGGCACCTGCGGGCTCATCACGCGGATGACCGTGAAGCTCGTGCGCAAGCCGGCGGCCACCGCCCTGGCGGTGCTCAGCTTCGCGGACGCGATCGCCGCGGCCCACGCAGCCCCGGCGCTGCGCGTGCGCGGGGTGACCACGATCGAGGGCATGGGCGGGGACCTGCTGGACGCCCTGCGCTCGCGCCCCGGCAACGAGACCGCCGGGTCCGAGCTGCCCCCGGGCGGGGGCTGGCTGTACTGCGAGGTCGGCGGCGAGACCGTGGAGGCGGCCCAGGCCCGAGCCCAGCAGCTCGAGGGGATCGTGGAGTCCTCGGGCCGCGCCGAGGTCCAGGGGGCCGTCGTCGTGGTGGATCCTGCGCGCACCCGCAGCCTGTGGCGGATCCGCGAGGCCTCGGCAGGGATCGTCACCCGCCTGCCGGACGGCGGCGAGGCCTGGCCCGGCTGGGAGGACTCCGCCGTGCCGCCCGAGAACCTCGGCGACTACCTGCGCGATCTCTATGCGCTGCTCGACGAGCTCGAGCTGCGCGGCATCCCGTTCGGGCACTTCGGCGAGGGCTGCGTGCACATCCGCATCTCGTTCGACTTCGGCACCGAGGCCGGGGTGGCCCGCTACCGCGAGTTCATCGAGCGGGCCTCGCAGCTCGTGCGGCACTACGGCGGCTCGGTCTCCGGCGAGCACGGCGACGGCCGGGCCCGCTCCGAGCTGCTGGGCATCATCTACTCCCCCGAGGCCCTGCGGGCCTTCGCCGCCTTCAAGCGCGCGTTCGATCCCGCAGGATTCTTCAACCCCGGCGTGCTCGTGGACCCCGAGCCGATCGACCAGGGCATCCGCCCCGGCCCCGGGGCGCGCACCTTCGACCTGAAGCCCGTGCACGCCTTCAGCCACGACAACGGCTCGTTCGCAGGCGCGGTCAATCGATGCGTGGGCGTGGGCGCCTGCCGCTCGGATGTCGGCGCCATGTGCCCGTCGTTCCAGGCCACCCGGGACGAGGTCCACTCGACCCGCGGGCGCATGCGCTCCCTGGCGGAGATGCTGCGCGGGGAGCACCTCAAGGACGGCTGGAAGGCCGAGGAGACCCTCGAGGCCCTCGACGGCTGCCTGTCCTGCAAGGCCTGCGTGGCCGAGTGCCCGGTCAACGTGGACGTGGCCACCTACAAGTCCGAGTTCCTGCACCACCACTACGGCGAGGGCATCCGCAGCTTCGTGGGCCGCAGGCGACGCCCCATGGCCCATCTGACCATGGGCTGGCTGCCCGTGCTCGTGCGCCTGATGAACCTGGTGCCCGGCGCTCCGTCGCTGGTCAACACGGCCATGCGGGTGCGGCCGCTGCAGAAGACTGTCATGCGCCTGGGCGGCGTGGAGGCGCAGCGGGACATGATCCGCTTCGCCGACCAGCCGCTGACCAAGTGGTTCTCGACCCGGCCCGGCGACGCGCCGGACGGGCGGCCGTCGGTGGTGCTGTGGCCGGACTCCTGGACCAACTTCATGGACGACGGGCCCGGCAAGGCCGCCGTGGAGGTCCTCGAGGCCATGGGCTACCGCGTGCTCATGCCCGGCGGCAACGTCTGCTGCGGCATGACCTGGCACTCGACCGGCCAGCTCGAGGCCCTCAAGCGAGAGGTCACCCGCACCCTGGGTGTCATGGAGCCGCTGCTGGAGGCCGGATACCCCGTGATCGGGCTCGAGCCCTCCTGCACGGTGATGCTTCAGGACGAGATCACGGAGCTGCTGCCCGACGACCCCCGCGCCGCCCTGCTCGCCCAGCGCACGCTCACCCTGGGGCAGTTCACCGCGCGCCACCTCGCCGAGGGAGGGGACTGGCCGTTCGGGACCCTCGACGACGACGGCCCCCGCGACGCCGTGTGCCAGGTGCACTGCCACCAGAAGTCGATGATCGGCTACGACGCCGAGCTCGAGGTCCTGCAGCGCCTGGGCGTGGACGTGGACATGGTCGGCGGCGGCTGCTGCGGTCTGGCCGGGAACTACGGCTTCGAACCCGGCCACTTGGAGGTCTCCCGAACCCTGGGCGAGCGCGAGCTGTTCCCCAAGATCCGCGCGGCGGGGCCCGACCCCCTGGTGGTGGCCGACGGCTTCTCCTGCCGTACCCAGATCCGCGAGGGGACCGACGCCTCCGGCCGGACCCTGGCCGAGGTCATGCGCTCGGCGCTGCCCGAGGCGCGCTGACGCCCCTGCGGCGCACCTGCGCCTCGGGAGCCGCACCGGCATGGTCGCGATTGCCGGGGCCGCCCGCTGTGCTGTCGGGGCCCGGCCTACGATGGCTCCATAGAGGCCCGAACCACGTCGGCTCGGACCCGCGACACCTCAGCAGGAGGCTCCTCATGTCGACTCGCACCCGCCCCCTCGCGCTCAGCGCGCTCTCCCTGGCCGCGCTGCTCGCCCTGAGCGCCTGCGGCGGCTCGGGCGACGACCAGGACGCCGCCGACAGCCCGTCCGGCTCGGCCTCGCAGAGCGCTTCGGCGCAGCCCTCTGCCTCCTCCTCCTCCGCCTCGCAGTCCACGTCCTCCGAGTCCGCCGCGGACCCCTCGGCCTCCCCCTCGACGGAGCCCTCCGAGCCGTCAGCAGACGATTCGGCCGCAGCCAGCGACTCCGCCGAGCAGACCGCTGCCGGGGAGGAGACCGCGCAGGAGGCCCCTGCCGCGGAGGATTCGGCAGAGGCCGACGGATCCTCGGCGCAGCAGGGCGCCGAGCAGGCGACCGGGCAGCAGGACACCGGACAGGGCGCCCAGGCCGAGCAGGGCAGCGCCGCCGCACAGCCCGCTGCCGCCGGTGCGTGCGACGCCTCCTCCCTGTCGGGATCGCTGCAGCCGGTGGATGCCGGGATGGGCGCCGTGCATTACCAACTTGTGCTCACCAACACCGGCTCGCAGCCGTGCGTCCTGTCCGGCTATCCGGGCGTCTCCTACGCGGACGCCGCGGGACAGCCCATCGGCATCCCGGCCTCGCGCGCGCCGGAGGCCGGGCCCCCGTGACCGTGGAGCCGGGCCTGTCCGCCTCGGCGGGCCTGCAGGAGACGGGAGCCGGCTCCTACGGCCAGGTCTGCAACCCGCACGAGACCTCCGCGCTGATCGTCTACCCGCCGGGCAGCACGGAGGCGCTGAGCATCGCCCATTCGACCCAGGCCTGCGGCAACCCCAAGATCGGGCAGCTGCAGGTGAAGGGCTTCGGTGCCTGAGCCCTCCGAGCGCGCAGCACCTGCCCAGGTCCGAGGGCTCCCCGCAGACGAGGAGCCCTCGGACGGACGCCCCGCGCCGGGCTCGTCGCTCGAGGCGTTCTCGCCGGCTGCCCGCGACTGGTTCACGGGCGCCTTCTCCACGCCCACCGCCGCCCAGGAAGGCGCGTGGAAGGCGATCGCCGGAGGCGAGCACGCCCTCGTGGTCGCTCCCACCGGTTCCGGCAAGACCCTGGCCGCCTTCCTCTGGGCGATCGACCGGCTGATCACGCAAGCGGCCGTGCCGCAGCCCGCTGGGCCCCGCTCCGGCTCAGCCGCCCCAGGTGCGCCGGCTGCCTCAGCCGCCTCAGCCGCCTCAGCCGAAGCGTCCTCCGAAGCTGCTGCTGCGAACGATCGTTCCGGATCCGACCTGCGCAGGAAGGCCTCGAGCGCCTCGTCCAAGCGAAGGGCCACCACGCGCGTCCTGTACATCTCCCCGCTCAAGGCGCTCGGCGTGGACGTGGAGCGCAACCTGCGCTCGCCCCTGATCGGGATCACGCAGACCGCCCGCCGGATGGGGCTGGAGCCGCCCGAGATCTCCACCGGCGTGCGCTCCGGGGACACCCCTCAGGCCGTGCGGCGCGCGCTGCTGGCCTCCCCGCCGGATATCCTGATCACCACGCCCGAATCGCTGTACCTGATGCTCACCTCCAAGGCCCGCGAGTCCCTGCGCGGTGTGGAGACCGTGATCCTGGATGAGGTCCACGCCGTGGCAGGCACCAAGCGCGGCGCGCATCTGTCGGTGTCGCTCGAGCGCCTGGACGACCTTCTCGAGCGCCCGGCCCAGCGCATCGGGCTCTCGGCCACCGTCGACCCGGTCGAGACGGTCACGCGCTTCCTGGGCGGGCGGGAGCCGGTGGCCGTCGTGCGCCCGGAGTCGACCAAGCGCTGGGACCTGGAGATCAGCGTGCCCATCCCGGACATGACGGTGCTGGGCGGTCCCGCCGCATCGAGCTCGCTGCTGGAGTCCAACTACGACGCCGACGAGCCGGCGAACGTCGCCTCCATCTGGCCGCACGTGGAGGAGCGGGTGGTCGATCTGGTCGAGGCGCATCGCTCCACGATCGTCTTCGCCAACTCCCGAGGCCTGGCCGAGAAGCTCACCGCCCGCCTCAACGAGATCCACGCGTTCCGGCTGGAGCACGCACCGGATGATGACGGCCAGGCGACCCACCCCAGCGGGATCGAGCGGCAGCACAACCGCTACGAAGGCGCAGCGCCCCTGCTGGCCCGAGCCCACCACGGCTCGGTCTCCAAGGATCAGCGCGCCCTGATCGAGGAGGACCTCAAGTCCGGTGTCCTGCGCTGCGTGGTGGCCACCAGCTCGCTCGAGCTCGGCATCGACATGGGGCTCGTGGACCTGGTGGTGCAGATCGAGTCCCCGCCGTCCGCGGCCTCGGGGCTGCAGCGCGTGGGCCGCGCCGGCCACCAGGTCGGCGAGATCTCGATCGGGCGGATGTTCCCCAAGCACCGCGGCGATCTGCTGGACGCGGCCGTGACCGTGGAGCAGATGCTGGCCGGGCGGGTCGAGCCGCTGCACATCCCGTCGAATCCGCTGGACATCCTGGCTCAGCAGACGATCGCGGTGTGCGCCACCGAGACCGTGCCCGTCGAGGACTGGTGGGACACCGTGCGCCGGGCCGCGCCGTTCCTGGGACTGCCGCGCAGCGCGTTCGACTCGGTGCTGGACCTGGTCTCCGGGCGCTACCCGTCGGACGAGTTCGCGGAGCTGCGCCCGCGCGTGGTCTGGGACCGGGACGAGGGCACGCTCACCGGCCGCCCCGGGGCCCAGCGCCTGGCCGTGACCTCCGGTGGCACGATCCCCGACCGCGGGCTGTTCCCCGTGCACCTGGCCGGGCAGGACGATTCCTCGCCCAAGCGGGTGGGCGAGCTCGACGAGGAGATGGTCTACGAGTCCCGCACCGGCGATGTGATCGCCCTGGGCGCCTCGTCGTGGCGGATCGCGGAGATCACCCATGACCGAGTGCTCGTCACCCCGGCACCGGGGCAGGCGGGCAAGCTGCCGTTCTGGCACGGCGACGGCATCGGGCGGCCCGTCGAGCTCGGTCGAGCGCAGGGCCGCTTCCTGCGCGAGGCCTCGGGTGCTGCGGAGGCCGCGCTGCGCGAGCGGCTGGCCGCCGACGGCTTGGACACCTGGGCGCAGGACAACCTCCACCGCTACCTCACGGAGATGCGCGAGGCCGTCGGGCACGTGCCCTCAGACCGCACGCTGGTCATCGAGCGATTCCACGACGAGCTCGGGGACTGGCGCGTGGTCCTGCACTCCCCCTACGGGCTGCCCGTGCACGCGCCGTGGGCGCTGGCCGTCGGGGCGCGGCTCGAGGAGCGCTGGGGTCTGGACAGCTCCGCGCAGGCCTCCGACGACGGCATCGTCCTGCGACTGCCGGCCACCGACGACCAGCCGCCGGGCGCCGAGCTGTTCCTCTTCGACCCGGAGGAGCTCGAGCAGATCGTGACCGAGCGGGTGGGGTCCTCGGCGCTGTTCGCCTCCCGCTTCCGCGAGTGCGCGGCCCGCGCGCTGCTGCTGCCGCGCCGGGATCCCGGACGACGCACGCCCCTGTGGCAGCAGCGCCAGCGCTCGGCCCAGCTGCTCGACGTCGCCCGCAAGCACCCCCAGTTCCCGATCGTGCTGGAGACGGTGCGCGAGTGCCTCCAGGATGTCTACGACGTCCCCGCCCTGCAGGAGCTGCACCGCCAGATCGACCGGCGCAGCCTGCGCATGGTCGAGGTGACCACCGAGACGCCCTCGCCGTTCGCCCGCACCCTGCTCTTCGGCTACCTGGGGCAGTTCATCTACGAGGGCGACTCCCCGCTGGCCGAGCGCAAGGCCGCGATCCTGTCCCTGGACACCGCCCTGCTCTCCGAGCTGCTGGGCCGGGCCCAGCTGCGCGAGCTGCTCGACGCCGAGGTCATCGCCCAGACCGAGGCCCAGCTGCAGCACCTGACCCCCTCCCGGCGACTGCGGGGCATGGAGGGGCTGGCCGATCTGCTGCGGCTGCTCGGGCCGCTGAGCCTCGAGGAGGCCGCGGCTCGGCTGCGCCCGGAGTCGGGCGGGCCGGCCGCTTCGACCGGAGCGGACGCCTCCGTCGAGGACTCGGACGACTCCTCCGAGCCCTCCGTCAGCCCCGAGCAGGCCTCTGCGTGGGCGGAGGAGCTGGTGCGCAGGCGTCGCGCCTTCTGGCTGCTGCGCGAGGGCCAGCAGGTGCTCGCCGCGGTCGAGGATGCCGCCCGGCTGCGCGACGCACTGGGCACACCGATCCCGCACGGGGTGCCGCTCAGCTTCCTGGAGCCGGTCGAGAATCCGGTCGAGGACCTCGTGGCGCGCTTCGCCCGCACTCACGGGCCGTTCACCGTGGCCGAGGCCTCCCGGGGCACCGGCCTGGGCCCGGCCGTCGTCGCCGGGACCCTCGAGCGCCTGGGCGCTGCGCGCCGCGTCCTGGAGGGCGAGTTCCGCCCCGACCGGCAGGAGGAACACCACCGCGGGCCGCGCTCAGAATGGTGCGACAAGGACGTGCTGCACCGGATCCGGCGACGCTCGCTGGCCGCGCTGCGCCAGCAGGTCGAGCCGGTGGCCCCGGAGGTCTACGCCCGCTTCCTGCCCTCGTGGCAGTCGGTCGGGCCGGGGCATCGCCTGCGCGGGGCGGACGGCCTGCTCAGCGTCGTGGATCAGCTCGCGGGGGTGGCGGTGCCGGCCTCGGCGCTGGAGCCGCTCGTGCTCCGTCAGCGCCTCGAGGACTACCGGCCCGAGCTGCTCGACGAGCTGCTGGCCTCCGGGGAGATCGTGTGGTCCGGGGCGGGCTCGCTGGCCGGCGACGACGGCTGGATCAGTCTCCACCTGGCCGAGTCGCAGCAGCTCAGCCTGCCTCCGCGAGCGGATCTGCGCGCCCGCGCCGCCGGGATCGACGACGCCGTCCAGGCCGCGCTGCTGGCCGTCATGGGCGATGGCGGCGCGCGGTTCGGCCACCAGCTGCGCAGCGCCGTGCTCGAGCAGAACGATCGTTCGCAGATCCCCGGGCTGGACATGCCTGCCCTCACCCGCGCCCTGTGGGAGCTCGTGTGGGCCGGGCTGGTCACCAATGACACGTTCGCCCCGGTGCGCTCCCTGGTCGCGGGCGGCTCCGCCGCTCACCGGCAGAAGCCGCGCACCCCACGAGGACGCACCGCAGGCAGACGCGGAGCAGCCCGACTGCGGGCCCGGGACGCGGGGCTGTCGCGGCCGTCATCCGAGCGCACCCCAGGGCCCGCGGAGGCGGGCGATCCCACCGGGCTGTCCGGGCGGTGGTCGCTGCTGGACCCCGAGCCGCTCGAGCCCACGCTGCGCGCGAGCGCCTCGGCCGAGCTGCTGCTGGACCGCTACGGCGTGGTGACCCGCGGGGCGGTGGAGGCCGAGGACATCGCAGGCGGGTTCTCCGCCGTGTACAAGGTCCTGGCTGCCGTCGAAGAGGCCGGTCACGCACGGCGCGGCTACTTCATCGAGGGTCTGGGGGCCGCGCAGTTCGCGCAGTCGGGCACCGTGGATCGGCTGCGCGGCTTCGCCGACGACGAGCAGGCGCGCACCGAGCCTCGCGAGCCCGTCGTGCTGGCGCTGGCCGCGACCGACCCTGCGAACCCGTTCGGCGCCACGCTGCCCTGGCCGGAGACGATCGACTCGCACGACAGCACCGAGTCCACCACGGCGGCGCGGCACCGGCCGGGACGCAAGGCGGGGTCGATCCTCGCGCTCGTGGACGGCGATCCGGTGCTCTACCTGGAGCGCGGCGGGCGCACCGCCCTGGTCTTCGACGACGACCCCGAGCGGCTGCGGATGATCGGCCCGCCGATCGCCGACGTGGTGCGCGCAGGGGCCGCCGAGAAGCTCACGGTCGAGCGCGTCAACGGCATGCCCGCCCTCGGGCACGGCGCGCTGGAGACCGCGGTGCGCGAGTCCCTGGTCGCCGCCGGGTTCTCGACCACGCCCAAGGGCCTGCGGATCCGCCGTGCCTGAGGGGGATTCCGTCTGGCGCGCGGCCGCTGCCCTGCATTCCGGGCTGGCGGGGCGGCAGCTGCTGCGCAGCGACCTCCGGGTCCCCGCGCTGGCCACCGTCGATCTGTCCGGGCGCACCGTCCAGGAGGCGGTCTCGCGCGGCAAGCACCTGCTGATCCGCATCGGGCCCGATCCGAGCACCGGTGCCCGCGCGGTCACGCTGCACTCGCATCTGATGATGGAGGGCCGATGGGAGATCGAGGACCTCGACCCTCTCGCGGCGGGATCGGACTCCCCCGGCCGTCGTCGGCCCGGCGCCTCGAGCGCGCGATCGCAGCGCCGCGCCCGGCCGAAGCACACGATCCGTGCCGTGCTCGAGACCGCGGGGACCCGGGCCACCGCGTCCTCCGTCCAGCAGCTCGTGATCGTGGCCCGGGAGCAGGAGGACCGGCTCGTGGGGCACCTGGGCCCGGACCTCCTGGCACCGCAGTGGTCCGCGCAGCACCTGCAGGAGGCGGTGCGCCGTCTGCTGGAGCGCCCCGATCGCCCGATCGCCGCAGCGCTCATGGATCAGTCGAGGCTGGCAGGGATCGGCAGCATCTACCGCTGCGAGCTGCTGTTCCTGCACCGCCTGGCTCCGCAGACGCCCGTGGCCGATGTTCCGGATCTGCAGGCGATCGTCGAGGATGCGCACGAGCTGCTGCTGCGCAACCGCGACAGCGGCCCCCGAGTCACCACGGGCGATCCGCGGCCCGGCAGGCAGCTGTGGGTCTACGGCCGTGAGCGCCGGCCGTGCCGACGCTGCGGGACGCCGATCCTCAAGCGGACCTGGGACGATGCCGCCGGTCAGCGCGATCCCCGCACCGGCCTGCAGGCGCCGGCCCGCGAGCGCCCCTTCTACCTCTGCCCGCGCTGCCAGCGCTGAGACCCGGACAGCCGAGATCCATCCCGGGCTGGGCTCCTCAGCAGTCGAGGGCGGCGAGCAGCCCGGGCTGGGAGAGCTCCTCGTTGAGCCAGGGGCTCAGCAGCTGCGGCACGGCCCGGCTGGCCCGCAGCAGCTCGGCGGGATCGACCCAGAGGGACTCCGCGACCTCCTCGGGATTCGGCACGGGCGAGGACTCGGCCCGGGCGGTCCACACCGGGCAGAACTCGTTCTCGACCACGCCCGAGGCATCGCGCGCCCAGTAGGCGAACTCCGGCACGACCTCCCGCAGCTCGGTCAGCTCGAGTCCCAGCTCCTGCTCGGCCCGGCGGCGCAGCGCCGCAGCCATGGATTCGCCCGGTCCCGGGTGGCCGCAGAAGCTGTTCGTCCACACGCCCGGCCAGGTCCGCTTGCTCAGGGCACGACGGGTGAGCAGCACCCGCCCGTCGTCGTCCAGGACCCAGCAGGAGAAGGCCAGGTGCAGAGGGGTGTCCGCGGTGTGGACCTCGGATTTCAGCGCCGTGCCGATCGGCAGGCGCGCGGTGTCCAGCAGCACGACCTGCTCGGGCCGCCTGGGGGTGGTCATGGTGATCGCACTTCCTCACGTCGTCGTTGCCCCGAGTCTGCCAGGATGCCCCCATGTCCCGCCGCCGCGCACGTCCCAGACCGCTCTCCCCGCGCGATGGCATCGATCCGGTCTCGGTCCGGCTCCCGGACGACCGCAGCTGCACGGCCGGCGAGCACCTGCTGCTGCGCTTCCCCGCCTCGCGTGCGCAGCTCGAGCGGCTGCTGTCGGGCGGCGAGATCGTCGACGACCGCGGCGCCCCGCTGCCCGCCGACGCCCCGTGCGCCGGTCAGCGGGTCTGGTACCACCGCGAGCTTCCGGTGGAGCCCGAGCTGCCCCATGACATGCCGGTCCTCTACGAGGACGAATGGCTGCTGGCGGTCGACAAGCCGCACGGGCTGCCGTCCACACCGCGGGGAGGGTTCATCGCGCAGACGGCGCTGAGCGTGCTGCGTCGCCGCCGCGGCGAGGACGACCTGGTTCCGGCGCATCGCCTGGACCGGGACACCGCCGGCGTGCTGCTGCTGATCCGCGATCCCCGGGCGCGCGGGGCCGTGCAGCGCCAGTTCCAGGACCGTCGCACCGAGAAGTCGTACGAAGCGGTAGCCCGCCTGGGCGGTCTGGTGCTCGAGGACCTGCCGGATCGGCGCAGCAGCCGGCTGCTCAAGCAGCGCGGGGTCCTGCAGGCCGCCGAGGTCCCCGGCGAGCCCAATGCCGTGACGCACCTCGATCCGCTGAGCGCCTTCGAGGACGACGACGGCCGCTGGGCCCACCTGCGCCTGCACCCCTTGACCGGGCAGACCCACCAGCTGCGGGTCCACCTGGCAGCGCTCGGGACGCCCATCCGCTGGGATCCGCTCTACCCGCAGGTGCTTCCCCGGGAGCCGGGCGACGTCTCGCGTCCGCTCCAGCTGCTCGCGCGCACCCTGCGACTCACCCACCCGGTGACCGGGCAGGCCCTGGAGCTGAGGAGCCGTCGCCGCCTGAAGACCCTCCCCCGCTGATGCCGCCTCGGAGATCGCGGGGGGGGCGTCGGGGCGGATCGCTAGGCTGAGGGCCAGCCGTCCGCGACAGCCCGCAGCACTTTCGACGGCAGCGCACGACCCCCACGCACAGGAGAGCCATGAGCCACGACCCCGCCGCCTCGATCCTCGCCGATGCCGTCGACGACCGCGCCGTGCGCGCAGCTCTGGCCGCCCGCTCGGTGCAGGAGCTGTTCGGGCAGCGGGCCCTCGGCATCCCCGGGACCTGGCTGGCTGCGATCACCTTCCCGGGGCCGTCGCGGACCAACCTGACCTGGCACTACTGGTGGCAGGCGCACCTGCTCGACGCCCTCGTGGATGCCGCCCTGCGGGAGGCCTCCTCGGGAGGGGACCCGGAGCCGCTGCGCAAGCGCGCGCATCAGCTGCTGCGCGGCATCGCCGTGCGCTCGGGCGGGTCGGTCGTGATCAACAGCTTCTTCGACGACATGTCCTGGCTCATGCTGGCCCTGGGCCGCCTGCGCCAGCTCGATCAGGTCTGCGGCGCCTCCTCCGGCGACGTCCTGCGGGCCGGGAGCCTCCTGCTGTCCCAGATCCGCTCGGCGCACACCGACGACCTCGGCGGCGGCATGTTCTGGAGCCGCGAGCGCACCTACAAGAATGCCGCGACCACGGGCCCGGCGGCCCTGATCGCTGCGCGCACCGCCTCCGACGACTCCGCCGAACGGCTGCTGAGCTGGCTGCGTGAGAACCTCTGGGACGCCCAGCGCGGCGTGTTCTGGGACGGGATCAAGCTGCTGGCCGCCGGCTCCGGCAAGGAGACCACGCAGCGCGACGACGCCGTCTACTCCTACAACTCCGGCCCCGTGCTGGCGGCATGCCTGGAGCATGCCGCCGTCGTGCCCCGGGATCGGGCTCGGTCCTGGCTGGAGTGGGCGGGACAGATCATCGCCGGCGCCGAATCGCACTTCGGGCGCGACTCCACCAGTGCTTCCGGTCGGCGGCGTCGGAGCCTGTCCACGCACGGCACCGGCGACGGCGGGCTGTTCACCGGCATCCTGGTGCGGAACCTGGCGGAGGCCGCCGAGGACCCCCAGCTGCCCGAGGCTTCCCGCCTCACCGCACGGCGCCTGGTCCTCGACACCGCCGACGCCCTCTGGGACGGCCGTCGCGAGTTCGATCCCGGCATGGACCCCCACGACCCCAACGCCCGCCCGGAGCCCCGGCGCGTGCGCGCGATCTTCTCCTCCGACCCCCTCAAGGACGCGGATCAGACCCAGCGCGTGGGCGCCCCGGTGGATCTGTCCACGCAGATCCAGTCCTGGATGATCCTGGAGGCCGCGGCCCGCCTGGAGCGCAGCCTCCGCTGATCGCGGAAACCCCGGCACCGACCCACCACGAGACCCGACGGCTGAGGTAGACAGATCCCATGAGCTCCATACGCACACCGGACCCGAATCCCGGCTGGCTGTCCGAGGAAGACCTCCGCGAGGCCCGTGCCCGCCTGCCGATCGTCTACGTCCAGGCGATCCCCGTGCAGCTGGATCCCGTGGGCTGCGTCTCGGAGGTGGGCCTGCTGCTGCAGCCCAATGACGTCGGCGAGCTGGAGCGCGCCGTGGTCTCGGGGCGCGTCCTGTACCGCGAGACGATCCGCGGGGCGCTGCTGCGGCACCTGGAGAAGGATCTCGGGCCGCTGGTCATGCCCATGGTCCCGCCCTCGACTGTCCCCTTCGCGGTCACTGAGTACTTCCCGCATCCGTCGGAGACGGGCTTCACGGACAACCGCCAGCACGCGGTCGCGCTGAACTACGTGGTGCCCGTGCGCGGCGAGTGCCAGCCGCGCGAGGACGCGCTGCAGCTGTCCTGGGTCACCCCCGAGGAGGCGCTCAGCGCCGACATCCAGGCGGAGTTCGCCGGCGGCCGGGGCCGGCTGATCGAGCAGGCCCTGGCGCACGTCGGCTGGGGCCGCTGAGCGGCCTTCAGCGCGAGCGGTCCTGCGAGGAGCGCTGCGCCCGTCGTCGTCCTCACCCGCGGCCGCGCCGTCGAGGTCCGCGTCCGCCGGGCCGCCGCGGCGGTCCGCCTGCGAGGCGGCGATGATCCGCGGCATGGCCTGCGTGTCTGCTCGGCGCTCCTCGCTGTTGCGCCAGAAGTAGATCACGACCATGCCGCACAGCGCGCCCAGCACGGTCTCCACCGCGCGGGCCTGCAGCAGCGGCGCGGCCGGGACCGGATGCGCCAGCTGCGTCATCAGCAGCGCCAGCGGCGTGATGAACAGCAGTGCCAGCGAGTAGTTGCGGCCCACGAACAGCTCGGCGAGCAGCTGGAAGAGGATCACCAGGACCAGCATCTGCCACGGGCCCAGATCGAAGGCCAGCACGAACGCGGTCACGCCCACGCCGCCCAGCGTGCCGACCATGCGGTGGACGCCGCGCTGCAGCCGCGCCAGGTGCGTGGGCGCCGCGATCGGGCGGCGGCAACCTGCGCCCAGTAGACGTGGCTGAGCCCGGCGGCCTGGGAGACGATCAGGGCCACCACGGCGGCCAGTCCCGTGGCCACCAGGAAGCGCCCGCCGTGCGCGGCCAGCTGGCCGCGGGTCAAGCGCACCACCGGCGCCGGGGGCGGTGACTTCCCCTCGCGCCCCTCGCCCACCAGGGACCAGATCCACGCCAGCAGGACGGAGAAGGCGGCGGAGCCGGCTGCGATCGCGATCGCCAGCAGCGGGTGCGCCACGGCATCGGGCCCCAGGGAGCCGATCGCGCCGGTGGCGAAGATGAAGAACACCGACCCGGCGGGCTTCAGGTTCCAGGCCGCCGCCAGCACCGCGCCGATCGCGGCGACCACGGAGGTGATGCCCAGGACCAGGGGCTCCGGCGCGCCGAACCAGGACAGCAGCGCGCCGATGGCCACCGAGACCGTGACCAGCGCGCCCGCCTGCAGCTCATGGCCCAGGCGCTGGCGCAGCGGCTCGTGCCGGGCGTAGATCGAGGTGAAGGCGCCGAAGGCCGCGTAGATCGTCAGGTCCGGGCGCCCCAGGAGCATCAGCAGCACGAGAGGGATCCCCACGGCCAGGGCGATGCGCACCGCAGGCACGTGGTCCCGGCGGGAGGGGCCCACCTCGAACAGCTGGCGGACGGTGGACGATCCGGACACGCGGGCTCCTTCCTGCGGAAGAGTCGGGGCTGCCCTGGGCGGGAAGCGCTCCGATGAGGGACTGGGGCATCCGCGCTCGAGCGGCGGGAGGGGATGCGATGAGGCTCGAGGGCCGCAGTCGATGCTAGCCCCGCCCCGGGCGGACCGGCTCGGGCCGCTGCATCGGGGACAATGGACGGATGGACTCCGAGCAGACCCCCGCGCCCAAGCCCCACCCGCTCTCCGGGCGGGACAGCTTCTCCTTCCGGGTGCGCACTCGGCTGACCGAGACCGTCGCCCAGCCCCCGCGGACCGATCCGCACGGCGACCCCGAGCCCCCGTGGCTGGGCCGCACCGGGGAGATCACCACACCACACGGCACCATCCGCACGCCCGCCTTCATCCCCGTGGCCACCGCCGCGACCGTCAAGGCCGTGCTGCCGGAGGCCATGAAGGAGCTCGGCGCGCAGGCGCTGCTGGCCAATGCCTACCACCTGTACCTGCGCCCCGGTCACGATCTGCTCGACGAGGCCGGCGGGCTCGGCCGCTTCATGAACTGGGACGGCCCCACCTTCACCGACTCCGGCGGCTTCCAGGTCATGTCCCTGGGCTCCGGGTTCAAGAAGGTGATCGACATGGATGGCCCCTCCCCCAAGGGCCCCGTGGGCGATGACGACGTGGCCGAGGGCAAGGAGCGCCTGGCGAACGTGGACGACGACGGCGTCACGTTCATCTCGCACCTCAACGGCGACAAGCACCGGTTCACCCCTGAGGTCTCCATGCAGGTCCAGCACGGGATCGGCGCGGACATCATGTTCGCCTTCGACGAGCTGACCACCCTGCACAATTCCCGTGGCTACCAGGAGCGCGCCCTCGAGCGGACCCGGCTGTGGGCCCTGCGCTGCCTCGAGGAGCACGAACGGCTCACGCAGGCTCGGCAGCACCGGCCGTACCAGGCGCTGTTCGGCGTGATCCAGGGCGCCCAGTACGAGGACCTGCGCCGACAGGCCAGCCGCGACCTGGGAGCCATGGACTTCGACGGCTACGGCATCGGCGGGGCGCTGGAGAAGAAGAACCTCGGCACGATCGTGGGCTGGTGCGCCGAGGAGCTGCCCGAGGACCGACCGCGGCACCTGCTGGGCATCTCCGAGCCGGACGACATCTTCGTGGCGCTGGAGGCAGGGGCGGACACGTTCGACTGCGTCTCCCCCACCCGCGTGGCCCGCACCGGGGCCTGCTACCACCCCAAGGGCCGGTTCAACCTCCCGGCGGCGCGCTTCAAGCGGGACTTCCGCCCCATCGACGAGGACTGCGACTGCTACACCTGCACGCACTACACCCGCGCCTACGTGCACCACCTGTTCAAGGCCAAGGAGCGGGTGGCGGCCACGCTGGCCTCGATCCACAATGAGCGCTTCACCATCCGGCTGGTGGACCGCGCCCGCGAGGCGATGGAGGACGGGTCGTACCTGGCCTACCGGGACGCGACCCTGGCCGACTACTACAGCGGCGACCACCCGTGAGCCGCGCCCACGCCTGCGACCCGAGCACGTGAGCCACAAGGAGGCACAGATGACCGAGAACCCCAGCGACCGCCCCAGCTCCGACCTGGATCGCGTCCCCGCCGAGCAGCGCTGGCGCCTGCATAGGGTCCTGCCGCACCCGTCGTCGCGGATCTACCAGGCCCTCATGGACCCCGAGCTGCTGCCGCGCTGGTACGGGCCGCAGGGCTGGAGCGTCCACCCCGAGTCCCTCGAGCTGGATCCGCGGCCGGGCGGCATCCGCCGCTTCGCCATGGTCATGGACGACGACCCCCAGATGGGCGCCCCCTCCCACGGCCGGCACGCGGCGATCGTGCCGGAGGAGATGCTCGAGATCCAGGAGGCGCTGCCGGGGCCCGATGGCGAGCCCACCGAGCATCTGATCCTGCTGCGCATCGAGCTCGTGCCCGTCGACGGCGGGACCCGGATCGAGCTGCTGCAGGGGCCGCTGCCGAAGGAGGTCCACGCGACCGCCAAGGGCGCCTGGGACTCCTCGCTCGATCGACTGCGCGCGCTGCTGGATTCCCGGGAGTCCTGATGAGCCCTCAGATCCGTCGGCTGACCCGCCTGGTCTCCGTGCTGCGCGCCGAGAACCCCGGGCCCATGACGCTCGAGGGCACGAACAGCCTGCTGCTGCGCGCGCCGGGCTCCGACGGCGTCGTCGTGGTGGATCCCGGCCCCGACCTACCGGAGCACGTGCAGGCTCTCGCCGCGGCGGGGCCCGTGGAGCTGGTGCTGATCACGCACCGCCACGATGATCACACCGAGGCGATCGATTCCCTGCGCAAGCTGACCGCAGCGCCCGTGCGGGCCGCGCTGCCGGAGCACTGCCGCCATGGGCAGCCGCTGCGCGACGGCGAGCGTCTCACCGCCGCCGGGGTCTCGATCGAGGTGCTGGCCACGCCGGGGCACACCTCCGACTCCCTGAGCTTCCGGATCCTCGACGACGCCGCGCTGACCGATGGTGCCGCGATCGCCCCCATCCTCACGGGCGACACCGTCCTGGGCCGCGGCACCACCATGCTCGATCATCCGGACGGGACGCTGGGCGACTACCTGGCCTCGCTCGATCGGCTCGAGGCCGCCGGTGGCTTGGGTCTTCCCGCCCATGGTGAGCCGCTGCCGGATCTGGCCAAGACCTGCCGGGAGCTGCGCGACCATCGGCTGGAGCGCCTGGACGAGGTCCGCGCAGCCCTCGAGTCCATGAGCGCGACAGCCCAGGGGGTCTCCGCCGACGAGCTCGCCGAGCGCATCTACCCGGAGGTCCCCGCCCAGGTCCGCCCCGCGGCCCGCCGCTCGATCGAGGCTCAGCTGGCGCATCTGCAGCGGGACTGAACCCCGCCGTCGTCGTCGAGCGGCCTCTGCGTGCGATGGCGAGGAGCCAGCAGGCCTCAGGCGGTCACGGCGCCGTAGTCCTCGATCTTCTTGACGCGCGCCACCACGGCGTAGGTGACCGGGAGCATGACGACCTCGATCAGGCACTTCCAGACGTAGCCGACGAGCACGTAGTTCAGGAACTGCCCCGGCGTCTCGATGCCGATCACGGGGGCGGCGATCGCGCAGAAGATGATCGTGTCCACGAGCTCGCCGACCAGCGTGGAGGCCATCAGCCGCGCCCACAGGTGCCGCTCCCGGGTGCGCTGCTTGACCTTGACCAGCACGTACGCGTTGAGCAGCTGCCCCACCAGGAAGCCCAGCAGGGAGGCAAGGACGATCAGCGGCACCGGGCCCAGGGTCTGCGCGAAGGCCCCCTGGCCCTCGTAGAACGGTGCGGCCGGCAGCGCGATGATGATCCAGAAGCACAGGCTCGCGAAGGCGCCGGCGGCGAAGGCCATCAGCGTGGAGCGCCGCGCTGCGCGGAAGCCCCAGACCTCGGAGACCACATCGCCCACCACGTAGGCCAGCGGGAAGAGGAAGAAGCCGCCGTCGGTGATGATGGGGCCTATCTGCACGCCCTTGGTGGCGCCGATGTTGGACAGCACCAGGATCACGGCGGTCGCGGCCACGAACAGGTCGAACAGGCTGCGGGGGCGGCGGGCGTACTGGGCCGCGGTCATCGGGGACGACGACGGCGTGCGGGGGTCGCTGGTCATGCGGCAGGGCTCCTGGGGAGGGGTTGTCAGCGCCGAGCGGAGCGGGCTGATGCCGTCTCCGTCGCGCGTGGATCCGAGCGCGGCACGACCTGCAGGAGCCTGGGGCTGCGCAGGGCCGACGGACGCGCTGCCTGCCACCCAGCGCGTCGAACCGTCTCGACCGCGCCAGGATACAGGCCGCGATGACCGCCCACGACGGCCATGTTGGTGCCACCCGCCCAGCAGGAGCAGAATCGAGCCATGACTTCTGCACCCGCTGCTCAGACTCCCCCGTTCGCGCTCACGATCGCCGGCAACGAGGCCACCGGCGGCGCCGGCGCCCAGGCGGATCTCAAGACCTTCCAGGAGCTTGGCGTCTTCGGCTCGCTGGCGCTGACCTGCATCGTGTCCTTCGACCCCCGCAACGACTGGGGCCACCGCTTCTCCCCGGTGGATCCGCAGGTGATCGCCGATCAGCTCGACGCCGCCTCCTCGGCCTACGACCTCAGCGCCGTCAAGATCGGCATGCTCGGCTCGCCGCAGACCATCGACGTCGTCGCCCAGGCCCTCGAGTCCCTGAAGACCCCGCACCTGGTCCTGGACCCGGTGCTGATCTGCAAGGGCCAGGAGCCCGGTGCCGCACTCGACACGGACAAGGCGCTGACCGCCCAGATCCTGCCGAAGGCCACGTTCGTGACGCCCAACCACTTCGAGTCGATCTCGCTGTCCGGAATGGACGACATCACGACCGTCGAGCAGCTGGAGGAGGCCGCCAAGCGCATCCACGAGCGTTCCGGGGCCGCCGTGCTCGCCAAGGGCGGCGTGCGCCTGGAGGGTCCGGACGCCGTGGACGTGTTCTACGACGGCACCACGACCGAGGTCCTGTCCTCGCCGAAGGTCGGCGACGTCGCCGTCGCCGGAGCCGGCTGCACCCTGGCCGCGGCGATCACCGCCGAGCTGGCCAAGGGCGTGTCCCCGCTGGAGGCGGCCCAGGCCGCCAAGGAGTTCGTCTCGGCCGGCATCCGCCAGCGCGTGAGCTCCCACGCCCCGTTCGACTCCCTATGGCAGGGCGGGCTGGCCGCCGAGCGCGCCTGAGCAGCAGCGCCCTACACATTCCATTCAGGGCATATGACAATCGCGGCCCCGCACTGCAGTCGATGCAGTGCGGGGCCGGCTTTCGCCTCCGAGCAGCTCCCGGACACTTCCGCGGGGTCATGAGCTCCGGAATCCCGATGCGAACCCGACTGAGGATCAGAAGGTCCTGGACGGCGGACGCAGATCGAGGCGAGGAGGCGCAATGGATCCGACAACAGGCCCCGCGCCTCGCGAGTCGATCGACGACGTCGTCCGCCCGAGTCGCGCGCACGACCGCGTACGACGCCTTCCGCATGGGCCGCACCCGGCTGGACGCGTCGCTGGTCGGGGAGATCGCCGCGGCCCTGGAAGAGGATGAGCACCAGGGTGCCGCGTGGGCTCGTCGGGCCCGGAGGGCACGACCCCGCCAGGAGTCCGAGCTGCCGCCGAGCAGCGAGACCCAGCAGCCGGCCCCGCCGCCAGAGGTCCCTGCCGCCGCCGATTCAGGCCCAGAGCAGGCCACCTCCCCGCTGTCGTCCGACGAGAACTCGGAGCAGGCCTCCGCTGCGCAGACTCCGCCTGCTGCGGCACCCAGCAGCCCGCAGGTGCGCCGCCGATGGGTCGTGCCGATCATGCTCGTGGGCCCGGAGACGTCACTGGCCCTCATGCCGGTGAACATCGCGGGCGCACTGGTCTGGGGATACGGCGCCCGCCGCTGGGGGATGACGCGTACCCCGGCCCGGGGCCTGCCGACCCTCGGTGCAGCGCTGACGGGCAACCTCTTCACCTTCGTGGCGGACAAGCTGATCTCCGGGGTGATCGCACTGGCGGCCGTGACCCTCCTGCCCGCAGCCCGGCCCGAACAGCCGACCACTGCCGAGACGATGCAGCCCGGCACTTCTCACAAGGAATACGCTCCGCAGACTGCGGGTTATGGGGGATGACGCGGCACGGAAGAATCCGTCGCCGTACACGAACCTGAATGAGAGGAGCACGACATGGCAGTCTCCGATAAGAAGGTGGCCTTCCTGCTGACTCGCGGCGTGGAGCAGGTCGAGCTGACCAGCCCCCGCCAGGCCCTCGACGAGGCCGGTGCGACCACCACGCTCATCTCGCCCTCGGAGGGCACCCTCCAGGCCATGCAGAGCGACTGGGACCACGCCGACACCTTCGACGTCGACCTCCCGGTCGGCCAGGCGCGGGTCGAGGACTTCGACATGCTGGTGCTGCCCGGCGGCACCCTCAACGCCGACGCCCTCCGTCTGGACGAGGACTCGGTGGAGCTGGTCAAGGCGTTCTTCGCCGCGGACAAGCCCGTGGCCGCGATCTGCCACGCCCCGTGGATCCTGGCCCAGGCGGGCCTGGCCAAGGGCCGCCGCCTGACCTCGTTCGCATCCACCGAGGTGGACCTCAAGAACGCCGGGGCCGACTGGGTCGACGAGGAGGTCGTCGTCGACGGCAACCTGATCACCTCGCGCGATCCCGGCGACCTGGAGGCCTTCAACCGCGAGATCGCCCAGGCCCTGTCCTGAGCCTTCGCGCAGTACTGCGCCCCGCCCGCTCCGCTCGGAGCAGGCGGGGCGCCTCCCTGTCAGCTCATGCCCAGGAGATTCCAAGTAAGTCTCGCCTCACTCAGGGGTCTTTTGGCGACATCTGGTAGTAAGGTGTCAGCATGCCCAAGATCCAAGCGGCCACCAACGCCGAGCAGCGCGAGCACACCAAGCACGCCATCCTCGAGTCCTTCGGCCAGCTGCTGTACCAGCAGGGCCTGACCGGGCTCACCATGACCCATGTGGCCCGCAACGCCGGCATCGGCCGCACGGCCGTCTACAACTACTTCGCGGACATGGGCGAGCTGCTCATCGCCTTCACCATGGACGAGACCGATCGCTTCATGCGCGAGCTGCACGCCGAGCTCGCCCTGGTCGAGAATCCCGTGGACAAGCTCGGCGTGTACGTCCGCGCCCAGCTCGACGACCTCTCGCGCCGTCACATCCCCCCGGGGCCGGCCATGCGCACGGTGCTCTCCCCGGAGGACTTCCAGAAGCTCGGCGCCCACGTGGGCTCTCTGCGACTCGTGCTCATCGACATCCTCCGCGAGGCCGTCGCCGACGGCTGGCTGCCGGACGGCGACCTCCCGGAGATGGGCCGCCTGGTCCACGGCTCCCTGGCCTCCACGGCCGACCGGGAGGCCAACTCGGAGGAGGACCGCGCCGCCCACGAGCGCCACGTCCGCGCCACGGTCACCTTCATCCTGCGCGGGCTGGGTGCCCGCTTCGACGACGAGGGCTCCCCCGTCCGCCTGAGCGAGCCGGCCCCCGCTCTGAGCCTGGCCAGCTGATCAGCTCACCTGGACGGTCTCGACCCGGTACCACTCGCTCAGGATCCTGACGAAGGGCGCCGCCATGTCCTCGGCGCGGTCCAGTTCGCGCTTCTGCGAGCGGATGCCCAGGCCCCAGCCATCCGTATAGCCCTTGGCCAGCCACTGCTGGTCATCTGGCAGGAACTTCTCAGCCAGCGGCAGCTTCCGCGCGCCGAGCTCGGTCCTTCCGGGCTGCGGGTGGCTTGTGCTCACCAGCAGGCGCTCCTCATGGCCCTTCAGCACCCCGTGGTAGAGCCGCTTCAGATGCACGACCCACTCCGGGGCGACCTGCGCCTCCGACGGCTCCGGGGAGTTCGCCTCGTCGGCCGCAGCGCAGACCCCCAGGAAGTGCCCGAGCTCCGGAGGATTGACGTCTCCGCGGGCCTCTGCCTGGATGTGCCCCACGAGCTGGCACCCGTCTGCCAGCGCGGGCGAGGCGACCACGACGGAGGGCATGCCAGAAGCTCCCCTCCTCACCACGACATCCCCGTCGTGAGGCAGCCGCAGCTGCAGATCCAGGCTGTCCAGCTTTCCGCTGACCAGTGACTTCCACTCCAAAGCGCTCGCCGTTCCCTCTGCTCGTCTCCCGTCGCCTCGGCTCTTCACGAGGCCCCGACTCACGGGAGGCTGCGAGCGCAGCACCGCCGCTTGGAGGCCTGCGGCGAAGCCCGATCAGTTCCCGAACAGCAGCAGATCCCGGTCCTGGGCACCGAGTTCGATGCCCAGGACCGGGATCTGCCGCCAGAAGGCCGGCTCAGGCCGTGGACGGACGACGCGGCTCAGCGCGTCAGCACACCGGTGCGCGGCGGGATGTAGTGCCCATTGACCGTGACGCCGTAGTTCAGGAAGTTGATCCGCACCCAGCGGCCGTCGTTGAGCTTGCGGGAGTGCACGTGCCGGTCGTAGGCAAATTGTGTGTCGCCCACGGCATACAGGCCCTTCCAGTTCACGGCATAGCGCAGATCGGCGGTCTCCGAGCGGTCCTCGTCGAGGGAGTACCAGAAGATGCTCTCCCGGAACTGCTTGCCGGAATCCCGGGTCTCTCGGCAGGTCGTCTGCGCCTCGGCGACGGCCGTCTGCAGCTGGCCGGGGCCCGTGCGCGACATCAGCGTGGTCGCCAGGACCATCGACATGTCGCGAGCCCGTCGGGTGTCCACCGCGGCCTGCAGCGCGCCGGCGTTCGGTGTGGAGTCGAGCAGGCAGCTTCCCCCGACGCCCCCGCTGGCTGCAGGAGTCGTCGTGGCGTTGACCGCGAAGTTGTGCATCACCACGGGCGTGCCCAGGGCCGCGACCTGCCCCATCAGGGCGCCGTTCTGCTGGGTCACGTGCCAGGCGCCCATGGACGAGCCGTTCGCGCCGCCGATGGTGGACTCCCGGAAGATCCAGTCCAGATCCCGCGATGAGCCGAGCTGCTTGGCCAGCGCCTGCTGGTTCGGGTAGTCCGCGTAGACCCCGAGGTTGCCTGCGATCTTGGCGCCGCCGTCGCGACGGGCGACCTCGTCGTCGATCGCCGCCACGGTGCGCAGCATCGCCTGGCCGTAGCCGTCGTCGGAGCCCCACGGGCCCCACGTTCCGATGTCGCGCATGTTCTGGCCCTGGGCCGGAGACATCGCCATGTCATCCAGGAAGACCCCGTCGAACTGCGTGGGAGCGGCGCCGGTGGTGCCGCGCACGGAGTCTGTGGTCACGATGTCCGCGGCCCGGTCGGCGCACGAGGCGTTGTAGGAGCTCGAGAGGCTCGCGATGCGCAGGTGGGAGAACCCGGGATAGACCGCGCGGCCATTGGAGTCCACGGCGACCCGCGAGTTGTTGGGCCGCACCGTGTAGTTCGCGCCGTCGCGGTTCAGGGACAGGCAGGTGCTGTGGAACGGATCCCGAGTCCACGACGAGGCGTCTGAGATGCCGCCGATGTCCAGGTAGGCGTAGAACTTCACCCCGGGATTGGCCGCGCGCATGTCGGCCAGGTTGCAGGAGCCGGCAGGGAGGTTGCCGGAGGCGGTGATCGGGTCCACCACGACGGAGTCGACCGCGCCTACGAGGGCGCCGCCGCGGCACATGATCTGGGACTACTGATTGCCGTGCAGGTAGGCGACCTTGCCGGGCCCGGAGGTGTCTCCGGTGCGGACGGTCTGGGCTGTGGCAGCCGGGGCGGCGACGATCGCGCCGGTCACGGCCACGCTCGCCGCCGCGGCGAGCGCTGCGAGTCTGCGCGCCCCCGGGAGCAGCGGACGGTTTCGAGGTGCGGCCCGATGGCGGGCGCGAGATCGGTTCGTGGGCATGGGAGAGGTCCCCTTCCGCGTCCGGGCAGGGACGCTGGCCAGTGGCTGGGAATGGGCTGGACAGAGCCCCGACGGACCCTGCAAGCCTCTGACCAGGGGAAACAGGCCCCTCACTCCACCCGGCTGCGATGTGACCCGAAGTGGCCCCACCCCGATGCCGAATCATCCGCCGCCGGGACGGCCCCTCACTGCCGCTGGACTGCCCCCGGCCACATCTCATCCACCACGTACCTCTCGCCGATCGAGAAGTCGTACTGCACGAGCTTCAGGTCCTGGAGCAGATCCGCCCGCGTCTCGTCCAGGTTCTCGGGATCCAGCTCCTCGCCCTGCGGATCCAGCATGCGCTCGCGCTGGATCACCGGCATGGACCCGTTCACGTCGTCGAGCAGTGCCAGGTAGGGCGTGACGGGAGCGTCGGCGACCTCGTAGATCTTGGGCAGGAACATGGCCGGAGTGGTCACGGTGCCCTCGGAGGTCTGATCCGTCTCGCTGTTCCACACGTAGTACGGGGTCTGCAGGCTGGTCTCCGGGTCGTTCTGCGCGCGCAGCTCATCCGAGTAGACGCCGGGCAGGTGATCGCCGTAGAAGACCACGATCGTCTCCTCGTCACCCTCGCGCAGCTGCTGCAGGAACTCGGCCATCGCGTCGTCGGTGTTGTGCAGGCCGCGGGCGTACTGGCTCAGCTGACCGGTGTCCGAGCCGTCGGCGACCTCGACTCCGATCGGGTCGTCGTAGAAGTCGAAGTACGGACCGTGGTTCTGCATGGTCACCAGGTTCGTGAACACGGGCTCGTCGGTGGTGTCCATCTGGTGGAGCACCTCGTCGAAGGCCGAGGCGTCGCTGATGTACGGGCTGCGCCCCAGGTGGTCTTCCTCCTGGATATTGTCCTCGTTGATCACCCGGTCGAAGCCGAAGTTCTCGTAGACCGCCGGGCGCTTGTACATGTGCAGGTTGTAGGGGTGGATCGCCACGGAGACGTGGCCCATCTCCTCGAAGGCGCCCGCAGCCGACGGGTATCCGTCCAGGTCGCTGACGAAGTTCTGGTACGGCGAGTTCGCCTGCTGGCGGAACAGCCCCACGGGCTCACCGGTCATCGACTCGAACTCCATGGTGGAGGTGCCTCCGCCGTAGGAGTTGGAGTACATGGTCCCGGACAGGGTCTCCTCCATGGTCTCGCGGGTCTGCGGGATCGGGTCCTCGTCGAGCTCGACGCCGTCCATGCGCGTGGGATCGGAGAACGACTCGGAGAGGATGACCACCACGTTGGTGTCCTCGAGCGAGCCGTCGCGGTCGGCGTTGATCTGCTCCGCACGGCCCTCGTAGCGCTCGGAGAGATCGGACATGGCGGCCTCGTCGTAGCCCTCGGGCTCATCCATGGGATCGGTCGGCATGTTGTAGAGGAACCCGCCCACGAAGCCGTGGACGCGGTAGTTGTACAGCTGGCTCGAGTTGCCCCAGTCCTCTCCATTCGTGTCGTAGAGCGCACGCCACATGTTGGATTCGGAATTGAAGCTCACCGTGTGGATCAGCAGGGCACCGGTCACGATCACTCCCAGGATGCGCAGCCCCAAGTAGCGCTTGTGGACTCCGCCTTCCGAGCGGCGCAGGCGCGGGCGCGGGAACCACCGGGACATCAGCTTCCCGATCACGACGATCACCAGGACCAGCACGACGAGCCCGATCACCACCGCCGCGATCATCTGGCCCGTGACCATCGACAGCAGGAAGCCCGCTTGTCCCACGAACTCCATGTCGCTGGGGAACACGGGCTCCTGCCGGATCATCAGCTTCTGCTTGCTGGCCACCGCCAGGATCGCCAGGGCCGCGGTGACGATGCCGACCGACCACCAGAACCGTCCGATCAGCAGCCAGACGAAGGACATCAGCACGAAGATCACCAGGACGTCGAACGGCGACGTCAGCTCCACGAGGTGCCCGAAGGTGTCGTCCTCCACACGCGCCGAGCTCTGCAGCATGAACGCGCAGATCGCCGACAGCACGAGCATCACGACCGCTCCGCCGACGATCCCGGTCCAGCGAGGGCGGGGGGCGGGGGCGTCTTCGGGGGGTGTCGTGCTGTTCATGCAGGACACGGTATCTGTAAAGACTCCGTTCATCTTCACCGGATTCGTCACACCCGATGACGGCGTGGATCACATCTGAGCGTTCGCACATGCTTTCTCGGCAGCTCAGGGCCTGGCGGTCAGCCCGGCTGGAATCGAGCATGAAGAAAAAGCCCCTTCGGTCAGCGCTTGTGCTGATCGAAGGGGCTTCCGCGTGGCGGAGGATGGGGGATTTGAACCCCCGAGGGCGTTAACCCAACACGCGTTCCAGGCGTGCGCCATAGGCCGCTAGGCGAATCCTCCTCGGCTGCACGGTCGCACCGCAGGGCGCGAACATGCAGGGACCATCGTAGACCATGCGCACCCGACGGCGGAAATCCTCGGGATGGGAGGCAGGGTTTCACAGCGCCCGCACCGGTCCGATACACTCTTCGACAGCCCCTCGTGCGGCGTCATCTTGAGGAACTCCCCCCAGGGCCGGAAGGCAGCAAGGGCACTTGAGCTCTGACGGGTGCGCGAGGGGTCTTCTCATGCCCGGATCGCACCCGGAACTCAGTCATCCACCGCACCGACTCCGCCGCTCAGGACGTCGGAGCCCGTCGCTACAGTGTCCGTGTGACGACCGCCCTGTACCGCCGCTACCGCCCTGAGACGTTCGAGGACGTCATCGGTCAGTCCCATGTGACCGAGCCGCTGATGACCGCGCTGCGCAAGAACAAGGTGAACCACGCCTACCTGTTCTCCGGTCCGAGAGGCTGCGGCAAGACCACCTCGGCGCGCATCCTGGCGCGCTGCCTCAACTGCGCTCAGGGCCCCACGCCCACGCCCTGCGGGCAGTGCGAGTCCTGCCGCGATCTGGCCCGCGACGGCGCCGGCTCCCTGGACGTCATCGAGATGGACGCCGCCTCCCACGGCGGCGTGGACGACGCCCGCCAGCTGCGCGAGCGCGCCACGTTCGCCCCGGTCCGGGACCGGTACAAGATCTTCATCATCGACGAGGCCCACATGGTCACGCGCGACGGCTTCAACGCGCTGCTGAAGATCGTCGAGGAGCCGCCGGAGCACATCAAGTTCATCTTCGCCACCACGGAGCCGAACAAGGTCCTGCCGACCATCCGCTCCCGCACGCACCACTACCCGTTCCGCCTGGTCCCGCCCGAGCCGCTCATGGACTACCTCAGCGCCCTGTGCGAGCAGGAGGGCGTGGGCGTGGAGCCCGGCGTGCAGGCCATGGTGGTCCGCGCCGGCGGCGGCTCCGTGCGCGACTCCCTCTCCGTGCTGGATCAGCTCATGGCCGGCACCGACCAGGATCAGATCAGCTACGACCTGGCCAGCTCGCTGCTCGGCTACACCCATGGGGCCCTTCTCGACGACGTCGTCGACGCCTTCGCCTCCGGCGACGCCGCCACGGTGTTCCGCGCCGTCGACCGCGTGATCCAGACAGGACAGGATCCGCGGCGGTTCGTGGAGGATCTGCTCGAGCGCTTCCGCGACCTCGTGATCGTGGACGCCGTGCCGGAGAACGCGGGCAACATCCTCCACGGGACCCCGGAGGACCAGATCGCCCGCCTGCGCAATCAGGCGCATCAGATGGGCGCCTCGGAGCTCTCGCGCTGCGCGGACATCACCAACGAGGCGCTGACCGAGATGGTGGGGGCCACCTCCCCGCAGCTGCACCTGGAGCTGCTGTGCGCCCGGCTGCTGCTGCCCTCGGCGGAGAACACCACCCGCGGAGTCGGCGTGCGCGTGGATCGCCTCGAGCGACGCCTGAACATCGGGCGCACGGGCGCTCCCACCGGGCCCCTGGTGGATGTGCCGCAGGAGCAGGCCTCCTCCGGCGCCCCGCAGCAGGCACCGGCTCCTCAGCCCGAGCCGTCCCGGCCTGTCCAGCCCGCTGCCGAGGACACCGACGCGCACAGCGGCTCCACCCCCGCAGGGGAGCATGACACTGCCTCCGAGGCTCCTGCCCCGGCCCAGCCCGAGGTGCAGGAATCGGATCCGCTCGCTGCGGCCGAAGGCGGCTTCGGGAAGTTCCGCGGTCGCCAGCCGGAGACTCGCGGCGAGTCGTCCGGATCCTCGGGGAACTCTGCGCCCGCGCAGGATGGCCCCCAGTCGGTGTCCCAGCTGTCAGGGTCTCAGCAGTCGGGGGCCACGGCGCGCCGAGGCGCAGCCACAGGCTCCCCAGCAGCCTGCCGGCGCCCCGGATCAGACGCCTCAGCGTCCGCCGCACGCGGATGAGTCCGCCTCCCGCGGCCCCGCCAGCGGCGGCGAGATCGACATGATCCGCAGCTCCTGGACCGAGATCATCTCGGCCCTGGCGGAGATCCATCGCGTCTCGTGGATGACCACCATGCGCGGAACCCCCATCGCCTTCGACGGCTCCGTCCTGCAGCTGATGTTCGATGCCGAGGGCGACCGCAAGAACTTCCCGCGCTTCGAGCCGAACCTGGTCCAGGCGATCCAGCAGGTCATCGGCGTGACCTGCCGCGTGGAGGCCGTCGGTCCCGGAGGGGGGACCCGGCATGACTCCGGCGGACCTCGAGGCGCAGCTCCGCAGGGGTCCGGCTCGAGCGGGCCGGGCGGCGTCGGCCCCAGCACTGCCGGTCCGGGCGGATCCGCCCCCGGCGCTCCGGGCTCCGCCGGGCCCCGCGGCGCAGGACCCGGCGGACCGAGCTCGAACGGGCCCGGTGGTCCGGGCCGCCCGAGCGCGAACGCGCAGACCGAGTCCGGCAGCAGGGCCCCGAGCAGCGCGGCTCGGGACGAAGCACTCCAGCACAGCACGGCGGCGAGCCGCGGGGCAGACCCAGCGATGACCGGGAGGAAGCGCAGCATGACGGGGGCCGGGCGACCGGCCCTCGGCCGTTCCCCGCCCAGGGTCAGCGACCGCCCCAGCGCGAGCAGCCGTCTCAGCGCGCTGAACCCCGACGGCAGCCCGGCAGCCTGACCCCGCAGGACGAGGCCCCTCAGGAGGAGGCCGAGCAGTCGGCCCCTCAGCAGGACGACTCCGCCGAGGTGACGACCTGGGCTGTGGCGTCGATCCCCACCTCGGATCCGGTGGAGGCCGCCCCTGCCGGACCCGATGGTCCCGCCCAGGGCACCGAGCCCGAGGTTCCCGAGGCCCCGGCAGATCCGGCTCCCACGGGAGCTGCCCCGACACCGGCCGGACCGGAGGAGAGCACCCGCCAGGACTCGGCCTCTGAGGCGTCGCAGGAGGCGGCCTCAGCCCCGCCGTCGGCGCAGTCCCCGGAGCAGACTCGGCCGGAGCCCGAGAGCGCACCGCTGTCCACGCAGGACGCCCGCGCCGCGTGGGCGGAATCCGTCGAGCCGTTCTCGCCCTCGCAGGACCCCCAGGAGCCGTCAGCCTCCCAGCCGCCGCCAGCGGCCCGGGAGCAGGCAGCACCGCGCGAACAGGCCCCTCCCCACCAGCCGGCCGAGAACCGGGACCAGGCTGCACCCCGGCGGCAGCCACAGAGGTCGGCTCAGCGTCGGCGCGGCGAGGACCCGTCGCCGGATCCGATCGTGCCCGCCAGCCCGTACGACGACATCCCCTGGCCGGATGAGGCTCCCCCCGAAGAGGAGCCGCCCTTCGAGGACCCCGGCTACCGCGGGGCACCGTCGCGCGCGGCGGCCGGCTCCGGCGCGGGGCACGGCGCGGACACGGATCCGCAGCACACCTCCGGCGGACCGGCAGCGCAGACGCTCGCGCCGTCCGTCGAGCGGGGCGAGCCGACCTCCCAGCAGGACTCCGCCCGCCCCGGGTCCTTCCGCACGCCGGCACAGACCCCGGGCCACTCCGCAGAGCCCGTCTCGGAGCAGCCGCCGCAGGACCTTCCATCGGAGGAGCAGTCCCCGCAGCAGCCGCCCCAGGAGGATGCCCCGCCGGAGCAGTGGCGCCCTCTGCAGGAGCACGCTCGGCGTCCGCTCCCTCGGGCACCGCAGCAGGCGGAGCCGCAGCGCCTTCATCGGGATCGGCAGCGCCCGCTGCGCCGCGCAAGCAGAGCTTCCGGGAGCGCCACGCGGCACATTTCGCCGCCGCTGAGCGCAGCGCCGAGCCGAGCCGGGCTGCGTCGTCGGCCCCGGACCTAGACTCGGAGGCGACGTTCTCGCCCAGCGAGGATGACGAGGCCGTGGAGAACACGGACCAGAGCACGCGGGCGCTGATCGAGCGCATCCTCGGCGGGCGGCTGCTGGAGGAGATCCCGCATCAGAGCGGCATCTGAGCTTCCGTCGTCCCTCCTGGAGCGCACCCGCCCCATCGAAACCGTCGAAATGAGTGATCCGTGTACGAAGGCGCAGTCCAGGACCTGATCGATGAGCTCGGTCGCCTGCCCGGGGTGGGCCCCAAGTCCGCCCAGCGCATCGCCTTCTTCCTGCTCGATGCCGAGCGCTCGGACGTCCAGTCGCTGGCCGATGCCCTGATCGCGGTCAAGGAGCGGGTCCAGCACTGCGAAACCTGCGGCAACGTCTCCGAGCAGGAGCAGTGCAGCATCTGCCGCGATCCGCGTCGCGACCGCACCGTCATCTGCGTTGTCGAGGAGTCCAAGGACGTCATGGCCATCGAGCGCACCCGAGCGTTCCGCGGGCTGTACCACGTGCTCGGCGGCTCCATCAATCCGATCGGCGGCGTCGGCCCTGATCAGCTGCGGATCCGCGAGCTCATGACCCGGCTCTCGGACGAGACCGTCCAGGAGATCGTCCTGGCCACCGACCCGAACCTCGAGGGCGAGGCGACCGCCACCTACCTGGCGCGCATGCTGCGGACCCTGGGCATCACGGTGACCCGCCTGGCCTCGGGGCTGCCCGTGGGCGGAGACCTGGAGTACGCGGACGAGGTCACGCTGGGCCGGGCGTTCGAGGGCCGTACCGCGGTCAGCTGAGCTGGCCGATAGACTGGGACGAATGCCGCCGAGGAGCCTCGGCAGACAAGCAGCCAGAACCAGCCGGGGGTGCCAGAACATATGAGCCTGATCGTGCAGAAGTTCGGCGGATCGTCGGTCGCAGACGCGGCCAGCATCCGTCGAGTGGCACGTCGCGTGGTGGAGACCCGAGATGCCGGCAACGACGTCGTCGTGGTGGTCTCCGCCATGGGCGACACCACCGACGAGCTGATCGACCTGGCCAACGAGGTGGCGCCCAAGCCGCCCGCCCGTGAGATGGACATGCTCCTGACCTCCGGCGAGCGGATCTCCATGTCCCTGCTGGCCATGGCGGTGAGCGCCTACGGCGCACCGGCCCAGTCCTTCACGGGCTCGCAGGCCGGCATGATCACGGACGGCGACCACGGGGCGGCCTCGCTCGTGGAGGTCAATCCCGAGCGCATCCGCGAGTCCCTGGACCAGGGCAACATCGCGATCGTCGCCGGCTTCCAGGGCGTGCACCGGGCCACCAAGGACATCACCACGCTGGGCCGCGGCGGCTCGGACACCACGGCCGTGGCCCTGGCGGCCGCGCTCGACGCCGACGTCTGCGAGATCTACTCGGACGTGGACGGCGTCTTCACCGCGGATCCGCGCATCGCGCCCAAGGCGCACAAGCTCGAGGAGATCTCCTCCGAGGAGATGCTGGAGATGGCGGCCAACGGCGCCAAGATCCTGCACCTGCGCTGCGTCGAGTACGCCCGCCGCTTCGGCGTGAAGCTGCACGTCCGCTCATCCTTCACCCACCACGAGGGCACCTGGGTCATCCCCAGCCCCGATGACACGACCGTCTCTGTGCACACCCAGGAGATCCCCTTGGAACAGCCGCTGATCGCAGGAATCGCCCACGACCGCACCCAGGCCAAGATCACCGTCGTCGGCGTCCCCGACCGCCCCGGGATCGCCTCCGGCATCTTCCGGCTCCTGGCCGATGCCAAGGTCAACGTGGACATGATCGTGCAGAACGTCTCCGTCTCGGACGAGAAGACCACGGACCTGTCCGTGACGATCCCGGAGACCCAGGGCGATCTGGCCATGTCCATGCTGCGCGCGGCCGAGGAGAAGATCGGCTACGCGAGCCTCGAGTACAACGACCAGGTCGGCAAGCTCTCCCTGGTCGGCGCGGGCATGAAGTCCAACCCGGGAGTGTCCTTCACGTTCTTCGACGCCCTGGCCGAGCACGACATCAACATCGACATGATCTCCACCTCTGAGGTGCGGATCTCCGTGGTGACCGCCGCCGACCGCCTGGACGAGGCCGTGCGCGCCGTCCACTCAGCCTTCGGTCTGGACTCCCAGCAGGACGCCGCCGTCTACGGCGGCACCGGGCGCTGAGCCCAGCATCTGCGCAGTGACCGCGACGGGCCCTCGCACCCCGGGGACCAGAATGCCCGCTGATGCCCGTGGCCGGCTGCTGGGCGCCGTGGAGGTGCTCGAGCCCCAGCAGTGGCACGCCCGACAGGCCGCTCACCTGCAGCGGGTCAGCCCCTGGACGGAGCCTTTCCGCGAGCGCCGCAGCCAGCAGCTCAAGCACCCGGTGGGCGACTTCCTGTTCACCTACTATTCGCACTCCCCCGGCCGCCTGGAGCGCTGGCATCCTGGCCCGGGCGTCGTGCTGCTGGACGCCGCGGAGATGGCCGAGCAGCGCTACTGGCGCACCGTGACCGCGACGGAGGCCGAGGCCCTCGGCCTGAGCGCCGACGACGGTGCTGCGACCGTCGACGTCGCCGCATTCCTGGAATCGCGCGGACGCGCGGTCGAGTTCGTGGACATGCTCGTGCGGCGCACGGCCTCGAGAGCCGGGCAGTTCGGGTGCTTCGGGATGCATGAATGGGCCATGGCCTACAACGCCCGCGTGCACGGAGTGCGCCACGAGCAGCTGCCGCTGCGACTGGGCGCGGAGGGCACCGACGCCGTGGTGCAGGCCGAACGGCTGCGGTGCACCCACATCGACGCCTTCCGCTTCTTCGTCCCGGAGGCCGCCCCGCTCAACGAGCTGCAGCCCACCCGCGAGACCCAGCGGGACCTGGAGCAGCCCGGCTGCCTGCACGCGACCATGGACCTCTACAAGTGGGCGTACAAGCTGGCCCCAGCGGTGGCCTCCGAGCTGATCGCCGACTGCTTCGAGCTCGCGCTGGAGGTCCGGGCCACGGACATGGAGGCCTCCCCGTACGACCTCTTGGAATGGGGCTACGGCGTGGTCGCCGTGGAGACCCCGGAGGGCAAGGCGGAGTACGTGCGCCGTCAGCGCTCCTTCGCCCAGCGCGCGTCCCCGCTGCGGGAGCGCCTCCTGGAGACCACCTCCTGGCTGCTGGCGGCACGCGAGCACGTGCCGGCTCCGCAGGCGCAGGGGCCCAGCACGCACCGCGCCGACGCACCCGGCGGCCCCGGGCCCGCCGCCCCAGGAGAGCTCGCATGACCACGATCCGCCTGCTCGAGGCCTCCGCCGTGGCCCGGCCCGGGGACTTCGTGACCCTGCGCGCCGGCGGCGCAGCGCTGCTCGTGGCGCGCGACGATCAGGGGCTGCACGTCCTGCACAACATCTGCCCGCACCAGGGCGCGACCGTCTGCCGCGCCGCCTCGGGCCAGGCCGAGAGCTTCGAGTGCCCCAATCACTACTGGGTCTTCTCCCCCGACGGCACGTTCGAGGGATCCCGCCTGGCCCTGGCTCTCGGGCGGCAGGCCCCTCCGGATCCGGCCAAGGACCTGCGGCGGGTGCCGCACCAGCTGGTCGAGGGCTGGATCGAGATCGAGGACCCCTCCGGAGGCTGAGCGCTCAGCGCAGCGTCAGCACCGGGCAGGAGGCCTCGAGCAGGATGCGCTGGGCGCTCGAGCCCAGGAAGAGCTTCATCAGCGGCGAGCGGCGCCGCACCGCCAGCACGATCAGCGCGGCGGCGTGGTCCTCAGCGAGCTCGAGCACCTGATCGGCCACGCCGTCGCCGGCGCGCTGGATCTCGAACTCGATCCCAGCCTCCAGGATCGGGCGGGAGAGCTCCTTGATGCGCTGGATCATCTCCGGCTCGGCAGTCGGCCCCGCCGTCATGTCGTGGGCGTAGTGCACCACTCGCAGCGCGGCCCCCAGATGCTGCGCGGCATCGATGCCCGCCTGCAGGACCGCCGGGGAGGAGTCCGACCGGTGAGCCAGCACGACCGTGCGCTCGGCCCGGTCGATGCCCTCGGAGGAGGACACTCTCAGCGAGGGCTGCGGCGCATCCGGTGCGCTGCGCGAGTAGAGATCTGCCATGGACCTGCTCCTGTTCGTGCGATGTGCCTGAAGGGCCTGCGAAGACGCTGCGTCCGAGACCCGCACGGGCTCGGGCGCAGCATGGGACTCGGGCCGGGCGGCGGCCCCGGAGCCATGCTGCGGCTCAGCCGAAGGCGATGACGCCCACGAGGATGCCCACCGCGAGCATCGCCAGCGAGACGCAAAGAGCCCGCCACAGCACCTTCTTGTGGTGATCGCCCAGCTCCACGCCTGCCAGGGAGACCAGCAGCAGGATGGCCGGGACGAGCGGGGACTGCAGGTGCACGGGCTGGCCCGTGATGGAGGCCCGCGCCATGTCGGCCGAGGAGATGCCGTAGTGCGAGGCGGTCTCGGTGAGCACCGGGAGGATGCCGTAGTAGAAGGCGTCGTTGCTCATGAAGAACGTCATGGGGATCGACAGCACTCCCGTGATGCCCGCCAGGTACGGCCCCCAGGCGGCGGGGATGACGTCCACGAGCCACTGCGCCATGTCATCGACCATGCCGGTGCCGCTCATGACGCCGGTCAGCACGCCGGCGGCCATGACCATGGCGACCACGGTGATGACCGACGACGCATGCGAGGCCAGCTCCTCGTGCTGCTCGCGCACCGTGCGGAAGTTGACCATCAGGGCCACGACGGTGCCGAGCATGAACAGGTAGGCCAGGGGCATGATGTCGATCACCAGCAGGACCATGATCACGACGGTCAGCGCCAGGTTGAACCACAGCAGGTGCGGACGCAGCGTGGGGCGGTTCGGGTCCAGGGCGGTCTCCGCCAGCGACGTGCCGGTCGAGCTTGCCTGGGGCTCCTCGCTCGTCTGGTTGATGACGAGGGCGCGGGTGGCCGGACCGCCCGTCGACCCGGCGGAGGCGGCGGCGACCGAGCCGCCGGCCCCGCGGGCCCACTGCACGCCGGCGGCGGTGAGGCGGCGCCGCTCGGAGAGCCCCATGAACCAGGCGAAGCCCAGCGCCAGCAGCAGGCCGACGATCAGCGATGGGACCATGGGCGCGAAGATCTCGTTGGGGTCCAGCTGCAGCGCCGAGGCCGCACGGGCGGTCGGCCCGCCCCACGGCACGATGTTCAGCGTGCCGTTGATCAGGCCGGCCACGCAGGTCAGCACCACCGGCGACATCTCGAGCCGGCGGTAGATCGGCAGCATGGCAGCGGTCACCACGATGAACGTCGTGGAGCCGTCGCCGTCCAGGGAGACCGCGCCGGTGAGCAGGGCCGTGCCCATGACCACGCGCAGCGGGTCATGGCCGGCCAGCCGCAGGATGACGTCCACGAGCCTGTCGAACAGGCCCACGTCGATCATGATGCCGAAGTAGATGATGGCGAACAGCAGCAGCGCCGCCGTGGAGGACATCGAGGCGATGGCCTCCATGACCATGTCGCCGATGCCCAGGCCCGCTCCGGCGAAGAGGCCGAAGATCGTGGGGACCAGGATCAGCGCCAGGATGGGCGAGAGCTTCTTGGTCATGATCAGCGTCATGAAAACGACGATCATGGCGAAGCCGAGGATGACGGTCACCGGGGCTCCTCCTTCTGCTGGCGTGCTGCGCAGCGCTCGGTGTGGCCCGACCCAGTGGGGTCGGATGTGATGCTCGTTGCACCGTAGGGATCGCCGCGGCGACCTGGCGCGGTTGTGCGCACAGACCGCGTTCTTCTCATTGCCCGCCTTCTGCGCATTGTGCTCGCAGGTGTGCTGCGCACTACGCTGGGCCCATGCCGCGACAGCCCCGATCCTTCGCGCGACGGGTGCTCGTCTCGCAGCTGGGCGTGATCGTGCTGGTCCTGGCACTGTCCGCGACCACCTCGGCCTGGCTGGGATCGCGCGCCGTGGCCCAGACCAATGCCACGCATGCGCTGTCCACAGCACGCACCCTGGCCGAGGACCCCCAGCTGCGCCAGGAGGTCACGGAGGCCTCCGCCCAGGACCGTCTGGACGTCGAGGTGCTGCGCGAGGGCCCCGTGCAGGCCCAGGCCGAGCAGGTGCGCCGCCGCGCCCAGGTCGAGTTCGTGGTGGTCGCCGACATCCACGGAACCCGCCTCTCCCATCCGGACCCCGCCGAGATCGGCCAGCACCTGTCCACCTCCCCCGATCGCGCGCTGGCCGGCGAGGAGGACGTGTACCAGCAGACGGGCACGCTCGGCTCCACGGTGCGTGCCAAGGTGCCGGTCTACTCGAGCGAGGACGAGGGCAGCGTGGTCGGCCTGGTCTCCGTGGGGATCAGCTCCTCGGTGCAGGGCGCCGACATCCGCCGCGAGATCCTCGCGGCGGGACTCGTGGCCGCTGCGGCCCTGGGCATCGGCGCTGCGGTCTCCCTGGCGCTGGTGCGGCGGCTCGAGCGGGCGACCCTGGGCGTGGGCCCCGAGGAGCTCGCGGACATGGCCCGCCACCAGGAGGCCGTGCTCCAGGGGCTCGACGACGGCGTGCTCGGCTTCTCGCCCTCCGGGGCCGTGACGCTGTCCAATGCGCGCGCTCGCAGCATGCTCGGGTGGGCGGAGCAGGACGGGCCGGTCCCCGAGCCGATCGCCCGGGGCGCGCATCGGGCCATCGACGCAGCCCATGCCGGGGATCTGAGCCCCGTGCGCGGGCGGCACCGCGTGGGCGATCGCATCCTGCTGATCACCACGGTGCCCGTGCGCCGCGGAGCGGTGGAGATGGGGGCCGTGGTGACGCTGCAGGACGAGACGCAGATCCTCACCATGGGCCGGCAGCTGGAGTCGGTCACGGCCATGGCCCAGGCGCTGCGGACCCAGCGCCACGAGTTCGCCAATCGCCTGCACACCGTGCTGGGGCTGGTGGGCACGGGGGCCGGCGAGGAGGCCGGCGACTACCTGCGCCGCATCCTGCGCTCCGGGCCGATCGCCGCCCCGGTCGAGGGCATCGAGGCCCTCGAGGACCCCTATCTGCGAGCGCTGCTGGAGGCCAAGGGGACGCTCAGCGCGGAGGCCGGCGTCCTGCTGCGGGTCTCGCCGGAGTCGCTCGTGCTCAGCCCGCTGGCCGAGCCGGAGGATGTCACGATGATCCTGGGCAACCTCATCGACAACGCCGTGCGGGCCGTGGTGGACGCTCCGCGCTCCACGACCGCCTCCGAGGACCTCCCCGAGCAGCTGCAGGGCATCGTCGAGGTCCACCTGTAGCGCGGGGCAGGGACCTCCACGCGACCGTCGCCGACTCGGGCCCGGGCCTGGACGCGGCGGCGGACACCGGCATCCTGTTCGCCGAAGGGGTCACCGGCCGCCCGGGGGCACAGGAACCCGCCCCCGCAGACCCCGGGGCCGGAGCACAGGAGCCGGACGAGGCCCACGGCCATGGCATCGGCCTGGCCCTGTGCCGCCGGGCCGCCCGGCGCCGCGGGGGGGAGCTGTGGGTCGCCGCCGCCCGCGACGCGGAGCTCGGCGGAGCCGCCTTCGGGCTGCTGCTGCCGGGCGTGCTGCGTCCGTCGGCGGGCGAGTCCGAGAGCCGATCGACCAGCACAGGAGAGCAGCCATGATCGATGTCCTGGTCCTCGATGACGACGTCTACGTCGGGCGGCTGCACTGCCGGTACGTCGAGCAGACCCCCGGGTTCCGCGCGCTCGAGCCGGTGCGCGATCTGCGCAGCGCCCGGAAGGTGCTCGCCGCCGGCGGCGTGGACCTGCTGCTGGCGGACGAGGTCCTGCCCGACGGCACCGGGACCCAGCTGATCCGGGAGACCTCGGTGGATGCCGCCCTGCTCACCGCGGTGACGGATGCCCAGGTGGTCCGCGCGGCGCTGTCGGCGGGCGCCCTGACCTGCCTGTTCAAGCCGTTCGATCCCGAGCAGCTCACGAGCCTGCTGCGCCGCTACGCCCGTCTGCGCAGGGTGTGGGAGCAGGAGCGCCTCTCGCAGGCCGGGCTGGACCGGGCCCTGCGCGGGTTCTACGACGCCGGGGGGCGCGGGCGCCTCCCCGGAGAGCCGGGCCGGCGGCACGTCCGCCCGCATCCTGGAGGCGCTGCAGCGCGCCCAGGGGCCCCTGCCCGCCGTGCAGGTGGGCGAGGCGATCGGGGTCTCTCGGGCCACGGCTCAGCGCCACCTGGTCAGGCTGGCCGAGCAGGACATGGTCACGGTGTCGCTGCGCTACGGCAGCGCGGGGCGCCCCGAGCACCTCTACGCCGCCCCCGCCTGAGCCGAGAGGCGCCGGTCGCCGCCGTGCGCCCCGTCCGCGCAGCGCGGATAGACTCGGAAGCGTTCCGGCAGCCGTCGTCGCGCCGCCCCCGTGCGAGCCGACACCCTTCGCTGCCGCCGCTGCCTGGCAGCACCGCACATCAGCCCCGCATCACGAGGAGTGCCCGTGGCCCGCATCGTTGTCGACGTCATGCCCAAGCCGGAGATCCTGGACCCCCAGGGCAAGGCGATCATCCGGGCGTTCGCCCACCAGGAGATCCAGGGCTTCACCGGGGTCCGCCAGGGCAAGCGCTTCGAGCTCGAGGTCGACGGCGAGGTCACCGAGGACCAGCTCGAGGCAGCCCGCCACGCCGCCGCGACCATGCTCTCCAACCCGGTGATCGAGGACGTCGTGAACGTGGCCGTCATCGACGAGGAGGTCTGAGCCGGTGACCCAGAACTCCTTCGAGACCCCCTTGGTGGCCGATCTCGGCCAGGCCATGCCCGATCAGCGCCTGCGCGACGTCCGCGTGGGCGTCATCACCTTCCCCGGCACGCTCGATGACCGCGACGCCATGCGCGCCGTGGAGATCGCCGGCGGCACCCCGGTGCGCCTGTGGCACGCCGACGACGACCTCCAGGGCGTCGACGCCGTGATCCTGCCGGGCGGCTTCTCCTACGGCGACTACCTGCGCGCCGGAGCGATCTCGCGCTTCGCGCCGCTGATGACCCGTCTGATCGACGCGGCGAACGGCGGTCTGCCGGTCCTCGGGATCTGCAACGGCTTCCAGGTCCTCACCGAGGCCCACCTGCTGCCGGGCTCCATGATCCGCAACGACCACCTGAAGTTCGTGTGCCGCGACCAGCGCCTGCGCGTGGAGTCCACCGACACCCCGTGGACCTCGCTGTACCAGCCCCGCGAGGAGATCGTCGTCCCGCTGAAGAACCAGGACGGCCAGTACGTCTGCGACGACGACACCCTGCGCATGCTCGAGGAGGAGGGCCGCGTTGTCTTCCGCTACCTCGACGGCAATCCCAACGGCTCGCGCCACGACATCGCCGGTGTCCGCAATGCGGCGGGCAATGTCGTGGGCCTCATGCCGCACCCGGAGCACGCGATCGAGCCCGGCTTCGGACCGGACTCCTCGGCCGCAGGCACCGTCCCCATGCGCGGAGGGGCCGATGGCCTGGCCATCTTCGTCTCCGCGCTGACCTCGATCGTGAACGGAGGCTCCCGCGCATGAGCGAGCAGCAGTTCCAGCTCGACACCGTCGAGCACGCAGCATCCACCCCCGACACCGAGCTGCCCTGGGCCGAGCTCGGGCTCAAGCAGGACGAGTTCGACCGCGTCGTCGAGATCCTGGGGCGCCGCCCGACCGCGGCGGAGCTGGCTATGTACTCGGTCATGTGGTCCGAGCACTGCTCCTACAAGTCCTCCAAGGTCCACCTGCGCCAGTTCGGCGAGAAGGTCTCCGAGGAGATGACCAAGGACCTGATGGTCGGCATGGGCGAGAACGCCGGCGTGACCGACATCGGCGACGGCTGGGCCGTGACCTTCAAGATCGAGTCGCACAACCACCCGTCGTACGTGGAGCCCTACCAGGGCGCGGCCACGGGCGTGGGCGGCATCGTGCGCGACATCATCTCCATGGGCGCCCGCCCGGTGGCCGTGATGGATCCGCTGCGCTTCGGCGAGATCGATCACCCGGACACCCAGCGCGTGGTGCACGGGATCGTGGCCGGCGTGGGCGGCTACGGCAACTCGCTGGGCCTGCCGAACATCGGCGGAGAGGTCGAGTTCGACGCCTGCTACCAGGCGAATCCGCTGGTCAACGCCCTGGCCGTGGGCGTCATGCGCCACGAGGACCTGCGTCTGGCCAACGCCTCGGGCGCGGGCAACCGCGTGGTGCTCTTCGGCGCGCGCACCGGCGGCGACGGCATCGGCGGCGCCTCGGTGCTGGCCTCCGAGTCCTTCGACGACACCAAGCCGTCCAAGCGCCCCGCCGTGCAGGTGGGCGACCCGTTCGCGGAGAAGGTGCTCATCGAGTGCTGCCTCGAGCTGTTCCGCGACAGCCTGGTCGAGGGCATCCAGGACCTGGGCGCTGCGGGCATCTCGTGCGCGACCTCCGAGCTGGCCTCCAACGGCGACGGCGGCATGCACGTGGACCTGTCCTCGGTGCTGCTGCGCGATCCGTCGCTGACCCCGGGCGAGATCCTGATGTCGGAGTCGCAGGAGCGCATGATGGCTGTCGTGACCCCGGAGAAGGCTGCGGCCTTCGAGGAGGTGCTCGAGCGCTGGGAGGTCGAGTACTCCTGGATCGGCGAGGTCACCGACACCGGCCGTCTGGTCATCGACTGGCAGGGCGAGGTCATCGTCGACGTCGACCCGCGCACCGTGGCCCACGAGGGCCCCGTGTACGAGCGGCCCATGCAGCGCCCCGCGCGCACGGACGCCGTGCAGGCGGACCGCTTCACGGGCTCCTCGGCCGACACCGGTCGCCCGGAGGGCGAGGCCCTCGGCGAGGCCGTCCTGGAGCTGATGAGCTCCCCGAATATGGCCTCCACGGCATGGATCACGGATCAGTACGACCGCTACGTGCAGGGCAACACCGCCATGGCCATGCCCGACGACGCCGGCGTGGTCCGCGTGGACGAGCAGACCGGGCTGGGCGTGGCCCTGTCCACCGACTGCAACGGCCGCTACGCCTACTTGGACCCGTACCGCGGCGCCCAGCTGGCCCTGGCCGAGGCCTACCGCAACGTCTCCACCTCAGGCGCCCGCCCGGTGGCCGTCTCCGACTGCCTGAACTTCGGCTCCCCCGAGGATCCCGAGGTCATGTGGCAGTTCGCCGAGGCCGTGCGCGGCCTGGCCGACGGCTGCCTGGAGATCGGCGTGCCGGTCACCGGCGGCAACGTCTCGCTGTACAACCAGACCGGCGACGAGGCCATCCACCCCACCCCCGTGGTCGCCATGATGGGCGTGCTCGACGACGTCCGCCGGCGCACCCCGTCGGGCTGGGATGACACCGCAGACGGCCAGGCGATCTACCTGCTCGGTACCACCGCCGATGAGCTCGACGGCTCCGAGTGGGCGCGCGTGCGCGGCCACCTGGGCGGGCAGCCCCCGCAGGTCGACCTCAAGCGCGAGCGCCTTTTGGGCGAGCTGCTGATCAACATGTCCCGCGACGGCATGGTCGACTCCGCCCACGACGTCTCCGAGGGCGGCCTGGCCGCGACCCTGTCCGAGATGTGCCTGCGCTTCGGCACCGGTGCGCGGATCGGGCTCGGCGAGGTCTGCGAGCGCGACGGCCTGGATGCCTTCACGATGCTGTTCTCCGAGTCGCAGGCCCGCGCCGTCGTGTCCGTGCCGCGCTCGGAGGAGGTGCGCTTCAAGGACATGTGCACCATGCGCGGCTACGAGTTCGCGCGCATCGGCGTGGTGGACGCGCAGTCGAAGTCCCTGGACCTCATGGGCCACGCCGAGGGCCCGCTGGGGCGCCTGCGCGAGGCCCACGAGGCCACGCTCCCGCGCCACTTCGGCTGAGGTCGTGCCCTGCGGCGCCCGGCCGCCCCGGGAAGGGGCGGCCGGGCGCCGCTGCCGTAGACTCATGCCCAGGAAACAGTCTTGAGACGGATTCGCTCCGAGTCCGGTCGCAGCGCGTCCGTCCCGGACGCCGGACGACAGATCTCGAGTCCGTCGAGGCAACGGAGGTAGCCGCCGTGACCGTCGAGAGCACCAGCCCCTTGGATGCGCACAGCATCACCACCGAGCGGCTCGAGCTGCGCCCGCTGACCCGCGAGGAGGTCGAGGCGGCCTGCCGATCCGAGCCCCTCCCGCAGTTCCATCCGGAGTTCCCCACCCCCGACGCCCACGACCTCCTGCGGGCCGTCCAGGATTCGGGCGAGTTCTTCTTCACGGAGTCCCGGTACTCCCCTATGGCTTGCGTGGAGCGCAGCACCGGGCTGATCATCGGCATCGCCGGGTGGGCCGCACCGCCCATCGACGAGGCCCTGGAGATCGAGGGCTTCCTGGTGCCGTCGCGGACCGGACACGGCTATGCCACCGAGGCCCTGCCGCAGCTGGTGGAGCTGGGCCTGCAGGATCCGCGCGTCACCTCGATCCGCGCCTCCCTCCCGGACAACCGCGCCAGCCTGGGACCGTTCCTGGAGCGCAGCGGGTTCGCAGCAGTCGAATCCGCAGGCACCGAGGCCGAGTACCGCTATGTCCCGTCGCAGCCATGAGCTCGGCCGCTCGGCGCGTCCGCCCGGGGTCGTCGTCATCGATATGGCATTCGGACCCCGCCGGGTCCATGATGTGAGGCATGACTCCCCTGTCGCGTGATCTGCATCCCTCCAACGGGAGAAGAGCGCCGAAGGACGAGGTCGTCGTCTCGATCACCTCGGCCCTGAATCACCGCGGCCGCAAGGAGGAGGCGCACCCTCCGGTCGATCACGACGACTTGGACGACATCTTCCCCACCCCGCAGCAGCAGGAGCTGCTGCACCTGCTCGCCGAGGGCGCCGACGACGAGTTCGCGGCCCGTCGCCTGGGCCTGGAGCTGGCGGAGCTGCGGCGGATGCTCATGGAGCTGGGCTCGCAGCTCGGGGCCTGCAACAGGTTCCAGCTCGCGCTGCACGCCCGCGAGGAGGGCTGGATCTGAGCACGTCGGCCCCCAACGCGAAAAGTCGCAGGACCACCCCCCAGATCGCCGCCGAGACCTCCGCAGACCGCTCGCTGCTGCTGCCGCCCGTCCTGGCGACCGTGCTCACCGCCGCCGTCGCCTTCTGGGGCATGACCGTCCCTCAGTTCTGGTTCGACGAGGCCGCGACCATCTCGGCCACGAACAGGCCCTTCGGCTCCCTGCTGCGCCTGCTGCAGGACGTCGACGCCGTCCACGGCCTGTACTACGTCCTCATGCATCCCTGGGTGGCGCTGTTCGGGACCTCCGAGCTGGCCATGCGGACCCCGTCGGCGCTGGCCCTGACGCTCGCCGCCCCCCTGATCACCCAGGTGGCCATGATCTATGCCCACCGCTGGTCCCCGGACCGGGTGCTGCTGAGCGGGCTGATCGCCGGTCTGCTCTTCGCCGTCCTGCCCGGTCTGTCCTGGGCAGGCCAGGAAGCCCGCGGCTATGCCATGGCCGTCCTCGCCTCCGTTGCGGCGCTGTGGTGCTTCGAGCGCTTCCGCGACCGCGGAGGCACGGCGGCGCTGGTGGGCTTCGCGGTGCTGCAGGCCGCCGCCGTCGGATTCTCCATGTACGCCGCCTCCGCGGTGGTGCTCTACCTCGTGCGAGCCTTGACCTGGGGACGTCGTCCGTTCCTGAAGGTCCTGATCGCGACAGGAGGCACCACCGGTCTGGTGCTCCCGCTGGGGCTGAGCGCCCTGTCCCAGAGCAGCCAGATCAGCTGGATCGACCTGACAGTGAGCAGTGTGATCAAGAGGATTCTCCTGCGCACCGTTCCGATCAGTCCTGGGAATCGGGGTGAGCCGTGGAACGACGTCGCCCTCGAGCTGGCTCCGTGGTTCATGGGACTGATCGCGCTGATCCTGGCCGCGGGCCTCCTGCGCGGTCCCGGCCGCCGGCTCGTCCTGTGGCTGCTGAGCTTTCCCCTGTTCCCCATGGCCTGCATTCTGCTGGCCCAGATGATGGGCAAGCAGCTGTTCCAGGAGCGCTACTTCACCTATGCGACCCCGTTCCTGGTCCTGGCCCTGACGGCGTCCCTGGCCACGATCCGCTGGCGACCCGCGGCGGCGGTGCTGAGCGCGGGCCTGCTGGGGCTGTCCGTCCCGTCGCTGCTGGGGCAGAACACCTGGGACGCCAAGAGCGGTGACAACTACGCGACGGCCTCTGCTCTGGTCGCCCGGAGCGACACCGTGATCTTCATGGACCGGTCGAACCGCGGCGTCCTGCTCGCCTATCCGCCGGAGCACGAGATCGCCGATCCCATGCTCCAGGAGGACCGGATCAGCGCGGACAACCTCTACGGGCTGAACCGCCCCGGCTACGAGTCCTGGAAGATCGACACCGTCGGCGCCACCTCCGTGGTCTCCAACAAGAAGAACCAGTTCCACGACACCGTGCTGTCCCACCTGCGGGACAACGGCTGCCAGCAGACGCAGGAGGACCGCAGCACCCGCTTCCGGATCACCCTGCTGGAGTGCCCGGCCCCCGCTGCCGGGTAACCCGGCGTCACACCGTCATCATGTCCTGGCCGCCCCTCGCCCTAGGCTGTTGCCCCATGACCGAGAACCTCCGTGCCGAGACCGAGCGAGTCCTCTCCGCGGTCTCACCTGCCACGCGGCGCACCCTCGAGGAGTCCGCCGGTCGTCTTTGGGCCTGGACCCTGAAGACCTCCGAGCGCTTCCCGCCCACCCCGGACGTCAAGCTCGCCATGGCTTCCAGCGGCGCCGTGCTCTCCGGGTACACCGTGATCCACATGCTGGGCAATCTGCAGGTCTACCTGGGACGCGGCCGCTTCGACTCCTACGCCCACCACCTGCGCACGCTGGGGGCGCCGGTCCTGCCGCGGCGCACCGTTCTGTGGGCCTTCCGGGTCGTGCTGCTGGCCGATGCGCTGACCCACCTGAGCTGCGCGGCGGTGCTGACCGTGCGCGCCCAGGCCTCCGAGCGCCGTACTGCCGCTCAGCCCAGGCCGCTGCCGCAGGGTCGCCGGCGCACCCGCTGGCAGAGGCTCAAGCGCTCCATGCGCTCGACCGGCACCGTCCTGGGGCTGTTCACGGCCTTCCACCTGGCGGATCTCACACTGGGCACCCGGCCGGCCGCCTCTCGCCGTCACGAGCCCGGTGCCGCCTACGACAACCTGGTGGCATCCCTGCGCCGCCCGCCCGTGGCCGGGCTGTACCTGGCCGCCATGCTGGCGCTGGCCGCACACACCTCCCAGGGCCTGGTCCAGATCGGCAATGACACCGGCCTGTCCGCCCAGCGCGGCGCCCGCGAGCGCTTCGAGCTGGCCGGGCGGCTGGTCGGCACCGGCGTGGCCCTGGGCAACGCCTCCATCCCCGTGGCCGTGCTCCTGCGCCTGGTGCGCTGAGCCGTCCTCCCCCCGCACTGCAACACCGCCTTCCGCGACCGGGTCCCGGCGCGAGGGCACCGAAGGAGTCCCATGCGCATCACCGGCACCCTGCAGGTCGAGGTCTGGCGCCAGGCCGACGGCGAGTCCGAAGGCGGTTTCGAGACCCACACCGTCACTGGCGTGACCCCTCAGACGACCGTGCTGGAGCTGCTCGACCTGCTCAACGAGCAGCTGCCCGAGGGCATGGAGCCGATCTCTTACGACGACGGCTGCCGCGAGGGCATCTGCGGCAAGTGCGGCGTCACGGTCGACGGCGTGGCCCACGGCCCCCAGCTCAACCGGGCCTCGTGCCAGCAGCAGGTCGCGGCCTTCACCGACGGGCAGCGCGTGCGGATCGAGCCGCTGCGCGCAGCCGCCTTCCCCGTGAAGAAGGACCTGTCCGTGGACAAGAAGGCTGCGCTGCGAACCGTGGTCAAGGCCGCCGGAGGCCCCGTGGGCATGAAGGCGCTGACCGAAGCCGGGTGCATCAGCTGCGGGGCCTGCGTGGCCGCCTGCCCCAACGGCTCCGGGCAGCTGTTCGTGGGCTCGCTGCTCACCGAGCTCCCCCCGCTGGCCAAGGACGACGACGACCGCCGCACCCGCTCCGGCAAGGTGCTCGACGCCGCCGAGGAGAGCTTCGGGCCGTGCTCCACCCTGGGCGACTGCACCGAGGTCTGCCCCGCCGGGCTGCCGCTGGAGAATCTCTCGGCAGTGGCGAGGGAGCATCTGCGCCGTCGTCGCTGAGTCGCCAGGCCGCGGCGGCGGCCTGTCGCTGCGGCGCCGGAGTGCGCCTCCGGGATTCTTGTAGTTACACGCCTGCGCGCCCCTTGGCGTTAGCAGTTGCGAATACTCGGGCGGGGTCATATATTTGCATCAGCAACCCCCTCCCGTTCGACCAGGAGTCCACGATGCACCCCTATGTCCCGCAGGCTCAGCCCTACGCCTACCCGCAGGCCGGCTGGTCCCCGAGGCCCTCCGCGCCCGGCAGCGCCGTCACCGCCCTGGTGCTCACGATCCTGGTGCTGGCCGGTGCACTGCTGCTCTCCCCGCTCACGATCCTGTTCTCGATCGGCGCCGCGTCCACAGTCACGGAGCCCGACTTCGGCGGCACCGCCGATCTGGTCGCTGCCATGCTCGTCGCGTTCCTGCCCCTGGGTGCCCCGGCGATCCTGGGTGCGGCGCTGGCCATCTACCCCCGCATCCGCATGCCGCGCGAGATGTACCCGTCCTCCGGGGTGAAGACTGCCGCAACCGTCTTCCTGGTCCTGCATCTGCTCACGCTCGTACTCGCCGTCATCTTCGGCGTCCTGCCGCAGGTCCTGGTGCTGTGAGCGCGGCACCGCCGCGTCATGGAGCTTGTGCTGTCGGAGCCTTCTTGTAATTTCAGGACACGTTCACGAGCGCGGCCTCACGGGCCTGGCTGGCCGCGCAGCAACCCGAACTCGATTCCCGGGTGCTTCCAGAGCAGAACGGGCCTCAGCGCCCTCGCTGGGGCAAGACTCGACGGGGTCGCGCTACGCGGCCCGGAAGGCAGGACCTCATGTCCGACGCACTGCACCAAGCACTGGAGTCGAAGCGCTCCGATCTCGAGCATCTGCATCCCTACAACGTGCCGCTGCACCTCGCACCGGAGGCCCCCGTGGTGCCGCCGCGCACGAACCACCGGTGGATCGACTTCGGAGATCGGGAGGCCCGGGAGTGGAGCAGAGTCCTGTTCCTCCTCCCCCGCAAGGGCCACTCAGCGAACGTCATGGCCTGCGCGCACAGCGTGTGGCGCTTCGGCAACCTGCCCAACGTGAACAATGCCCCGGAGGTGGCTCGGGCCGCCCGCGCTCTCGGACACACCCCGGAGAGCGCCTGGGAGATGCTGGTGACGTTGATCGTCATGCGCCAGGACCAGGAGCACGACCCGGATGTCGCGTACGACCTGAGGGTCTGGGCCCTGTGGCACGAGCGCATGAACCTGCTGGAGGACCCGATCACAGCGGCAAGGCACTGCTTGAAGGCCGTCGGTCAGCGCTGATCGGGGTCCTCAGCGACTGGCTCGACACGACGCCCTTCTCCCCACCGATTCAGGCGGGGAGAAGGGCTTACTCATTGCTTAATTAGAAATCAGCCCGACTCCTACCGCGAAAGCTCACGCTCACATCGAAGGCATCAAGCAGCTGATAACGGAGACCCGCCCTCGACATCGAGTCCCGGCAGGGCTTCGATGATCTCGACGGTGCGAACCGACACCGTGATGACCTTCTGGAGCAGATCGAGGATGTAGCGCGGATTGCCGTGTTCGAGGCCCCACTGGTTGGGGTCGTTGACGATGCCGGAGGCCTTGTCCGTGGTCACCTGGTACTGGCGGATGATCCATTCGATCGCGCTGCGGGAGCCGAGCTGGTAGCGGTATGTCTCCTCCGGGATGCCGTGCACGGTGATGTTCGAGTTGACGATGAGCGAGTCCGGCGCGTCGGAAGCCTTCTTCCCCGTGGGGAACCGCATCTTCTGAACGCGGTAGTAGACAGCTTCTGCCTCGGGTCCACCTAGCGGGAGCTGTTCACCGCCGACGATCTCCAGTGAATAGGGCTCGGCCTCCTCGTAGTTCGCGTGCAGGTGGAAGAGCTCACGACCGGCCTCGACGAACGGCTGGAAGGACTCCGCTGGCACGTGCGGGATGCGGGGAAGCATCTGCTTAAGCTCGCCCGCGTAGCGCTCGCGGTACTCCGGCGAATGCAGCAGGCCGTAGAGGAAGAAGAAGACCTCGTCCTTCGTGACCTGGTTGCCGTAGCGCTTTTGGACGAGGCGGTGGAAGTCGTCGGTGATGTTGTCGACGCGGCGGTAGCCGTCGGCCACCTCGCCACCGAGGTCGAAGGCGATTGTGCCCTCGTTTTCGGCGGGTTCCCAGCGGTAGCGGGGGAAGAAGTTTCCGCCGGATCCCGCTCCCGCAACATGTAGATCAGGAATGTACGTGCTCGCGATGGCTGAGAACGGAACAGCAGATCCAGCGCCCACAATCCAGAACCCGTAGTTGTCGTGCTGCGCGGTGGGGAAGAGCTGTTCCAGTCGATAGACCATGTCGTTGTACGCGCGGTCGAAGTAGACGTTCGCTCTTGCGAACGGACGGTAGAGCCCTTCGCGGTAGGCGGAGTCTCGGTGCTCGATCGTGCGGCCGCGCAGGACGTTGGTCTTGTCTGCGCGGTTCCACGACAGCTTTGTCGGGTCGAAGTCGGGGGTGTAGCCGGGTTGAGTGGCCCGGACCACCTCACTGTTATAGAAATCGATGGACCGGGTGACGTTCTCCTGTAAATGGGGCAACGAGTAGTTGTAGACCCACGAGTCGCGCGCACTCGCGAGCCCGCGGGAGTAGATCGCGAAAGCGGCGGGCTGAGTGTCCGTGCCCTTGTTGTCTCCCAGGATCGGGTAGGTCAGGTAGTCCTCGTCGCGCTGGTTGATCCAGTCGCCATGACGATTGGGCGTGATCTGTTGCCACGGGACGGTGTCGAGGGTGGACTCGTCGACAATCTGTAGCTTTTCTTCGGTTGTGAGGTAGTCACCGATGTCGCGGTAGTGGATCGTCGCGGGTCCGCTGTGCCCCTGCGTGCGGACAAGGAGGAAGACAGCGATCGTCGTGCGTCCGCCGGAGCCGAAGACGTTCCCCTTTTCTTTCTGGCGCAGGACGCCAGCAGTGCGCGCGTTGCCGCGCAGGTTGAACACGTAGATCGAGGAGAAATCCTCGGCGAGGGTCTTGCGCACGCCAGCGGCTGTGTTGCCTTCGATCCAGCCGCCATTCGTGACGAACCCGATGACACCTTCGTCGCCGATCCTGTCGCTGGCCCAGCGAATCGCCCGCAGGTACGAGTCGTAGAGGCTGTTCCTGTTCGTCGCATCCGTGCGCGCGGCGAACGTGTCCCGTACCCGGGCGTCGAGGGTCGGGTAGGAGACGTTCGCATTGTCGTCGTTTCCGGACGTCTGCCCCACGGAGTACGGCGGGTTGCCGACGATGACCTGAATGTCGAGCTTCTTCTGCGCCTCGGCACGGGTGTTGTTCGCGGGGAAGACCGTCTCGTCCTGGAGGTCTCCGTCCTCCGTGAGCTGGAAGGTGTCCGTGAGGACGATCCCGTCGAACGGCTCGTAGTCCTCGACCTCCAGCTCCACGTCGTGCGCTACGGCTTGGAGGTCGTGGAACGTCGTCTCGATGTTGATCGCCGCGATGTAGTAGGCGAGGAGCAGGATCTCGTTCGCATGGAGCTCGGACGCGTACTTCCGCGCGAGGTCTACAGGGTTGATGAGCCCGGACTGGAGGAGGCGGACGATGAACGTGCCCGTCCCCGTGAACGGGTCGATGACGTGCACACCTTCATCGCTGATCGACCGGCCGAACTCCTGCTTCAGCACGTCGTCGACGGATCGGAGGATGAAGTCGACGATCTCGATGGGCGTGTAGACGACCCCCATCGCGTCCGCGGCACGTGGGAAGGCGTTCTTGAAGAAGCTCTCGTAGAGCTCCGTGATGATCTTCTGCTTGCCCTCCGCATTGTCGATCCCCGCCGCCCGCAGACGCACGGACTCGTAGAACGACTCCAGCGACTCGGCCTCCGCATCGACGTGCATTGCGGTCAGAGAGTCGACCATCCGGTCCATCACTCGGGAGACGGGATTGTGCTCGGTGAAGGCGTAGTCCTCGAAGAGAGCATCGAAGACGGGCTTGGTGATCATGTGCTGCGCGAGCATCTCGATCGCGCCATCGCGCGTGATCGACTCGTTCAGGTTCCGCCGCAGCGCGTCCAGGAACACCCCGAAGTGCTTCGAGGCGGCAGAGCCCGGGTCATCGACCAGTGTAGTGATGCGCGTGATGTGGTTCTGAGCGATGACCGCGATGTCCTTGGCCCACTGGTCCCAGTACGTGCGCGAGCCGACCTTCTTGACCATGCGCGCGTAGATCGCATCCCGCAGCTCGTCCATCTGGGACAGTCGCAGATCGAAGGCTCCCTGGGATCCCGAGGTCGAACCTGTCTCGGTGCCGTCCCCGACCCCGGAGCCGTCGCCTTCCCCCTCGAACCCGACGCCCACCACGTCGATCTGCTTGTCGCGGTTCTTATTGAGCTCAACCTTGTTCACCATGGCGTCGAAGCGCTCATCGTGCGCCCGGAGCGCCTGCAGGACGTCCCACACCACCTGGAAGTTCTTGTTGTCGTCGAGTGCCTTCTCCGGGGCCACGCCGGCCGGCACGACGACGGGCAGGATGATGTAGCCGTACTTCTTGCCCTTGGCCAGGCGCATCACTCGGCCGACGGACTGCACGACGTCGACCACGGAGCGCCGCGGGTTCAGGAACATGACGGCGTCCAGCGAGGGAACGTCCACCCCCTCTGAGAGGCAGCGCGCGTTGGAGAGCACCCGACAGGAGTCGCTGCCCGCATCCGCCTTGAGCCAGTCCAGCAGCTCCGTGCGCTCCATCGAGTTCATAGAGCCGTCGACGTGCTTGGCTTCGACTTTCAACAGGTCGTCCGAATCGCCGTCGGTCTGGTTCTCCGTGTATGCGGAGACGACATCCGTGAACTGCGCTGCGACCCTCTTCGAGGACTTGATGTCCCGGGCGAAAGCGACCGCGCGACGCATGGGCTGCGGGTCCACGGCGAAGGAATGCTCGGCATCCCCGCGCTTGGCCAGACCGTTCCAGCATCCGATCAGGCGCGTGGCGTCATCCAGGGTGAGCTCGCCGTCCTGGGCGAAGGCCTCCTGCATGGCGTCATTCACGGACTCCTGGTTCACCGTGAGGATGAGGACCTTGTAGTCCGTCAGCATGCCCATCTGCACGGCATCGCCGAAGCCCAGACGGTAGAACTCCGGCCCGTAGACGTCTTCGTCGTCCATCGAGGCGAGCACGGCCTGCGCCTTGCCGGCCTTGGCCTTCGAAGCGTCGTCGTAGATGCGCGGCGTCGCGGTCATGTAGAGGCGCTTGGATGCCTTGAGGTAGTTCTCATCGTGGACGCGCACGAACGCGGACTCCTCGGATCCGGCCAGCGTGGCTCCCGTGGTCCGATGCGCCTCGTCGCAGATGACGAGGTCGAAGGGCTCCAGGCCGGCGATCTCCTGCGCTCGAGCCACGACATCGATGGACTGATAGGTGGCGAACACGACCCGCATGCCGTCACCTCCGGCGCGGCTTTCCTTCATACGCTGCGCCAACCGATGTGGGTCCGTGGTCGCCGGCAGGGCCAGGTCCACAACGGAGATCTCCGGAGTGTCTTCGTTCGCCTTGCGGCCCCGGGTCGACTTGGGATCCGAGCACACCGCCATGGGGGCGATTCCCAGGTCCGAGTTGTTCGTCCACTCGCGCAGCGCCTGCGACAGCAGCGCGATCGACGGGACGAGGAAGAGCACACTGCCGCGCGGGCCCACGTATTGCTCCGCCAAGCGCAGCGAGGTGAAGGTCTTGCCCGTGCCGCACGCCATGATGAGCCGGCCGCGGTCGTGGGCGCTGAAGCCCTGGGTGACCTGCTCGATGGCAGTGCGCTGGTACTGACGCAGATCTGCCGATCCGGACAGAGCGAGCACCATGGGAGTCTGCGGGTCGAAGATCTCCCAGTTGATGCGCGAGTTCTCGAAGTCTTCCAATCCGAGCCTGCGCACCGGGATCGACTGCTCGCGGATCGCAGCTTCGGCATTCGCTCCCCACTGGCTCGTGGTCGAGACGATGAGGCGCTCCGTGAATCCGTGGCGACCCGAGGCGGACAAGAACGTGTCGATGTCCGCCTTGGACACTCGGGCGCTCGGGTCGTAGAACTTGCACTGGATCGCCGTGCGACCGCCGTCGCGGCGCTCGCCCACCAGGTCGATTCCCGTGTCATGACCCCAGCGCTCCGGCCACTGGTCCCACATCCAGACCTTCTCGAACTGCTCCGCCCACAGGGGGTCCGTCTGGAGGAACGACTGCGTGAGGCGCTCGAACTTGGTGCCCTTGTCCGTGGTGCTCGTGGAGGAGTAGTAGAGCTTGTCGAGCAGGTCCATCGCCGTGAGGCCAGTGGAGGAAGTCATGCTGATGATTATCCCTCAGCCAGACGGGGTATCTGCGCAAGCGCCCCCCTGCCGGCACGACATCGCACTTCAGGCCAGCCGCCTCATCTGGCCGGGGTGATCATTAGGGGCCCACCCTCGGTCCGATATGCGCACGGCTACGGGAACGCCCCCGGAGGCGGCTCGAGGCTCTCTGCACGCCACATGGAGTGCAGAGAGCCTCGAGCCGCCTCCAGCGACAGCTGTCGGCATTTCACTTCTGCGCGTCAGTGCTGCACAGGGGTCTGCTCGTTATTCCACTTCATGGCCAGATCCTGCGGAGAGAACTCGATCCCTGCCACGGCTCCGCGGGGCACGGTGATCCACAGATGCTGCCACCACCCATCCGACCCGAAAACGTATCTGTGCTGGAGCTGAGTCAGCGCATCCAGCTTGAACCAGCGACGACGAGTCGTCAGGTCGATCGAGTAGCCGATCACCTGGCAGACAAGATCACCAGCAACGAAGCCCTTGACCGCCGGAGCGAAAATAGCGTTCACGGCTTCCGCCTTACGCGCGCTCTCTTCCGACAATGGCCACACACCAGCAATCCCTGCCTGCGCCTCATCTGGAGTCAGATTCTTGGTATTCGCGAAGTCCCACCCGCTAAAACGACGAGGATGAACCCCCGTGGGCAGGCTGACGGGGTCTGTCGGACCACTCAGCTTGAGCGGGCCTATGGACACGCGGAGCACGCTGAGGTCCTTGCCGTCCAGGACTCGGGTGCGCGAGAAGATCCTCTCGATCTCTGTCGCATCTAGCAGCCCAGACGTCGCGGAAGGAGTCAGAAAGTTCATAGCAATCAGGTCGTCGATACAGCCGCGAGAGACCACCGGGGTCACCTGATTGGCATTGATGCCGTTAGCCGCGCGCAGGCACCCCGTGGCCAGGCGCGCAGCCTGATCAATCTTGATTTCGTTCATGACGTTCTCCTTGCATGTCAGTTTCTTGGCCGTCGTTGTCTCGCTGAGATCCAGAAGACCCTGAGGACATACGTATTTTAGATAACCCTGGGGGGGGGTTCAAGTGGCGCCGTGGGCCTCGTGCGGCTCCGAGATCACCCTTCGTTGACGGTCGTCTTCAACGATGCCGCAACCTCAAGCTCCTCACCCAGCAACACCGAAGCCCTCCTCCCAGCCGATCGGGCTGGGAGGAGGGCTTCGTCGTCGTTCAGAGGCGTGAGCGGATCAGGCCTTGCCGGTCCGCTTCATCTGCTGGGTCCAGAACGCGCCGGTGGTGATCACGTCGGTGCCGTCCCAGGCGTCCAGCCCGGTGAGGCCCGGGATGTCGGAGCCGTTGAACGTGGGCTCCTCGCCGCGGCGGCGCTGGGCCTCGTAGTTCCTCAGCACCTTGACCGCGATGGGCGCAAGGAAGAGCAGCGCGATCAGGTTGATCGTGGCCATGATCGCCATCATCACGTCGGCCAGGGACCAGACCAGATCAAGTGCTACGACCGCGCCGATCATCACGAAGACCAGCACCAGCAGGCGGTAGACGTTCATGACGGTGCGTGACCCGGTGAGGAACAGGATGTTCGACTCGCCGTAGAAGTAGTTGCCGATCACCGAGGTGAAGGCGAACAGGAAGATCGCGACCGTCAGGAAGTGGATCGCCCAGGTGCCCAGCTGCTCGCCCAGCGCGGACTGCGTCAGGGACGCGCCCTGCGCCGAATCGCCGAAGGTCGGGTTGGACAGCAGGACGATGAACGCGGTCACCGAGCAGACCAGCCACGTGTCGAAGTAGACGCCCAGGGACTGCACGTAGCCCTGCTTGGCCGGGTGCGAGACAGAGGCGGAGGCACCGGCGTTGGGCGCGGAGCCCATGCCGGCCTCGTTGGAGAACAGGCCGCGCTTGAGGCCCTGGATGAACACGCCCATGAAGCCGCCCACCACGAACTCGCGGATGCCGAACGCGCCGAGCACGATGTCGGCGACCATGCCGGGGACCTCGCCGATGTTCAGGACGACGACCAGGAGCCCGAGCAGCACGTACAGGATGGCCATGACCGGCACGACTGCCTGGGTAACCGCGGAGATGCGGCGGGCGCCGCCGAAGATGATGGAGGCGGTCAGCACGACGACCACTGCGCCCACGAGATCAGCTTGAAGGGCAGGGCCCCGGCGGCCGACGGGTCGATGTCCAGCGAGCCCGACAGCGAGTCCACGATCGCGTTGGACTGCACCGAGTTGAACACAAAGCCGTAGGTGATCGTGATGATCACGGCGAACAGCACACCCATCCAGCGGGCGTTCATGCCGTGGGTCATGTAGTACGCCGGGCCGCCGTAGTAGCCGGTGTGGCCCTTGCGCTTGTACAGCTGGCCCAGCACGGACTCCACGAAGGCGCTGGCGCCGCCGATGGCCGCGATCGACCACATCCAGAACACGGCGCCGGGGCCGCCCAGGCTGATGGCGATCGCCACGCCCGCGATGTTGCCCGTGCCCACGCGCGAAGCCGCCGAGACGGTGAACGCGCGGAACGACGAGATCGACTTCTTGCCGTCCGGATCCTCACCGGGAGGGTCTCCCAGCACCCGGAACATCTCCGGGAGGGACCGCCACTGGACGGCCTTGGTGCGGATCGTCAGGTAGAGGCCCGTGCCGACCAGCAGGACGAACACGACGTTCCAGATCCAGCCGCCGGCTGTTCCGATCGCCTCGGTGAGCTGCTCCATGTGTACTCCGATTCTCAAGGGAATCTGCCGGAGCGATCACAGGCCGTTCCCAGCAGTTGGTGCAATGTACACCAGCCAGGTTTCCGGCGAGTTGCGGCTGGTGCCCCGACTGCGCACGTGAAGCGCCGAGCTCGAGGACCTCAGTCCTCGACGACCCGCACCGCGCCCTTGTCCGCCGAGGTCACCATGGAGGCGTAGGCCTTCAGCGTCTTGGACACCTTGCGCTCGCGCGGCTTGGTCGGCTTCCAGGGGGCCTCGCCCTTCTCGGAGCGACGACGCGCCAGCTCGGCGTCGTCCACGTTCACGCGCAGGATGCGGTTCTCGACGTCGATCTCGATCTCATCCCCCTGCTCGATCAGGCCCACCGCACCGCCGGCGGCGGCCTCCGGGGAGATGTGCCCGATCGACAGCCCCGAGGTGCCGCCGGAGAAGCGGCCGTCGGTGATCAGCGCGCACTCCTTCCCCAGGCCCAGGCCCTTGAGGTAGGAGGTCGGGTAGAGCATCTCCTGCATGCCGGGCCCGCCCTTGGGGCCCTCGTACTGGATGACCACGATGTCCCCGGACTTCACGTTCTTGGACAGGATCTCGAACACGGCCTCGTCCTGGGATTCGACGACGAACGCGGAGCCCTTGAAGTGGAACAGGGACTCGTCGATGCCCGCGGTCTTGATGATCGCGCCGTCCTCGGCGATGTTGCCGAAGAGCACGCACAGCCCGCCCTCCTTGGTGTAGGCGTGGGCGACCGAGCGGATGCAGCCGTCCTGGGCGTCGAGGTCGTGATCCTCGTACTCGTTGGCCTGCGAGAACGCCTGCGTGGTGCGCACCCCACCCGGAGCGGCCAGGAAGTGGTGCTTCGCCAGCTCGGTCGCCTTGCCGGAGCGGATGTCCCACTCATCGAGCCACTCGCCCATGGTGGCGGCGTGGACGGTGTGGACGTCCTCGTCCAGCAGCCCACCGCGGCGCAGCTCGCCCAGGATCGCGGGGATGCCGCCGGCCCGGTGGACGTGCTCGATGTGGTACTTCGTGGAGTTCGGGGCGACCTTGGCCAGGCAGGGCACGCGCCGGGAGATCTGGTCGATGTCCGACATGGTGAAGTCGACCTCTGCCTCCTGCGCGGCGGCCAGGATGTGCAGCACCGTGTTGGTGGACCCGCCCATGGCCACATCCAGGGTCATGGCGTTGGCGAAGGCCTCCGGGGTGGCGATCGAGCGCGGCAGGACGGAGTCGTCGTCGTCCTCGTAGTAGCGCTTGGCCGAGGCCACGATCCGGGCGCCGGCCTCCTCGAAGAGGCGCTTGCGATTGATGTGCGTGGCAAGAGTGGTGCCGTTGCCCGGAAGGGACAGGCCCAGGGCCTCGGTGAGGCAGTTCATGGAGTTGGCCGTGAACATGCCCGAGCACGAGCCGCACGTGGGGCAGGCGGACTCCTCGATCAGCGCGAGCTGGTCATCGGTCACGGACTCGTCCACGGCCAGGGACATGGCATCCACCAGGTCCACGCGGTGCTCCACCACGCCCTCGACGCCCTCGCCGGACTCCATGGGCCCGCCGGAGACGAAGATCGTGGGGATGTTCAGGCGCATGGCAGCCATAAGCATGCCCGGGGTGATCTTGTCGCAGTTGGAGATGCACACCAGGGCGTCGGCGCAGTGCGCGTTGACCATGTACTCGACCGAGTCCGCGATGATGTCGCGGCTGGGCAGTGAGTAGAGCATGCCGTCGTGGCCCATGGCGATGCCGTCGTCCACGGCGATCGTGTTGAACTCCTTGGCCACACCGCCGGCCTCCTCGACCGCGCGCGCCACGAGCTGGCCCATGTCCTTGAGGTGGACGTGACCGGGCACGAACTGGGTGAAGGAGTTGGCGATCGCCACGATCGGCTTGCCGAAGTCCTCGCTGCCCATGCCGGTGGCGCGCCACAGCGCGCGGGCGCCCGACATGTTGCGGCCGGTGGTGGAGGTGGCGGAACGAAGCTGCGGCACGGATCTCTCCTCTGGTGCCGCCGCGGCAGGAGACCGCGGCGGACGACGGATGCGAGCGGGCAGGCGGACTGCGGCCTGCACTGCCCCGATTCTCTCTCGAACGCGCCTCGGAGCGGAAATCTTCCGACGCAGGGCTTGCCGTATCGCCCCATCCGGGTATTTTCTATAGTGAACACTCGAGCTCGACCGCCCTTCCTCGCGAAAGGACCCTCCCCATGAGCACTCCCACCAACGGATCCCCTCAGGACTCCGGCAGCAACGGCAGCTCCTCCGGCTCCCAGCACTCCGCCCCGAACTTCGGCGGCGGCTGGCAGCAGAACCAGGGCGCGCCGCAGTCCCAGCCCTCGCAGGGAGACTCCGGCTCCTCGCAGCAGGTCCCGTCCTACGGCGCACCGTCGTCCTCGCAGCAGGGCCAGAGCTCCGGCGCACCGCAGTACCGCCCCGCAGGCGGCGGCAGCGGAAGCGGCAGCTCGCCCCAGTTCACGCCGTCCGGCGGCTACCAGGGCGGGTCGTACGGCAGCTCGCAGGGCAGCCGCCCCACGGGCAAGGGCAAGCCCCCGCTGTGGATGGGCCTGGTCTCGCTGGGCCTGGGCGTGCTGCTCGGCATCATCGCGATCATCGTGTTCTTCACCAGCATCGTGGGCGGGGCCAACGACATCGCCGACACCCCGTCCGGCACCACCCGCACGCTCGAGGCGGACACCGAGTACTACGTGTTCGCCACCACCACCGACTCCGTGGACGAGTGCTCGATCTACACGCCGGAGTTCGACACCCTCGAGCTCGAGACCTCGGGCGCGGACCAGACCGCCACGACCGACGGGGAGGAGTTCTCCCTGCTCGGCACGTTCGAGACCAAGGAGGCCGGCGAGTACCGCCTCAGCTGCTCGCCCTACGTCTCCAACGACTCGGTCTACATCACCGACGTCGGCGTCGGCGGCATGGTCGGCGGCGCCTTCGCGGGCATCGGCCTGGGCCTGCTCGGCGGCCTGCTGTTCATCGTCGGCATCATCCTGATCATCGTGAACCGGGTCTCGGCCTCCAAGAACCGCCGCTGATTCCGAACGCTCGCCCGCGAGCATCGGCCCGCCCCGCCCTGCCCCGCGCAGGACGGGGCGGGCCTTCTTCTGCCCTGCGGTCGGCGTCGTCGATCTGCCGGGCTCGGAACGTCCGCGGCCCCGGCCGACCGGCGCGCGGCACCTTCGGCCGGGATACGATGAGGTGTCGACGTCGACCGCCGGGATCAGCCGCTGCACGCAGGGCTCGGATCCCGTCGACTTCGCAGCTGGCACCGCGGCCGAGGGCCGGCCCGCCGCACCGAGAACCTCGTCAAAGGACCCGCACGTGGCCAAGTCCGCACCCCGTCCGCCCAAGACCGACGACGACGTGGATTTCGCCGTCCCGCTCAAGGACGCCGTCGACCCCCTCGTCCTCGCCCTCGACGTCGGCTCCACCGCCACCCGCGGCAGCCTCCACGACGCCACGGGCACGCCGGTGCGCGGCTACCGGGACAAGATCCCGCACCACTTCACCACCGCCGTCGACGGCACCAGCACGATCGATCCGGATCAGGTGGTCGAGGAACTGTGCCGCCTGATCGATCAGATCATCGGCTCGCGGCAGGAGCTCGTCGGCCGGGTGGGCGGCGTCGCGATCGACACCTTCGCCTCCTCCCTGGTGGGCACCGACTCCCGTCGCCGCGCCACCACCACCTGCTACACCTACGCCGACTCGCGCTCCAGCGGGCAACTGGCCGCGCTGCGCCAGGAGGTCGACGAGGCCGAGATCCAGCAGCTGACGGGCACACGCCTGCACACGTCCTATCTGACGCCGCGCTTCCGCTGGCTGCGCGAGACCGAGCCGGAGGCCTTCGCCGCCACGACCCGGTGGATGTCGCTGGGCGAGTACTTCCACCTGCGCCTGCTGGGCAAGGCACGCGTGGGGACCTCCACCGCCGCCTGGACCGGTCTGCTGGATCGGCGCACCGGAGACTGGTCGGATCGGATGCTCGAGCTGGCCCAGGTCGAGCGGGAGTCGCTGTCGCTGATCGCCCGCCCCAACCAGCCCATCCGCGAGGTGCCCCCGGCCGTGGCCGAGCGGTGGCCGGCGCTGCGCCAGGCCAAGTGGTTCGCCCCCGTGGCCGACGGCCTCAGCGCCAACGTGGGCTCCGGCGGTCGGGATGCGACCACCATGGTCACCTCCATGGCCACCTCCGGGGCCATGCGCGTGCTGCTGCACGAGCAGCCCGAGACCATCCCGTCGGGACTGTGGTGCTACCGCATCGACGACACCCGCTGCCTGCTCGGCGGGGCCATCAACGACGCCAGCCGCGCCGTCACCTGGGCCGAGGAGACCCTGGGCCTGCCCGAGGACCTCTCCCCCGAGGACGTGGCCCAGCGCCCGATCGATCCCACGACCCCGCTGGTCCTGCCCTTCCTCACCGGCGAGCGCTCCACCGGATGGGCGGGCGACGCCCGCGCCGCCGTGCTCGGGCTCTCGGCGGCCACGAGCCCCGAGGACATCCTGCGCGGCGTGATGGAGGGCGTGGCGGCCGCCTACGGCCGCGTGGCCCAGCAGCTCACCGAGGCCTCCGGCGAGGTCGAGCGCCTCGTGACCGCAGGCGGGATGACCCAGTCCGTCCCGGGCCTGCAGCAGCAGCTCTCTGACCTGCTGGGGCGCAGCGCCGTCCAGGCCACCTTCAAGCGCTCGACCCTGCGCGGCACGGCCGTGCTGGCCTCCGAGGTCCTCTCCCCGGACATCGAGCCCGTGGATCCGCCGTACGCGCACACCTTCGACCCGAACCCGGAGGCCCGTGAGCACTGGGATCGGGTCGCCGAGCGCTTCCAGGAGGCCTACGAGGGGCTGTTCGCCTGAGCCGCCTCCCGCGCTGAGCCCTCGGCCCGCTCGACAGCCTGCGCGGCGCGCAGGTGGCCCAGGTGGCTGAAGGCCTGCGGGAAGTTGCCCGCCAGACGCTGGTGCTCCGGCGAGAACTCCTCGGCCAGCAGCCCGAGGTCGTTGGCGCAGCCCTCCAGCCGATCCAGCGCCCCTCGCCCGTCCTCCACGCGTCCGGAGCGGGCGTACTGCTCGGCCAGCCAGGCCAGGCACAGCAGGAACGGGTACTCGCCGCCCGCCAGCCCGTCCGAGCCCGAGGCGGTGCGGTAGCGAGCCACGAACCCGTGCTCGTCGACCAGGTCCTGCTCGATCCGGGACACCGTGCCCAGCATCCTGGGATCATCGGCCGCGATGAACCCGGTGTGCGGCAGCTGCAGCAGCGAGGCGTCGACCTCCTGGCTGCCGTGGCCGGGTGCGTAGGTCTGGGTGAAGGAGCCCAGCTGCTCGTTCCAGCCTTCGGACATGATCTCCGAGTGGAGGCGGTCCCGCAGCTCCGTCCACCGTCGGATCTCCTCCGGGGTGGCAAGGATCACCGTCTCCGCCTCGGGCATCGCGTCCTCATGGCCCTCGGAAGGCTGCTGGTCCGCGATGTCCGGCCAGCCGTCGACCTCGGCCACGCCGTCGCGGATCCGACCGTGCTCAGACACCGCCCGCAGCCCCTCGTTGAACGCCGCCCACATCATCACGCGCCCGTGGGTGAAGAACGCGGGCTCCCCGCGCATCTCCCACAGGCCGTGATCGGGCTCGTCGATGCGCTGCTCGCAGTAGCGCAGCAGGGTCTTCTGCAGGCCCCAGGACCAGAGGTCCTCCGGCTCGCCGGCGTCGCGCAGCGCGGCCAGGGCGAGCATGACCTCGCCCATCACGTCGGCCTGGTACTGATCTACCGCGCCGTTGCCGATGCGCACCGGCCGCGACCCCTCATAGCCCGAGAGATGCTCCAGCTCGTGCTCGGGCAGCCTGCGGCGTCCGTCGATCCCGTACATGATCTGGATCCGCTCCGGGTCGCCTGCGACCGCGCGCAGCAGCCAGTCCCGCCAGTGGCGGGCGCCCTCGGTGTGGCCGTGATCCACCACCGCCTCGATGGTCAGCGAGGCGTCGCGCAGCCACGTGTAGCGGTAGTCCCAGTTGCGCACCCCGCCGAAGTCCTCGGGCAGCCCAGCGGTGGGGGCGGCCGCGATGCCGCCCGTCTCCCCGTGCGTGAGCGCGCGCAGCACGAGCAGCGACCGCTCCTGCCCCTCACTGACCGTCTGCTGGGAGCAGGTGGCGTCCCGCCAGTCCCGCCAGTAGCACTCGGTGCGCTCCAGCGCGACGGAAGCGTCCACGGCCTCCGGCAGAGGGCTCCAGGAGGAGCACCAGGTCAGGACCCACGCCTGGGTCTTCCCGGCCTGCAGCTCGAAGGAGCCGCCGAGCCAGCGCCCGACCTCGCCCTCGGCGCTGAGGTCGTGGCGGGAGTCGTCGTCCTCCTGCGCCGACAGCAGCGGGCCGCGCAGCACGAGCATGTCCGGCCCGGCGATGGCTGCGATCCCGCTGCCGCCCTCGGGCAGCTCGCGCAGGTGCACCCAGGGGGAGCTGCGGTTGTAGTCGGGGCGGATGCGCAGATCGTGCTCGACCGTGACGACCCCTTCCGTGCAGGTCACCTCCCGCACCAGGTTCGCCCGGTCGTCGCCGGTGGGCAGGGCGTCCACGACGGTCGCGCACCCGCTCGGCGAGCGCCACTGCGTCTCCAGGACGAAGGTCCCCGGTCGATAGCGCCGCGAGACGACCTCTCCGTCGGCGATCCTCAGCTGCCAGCGTCCGTCGTCCGGGTCCCCGAGCAGAGCGGAGAACACCGCGGCGGAGTCCACCGACGGGAAGCACAGCCAGTCCACGCTGCCCTCGCGGGAGACCAGCGGCGCGGTGCGCAGATCCGAGAGCAGGGCGTAGTCCTCGAGGGGGACGGAGGAGGGGCGCGTGCTGTCGTGGCTCATGGCCTCATCACAGCAGAGGGGGCGGACGTCGCAGGCCCTGCCTACAGTGGGAGCCATGACCGACACGACCCCCACCACCCTGATCGTCCTGGGCGCCTCCGGCGACCTCACCTCCCGTCTGCTGCTGCCAGGGCTCGGCGAGGTCCTGGCCCTGCAGCCCGAGCGGCAGGTGAGGGTGATCGGCAGCGCGCGGACGGATAAGCAGGACTGGAGGGACACGGTCGCCCAGGCCTTCGGCGACTCCGCCGGTCCGGCCGTCGAGCGAACCCTCGAGACCACGGAATGGGTCACCGCCGATGCCTCCTCCCCGCAGGAGCTGGCCCAGCTGCTCGAGCACGCTGACGACGGCCGCGTGGTGCTCTACTTCGCCCTCGCCCCGGCCGTGACCGGCAAGGTGCTCGACGCGCTGAGCGAGATCGAGCTGCCCCAGGACCTCTGGCTGGCGCTCGAGAAGCCGATCGGCACGGACGAGGATTCCGCCCGCGAGCTCAACCGCCTGGCCGACCGCCTGGTCCCGGCCGACCGGATCCTGCGGATCGATCACTTCCTGGGCGAGCCCGCCGTGCTGGATCTGGTGGGCCTGCGCTTCGCGAACCGGATCATCGAGCCGCTGCTGCACCGCGATCTGGTCGAGTCCATCTCCATCACGTTCGACGAGACGCTCGGCCTCGAGGGCCGAGCCGGCTTCTACGACGCCACCGGCGCCATCCGCGACATGCACCAGTCCCACCTGCTGCAGGTCATGGCCGTGCTGATGATGGACCCGCCGTCGTCGATCGCCGATGGCGAGATCCCGGAGCTGATCTCCCAGGTCCTGGCCCGCACCAGCGTGATCGGCCCGATCGAGCAGAACATGGCCGCGGGTCGGTACACGGCCGGCAGCATCGACGGCCGCGAGCTGCCGTCGTACGTCGACGAGGAGGGCGTGGATCCCGCCAACGGCACCGAGACCTGGGCCCGGCTCACGGTCGAGGTCGACAGCTGGCGGTGGCAGGGCGTGCCCGTGCACCTGCGCTCCGGCAAGGCCATCGGCTCGCCGCATCAGGAGGTGCTGGTGCGCTTCCGCCCCGTCCCCGCCGGGGCCCAGGAGTTCGGCGACCCCGCCGGCGACATCCTGCGAGTGGACCTGGCCACCGGCGAGATCAGCCTCGAGCTCAGCGCGGGCGGCCCCTTCGACCCCCGCGGGACCTCGCGGGTGACCCTGTCCTCAGCCACCCCCGAGTCGCCCTTCTCCGCCTACGGCTCCGTGGTGCGCCGCATGCTCGACGGCGACCGCTCCTTCAGCGTCAGCGCCGAGGCCTCGCAGCACTGCTGGCGGATCGTGCAGCCGGCGATCGACGCCGTGGCGGACGGCCTGGTGCCGCTGCAGGACTATCAGGCGGGCTCGGAGGGCCCCGAGACGATCTGATGTCACACACCTGCGCCAGCGGACGCCCTCGCCCGCTGCGCGCAGACACGCCGGACGATCCCACCCGTGAGACGCGGATCACGGGGCGCATCGTCCGACGCTCGCGAAGGCTTCCGCGGAGGCCCGGAACTCGCCCTCGGGGTGGCCTAGTGTGTCGCCATCAGATTGTGACGTGCAGCACAGGCGCCCGAGGCCGATCCCCCGGCGCCCTCACCACCAGGAGGCCCCCATGGGTTCCGGATCCTCGCCCGCGACCAGTCGCGGACGCCATTCGCAGAGCACCACCGCTGCCGCAGCGCCCGGGGCAGACGGCCCCCAGGACTCGAACCTGAAGGCCCACATGAAGGGCCGCCACCTGGTCATGATGAGCCTCGGCTCGGCCATCGGCGCAGGCCTGTTCGTCGGCTCGGGGGCAGGCATCGCCGCCGCCGGGCCGTCGGTGCTCGTGTCCTACGTCGTCGCCGGGTTCCTGATCATCCTGATCATGCGCATGCTCGGCGAGATGGTCGCCGATCACCCCACCTCCGGCGCCTTCTCCGTCTACGCGGGCCGAGCCGTCAGCCCGGCCGCGGGCTTCGCCGTCGGCTGGCTGTGGTGGGTGCAGCTGATCATCGTGATCGCCGCCGAGGCCACCGCGGCCGCCCAGATCCTGGTCTCCGCCTGGCCCATCGCCCCGCAGTGGCTGCTCGCGCTGATCTTCATGATCATCTTCACCGCCATCAACCTCATCGGCGTGGGGCAGTTCGGCGAGTTCGAGTTCTGGTTCTCGCTGCTCAAGGTCGCCGCCGTCGTCGTCTTCCTGGTGATCGGCGGGCTGTTCGTGATCGGCCTGCTGCCCACGGCCGAGGCGCCCGGCCTGGCCAATCTCACCGCCCACGGCGGCTTCATGCCCAACGGCATCGGAGGCGTGGCCGCCGGCCTGCTGATCGTGGCCTTCGCCTTCGGCGGCATCGAGATCGTGGCCGTGGCGGCGGCCGAGACCGAGGACCCCGAGAAGAACGTGGGCCGGGCGATCCGCACCATCGTGTGGCGCATCCTGATCTTCTACATGGGCTCCGTGGCCATCATGGTCCTGGCCATGCCGTGGAACGACGAGAACCTGCTGGCCTCCCCGTTCGTGGCCGTGCTCAACACCGCGGGGCTTCCGGCCGTCGCCTCCATCATGGCGATCGTGGTGACCGTCGCGCTGCTGTCGTCGCTGAACGCCAATCTGTACGGCGCCTCGCGGATGATCTTCTCGCTGTCCCACCGCAGCCTGGCACCGGTCGCCCTGAGCAGGACCAACCCCCGCGGCGTGCCGGTGGCCGCGGTGCTGGCCTCGGTGGCCTTCGGCTTCGTGACGGTCGGGCTGAACTACCTGTGGGCCGAGGAGATCCTGGGCATCCTGCTCAACATCGTGGGCTCCACCCTGATCGTCATCTGGACCATGACGATCGTCTCCCACCTGGTGCTGCGCCGCCGCGCCGAGCGCGAGGGCCGCGAGCTCGTGCTCAGGGCCTGGGGCTACCCGGTGCTGTCCTACGTGGCGCTGGCGGGCATGGTGGCCGTCGTGATCCTGGGCATGACGGTGCCCGGCGTGCGTCAGCAGATCCTGCTCACGGCGGGCCTGTTCGCTCTCCTGTGGATCATCGGCGCTGTGCTGGCCAAGCGGCGCGGCGTGACCCGCTTCCGCGCCCCGGAGGAGTTCGACGACCCGGCAGCGATGCCCCGCTGACCCTCCGTTCCCCCACCCCCCCCACCCCGCCGAGTGGATCCCCAGTTGCGCTGTTCGCCCGAACAGCGCAACTGGGGATCCACTCGGCGGCTTTCGTGGGTTGGGTGCGACGCCCGCGGCATGGCAGGATGATCGGCGTCACCATCACGAGCGACCGAGAGACCTTGGCTCGAAGACGTCGCAGCAACCATGCGGGGATCCGTCCCCAGCGCAGAGGTGCTCCCGCCAGGACCGATGGAAAGGACGTGCCTTCGCGCATGCTGAACACCGACCGCATCCAGACCACCCACGTGGGCTCCCTGCCCCGCACCCCCGAGCTGCTGGCCGCGAACGAGGCCTACCAGGCCGGCACGATCTCGTGGGAGGAGCTCGTGGCCACCATGCAGCAGGGCGTACGCGACATCGTCGCCCGGCAGTCCGAGATCGGCATCGACATCGTCAACGACGGCGAGTACGGCCACACCATGTCCAGCTCCGTGGACTACGGCGCCTGGTGGAACTACTCCTTCTCCCGCCTGGGCGGGCTGAGCCCCTCCGACGAGGACCGCTGGGACCCGAACGCCGGCGCCAGGCGCTCCTCGCCCGGCAATATCGTGCTGACGTCGTTCGCCGATCGCCGCGACCGCCAGCGCTTCGCCGAGGCCTACGCCGATCAGTCCTCCGGTATCCTCACCGCCCGCAAGCGGGTGGCCCAGCCCAAGATCACCGGGCCGCTGACCTACACCGGCCACGACGCCGTGCAGGCGGACATCGCGAACCTCCAGTCCGCGCTCGAGGGCTCCGGCGCCGAGAAGGGCTTCATCGCCGCGCTGTCCCCCGGCTCCTGCGCCCGAGTGAGCAACGAGTACTACGCCGCCGATGAGGAGCTCGTCTACGCCTGCGCCGATGCCATGCGCGAGGAGTACCAGGCGATCGTCGACGCCGGGCTGATCGTGCAGATCGACGACCCCTCGATCGCCGAGTCGTGGGACCAGATCAACCCGGAGCCCTCGCTCGAGGACTACCGCTCCTTCATCCAGCTGCGGATCGAGGCGCTGAACCACGCGCTGCGCGGGCTGCCGCAGGAGCAGATCCGATTCCACCTGTGCTGGGGCTCCTGGCACGGCCCGCACACGACCGACCTGGAGCTCAAGCACCTGATCGAGCCCCTGCTGCAGATCGACGCCGGCGGCTACTCCTTCGAGGCGGCCTCCGCCCGTCACGGCCATGAGTGGCGCGAGTGGGCGGATGCCGGGCTGCCCGAGGACAAGGTCATCATCCCGGGCGTCGTCTCGCACTCCACCAACGTGGTCGAGCACCCGGAGCTGGTGGCCGAGCGCATCGAGCGCTTCGCCTCCGTCGTGGGCCGCGAGCGCGTCATCGCCTCGACCGACTGCGGGCTGGGCGGCCGTCTGCACCCGCAGATCGCCATGGCCAAGCTCGAGTCGCTGGCCGAGGGCGCGCAGATCGCCTCGAGCCGCCTCTTCTGACCCCTCTCCCCACCTCCGAGTGGATACCCATCTCACACAGAACGGAACCTCTTCATGCACCGCTCCGAGAACCGCATCCTCACCACCCACGCCGGCTCCCTGCCGCGCACCGATCAGCTCATCGAGGCCAACCGCGCCCGCACCGGCGGGCAGGACTACGACCAGCTGCTCACCGAGTCCGTCGTCGACGTCGTCCAGCGCCAGAAGAACCTGGGGATCGACGTCGTCAACGACGGCGAGTACGGCCATGCCATGTCCGAGGACACCGACTACGGCGCCTGGTGGCACTACATCTTCGACCGCCTGGACGGACTGGGCCCCGGCTCGGTCGATCTCTGGAACCAGCCGGCCGTGCGCTCCGAGCCGGGTCAGGTGCGGCTCACGAGCTTCGGCGACCGTCGTGACCGGCAGCGCTTCCAGGACGCCTACACCGACCCCTCCAGCGGGATCTCGACAGGCAATCAGCCGCCGTTCCCCGAGTTCGTGGGCCCGATCCGCTATGTCGGCCAGGAGGCCGTCGCCCGGGACATCGCCAACCTCAAGCGCGCGCTGGAGACCACGGGCGCGTCCGAGGGCTACCTGGCTTCGCTCTCGCCGGGGTCGTGCGCGCGCCTGGAGGACAAGCACTACGGCGACGAGGACGAGGTCCTGCAGGCATGTGCCGAGGCCATGCGCGAGGAGTACCGGGCGATCACCGACGCCGGGCTGATCGTGCAGATCGACGACCCCTCGATCGCGGAGAACTGGGATCAGATCAACCCCGAGCCGTCGGTCGAGGACTACCTGGCGTTCACGGCCAAGCGCGTGGAGGCGATCAACTACGCGCTCGAGGGCATCCCCGCCGAGCAGGTCCGCTTCCACCTGTGCTGGGGCTCCTGGCACGGCCCGCACACCACGGATCTGGAGTTCAAGCACCTGGTGCGCACCATGCTGCAGATCGACGCCGGCGCGTTCTCCTTCGAGGCCGCCAACGCCCGCCACGAGCACGAGTGGCGCGTGTGGGAGGACGTCTCCCTGCCCGAGGACAAGCTGATCATCCCGGGCATCGTCTCGCATGCGACCAACGTGGTCGAGCACCCGGAGCTGGTGGCCGAGCGCATCGAGCGCTTCGCCTCGGTCGTGGGTCGCGAGCGCGTGATCGCCTCGACCGACTGCGGTCTGGGCGGGCGCATCCACCCGCAGATCGCCGCCGCCAAGCTGGAGGCACTGGCTCAGGGCGCCGAGATCGCCTCGTCCCGCCTCTTCTGAGCCTCCCCGCACACGCCGAGTGGATGCTCAGTTGCGCTGAGAGGCAGAACAGCGCAACTGGGGATCCACTCGGCGGAAGGAGAGGGGGTCAGAGCTCCTTGAGGAAGCAGGTGATGCGCACGGTCGAGATGCGGCGATTGTCCGCCTCGGCGCGCACCACCACCTCGTAGGTCGCGATCGAGCGCCCGAGCTGCAGCGCCTCCGCCGTGGCGATGACCCAGCCGCTGCGGGCGGAGGCATGGTGGGTGGTGCTGACCTCGAGCCCCACGGCCACGCGCCCGAGCCCCGCACCGTGGATGAAGGCCCCCATGGAGCCCAGCGACTCGGCCAGCGAGATCGTGGCCCCGCCGTGCAGCAGGCCCACGGGCTGGCGGTTGCCCTCGACCGGCATGCGCGCGACCACCCGCTGGGCCGAGGCCTCCAGGTACTCGATGCCGAGCTTCTCGCAGAGCTCGCCGCCGTGCGCGTTGAGCGCGGCCGCCTTGTCCGAGGCCTGCGCCAGATCAGCCAGGGCCTGCGGGATGCCGGACTCCGAGAGCTTCTGCGCCCCCTCCGCGATCCGCTGCGAGGACGGGGTCACGCGGCGCGCATCGGGCGGGGTGGGATCCTCGTGGGCTGCCGGGGACCGATCCTCGGCGGGCTGCTGATGGGGAGCGGTCATGACATCTCCTGGGGCTGTGCGATCGGCGCAGCGGCGCCGCGTGTGATCCGCTCCACACGGTAGCCGAGTTCGCCCTGTGAGCCGACTCACGGCATCGCCCCTGGACAGCGCAGACGCACAAAGCGAATGATGTGTCACGCACTTGCGGTCGCCCCCCGGCCGCGCGAAGACCTCAAGGAGACAGCTGTGAAGATCGGCATCATCGTGGGAAGCGTCCGTGACGGGCAGGTCGGCGCCTCCGTGGGCGAGTGGGTCCTGCGCCACGCCCAGGCCAAGGGCGGCGCCGAGTTCGAGCTCGTGAGCCTCAAGGACTTCGACCTCCCGGTCTTCTCCTCGGCCACCCTGCCCGCCATGGCGGACAAGTCCTACGACTCCGAGCAGGTCCAGGCCTGGTCCCGCGTGGTCGACGACCTCGACGGCTACATCTTCGTCACCCCGGAGTACAACCACGGCGTCCCCGGCGGCTTCAAGAACGCGGTCGACTCGCTGGGCTCCGAGTGGAACGGCAAGGTCCTCGGCCTGGTCGGCTACGGCGCCGTGGGCGGCGTGCGCGCGGTCGAGCAGTGGCGCCTGATCATGGCCAACTTCTCCCAGACCGTCGTGCGCGCCGCCGTGGATCTGAGCATCTTCACCGACTTCGCCGACGGCGCCGTGATCGACTCCGACCCCAAGGTCACGGCCCTGAACGGCGTGCTCGACGAGGTCATCGCCGCCGGCGCCTGATCGCACCCCGGCGGCCCCGAGCACCTGCGCTCGGGGCCGCCGTCGTCGTCACGCGCTCGGAGAAGCGGGCCCACCGGCACCCTCCCGGGCCACTAGCCTGGCGGTATGACCGACAGCACCGCCGCACCCGGACCCGCTCCCGCCGACACGCCGGAGGAGGCCATGACCTCCCTGGACGCCACGACCTTCGATCGCACGGTCCGCCCGCAGGACGACCTCTTCCGCTACGTGAACGGCCCGTGGCTGCGCGAGGCGCAGATCCCGGAGGACAAGGCGCTGATCGGCGCTTTCGTCGTGCTGCGCGACCGCGCGGAGGAGGCGGTGCGCGAGATCGTGACCGAGGAGCCGGGCGAGGACCCGGATCCGATCCGTGCGAAGATCGCGGACCTCTATGCCTCCTACATGGACGAGCAGCGCCTCGAGCAGCTGGGCGCGCGGCCTCTGGCCGAGGACCTCGCGGAGGTCGACGCCGTCCAGGACGTGCAGGGCCTGTCCCGCCTGTTCGGCCGCCTGCTGGCCCGCGGCGTGTCCTCGGTGCTGGGCGTGGACACCGACGCCGATCCGGGCGATCCCGGACGCAGCCTGGTCTTCATCGGCCAGTCGGGGATCGGGCTTCCCGACGAGGAGTACTACCGGGAGGCCCAGCACACCGAGATCCGCCAGAAGTACCGCGAGCACATCGCCCGGATGCTCGAACTCGCCGGGATCGAGCGCGCCCACGATGAGGCCGAGCGGATCTTCGGGCTCGAGACCGAGATCGCCCAGCGGCACTGGGACAAGGTCGAGGTCCGCGACCTCACCAAGATGTACAACCCCAAGTCGCTGGAGGAGCTGCAGCAGCTCAGCCGCAACCTCGATTGGAGCGCCCTGCTGCTCGAGGGCCTCGGGCTGCCGGCCTCGGCTGTGGAGACCGTGGTGGATCAGCAGCCGTCGTTCTTCGCCGAGCTCGATCCCCTGTTCGACGCCTCCCGCCTGGAGGACTGGAAGGCCTGGGCCCGCTGGCAGATCGTGAACTCGCGGGCGGCCTACCTCTCGGGGGCGTTCGTGGAGGCGGACTTCGCCTTCTACGGCACGGTCCTCTCCGGCACCCCGGAGCTCAAGGAGCGCTGGAAGCGCGGAGTCGGGCTGGTCAACGGCGTGCTGGGCGAGGCCGTGGGCCGCGTCTACGTCGAGCGCCACTTCTCCCCCACGGCCAAATCGCGGATGGACGAACTCGTCCAGAACCTGCTGGCCGCCTACCGGCGCTCGATCGAGACGCTGGACTGGATGACCGATTCCACCCGCGCTGAGGCGCTGCGCAAGCTGGCGTCGTTCACCCCCAAGATCGGCTACCCGGAGAAGTGGCGGGACTACTCGCAGCTGGAGATCCGCGCCGATGATCTGGTGGGCAACATCGTGCGCACCTCGGAGTTCGAGCGCGCCGAGCTGATCCGCAAGGCCGGGAAGCCGGTGGAGAAGCACGAGTGGCTGATGACCCCGCAGACGGTCAACGCCTACTACCACCCGCTGCGCAACGAGATCGTCTTCCCGGCGGCCATCCTGCAGCCCCCGTTCTTCGACGAGGACGCCGAGGACGCCATGAACTACGGCGGCATCGGCTCCGTGATCGGCCACGAGATCGGGCACGGCTTCGACGACAAGGGCTCCACCGCCGACGGCGACGGCCGCCTGCGCAACTGGTGGTCCGACGAGGACCGCGCGGCCTTCGAGGAGCGCACCGAGCGCCTGGTCAGCCAGTACGACGGCCTGGTGCCGGACCAGCTCGCCGATCGCCCGGAGCCGCCGACGGTCAACGGGCGCATGACCCTGGGCGAGAACATCGGCGACCTCGGAGGGCTGTCGATCGCCTACAAGGCGTGGGAGCTCTCCCGCGGCGTGGTCGAGACCGCTGACGACCCGGACGAGGCCCGCGAGCGCGCCGGTGCGGATCCCGCGGCCTTCGAGGAGCAGGACGACGACGGCTTCACCCCGGCGCAGAAGCTGTTCCTGTCCTGGTCCTTCATCTGGCAGCAGAAGGCACGCGACGAGACCACGGCCCAGCGCCTGGCGGTCGACGTCCACTCCCCCAACGAGTTCCGCGCCAATCAGACGGCGCGCAACGTCGATGCCTTCCACGAGGCCTTCGGCACCACGGAGTCCGATCTGATGTGGCTGGACCCCCAGGAGCGCGTGCGCATCTGGTGATCAGCCCGGCTCCTGTCGGATGACTGCGGCCGGTCGCTCCCTGCGCAGGGGGGCGGCCGGCCGTCGTCGTACTCGTGCGGTGCTGGGACTCAGTCCTGCTGCTGCCCCAGAGGCTGCTCGGCCAGGGAGCCGGGGCGGAAGCGCCGGTTCGCCAGCGACGGCACGGTGGAGCGCACCTCGTCCACGCGTCGGGTGTCGATCTGGGTGATCAGCAGCCGCTCGCCCTCCTCGACCCGGGCGGTGAGCCCGCCCAGCGGATCGCGGACCTGGGAGTGCCCGACCGTGTGGTCGTTGAAGGTGTCCGCCGCCGCGATCCACAGGGTGTTCTCGATCGCGCGCGCGGCCAGCAGCGTCTCCCAGTGGCGGACCTTGTCCGGGCCGGAGAACCAGGCCGCGGGCACCAGGACCAGCTGGGCGCCGTCGTCGGCCAGGGCGCGGTAGAGCTCGGGGAAGCGGATGTCGTAGCAGGTGCTCAGCCCGATCCGCACACCGGCGACCTCGATGCTCGCCGTCCCCGCATCCCCGGGGCGGATGCGCTCGGACTCCTGGTAGGAGAAGGCGTCGTAGAGGTGCAGCTTGCGATAGGTGGCCAGCAGCGACCCGTCCGCGCCCACGGCCACCAGGGTGTTGTACGGGCGGTGATCGTCCGAGGGCTCGTAGGCTCCGGCGACGATTGCGATCCGCTCCTGATGCGCCAGCTCCTGCAGCGAGGTCACGAACGTGTCCCACTCGCGCGCCACGATCTCGGCGAAGCGGTCCTTGACCCCGGACTCCACCCCGAGCATCGCCTCCTCTGGGAAGACCACCAGGTCCGCGCCGCGAGCGGCGGCATCGGTGACGTGGCGGCGGATGGTCGCCAGATTGGCCGCGACGTCCGGGGCCGGGTCGATCTGGGCGAGCGCGAGTCGCACGGGGGATCCTCCTTGGTCTCGCCACCGCGGGCGGTGGCTGTGTCGGGCGTCCAGCGGAAAGCCTATGGCCCCCGGCGGACAGCCCGGAAGGCCCGGAAAGCCCGTGACACCGTGTGGCGCCCGGTAGCGTGGCGGTCATGAACCGCACCCCGCGCCCGTCCGGCGAGACCGGACGGTCCCCGTTCGCAGCGCGCCTGCTCGGCGGCGGCGGCGAGCCGGACCCGCGCTTCACCCTGGCCAACGAGCGCACCTTCCTGGCCTGGATCCGCACGGCCCTGGGCCTGCTGGCCGGCGGCATCGCGCTGGAGGCCTTCGCCGGGGACCTGATCCCCCAGACCGTGCGCGTGGTGCTGGCGGCCGGGCTGATCGCCCTGTCCATGGTCGTGGCGATCTCCGCGAGCGTGCGCTGGCTGCGGGTCGAGCGCGCCATGCGCCGCCGCGCCCCGCTGCCGCTGGCGATCATGGCCCCGGTGCTGTCTCTGGGTGCCGCATTGGCCGCCGGCGTGCTGCTCGGCGTCCTGATCGGGCGCTGAGGGCCTGTGCACTCCCGGACCCGCCCCAACGACGGCGGCCAGCCCCGCCGATTCGACGCCGCCGACGGGCCCATCGCGACCCGCAGCTCCCGGCGCTCCCGAGAGCGCCCGAACACGACGACCCCGGCCTGCAGCCCGAGCGGACCTCGCTGGCATGGGGCCGGACCTTGCTGGCGCTCGTGGTCGCGGCCGCGCTGCTGCTGCGCTGGCTGCCCCATCACGGCCTGGCCTCGGTGCTGCCGCTGGCCGCGGCAGCCGTGCTGGCGCTGGGGATCTGGCTGCGGCAGGGGCTGCGCTACCGGCGCGGGGCGCGCAGCGTGGCCCTGGAGTCCTCGGCTCCCGATCCGCTGGAGATCCTGGCGATCAGCGCAGCCGTCGTGGTGCTCGGCGCCCTGAGCCTGCTCACGATCCTCCTGGCCTGAGCCCCGCACGTTGCAGGGAGGGCCTCGGTCTCCCGAGGCCCTCCCTGCAACGTGCGTCGGCGGCTCAGCCGCGCGAGAGATCCGCCTGCGCGGGATCCACGGCCGGCTCCTTGGTGCTCAGCTTGTGCCCGATCCAGAAGGCCAGGAACAGCGGCAGGCCGATGTACGAGGACAGCAGCGACATGGGCGTCACCGTCCCGGTCACGAAGGCGTCGTAGCCCTGGCCCAGGATGACCAGCAGGCACATGATCAGCGCGACGATCGGGCCGGCGGGGAAGAACCGCGAGCGGAACGGCAGCTCGGACAGCGGCCGCCCCTGCGCCTTGAAGGCCCGGCGGAAGCAGTAGTGCGTCCAGGCGATGCCCGCCCACACGATGAAGCCCGCCAGAGCCGAGGCGTTGAGCAGCCAGGTGTAGGCCGCGCCCTCGCCGATGAACGTGGTGAGGAAGGCCAGCAGGCCGAAGGACGAGGTCACCAGCAGCGCCCGCATGGGCACGCCGCGGCGGTTGACCTTGGCCAGCCAGGCCGGGGCCTTGCCGTCGGTGGCCATGGACCAGAGCATGCGCGTGGAGGCATACAGCCCGGAGTTGCCGGCCGAGAGGATGGCCGTGAGGATCACGGCGTTCATGACGGAGCCGGCGAAGGCCACGCCCGCGTTCTGCAGCACCAGGGTGAACGGCGAGATCGCGACGTCCTCGATGTCCGAGGCCAGCAGGTTCGGGTGCGTGTACGGCAGCAGGAAGCCGATCACGATGATCGCCAGCACGTAGAACAGCAGGATGCGCACGAACACGGTGCGGATCGCCTTGGGCACGGTGCGCTCGGGGTCCTCGGCCTCACCGGCCGCCACGCCCACGAGCTCGGTGCCCTGGAACGCGAAGCCGGCGACCATGAAGATCGCCAGGATCGACATGGTCCCGCCCACGAACGGCGCCTGCCCGTCGGTCCAGTTGCCGAAGCCGGGGGCGTCGCCGCCCCTGATGCCCAGCACCATCAGCACGCCCAGCACCAGGAAGACGACGACGGCGGCCACCTTGATCGCCGAGAGCCAGAACTCGCCCTCGCCGTAGGCCCGCGTGGACAGGGCGTTGAGCCCGAAGACGATCAGCAGGAACAGCGCCGACCAGACCCAGGCGGGGACGTCGGGGAGCCAGTAGCGCATGACCAGTGCGGCCGCCACGAGCTCCGCGGCCAGGGTGATGGCCCAGTTGAACCAGTAGTTCCAGCCGATCGCGAAGCCGAAGGACGGCGAGACGTAGCGCGCCGCGTGATCGCCGAAAGATCCGGAGGTAGGACGCCAGGCGGACATCTCGCCCAGGGACTGCATGAGCAGGAAGACCATGAGCCCGATCGCTATGTAGGCCACGAGCGCACCGCCGGGCCCGGCCGTGGCGATCGAGTTGCCGGAGGCCACGAACAGCCCGGTGCCGATCGCACCGCCCATGGCGATCATGGTCATGTGCCGGGTCTTGAGGCTGCGGCGCAGGCCCTCGCCCTCGGACCGCGCCGAGGCGGGGTCCAGTCTGGTGCTCTGTGTGGACACGGTCAGTCACTTCCGACGTCGGGGATCGAACGGCGCCGCGACGGGCATCGATCAGGGGCGCCTGCATGCACGATGAGGCGCAGCACGCCCAGGGGTCTGCCAGATGCTATCCGACACGGCGGGTGAGCCCGGTCCGCGCGCGGGACGGTCACGCAGCGGATGGTGACAGATCGGCACCCCATCAGGGCTGATGGGGTGCCGATCTGTCACCATCCCGAGCGCCTGTCATCGCACAGGCGAGGCGACGTCAGTCGATCAGGTCGCGCAGCTCGATCGTGTTCTCGCGGCCCGGGCCCACGCCGATCGCGGAGAACCGGGTGCCGGACATGGACTCGAGGGTCAGGACGTAGTCGCGCGCATTGGCCGGCAGGTCCTCGAGGGTCTGGGCCTGCGAGATGTCCTCCGACCAGCCGGGGAAGGTCTCGTAGATCGGCTTGGCGTGGTGGAACTCGGTCTGCGTCATGGGCATCTCGTCGTGGCGCACGCCGTCGACGTCGTAGGCCACGCACACCGGGATCTCCTCGAGCCCGGTGAGGACGTCGAGCTTGGTCACGAAGTAGTCCGTGAAGCCGTTGATCCGCGAGGCGTGACGCGCCATCACGGCGTCGTACCAGCCGGTGCGGCGCGGGCGCCCGGTGTTCACGCCGAACTCGCCGCCCACGGTGCGCAGCCGCTCCCCGGACTCGTCGAACAGCTCGGTGGGGAACGGACCGGCGCCCACGCGGGTCGTGTACGCCTTGATGATGCCGATCGAGCGGGTCAGGCGCGTGGGCCCGATGCCCGCGCCCACGCAGGCGCCGCCGGTGGTGGGGTTCGACGAGGTCACGAACGGGTACGTGCCGTGATCAACGTCCAGGAAGGTGGCCTGCCCGCCCTCGAGCAGGACGGTCTCGTCGCGGTCCAGGGCGTCGTTGAGCAGGCGCGTGGAGTCCACGATCATGGGCGCCATGCGCTCGGCGTAGCCCATGAAGTAGTCCACGATCTCGTCGGTCTCGAACGCGCGGCGGTTGTAGACCTTGAGCAGCAGCTCGTTCTTCTGCCGCAGGGCGCCCTCGATCTTCTGGCGCAGGATCGACTCGTCGAGGATGTCCTGCGCGCGCAGGCCCAGGCGCCCGATCTTGTCCATGTACGCCGGCCCGATGCCGCGACCGGTGGTGCCGATCGCGCGCTTGCCCAGGAACCGCTCGGTGACCTGGTCGAGGGTCTGGTGGTACGGGGCCACCAGGTGCGCATTGGCCGAGATGCGCAGCTTGGAGGTGTCCGCGCCGCGGGCCTCGAGGCCGTCGATCTCCTCGAACAGCGCCTGCGGGTTGACCACCACGCCGTTGCCGATCACGGGGGTGGCCCGCGGGGAGAGGATGCCTGCGGGCAGCAGCTTGAGCTCGAACTTGTCGCCGCCCACCACCACGGTGTGCCCGGCGTTGTTGCCGCCGTTCGGCTTCACGACGTAGTCCGCGCGGCCGCCGAGGATGTCCGTGGCCTTGCCCTTGCCCTCATCGCCCCACTGGGCTCCGACGATCGAGATGGCTGGCATGCGACTGCTCTCCTGACTGGGCCCGCACGAGGTCTGGATGCCGCGCCACGCGCCTTGTGGAGGCCATGGCGGATCGCGCGCCACGGGCCGAGGGCGCGACGGTCCGGGGCGATCCTATCGCGCGCCCCTCCCTGGCGGCCGTGGGAGATCTCGGGGGTTGACAAGCAGGGCCGCCTGGGGTGGTATTTATCTCGCTATCTATCCAGAGCGACCGAGAGACCTGGCTCGTCGACGTCGCAGCAACCATCCCCGCGGATCTCGCGGGGAACGGTGCTCCCGCCAGGACCGATGGAGCGTCTTCTCAGACTTCCGTGGTCCACCGGACCCGTGCCCCGCCGCGTCTTCAGCGGCGGCGCGGGCCTCCGTGCGCACCCCGTGGTCTGCCCTCCATCGGGCATCCACGGAAAGGCGAACACGGAATGCCCGATCACCATCCCCCAGCACCGCGCTCGGATCGTCCCCCGGAGACGGGGGCGCCGTCGCGCCGCAAGACGGTGCCCGCGCTGTCCTACGAGCTCTACCCGCCGCGCAGCGCAGCCAGCACCGAGTCCCTCCTGCAGACCATCGAGGCCCTGGCGCCCACGGTGCCGGACTACGTCTCGGTCACCGCGGCGGTCGATCCGCAGCGCCGCGTCCAGTCCATGGCGCTGCTGTCCCACCTGATCTTCGAGACCCCGCTGCGCCCCCTGGCCCACGTGCTGTGCACGGGAGTCACGGAGATGCAGCTGCGCGAGCTGATCCACGAGCTGCTGGACCTGGGCGTGCGCGGCATCCTGGCCCTGCGCGGGGACCGGGATCCGGCCGTCGAGCCCGGCCCTGAGGAGCTGCCCTTCGCCCGGCATCTGGTGGACCTGATCCGCTCGGTCGAGCGCGGCCGAGCCGCCCAGCTGTGCGCCGGCAACGTCTCGATCGGCGTGGCCGCCTATCCGATCAAGCACCCCGAGTCGACCTCCGTGCACCAGGACCTCGAGGTGCTGCTGGCCAAGCAGCGCGCCGGCGCCGACTTCGCGATCACTCAGCTCTACCCCGAGGCCGACGACTACGCGGCCTTCGTGTCCCGGGCTCGTCGCGCCGGAGTGGAGCTGCCGATCATCCCCGGGATCATGCCGGTCACGAGCCTGCGCCGGTACCTGCGCATCTGCGACCTGGCCGGCCTGGAGCCGGACCCGCTGCTGGCCCACGAGCTCGAGACGGCCGACTCGGACGCCGAGCGCCACCGGATCGGCGTCCGCTCTGCCGTGCACAGCGCACGCGCTGCCTTGGATTCCGGGGCTCCCGGGCTGCACCTCTACACGTTCAACCAGCACGAGGCCGCCCTGGACGTCCTGGAGCAGCTCGATCTGCCCCGCCCCACCCCTTCAGCCGGACTCGCCGGACTCATCCCCGCATCCCAGCCCGCCGACGGGCGCCCCATCCGCACCTATAAGGAGACCGCAGTGACCATCTCGAACGACGCCCAGCCCGCCGCCTTCCCGACCGCCACGATCCTGGGCTATCCCCGCATCGGCCCGAACCGCGAGCTCAAGCGCGCGCTCGAGTCGCACTGGGCCGGACGCAGCGACCTGGAGCAGCTCGAGTCCTCCGCCGCCGAGCTGCGTGCCTCCACCGCCGAGCGCCTCGAGGGGCTGGGCCTGGAGCAGGCCTCGGCCGTGCCCGGCTCCTACGCGCTCTACGACCACGTGCTCGACACCCTGATCGCCGTCGGCGCGGTGCCGACGCGCTTCGGCGACCTGCGCACCGAGACCGGAACCGTGGACCGCTCCGGGGAGTTCGTGCTGGCCCGCGGCGACGACGCCCGGCAGCCGCTCGAGATGACCAAGTGGTTCGACACCAACTACCACTACCTGGTGCCCGAGATCGGCGCGCAGACGCAGTTCGCCGCAGCGCCCGGCCGCCTGCTGGAGCAGCTGGCCGAGGCCTCCGAGCAGGGCCGGAGCCTGCGCCCCGTGCTCGTGGGCCCGGTGACCTTCCTGGCCCTGGCCAAGGACGACGGCACCGCAGCCGAGCCCATCGAGCCCCTGGATCGTCTCGAGGAGCTGCTGCCGATCTACGGCGAGATCCTCGCAGCACTCGAGGATGCCGGGGCCGAGTGGGTGCAGATCGACGAGCCCGCCCTGGTCGCGGACCACTCCCGCCTCTCTCAGCAGGACCTGCGCGCGGCGATCGAGCGCGCGGCCGGATACCTGGGAGGGCTCGACGAGCGCCCCCAGCTGCTGCTCACCTCCCCCTACGGCGATGCGGGCGAGCTGCTCGGCGCGCTGACCGGCTCGGGTGCCGAGGCCGTGCACGTGGACCTCGTTCGCGGCGGTCTCACCGACGACCAGCTCGGCCTGTTCACTTCGGCAGACGCCCCGGTGCTCGTGGCCGGAGTCGTCAACGGGCGCAACGTCTGGCGCACCGACCTCTCCGCCGCACTCGAGCGGCTCGAGGGCTTCCGCGACGCAGGCGCCCGGGTCTCCGTGGCCACGTCGAACTCGCTGATCCACGTGCCGCACACCCTCGAGGCCGAGCCCGAGCTCGACCCCGAGATCCGGTCCTGGCTGGCCTTCGCCGACGAGAAGGTGCGCGAGGTCGCCGTCCTGGCACGCGGGCTCGCCGAGGGCCGCGGGGCCGTGGCCGCCGAGCTGCAGGAGGCCGACGAGGCCCGCCGCACCCGCGCTGCGGCCCCGGGTGTGCGCATCGACGAGGTCCGCGGCCGCACTGCTTCCCTCACCGAGGCCGACTCGCAGCGCGGCACCGCCGAGCAGCGTCGCGCAGCCCAGGCGGGACGCTCGTTCGGCAGCGGCCGCCTTCCAGTGCTGCCCACCACCACGATCGGGTCCTTCCCCCAGACCGGGGAGGTCCGCCGCGCCCGCGCCGATCACCGCGCCGGACGGATCGACGACGCCGCCTACGACGGCTTCCTGCGCGAGGAGATCTCCCGGGTCATCGCCCTGCAGGACGAGTTCGGCCTGGACGTGCTGGTGCACGGCGAGCCGGAGCGCAACGACATGGTCCAGTACTTCGCCGAGCACTTCGACGGCTTCGCGACGACCGCCAACGGCTGGGTGCAGTCCTACGGCTCCCGGGCCACGCGTCCGTCGATCCTGTGGGGCGACGTCTCCCGCGAGGGCGAGGGGCTGCGCGGCGAGGCCTTCACGGTCCCGTGGATCACCTGGGCGCAGCAGCAGACCGACAAGCCGGTCAAGGGCATGCTCACCGGGCCGGTCACCATCCTGGCCTGGTCGTTCGTGCGCGACGACCAGCCGCTGGCCGAGACGGCCGATCAGGTGGCCCTGGCCCTGCGCGATGAGATCGCCGACCTCGAGGACGCTGGGATCGGCATCATCCAGGTCGACGAGCCGGCCCTGCGCGAGCTGCTGCCCCTGCGCCGAGCTGATCGCAGCGCCTACCTGGACTGGTCGGTCGAGTCCTTCCGCCGGGCGACCTCCTCGGTCGACGACGCCACGCAGATCCACACGCACCTGTGCTACTCGGAGTTCGGCGAGGTCATCGCCGGCGTAGACGCGCTGAACGCCGATGTCACCAGCATCGAGGCGGCCCGTTCGCGCATGGAGGTGCTGGCCGACGTCCGCGCGGTCGGCTTCGAGCGCGGGCTCGGCCCCGGCGTATGGGACATCCACTCCCCGCGCGTGCCCAGCACCGACGAGATCGAGTCGCTGCTCATCCAGGCCCTCGAGCACGTCAGCTCCGAGCTGCTGTGGGTCAACCCCGACTGCGGCTTGAAGACCCGCGGCTACGACGAGACCCGCACCTCGCTCGAGCACCTGGTCGAGGCCACTGCCCGCGTGCGCGAGAGCCTGGCGGCCAGTCAGGCCGCCTCCGTCGAGACGGCTGAGGCCTCCGCGGTCTGATCAGCCGTCCGGGCCTTCGCTGCTCGGCGACGACGAACGGCGCGGCCGCACCCCTGCTGCAGGGAGTGCGGCCTTCGCCGTTCGTCATCAGGCCATCGCCGGGGTCGACGCCAGCGATGGATCTCGGCGGCCCGCGCCAGGTGTCGGTGGGCCGTGCAGCCACGGGGCAGCGGACCGCCGTGCCGGCGTCGTCGTCACTGCATGAGGCCGCCCCTCCGGGTCGACGTCAGCTCTGGAGCTGCTCGGCCGCCGTCGGGTCGGAGTCGTTGAGGAACTTCTGGATGCGCTGGGCCTCGTCGAGCTCGCCGATGGCCGCTGCCGCCTGGCCCAGAGCCGACAGCGCGCGCAGGAAGCCGCGGTTGGGCGCGTGGCTGTACGGCACCGGGCCGTGGCCCTTCCAGCCGCTGGCGCGCAGGGCGTCGAGACCGCGGTGGTAGCCCACTCGGGCGTAGGCGTAGCCCTCGAGCGTCCGGCCGTCGGCCAGCGCCTCCTCGGCCAGGATCGCCCAGGGCAGCTGCTCCTTGGGGAAGGCCGGCGCCAGGTCCTCGGCCTCGTCGCCGGCGTCGAAGCGCGCGACCAACTCCGCGTTCTCCTGCAGCAGGGTGGGATCGGGCTCGCCCAGCAGGTTCTTGCCGATGCTCGACATCGGTGCTCCTCTCGTCGTGCGTGCCCCGGGCTCCCCGGGACGCTCTGCTCCCAGCCTATGCGTGGTGGCACCACGCCCGCTCGGCCGCTGAGATCATGCTTCCGTGCGGCCCAGCCGCCGAGATCCCGCTTCCGTGCGCGAAATCGCCCGAATCGCGCACGGAAGCATGATCTCGGCGCGACGAGTGCAGGGAAGCGGGATCTCGGCCGACGGCGGCGTGCGCTGGCAGGCGCAGCAAGGCGCGACGCAGGAACGACGGCGGCCCGGCATCCCCTGAAGAGCAGGGGATGCCGGGCCGCAGCGCGGGTTGCGCGGATCAGGCCGCGCGAGAGGTCACTCGACCGTGACGGACTTGGCCAGGTTGCGCGGCTGGTCGACGTCGTAGCCCTTGGCCTCGGCCATGGCGGAGGCGAAGATCTGCAGCGGCACGGTGGCCAGCAGCGGCTGGAGCAGCGTGGGCGACTGCGGGATGCGGATCACGTGGTTGGCGTAGTCCTCGACCGAGGTGTCGCCCTCCTCCGCGATCACGATGGTCTCGGCACCGCGGGCGCGGATCTCCTGGATGTTGGAGACGACCTTGGAGTGCAGCGAGTCGCGGCCGCGCGGGGACGGCACGATCACGAAGACCTTCTGGCCCGGCTCGATCAGGGCGATCGGACCGTGCTTCAGCTCGCCGGCGGCGAAGCCCTCGGCGTGGATGTAGGCGATCTCCTTGAGCTTGAGCGCGCCCTCCATGGCCACCGGGAAGCCGACGTGGCGGCCCAGGAACAGCACCGAGGTGGTCTCCGCGAAGTCCTTGCCGAGCTGGCGGAGCTGGTCCTCTTCGTCGATGACGGCCTGGACCTTCTCCGGCATGGCCTGGAGCTCCTCCAGGACGTCCTGGATCTCGTCGGCGAACATGTTGCCGCGCAGCTGCGCCAGGTACAGGCCCAGCAGGTAGGCGGCGGTGATCTGCGCCAGGAACGCCTTGGTGGAGGCGACCGCGATCTCCGGGCCGGCGTGCGTGTACAGCGAGGCGTCCGCCGCACGCGGGATGGAGGATCCGTTGGTGTTGCAGATCGCCAGGACCTTGGCGCCCTGCTCCGAGGCGTGGCGCATGGCCATGAGGGTGTCCATGGTCTCGCCGGACTGCGACAGCGCGACGACCAGGGTCTTCTCGTTGACGATGGGGTCACGGTAGCGGAACTCGTGCGCGAGCTCGACCTCGGTGGGGATGCGGCACCAGTGCTCGATCGCGTAGCGGGCGACCTGGCCGGCGTAGGCGGCGGTGCCGCAGGCGATCACGACGATCTTGTCGACGGAGCGCAGGACGGACTCGTCGATGCGCAGCTCGTCCAGGGTCAGCTTGCCGTTCTCGTCCAGGCGGCCCAGAAGGGTGTCGCGCACGGCGGCGGGCTGGTCGTGGATCTCCTTGTCCATGAAGGACGGGAAGCCGCCCTTCTCCGCGGCCTCGGCGGACCACTGGACCTCGAAGGGCTTGCCCTCGGAGGGGGCGCCGTCGAAGTCGGTGATCTCGAAGCCCTCGGGGGTGACCGTGACGATCTGGCGGTCCTCCATCTCGACGGCGGACTTGGTGTGATCGATGAAGCCCGAGACGTCGGAGCCCAGGAAGTTCTGGCCCTCGCCCACGCCGATGACCAGCGGGGAGTTCAGGCGGGCCGCCACGATGCGGTCCGGGTGGTCGACGTGGATGGCCAGCAGCGTGAAGGCACCCTCGAGTCGGGCGCAGGCCAGCTGCATGGCGCGGGTCAGGTCCTGGTCGGCCTGGTTCTCGTAGATGTCGGCGAGCAGGGAGGCGGCGACCTCGGTGTCGGTCTCCGACACGAAGGTGTACCCCTTCTCGGTCAGCTCGCGCTTGAGCTCCACGAAGTTCTCGATGATGCCGTTGTGCACGACGGCCAGGCGGCCACCGGCGACGATGTGCGGATGCGCGTTCTCATCGGTGGGGCCGCCGTGGGTGGCCCAGCGGGTGTGCCCGATGCCCAGCGGGGACATCGGCAGCGGGTTCGCCGCGAGCTCTGCATCCAGAGCGGCGACCTTGCCGGCCTTCTTGCGCACCTCCATGACGCCGTCGGCGAGCACCGCTACGCCGGCGGAGTCGTAGCCGCGGTACTCCAGACGACGCAGTCCCTCCAGGACCACGTTCAGAGCATTCCGGTTCTCATCGATCTCGGGGGCGCGCCCGACATATCCCACGATTCCACACATGCCGGGAATGCTACCGCAAACCTGCGACCGCACACCGGTGTCGGTGCAGGCAGCGGGCACCGGCCTGCGACGACAGGGCCCCGCCTCCGTCACACGTCGTCGCGCGCTGCTGCGCTCCCGTCGCGCTGCGTCGACGACGACGGCCCCCACCCCCATCCCCCGAAGGGGCAGGAGCGGGGCCGGCGAGGCCGCGGTGATCAGGCCGCGGCGAAGACCTCCGACAGCGCTGGGAACAGCGGATGCTCCTCGGCGATGCCGGTCAGGTCGGTGACCAGGGCGTCGGTGGCCTGACGATCGCCACGTGCGGCGGCCAGGCGGGCCTGCAGCTCGGCGGACTCCGGGTCCTCGGGGACGTCGAAGGCCAGGGCCGCGGCGACGGCAGCCACGAGGGCGTCGGCGCTCAAACCGCGCTCGGCGAGCTCGGCGGCCGGGCCGACGAAGCGCTCCGTGCGCGAGATCTTGCGCAGCGGGGCACGGCCCACGCGCTCGACGGTGTCCGGCAGGTGCGGGTTCGTGAAGCGGGTGATGATCTTCTCCACGTAGGCCTGCTGGACCTCCGGCGCGAAGCCGAACTTGGCCACGAGCAGCTCCTTGGTCTCGGCCAGCACGGCCTCGACCTGGGAGCGGACCTGGGCATCGGCCAGGACGTCGGAGATCTTGGTGATCCCCGCCTGGCGACCGAAGTACGCGGTGGCCGCGTGCCCGGTGTTGACCGTGAACAGCTTGCGCGTGATGTACGGCTCGAGGTCCTCGACCCAAGTGATGCCCGGGACGTCCGGGGTCTGGCCCTGGAAGGGAGCGGACTCGACGGCCCACTCGTGGTAGGTCTCCACAGTGACGTCCAGGCCCTGGCCCGGCGCCTGATCCGGCACGATCCGGTCCACCGCGGTGTTCGCGAAGATCGCGACCTGATCGGCCTCCGGGTACGCGGCGCGGATGGCCTCCGCCAGCCCGTCGGTCGCGTTGATCGCGTTCTCGCAGGCCATGACCGCCACGCGGCCCTCGACCCCGGCCTCGGCGCGGGCGCGCAGGCCCTCGGCGATGGTGGGCGCGATGATCTGCAGGACGCGCGGCCCCACGGCGGTGGTGATCATGTCCGCCGAGACGATCTGCTCGCGCAGCCCGTCCAGGTCGGAGGCCGAGTTCACCCCGGAGAAGCCGGTGACCTCGTGATCGCGGGCGCCCTCGCCGACCTCGTGGACCACGTACGAGTCCTGGTCGTTGATCTGCCCGATCAGAGCGTCGGCGACGTCCGCGAAGACCAGCTCGTATCCGGCCTCGTGGAGCAGGACCCCGACGAAGCCGCGTCCGATGTTGCCTGCGCCGAAGTGCACTGCCTTCATGAGTTCACCTTTCCGAAGATGTCGAGGATCTCCTCCGGAGTCTGCGCCGCCTCGAGCTGGGCGACGGTCTCCTTCTTGGAGAAGATCTTGGCGATCTTGGACAGCAGGGCCATGTGGCCGCCGTCCGCACCGGCGATGCCGATCACGAAGCGGGTCTCCTTGCCGTTCCAGTCCACCGGCTCGTCGTAGCGGATGAAGGACATGGCCGACGTGCGGATGGCCTCCTTCGCCTCGTTCGTGCCGTGCGGAATCGCCAGGCCGTTGCCCATGAACGTGGACACGGACTGCTCGCGCTCGTGCATGGCCGTCACGTAGGACTGCTCGACGGCGCCGACCTCGACCAGCAGGGCGCCGGCCTGGTCGATGGCCTCATCGCGCGAGGCGGCCCGGCCCTCCAGACGAATGGTCTGGGGCGTGAGCACCTTCTGGTCGTCCTGGTGCTCGGCGGCCTCGGAGGCCGGCGTGGGATCGGCCTGCGATCCGGCCGGAGCGGCGACGGCGGTCGCGGTGCCGGCTGCGGCGCCTGCTCCCGCACCAGCTGCGGCGGCGCTGCCCGAGGTCCCCTGCTCGGCCGGGATCTCAGCGGAGCCGGCCGAGCCGCCCTGACGCTGCTCGCGGATGAGCTCGACGATCTCGTCGTAGCGCGGGGACTGCATGAAGTTGTCCACCGTGACGTGATGCGCCGAGGGCGTGGGGGTCGCCGCGCGATCGGCCAGGTCCTCGTGCGAGACGAGCAGGTCGTACTCGTCCGTGAGCGAGTTGATGGCCTTGTTGACCACGGTGACGTCGCCGCCGAAGCCGGCGTCCTTGATCTTGCTGCGCAGGACCGAGGCGCCCATGGCGGAGGAGCCCATGCCGGCGTCGCAGGCGAAGACGATGGCCTTGATCGCGGGGATCGAGCCGGCGGAAGCACCTGCAGCGCCGGCGGCGCCGCCGGCTGCGAACATGCCGCCCACGGAGGACTTCTTGCCCTTCATGGCCTCCATGTCGGCGGCCGCCTTGGCCAGGTCGCCCTCGTCGCTCTTGGACATGCGCAGGATGGCGCAGGAGATCGCGGCGGAGACCACGGTGGCGGCCAGGAAGCCCAGGATCACGCCGAGCATCTGGGCGGGCGGGGCGTTGCTGATGAGGAAGATGATCGAGCCCGGGGCAGCCGGTGAGCGCAGACCCGCGTCGAAGAGCAGCTCCACGAGCACACCGGACATGCCGCCCAGGATGGTCGCGATGAGCAGCTGCGGCTTCATGAGCACGTATGGGAAGTAGATCTCGTGGATGCCGCCGAAGGTGTGGATGATGGCCGCGGCCGGTGCGGAGCCCCGCGCCATGCCCTTGCCGAAGATCATGTAGCCGATCAGCACGCCCAGGCCGGGGCCGGGGTTGGCCTCCAGCAGGTAGAGGATCGAGTAGCCCTGCTCGAGGGACTGCTGGGTGCCCAGCGGGGTCAGGATGCCGTGGTTGATCGCGTTGTTCAGGAACAGGATCTTGGCCGGCTCGATCAGCAGCGAGGCCAGGGGCAGCAACGAGCTGTCGATCAGGAACTCGACGGCCGCACCGGCGCCCGCCATGAGGAGCAGCATGATCGGGGCCAGCAGGAACATGGAGGCGATCGCCATGATCGCGCCGATGATGCCCGCGGAGAAGTTGTTGACCAGCATCTCGAAGCCGGTGGGGATGCGGGGCACGGCCCACTGATCCCACTTCTTGATGACCCAGGCCGACAGCGGGCCCATGATCATGGCGCCCAGGAACATGGGCGAGGCGGGGGCGTCGCCGATGAACACCGGCGAGGAGGTCGCCAGGATGACACCCATGGTGCCCACTGCGCCCACGACGCCGCCGCGGACATCCGCCACGAGCTTGCCGCCCGTGTAGGCGATCAGCAGGGGCAGCAGGTACGTGACCATGGGCCCGACCATGGAGCCGATCTTCTCGTTCGGCGTGAAGCCGGCCGGGATGAACAGAGCGGTGATGATGCCCCAGGCGATGAAGGCGCCGATGTTCGGCATGATCATGGAGGAGAGGAAAGTGCCGAACTTCTGCACGCGGACGCGCGCTCCGCCCTTCTTCTTCTCGGTCTGCGCGGGGGCAGACGCGGTGGCGGTGGTGGACAAGGGACTCCCCTGGTGTTTCAAGTCGCCTCGCCTCGAGGGGCAGGGCCTGCAAGCGGGGCTCACAGACCGGTCTCGAAGGCGGAGTCGAGCGGTGGTGCGGTCTCCGGTCGGAGGGCGCGGAAGGCGTCGGTCTCGACGCGCGTTCGGTCAGCTGGTGGTGCGCTCGAGATGAGCCCCACAAGGGGCAGTGCCCGGATGCTGCCCACAGACTAATGCCCCGCGTCACACCTGGGAACACGCTGAAGCCCATCTGACGCACTGGCCGTCTCGGATGTGTCCACAGGCTGCAGCGCAGGCACGAAGGTCCGACGGCGAGCCCGCATCGGTCCGGGCACGACGACGGGCCGCCCTCCCCTGCGGCGGGGAGAGCAGCCCGTGGAGCCGACGACGACTGCGCGGTCAGCGCAGCGCGTCGGCGATGATCAGCAGAAGATCACTTGACGCTGGTGCCGGCGGAGCCCAGGTTCTCGCAGGCCTGGACCACGCGGGCGGCCATGCCGTCCTCGGCCTTGGCGCCCCAGACGCGGGGATCGTAGAGCTTCTTGTTGCCGACCTCGCCGTCGACCTTCAGCACGCCGTCGTAGTTGGCGAGCATGTGACCGGCGACCGGGCGGGTGAAGGCGTACTGGGTGTCGGTGTCGACGTTCATCTTGATGACGCCGTAGGACACGGCATCCGAGATCTCCTGCTCGGAGGAGCCGGAGCCGCCGTGGAACACCAGGTCGAACGGGCGGTCCTTGCCGTACTTCTGGCCGACCTCGTCCTGGATCTGCTTGAGCAGCTCGGGACGCAGCTGGACGTTGCCCGGCTTGTAGACGCCGTGGACGTTGCCGAAGGTCAGCGCCGTGATGTAGCGGCCCTTCTCGCCCAGGCCCAGGGCCTCGACGGTCTTGATGGCGTCGTCGGTGGTGGTGTAGAGGGTGTCGTTGATCTCGCCGACGACACCGTCCTCCTCGCCGCCGACGGCGCCGATCTCGACCTCCAGGACGATGTGCGCCTTGCCGGTGCGCTCGATCAGGTCCGCGCCGATGCGCAGGTTCTCGTCCAGGTCGATCGCGGAGCCGTCCCACATGTGCGACTGGAAGATGGGGTCCTCGCCGCGGGCGACGGCCTTCTCCGACTCCTCCAGCAGCGGCAGCACGAAGCCCTCGAGCTTGTCCTGCGGGCAGTGGTCGGTGTGCAGGGCGATGTTGACGTCGTACTGCTTGGCGACCTCGCGGGCGAAGGCGGCGAAGGCCAGCGAGCCCACGACCATGTCCTTCTTGGAGGAGCCGGACCAGTAGGCGGCGCCGCCGGTGGAGACCTGGATGATGCCGTCCGAGCCGGCCTCCGCGAAGCCGCGGATGGCGGCGTTCAGGGTCTGGGAGGAGGTGACGTTGATCGCGGGGTACGCGAAGCCCTTCTCCTTGGCGGTGTCGAGCATCTGGCCGTAGACGTCAGGTGTGGCGATGGGCATGCCTGGCTCCTTCTTCCTCTGGAGGATCTCCGGACGGACGCTGAGCTGCGCGGCCCGGTACGTGCTCCCTCCAGTCTAGGCCGTGCATCCTCGCGGCGGCAGGCTCCTGCACCCGGTGGCCTCAGTTGCCGGTCGCGGCCGGGTCCACACGCAGCACGACGCCGCGATGCGGCTCCAGCACGATCGAGCCGCCCACGGTCCGACCCTGCCCGTCGACGAGCCCAGGAGGCAGATCGATCCGCCGCCGGCGTCGTCCGTCCTGGTTCAGGTTCACGGCGGCGAAGCCGTGCGCGAACCGCCGCTGCCAGACGTGCCGATCCCCCTGCGGCTCCTCGAGGGGGGCACCCAGGTCCATGTCGAGCTCGGGGACGTGCTGGAGCTTGGAGTAGTCGTCGTGGCCGGTGGCCGAGTAGGCACCGCGGCCCTCGCCGAAGATCCAGAAGGCCGCCAGGCCGTACAGGAAGTTCGGGTGGGTGTCGGTGCCGTCCGTGGGGACCCGCAGGATCGACAGCCCAGGCCCGGCAGCCTGGGGCAGCTGTGCCTCGGCGGTGACGGGGTCGAACAGGTCGGTGGGGCTGTAGCCCAGCCAGACCTCCTCGAACCCGCCGCCCCAGCGCGCGTGCTCCCGCCAGCGCCCCGGGGTGCGTCGCGATTCGGCGATGTTGGGGATCAGGACCCTGCCGTGGGCCTGCAGCCCTTCCCCGGCGGCCGCCACGAGCTCGCCCAGGGCCTCGCGGATCTGCGCCATGGACTCGATGCCGCGCAGCGGCAGGTCCAGGCCGTAGTAGTCGTCGTAGACGTCGTTGTCGGCCATGACACCGTCGAACGGCGAGTCGGCGAGCTCGTCCACGACATTTCGGACCCATCGCTGCCGATACCGCGGATCCCACACGGCCATCTGCCAGTGCCCCGGATAGCGCTGCCACTCGATCCGTGATCCGTCCGGGCGCCGCGCGAACCAGTCGCCGCCGGCGTCCTCGGCCTCCGCGTGGGAGACGCCCGAGGAGTGGACGGGCCCGGGCTCGTAGGAGCGCGTGGAGGACAGGCACTTGTAGCAGATGACCGTCATCTCCGGGCGGCGGCGCTTGAGCTGCGCCGCCGCCTCGAGCTCCCAGGGCTGCAGGATCGCTGCCCGGTAGTGCTCGGCCGCGAAGTCGAGCTCCTCCGGGCGCAGAGGCTCGCCGTAGCGGATCCAGGCCCCGGCACCGCTCACCGGCGCCGCCCGGACTCGCGGATCTCCGCGAGGTCGAACACGGTGTCCAGCTGCGAGACCGCGGACTCGTCGGCCTGCTGGGCCGCGGCGGCCAGCGGGCCGTCCACCGGATCGAGCAGCTCGTAGTCCTCGAGGTACAGCGAGGCCGGCACGCGGCCTGGGATCCCGCCGAGCATCCGGTAGAGCTGGTTGTAGGAGGCCATGACCTCGTGCAGCTGGAAGAAGTTCTGCACGCGGTCGCGAGCGGTCTGGCTGTAGGCGCGATAGCGCTCGGGATCGCTGATCACCGCGCGGATGCCGTCGGCCATCATGCGGGTGTCGCCAGCCTCCACGAGCTGACCGCAGGGGCCGTAGACCTGATCGTCGGCGCCCTTGAGGTCGTCCCAGATCAGCTGCTGCATGCCGCCCACGTTGGTGCCCACGGTGGGGATGCCGGCAGCCATGGCCTCCAGGACCACGATCGGCTGGCCCTCGTTGTAGGACGGCAGGACCAGCAGGTCGAACTCGTGCAGCATCTCGCGCACGTTGACCGTGCCGTAGATCGTGACCATGTCCTCGAGGTCCAGGGCCTTGATCTTCTGCAGGCACATGTCGCGATAGCCCGGATCGTGCTCAGTGGGGCCCAGCACGTGCAGGTGCACGTTGCCGTGCCCGGACTCGCGCAGCATGGACATGGAGTCCAGCAGGTCGAGCAGGCCCTTGATGGGCACCAGGCGGGCGATGTAGACGAGGTTCCAGGTGTGGCTGGACGGATCCGCGAGCATGGACTGCATGGCCTCGGCCCGGGCCATGTACGGGCGCTCGAACTCGTCGATGACCATGCCGTTGGGCAGCACGACCGCCTTGTCGATGTCCGAGCCCAGCGAGGCTGCCTCGGCGATCGCCGACGGGTAGAGGTAGGTGACCACCTTGGCCGACGGATAGCAGAAGTGGCCCATCTCGATCCACCAGGCCATCCAGGCCCGCTCCTCGGCGGAGACGTCGAAGGTGCGGTAGTCCCCGGAGGCGATCGGCAGGGCCATGTTGCGCCCCAGCAGGGTGTTCACGGTGTCGCGGACGTACAGGTTGTGCTCGGTGAGCAGGAAGGACGTGCCGTGCTCGCGCGCCGCGCCCGCGGCCATGAGCGAGGCATAGCCGGTCGTGTGCGCGTGGTAGACGCGGGCCCGCGGCATGGTCTCGCCCAGCACCGCATGCGCCAGCGAGAAGTAGTTGCGCAGCAGCCAGAACGCGTCCGACAGGGACATCCCGAGCCCCGGCAGGCGGCGGGAGACGCCCTCCATGAACTCGCGGGTGCCCAGCAGCGCCCACAGCGGGTACGTGCGGGTGGACTCGAGCATGCCTTCCTCGAGCAGCTCCCACAGGGGGCCGTCCTCGCGGCGCTCGGACAGGGCCTCCAAGGCGTCGAAGAGCCGCTCCACGAGACGGCGGCGCTCGCTCGGGCTCATGCCCAGGGCCTCGGGGCGCACCGAGGAGAAGTCGTGGCGGTGCTCGTCGAGGGCCAGGAAGACCGGACGGACCCACTTCACGTTCGACGGGACGTCGTAGAGATCCGTCAGCGGGGAGTTCGAGTCCCAGGCGATGTGGATGATGCCGAACTCGATGTCCGGGTTGCCCACCACGATGTCGTGCACGACGGCCGAGACGCCGCCCTTGAGGTAGGGGTAGGTCGACTCCATGACGATCGCGACGTCGACCTCGGGGTAGTCCCCGCTGCGGGCGGCGACGGCCGGGATGGACATATCGGTCGAGGGCGTGCCGAAGTCGGGGCGACGGCGGCCGAGGGCGCTGGTGAGGTGGTCGAGGATGCTCATGCGGAAGTCTCCTGTGCGGCGATGCTGCGCGGGTCTGGGGGTACGGCGGACGACGGGGCGTCGGCAGGCGGGGCCTGCAGGGGGTCGGCGCGCGAGAGCCCGGCGCCGACCCGAGGGGTCACCAGGCGACGGCGTGGCGCCAGAAGAGCGTGTACTCCGGCTGCGACCAGTGCCGCTTGTAGAGGACCCAGGCGATCGTCACCAGGACCAGGTCGGCCAGCAGGACCACTCCGTAGGCGCTGAGCACCGGCAGCGCCGCGAAGGACAGCGCGAGCACGGCGATGTGGACGGCGCCCAGGGACTGCGGGGCGAACCGCTCGCCGATGTAGTCCAGCTCGTAGCTGAGCATGGTCAGCATCAGGAAGCACCAGGACGACAGGGCGACGACGACGGCGAGCATGAGCTGCTCGGGGAAGATCGAGCCCAGCACCAGGGAGCAGGCCAGGGTGAGGACCATTCCCAGGGCGCCGGTGCGCAGCACCGAGCGGTCGATCACCCGGGACAGGCGTCCCGAGGTCGAGACGAGCTCGTTCATGGACTCGCCCTGGATCGCGGCGTGCAGGCCCTGGATGGACTTGTCGACGGCCGGGGCGAGGTTCACGAAGTAGAAGTTGTAGGCCAGCACGGCGGGCAGCATGGCCATGAAGACCACGATCACGTGGAAGCCGCCGTCGGTGCTCAGGAAGAGCACGAACTTGTCCGCCCACAGCACGGCGCCGAGCAGCAGGCCGCGCACGAGGTCCTTGGCCACGTCCTGGTGCGCCAGGCGCTGCATGGCCGCGAGGTGGCGCAGGTTCCCGCGGATGAACCAGAGCTGGGTCGCGGCGGCGGCCAGCGGCGGCAGCCACACCCAGGTGGGGGCCACAGCCAGCGCCAGGGCGTAGGCGGCCCAGGCGGCAGCCCAGTGGCCGCGGTTCTGGCCCACGTTGGCGATCACGAGCGACTGGACGAACAGCAGGTGCAGGAGGCACAGCACGCCGTAGAGCCCCACGGCCTGCAGGTTCCACCCGGTGGCCAGCCACAGGGGCACGGCGAAGAGGGCGACCAGCGGCATGGACTGCACGAACATGGGCAGCCAGCCCTGGCAGAACCGCCGTGCGATCCGGTCCATGTCCTTCTCGGCCATCATCTCGGCGATGCCGCGGTAGGCCGGCATGCAGGCCGCCTGGGCGAGCCAGGGGGTGGTGATCGAGCTGGCCAGGATGATGGGCGTCAGCGAGACGCCCGCGAACTCCTGCTGGGAGATCGTCGGCGAGACCAGCGGGAACACGATGTTCAGCAGGATCAGCGGCGACAGGTAGAGCACCAGGGCCACGCCCTGGCGCATGGTGCCCGCGCTCTCATGTTCTCCCACGATCGCGGAGTTGAGCCTGGTGCTGGGCATGGACATCACGGTGACCAAGCCGATGACCACGCCGGCGGCCAGGACGATGCCGCGCTGCCCCTGGGGGACGCTCGGCAGCAGCAGCGGAACGGCCAGCGTGGCCAGTGCCGCGACGGCGATGGTGATGATGCGTCGACGGCTGTAGACGTCGTGAAGGACTTCGGACACGGTGGCCATGGCTCTCCCCGGAAATCGTGCGCCGACGAGATGACATGCCTGCGGACCCCCCGGTTCCTCACGGACTCCCCGGTCCGCTGAGCTGTCAGACATTCCTGCGGGAATGGTCGTCGCGCCCCTCAAGAATGGGCCGAGACGACGGGAGCATTCCCGTCTTTTCGCGGTGACCTACCTCACGGCTCCACTCCAACCAGGGACGATGAATTGTCATATAGAAAGGTCATGCCCGCGATCATGCGGATCGTTCATTTTCAGGACACGACCGCGATCACACCTGTTCGCGTTGGTCGCAGCGGACTATGACGTGTTGCTACGCGCCGGTACGATGAATTCGCACTTATATAGATGCCATAGCAGTTCTAAAGAGGCAGGTCTCAGCTCCCACCAGCGGGGATCTGCCCGTGGACATGCCGTCGGATCCACGCATGCATCGTCACGGCTGCCGCGGCACCGGCATTGATCGAGCGGGTCGAGCCGAACTGCTCAATCGCCACGGTGGCCGCTGCCGCCTCCAGGACCTCGGGCGAGACGCCGGGGCCCTCCTGCCCGAACAGCAGGACGCAGCGCTGCGGCAGGTCGAAGAGCTCGAGCGGCTCGGAGCCTGCCACGTTGTCCACCGCGATCACCGGCAGCCCCTCCTGCCGGGCCCAGGCCAGGAACTGCTCCGTGCTGGGGTGGTGGCGCAGATGCTGGTAGCGATCCGTCACCATGGCCCCGCGCCGGTTCCAGCGGCGGCGCCCGATGATGTGCACCTCCCTGGCCAGGAAGGCATTCGCGGTGCGCACCACCGAGCCGATGTTGAAGTCGTGGCCCCAGTTCTCGATCGCCACGTGGAAGCCGTGGCGCCGCTCGTCGAGGGCGGCCACGATGGCCTCCAGCCGCCAGTAGCGGAACTCGTCGACCACGTTGCGGCGGTCGCCGTGGCGCAGCAGCTCGGGGTCCCAGTGCTCACCGTCCGGCCATGGGCCCTCCCACGGGCCGACGCCGACCTGGTGCGGCCCGTCTTCCGCCGGAGGCTCAGTCAAGCCCGAGCTCGTCCTTGCCGAAGGCGTACAGGCAGGGCACCCCGGCGGATTCCTCGATGCGCTCCTTGGCGCCGGTGGCGCGGTCCACGATGATCGCGACGGCGACCACCTCCGCCCCGGCGCGCTGCAGCGCTTCGACCGCGGTCAGCGCGGAGCCGCCCGTGGTGGAGGTGTCCTCCACCACGACGACGCGGCGGCCCTCGACCGAGGGGCCCTCGACCTGGCGCCCCATGCCGTAGGACTTCTGCGCCTTGCGCACCACGAAGGTGTCGATGGGACGCCCGGCGTCTCCGGCGGCACGCATGATCGCCGAGCCGACGGGGTCGGCGCCCATGGTCAGCCCGCCGGCGGCGTCGAACTCGATGCCGGCGTCATCCAGCAGCTCCAGCATGACCTGCCCCACCAGACGGGAGGCCTCGTGCTGCAGGGTCACGCGGCGCAGATCGATGTAGTAGTCGGCCTCCATGCCGGAGGCCAGGGTGACCCGTCCGCGCACGACGGCGAGCTCGACGATGAGCTCGCGCAGCCTCTCGCGAGCTGCGGCGGAATCCGGGGCGGTCTGCGTCTGAGTGGTCATGGTGGAGATTCTAGGCGGCGGGGCAGTCGTGGCCCGGGTAGCGCAGCCCGATCTGGGCGCGCATCTCATCCAGCAGCTCCATCTGCCGCAGGGTGTCGGCCCACGGCATCACGGGCGATTCCTGCAGGCCCTCCTGGACGCAGCGGGTGGCCTCGCGCATCTCGTAGCAGTACCCCGCGCCCTGGACCTCGAAGCTCTCCTCCCGGCGGCCGCCCTGGAGATCGACCACGGTGAACGAGGCCGGGCGGTGCATGGGCGAGGCGATCTCGATCGTGCCGTCCTCCCCGGAGATCACGGCTCGGCGCGGGCCCTGGGACAGCAGGGACACGGTCATCTGCGCGCCGCCGTGCTCGGTCTGCAGGCAGATCTGCGTGAGCCCATCGACGTCGCCGCGGAAGACCGCCGAGGCGCTCAGCCGGGTCGGCTCCCCGAGGGCCAGCCACGGCCAGTGCAGGGCGTAGCAGCCCATGTCGAGCAGGGCTCCGCCGCCGGCGTCGACCCGCCACAGGCGATGCTGGTCGTCATCGGGGCCGCGGAAGCCCAGGTCCGCCTGCACCCAGCGGGGACGCCCGATCTCCCCGGAGTCCAGGATCTCGGCGATCCGCCGGCGCACCGGCAGGAAGCGCGTCCACAGCCCCTCCATGAGGAACAGCCCGCGCTCCCGAGCCAGCTCGATCGCCTCCCTCGCCTGTGCGGCAGTCATGGTGAAAGCCTTCTCGCAGACCACATGCTTGCCCGCCTCCAGCGAGGCCAGCAGGTGCTCGTGATGCTGCCCGTGGGGCGTGGCGATGTAGACGACGTCGACCTCCGGGTCGGCGAGCAGCCGCTGCATGCCGTCCGCACCGCCACAGGCCCGTTCGATCCCGTGCTCGGCGGCGAAGGCCTCTGCGGAAGCGGCGGTGCGCGAGGAGACGGCGACCATGCGGGCATCGGCCAGGGCGGCGATGTCCGGCACGACCTTGCGGGCGATGGCTCCGGTGGAGATCACGCCCCAGCCCAGGGTGCGGCCGGTGGCGGTCAGGACGGGATCGGAGGCGCTCATGGAGGCCATGCTGGCACGCGGCACCGACTCAGCGGATCCGCCCGGCCTCCAGATGCAGGATGCGATCGGCCAGCGCGCGGGCGTCGTCCGGGTCGTGGGTGACCACCACGGCGGTGCGGACCTCGAGCAGGCGCGCGAGCAGCTCGCGCAGGTCCTGCGAGCCCTCGGCATCCACGGCCGCCAGCGGCTCGTCGAGCAGCAGCACCTCCGGCTCGGCTGCCAGGGCGCGGGCCAGGGCGACGCGCTGGGACTGCCCGCCGGAGAGCTCGTGGGCGCGGCGCCGGGCAAACTGCTCGGTGCCGGTCGCCTCGAGCCAGCGGCGGGCCCGTCGGCGGGACTCGGCACGGCTGGCCCCAGCGCTGCGCGGGCCGAAGGCGACATTGTCGAGCACGTCCAGGTGCGGCAGCAGCAGCGGGTGCTGGGCCATGAGGGTGATCCGGCGTCGATGCGGCGGGACCCAGAGGCCGCGGCCCCGCAGATCCATCAGCCGGCGCCCGCCGAGCTCGAGGCTGCCCCGATCGGGCACCAGCAGCCCGGCCACCACCTCCAGGATCGTGGACTTCCCGGAGCCGTTGGGGCCCCTCAGAGCGACGGTCTCCCCGTCGGCGACCTCGAAGGCGACGTCGAGCCCGCGCTGGGCGAGCGCGAACTGCACGCGCAGGCTCACGAGCGCTCACCGCCGGAGCCCAGCGGGGCGGCGGCAGCGACGGGGTCGCGGGGAGCGTCGCTGCGGGGCTCGACTTCCCGGGCGCGGGCATCGCGAGCGCGCGCAGGCCGAGCCCGTTCGAGCTGCCGCGGCGCGGACAGCCCCACGATCAGCACCGCGACCAGCACCAGCACGAGCGCCAGCGCCACGGCCGCCTGCGGATCGGACTCCCGCTGCAGATAGATCTCCAGGGGCAGGGCCCGGGTGACGCCCTGCAGCGACCCCGCGAAGGTCAGGGTCGCGCCGAACTCCCCCAGGCACCGGGCGAAGGCCAGGACCGCCCCCGAGCCCATCCCCGGCAGCACGAGCGGCAGCGTGACCCGGCGCAGCACGGTCGACGGCGAGGCCCCCAGGGTGGCGGCGATCGCCTCGTGCCGATCGCCGGCGCTGCGCAGGGCGCCCTCGACCCCCACGACCAGGAAGGGCAGCGCCACGAAGGTCTGCGCCAGCACCACCGCAGCCGTGGAGAAGGCGATCTCGACCCCGAGCGCCTCCAGGTGGCGCCCGAGCAGCCCGACCCGACCGAAGACGTAGAGCAGCGCCAGCCCGCCCACCACGGGCGGCAGGACCAGGGGCAGCAGCACGACCGAGCGCACGAAGCGGTGGCCCGGGAAGCTGGTGCGCGCCAGGATCAGCGCCATGGGCGTGCCCAGCACCAGGCACAGCGCGGTGCTCACGGCGGCGGTGCGCAGGCTGAGCCACAGGGCATCCAGCGAGGCCTCGGACGTGATGAGCGGCCAGAGCCGCCCGGGCTCGATCCGCAGGATCATCCCGAGCACGGGCAGCACGATCAGCAGCGCACCGACGACGGCGGGGATCAGCAGCCAGCCGGGGAGGGCCAGGCGGGGGGCGTCGGGCCCGCGGGGGCCTTCCTGCTCCAGCCATCCGCCGCGCTCTTCCCCGGCTCGCTGCTCGGTCCCCGCGTCCGGCACCGTCCGCGGGGCACTGCTCATCAGCGCGGGGCTGCCCGGACTGCTCGCTCACGGAGCGCCGAAGCCCTCCTGCTCGAGCCGCTCCCGCCCGGTGTCGCTGCGCACGAAGTCGGAGAACTCCTGGGCCAGGTCCTGGTCCTCGGAATCGGTCAGGACCGAGATCGGGTAGCGGTTGACGGCCCGGTCTGCGTCGGGGATCTCGATCTCCTCGACCTGATCACCCGCGGAGGTGACGTCGGTGCGGTAGACCACGCCTGCGTCCGCCTGGCCCGAGGCCACCTTGCCCAGCACGTCCGTCACGGAGCCCTCCTCGCTCACGGCGGCCACCTCCACTCCGGTGACGTCCTCGAGCTCGACGGTCGCGGCGCCGCAGGGCACGCGCTGCTCGCAGATCACGGTGTCGAGCTCGGCGGAGGAGAGATCCTCCCAGGACCCGACTCCACCGGGATTGCCGGCCGGCACCGCGATGGTCAGGGTGTTGGTGGCCAGGGTCTGCGGCTCGCTCTCGAGCAGCCCGCCCTCGGAGGCCTGGTCCATGGTGCGCTCATCGGCGGTGGCCAGGACGTCGGCGTCGGCGCCCTCCTCCAGCTGGGAGACCAGCGCGGAGGAGCCGGCGAAGCTGAGCTGCACGTCCACGTCGGGGTGGTCCTCCTCGAACTGCTCGGCCAGATCGGTGAAGCTGTCCGTCAGCGAGGCGGCCGCGAAGACCGTCAGCGTCTGCTGCTCCTCGCCGTCCTCTTCCAAGCCTCCGCAGCCGCTCAGGGCCAGCGCGGCGACGGCCGCCAGGGCCAGCGGGCGCAGGGTGCGCGCGCTCATCGCCCCTCCCCCGGGACGTCGACGACCACGTGGGTGGCCTTGACCGAGGCGGTGGCGATCGAGCCGGGCTCCAGGCCCAGCTCCTGCACGGCCTCCGTGGACATCAGCGAGACCACGCGGTGCGGACCGCACTGCATCTCGACCTGGGACATCACCGTGTCCGAGCAGACCTCGGTGACGAGCCCGACCCAGCGGTTGCGCGCCGAGCTGACCACGGCCGTGGGGTCCTCCGGCTGATGGGCCTGGCTCTTGGCCAGCTGCGCCAGCTCGAGGGCATCGACCACGCCGCGCCCGGCGTCGTCGCGGTGCTCCGTGAGCCTGCCCGCCGAGATCCACCGCCGGACGGTGTCGTCGCTGACATCGAGGAAGGAGGCCGCCTGGGCCACCGAGAGCGCCTTCATGCGCCTCACCGTATTCCGGATCCGCAGATGCGGCAAGATATTGCCTGATATTCCGCAGATCGGGCTTCATGCGGGGTTTCCGCCCGCACTCAGAGCCCACATCCCCGGACGTGCAGGCTGGCTACAATAAGTCCATGCGCAAACTGCAGAAGGCGATCATCGAGGAGATGGGCGTCCAGCCCCGGATCGATCCGGCGCAGGAGGTCCAGCGCCGCGTGCAGCTGCTGTGCGATTACGCGGCGGCCTCCCACTGCCCTGGATTCGTCCTGGGGATCTCCGGCGGTGTGGACTCGACCCTGGCCGGGCGGCTGGCCCAGCTGGCCGTCGAGCAGATGCGGCAGGAGGGGCGGGAGGCCTCGTTCGTGGCCGTCCGCCTGCCCTACCGCGTGCAGGCCGACGAGGACGACGCCCAGGAGGCCCTCCGCTTCATCCGCGCCGACGAGGCGCTCACGGTCGATGTGGCCCCCGGAGCCGACGGGATCGCCCAGCAGGTCGAGGCCGCCCTGGGCGCTGCGACCAGCGACTTCAACAAGGGCAATATCAAGGCCCGCGTGCGCGCCGTGGCCCAGTACGCGATCGCAGGCCAGCGGGGCCTGCTCGTGCTCGGCACGGACCACGGCGCCGAGTCCGTGACCGGCTTCTTCACCAAGTTCGGCGACGGCGCCGCCGACGTCCTGCCGCTGTTCGGCCTGGACAAGCGCCAGATCCGCAGCATCGTCCGCCACCTCGGCGGGCCCGAGTCGCTGTGGTCCAAGGCCCCCACCGCCGATCTGCTCGACGCCTCCCCCGGTCGCACCGACGAGGACGAGCTCGGGCTGGGCTACGACAGCATCGACGACTATCTCGAGGGCCGCGAGGTCCCCGACGAGATCGCCGAGCGGATCGAGGCTCGCTGGCGGATGACCCGGCACAAGCGCACCACCCCGGCCACGCTGCTCGACGACTGGTGGCGCTGAGCACTCGCTGAGGGCCCGGGCGCCAGCAGCCCAGGCCGCGGCCCTCAGGCGCGGCGCAGCAGGATGCCCTGGTGCGCGCGCAGGACCTGAGTGCCGCGCATCGGGGCCCCGTCCGGGCCCAGCATGCCCTCAGGGATCGTCACATGACGGCGACGCCGCCCGTCGGAGGCCAGGTTGACCACGGCCCAGCCGCCCTCGAACTCGCGCGACCACATGCTCACCACGCCCTCGGCAGGTCCCAGCGGGGCTCCGAGGTCCCACTGCATCTCCGGGATCCAGTGCGCCCGGGTGCCGTCGCGGAGCCCGCTGCGAAGCGGCCGCGCCCGGCGCCGAAGACCCAGAACGCCGCCAGCCCGCAGCGCACGAGCTGCTGCTCCTGGGCCTGGTCCAGCTCGGTGCGACGCAGCAGCGACGCCGCGATCGGCATCCGCACGAGCACGAGCTGCTCGGCCGGCACCCGACCCGGGCCCTCGCTCGTGATGAGCGAGGCCTGCTGCCGGGCGGCCCCGGGATCGAGCATCCGGCCGTGGGCGGTGCTCAGCCACGTCGGCTCGCACACCCCGCCCCAGGCCGAGAGCTCGACCCAGCGCGCAGGCATCCGCCGCGCGTCCTCGACGACGGCGATGAGCAGCTTCCCGATCCCGTTCAGCGCCTCGCCGGCCTGGCGGATCAGGGCATCGTGCGCCTCGCGCAGCTGCGTGTCGGAGCCCAGGTCCGGCAGCGGGAGGTCCAACGGGTGGTCGTCGAGGTCCAGGTCATCGGCCAGCACGCCGTCGAAGGGCGAGTCCGACAGCTCGCGCACGATCGCCTCGGTCCAGGCGGTGCGGCAGGCCGGGTCCCAGATCCGCAACTGCCACTGGCCCGGGTGCGCCTCCCATGTGATGGCCTCCTCGGCCCGGCTGCGCGCCACCCAGCCGTTCGCCTCGGCCTGGTCGTAGGACAGCCCGTTCGAGTGCACGGGGCCGGTCTCGGACTCGTCCACGATCAGCGTGCGCCGGCGGCACAGCACCACGACCGCCGGGTCCTCGGACTTCAGCCGCTGCGCCGCGGCCGTCTCCCACGGCTCCAGCACGACCGTGCCGACCTCGCCCACGGCGTGCCCGATCTCCAGTGCGCGCCTGCCCTCGCTGGCGGCGCCTCCCAGCCGCACCCACGCGCCCGGACGGCCGCCCCGATGCGCTCTCGAGTGCTGTCCGTCGAATCGGCCATGTGCTCCGCTCCCCCTTCTCGTCGGCCGGCGCGCACTGCGCACGACCCGTGCCCGGTCGCGGACGATGCCGTCGCCGGGACTCCCCTGTACCGGGCGACGGCCCCCACCGTCGCCCCTGCGCCGCTGCCCGCGGCGCCGCGCGATTCCGCGCTGGGCAGACACATTGGAACCGACCGCGCATCGCAGCGGCAACGCGGGGCATGTCCCCTCAAGGGCGAACGGCACGGCCAGCACACCCCCCTGCGAGCCCCGACGAGCACAGGATCGATGCCGTCCGGTTCCAACGACAATCATCATCTCTGCACGTCAGCAACGTGTTCCGGAGCACCCGGCTCGCACGTGGGCGGACACCGCCGATCGGGGGTCGGGCTGAATCGCGGCGGATGTCTGTGACCCGTTGTGTCGACGGGCTCCCGGTCTCCGGCCCGCGTGCTGCGTCGACTCCCCCGGCTGCGGCGTCAGCCGGCACCGATACCCTGAGGCCCATGAAGATCGCCACCTGGAACGTGAACTCGATCCGTGCCCGCGCCGATCGCGTGGAGGCCTGGCTCGAGCGCACGGACGCCGACGTCCTGGCCATCCAGGAGACCAAGGCCAAGGACGAGTCCTTCCCATGGGAGGCCTTCGAGTTCTCCGGCTACGAGGTCGCGCACTTCGGGCTGAGCCAGTGGAACGGGGTGGCCATCGCCTCGCGCGTGGGCCTCGAGGACGTCGAGCGCACGTTCCCGGGGCAGCCGTCATTCGGCAAGGAGGGCCAGGAGCCCGTCCAGGAGGCGCGCGCGATCGCCGCCACCTGCGCAGGGGTGCGCGTCTGGTCTCTCTACATCCCCAACGGCCGCGGCCTGGACGACCCGCACATGGTCTACAAGCTCGAGTGGCTCTCGGTGCTGCGCGACCGCGCCCGCGAGTGGCTGCAGGAGGATCCCCGGGCGCAGATCGCCCTGGTGGGCGACTGGAACGTGGCACCGCAGGACCATGATGTCTGGGACATGCAGTTCTTCCTGGACAACGGCATGACCCACGTCTCCGCCCCGGAGCGCCGGGCCTTCCAGGCGTTCCTGGACGAGGGCTATCGCGACGTCGTGCGCGAGCGCCTGCCCGGCCCGGAGGTCTACACATACTGGGACTACACGCAGCTTCGCTTCCCCCACAACGAGGGCATGCGCATCGACTTCCAGCTGTGCTCCCCGGCGCTGGCCGAGCGCGTCTCGGATGTGTCGATCGACCGCGACGAGCGCAAGGGCAAGGGCGCCTCGGATCACGTGCCGGTCGTCATCGAGGTCGAGTGATGCCCGCCGTCGTCGCGGTGCCGGGGTCGCTGCCGTGGCGCCGCTGAGCGGGCTCGGAAGCGCCTGGCGCGCATCGGCCGCACCGGCGCAGCGCTTCGCCCTGCGCGTCTACGTGCCGCAGGATGACCTCGACGGCATCTACCAGCCCCTGGTCCCCGCAGCGGTGCCGCCGGAGGAGGGCTCGGCAGCGCAGCTCGAGGAGCAGCTGGCCCGGCTGGCCGTCGCCGAGGACGGCTCCCTGCCCCCGCGCTTCGACGCCCTGTGGAGACTGCCGAGCTCAGCCGCTCCGGCGCACCCGGGCGAAGGCCCGCCCAGGCCGCTGTTCCACCCGTCGCAGCGCCTGCGCCGCAGCCTGCAGCTGTTCGCCGCGGCCGAGGAGGGCGATCAGGACGCCGCGCTGCTGTCCCTGCTGCTGCCGCATGACGAGGTCGCCGGCCGTGCCCGGAGTGCTGCCCCCGAGCATTTCCTGCCGCAGTACGCCCGCCAGTCGGACTGGACGGTGCCGCTGTCCTGGTTCGCCCTGTTCCTCGAAGAGGACCTGGTGCGCACCCCGTTCCGCGGGCGGATCGTCCACCGGCTGATCGCCCCTGCCTCCGTGGCCGCCCAGCGCGCCGGGGAGGCCTCCGGGGCCATCGCGTCGCTGCAGCGCGAGGACGTGGCCGAGCTCGCCGAGGATCTGCAGCGGCTGTCGCGATGGGTCGGCTCCTTCGGGCACGGGGCGCTCATCACCCTGGACTACGGCGCGGTCGCCGATCGCCTGCAGCCGGACGAGAGCCCCCGCGACATGGCCGATGCCATGGCCTTCGCCCGCGACGGAGACCTGGAGTCCACGGCGCTCGCCCTGCGGCGGCTGGTGCGCCGCTGGCTGCCGATCGCGCAGCTGGAGCACGCGAGCTGAACCGCACGGGTTCGGCTCCGCCCTGATCAGGCCCCCTCCCGCTCCCGGATGCCGTAGAGACGTGCGGAGAGCTTGGCGGCGGCCTGGCGCGGCACGCAGCGCTCTCGCTGCTCGTCGTCGACCTGGCCGCCCTCGCTGCGGCAGGTCAGCGCCACACTGGCCATGGGCAGGCCGCGGTGATCCCGGGCCGCGACCGAGACCGTCTCCAGCCCCTCGGTGACCTCACCCGTCTCCTGCCCCCAGCCGCGCGAGCGGATGCGCACCAGCTCGGCGGACAGTTCGAAGGCCGCGACCCCCAGGCCGTAGAGGTGCTCCTCCGGCAGCCAGACGACGAAGCCCTCCTCCTCCATGACCCGCAGGAGGTGTTAGACCGAAGAACGGGGCAGCTCGAACGCCGAGGCGATCGACGCAGCAGCCACCGGACCGCCCCGGCCCACCAGGTTGCGCAGGGTGCTGCTCGCCGCCGGGACCTTGGATCAGGCCATGGACTTCATCCTCCACGTCGTCGTGAATGCCCTGAGGGCCTCGTGCGCACAGGGCGATCGGGTCGTCGTCGATCCCGGCTCAGTGAAGGTGCATCTATCACTGTGCCACTCGAATCGGCAGAGACGAACCGCACCTGCCAAGATATGTGCTGCGGCTCGGGAGGATATGCCATCGCGGACAGATCCTCAGCCCACTGCCTGCCCGAGCGCACCCCAGAGCTGGATCTTCAGGAGAGCCCATGACCCACTACGACCCTGCCCGGCAGCCTGCCGCCGACCTCGCTCCCGGCAGGGAGGGCACCGAGCTCAAGCGCGGGCTGAGCAATCGGCATATCCAGTTCATCGCGCTGGGCTCGGCGATCGGCACCGGCCTGTTCTACGGCTCCGCCTCGGCCATCTCCATGGCCGGGCCCTCGGTGCTGCTGGTCTACCTGATCGCCGGGCTCGCGGTGTTCATGGTCATGCGCGCCCTCGGCGAGCTCGCTGTGCGCCACCCGCTGCCGGGCTCCTTCGGCCAGTACGCGGCGCGCTACCTCGGGCCGTTCGCCGGCTACGTCACGGGCTGGACCTTCGTGTTCGAGATGGCCGTCGTGGCCATCGCCGATGTCACCGCGTTCGCCGTCTACATGAGCTTCTGGTTCCCCGGCACGCCGGCGTGGATCTGGATCACCGCCGTCATCCTGTTCATCGGGGCCATCAACACCCGCAACGTGAAGACCTTCGGCGAGCTCGAGTTCTGGCTCTCGAGCATCAAGGTCCTGGCGATCATCGCCATGATCGTCGGCGGCATCGCCCTGATGGTCATGGGCGTCTCCTACGCCCCGGATGCCTCCCCCGGCCCGCACAACCTCCTCGACCACGGCGGCTTCATGCCCGAGGGGGGATGGGGGCTGCTCGCGTCGCTGTCGGTCGTGGTCTTCGCCTTCGGCGGCATCGAGACCATCGGCATCACCGCCGGCGAGTCCGACGACCCCGGCCATGCCATCCCGCGGGCCATCAACGCGGTGCCGTTCCGCATCCTGCTCTTCTACATCATGGCCCTCGGCGTGATCATGTCGCTGGTGCCCTGGGACAGCATCGACGGCGAGACCAGCCCGTTCGTGCAGATCTTCGACGCCCTCGGCGTCCCGTGGGCCCCCTCGATCCTGAACCTCGTGGTGATCACCGCCGCGATCTCCGCGATCAACGCCGACACCTACGGCGCGGGCCGCGTCCTCTACGGCCTGGCCCAGCAGGGGCACGCGCCCAAGGTCTTCGCCCACGTCTCCCGCACCGGTGTCCCGTGGCTGACCGTTCTCGGCATGCTGCTCGTGCTCGCACTGGGCGCGGTGCTCAACACCGTGATGACCGACGTCTTCGTCTTCATCGCCTCGATCGCGACCTTCGCGACCGTGTGGGTGTGGCTGATGATCCTGCTCTCCCACCTGGCCATGCGCCGAGAGCTCGGCCTCCGCGGCGGCCCCGAGTCCGAGTTCAAGGTGCCGCTGTGGCCGGTGGCCTCCTGGGCCGCGGTGGCCTTCGTGCTGCTCGTGATCGTGGTGCTGGGCATCATCCCGGACACCCGGATGGCCCTGGTGATCGGAGTCGGCTGGCTGCTCCTGCTCGGCATCGGCTACCTGTTCATCCGCGGACGCGGCCACGCCCGCCCCGAGCTCGACGACCGCACCGCGACGAACCCCCGCGTCCGTCGGGACTGAGCCGGTGTCGGGGCCCCGCAGCGCGGGACCTCGACGGCCGGGCGGTCCTCGCGCGTGCCTTGCGGCCCGTGCGCGGACCGAGCGGCGCCGCTCGATCTCAAGGCGCACACCACGGAGCCACTGGATTCCCCTAGTGCTCCGCAGGGGGACGTCACAAGCCCGTGCGGTCGCCGAGCGTCCCAGCACAGCTCACGCGGGGCGGGTCAGGAGGAGGGGGTGCTCGACGACGACGCGTCCTCGCCGCGCTGCTCGTCGCGCTCGCGCTGGTGCCGCTTGAGGACCTCGACGTCGATGGCACCGGTGAGGGCCTCGTCATCGGCCACCGACTCCTCGGCGCAGCGCTCGAGGTGCTTCTCGTGGTTCTGGGTGTAGGTGCGGCGCGGGTCCTCGCGCAGCGTCAGCAGGGCGCGGATGCGATCGCGGCGACCGGTCTCGCGCACGAGCTGCACGCGGCGGCGCAGCGACCACACCACGAACAGCGCGCGTCAGTACGCCGAAGAAGCCGCCCCAGCGGGCTTCGCGGGTGTTCGGGAGGCTTCCGCCGATCACCAGGCTCATGGAGACGGCCAGCATCATGTTCATGCAGGCGTAGTTGATGCCGGAGAGCCACCAGGGCCGCACGGGGGTCTCGTTCTGCTGGGCGACCTCGTTGAACGCGGAGGTGTCCACGGGCAGCTGGAGCATCGTGGAGACGAAGGCCGCCAGGACCGCGATCACGATCAGCTGCGTCACCAGGGAGATGATGTTCGAGACCCGGTCGACGTCGAGCTGGCCCACCGCCAGCACGCGCAGGGTCATCAGACCGGCGCCCATCCAGGTGGGGATGCCGATCGCGCCGAAGGAGATGAAGTACTGGATCACCTCCTGGCCCGTGGCGAAGCCGGCTCCGACCACCAGCCCCACGAAGGCCTGAGCTGTCATCAGGACGGTGCGCATGCGCATGGAGGATCCCGGGTAAGCGCGGATCGGGCACCCGGGTCCCCAGCGGATCCCCCAGGGCGGGCGCCGCTGGGCACGCCCTCCAGTGCAGGCCCCCTCACATGCTCGGGGCCCGCCGGGGCGTCAGCCCCGCTGCTGCGAGGAGCCGCCCCGGCCGCGGCCGTCGTCGCGCGCGCCGCCGCCGTCGGCACGCGCCGCACGGCCTCGCGCCTCCTCCATGAGCTCCAGGTCCAGCGCCTCGGTGAGGGTCTCGCCCTGCGCCGAGGAGTCCTGCAGGTACCCGGCCAGCTTGCGCTCGTGGCGCGCCGTGAAGCGCCGTTTGGGATCATCGCGCAGGCGCAGCAGCGCGCGGATGCGATCGCGGCGCCCGGTCTCCTGGCCCACCTGGACGCGGCGGCGCACCCACCAGACGATGAAGACGACGATCATCAGCATCCCGATGTAGCCGACCAGCGGGTAGATGTAGGACATCAGCGTGGAGAAGCCCAGGAAGCTCAGGGCGTAGCCCACCAGGCACACCAGCAGGAACACGGGGCGGTAGCGGTGCGGGGCCCGCACCGTCAGGCGCCGCCCGAGGGCGTAGAACAGCCCGATCACGGTGTTGAAGATCATCAGGTAGACGATGACCACCATGACCGCTGCGGCCGCCGGGTGGATGGACTCGAAGAGGCTGAGCATGGGGACCTCGGCCTGCCCCACGTCCTGGATGTTCAGGTACAGCAGCACCACGACCATCAGCACGAGGATCATGTAGAGCAGGCCGCCGCTGAAGCCGCCCCAGACCGCCTCGCGCGTGTTGGGGGTGCTGCCGCCGATCACCAGGCACATGGAGACCGCGACCATGAGGTTCATGCCCGTGTAGTTCATGGCCGAGACCCACCAGGGGCGCACCGGCGACTCGGCCTGCTGGGCCACGGCGCTGAGCTGGGAGAGGTCCTGCGGCAGATCGAACATGGTCCAGACGAAGGCCGCCAGGATCGCGATGACCACCAGCGGGGTGATCCCGGAGATGATGCTGGAGACGCGGTCGACGTCGAGCTGACCCGCCGCCAGCACGAGCAGGGTCATCAGCCCGGCCCCGATCCAGGTGGGCAGGCCGAACTGCTGCTCCAGCGTGGAGCCCGCGCCGGCGATCATCACGAAGCCGACCGAGAACAGCGTGAAGGTCACCGACCAGTCCAGGCACTGCGACAGCCACGGGTGCGCGACGTTGCCGAAGACCTTGGAGTGGCTCTCGGCCATGAAGTAGCTGCCCAGAAGCAGGGTCACCGACCCCGCCGCCGTCACCAGCAGCCCGGAGATCACCGCGCCCCAGATCCCGACGGCGCCGAAGGACGTGAAGTACTGGATCATCTCCTGGCCGGTCGCGAACCCCGCCCCCACGATCAGCCCCACGAATGCCAGGGCGACCTTCACGGCCGTCATCTTCCTCATGCGGGGCAGTCCCTCCTCGGAGATGGAGCAGGGCGGGCCGAGTCCCGCCCCGCTCCGGATCGGCTCGGTGAGCTTCCGATCCTATGCGCCCTGCGTGGTGCGCCTCACATCGCACGACGCCCGACGGACGCGCAGCGAGGCGGCTGCACAGAGGCTCAGGCCGGCGCGCGGCCGCCGTCGTGCTCCGCGGAGCCCTCGTCGTCCGAGAGCTCGAGGTCCTGCTCCGTGCGCGATTCGAGCACCTGGGTCAGGCGGTCGTCATCGGCCGGCGACTGCCGCACGGCCTCCTCGTAGCGCTTCTCGTGACCGGGGGCGTAGTCCTTGCCCGGGTCGCGGCGCAGGCGCAGCAGGGCGCGCAGACGGCCGCGGCGCGTGGTCTCCTCTGCGATCTGCGTGCGGTAGCGCGCCCAGCCGAAGACCATGACCACGATCATGACCATGCCCGTGTAGCCGATCACCGGGTAGACGTACTCCATGAGGGTGTCGAAGCCGGCGAAGCTCACGCCGTAGCCGAGCAGGCAGGCGAGCAGGAAGACCGGGCGGTACTTGTCCCGGTGCGAGGCCGTCAGCCGGCGCCCCAGTGCGTAGAACATGCCGATCGCGGTGTTGAAGATCATCGCGAAGATGATGAACACCATGATCGTGGCCAGCGCCGGGTGCATGGCCTCGAACAGCTGCAGCATGGGCACCGCGGAGTCGCCGACCTCCGCCATGTTGAAGTACAGGGCGACCGCTGCCATCAGCAGCAGCACCGTGTAGAGGATGCCCCCTATCAGGCCGCCGAGACCGGCCTCGCGCGGCTCCGCATTGTTGCCGCCGATCACCAGGCACATGGACACGCCCAGCAGCAGTGCCAGGCCGTTGTAGTTCAGGGCCGAGAGCAGCCACGGCTGGACAGGGGAGGCCTGCTCCTGAGCGACCGAGCTGAGCTGCGAGAAGTCCTGCGGCAGGTTCGCCATCGTGTAGATGAACGCGACGATCACGGCCAGGATGATCAGCGGGGTGAGCATCGAGATGACGTCGGAGACCTTCTCGACGTCCAGCAGGCCCACCAGCATGACGATCACCGTCATCACCGCAGCGCCTGCCCAGGCGGGAAAGCCCCACTGCTGCTCGAGCGTGGAGCCGGCTCCGGCCAGCATGACGAACCCGACCGCGAAGAGGGTCAGGGTCACGGCGATGTCCAGGAACCGAGAGATCCCGGGGTTGGCCACGCTGCGGAAGACGCGGTTGTGCTCCTCAGCCAGGTAGAAGCTGCCCAGCTGGATGATCACGGCGCCGGCCAGCGCGAACACCACGCCTGCGACCACGGCGCCGACGAGGCCGATGGCCCCGAAGGAGAGGAAGTACTGGATGACCTCCTGGCCCGTGGCGAATCCCGCTCCCACGAGCAGGCCCACGAAGGACAGGGCGATCTTGCAGGATCTCTTCAGAGACACTCTGTACAGGCTCCTCATCGTCTGTTGTCCGTCCCGGAGACGCCGTCGCGGCTGCGGCAGGGCGCGAAACGGCCCCCAGCCTCTTGTCGTCCTGGGGGCCGCGGATCTTCCGGATGGGCGCTCATGCGCCGACGTTCCACTGTAGGGGAGCCCGCTGATGATCCCCAGCGCGGGGTCACAGACCGGTCACGACGTCCGCCGCTCAGCTCGAGCAGTGCCGCCTGATCCAGAGATCGACGGGGTCCAGGTCCGTTCGCAGCTCGTCGAGCTCCTGCGGCTCCAGGCCCATGCCGTAGTCCTCGAGCAGTCCGGCGGCCTCGTCGAAGTCGTCGCGCACGGCGGCCGGTGCGTCATCTGCGGCCTCGCGCACGTCGGCGGCTGTGGCCGCGGGATCCAGCGACGGGGCGCCGTCCTCCTCGGCCAGCGGCAGCAGGGTGAGGGAGAGGTACAGCTCGGAGACGACGGCACACTGCTCGGGTGCGGCCGGATGCGGCTCAGCCTGCTCGCGCGATACGGTGCCGGCTTCCGCGCTGGCCTGGGGCCCCGGCACGGCTTCCGGGCTCTCCAGGGGCGCTTCGCCGCCGGCGGCGCAGCCCGGCAGCACCGCGACGGCCGCCAGCAGGGCGGACGCGGCCATCAGACGACGCGGGGCGGGTGCTCGGCTCACGCCCACACAGTAGCGGCCGCGCGAGCCGTCACGGGCGGGCGAGCTCGAAAGCCACGATGTCAACGGCGCTGCCACCGGGCATGTCCGGGTAGTGCCGGTCGAGAGCGGCCTGCAGCTGGGCGAGGGACTCGAAGCCGTCGCGCACGGCGTCCTGCTCGCTGAGCTCGTCGCGGCGCACGGTGCGCACGCCAGTCACCTCCGCGCCGATCACGACGTCCTCGCCGGAATCCTTCTCGAACACGATCTCGGCCGGACCCGGGACGAAGGGGTCCTGGTACCGCACGGTCTGGCGCTTGCTGCCATCCCGGATCAGGGTCTCGTAGCCCTCCCACATGAGGATGCGCTGCAGCGGCTGTCCGCCGGCGTCGGGGCTCTGGTGCTGGTTCGGCTCTGCGGCCATGGCGCCCACGGTAGCCGCCGCTCCGTCGCCCTCGACCGGCCGATTGCGGGCTGTCCAGCCGTCGACTGGCCGATCCGGCACCGCTGCGAAGCCCGCAGCGGTGCCGGATCGGCCACTGGACGCTGGTGGGGTGGGGAATCGGCCCCTCGGACAGCGGAGGGGCTGACGCTCGACAAGCGGGTGGGCATGCAGAAGGCCCCCGCGCTGGTGTGCGGGGGCCTTCTGGGCTGTGGCTCCGACCGGCGTCGATCCGGTGACCTTACGATTTTCAGTCGTACGCTCTACCAACTGAGCTACAGAGCCAGGCATCCGGTGTCTCAGATGCCAAGACGGCCTCAGCTGAGCTGACGCCGTCCGTGCGACCCTGACGGGACTTGAACCCGCGACCTCCGCCGTGACAGGGCGGCGCGCTAACCAACTGCGCTACAGGGCCTTGTGGAGTGCTTACAGGCGGTCCCGCGGGACCTCCCTGCCGTTTTCCAACGAGGCAAGATATTAGCACCATGACAGCCCCTGCGCGCAAATCGGGATCCGCAGCCCCCGGAGCTCATCCGTCGGGCGCTGAATGCCCCCGGAGACGACGAAGCGCCCGGCCGGCTGATGCCGACCGGGCGCTCGCCTGCGCTGGTACCCCCAACGGGATTCGAACCCGTGTCGCCGCCGTGAAAGGGCGGTGTCCTAGGCCTCTAGACGATGAGGGCGCACCGCGCGCAAGGCGCGCGGATGGAACCGGAGCCTATCAGGTCCGCCCCCTCCCCCGAGGGCCCCGACGATGCCTCGACGGCGCCCCGACGACGGCGATCAACAGCCGTTGTCAGGCCCTTGCGCGAGAATGCAGCGGTGATGGACGTCAGCGAGGCCGAGTTCGAATCCCTGGTCGATGATGCCCTCGACGGCATCCCCGAGGACATCTTCGCGATGCTCGACAACGTCGTCGTGCTGATCGAAGCACGGCCTCCGGAGGGGATGCCGGAGCTGCTGGGGCTCTACGAGGGCGTGCCGCTCACCGAGAGGGACTCGTCGTGGATGGGCTCGCTGCCCGATCACATCCGCATCTTCCGCGAACCGCTGCTGCGCATGTGCCGCGATCGGGATGAGCTGGTCCACGAGATCACCGTGACCGTCGTGCACGAGATCGCCCACCACTTCGGGATCGAGGAGCAGCGGCTGCACCGACTCGGCTGGGGATGAGGCAGCCGTACCGCGTGCTTGCAGGAGCGCGGGGCAGAATGTCCGCAGGAGACCACCGCACACCACTCGTCAGCAGGAGACAGCGATGACCGCAGAGGATGGACTGCCCTCGGAGACGGGGCCCGCGACCTGGAGCACCTGGGACCGCTCCGGGACGGCGGAGGGCGTCCGCACGCTGCGCCCCCAGACCGTCGAGCAGCTCTCCGAGGCCATGGCGGCGGCCGCGGCGGCGGGGCTGAGCACCCGGGTCACGGGCGCGGGCCACAGCTTCAACCTGCTGGCTCAGCCGCAGGAGCTGCGCCTGGACACCTCCGAGCTTGTGGGGCTGCAGGAGGTCGACCGGCAGGGGCGTCGAGCCACGCTGCTGGGCGGCACCCCGCTGATCCAGGCCGCGCGGGAGCTCGATGCCTGCGGACTGGCCTTCTCCAACCTGCCCGACACCCTGCACCAGTCCATTGCCGGGGCGATCTCCACCGCCACGCACGGCACCGGCGCCGGCTTCCAGTCGCTGTCGGGGCAGGTCGTGGCGCTGACCCTGGTGCTGGCCTCCGGCGAGATCGTCGAGTGCTCCCTCACCCAGCGCCCGGAGCTCTTCCAGGCGACCCGGGCCGGGCTGGGCGTCGTCGGTGTGATCGCCGCCGTCACGGTGCAGTGCGAGGACTCCTTCCGCCTGCACTCCGCCGAGTTCAACGAGTCGCTCGAGCCGCTGATCGCGGGCCTGGGCGAACGCATGGCCTCGGCCGATCACTTCGAGCTGTACTGGAACCCGGGCAGCGACTCCGCCCACACCCACATCATGAGCCGCCTGCACCGGCTGCCCTCCGAATGGTCCGCCCCCGGCTCCCGGATGGCCCAGGGCGTGCGCCGCAGCGACGACGCCGTCCTGCGCCGCGCCCTGCCGGCGGCCCTGAACCGCCTGGCCGGGGCCGCCCCGCGAGCGATCCCCGGGCTGCGCCGGCTGGACTCGCTGTCGCTGAGCTCGCGGCGCTACACGGATCTGTCCTACAAGGTCTTCGCCTCCTCGAGGCCCGTGAAGTTCCTGCAGACCGAGTGGGCCGTGCCCCTCGAGCATCTCCCGGAGACCTTCCGCGAGGTGCAGAAGGTGCTCGAGCGCGAGCAGGCCGATCTGGGCCTCCCGCTGAGCGTGCGATGCTCGGCGCCGGAGGAGACCTGGCTGTCTCCGGCGCACGCGCGCTACACCGGGTGGATCACGGTGCGGCAGTTCTGGCGGCGCTGGCGCCCGGAGACCTTCGAGGCCCTCGAGGAGGTCTTCCTGGCCCACGACGGACGCCCCCACTGGGGCGGTCGGCATGGACTGCAGGCCGAGCAGCTGCGTCCCATGTACGCGCACTGGGACGACTTCCTGGCCGTGCGCGAGCAGGCGGACCCCCGGGGCCTCCTGCTCAACGACACCGCCCGCGGCCTGCTGGGCCTCTGAGAGCAGCTGCCGGCCCCGCCCCGCGAGCGGGGCAGGACCGGCAGACGGGGCTCAGCCCTGTCGGGAGACCCGGACCATCTCCTCGCGGTCCACGACCTTCACGCGCTCGCGGGGGTTGCCCTCGGCGTCGTGGGAGGAGGCGCCGAGCGCCTGCTCGTGCTCGTCGAGCTGCAGCCAGCCGTCCCAGGTGGTGTACTCGACGCCCTTGGACTCGAGGGTCTCCACGACCGCCTCGGGCTCGGGGCGCACGGCCGAGAGCTGGCCGCGGTCCTCGAGCAGGTGCGTGATGGTCTCGAGGGCATCCGACTTGGTGGCGCCGATCAGACCCACGGGTCCGCGCTTGATCCAGCCGGAGGCGTAGACGCCGTTGAGCACCGAGCCCTCGGGATCGACCACGCGCCCCTCCTGGTTCAGGATCACGCCGCGGTGGAGGTCGAACGGGATCTCCGGCAGCGGCGAGCCCAGGTAGCCGATCGCGTAGTAGACGGCGCCCATGGGGTGGTCGACGTACTCGCCGATCGGGGACACGGAGCCGTCCTCGTTGAGGCGGGTGCGCTCGGTGCGCAGCGCCACGACCTTGCCGTCCTCGCCCAGGATCTGCTCCGGGCGCTGGAAGAAGTGCAGGTGCAGACGGCGCGAGGCCGTCTTGGGGGTCTCGTCCTCGACCCACTTGCGCAGGGTCTTGAGCATGACCTTGGCCTGGTTGGAGTCACCGGCTGCCTCGTCGGCCACATCCTCCGGGGAGTAGTCCTCGTCGTGGACGATGACGTCGACGTCCGGGACCTTGCCGAGCTCGCGCAGCTCGAGCGGGGTGAACTTCATCTGGGCCGGGCCGCGGCGGCCGAAGACGTGGACGTCCGTGACCGGGCTGGCCTTCAGCCCCTGGTACACGTTGCCCGGGATCTCGGTGGTGAGCATGTCATCCGCGTGCTTGGCCAGCACGCGGGCCACGTCCAGGGCCACGTTGCCGTTGCCGATGACCGCGACCTGCTCCGCCTCCAGGGGCCACTCGCGCGGGTAGTCGGGGTGGCCGTCGTACCAGGCGACGAAGTCCGCCGCTCCGTGCACGCCGTCGAGCTCGACGCCCTCGACCTCGAGCGGGGCGTCCTTGACGGCGCCGGTGGAGAACACGACGGCGTCGTAGAGGTCCTGCAGGTCACCCAGGGTGAGGTCCCGGCCGTACTCGACGTTGCCGAAGAAGCGCACCGCGCCGCTGCCCAGGATCTGGCGCAGGGCCGTGATGATGCCCTTGATGCGGGGGTGATCGGGGGCCACGCCGTAGCGGATCAGGCCGAAGGGGGTGGGGTAGCGGTCGAAGAGGTCGATCGAGACCTCCACCTCGCCGGACTTCACGGCCTCCGACTTGGCCAGCATGTCCGCGGTGTAGATGCCCGCGGGGCCGGCGCCGATGATCGCCACGCGCAGCGGCCGTCCGGCGCCCTGCGTCTGCGTCTGCTCCGTCATGTATCTCTCCTCCTCGGCCCCAGCCGGGGGCCGTGCGTACGTTTCTGCGGCTGATCCACTGAGGCCAGCCTAAGCAATGAGTTGGTCCGCTCAGGACCGCAGCAGGCCGCGACCTCGCAGCAGCCGCTTCTCGAGCGGGTTGAACAGCAGCAGCTCGATCACGATGCCGACCGCCAGGATGGTCAGCACGGCGGTCAGCACGACCGCCATGTCCGAGACGGTGCGGCCCTGCGCCAGCAGGGAGCCCAGCCCGAAGCCGATCGAGCCGCCGATCGCGATGAGCTCGGCACCCATCAGGGAGCGCCACGAGAACGCCCAGCCCTGCTTGAGCCCAGCCACATAGCCCGGCATCGCCGCGGGCAGCACGACCTTCAGCGCCAGCGTGGAGCCCGTGGCCCCCATGATCCGCCCGGCCTTGAGCAGCTGCGGCGGGATCTGGTCCACGCCGGCCAGCATGCCGTTGACGATCGACGGGATCGCGCCCATCAGCACCACGAAGTAGACCGTGGCATCCGACAGCCCGAACCACACGATCGCCGCCGGCACCCAGGCCACCGAGGGCAGCACCTGCATGCCGGAGATCAGCGGGCCCACCGCGTTGCGCAGCCCCTGCCACGAGGCGATCAGCAGGGCGAGAGGCGTGGCCACCAGAACCGCGATCAGGAAGCCGCTGATGCCTCGCCACAGCGACGTGCCCAGCGCCCCGGGAAGCGTGCCGTCGGCGGTGGCCGCCCCGACCTGCCGGGCGACGTCGATCGGTCCCGGCATGATGTCCGGGCGCGGATCGATCAGGGCCACGAGCAGCTGCCAGATCAGCACGGCGGCCACGAGCGCGGCCAGCGTGGGGGCGGCGCGCTGCCGGAAGACCTCCCCCGGGGAGCGTCGACGGCGGCCGTCGGACTGCAGCGCGTCCAGCCCCGCCAGGGCGCTGTCCGGGGAGTCGGGGCTGGACGCTGACGTTTCCGAGGACGACGGGCCCGACGACGGCGTGCCGCGACCCTGCGCCCAGGGCGTCTGGGCGTCGGCGGTGGTGCGATCAGCGGGCATGGCGGCCGATCTCCTCCCTGAGGCGGCGGGTGATGGTGCGGGTCAGCTCCGCCAGCGTCTCCTCGGAGGTCTGGCCGCTGGCCTCGAAGCCGTAGGAGTCCGGATCCTTCCAGGGCCCCGTGTCCCACTGCTCAACGATCCGCCCGGGCCGCGACGACAGCAGCAGCACGCGCTGGCCCAGGTGGACGGCCTCGGAGACGTTGTGGGTGATGAACACGATGGTGCGCCCGGTGACCTCCCAGATCCGCAGCAGCTCCTCCTGGAGCAGGTCCCGGGTGATGGCGTCCAGCGCCGAGAAGGGCTCGTCCATCAGCAGGACCTCGCGCTCCTGGGCGAGGCCGCGGGCCAGGCCAACGCGCTGGCGCATGCCTCCGGAGAGCTCGTGCGGGCGCTTGTCCGCGACCTGCGGCAGGCGCACGAGCTCGAGCAGCTCCTCGGCCCGCTCGCGGCGCTGAGCACGGGGCACGCCTGCCAGCTCGAGGGCCAGCTCCACGTTCTGCCCGGCGGTGAGCCACGGGAACAGGGAGGCATCCTGGAACATGAACGCGCAGCCCTCGGCAGGGGCCGTGACGCTGCCCGCGGTGGGCTCCTCGAGTCCGGCGATGATGTTCAGCAGCGTCGTCTTGCCGGAGCCCGAGGCCCCGAGCAGGGTCACGAACTCGCCGCGGCGCACCTCCAGGTCCAGGTCCGCGAGCACGGGAGGCCCTCCGAAGGACTTGGCCAGCCCGTCCAGGCGGATCACGGACTGCCCGCTCACTGCTGGGCCTCCACGGGCTCCAGGCCTCGCTGCTCGCGCACGCGGTTCAGCGGCTCCACGTCGACCATGCCGTCCAGTGAGGCATCCTGCGTGACCCCGGCGGAGACGCCGTTGTCGAGCAGGGTCGAATACGTCGAGGCCATGGGATCGGCGGTCCACTGCATCTGCTCCAGGGCGCTGATCAGCGTCTGCTCGGGCAGCGCCTGGCCCTGGGCGTCGACCATCGCCTCGTTGAGCATGACGGCCTCGTCCTCCTGCGGCATCTGCTCGAGGTGCTCGACCGAGTCCTCGAGGCCGTCGAGCAGCTTCTCCACGGTCTGCGGGTGCTCCTTGAGGTAGTCGGTGCGCACGGCCAGCACCGTCGTGGGGTACTCGCCGTCGGGCCACAGATCGCCCTCGTCCACGAGCACGCGACCACCCTCCTCGGTCATGAGGGTGACCCACGGCTGGGGGCCCCAGAAGCCGTCGATCTGGCCCTGCCGGAAGGTCTGCAGCGCCTGACCGGAGGGCATGGGCGTGATCGAGACGGAGTCCGGGGAGCCGGTGTCCACCTCGTAGCCGCGCTCCTCGAGCCACACGCGCAGCGCCACGTCCTGCGTGCCACCCAGCGCCGGGGTCGCGAACGTGCGCCCGGCCAGGTCGTCCTCGCCGGCGACGTCGTCGGAGACGATGAACTGCGCGCCGCCGGAGGTCGCCCCGCCGATGATCGTGATCGACTCGCCGCCGGACTGCACGTACGAGTTGATCGCGGGGTTCGGGCCCATGAACGCGGCATCGACCTCGCCGGAGTTCATGGCCTCGATGGTCGTGGGGCCGGTCGAGAAGACCTGGGTGCTCAGCTCGGTGCTGCCCAGCGCCTCGTCGAAGATCCCGTCGTGGACACCGGCCAGCGCCGGGCCGTGCGTCAGGTTGGCGAAGTAGCCCAGCGTGAGCTCGTCGGCATCCGAGGTCTGGATCCGCTGGTCCTCGAGCGCGTCCAGCGTCCCGTTGGCGCGCAGCGCCGTGGCCGTCACGGACAGCACGAGCAGCACGGCCAGGCCTGTGAGCACCAAGGGCCAGCCGGTGAAGCGGCGCTTGGGCCGCTGCCGCCCCTCGGACCCGCCGGGGTGCGCGTGACGGTCTCCAGCGGTTCTGGGGCGCCGTCGCGGCCGCGGCTGCGTTCGGCCACTTAGCCCTCCCCGACCAGGCCGGCGGCCAGGGTGTTCCCGGACTGCTCGTCGATCAGCAGGAAGGCACCGGTGCGGCGCAGCTGGGCGTAGTCGTCCAGCGGCAGCGCCGACGGGGTGCGCAGCACGACCGAGCCGATGTCGTTGAGCTCGAGGGACTGCGCCTGGCCCAGCTGCATGGTCTCCAGGTCCAGGGCGCCGACGATCTCGCCCACCATGGCCTTGACCGTGGCGGTGCCGTGCTTGAGCAGCACGCGGGAGCGCGGGCGCAGAGGGGTCTCGCCGAGCCAGGCCAGGCGGGCCGCGATCTCCTTGACCGGCTCCGGCGGGGTCGGATCGGCTGCGGCGATGAGCTCGCCGCGGGCCACGTCGAGGTCATCGGCCAGGCGAAGCGTCACCGAGCGCGGGGCGGCGGCCTCCGTGAGCTGCTCGCCCGGGAAGGGACCGGCCTGCTCGGAGGCCGTGCCGGCCACGTCGATGCCCACGACCGTGCTCCGGCGCCCCGACGGCTGCACGACGACCTCATCGCCCACGGAGACGGTCCCGGAAGCGATCTGCCCGGCGTAGCCGCGGTAGTCGCGGGTGGCCTCGGGATCCACGCCCTGGGCCACGCCTCCCTGCGGGCGGATGACGTACTGCACGGGGAAGCGGAAGGGTCGGGCCTCGCCGCGGCCGGACTCGTCGACCGTGGGCAGCTCCTCGAGGATCCGCAGCAGCGGGCGGCCGTCGTAGCCGCCCCGGGAGTACCAGGACAGCCGCTCGGAGGGCTCCACGACGTTGTCTCCCTCCAGTGCGGAGACCGGCACGACCTTCAGACCCTGGAGGAGCTCCTCGGAGCCGATGCTGCGAGCGACCTCGGTGATCTCGTCGCGGATCTCGTCGAAGCGGGCCTGCGACCAGTCCACCAGGTCGATCTTGTTGACGGCCACGATCACGTGCGGGACGCGCAGCAGCGCCGTCACGGCCAGGTGGCGGCGGGTCTGCTCGAGCACGCCGTGGCGGGCGTCGACCAGCAGGACGACGGCGTCGGCGGTCGAGGCGCCGGTGACCGTGTTCTTCGTGTACTGCACGTGCCCGGGGCAGTCGGCCAGCACGAACGAGCGGCGGTCGGTAGCGAAGTAGCGGTAGGCCACATCGATCGTGATGCCCTGCTCGCGCTCGGCGCGCAGCCCGTCGGTCAGCAGGGCGAGATCCAGCTTGCCCTCGCCGCCGCCGAAGCCGCGCTCGGCGGAGGTGCGGGCCACGGCCTCGAGCTGATCGGCCAGGATCGCCTTGGCGTCGTGCAGCAGCCGGCCCACCAGGGTGGACTTGCCGTCGTCGACGGAGCCGGCGGTCGCGAAGCGGAACAGCGAGCCGGGATCGATCGTGGAGGTCACGGCGGGAGCGGAGGTCTCGGTCACGGGCACCTTCTGTGGTTCTTCGGCGCGCATCGGCGCTGGGGCGTGGACGGGGCGGAGGCAGCGGGGCTCACGGCCCGGAGGATCAGAAGTAGCCGTCCTTCTTGCGATCCTCCATGGCGGCCTCGGAGATGCGGTCATCGGCGCGGGTGGCGCCTCGCTCGGTCAGCGTGGAGACGCCCACCTCCGCGACGACGTCGGCCACGGTGGCGGCCTGGGAGACCACCGCTCCGGTGCAGGACATGTCGCCCACCGTCCGGTAGCGGACCTGCTTCGCCTCGATCTGCTCGCCCTTGCGCGGCTGGGACACGGGGGTCACCGACATCCACATGCCGTCGCGCTGGAAGACCTCGCGCTCGTGGGCGAAGTAGATCGGGGGCAGGTCGATGTGCTCGCGCTCGATGTAGCGCCAGATGTCCAGCTCGGTCCAGTTGGAGATCGGGAAGGCGCGCACGTGCTGGCCCGCCGTGTGGCGCCCGTTGTACAGGTTCCACAGCTCGGGGCGCTGGTTGCGCGGATCCCACTGCCCGAACTCGTCGCGCAGGGACAGGATGCGCTCCTTGGCCCGGGCCTTGTCCTCGTCGCGGCGCCCGCCGCCGAACACGGCGTCGAAGCGGTTGTCGGCGATCGCGTCCAGCAGCGGGGTGGTCTGCAGCGGGTTGCGGGTGCCGTCGGCGCGCTCGGTGAGGCGGCCGTCGTCGATGTAGTCCTGGACGGAGGCCACGACCAGGCGAAGCCCCAGCCGCTCGACCGTGCGGTCGCGGAAGGAGAGGACCTCCGGGAAGTTGTGCCCGGTGTCCACGTGCAGCACCGGGAACGGTATCGCCGCCGGCCAGAACGCCTTGGCCGCCAGGTGGAGCATGACCACGGAGTCCTTGCCGCCGGAGAACAGCATGGCGGGGCGGTCGAACTCGGCGACGACCTCGCGGATGATGTGGATGGCCTCGGACTCGAGGGCGTCCAGGGCGGACTGCTCGCCCGTGGCGGACACGGCGGCAGACGCGGCGGTCTCTGTCATGGGGTCTCGCTCTCCTGAAGGTGCGGTGGTCTCGTGGTGCGGGCGGACCCGCGCGGGCATCAGAGGTGGATGCCGCACTCGATCTTGTCGCTGCCGGACCAGCGCCCGGCGCGGGGGTCCTCGCCCGGGGCGACCTTGCGGGTGCAGGGCGCGCAGCCGATCGAGAGGTAGCCCTCGGACAGCAGCGGGTTCACGGGCAGCCCCTCGCTGTTCGAGTGCTCCACCAGGTCGTCCAGCGACCAGCGGACCATGGGGTTGACCTTGACCAGCTTGTGGGTCTCGTCGAAGGACACGAGCGGGGCGTCGGTGCGCGTGGGCGACTCGTCGCGGCGCACGCCGGTGAACCAGACCTCGTAGTCCTGCAGGGACTCGGCCAGCGGCTCCACCTTGCGCATGGCGCAGCAGGCCGTGGGGTTCGTGCGGAACAGGTCCTTGCCGTGCTGCTCGTCCTGCTGGGCGACCGTCAGCTTGGGCATCACGTCGATCACGTTGATGTCCAGCATGGCCTTGGCGGCCTCCTTGGTGCCCTCGGTCTCCGGGAAGTGGTAGCCGGTCTCCAGGAAGAGCACGTCCACGTTCGGGATCTGCTCGGCCACCAGCGCCGGCAGGACCAGGTCCGCCATCGAGCAGGCCACGGCCACCCGTGCGTTCGGGAAGTTCTCGGCGACCCAGCGGATCGCGGCCGTGTGGTCGGCCTCGCCCTGGGCCGGGACGTGGCCGTCGGCGTCGAGCTCGGCGCCCAGCTCGCGAGCGCCCGCGGCGGCGAGCTCGCGCAGCTCGTCCTCGCTGCGCAGCGTCTTCTCAGCGGTTCCAGCGGTCATTGCAGATCTTCCTCCTCGGCGCGGGTGCTCCACGCGGCGAAACCCTCTCCGGGCTCGCGTTGTTCCGCGAAGCGGCGGGTCAGGCGCTCCACGTACTCGGGCAGCTCGTCCTGGAACACCTTGAGCCCGCGCACGGTGCGGCCCAGGTTGGCGTCGCCGCCGTGCTCCGAGCTGGTCAGCCCGCCGCCCAGGTGCACCTGGTAGCCGGGCTTGGAGCCGCCGTCCTCGGTCGGCAGCAGCTGGCCCTTGAGCCCGATGTCGGCGACCTGGATGCGCGCGCACGAGTTGGGGCAGCCGTTGATGTGCAGGGAGATCGGCACGTCCAGCTCGAGGTCCTCGAGACGGCGCTCGAGCTCGTCGATGGTGTCCGAGGCGACCTGCTTGGTCTCCACGATCGCCAGCTTGCAGAACTCGATGCCCGTGCAGGCCATGGTCGAGCGGCGGAACGGCGACGGCTTGACCTTGAGGTCGATCTCGTCGAGGGCCTCGATCGCGGCGTCGACGTCGTCATCGGCGATGTCCAGCAGGACGATCTTCTGCTGCGGGGTCAGGCGCACCCGGTCCGAGCCGAAGCGCTCCATGATCTCGGCCAGCGCGGCGAGCTTCTCCCCCGGCATGCGGCCCACGCGCGGGGCCGCGCCCAGGTAGTTCCGGCCGTCCTTCTGCCGGTGCACGCCGATGTGGTCCGAGGGGCCGGTGGGCGCGGCCGGGGCGGGGCCGTCGGCCAGGGCATAGCCCAGGTACTCGGTCTCGAGCACCTCGCGCATCCTCTGCGGCCCCCAGTCCTTCATGAGGAACTTCATGCGGGCCCGGTTGCGCAGGCGGCGGTAGCCGTAGTCGCGGAAGATCGAGGTGATCCCGCGCCAGACGTCGCGAACCTGGTCCTCCTGCACGAACACGCCCAGGCGCTGGCCGAGGTACGGCTGCACCGACAGCGCGCCGGCGACCCACAGGTCGTAGCCGGGGCCGAGCTCGGGGTGCACGACGCCCACGAACGAGCAGTCGTTGATCTCGTGGGCCACGTCCAGCGACGGGTGCCCGGTGACCGCGGTCTTGTACTTGCGCGGCAGATTGGAGAACTCGAGGGTGCGCACCTCGGCCTTCAGCGTCTCGATCGCGGGCGTGGGGTCCAGGATCTCGTCGGCGGCCGCACCGGCCACCGGGGAGCCCAGGATCACGCGGGGGACGTCGCCGCAGGCCGAGACGGTGTCCAGACCGACCTCGTCCAGGCGCCGCCAGATCTCCGGGACGTCCTCCACGCGGATCCAGTGGTACTGGATGTTCTGCCGGTCCGTGATGTCCGAGGTGCCGCGGGCGAACTCCTGCGAGATCCCGGCCAGGCAGCGCAGCTGGGCGCGGGACATGGCGCCGCCGTCCAGGCGCACGCGCATCATGAAGTACTCGTCCTCGATCTCCGCGTCCGACAGCGCGCCGGTGCGGCCGCCGTCGATCCCGGGGCGGCGCTGGGTGTACAGCCCCCACCAGCGGAAGCGCCCGTGCAGATCATCGGGATCGATCGAGGCGAAGCCCTCCTTCGAGTACTTCTGCTCGATCCGGGCGCGCACGGCGAAGCCGTCGTCGGCGGCCTTGAACTCCTCGTTGTGGTTCAGGGGCTCGCGGCCGTCGACCGCCCACTGCCCCTCGGGCTTGGGCTTGCGTGCGCGTGCAGGGCGCGAAGTGGTCTCGCTCGTCATGCCGACCATGGAACGACGACGGGGGCCGCCACGTCACATGGGAGGTCACCCGGCGTCATCATTGACTTCTCAGGCTTGACTAAGTTAACGGCCCGGCTCATGCGTCATCCCGGAAGACGTCCTCGAGCCGCGTGCCCGCCTGGAGCAGCGGCCAGCAGCGGATCAGGCGCAGCATCTGCTCCTCCGCGCCGACGGCCTCCCCGGGATCCCGGCCGCGCAGCCCGAGGGCGGTGCGAGCCGCGACCCGGACGGGGTGGATACGCGCGAGCACCTGGCCGCCGCCCGTGACCACCAGCGCGGGCGCATCGTGGGCCGCCGCCTGCTCGCAGGCCTCCTGCAGACCGCCCGGCGGGATGCGGCAGGCGCGCACCAGCTCGACCTCGAAGCGCGGACGGACACGGGCGGCGCCCCCCGGCCCGCCGACGGAGGGAGCGGGTCTCCCCAGCTGCACCCGCGGATCGGCCGCCAGCATCTCCTCCAGCTCCTCTGCCATGTCCCCGGACCCGCCCGGGAGCCGCACGTGGACATCGCCGGATCCCAGCAGATCCCGCACCGCGAGTGCGGCCGTGCCCGTGCGCAGGTGCTCCTCCCTCTGCGCGGCATCGCCCCAGGTGACCACGATGTCCGCCACGGCATGCACCATCCCCGAGGGCCGGGCGATCGGGTGGGTGATCCGCGAGGCCAGGCGCAGGCTCTCGCGGTTCTTCTGCAGCACGGCCGCCGACGGATCGGCTTCCGAGCGCCCGCCCCAGTCGGCCCCGCGGTGCACCGCGCGCGCCGCCGGAGCATGCAGCAGCTCGCAGCCGCCCAGCACGGCCTGCCAGCCCAGCTCCCAGTCCTCCCCGCCGTAGCCGACCATCGCGGCGTCGAACCCGCCGAGGCGCTCGAAGGTCGAGCGGCGGCAGGAGAGCACCGCGGAGATCACGTACCGGAAGTGGGAGTCGTCGTGGCGGCGCAGATGATCGGTCTGCGCCCACGCCCGGGCCAGCCACTGCGGCTCGCCCAGATCACGCGGCGGCTGCGCGGTGTCGTCCACATGGACCCTGGTCCCCACGACGAGGGCGTGGGGATGCTCGCGCAGGGCCTCCTCGACGGCGGCGAGGTAGCCCGGCTCGGGCACGGTGTCGCCATCGAGGAAGACCAGGATCCCGCCGCGGCAGTGCCCGGCCCCCAGGTTCCGCGCCGCCGCCGCTCGAAACCCGCGGTCATCCTGGCGCACCACGCGCACCCCGGCGGGGACCCGGGGCGGGCGCGCGGAACCGTCATCGGCCACGACGATCTCCAGCGCCTGCACCGGCTCCTGCGCGCGCAGCCCCGCGAGCACAGCGTCCAGGCCCTCCTGGTCCTCGAAGTACGGGATCACCACGGAGATCCCGCCGCTGTCGGCCCCAGCGGACGCGAGCGTCATCGCAGCAGCTCCTTCCACGCATCCGCATAGGCCTCGGCGACCTGCGCCCAGCCCCACCGCGGCAGCGGGCGATCGGCCCGGGTCCGCCGCGGCTCGGCCAGCAGCTCGCCCACCGCCGTCCCCAGCTCCTCGCGACGACGACGCAGCACGGCGCCGGGCCAGCGCTCGTCGATCTCGCGCATGTACGGGCCGTCCACTACGAGCGGCCGGCGCCCGTGGGCGATCCACGTGTTGAGCGAGCCCGAGGCGGAGACGTGCAGGTGCGGGCACACGGGGACGTCGACCGCCTCCAGCTGCCCCGCCAGCTCGGGCTCGGGGACGTAGCCCGTGAGCTCGAAGCGCACCCCGCGCGCCGCGGCGCGCTCCCGCAGCACCTGGACGTCGGCGTCGTGGCCCGCCGCACTCGCCCCGATCGCGCGCACCAGGGTCCCCCGCGGCACGGAGTCGATCACATCCTCGATGCCCTTGCCGGGATGCACGAAGCCCAGAACCCCCACGACCGCGCCATCGCCGGCGGCCGCGGGGCGCCCGACGGGCAGAGCCTCCTCGAGGGGCAGCGGCACTGCGCGCACGACGGTGCTCGCCCCGCCGTCGGGCCCCTCGCCGGCCAGCGCGCGCAGGGCCGCAGCCTCGTGCTCGGAGTGGGCGATCTCCAGATCGGCGCCGCGCACCAGGCGGGCGAAGGCCTTGCGGCGGCGAGCGAACCTCTGCGCCCCCTCCTCCGGCTGCGGCACGTCGTGGGGACCCACGCTCAGCAGGCCGCGGCCGCGCAGCCGCAGCACGGCCTCGACCGCGCCGTCCGCATCGGCGCCGAACAGGGCGTCGGTGAAGCTGACGTGCAGCAGCGCCTGAGCGGACGGCTCCGCGACGGGCAGCTCGACGGTCCGTCGCACGAGACGGTGGTCGAACCCGCCGACCCCGGCCTCCCGCGCGGCGTGGAACAGGCCCAGCCCGTGCCGGACCACCCCGTGGCTCTCGGGGCCCACGACCAGATGGCTGATCACCGATGCCCGGCGGCTCACGGCAGCAGCCCCAGCATGGTCATGCGCTGCCCGTGTCGGGCCAGGGCGCGCTCGATCAGCCGCGGCCTGGCCCGGCAGAAGGCGAGCTGCTCCCGGGCGATCCCGGCCTCATCGAGCTCCCGGGCGTCCCGGCTTGTGCCCAGCCGCCATCCGCTCGTGCGCGCGTCGGGCCGCAGGGCAGCCCCGAGCGCCCTCGCGTGCGTCGGATCCACGGGGGCCTCCACCGAGCGCAGCAGCTCGCGCCCGGGATCGGCGACGCCATCCGGGTCCGGGGCGAAGCCCAGCCCCCGGCCCAGCTCCTCCAGCACCCGCTGGGCCAGGATGCGCAGCGTCGCGTTGTCGGGGTGGTTGATGGTGTGCCAGTGCGGACGGGCCTCGAGCGCATCCGACATGACGACCGTGCCATGGGCCTGCTCGCGTGCTCGCAGCTGCCCCACGGATTCGGCATGCAGGGCCTCCAGCGCCTCGGCCTCCAGCTGCGGGGCGTTCGGCGGCAGGGCGTCGGGCCTGAGGCCCGCGCCCGCCCGCGAGGCTTGCGCGAGCGTGCGCAGATCCGAGTACGGCACCCCGGGCGGATCCAGCGAGCTGTCCTCCGGGTCCCGGACGATGACCTGGAACGGGTGGAGCCCGGCATAGCGCAGCACCGGGATGCGCAGCCGGAGGGACGACGACGGCAGCAGCGCCTCGAGCTGGCGCGTGCCGGAGGGCAGGCCGCGGTAGTCGTCGCGCACCGGCTGCATCACGAGCGCGTCGGTCCGGGCCAGGAGCCGGGCGGCCGCCTCGGCATCGCGGGTGCCCCACTCGAAGACCGGCGGGACGCGCACGGAGCGCAGGCCGGGATCGGCATCCAGCAGCACGCGCAGAGACTCCGCCTGGCAGTTGCCGATCACGACCACGAGGGGCAGATCACCCGGGGCGGCGTCGTCCTGTCCGGCGCGCTCCGAGGCCTGTCCGTAGAAGTCCGCATAGTGCTTCGCGCGCCCGGGGTTGCTCACCGTATGATGATAACGATACTTATGACAAGGGGCCCCGTGGGGTCCCTTCTGCGCGGAAGGCGGTGGAGGGCTGACAGCGGTGCATCGTGCTGTGCAGGGGAGTCAGAGGCTGCGAGCAGCGCCGATCCCCGCCCATCACCCCTATGTGGACGCCGTGGAGCCGCTGGCCGGCTGGGACGGATTCGAGCTCGTCGCACCCCCCGAGCTCGACGCAGCAGGACCGGGGACCTGGATCCCGCACCCGCTGCTCGAGGCGCAGCGCCTGGCCGAGGACGCCGATCGCGTGGATGTCCTGCACGTGCACTTCGGCTTCGAGCACCGCACCCCGCAGCAGATGCGCGAGCTCGTCGAGCAGTGCCGCGCCTCCGGGATCCGTCTGGTGCTCACCGTGCACGATCTGTCCCATCCGCATCTGCGCACCGCTCAGGAGCAGCGGGAGCACCTCGAGCGCCTGGCCGTGCTGATCGAGGCAGCCGAGACCGTCATCACCCTCACCGGCTCAGCGGCCGAGGAGATCCGCCGGCGATTCGGCCGCCGGGCGGAGGTCATCGCCCACCCCTGCGTCGTCGCGCCGCAGCGAGCGCGACGACTGCAGGAGCAGGTCCGCGAGCGCGGCGGGCCCTCGCTCGGGGTCGCCGTGTTCCTCAAGGACCTGCGGGCCAGCACCGTGCGGGAGCTGTCCTGGCACCGGGATCTGGCCGAGGGGCTCCGAGAGGTCGGCGCCCGGCTCACCGTCTTCCTGGACGAGCGCGCGGCCGACACCGAGCTCGGCCGCGGCCTGAGCGGCATCCAGGGCCTGGAGCTCGTGGTGCATCGGCGGATGGACGACGAGCGCCTGTTCACGCAGGTGGCCGAGTGCGCCGTCGTCGTCCTCCCCTACCTTCGCGGGACCCACTCCGGGTGGCTGGAGATGTGCCGGGACCTGGGCGTCGTGGTCGTGGCCCCGGACTGCGGGCACTTCGCGGATCAGGCCGACCAGCCGGGCGCGGTGCTCTCCTGCCGCACGGGCGACGGCCGCGATGCCGCCCGTGCGGCCGCACAGGCTCTGGGTGTCGCACCCCTGCCATGGGCCGGCGACCGCGCCGCCCAGGCCGAGCGCATCGCGCTGCGGCACCGCGAGCTGCTTGCCGAGGCAGGATCATGAAGATCGCCGTGATCGGCCCGTCGCGCATGCCGATCGCCCCACCCTTCGGCGGAGGGCTCGAGGTCTTCGTCCAGCGCATGGTCGAGGGGCTGCGCTGTCGCGGGCTCGACGTCGACCTGTTCGCAGCCGCAGGCTCCCAGGGGCATCGCCGCGATCTGGAGTTCCCCGGCGTCGACTGGAGCGGGCACGAGCACGGCGCCCGCGACGACCGCTATCCGCCCGGTGCCCGGGAGTCCGAGACCGCCGCCTTCGCCCGCGTCTGCCGGCATCTGGAGCGCTCCGACTACGACCTGGTGCACAACAACAGCGTGCACCCCTCCATCCTGGAGCTGGGCCCCGCCCGTCGCCCGCCGATGGTCACGACCCTGCACACCCCGCCCCAGGACGACATGCAGGGCGTGCTCGGTCGGGTTGCGGGCGCCTCCGAGAGGTTCTGCGCGGTCAGCCGGTTCACGGCCCGCCAGTGGTCGCTGCCGCGCGCCGCGGAGGTGATCCACAACGGCGTGCAGACGGACCAGTGGCGCCCGGGCCCCGGCGGCGGAGGGGCGGTCTGGTTCGGGCGCCTGACCCGGGAGAAGGCCCCCCACCTTGCCATCGAGGCCTGCCGCCGGCTCGGGATGCCGCTGACCCTGATCGGGCGCTGCGCGGATCCGACCTACTTCTCCCAGCGGATCGCTGCACACTTGGGGGATCAGGTGCGCTGGCTCGGGGCCATGGCTCCGGAGCAGATCATGGACGAGGTCGGGCGGGCCTCGCTGGCCCTGGCCACGCCGCAGTGGGATGAGCCGTTCGGGCTCGTGCTGATCGAGGCGCTGTCCTGCGGCACTCCCGTGGCCGCGTTCAGCCGCGGGGGCATCCCCGAGATCCTGCGCACCGTGCCCGAGCACCTGGCCCGGCCCGACGACGTCGACGACCTCGTGCGCGCGGCCCGCGCAGCCCTGCACCAGCCGCGCGCCGAGGCCCGGGCCATCGCGGTCGAGCGCTTCGACCTGAAGGTGATGATCGATCGGTACCTGTCCTTGTTCGAGGAGGTGATCGCGTCGTGATCGGCCTGTACGCCCATCATCAGGGGGCCGGGCATCTCACCCGCTGCCGCGCGCTCGCCCGCGCCCTGGCCCCGCACGAGGAGGCGGTGATCCTCTCCTCCCACCCCGAGGCCGACGTGGTCCTGCCGATGGACGCCCCCGCCGACGAGCGCGGCGTCACCGCCCACGGGGCGCTGCACTGGGCGCCGCAGGGCCACGACGGATACACCGAGCGCATGGCGATGATCGCCGCGTGGGTGCGCGATCACCGTCCCTCGGTCGTCCACGTGGACCTCTCCGTCGAGGTGACGGCGCTGGTGCGCCTGCTCGGGGTGCCCACGACCGTCCAGGCCCTGCCGGGCATCCGCGACGACGCCCCGCACGAGCTCTCCTTCCGGCTGGCCGATCGGATCGTGGCGGCGTGGCCTGACTGGGTTGCGCTGCCGGCTCACCTGGCGCCGTCAGCCGAGCGGGTGCATCGGGTGGGCGGGATCAGCCGCTTCGAGGGCCGCGCCCTGTCCGCGGTGCGCGGTCGCGATGCGGCGATCCTGCTGGGCCGCGGCGGCCAGGACGGCTCGCCTGCCTACTGGCACGAGGTCGCGCGGATCGCCTCCGCTCACCTGGGCGGGCGCTGCCGGCTGCTCGGGCTCGACGAGTGGGTCGAGGACCCGTTCGAGGTCCTCTCCGAGGCGGGGGTCGTGATCACGGCGGCGGGGCAGAACTCCGTGGCCGATGCAGCCGCCGCCGGGGCCCCGATGATCGTGCTGGCCCAGCAGCGCCCCTTCGCCGAGCAGGAGACCACCGCGCGCATCCTGGCCGACGCCGGCCTGGCCGTGGTGCCCGAGGCACCCGGTCTGCCGGCGGCGGGCGAGTGGCCGCAGCTCATCGACCGCGCGCTGCTGCTGGGGCCCCCGCAGGACCGGCGCCGGGCATGGCAGGTCGACGGCGCCGCCAGCCGCGCCGCCGAGACCGTCCTCGGGGCGGCTGGACACGGGCGGGGCGGGTCATGAGCGCGCCGGCGGCGCCTTCCGTGCACGTCGTGACGGTGTGCTCGATCGGGCGGCGGGACCACGTCCTGCGCCAGCTCGAGGCCGTGCGGCGCTGGCTGCCCGCGGCCGTCCACCACACGGTGCAGATCGGCCCCGAGCCCTTCGAGGCCCCCGGGACCCGTCGGCTGGATCGCACCGGGCCCGGGCCCGTGAACCTGGCGGCCGCGCGCAACGCCGCTGGCGACACCGCCTGCGACGCCGGTGCGGACGTGATCATCTTCCTCGACGCCGACTGCCTGCCCGGTCCCGATCTCGGCGCGGCCTACACCGCTGCAGCTGCCGTGCGCCCCGGGGTGCTGTGCGGACCCGTGACCTACCTGCGCGCGCAGGACCGCCCCTACGACCTCGACCTGCTGAGCTCGCTGCGCAGCCCCCATCCCGCTCGCCCCGATCTCCCGCGCGGACAGGCCCGCTGCGCTCGCCCCGGGGAGCACGTCCTGTTCTGGTCCCTGAGCTTCGCGCTCAGCGCCGGGACGTGGCGGGGACTGCGCGAGCGCTTCGGCGGCTTCTGCGAGGAGTTCACCGGCTACGGCGGCGAGGACACGGACTTCGCCATGAACCTGTCCGCCCACGGCGTCGCGCTGCAGTGGGTGGGCGGTGCCGACGCGTATCACCAGTGGCACCCGGTGTCCTCGCCGCCGGTCGAGCACCTGGACGACATCCTGCGCAACGCGGAGGTCTTCGCCCGGCGCTGGGGCTGGTGGCCCATGGAGGGCTGGTTCCGAGCCTTCGAGCAGCGCGGTCTGGTGGTGGCCGACGGACCCGGATGGCGCCGCGCGGGAGCTCCCGACGGCGCACCCGGCACCGAGCCCGTTCAGCGGGTCAGAAGCCTGAGGGCAGCGTCGCCGAGCGGTCGAAGCGCTCGGTCACGGCCACGCGGCCGTCGGCCCCGATCAGCGTGACGGCCTCGGCCGTGCCCCGCTTGGAGCCACCGGCGATCTCGGCCCCGGCATCGACGATCACGTTCTCGAGCTGCACCCCCGCGCCCACGCGCACGCCGTCGAGCAGCACGCTGTGGCGCACGACCGCGCCCTCCTCGACCACGACCCCCGGACTGAGCACCGAGTGCTCGACCGTGCCCCGGATCCGGGATCCCGCCGAGATCAGGGACTCCGAGACCTCCGCCGAGGCCGCGATGCGGGCCGGGAGCAGCTGCGGCTGCCCGGAGACGATGGGCCACTGAGGGTCATCCAGCACGGCGCCGTCGCCGTCGAGGATCTGCAGCTGCGCCGTCCAGTAGGACTGCAGGGTGCCCAGATCCATCCAGTACCCGTCCATCCGGTGCTCCACGACCCTGCGGCGCTGCACGAACCACGGGATGAGGTCGTGGCCGTAGTCCTCCAGCCCGCCCTCGGCCTCCTGAAGGTCCTCGAGCGCCTCGATCAGCTGGGGCCCGTCGAAGAGGAACATCTCCGCGGCCACGATCTGCCCCTGGGGGTCCTCGGGCTTGTACGCGAACTGCCTCACGCGCCCCTGTCCGTCGGTGCTCACCACGGAGTAGCGGGAGGGATCCTCGTCCACTCGGGTGGTGACCAGGGTCAGGTCGGCGCGCTGGCGCTGGTGGGTGTCGATCACGTCCAGGAAGTTCAGCGTGTAGAGGTGATCTGCCGAGAGCACGAGCACCAGGTCCGGGTCGAACTCCCGGATGGTCTGCTTCTGCCGCAGCAGCGAGTCCGAGTTGCCCTGAGGGAAGCCCTCGCCCTCGGCCCCCTGGAACGGAGGCAGCACATGCAGACCGCCGTGCGTGCGGTCGAAGTCCCAGGGCCGCCCGTTGCTCAGGTGCCGATTCAGGGTGTGCGGCAAGTACTGCTCGATCACCCACACGTCCGACAGGTGCGAGTGCATCAGGTTCGACATCGAGATGTCGATCAGCCGGTAGGTCCCGGCCACCGGCAGCGCGGGCTTGACCCTGTGCTCCGTCAGGGCCTCCAGCCGGGAGCCCTTTCCCCCGGCCAGGACCATCGCCATCGTCCGCGGAATGCGCATGCGGGCCCTCTCCTCGTCGTGAGCGTCCTGCCGACGATCGTAGTCGCGCGATCCCGGGATGAGGGTGACAGAGGCAGGCCCGTGCCATAGTGTCCCGACCCACGGGCCGCCCGTGCGCTCCTCCCCTGCCCGGGAGGCCGCATCGCACCGCAGACCGGCCCTCCCTCGTCCCGAACGGATCCATGACGCTCCCCGCTGACACCACCCCGGCCGCCCTCGACCCGCAGTCGCGCTGCCCCTGCGGCTCCGGCGACGTCTACGGCGGCTGCTGCCTGCCGCTGCACCAGGGCAGGCCCGCACCCACGGCAGAAGCCCTCATGCGCTCGCGCTTCAGCGCCTTCGCGGTGGGCGACGAGCAGCACCTGCTGCGCACCTGGCACCCCGACACCCGGCCCGAGACCCTCGAGCTGGACCCGGACCTGCGCTGGTACCGCCTCGACATCCACGCCACCACCGGCGGCGGCCCGTTCGAGGAGTGGGGCACGGTCGACTTCACCGCCCACTACCGGCCCATGCCCGGGACCGACGCCCCGCGCGGCAGCCAGCACGAGAACTCCCGCTTCCGCCGCGTGGACGGGCAGTGGCTCTACCTCGACGGCGCCGTCCACTCCGCCTGACGGAGGAGCCGGCGATGCGGAGGTGTGGCCGGCTCCACACCCCGCCGGCCCATATCGGCCGCGGCGGGCCCGGCGACCCGCCGTAGAATCGGCTGATCCGTCGGCGTGCCGCATGACCGACGGCGCCCTTCTCGAGAGAGCCGCACCATGTCCTCACCCTTCTCGCGCGACTCGTCGCAGCCACCCTGGCAGGCCTCCGACGCCCCGTCCGAGCACACCGCGCCCGCCTCCGCGGAGCAAGCGACCGCCACCGGCACCGACGTCGCCGCACCCCCGTCGGCGCCCAAGGGCGGCCTCGACCGCTGGTTCAAGGTGACCGAGCGCGGCTCCACCATGGGCCGCGAGGTCCGCGGCGGCGTCGCCACGTTCATCGCCATGAGCTACATCGTGGTGCTCAACCCCCTGATCCTGGGGCTGGGCGCGGACTCGACCGGCGCCACGCTGGGCGTGGACCGCGTGGCCGCCATGACCGCCCTGATCGGCGGCGTCATGACGATCCTCATGGGCGTCGTGGCCAAGACCCCGTTCGCCGTGGCCACCGGCCTGGGAGTCAACGCGTTCCTGGCCGTCACGATCGCCACCACGCCCGGGCTGACCTGGGCGCAGGCCATGGGGCTGATCATCTGGGCCGGCGTGATCATGTTCGTGCTCGTGCTCACCGGCTTCCGCACCGCGGTGTTCAACGCCGTGCCGGCCTCGCTGAAGTCGGCGATCGTCGTGGGCATCGGCCTGTTCATCGCGCTGGTCGGCCTCGTCAACGCGGGCTTCGTGCGCCGCATGCCGGATGCCGCCGGGACCACCGTGCCCGTGGACCTGGGCGTGGGCGGCGAGCTCATCGGCTGGCCGCTGCTGACCTTCGTGATCACGCTGCTGCTGACGATCACCCTCATGGTCCGCAACATCCGCGGGGCCATCCTGATCGCGGTGCTCAGCGGCACTGTCCTGGCGCACGTCCTGGAGGCCGTCGCGCCGTCCGGCTCCTCCGGCGAGAATCCGGCCGGCTGGTCGCTCGTGGTGCCGTCGACCCCCACGGGCCTGTTCTCGCTGCCCGATCTGTCCCTGGTGGGCGAGGCCGACCCGGTCGGGCTGTGGACCCAGCTGGGCGTCACGACCGTGCTGCTGCTGATCTTCACGATCCTGCTGTCCATCTTCTTCGACGCCATGGGCACCATGGTCGGGCTCTCCGAGCAGGCCGGTCTGGTCAAGGACGGGAAGATCGACAACGTCGACCGCATCCTGCTCATCGACGCCGCGGGCGCGGTGGCCGGCGGCGCGGGCTCGGTGTCCTCGAACCAGATCTTCGTGGAGTCCTCGACCGGCATCGCCGAGGGCGCGCGCACCGGCCTGGCCAACGTGGTCACGGGCCTGCTGTTCCTGGCCGCCATGTTCATCACCCCGCTGGTCGAGGTCGTGCCGTTCGAGGCCGTGGCCCCGGCCATGGTGGTCGTGGGCTTCCTGATGGCCAAGAACGTCGTGCGCATCGACTGGGACGACTGGGGCATCGCGGTGCCGTCGTTCCTGACGTTCGTGCTGATGCCGTTCACGTACTCGATCGCCGACGGCATCGGCGCCGGCTTCATCTCCTACGTGTTCATCCGCGTGGTGCAGGGCCGGATCCGCGAGATCCACCCGCTGATGTGGGTCGTGGCCGCGGCCTTCGTGGCGTACTTCGGCATCGGGGTGATCGAGGGCTGGATCCTCTGACCGTCTGATCCCCACCCCGCCGAGTGGATCCTCAGTTGCGCTATTCCGCCTTTCAGCGCAACTGGGGATCCACTCGGCGTTTCAGGGGGTGGGGTCGCGGCGGGGCTGCACGGTGCCGACGAATGCGCGCACCCAGCTCGCGTCCTTGTGCTGAGCGGGCACCGGGTCGATCAGCAGGTCGCGCTCCATGGCCGCGGCCTCCGGCGAGGCGGCTGCGGGCAGGGGCGCATGGGAGGCGGCCAGCACGACGTTGCCGTAGCGGCGCCCCTTGAGCATCGCAGGATCGGCGACGGCGGCCACGTGCTCGAACACCTCCCGCAGCGCCGCCGCCTCCGCGCGGGCTCCCTGCAGATCGCGGGTGTCGCCGACGTTGAGCAGGTACAGCCCGCCCGGGGCCAGCACACGATCGACCTGACGGGCGAACTCCACGGTGGTCAGCGGCTCGGGCGTCACAGAGCCGGCGAAGACGTCGCGGATCACGACCTCGCGCGTGGACTCGGTCAGCGACTCGGTGACCTCCCGAGCCTCCCCGGCGCGCACGCGCAGCAACGGGGCCCGCGGCAGGTCGAACCAGCCGCGCACGAGCTCGACGAGCCGCGCGTCCAGCTCCACGACCACCTGCCGGGCCTGCGGCCACTGCCAGTGGACCCAGCGGGCCATGGAGCAGGCGCCGCCGCCCAGATGAAGCACGCGCAGGCTCGTCGGGTCCAGGTGCGCGGCCACGTGCGTGCGCAGGAGCGCGGCCATCCAGCGCATGTACTCGAAGTCGAGCAGCTCGGGCCGGGAAGGGTCCACGTGCGAGGACGGGACGCCGTTGACGAGCACCGTCCAGGCGCCGGGGCTCAGGTCATCCGGACGCAGCTCGACCTCTCCCGTGGAGATCGGCCACGTCCCGGGCTGCAGCGCATCCGGATCCTCGGAGGCCTGTGCATCGTCCCTGCGGTTCCTGCGCTGTCGGCCCATGCGCGCCAGTCTAGGAGCGCGGCGTCCAGCAGCGGCCGCGCTGCCGGATCAGTCGGCGAGCCCCTGGACCCGGCGCATCCGGAAGGTCTCCTGCCCGGACCAGGGGCCGTCGGCCTGATAGGACGGGCCGATGCGCTCGAACCCGTTCTTGGCGTAGAAGGCCTCCGCCCGCGCATTGCCCGCCATGATCCAGAGGTAGACCGGATCGTGCCCGTCGACGGCCTCGTCCAGCAGCTGCCTACCCAGTCCGGAGCCGTGCAGGCGCTCCAGGACGTAGAGCTTCACGAGCTCGCGCTCGGGCTGCAGGCCGGGCTCGAACTGCAGCTCCCAGCGCTGGGGGCCGTCGCACACCGTGGCGAATCCCGCAGGCTCGCCCGTGCCGTCGAGCCCCAGCACCACGCGGCCGGCGGGATCGGAGAGGAACTCGCGGTCCTCGGCGGCGATGGCCGCCACCGACTCCTCCGAGAGCAGGGCCTCGGCGAAGTCCTGGCCGTACAGCGGCTGGTAGGTCTCGCGCAGGCAGGCGACGTGCAGCCGGGTCAGGACGTCGGCGTCGTCGGGACCGGCGACGCGCGTGGACCAGGCGACGGAGCTCAGGACTCGCCCTGGGCTGCGTGCCCGCTCTCGAGCTGCTGGCGCTGGATCGCGGCCTCGAGACGCTCGACCTTGCCGTCGAGCTCTCCGGAGTGGCCGGGGCGGATGTCCGCCTTGAGCACGAGCGAGACGCGCGGGCCATAGCGCCCGACGGCCTCGGTGGCCTCCTTCACGACGGCCATCACCTCGTCCCACTCCCCCTCGATGCTCGTGAACATCGAGTCGGTGCGGTACGGAAGCCCGGAGTCGCGGACGACCTGGACAGCGGCTGCCACGGCGTCGTGGACGGAGCCGGCGGGGTTGTCCCCGCCCATGGGCGATACGGAGAATGCGACGATCATGCCCCCAGCGTAAGCCTGCTCACCGGCACTCGGACAGGGCCCCCGTCGACGACCGCCATGTGAAACCCCGGGGAAGCCCGGGCAACCCCGGGTCCGGCGGCAGGCCCACCGCCTAGGCTGGACAGCAGACTGGTCTGTGCCCGTCGGCGTGCTCGGGGAAGCCCCGGGGACCACGCAGGGGCGGGGCACGGAGACGACCTCGACGAGGAGCATCCCCATGACCCAAGGCATCTACCTCAGCGCCATGACGCCGGCCGCCGGCAAGTCCCTGATCGCGCTGGGGCTGACGGACACCCTGTTCAAGAACTCCGACCGTGTGGGCTTCCTCCGTCCGGTGCACCTGGGCGAGACCCCGGAGCAGGACCCCATGCTCGCGCTCATGGCCCAGACCTTCGAGCTGCCGCCGGAGCGCTGCCGCGGCGCTGTCACCCTGGACCGGTGCCGGGAGCTCCTGGCCTCGGGCGATCACGACGCCCTGGACTCGGCGGCCGTGGACGTCTACGCGCAGATGGCCGAGCACTGCGACGTCATCGTGGTCGACGGCACCGACCTGCTGGCGCACAACGCCGCCACCGCGGAGTTCGACCTCAACGCGCGCCTGGCCAACAACATGGGCTGCTCGGTGCTGGCCGTCATCGGCGGTCAGCAGGCGGAGCACCCGGAGGACCTGCTCAACGCCGTGGAGGTCACCCGCACGGAGCTTCGCGACTCCAAGTGCGACATCTTCGCGATCATGGTCAACCGCTGCCCCGCCGAGTGGGTCCAGGAGGTCGCCCAGAAGGCCAAGCGCGGGCTGCACAACCTCCCTGTGTACGTCCTGCCCGAGGTCCCCGAGGTCATCAGCCCCACCGTGGAGGAGCTCGTGGAGTCGGCGGGCCTGCGCTCGGATCTCACCGACGTCACCCTGGACCGCGACATCAAGGGCGTGAAGATCGCGGCCATGAACGTCGAGCACTTCCTGGAGCTGCTCGTCGACGGCGATCTGGTGATCACCCCCGGGGACCGCTCGGACGTGCTCATGGCCACCCTGGCCGCAGCGCTCACCCCCGATCAGGCCACCCCCGCAGGTGTGCTGCTCACGGGCGGCTTCGTGCCCGAGGGCCTGGTGCGCTCGTTCGTGGCAGGGGCTCCGTTCCCCGTGCTGAGCACCGAGGAGGACACCTACACGGCAGCGAGGAGGGTCGGCTCCACCCGGGGACGGATCGTCAAGGGCGGGGCCCGCAAGGCGGCGGCCGCGCTGGGTGCCTGGGCGAATCAGGTCGACGGCGAGGAGCTGGCCTCCCGCCTGCGCCTGGAGCGCCCCGAGCGGCGCACTCCCCTGCGCTTCCTGCACGAGCTCGTGGAGCAGGCCCGACGAGACCGCAAGACCGTCGTGCTGCCCGAGGGCGACGACGCCCGCATCCTGCGCGCCGCCGAGATGATCCATCGCCGCGGCTTCTGCGACCTGGTCATCCTGGGCGAGCCGGACGAGGTGGCCCGCCTGTGCGATGCCGAGGGCATCGACCTGGACTTCGAGGCCGACGGGCTCGAGCGGATCGACTTCCGCCACGACGCCGAGCGCCGCGAGCGCTACGCCGAGGCCTACGTGGAGTACCGCAAGCACAAGGGCGTGGACAAGGACACCGCCCTGGAGCGCATGCTCGACGGCTCGTACTTCGGCACCATGATGGTCCAGCTCGGCGATGTGGACGGCATGGTCTCGGGCGCGGCCCACACCACCGCCAACACGATCCGCCCCGCGCTCGAGTTCGTGAAGACCAAGGAGGGCGTCGGCGTCGTCTCCTCGGTGTTCTTCATGCTCCTGGAGGACCGCGTGCTGGTCTACGGCGACTGCGCCGTGAACCCCAACCCGAACGCCGAGCAGCTCGCGGACATCGCCAAGGCCTCCGCCCAGACCGCCCGGGCCTTCGGCGTGGACCCGCGCGTGGCCATGCTGTCCTACTCGACCGGCTCCTCCGGCTCCGGCGAGGACGTCGAGCGGGTCACCGAGGCCACCCGACTGGTCCAGGCCGAGGAGCCGGGCTTCCCCGTCGAGGGCCCCATCCAGTACGACGCCGCCGTGGACGCCTCGATCGCCCAGAAGAAGCTGCCCGGCTCCGAGGTGGCCGGGCACGCGACCGTGTTCGTGTTCCCGGACCTGAACACCGGCAACAACACGTACAAGGCCGTCCAGCAGTCCGCCGGTGCCGTCGCCGTGGGCCCGGTCCTGCAGGGCCTGCGCAAGCCGGTCAACGACCTCTCCCGCGGCACCACGGTCGAGGACATCGTCAACACCGTGGCGATCACCGCGATCCAGGCCCAGAACGGCTGAGCGTCCGCCGCAGCGGCACCTCAGCACACCGAATCCCACCATCCGAAGGAGCGCCATGCTCGTCCTCGTCGTCAACTCCGGCTCGTCGTCGCTGAAGTACCAGGTCCGGGAGGTCACCACCCAGGAGGGCGGGGAGCCCTCCGCCTACACCTCCTCCATGCCGCGCGTGGACGAGCTCGTGAACATGGACGAGGCCACCCAGGGGGCCGAGGGCGGCGAGGTCATCACCGAGGGCCTGATCCAGAACATCGGCACCTCGGAGATCGAGGATCACACGCAGGCCCTGGAGCTGCTGGCCCAGCGCCTCGAGGAAGAGCTCGGCGACCGCACGATCGACGCCGCCGGGCACCGCGTGGTCCACGGCGGCGAGCGTTTCTCCGCCCCGGTGCTGGTCAGCAACGAGATCATCCGCGCGATCGAGCGCCTGGCCCCGCTGGCCCCGCTGCACAACCCGGCCAGCGCCCTGGGCCTGCGAGCCATCCAGAAGAAGTGGCCGCACATGCCCCAGGTCTGCGTGTTCGACACGGCGTTCCACCGCTCCATGCCGGAGCACGTGTGGCGCTACGCGCTGCCCGAGGAGATGTACTCCGAGTACGGCGTGCGCCGCTACGGATTCCACGGCACCTCGCACGACTACGTCACCGGCGAGGCCGCACGCTTCCTGGGTGTGGAGCGCGACAGCTTCGACGCGGTCGTCGCCCACCTCGGCAACGGGGCCTCGGCCACCGCGATCAGGGACGGAGCGTCCTACGACACGTCCATGGGCTACACGCCGCTGGCCGGGCTGATCATGGGCACCCGCACCGGCGATCTGGACCCGTCGATCGTCACGGCCCTGCTCGAGCGCTACCCGGATCTCGATGCTCAGCGCCTGGACCAGATCATGAACAAGGAGTCCGGGCTCAAGGCCCTGGCCGGCCACTCGGACATGCGCACGGTCGACGAGCGCGCACAGGCCGGTGACCAGCGCGCCGAGCTCGCCCTGGAGATGACCGCCTACCGCCTGGCCAAGTACATCGGCGGCTACCACGTGGCCGTCGGAGGGGCTCAGGCCCTGATCTTCACCGCGGGGATCGGGGAGAACTCCGCGGGCTTCCGCCAGCGCGTGGTCGACAAGCTCGGGGCGCTGGGCGCAGAGCTCGACCCCGAGGCCAATGCCGTGCGCGGCGACGAGGTCCGCCGCATCTCCACGCCGGAGTCGCGCCTGGAGATCCTGGTGGTCCCCACCGACGAGGAGCGCGCGATCGCCGAGGCCACCGCTGCGCTGGTGAGCCGTCGGGCGAGCTGAGCCGCCCCGCCATCGAGTGGTATGCTTGATGCAATCGTTCAGCCCGCCCCGACCTCGGTCGGGAGCGGGCTGGATCTCTTTCTGGGGCAAAGGGGAGCCTCGAGATGTCCAGACCGCTCAAACCGCCGATGTCGACCCGGGACCACATCGCTCTTCTCCGTCAACGCGGCATGGAAGTCGACGAGGCACAGGCGACTCAATGGCTGTCCAACGTGAGCTACCACCGACTGGCTGCCTACTGGTACCCCGCCAGACGGCTGACCGCTGATGGGCGTCGAGAAGATTCGTTCGTCGACGGAACGTCGTTTGCCGATGTCGCTGCCCTCTATGAGGCCGACCGAAAACTACGCAGCCTGGTTCTGGACGGCATGGAACGCGTCGAGATCACCATGCGGACACGCATCGGTGAGCTCCTCTGCCAAAGCGATCCCCTCCTGTACAGGGATCCCAGCAGGTTTCGCCCTGGATTCGATCATTCAAGGTGGGTCGCTACAGCTCAGAGTCGCATAAAACGAGCCCAGCGGCGCGATGCGGCGATCCAGCACTATCGGGACAATTACGACGCGAACTACCCCTTCTGGGTGCTGGCAGAGGTGCTCGACTTCGCTGACATTTCGAGACTCTGCGACGGGCTCCCGGTCCGCGATCAGCGCACTATCGCCGAGGGACTCCAGATCGTCCTGGACCTTTCCGAGCTATCCAAGAACCAGCAAGGCAAGGCCAAGGCCGTGTCACCGCTCGCGCGCTGGCTCGAGCAGCTAACGGTGGTGCGTAACACCTGTGCTCATCACGGGCGGCTGTGGAACACGTCCTTCGTGCCAGCGTCGACGACTGCCATGCGCGCTCAGGAGAGTCTGAAACAGCTGCCGCACGGTGAAAGCGAGCGGGTCTTCGGATCCCTCATCGTCATGTCCCATATTCTGCGCGTCACGTCACCGGGAACTACCTGGCCGAACAAGACGGCGTCCCTGGTCAACGACGAGTTCTTGCCCAACCCCTTGACCACTGATGACGCGCTGGGGTTGCCTCCCGGTTGGGGCGGGAGTCTGTGAGCCTCAGCCGGCCGGGGTGACCGGGGGCTCGTCGGACCAGGGGAAGACGATCCACTCGTCGGTCGCCTTCCACACGAAGTCCGGGTCCACCAGCGAGCGCGGCTTGGAGTAGATGACGGCCGAGCGGGTGTCCGACTGGTAGCCCTTGAGCAACTCCAGGACCAGGGCCAGGGTGCGCCCGGAGTCGGCGACGTCGTCGACGACCAGGACCTTCTTGGAGCTGATCGACTCGACATCGAGCATGGGGGCCAGCAGAACGGGGTCCGGCAGGGTCTCGTGGACGTCGGTGTAGAACTCGACGTTCACCGCGTCCAGCAGCTTGACGCCCAGCGCGTAGGACAGCGCGCCTGCCGGGACCAGCCCGCCGCGGGCCACGCCGATGATGATGTCCGGTACGAAGCCGCTGTCAGCGATCTCCTGCGCGAGCTCCCGGGTGGCGGCGCCGAAGCCCTCCCACGTGAGGATCTCCTTGCCGTCAACGTCTGCCGCGTCTGCGTGATAAGCCATGCACACACCCTAGTCCCCGCCCGCGCGCGAGGGCAGGGACGAGGACGACGACCGCGCAGGATCAGTCGGCGAGCATGTCCTGGACCAAGAGGCGGACCTCGGTGCCGTAGAGCTCGATCGAGCGCATCATGGCGCTGTGCGACAGGGTTCCGACCGCGTACTTGAGGTCGAAGCGGGCAGCGCCGAGAGCCTTCTGATGGCGCACGATCTTGCGCGCCACGGTCTCCGGGGAGCCGACGTAATAGGCGCCGTCGGGCCCGGCCATCTGCTCGAACGCCTCGCGGGACAGCGGCGGCCAGCCGCGCTCGCGCCCGATCACCGCGTGATTGTGGGCCTGGGCGGGGAAGAACTCCTCGCGCGCCTGCTCGTCCGTCTCGGCCACGTGGCCCGGCGAGTGCCAGGCGATGGGCAGCTCCGGCTTGCCGAAGTGCTCCAGAGCCCGGCGATAGTGCTGCGCGAAGGCCGCGAAGGCGGTGGGGCTGCCGCCGATGATCGCGAAGATCACGGGCATCTCGTAGTGCGCGGCACGCACGACCGACTGCGGGGAGCCGCCCACCGCGATCCAGGCCGGCAGGCGCCCGGACTCCGTCTTGGGATGCACCTCGAGTCCGTCGATCGCCGGGCGCAGACCTCCCTCCCAGGTGATGGGCCCCTCCGACTGCAGACGGGAGAACAGCTCGAGCTTCTCCTCGAACAGCCGCTCGTAGTCCTGCAGGTCGAAGCCGAACAGGGGGAAGGACTCCGTGAAGGAGCCGCGGCCCAGCACGACCTCGGCCCGGCCGGAGGACAGGGCGTCGACGGTCGCGAAGCGCTGGTACAGGCGCACCGGGTCGTCCGAGGAGAGCACGGAGACGGCGGTGCCCAGACGGATGGTCTCGGTGGCGGTGGCCAGTCCCGCCAGGACCGTATCCGGCGCCGAGATCGCGAAATCGCTGCGGTGATGCTCGCCGACCCCGAAGAAGTCCAGGCCCACACGGTCGGCCTGGATGCCCTCGGCCAGGACGTCGCGGATGACCTGGGCATCCGAGAGGGGCTGACCGTCCGGGCCGGGGTGGACGTCGCCGAAGGTGTTGAGTCCGAGATGCATGGCATATCCTCTGATCGCGGGTCGACCCCGAATCATAGTTGATACATCACGTAGATGCGAGGGTCAGTCGGCTCGATGCCTGGGTCGGAGTCCCCGCAGATGCACCAGGAACCCGGTGACCATGGCGCTCGAGCGCAGCAGCTCGCCGATCAGCATCCACCAGGCCATGCCCACCGCAGTGTCGGTCCCCAGCAACCAGGCCCCGCCCACCACCAGGACCAGCTGAGCCCCGCTGATGACCATGAAGAGCCGCTCGCGCCCGCCGAACATGAGCACGTTGCTCGTGGCCGAGGTCAGGGCGTTGATCAGCGTGGCCACCACCAGGATGACGGAAGCGCCCCACGTGCCCTGGTACTCCGGGCCGAGCAGATCGACGATCCGCTGCTCGCCCAGCACCAGCAGGAAGCCGAGCAGCAGCGTGGGAAGCACTGCCGAGACCGCGGCCGCCTCCAGCACGAGGGCGACCAGTCTGCCGCGCCGGGTCACGGACATCGCGATCCGCGGCATGAAGACGGTGGCCACGGCGGTGGTGCCCATGGCCCCTGCGGACTGGATGCGCTGGGCCACCTCGTAGGTGCCGGTGGCCGCCAGGGAGCGCGCGCCCAGCAGGAACATCAGCCCGCGCACGCTCAGCGCGGTCAGCGCGGACCCCGCCGCCAGGATCAGCGACTGACCCCACGGCACCGGCGGGACCGTCACGCTCGGCGGCGGCGGCCCTGCCGAGGGCGACAGCCGCCAGAACGCGATGCTGATAATCACGAAGGCGGCCACCTGTCCCGGGATCAGCAGCTGCGGGGCGAGCAGCGCGGAGGCGATCGCGATCAGCAGCGCGAGCCCCGGCAGGGCCACGGACTCCAGGAACTGCCCCGCCAGCGGCGCCTGCCGCGCCACCCGCTGGACCATGAACAGGCGCCCCAGGGCCGAGGAGACGGCTACGCCGTAGAGGACGAGCACGAGCCCGCCGGTCCCCGCGGTGAGCTGGACGATCAGGGACGCCGCCAGGGCGAGGACGGTGAGCACCGCCCAGATGCGCAGCAGGGCCCGGGCGTCGCGGCGGGCGATGGCGCGGGCCTCGTCGTGCCTGCCCTCGGCCCACAGCGGCGACTGCGAGCGCATGCCGGAGGTGTCGAGCCCGAAGGTGCCGGCGGCGCGCGCCACCAGGGCCACGGCCCACATGACGCCGTTGAGCCCCACCATCTCGACGGGGAAGCGCAGGGCCACGACGGCCACCAGCAGCATCTGCAGGGCGGCTCCGCCGATGCGGATGGACATGACCAGTGCGGACTGCAGGGCGGCAGCGCGCTGTCTCTCAGCAGCCATGTCCCACCCGTCCTCCGCTCATGCCGTGCGATCCCCGTACCGCGGCGTCGGACCTCCCGGTCCCCGCACCGCCCCCGCGGCGCGCAGGCGCCTGCCGGCGGGCCTGTCTTGCGGCGCCACAGTCTACGTCCCGCCTCCGGCGCAGCACCCGGGTCGGGCACCCCCACTTGTGCGGCTCAGGCACGTCGACCCGGGTCGCTCTCGGGCGGGTCCGAGCCGTCCGGCCGCCCCGACTGCGGGCCGACGGGCTCGGGCCCGCCCTGTGCCCAGGGGACCGTCACTGCGGCGCTCGCCCAGGAGCGATGGCCGCTCCCGACGCGGAGACGGGCTCGCAGGCGGAACCGGGTCCGGACGCGGATGCGGGGCCGGTCGCGGTCACAGGCTCGGGCGCACCGACGGATGCCGCGGCGGTCGTCGGCTCCGCGGTCAGGGCGAGCACCACGCCGGAGAGCAGGAAGGGCAGCCCGTACATCGGCGGGGCCACGAACACCGGTGCTGCGACCGATTCGATGGCCATGGCCGCGAGCCACCCGACGCCCACGGAGCCGATCCAGCGCAGGTGCGGATCCTGGCTGCGGCGCATCATCCGCCAGGCGGGCAGCCCGAGCATGACCAGACCGCCGATGTAGCACAGCAGGCCCAGGACGCCGGTCTCCGCCAGGGGCGCGGGCCAGAAGGTGTCCGAGAGGAAGTCGACCTCGTCGTGGCCCGTCATCCCCCAGATGCGCGTGTAGCCGAGCTCCTGGTAGTAGGGGCTGTAGTTCTCCGCGGCCGTGAACGAGGCGAACCGCCCGAAGCCCACGCCGAGCGGGAAGGCCCCCAGCGCCAGCGGGACGCTGTCCAGGGTCAGGCGGATGCGAGCGGTCTGGCTGACGTCGGAGAGGTACTCGGTCAGCGTGGCATCCACGACGCGCGTGAGCGTGTCCCAGCCCAGGATCAGCGCCACCGGCGTGAGGATCGCCAGGATCGTGAGGTACATGGCCTTCTTGCCCGGCAGCGACGCTCGGATCCCCAGGGAGACCACGAGGGCCGAGGCGATCGACTTGCGGCGGAAGGCCAGCAGGCAGGCGAGCCCGGAGCCGATGAGCAGCGCCAGGCTGATCCGGGAGCGGCGGATCGTGGAGCGGTAGGCCAGGATCGCGATGAACGCCAGGGACATCGTGGTCCCCAGTCCCACCGGGTGGTTGAACGGCCCGGAGAGGCTGGCGATCCCGGCGCGCTCGCTGAGCTCGACCGTGCCCGCGCTGATGAAGTCGTTCCACGCCGCGGGTGCGGCCGCGTTGGCCGCGGTGAACAGCAGGATCACGACGACGGCGACGGCGCCGCCGCGGATCAGCCCGGGGATCTCCTCGCGGCGCCAGTCCAGCTGCGCCAGGGCGAAGGCGAGCATGGGGCCCTTGAGGAACAGGAAGGCTCCGGTGACGGTGATGCCCAGCGGCACCGAGTGCACGAGACCGCTCAGGACCCCGAGCAGGCCGAAGGCCAGGAAGAACCACAGCGCGGCGAAGCAGCGGACCGATCCGTGATCGCGCAGCCTGCGCAGGGTGAACAGCACGACGGCCAGCAGCACGCACAGCTCGTCCATGTACCCCACAGCGCTGCTGCCGGTGACCGTCTGCGCCGTCTGGGAGATCACGGTCGACACGGCGACGACGCCGGCGAACGCCTTGGGCGCGCGGAAGGCCGCGCGCAGCAGCCACAGCACGGCAGCGCCACCGAGGGCGCAGACCGCCGCGAGCACCAGCGCCTCGGCAGGACCCGTCACCTCTCCCCTCCCCCTGCGACGCTCCCCCGAGCGTCGTCCGCCCGCGCGCATCCGACGGGCGGCGCGCGGTCTCCGGGCCCATGCTCGCACGTTCGGAAGCTCCTCTGACAAGGGGCGTCAGGTTGTCCCCACATCTGACGTCGCGCAGCAGTTCATGCGCCGCGCTCTCGACGCGCCGCCGCCGCTCCTGCCTATCATGAACGCGCCGGGGCTGAGCCCCGAGCAGCGGCATGGCCGACGGCTTCCGGGGGGACCGTCGCGCCCGAGGCGCCGCTGGGATGACATGGCGCGCCCAGGGCGCGCGGGGGACCGACGAAGGGCAGGCCATGCACCAGAGCTCGGCAGGAGAGCAGACCGTGGCTCCGGCAGTGCGCGACATCAGCGGCGCGGAGCTGGGCTCGGCGCTGCGCCGCGGATGGTGGAAGGCGCTGCTGGGGCTGATCCTGGGGCTCGGGCTGGCCGCGGCCTTCGTCGTCACGCAGGCCCCCACCTACACCTCCGTGACCATGGCGCTCGTGCGCCCCGCCACCGACGACGCGACCTCGGTCGAGAGCCTGGCCGCCGAGGACCTGGCGCAGGCTCGCGCGGCCACCTACGAGTCGCTGGGCAACTCCGTGGTGGTGGCCGACGAGGTGCGCCGCGACCTGGGGCTGAAGACCTCTCCGGAGGACCTGCTGGAGCAGGTCACCGTGGTGTCCACGCCCGAGACCACCGGCCTGGAGATCACCGCCACGGCGGATTCGGCCGACGGCGCCGCCGAGCTGGCCGGGGCCTGGCGCGATGCGCTCAGCGATGCCGCCGACGCCGACGGATCCGGCGGGGCCGGGGACCGCGTGAGCATCGAGCCGGCCGGGGAGCCGACCGTGCCCGCGACGACGTCGGGCCTGTCCGATCCGGCCGTCCTGGTGGTCGGCGGGGCGGTGGGGCTGCTCGTCGGCATCCTGGTGGCGGTGGGCACCGCCCGGCCGGCGCGCAGGGCCTGAGACCGCGCGTCCGCCGTCGGACGCGGGGGCCGCCGTCAGCCGCGGCGCAGCAGCTCCCTGACCAGGTACCAGAGGAACTTCGAGTTGCCGACCGCGTAGCGCTTGAACATCCGCCGCGGCTCCAGCACCAGGCGGAAGAGCCATTCGAGACCGAGGCGCTGGATGATCGCGGGAGCCCGCCGGGTGCGGCCGGCCACGACGTCGAACGAGCCGCCCACCCCCACGCTGAGGCCGACGTTCATGGCCTCGCGGAAGCCGTAGATGAAATCCTCCTTCATGGGCGAGGGCAAAGCCACGAAGAGGATGTCGACGTCGAGCAAGCGGATCGTCTGCGCCATCTCGGCATCCGTCATGTACCGGCGCCAGTAACCGTCGCGGTGTCCCACCACATTCGCCCCGCGGGCGGTGAACTCCCGGCGCACTCGCCCGACGACGTCCTCACGAGCACCGAGCAGGAAGATCCGCTGCCCCTCCCGGGCGGAGAGATCGACCAGGCGGTTCATGACGTCGATCCCCGCCACACGCTGCGGAAGCGGGCGGCCCAGGAGGCGGGCGGCCCACACGACGGCCTGGCCGTCGGCGCTGACGAGCGTCCCCTGGTTGAACTCCTCGAGCTTGGTCGGGTCCTCAATGGCCGCCACGAGCTTGGCGGCGTTGACGGACAGGTGGTTCTGCCCCTTCCCCGTCGCGATCATCTCCCGCAGCCGGTCGATGGTCTGATCCATCGTGAGCGCATCGACGCCCACACCCATCACGTCCGTGCGCTCAGGCGCGACCTCTCGCCGCATCTGATCCGTCATCGGTTCTCCCCCCAGAGTCCCAATCGGCCCGCCGTCCTGACGATGCCGATGAGGCCAGCGCGACAGCCGCGTGGCCCTGATTCCACCGCATGTGCGGAAGCCCCCTGCCTCCGCTGCGGAATCCGCCGTCGCCGCCCTGCAGTCCCAGCAGATGCCGAATCGCGGCCTGCGGGTCCGGGACCGGCCAGCCGCGCTGCGCTGCGCGGGCCAGATACCCGACCGTGGTGGCCACGTTGTGCACATCCGTCGAGACCTGCCGGTCATCCGCCATGTAGAGCGGAAGACCTTCAGGGCTGAGACAGCGGTCCTTCCAGAACTGCGCGCCGCGAGCTGCCGAATCCCCCGATTCGAAGCCCATCTGCTGCAGCGCCCACAGCGAGTCCAGGTTGTAGATCGTGTGGAAGCTGTCGATCCACTCGAGTCCCGGACCCTCACCGTACGGCCAGGAGCCGTCCTCCGCCTGCGCGCGGACCGCCCGGTCCACCGCAGTGCGGATCAGTTCCCTGTCTCCGTCCAGCATCGCCAGCGACTCCGCCGCAAGCAAGGACCCATTGTGCACCAGTCGGTCCGAGGTGGTCGTGTACCGGAAGTAGCCCGATGTGTGGAACTGCCCCTCCAGCCAATCACGGACGTCAGCGCTGACCCGGTCCAGCATCCCCGCCGCGGACAGGGCGCGCAGTGCGAAGGTCACCGCGATGACGTTGGGGCTGCCTGCCGGATAGAAGGCCCAGCGCGTCTGGACGTCGAACTCGTAGCCCCACGGACCCGTCCCGCGCTCCTGGAGGATCCGCTGCGCGAGCTGCCTGGCCGTCTGCTCGTCGCCGGACAGCGATGCAGCCGTCGAGAACAGCGCCATCCCCTTGGTCATGCGCACCGGGGGAACACGCGTGGCGGCGCGCAGGCCACGGCCCAGGCGCTTGTGCCCCTGCACCCAGACTTGGCGAGGAACGCGTCCGCGCAGCACGCGCGCGTACGGCGAGAGCAGCCCGTCGTACGGGTCCGTCCCGGCGTAGTCGCGCTCGCGGGCGAAGGCCATGGCCCGCTCCAGAGCCTCCTCGACCTCCGTCCGCAGCTGCGGATCGAGTCCCTGCGGCGTCATCGCTCATCCCCTTCCACCTCGGCATCGCCCCCGACGACAGCCTCCAGGATGTCGTCGAAGCGCTCCCGGTAGCCGTCCATGCTGTACCCGTTCTCCCAGGTGACGCGGGCGGCGTCACCCATGCGGGTACGCCGCGCGTTGTCGTCCAGCAGCGTCGCCAGCGCCTGCGACAGCGCTTCCGGATCCCCCACCGGGACGAGCATCCCGTTCTCGCCGTCGTCGACGACCTCCGGGACCGCCCCGACGGGCGTGACGACGGGTGCCAGCCCCCACGCCATGCCCTCGAGCAGCGACAGCGGGAGGTTCTCCGCCCGGCTGGGCAGCACCAGGATCTGGGCGCGGCGCAACTGATCCTGCAGGGCCTCCGCGTCCAGCCAGCCCGTGAGCTCGACCCGCTCCGCACGGTCCACGGCGGCCCGGATGGAGCCATCGGGGTCATCGAGATCGCCGGCCAGGACCAGGACGGCATCGCGCCCGGCACTGATCCGGGACCAGGCCTCCAGCAGCTCGGGGGCACCCTTGCCGCGTCCGACCCTCCCGGCGAAGACCAATCGCACCGGCGCTGCGCGCATCGGCAACCGGGATGGCCCAGGGACAGCATTCGGCAGGACCACGATCCGCTCCTGCTGCACGTCGAGATCTCGAACGACGAACTCCGCCCATGTCTCGCCCAGAACAATCACACGTGCCGCCCCGCAGAACATGCTTCGGATAAGCCACCTGAGCGGTCGTGGCTGCGAGCGAAGGAAATCCGTGTAGCCCCCACCATGAAGGTGCAGGACATATGGGCTGTTACGGAGACGCACCAGGCTGGTCAGGATGAGCTTGCGCCAGGTGCTGCCGCGCGAGGCCACCGAGAAGACCTGCACCCGGCTGGCATGCGGCTGCAGACACCTACTTGCTGCGCTGAAGAAGGACTGCAGCCGGCACTGCCAAGGACCAGGAGCGCCTCCTGATTCCCAGAATTCGAGACGAGTGCGTTCAGACGACGTCGCCGCCAGATAGCCGGTCATCACTCCGACTCCACCTGCGGACCCTGGCCCAGGGCCAATGACGGATGCGCTGATCATGAGGCTCCCTTATGCGTCGCTTCCTTGACTGCCCAAGGAGCTACGCGCCGGTTCATTTCCTGAGGGTCTCTGGTTGACTGCGAATCACCGGTTCGCGCCGCCCGACGTCCGCTACGCGGCTCCGCGGTCAGTGCCAGGCACAGACCTGCAACGGCGAACGGCAGCCCGTACATCGGCGGCGACAGGAAGACCGGTGCGACGACCGACTCGATCAGCAGCTGGGCGAACCAGGCCACAGTCACCGCCCCGATCCACTTGCTGTGCCCATCCGTTGCCGAGCGCATCATCCGCCAGCCGGGGACGATGAACATGATCAGCGCCCCCAGATAGCACAGGACGCCCAGGATCCCGGTCTCGGCCAGCGGGGCCGGCCAGAAGGTGTCCGAGAGGAAGCCACCCATATCGCCCTGCCCCAGACCCCAGATCCGCTCGTAGCCCAGATCGGTGTAGATCGGGCTGTAGTTCTCGGAGGCCGTGAAGGAGCCGAAGCGGCCCAGACCCACCCCGAGGGGGAACGCACCGACAGCCAGCAGGAAGCCGTCGATCGTCATCCGGATGCGAGCGACCCGATCCCAGTCGGTCAGGTACTCGGTGAGGGTCCCGTCGATGACGGCCGTCAGGGGCTCCCGCAGGAGAACGAGGCCCACGGGAAGGAGGATCACCGCACTCGTGACGAACAGAGCCCGTGGAAGGGGCAGGACAGCGCGAACGCCCAGGGCCACGGCGATCCCCGCCACGATCGACTTGCGGCGGAAGGCCGCCAGGCAGGCCAGACCGGTGGCGATCAGCAGGACGAAGGTGAGAGGAGTCCTGCGCACCAGCAGGCGGTAGAGGTAGATGGCCAGGAAGGCCAGGGCCATGGTGGTGCCCAGCCCGACCGGGTGGTCGAAGGGCCCGGTCAGGCTCGTGAAGCCTCCGCGCTCGCTGGCCACCTCCGTCCTGCTCACCAAGTCGTTCCACGGGCCCGGAGCCGCGGCGTTGAGCGCGCAGGTGAACAGGATCACCACGATCACCGCAGCGCCGGCTCTGGCGATGCGAGGCAGATCTGCACGACGCCAGTCCAGCTGAGCCACCGCGAAGCCCAGCGCCGGCCCCTTGAGGTACAGCAGGGTCCCCATGAGCGTGATGGACGAGGGCACGGCATGCACCACGCTGCTGATCAGGCCGAAGAGGATGAAGGCGAGCAGGAACCACACCGCGGCGAAGAAGCGCAGCGCATGATGATCGATCAGACGCCGAGCGCAGGCCACGCCCACGGCCAGCACGACGGCGAGCTCATCGCCGTAGTTGAGGATCGAGATGCCGCCCACCGTGCCCACGGTCTGGGAGATCATCGAGTAGACGACGGCAGCCCCGATGGTGGCCTTGGGATGCTCCAGGCAGAGCTTGACCGCCCAGGCGGCGCCGACCAGCAGGACCACGCCGAGGGCACCCCACGACAGGGCTGAGACTGCAGTCTGCATGTGTGCTCCTCCCCCGGGACGGTCCCCGTGCCGTCGAATGCAGAGCGTCGACGCTCCGGATCCCCCGATCCGGTGCCGAGCACCTGCCGCTGCGCCCGACCGCTCCCCAGCGGCGGCACGCATCACGACATGATGGCACGACGTCACGTGCCTCCGGGCAGATGTTCGTTCATGAAGGCTGTTTGTCCACTCAACTGCACGGTTCATGGCCGTATACAGCATGTGCGTCAGATCGGTGACACTACTCTGGGAGACCGGACGGGAGCCTTCGCAGCACTGCAGCACCGTCCACCTCGCTCTGGGGAGAGCGAACGATTCGAATTCAGGGGGAGCAGCAGAATCATGCAGACCAGCAGGCGCACCGAGACCCGGTCCCGCAATCAGGGCGGCGATCCCATGGTCAGAGACGTGTCCGCCGAGCATCTCGGGACGGCGCTGCGGCGGCGCTGGTGGGCCCCGCTCGTGGGCCTGATCCTGGGTCTCGGCATCGCGCTCGGGCTCGCGGCCTCGGAGCCTCCGCAGTACGAGTCGGTCACGACCATGATGGTCCACGCCGGGGCGGACGATGACACCGCCGCCGAGCGTCTGGCCGCCGAGGAGCTGGCGATCTCCCGCACCACGACCTACGAGGCTCTTGGCGAGTCCCTGGTGGTCGCCGAGGAGGCCAAGAGCGATCTCAACACCGACAAGTCGGCCTCGGAGCTGCTCGGCGGCATCACTGTGACGGCCACACCGGCCACCACGGGCCTGGAGATCACGGCCGTGGGCGAGTCGCCGGAGGAGGCGAGCGCCCTGGCGGAGGCCTGGCGCGACGCCCTCACCTCGGTGGTGGCGACCAGCGCCGAGGACGCGCAGGTCAGCATCGAACCGGCGGGCAGCCCCACGACTCCCGAGGATCCCTCTGGCCTGAGCATGACCATGATCGGAGCCATGGGCGCCGCTGTCGGTCTGCTGCTGGGCATCATCGCGGCGGTCGCCACGACTCGCCCGCGTACGGAGCTGCGCTGACGGACCCCGCCGGTCGGGTCGCCACCTGGGCTCAGGCCCAGGTGGCGGTGGCCCCCTCGATGTGCTGGTCCACGAGCCGGTCCTTGCCGTTGGGCGGGATCTCGAGGTTCTCGACCAGCTCGAAGTCCAGCTCCACCTGGCCCTCCGTGCGCCAGCGCATGACCTGGTAGAAGTCCTCGAGCTCCTCGGCTGCGGCATCGGCCGTGGGCTCGACCCGCAGCGTCGCCTTCCCGGGGACGTCCTGCCGGAATCGGAAGCGGCGGATGCACAGGAACTGATGGCCGTGGACGTTCAGGGACGTGGTGGCGAACAGCGAGCCGTCGGCGCGGATCAGTGCCTCACGACCGCGTCGTGAGCGGATGTCCCGGAAGGTCGGCTGCCCCCAGGCATCCGTGCCCACGCGCTCGGCCGAATCGCCGGTGTCATAGCGCAGGAACGGCTGGCCCTGGATCATCAGTCCGGTGGTCACGATGCGGCCGCGCTGCCCCACCTCCACGGGCTGACCGTCCTCCCCCAGCAGCTCCGTGATCCCGTACAGGGGCTCGGAGCGGAAGGTTCCGTCGCGGTCCATGGAGGCGAAGCAGGTCCGCTCGCTGAGGCCGTAGAAGTTGGAGATCCCCGCGTTCGGGAACACCCGCTCGAACGTCTCCTGCTCGCCGGGCGTGAACTCCTCCGAGACCGCCAGGACACCGCGGATCTGGTGGCGCCAATCATCGTCGGGCAGCTGCTCCTCGACCAGACGAGCCATGTAGCTCAGCGCCGACGGATAGCCGTGCAGGTAGCGGATCCCGCGATCGCGCACCCAGCCCCACTGTTCCCGGATGCACTCCGGGCCCAGGGCCTGGACGCGCAGCACCAGCTCGCCGGTGGCGCGCTGGAGGTAGTGGTTGGCGCCTCCGGGCAGATCAGCGGCACCGCGCAGGAACAGGCGCCAGTCGTTGAGCTCATAGCCGGTGGCGCGGTGCCAGGCATCGTAGACATAGGCCCATTCAGCGGCCCCGCGCTCCCGGTCGAGGTGGAAGAGGATCGGGTCGCCGGAGGTGCCGGACGTGGCTGTCAGCTGCACCCGGTCCTCCGGCACCGTGAGCATGCGCAGCGAGTTCTTCGACAGCGCCCCCCGCGTCAGCACAGGCAGTCGCGACAGCCGCTCGAGGGGGTCATCTCCGGCCTCACGGAGTGCCTCATAGCCCGGCTCGGACCCGTAGTAGTCGGTGCCGGCGGCGCTGCTCAGGAGCTGCCCGAGGCGATGCTCGCGCTCGGCCGCCGCCCAGGACGGCACGGTGCGCGCCTTGCGCAGCTCCCGCAGCGACTGCTGGAAGACGGGGCCGTAGCGCAGCGACGGCGGAACTGCACGCACGAACGTCGCCAGCTTCTCCCGCTGCTCGGTCGGCAGGTGGGCCACCTTCTCACGTAACGATCTCAAGCTCTCCCCTTCGAATGAGGTCGCGCCGGGGGTCATCGGATCAGCTGCCCAGAGGCGCGCACCTCTGAGGCGAGGTTACGTGTTCGTCCGCCAATTCTCCATGCGATTGCAGGATCATGACCAGGTGGTTGCCGCCCCCGGAATCTGCTGATCCACCAGACGCTCCTTGCCGTTGGCAGGGACCTCCAGACGGTCCACCACCTCCAGCTCGAGGTCGATGCGATCCCCGATGACCGCCGCCATCGCTCTGTGGAGCTCCTGGATCTGCGCATCGGTGGCACCCGTGGCTGGCTCCACGACGAGTACAGCCTTTCCTCGAACGATCTGGCGGAAACGGAACTTCCGCGCGGCCAACGCTTCATTGCCGTGCAGTGCAACCCCAGCAAGGATCAGGGCGCTGCCGTCATTGCAGATCAGCCCCTCCCGCCTGCGTCGAGAGCGGATCTCGCGGAAGATCGGCTGGCCCCAGGGATCCGTTCCCGTACGCAGCGCCGAGTCACCCGTGTCATAGCGCAGGAAGGGCTGTCCGGTGAGCCGCAGACCGGTGGTGATGATCCTGCCTCGAGCGCCGACCTCGACGGCTCGGCCCTGCTCATCGACCAGCTCGACGACCCCGTAAAGGGGCTCGGGGTGGAAATCGCCGGCGTCGTCCATGACGGCGAAGGCCGTGCGCTCGCTCAGCCCGTAGAAGTTGGCCACTCGCGCCTGCGGGAACACGCGCTGCAGGATCTCCAGCTGGGCCTCTGTGAGCTCCTCCGAGACGGCGAGGATCCCCCGGATCCTGTGCCGCCAGTCATCGTCCGGCAGCTCGGTCTCCACCAGGCGACCCAGGTATGCGATGGCCGATGGCAAGCCGTGCAGATACTGGATCCCGCGCTGCGAGGCCAGCTGCCAGTGCTCCCGGATGAGCTCCGGACGCAGCGCCTGGACCCGCAGCACGACCTCTCCCGTGGACCCCTGGACGAACCAGTCCGCGCCGCCCGGAAGCTCCGCTCCGCGCAGCCGCAGACGCCAGTTGTCGGCCCGATAGCCGGTCCTCCGCTCCCAGGCGCTCAGGACGTAGGCCCATTCGCTGGCGCCCCGGCTTCGGTCGAGCCAGAACACGATGGGCTCCCCCGAGGTCCCGGAGGTCGCGACCCGCTCGAGCTGGGCCTCGGGCACCGTGAGCATCCCGCTGCTGTGCTCCGTCACCGCCTCCCGCGGGAGGATGGGCAGGCGGCTCAGCCGCTCCATCGGCGGCACCGTCGTCTCGTGCAGCGCCTCGTACCCCGCAGCTGAGCCGTAGTAGTCCGTTCCAGCCGCGGCATCCAGCAGCGACTGCAGCCGTCGATCTCGCTCTTCACGCCCCCATGACGGGACCGTCCACGCCTTCCGGATCTCCCGCTGGGTCTGTCGGAACACAGGCCCGAACCTGATCCCTGCAGGCACATGCCGGGCGAATCCGGCGATCCGCTCCCGCTGCTCGGGCGGGAGGTGGGCGATGGTCTCGCGCAATGACATAGCTGCTCCCCTCTGCAATGACCGATCGGGGCGCCGCTGGGCAGCGGCGCCCCGATCGGCCCGTCATCTCATCGTCGGCATTCGATTATCCATGCCTCGAGCAGGCATCCGCCGATCGCGCTCCTCAGCCCATCAGCTCGTCCCGCAGTCGGTGCATGTCGGCGAACCGGTTGCCGAAGCGGTGCAGCGTGATCGACACGGCCTGCTCGTGCAGCATCTCCTGGATCTCCACGCGGGAGGCGCCGACGATCGGGTGCATCATGACCGCCACGTCCGGGGTTGCCCCCAGATCGACCACCAGGTCCGCATCGGTGCCGACGACCTTGATGCGCGCGCCCACGCCGAGCTCGAGCACCTCGGGATCGGCGTCCTCCGAGGCCCGGCCGCCGAAGGGCAGGCGATCGCGCAGCTTCTGCACCGCGGAGCGCTGCTCCTCCGGCTCGGACATCCCGCGGTAGGCGGTGCGGGCGCCGAGCAGGCGTCGGGCCTTGGCCTGGACGCGGAACCGCTCGTCGTCGACGGCGGGCAGCACCTGGGTGAACAGGGCGCGGGCCGCCCGCGGCAGGGCCTCCATGACGGCAGGCGCGGCCGAGAGCGTGACCTCCGAGCCGGAGCGAGCGGCGGCCAGACCCACGCGGATCACGTCGGTGACCGGGGCATCCTCCGCAGCGCGCACCACGATGTCGCGGGCGCGGTAGCGGAAGATGTTGGCCTCGCTGACCAGGCCCGTGGGGTCCTTGGCCACGCCGAACTCGGACTCCCAGGCCCGCTGGTCGGCAGCGGCGCAGGCTCGCAGCCAGGCCAGATCCTCCGCGGGCAGCGCCTCGATCACGTCGGCGTCGCCCAGGACGTCGCGCACCGCGGGCAGCAGCCCCGGCTGGACCTCCACGGAGTTGCCTGCGCGGAAGGCGCCCTTGGTCCAGTGGCCTATCTGCGTGAGGTAGTTCGGACCGCCGGCCTTGGCACCCAGGCCCACCGACGACTTCTTCCAGCCGCCGAAGGGCTGGCGCTGCACGATCGCGCCGGTGATGCCGCGGTTGACGTAGAGGTTGCCGGCCTCCACGCGCTCCAGCCAGGAGCCGACCTCCTGCACGTCCAGGGAGTGGATGCCGGCGGTCAGACCGTACTCCACGGCGTTCTGCCACTCGATCGCCTGGTCCAGGTCCTTGGCGTGCATCAGCCCGAGCACGGGGCCGAAGACCTCGGTCTCGTGGAAGAAGGAGCCGGGCTTCACACCCGTCTTGATCCCCGGGCGCCACAGGCGTCCCGAGTCGTCGAGCTGCTTGGGCTGGAGCAGCCACTTCTCGCCCTCGTCCAGCTGGGTGAGAGCGCGCTTGAGCTTGTCGCCCGGCTTCTCGACCGTGGGGCCGACGATGGCCTGCAGGTTCTCCGGCCAGTCCACGACCATGGACGACGCCGCGTCCAGCAGCTGCTTCTCGTAGCGCTGCGAGGTGGCCACCGAGCCGACCATGATGCCCAGCGAGGCCGCCGAGCACTTCTGCCCGGCGTGGCCGAACGCGCTGGTGACCAGATCCCACACGGCCTGATCGCGGTCCGCTGCCGGAGTGATGATCAGGGCGTTCTTGCCCGACGTCTCGCCGATCACCGGACGGCCGCTGCGCCAGCCGCCGAACAGCTCGGCGGTCTCGTAGGCGCCCGTCAGCACGATGCGGTCCACGCCCGGGTGGCTCACCAGCGCCTTGCCGGTGTCGCCCTCGACGGCGTCCACGAGCTGCAGGACGTCGCGCGGGACGCCCGCCTCCCACAGCGCCTCCATCAGCGCCGCGGAGCAGCGCACGGTCTGCGGCGACGGCTTGTGGATGACGGCGGCGCCGGCGGCCAGGGGGGCGACGGTCGAGCCAGTGGGGATGGCCAGCGGGAAGTTCCACGGCGGGGTGACCAGGTCCAGGACATCGGGCTCGAACTCGGCGCCGTCGACCTGCTCCAGCTCCTCGGCATGGCGGGCGTACCAGCGGCAGAAGTCGATGGCCTCGGAGACCTCGGCGTCCGACTGGGTGAAGGCCTTGCCGGTCTCGGCAGCGGCCACTGCCATGAGGTGTCCGCGGCGCTCGGCCAGCTTGTCGGCAGCGAGGTTGAGGATCTCCGCGCGCTCCCGGGCCCCGCGCTCGCGCCAGCCCTTGGCAGCATTGCGACCGGTCTCCACGATCTCGGCGACATCGTCGAGCTCGAGCGAGTCCGGGGTGGCCAGACCCTGGTACCAGGACCGGTCCGTGATCAGATCCCGCAGCTCGAGCGCCCACTTCTGGTTCGCCGGGATCGAGATGTCGGTGTCCGGCTCGTTGCGGAAGGGCTCGTCGAGCGGCTGATGGCCCTGGTAGCCGCTCTGGCGCCCGGCGGCCTCCTGCGTACGGTCCTGCACGCGGTGCGGGCCCGGGGCCCGCTCGCCGTCCAGGACCATGCCCTCCTCGAGCAGCTGCTCGACGGCGGCGCGGAAGCGGCCCTCCTCGCGGCGGAAGATCTCGTTGCCGGGCTCGATCTCGAAGATCCCCGACATGAAGTTCTCGGACTCGGCATTCTCCTCGAGGCGGCGCACCAGGTAGGCCACGGCGACGTCGAACTCCTCCGGGGCCACGGCGGGGACGTAGTAGAGCACTCCCCCGACGTCCTCGGACACGGCGATCGACTGCTCGGCGGCCATGCCCTGCAGCATCTCGAACTCGATGCGCTCGGAGACCCCGCGCTGCTCGGCGAGCAGCTTGGCGAAGGCGATGTCGAAGATGTTGTGCCCCGCCACGCCCATGCGCATCCCGCGCAGGTGCTCGGGGTCCATGGCCCAGGCCAGGACCCGCTTGTAGTTGGCGTCCGTGGCCTGCTTGGTCGGCATGACGGCCAGCGGCCAGTCGTGCATCTCGGCGTCCACGCGCTCCATGGGCAGGTTGGCGCCCTTGACCAGGCGGACCTTGATCTGCGCGCCGCCCTCGGCCACGCGCCGCTCGCCCCACTCGGACAGGTGCTGCACCGCGCCCAGGGCATCGGGCAGGTAGGCCTGCACGACGATGCCCGCCTCCAGGCTCTTCAGCTCGGGGCGCGAGAGCAGCGTGGTGAAGACCTGGGTGGTCAGGTGCAGGTCCGAGTAGACCTCCATGTCCAGGTTGATGAACTTGGTCCCGGCGGGGGCATCGGCGGCCTTGCGGTACAGCGGCAGCAGGCGCTCGACCACGCGCTCGACGGTCTCGTCGAAGCCCCAGTGCGAGAGCTGCGGGACCACGGAGGAGACCTTGATCGACGCGTAGTCGACGTCGTCGCGGGCCAGGATGCGGTCGACCTCGTCCAGGTGCTTATCGGCCTCGGCGAGGCCCAGGACCTCCTCGCCGAGCGGGTTGATGTTCAGCGAGTCGCCGCGCTGCGTGATGTGCTCGACGGCCTTGCCGAACGGGCCCGGTCGGGAGTCGACCACCAGGTGACCGACCATCTGGCGAAGGCGGCCGCGGGCGATCGGGATGACGACGGCCGGAGCCAGGTGGCTCATGTAGCTGCCGGAGACGATCTGCGAGCGATCCAGCGCGGACAGGGACTTGGGGGCGATGCTCGCGATGCGCTGCAGCGCCCGTGCGGCGGCGACGCTGTCCTCGGTGCGGATGACGCGATCGACGAAGCCGACGGTGAAGTCCAGGCCGCGTGGGTCCTGCAGGATGGCGGAGAGGCGGTCGGCGGCGTCCGAGTCCGCGACTCCCTCTTCGGAGAGCTGCTGGGCCCTGCGGATCCAGGTGGTGGCCTGCTCGACGGCAGGATCGACCAGAGCGGGAAGATCGGCCAGCTCAGCGGGGCCGACCGGGGTGTTGTCGGTGAGGGGGGTGACCATGAGGCGATTCGCTTTCAGGCACGTACTGCGGTGATGACCGTGGCACTCCCACGATCATCGGCCTCGAGTCAGGGTTCGCACGTGGGGATCTTCGCTGCTGGGCCGATTCGGCCATCCTAGGAGACGCACCCCACACTGCGCACACCATGCGTCTGCTGATGAATCTGCCCCGCCAGACGCCTCAGCGGCCCCGGAAGGCCCAGGGTGCGATCCGGCGCAGCACGCGACCGACCCGGCTGCTCAGGGAGTGCTCCTTGATCCGCTGCTCGGCCTCCTGGGTCAGCTCCCGCTGCGCCTGCACGGCCTCCAGGAGCTGACGGTTCTGCTCGAGCATCTGCTGCTGGCCCTCCTGCATCTGCTCGAGCCGCTCGCGCAGATCCTGGATCTCCCGCGCCATCCACAGCGGCAGACCGATCCCGTTCTGATCGGTCCATTCGCGCAGGTGCCGCTCGCGCACCGCAAGATCGTGCTTCTCGTGCAGGGCCTTGCCCGCAAACATCGAGTTGCCGTCCGCGCCGAGCGCGCTGGGGCGCTGATGCCAGAACGCCAGGGGCCGGCCCGGCAGGAAGCCGATCGTCGCGCTCGAGGCGACGCGCAGATTGAACTCCCAGTCCCCGGCGGCCGGCAGGGACTCGTCGAAGCCCCCCACGAGCCCGTGCAGGCTGCGACGGTAGAGGAAGCAGATCGGCACGCCCCGGTTGATGCTCAGCAGCTCGCTGAGGGTGATCGCGCTCTGCTCGGCCCAGAACAGGGCGCGCCCGGTCTCGCGCACGCTCTTCTGGCCGTCGTGGTCGTCGATCTGCTCGTAGACGATCTCCGTGCGGGCCATGACCCCGGCATCTGTGCACGACGGCCGCTCCAGGAACGCGACGGTGCGCTGGAGGAACTGGGGGTCCCAGGTGTCGTCGTCGTCGTGGATCACCACGAACTCACTGTCCGAGGCGGCCACCCCGCGGTTGGAGGCGGCCTCCATGCCGACGCTGCGGCGGTGCGAGAGGATCCGGCAGCGTCCGCGGAAGCGCTCCTCCCGGGCGTCGACGAGGCGCTGCACGGACTCGGGATCGCCGCCGTCGTTGACGATGACCAGCCGCCAGTCGGCCAGGGTCTGGGCCAGGACGTCGTCCAGGGCGCGCTCGAGCAGCAGCGGGCGGTCCTTGGTGCGCATGATGATCGCCACGGAGGCCGCCGAGCCCTCCGCGACCGGCGCCTGCGGATCCGTCCAGTCGCGGCGCAGTGCGCGGGAGAACTCGGTGCCGGCCCCTGCCGCCGGGACCTCCGGCACCTCCGCCGGGCCGGGCAGCGCCCCGGACAGCCCCACCAGGACCCCGTCCCACCAGGCCGCGGCCGTCTCGCGCACAGCGGCCCGACGCGCCAGCAGATCGCTCCAGAACTCCCGGTGGCCCTCCACGGCCTCCTGCGTCCAGCGCTGCGCGGCCTGATGCGTGTCCCATGCGGCCTCGCGCGGGGTGATCAGCGCAGCCAGCGGGACGACCTGCCCGGAGATGCCCCAGGTGCGCAGGGCGCCCTCCATGCGCACCTGGGAGTAGCGGTCCACGGCGATCGGCAGGACGGTCGCACCTCCGGCCAGGCCGAAGACCAGCGGGTGATAGCGCGAGCTCACCACGTAGTCGGCGCTCAGGGTGCGCCGCAGGCTGTCCTCGGCGTCCTCGATCTGACGGTGGGCGGCCGCATGGCGCATCCGGGCGGCCACGAGCCGGTGGAAGGCCTCGTCGCCGTCGTGCTCGCCCGGACGGGCCAGGTGCGGCACGAGCTCCACGGCCCCGCCGGTGCGCTCGACCAGCGCGTCCAGCACGACCGCGTAGACCTCAGCGGCCTCATGCTCCTCGAACGGGCCGGCGCCGGGGGCGAAGGTCGCCACGATCCGCGGGGCGGTGGGATCGGACAGCGCCTGGGCCTCGACGTCCTCCGCAGCAGCGCCCGCGGCCGGGCTGCCCGAAGGGGAGGCCTCAGCTGATGGCGCCTCCGCGAGTGGCTGCGCCGCGGCCGTGGAGCCGCCGGGCGCCGCAGCCTCGCTCTGCGGGGTGTTCCAGGGCGCGGAGAGCACCTCGAGCGCCCAGCCCACCGAGTCGTCGGGGCACGCGCGCAACCCCGGATGCCCGGGGCACAGCTGCTGCGCCAGCGCCAGGGAGTCCGGGTCGCGCAGGCCCACGAGCACCGCGGTCTCGAGCATCTTGGCCAGCACGGGGCGGTCCTGCTCGCTGAGCTCGGGGCCCAGGGTCTGCCCGCTGATGACCACGGGAAGCCCCAGGCTGCGAGCGATCTCGACCACGGCGGCGCGCTCGCTGAGCAGCCAGCCGTAGCGGGAGTTCATGTTGCCGCCGCCGCCGATCAGCAGCGCGTCCACGCCGCGCAGCGCCTCGATCAGCGCGAAGACCTGATCCTCCGGCGGAAGGGCGTCGGTGCGGCCGTCGAGCACCTCGCGGATCTCCCCGAGGTAGCGCGCGCGATCCTCCGGGGGCCAGGGGAAGCGCAGGGTGGGCACCGGCACGACCGACTCGAACCGAGCCGCGGTGTGCTGCGGATCCCGGGTGAGCATCACGGGCTCCTGGATCCCGCGAGCGCGCAGGGCGGCGACGGCGGCGTGGCCCATGGCCTCGTCGCCCACGTGGTAGTCGATCTGTCCGACGTCGACGAGGAGGGCTGCCTGCATGGCGATGATCCTCCCACAGCCGCCTCGGTAGCTGCCGGGCGGCAGCGGCGAGCGCCCGGAGGGCTCAGCCTCCCCGCGTGAGGTCCTGGCCGTCGGCGGTCTCGGGATCCTCCTCGGGGTCGTCGTGCAGCACGGGCGCGGGGCGTCGGCCCTCCGCCTCGTCGAGTGCGGCCAGCGCCTCGATGAGGCTGAGGTGGGAGCCCACGTGCGGCATGTTGCCGAGCATCCGGCCCCCGTGGTCGGGATCGCCGTCGTAGGCGGTCGAGAGCAGCCCCAGATCGGTCGCCCGGCGCAGGACGCCGGCGAGCGTGCGTCGGGCCTCGTCGAGCTGGGAGCTGCGCGCCTGGTAGGCCGCCAGCCACAGCGTCACGCCGAAATGCGGGCTGTCCGGGCCCTCGAAGCCGTCCTGGCCGATCTGCGACTCGAAGTCGGCGGGATCGGAGCCGGGCGGCACGGACACGTTCTGGTAGCGGCGCAGCAGCCCGGACTCGGTGCCGAGCTCCTCGACGATGCGCTGGGCGGTGCGCACCATCCGCTCGTCCTCCCAGTCCACGAAGCCCAGGGAGGGCAGCTGCAGCAGCGAGGCGTCGACGCTCTGGGCGCCGTAGCGCTGCACGAACGTCCCCACGGCGGGGTCGTAGCCCGAGGTCCAGATCTCGAGCGCGAGCTGATCGCGGTGGGTCTCCCAGAGCTGCAGGTCGCCGTCGAGCCCGTGCGTGCGCACGGCCTCCACACCGGCCTGCAGCGCCGCCCACATCATGACCCGCGAGTGCGTGTGGAACTCCCGGTCCCCGCGCATCTCCCAGATGCCCTGGTCCGGCTCCTCGTACGACGCCACGACGTGGCCCAGCAGCGCCTTCTGGATCGGCCAGGACAGCTGATCCTCCTCCAGCCCGCGGCGGCGCAGCCGCTCGAAGGCCACGAGCAGGTAGCCCGCGGTGTCCGACTGCAGCTTCCCGGAGGTCGAGTTGCCCACGCGCACCGGGCGCGAGCGCTCGTAGCCCGGCAGGTCCACCGTGTGCTCGGAGGTCTCCCTCTCGCTGCCCACGCCGTACACGCTCTGGATGTCCTCGGCCGGCCCGGCCACGGAGCGCAGCATCCAGTTGCGCAGCTGCAGGGCCTCGCGGTCGTGGCCGTGCTCGAGCATGACCTGCAGCGCCTGGGCGGCATCGCGCAGCCACGAGTAGCGGGCATCCCAGTTGCGCTCGCCGCCGATCTGCTCCGGCAGCGACATGGACGGCGCCGCCACCAGACCGCCGCTGCGCTGGTGCATGAGCGAGCGCACGACCAGCAGGGACCGGCGCACGGCCTCCTCCCGGTCCTCGAGGCTCAGCAGGGGATCGGGGCCGTCCTCCTCGGCGGCGGCTCCGCCGTAGGTGGGCGCGCCGTCGCCGCCGTCGCTCAGCTCGACCTTCCCCTCTGTCCGCTGCGTGTTCTCCCACTGCTCGTCCCATTCGCGCCAGGTGTCCAGGGCGGTGCGCAGCTCGTCGCCGGCATCGACGGGCGGCGGCGGGGTGCGGTGCGACTCGAAGTGCGTCAGCACCAGGTCCCGGGTCTGACCGGCCGAGACGGTGAAGCGCGAGACGTGGTGCGGGCCGTTGTCGTCATCGATGCGCTCGGCGGGGACCTCGCTGCGCAGGACCATGGCATCGGCACCGGCCAGGGCGATCAGCTCCTCGTCGCCGATCTCCCCGGTCTCGGGGTCCTCCAGGCCGGCGAAGTGCGAGATCCAGGGGGTGATGCGCCCGTAGTCGAAGCGCAGGCGCAGGTCCTGGACCATCTCCACGTCCCCGGTCAGGCCCTCGATCCGCCGGACGACGTTCAGCTGGGTGTCCAGCGGCATGAAGTCGGTGACGCGCACCGAGCCGGTGTCCGTGATCCACACGGTGTGCAGCACGAAGGTGTGCTCGGCGTAGAAGCGATCGCCCACACGGCACTGATCGCGCCACTGCTCCTCGGGCAGATCGCGGCCGTCGTCGTCCACGGTGGCGGACGGCGCCAGCAGCCAGCGGCCGTGGTCGGCATCGCCCAGGATCGCTCCGAAGACCGACGGGGAGTCGTAGCGGGGCACGCACATCCAGTCGATCGAGCCGCGCCGCGAGATCAGCGGCCCGGTCTGCATGTCGGAGAGCAGCGCGTAGTCCTCGAGGGGGGAAGCCATGGCACCAATCTGACATATCCGAGCCCGCTTCGAGCACTCGGCCCGGGTGGAAGGCGCGCGGGGCGGCGGGCTCGACGATCTCCCGGTCATCGAGCAGCCGCCCCGCGGCCCCGCCCGCCCGTCAGGACGCGCGGGCACTCTCCCCGCCCGCGGGGCTCGGTCTCCCGGCCTCGGCCCGCGGCCCGGCCGCCCTGCCCGGGGCGGCCGCTCTCCGCCCGGCGGATGCGGGCGGAGGCCTGTCCGTCGCCTGCCCTTCAGGAACCGACGACGAGTCGTGCACCGCGCCTGCAACGCGCAGGGCGCCGCGGCAGCGGAAGTCTGTGCGCGGATCAGTCCAGTCGCTGCGCGGAGGACCTGCGCAGCAGCGCCAGTCCCCCCACGAAGGACCCGGTGGCCAGCAGCGCCAGCACGAGCCGCTGGGCATCGCGATCGGAGGACACCTGCGGCTGCGAGCCGGAGGCGGCCAGCCCGCTCTCGGAGGCCGGCACCGCAGCGGCCGTCTCCGACTCCGGCACCTGCTGCCGGGCCACGGAGATGTCGATGCCGTCCATCGACCCGACTGCGCCCAGCGCCTCGGCGCCGGCGAGATCCGGGCTGTCGCCGTACCAGGTGCTCAGGGCCTCGTCCTCATGGCCCGACTCCCAGACGGTGGCCTCGAGCAGCACGGGCGCTCCGGGCTGGACGGCTCCCTGCAGCAGGTAGCGCCCCTCGGAGTCGACCTGCACCGACCCGAGCGACTCGCGCTGGCCGTCGATGCCCAGGGCGAAGGCCTCGACCTGCGCCGTCTCACGATCGCTGAGTCCGTCGACGATCCCGGAGATCTCCAGCGGGACGGACAGGCCCTCCTGCGCCGCGGCCGTCTCGACGGCGGCCGGAGGCGCCTGATCGAGGGCCAGGGCGGGAGCCGCAGCGCCGACCAGCAGCAGCGGGACGGCGGCGGTGATGATCTGGGCGGAGCGTCGAACGGACATCATGTCCTCCTCGGTTCGTGTGCTAATGCAATCGTTGCATATGCACATCACGAATGCAAACACTTGCGGAGGGTTCGTCACGCCAGAATGCGTCGAGGCCGCACTCGCGCCTCCCATCAGTCCTGATGGGGAGCGCAGGTGCGGCCTCGACTTCGGGGCTGCTGCGGGTCAGCTCACTGCTCGGGGTGGACGCGCTGGCCGAACTGCGGGCCGCCGTCCTCATCCCCCGGCTTCTTGCGGGAGTCCTCGGAATCCTTCTGGGCCTCCCTGGCCGCCTTCTGCTCGCGGGTGGCCCGGCGCTGGGCGTAGAGCTTGGCGGAGGAGCGGTTGACGCCGGTTCCCTCGCCCAGGGAGGGGTCGTTGGGCTTCTCGATCATCATGAGGGTCGCGCACACCACCACGGAGGCGATGAATGCGATCCCGCCGATGATCAGCCCGAGGTCCAGCCGCAGGCCCCCCTCGGTCCCGCCCGCGCCCACGACCGAGGCGATGCCGAACGCCACGAGCCCCAGGACCGCGGACACCGCCAGGGGTGCCTTCACGTCCGGGGTGCGGCGCTTGGACCGTCGGTTGTCTCCAGCCACGGGGCTGTCCTCCTGAAGTCGTCGTCATGCGGGCTCGACGCCGGCTGCTGGGCCTCGCGCGAAAGGCGAGCCGTCGAGCGGGTGGGGCTCCCGCGCGAGCGTCGATCGGACGCTCGGGCATGCAGGAGGCACACCGTTCCAGTCTACTCCGCGCCGCGCGGGTCCGGATCGGCGGGGACCCCGCCGGAGCGGGACTCATGGCGCAGGGTGAGACCGGCGAGCAGCAGCAGGACCCCCGAGATGATCGCAGCGCCTCCCACGACACCCAGGATCGCGTGCGGCCCCAGCCCGGCCACGAGCAGCACGCCGATCGCGGCCGCGGCGGTGACGAGACCCACGATCTGCCAGTCCTTGGCCAGGGGATGCAGGCCGCGGCGCGACGTGCCCAGCCAGCCCTCCGGCAGGCCGACCAGGAACAGCACGACGGAGGCCACCAGCGCCAGCATCTCGGCGGTGGACGGGATCATCACCACGGCGATGCCTCCCAGGACCCACATGATCCCGGTCGAGCGCGGCACGGTGGCCAGTCCGCCCAGATCCAGGCTCTCGTGGTCACGGGAGCGCAGATCGCCCCACAGCACGCAGGCGCCCACGGCGGCCATCCAGAGCCCGAGCAGCCAGATGCTGAAGCCCAGGCTCGGGTCCGTCACGAAGATCGTGCAGGCGGCGAAGGCCAGCGTCAGCAGGGCGCGCACCAGGGTGGGCGCGACCAGACCGCGCAGGGCTGCTGGTTCGTAGGACACGGGCATCAGCTTCCGGGGACGACAGCGGCGGGGCATCCGCAACGGGATGCCCCGCCACTGTAGTGCGAGGTCCTGACGGCGCAGCCGCTGAGTCGGCTCAGGCGTCGAAGCGCGCGCCGCGGGGATTCGCCCGAGAGGCTGAGGACTCAGCTCTTGTCAGCCTGCGCCCGGTTCGGCACGACCATCACGGGGCACACGGCGTCGACCAGCACGGCCTGGGAGACCGAGCCCAGGAGCAGTCCGCGGAAGCCGCCGCGGCCGCGCGTGCCCATCACCACGAGGTCCGCGGAGGCGGAGGCCTGCACGAGGGCGTCGGCGGGGCGGCCCGAGAGGATGTGGATGCTGGTGTCCAGGCCGGAGAACTGCTTGACGACGTCGTCCTCGACCTCCTGCAGCATGTTCCGTGCCGGCTCCGTGAGCTGCTCCGAGACCGCCTGATCGAGCTCCGCGGAGCCCGAGGGCAGGGAGGTCACGGACGGGATCACTGTCACGAGCGAGAGGCCCTTGCCGTGGGCCTGGGCGTACTCGGCCGCCTTCCGGACCGACGGGGACTCCAGGCCGAGCTTGTCGACGGCCACGACCACGCGGCCGGTGAAGTCGCCCTGGGTGGGCTCGATGGTCTCCGGCAGGACGATGACCGGGCACTCGGCGTGGGCGGCGGTGGCGGCGGAGACGGAGCCCAGGCGGCCGCGCAGACCGTGCAGGCCGCGCTTTCCCAGGACCACCAGGGAGCTGTCCCGTGATTCGTTGACGAGGACCCCGGCGACGTCGCCGCGCTCCAGGACGCCCTGGGCGCGCACGCCCGCATCCTTGGCCTTCTGCACGCCGCGGCGGGCGGTCTGCTCGGCCTCGTCCTCGATCTTCTCCAGGAACGGACCGGTGATGGCGGCATCCGCCACGACGGGGCGACCGGTGGAGACCACCACGGTCAGCTCGCCGTCCAGGGCCTTGGCCTCTCCGATGGCCCAATCCAGGGCCTTCTCCGCGAACTCGGAGCCGTCATAGCCGACGAGGATCTTCTGGGTCATCGCTCTGCCTTTCCACGCTGAAAGCCGGTGGAGAGGCCCTGTGCGACCTGGCGGATCGGGCCCGGAGACCGTGCGCCTTGCGGCGCCGCTCCTGACTGCCTCTCCACCTTCATTCTATGACAGCGCGCACATCCGGGCCCGTTGTGATGGCAACCGACGGCATCCGCCGATCACCTCTCGAGATGGGCTCCAGGTGCGCCCGGTCGTCGCGTCGGCGGGCCCCGGCCGGACGCTTCTCCACCGCTCACGCATCGACGGATCATCGAAGCAGGTGATGCGCCCCGCGGAGTCAGTCGAGCGGCGCCGCCGCCCGCAGCGGCTCAGGCCTGAAGCAGCCAGCGATCCCCTCGGGAGCGCACTCCGAGCGTGACCCCGCGAGCTCCCATGTAGCCGAACGCGTAGGCGATCCACAGCAGCACCAGCCCGAGCGAGCCGCCGAGATCCGCCAGCACCAGTGCTGCGAGCATCGGCAGGTAGACCACCAGGTTCACCACACCCGCCAGGGCCAGGTAGCGGGCGTCGCCGGCTCCGATCAGCACGCCGTCGAGCACGAACACCCAGGCCGCCAGCGGCTGGCCCAGGGCCACCACGATCATCCCGAGGGCGAAGAGCCGCTGGACGTCGGGCGAGGGCGTGAGCAGGGGCGCGGCCAGCGGCAGGACCAGCCCCACCACGAGCCCGGTGACCACGCCGAAGACCATCCCGAAGCTCACGATGCGCCGCACCAGGACGCGCACGGCCTCCCGGGCCTCGTCGCCGTCGGGGGCCCTCGGCGCGGGTGTCCCGAGCACCGGTCTCCTTGCCCACGAGCGCCTGCGCCGCGATGGCCAGGGCGTCGAGCGCGTAGGCCATGACGTTGAAGATGGTCATGATCAGCTGATAGGCCGCGAGGTTCTCGGCCCCCTGCCGGGTCGCGACCACGACCGTGAGCATCAGCGCGGCACGCAGGGAGACGGTGCGCAGCATGAGCCACGAGCCCACCCCCATCAGCGCTGCGACCCGGCGCGGGGAGGTGGCCATGCCCACGCCCTCCGCCCGGCAGCGCCGCCCGAGCATGACCAGGTACACGGCGGCCATGGCCCACTGCGTGAGGCTCGTGCCCAGCGCCGCACCGGCCACGCCCATGCCGACCCCGTGCACCAGCGTCACGTTGGCGCCCACGTTCAGCGCAGCACCCGCCATGGCGATGACCAGCGGGGTGCGGGTGTCCTGCAGCCCGCGCAGCACGCCGGTGGCGGCGGTGACCAGCAGGATCGCGGGCAGCCCGGGCAGCGACCACCACAGGTATGACGAGGCCTGCTCCAGCACCGCGCCCTGACCGCCCATGGCCTGCAGCAGCGTCTGCCCCAGCACGGCGCCGAGCACCGCCAGGACCACGCCCAGGCCTGCGCCGAGCCAGAGTCCGTCGCGGCCCACCGCCAGCGCCTCGCGCATGCGCCCGGCACCCAGGTGCTTGGCCACTGCGGGAGTCGTTGAGTAGGCCAGGAACACCATGAGCCCCACGGCCGTCTGGACGACCGCCCCGGCCAGGGCCACGCCGGCCAGCGGCTCGGTGCCCAGCCGCCCCACGATGACGGTGTCCGCCAGCAGGAACAGCGGCTCCGCGATGAGGGCGCCGAAGGCAGGCACGGCGAGTCCGAGGATGCGCCGATTCAGCCCCTTGCCGCCCGGCACATCGCTGCGCTGCACCTGTCCTGCCTCCGTCGTCTTCCGCCGTCTTCGAGCGCCTGCTCGTCGCGCCCCGTTGCTAGCCTTCCACAGTATCCATCCAGGGCCTCTCGGCCTGACCCGCACCCCCCAGGAGGTCTCGCGATGGCCCGCTCGTCCGGCGGACGCCCCGTGCGCTCCTCCCACCCGTCGTGGCCCCCGCTGCGCGTGCGCGCTGTGCTCAACGGACTGGTCGCAGCCGCGGCGGGCATCGGGCTGCTGTGGCTGACCTGGGGAGCCCTGGACTTCACGGTCTACGACGCCTCCGGGGTCCCGGCTCCCGTGCGGGTCATCGCGCTGTGGTTCGCGGTCGGGCTGCCGATCGCCTGGCTGGCCATCGGGCTGCACCTGCTGGTGGCCGCGATGTTCAGCTCCGACCGCGTCCTGCTCGCCCACGGCTCCGCCGAGTGGGAGCCCGGGGCCCAGGACGACGTCCTGCGCGGCGTCCGCGTGCGCCGCTGGCGGCTGGGGCTGCTCGGCGGTCGTCGCCTCTCCGCCCCCACGCTGGGCTGGCTCCCCGAGCTCTCCCCGTACGCCCTGGCACCACTGGGCGGCGGGATCCTCACGCTGCTCGTGATGCTGGCCTGGATGGCCCGCGGCTACGGCGCCGGAGTGATCGCGCTGATCGCGGCGATCCTATGGCTGGGCTGGCGGCTGCTGCGCGGCTGGCAGGCCTGGAGCGACGTCCGCGACCACCGAGCCCGCCCGCGCTCTTCCCAGGAGCCGGACCCCACCCCGGACGAGGTCTGGGAGGACGAGGAACGGGACGACGACTGGCAGGACGAGCCCGAGCCCGCACGCAGCCGCGCCGAGGACCTCGACTCCATCGCCGGGATGCCCCGCTACCGGGAGGATCGGCCGACCGCCGCGAGCATCGCCGCGACCCGGCGGGTCGATCGCGCCGAGGAGGACGACCCCACTGCCGCTCTGCCGCTCTACGTGGACGACGACGAGCACCGCAGGGCCTCCGAGGACGGTCCGCAGACCGCCCCGCTGCAGACCGTGCCCGCACGGGACGAGCCCCTGCGCCGCGGACGTCGCGGCAGGCGCGGGGCACGCGGGGACTCAGAGCACGGCTCTGCGGACGACGGCCCGCCGGAGGTGCTGGTCGATCGCTCCGTGCAGCGCGCGATCCGCGCCAAGCAGGCCCGTCGCGGCGCACCCGTGGAGCAGCAGGAGCCCGCGCGCGGCCGCTCCGGGCGCGGTCGAGGAAGCGGCCGGGGGTCTCAGCGCCCGGGCCCGGCGGCCGCGGACGAGCAGCCCCAGGGCCTGCGCGCCTACCTGGGCCAGCGCAGCCACCAGGGACAGGAGGATTCCGGGACGCGGGCCCTGCACGAATCCGCGGGCCAGCGCATCCGCCGCGAGGACCGGGTCCCGGCCCCGCGCCCCCGTCCGACGTCGCGGCCGACGCGCTCGGACGAGCCCTTCGACCAGGACCGTCCCTCACGCCGCGGCGGCGCGCCCACGGCGGCCGATGCGATGGACGAGATCTACGGCCACGACGACCACGCGCCCTCGCTGCTGTCCTACCTCTCCCGCCGCCGCGACGACCACGCCGGCTGAGGGCCTCGCGCGCAGCTGCCCGCCGCGCGCGTGAGAAGCGCCCGCCGCCGGCTGCTCCGGGGGCGCAGGGAGGCTCTCGCCGGCGGCCGCCTCTGTGCTCAGTACCCGCGCAGCTGCTCGATCTTGCGACGGTCCTTCTTGGTGGGCCGCCCTGCACCCCGGTCGCGCTGCGGCACCGCGGAGCGCAGCTGGGGCGGCGGCGGGGTCGAGCGGTCCTCGTAGCACTCCCGGGCCACCGGGGCGCCCACGCGCTTGAGCAGCAGCCTGCGGACCACGATCTCCTGCTGCCAGCCCGGGCGCCTGACCGTGACCGTGTCCCCCACGCGCAGCGCCTGCGCCGCCTTTGCGGGAGCACCGTTGAGCCGCACGTGCCCGGCCCGGCAGGCCGTCGTGGCCTCCGAGCGGGTCTTGAAGATCCGGACGGACCATAACCACACGTCCAGGCGGACGGAGGCTGGACCGTTGTCAGGGGCGGTGCTCATGGCGCCATCCTCCCATTCGGGAGCCGTCGAGATTCCTCGCGATGTGGCCTTGCTCACAGCAGCAGACAGGAGTAGCGTCTGGCGCACCACAGGTCGACAGACGGGAGTGCGAATGGAGAAGGCATCCATCAGCGGGACCGACACGGGCAGGGCTGCCGAAGCCGCGCAGTGAAGGCCGGAGCAGACCGCAGCAGCCGAACCGGTTGACGATCGAGCCCAGCACAACGGGAGACGGGTCATCAACACACCGGCGGCTCGCATGCGGCGCAGGCGATAACCATCGAGAAGAGCACGGTGGCAAGCCGACCCCGCAGTAGGACCGCGAAGACCAGACGAGGACCCCGGAGGCGATCGCGACGCCCCGGGGTCCTCGCATGCCCGGGCTCCTCCGATCTCAAGGACCGACGCAGCCGCACGGGCACCTCGCACCCGCGAGGAGTCGCCTGCGCAGACCATCGCTCGCCCAAGCCCTGCGTGAGCGACTCCTCGCGAGCCCCTCAGTCACCCCGGGTCGCAAGACGGGCACCCGGACGGCACGACGCCCCGGCTCGCAAGAGCCGGGGCGCCGTGGTCCGCCGATCCCGAGTGCGGGATCATGCGTCAGTCGATCAGGAGGCGACGACGGAGGCCAGGCGGTTCATGGACTCCTCCAGCTCCGCCTCCGAGATCATGGGGAAGTGGACCTTCTTGAGGATCTCGGGGTTGGCGTCCTTCCACGTGTAGGTCTGGGTGACGCGCGTCTGGTCCTCGCCCAGGGACTCGAGCTCCCAGACCCACTCCCAGCCGTTGTCCTCGACCGTGGTGCCCTGCCTGGCGGGCTTCCAGGCGATCAGCTTGTTGGGGTCGAAGCCTGTGACCGTGTTGTCGGTCTTGTAGTCGCCGCCCTGGTCCTCGCGGTGCATGTCCATGGTGAAGACGTCACCGGCCTTCTCGATGCGCTGGTCCGAGCCGTTCTTGATGTTGCCGGAGCCGTCGAAGTCGACGTGGCGGGCAGGCAGGGACAGGATCCGGAAGATCTCGGCCGCCGGGGCATCGATCTCGCGGGTGACGGTGACGGAGGTGTCAGTGGTCGTCATGCTGAAGTGCTCCTTTTCATCAGGGGACTTTCGTATGACCACAGTAGGAAGATTGCGGCCCGGATCACAACGCCGTTCTCCCCCAGAGGAAGTGCCGAGAGCCGCTGGCTAGCCTGGAGGCATGCAGCAGCGCACCGTGATCGGCCTGGACATCGGCGGAACCTCCACCCGCGGCCTGCGCGCGGACGGCCCCGCCGCCGCACCGGGGCCCGAGCTCGTCATCGGCGCCGAGGCCTCCGGCGGCAGCTCCAACGTGCAGAACGTGAGCCGCGACCAGGCCCGGCAGAGGCTGGCCGCCGTGCTCGAGGAGCTGGGCGCCCCCGGGCTGGATCCGGCCGCGCAGCACGTGGACGTGGTGATCGGGGCGGGCGGTGTGGACACCGACGACGACGCCCGCCGGCTCCGGCAGCTCGTGATCGAGGCCGCGGGGACTCTGGCCGCAGCGCGGTTCCGCATCGTGCACGACACCCGTCTGCTGCTGGCCGCCGCCGGGGCGGACGAGGGCATCGCGCTGATCGCCGGCACCGGCTCCGTGGCCTGGGGCCGCACCGTCGAAGGCTCCGAGGCCCGCCGAGGCGGCTGGGGCTACCTGCTGGGCGATGAGGGCAGCTCCTTCTGGGTCGGACGCGCGGCCGTGCGCCGGGCTCTGCGCCGGGCAGACGCCGACGAGCCGGCCGATGAGCTCGACCGCGCCGTGCTCGAGGCCCGCGGCCTGGCCCAGCGCTCGGAGCTGATCGCGGACTTCCACGACCGCTTCGAGCGCACCGCCTGGGCGGGTCTGGCCACGCACGTGGACCGCTGCGCCAGCGCCGGCCACCTGGGAGCTCGCGAGCTGCTCGAGGCCGCCGCAGGGCACCTGATCGAGATGGCGGCCGGGGTCGCCGAGCAGCTGAGCCTCACGGGCCCGATCGTGCTGGGCGGAGGGCTGGGGTCGTCGTCGATCCTGGTGGAGGCCCTGGCCGAGCGGGCGGCGGCAGCCGGGCTGAGCGCGCCGGAGCCGCTGCGCGTTCCGCCGGTGCACGGGACCCTGCGCCTGGCGGAGGCCTGAGCGCAGGCACGCTCGCCCGCGTAGGCTCGGGCACACACCCCGTCCCATGAAAGAGGTGCTGATCGTGTCCCCGAATCGCTCCAGCGGCTCCTCCGCAGGCTCCGACGAGCAGCCGGGCGGCGCGCTGTCGCATCCCTCGCAGCTCACGCAGGCGGATCCGGAGCGCCTGTCCGCGCTGACCCGGGATGCGGAGGCCTCCCGCGAGACGCTGAGGGCCGTCCTGTCGGACGCCGGGGCCGAGCCCCGGGATCGTGTGGCTGCCGCGGTGCTGCTCGAGGCCGTCCTCTCGGACAGCGGCGCGATCGACGCCCTGGACGACGAGGCCGCTGCCAGCACCCAGGCGCTCGAGCTGCGGTTCGCGCCGGCGCTGCGCCCCGCCGCCGCACAGGCCCTCGGCACGCCGGCGACCGTGCAGCTGCTGAGCTGGGCCGCCCAGCCCAGCCCCGGGGCGCCTCCCGTGGAGGCGGCCGAGGCGGCCGCGCACCTGGGCGTGGACGACGACGGACGCATCTACGGCCGCGTGTCGCAGCGAGCCGTGCAGATCTCCGAGCAGAAGGGCCTCAGCCGCGCCCTCAAGGATCGGCTGCGCCGACTCACCGATGCCCTGGGCCTTGCCGATCAGCAGGCCCGACGCCAGCGCGCCGAGCAGGCCTCCGCGGGCGAGGACACCGCGGGGGCCGGCGACTCGACGCCGCAGGCCCCTGCTCACCAGGAGGACCCCGGAGCACAGGATCTCGACCGCAGGGACGGCTCCGCCCCGCAGGCCGCCCAGCGCCGGGGCGATTCCGGGCCGCAGGATCGAGATCATCAGGACGACCCCGCACCGTCGTGGACCTCGGACGACGATTCCGCCCTTGCCTCCATGCTGGGCCGCGATCCGGCCGACGAGCCGGCCACGGAGGAGCCGCGTCCGTCGGGCGAGGGAAGCAGCCGGCCCCCGCAGGCCCGGACTTCGGCCGGCCCGTGGGCTTCGACGGCGGGAATGCTGCTGCCTTCGGGCAGCCCTCCGGCTCGGAGGAGGACGTCCCGCGGGCTCGGCAGGGCAGCGGACCGGGCTACGGCCCCGGCAGCGGCACGACCGAGGGCCAGCCGCCGCGCTCCTACGACTTCCGCTACCTGGGCGATGAGACCCCCAAGCCCACCACGGAGGCCGAGAAGGCCGAGTTCCGCACCACGCTGCGCAACTGGGGGATCTTCGCGCTGGCGCTGGTCCTGGTGATGATCATCGTGGCCATCATCCTCTGAGTGCCACGATGATCATCAGGGGCGTCACTGGGCAGTGAACTCCCACGGGCCGCTGGACTCCACCGTGATGAAGTACTCCTCGGCCGGCAGCTCCATGGTGCCCTCGCCGGGGCCCATCTCGTTGAAGATCGTCTGGGAGGTGGGGCCGTCGGGATCGGCGGTCTCGGCCTTGACGATGAAGTTGCCGTCGCCCTCGACCTTCACGTCGAAGGTCCCGGACTCCTCGCCCGTCCAGTGGAAGACCTTGGAGCCGTCGGCCTTGACCGACTGGCCGGGGCTGACGTCGGGGATCTCGTCGATCGAGTAGACGTCGAACTGCCACTCGACGTCATCCGGAGCCTCGACCGACACGTCCGTGATGCGATCGTCCATCCAGTACGGGTCCTCGAAGCCCACGCCGGTGGTGCCGGGGACCACGCCGCCCATGGAGGTGGACGAGCCGTCGGTGCGCTGCCCGGTGAAGTAGGCGTAGATGGAGCTGTCCCCGCTGGCGGAGCGGCTGGTGTAGACCGGGGCATCCTCGCCGTCCGGGTGCTCCAGGGCGAACTCGCCGCTGCCGGAGCCGGACTCGGACTGCACCGGCTCCACATCGGGCAGGCCCGACAGCTCGACCACATCGCCCGAGGCGGAGGCCGATCCGCCGCCCGAGCCCTCGGAGTCGTCCTCCGAAGGGCCCCCCGACGCATCGTCCGAAGCGCCCTTGGAAGCATCATCCGAAGACTCCGACGAGGCGTCGTCCGAGGAGTCCTCGGAGGCCCCTTCCGTGGACTCCTCCGAGGGCGACTCGCTGGCGGCCCCGGAGTCCTCCGTGCTCTCCTCACTCGACGTCTCCTCGGACGAGGAGGACGACGAGTCGTCGGAGGAGTCGTCGCCGCCGGTGGCGACGCAGCCGCTGAGGGCGAGCCCGGCGCTGAGCGACAGGGCGCCGAGGATCAGCGGCGAGCGGCGGCGCTTCGGCGCGCCCGAGCGCAGCTGCTCGGCGGGCTGGGTGTCCAGCTCCTCGTGTTCGGCGGACGACGACTGGGTGGTCTGTGACTTCCGGAAGCCCATGGGGGTGCTCCTTCTCCGCGGTGGTGTGACGGATGCCGGTGGATCCGGCTCCGCCTCCATCCTGCCTCATGCGTTCCCTAAAGCACACACCTGCGTCGTGATGACACTGCGTGACGCCGGCAGCTCGGGCCTCTCGTCGTGTCGGGGCGCGGTCATAGGGTCGTGAGAACGGCCCCGGAGGCAGGGGCCAGCCAACCGCAGGAGGAATCATGACCGCCGCTCAGCAGCTGCTCGAGGACCTCGCCCGCCGCCCCGCCGACACCGCAGGACTGGTGCTGGACGGCCTGGGCCTCCAGGAGGCGCACACCCAGCCGGATGGGATCCACAACTCGATCGTGTGGCTGATCTGGCACGCCGCCCGCCAGGAGGACGTCCAGGTCGCCCCGCTCAGCGGCCGGGAGCAGGTCTGGAGCGCAGGCGGCTGGGCGCAGCGCCTGGGGATCGAGCGCGGGGCCGAGGACTTCGGCTTCGGCGACTCGGCCCAGGACGTCGGCGCGGTCACCACCAGCTCTCTCGAGGAGCTGGCCGCCTACCTCACCGAGGTGACGGAGGCATCGGCCCGGTACGCGGCCTCGCTGTCGGACGACGAGATCGCCGAGGTCATCGACGACTCCTACGACCCGCCCGTGACCCGCGGCGTGCGCCTGGTCTCGACCTTCGAGGACGCCTCGACCCACCTGGGACAGGCCGCCTACGCCCGCAGCCTCGTGGACAGCGGCTGGACGATCGGCTTCTGAGACCCTCCCGGCCGCCGGGCCTGCCGACCGCAGTGCCAGTCGTGCTGGGGCGCGGCGCCCGGACAGGCCGGGAGCGCCCCTGAGCGCGGAGCAGCTCAGCGCGGGTCAGCTCTGCGCGGCTCCGGCGGCAAGGCCGGAGAACCACTGCCAGGTGCTGTCCTTGGCCGCGGTCATGGACCCGGAGACGATCCAGGCGATGTCATCGCTGTCCAGCGGGAACAGGGGGCGGCGCCGGGCCTCCTCGCCGGGCACATCGACGACCTCCGTCTCCTGATCCGCCTCCGCAGGATCCCCGCCCAGCTCCGCCCAGGGATCCTCCTGGAGCTCCTCCGGACGGGCCAGGCTCCACAGCTGGGCGAAGCACAGGGTCGTGCCGCAGCGCGCGGCGAGATCCTCCGCCACCGCGGCCGCGCTCGGCGCACCGCGCAGGGCGCTGCCGTCGGGGGCTTCGGCCCCCGCGCCCGAGAGCACCTCGGCGTCGCCGTCGGCGGCCCGCAGGAAGGCCGTCAGCAGGGCCAGGGACGCATCCAGCAGCGCAGCGTCGCCCTGCACAGCCGCCTCGGACCCCTCCGCCGCGCCAGAAGCAGGTGCCGCCGACGACGGCAGGTCTCCGTCGAGCTGCTCCCACGCCCAGCGCAGCCAGGACCAGTGCGCCGGCGACGCCGGGCGGATCTCCGGCTCCCAGCGCGTGGCGGCCGCAGCCCAATCGGCGTCGAGGGCGGGGGAGCCGGCGACCTTCGAGTCCTGCGGCTGCTGGGGCGGCACCGGTGCGGCGGGGTGACTGAACATGCCCGCCAGGCTACTGACCCTCACCCGCAGGACGCGCGACGACGCCGCGCCGCGGCTCCCCCATGGCGGGGACCGCGGCGCGGCGTCGTCGTGTGCGCGTCGATCAGGCGACCCGACGCTGCCTGCGGCTCAGGAATCGGAGCTGGCCGATTCGTACTCCTCCTCGGTCATGGGCGTGAAGATCCACTTGCCGTCGGCGTCGACCGCGATGATGTACTCGCCCTCCTCGATCTCCAGGCCGCCGGTCACGGCGCCGATCTCGTTGAAGACGTACTGGGTGCCGGTGCCGTCGTCCATGGGGGACTCGCCGTGGACGATGAAGTTCGACTCGCCGTCGTGCTCCACCCCCATGTAGGCATCCTCCTCGGAGTTCCAGCGGAAGACGCCGGAGCCCTCTGCCTCGATGGTGTCCCCGTCGCCCGCCTCGGGCAGCGCGTCCATCTCGTAGAAGCTCAGGGTGTAGGTGTCGCCCTCCTCGGCCTCCATGTCCCACGAGGAGGTGTTCGAGGCCAGGCCGCCGCTGCTGCCGTACGGGTCCAGCAGGAAGGTCGCGGACTCGCCGGTCTCCACGCCGGAGAGGGTCTGGCCCTTGTCGGCCGAGCCGTAGACGTAGCTGTACTCGTCCTCCGAGGTGTTCTCGAAGACGACCACCAGGGGCTCGTCGTGCTCGGGGATCTCGACGGTGCCCCCGCCCTCGCCCTCGATGACCTCGATCGGCTCGCCGTTCATGGCGCCGGCATCGACCGTGTCGCCCGAGGCCTTGCTGTCCGAGGAGTCCGAGCCCTCGGTGGCCTTGCCGCTGGCCTCGGCGTCGTCGCCGTCCGTGGGGGCGCCCTTGGCGTCGGTGCTCGCGGCGCTGTCATCGGTGTCCTCCGAGGGAGCCTCGCTCGAGTCCTGGCCGGAGTCGCTCGACTCCTCGCTCGGGCGCTCCGTCTCGGCGGACTGCTCGGTCTCGGTCTCGGCGGGCTGCGTGGCCTCGGTCTCCTCGACTGCCGGCTCCTCGGTGGGGACGCAGGCAGAGAGCCCGAAGGCTGCGGTCACCGCCAGCATGCCGACGGTCAGCGGGGTGCGGAGAGTGCGATTCGTGCTCATGACGACCTCCTGAGATCGTGTCATTGGTGGTGCTCGGCTGGGGTGCCTGCCGGTCCTCTTCGTTCCGACACCTCAGAGTTAACCATTGCAAATGTGCAGGTGCAAACAATTGTCGCCCGAACAGCTCATTGTGACGAATCTTTACATCCGCAAACACGTGACCGGTGGTCCACGACGCGCGAGAGCCCCCTTCGCATGCACGCGAAGGGGGCTCTCGCAGCGGTCAGCGGGGCCAGCCGGCTTCAGGCGGCCCGCTGGTGAGCAATCACTCCTCGACCGGCTCGTAGTTCTTCTCGTAGTCCTCCTCGGTGATGGGCGAGAAGCTCCACTTGCCGTCGGCGTCGACGGTGATGATGTACTCGCCGTCCTCGACCTCGAGGCCGCCGTCGATCGCACCGATCTCGTTGAAGGCCAGCTGCGAGGTCTCTCCGTTGTCCTCCGGGGACTCGCCGTGGACGATGAAGTTCGACTCGCCGTCGTGCTTGACCGCGTAGTAGCCGTCATCCTCGAGGTTCCAGCGGAAGATGCCGGTGCCCTCGGCCTCGGAGCCCTGGCCGTCCTTGACCTCCGGGATGGAATCCAGCGGGTAGAAGCTCATCTTGAAGGTGTCGCTCGCATCGCCCTCCATCTTCCACTTCTTGGTGTTGGAGTCGAGGCCGCCGTTGTAGCCGTACGGATCCAGAAGGAAGATCACGGTCTCGCCGGTCTCGGCGCCGTCGAGGCTCTGCCCCGGATCGGCCGTGCCGTAGAGGTAGCTGAACTCGTCCTTGGAGGTGTTCTCGAAGACGACCACCAGGGGCTCGTCGTGCTCGGGGATCTCGACGGTGCCGTCGCCCTCGCCCTCGACGACCTCGATGGGCTCGCCGGAGAGCTTCGAGGCATCGACCAGATCGCCGGCCGGAGCAGCATCCTGGGACTTCGAGGAAGCGTCGCCGGAGGGCTTCTCCGAGGCGTCCTCGGACGCGTCCTCGGAAGGCTTCTCAGAGGCCTCTTCGGAGGCCTCCTCCGAGGCGTCGTCCGAGGGCTCCTCCGACGGCGTCTCCTCGGCCTGGGTCTCCTCGGCCTGCGTCTCCTCCGAGGACGCGGCCTCGGTCTCCTCGCTCTGGCCCGAGTCGCTGGAGTCGTCCTCGACGGTGGGCACGCAGCCCGACAGGCCGATGACGCCCGTCAGGGCCAGGAGCCCGACGGTCAGGGGGGTGCGGAGATGACGATCCAGGCTCATGCTGTGCTCCTTGGGAAACGGCGACCAGATGGTGTGCGGGCCATGAGGTGACCTCGCGGACTCAAGACTTCTCAAGGGAATCACGAATGCACACACCGGATGGAATGAGAAGTCAACATGTCGGTACATGACGCTGGATGAAAATCCGGAGAGGGAATCGGCCCGTCCGACCTGGGACGGGCTCAGACGCGCCACCGCTCTACCCTGGAGCCATGATGACGTCCTCCGCCCAGCTGGCGACCGCCCGCACTGCCCTGTTCGCCCCCGCGCTGCGCCCTGATCGCGTGCTGAAGGCCCAGGGCTCGGGAGCCGACTGCGTGGTGGTGGACCTCGAGGACGCCGTGGCCGCCGCGGACAAGGACGCCGCCCGCGAGCACCTGATCGCTCTGCTCACCGGGACCCATGAGGCGGGCGCCCTCACAGGGCCCGTGGCCGTGCGGATCAACGGACCGCAGACCGAGGCGGGGCGCGCCGATCTGGATGCTCTGCGCCGTGCCGCTCGGGCCCACGAGCACAGCGCGTCGGCCCGTGCCGCCGCGTCCGCCGTGGGCGGTTCCGCTCCGGGCTGCACCGAGGCCCCCGAGCTGCTCGACGCCGTGCTGATCCCCAAGCTGGAGTCGCCCGATCAGGTCCGCGACGTGCGCGACGGCCTGGGTCTCGAGGTCGGGATCGTGGGCACCGTGGAGTCGGCCGCCGGACTGCTGGCCCTCGAGGAGATCGTGGCCGAGCCCGGCGTGGTGCGCCTGGCGGTCGGAGCGCTGGATCTGGCCTTCGACCTGGGCTGCGGCGCGGACTCGCGCACCATGGCTGCGGCGATGGCGCGCGTGGTCACCGTCTCGCGAGCCCGCGACCTGGCCGGCCCGCTGGACTCCCCCACCCCCGAGTTCCGCGATCTGGAGCCGGTGCGTCGGGCGGCTCTGCGCGCCCGGGAGGACGGCTTCACCGGGAAGCTGTGCATCCACCCCGCGCAGGTCGAGGCGGCGGCTGAGGCCTTCGCGCCCACCGAGGAGGAGATCGCCTGGGCCCGCTCGGTGGTCGAGGCCGTCGACGGAGCCAGCGCCGTGGACGGAGCCATGGTCGACGCCCCCGTGATCGCCCGAGCGCGACGCCTCCTGGGCGAGGGCTGATCCCACGCTCTCCCTGCGGATCGTCCGGGTCTGAGCCGGCGCTGCCCGGCAGGAGGGCAGAGGCCGAGCCGGCACTCCCCCCGGCAGGAGGACCGAGGCCGAGAGGATCCGCTCTGGGCGCGGATCAGGGCTGCGGCCCCGCACCGCACGGTGCGGGGCCGCAGCCCTGTCCTTCAGGAAGTGCTCGGGCGAGCTCAGCAGCCTGCCGGAGCGCCCGCCATCGCGGGAGCGGCAAGGCCCTGGCTGCCCTGGCTGCCCTGGACCTGGCCGGCGGGAGCCTGACCGCTGGGGGCGGAAACCTGCTCGGCGCCGTTCGGAGCCGCGGGTGCGCCGCCGAGGAGATCTGCAGGGATGTCCGAGGGAGCCTCCGGAGCATCGGCCGGAGCCGCCTGGACTGCGAGCGCGGTGCCGGACTGAGCGGCGACCGTGCCGGTCGTCTCCGTGCCGGTCGAGACCGTGGCGGTCTCGGTCGCAGCCGTCTCCGTCGTGGTCTCGGTGCCGGTCGTGGTGTCCTCGGCGGTGGTGTCCTCGTCCGAGGAGTCCGAGGCGTCCGTCGTGCCCACGGCCCCGGACCAGCAGGACTCGGAGGCGGCCCACGGGCTGCTGCCCTGTGCCGCGTAGAGCTCGAGCGCCGCAGCATCCTGGACGGACTCGGGGGCCGAGGATGCCGTGGAGTAGCCGGCCGAGGCCGACAGGGACTGCCACGTGGAGTCCAGGAACTGGTAGGCGCCCGAGGCTCCGGAGGAGGCGTTGACGGCGGTGTAGTCGCCGCCGGACTCGCACTGCTTGATGGCCTCGAGGGTGGCGTTGCCGGTGTCGGCGGCGTTGGCCGGCACAGCGGAGAGCCCAGCGGTCAGTGCCAGGGCCGCACCGCCGGCGCCCAGGGCGAAGCGGGACAGGCCGCGGCGTCGGGTGGAGGTCGTCGTGGTGGTCAAGGTCTTCTCTGCTTTCGTCGCTGACAGGAACTTTCCGGCGGCCGGTCTCGGCTGCCGATGACCAGAACCCTGCGCCTCCTCCGTGATCCGAGTCTGTGCGGAGGCTGTCGCGCTCACAGCGGCATGTGGGGCTCGGAACGCACAGCGGGGCCCCGGGCCCGTCCCTGGATCCGCCGCGTGCGCCGGGGACAGGGGCCGAAGCAGGTCTCAGCGCGAGCAGGCATCCGGCACAGTCCCAGCACAGGCTCGGCCCGGATATTCGCGGCTATGAGAATCCTGACAGTGGACCTGACCGCCCGATCCCGCCGCACCGACGAGCCCGTGCCGCCCGGATGGGCCGCCGATGACCTCCTGATCGAGGCCGTGCGCCCCTCCGAGCTCGCGTGGGCCTGCGCGGACCTCCAGCCCGAGGCCGTGGTGGTCACGACCGACTCCGCGGGCCGCGCCGACGCCTTCCTGGTGCGCTCCCTGCGGGAGGAGGAGGTGGGCGTGCCCGTGCTGGTGATCGCCGCCGAGGCCGACGGCGAATCGCTGGCCGCCTCCCTGGAGGCAGGAGCCGACGATGTGGTGCCCTCCCCCTCGACCCCGATCGAGATCCGCGCCCGGCTGCGCGCCCTGGCCCGACGCCCCCGCACCTGGATGCCGGACCTGCTCACCAACGGCCCGCTCCAGGTCGACGTGCTGGGCCACCGCGCTGCGGATGACGGCCAGGAGCTCGAGCTCACCGCCCAGCAGTTCCGCCTGCTCACCGTCCTGATGCGCAATCCGGGCCGGGTGATGTCGCGCGATCAGCTGCTGGCCGCCGCCTGGGACCCGGCCCAGGAGGTCAGCTCCAATGTGGTCGAGCAGTCAATCTCCGGGCTGCGCGCGCGCCTGCCGCGCTCCGGGTCGGCGCTGCGCACGGTGCGCGGCATCGGCTACCGGCTGGATCGCCTGGACCACGGCGACCGACGGGACGGCGCCGCAGCAGGCACCCGCGCTGCCTGACAGCGCTGCCGATGCTCCGACAGCTGCTGCCCAGGCAGACCGGGCCAAGCTGTCGGCACTGGGGCCCGGCAGCACTCGCAGCGCGGCAGGCAGCGGGTCCGCTCAGGCCAGCGGCAGCTCGATCTCCACGACGGTGCCGTGCGCATACCCGGGCGCCGGGGACTTCAGCCGGGCGCTGCCGCCGGCGGACTCCGCGATGGTCCGCACGATCGCCAGCCCGAGCCCCGAGGACCCCTCGGCGCCGGCGGTGCGGGCATCGTCGCCGCGGGCGAAGCGGTCGAAGGCCGTGGGCTGCAGGTGCTCCGGGATGCCGGGGCCGTCGTCGGCCACGGCAAGCACTGCACGGCCGTCGCGGATCCTCAGGCTCGTGGTGACGCGGGTCCCGGCGGGCGTGTGCTTGCGGGCGTTGGAGAGCAGGTTGGCGACGGTCTGCTGCAGCTGAGCGGCCGGGACTCGCACGGGGACGGGCTCGTCCGGGACGTCGAGCTCCCAGGCGTGCTCGGGGCCGGCGGCCTGGGCGTCCATGACGGCCTCGGCGGTGATCTCGCCCAGATCCACGGGGTCTCCGGACGGCTGCTGCTGGGCTCCGGAGTCGGCATCCAGGCGGGCCAGCAGCAGGAGGTCCTCCACGAGCCCGTTCATGCGCTGCGCCTGCGCGAGCAGCCGGTCCAGGATCCGCTGACCGTCCGGGGTGAGTCCCTCGCGCAGCCGCAGCATGTCCGCGTACCCGCGCACCGAGGCCAGCGGGGTGCGCAGCTCGTGGGAGGCATCGGCCACGAAGCGGCGCAGCTGGGCCTCGGAGGCGTCACGGCGGGTCATGGCATGGTCCACGCTGAGCAGCAGGGTGTTCAGCGCCCGGCCGACCTCCCCGACCTCGGATCCCTCCTGCGCCAGATCGCCGCGCACGAGGTGATCCGCGACCGGTACCCGGGCTTGGGCCAGCGGCAGCTGGGCGACGTCGGAGGCGCTGCGCGAGATGCGCCGCAGCGGCTCCAGCGACCGGCGCACCCACCACAGCCCGGCCGCGGCGATGACGGCCAGCGCCGCCAGCGAGACCAGCACCACCGTGGTCACGATCGTGGCGGTGGTGCGCTCGATCTGCGCCGCGGGAAGACCCGTGACCACGACGCGGTCCTGCGTCTTCACCTGTGCGTCCTGCGGCGATGCCGACGGGGCCGGGGCCTGCGATGCCTGCGCCTGGCCGTCCGGGGCCTTCTCCGCCCCGTCCTGCGGGGAGGATGGGGCCTGCGAGGCGCCCATGCGATAGGCGCCGATGGACAGCTCGAGGGCTCGGACCGGGGCGTCGGAGTCCTGCTGGGGCTCGGCGGCCTCGTTCAGGACGCCGGAGTCCTCGATCGCCGCGACGTCCTCGGCCGTCAGCTCCCGGATCTCGCCGTCCTCGCCCAGGTAGCGCGCGCTCGTCGTCCGCCCGTCCTCCTGCACGAGCGCGAGCACCCCGACGGGCTGTCCGGGGGCAGCCAGGGGGTCGCGCTGGCCGTCGTCGGCGGGATCGGCGGCGCTCGTCGGGTCAGCGACATCGGAGGGCTCGGCGGCTCCGGAGGGCTCGGGCGCCTCGGACGGCTCAGCCGGGCTCGACGGCTGCGCGGCGCCCGGACCGCCGCCCTGATCGCCCAGGAAGTTCCACGACCGGCTCATGGCCTGGCGCACGGAGTCGTCGAGCTGTGCGCTGAGCGTGCGCTGGGCGATCAGCGCGGTCGTCGTCCCCATGGCCGCCAGCACCAGGGCGACGAGCACGACCACCCCGATGACGGTGCGCAGCGCCAGACTGCGCCGCCAGCGCAGGCGCGGGCTCATGCGGCCGGGCGGATGACGTACCCGGCTCCGCGCACGGTGTGGATCATGGGCTCGCGGCCGGCGTCGATCTTCTTGCGCAGGTAGGAGATGTACAGCTCCACGATGTTCGCCCGGCCCTGGAAGTCGTAGTCCCACACCGCGTCCAGGATCTGGGCCTTGGACAGCACCGCGCGCGGGTTCTCCATGAGGTAGCGCAGCAGCTGGAACTGGGTGTCGGTCAGCTCGATCGGGTCCCCGCCGCGCGAGCACTCCCGCGTCACGACGTTGAGGGACAGATCGCCCAGCACGAGCTCGTCGGAGGAGCTCGAGGCGATGCCCGTGCGCTCCAGCAGCCGGTGCAGGCGCAGCAGCACCTCCTCGATGGAGAAGGGCTTGGTCACATAGTCGTCGCCGCCGGCGGCCAGCCCCGCGATGCGGTCCTCGACCGCGTCCTTGGCCGTGAGGAACAGCGCCGGGACGGCCGGCTGCGTGCGACGGATGCGCTCGAGGACCTCGGGGCCGTCGTACTCCGGGAGCATCCAGTCAAGGACCAGGACGTCCGGGGTCCATTCGCGGGCGATCTCGACCGCCTCGCGGCCGCGATGGGCCAGGCGGGTGTCCCAGCCGAGCATGCGGCAGCCCATGGCGACCAGATCGGCCAGCGCCGGCTCGTCGTCGACGACCAGCACGCGCACCGGCGAGCCGTTCGGATGGCTCAGCGGCGGGAGGTTCAGGGACGACAGGCTCACGGTTCTCCTTCCGACGTCCGCGTCCATCCTGGCAGACCCTTCCGCCGTCACAGGCCCGGACCTACACTCCGTGCGGACGCCCGGGAACGGCCCGGGCCCTGCCAGAGGAGCGCACGTGCCTGAGCAGAAGCTGAATCCCGTCCAGGGCGGACCGATCTGGATCGACCTGTCCACCCACGATCTCGACGGCGCCCAGAGGTTCTACTCCGAGCTGCTCGGCTGGTCCTTCCAGGACGGCGGCGAGGAGTTCGGGCACTACCACACGATCACTCACGAGGGACGGGCGATCGGCGGCGCCATGTCCTCGCTGATGGGCCCCGACGGACCCACCGAGGAGCCGAACGGCCCCACCACGTGGACCGTCTACCTGCGCACGTCGGACATCGCCGCCACGGTCTCCCGCGCGGAGTCCGCCGGGGCGCAGGTGCTCTTCCCGCCCATGGACGTGTCCGATCTGGGCTCCATGACCGTGCTCTCCGATCCGGCCGGGGCCGCCGTGGGCCTGTGGCAGCCGGGAACGTTCGACGGCATCCAGGCCGCCGCCGCGCCAGGGCTGCCCTGCTGGTTCGAGTGCATGTCCACCGACTACGACGCCTCCGAGGCCTTCTACCGCGACGTCCTGGACTGGGATATCGCGCGCATGGGCGAAGACGAGGCGGAGCAGTCCGAGGACGCACCCTCCGGCGTGCGCTACGCGACCCACGGCGCAGGCGAGGCCGCTGCCGCCGGTCTGTGCGAGGCCGCGAGCTTCCTGCCGGAGGGCACCCCGTCGTTCTGGCGCGTGTACTTCGGCGCGGAGGACGTGGACGCCGCGCTGTTGACCGCGACCCGTCTGGGCGGCACCGTCCTGGACGGACCCATGGACTCGCCCTTCGGCCGCCTGGCCACCGTGGCGGATCCGCAGGGTGCGAGCTTCCAGATCATCCAGGCGGTCTGAGGTCCCCGCGGTCCTCGTCGCGGCCGCTGGAGCGCGACGAGGACGCCGTGGTTCCGGGGCGCGCTGCACTTCCGCTCGTTGACCGGGATCAAGGCGCCTGGCGCGTCCAGCGGGCACCCTGAAGGCATCGGCTCACCGGAGCCGCATCCTGTCGAGACGGAGGACCGCCATGGAGCCGCTGCACCGCATCGCCAACGACCTGCTGGAGACCGCGCGGGGCGAGGAGAACGGACGAGCCGCTCGCCTGCTGGTCCACGACGGCCCGCTGCGGCAGACCCTCGTGGCCCTGCGAGCCGGCGCGGAGCTCGCCGAGCACAACTCGCCGCCCGCGGCCTCCATGCAGGTGCTGCGCGGCCGGGTCCACGTCACGGCCCAGGAGCACGACGAGCTCTCCGAGGGCGAGATCGCAGCCCTGACGCACCACCGCCACGGGGTCCTGGCCCAGGAGGACTCGGTATTCCTGCTCACCACGGTCACCGGCGTTGCCGGAATGGACAGCCACTGCGACCAATGAGGTCGTTCTTGCTCAGCCGCGGGCCCAGACGATCTCGCTCGAGCCCAGCAGCCGACCCTGCGGATCGCGGACCTGCGACTGCGTGATCGCGATCCGGCGGCCGTCCTTGAGCACCTCGACCCCCACGCTCAGGGGTGGGCCGTCAACCGGCACCGGGCGGTGATAGGTCGTCCCGATCGAGACGGCCCTGCGTGCGCCGTCCGCTGATCCGGGCCGGCTCAGCGCCTGGGCCGCCTCGCCACGGCCCTCGTGCGCGGCCTTGGCCGCGAGCATCCGTCCTGCCGCCAGCTCGTGCAGGCGCATCTGGATCCCGCCGTGCATGATCCCGGCGCTGTTGGCCGTGTCGGCGGAGGGGATCACGCTGAAGCGGCCGTCGTCGTCCCCGACAGGCTCCAGCGGCAGCAGCCGCGCCCAGTCCTGGGGCTCGGCGACCTCTCCCCACTGCTGTGTGGACTCCGGGCTGGAGCCCGCGTAGCCGCCCTGGCCGTCGACCGCCATGAAGCGTCCCAGCGCCTCGGCGACCGCGCGCCCGTCCTCGCCCACCAACACGCCGCGGGCCACGATGCCGGTCGGCCCCGCACTGAGCAGCTGGCCCGCACCGCGCAGCGTCTCCCCCGAGCGCGGCGCGCTGAGCTGCTCGACCCGCAGCGACAGCGTGAGCATGGACTCGCCCTTCCCCAGCCCCTCCCGGATGCCCTGGGCCACGGAGATGTCCGCGGCGACTCCCAGATGGCTCGCCACGGGATCCTGGGGCATGCGCGCCAGCACGGCGAGGTGCTCGCCGTGGATTGTCGTCACGCGCGTCCCGCCCGTGAGATCGCCGGGCTGACGGGGGCTGCGGACGACGGTGGCGTCATCGGCGAGGAAGTCGCGGCCGATCGCCTGGAGCGCGGGCGAGGGAAGCATCTGCCGGAAGGGCATGGAGAACTCCTGAGGTCGGGGCCGCTCTCACCTTAGGTCGTTCACCGTCGCCCAGGTCAGAGCGGCTCTGCTCAGACGACTCCCGTTGAAGCCGCACATGCACCACCGCTCAGCGCTGATGACCTGCGGTGGTGCGGCCTCGTCCCACGCGTCAGTTCAAGCCGCACCAATGACTCCGATCGACTCTGATCAGGTGCGCAAATGCGGCTTCGAAGCTCAGCGACCCGCTCTCGCAGCCCGTACCAGTCGGACCGCTTCCGGAGCTGTCCCAGGCACTTCCTGGCGCATGTCCTTCCAGCTCAGGCGGATCTCGCGCCAGCCGGCGGCGACGGTCGCTCGCTCGCGTTCGATATCTCGGACTCGCTGATCGATGCCGTCGTGGTGGGGGCCCTCGATCTGCAAGGCAAGACGATTCCCCACGTCCGCCAGATCGGGCCAGACTGATCGATGCCCGGGCGCCGTCAGCTCGATGTCGGTGACCCACCCCCGGAGACCGAAGGCCTCCAGCAGCAGGCGCATTCGCGTCTCCAGCGCCGAGTCCACGGCGGGGAGCGCACGCTCGAGTCCCTGCCGCACCCGCGCGACGCCGCGCACACGCGACATCCGCCGCAGATCGGTCGCCATCGTCTCCAGCGGACGAAGGCACCCCAGGCCGGCTCGAGGGCCCGTCGAGTGCTCATCGATGATGCCCTCCAGCAGAACGAGCAGGTCGTCGTCGGTGAGCAGCGGTCGGCCCCGGCCGCGGGTCATCCCGGCCAGATCGACGGCGGTCCGCGTGGGCCCGGTGACCAGCATTTCCGCGCGCATCACGACATCCTCAGGGACCAGGAGTGCTCGGTGCCCGACGACGCCGATCCGTCTGGGGGCTTTCCGGCCAGCCGTCTGGGTGAGGTGGACCGCTGTGGAGCCGCGAAGGCGCTTCGAGAGTCGCAGACCGAGCACCTGCGCCGCGGTGACATGACTGATCACAGCTCCTGGAGTCACCACCTGAGCCGGCAGCGCCAGCGACGGGGCGTGCCCCGGCGGAGTCTCCGGTGCCCGATGCTCCGTACAGGACCAGAGGCTGCGCCCTTCGCTGCCATACGCCCTGCCGGAGAGCTGTGCTCGCGTCAGGCCAGCGGCGCGTGCGTCGTCGAGGGTGAATGTGCGCGCCTGCAGAGACGCCGGCGGATGATGCGGTGGTGTGGGCATGGGCCCCATCGCACTCCGACCGACGACCGGCTCCAGCTCTCTGCCCCTCCGAAGAGGATGCTGCGACGGGCGCACCCTGGAAATGTGTCGCTGTGGAGCCGCGAAGGATGGGCGGCCTGCAGTCATGCGCCCTCATCGAGGCCGCACCACCGCATGTCATCACGTCCGATCAGCAGCAAAGGTGCGGCCTCGGCGCGGCGTCTTCGCTCATGCCGCAGCATCGCAGGCCATGGGGCGGGATCAGAGGAATACGTGCGGCCTCAACCGAGGGGGCGGGGCGGCAGGTGCAGGACGACGACAGCGGCGGATCAGCTGCGCAGCGCGCGCTCCGCGCCGGAGGCGGCCAGCACGGCGCAGGACAGCCAGATCGCACTCGCAGGCCCCAGCGGGGCGGCGACCGCGCCGGCGATCAGCGGCATCCCCACCTGTCCCAGCCGGTTGGCCATCAGACGGACGGCCAGCGCCGAGCCGCGCCAGCTGGAGGGAACGGCCGTGGTGATCATGGACATGGTCAGCGGCTGGCCGAGCCCCAGGAAGAAGCCGCCGATCGCCAGCAGCAGTCCCGCCAGCCACACGTGGCCCATCACGAACGGCGGCACCGCGAGCGCGATCGCCGATCCCAGCAGGCTGGCCTTGAGCAGTCCCGGCCGGGAGAAGCGGACCACCAGCTTGGGCAGCACCACGCGCGAGAGGATCGAGGCCCCGCCGCGGATGGCCAGCAGTGCACCCACGACCACCGGGGCCACCCCCGCCTGCTCGCCGACCAGCGGCAGGAACGCGGTGAGGATGTCGAGCATGGCCAGCAGCCCGAGCGAGGCGGTCATCTGCGGCGTGACACCGGGGGTGCGCATGACGCGGGCGATGGAGGCGCGCGGCGCGTCGTCGTCGGAGGAGGCAGCGGGCCGAAGCGTCCCGGAGCTGGTGCGCAGGACGACCGGAAGCAGCGCGGCCAGCGCCAGTCCCGCCCCGACCCACAGGGCGAGCTCGATCCGCGCCAGGCCGTCGGCGGAGCCGGTGACCGACTGCGAGCCCACGAGCGCCCCGCCCAGCAGCGGCCCGAGCATCTGCCCCACCGAGTACGAGGCGGTGAACCAGCCGAAGCCGGCATCCAGGCGGTCGTCGGGAGCGATGCGCGCGATCGAGGTCTGCCCCGCGATCGTGAAGGCCAGGTGCCCCAGCCCGAGCACCGCGCTGGCGGCGGCGATGCCCAGCACCGATGGCAGCAGGGCCAGCCCGGCGCCGCCGATGCCCAGCATGGCCACGCCGGCGCAGAGCATCAGGCGCAGCGAGGACATGCGGTCGGAGACCCGTCCGAGCCACAGCGCGGTGAACAGCGGCAGGATCGCGTAGGCGGCCGTCGTGATGCCGATCGTGAGCGGGCCGGCGTCCAGGGCGATCAGCTTATAGCTCGTGATGGGGCGCAGCAGGTTCAGCCCGGTCTGGGTCAGCGCCCCAGCCAGGCACAGCAGCCACAGCCACATGAGGGAGCGCGGGGAACGGGTCATCGTCGACGAGGATACGCCCGTGTCAGTCCAGGGGCGCGGCGACCTCCGGGTCGAGCCGCCGGCGGGCGTCGCGGCGCCTCCAGTAGGCGCGCAGCCCCAGCACCAGCGCGATCACGACGACGACCACCGAGGCCGTCACCACCGGCTGGCGCAGCCAGGCCTGCAGCACGGCCATCCCGACCGTTCCGTAGATGCAGCCCCAGAAGAAGGTGCCCGCGAGCATGGCCGGGATCCATCGCACCAGGGGCATGCGGGTCAGCCCGGTCGTGACGATGACCGCCGTCTGGAATCCCACGGTGAGGAAGCATGCCGGGACGGCCAGCACGCCCCACCGGTTCACGAAGGCCTCGGCGCGCAGGTACGCCGGGGAGGCGACGACGCGCTGCACGAGCCGCGAACGACGGCCCCCGCTGCCGGCCGCGCGCGCGATCCCGTACATGATCGACGTCCGCAGGATGCCCACGGCCCAGAAGAAGAGGATGGCGCCCACGACGGGCAGCGATTCGATCCACTGCCCTATCGCCTCGAGGGAGGAGGGGGCCTGGTCGTCCATCCCGCCAGGCTACAAGTGCGCGGAGCCGCTGGTTGGCGACGAGGTGTCGCCCGCCAGCACGCACGACGACGGCGCCGCCCCCTCGCGCGAGGAGAGCGGCGCCGTCGTCGATCGGTCCTATCGGGCCTCAGCTCTTCTTGGCCTCCGGGTTCACGGCGTAGGGCGGGACCTCGCCGGCGGCGATCGCGATCGCGTTCTGGGCGCACATCTCGCCCATGCGGGCGCGGGCGGACTTCTCCGCCGAGCCGATGTGCGGCAGCAGGTACGCGTTGGGCAGATCGATCAGCCCCGGCTCGAGCACCGGCTCGTTCTCGAAGACGTCCAGCCCGGCGGCCGAGATCTCGCCGTCCTGCAGCGCGGCCACGAGCGCCTTCTCGTCCACCACCGGTCCGCGGGCGGTGTTGACCAGCACCGCGGTGGGCTTCATGGCCGCGAGCTCCTTCTGGCCGATCAGGTGCCGGGTGCCGTCGCTGAGCGGGACGTGCAGGGAGATGTGATCGGAGGTCTCGAGCAGCTCCTGGAACGGGACCTGCTTCACCTTGCCGGCCAGATCGCCGAGCTCGTCGTCGGAGACCTCGCGGTCTTCCGGGGCGCGCTGGACGAACACGACCTCCATGCCGAAGCCCAGGGCACGACGGGCCATCGCCTTGCCGATCCGTCCCAGGCCCACGATGCCCAGACGCGTGCCCGAGACGTCCTCGGAGAGCATCTCGTTGGGTGCCAACGGCTGGAACTGCCCGCCGCTCTCGCGCACGATCTGCTGCATCTCATAGGCGCGACGGGCGGCGCCCAGCAGCAGGAGCATGGCGATGTTCGCCGTGGGATCCGTGACTGCATCCGGGGTGTTGCCGATCAGCAGGCCGTGCTCGGTGGCGGCGTCGACGTCGAAGTTGTTGAAGCCCACGCCGAAGTTCGCGAAGCCCTTGACCTTGGCTCGTGACATGAGGTCGGCGTCGACCTTCTGGGACAGCTGCTGGATCACGGCGTCGTACTCGCCGCCGCTGACCGCTGCGTCGAAGTCCTCGGGGGAGATCCCCTCGATGACCTCGAGCTCACCGACCTCGCGCAGCATGTCCTCGGCGGGGCCGGGGACGGTGAACGTGCACAGGAACTTCGGCATGGGGCTTCCTCTCGACGGGCTCTCGACGCACGGGCCAGGGCTGTCCGCTGGGGCCAGCGGTCGCGTGCGGCCCGTGTCACACGCATCCTTCCCATCGTCGCCCGGAACCGCGCTCGAGTCCACCGCGCACCCGTCGTCGGCGCCAGCCACCTGCACCCCGCGCCGAGATCCCGCTTCCGTGCGCCCAGAGTGCCGAGATCATGCTTCCGTGCACCGAATCGGCGATCTGGCGCATTTGAGCATGATCTCGGCGCACCACCTCGCTGCGCCTACAAGGCGGGAGGGAGCGGGCCCGGGCATGGCAGCGCCCCCGTGCCCGAAGGGGCGACGGGGGCGTTGCGGGCGGACTCGGCCGCGCTCAGGCGGTCGGAGTCAGCTGCTGTTCGGAGACGGTCGGTCTCAGACGAGCGAGGAGGCGCCGGCGCGGGCCTTCTCCAGGCGCTGGGCGACGTCCTCCCAGTTCACGACGTTCCACCAGGCCTTGACGTAGTCCGGCTTCACGTTCTGGTAGTCCAGGTAGAAGGCGTGCTCCCACATGTCCAGCTGCAGCAGCGGGAACGTGGCGACGGGGACGCCGTTCTGCTGGTCGTACATCTGCTCGATCACCAGGTTGCCGGCGATCGGCTCGTAGGCGAGGATCGCCCAGCCGGAGCCCTGGATCGTGGTGGCCACAGCGGTGAACTGCGCCTGGAAGTTGTCGAAGGAGCCGAAGGCGTCATCGATCGCGGAAGCCAGCTCGCCGGTGGGCTTGTCGCCGCCGTCCGGGGACATGTTCTTCCAGAAGATCGAGTGGTTGATGTGACCGCCCAGGTTGAACTGGAGGTCCTTGGAGAGCTTGGCAGCACCGGCGGCGTCGCCGTTGGCGCGGGCCTCCTCCATGGACTCGAGGGCCTTGTTGGCCGCGGTCACGTAGGTGTTGTGGTGCTTGTCGTGGTGCAGCTCCATGATGCGACCGGAGATATGCGGCTCCAGTGCGGCGAAATCATAGGGCAGGTCGGGCAGAACGAACTTCTCAGCCATGAGACTTCCTTCCTTCGTCGAAGTGACTCTTCCATCCAATAGTTCTGAGTCACTCAGGTCAAGGTGGTTCAGCCAAGGGCTGAGGAAAATCTCAGTGTGCTGATCACCGGGGGATGACGCGGACCCAGGACCAGCCGTGGGCCTCGAGCAGGATGCCTTCGCGCAGGTCGATCTCGACGTCGTCGCGCAGTCGCGTGCCTCGCGGGAGGAAGCCAGACAGCGTCTCGCCGGTCACGAACTGGGCCCAGTCCGAGAAGTTGGCCAGGCACAGGACGACGGTCTGCGGCAGCTCGCCGTCGGGGCGCAGCCCCACCCGCTGGAGCCCGAGCACGGCGGGGTTCCGAGTGTCGAAGTCCACGACCTCCTGTCCCTCGAACTCGAAGGCAGCCGCGCGCATCTGGGCCAGACGGCGGATGGTGCCGTAGACCTGCCCGGCTGTCGCGAAGAAGTCATGGCGGCTCTCGAGCGCCGAGGCCTCGAGCCGCGGTCGGTGCAGCCAGCGCGGATCGTCGGCATGGCCGGGCTCTCGCTGCCAGTCGACGTCGTTGAGCACGGCGAGCTCATCGCCGAGCCACAGCTCGGGCACCCCGCTCATGCTGAAGGCCACCGCGTGGGCCAGCAGCAGGCGCGCGGCGCCGGCTCCGGGCTCCTCGCGGACGCCGCTGAGCGAGGCCGAGGTGCCGCAGACCCCGTGCTCGGTGCGCACGCATCCGGACTCGGCCGCGAAGGCACCGGGGAAGCCGCCGGTGTAGAACCGGTCCAGGAACTCGCGATGCGCCTGCGGATCGATGCCCTCGGGGACGTCCTGGGGGCCGAAGCCCCAGCTCAGGGCGTCGTGCTGGCGCACCGGCAGCAGCCGCCCGGTGCCCGCGCTCGCCCCGGGCTGCGGAACCGCGCGCTCGAGCATCTCGACGCTGCGGGTGGCCAGTGCGCTCCAGATCAGCGACGTCCGCCCGAGCCCCTGCCCCACCGGGGCGCCCTCGGACCGGACATCATCGGCATCCTGGGTCTCGAGCACGCTCGAGGGCGCGGCGATGCGCAGCACCTCGGCCAGCGCCTCCAGGACCAGCAGGCCGCGGCGGTGGGATTCGCGGGCGTCGTCGCCGCTCCACAGGCGGCTGGCGGGATCGACGCGCAGGACCTGCGCCCCCAGCCCGGCCACGTGCAGCAGCTCGCCCGCCACGCACAGCAGGACGTGCGGCGAGGTCCAGTCGAGATCCCACTGCTCCGGTGCGGCGGTGGAGCGCACGAGCCGGGGATCGAACCGGCTGCCCGGATTCAGCGGCGCCCACTCCCGGCCTGCGGCCGAGCGGGCCTGGGCTTCGTCGAGCGTCAGCGGCCGCGACGACCCCCGACGCGTCCCCCGCCGCACCTGGTAGAGGCGCTCGAAGTACTCGCTGCCATCGGCGGCGGCCCGCGCCCAGTCGTGGTCCGACGACGTCCTCGACGTCACGACGTCGAGCATCAGCGAGATCCCCGCCCGGCGCAGGGCATCGGCGAGCCGCCGCAGGTCGTCGGCACCGCCCAGGCGGGGATCGGTCTCGCGGTGGCTGGAGACCGCGAATCCACCGTCCGGACGCTCGGGATGCGCGCGGAAGGGAGGCATCAGCCGCAGATGCGTGACCCCCAGCTGCTGCAGATAGGGGATGCGCTCCTGCACGCCGGAGAACCCGCCGGCCCACCGATCGGCGTAGGCGGCCGCTGCGAACGAGCCGCGCGAGAGCCACCAGGGCTGAGCCCCTCGGCCGCCGCATCGGCCTGGCGCAGCGCACTGGAGCGGGCGGCCCAGGACCCTGCCAGCATGACGGCGAGATCCCCGACGACGACCGCCAGCTCCTGGTGCTCGGCCCGGTCTCCGTAGATCTCCACGATCAGCTCGACGAGCCGCCCCAGATGCTCCTCGGCGCGGCGGCGGAAGGCCGAGGCGTCGGGAAGGTGCCGCAGGGCATCGTCATCGAGGCGCGTCCGCGCCACGCGCAGCAGGTCGGCATGCGGAGCCTCGGCCCGCTCGGGGAGCTCCCGCTCGCGGGGGCTCGGTGCGAAGGCCTCGACGGACCGCTCGGCCGGTCGATGCGCGGTGAGGCCCTCGGAGCTCTCGGCGGCTGCGAGGGCCGCGGCGGCATCGCCGCCGCTCAGGTCCGCATGCGGCCGTGCGACCGAGCGCCGACGTCGGCCGACGGTCCCGGATCCTGCCCCATGGACGGAGGCGCCGGGACGGTCGTCGTCGGGGTGGTCGGGTGCGGAGATCGCGAGCTCAGTGATGTCTTCTCCCAAAGGTCAACCCGCGTGGGCAGCAGCGGGAACGGCTCAGGATCTCCATCGACTCCGAGTAGGTGCGTCTGCCCCGACGAGCGGCGCGGGCACGAGGTGCGCAGGTCGCTTCGAGTCGGGACGCCGCCAGCATAGTCAGCACATAGCAGGAAGCCACTTCCAGGAAGCGCTGTGACACTGTGGGCGGTCTGGGGGGGGGCATTTCGGCAGATGACGCGGAGATCACCCGCCCCTGCGCACCCATCCACCACCGCCCACAGCCGGTCCACACGGTGATCCACAGAGGTCTCCACAGCTGGTGGATAGTCCTCCGTGTCGCGCACAGGTTGTCCACCGGGTTATCCACAGGCGAAGCGCGTTCGGGAAGGGCGTTCAGGGGTCAGCAGCAGCCGCATTCGGCCCAATGCGCACTGAATCCCCAGGTCAGGGGCCGTTTCTCTGCAACGATCCCCTTCCATGAAAGGTCACGTAGCACAGTCGGGCCGCACTCGCGAAGCTGTGGAATCCACCGTTCACTCTGTGGAAAGCCCGTCTGAGAGTGTGGAGAACAGGGCTTGCCCTGGGGACAGCACGCAGCCAGAGCGGCTGTGAAGGCCGCCAGCATGCTGATCCCGGCGTCCCCAGCCTGTGGAGCGGCCCGTCAGCCGACTCGATAGCCGTTGTCCGCCAACCAGCCCTCAGCCGCCTGCTGTGCGGAGATCGCCTGATCGCCGCTGATCTCCTGATTGAGCTCGAGCAGGTCCTCGGTGCTCAGCTTCTCCGAGACGCCGTCGAGCACCTCCTCGGCCCCGTCGGGAAGGCGCTGCGGGGACACGAGCGGGATGACCTGCTGCGCGGCGAAGTTGCTGCGCGGGTCCTCGAGCACCACCAGGTCCTCCTCCACGATGGCCGGCGTGGTCGTGAAGATGTCGGCGGCATCGGCGTCGCCGCTGGTCAGGGCGTCGACGGTGAGCGGGCCGCCGGCGTCGTTGATCGGCTGGAAGGACGCGGGCTCGCAGCCGTAGACGGAGGCCAAGCCGTCGAGGCCGTAGGAACGCTCCTGGAACTCCGGGGCGCCCGCGAAGGTCATGTCCGCGCACAGCGGGGCGAGATCCTCGAGGCTGCGCAGCCCGTGCTCGTCAGCGGTCTGGCGCGTGACCACGATCGAGTCCTTGTTCTGGGCCGGCGACGGCTCGAGCACCGACAGCCCCGGAGGCATGGCCTCGGGAAGCTCCTGCAGGATCTCCTCCTCCCCGGTGGCCGTGGCCTCCGGATCGAAGTAGGTCAGCAGGTTGCCCGTGTAGTCCGGGACGGCGTCGATCGAGCCGTCCTGCAGGGCCCCGATGTACGCCTCGCGGGCGCCGATCCCCGGCTCCGTGTCCGCCTCGATGCCCTCGGAGCGCAGGGCCCCGGCATAGATCTCGGCGATGATCTGCGACTCCGGGAAGTCGGCCGAGCCCACGGTGACGGAGCCGTCCGGCGTGCTGGCTCCCCCACCGGTGGCCAGCGGGTCCGAGTTCAGCCCGCAGCCGGTCAGCCCGAGCATGAGCGCCGCGCCGAGGGCCAGGACCGGACGACGGCTGCGCTCGGCCGGGGAGGGTCGGAATGCGGGTCCGGTCACGGTGTGCCTCCTTCGGGACGACGGATGCCGGGCGAGGTGAGCCCGCGCTGCAGCAGCGAGAGCAGGGCATCGACCAGCAGCGCGAGCACGGCCACGAGCAGCACCGAGCCGAGCATCCGGCCGTAGTCGCGCACGGCGAGCCCGTCGATCAGGTAGCGGCCCAGTCCGCCCAGGTTGATGTAGGCGGCCACGGTGGTCGTGGAGATGACCTGCAGGGCGGCGTTGCGCACCCCGCCCATGATCACCGGCACCGCCAGGGGCAGCTCCACGCGGGTGAGGACCTGCCACGGCGTCATGCCCTGGGCGATCACGGCGTCGCGGACCCGCGGGGAGACCTCGGCCACGCCCACGCAGGCCGCGCTGAGGATCGGCGGGACGGCCAGGATCACGAGCGCCAGCAGCGGAGGGACGAGCCCTAGGCCCATGAGCAGCGAGAACAGGGTCAGCAGGCCCAGGGTCGGCAGGGCGCGCAGGGCGCCGGCAGCGCCGATGACCGCTGCGGCCCCGCGCCCGGTGTGCCCGATCGCCGCTCCCAGCGGCACCGCCAGCACGACGGCGATCAGCATGGTCAGCCCGGAGTACTCGAGGTGCTCCAGGATCCGCATGGGGATCCCGGCGCTGCCGCTCCACTGCTCGGGATCCGACAGCCAGGACCAGGTCAGCTCGATCAGGTTCATGCCGCACCTCCCGTCGCGGCCACGCGCGCGTGGACCCGGCGACCGGGTCGCTGCCAGCGCGTCAGGCCCAGTCCGAGCAGGCGCAGCAGCTGATCCAGCACCAGGGCGAGCACGACCGTGAGCACCACGCCGACCGCGATCTCCTCGACGATCCCGCGGCGCAGCCCGTCCGTGAACAGCGTGCCCAGCGACTGGATGCCGATGACCGCGCCGACCGAGACCATGGAGATGTTGGCCACCAGCGCGGTGCGGACGCCCGCGAGCATCACGGGCACGGCCAGAGGCAGCTCAACAGCCCAGAAGCGCTGCCACCGGGTGTACCCCAGCGCCGAGGCGGCCTGGCGCACGTGGGGATCCACCGAGTCGAAGGCGTCGGCGCACGAGCGGACCAGCAGCGCGATCACGTAGAGGCTCAGGGCCACGATCACGTTCCACACGGAGGTGATCAGCGTGCCCAGGATCAGCGGCAGGAGCACGAACAGGGTCAGCGACGGGATCGTGTAGAGCAGCGCCGACCCGTTGATCAGCAGCGGGCGCAGCCACCGCGAGCCCACGGCCGCGCGTGCCACCGGGATCGACACCAGCAGCCCCACGACCACCGGCACGATCGACTGCACCAGGTGGGTGAGCAGCAGCTGGCCCACCCACTCGAGGTTGTCCTGCAGCCAGCTCACCGGCCGGCCTCCCGCTCGCGGCGCACGTCCTCGATGGCCGCGAGCACGTCCTCGGGCCGCAGGACGCCGCGCACCCGTCCGTCGTCGTCCACCGCCACGGCCAGACCCGACGGCGACGACAGCGCCGCGTCCAGCGCCGAGCGCAGCGGGGCGCCCCGGCGATGGAGGGAACCGCCCACGCGCTGCGCGTCGGAGCGGTCGGCGAGCGCCGGCTCGGACTCGCCGCCGCCCCACGGAGCGGTCCTGCCTGCGCCCGGAAGCGGGGCGAGCCAGCCGATGGGGCGGCCGTCGTCGTCGACCTCGAGCGTCCACTCCCCGGCCGCGGCGTGGCCGCCGAGCGTGGTCGTGCTGCCCTGCGGATCGCGGACCCGCACGCCGCTGAGCACGACGTCCGCCTGATCGAACTCGAGCGCCCGGAAGCCGCGGTCGCGGCCCACGAACTCGGCGACGAAGCCGTCGACCGGCGCCCGCAGGACCTGCTCGGGGGTGTCGTACTGCGCCAGGCGGCCGCCCTGGGCCATCACGGCCACGCGGTCGCCCAGCATGACCGCCTCGTCCATGTCGTGGGTGACGAACACGATCGTCTTGTCGAGGCGGTGCTTCAGCTCGATCACCTCGCGCTGCAGATCGGCGCGCACGAGCGGATCCACCGCGGAAAAGGGCTCGTCCATGAGCAGGATCGGCGGGTCGGCGGCCAGTGCGCGGGCCACGCCCACGCGCTGCTGCTGTCCTCCCGACAGCTGCGAGGGATAGCGCGAGCCCAGCGCGGGATCCAGCCCGATGATCTCCATGAGCTCCTCGGCGCGCTTGCGCCCGGAGGCCCGCGAGCCGCCCTGCAGCCGAGGCACGGTCATGATGTTCTCGCTGACGGTGCGGTGCGGCATCAGGCCCGAGGCCTGCATGACATAGCCCATCGAGCGGCGCAGCCGGTGGGCGGGGACGCTGGAGACGTCGCGGCCGTCGACCTCCACGACCCCGGAGCTCGGCTCGACCATGCGGTTGATCATCCGCAGCGACGTGGTCTTGCCGCAGCCGGACGGGCCCACGAAGACCGTCAGGGAGCCGCGGGGGACCTCGAGATCAAGGTCGTCCACCGCAGTGGTGCCGTCCGGGTAGGTCTTGCGCACACCGCGGAAGGCGATGGCGATCTCATCGCTTGCGTTCACAGGAGGTCCTGACGTCGGGGAGCTCCACTGTAAGCCAGTCCGGCCCGAGTTCCCTCAGCAAGCTGGCAGTTCATCGGATGTTCCGGGCGATGCCCTCGTGGGATCGGACGATTCGCGGCCGCGGCGCTTACCCTGCTGGCATGACCCGGACCCCCGCGCTCCCGCGCCCCCTGTGCCCCCTCGCGGCCGTCGCCGTCCTGCCGAGCCGAGGCGCGCGATGAGCGGCGGTCTGATCGCGCTGCTGGACGACGTCGCGGCGATCGCCAAGGTGACCGCGGCCTCCGTCGACGACATCGGCGCCGCCACCGGACGCGCCTCGATCAAGGCCGCCGGTGTGGTGGTCGACGACACCGCCGTGACCCCCCAGTACGTCAAGGACGTGGAGGCCTCGCGCGAGCTGCCGATCATCTGGCGGATCACCAAGGGATCGCTGCGCAACAAGCTGCTGATCATCCTGCCGATCGCGCTGCTGCTGAGCCAGTTCGCGCCCTGGGCGCTCACGCCGATCCTCATGCTGGGCGGGTCCTACCTGTGCTTCGAGGGCGCCGAGAAGATCTGGGGAGCGCTGTCCGGGCACTCCCACGAGGAGCCGGCCGTCGACCAGGACGCGGCCTCCGACGGCAAGTCCGCCGAGGACAAGATGGTCGCAGGCGCCGTGCGCACCGACCTGATCCTCTCGGCGGAGATCATGGTCATCTCCCTCAACGAGGTCGCCTCCGAGGGCTTCCTCTCCCGCCTGATCATCCTGGCGATCGTGGCCGTGGTCATCACGGGCGTGGTGTACGGGGTCGTGGCGCTGCTGATCCGCATGGACGACGCCGGGCTCAAGCTCGCCTCCACCGGCTCCGGGGCGCTGCAGACGATCGGGCGCGGCATGGTCAAGGCCATGCCGAAGATCCTGCAGGTCATCTCGGTCGTCGGCACCGTCGCCATGCTCTGGGTGGGCGGGCACATCATCCTCGTGGGCCTGGACGAGTTCGGCTGGCACGCCCTCTACGGCTTCGTGCACCACATGGGCGAAGCCGCCGCTCACGTGGTGCCCGTCCTCCAGGCCGCCGTGTCCTGGATCGTGAACACCTTCTTCTCGGCGGTGCTCGGACTGATCTGGGGCGCGATCATCGTGCTCGTCGTGACGCTGATCCAGAAGGCCCGCGGCAAGTCGGCCCACTGACGCCCGCTGCCGTCAGCCGACGGCCGTTTCCTCAACCCACCCGCATCGAGTGGCACCGCAGTGTGCTGTGCCCCGTTGAGTGGCCCCGCGGGCCCGACGACGCGACCGATCACTCCTGGTCGGCGAACTGCGTCTCGTAGAGCTCGGCGTACCGGCCTCCGGCGGCCAGCAGCTCGTCGTGGGGGCCCTGCTCGACCACGCGGCCGCCCTCGATCACCAGGATCCGGTCGGCGCGGCGGATGGTCGAGAGCCGGTGGGCGATCACCAGGGCGGTGCGCTCGGCCATGGCCTCGTCGAGCGCGGCCTGCACGAAGGCCTCGCTCGTGGAGTCGAGCGCGGAGGTGGCCTCGTCCAGGATCACCACGCGCGGGGAGGCCAGCAGCAGCCGCGCGATGGTCAGCCGCTGCCGCTCGCCGCCCGAGAGCCGGTAGCCGCGCTCCCCGATCATGGTGTCGAGCCCGTCGCCGAGCTCGCGCACCACATGGTCCATGCGCGCGCGGGACAGCGCGGACCACATCTGCTCGTCGTCGGCGTCGGGCGCGGCCAGCGCGAGGTTCTGCCGGATCGTCTCGTGGAACAGGTGCCCGTCCTGCGTGACCATCCCGACGGCGCCCTGCAGATCCGTGAACGAGGTCTCGCGCACGTCCACCCCGCCGATGCGCACGGCCCCTGAGGTGGCGTCGTAGAGGCGCGGGACCAGTGAGGCGATCGTGGACTTGCCGGCGCCCGAGGACCCCACGAGCGCCACGGTCTGACCGTGCTCCACCGTGAAGTCCACACCGTGCAGCACCTCCTCGCCCACCCGGGAGTCGAGGGCGCTGACGTCCTCGAGCGAGGCCAGCGAGGTCTGCTCGGCGGAGGGATACGTGAAGCGCACCTGGTCGAACTCGACGGACACGGGACCGTCGGGGATCGCCCGGGGGTTCTCGGGCTCGCGGATCAGGGGCTCGAGGTCGAGGATCTCGAAGACCCGCTCGAAGCTCACCAGCGCGCTCATGATGTCCAGGCGGGCATTGGCGAGCATGGTCAGCGGGGTGTACAGCCTGGTCAGGAGCAGGGCGAGGGTGACCACCTGGCCGGCGTCGAGATTCCCGACGATCGCCTGCACGCCGCCCACGCCGTAGACCAGCGCGAGCGCCAGCGCCGAGACCAGGGTCAGGGCGGTGAGGAACGTGGCCTGGAGCATGGCCACCCGCACCCCGATGGTGCGCACGCGACCTGCGCGGCGGGCGAACTCGTCGGACTCGGACTGCGGCTTGCCGAACAGCTTGATGAGTGTGGCCCCGCCGGCGGAGAACCGCTCGGTCATCTGCGTGGACATCGAGGCGTTGTGCTGGGCCGCCTCGCGCTGCAGCCTGGCCAGCCGCCCGCCCATCAGCCGCGCGGGGATCAGGAAGATGGGCAGCAGCAGGACCGACAGGAGGGTGACCTGCCATGAGATCGAGACCATCACCCCGACGGTGAGGATCAGCGAGACCAGGTTCGAGACCACCCCGGACAGCGTGTTGGAGAACGCGCGCTGGGCGCCCAGGACGTCGTTGTTCAGCCGCGAGATCAGCGCTCCCGTGCGGGTGCGGGTGAAGAAGGCGACCGGCAGGGTCTGCACGTGGTCGTAGACGGCGGTGCGCAGGTCGAGGATGAGCCCCTCCCCGATCGTCGACGACAGCCAGCGGTTGAGTATGCCGAAACCGGCATCCAGCACGGCGATCAGCGCGATCAGCAGCGCCAGGCGCACGACGAGATCCACCGAGCCGCTGCCGGTGATCGCATTGACCACGCGGCCCGCGAGCACCGGGGTGATCACGCCGAGCACCGCCACGACCACCGACGTCAGCAGGAAGCCCAGCAGCATCCGGGAGTGCGGTCGGGCGAAGCGCACCACGCGGCCGACGGTCTCGCGGGAGATGCGCGATCCCTTGAGGCTCTCGCTCTGCGTGGCCGAGCGCATCAGGGCCCAGGGGGAGGCGTTCATGCTCATCCCGCCCACGCTAGACCCGGTCCGCTGCTCGCGGGCCGGATCAGAGCGAGGTCATCAGACAGCGAACAGCCGGACCAGGACGCTCAGACGCGCGGGGGCTCGACGCCGTCGGTGAGGTCGCGGGCGATCCGGGCGATCTGCTCGACCTGCTGGGCGCTGAGGCGATCGAAGATCTCCTCGCGGACGTGGGCGACGTGCCCCGGCGCCGCGCTGCGGACCTTCTCGAAGCCGTCCTGAGTCAGCTGGGCGACGACCACTCGGCGGTCCTGGGCGTTGGCGCTGCGTCGGACGTAGTCATGGCGCTCCAGCCGCGCGACGATGCGCGAGAGCCGGGACTGCCCCGTGAAGGTGGCTGCGGCCAGATCCGACATGCGATGGCTGCGATCCGGGGCCTCGGAGAGCATCGCCAGGACCAGATACTCGGCGAGGCTGAGGTCCTCGTCGTCGACCAGCTGGCGCTCGATCGTGCCGGGCATCTTGAACATCAGCGCGACGAGGGCAAGCCATGCCTCCCGCTCGTCGTCGTTGAGCCATTGCGGTTCCACCATGGTTGTAACCTTACTGCCCATTCTGGGTACTTGACGCATCACGTACTGAGGCGTAGAAATACTTTCCGACGCAACCGGCAGAAGGCTTGCCTCTTCGAACAGGAGCCCCCGATGACCACCCAGCCCACCTCGGCAGGAACCGCACCCGGCATGATCGCGCTGGACCGCCACGACCTCACGGCCGTGCCGCGCAGCGCCATGCAGCCGCGCTGGCAGGACGGCGACGCCCCGCTGCCGACCTTCTACATCGGCCATGGCTTCCCCGGACTGCTTGACGACGGCCTGTGGATGTCGGAGCTGTTCGAGTGGGCGGTCTCGCTGCCCAAGCCCAAGGGCATCGTGATCGTCTCCGCCCACTGGGAGCAGGCACCCACCATGATCACCGCCCCGGCGGCGGGGACCCCTCTGGTCTACGACTTCGGCGGCTTCGAGGAGCGCTTCTACCAGCTGCAGTACGCGACCCCGGATGCCACCGAGCTGGGCCGCCGGATCGCCGCGACCATGCCGGACGACGAGCCCCTCTACCAGCACCGCATGCGCGGACTCGACCACGGCGCCTGGGTGCCGCTGCGCGCCATGTACCCGCTGGCCGACGTCCCCGCCCTGCAGGTCTCCATGCCCACGCACGATCCCGAGCGACTGATGGACCTGGGACGGCGCCTGCGCGAGCTGCGCGCGGAGGGGTACCTGGTCGTCGGGTCGGGATTCATGACCCACGGGCGCCCCTCGGTCCAGCTGCTGCGCGCCGACGACGGCACCGCCGAGAACTGGTCCTCCGACTTCGACCTGTGGGCCGCCGAGATGCTCGACGCCGGCCGCGTGGACGCCCTGGCCGACTTCCGCCGCCAGGCCCCGGGCATGCCGCACGCCCACCCCACCGTGGAGCACTTCACGCCGCTGTTCATCACCCTGGGGGCGGCCTCGTCCCCCGATGTCGAGGTCCGCACCAGGATCGAGGGGTTCAAGATCGGGCTGTCGAAGCGCTCGATCGAGATGAGCTGACACCGGCCCCCCGCTGCTCTGCGAGGATGGTGGGCATGGATGATCAGGGAACCTGGCCCGTGCCCCTGTCCGCTCAGGACGGCACCGACGCACGCGCCTTCGACCGCCAGATGATGGACGAGATCCGCTCCGACCCGCAGGCGCTGCAGGAGATCGGCGGCGTGAAGGGCAATGTGCTGATCGTCCTGGTGCCGCTGCTGGCTGCGATCGTCGCTGTGGTGCTGCTGCTGCAGTGGATGCGCGACGGCTCCTGGGTCTGGCCCGCGATCCTGGCGGTCGTGCTGATCGTGGCAGGCGTCGTGTGGATCGGGCGCCTGCGCGCGGTCATGGGCCAGGCCCGCCAGGTGCTGGGCCAGGCAGCCACCGGCTCGGTGGGCTACGGGATCGGCATCATCCGCGAGCTGCGCATCGGCGGGGACGCGGCCGGCGTCGACGACGACCCCGCGGACCACGCCGCTGAAGAGGCCCCGAACGCCTCCGGGGCCGACGAGTTCGAGGTGTCGGAGGACGAGGACGACGACCTCTCCTCGGTCGAGGTCCAGCTGACCCTGTCCGTGACTCCGGGGCGGGGCAAGCCCTTCACGGCCCAGCTCTCCCAGCGCTACGCCACCGTCGATGCCCTGCGCCTGGAGCGCGGCCAGCACGGTCCGGTGCGCTACCTGCTGCGCTCCCCCGAGACCACGGCGGCCGTCGACGCCAGCCTCAGCCCCGACGCCGTCCAGCGCCTCTACCGCGCCGCCGCCCTGAACGGCTGATCCGCAGGCCCGGGCGGGCAGATCAGCTGGGCAGGTTCGGGTCGGCGCCGCCGATGAGCGCCTGCAGCCGATCCAGCAGCTTGGGGCTCAGGTCCTCGCCCGCCTGGAGCACTCGGGGCGCCAGGTCGCGCTCCAGGGTCCGCGCCCGGAAGGCCTCGGCCACCGTGATCCCGTGCTCGGGACGGGAGATCACCCGGACCTCGTCGCCGCGCCGGACCTCCCCTGGGGCGTCGACGGCCAGGTAAGCCCCGGAGCGGGCTCGCTGCGTGAAGCGCTTGATCCAGCCCTGCTCCTCCATCACGCCGGCGAACGTGCCGCACGGGATGCGGGGCTCGGTGACGCGCAGCCGCGCGGTCCCGATCTGCCAGAGCTCGCCGATCACGGCGTCGTCCACCGCCACGGACTCGAGCGTGAGGTTCTCGCCGAACATGCCGTCGTGCAGCGGACGGCCCAGCTGCTCCTCCCACCAGTCCAGCTCGGCGCGGTCGAACGCGTAGACGGCCTGGAACCTGCCGCCGTGGTGGGCCCGATCGCCCACGAAGTCGCCTGAGACCCCCGAAGCGAGCGGGGCGTCGGGGGCCCTGGGGCCGGGGTCGGCGATCGCCACGGGTCCGTCGATGGGCTGCTTGAAGATGCCGGTCGAGACCCGACGGGGCGCCGGATTCTCCCGCTCGGTGCCCACGTTGAGGCTGCGGACCCGGCCCGTCGCGTTCCCTCTGTGCTCGTGCGCGCTCATGCCGGAATCCTAGATCCGCACCCTGTGCCGCACAGACCGAGCGCTGGGGCCAGGCGCATCGCTTTGCTAACGTGGCAAGCGGTGAGCCGGGAAGTCTGGTCGGCCCGCGAGAGCGGAATGCGCATGCACCTGCCCTCATGCAGGCCGAATCCCACAGGAGACCGATGACCACGCCCCACAGCTCTGCGGAGAGCGCCGCCGAGCCCGATCATCACGTCGAGCCGCACCACGACCCCGTCTACGGCGCTTCCGACACTCCCTCCTCGAGCGGGATCGGTCGGCTCCTTCGCTCGGAGACGGTCGCCGGCGTCCTGCTGCTGGTCGCCACGGTCCTCGCCCTGAGCGCGGCCAATGCACCCGGGCTGCGCGAGCTCTACGAATCGGTCAGCGACTTCCACTTCGGCCCCGTCCTGGGCGACCCCGACAGCCCTCTGCTCACCCTGGACCTGAGCGTGAGCCACTGGGCGGCCGACGCCCTGCTGGCAGTGTTCTTCTTCCTGGTCGGCCTGGAGCTGAAGCAGGAGTTCGTGGACGGCGAGCTGCGCAACCCGGGCAAGGCCGCCGTGCCGATCGCAGCCGCCTTCGGCGGCGTCGCGGTCCCCGCCCTGATCTTCGTGGCCTTCGCCGCCAGCAGCGGCGGCGGCGAGCTCATGGGCGGCTGGGCGATCCCCACCGCCACGGACATCGCCTTCGCGACCGCAGTGCTGGCGATCGTCGGCTCGCACCTTCCGGTGGCCATGCGCACGTTCCTGCTGACGCTGGCCGTCGTCGACGATCTGATCGCCATCACGATCATCGCGCTGTTCTACACGTCGGATCTGAGCCTCGCCCACCTGGGGGCTGCGATCATCCCGATCGCCGTCTTCGCGCTGATCGCCTACAAGGGGCAGGCCACGTTCGCCGAGAAGACCTGGCTGACCTGGCTGAGCCTGTTCCCGCTGGGCGTGATCACCTGGGCGCTGTTCTACAACTCGGGCATCCACGCCACCATCGCGGGCGTCGTCCTGGCCTTCATGGTCCCCGTCCGCCCGAACCGCCGCACCGTCGAGCGCAACCCCGAGGCCGTGGGCCTCGCCTCCCACCTCGAGCACCTGGTGCGCCCGTTCTCCGCCGCGCTGTGCGTCCCGATCTTCGCCTTCTTCTCGGCCGGGGTGTTCGTGAAGGGCTGGAGCGGCCTGGTCGAGTCCTGGACCTCGGTCGCGGCGCTGGGCGTGATCGTGGGCCTGCTCGTCGGCAAGACGGTCGGCATCACCGCCACCACCTGGCTGCTCACCCGTCTGCGCAGGTTCAATCTCGATCCGGACATCCAGTGGATCGACGTCGTCGGCCTAGCCGCGCTGGCCGGCATCGGCTTCACGGTCTCGCTGCTGATCAGCGAGCTGTCCTTCGAGCCCTCGTCGGATCTGGGCGCCACCTCCAAGGTCGGCATCCTGACGGGCTCCGTGCTCGCCGCCGTCGTGGGCGGCGCCCTGCTGGGCATCCGCAACCGCCACTACAAGAAGCTCGGCACGGGCTCTTCGGACGAGGCCACGCAGGACGAAGCCTCGCAGGGCAGCTGAGCGGACATGACTGAGGGGCCGGGACATCTGTCCCGGCCCCTCAGTCATGTCGACTCCGCCTCAGCGGCGCTTGTTCGAGCTCCCACCGGAGGACGACGCCCGCGCAGAGCCCGGCACGGCGGTCGAGCCGGCGCGGGAGTAGGCGCGCTTGTCGCCCTTGCCCGCCTTGCCGTCGCGCTGGGCGGAGACCGTGCGGGAGGGCTGCGCCTGGACCGGCTGGCCGTCCGCGTCACGGATGACCTCGGCCTCGGCCTCGCGCTCGTCGTCGTGCTCGACGCCGCGGGAAGGCGCCGCCGAATCGCGCAGCGCCAGGCGCTCGCGCTCGGAGCGCTGAGCCGCCCCCGGACGCGCCGGAACGCGGCGGGCGCCGTCGCCTGCGGAACCCGGGACCGCGATGACCGCCACGGCCACCACGTTCAGGGCCAGACCGGCCAGCCCCAGGATCCAGCCCAGGACGGCCCAGCCGAAGCTCACGAAGAGCAGCGCGAGGAAGATCAGCCCGAGCGAGGTCAGGACGGCGGGGGTGAGGCGTCGGAAGTCGTACTTCATGCGTCCATTCCATCACAGGCACCGCGGCGGCGCCGGGCCCGCATGGGCTCACGGCCGGGGCGAGTCGCCTACCGTGGGGGCCATGAGCACCGATCAGGATCCCGACGAGTCCCTGTCCCAGCGCGCCGGCCGGTTCAACGCCCAGCTGCAGGCGATCGGTCCCGAGGTGCTGGATCTGTGCCGCTCGGCCTCGAGGGTCGCGGTGCTCTCTGGCGCCGGCATCTCGGCCGAGTCCGGCGTTCCCACCTTCCGCGCCCCGGAGACCGGGCTGTGGGCCCGCTACTCGCCGCAGGAGCTGGCCACCCCGGAGGCCTGGGAGGCCGATCCGGAGCTGGTCTGGGCCTGGTATATGCAGCGAGCGCGATATGTCCGGCAGTGCGCGCCCAACGCCGGGCACCGGGCGCTGGTGTCGTGGAGCGAGTACGCGGACGTCACGATCGCGACGCAGAACATCGACGACCTCCACGAGCGCGCCGGCTCCTCCGATGTCTCGCACCTGCACGGCTCCCTGTACTCGTTCCGCTGCTCGCACTGCGGCCGCCCGGCGGATCAGTGGCAGGTCGCCGACCTGCGCCTGGACGAGCCGCCCCTGGACGAGCCGCGCCCCGAGACCCCGCCGGAGTGCCTGGAGTGCGACGGCCCCATCCGCCCGGACGTCGTGTGGTTCGGGGAGGCGCTGCCCGAGGGGGCCTTCGACGACGCCGAGTCCGCCATGGCCTCGGCCGAGCTCGTGCTCGTGATCGGGACCTCCGGGCTCGTGCAGCCGGCGGCCTCGCTGCCGCTGACCGCCCTGGGCCTGGGGGTCCCCGTGGTCGAGATCAACCCGGAGCCCACCGGCTTCTCGGCCCAGGCCGATCACTCGGTGCAGCTGGCCTCCGGCACCGCGCTCCCGCTGATGCTCTCAGCGGCGCGCCGCAGCCCCGGCAGGGCCTGACAGCCCCTCCCCGCGCCGGGACCGAGCGCGGCCGTCGTCGGGGTGGCGCGCTCCGGGACGCCGCGGCCCGTCGTAGGCGGGCGGACACCCCATGCCCATGCCGAGGGAATCAGCGCCGCGGGACACGGCGGATGTGGCGCAACCGGGTCGGAACCGCCGTACAGTAGGCGCACCCCGTGGGGCCAATCACAGCCACCTGTGATAGCGGCGACAGCGCACCACCTGTCACCCCGGGCCCCGTCCGCATCCGTCCTCGGGAGCACCCAGTGAGCACCAACTCGCGCGAGAGCGCGCCCTCAGATCCCCGCGGCACCTCCACCGACGGCACCGCACCTGTCGAGAGCAGCGACCTGGCCAAGGTCATGGGCCCCGGCCTGCTGCTGCTGTTCATCGTCGGCGACATCCTGGGAACGGGCGTCTACGCCCTGACCGGCACGATCGCCGGCGAGATCGGCGGCGCCGCCTGGGCCCCGATCCTGCTGGCCTTCTTCGTGGCCGCCGTGACCGCCTTCTCCTACCTGGAGATGGTCACCAAGTACCCCGGCGCCTCGGGCGCCGCGCTCTACACCCACAAGGCCTTCGGGATCGGCCTGCTGACCTTCATGGTCACCTTCGCCGTGCTTGCCTCCGGCCTGACCTCCGCCTCCACCGCCGCCCGCACCGTGGCCTCCAACCTCGTGGCGGGCTTCGGCTGGGAGGACCCGCCCATGACGGCGGTGACCCTCATGGCCGTCGGCTTCATGGTCCTGCTCATGATCATCAACCTGCGCAGCGTCAAGGAATCCCTGATGCTCAACGTGGTGCTGACCTGCATCGAGCTCTCCGGCCTGGCCATCGTGATCCTCATCGGCCTCTGGGCCGCGACCCAGGGCAACGCCGACTTCTCCCGGACCATGATCTTCGAGACCCAGGGCGACAAGTCGATCTTCCTGGCGCTGACCGCCGTGACCTCCCTGGCCTTCTTCTCCTTCGTGGGATTCGAGGACTCCGTCAACATGGTCGAGGAGACCAAGGACCCGCAGAAGAACTTCCCGCGGATCATGCTCATCGGCCTGTGCATCACCGGCGCCGTCTACGTCCTGGTCTCCATCCTGGCCGTCGCGATCGTCCCGATCGGCGTGCTGGGCGAGTCCACGACCCCGCTGCTCGAAGTCGTCAACGCCGGCGCCCCCGGCATCCCGGTCGGCGCGATCTACCCGTTCCTGACCATCTTCGCGGTGGCCAACACGGCGCTGATCAACATGCTGATGGCCTCGCGCCTGCTCTACGGCATGGCCTCCCAGGGCGTGCTCCCGGGCTTCCTGGCCAAGGTCAGCTCCAAGCACTCCGTCCCGTGGGCCTCTGTGGTCTTCACGACCGTCCTGGCCGCCGCCCTGATCCTGGTGGTCGGGCAGATCATGGCCAAGGAGACCGCTGCCGCGCTCGGCGGCACGACCGCGCTGCTGCTGCTCGGCGTGTTCGCGGTGGTCAACGTGGCCGTGATCGTGCTGCGCAAGGACAAGTCGCGCGAGGGCACCGGCTACTTCCGGGCTCCCGCGTTCATCCCCTTCATCGGCGCGGCCACCACGCTGTTCCTGATCGGCCCGTGGGCGCAGGACGTCATCGAGTACCAGATCGCCGCCGTCCTGCTGGGCATCGGCCTGCTGCTCTCGGCGGTCAACTGGGCGTACAAGCGCTTCGTGAAGCACGAGCCCATGGGCTTCGAGGACACGCAGGCGATCGCGACCCTGGGCGAGGAGCCGGACGGGCACGATCCGCTCGGCGACTACTCCACGCACGAGCACCACAAGAAGTGATCTGCGCCCCGCCGCGCGGGGTGCAGCTGCCGGCCAGGGGCCCGTCGGATCGAACCGACGGGCCCCTGGCCGCTGTCGCGTCACAGGCCCATGAGACAGTGAGATCTCCCCATCGAATCGAGCAGGACCAGTGAACACTCCAGCAGCGCACCGCCGCCCGTGGGCGCGCACCCTGATCGCCCCTGCCCTGATCCTCATCTGGCTGGCCGTGCTGATGCTCGGCGGGCCGTTCTTCGGGCGGATCTCGGACGTCTCCACCAATCAGCAGAGCTCGTTCCTCCCCCAGTCCGCCGAATCCACCCAGGTCTCTGACCGGGCAGACGACTTCACGGAGGACCCCTTCCTGCCCGCCGTGGCCGTGGCCCAGCGCGACGACGGCCTCACCGACCAGGACAGGCAGTGGGCGCAGGAGCTCTCCGACTCGCTCGTGGACCGCGGCATCGCCGAGCAGCAGCCCTCCCCTCCCGTGGTCTCGGAGGACGGCGAGGCGCTGCAGCTCTTCGTGCCCATGGACGAGGACGAGTTCGGGGACCAGGTCTCCGAGCTGCGCAGCGCCATGGATGACCAGGCGCCCCAGGGGCTGACAACGGCGGTCACAGGCCCTGCGGGCTTCGCCAGCGAGCTGGCCGAGGGATTCTCCGGGATCGACGGCATCCTGCTGCTGGTGGCCCTGGCGGTCGTGTTCGTGATCCTGGTGGTCGTCTACCGCTCCCCGCTGCTGCCGGTGCTGGTGCTGATCACCGCCATGGCGGCGCTGTGCGCGGCGATCGTGGTGGTCTACCTGCTGGCGTCGTCGGGGCTGATCCAGATCAACGGCCAGGTGCAGGGCATCCTGTTCATCCTGGTCGTGGGTGCCGCCACCGACTACTGCCTGCTCTACACCGCCCGCTACCGGGACGCCCTCCATGCTCATCGCAGCACGCGCCAGGCCACCCGGGAGGCTCTGCGCGGCACCATCGAGCCGGTGCTGGCCTCGGGCGGCACGGTGATCGCCGGGCTGCTGTGCCTGCTGGTCTCGGACCTGGGCTCCACCGCAGCGCTGGGCCCGGCCGCCGCCACCGGCATCGTCTTCTCCATGCTGGCCGCGCTGACTCTGCTGCCGGCGGCGCTGATGCTCATCGGGCGCGCGGCCTTCTGGCCGGCCCGCCCCCGCTTCCAGGACCAGGGTCCGCAGGCCCTGGAGGTGGTTCCCGCTGACCGCGGACATGCCGTGGAGGGCGGCGGCCTCTGGGCGCGGATCGGGCGATTCATCGCCAGACGCCACCGCCCGGTGTGGATCCTCTCCACCCTGGTCCTGCTGATCGCCGCGGCCTTCGCCCCGCAGCTGCAGGCCTCGGGCCTCAAGCAGTCCGAGACGCTGATCGGCGAGTCCCCGGCCGCCGACGGCCAGCACATCCTCTCCGAGCACTTCCCCGGCGGCTCCGGATCCCCGATCACGGTCATCGCCCCGGAGTCGCGCATGGATCAGGTCGCGGAGGAGGCGGAGGCCCTGGATCCCGTGGACTCCGTGACGGTCACGGCGCTGGATGCCCCGCAGGGCTCCATCCCGCTGGGCTCGGCGGCCGCTCAGCTCGAGTCCGCTCCCCCGGGCGCGAATCCGTTCGAGGGGGTCTCCCCGACCGTCGTCGACGGCGACGTCCAGATCCAGATCACCACCACCACCGACCCGGATGCCGATGAGACCTTCCAGGCCGTCGAGACCCTGCGCTCCGAGCTGCACGGGATCGACGACACCATCCTGGTCGGCGGCGAGACCGCCAGCACGCTGGACACCAATCACGCCGCCGAGCGCGACCGTGCGGTGATCATCCCCATGATCCTGGCGGTCGTGCTGGTGATCCTCATGCTGCTGCTGCGCTCGGTGCTCGCGCCGGTCCTGCTGGTGGTGCTCACGGTGATCTCGTACGCCTCGGCGCTGGGCGTCAGCGCGCTGGTGTTCAACCACGTGCTCGAGTTCCCGGGCTCGGATCCCTCGGTGCCGCTGTACGCGTTCGTGTTCCTGGTGGCGCTGGGCATCGACTACAACATCTTCCTGATGTCGCGGGTGCGGGAGGAGTCCCTGGAGCACGGGACGCGCGCCGGCGTGCTGCGGGGAACGGTGCTGACCGGCGGTGTCATCACGTCCGCCGGCATCGTGCTGGCTGCGACCTTCGCCGCGCTGGCCGTGATCCCCATCGTGTTCATGGTGCAGCTGGCCTTCATGGTGGCCTTCGGCGTCCTGCTCGACGCCCTGCTGGTGCGCTCCCTGCTGGTCCCGGCGCTGACCTACGACATGGGCCGCATCATCTGGTGGCCCCGCCACCGCCGCCTGGCCCCCTGAGCCGCACTCTTTCCCCCGCCTACGTGCTGCATCGCGTCTCTGCGCGCGCTGCGCCGGCTGCACCCGGAAGCACGTAAGCGCGGGGGCCCGGCGTGCGCATGTGCGCTCTGGGCGCGGGAAAGCGCAGGGAGGCACCTAGGTGTACTGACCGGACACGTTGGTCAATCGTGAGAAAGGCGGCTGGTTGCCGCAGGCCGTGTGGGGCCGGTGATGGTTGTAGTAGTGCAACCAACCGTCGAGCTCGCCGCGGCGTTCGTCTTCGGACGTGTAGCAACGGGTGTATGCCCAGCCGTCGGCCAGGGTGCGGTGGAAGCGCTCGATCTTGCCGTTGGTCTGCGGGCGATACGGCCTGGTCCGTTTGTGCCTGATTCCCAGCTCGGCGCAGGTGTCGCGCCACAGGTGTGAGCGATAGGCGCCACCGTTGTCCGACAGAACCCGCTCGACGGTCACCCCGCGGGCGTTGAACCACTCGACGGCCCGGACGAGGACCGCTATGGCGGTGTGGGCTGTTTCGTCGTCGTGGATCTCGGCGTAGGCCACGCGGGAGTGATCATCGATGACGGTGTGGACGTAGGCCTTGCCCATCAACGGGTCGTAATGCTTGTTCTTGGGCTTGCCGGGTGTGGCAGCGCGGTTCTTCTCGCCTTGTTGTCGGCCAACGTAGCGCCAGCCTCCCCCGTCTGGGATGTTGCCGAGCTTCTTGACGTCGACGTGGAGCATCGCCCCGGGGTGGGTCGTGTTCGTAGCGACGAACAGGCTCTCCGGTGGCACGGTCGACGTGAGACAGGCGGCTCAAGTGGACGTCGACCAAGATCCGGTGGACTGTCGACGGAGCAACGCCAATTCGGTATGCCAACTGAACCGGACCTTCCCGCAGGCGAAGGCGCAGTTGGATGCAGCGCCGGATGATCTGCGGGTTGGTCCTGTTGGGCGAGCGGTGCGGTCGGGAGGACCGGTCCTGCATGGACTGACCGGCGCGGTAGCGGTCAGCCCAGCGCTTCACGGTGGGCCAGGAGACCTGGAATCGGGCGGCAACTTCACTGATCGGCCATCCGTGGTCAACAACCAGCTGGGCAACCTTGAGGCGGTGACGCGGGGTGAGGGCGGCATTGGCGTGGGGCATGGTGGCCTTCCTGGTGACGAGCGGGTGGAGACAGTGACGGGGCTGCACCCTGTGGTGCAGCCCCGTCGATTCGGTTTGTCAGTTGCCGTCCGTGTCCTCGCTGTTCGGCACTGAAGAGGCAGCCGTCTCGGTGGGCGTTCCCTGCTCGCTCTGGGGCTGGTTGTCATCGTCGGGCACGATCTGGGCTCCGCAGCAACTGCTGTCCTGCTTGCGTGCGGTGAAGAGGTCCTTGAGTCCCATGGTTGTTTGTTCTCCTCGTGTGGTTGGGAATGTGGTGGTTGGGTCAGGCGATCAGTGGGATGAGATAGCCGGCGGCAATGGCCGTGCCTATGACAGTGACCACGAAAGTGACGACCAGTCGGGGCTTGAACAAGGCGGTGAGCATCGAGATCTCGGGGATCGAGGCTCCGGCGCCGCCGATCATCAGCGCGAACACTGCACCTAGCCCCATGCCGGTCGAGCTGAGGGCCAAGCCGATGGGCAGCATCGTCTCGATCCGCACGTAAAGCGGAACGCCAAGGACGGCGGCCAACGGCACGGCCCACGGTTTGTCGTCGCCAGCGACCGCGACGAGTTGGTTCTGAGGGACGAAACCGTAGATACAGGCACCGACCGAGACGCCCAGCACCATCGGGACGAGCAGCGGTCTCAGATCGGCCCAGGCTTCACCGAGTGCCGGTCGGATCTCGTTGCGCAGGCCTGCCCAGGGGTGGGGGGTGCTGTCGTCGCCGACGACCTTGACTCGCTTGAGCTGGCTGGCCATGCCGAGTCGTTCCCATACGAGGGGGGCGAGCAGGGACCATGCGGCGGTGACCACCGTGTAGACCAACGCGATACGCCAGCCGAACAGCAGCACCACCCCGGCCACGATGATGGGATCCAGCAGCGGTGACGAGATCAGGAAGGTCATCGACGTCCGGAACGCCACCCCCGACTTCAACATCCCAGCCAGCACCGGCAGCGTCGAACAGGAACAGAACGGCGTGATCGCCCCCAGCAGTAGCCCCTTGAGCGGGCCGGGAAGGCGCCCATCGGCCATCCAGCTCTGGATCCGATCCGGCCCGAACCGCCGGTTCACCAGCGCAACGAGAACCGAGATCAGCGAGAACAGGACGAGCAACTCGACCAGGATCAACCCGAAGGTCTGTACCGCATGAATCACCGCGCAGCACCCTCAGTCGATGCCTGACCCTCCGCTGCTGGGGCAGTGCAGCACGCCTTCTGTCCCTCTGGAGTGAGAGTCGCCAAGTGAGCGAGCCACTGCACCGGCGCCGCCAACTGCTCACAACACAGCTCGTAGATGTTGGACCGGCCCTCGGCCCGCACACTGATCAGCTGCGCTTCCCGCAAGGCTGCCACATGGTGACTCACCAGCGCCTGGCTCAACCCGGTGGCCTCCTGCAACTGCTTGTTCGAGCACGCCCCCGCCGCAAGCGTCAGCACGATCATCAGTCTGTTCTCGTCTGACAAAGGCTTCAGCAACGGAGCAAGCATCCGCGCGTGGTCCCGCGCCGACAGGTCCGTGCGCGGCAGGGCAACATCCAGTGAAACTGTCATACCCACACTATAGACAAGCCTGGCTTTATGTCACAAATGGCGACTTGTCTATCAATCAACGTGTCCGGTCAGTACATCGCAGGGCGGGAGAGGCGGCGACGACGAAGGGCGCCTCCCCCTGGCGGGAGAGGCGCCCTTCGCGGAGCAGCAGGGGCCGGGTCAGGCGGCGGCGGCGTCGTCCTCGCGGATGACGGGCAGCTCCTCGGTGATGGGGCCGTCGTCGAGGTCGCGGTGCGCGGAGGCCGCCGCAGTGCTGCGGGACTCGGAGCGGGCGTAGGCGGTCTCGGCGTCGCTGTAGCGCGGAGCCTGGCGGTGAGCCAGCTTGCGGTCCGCGCGCGGGAGACCCCAGCCGAAGCGCTCTGCCATGGCCGGGACGACCCTGTTGGCCAGGCCGCAGCCCAGCACCACGCCCGCCCAGGCGACCGGCAGGGACAGCACGACGTCCAGCACGTAGGCGGATGACGTCAGCAGCGCCGACAGCGCCACGGCCAGGCTCACACCGGCACCGGCGAGCAGGACCGCCATGCCGGAGATGTGGCGCCGCGAGGCCACTAGGAAGGACAGGGAGATGCCGATGGCGGCGCACACGGCAGCGGAGGGCAGCGAGGAGCCGACCTCGGCGGTCAGGACGCCGTCGCCCAGGCCGGGAGCCGGGCGGCCGATGATCTGCTGGGCGGTGCTCGCGACCACGACCATGGTCACTGCGGTCACGGCGAAGCCCGCGGCATCGCGGCCGCTGCGCTTGACGAGCGCCAGCCACGCGGTGAGTGCGGCGATGATGCCGTAGACCCAGGGTGCGGAGAAGATGCCGTGGACGAAGCCCGCGACGGCCAGGAGAAGGCCGGAGCGAACAGGGTCGAGGGCCGCGAGGACCTGGGACTCCGCGGCGCCGACCTCAGGTGTGAGACTCACGATCCGTCCGATCGCGCCGATCGCCAGGACGACGATGAGCGGGACGATGATCCAGTGCTCAAGCTGGGGCAGGTGCCAGGTAGCCCGGTCCGGCGAGGGGGAAGAAGACTGCGCCGGGGTAGACATTCTTCGATTCTGGCATCCATCGGCCCCTGGACCTGGAGACACAGCGTGGAATGACAAGAATCCGCAGGAATTTTTCGCCGATCCCACAGCCGCTGTCATGGTGGGGGAACAACGGATCGGCCTCGGCGGCTGGGGTACCCGGACCCGCATCACCCTTGAAGGAGACTCTCATGGCCCTCGAATCCCGTCCCAGCGCCGACCAGGCCACCGCCCTGCAGCACATCGCCGACGGCGGCGCCGTCGTCTACTGGCGCCCGGGCTGTGGCTTCTGCGCCGCGCTGGACCGCTCGCTCGGCGAGACCGGCGACCGCGCCCTGTGGGTGAACATCTGGGAGGACGACGCCGCCAAGGGCTACGTCGAGGACATCAACGACGGGAACGCGACCGTGCCCACCTTCGTGACCACGCAGGCGGGGTTCGTGGTGGCCACGCCGGAGGAGCGCGCCCTGGTCGCGACGGCGCTGGAGCAGGCGACGCCCGCGGCCTGAGCAGCCCCCGAGGCGAGGGCGCAACCCCGGAGGCACCTCCGTCGATGACCCCGCGATCATGGCGCCCGGTCCCCTGGACCGCCCGAGCGCGTCGCCCATCAGCGGCGCGCTCGGTCGTTGCCATCTCGGTGACCCATCCGATGGACATCACCTGTGGCCAGGCCTACTCTATGGCCACTGTTCACCGGCGGTTCATCATGGGCGACCCTCCTCACCCAGCCTCGGCGGACCGAACAACAGGCCCCGGCCAGAGCGCCAGGGCGAGCCCGCTGCACCAGGGGCTCGGCACAGCAAAGGAGCTGCGATGTCCACCTACACCTCGCCGATGTCCCTGGGAGGGCATACGGCCAACATGGGTGCTGTCCTGCGGATCAGCCTGGTGGCCGCCATGGGCGGCTTCCTGTTCGGCTACGACTCCGCGGTGATCAACGGCGCCACCGGCGCCATGCAGGAGTACTTCGACGTCTCCCCCGGCGCCCTGGGCTCGGCCGTGGCCTCCGCTCTGCTGGGTGCGGCCGCCGGCGCGTTCTTCGGCGGGCGGCTGGCGGACAGCATCGGCCGTGTGAAGGTCATGCGGATCGCGGCGATCCTGTTCCTGGTCTCAGCGATCTTCTGCGCCTGGGACCCGTTCTTCACGGATGACACCGCCGGGTTCGCGTGGCTGATCTTCTGGCGCGTGGTCGGCGGCGTGGGCGTGGGCGTGGCCTCGATCATCGCCCCGGCCTACATCGCCGAGGTGGCACCGGCGGATGTCCGCGGCCGCCTGGGCTCGCTGCAGCAGCTGGGCATCGTGACCGGCATCTTCGCCTCCCAGATCGTCAACCGCATCATCGTGGGGATCGCCGGCTCCGCCGACGGTCATGTCCTGGGCGGCATGGATGCCTGGCGCCTCATGTTCCTGGTCTGCGCCCTGCCTGCCGCGCTGTACCTGATCGGGGCGTTCATGATCCCCGAGTCCCCGCGCTGGCTCGTGGGCCAGGGCCGCCGCGACGAAGCCCTGCGCATCATGACCCACCTGCAGGGCGAGGGCCCCGCGGTGCACCGCCTGGGAATCATCGACAAGACCCTCGACTCGGAGCGCAAGCCGCGCTTCTCCGATCTGCGCGGCGCCGTGGCCGGCCTGAAGCCCGTCGTGTGGGTGGGCCTGGGCCTGGCCGTGCTGCAGCAGCTGGTTGGCATCAACGTGATCTTCTACTACTCCAACCAGCTCTGGCAGTCCGTGGGCTTCCAGGAGTCGGACGCCTTCACGATCTCCACGATCACCTCGGTGACCAACGTGGTGGTGACTCTCGTGGCCATCGCCCTGGTGGACAAGATCGGGCGCAAGAAGCTGCTGCTGATCGGCTCGGCCGGCATGGTGCTGACCCTGGGCACCATGGCCGTCGTGTTCTCGACCGCCACGATCACCGACGCCGGCCCCGTCCTGGGCGACACCGCCGGCCCGATCGCGCTGGTCGCCGCCAACCTGTACGTCGTGTTCTTCGGCGTCTCGTGGGGCCCGGTCATGTGGGTCCTGCTGGGCGAGATGTTCCCCAACAAGATCCGCGGCGCCGCGCTGGCCGTCGCCGGTCTGGTGCAGTGGCTGGCCAACTGGGCCGTCACCGCGTCCTTCCCGGTGCTCTCCGAGGCCTCCCTGGTGCTGGCCTACGGCCTGTACGCGTTCTTCGCGGTGGTGTCGCTGATCTTCACCGCCAAGATCGTCCGGGAGACCAAGGGCGTGGAGCTCGAGGACATGCTGGACTGATCTGCGGCTGAACCGCTCGAGGGCCCGACGCCCGCGCTCCTGACAGGGTGCGCAGGCGTCGGGCCCTCGTCATGCGGGGACTCGCAGGACGACGACGGCCGCGCGCCCCGTCATTGCAGATCAGCTCTCGGGGGTTGCGGTGAGCTGCTGGAGCAGGCGCTGGACGCGGGCGTCGATGTCGTCGCGGATCAGGCGCATGCGCTCCATGCCCTCGATCCCGCGCGCGGACGGCTCGTCGGTCTCCCAGGTCTCCAGCCGACCGTCGAGCGGGATCTCGGTGTCGAGCCTGGCCTCGGTGCCCAGCACCACCACGCGGTCGGCGCGGCGCAGGAGCTCGGGATCGATCGGGCTGGGCCGCCCCTGGGACATGTCCGCGCCGAGCTCGGCGACGGCCTCCACGGACTGCGCATTGAGCTTGCTGCCGGGCTCGGTGCCTGCCGAGCTGACGCCGACGGCGCCCTGGGCTCGGTGGTCCATCAGCGCTGCGGCCATCTGGGACTTGCCGCCGTTGCGGACGCAGACGAAGAGGATCTCGGGACGGGTGTCGTCGTTCATCGGAATCTCCTGGAGGTGGGTCGGTTCAGGCGCGGAAGGCCGGCACGGTGGGGTCCCCGGGGAAGAGCCTGCGCCCCGCCCAGAGGCTGACGTACACGAGACCCACCAGCACGGGCACCTCGATCAGCGGGCCGACCACGCCCGCCAGCGCCTGGCCCGAGGTCACGCCGAACGTGCCGATCGACACGGCGATGGCCAGCTCGAAGTTGTTGCCGGCGGCGGTGAAGGCCACCGTCGTCGAGTGGGCGTAGTCCAAGCCCGCGGCCCGGGAGGCCAGCAGCGCCAGGGCGAACATGACCACGAAGTAGGCCAGCAGCGGCAGCGCGATCCGCGCGACGTCCCACGGGCTGGAAGTGATCGCCTGACCCTGCAGCGCGAACAGCAGCACGATGGTGAACAGCAGCCCGCGCAGCGCCCAGGGGCTCAGGCGCGGCAGGAACGACTCCTCGTACCACTGCCGTCCCTTGGCCCGCTCCCCCAGCACGCGCGTGAGGAAGCCGGCGAGCAGCGGGATACCCAGGAAGACGAGCACGCTGAGCACGATCGCCCCGACCGAGAACTCCACGGAGGTTGTCGCCAGGCCCAGCCAGGAGGGCAGGACCTGCAGGTAGAACCAGCCCAGCGCGCCGAAGGCGATGACCTGGAAGACGGAGTTGATCGCCACGAGGACCGCCGCAGCCTCGCGGTCGCCGCAGGCCAGGTCGTTCCAGATCAGCACCATGGCGATGCACCGCGCCAGGCCCACAATGATCAGCCCCGTGCGGTACTCGGGAAGGTCGGGCAGCAGCAGCCACGCCAGGGCGAACATCAGCGCCGGGCCCACGACCCAGTTCAGCACCAGCGACGTCCCCATCAGCCGGGGGTCGGCGGCGATGCGGCGGGTCTCGTCGTAGCGGACCTTGGCCAGCACCGGGTACATCATCACGAGCAGCCCCACCGCGATCGGCAGGGAGACGCCTGCAATCGAGACGGACTCGAGCGCGGTGTCCAGACCCGGGATCAGCCGCCCCAGGGCCAGGCCCAGCGCCATGGCCAGCAGGATCCACACCGGCAGCCAGCGATCGGTGAAGGACATGGCCTGCATGACGGGCTGGTCGGGGGCGGTCGTCGCAGCGTCAGCAGCCAAGGAGCGCGGGCCTCTCAGATCGATGGATGTCGATGGGAGGTTACGTCCTCATATCGACGTTCGTCAATGTATTGTGAGGGCATGAGCGCCATCGCACGCGAGCAGAGCACAGAGGGCACACAGGCCATGGCATCCGGCCAGGAGTGCTGCTCGCTGTCCGCCGGGCCGCTGAGCTCCGCGGACGCCGGGCGCTCCGCTTCCATGTTCAAGGCACTGGGCGATCCCATGCGCCTTCGACTGCTCTCCCACGTGGCCGCGCAGGGCTGCGAGTCCGTATGCGCCTGCGATCTCACGGAGCCACTGGGGATCAGCCAGCCTACGGTGAGCCATCACATGAAGCGCCTCGTGGAAGCCGGCCTGATCATCCGGGAACAGCGGGGCCGCTGGGCGCACTACAGCGTGGTGCCGGAGGCCTTCGCGCGGCTTCGCCAGGTGCTCGACCTGCGCTGAGCGACCCGCGCGGCTCAATCCTTCAGCGGGTGCGCGGCCTCGTCGCGCGCCATGCGGAAGGCCAGCCACACGACGACGGCCATCACCGCCGGCACGATCGCTGCGGCGGCGAAGATGGCCTCCACGGGAACCACCGTGGACAGCGGCCCCACGACGGCCATGGACACCGGCATGAGCAGCAGCGAGACGAAGAAGTCCAGGCTGGAGACGCGTCCGAGCATCCGTGCCGGCACGCGGCGCTGCAGCAGGGTCCCCCACAGCACCTGGCCGATGCCGTCGGTGGCGCCCACCACGATCATGATCGCGACCAGCACTGCCCAGGACTCGGTGAAGCCCACGAAGATCAGCGGCAGCGTGCCGAAGCCCCAGGCCACCATGATCCAGGTCAAGTACCGCCGCGGCAGGGGCATCCCGGAGATCACCAGCGCACCCACTGCCGAGGCCGCGCCCGTGACGCCCAGCAGCAGACCGACTTCCGCAGCCCCGCCGCCGAAGGAGTCGCGCACCACGAACGGCAGCAGCACTTCGAGCGGGCCGATGAAGCAGAACACGGTGATCACCGCGAAGATCAGGGTGCCCATCAGCCACGCGGTGCGCCGGACGTAGGAGACGCCGTCCATCATGTCGGCGAGCATGGAGCGCAGCCCGCCCGACGGGGCCGAGGCGGGGTCGGGCGGGAAGAGGGTGACGGGCTCGTCGTCGCCGTCCTGCCGATGAGCCTGGGCCCCGGTGACCAGCGGGGCCGCTGACGGCAGCTGCGGGAGCTGGCCTGTGGCCGGGTCCGGGACCAGCTCGGGCACGCGCAGGCCCAGGATGATCGCCACGGCGACCGCGTAGCAGAGGGCGACCATGGCGAAGCCTGCGGTCGGCGAGAGCGCCGCGGCCAGCAGCCCGGCCAGCGCGGGCCCTGCGGCCGTCTGCAGCAGGGGCCGCGCGGAGCCCTCCAGCCCGTTGGCCGCCAGCAGCGCCTCCGCCGGCAGCAGCCGCGGCAGCGAGGCCGAGTACGACGGGTAGAAGATCCCCACCCCCGCGAAGACCAGGAACGACGCCGCCGCCAGCAGCCCCACGCTCAGCATCCCCGTGGCGCTGAGGATCGCGGTGACGGCGGTGACGAGCGTGGAGGAGATCAGCACGCCGCGCAGGACCAGGTGCGGCGGGAAGCGGTCGGCCACGACCCCGCCGATCAGCGCGAACATCACCACGCCCACCGCGCCGGTGGCCGAGACCACGGAGAGCTCGACCGGGGAGCCGCCCTGGGCCATGACCTGGAAGACGATGGTCAGCGCCCAGGTGCCCTGCGCAAGCACCACGGCGAGCATGGCCGCGGCCAGCCGCGGGTAGCCCGCATGGCTGAAGGGGGCCACGGCCCGCCGCGCGGCCCGGGAGGCTCCCGCCAGCCGACGACGCCCGCCCTGGCTCGGTTCGGGCTCAGGCGTGGGATGCGGCGACTGGTCGTTCGGGGTCATCGCGGGAAGTCTAGATGCTGGCGGTCAGGGGCCGACCGGGCTGCGCTTGGGCAGCCTGGGCCGGCTCGGCGCTACAGCAGCCCGCGGATCACGAGGACAAGCCCCACCACAGCGAGCAGGGCGCCCATCACGCCCATGGGGAGCATGATCCGCGGGCCGCCACGCGCGATCCCCTTGTTGATGACGTGCTTCTGGAACAGGTAGGCCATGACCACCGACAGGCAGCCGATAGCCAAGAGAGGGACTCCGAACGGGTCGATCATTTTTCCTCAATCACGTGCGACCAGGATTTGCCGAAACTATTTTGAATTGCGCTCATTGCTCATAAAAAGAAGCCAACAGTTCCGGCGACACCCACAGCACCCAGGGCGATTATTCGCCAGTCACCGACCACAACACCCGCTACCACCAGGAACACAGACTGCAGCATCCACACCGCAGTCGATCCCGAATATCTTCTCCTGCCCGGATGATTGCGCACTTTCAAACACCCCCCCCTTGCGCCCATGGGACCCTCGCGGCGATCCCACCCAAGACAATCCATCAGCCAGCACAACCCACGATAGTCTTGATCAGAATTGCTGCAGTGGCAGCTGCGTCACCTTCGACCCCGCCCTGTCTGTCCTGTCTGTGAACGCTTCTCGACAAAATCGAATATGGCCGTGAACACCAGGACCCCAAACCCTGCTAAGACCCCAAGCCAAAGTTGAGAATAGATGGCGTATGCAATAAATCCCAGCCCGCCAAGCGCCATATATATGGCATTTGTGATGGTTGCGCGCCTCAAAGATTTGCCGTCTCGACGGAATGCGCCCGCTGCACTCGAGAGCTAGGCGTCGAATATCGATGCGGAACCAACAGTACAGGCATCAGAACCGCCCATCAGAGAAGGAGGGTGCGTCACGATGCCCCCAAGGCGAGGGCTCACGGGATCTGACCCAGTGGACAGTCAACGCCCGTGGAAGAGGTTTGACCACGAAGGTGGGAGACAGGTCTCACTGAGCGCCCTTCACAACCCCCAGAAATTCCCTGCACCCTTGGGAACGACACAGATATCTGGCGTCAAACGTCAACCCGAGCAGTCCAGAGCGGTGATGCCGAACCGCGTGCTCGCATCATGGCCCGTCACCGAGCAGCCCCGAGCCTCGAGAGACTCGACCACCGTCTGGTGATATTCGTTCGAGTGATAGGAGACGACAGCCGTCCTTCCGTGGACAGGCACTTCCCACGCCATCCATCCCTCCCGGTTGATGCCCCAGAGAGTGTCCGAGGACAGTCGATCCTCCGCGAGCATGGGGTCTTCGATGGGATGGTCCAACGGATACGCGTAGATGAGGCTCCGGTCCACGGCTTCCATGAAGATCACCGATTCGGGGTCGCCCAAGAACTCTGCGGCCGTGCGGTACCCATGGCCGATCTTGGCCTCCGCTTCTTTCTGCCCGACCAGAGAGGGGATGAATCCCACCACCAGCACCCCGATCAAGACCATGCGAAGTGCTCGAGACGGAAGCGTCGTCAGGCTCAGCGCAAGCAGTGCGACGACGACTGGTGCCGCGAAGGCCAGATACCTCTCGGTGTAGAGCTGCATGCCCACGATTCGAGCGAGCAGAAGAGCGACCGCAGGCAAGAGGGCATAGGCCAGGAGCCACCTCGTCAGCCCTCGGTCTCGAGATCGGATAAGCCCGACGACCACGATGACTGCGCTCAGCAGCGCCAGCCACGGGGCCAGGGCGTGGCCGATGCCACCCCAATGCCCATCGGCGTTCGCCGGGCTGAAGAAGTACTGCGCCGCCATTCTCTGCAGCATCTCGGGAATCCCGCGATTGATCCAGGCGACCTGCTCGCTCTGCGAATAGGCGAGGACGGCCAGCGGGGCGGCTGCGACGCCGACACCAGCAGCCGCCATCAGCGTGTGCAGGCCAGGCTTCCTGCCGGCCAGGACAGCTCTCAGCACGAACAGCGGCACCACGAGCAACGAGTACATGGTGAAGCCGACCGCGAGGATCTGGGCGACTCCGTATCCCAGCAGATCAGCTCTGCGATACCCCCGCAGGTAGTTCTCGAAGCACCACAGCGCCACGACGCAGGCGAGCATGCCCATCGCATAGCCCCGGGCCTCCTGCCCGGCCCACGTCAGGCCCGGGAGTGCCGCAGCGAGAACTGCGGTCAGAACTCCGGAGATCACAGATCGAGAGACGCCCTCCCCTGTCACGGAGACGGCCCATCTCATGGTGGTCCTGGTGAGGAACCCGCTCATGAGAATGAGCGCGATGGCGGAAGGAGTCCGCATGGCCAGTTCGGACGTCCCGAAGACGGCCGCCCACGGGTGCATGAGCACGTAATACAGGGCGTGCACGGCATCGACGTTGCGGAGCATCTGCAGAAGCTCAGGGAAAGGACGAGTCACCGCCGAGATCGTGGCGACTTCGTCGTGCCAGAACTCCGGCTGGGCGATGCCCCAGAAGGCTGTCCCGAAGCTCAGGGCCAGCGCAAGAGCAATGGGCCATCTCGGCAGTCGGTCCGCGGCTCCATTTTTCGACTCAGAGGTCTCTCGCCGATCGCCGTTGTCGGGGGCGGCAGTGCTCGAGAGCATGATCCTCCAAGTCCTCGGGAACGGCGGGGCGGGGGCGACCCCCGCGCAGAACTCTCCGCGAGACCATGGTCATCCAAGCGCCTTCTAGGATATCCCCGTTGCTGCCGCAGGCGGCGAGGACCCGTTCGAGGCCTTGTGCCCGAACTCCGAAGGAGACCGATGTCGAGCACCCTCTGGCGAGCCCCCAGCACGGCCTCGTCGACCCATCCGGGTTCGCGGTGGGTGATGCGAGCCGGGATGGCAGTGATCGCGGTGCTCTTCGCGGCCTATATGTCTGCGATCTACTGGAATGCACCGGGACTGGACATGGAGGTCTACTGGCGGGCGGCGCAGGTCCTCCACGGCCTGAACCCCGCGACTGACGAGCTCTATGCCCCGTCGCTGGTGGAGACGCGGAAGTTCGAGCTGCCTTTCACCTACCCTCCATCGGCCGCGCTGCTGTTCTATCCCCTGGGCGGGATGAGCCTCGAACAGGCATGGCATGTGATGTGCCTCGGCGGCTCGCTGGCGATGGTCGTTCTGGTGTGGCAGGTCCTGCGTCTCGCGCCGTTCTCACGCTCGTGGTTCGGTCTCCGGGTGGTTCCCACTCTCGTGGCGTTCTCCTTGGGCTGCCTGGCCGCCAGCCACCTCTACCCCGTGCGCTTCACGTTCTTCTACGGGCAGATCAACACCCTCCTGGCGGTGCTGATCCTCGCCGATCTCACACGCCAGAGCACCCGTCGCCGTGCCGCGGGCTTCTTGACGGGGCTTGCCGCCGGGCTGAAGATCACGCCGGCCGCCATGGGCCTCGTTCCGCTGGCTCTGCAGCAGTGGCGGACGATCGCCGGCATGGCCGTCGGGTTCATGACCACGGTGGTGATTGCCGCCCTCTTCCTGCCCCGACAGGTGTTCTCGTACTTCACCGAGCAGCTGTGGTCCACGGACAGAGTGGGCGATGCCACCCGGCTGTCCAACCAGTCGCTGACGGGGACGCTGTATCAGTGGGGTTTCCCAGAGGCATCCGTCCGCCCCCTGTGGCTGGTGCTGTCTCTGCTGCTGATCATGGCCGGGGGCCTGGCGATCCGTCGTCTCGCCCGCCATGACGACCTGTTCTCGGCCGTGTGCATCGGAGCCATGGTGATGCTGCTCATCTCGCCGATCTCCTGGGAGCACCACTGGGTCTGGGTACTGCCTCTGGCAGCGGCAGTCCTTCCGCATGCCCCCGCCCAGCGCACGCCCGTGGGCTGGGCCGTCTCCCTGGCGCTCTTCGCGGCACTGTGGTTCCTCTTCGCCAACAACCCCGCCCTGATCGCAGCCCACGTTCTCGGAGATCTGAACGCCGACTACTACTTCTACGCGGACAGCCGGCTGCAGGCTGTTGTGGCCACCATGCCTGTGCTGGCCGCGATCACCGCCGCCGCCTGGATCAGCCTGCGTCCGCAGGACGAGGCCCTGCTCCACGACGCGGCTTGATCAGGCTGGCAGTCGTCCTCACCCCGACGACCGGCAGATGCTCATGGCACTCGCCCTGATCCAGGCCGACCTGGATTCCCTGGCCCGGCGCTTGCGGCCGTCCGGTGGGAGCGGCGCCGTCGAAGGCCTCACCCTGACGCTGATGTGGCTGGGCAGCAGACTCGGGATCGCAGGCCGCTGGGCGCTCGGCGCCGGTCTCCTCGCCCTCGGTGCGGCTGTCGCTCTCCTGGCCGCACGGCGTCACCGCGGCAAGTCCGCGGATTTCGAGCTCAATCGCCAGCAGTGGTCCGGCCAGACCGGCTGCCTGGGGTTCCTGGGTCTCTTCGGCGGGCTGTTCGTCGCTCAGACTCTCTCCGGCATCCTGGCCGACTCCGGCGCAGGCTTGCTGCCCCAGATCGGGCTGGCGGTGGTGTTCGACCTGGCCCTGTGGCTCGGGATGCGCGCCTGGACCCGGCGCGCTTCGAGACCTCGCCGGCCCTGCTGGACAGCCGGCTGGTCGTCGTCCGGGAGGACAAGCGGCCCGGTTCCGAGCGTCCTGGTTCCGGGCAGCGGGTGCATTTGAGCTTCCAGGGCGAGCAGGCGATCCTGCATCACCTGTCGCACCTTGAGGAGATGGCGCAGCGCGGCTGAGTCTCAGCGGCCGTCGGACGCCCCCACCGCCGCCAGGCAGACCTCCCGCGTCACCAGCCAGGCGGGATCGTTGACCTGGATCAGGTCGTTGTGCTGCGCGCCCGGCACCAGCTCGATCCGCCCGGCCTGCCCCTGCGAGCGCAGCCGCTCCAGGTACGGCTCGACGGTCTGCACAGGAACCGTCCGATCATCGATCCCGTGCACCACATGCACGGGGAAGCCCGTGGGCAGCTGCTCCAGCGGCGAGGCCAGCGCGTAGCGCTCGGGCTGCTCCTGGGGCGTCCCGCCCAGCAGGTCCACCACGAACTGATCCTGGTCCTCCTCCACGGCGCGCACCGGATCCAGCACGCCGGCCAGAGAGGTCGCGCTGGCCACGGAGACCTCGCTCTGCGCGGCCAGGGAGGCGAGCAGCTCGGCGGGGCCGTCGTCGCCGGTCGCCGCAGCCGCCCCCAGGGCCCCGGACAGTGCCCCTGCCGCCCAGACCGCCAGGTGCCCGCCGGCGCTGTGCCCGACCAGGTGGATCCGCTGCGGATCCGGGGTGAAGGGAGCGTGCTCGCTGAGGCGGGCCACCGCCTGCACACCGGTCAGCGCATCCGCGAACGTCCCCGGCCACCCGCCCGGGGACGGCGTCCCGCGATAGGCCGGCAGCCACACGGCCACGCCGTAGCGCGCCAGGTCGCGGGCCGCGCCCAGGACGTAGTCCCAGCTCGACGCCTCCCGCCAGCCCCCGCCGTGGAAGAAGACGCTCACGGGCAGCCGCTCCCGCCCCCATGCCCGGCGCTGCGGCAGGACGAGATGCCCGTACTGACCCCGATCCGGGGAGCCCCAGACGATCACGCCGACGTCGTCCCAGCCTCTGGCCCGGGCGCGCCCGGCGACCACGAGCGACTGCGCCTTCCTCGGGCGCACCGGGGTGCTCGCTGCCAGGCCGGCGACGGCCGCGGCCGAGAGGCCGGCACCGCGCAGCAGCAGCCGCCGCGGGATCCGGGCGCTCACGCGGAGCCGGAGGGGATCTGCTCGAGCAGAGCCTGGCGCGCCCGGAACCAGGGCTCGCCGTGGACATCAGCCCACGAGTCGTGATCGGCGTCGTCCAGGATCACGATCCGCCCGGAGTTGCCCGTCTCCTCGTGGCGCTGCACGTAGCTGCGGGTCGTGGACTCCGGGACGGTGGCGTCGTTGCGCCCGTGCAGGACGTTGACGGCCCGGTCCAGGGGCAGCTGGTCGATCGGGGAGGCCATCTCGTAGCGCTCGGGATCCTCGTCCGGGTCGGCGCCGCTGAGCAGGGAGCGCACCAGCCAGCCTCGCTGCGAGCGCTCCGCGAGCTCCAGGTCGTAGACCCCGGCCATCGCCGTCGCCGAGTGGGCGATGACACGGCAGTCGCTTCCGGGGGCGCCCTCCGGGAGCAGGTCGCGCCCCAGCGCCCACGCCGCCAGATGCCCGCCGGCGCTGTGGCCCAGCAGGTGGACCTGCTCCAGATCCGGGGTGAACTCCCCCGGCTCGCCGAGCTCGGCCACGTAGTCCACGGCATCCGAGACGTCGTCGAAGGTCTCCGGCCAGCCGCCGGGGCCGTCGCTGCCGTCGATCCCGCGGTAGGTGGGCACCCACACGGCCACGCCCCAGGCGGCCAGGTCCCATGCCAGATCCGCCATATACGAGGGATCCGAAGCGTCGTGCCAGGAGCCGCCGTGCAGCATCACGACCACGGGATGCGTGGGGCGCGAGGAGCCGTCACCCCAGGCCTCCGGATCGGGCACGAGCAGCCAGCCGGTCTGGCGCTCGTCATCCGCGCCCCAGGTGTGGCGGCCGCGGTCCACCGGCCTGCCCGCGGGCTCGCGATCCGCGGGGTCGCGCCACTGCTGCGCGCGCTGCTGGCCCACGGGCGTGGTGACGGTCGCTCCCACCCCGACGGCGACGGCCAGACCGCCGAGCGCCTGCAGCAGGCGGCGACGTCGGATCGCCCCCGGCGCTGCGGCCCTCTCGGCGCGCTCCTGGAGCCGACGGCGCTCCTGCTCTGCTGCCAGCTCGCGCGCCTCTCGCCTGGATCCCGGTTCGGGGCGCGGCTGCTGCGCGCCGTTCACGACCCGCGGACCACGGGACGCAGGGCGGGGTCCTCGGTCTCGCGCCCCCACTCGGACCAGGAGCCGTCGTAGATCGTGAGGTCGCGGTCCTCCCACCCGGCGGCCACGGCCGCGAGCGCCCCGACGCAGGCGGAGACGCCCGAGCCGCAGCTGAAGGCCACGGGGCCTCTCCCGCCCAGGCGCTGCTGCAGCAGGTCGTCCAGCTCGGCGGGCGGCAGCAGGTGCCCGCCGGGGGCCAGGTCGCTGAACGGCAGGCTCACGGCGCCTGGCATGTGACCGGCGCGCAGCCCGGGACGCGGCTCGAGCGCGGTGCCGGCGAAGCGCTCGGCGGAGCGGGCGTCGGCCACGGCGCCGTCGTGCTCGGCCAGGCGACGGGCGACGTCGTCGGCATCCGTGAAGGCGCGCGGATCCAGCTGCACGCGCGGAGCGGCGACGGGCTCGGGGCTGTCGTCGAGCGGGCCCTCCGGGCGGCCCGAGGCCACCCAGGCGGGCAGGCCGCCGTCGAGCACGTAGGGCGTGCCGACCCCGGCGGCGCGCAGCATCCACCACGCGCGCGCCGAGGAGAACAGGCCCTGACGGTCGTAGGCGACCACCACGGCGTCGTCGCCGATCCCCAGCTCGCCCAGGCGCTGCGCGAAGTCGTCGGCGTCGAGCATGGTGTGCGGGATGTCGGCCTCCTGATCGGACAGCGGGCCGTCCAGATCGAAGCGACGCGCACCCGGGATACCGGTGGCGGCACCACGCTCGCCCATGATCGAGGCGTCGACGACCACGACGTCGTCCAGGTGATCGGCCAGCCAGTCGGCGTCGACGACGGGGCCCTGCGGGAGATGCTCGGAGCGCGCGGTGTCCATATCCGGCATCTTCGCACTCCCGCCCGTCCGGCACAGCGGCGCAGGCCGCACTGGAGGCGGATCGACCCGAAAGGGACTACAGCAGCGCCCGCGCGCCGCGGCGCACGGCGTCCTCCAGCTGAGCCAGGGCGGGCAGCGCCGTGGACCAGCGCTGCAGGTGCAGGCTCACCGCCTCCGGGTGGAGGCCGGGAACGGGCAGCAGCGGGGTGTCGGCGGCGGCGAAGGGCGTGCCCGGCAGCTGGAGCCGCGGCACCATGCCCCATCCGATGCCGTCGGCGATCGCTCGCACGAAGGCCTCCGCCGAGGGCACCCGGTGCTCGGGCGGGCGGCCCGTGATGCCGGCCCGGTGCAGCGCAGCGGACTGGAGGTCGTCCTTGTCGTCGTAGACCACCACGGGGAGACGGGCGAGGTCAGGCTGCGGTCCCGCGTGCTCCAGCAGCGAGGCCGCGGCGCGGGGTTCGTAGACCATGGCGCCCAGGGGGATCGTGCGGCAGCCGGTGACCGGAGCAGAGGACGTGGTGATCGCCGCCGCCACCTCCCCGGCAAAGAGCAGCCGGCGGGAATGGTCCTGGTCCTCGGAGCGCAGCCGCACGCTGATGCCCGTGCCGGGGGCAGCCAGCTCCGCCAGGACGGGGCGGAACCAGGTGGCCAGCGAGTCCGCGTTGACCGCGACGTCCAGCGGCGTGAGCTCGGCCTGGTCCATGCCGAGCTCGACCCGGGCGGAGTCGTGCAGGGACAGCACCTGCCGGGCCATCCGCAACACGGCCTCCCCGGGCTCCGTGGGCCGCACCGGGGCGGTGCGGCGCAGCAGCACCCGGCCCGTCTGGGACTCCAGGGCCTTGATCCGCTGGCTGACCGCCGGCGGGGAGATGCTCAGGCGCGCGGCGGCGCGATCGAAGGCGCCCTCGTCCACGGCCGCCACCAGGGTGCGCAGCTGCTCGATGTCCACTTTTGAATCTCTTATCTGTGTTCAGGATCTTTCGCTGGCCTGAAGGGTAGCTGCACCGTAGGTTTCCTGGCCATGGACATCTACTTCACCGGCATGCTCACCGGCCTGGCCCTGATCGTGGCCATCGGGGCCCAGAACGCATTCGTGCTGCGGCAGGGCATCCGCCGGGAGCACGTGCTGGTGGTCGTGGCCATCTGCACGGCGGCCGACGCCTTGCTGATCACGGTGGGCACGCTGGGCATCGGCTCGGTCGTGGAGCGGGCTCCGTGGCTGCTCACCGCGCTGCGCTGGGGCGGGGTGGCATACCTGGTCTGGTTCGCGATCGGGTCGTTCCGCTCGGCCCTGTCTTCTCATTCCCTCACAGCCGACGACGCGGTGGGCCCCGGCGGGTCGCTGCGCAGGGTCGCCCTGACCACCCTGGCGCTGACCTTCCTCAACCCGCACGTCTACCTGGACACCATGGTGATGCTCGGCAACCTGGCCAATCAGCACGGGGACCAGCGCTGGACCTACACCCTGGGCGCGATCACCGGGTCGGTGCTGTGGTTCCCCGCGCTCGGGCTGGGGGCTCGGGCGCTGGCCAAGCCGCTGAACCGCCCCGGGACCTGGCGCGCCGTGGACATCGGGGTGGGCGTGGTCATGCTGCTGGTCGCGCTGCGGCTGGTCGTGGCGGGGTGAGAAGCGGGCTTGTGCTGTCGGATCCTCGGCGCATCCTGCTGACATGGACACGCACGCACCGGCTCCCGGACCCGGCCGCGGCTGGAGCGGCACCGTCTTCTGCGGGGTGAGCCTGGACGGCTTCATCGCGCGGACCGACGGGGACATCGGCTGGCTGGAGGCGCCGGTTCCTGCCGGGCAGGCAGCGCCCTCCGGCTCGGGCGACGGGGCCGTCCCGGACTTCGAGGCCCTGCTGGCGCGCGTGGACCACCTGGTGATGGGCCGTGCCACGTTCCAGAAGGTCCTGGAGATCGGCTTCTGGCCCTACGACCCCGTCCAGGTCATCGTGCTCAGCTCCACACTGACCGGCCCGCAGCCCCACGGCGCGCTCGGCGCACCGGACCTGTCCGCCGCCGTCGCACTGCTGGAGTCCCGCGGCGCCCGCGGCGTCTACTGGGACGGCGGCGCCACGATCCAGGCGGCTCTGCGCGCCGACCTGGTGGATGAGCTCGTGGTGACCACGGTGCCCCGGCTGATCGGCGGCGGCATCGCCCTGTTCGGGGCGCTCGAGCACGATCTCCCGCTGCGGCTGCGCGGCAGCAGGGTGCTGGACGGCGGGATGGTGAGCACACGGTACGACGTCGTGCGGGAGGTCTCGTCGGGCTGAGCTGCTCGCCGTATCGTGGCCCCGGATCACCGCAGCGGTGCTCCGCATCCCTGTCGAGAGGACCCGCCGTGCCCCAGTTCTTCATCTCCGTGAACCACTCCGATGACTTCCAGATGCCCGAGGGCGTCTCCATCGAGCAGCTGCACACGGACGTCATGGCCTTCAACGAGAAGATGGCCGCAGAGCAGCGCATCGTCTTCGTGGGCGCCCTCGAGCAGCCCGCCTCCGACGCCCGCCTGGTGGATGCCACCAGCGGCGAAGCCCTCGTGGCGCAGGAGACGGCCTCCGGTGCGGAGATCCAGCTGGGCGGCTTCTGGATCCTCGAGGCGGCCGACCTGGACGAGGCGCTGAATCTGGGGGCGCAGGCCTCCGCCGCCTGTCAGGGCGCCGTCGAGGTGCGCAAGATGCAGGGCGAGGGCTGAGCCCTGTCCGCTGAGCCGCCGCGGGTCTGCGTCGTCGTCGATCGACCGCTCGCGGCGGTCGCCGCCGTGGCCGCAGACCCGCGCCGACTGCCCGAATGGGCCGCCGGCCTGACCGGGGCAGAGGTCACACCGAGCGAGCAGCCCGGGGTGTGGGTCACCGAGTCCCCCATGGGCCGCGCCCTGGTGCGCTTCACCGGCGGAGACGACCCCGGCGTGCTCGATCACGAGGTCACTCTGCCGGACGGATCGACCACGCTGAACCGGTTCCGGGCTTCGTCCTGCGCCGGCGGAACCGAGCTCGTGTTCCTGGTGGAGCCCGCTGCCGGCGCCTCGGCGGACGACCACGCGCGGGACGTCGCCATGGTGCGCGCGGATCTCGAGCGGCTGCGGGAGCTGCTGGAGGGCTGAGATTCTGCCTGAGGGCTCGACCCCGCGTGGCCCTCAGGGCATCCGACAGAACATTCCGGCGGAGACGTCGTGCCGGTCCTGGAACCCGTGACGCGCGTACAGCCTCCGGCCCGGAGGATCGGCCATGAGGGAGACGTATGCGCCGGCTGGTGCGCGATCGGCGATCTCCTGGAGCAGCCGGGTCAGGATCGCATCGCCCAGGCCCTGCCGCTGATGCTGCGGGTGCACCGCCATGTCCGTCACCTGGAACATCCAGCCGCCGTCGCCGATCAGGCGGCCCATGCCCACGGCCGCTCCCTCCTGCGTGACATGAGCGGCGGCCCAGCCGCCTGCGACCGCGATCGACGCCTGCTCGGGAGTGACCGGCGAGAGCCCCGCCTCCCGACGCAGCATCGCGAAGTCCCCCGCCGACGGCGCGGCCAAGTGCATCTCATACCCGTCCGGAATCTCCATCGCCCCATCCTCCCCCTCCCACGCCGAGTGGATACTCAGTTGCGCTATTCGGGCGGATAGCGCAACTGGGTATCCACTCGGTGGTGGGGGTGGATGCAGGAGTGTTTCGGTTTGATCACGATCACATCGCGGGACTCGAAAGTGCACTGCTCATCTGGGCACGGTGGGGCTATGGAGACACTTCCTGCGACTCCGACGGCGGACCGGGTGACGAATGCGCTGCGCGCCGTGCAGCGGCGATTCCGTCCGGTCTGGTGGCACCGTCTGCCCGAAGGACTCGACACTGACCACCATGCTCGTGATCGCGGGGCTGGCCGTCATGCTCGTCCTCACGCTGAAGGTCGCCGACCGCAGCTATCACCGCAACATGTCGCGCATGTGGGCCGACCTGGGCGCCGCTCCCGGCCACGCCGAGGCCGCACCTCCGCTGGACGATCCGCGCACCCTGCAGCTCAGGGCGGCCCAGGGCGCCTCCCAGGAGGCCCGGGGCTCGGCCTTGTGTGATGACCTCGGGATCAGCGCGGACGAGGCCCTCGAACGGCTCCGGGAGCTCGAGGACTTCGGTCTGATCAAGGGCTACCGGCGGTTCCTCGAGAGCCGCTGGGAGGAGAGCCGCTGGTATCGGAGCACCCCTGTGGGCGAATCCGCGCTGGCCGGCCAGCTGGCGGCCATGAGGCAGGACTCCCATGCGTGAGCACACGCCATCCGCCGCGGGAGATGCGTTGACAGCACCGCGCCATAGCTCGTGGGCTGACGTCGACGTCGCCCTGGAGCAGGCGCGACGGCGGTTGCATCCTCGCTGGTGGGCCGGCTTGCCCGAGGCCGCTCTGCTCCTGGTCGCACTCACCGCCATACTCAGCTCCGTTGCCTGGGGATGGCTGATCTTGGTCTGCATCAGCATCCTGATCATCTGCGGACGCATGCGCCCTGCTCTGGTGGGGGCCGAACACCGCTACCCCGCGTATGGCCCGGCCTCCGTCTCGCTCCTTGTGTCGAAGTCCCTCGCGCTGATCTGGATCATCTGGGCCATCTGGAGCGTGCCGGAAGGCCGCCCGCTGGGCATATCCTTCGCGCTGGCACTCCTCACCGTGACTGTCGTCGGAATTCTCGAGCTGCTCACCCAGCGGATGCTGGCCACCTCGATGCCCAGTGCCGGTCGGCGGTGGGCCTCCCTGGCCAGACGACCCGAACTGCATCCGGCACTTCGTGACCCGGTTGTCCTGCGGGCCATGGTGATCCTTCACCCCACACGGAAGATGCGAGTGACGCAGCTGGCCGCCGACCTGGAGCTGGACCGTGACCGCGCAGAGGCCGTTGTCGAGGACCTGGCTGGTCAGGGGCTGGTCACGCTCCGGAGGAAGATCGTCGACGGCCCCGACCGTCTCTGGGCGAGTTCCATGGGCCGCGGCCAGACAGTGCTGGAGGCGCACCTGGCAGCCATCCAGAGAGGAGCAGAATGACCACCGCTCAGCCCAACCCGTCTCCCGCGCAACGGCTCGGACAGCGGCTCATGCCGGGGCGGTTCGACTTCCTGGTCTTCACCCTGGCGGGGTTCTGGTATCTCCTGGCGAACTGGGCGGGTTCCCCATGGCTCATGGTGGCAGCATCCACCGTCGCCCTGATCGCAGGAGGCCTGGGCCAGTTCCTCCGTCATCGCCGCGACGGCGCGGTGGCGCACCAGCGCTTCGGCATGAATGGCCGGCTGGGCTGGGGGATCGCCGCGATCTGGCTGACAGCCGCTGTCGCCATTTTCGTCTTGGGGGTGGTCTTCGACCCGCAGGAGTGGCCGGCGTGGAGCCGGGGCGCGCTGGCCTTCGCGGTTGCCTTCGGACTTCTGATCACCGGCCGCCGATGGCTTGCCGCGCGATCTCAGCACATCGCCCAGTCCCCTGGGCCTGCATCCTCACTCCGTGCGGATCCCCGAGGGACCCCCGACGACGTTCTGTGCGATCTGCTGTCCCGTACCCAGATGATGCGCGTCGACGCCCTCTCGGTGGACCTCTCGATCCCACCCGAAGAGCTCGGCCCGCGCCTGGAGTCACTGATGGACGCTGGCGTCGTCGGCCGCAGGATGAAGGACGACGGCTCCGTGGACGACCACCATTGGGTGCACCTGAGCTTCCACGGGGAGCAGCAGCTCACCACCGCCTGACACCTCCGCCGAGTGGACACCCAGTTGCGCTGTTCGCCCCGATAGCGCAACTGAGCATCCACTCGGCGGGGTGTGGCGGGCGTAGCGTGGGAGGCATGTCTGAGATGCAGCGAAGTGTCGACGTCGTCGTGGTCGGCGGCGGATCCGTGGGCGAGAACGTGGCCCAGTACGCGATCGAGGGCGGGCTGTCCGCGGCGATCGTGGAGCACGAGCTGATGGGCGGCGAGTGCTCCTACTACGCCTGCATGCCCTCGAAGGCGCTGCTGCGCCCGCTGGACGTCGTCGCGACCGCCTCGCACCTGCCCGGGGTGACCGGCGCGCACACGGACGCGGACGCGATGCTGGCTCGCCGCGACAGCTTCGTCTCCCACTACGACGACGCCGGCCAGGTCTCCTGGGCCGAAGGCGCCGGGGCGGCCGTCGTGCGCGGTCACGGCGAGCTGAGCGGCGAGCGTACGGTGCGCGTGCGGGCCGACGACGGCAGCGAGCAGACCCTGCACGCCGAGCGCGCCGTGGTGATCGCCACCGGCAGCACCGCGTCGATCCCGTCGATCTACGACGGGATCGGTGCTTGGACCTCGCGCGATGCGACCGGCGTCCGCGAGATCCCGCAGCGCCTGGCGATCGTGGGCGGTGGCGTGGTCGCCTGCGAGGCCGCCGCCTGGATGGCGGGGCTCGGCTCGCAAGTCACCATGCTGGTCCGCGGGGAGACGCTGCTGGGCGGCATGGAGCCGTTCGCCGGCGAGCACGTGGCCGAGGGGCTGCGCCGGGCGGGGGTCGAGATCCGCTTCGGGGCCTCGGTGTCTGCGGCTTCCCGTCCCGACGTCCGCGACACCGGCCTGGGCAGGATCCACGGCGGCCCGGTCTCGCTGTCGCTGGGCGACGACGAGCTCGAGGTTGACGAGCTGCTCGTGGCCACCGGGCGCCGACCGGCGCTGGATGCCGTGGGGCTGGAGTCGGTGGGTCTGGAACCCGACGACGTTCTGGCCGACCGCCTGCCGTCGTGGCTCCACAGCGTGGGCGATGCCTCCGGCGCCGCCATGCTCACCCACACCGGCAAGCACGACGCCCGCGTGCTCGGCTCCCGCCTGGTCGCTGAGGCCGGGATGGCGCCCGCCGAGACGCCCGAGCCCCAGGACGTCCCCGTGCCGCAGGTGGTCTTCACCGACCCGCAGGTCGCCGCCGTGGGATGCACCGAGGCGCAGGCCCGCGAGAGCGGTCTCGATGTCGTGGTCGCGCAGGTGCCGTACGGATCGGCGGCCGGATCGGCGCTGCTGCGCGACGACGTCGACGGCACTGCCCAGCTCGTGGTCGACCGCGGCGCGGGAGTCGTCGTGGGCGCGTCGTTCGTGGGACCGGAGGCGGCCGAGCTGCTGCACGCGGCCACGATCGCGATCGTGGGACAGGTTCCGGTGTCCCTGCTGCGCCATGCCGTCCCGGCCTACCCCACGGTCTCGGAGCTGTGGCTGCGTCTGCTGGAGCAGCTCCCCCGCGACCTCCGCTGACCCCAGCCCCGCCCACCCCGCCCCCTCCTCGCCGAGTGGGAGCGGGGCGCAGTGTGGGTTCATGCGCGATTGAGACGTGAACGGGACATGATCCCTCCGCACAGCTGACAGAAAACCACGACAACCCCACACGAAACGACATGCCCTCCTCGTAGCGTGAAGGCATGAACAGGAACTCGAAACTCACCGTCGTCGGAGCCGGAGCCGTCGGATCGAGCGTGGCCTACGCCGCCATGATCCGCGGATCCGCCCGCCACATCGCCCTCTACGACATCGCCGCCGAGAAGACCGAGGCCGAGGTGCTCGACCTCGCCCACGGCAGCCAGTTCACCGGCGGAACCGACATCGTCGGCAGCAGCGATATCGAGGTCGCTCGCGACTCGGACATCGTCGTCATCACCGCCGGCGCCAAGCAGAAGCCGGGGCAGTCCCGCCGCGAGCTCGCCGACACCAACGCCCGGATCACCCGCACCCTGATGGAGCAGCTGCTGTCGGTGGCCCCGGAGGCCATCTACGTCATCGTCACCAACCCGTGCGATCCCATGGCCATGGTCGCCCAGGAGTTCTCCGGTCTGCCGGCCAACCAGGTCTTCTCCTCCGGCACCACGCTGGACACCTCCCGACTGCGGTGGCTGCTGGCGGACCGGGCCGATGTGTCGCGCACGAGCGTGCACGCGCACATCGTCGGCGAGCACGGCGACTCCGAGTTCGCCCTGTGGTCCACTGCCTCGATCGGCACCGTGCCGATCCTGGAGTGGACCCGCGACGGGCAGAAAGTCTTCACCCGCGAATCCCTCGATGCCCTGACCGACGAGGTCCGGGGCGCGGCCTACAAGGTCATCCAGGGCAAGGGCGCCACCAACTACGCGATCGGGCTGTCGAGCGCGCGCATCGTCGAGGCCGTGCTCGGGGCGCAGAACGCCGTGCTCAACGTGGCCCCGGTGCTCTCCGACTTCCAGGGGATCGACGGCGTCGCCTTGTCGGTGCCGTGCATCGTCGGCGAGGACGGCGCCTTCCCCATCCGCGAGACCCCGTTCTCCGACGACGAGCTGACCAAGCTGCGCGACTCCGCCGAGACGCTGCGCGAGGTCGTCGACGGCCTCAGCGCCGGCTGAGCCGCACCCCCGTCGCCGAGTGGATACCCAGTTGCGCTATCCGAGCGAACAGCGCAACTGAGTATCCACTCGGCGGGGTGGGGGTGGGGGTTCGACGCCCACCGCCCCCGCACTCGATCGCGCCCTCCCTCCAACCCGGAAGACCTCTCCCATGTGGACCCAGAACATCGACCCACTGGGCAGCCTCGCCCTGTCTGCGATCGTGGCCGCCCTGCCCATCCTCGTCTTCCTGCTGTGCATGATGGCGCTGAAGCTCTCCGGGCTGACATCCGGGATCATCGCGCTCGTCCTGCAGGTCATCGTCTCCGTGGCCGTGTTCGGAATGCCCGTCTCCGCCGCTGGCGGCGCGGGACTGCTGGGGCTGCTCACGGCCCTGTGGCCGATCGCGTACATCGTGGTCATGGCCGTGTGGCTCTACCGGATCACCGTGCGCTCAGGACGGTTCGACGTCATCCGCTCCTCGATCGCCGGCGTCTCCGATGACCAGCGCGTCCAGGTCCTGCTGATCTCCTTCGCCTTCGGCTGCTTTCTCGAGGGCGTGGCCGGCTTCGGCGTGCCGATCGCGATCTGCGCAGCGCTGCTCGTGCAGCTGGGCTTCAAGCCGGTGCGCGCCGCCGTCCTGTCCCTGGTGGGCAACGTGGCCGCCGGCGCCTACGGGGCCATCGGCCTCCCCGTGCTCGTGGGTGCGCAGGTCACCGGGCTGGAGGTCCACGAGCTGTCCCGAGCCCTGGTGCTGCTGCTGCAGCCCCTGACCTTCCTGGTCCCCTTCCTCATGGTCCTCATGCTCGGCGGGCTGCGCAGCCTGCGCGAGACCTGGCCCGCAGCGCTCGTGGTGTCGCTGGCCTTCAATCTGGTTCAGGGCGGGCTGTTGTGGTTCGTGGGTCCCGAGCTCGCCGACCTGGCGGCCGGACTGGTCGGCATGGTGGCCCTCATGGGGCTGTCGCGGATCTGGAAGCCGTCGCGGATCTCCCGTCCGGAGGGCGCCCCGGAGCCCGACGGCACCCGGACGACGGCCCGCGACGTCCTGGTCGCCTGGAGCCCCTTCTACATCCTGTCGATCCTCATGCTGATCTGGTCGGTCCCGGCGGTGAAGGCGCTGTTCTCGACCGGCGCGCTCAGCGCCACCACCTTCCAGGTGCCCATGCCGGGGCTCACCGGCCAGGTCATCGCCGCCTCCGGTGCGGTCGTGGAGGCCACCTGGTCGTTCTCGATCCTGGGCGCCACCGGCACCGCGATCCTGATCGCCGTGATCCTGAGCTTCCTGAGCACCCCGCAGGTCGACGCCAAGGCGCTTTTCGAGGAGCTGCGCACCACGCTGACCTCGCTCGGCCCGGCGATCGCGCTGATCGCCGTCATCCTGGTGCTGGCCAACCTGGCCAACTACTCCGGCGGCTCCACGGCCATGGGGCAGGCGCTGGCCGCCGTCGGCCCGATCTTCCCGCTGATCGCCCCGATCATCGGCTGGATCGGCGTGTTCCTCACCGGCTCGGTGACCAACAACAACACCCTGTTCGGGCCGCTGCAGTTCGCCACGGCGGAGGGCATCGGAGCGGCTCCAGCTACCCTGGTCGGCGCCAACACCGCCAGCGGCACCACGGCCAAGGTCGTCTCGCCGCAGTCGATCGCCATCGCCGCCGGCGCCGTGGGGCTCTCCGGGCGCGAGGCCGAGATCCTGCGCGGCTCCATCGGCTACAGCTTGGGCATGCTGGGGTTCATGTGCCTGTGGAGCTTCGCGCTGGCAGCCCTGCTCTGACCCCTTCCCCTCCCGCCGAGTGGATCCCCAGTTGCGCTATCGGGGCGAACAGCGCAACTGGGGATCCACTCGGCGAGGTGGGAGCGCGGATCAGGGGGCTCCTGGTCCGGGAGGCGTCTCGGAGAGCACCAGCTCGGACCCGATCACGCCGTCGAGCATCCCCGGCCCGATCGGGTCGCCCGTGCGGATCACGCTGAGGCCGCCGGTGGACTCCAGGATCACGCACTGGACCTGGTCCTGGTGCGAGATCCCGCGATGGCGCAGCACGCCGTAGACCTCGCGCGGGGTGAGGTGGGTGCGCCGCAGGGCGGAGTCCACGAACCGGCCGTGGGCCATGATCACCCGGGGCCGCGTGCGCAGCCCGGGGACGCCGGCGGCCTGCTGAACCGCGCCGAAGGCCGCCTCCAGCAGCAGGAGAGTGAGCAGCCCGATCGCCCCTGCCGCCAGCGTGGGCGGGTGCCCGATGATCACGCGGCCGGCCACCGATCCGAGCATGATCAGTACGACGGCGTCGAACCCCGTCCAGCCCGAGAGCACCCGCACGCCGAACACTCGGACCAGAAGCAGGAACGTCAGGTAGATCCCGATCGCCGAGGCCACGACCACGGGGACGCGCCACAGCTCGATCCCCAGATGCTCGATGAAGGCCTGCGTCCATCCGCCCGGTGGTGTCATGCCCTCCATCTTGGCCGATGGCGTGCGACCGTCGTCGCTCCTCCGTCGCCATCCCCTCCTCACCCCGCCGAGTGGATCCCCAGTTGCGCTGTTCGGGCGGACAGCGCAACTGGGGATCCGCTCGGCGGGGGTTTGCTACGTTGACCGCATGCCTGCCGATGACGTGATGCCGCAGCTGCGGGAATTCGTCCGCGAGCGCGACTGGGCGCAGTTCCACTCCCACGAGAACCTGGCCAAGTCCATCAGCATCGAGGCCGCCGAGCTGCTCGAGTGCTTCCAGTGGTCCGGCCAGGCGGACCAGGCCGAGGTGGAGTCCGAGCTCGCCGACGTCCTGACGTACGCGTATCTGCTGGCCGATCGCCTGGGGGTCGATCCGCACGAGATCATGCGGCAGAAGCTGGCCGTGACCGAGCAGAAGTACCCGGTCGAGAAGGCCCGCGGCAGGAGCACCAAGCATGACCGGCTCTGAGGGCTCCGTCGTTCCGTTCACGATCGAGCGGATGCCGTTCACCGCCCAGGCCATCGATCGCGGCGGCCTGGAGATGGAGATGTTCCGGGACTGGCCGATCGTCTATCTGCTGGACGACGCCCGCCGGGTCTACGTCGGCGAATCCCTGCACGGCGTCTCCAGGATGCGCCAGCACCAGGCCTCCGAGGCCAAGCAGGGCATGCGCACCCTGCGACTGGTGCTCAGCGAGATGTTCAACAAGTCCGTGTGCCTGGATCTCGAGTCCACGCTGATCCGCCTCTTCCAGGGCGACGGCAGCTTCCACGTCGTCAATCGCAATATCGGGATCGTCGACGCCGGTTATTACCAGCGCGAGCGCTACCGAGAGGCCTTCCGCGAGATCTTCGAGGAGCTGCGCGCCGGCGGCATGTTCCAGCGGACGATCCCGCAGATCGAGAACAGCGAGCTCTACAAGTTCTCGCCGTTCAAGACGCTCACCGCGGATCAGGCGGTCGCCGTCGGGGAGATCGTGGAATCCCTGCTGCAGGACTTCGAGTCCGACGACGGCGGCATCAGAATCATCCAGGGCGATCCCGGGACCGGGAAGACCATCGTCGCGGTCTATCTGCTCAAGCTCCTGTCGGATATCGCCGCATATCAGGACGGCGATGAGGCCGACCCTGAGGAGATGTTCTCCGAGCATTTCGACGAGAGCACCCGGGATCTCATGGCTGATCGGAGGATGGCGTTCGTCGTCCCGCAGGAATCGCTGCGTCACGCCATTCAGGGCGTGTTCTCCCGGCTTCCGTCGATGTCCGAGGTGAAGGTCCTGACGGCCTTCGAGGTCGGCGAGAGCGAGGAGGACTTCGATCTCGTGATCGTGGACGAGGCGCACCGGCTGAACCAGTACGCCATGCAGGCCCACGGCACGCAGCTGAAGCGATTCCGGGATATCACCACGAAGCTCTTCGGGCATCTCGATGAGGACAAGAACCAGCTCGACTGGATCCGCGCCAAGTCCAGGCACGTGGTGCTGATGCTGGACCTGCACCAGAGCGTCCGGCCTGCGGACATCCCCCGCGCCGAGCTGGAGGCCGTCGTCGGGCAGGCGCGCGAGCGCGGCCGGGTCCACCCCCTGCACACCCAGATGCGGGCCGCAGGCGGCAACGACTACATCGCCTACGTGCGGGATCTGATGGCCGGGCGGTCCCCTGAGCGTCGGCTCAGCTTCGGCGAGTACGAGTTCACCATGTTCGACGACGCCGGGGCCCTCAAGAATCGCATCGAAGCGCTGGAGCCCGAATACGGGCTGTGCCGGATGACTGCGGGATTCGCCTGGCCGTGGCGCTCGAATCCTCGCGGCAAGATCCGGGCAGATCACGACTTCGAACTGGACGGCACAGCGTTCCGCTGGAACTCCGTGACCACGGACTGGGTCAACTCCCCCAAGGCCCCGTCGGAGGTCGGCTCGATCCACACCCTGCAGGGCTACGACCTCAACTACGCCGGGGTGATCATCGGCCCGGAGCTGCGCTTCGATCCCGACGAGCAGCGGCTGTGGGTCGATCGGGCGCACTACGCGGACCGCAACGGCAAGATCGACAACAGGCTGCGCGGCCAGACGACGACCGACGACGATCTCCTGCACTACGTGACCAACGCCTATGCCGTGCTGCTGACCCGCGGCATGCGAGGAACGTTCGTCTACGTCTGCGATCCGCAGCTGCGCCGCCACCTGGAGCGCTTCATCCCCAAGGCCGCCCCGCTTCCCTGAGACCCTCCCACCCCACCCCGCCGAGTGGATATCCAGTTGCGCTAAAGCAGCGAACAGCGCAACTCAGTGTCCACTCGGCAGTAGGAGGGGGAAGAGGGCCACCAGGGAGAAGGCCACGCCCGCGAGCACCAGGGCCCACCCCATCACCGGGCGGAGGTCGCGGGAGGTCACCCAGTCATAGACCGCAGTGACCCTCCGGGCGGCGGTCGGCACGCGCGGCCATGCCCAGGCCGCGAGCAGATACGGGCCCACCAGGGTCAGCAGGAACGGCAGGTACGCCACGGCCTGCCACGCGATGTCACAGCTGAGCCCGGTGAGGATGCGCCCCACCACATACATGGTCGCGAAGCCGCTGAAGCCCAGGAACGTGTTCACGAACCCGACGCCGGCCATGCGCATCCGGTCCTCATGAGGAACCGTCGGGGCTTGGACGACGGCGGGACGCGGCCGTCGGGCCCGTCGCAGCACCACCGCGCCGGCGATCAGGACCACGACGGCGGCCACGAGATCCACGGCGCGGCGGATGAGCACGGCCTCGATGTCGCTGCGGGCGGCATCGATCCAGGTGTTCGGGTCGACAGTGCGGAAGACCAGCAGCATGACCGTGGAGCCGACGGCCAGACCCGCGGCCAGGGCGGCGATCGGCGGTTCGGGGCGCGAGGCGCGCGTCAGCACCCGCAGGCTGACGCCGTAGAGCGTGGGGCTGAACCCCACGACGAGGCCCAGCCCCAGCAGCATCGGCGTCGCCGCGACGACGGTTGCGATCTCAGTCCACCCCATGCGCCCCAGTGTCCCCGCCGAGTGGATGCTCAGTTGCGCTATCGGGGCGAATTGCGCAACTGGGTATCCACTCGGCGGGAGAGGGGGAGGGTTAGGTTCCGCAGTAGGTCGTGAACGGGCGCGCACCAGGGGCCGTGCCCGAGGACTCCAGGCCCGCGAAGTCCACGTGCTCCTGGAACGGCGAGCGCACGGCCGCCAGCAGCCGCTCGTACGCAGCGAGATCCCCCGCCTCCGCGCGATCCAGCGCGTGCTGCAGGTGGTGGTTGCGCGGGATGTAGACCGGGTTCACCGAGGCCATGAGATCGCGCTGCTGCTCCGCCGACGGATCGCCGAACCGGGTCAGCAGGTCGCGGCGCTCGGAGTCCCAGGCCCGGAAGGCCGCGGCGTCGTCGAACAGCGACTCCGCGGCCCCGAAGGCGAGCGCGCGGAAGAACGCCGTGAAGTCCTGCCGGTTCTCCTGCAGCAGCCCGAAGGTCCGCTCCACGAACGCGTCCAGCGCCGAGAGCGCGGCATCGCGCTCCTCATCCGGCAGCCCGTCGACGTCGAGCCCGATCTTGCACCCCATCCCCCGCGAGAGCGCCTCCCGGAAGGCCGGCGCGTACTCGTGGAGCACCTCGGTCACAGCCTCCACGCCGGCGTCGGAATCATCCGGCGCCACAAGATCCACGAGCGACTCCGCGAACCGCGACAGGTTCCACAGCCCGATCTCCGCCTGGCGCCCGTAGGTGTAGCGCGCCCCGCGATCGATCGAGCTGAACACCGCCCCCAGGGAGAACTCATCCACGAACGCGCACGGCCCGTAGTCGATGGTCTCCCCGGAGATCGTCATGTTGTCCGTGTTCATGACCCCGTGCACGAACCCCACGAGCATCCACTGCGCGATCAGCTGCGCCTGCGCGTGCACCACGCTGCGCAGCAGCTCGAGCGTCGGATTCTCCGACGACGACGCCTCGGGCCAGTGCCGCTGGATCGCATAGTCCGCCAGCCCCCGCCGGGTCTCGACCGAGCGCTGCGTGGCGGCGAACTCGAAGGTCCCCACCCGCAGGTGGCTGGCGGCCACGCGGGTCAGGATGGCCCCGGGTTCCGGCCCCTGTTGCCGCAGCACCTCGTCGCCGGTGCTCACGACGGCCAGCCCGCGTGTGGTGGGGATGCCGAGGGCGTGCATGGCCTCGCCCATCAGGTGCTCGCGCAGCATGGGCCCCAGCGGCGCCTTGCCGTCGCCGCCGCGGGAGAACGGGGTGCGCCCGGAGCCCTTCAGGTGCAGGTCGCGACGGCAGCCGTCGGAGTCCACCAGCTCGCCGAGCAGCAGCGCGCGGCCATCGCCGAGCACCGGATTGAACTGCCCGAACTGATGCCCCGAGTAGGCCTGCGCGTACGTGGTCTCGGCGATGTCGCCGCTCAGCAGCGCAAGACCCTCCGGCGAGCGCAGCCAGTCCGGGTCCAGTCCGAGCTCGCGGGCCAGCTCGTCGTTCACGACGACAGCGCGCGGCTCTCGCACCGGAGCCGCCGACCACTCCCGGGAGAGATCGGGCAGGGCTGCGGCGTAGGTGTGCTCGAAGGATGGGGAAGCGACCATGTCACCCAGGCTATCGACGACGACAACCGCCCCCTGCCGTTGAGGCCGCATATCTGAGGCCCATCAGCACCCTTGGGCTGCGCTGGTGCGGCGTCACCATCGCCCCTGCCGCTGAGGCCGCATATCTGAGCCCCATCACCGCCCTTAGGCTGCGCTGGTGCGGCGTCACCATCGCCCCTGCCGTGAGGCCGCACCTGCGCAGGCCATCAGCCCCGATCAGCTGCGCTAGTGCGGCCTCGCGGCGAAGGGCCGGTGACTGGGGCTGGGAGCAGGCGGGAGGTGGCGGGCAGCTGGGGGCAGCGGGCAGGACTCAGCCGATGCACGCGCGAGTAGCTTTGGCCCCATGCACCTGCGCAGCTTCCGCGATGTCCTGGCCCGCCGCCTGATCGCCCAGGCCCTCGAGACCCCGCGCGCGGATGCCGCCGCGCACATGCTCGCCACGCAGGATCAGATCTACGCCGCAGGCGTCACCGCACTGCAGATCCGCTCCGGCTCGGACGTCCTGCGAGAGATCCGCGAGCACCGCATCGTGCGCGCCTGGACGCAGCGAGGCACAGTGCACCTGGTCGCCGCGCAGGATGTCGGCTGGCTGACGCGGTTGTGCTCACCGCGCGTGGAGGCCGCCGCCGCCAAGCGGCGCCCCGGCCTGGGCCTGACCCCGCAGGACTGCGACCGCGCCCACGCCGCCTTCCGCGAGCGCCTGGCCGACGGCCCCCTGACCCGCCCGCAGGCCTACGACCTCTTCCGCGCGGTCGGGATCTCCCCGGAGAACGGCCCCGGTCAGCACCTGCTGCGCAGCTTCGGAGGCCGGGGCGACATCGCCCAGGGCCCGCGGGAGGGCAGCGACGACACCTTCCTGCTCGTCGAGCACCTGCCCACGCCTCAGCGGGAAATCGAGGGCGACGACGCCCTGCGCGAGCTGGCCGTTCGCTTTCTCGCCTCGCACGGGCCCGCGACGGTCCAGGACCTCTCCTGGTGGTCGGGGCTGACGGTGCGCGACGCCAAACGAGCCGTCGAGCTGGCGGGGGACCACGCCGAGAAGGTGACGATCGAGGGCCGGACCGAGACCCTGTACGCGCCCCCGGAGGCCGAGCAGATCAGCGACGAGCAGCTCGCTTCGGCCCTGCAGACGGAGCTCGAGCTGCCGGCCTTCGACGAGTACCTCCTCGGCTACAAGGACCGCTCCGAGTTCCTGCCCGCCGAGCTCGTGCAGGTGGTCGGGCCGACCAAGAACGGCATGTGCCGGCCGTTCCGCGTGCGCCAGGGGATCATCGCCGCCGCGGAGTGACCCGAAGGCACCGCATGGCGCCTGGATTGTTGAACAATCACGGTCATGCCTGGTATACCGTGAGCTGTATCACTGAAGACGCGCGCCACAGCGCCCGCACCCCCACAGGACGGAGACCACGGTGACCCACGCATCCACCGCGGCCGACAGCGCGGACACCCGCACCGCGAACCCCGAGGACCCCCAGAGCCCCCAGACGCAGGGATCGAGCCCCCGCTTCGAGCTGAGCTGGACCATCTCGCTGTTCGGCACCGCCGTCGGCGCCGGCGTCCTGTTCCTGCCGATCAACGCGGGCCTCGGCGGCATCTGGCCGCTGCTGATCGTCACGATCCTCATCGGCCCCATGACCTACCTGTCGCACCGGGCACTCTCGCGCTTCGTGTGCGCCTCCCCGGATCCGGGTGCGGACATCACGGTCGTGGCGCGCAAGGCCTTCGGCGAGGGCGTCGGGCGCGTCATCACCGTCCTGTACTTCCTGGCGATCTTCCCGATCGTGCTGATCTACGGCATCGGCATCACCAACACGGTGGACTCGCTGATGGTCAACCAGCTGGGCATGGGCTCACTGCCGCGCTGGCTGCTCTCCGGCGTGCTGATCGCGCTGATGATGCTCGTGATGGTCTCGAGCCAGCGGATCATGCTGATCGTGACCCAGTGGCTGGTCTACCCGCTGATCGCGATCCTGCTCTTCGTCACCCTCTACCTCATCCCCAGCTGGAAGCTCGACGGCCTCACCGCCGCCCCGAGCGCCGGCGATCTGCTGATGTCGATCTGGCTCGTGATCCCCGTGCTGGTCTTCGCGTTCAACCACTCCCCGGCGATCTCGCAGTTCTCCCTGGCCATGCAGCGCCAGTACGGCCCCCGCGCCAGCGAGCGCGCCTCCGTCGTGCTGCGCCGCACCGCCGCGCTGCTGGTCATCTTCACCATGGGCTTCGTGTGGTCCTGCGTGCTGTCCCTGGGGATCGACGGACTCCAGGACGCCAAGGACGCCAACCTCCCGGTGCTGTCGCACCTGGCCAACGTGCACGGCAGCCCGTTCATCGCCTACCTGGGCCCGGTCGTGGCGCTGGCGGCGATCGCCTCCTCGTTCTTCGGCCACTACCTGGGCGCGGCGGAGGGCGCGGCCGGCATCGTCCGCTCGATGGTCGACTCCGACGGCTCCCGGATCAGCGATCGCGCCCTGCACATCGGCATCGCCGCGTTCATCTTCCTGACCACCTGGGCCGCCGCGATCATCAACCCCTCGATCCTGTCCATGATCGAGTCGATCGCCGGCCCGGTCATCGCGATGATCCTCTACCTCATGCCCATGTACGCGATCCGGAAGATGCCCGCGCTGGAGCCGTACCGCGGCCGTCTCTCCAACGTGTTCGTCACGATCGCCGGCCTGGTGGCCGTCAGCGGCATCATCTACGGACTGGTCTCCTGACCCTGACCGCAGCCGGCTCGGCCCGCTGAGCGTCACGACGACGCACCCCCTGCGCCTCCGCCCTCCGGTTAGTGACAGATCGGCACCCCATCAGCGCTGATGGGGTGCCGATCTGTCACCAACCCCTGCGCGCCCCAGCGAGAATTCCACCTCTCACCTGCGAAGATATCGAGAATCAGGTCGTCTGCCGGGCGACACCTCCACGGGCAATGACCAGAACGTGGACTCGCGCCAGCACACCGTCACCGACGGCGGCAGGGCCAACAAGGGCATCTTCTGAGCCGACGGCAGCGCTGAACGCCCCTCCGCAGGAGGCGGGTCTCACATCGAGACCCGCCTCCTGCGCCGCTGCGGGCACCTGCCCCGCGGATACGCTGGATGCCCGCATCGCAGCCTGTCCTTCGCGATGCCACCAGGAGGAACCCCCACCGTGACCGGCCCCGCCGCTCCGAGACCCGGCATCAGCGTGGTCCTGCCTGTGCGCGACGACGCCCCCGCCCTGCGCCGCTGCCTGGCGGCCCTGGCCCGCCAGGACCGCCCCGCCGACGAGATCGTGGTCGTCGACAACGGGTCGAGCGACGACCTCCTCGCCGTCATTGCCACCGCCGAACGGGACCAGGACCTGCCACTGCGCCTCCTGCAGGAGCCGCGTCCAGGGGTCTCATTCGCCGCCCACGCCGGCTACGACGCGGCCTCCCACGAGATCATCGCCCGCTGCGATGCCGACAGCATCCCGCCGTCGTCGTGGCTGGCACGCATCGAGCGGCAGCTGGCGGCGGAGGACGACAAGCTGGTCGCCATCACCGGGGGCGGGCGCTTCGCCCCCGGGCCGCGCGCGCTGGGCCGCTCGCTGTGCGGCCTCTACCTGGGGCTCTACGGCCTCGCCTCCGGACTGGCCCTGGCCCACCCGCCGCTGTGGGGCTCCAACATGGCCATGCGCACCTCATGGTGGAACCGGGTCAGCCCACGACTCGCTCCGCGCCCGGGCATCCATGACGACTTCGAGCTGAGCTTCGAGCTGCAGCCCCACGAGGCCATCGCGCTGGACCGCGGGAGCGTCATGCCGGTGTCGTGGCGGGCGGCCGTCTCCCCCGTCGGCTGCTGGCCCAGCAGCGCATGGCCCGTCGGCTGCTGCTGCGGCGCTGGGAGGAGGAGCCGCCTTGGGAGCGGCATCGACGCCGATGGGCGGGACGCAGGTCGCCCCTGTGAGCACCCTCGCCCGCCTCACGGCCTCCGCGCTGTGCTTCACGGGCATCGCCGTCGCCGCGGTCTACGCGCTCCAGGCACGCTGGGTGGACGTCGCGGTGCTGCTGCTCGTGGGGCTGGGGCAGGTCCTGTGCTTACTGGCCTTCCGCACCGCAGGAGCCAGGGCCACGGGCAGCCTGATCCTGCTCGTCGCCGGGGTGAGCGCCGCCGAGCTGCTCTACGAGCGCATCCTCCTGTGGGACCTCGTGATCCATCTGCTGGCCACGGGTGTGCTGACAGCGCTGTGGCGCAGCTTGCGCGGTCATGGCGAGCCGACCGACCGGCCGCGAGGCAGGGAGGGAGGGGCGGCGGCGAGCAGGGTCCGGGTCTGCGCCGCGGTGGGCCTGGTCCTGGCGGTGATCTGGGAGCTCATGGAGGCCGCGGGATCCGTGCTGGTCACCCCCGAGATCCACAACCCGCCCCTGGACACCGTGCTGGACATCGGCGCCGGGATGATCGGCGCGGCCATGGTGGGGCTGCGCCGCCGCCCGCTGTAAAGAGCATCGCCCGAGTTCCCGATGACGCATCGATCCCCCGAAGGATCCCCATCCTCATCGCCAACCTGCTGATCGCGCTGCGCGAGGGCTTCGAAACCTCGCTCATCATCGGCATCCTGGTCGCCTACGGCAACGTCCAGGACCTGGTCCGCGCTCAGGACCCGGACCTGGCCGATGAGATCGAGGGCGGCTTCGGCGACGTCAACGTGCTGATCGATGCCCAGGCCACGGGCGAGGACGCCGACGGCAACCCGATCTACCCGCCGTACGCGGACATCGCCGCCGTGCAGGAGGATGCGACCGGGGAGGCTCCCACCGAGGAGGACTACACCGAGACCCAGCGCGACTTCTCGGATGCCGTCAACGGGCTGTCCGAGGTCGCCGGGACGGTCCTGCACTGATGAGCGACCAGCAGCCGACCGGCCCGGACCCGCAGCGAGCCGACGAGCAGGAGGCCACCGACGGACGCACGCGGGCTTCTCGCGGCGCCGCCTGGTGGCGGGCACCGCGCTGACCGGGATGCTGGGCATCGCGGGCTTCGGCGGTGCCGCGATCGGCCGGGCGACGGCCGATGACGGCGGTTCGCACACCGAGCTGACCTATCCGTTCCGCGGCGATCGCCAGGCCGGGATCCTCACGCTGGCGCAGGACAACATGTAGTTCGCCGCCTTCGACCTGGACACCGACGACGTCGAGGACGTGAAGGAGCTGCTCGGCGAGTGGACCGTGGCCGCCGAGCAGATGTGCGCCGGCGAGCTCGTGGGCGGGGAGCCGGATGCCAATCCGAACCGCCCGCCCAAGGACACGGGCGAGGCCTGGGGCTACCCCCCGGCCGGGCTCACCATCACGTTCGGCTTCGGGGCCTCGTTCTTCGAGGACGAGGACGGCCAGGACCGCTTCGGGCTGCGCGAGCGCATGCCGGAGGTCCTCTCCGACGGCGTGCCGAAGTTCGCCAACGAGAAGCTGGTCCCCGGAGGCACCGGCGGGGACCTGATGATCCAGGCCTGCTCCAACGACCCGCAGGTCTGCGTCCACGCGATCCGCAATCTCACGCGCATCGGCTTCGGCACCGCCGTGCTGAAGTGGGGCCAGATCGGCTACGGGCGCACGTCGTCCACCTCGACCGAGCAGGAGACCCCGCGCAACCTGTTCGGGTTCAAGGACGGCACCGCGAACCTCAAGGCCGAGGACGGCGAGAGCACCCTGGCCGAGCACGTGTGGGTCCAGGACGGCGACGACGATGCAGCCGCGTGGATGTCCGGCGGCAGCTACCTCATGGCGCGCAAGATCCGCATGACCCTGGAGGTGTGGGACCGGGTCCGGCTCTCGGAGCAGGGGCAGATCATGGGCCGGGACAAGCGCTTCGGGGCGCCGCTGTCGGTGACGGAGCCCAGTGCGGAAGCCGAGTTCGAGCCCCTGGACCTGACCGCCCAGGGCGAGGACGGCCCGGCGATCCCCGCGGACTCGCACGTGGCGATCGTGGCGCCCGAGAACAACGACGGCCGCCGGATGCTGCGCCGCGGCTACAACTGCACCGACGGCAACGACTCCCTGGGCCGCCTGGACGCGGGACTGTTCTTCCTCGCCTTCACCCGCGATCCGCGCACCGGCTTCTATCCGGTCCTGGAGCGGATGACCCAGAAGGACGACCTCACGGAGTACCTGCAGCACGTGGGCTCGGCGCTGTTCGCCGTGCTGCCGGGCATGCGCGAAGGCGACACCATGGTGGGCCAGCGGCTCTTCGAGTGAGACTCCTGCCGACCACAGTCGGCGCGTGCACTCAGAGGCGCGGCGGGGCGTCGAGGGGGCGGTCGTCGTCGCGGTGCTTCCCGGCGCCGGCCTGCGACGGCTGCTCGTCGTCGCTGTCGGCACCGAAGTACTCCAGCGCCCAGCCGACGACCAGGCCGGTCGCGCCCATGACCAGCAGCGGCCGTCGCACGCCGCGACGCACCAGGAAGCGCTCGAACGCACCGTCGAGGGCCATGCTGAGGGCGGTGGAGCCGCTGAGCACGGCCGCGATCGCCGCCGTCACGCCGACCAGCTGAGGCGTCGCCTTCGGGCGGGTGCCCTGCTTCCCCGAGCTCCCCGGTACGGACAGCTGCGGCATCCCCTGCGCCTGATCCGCCTCGCCGCGCCGCGTCATCGCCCATGCGACGACGCCGGCGTAGCCGAGGCCCGGCACGGCAATGATCGCTGCCCGCGTCCGGCCGCGGGCCCGGTGGTACGGGATCATCTCCTCGGCCCCCGAGGCCACGGCGAAGGCCAGGGTCCGGGGTGCGTACAGCCTGCTCAGCGGTGGAAGTGCCATGTCCTCCACGGTAGGACCACGCAGCGAGCACGGCCAGGGCCCCTGCGGCCGCCGGTCAGGTACCGCCAGGGATCAGAAGTCCATGGACGTCTCGTGCGGCTGGACGGGGCGGATGCGCTGCAGATGCGTGCGGCGCACGAAGCGGATCATGGGGCGCAGCATCATCTGCACCGAGCCGAGTACGAACAGCCAGGTGCCGAAGTAGACGGTGTCCTCCCCGAAGAACAGGATGCTGCCCACCAGGAAGACCAGTCCCAACACGAAGTCGTTGGCGATCGACAGCACCTCGTAGCGCTGCCGGATCACCAGCTCGTGGTGCCCCATGCGGATGTCCAGATCCCGATCCTGCTTCGTCATGCGCTGACCCTCCTGTGCTCCACGGGACCTGCGGCGGCAGGTCCACTCGTCGTCGCGGACCAGTGGACCACACCGGAGGCGCTCACAGGTGCGGGACGACCTCCTGGCCGAGCTGCTCGATGACCTCGGCGGTGGGGCGGTCATCGCTCGCCTTGGCGAAGATGCAGTGCTCCAGGCCGATCTCCCGGTAGCGGTGCAGGGTCTCCACGAGGGCCTTCGACCCGGTGCGCAGCCCCAGGCTGATCTCCTGGGCGGGGGCGTCGGGGTCCTCGAGCAGGTCCAGGCTCATGGACTGGATCAGCGCCGGGTCGTTGCCCTGCCCGCGCCGCTGCACGGCCTGGCGCCACAGCCCGAAACGGCCCCTCTGCTCCTCGAACGGCCGGTAGTAGGTGGCCCAGGCATCGGCGTGGGCGGCGTTCCACTGCAGGGTCTGCTTGGCCGAGCCCACGATGACCTGCGGGATGCGGTGAGCGGGCGGGACCATGAGCTCGTACCCGTCGGTGGCCTGCAGAAGGTGCTCGCGCTCCTGCTCGTCGGGGCTCAGCGCGGAGCGCAGAAGGGCCCAGCGATCGCGGAACGCGTCGCGGCGATCGTCCAGGGAGGCGCCGAAGATCCCGAACTCCTCCGGGCGATCTCCCGTGGCCACGCCCAGCAGGAGCCTGCCGCCGCTGATCCGGTCCAGGGACAGCGCGGTCTTGGCCAGGTGCAGCGGGTGGCGCAGCGGCAGCACGGCGGCCGCCGTTCCCAGCGCGATCGTCGACGTGGCGCCGGCGAGCATCGACAGCCACTGGAAGGGATCGTCCAGCGACGACGCCAGCCGGTCCTGTCCCTGGGGAATGGCCAAGGGGACGTCGCGCGTCCACAGCGCGGCGATCCCCTGCGCCTCGGCGAGCTGCGCCAGCTTCCGAGCCTCAGCGGGATCGGCCATGGAGCCCTGGGGCTGCGGCGGCGGGGTCATCAGCCCGAGCGTCAGGCGGCCGTCGGGAGAGCGGACGGCCGCCATGGCCGGCGAGAGGTCCTGGTGCACAGGTGAGGCCTCCTGTCCCTGAGCGGCATCGCGAGACTCCACACTATCCAGACGTCCCGCTCCTGTATCGCGAGTACGGTGCCTCCCATGTCCTCCCCACAGCTGCACCGCTTCACCGGGCACATCGCAGGAGCTGGCACCGCCGAGGGGACTCGCCTGGTCCTGGGGTGCTGGACCCGCACGCCGCACGGGCCGTTCGCCGACGTCATGGTCGAGGACCGTGACGGCCATCGGATCCTGCTGGCACCCGATCGCTGGGTGGCCGATTTCGTCTCCGCGACCTACACCTTCGACGAGGTGCGCCTCGTCCCCGTCTCGGTGTCCCGCACGGGCCTGGGCCGGACGGGGCAGTGGGCGGTCCAGGCAGGACCGCTGGAGTGGCGCTTCCGGATCGGGGCGCGGGCGCCGCTGGGACATCTGCTGCGCCTGATCCCCCGACCGATCAGCCGCAGCCTCGCCTTCGCGCAGCTCAGCGATCCGATCGCCCGGGCCACGATGCCGGGGGTCCGCACTCTGGGTCAGGCCGCCCCGGGCCGCACCGAGTGGTACGCCGCCGACGATCTCCACCGGCTGAGGGGCAGCACCGCGATCTGGGAGGGGCAGAACCTGGGCGGCATGCGCGAGATGCTGCCCCCGCCGCGCTTCGGATTCAGCTCCACCCCTCGGCCGCCGTCGCTCACCGCGGTGACCAGCACGGTCCGGGTCGACTCCGAGGCGTGAGGCCTGCCCGCCTACGATGGCGAGGGGAACGCCACAACATCCCGTCCTCGCACCACCACCCTCAGGAGACCCCCATGTCCTTCTCCTCGCAGAACCCCCACGATCCGCAGCACAACCCGCAGGGCGGCCAGCCGAACCCGCAGAACCAGCAGCCCAGCTACGGCGGGCCGACGTACGGCGGGGCGAACCAGCCGATGCAGCAGCCGGGTCAGCACCAGCAGCCCTCGTACTCCGCACCCCAGGGCGGCTACACCCAGCCCGGCGGCCAGCCCCAGGGTCGTCCCGGCCGTCAGCCGGGGCAGGAGAAGGGGTTCTTCGCCGCCCTGTTCGACTTCTCCTTCAAGAACTACATCACCATCAAGTTCGCCTCGATCCTCTACATCGCGGGCATCGTGCTGCTGACGCTGGGCTGGTTCATCATGACGGTCGCCGCTTTCGCCACGGACAGCATGCTGGCCGGCATGGCGACGCTGATCTTCGGTCTGATCGTCCTGTTCATCTACATCGTGCTGTTCCGCCTGATGCTCGAGTTCTACGTGGCCATGGTCCGCACGGCCCAGAACACGTCGATCCTGGTGGATCGCGGCAACCGCCTCTGACGCGGGTCCACCCGACGCCTCCACCGCCCGCCCGGTCGCCTCCTGCGACCGGGCGGGCGTCGCCTTCCCCAGGAATCCGGGCCTCCGCGCCGATAGGATCGGAACCACTCACCGATGAGGGAGCGATTCGTCACCGGCTCCCGTCCGAGAGGACCGACATGCCCGCCGCAGAGACCTCCGAACCGCGCACGGTCCGCCTGTCGGGGCGGGCGAGCGCGCAGATCCAGCGCCTTCCGCTGCCGTCGCCGGCATCCGGAGAGGAGATAGCCGGTGCCGTCTTCCACGACACCGACGACCGCGCACTGCGCCCCGCGGCATCACCCTGAGCCGCAGCGCGGATCCCGAGCGCGGCTGGCTGCTGAGCGTCCCCGAGGGCGACGACCACTGGGCCGTGGAGGTCCCGCGGCTGCGCAGCGCACCGGAGCGCCTGCCTGCCGCAGTGGCGCAGCTGCTCAGCGGGATCGTCGGGCAGGACGAGCTGATCGAGATCGACGACGACGGCCAGACCGCGGAGTCCGAGACCGGCGCCAAGGAATCGGCGAAGCCTGCCAAGAAGGCCCCGAGCAAGAAGGGCAAGGCGAAGAACCGCAAGGCCGTGGCGACGGGCGGTGAGCCCTCGGGCATCGACGTCCTGCAGGCGGTGCTGACTCAGCAGGCCGCGGCCCTGGAGCTGTGGGACCTGAAGGCGCGGCTGGACCTGCCGGACGCCCTGCATCAGCTGAGGGTCACCGCGCGGTCCCTGCGCGGGCTGCTCAAGTCCGCGCGACCGTTCCTGGACCGCGAAGCCGCCGATGAGCTCGGCGATCGTCTCCAGCAGCTGGGCCGGTCCCTGTCCGCGGCCCGCGATGCCGAGGTCCTGGCCGAACAGCTTCCGGCACGTGCCGAGGCTCTCCAGGGGCGCGTCGGCGAGAAGACGGTGCAGGCGCTGGCGCAGACGGCGCTCAAGGACGCCGAGGCCTCGGCCGCCAAGGTGCGCGGCGGCGCGCAGCCGGAGCGGGCTGCCACCCTGGAGCTCGCCCGCTGCGCGGCACAGAACCCGCCCTTCACGGACAAGGGCCGGAAGAAGGCCGAGGAGCTGAGCCCGCGGCAGATGAGCGGTCGGCTGGTGCGCCGCGCACTGCGCAAGGCAGCCCAGGAGACCGACCGCGCCCTGGCGGCCGACCGCGACGAGCAGCTGAATGCCGAGCAGCGCCTCGAGCACCTGCACACCGTCCGCAAGGCCACCAAGCGGGTCCGCTACGTCACCAAGGTCCTCAAAGCCGCAGGCTTCCGCCCGGCCAAACCCATGCGGAAGCTCGGCAAGGCCGCCAAGAAGGCGCAGGACGGGCTCGGCGAGACCATGGACGCCTCCGTGGCGCTCACCTGGCTCCAGGACTCCACCGCCGCGCTGCGCCGCGCCGGAGCCGACCCGTTCGAGCTGGGTCTGCTGACCGGCGCCGAGCTCCAGCGCCTGGCGCACGGAATCGACGACGGCTACGAGGTCATGGCGCGGCTGGCCCGGCGGTTCGAGGACCACAGCAGCTGAGCCGACGGAGCTCCGGCGTTCGTCGTCAGTGGTGCTCTGCGAAGGGGCGCTGATGCCGTCCTTCCCAGCGGGATGAACGGCATCAGCGCCCCCTCACAGGCCGTATCGAAGGGTTTCAGTCCTTCTTCGGCTCGCCGTCGATATCCGTCTCGTGCTCCTCGGCCACCGGGTTGTACCACTCCGTGAGCGCGGGGTCGGCGCTCTCGAAGTCGGCTCCGGCGCCGTCGTCGTCCACGTGCGTGGCGCCGAAGACGAAGTCGTCGCCGTGCTCGTCGATGCCTCGGTGGACGCCCTTGTAGATCGCCTCGCGCGCGTAGCGGCGCCGGATCATGTACGGGTCGTTCCGGAGGTCCTTGGCCCAGGAGACCATGATCCCCAGGATGATCAGCCCGAAGGGCAGGGCGCAGGTGACCATGACCGACTGCAGGCCCGACAGGGCGAACTGGCCGCCGGCCAGCAGCAGGAACATCGAGACCAGGCCCAGGGCCAGGCCCCACATGATCGTGACCGGGGTCGACGGGTTCGACCGCCCGGACTGCGACATCGAGCCCATCACGTTGGTCGCCGAGTCGGCTGCCGTGGTGAAGAAGATCAGGATCGCGACCAGGACCAGGAACGACGTCAGCCCGGTCAGCGGCAGGTTGCCCAGCATGTCGAACATGACGTTCTCGCCGCTGCCCTCCACGCCGATCGGATGGCCGTTGAGCTCCATCCACATGGTGGTGCCGCCGAAGACCACGAACCACAGCACGGAGATCGCCGACGGGGCGAACATCACGACCGTGACGAATTCCCGCAGCGTGCGGCCCTTGGAGATCTTGGCGATGAACATGCCCACGAACGGCGACCACGAGGTCCACCAGGCCCAGTACATCATCGTCCAGCTTGCGGAGAACTCGGACTCGACCTCGCCCTGGCTCGGCGCCACGGACAGCATGGCGAAGGCGTTCTGGATGGTCGCGTAGAACGTGGTGGGGATCAGATCGAGCAGGAACAGCAGGGGTCCGGTCACCGCCACGAAGATCGTCAGGCCGATCACCAGGACCATGTTCGTGTTGGACAGGAGGCGGATGCCGCGCTTCACGCCGGAGACCGCGGAGATGATGAAGACGACGGTGAGCACGCTGATGATGACGATCAGGATGCCATCGCCCTCCAGCGGCTGCCCCGTGATGATCGAGGTGCCGGTGCGGATCTGCAGCGCGCCGATGCCCAGCGAGGTCGCGGTGCCGAACAGCGTGACCATGAGCGCGAAGACATCGATGATCTTGCCCGGGATCCGGTTCGTGGCATTCGGGAAGATCGGCTCGAAGAGCGCGGAGATCAGCGGCAGCCGGCCGCGGCGGTAGGCCGCATATGCCAGGGCGCCGCCGATGAACGAGTACACGCCCCACGGGATGATCGTGTAGTGCAGGCTCGTCTGGGCCATGGCGGCGGGGATGGCGTCCATGGAGCCGGCCTCGACGTCGAATGCCGGCGGCGGGGTCATGAAGTGGCTCAGCGGCTCGAGCGGTCCGTAGAAGACCAGGCCGATGCCCAAGCCCGCCGCGAAGAGCATGGAGATCCAGGAGCCCGTGGAGAACTCCGGCTCGCTGTCATCCGCACCGAGCTTGATCTTGCCGGTGGGGCCGAATCCGATCACCAGCATGAACAGCACGACGAGTGCGACGAGAGAGCCCAGCAGCCAGCCGAAGTGCGTGACCACCCAGGTCTGCATCTGCGGACCGATCGCGCCCAGATTCTCCGGGGCGATGATCGCCCAGCCCAGCACGCCGATGACCAGCACGGCGGCGGCGAAGACGACCTTGTCGGTGGGGAAGTGGTCCCTGGCGTCCTCGACGTCCAGCCCGGGGATCAGCGCCGGATGGATCGTGCGGTGCCCGCTGGCTGCCAGGCGCATGGTGGTCTGGACGCTCTCGGGCGCCTTCTGGTTATGGATCCTGTTCTCGATCTAGATCTCCGAATCGGACTCGCTGTCCGACGCTCGGTGTCTCATCTGAAGCTCCCTGACTTCTCGGCGACGTCCGAGGCTAGCGGGATGCTGGGCAGAACCCCAGAAGAGCCTGTCTGCGCGAGGCGATGTTCCTCCAGCATTCGCCGTCGGCGCTTGACCCTCTCATCGCGTGAGGTCCCACGCTGATCTCCATGGATGACAACCGCACTTCCGCACCGATGAGCCCCGTTCCCACCCCCGACAGCAGTGCCCAGCCACCGGAGCTGTGCCGCGAGATCTACGGGATGCCGATGTTCGTCTCGATCCCCTGCCGGGATCTGACCGCCTCGTCCGCGCTCTGGACTGAGGGGCTCGGGTTCTTCGCGCTCTTCGCGATCCCGGGCCAGCTGATCCACCTGCGGCGCTGGGCGTTCCAGGATGTCCTGCTGATCCCCGCCGAGGCGCAGCCGCTCGAGGCTTCCTCCCAGCCTCCGACGGTGAGCTTCGCGTGCGTCCTGGACCAGCTCGACGTCATCGCCGAGGCCTGCCGCTCAGCCGGCGGGGCGGTCGACGGCCCGCATGATCGTCCGTGGAACGCCCGCGAGCTCGCCGTCATCACACCCGAGGGGGCTCGCGTGGTCATGACAGCAGCGAAGCCCTTCGTGCACGATTCGCCGGAGGACCACGCGCTGCGGGCCATGGGCATCTCCGAGTCCGCATGAGCACGTCGATCTGTTCCGAGGACGGCATGAGCACCACCGAGCAGGACCTGACCATCGGCCCCGCCGCAGCGGCATTGGGCGTCTCCGTGCGCACGCTGCGCCACTGGGATGACCTCGGCCTCCTGCGTCCCGCCGGGCGGGCAGCGAGCGGATACCGGCTCTACTCGGCAGATGATGTGGTTCGCGGCCGACGGATCCTGGCATATCGGGAGCTGGGCTTCTCCCTGGACGAGGTGACGGCCCTGCTCCACGAGCCCGCACAGCAGACGGTTCGACGACTGCGCGAGCGCCGCAGCGCCGCGGAGGCGGAGGCCCGCCGGCTGCAGGCCGCGCAGGACGACCTCGACCGCCTGGCCGATGCCCTCGAGCAGGGCATCCTGCTCTCCGAGGCCGACCAGGCGGAGGCCTTCGGTCCCGACTGGGATCCGCAGTGGACCCGAGAGGCCCGTGACCGCTGGGGCGGCACCGACGCCTGGACGGAGCAGGCGGAGCGCGGCGCACGGCGCGGCCCTGAGCAGTGGGCTCGTCTCGCCGCAGCGCCATGTCCTGCTGGGCCGGATGTACCCGACGGATCCGTCGTTCCGGGCCCGCTGCGACCGCCTGGCCGAGGGTCTGGTCGACTGGCTGCCGCTGGTGATCGAGGCCAGAGCCCGATCACTGGGCATCGACCCGGAGACCGCGGCCTGGGAGTGACGGTGACCGGGCCCAACGTCGTCGGGCGGCGGTGCTAGCTTCGGGCCATGACCGAGACCACCATCCGCGCCGCAGTCCCCGACGACGTCCACGAGATCGTCGAGCTCGTGCACGACCTGGCCGTGTACGAGAAGGAGCCCGACACCGTGAAGCTGACCCCCGACGTATTGCGGGAGCAGCTCTTCGGCGAGCGCCCGGCGATCTTCGCCCACGTCGCGCCCGCTTCGGAGGGATCCGGGCGGCGGATCGAGGGCTTCGCGCTGTGGTACCTGAGCTACTCCACCTGGGAGGGCACGCACGGCATCTACCTGGAGGATCTCTACGTGCGTCCGGAGGCCCGCGGTGCGGGGCACGGCAAGGCGCTGCTGCGCACCCTGGCCCGCACCGCCCGCGAGCGCGGCTATCAGCGCGTGGAGTGGTCCGTGCTGCAGTGGAATCAGCCGTCGATCGAGTTCTACCGCTCCCTCGGCGCGGTCCCCATGGACGGCTGGGACGTCTACCGGCTGACCGGTGACGCCCTCGTCTGCTTCGGCAGCTGAATCCCCGTGGACGAGCAGGAGCTGCTGTCCTGGGCGGAGGAGGTCGCCCTGCAGTGCCCCGGCGCTGAGCTGGAGCACCCCTTCGGCCCGGAGACGGACGTGTTCAAGGTCCGCGGGCGGATGTTCCTCATGCGCCTGGAGCTGCGCGGCCAGTGGATGGTGAACCTCAAGGTCGAGCCGCAGGACGGACAGGCCCTGCGCGATGAGTACGCCGAGATCACCCCCGGCTACCACATGAACAAGAGGCACTGGGTCTCGGTGCGCGCCGGCGAGGCCCTGAGCAGGAGGTTCGTCCGCGAGCTCGTCGTGGACTCCTACCGCCTGGTGCTCGAGAAGCTGCCGCGCAGCGTCCGCCCCGTGGATCCGGAGACGTACGGCGGCTGAGCTCCCGGCTCAGCGCGTGGGCCCGGGGACGGCGGTCTTCTCGAAGAGCGCCGCCGTGCCGATGCCGCCGGCCGAGCTGATCATGGCCAGCAGCAGGCTGCCCTCCGGCAGATCGCGCGCTCGGGCCAGCAGCCGGACCACGGAGACCGCCCCGGAGGCGCCGTAGGCGTGGCCGAGGGCCAGGGCGCCGCCGTCGGCGTTGAGCACGCGCTCGTCGATGCCCAGCAAGTCGGTGCAGGCGAGCACCTGCCCGGCGAAGGCCTCGTTGAACTCGACCGCCGCGAGCTGCCGTGCGGCTATCCCCTGCTCCTCCAGCAGCCGGGCCGCCGCGGTTGCCGCCCCCAGGCCCAGCCGCGTGGGATCCACCCCCTGGGTCGACGCGCCGCGGAAGGCCAGGGCCGTCGTCGCTCGCAGGCCGTGCGCCGCCGCCGGGGTCGCGATCAGGACTGCAGCGGCCCCATCCGCATCGGCGCACGAACTCCCTGCGGTCACGGTGCCTCCGTCGACGAATGCCGCCGGGAAGCGGGCCAGCAGCTCGGCGTTCAAGCGCGGACGCGGGCCGTTGTCGGCCGTGACCTCGCCGCGGGCACCGGTCACCGGCACGAGCTCGTCACGGAACCGGCCGGCGGCTGCCGCCTCGAGCGCCCTGCGATGGCTGCGCAGCGCGAACGCGTCCTGGCGCTGACGGTCGATCCCGTGCTCCCGGGCCACGGTCTCGGCGGCTTCACCCATGCCCGGGTCCCCCAGGTGCTCGGGGCTGAAGCGGGCGCGCCGGTAGAACTCGACCTCCCCGTCCGCGCCGCGACGGCCTCGCAGCGGAGCCGTGCTGATGCTCTCGGCGCCGCCGGCCAGGAAGGCGCTTCCCGCTCCGGCCTGCGCCAGTCGGCAGGCCAGCACGACGGCGTCGAGCCCCGAGCCGCACTGCCGATCGACCGTGACCCCCGGGACCGACAGCGGCAGCCCGGCCTCCAGGATCGACAGCCGGGCCAGGTTGCCGCCGGCGCCCACCGCGTTGCCCATCACGACGTCCGCGACGGACTCCGGCGCCAGGCCCGTCTCCGTCACGAGCCGCTGCAGGATCGGCGCCAGCAGACGGTGCACGGGCACGTCGGCCAGCGCGGTCCCTGCTCGTGTCAGCGGGGTCCGGCGCCCGAGCAGGAGCAGAGGCGCTGAGGGATCAGCCGAGCGGTCGGGCACGGGGATCTCCCTCCTCGATCCAGGACCGCAGCACGGCTCGACTGATCTTCCCTCCGCCGGTGACGGGCAGTTCACCCAGACGCCAGTACTGCTGGGGCCGCTTGGTCGAGGCCAGCATGGTCTCCAGCGCGGCCCGCAGACTCTGCCGATCCGCCCCTTCGTCCTCGAGAAGGACGCCGGCGACCAGGCGCTGTCCGCGAGAAGGATCCGGCAGGCCCACCACGACGGCCTCGGCCACCCCCGGCACAGAGCCGATCGCGGCCTCCACCTCCTGGGGGTAGATGTTCAGCCCGCCCGTGTTGATCATCTCGGAGGCCCTGCCCAGCACGTGCAGCCGCCCATCGCGCAGGAAGCCCTGATCCCGCACCGTCGCCAGGTCTGCGATCCGCGCAAATGCCCGGCCGTCATCGCCCCACAGGTAGCCGTCGCACACCAGATCGGAGCGCACGGCGATGCTGCCGGTGCTGCCCTCCGGAAGGACACGGCCGTCGTGGTCCACGATGACCGCCTCCACGCCGGGGAACGGCAGCCCCACCGCCGTCGGGTCAAGCGTCCGGATCTCCCCCGGCGGATGCTCCTGAGCGGCCACGAAGCCGAGCTCCGCGGCGCCGAAGTACTCCCAGATCACGGCATTCGGCGCCCATCGGCGGGCCGCGGCCAGCGTCTGCGGATCCAGCTTCTGCCCCGCGCAGACGATTGCACGCAGTCCATGCGCAGACTCTCCGGCAGCCAGGGCGCGCTCGGCGATCAGGCGCAGCATCGTCGGCACGGCCACCACCCGGGTGACGCCCTCGGCGGTGATCGCCGCACGGGCCGCCGCGCTGTCGAAGCGCGGCAGGACGACGGCGGCGGCGCCGGCGTGCAGGCACTCGGAGAGAGCGTAGAGATTCATGCTCGACGACAGCGGGCCGGGCACCAGCACCCGGTCCTCGCTGCGCAGGTCGAAATGCCGGGTCGAGGCCTCGAAGGAGCGTCGCCAGGAGCCGCGGCTGCGCAGGAACCCCTTGGGCACCGAGGTGGTGCCGGAGGTCAGGCCCACCAGGAAGGCGGAGTCGTCGGGCCCGTCGCGCAGGTGTGCCGGTGCTGCGCTTTCCGGGAGCACGTCGCGGCAGCGCTGGCTCACCGCGCCGCCGATGCTCTCGGGCAGAGCCGGATCCAGGACCGCGCACACGCGCCGCTCGGCCACCCCCGCGGCCCATCGCACGACGAACTCCGTGCCGGTGCCCTGCTGCAGGAGCCCGACGGCCTCCCCTGAAGCCGCCAGCTCGGCAGCCCGCGAGCGCAGCCCGCTCCAGCTCAGCCGGTCCTCGGCGCAGACGACGGCCGTGTCCTGCGGACGCTGCTCGGCCCAGCGGGAGAGACGGTCCAGGAAGGGCACGGCTAGGCCGTTCCCAGCATGAGCTTGAAGCCCTCGTGGCTGCGCTCGAAGCCCAGCCGCTCGTAGAAGCGGTGGGCGTCCTTGCGCTGCCTGTCCTCCTCCGAGCAGATCCCATCGCGGGAGGCGCCCAGCATGTCGTCGGACATCAGCTCGATCAGCGCCGGCAGGTCCTCGGCCGTCGCCTCCTCCAACACGACGTCAGGTCCCGGAAGCTCGATCCTGTCCATTCGTCCTCACCATCCCGGCTGGTTGCTGCTGGTCCACGGGTCGCTGCGGTCGCGCCACGGATGCGGGCTGCCGTGGTCGATCTCGCGGCGCATCTCGACCAGGCGGTGATCCGCCTCGGCCCATCCGAGAACGCTCTCACGGTGGGCCACGTGCCCGCGCTCCGTCACGACCAGCGGCACGGCGGCCATCCCTGATGCACGGGCGAGCAGGACGAACGGCAGCGCGATCCACTGCGCCAGGGACTCGAGCAGCCACAGCACCAGCAGCGGGAGCAGCAGGATCATGGCGATCGCACCCACGACGACGGAGATCGGATCGTCCACGGCCGAGCCCGGCATGATCTCCAGGACGCCGGCCATCCAGCGCCGCGAGCGGCTTCGCCACGGAAGGAGGCGTCGGCGCGCCTTCATGGCTGTCTCCTCAGTCTCATGGCGGCCGACCGGCCGCGGATCGGTTCGTGAGCAGTCTGCCAGAGGTGTCCCGACAGGGCCTCTGTGTCGTCGGAGCCCCGTTCTACGCTTTCCAGCAGAAGGCACGACACGACTCATCAGGAGGCACCCATGCGCGGCGTCATCATGCACAGCCCCGGCGAGGTCCGGGTCCAGGATCGCGACGACCCCCAGATCGTCGAGCCCACGGACGCGATCATCAAGGTCACGGCCGCCTGCGTCTGCGGCTCGGACCTGTGGCCCTACCGCGGGGCCCAGGACGTGGAAGATCAGCCCATGGGCCACGAGTACGTGGGCGTCGTGGAGCAGGTCGGCGACAGCGTCACCACGGTGAAGCCCGGGGACTTCGTGGTGGGGTCGTTCATGACCTCGGACGGCACCTGCGAGATCTGCCAGGCCGGCTACCAGTCGCGCTGCGTGGACACCACGCCCATGGGCGGGATCGGCACGCAGGCGCAGCTCGCTCGCATCCCCCAGGCAGACGGCACGCTCGTGGCCACCCCGGAGCACCCGGACGAGGACCTCATCCCGTCGCTGCTCGCAGCCTCGGACGTGCTGGGCACCGGCTGGTTCGCCGCCGACGCCGCAGCCGCCGGCCCGGGCAAGACCGTGGCCGTGGTCGGCGACGGCGCCGTGGGCCTCATGGGCATCCTGGCCGCCCAGCAGATGGGCGCAGAGCGCATCATCGCCATGTCCCGCCACGAGTCCCGGCAGAAGCTTGCCCGCGAGTTCGGCGCCACGGATATCGTCACCGAGCGCGGAGACGACGGCGTGGCCAAGATCAAGGAGCTCACCGGCGGCCTCGGCGCGCACAGCGTCATCGAGGCCGTGGGCACCCAGGAGGCCATGCTCCAGGCCATCAAGTCCACCCGCCCCGGCGGTCACGTGGGCTTCGTCGGCGTCTCCCACGGCGTGGAGCTGCCCGGCGACCTCCTCTTCGGCAGCACGGTCCACCTGCACGGCGGCCCCGCCCCGGTGCGCCGCTACCTCCCGGAGCTGATCCAGCTGATCCTGGATCGGAAGATCGAGCCCGGCAAGGTCTTCGACAAGCGCCTGCCGCTTGAGGAGGCCGCGGAGGCCTACCGCCTCATGGACCAGCGCGAGGCCATCAAGGTGCTGCTGGAGGTCTGAGCCGCTTCTCCACCTCCCAGTCTTCTCCAAATCCAAATTGGGACTTGGAGAAGACTGGGCGCAGTGGATTCAGCGCTCGTACCCGGGCACTGAGCTGATCTGCTTCGCGGGCGTGCCGACCACCACGGCGCCCGCGGGCACATCCTTGGTCACGGTCGAGGAGGCGCCCACCACTGCCCCGTCGCCGATGGTGACGCCGGGCAGGATCGTGACGTTGGCGCCGAGCCAGACGTCGCCGCCCAGGACCACCGGAGCGGGGTGCATGTCGCCGCGCTCGGCCGGGTCCATGTCGTGATTCAACGTGGTGATCACTGCGTTGTGCCCGATCAGGCAGCGGTCGCCGATCGTGATCCCGCCCTGATCCTGGAACGCGCAGCCGGAGTTGATGAAGACGTCGCAGCCGATGCGCAGGGCTTTGCCGAAGTCCGAGCGCAGCGGCGGGAAGACGGTCACGGAGGCGTCGATCTCCTGGCCGGTCAGGGCACCGAGCAGTCGTCGCACCTTGCCCGGGTCCTGGTAGCCGGTGTTGAGCGCGGCGGTGATGCGCAGCGCCTCCTGGCTGATCTCGTGCATGGCCGCGTGCAGCGCGGACCCGCCCTGGATGGTCTCCCCGCGGTGCATGCGCTCCAGCAGCTCGTCGCGGTCCAAGATGCGCTCCTCCGTTGTCTTTGCCTCTGGCCCGTCTCAGGAATCAGACACTGCCCTGACCGGGTCGCCCACTGCCAGCTGACCCTCCCTCACGATCGTGCAGCCGTAGGCCAGCAGCGCCCCGGGACGGATGCGCCGGAGCAGGGAATGGTCCTTCTGGCCCGTGATCGGGTCGTGGTCGATGATCACGCAGCGCTCCAACTCCCCCACGACCCCCAGCGTCACCGCACCGACCTCAAGGCGCGATCCGGCCGCGAGCGCCAGCGGGGCGTCGCGGTCGTCGATCACCAGATTGGGACGGTAGCGGTCCGTGTCCGACGGCAGCCCCGCCAGCTCGGAGCGCAGCAGCACGCTCACGGGCGCGCCCCACACGATGGCGTCCGAGAACAGGGTGCGGGCCAACAGGACCTGCCGCCCGGCCTCTGCCGAGAGGCGCCGCGCGAGAGGTCCGTCGTGCACGCGCGCAGGGATCCGGCGGTCGTAGTAGCGGATCCGTGCCTCCTGATGGACCACGTGCTGGTCATCCCCGGGCAGATCCCCCGGCTCGACCACCAGTCGGACCATGGCCGGGAACTGCGGGGCCCGCAGGCAGGTCAGGTCATCGGCCCAGACCGGCGTCCAGCGACGGTCCCGGTCCAGCCCGCCGACCGCCACCCCGATCCGCTCATGCTGACTCCACCCCAGCCCCTTGACCAGGGTGGAGCCGATCCGCTCGAGGCGCGCCATGGTGATCCGGCAGGGGCCTCAGGCCTCCGGGATCTCCTTGCCGAAGGACTCGAGCGTGACCTCGTGCGGCTCAGGGCCGCCGCGCTTGCCGGTGTCGAGGGCATCGAGCCGGCCCAGCTCGTCGTCGCTGAGCTCGAAGCCGAAGACGTCCAGGTTCTCGCGGATTCGCTCGGGATTCACCGACTTGGGGATCACCTGACGGCCGCGCTGCAGCTGCCAGCGCAGCATGACCTGCGCCGGGGTGGCCTGGTGCGCCTGGGCGATCTGCGTGATCGTCGGGTCGTCGAAGGTCGTGTGCTCCTGGCCGTCGAGACCGCGGTAGCTGGTGATGCCGCCGATCGGGGACCAGGACTGGGTCAGGATGCCGTGCTCGCGCCCGAACTCCTCGACCTCGGTCTGAGCGAAGTACGGGTGGTACTCGATCTGGTTCACGGCAGGCACCACGGTGGTGCGCTGCATGAGCTCCTCCAGGTGGCGGACCTCGAAGTTGCTGACACCGATCGCACGGACCTTGCCGTCTGCGAGCAGCTGCTCGAGGGCCATGTACGCCTGGATCGTGCGCTCGAACTCGCCTTCGAGGGCCTGATGCAGGATCAGCAGATCGAGCTGCTCCACACCGAGCTTGCCGGCGGCCTTGTCGAAGGCGTGCAACGTCTCCTGGTAGCCGTAGTCGTTGATCCAGACCTTGGTCTCCAGGAAGACCTCGTCGCGCGGGACGCCGGAATCGCGCAGGCCCTGCCCGACCTCGCGCTCGTTGCCGTAGGCCGCGGCGGTGTCGATCAGGCGGTATCCGGCGCGCAGCGCGGCCTCGACGGCCTGGGCCGTCTCCTCCGGCTCGGACTGGTAGACGCCGAGCCCGATCACGGGCATCTCGACGCCGTTGTTCAGGATGAACGTGCTCGTGGGATTCTGCAGATCGGTCATCTGTCCATCATGCTCTGCGGCAGGGCATCTGCGGGAGGCCTTCTCCTCGACGCGAACACCCGCTCGCCACACGCGTCCATGTTGTGACGTGCGCGACATCGCCGCAGACTGGCCTCATGGACACCGCACCCCACCCCGCCCTGCCACACCACGGTCCTGGACACCCAGAACGTGGCCTCGCTGACTGACTTCTACCGTTCGCTGCTGGGCTGGGACTACGCGCCCGGGACCGAGAAGGACTCCGGCGAGTGGCGCACGCTGCTCGGACCCGGCGGCGTCAGGCTCTCCTTCCAGCGGGTGGAGGCGCTCCCGCCCTCGACCTGGCCGAGTCCCGACGTGCCGCAGCAGATCCACCTCGATCTGACTCTCGAGACCGTCGACGAGCTGCGGGCCCTGAAGCCTCGCCTGCTCGAGCTCGGTGCCGTCATGCTGCAGGACTCCCTGGATGATCCGGAGGAGCGGCTGCTGATCGTGGCAGACCCGGCCGGTCACCCGCTGTGCGTGTTCGTACCCTGATCCCTCATGCCCCCTGACGACTCCCCCGCTCCCTCGCCGACCCAGGAGACCCATGACCACCCAGCAGGCCTTCTTCCGCCGCACCAGCCCCACCACGTTCGAGCCCACCGAACACGCCTCGGGCGCCTGGTCGGAGGAGGATCACCACTTCGCCTCCATCGCCGGCCTCGTGGTGCACGAGCTCGAGCGCTTCCGCTCCAACCAGGGCGACTCGCAGCTGCAGCTCGGCCGGATCAGCTACGACATCCTGGGCCGCCTGCCCATGTCCGAGCTGACCGTCGACATCGAGGTCCTTCGGCCGGGGCGCACGATCGAGCTGCTGCAGGCCACCGTGACCATCGGCGGTCGCGCCGTCGTCATCGCCCGGGCCTGGTACCTCTCGCGCGCCGACACCGCCGATGTCGTCGGCGGCCAGGCCGAGCCGATGCCCTCGCCGGAGGAGGTCGAGCCCTGGGAGATGAGCAACGGGTGGCCGGGCGGCTACATCGCCCAGATCCAGGCCAGGGTCGTGCAGCAGCGCCCGGGGCGGGCGACCGTGTGGCTGCACAGCCCCTCGGAGATCGTGGAGGGGGAGACCGCCGGCGACCTCGCCCGATTCTTCTCCAGCATCGACGCCGCCAACGGGATCGCCGTCCGCCAGCAGACGGACCGGTGGACCTTCCCCAACGTCGATCTCACCGTCCATCTGCACCGGGTCCCGGAGGGCACCTGGACCGGGCTGGACACCGAGGTCATCTGGGGCCCGGACGGCGTGGGCCTCACCAGCTCCACGCTGCACGACGCCCGCGCACCCGTCGGCACGGCCGAGCAGATCCTGACACTGCGTCGGATCTGAGGGTCTCTGCGACTGGCCGAAACGCCACCTCATGCTCATCGACTGGCCGAATCGTCACCGTTTCGTCGCTGAAACGGTGACGATTCGGCCAGTCGAGGGAAGTGCGGTGAGGATTTGGCCAGTCGTGACGACGACGGGTGACGCGACTGCCTCAGCGGTGCGTGGGCTCCGCGTGATCGTCCGGACGACGACGGCCCCAGATCGAGGCCAGGATCCCTCCGGAGATGTTGTGCCACACCGAGAAGATCGCCCCGGGCAGCGCCGCCTCCGTCGTGAAGTACTGCGCGGCCAGTCCTGAGGCCAGCCCCGAGTTCTGCATGCCGACCTCCACGGAGACGGCGCGGCGGGAGGCCACCGGGAAGCGCACAAGCGCTGCGACCGCATACCCCAGGCCGTAGCCCAGCAGGTTGTGCAGGATGACGCCGACGAGCAGCCCCAGCCCGGCCGCGGCCAGGACCTCTCCGGAGCCCGAGACCACAGCGATCACCACGTAGGTGATGCCCAGCACCGAGACCCACGGCAGGATCGGCTCGACCCGACGCACGAATCCGGGCAGCAGGGAGTGGATGACCAGCCCCAGGATGATCGGGACCAGCACGATCTGCACCAGGGACAGAGCCAGGCTGCCGGTGGGCACCTCCAGGAACTGACCGGCCAGCGCCAGGGTGATCAGCGGGGTCAGCAGCGGCGAGAGCAGTGTGGACAGCGACGTCATGGTCACCGACAGCGCCACATCGCCCTTGGCCAGGTAGGTCACGACGTTCGACGACGTGCCGCCCGGCACCGAGCCCACCAGGATCATGCCTGCCGCCAGCTGCGGCGGCAGATCGAGCACAGTCGCAATGCCCAGGGCCAGCAGCGGCATGATCGTGAACTGCAGGATGACTCCGGCGATCACGGGCAGCGGCCGCTTCAGCACGAGCGCGAAGTCCGGCAGGGACAGCGTCAGCCCCATGCCGAACATGATGATCATCAGCGCCGGCGTCACGCCCGCGCCCCAGCCCGCAAAGGCCTGCGGGAACAGCAGGGCGACGGCGGCTCCGGCCAGGATCAGCAGCGGGAACACCGTCACGGCGCGTCGGCTGCTGCGCTGCTCCTGGCTCGATCCGCCGGTCGATCCTCCGCTGGGTTCGGTCTGCGAGTGCTGGGCCATGCTCGCCCTCCCCTTCCGTGTGCGATCCGTCGAGCCTATCGGCGGAGCACGGAGGAACGTGGGCTCAGCCCAGGTGTGCGATCGCCGAGATCTCCACCAGGAACTGCGGGCGCGCCAGGGCAGCCACGCCGATCACCGTGTGCGTGGGCAGGACGTCGCCGGTGAAGTGCCGAGCGCGGGCGGCGCTGATCGACGGCGCCTGGGTGATATCGGTGAGGTAGGTGGTCGTGGAGACGATGCCGTCCATGGACCCGCCGGCCTCCTCCACCACCGCGCGCATGTTCGTGAAGACCTGCTCCACCTGGACGTCGATGTCGCCCTCGCCCACGATCGTGCCGTCCGAGGCGAAGGACACCAGTCCGGAGATGTGCAGATCGTCGCCGGCGCGCACGCCGTAGGAGTACACGGTGCGAGCGGCGGGCTCGGCCGGCAGGGCGGGCCGTCGGGCAGGTGGAGCATCTCGCCCACCGCGACCGAGGCGTCCACGACGCGACGGGTCCGGAAGCGCCGTCGTCGTTCGTATTCGAGGCGAGCGGCATCCCAGTCGTCGGAGCCGGCCAGCAGGTCCGAGAGCACGATCGCGTCCTCGATGGACTGGTTCGCGCCCTGCCCGTGGTGCGGGACGGTCGCGTGGGCGGCGTCGCCGAGCAGCGTGATCCGGCCGTCGGACCAGTGCGTGAGCGGCGGTCGGAAGAACAGCGCCCACCGCTCGGTCACGGGCACCGCGGTGACCATCTCGACGACGGGTGCGGCCCAGTCCTCGAAGCCCTCGAGCTGATGGCCCTCCTCCACCGGCACGACCCAGCCCTTCTCGGACCACGGGAGCCGCTCGCGGCGGACCAGGAAGAAGTTCTGGTCCCCGCTGCCGATCGGATAGTGCAGCAGGTGCCCGCCGGGGCCCATCCAGAACTGGATCGCCTCCGGATCTGGCAGCGACGGCATCAGCTCGGGCGCCACGATCCCGCGGGAGGCGGAGCAGGCGGACCAGCGGGCGTCGTCGTAGCCCAGCAGCGTGCGCCGGGTCAGCGAGCGAGCGCCGTCCGCGCCGATGACCAGGTCGGCCTCGGCTGCGTCCCCGTCGGCGAAGTGCAGGACGGCTGCGTCGCCCGAGTCGTCGATCTGCGTCACGCGCTTGGACAGGTGCAGGGACTCCGGGTCCAGGGCGCCGAACAGGATGGCCTGCAGGTCCGCGCGGTGGATGCCCAGGAACGAGGCGCCGAAGCGGCTGCGGTACTCATCGTGCGACGACAGCCGTGCGATCCGCTCGCCGGTGCGGCCGTCCCGGAAGATCAGCCCGTCCACCTCCGCGGAGACGGCCCCCAGGGGCTCGGCCAGGCCGAAGCGCTGGTCGTAGAAGCGCGTGGCGTTGGCCGACAGCGACACCGCCGCCCCGACCTCCCGCAGCACCGAGGTCTGCTCGTAGAGCTGGACGTCCAACCCCCGGTGCTGCAGCTCGATGCCCAGGGTCAGGCCACCGATCCCAGCGCCGATGATGGCGATCCGCTTGCTCATGAGGTCTCCTTCGCAGGCCTGCGGCGAGCCTACGGCCTCGTGCTGCGCATCACATCCCCCGGGCCGCCAGCGCCCCGTGGCACGCCGCGAGCACTTCCGTCGCCGGCTCCCCCGCCCGGCAGGTGGACATGGGGACCTGGCCGAAGGCGCCGCGCGGCAGAGGATCCCGGCACAGCTGCGCGGTGCGCGGCCCATCCCAGTCGATGTGCACGAACCACGCACCGTCCTCTTGGACGATCTCGGCCACCGTCCCCACGGCGCACAGCTCCTGCCGCCGGGAGAGGTAGGCCCAGACCAGATCCCCGGGCCGCATGATCCGGAAGCCCGTGCGCAGGCACCAGCGGCGGATCGGCTGCGAGCGCCCGATCGCGTCCCAGACGGCCGTGGCATCTGCGCGGGTGCGCCAGTCGCCGGGCAGGTGCTCGGCGTGGGCGGCGGGGTCGATGGGCAGCAGCCAGTGCGCAGATCTCATCGCGGCGAGTGGTCGAAGATCAGGCTCGTGTTGGTGGACGCGACCTCCTCGCGCATGCTGATCCGGTCGGAGACCAGGGCGCGCAGGGCCTCGGTGTCGCGCACCGCCGCGTGGACCAGGAAGTCGCGGTCCCCGGCGAGGAAGTAAACCTGCCGCGACTCGGGCAGATCCGTCAGGTAGGCCTGGAATCGCGTCAGGGAGCGACGGGCGTGCGGGTGGACGCGGATGCTGATGAGCACCTCGATCGACAGCCCGAGCGCAGCAGGATCCACCTCGGCGCGGAAGCCGGTGATCACCCCGGACTCGACCAGCGCACCCACCCGCTTGTGACAGGTCGACTCCGCCGCCCCCACTCGACGGGCCAGCTCGCTGATCGCCATGCGCCCGTTGCCGCGCAGCTCGCGCAGCAGGGCCTGATCCAGCTCATCCAGGGCACGAGGCGAGGCGGATTCTGCGGCGACCATGGGCTCTCCTGAGGGTCGGTCAGCGGATTCCGCCGATTATCGCTGAATGCGCACGGATTCCTCCATGGACCATGGAGGAATCGGCAGAGTCCTTCTAGTGTTCCGGATCACATCATCAGCAGCGCCCGCGGCCACCCGCACCGCACGGTCCCCCAGGAGGAGAGGCATGAGCCACGCCATCGTCATCGGAGCAGGAATGGTCGGTCTGGCCACCGCCTGGCACCTCCAGGAGCGCGGTCTCGAGGTCACCGTGATCGACAAGGAGGGCGTGGCCGCGGGGTCGTCGTGGGGCAATGCCGGCTGGCTCTCCCCCGGCAAGACGATCCCGCTGTCGCACCCGAGCCTGTGGGGCTACGGGCCCAAGGCGCTGCTGGACCCCGACGCCGCCCTGCACGTCCCCGCCCGCGTGGACCCCACGCTGTGGAGCTTCTTCGCCCGGTTCATGGCGCACGCGACCACCAAGTCGTGGGATCGCACCATGGCCGCACTGACGCCGATCGACAAGCTCGCGCTGGAGGGCTTCGACGAGCTGACCGACGGCGGCATCGAGTCCTGGACGCGCAAGAGCCCGTTCGTCGTCGGGTTCGAGAACGAGAAGCAGTCCCAGGGGTTCCTGGGCGAGGTGGCCGGAGCGGTCCGCCACGGCCAGGACGTGCCGTTCGAGCCGCTCGAGAACCCCCGCGAGCTCGCGCCGATGCTCTCCGAGAACGTGAAGGTGGCCTATCGGCTGGAGGGCCAGCGCTTCTTCGAGCCCGGCCCGTTCATGGAGGCGCTGGGGCAGGCCTTCGTCCAGCGCGGCGGCACCCTGCGCACGGGTGTCGAGGTCACCGACGTGAACTCCACGCGGACACCGTCGGTGACGCTGTCCACGGGCGAGCACCTCACCGCAGACACCGTCGTGATCGCCACCGGCGCCTGGCTGCCCCGGCTGGCAGCGCCGCTGGGCGTGAAGGTGAAGGTCCAGGCCGGGCGCGGGTACTCGTTCTCCGTGGCCACCGACCAGCCCGCCGAGCACCCCGTGTACCTGCCGCACGCGCGCATGGCCTGCACCCCCTATCAGGGGCGGTTCCGCATCGCCGGCACCATGGAGTTCAAGCACGCCGACGAGCCCTTCGACCCGGGGCGCATCACCGCGATCGTCAACGAGGCGCGGAAGCTGATGACCGGGGTGGACCTCGACGCGCGCCAGGACGAGTGGGTCGGCTCGCGCCCCGTCACCCCGGACGGCCTCCCGCTGATCGGCGCCACGCAGGTCCCCAATGTCTACGTGGCCGGCGGGCACGGCATGTGGGGCATGGTCCTGGGACCCATCACCGGGCGCCTTCTGGCCGATCAGATCACCACCGGCGCGATCCACCCGGCGATCACGCCGTTCGATCCGCTGCGCTGAGACGGATACTGGGGCCATGAGCCCCACCTCCGACGACGTCCCGGCCGCCGCCCGCATCCTCGAGGGCGTCGCGCACCGCACCCCGGTGCTGAGCTCGAGCACGCTTGACGCACAGCTCGGGTGCTCCGCGCATCTCAAGGCCGAGAACCTGCAGCGGGCCGGAGCGTTCAAGTTCCGCGGGGCGTTCACCGCGCTGTCTCGGCTGCCGCACGACGACGCCGTCGTCGCCTTCTCCTCGGGCAACCATGCCCAGGTGGTGGCCCTGGCCGCTGCGCTGCAGGGGCGTGCGGCCACGATCGTGATGCCGTCCGATGCCCCGGCGATGAAGTCGGCGGCCACGCGCGGCTACGGCGCCGAGGTGGTGGCCTACGACCGCCGCACCGAGGATCGCGCGGCGCTGGCGGCCCGTCTGGCCGAGGAGCGCGGGGCGCATGTGATCCCGCCGTTCGACCACCCGGACATCATCGCCGGGCAGGGCACGGCCGCCCTCGAGCTGCTCCAGGAGACCGGGCCGCTCGATCTGCTCTTCGTGCCGCTGGGCGGCGGGGGCCTGCTCTCTGGGTCACTGCTGGCCGCCGGCCTGCTGGCTCCGGGCTGCCGCGTGATCGGCGTGGAGCCTGCCGCCGGCGACGACGTCCAGCGCTCCCTGGCTCTGGGACGCCCCGTCACGATCGACGTCCCCGAGACGCTGGCCGACGGGGCCCAGACCACCCGGGTGGGCGACACGACGTTCGCGATCATCCGCGAGCGCGTGGAGTCGGTCATCACCGTGGCCGACGACGCCCTGGTGGCCGAGATGCGCTTCCTGGCCGAGCGCATGAAGACGGTCGTGGAGCCCACCGGCTGCCTGGGGCTGGCAGGACTGCGCGCCTGGGCTCAGGAGCACGACGTCGGCGGGCTGCGGGCGGGCGTGATCCTCAGCGGCGGGAACGTGGATCTGCGGAGGTTCGCGGCGCTGGTGGGGTGAGCGTGTCGCTCACTGCGACTCGGGCGCCGCATCCACCACAAGCAGGGAGCGCAGCGGCATCCGCGACCGCCAGCGGGGCGGCAGCTCCATGTAGTGCTCCAGCGTCAGACGCGTGATGTCCGCGCCGCCGAAGAGCCTCAGATTCTGCCGCTCTCGTTCCAGGTCGATCGCATCACGGCTGTAAGACCCCAGCGTCACGAACAAGCCCACTTCACCCGTGGACAGAGTGCCGATCAGCTGCTGGACGTCCGGCCTTCCCTTCCTGCCCACGGAATGCTTGCACTGGACCTTGATGAGCGGAGGCTCCAGCCCCAGCGGATCCTTGTGCGCGAGGACGTCGACACCGCCATCCGTGCTGAATGAGGTGACTCGCGCCTGGTAGCCCATAGTGCGCAGCAGATCAGCCACGAAGTGCTCGAACTCCTCATGGCTGAGCTCATCCCTCAGAGTCCGGATGATGAAGTCCCGCGTGTGCTGGTCGATGCGGTCGGCGTTCGGCTCGTTCTCCGCAATGCGCACTGCCTCCTCAGCGGAGTCGCCGCCGATCGGCCTGCTGGCCTGGGCCTCGAAGGTCTCCTCTGACCCCGAGTCGAGGAACTTCTGGAATACCTCGACATGCCTGCTGATCTGGAACAGCGTGATCGAGGACCCGATTTCATAGAGAGCGCTCTGAGGGAAGAGTCCACGCGCGACTCCGGTCTTCAGCCAGCGCACCTTGCGCCGGTGCGGATGGCGCTCGACCTCCGGATGGAACTCGTAGTCACCCTCCACCACACCGAAGTTCAGTGTGGAATCGGGCTTGTACGGCGCGACCACGATGTCTCCTCGTCTCATCTGCGCCGCAAAGCGGTAGAGGACTCCCGCCCAGACCGGAATCGCCCCTGCCTTTGCCTCCGGGTGGGCCCGCACCATCGCCTCTCTGATGCTCTCCCGGTCCATGCCGATGGCTCGCAGATCGCCGATCTCCTCCCACCCGATGGAGACGAACCCCTCCTCTACGAGCTCCGCCCCCAGGGCGTCGTTATGGATTCCCCACATCGCCACCATCAGTGCCTGCCTCCTGCCGAATCGCCGTGCCGCTGCTCCACCCTAGACAACGCCCGACCCGACGGATGCCCCCTTGACCCACATACCCCAAGGGGGTATACCTGGAGTCAGTATCTACCCCCTAGGGGTATCACCATCAGCGAAGGAGCGCACCATGGCCACCACCGAGTTCAACGTCACCGGCATGACCTGCGGCCACTGCGAGATGTCCGTGCGCGAAGAGGTCGAGGAGATCCCCGGAGCCTCCGTGAGCCAGGTCAGCCACGAGACCGGCCGCCTCGTCGTCGAGAGCGACCAGCCCGTCGACGACGCCGCAGTGAAGGCCGCCGTCGAGGAGGCCGGCTACTCGGCCGAGCGCGCAGCGTGAGCGCCGCCGCCCGCCTCGGGGCCTACCTCGCGGCGCTGGCGGCGGTCTTCGTCGCCGCCTTCTTCATCGGCCGCGCCGTCGTGCCTCAGAGCACCGTGGACTCCTGGACCCAGCAGGCCGAGGAGTCCTCGCACTCGCAGACCCCGGACGAGCCTGAGAACCCCGCCGATTCCGATCACTGACCCCCCCGATCCGCCGCACCGGGCCGGGGAGAGCACCGACTTCCAGGAAGAAGCACCCATGACCACCTCCGCGCCCACGGACTCCAGCGCCCAGCCGCAGTCGCCGGGTCCCGACGTCGAGCTGCTGCTCGGCGGCATGACCTGCGCGTCGTGCGCCAACCGCATCGAGCGCAAGCTGAACAAGCTCGACGGCGTGAGCGCCTCGGTCAACTACGCGACCGAGAAGGCGCGCGTCTCCGTGCCGGAGGGATATGACAGCCAGCAGCTGATCAGCACGGTCGAGCAGGCGGGCTACACCGCCGAGCTGCCCATGTCCAAGGGCGCGGAGCCGCAGAAGAACGACGACGAGGGCGAGGACCCCGAGCTCACCTCGCTGCGCCATCGCCTCATCGGGGCGGGTGTGCTGGGCGTTCCGGTCATCATCCTGGCGATGATCCCCGCACTGCAGTTCACCTACTGGCAGTGGCTCTCGCTCACCCTGGTCGCCCCCGTGATCGTGTGGGCCGGCTGGCCCTTCCACAAGGCCGCCTGGACCAACCTGCGCCACGGCTCGGCCACCATGGACACGCTGATCTCCATGGGCACGATCGCCGCGTTCCTGTGGTCGCTCTACGCCCTGTTCTTCGGCACCGCCGGGATGCCGGGAATGACGCACGCCTTCGAGCTGTCGGTAGAGCCCACGGACGGCGCCAGCGCGATCTACCTGGAGGTCGCCGCAGGCGTCATCTTCTTCATCCTGGGCGGGCGCTACTTCGAGAAGCACTCCAAGCGCCAGGCCGGCGCTGCGCTGCGCTCGCTCATGGAGCTGGGCTCCAAGGAGGTCGCCGTCCTGCGCGACGGCGCCGAGACCCTCATCTCGATCGATGATCTCGCCGAGGGCGACGAGTTCGTCGTGCGCCCCGGAGAGAAGATCGCCACCGACGGCACCGTGGTCTCCGGCTCCTCCGCCGTGGACGCCTCCATGCTGACCGGCGAGTCCGTCCCGGTCGAGGTCTCCGAGGGCGACAACGTCACCGGCGCGACCGTCAACACCGGCGGGCGCCTGGTCGTGCGCGCCACTCGCGTCGGCTCCGACACGCAGCTGGCGCAGATGGCCCAGATGGTCGAGGACGCGCAGTCCGGCAAGGCCGAGGTCCAGCGCCTGGCCGATCGGATCTCCGGCGTCTTCGTCCCGATCGTCATCGCGATCGCCGTGGCGACCCTGGGCGTGTGGCTGGGCGCGGGCTTCCCGATCACCGCCGCCTTCACCGCCTCGGTGGCCGTGCTGATCATCGCCTGCCCCTGCGCCCTGGGGCTGGCGACTCCTACCGCGCTGCTGGTCGGCACCGGCCGCGGCGCGCAGCTGGGCATCCTCATCAAGGGCCCCGAGGTCCTGGAGTCCACCCGCAAGGTCGACACCGTGGTGCTGGACAAGACGGGCACCGTGACCACCGGCCGCATGACGCTGAAGAGTGCGTATGCCGTCGATGGAATGGATGAGCAGGAGCTGCTGCGCATCGCCGGGGCCCTGGAGGACTCCTCGGAGCACCCCATCGCGCGTGCCATCACCCGCGGCGCCCGCGAGCGCGTGGGCGCCCTGCCGACTGTGGAGAGCTTCCAGAACCTGGAGGGCCGCGGCGTGCAGGGCGTCGTCGACGGACGTCTGGCGGTCATCGGCCGTGAGACCATGCTCGAGGAGTGGTCCCTGCAGATGCCCGAGGCCCTCGCCCGCGCCAAGGAGCAGGCGGAGTCCGATGGTGAGACCGCCGTCGTCGTGGCCTGGGACGGTGCCGTGGGCGGCGTCCTGACGGTCGCCGATGCGGTCAAGGAGACCAGCGCCGAGGCCATCCGCCAGTTCCGCGACCTGGGTCTGACGCCCGTGCTGCTGACCGGCGACAACCAGGCCGTGGCCGAGACGGTGGCCGCGGAGGTCGGGATCGAGAAGGTCATCGCCGGCGTCCTGCCGCAGGACAAGGTCACGACCATCCAGCAGCTGCAGGACGAGGGCCGCGTGGTCGCCATGGTCGGCGACGGCGTCAACGACTCCGCCGCCCTCGCCCAGGCCGATCTGGGCATGGCCATGGGCACCGGCACGGATGCCGCCATCCAGGCCGCCGACATCACACTGGTGCGCGGGGATCTGCGCGCGGCCTCGGATGCGGTGCGCCTGTCGCGCAAGACCCTGGGCGTGATCAAGTCCAACCTGTTCTGGGCCTTCGCCTACAACATGGCCGCGATCCCGCTGGCCGCCTTCGGACTGCTGAACCCCATGCTCGCCGGCGCGGCCATGGCATTCTCTTCCGTGTCCGTGGTGGCCAACAGCCTGCGGCTGCGCGGGTTCCGCAGCTGCTCCGGCGCCGCACCTGCCGCCGCGACGGCCGACGAGCGCGAGCCCGCCGCCGCATGAGCATCCCGAACGACCAGGAGACCAGCACCATGAGCACCGATCAGGACGCCGCCGACGAGGCCCTCGTGGAGCAGACGGCGGAAGCCACCGCGGACATGGCCCCGGACAGCGAGCTCGATCAGGACGGCCACGCCCACCACGGGTACATGTCGGACAAGCAGCGCTACCTGGCCCGCCTCAAGCGCATCGAGGGTCAGGCCCGGGGCATCCACCGCATGATCGACGAGGAGAAGTACTGCATCGACATCCTCACGCAGATCTCCGCGCTGAACTCGGCCCTGCGCAATGTGGGCCTGGGCCTGCTCGACGACCACATGCGCCACTGCGTGGTCGATGCCGCGCAGGCAGGCGGCGAGGAGGCCGACGCCAAGATGCAGGAGGCCTCCCAGGCCATCGCCCGGCTGATGAAGGGCTGAGACCGGGCTCAGGAGCCCGCGAGAGATCGCACCCTGCCCGCGAGGGGTCGCTGATGCCGTCTTTCAGCCACTGGAAGACGGCATCAGCGACCCCTCGGCGCGTGCCGAGGTCGCAAGGTCGTCCGACCCGCTAGATTCTCGATCGTTCACTATCGAGAAGAGGCCCCCTCCATGCGCAAGCGCCCTGTCCTGCTCTGCACAGCTGCCCTCCTGAGCCTGGCCCTGACCGGCTGCTCGGGCGGTGACGACGCCGAATCCGCTTCGGATTCCTCGACGTCCTCGGCCCCCGAGACCACGTCGAACCCCTCAGCCACCAGCTCGACGACTCCCTCCGCAGAGGCCTCCGAGGAAGCCACCGCCCCGGCTGAGCCCGCCCCCGCCGCTCCGACTGCCGCAGAGGCGCCCGTGGATGCCCCCGCAGAGGCGGACGCAGCCTCGAGCTCAGGCATGTCCGCTGAGGCGCAGGCGTTCTTCGACGCCGGAGGCGCCTGCAACTCGGATACCTTCCCCACGGGCGCCCCGAGCCCCGAGCTCATGGCCGAGCTCCAGACCATCTGCGCGGCCCAGGCCGGGGATCAGCCGGGCTACGCCGGCCCGGGCTCCATCGACAACTACCCGATGTACCCCGACACCACGGATCAGACGGACTACGCCACCGACGACGGCAGCGGCTACCAGCGCCCGGAAGCAGACGCGGACGGCTACGTGGGCCCCTCGGAGGAGTACTACGGCTACAACGGCTATGTGGAGCCCGGCTTCGAGTACCAGGTGGGCTCCGAGTGCTTCGATGCCGATCTGGGCCGCTGCAAGACCAGCGGTGAGCTCCAGCTCGAGTACATGGAGGGCGCCGAGGTCGAGGAGCTCATGCAGGAGCAGGGCATCCCCCTGCCCTCGGAGCAGTGACCGGGCACTCGAGTAGGCTCCGCCGCATGTCGCACATCGATCTCTCCGAGCACCCCGCCTACAAGGCCATGCTGCGCATGGACGGCGAGGCCGCCAAGGCCGTCGCCGCGGCGGGCCTCGACCCGCTGCTGGCCGAGCTGGTGAAGATCCGCGTCTCCCAGCTCAACGGGTGCGCCTTCTGCCTGCGCATGCACACGCGCGATGCCCTGCAGATGGGCGAGACCACGGATCGGCTGTCCGTGGTGGCCGCCTGGTGGGAGTCGCAGTACTTCACCGGGCAGGAGCAGGCCGCGCTGGGGCTGGCCGAGGAGATCACCCGCCTCTCGGTCCCCGAGCGCGCCGACTGGGACGACGGCTCCCTGAACGACGAGCAGGTCGCCGCGATCAGCTGGCTGGCCATCGTCATGAACTCGTGGAACCGGATCGCGATCCGCAGCCACTACCCCGTGGGCCAGAACTCCGAGTGAGACCCGACTGATCCGCGCAGACACTACGACGGCCCCGGCATCTGCCGGGGCCGTCGTCGGTGCTCTCGCGCTCAGTAGTTGGCGGGCGGGTCGGAAGCCGGGAAGGACTCCCGCTCCTCCTCTTCCACCAGCTGCTCCTCGCGCTCGGACTTTGTCTGGGCGGGATGCTCCTGCTCGACGGGTTCCTGCGGGTTCTGCGATGCGCTGGTCTCGCTCATGACCTGCTCCTTCCGTTCGACGATCACCCCTCCATTATCAGGCCTCCGCGCAAACGCGCGATCCGCCAGTGACCCGGCAGATCGGCACCGACCTTCTCCGCCTTCTTCAAGTGCTGGCCTGGGATAGCCTCAGCGCATTCGGCCTCCTGTGTCTGCGCCGGATCAACCGCACGACGAAAGCGACCCCGCCTTGTCCCGCACCACCCTCTTCCACGGCGCCACGGTCTTCACCGGAGAGGCCGCCTCCCCCACCGCCCGCTCGTTCGCGGTGCAGGACGGCCGCTTCCTGGCGGTCGGGACGCAGGAGGAGGTGCGCGCGGCCGTCGGGCCGGACGCCGTGGACGAGGACCTGCACGGGGCCTTCGTGCTGCCGGGGTTCTGGGAGTCCCACGTGCACATGACCATGCTGGGCGAGGCGCTGGACAAGGTCTCGCTGCGCGAGTGCGCCACCCTGGACGAGATCCAGCAGCGTATCGCCGAGGCGCGGACCGCCGATCCGCAGGCCACCCAGATCCTCGGAGCCAGCTGGTACCCGCATGCCTTTGCGCCGGGTCAACAGCCCACGGCCGCCATGCTGGACGCGGTCGTCGCCGACATCCCCGTGATCCTGGACGCCAACAGCCTCCACGCCGCGTGGGTGAACACCGCCGGGCTGGCGGTTCTGGGGATCACCCGAGACACCCCGGATCCACTGGGCGGTCAGATCGTGCGCGACGCCGAGGGGGAGCCCACTGGGCTGCTGCTCGAGAACGCCGCGATCGAGTACGCCTGGGGGTACCAGGCGGCGCACTCCACGGAGGCGGATCAGGACCGCTTCCTGGACAACGCCTTCCGCTCCTACCTGGCCAGCGGCACCACGGGTGCCACGGACATGGGCTTCAGCGACTCGGACCTGGCAGTCTTCCGTCGTCGGCTGGAGCGCGACGGCCGCCTGCCCTTCCCCGTCGACGCCCACTGGCTGCTGCGCCCCACCGGCGACCCGGAGGCGGATCTCGCGGAGGTCGAGCGGGTGGCCGCGATCCGCGACGAGGTGGCCGCCGAGTTCGGCACCCAGTGGCTGCGGATCGTGGGCGTCAAGCTGATCCTGGATGGAGTGATCGACGCCTGCACCGCCGCCATGCGCGCCCCGTACGTGGGCGGCGAGCTCCCCGATCCCCTCTGGGAGCGGGAAGCGGCCCTTCGGGTGACCACCGCCGCCGACGCCCGCGGCCTGCAGCTGGCGCTGCACGCGATCGGCGACCAGGCCAGCACCCTGGCGCTTGACCTGGTCGAAGAGTGCGTGCGCGTCAACGGGCCCCGGGAGGGACGACGCCCCCGCGTGGAGCACCTGGAGTCGGTGGCTCAGGACACGATCGAGCGGATGGCGCAGCTGGGCGTGACTGCCTCGATGCAGCCGGTGCACTGCGACCCCGCCGTCCTGGACAACTGGAAGGCCATGCTCGGCGACGACCGCGCCGTGCAGGGCTTCCCTTGGCACCGCTTCCGCGAGGCCGGCGTGCCGATTGCGCTGGGCACCGACGCCCCCACCGCTCCGCACCAAGCCGCGCGCAATCTGTTCATCGCGCTCACGGCCCGCTCCGCGTTCGACGCCGGCCGGGATCCGTATCAGCCGGAGAGGGTCTTCGATCCGGCCGATGCCCTGGAGGCGCTGACGTCGGCCGGGGCCCGGGCCTCCGGGCGCGACGGCACCGGGCGGATCGCTGCGGGGCTGGCCGCCGACTTCTGCGTGCTGGATCTGAACCCACTGACCGATGACCCCGACGAGCTGCTGGAGATGCAGGTGCTGCGCACGGTCACCGGCTGATCCGGTTGTCAGCCCTGCTGCTCGGGCTCGGACGGCATCCACACCTCGGACTGCGAGTCCTCGGGGTAGTGGTGGTCGCCCGGGATGGTCTGCATCCCGCAGCAGGCCGGCCGCGACTATGATACAGATCACATAGACGACGCCCGCCCCTGGCCCCCACCGGGAGCCGCACCCGCCCCCGAGCCCAGGAGCCCTCATGTCCCTCACCGACGCCCAGACCGCGCGCACAAGTCAGGAGCTGCGCCGCCATCTCGAGGTCTCGGACCTGACGCGTCAGCAGCTGTGCGAGTGGCTCGACCTGTCACCGTCCGAGCTCGAGCACGTCCTGCAGATGGACGGCCACGCCCACCCCGTGACGACCTGGCTGGTCCGCGATGCGCTCGACCAGGCGGTCGCCGAGGCGGGTGCCGACGCCGGCGGCTGGTCGGTGCTCACGGCAGCCCGGCGCCGTGAGGCCCGCCTGTGGTTCCGCCTGCAGGACGTGCCGCCACGGCCCATGACCGGCCAGACATGAGCGGAGGGGGCCGAAAGCCCCAAGGACATGTATCAGCAGGAAAAGGATTGCGGCAGCTGGGGTCCGTCTGTAACGTGCAGCACAAGAAGACTCTTCTCCACCCAGCTGACCCTCGGCTCACGGCCTGATCCTCCGGGCGCGGTGCCCGACGGCGGCGGAAAGCCTGATCCCCATGGCACAGGACCACCAACCACCTAGCAGCGTTGCCGCGGTCGGCCAGGCACCCTCTGCAACCCGGGAGCTCGCAGGCCGCCTGCGCACCCCCGAGGTCGCTGCGATATCCGTGGGCTTCATGGGCCCCGTCATGGCCATGAGCCTCAATGGGATCGGTGTCGCAGGCCTCGTGGGCGCAAGCGTCCCCTTCACATTCGCCGTCTCGTTCCTGGGCACCATGCTGGTGGCCTACGCCTTCATCCGACTCACGGGCTACGTGACCCACGCTGGGTCGGTCTACGCGCTGTCCGGGGTGACCCTGGGCGCCCGAGCCGGCTTCTTCGGCGGCTTCGCGCTGCTGGGCACCTACCTGTTCTTCGCGGTGTGCATCGCCGGGGCCTGCGCCGTGTTCTTCCAGGCCATGATGGCGGAGCTCGGCCTGGCCTTCGCAGACGGGTTGTGGATCCTGATCCCGGTGGTGGTCGGCGCGCTCGTGCTGGTGCTCAACCTGCGCGAATCGGCCGTCACGGCCCGCACTCTGCTGGCCATCGGCATGATCGGCATCCTGGTGATGCTGATCCTGGGCGTCGTCATCGTCGTGCGCGTGGCCTCGGGGAGCGCCCCGGTGTCCACGGGGCTGGACCTGTCCACGCTCGCTCCTGGCGGAGCTCCGCTGTCGGCCATCATGACGGCCTCCGTGTTCGGCTTCCTGTCATGGGCCGGCTTCGAGTCGGGGACGTCGCTGTCCGAGGAGGCCGAGGACCCCAGGAAGACGATCCCCCGCGCACTGGGCGCAGCCGTGGTGCTGGCCGGCCTGATCTACACGTTCATGATGTTCGCCCAGACCATCGGCTTCGGCACCGACGAGGCCGGAGTCGCCGCCTTCGCGGGTGCCTCTTCGACCCTGACCACGCTGTCGTCGACCTACATCGGAGCGTGGTTCGCAGTCCTGATCTCCGTGATCGCGTTCCTGGTGGCCTTCGCCTCTCTGCTGTCCTCGACGGCCGCCGCGGCGCGCCTGCTCTTCGCCCTGGCCCGCGACGGCTTCGGCCCGGCCGTCTTCGCCCGGACCAGCCCAAGCACCGGCGTCCCCGGCCCGGCCGTCGTGCTGGTCACGGCGTTCACGGTCATCGTCGCCTGCCTCTCGGGCGTCCTGGGTGCCGGCTCCGTGGATGTCTACTACTGGTTCGCCACCATCGCCACGCTGTGCATGGTGGTGGCCTACGGCATGACCAGCGTGGGCATCATCCGCTTCATCCTGCGTCCGGGCAGCGCAGTCCCGCGCTGGGAACTGATCCTCCCGGTGCTCGGACTGGCCTACCTGGTCTTCGTCTACGCGGTGCAGATCATCGGCCAGGAGGCGCCGTACACCTGGTTCCCCTGGATGGCCGGGGCATGGTGCCTGATCGGTCTGATCATCGTGATCGCCCGCCCGGCGCTGGCCGAGCGCATCGGCAAGCGCATGACGGCCGAGGACCTGGGCTGAGGTCTCCGGCTGAGGATCTCAGCCGTAGAGCGGACCGCCTCGTCTGAGATCTCTTCAGCAGCAGCCCGGTGACGTCGGCTCACCAGCCGCCGAAGCCGGCCGCGGCCTGAAGGTCAATGCGTCCGCCTTCGACATCCGCGACGGCCTGCCCCAGCAGCTCGATCCCGTGCAGCAGCTGCTCGGAGGTGATCGTCAGCGCCGGGGTGAGCTCGATGATGTTCGACTCCGGACCCACCGGATAGGCCACCGCGCCCAGCTCGAAGGCCCGATGGACGACGGCCGCGGTCTCGGCATCGGCGGCCGACCCGTCCGCCCGGCGCAGCTCGATCCCGGCCATGATGCCGCGGCTGCACATCGTGGATCAGCTCGTGACGCCCGGCCAGCCCTGCGAGCGCCGCAGACAGCTCCCGCCCCAGCTCGCCCGCACGCCCGATCAGGCCCTCGGCCTCAAGCGTCTCGAGCACTGCCAGCCCCGCTGCCGCACACACCGGGTTGCCGGCCAGCGTCAGCAGCGAGGCGCCCGGCGCGGCCTCCCACACCTGCCGCGGGGCGATCGCCGCGGAGAGCGGCATGCCGCCACCGAGGCCCTTCCCCAGGGTCACGACGTCGGCGACGACCCCGTCGCAGCCGCTGGCCAGCAGGGACCCGGTGCGGCCCATGCCGACCTTGACCTCATCGACCATGAGCAGCGTCCCCGTGCGATCGCACGCCTCTCGCAGCGCAGGCAGGAACGCAGGTGAGGGGACGATCAGCCCGCCGTCGGCCATGATCGGCTCGACCGCAGCGGCCGCGAAGCGCTCGGTCTCCAGCGCAGCCACGGCGGCCTCGACATCGCCGTAGGGCACCTGCTCGACCCCGGGATCCATGGCTATGCTGTCAGCGGCATAGAAGCCGGAAGCATGCTGCGCCGGTCCCAGTCCGCCGTGGTACGAGTTCTCGAAGACCAGGATCCCGGGCCGGTCCGACCAGGCCCGGATCGCCCGCAGGGCAGCGGAGTTGGCGTCGGATCCGCTCAGCCCCAAGTGCACGGCAGCCTGACCGCGCCCTGCGGACAGGGGCACGACCTCGAGCAGGTTCTCGGCCAGCCGCGTGCTCGCGGGGTTGGCGGCCGAGAGCACGCCCACACTGGGCATCCGCGCCGCTTCGGTCGCGATCGCCTCGACGACCCGGGGGTGCGCGTAGCCCACCGCGGCTGCGCCCCAGCCCGCCGACAGGTCGATCAGCTCCCGACCTGTCGGGGAGCACAGCACGCTTCCGCGAGCGTCTTGGACCTCGAGCGGGAAGAACCGCAGGTGCTCGGAGACAGCGATGACCGCAGCGTCGCGCGCGTAGAGGGATCCGTCGGTCAGGCCGACCTCCGTCGAATCCATGCTGCTGCGCGCCATCGTCGCTCCTTCCAGGGCCGGGGGGCCCGCGATCAGCTGTGCGATTCAGCTCCCAGATCCATCTCGATCATCTGCGCGGCGGCGAGGTAGCCGGCGCACATGGCCTGGGCGACGTGGCGGACGTCGTCGTCGCCGGGAAGGAAGTCGCTCGTGTGCAGACCGCCACCGGCCCCCGTCCCCACGAACATCATCAGCGCCGGGAGCTGCTCCCCGTAGAACGAGAAGTCGTCCGAGCCCAGCGAGCGCAGGGAGTCCGAGATCGAATAGTCCCGACTCTCCAGGTGCACGCGCGAGAGCTCGGTGAGCCCCGGGTGGTTGTCCAGCACCGGCTCCCCCGGGGTGATCGTCACCTCGGCCCGGCAGCCATGGGCTGCGGCGACCCCGGTGGCCACGGACTGCAGCTGCTCGCGCAACAGTCCGCGGGTCTGCGGATCCAGAGCCCGCAGGGTCCCTCGGGCGCGGGCGGTGCCGGGGATGACGTTGGCGGCCTCCCCCGCGATGATCGAGGAGACCCCCAGCACCGCCGAGCGCATGGGATCGACCATCCGGCTGACGACCGCCTGCAGCGCCACGACCACCTGGGCCGTTGTCAGCACCGGATCCACGGCCAGGTGCGGATAGGCGGCGTGACCGGGGGAGCCGGTGATCTCCACGACGAACTCGTCCGAGGCCGCATTGACGCCCCCGGGCACGCACGCCACCTGCTGGTGCCCCAGCGTCGGCTGGATGTGCGCGCCGATCATGGCTGCGCACTCCTGATCGCGCAGCACGCCGGCGGCCATGATGTCCTCCGCGCCGGAGGGATAGGTCTCCTCCCGAGGCTGGAGCACCGCCAGCAGCGAGTGCGGCACTCCGATCTCGTCGACGGCCCCGGCGAGGGCGACCAGAGCGGCCATGTGGACGTCGTGCGCGCACGCATGCATGACACCGCCGTTCCGCGACTCCCATTCCACGCCGGTGGTCTCATGGATCGGCAGCGCGTCCATCTCACCGCGCACGCCGATCGCCGGGCCCGGCCTTCCGAGCCGCAGCACCGACCCGGTCCTTGCAACATCCGTTCTGGTCATCCCCTCGGGCAGGGCGGCGACGACGGCATCGCGCGTCGGGGCCTCCTCCCCGGAGAGGCTGGGACGCCGATGCAGCTCATGCCGCAGTTCCACGGCGGCGGGCAGGTGCCGCTCCAGCGCGTCCCACAGGGGTGCGGCGTCCATCGAAGCAGTGCGCTCCTCTCTCATGCGCGGGACTGGGCCTCGCGCGTCTCGTCCAGTCCGTAGACACGGCATGCGTTGTCCCGGCCGATCATCTGCAGGATGCGCTCGGGCTCCTCCTCGGGCCAGTCTCCCTGATCCACCCAGCGATCCATGACGGCGGCGGTGGCCCGACGCCACAGCAGGGAGCCCAGGTAGTGCAGCTCCGGGGGGCCCCAGGCATCGGAGGAGTACAGCAGCTTGGAGAACGGGGTCAGCTCCATGGACTCGGCGACGATCTGGCGGCTGGCCGCCCCCGAGTAGTTGATGCTCAGCCCCACGTCGCAGTAGACGTGCGGGAAGACCTGGGCCAGGTAGCCGGCATTGCGATGGAAGGGGTAGCAGTGCAGCAGCATGATGCGGCTGCCTGAGCCCTCGATGTCGCGCAGCCAGCTGGTCAGCAACAGAGGATCGCAGCGGTGCAGGTCAAGATCGGGATCGCCGTAGCCGCAGTGCAGCTGGATCGGCAGCCCGGTGTCGCAGGCGACATAGAGCAGCCATCGCAGCAGCACCGGATCCTCCACGCGCAGCCCCTCGCCCTCGACGAGCTCGCCCAGCCACCGGCGCGCGGCAGCCAGGACCTCGTCGGGGCTGGGACGACGGGGCTCGAAGTCGAAGCCGAAGCGGTAGGCGATGATCGACTTCCAGCCTGCGGCCTTCTCGGCAGCTCGGGCCACAGCCGCCTCGAAGCTCTCCTGCAGCTGCTCCGGCGCGCAGTCCACAGCAACCTGCTCCAGCAGCGCCTCCAGACGCACGATCTCGTGGACGGAGCCGCTAAGGTGCCCGCGCATCTGTTCCGCGCTCCAGATGGAATCGGTGCCGAAGCCCGTGTCGACCACCCAGTCGGAGACGCCGGCGCCCTCCAGGAAGAGCTCGGCCAGCTCATCGGCCGTGCTCTGGCTGCGACGAGCCACGTAGGCTTCGGGCGAGGCCCCTGGCTCAAGGCCCAGCAGCGGCGCACAGTGCTGGCGGATCGCGAAGCCCACCTGGGAGTCGAAGACCGTGGTCCCCTCCGGGATCGGGCGATCCGACTCGGTGAGCAGCATCTCGAGCTGCTCGCGCGTGACGTCGCCGGACAGGGGGCCATGCACGTGGTGATCCACGAGCCGGATGCGCTGTGCGGACTCCCAGGTGCCCCGCGGGCTCGCGGCCGAAGTCTCAGTACGCATCGGCGACCTTGGCGCACAGCTGCTCGTCGGTCAGACCCTCGACCGCCCGCAGCTCGGCATGCTTGATGTGCAGGTAGGTCTGCAGCAGATCGGGGTGGAACCACCCGGACGCGATCTCGTCGCTCGCGAGGCACTCGAGCGCCTCCGAGACCGAGGCAGGCAGCCGCGGGACGTCGGCCAGCTCCTCGCTGGCGGTCTCCTCCGGCCACACCCGTTCCGGCTCGTAGTCGCGGGTGATGCCCTCGAGACCCGCCCGCACCAGGGAGCCCAGCACGAGCCACGGGTTCGATGTGGCGTCGGCGGCACGGAACTCCAGGTTGAGCTGCTGGGTGGGATCGCCGCCCCCGATGGTCGAGGTAGGGCATATGCGCAGAAGCGACTCGCGGTTGCGCTCGCCCAGGAAGATCCCGCCCACGCTCCAAGTGTCCGGAGCCAGGCGCAGGTAGGAGTTCGGCCCGCAGGCGCTCAGCGCCGTGAGCGCCTTAGCGTGGCGCAGGATGCCAGCTGCGAACTTCTGACCGATCTGCGAGAGGTTCGCCGGGCCCTCGTCGTCGTACAGGACCGGCGCGCCCGTCTTGGCGTCATGCAGGGAGAGGTGGACGTGGACGCCGTTGCCGCCGGAATCCGGCGCAGACAGCGGCGCGAAGGTCACGCTGCGGCCGTGGCGCTGCGCGAGGTCGTGGATCAGGTCCCTGAGCAGGATCGCCCGATCCGCGGCGACGAGCCCCGGGGCCGGCTTGAGGGTGATCTCGTACTGCTGGGTCCCGTACTCGGGCAGCCAGTTCTCGGGATCGAGCCCCACGGCGTCGAGCAGCTCCACGAGCTCGGTGCCGAACGGCTCCGCATCGCGGAAGCGGCGCAGGGAGAACGGGGCGCTGTCCGCGGCATCGCGGATCGTGAACTCGTGCTCGAAGGAGGCGATGATCTCCAGCCCCGTCCGCTCGGTGAAATCCTCGAGCGCCCTGCGGGCGAAAGTCCGGGGACAGCAGTGCCATTCCCTGCCGTCGGGGTGGCGCTGCTCGGCGAGCAGGAGACGGACTTCGGGCTTGTCCTGGCCTGCGGGGATGTCGATCCCCGTTGTCGCATCTGGTACGAGGCGCAGGTCGCCGGTCGAGCCGAAGACATTGCCGTCGGCGATGTGGCCGAAGCAATCGATCGCGAGATTCGCGGGGACCCACCCGACTCCGCGACGAAGGGCCCGAGTGGTGTCGGCGGAGGGCACCGCACGACCTCGGGTGTGCCCCACCAGGTCGTTGGTGGCGATGAAGGTCAGGGTCGGAGCAGCCATGGTTCCTCAGACGGGCCGGGGGTCCGGAACAGCATCCGGACCCATGGGTCATCCTGCGTTTCAGAACGACGTGATCTGGTTCATTCTGTTTCGCACGTTACATCCATTGCCGGTCCGCGTACAGCCCCAGGCCTCATCGGCCGCACCCGCCTCCAGCTCGGCCTGGGCCTCGAACTGCGCGACCCGCTGCATCCCGGCATCGCCCAGGATCTCCGTCACGGCCGCCACCAGGCTCTCGGTGAGCGCTGTGGCCGCCACCGCAGAGTCGAACGGGGAAGCACTCTCCACGCGCGCCGGCAGCACGTGCCGCGCCGCATCCGCGATCGGCGAGAGCCAGCTGTCCGTCATCAGCGCCACGGTCGCACCACGACGGCGCATCTCCGCGGCCAGCTCGTGACTGTCCTGCGAGTACCGGCGGTAGTCGTAGATGACGAGCAGGGTCGACGACGATGCCGAGAGCACCGCGTCTCGGCAGGCGATGACCTCCTGCGGCAGCAGCTGGACCCCCGGGCGCAGCAGCTGGAGGTGGCGGACCAGGTAGTCGGCCTGCAGCCCCGAGAAGCGCCCACCCGCCACCACGATCCGCTTGCCGGGGTCGGCGAGCAGCTGGGCCACCGCCGTGAACTCTGATTCCGGCAGCTCGTCATACGTCCTCTGGACGGCCTCCAGCACGGTCCGCGCTGTTCGGGCCAGGACTCCATCACCGCCCTCCGCCGCGCGCTTCTGCTCGTACTGGCGCAAGGGGGAGCCATCGTCATTGAGCTCGGCGATCAGCGCCCGCTGTAAGTCTGCGAAGCCCGAGTAGCCCAACCTGCCGGCGAAGCGCAGCACGGTGGGGGCGCTGACCTGCGCCTCCCCCGCCAGCTGCGCGACAGTGGTCAGCCCAGCGCTCGGATACCGCGCCAGCAGCGCACGGGCGACCTTCCGCTCGGCATTGCTGAGGCTGTCCATGGAGTCCTGGATGCGGAGGCGGATCGATGGCGTGGCAACGGGCATGAGGCGAGACTATCCGCCCTCGGGCCCCTGCGATCTGCGGTGCACAGTCCCTCTCCGCCATGTTCCCGAACCGCAGGCAGCCCCTCCCGGCAGATCACCGGCCCCACGCGATCCACAGCAGCAGGAGCGTCAGCAGGAACCCCGTGACCATGTTCAGCCACAGGAAGCGCCGCCAACCGCGGCGCGCCACCTCGCAGCGCTCATCGGGCACGTCATGGAACGGGAGGATGCTCATCAGGTACGGCATGACCAGCAGTCCGGCCAGCGCCGCGGGCCATTCCGCCGCGGCCATCACGAGCCCGGCTGCGGCGTAGAGCCCGATCGCCAGCCGGACGGTTCTGCGAGCGCCGAGAGCGGTGGCGATCGAGCCGATCCCCGCCTCCCGGTCGGCGATCACATCCTGCACCGCCCCGAAGGCCTGGGACGCCATGCCCCACAGGAAGAACGCGAGCAGGCAGACGGCGGCCGTCGTCGTCAGGGGCGCGCCGGCCAGTGCCAGACCGAACGCCGCCGGGCCCACGAAATGGGCGGACGACGTCATGGAGTCCAGCACCGGACGCTCCTTGAACCGCATGCCAGGGGCGGAATATGCCACGACGGCCACCAGGGTGACCACCAGGACCGCCGCTGATGCCCAGGACCCCCACCAGAGCAGCGCGAGCACGAACGGAACCGGCAGCAGGCATGCCCACCACAGCGTCAGCCGGTGCCAGCGGGAGGCCAGCACGATGCCCTCGACCCCGCCCTTGCGGGGATTGCGCAGATCCGATTCGTAGTCGAAGACGTCATTGATGCCGTACATCAGCAGGTTGTAGGGCACCAGGAAGAAGACGGTCCCCACCACCAGCTCGGCGGTGAGTCCTCCACCGGCCATCAAGTAGGCGGCCGCGAACGGATACGCGGTGTTGACCCAGCTCAGCGGGCGGGAGGCGCCCACGAGCTGCCGGGCGGCTGCCGCCGTCCCCTCGGTGCGCGTCATCGGCCGCTCCTCTCCCGTTCGCCGGCATCCGCCGGCCGAGCGAAGAGCTCCCACAGGGACGGCAGCAGCAGACCGGCCGCAATCGGCCAGGCCAGGTCCTCGATCGGGGCCAGGCCCACGAACCAGCCGTGCAGCTGCGCCTCGTCGTAGCGGAAGAGGTCCACCGCGATCATGAGGCTGTCGAACACGACGGTCAGCAGCAGCAGGCCGAGGATCGTCAGGGCCGTCGTCGCCCACCAGGCAGACCCGAGCCTGCGTCGCCAGGAGACCAGGACGGCGATGACGGCCGTCGCGGCCACGAACAGCGCGGCGAGGGCGGCATAGGTCATCGCGCACCCTCCTTCGGCAAGGCCCGGGAGCGATCGACGGCCAGCGCGATCAGTCCCCGCAGCACGAGCGTGAGGTAGCAGAGGAAAGTGATGAAGACGATCTCCTCCAGTGGCAGCTCGGGCGCCAGCATGAGCCCGGTCATCGGCCCCTGCCCCTTGCCGTAGTGCCCCGAGGCGATGGCCGCGAGATCCCACAGCAGGAAGACCGCGATCCCTGCGAATACGGTCAGCGCGCCGGCTCGCGGCGCCCGCCACAAGACCAGACGGAAGCGGCGGTCGAGCAGTGCCATACAGCCGGTCGAGATCAGCAGGGCGCCCAGGTAGATCAGCCCCGTCATGACAGCTCCCGCGCGATCCGGTCTGCGACGATCTCGGCGCTGATCAGGCACATGGGCAGCCCGATCCCCGGGATCGTGCTCGACCCGGCGTAGTAGAGCCCGTCCACCTTCCGAGAGCGGTTGCCGGCGCGGAACATGGCGCTCTGGCCGAGGGTGTGCGCCGGACCGAGCATGCTGCCTCGCCAGGCCCCCAGGTCCTCGGAGAAGTCTGCAGGGCCCACGGTGCGCCGCACCACGATGCGCTGGGCCAAGTCCCCGTGGCCGGACCAGCGGGCCACCTGGTCGATCGCGGCATCGGCGATGGCCTCGATCCGCGGATCACCGCCGCCATCGACCCCGCCGCGGCCCAGCTGAGGGTCGGCGGGCATGGGCACGAGCACGAACAGGTTCTCCTGACCCGACGGCGCAGCCGACGGGTCGGTGGCCGAGGGCCGGCACACGTAGACCGACGCGGGCTCCGGCACTCGACCGTCCGCGATGGCGGCGAAGTTGCGCCGCCAGTCCCGCGTGAAGAACAGGCTGTGATGCGGCATGCGCTCCAGCGGACCGTCCACACCCAGCATCACGAGCACCGCGCCCGGACCGCTGGTGCGCCGGGCCCACCAGGATTCGGGGTAGGTCTGCAGGTGCCGGGGCAGCATCGTGGTCTCCGTGCGGTGCAGATCCGCCGTGGACACAACGACGTCCGCCTCCAGAACTCGCTCGAGGCCCTCGGCATCGCGGAAACGCACCCCCGTCGCCTGCGTGCTTGTCCCGCGACGGCCTCCTGCACCCGTGCGGATCTCCGTGACCTCCGCCCCGGTGTGCAGCCGGGCTCCAGCAGCCCGGGCCAGTCGCTCCAGGACGGCCATGAGCTCGCCGAAACCGCCCTGCGGGTAGAGCACCCCGCCCGTGAGGTCCATGGCGCTCATCAGGTGGTACAGCGCAGGCGTCCTGTCCGGCGAGGACCCCAGGAAGACGGCGGGATAGCCCAGGACCTGACGCAACCGCGGGTCCCGGAATCGTCGCGCCGTGAAGCGCTCGAGTGACTGCAGCAGCAGCGGGCCGAGCCGATGCGCCGATCCCAGGACGCGGCGATCCATGAAGGGCCGCAGCGAATCGAAGGATGTGTAGAGGAAGCGGGCCAGCGCCAGCTCGTAGGTGGAGCGGGCGGAGTCCAGATAGCGCTCCAGGACCTGGCCGGCACCGGGCTCGATCTCCTCGAACCGCTCGATGTTGGTCCGGACATCGGCCGCGATGTCCAGCGGCTCGTCGTGGCCCTCGAAGAACACCCGGTACCCCGGATCGAGCTGCTGCAGATCCAGCTGCTCGTCGACGCTCGTGCCCATCAGCTCGAAGAACCGCTCGAAGACCTCCGGCATCAGGTACCACGAGGGCCCGGTGTCGAAGCGGAAGCCGTCAGCCTCCCACGTTCCGGCTCGGCCGCCGAGGCTCTCCCCTGCCTCCAGCAGCTCCACGGACCAGCCGCGCCGGGCCAGCAGCGCGGCCGTGGCCAGCCCCGAGATGCCCCCGCCGACGACCACAGCCCGACGTTCCCGGCTCATGGGCGGCCTCCCAGCGCACGCACGATGATGACCGCCTTGCGCGCATCGGGCACCCGGATCCTGGTGCGCCGGATCTGCGCGGCAGGGGTGCGGCGCAGGCGCCGCGAGAGCTCGGCGAACAGCCCGTGCGCAGCACTGACCGCCCGGCGGCTGTCGGGAGGCAGCTGGGCGATCGCCTCGGCGGCCACCGCCAGGTCGGCATCGATGTCATCCAGCAGCTCGTCGCGGCGGCTGTCGGTGAACGCCTCCGGATCCAGGCCGGGGAAGTACGTCCGCCCCAGCAGGTCGTGATCATCGGCCAGATCCCGCAGGAAGTTGATCTTCTGGAAGGCAGCGCCCAGCCGCTGCGCCCCGGGAGCCAGCCGCTCGTAGGCACCGCCGTCCGCCCCCAGGAAGCAGTGCAGGCACATCAGCCCGATCACCTCGGCGGAGCCGTATACGTAGTCGTCCAGGCTCTCGTCGTCATGGGTGCGCAGTCCCAGATCGGCGCGCATGGAGGCGAAGAACGGGCGGATCAGCTCCGGACCGACGCCCCGCCGTCGCGCGACGGAGGCGAAGGCCTGGACCACCAGATTGGCGCTGCGCCCGTGCTGCAGGGCTCGGAGCGTGTCGGCCTCGAGCTCCTCCAGCAGCTCGGACCGCAGCTGCGGGCTCAGGCCCGGATCCGGGTCATCGACGATCTCATCGGCCACGCGCACCAGTGCGTAGAGGCTGCGGATCTCCGAGCGAGTCGGCTCGGCGAGCAGGCGCACGGCCCACCCGAAGGACGTCGAATAGCGGCCGATCACCTCGGCGGCACTCGCCGCGGCCACCCGGTCGTAGCGCGACACCGGCCTCACCGCCGTCATGACGCCTGCTCCCGAAGCGGAGCCGCACCGAACTGACCTTCAGCGCTGTACATCGTCATGGCTGAGATCGCTGTCCCCCTCACTCGCTCGATCAGCTGGGCCACCACGGCTTCCAGCTCTGCCGGGACGGCAGGTCGAGCTGCCAGGCGCAGAGCCTCGTCGAGCTGCTGGTCGGCCAGATCCTGGACGGCGCGCCGGGCACCGCACCCGGTGAGCAGATCGCGGGCTCGATCGGCCTGCTCCTCGCCCAGCTCCGGGTCCCCGATCAGCGCGCTGAGCTCCGTCCAGCACGACGTGCCTCGAGCCAGGGCCAGCAGCGCAGTGGGCTTTGCCTCGCGCAGGTCGGAGATCACGGTCTTGCCGGTCAGCTCCTGGCGGCCGAAGACCCCCAGGAGGTCGTCCAGCAGCTGGAACCCGATGCCGACCAATCGCCCGATCACAGCCAGCTTCTCGAGCAGCTCCCACGGAGCATCGGCCAGGACGGCCCCGACCTGCATGGGCAGCTGGAAGGAGTAGGCGCTGGTCTTGAGCTCAGCCACCCGGAGAGCGTCCTGGAGCTGCAGCGCCTGCCCCTCGCCGACCCGGCTCAGGCGCACGTCTGCCAGCTCGCCGGATGCCGTGGCGTGGACCGCCTCCTCCAGCAGCTCGAGCAGCTGCTCGGTCTGGGCGGCCGAGGCGCCGCTGCGGGCCATCAGGCGCAGGGCCGAGACCAGCGCCAGATCACCAGCCAGGATCCCTGCGGCGGAACCCTGCCGCTGTGCCGCTGCCGCGCTCGCACCCGTCCTCCGGGCCTGCACCTCGAAGGCTCCGGAGACGTTCGGCCGCCCGCGGCGAGTGTCGTCGCCGTCGATCACATCGTCATGGACCACGAACGCGGTGTGCAGCATCTCGACCGCCGCAGCAGCACTGGCGACACACTCGTACCGAGTGCCTCCAAGGGCCGCATGGACGGCGATGACGAGGTCGGGGCGCAACCCCTTCCCACCTCGGGCGGCTTCATCGAGCGTGCCCCACAGCTGTCCGTGCTCAGGCCCGAGACGTGCGGAGCGCTCCCCACCGCGCCTCCACACTTGCTGCAGCTCGCGCTGCACGGTTGCCGGCTTCTGCTGACTCATCACGTGGGCCAGCCTCGCATAGAAAAGCTAGCCTGCCTAGATAACTATTCAGATACCCTTCGCCCATGACCCGGCCCCCAGAGCAGGGGTCGTCGAGCGACTCCTACTGGTACGACGACTCCGCCCCCGAGCGCGAGCTTCTGCGCGCCATGCGACGCCTCCAGCGCGCCCGTCGCCTCATGCATCACCGGGCCACCGCCGAGATGGAGCTGAACCCCACCGATCTGAAGGCTCTGCAGCTGATCATCGCCGGCGAGCGCGCCGACGACCCCCTCACCGCCTCCGCCCTGGCCGCCGAGCTGGGGATCTCCACCGCCTCCACCGCCAAGCTGCTCAACCGCCTGACCAGCACGGGTCACCTCCGACGCGTGCGCCACCCCCGCGACGGGCGATCTGTGACCGTGATCGCCCAGCCGCTGGCCCACGAACGCGTCCGGGTTGTGATGACGCAGCCCCATGACCGGATGCTCGAGGCGGCCCGACGGGTCCCCGAGGAGTCCAGGCAGGCGGTGCTCGATTTCCTGGCGGACATGACTCAGGCCTTCGAAGGGACCGGAGAGCCGCAGCAGGCCACGGACCGCGGGAACCGAGACCGCACAGGGAATCGCTTGAACGCGGAAATTCACCTTGCTCTCTGATTCCTGTGTATTTATTTTCGAGTCGCTTCAGGTCAATTTGCCGTTCACCTGAAGCCTCCCGAACATAACGTTTCGGAAACGACACCCCTCTCAGGTTGACCGTGAGCCGACGAACATCCAGATTCATTGGTGTCCGTTTCGGAACACAACACAGGAGGGCATCGCAGTACAACGACTGCGGCCCCGCCAGCATCATGATGGCCCTCCTGCAGAACGACGGCGATCTGCCCGAGAGCTACTCCGAGTCGAACCAGTCCTCGGCCATGGAGGAGATCCGCGCGGAGTCCGGGCGCGGCGCGGATCAGTTCCTGTTCACCGATGACATCCAGTCGATCCTCAGCGATCACGGGGTCGAGGGCACGTTCACGATCAACGACCCGCTGCAGACCAGCGGCAAGCTCTGCCAGGCCACCGAGGAGCAGCTGACGAACATCATCACGCAGCCGGCCGAGGGGAACACCCCCTGGGTCTACACGGTGTGATCATCGCGTGCTGAACAGCTGACCGGGTGGGCCTCCTCCGGGAGGCCCCACCCGATCTCATGCGCACGCCCGACTCAGAACCCTTCGTTACCCTTCGTTCGCCATATTTGCGAAGCCGGAGTAGTGCCCCTGGAACGCCACAACGATGGTCTTGGTGGGACCGTTACGGTGCTTGGCCACAATCACGTCCGCCTCGCCGGCGCGCGGTGACTCCTTGTCGTAGACGTCATCGCGGTGCAGAAGGATCACCATGTCGGCATCCTGCTCGATCGAGCCCGATTCGCGAAGGTCCGAGACCATCGGCCGCTTGTCCGTGCGCTGCTCGGAACCACGGTTCAGCTGCGACAGCGCGATCACGGGGACGTCGAGCTCCTTGGCCAGCAGCTTCAGCGCACGCGAGAACTCCGAGACCTCCTGCTGACGCGACTCGACCTTCTTGCCCGAGCTCATCAGCTGCAGGTAGTCGAGCACCACGAGCTTGAGGTCGTGCTTCTGCTTCAGACGACGGCACTTGGCGCGGATCTCCATCAGCGACATGTTCGGGGAGTCGTCGATGAACAGCGGAGCCGAGTCCAGCTTGCCTATGGTGGAAGCGATCTTGCCCCACTCCATTAATCGACTGACCATTACGACCGCAACTGAATCTTTTGCCACACTCCTCCGAGGCTCAGCGTTCAGGAGCTAGAATCCGACATCATTGACCAGAAGTCAAACCAATCAATCCAATCAATCGCGACCCTTCCGTGGATGCATTATCAAAATCTCTGCTAATCTATGCTAGCATTTTTGATAGCTTGCAGATTCTTCCATTCCAAATAACTCCCATGCCGTCACTTCAGCCCAACCATGGTTATACACCAAACAATAATCTCTACTTTCGACTAGATCTGATTTGATAACTCTGAGAGTTCTAGTGTCTTCCTCTAAGATTGTCATCCAAAATTCATCTTCATTTAGCACATATGCAACAAATGACCCGTCCTTTGTCTGGATCCGTTCAGTATTAAGCCACATGGAATCATTTAATGACATAAATGAGATCGCAATTAAGAATAGTGCCAAAGTTCCGAGCAAAGCCCCCTCGACGGATTCCTTCCTGGAGTCTTCGATGCACTCAGATCTTTCAGACCATTTTCTCAGAATCTTATTCGCTTCAGGCAGTCTTAAGGGATCAATGTGCACGACCCCATTTTTCGGCCCGCTCGTTTGAATAGAATCAAACTGCTTAGACAATTCGTCAATGACTAAATCACGATAAGGGTTGGATAGAACGCTCTTACTCGCCGCCTCCAAGCGAGTCTCTTTCGACCGGCTAATTCGCGCCTGAAGGCATGCTCCGCAAACTGAGAATACAACACCCAGCAGAGCGAAGATTGTCAACATACTGGAAAGTAGCAATAATAGGACGATGGCCCACAACGCCAGAGTAGTCCTATACAACCCTTGTATCGGCAGTCTTATCAACCATAAGGCGACAGGGTAGCAAAGCATCGAGATCAGAAGTGGAAATGACTGAATTACCACTCCAGAAATCAGGGAACCAGTGCTGGAATTGGAAACAACTCCAAGTGCCGTGGCGACGTCTCCCCGCGAAACCAAGAGTATCTTCAAGATAAATATCGTTGCAGATATCGTTACAAATAAAGCCGCAATCCGTTCGGTTAAACGTTCACGCAAATGCGCGCCGATTTGATTATATCTTACTACGTCCCGGATTGGGGGCTGAAAACCCTTTGCAATCGAGGACCGGACCGCATTTATTCGATTTTTGATACCATCGGCAAATCGTCCAGTATCCATAGTTTCTAGAACCCTTCGTTCGCCATGTTCGCGAAGCGGGAGTAATGGCCCTGGAACGCCACCACGATGGTCTTGGTGGGGCCGTTACGGTGCTTGGCCACGATCACGTCCGCCTCGCCTGCGCGCGGCGACTCCTTGTCGTAGACGTCATCTCGGTGCAGAAGGATCACCATGTCGGCATCCTGCTCGATCGAGCCCGATTCGCGAAGGTCCGAGACCATCGGCCGCTTGTCCGTGCGCTGCTCGGAACCACGGTTCAGCTGCGACAGCGCGATCACGGGGACGTCGAGCTCCTTGGCCAGCAGCTTCAGCGCTCGCGAGAACTCCGAGACCTCCTGCTGGCGCGACTCGACCTTCTTGCCCGAGCTCATCAGCTGCAAGTAGTCGAGCACCACGAGCTTCAGATCGTGCTTCTGCTTCAGGCGGCGGCACTTGGCGCGGATCTCCATCAGCGACATGTTCGGGGAGTCGTCGATGAACAGCGGCGCCGAGTCCAGCTTGCCCATGGTGGAGGCGATCTTGCCCCACTGCTCGTCCTGCAACGTGCCCTTGCGCAGGTCCTGCAGGTTGAGGGTGGCTTCGGCCGAGAGGATCTTCAGGGCGATCTCGTTGCGCGCCATCTCCAGCGAGAAGATCGCGGTGGTCATGTTGTGCTTGATCGCCGCCGAGCGAGCGATATCGATGGCGAACGTGGAGTTGTGCGTGGGGATGAACGTCCGTCCCGCCAGGAACAAGTGCTCCGGATGATCGACCTGCAGGCACCGGACCGGGACCGAGGCCACCGACTCCACGGCGACGATCGCCCGCTCGGTTCCCGGCTCAATGCCGCCGTCATGGCACAGCGGGATTCGGGCGTCATCCGGAATGCGCACGAGGTGGCGCTGCGAAGAGGCCGCGATCTGCCCCGTGGTCACCACGCTGGCCGAGCCCGCATCAGCCGCACCGGCTCCGACAAGCACGGCAGTCCGCGTATGCGTCAGCCACTGGTGCTCCTCATCGGCGATGATCTCGCTGCCGTCGTCGAAGCTGACCCGGTAGCAGGGCCGGTCGAGCATCACGTCGGTCGCGGCGCTCACCCGCGTGGGAGTGCCGTCGACGGCCAGGACGAGGTCGCCGACGGAGATCTCCCCCATGGTCGTCCACCCGGTGGGCGTGGGGATGGGGGTGTCCAGCGCGAGCGCCTTGCCCATGGCCGGCCTGGCCGCGATCACGATCATCTGCCCGCCCTGCAGACCGTGGGTCAGCTCGTCGAACTCGACGAATCCGGTGGGCACGCCCTGCATGCCGGAGCGGCCGCCAGCGTCCTCGATCTCCTGGACGGTGGACTCCACAACGTCCTTGAGGACCACGTAGTCCTCGGAATTGCGCCGCTCGGCCACCGTCATGATCTCGGACTGGGCCTCGTTGACCAGGACCTCGACCTCGCCGTCCTGCGAGTAGCCGAGCTGGACGATCTTGGTGCCGGCGGTGACCAGGCGGCGCAGCACGGCGCGCTCCTGGACGATCTCGGCGTAGAACCCGGCATTGGCCGCGGTGGGAACCGACGAGATCAGCGAGTGCAGGTAGGCCGGCCCGCCCGTCCTCTCGAGCTCGCCGCGCTTGGTCAGCTCGTCGGCCACGGTGATGGCGTCGGCGGGTTCGCCCTTGCCGTAGAGGCTCATGATGGCCTCGTAGATGGACTCGTGCGCCGGCTTGTAGAAGTCGTTGCCGCGCAGCACCTCCACGACGTCCGCGATGGCGTCCTTGGACAGCATCATGCCGCCGAGCACGGACTGCTCGGCGACGTTGTCGTAGGGGGGAGTGCGGATCTCTTCGGACACGACGGGGCCTTTCCAGCGCTGACTGCAGCCAGGACGACGACGGCCGCCCGGCCCGCCCATTCTGGCCCACCGAGCCGACGTCATAAGCCGCTCGGCCGGAACGCTTGCAATGACATGCGCGGGCTTTATCCACTGATTGTGGATAACTTGTGGATGCCCTGTGGGGCGCGCCGTGCAGGACTGTGCGCAACCGGTGCAGATCTCCCTGCCAGCTGTGGATATCCACAGGCTCAGACTTCGTGAACGAAGGATGAATCACCAGGTCAGAGTGTGATTCCAGGGTTTCTCCACGGCGTGTGCACAACTCTCCACAGGCCGTGTCCACACGAGACGTAGGCATTCCCACAGGGCTGTGTCGTCGTGCGTCGCCCGGCTCGGCAACCGAGCTCAGGACCCCATGGCCAGCTGCAGCAGCAGCATGAGAGTGGCCGGGCTGATCAGCACCGAGAGGATCATCACGATCACATTCCAGGGCCTGTGCCGCCGATAGGAGATCGTGCTGGCCAGCGCAGTGAGGAACGCCCCCACCTCCGCCAGCGTGGCCACGATCAGCCCCCCGAAGAACGTGAGGGTCATGGCCACGCCGGAACCGGTGTTGCCCAGCCCGAAGCCCGCCACGAAGGCCGCGAGCCCCACGATCCACAGGATGACGGCGATCGGCAGCAGCCGCGGCTCGGCCTTGCCCTTGCGGCGCTTCCGCTGCGCAGAGGCAGGCGCGGCGGAGAAGCGACCCGCTCCTGACCGGGCGGCGGCGGGCTGACGTCGGGCGCTGCGGGAACTGGGGAACATGGCGGACATGGTGCCATCACCTGCTGGATGCCGGCTCACGTGAAAGTGAGCGGCAACCCGCAGCCACTCACTGATGACGCGTCACGTTTGTCGCTATCCTGGGGGCATGACGACGGCACCCGACACCGAACCCCGCAGCCTCCCCTCAGACGCCGACGAGCCCGGGGACTCCCCCTCGACGACAGCTGGCACGGGCGGCGCCGGCGACGGCGTCGACTGGCTGTCCGCACATGAGGAGACCGTCTGGCGCCGCTGGCTTGCCGTGAGCAGCCGCATCCCCGCCGCCCTGTCCTCGCAGCTGCAGTCCGATTCCGGCCTGTCGCTTCAGGACTACGACGTCCTGGTCATGCTCAACGACAGCGAGAGCTCCTCCTGCCGGATCACCGAGCTCGCCGGGCTGCTGGACTGGGAGCGCTCGCGCATGTCCCACCACCTCACCCGGATGGAGAAGCGCGGCCTGATCGCCCGCTCAGCCGCCCCGGACGACGGTCGGGCGCAGCTCGCACAGCTCACCGAAGCCGGTCGCCAGGCCCTGGCCGCAGCCGCCCCGGGCCACCTGGGCGCCGTGCGCAGGTCGTTCTTCGACGCCCTTGATGCACAGGACATCGAGGACCTGGACCGCATCACCTCCCGGATCGCCCGCAAGCTCGACATCCGCCGCCCGGACTGCGCACCGATCGACTGACCCGCGCAGGCCGGCTGCCGCCCTGCGCGGACACGGCCTGGGGCATCACGACGACAGCGCGTTCGTCGTTCCCGCCGTCCCTCGAGCACGGCGGACCTAATGGTTGACATGTCACATACATCGACGCATACTGTTCCGTGAAACGTCACGCGATGACCGGACATCTCCGGTCATCGCGATGCGCACCCAAGGAGCGAGCACCATGCAGTTCGGCATCTTCACCATCGGCGACGTCACCCCGGACCCCACCACCGGCAAGGCGCCCTCCGAAGCTCAGCGCATCCAGTCGATGACCAAGTACGCCCTGAAGGCGGAGGAGGTCGGTCTGGACGTCTTCGCGACCGGCGAGCACCACAACCCGCCGTTCGTGCCGTCCTCGCCCACCACGCACCTGGCCTACATCGCCGCCCAGACCGAGCGGCTGCGCTTCTCCACGGCCACCACGCTGATCACCACGAACGACCCCGTGAAGATCGCTGAGGACTACGCCTTCCTCCAGCACCTCTCCGGCGGTCGTGTGGATCTCACCATGGGCCGTGGCAACACCGGTCCGGTCTACCCCTGGTTCGGCAAGGACATCCGCCAGGGCATCCCGCTGGCCATCGAGAACTACCACCTGCTGCGCAAGCTGTGGCGCGAGGGGGTCGTGAACTGGCAGGGCAAGTTCCGCACCCCGCTCAACAGCTACACCTCCACCCCGTGGCCGCTGGATGACACCCCGCCCTTCGTGTGGCACGGCTCGATCCGCTCCCCGGAGATCGCGGAGCAGGCCGCCTATTACGGCGACGGCTTCTTCCACAACCACATCTTCTGGAACATCGAGCACACCGCCTCGATGGTGAACCTCTACCGCCAGCGCTTCGAGCACTACGGCCACGGCGCCGCCGACCAGGCGATCGTGGGCCTGGGCGGCCAGATCTTCGCCGCTGCGACAGAGGCCGAGGCCAAGCGGGTCTTCCGCCCGTACTTCGACAACGCGCCGGTCTACGGCCACGGCCCGTCGCTCGAGGACTTCTCGCGGATGACCCCGCTGACGGTCGGCACCCCGGATCAGATCGTGGAGCGCTACCTGGGCTACGCGAATCAGGTGGGCGACTACCAGCGCCAGATGTTCCTGCTGGATCACGCCGGCCTGCCCGAGGAGATGGTCCTGGAGCAGATCGAGATCCTCGGCCGGGAGATCGTCCCGCGCCTGCGCGAGGGCTTCGAGGCACGTCGCCCGGCGCACGTGCCCTCAGACCCGCCCACCCACGAGACCCTGCGCGCCCAGGGCCCGGACTCCAAGCACCGCCAGGTCATCAACGCGCAGCCGCAGGACGAGCAGAAGGAGGATGAGCAGCGATGACCCGTCAGCTCGTCGTCGTCTCGGCGGGGCTGTCCTCGCCGTCGTCCACCCGCCTGCTGGCGGACCGGATCGCCCAGGCCGTCGAGTCCCGGGTCGGCGCCCGGGGCGAGGCCCTGGAGGTCCACCACGTGGAGCTGCGAGACCTGGCCCTGCCGCTGGCGCAGGCCATGACCACGGGCGGGCTGCCCGATCCGCAGCTCGACGAGGTCAAGCGCCTGGTCGCCCAGGCCGACGGGCTGGTGGCGGTCACGCCGATCTTCCGGGCCTCCTACTCGGGGCTGTTCAAGATGTTCTTCGACGTCCTCGACGACGAAGCGCTGATCGACCTCCCGGTGCTCATCGCCGCGACGGCCGGCACCCCGCGCCACAGCCTGGTCCTGGACCACGCGCTGCGCCCGCTGTTCTCCTACTCGCGGGCGGTCGTGCTGCCCACGGGCGTGTTCGCCGCGACCGATGACTTCGGCTCCGGGGACACCGGAGGCCTGGAGTCGCGGATCGCTCGAGCCGCCTCCGAGATGGCGACGGCACTGGTGGCCGAGTCCGCCGGGGTGGAGGGCTTCCTGCCCACCGAGCCCGCGAGGGCGCCGCGTCGCAGCGGCGTGGACCTGGGTCCGGTCACGGACTTCGCGAGCCTTCTCAAGGGCCACGACGGCTCCTGACGGGCTCGCCGAGCTCTCGGAGGACCCATAGGCCGTCTGACCTGCTCATATGTCGGATGTGACATATGAGAAGGTCTCGTCTCTCCCAGCGGACCCGGCTGCCGCCCTGTCGGCATCCGATCCTGCCGCCTATAGTGGGCTGCGGACACGGGGTGCGCCGCCGGCGCTGAGATCAGACCCGTGGAACCTGCTCCAGCTCGCACTGGCGAAGGGATGTCCCCTTGATGAACTCCACCTCGAACATCGCCCCCCAGCCCGCCGTCGAAGCGGCCGGTCCATGGACTCAGTCGCTGTGGGATGACGGCGCGCAGACGGCAGCTGAGATCCAGGACTCGAGATTCGTGCGCGCCCTGCTGGACGGAACCCTTGACGACGCGCGGTTCACGTTCTACCTCGCCCAGGACGCCCTGTATCTGGCCGGCTACGCCCGGGCCCTGGCGGCTCTGTCCGCACGCTGCGATCACGCCCCGGACCAGCTCGCGTGGGCACAGGCCTCGGTCGGCTGCCTCACGGAGGAGGCCCAGCTGCACCGCACCTGGATGGCCGCCCGTCCGGAGGCCGCCGACGAGCCCGCCAGCACCGTCACCGCGGCCTACACGGACTTCCTGCTGGCCGCCGCCCTGGGACAGGACCGAGCTGTCGGCGCTGCTGCAGTGCTCCCCTGCTTCTGGCTCTACGCCCAGGTCGGAGCCTGTCTGCCGACCGTGGAGCCGGATCACCCGTATGCCGCATGGCTGGAGACCTACCGCGATCCCGACTTCGTGGCTGCAACCGCTGCAGCCCTGGAGCGCGTCGAGCGGGAGCTCGCACAGAGCTCGGAATCAGGCCGTGCGGCAGCACAGCGGGCCTATCTGGCAGGCTGCCGCCACGAGCTGGCGTTCTTCGATCAGGCCCTGACTCAGGATCAGTCGGAGACCATCCCGCGCTGAGAGCGCGGACCGACTGACGGGAGCCTCACCACGGTCCCTTCCGGTGCCGCGGCGCCGTGTCGGCCACATGGCGACCGCGGCGTCGTCGGGCCGACGGCGGCGTGATGTGATCCCCGAACTCCTCCGGCTCGCGCCGCGCCAAGGGGCCCGTATGCGGATCCTCGGGGGCCTCCGCCAGCCCGATCCGATCGTGCACCCACCGCCGCGGGGCCGGTGCCCACCAGTTGGCCCGCCCGGCGATCCGCATGAACGCGGGCACCAGGACGCCGCGCACCAGGGTCGCATCGAGCAGGATCGCGAACGCCGTACCCAGGCCGAACAGCTGCATGAAGCTCACCTGGCTCGTCCCGAAGGCCGCGAACGACACCGAGAGCACCAGCGCCGCGAGTGTGGTGATGCGCCCGGTGTGCGCGAGCCCCTCCACGACCGCCATGCGGTTGCTGCCCGTCTGCTCCCACAACTCCTTCATGCGCCCGATCAGGAACAGCTCGAAGTCCACCGACAGCCCGAAGGCGATGCAGAACAGCAGCACGGGCATGGACATGTCCAGCGGGCCCCGCGTGAAGCCCAGGAACCCGGAGAGCCAGCCGTGCTGGAACACGAGCGTCACCACGCCCAGCACCGCCGACAGGAGCACCAGCGTGATGGGCACGGCGATGTGCTCGGCCAGCCCCAGGTCCTTGATCACCTGCTGGCTGTTCGAGGCGATCATGGGAGCGGAGCCGCCCACCAGCACCTCGGTGCCGTCGCCGCGCTCCTGGCTCAGCTGGTCCACGAGCTCCGTGGAGATCTCAGTCTGCTCGGCCAAGGTGCCCTCGATGCGCGCGACGACCATGCCCGTGCGGCCGTCGTCAGAGCTCAGCGGGTCGCTCATGCCGGGATCGCTGAAGGCATGGACGGACTCGATGCCGTCGTGCTCGCGCAGATCCGCGGCGATCTCCTCCCCCACGTCAGCGGAGTCGGCTGCCTGGGAGCCTTCGGGGGCTCGGACCAGGACGACGAGGCTCGCCTCCCCGCCGACCTCTTCGTGCACGATCTGCTGTGCCCTCGGGGATTCCGAGGTCGGGTCGGCGTAGCCGCCGCCGGGAACGTAGCACGGGAGACGACGCCGGCGTCGGTGCTGGTCGGCGCAGAAGTCGGCCGTCCTGGGGACGGGTCATGCGCCCGCAGCAGATCCGCGCCGCGCCCGTGCCCCGAGGGCCGGGAACAGATGCGAGATCACCGCGCAAGGGACCACATCAGGGCCTGCCCTGTGTCGCTGCGCAGGGCCGTCGTCGTCATCCGCCGAACGGTGACCTGTCAGGGGCAGAGCCGCCCCCGCCGGCGCCCGACAGGCCCGGCAACGACGACGAGCCGCCGCCCCGGAAAGGGGCGACGGCTCGTCGGTCAGGCGTGCCGTGCAGGATGGCTCACCCGAAGGATCAGGCGGGGACGACCTCGAACTCGATGTTCGCGTTGACGTCCTCGTGCAGGCGCACGGTGGCCTGGTAGGTGCCGACGGTGCGGACCTGCTCGCGGATCTCGACCTTGCGCTTGTCGATCTCGCCCAGGCCGGCGGCCTTGACGGCGTCGGCGACCTGCTCGGCCTTGATCGAGCCGAACAGACGGCCCTCGGCGCCGGCCTTGGCCGGGACCGTGACGGTGGCCGAGGTCAGCGAGGCCGCCAGGGCCTGCGCGTCCTCGAGCGAGGCGAGCTCACGGGCCGCACGAGCGGCCTTGATGGACTCGATCTGGCGCTCGGCGCCCTTGGACCACTGGGTCGCGAAGCCGCGGGGGAAGAGGTAGTTGCGGGCGTACCCGTCCTTGACCTCGACCACGTCACCGGCGGAACCGAGGTTGGAGACCTCGTGCGTCAGGATGATCTTTGCCATGAGTGTGTTCCTTTCCGATCAGCGGCCGGAGCCGGCGTAGGGGAGCAGGGCGACCTCACGGGCGTTCTTGACGGCCTGGGCGATCTTGCGCTGCTCCTGGACGGAGACGCCGGTCACGCGACGCGCGCGGATCTTGCCGCGGTCGGAGATGAACTTGCGCAGCAGCGCAACGTCCTTGTAGTCGATCTCGGTGACGCCTGCGGCCTTGAGCGGGTTCGCCTTCGGCTTGGGCTTGCGAATCTCATGCTTCGCCATCGTGGTGCTCCTTCTGAAGCGTGGAGCCCGCAGTGCTCTGCGGGATGGAAATGTGTTGTGTCTCCCGGTTCTGCGCCGGGTGGGTGCGAGGGCTCAGGCGCTCGGGCCGCCGATCAGAACGGCGGCTCGTCGTCCTGTCCGGTGCCCCAGTCGTAGCTGCCGCCGGCGGACTGGCCCCAGGGATCGTTCTGCGGGGCCGCCTGCTGGCGCCCACCGCCCTGACCGCCCTGGTTGTAGCCGCCGGAGGACTGGCCGCCGCGGTTGCCGCCGAAGCCGCCCCCGCCGCCATTGTCCCAGCCGCCGGAGCCGCCGGACTGCTGTCCGCCGCCGCTGAAGCCGCCGCCGGACCCGCCTCCGCGGGACTGGCGGTTGACCTTCGCCGAGGCGAAGCGCAGCGACGGGCCGATCTCATCGACGTCGAGCTCCATCACGGTGCGGCGGTCGCCTTCCTTCGTGTCGAAGGATCGGGACTTGAGCCGCCCCTGGGCGATGACGCGCATGCCCTTCTGCAGCGTCTCGGCGACGTTCTCCGCCGCCTCGCGCCACACCGAGCAGCGCATGAACAGCGTCTCGCCGTCCTTCCACTCGTTGGACTGACGGTCGAACTGGCGCGGGGTCGACGCGATCGTGAAGTTCGCGACGGCCGCACCCGACGGCGTGAAGCGCAGCTCGGGCTCAGCGGTCAGATTGCCGATGATGGTGATGATGGTGTCGCCGGCCATGGGACTCTCCTTCCGGAGAACTCGCGGTGATGGGGCTGGTGCTCCCCCATCCTCCTCCGCCGCTCAGGACGGAGTCGGTGGGATCGCACCCGATGCAGCTCGCGCCGTCACCGGCGCCGATCTGCTCAGGCCTCGGCGGTCTCGGCGACGGGCTCGCCGTTGACGTCGTGGTGCGGGTGGATCCGCTGCTCCTCGGGACGGATGATCTTGGTGCGCATGATCGCCTCGTTGAGGTTCAGCACACGGTCGAGCTCCTGCGAGGTAGCGGGCTCGGCGTGGAAGCGCACGACGGCGTAGATGCCCTCGGACTTCTTCTGGATCTCGTAGGCGAGACGGCGGCGACCCCAGATGTCGATGTTGTCGACGGTGCCGTTCTCACGGGTGACGACCTCGAGGAACTTCTTCAGGGTCGGCTCGACCGCGCGGTCGTCGACCTCCGGGTTGATGATGACCATCAGCTCGTATTCGCGCATGGAAAGAACCCACCTCCTTCGGGCTGGAACGGCTGCGGTCTCTCCGCAGCAGGAGGTTCAATGCGAGTCCGTGGCAGTCGGCCCCGACGGGGCCCTGTCCGCACAGACTGATCGACTGTACACCACCGGACATCCGCGGTCCATGGCCGCTGCGGCATGAGACCGGCGATCATCGCCCGCAGGAGGCGGCCCTCAGCGCAGCGCGACGTCGATCTCGGCGTCCCTGCCGTCGGAGGTGACGTCCACATGCACGGGGAAGCTGACGATCTCCTCGACCCTCTTGCCGTCCTCCAGGTAGGACAGCCGAGCCTCCGCCTGCGCCGTCTCGTCGGCGACCCAGTCGAGCTGCGAGTCGGAGTCCTCCTCGGCGACCAGCCACAGCGGCGGCCGCGAGACCAGCTCCCACTCGACCTCGGAGATCTCGGCCCCTGCCTTGGGAGCCTTCAGGCCGGATTCGGGGACCTCGATCTCCGCGTTGTCCGCGGCATCGGCGCGGGGCACGCCTCCCTCCGCCCAGCGGCGCGAGGCCGGGCATGCGTCGGGGCTCACGGAGGTCGAGTCCATGCAGCTCTCGACGCTGCGGACGATCTCCTGGTCCACCTCGGCCCACAGCTGCGGGGAGGGCTCCAGCTCCACGACGACCTCCTGCGGCTGCGGATCGCCGAGCAGGACCTCGGCCGGATCGATCGGCTCGGCCAAGACGTAGTCGTCTCCCTCGGGCAGATCCACGGCGAATCTCCCCGGCAGGGCCTCCCACTGCCACTTGCCCCCGGCGCCGTCGGCCACGGTGCGATCCTCGGGGTCCAATCCGATCCGCTCGCCGTTGATCGAGAGGTCCCGGTTCCCGGGAGCGGCCACCGTCAGCGTGCTGGCATCCACGCCGTCCATCTCCCAGCTGTCGTTGAGGGGCCCGGTGCGCCGGACCTGGTGCACCGACCAGGTGTGCTCCTCGCCTTGCTCGGCGCCCTCCGGGACCTGCCCGTCCGGCCAGCGCACCGAGGCGGTGACCTGGGCCCGATCGCCGTCGCGATGGACGTCCACGATCTCCCAGGAGCTGATCCGTCCCTCGGCCTGCCTGTATGCCGCATTCGGCATGCTCTCGGCGCCGGTTCTGCCCCGTGAGTCGCCGAACAGGGCGAGGGCCTGGCGCGAGCGTCCGTCGACCATGGCGTCGAGCCAGTCCTCGACCGGCTCCTCCGGGTCGCGATCCACCATGAACCAGTTCAGGGCGGTGCCGCCGGCGCTGATGAGCAGGACCACGACGATCAGCCAGGTCCACAGCGACCGGCGCAGGCGTCGGCGGCGCCGCTGCTCGGCGGGACCGAGCTCCTGGACGTCCTGATCGAGCTCGGGCTCTGCCTCTGCGGAGGCGCGGACCTCTTGGCTCATGCGTTCCTCGCGGCCACACCGATCTGGGTCGCACGGCGGCCTCGCTGCATGTCCACGGCGACGATGACGATGAACCAGATCAGGAACAGGTAGCGCGCCGCGGCCAGCAGGGCCTGCGGCGACCAGCCCCAGTCGCCGAACAGCGGCTGGGTCTCCCAGGCCCCGGCCGGGGCGTTCATGGTGGCCCAGTAGCCGATCTCCACGGCCTGCCACAGGAAGAACTCGAGCCAGCTGCGCCTGGCCAGGATCACCAGCGGGACGAGCCACACGGACTGCAGCAGCGACCAGTCCCGGCTGAAGAGCAGGAAGACGGCCAGCAGCATGAGCAGCACCTGGACGATGCTCGGCTCCTTGCCGGCCAGCACGCTCACCAGCAGCACCGCCACGACCCCGAGCAGGATCGCGATCATGGAGATCTGGTCCAGGTTCGCGGAGTCGATCGACAGTCCGGTGGCCGGTGCGCCCAGGGCGTTCCACACGCTCCAGCCGGAGTCGCTCGAGACCGGCGAGCGCATGGTCTCGCCCATGCGCTCGCGCCAGCGGTCGAACTCCTGGACCATGAACGGCCCGTTGACCATGGCGAAGACGATCAGCGAGACCACGAGCGCGCTGATGAAGTCGCCCAGGTAGCGGTAGCGCGCGGCCAGGAACAGGATGGCGATCAGCACGAGCAGCGGCAGGAAGCTGACCGTGGCGCCGAGCCCGATCCACACGCCGGCGACTCCCGGCGAGCCCCGGATGTAGGAGGCGACCGCGAGCATCATGAACATCACGGCCCACAGGTCCCAGGAGGTGAATCCGACCAGCAGGACGGTGGGCGCGAAGGCCAGGACCACGGGGTCCGAGGGCTGCTTGCCGGACAGCGAGGCGACCGCGGTGATGGTCACGACCCACACGAGGGCCGTGAGGAAGACGGTGAGGTCCAGGACCGTGTTCGGGGTGATCTCGAAGCTGAAGGCCTCGGCCAGACCAGTGGTCATCCAGCCCAGGATCGACGTGAACATGCCCACGACGATCGGCTGATCGCCCGTGGGGCCTCCCGTGAAGAAGCCGGAGAGCATGCCCCCGGGCGTCACGGAGAGGTCGCCGGGCTGCAGCTCGGCGGCGCACAGGCCCGGGAAGCGGGAGTCGACGCTCCACTCCGGCACGCGGCACGGGACCCGCAGCAGGAAGGAGAGCAGCACGGCCAGGATGCCGAGCACGAAGAGCACGAGACCGTTGGTCCCGCGCCTGCCGGGGCGTCCGTCAGCCATGGCGTCCTGCCCCTCCTGCTCGGGTGTCTGGTTCCCCGGCGATGATCAGCGGCCGCGCAGGGAAGGATCCGGCACTGCGATCCGCGCTCAGGATAGCCGGGGAGGACCCGGTCTCGGCGGCGCTCCCGCCGATCCGGTCCGGGTCGTAGACCGGCAGGCCGCGCAGGAGGCGCACGACCACCCGGGCGCACAGCCACACCACGGCCAGGATGTGCAGCACGACGGCCGCGGCATAGAAGCGGCCCATCGCCTCCGCATTCGGCTGATCCGCGACCATCGAGTACAGCCAGGTGAAGACCGCGATCCAGTGCACGACCTCGATGACCTGCCACACCGCGTACTCCCGCAGCCGGGGGGCGGCCAGGATCACCAGCGGGACGAGCCAGAGCACGAACTGCGGGGAGTAGACCTTGTTGGTCAGCACGAAGGCGGCCACGATCAGCAGGGACAGCTCCGCGAGGGTGGGCTCGCGCCTGGCTTTCAGCCCGAGCACCAGGACTCCCGCGCAGCACAGGGCGAACACCCCGTAGGCGATCACGTTGAGCGACTCCGCCGCCAGCGGCTGCGCGCCCAGCTCCGGCGCCCACACGACGTTCCACACGTGGTAGATCGACGAGAACCCGGCACCGCGCTCACCCGAGAAGCTCCAGAACCAGCTCCACTGCTGGCGGTCCCACAGGGCGAAGGGCACGTTGACGACCACCCATGCGACGACGGCCGAGACGACCGCCATGACCGCCGGGCGCAGCTCGCGCCGGCGCAGCGCCAGCACGATCACCGCCCCGAGCATCACGAACGGCCACAGCTTCAGAGCCGTGCCCAGTCCCAGCAGCACGCCGCCGACGGCCCAGCGGCTGCGCTGGAAGGCCAGAAGCGCGGCTACCGAGGTCAGCACCGGCCACAGATCCCAGTTGATCAGGGCCGTGGCGGCCACCGCCGGGGAGACGGCCAGCGCCGCGGTGTGGACCGTGGAAGTGCCCATGGCCGCGACCATCACCACGACGGCGAGCCACACGAGCAGCAGCAGCGCGGCATTGAGATCGAAGTAGATGTTCTGCACCGTCGGCACGGGCAGCCCCTCGCCCAGGCCGTAGGCGGCACGACCCGTCGCCGTGGCGATCAGGCTCTGCAGAAGCGGGTACTCCAGCAGCGCGGAGGGATCCTGCGACAGGTAGGCGAAGCTCCCGTCGGACATCCCCCGGGTCGTGAACAGGTAGCCGATGTCGGAGTAGCAGACGAGCTGCTGGGTGTGCGCCCCGTTCCACCCCAGCTGATGGCACGAGAAGCGCAGCAGCCAGGCCACGATCATGGTCCAGGTGCCGAGCCCGAGCAGCAGCCACAGCCACTGCCCGGAGCGCATGCCGCGCGGCGACCGCCAGCCCCTCCGGCCCGTCTCGGACTGCGCGGGTGCGCTCACTGGCTCTCCCACCAAGCCCTCAGCCGCTTCTCGGCCTCCTCCTCGCCCAGAGAGCCCTCGTCCAGGCGCAGCTCGAGCAGGTGCTTATAGGCCTTCCCCACCTGCGGCCCCGGGGGGATGCCCAGGATCGCCATGATCTGCTCGCCGTCGAGGTCGGGGCGCATGGACTCCAGCTCCTCCTGATCGGCCAGCTGCGCGATCCGCTGCTCGAGCTCGTCGTACGTCCGCGCCAGGCGCGCGGCCTTGCGGCGGTTGCGGGTCGTGACGTCAGAACGGGTGAGGCGGTGCAGGCGCTCGAGCTGGGGGCCGGCGTCGCGCACGTAGCGGCGCACCGCGGAATCGGTCCACTCGGCGTCGCCGTAGCCGTAGAAGCGCATGTGCAGCTCGACCAGGCGGGTGACGGCGGCGATCGTGTCGTTGTCGAAGCGCAGCGCCTTCATGCGCTTCTTCACGATCTTGGCCCCCACCGTCTCGTGGTGGCGGAAGGTGACCGCGCCGTCCGGGCCGAAGCGCCGGGTCGCTGGCTTGCCGACGTCGTGCAGCAGCGCCGCCAGCCGCAGGACCAGGTCCGGGCTCGGCACGGGGCCGTCGGGGCCGGTCTCCAGCTCCGCGGCCTGCTCCATCACGGTCAGCGAGTGCTGGTAGACGTCCTTGTGATGGTGGGCCTCGTCGGTCTCGAGCTTCAGCGCGGGCACCTCCGGCAGCACGACGTCGGCCAGGCCGGTGTCGACCATGATCTCCACCCCGCGGCGCGGGGCCCTGCCGCACAGGAGCTTGATCAGCTCCTCCCTCACGCGCTCCGCCGAGACGATCTCCAGACGCTGCGACATCTCCGTCATGGCCGCCAGGACCTCCGGGGCGACCTGCAGGTCGAGCTGGGAGGCGAAGCGGGCTGCGCGCATCATGCGCAGGGGGTCGTCGTCGAACGACGAGTGCGGGGAGCCCGGGGTGCGCAGCACGCCGGCGGCCAGATCTCGCACGCCTCCGTGGGGATCCACCAGCTCCATCGACGGCAGCCGCAGCGCCATCGCGTTGATCGTGAAGTCGCGCCGGACCAGGTCGTCCTCGAGGGAGTCCCCGAAGGCGACGATCGGTTTGCGGGAGGAAGGGTCGTAGGCCTCCGCCCGGTACGTGGTGATCTCGAGCTGCTGATCCCCTTGACGCATCCCGATCGTGCCGAAGTCGCGGCCGATCTCCCACGTGGCATCCGCCCACCCGCGCACCGCCGCCAGGGTCTGATCGGGGGTGGCATCCGTGGTGAAGTCCAGGTCCGTGGCGACCCGGCCCAGGAAGAGATCGCGCACGGGGCCGCCCACGAGGGAGAGGTCGTGGCCGGCATCGGCGAAGCGGCGGCCCGCCTCCAGGACGACGGAGGGGACGGCGGAGGTGTCGAGCTGCTGGGTCATCGCGCCCATCATTCCAGACCCCCGGCCTCTGCCCTGCGGGGACGCGTCGCGGACCGCCGGGGGACGTCGGCGGCTCCGCCCGTTCCCAGACTCAGCCGTTAGTGTTGAGCGCATGGCTTTCCCCGTACCCAGCGCACCCAAGAGACGGCCCTCCGGGCCCGTCGCTGCGCTGCCCACGGTGGAAGAGGTCTCGGCCGGCGGCATCGTCGTCGACTTCGACTCACCTGATCTGCCGGTGGCGATCATCGCCCGGATCAACCGCGGAGGGCGCCTGGAGTGGTGCCTCCCCAAGGGCCACCCGGAGAACGAGGAGACGGACGGCGTCGCCGCTGTCCGAGAGATCGAGGAGGAGACCGGGATCGCCGGGAGGGTGATCTCTCCGCTGGGCAGCATCGACTACTGGTTCTCCGTCTCGGGGCACCGCGTGCACAAGACCGTGCACCACTTCCTCCTGGAGGCGGTGGGCGGCGAGCTGACCACCGAGAACGATCCCGATCACGAGGCCGTGGATGTCGCGTGGGTCAAGATCGACGACCTCGGCCGCCGCCTGTCCTTCCCGAACGAGCGGCGCATCGCAGACATCGCCCGCGAGTTCATCATCCACCAGCTCTGAACCCCCGCTTCGGGCGCCTCACCACGGGCTGCCCGGCCCAGCACGGGCCGCCCCCGGCGCCCGACGTCCTCGAAGGAGACCACGTGGCTCGATCCGGTGCCATGTCCAGCGCCATCATGGCCTCCGGCACGCTCGTCTCCCGGATCCTGGGCTTCGTCAAGACCATCCTCATCACGGTCGCGATCGGCTCGCTGACCTCGGTGGCGGACATCTTCCAGATCGCGAACAACCTGCCGAACTACATCTACGTGCTCGTGGCCGGCGGCGTGTTCAACGCGGTGCTGGTGCCCCAGGTGATCAAGGCCTCCAAGGCCTCCGCCGACGACGGCGCCGACTACATCTCCCGGCTGCTGACCCTGGCCGTGATCGCCCTGGCCGGGATCACGCTGGTCGTGGTGGCCTGCACCGTGCCGATCATCCGGGTCATGACCCAGGACTGGTCGGATCAGCAGCTGGCCCTGGGCGTCACGTTCGCCCTGTTCACGTTCCCGCAGATCTTCTTCTACGGCGTCTACACGGTCGTGGGCCAGGTGCTCAACGCCAAGGGCGCGTTCGGTTGGTACATGTGGGCGCCCGTCGTGAACAACATCGTGGCGATCGCCGGCCTGCTGATCTTCATCCGGCAGTTCGGCAGCTTCGCGGAGGCAGAGCACTCCCTCGAGTCCTGGACCAGCGCCCAGACCCTGCTGCTGGCCGGGGTCACGACCCTGGGCGTGGCACTGCAGGCTGTCGTGCTGTTCTGGCCCCTGCAGCGACTGGGCCTCGGGCTGCGCCCCAAGTTCGGCTGGCGCGGCATCGGGCTCTCCCAGGCGGCCAAGCTCTCCGTGTGGACGCTTGCCACGGGCGTCGTCGCCAACCTCGCCTTCCTGGCGCTGACCCGCACCGCCTCGATCCCCACGGGCTTCCGCGAGCAGTACCTGGAGATGGACCCGCCGCAGCACATCGCCGGCAGCGCGTCGCTGGACCAGGCGGCCATGCTCTACTCGCTGCCCCACGGCGTCATCGGCCTGTCGATCGCCACGGTCCTGTTCAACTCCATGGCAGCGGCCTCCGCCCAGGGCGACGACGAGACCCTCAAGGCCTCGCTGTCCCAGGCCCTGCGCTACTCGGGCATCGCCACGATCTTCTGCACGATGGCCATGATCGTGTTCGCCGGCCCGCTGGGCATGCTCTTCTCCGGCGGCGTCCCCGAGTCCGGTGCGGTGATCGGGCAGGTCTTCGCGGTGATCGCGATCGGAGCCCCGTTCATGACCACGGCGTTCATGCTCGGCCGCCTCTTCTACTCCCGCGAGGACGCGCGCACCCCGTTCATGGTCCAGCTGGCTGTCTCGATCCTCACGGTCGCGGCCGCGGTGATCATCAGCCAGACCATGCCTCCGCACCTGGTCGTCTTCGCCGTGGCCGCCTGCTACGCCGGGCAGAACATGCTGATGACGCTGCTGTACCACGTGATCGCGGTGCGCACGATCGGCGACTACCGCACCGCCGAGGTCATCGACACCCACATCCGCGCGATCGCCGCTGCTCTCGTCACCGCCGTCGCGGCGACCGTCGTCCTGTACGCCATGGGCGGCTGGGACCCCGAGGGCTGGCCGTGGTCCTCGCAGCTCAGCGCCATCGGCACCCTCGCCATCGGCGGTCTCGTCAGCGCCGTGATCTACCTGTTCATGCTCAAGGTGTTCAAGCTCAAGGAGCTGCCCGAGCTGATAGCCCCCCTCACGGCGCGCCTGCGCCGCTGAGGTCCTCATCGGCTCGCATGGACCCCCGAGTACACTGCGACTGACCCGCTGCTCCCTACCCCGTTCTGCCGCTGACTGCGGCGGACCCGCAGATCCACAGGAGACCTCGTGGCCCAGCCCATCAGCCTCGGCACCGTCCTGGGTGGTCGCTACATCGTCCTCGACGAGGTGCAGACCACTTCCGACGGCGATCACGTGCTCGGCGGCAAGGACCAGATCCTCGGCCGCGAGGTCACCATCCTCGTGCCGTCGGAGGCGCACACGGCCCGCGTGGTCGAGAACGCGCGCACCATGGCCATCGGCGCCGTGGATGCCGATCTGCACATCCTGGACCTCGGCCAGTCCGGAGCCACGCCCTACCTGGTGACCTCGTTCGCCGCTCCCGCGGTGCTGCTCGAGGAGCTGCTGGCCGAGCCGGGCACCGTGGACGACGACACCCTCTCCGACGACATCTTCGGCCGCCCCCGCTCCTCGAGCTCGGCCGGCGCCTACGTCCTCGACGACGGCGAGCCGGATGCCCCCGAGTACGAGGACACCGCCGAGCAGGACTTCGGGCGCTGGGACGATCAGGACGACATCGAGACGGCCCCGCCCGCGCCCAAGGTCGAGAAGCGCCTGGGCCGCCCCCGACGCGCCTCCGAGGCCTCGACCCGCGCCACGCTGTTCGACCGCGCCGCCGCGGGCCGCGGAACGGAGCCGCAGCAGCGCATGCAGTCGGCCAGCGGGTCGATCGACCCCAGCTACGACGGCGACAACCGCTTCGACTCCTACGAGTACGACTACCAGAGCGCCCCCGCCGGCGCGTCGCGGCCCAAGTCCGAGGAGCCCAGGTCCTCGCGGCGCTCCGGGGCCTCCTCGCGCTCGGGCGCTGCGGCTGCCGGGACGGGTGCGGCAGCCGCAGCTTCGTCGTCCAGCGGCGGCTCGTCCGCCGCGCGCGGCTCGAGCTCCTCGCGCTCCGGCCGCTCCGGGGGCAAGGGACGGCTCGCGCTGATCTTCGCGCTGCTCTTGCTGCTCATCCTCGTGGGCGCGGGCATCGTGTTCGGCGGGCTCGGCAAGGTCTTCAACTCCGGGCAGGTCTTCGGCCCGGAGGAGGAGCCCTCCGCGTCGGCCTCGCCCACGGAGCAGGCGGTCCCCGCTCCCACCACCGTCACGCGCCTGGTCCCGGACGACCCCACTCTGATGGCCGATCAGGACGCCACCCTGAACCAGGCCATCGACGGCGATCCCGAGACCTCCTGGGTCAGCTACGGCTTCTCCGCCGCGGACTACGGCCAGCTCGTGTCCTCCGTGGCCCTGGCGGTGCGCTTCGAGGAGTCCACCCCCATGCACGAGCTCACGATCCAGCAGACCAGCGGCACGGGCGGCTCCTTCACGGTCTACGCCGCGGACAGCCCGTCGCTCGACGGCGCAGTGGAGATCGGCCAGGGCTCCTTCGACGACCCGGAGACCACCGTGGAGCTCTCCGACGAGGCCGCGCAGGACGATCACCCCTACCTGATCGTCCAGTGGACCGAGCTGCCGTCGCTCGAGGAGCCGATCGCCGACTACCCCTACGGTCTGCGCATCGCCGAGATCGAGGTCTCCTAAGCTCGCAGCTCAGCCCAGCTTGCTGACACAGCGTCAAGTCAAGTTGCCGCGGTTGCCGGAATAGTTCCTGCTGTCCCCTGGTTATGCGGGCAGACGACGGATCGCAGCGCCTGTCACACGCGCACGATCCGCACCCGGTCCGCCCGGCAGCCGTCGGACCGCAAGCACCGCACACGAAGGAAGAAGGACCGCGAACGTGAGCCCAGACTTCAGCCCCGCGATCAGCCTCGACCTCTCCTCGAGCACCCCGGAGACGTCCGCGGCGCAGTCCGTGGCTGCCGATCCGAGCGCCACGGTGCACGACGTCGTCATCGTGGGCTCGGGGCCGGCGGGCTACACCGCCGCCATCTACGCAGCGCGCGCGAACCTCAAGCCCATCGTGCTCGCCGGCTCGGTCACCGCCGGCGGCGAGCTCATGAACACCACCGAGGTCGAGAACTTCCCGGGATTCCAGGACGGCATCATGGGCCCCGAGCTCATGGGCACCATGCAGGCCCAGGCCGAGCGCTTCGGCGCCGACGTCCGCTACGAGGACGCTCTGTCGCTGAAGCTCGAGGGCGACATCAAGGAGATCACGGTCGAGGGCGGCGAGGTCCTGCGGGCCAAGGCCGTCATCCTGGCCACCGGCTCCGCCTACCGCGAGCTCGGCCTGGAGGACGAGAAGCGGCTGTCCGGCCACGGCGTCTCCTGGTGCGCGACCTGCGACGGCTTCTTCTTCCGCGAGCAGAACATCGCCGTGGTGGGCGGCGGAGACTCCGCGATCGAAGAGGCCACGTTCCTGACCAAGTTCGCCTCCAAGGTCACGATCATCCACCGCCGCGACGAGTTCCGCGCTTCCGAGATCATGCAGCAGCGCGCCTTCGAGGACCCCAAGATCGAGATCCTCTGGAACAAGGAGGTCATCGGCATCTCGGGCGAGTCCAAGGTCGAGGAGCTGACCCTGCGAGACACCGTCACGCAGGAGGCCTCCGCGCTTCCGGTGACCGGCCTGTTCGTGGCGATCGGCGCCGATCCCCGCACCGGCCTGTTCGCAGACCAGCTCGCGATCGATCCCGACGGCACCGTCCAGGTCGACGGCCGCTCGTCCCGGACCTCGCTGCCGGGCGTCTTCGCCGCCGGCGACGTCCTGGATCCCACCTACAAGCAGGCCATCACGGCCGCCGGCTCCGGCTGCGCCGCGGCGATCGACGCCGGGCACTACCTGGACGCCCGCGCCGGCTGATCCCAGGCCCTCCCACAGACCCTCACCACCCCAGAAGGAGCACACCATGAGCAACGCAGCAGCCGTCAACGAGTCCGACTTCGAGGCCGAGGTCCTCCAGTCCGACAAGCCCGTCATCGTCGATTTCTGGGCCGAATGGTGCGGCCCCTGCCGCATGGTCGGTCCGGTCCTGGACTCGATCGCCGAGGAGCACGACTCCGTGAAGGTCGTGAAGGTCAACGTCGACGACAACCAGGCCATCGCCGCCAAGTACGGCATCACGTCCATCCCGGCCGTGTACGTCTTCAACAACGGCGAGGTGGCCAAGCAGTCCATCGGCGCCAAGCCCAAGTCAGCTCTCGAGAAGGAGTTCGCCGAGTTCCTCGGCGCCTGATCCGCTCACTTGCCGAACGGCCCCCGGAAGCCCGCCATCGCGGGGGCTTCCGGGGGCCGTTCGGGTGCCTCTTCCCGCTGGTGAGATGCACACACGCACCGAGTGCCTCTAGTATTCAAGGAATTTCCCTCGTTCCCGACTCCGTAAGGTCTCCATGTCCGACTCCTCTGCCGCCTCCCTGGGCCGCGGCCACAGCGACCGCCGCGTACGGGTCCTGCGCGAGCGACTCGTGCGCGCCGGCCAGCTGCCCCAGGACACCGACCTGGACGGCCCTCAGGCCACTGAGTTCGACGCCGCCCTGGAGACGGCGGTCAGGGCCTTCCAGCAGAGCCGGGGACTGATCGTCGACGGCGTGGTGGGCCCGGAGACCGAACGGCGCCTCAGCGAGGCCCAGTACACCCTGGGGGACCGTCCGCTGCAGTGGGACCGCCAGGAGCCCATGCGGGGCGACGACGTGGAGCGCCTCCAGCACAATCTGTCCCTCCTCGGTCTGTACTACGGCCATCTCAACGGCGCGTTCGAGGAGAAGACCCACCTCGCCGTGCTGGAGCTGCAGCAGAGCCTGGGACTGGAGCGCAGCGGCCGAGTGGATCACCGCACCATCGAGGCCCTGGCCCGGATCAACAAGAACATCACGAACTCCAAGGCGTTCTCTCTGCGCGACTTCCACAATCTGGAGTCCGCCAACGGCGCAGTGCGCTCGCACCGCATCATCCTGGTGCCCAGCGCCATGATCGGGGAGCACCCCAGCCCTGCGGAGGCTCCCCCTGCGGAGCGGCAGCGCAGTCGGGACCTCTCCTTGGATGTCGCAGCTCGTGCCCACGAGCTGCTCGCCGACATCGGCGCCCATCCCGTCGTCGTCTCCGATCAGCCGCTCCAGGCCGCCGACGGCACGGTGATCGAGACTCCCGGCACCCTGGATGAGGCCCTCGAGGGCGTGCGCCAGCCCGTGGTCGTCGTGCTCGGATGCGATTGGAACCGCTCGGAGAAGGCCAACGGCATGGCCTCGTACTTCTGGGGAAATTCCGGCTCCGAGCAGGACGCCCTCTCCCCGATCGGCCAGCGCGGCGCCTCGCTGATCCAGCGCGAGATGGTCGCACGCACGGGTGCACTGGATCTGGGCTGCCATGGCCGTCAGTGGATCGTCCTGCGCACCACGCCTGCGCCCACGATCTACCTGGACATGGGCTACCTCTCCAACCCCGGGGAGTCCGAGGATCTGGAGCGGGGGGAGTACCGAGCGCATATCGCTCAGGCGATCGCCGTGGGCCTGCAGCGCATGTTCGCGCAGTCCTCCCAGGATCACCCCACAGGGACGCTCAGCACCTCGGATATCGCTCGAGAGCTGGCACGACGACCCAAGGCCTGACCTCCTCCAGAGCGACGAAGAGCCCCTTTATGTAACGTACATCACATAAAGGGGCTCTTCTGCGTGTTCAGCGCTGTACCAGACGGTCAGGGAGCGAGGCGGTGCCGCACCCCGCCCGGAGCTGTCGTCACGACCGATCTGGGCGAGGTGCCAGCAGGCGCTCAGTCCTCCTGAGCCGCATCCTGCGTCTGCGGATCCAGCACCGAGATGATGCGATTGAGATCCTCGACGGAGGCGAACTCGATCGTCATCCGCCCCTTGCGGGCACCCAGGTTGATCTTCACGCTGGTGTCCAGCTTGTCGGAGAAGGCGTCGGCGATATAGTCCAGACGCTCCCTGTGGCGCTCCTGGGCCCTGGCCGCGGGTCGACGCCCCGGCTTGCCGCGCTTGGACAGCGATGCTGCCTCCTCAGCAGCGCGCACCGACATGCCTTCAGCAACAATGCGCTGGGCCAGCCGCTCCATCTCGGCAGGATCCTCCAGCGCCAGCAACGCACGAGCATGGCCGGCCGAGAGCACACCTGCCGCCACCCGGCGCTGAACCAGCGGTGGCAGGCGCATCAGACGCAGCGTGTTGGAGATCTGCGGACGGGAGCGCCCGATGCGTCGAGACAGCTCCTCCTGAGTGGCCCCGAACTCCTCGAGCAGCTGCTGATACGCCGCAGCCTCTTCCAGAGGGTTCAGCTGGCTGCGATGCAGGTTCTCCAGCAGTGCATCGCGCAGGAGGTCATCATCTGCGGTGTCGCGGACGATGGCGGGCACGGTGTCGAGGCCCGCGCGCTGAGTGGCCCGCCAACGGCGCTCACCCATCACCAGCTCGTAGGGCTGACCGTCCGGCTCTCGGGACGGCCGGACGACGATCGGCTGAAGGACTCCGAGCTCGCCGATGGAGTAGGCGAGCTCCGCGAGCTCGTCCTCGTCGAAGACCTGACGCGGCTGCTTCCGGTTGGGGTGGATGCTGCCCACGGGGACTTCCGCGAACACCGCGCCGGGGACTGAGGCGAGGTCCGACGTGTCGGGATCCGCAGGCAGTTCCGCAGCGGTCGCAGGGGTTTCCGCGGCTACGGCATCTGGCTCGACGCCTTCCGCGTTAGCCCCCGACGTTCCACGTGAAACATCAGCCGTCCGATCAGCGTCCGTCGCGCCCTCTGAGGGCTCGGTGACGGAAGTGTGCACCTCCGTGGTGGCGTCCGAGGCGGCGGGAGCAGCCGACTGCACGGACTCCTGCTGATCCGAGGCCTCGTCCGGAGAATCGGCAGATTCCGCTGATTCCGCGGACGAGGGAGTAGGGGTGAAGAACATGTCGGACGGGCGGCCGCTTCCTCCGCGGTTCTGCAGGGCTGCCCCCCATATCCATCCGGGACTTCATGGCGCTCTGTCGAGCACTGGCCGAGACCGGGCGGCGACGGCCGCCCGTTCCACGTGAAACGGACGATGTCGTCTCCTCCGCAGAACCGCTCGACTCGGCGTGCTTGGGGTCCACCGCAATCGCCTTCGCATCCGCCTCGGAGACGGCGGCCCCGGCCGCAGTCGTCGCTCCGTTCCCCTTCTTCTTTGAGGACTTGGGGGCGGTGGAGGCCTTTCCACTCCGCGAGGCGGCAGTTCCAGACTTCGAGGACGCTCGTGTCGCCGCTCCGGTCTTGGAGCGAGCCCCCTTGGGAGACGACGACTTGGACTCCTCAGGCTGGGGTGCTCCCGTCCCGGAACGTGCAGCCTCCGACTTGACTCGCCCAGGTCGATCCGTACGGGAGTCGTTGCTCTCCGTCGCATCGGACGCATTCACCGCTGCGGTATCAGCTGCGACGGTCGACTCCGACTGCGCTGCCGCGCTACCGGCCGGCGGCGCCTCTGCACCCCCAGCGTCGTTTCTCTGGACACTCGACTCCGAAGACGGCTTCTCGACAGGTGCACTGGGAATCAGGGCTCCGAGGCCTCTACCGAGCCCCCTCTTGCGCTCCGCCATGGACAACACTCCTCTACTGGACGACCCGGACAGTCTACGGAGCATCGACAGAGATTCGCGCGTTTCACGTGGAACCACCCGGAGTTCCGGGCCGAATTGTGACTGATCTGGCCTTGCTGGACGCACTCCAGTCGCGAAGGCATGGTCTTCGCGGCCGTTCCACGTGAAACATCGAGCGCCCCTGGACGCTATCCACTCCCGAAGCGGACTGCATCTGACGGTCTGGTGTTCGTTTCACGTGGAACATCGCTCAGTCACAAGGCCGTCCACGCGCACGTCCCGAATAGAATCCAGGAATTTCGCCGCGACTGTTACGACGTTGAAGACACGCGCCCATCAGCCGACTAGTCGTCCAGACAGTGCCCTAGGGGGCCATTCCCACAGCGTTCCACGTGAAACATCACGGCATGCGTACGCCCATTGCGCAGTCGGTACGAGGAGGACGTCACGCATCCTGCATTCCGTCCAAGTCCATGGCGTGTGCGCCTCACCCCTGAATCACCTCTGCGTGCTGCAGCCGGTCTCCGTCTCCGGGGCGTGGATCGCGTGGATCACCCGCATGTCGCCTCGTACCGTACACAGGCCGGCGTATGCCCTTTGGACCTCGTGTACCGGTGAGCTGACTACCGCGCGCAGAACCTGGCTTTCAGAGCCGTGGCCTTCGGCCCTTGGCCTCCGCTCTGGACACAGATCCTCGCATCTCGTGAGCTGCTACGGGTTGATGAGACCCGGCCTCAGTCCTGACCACGCTCGCACAGTAGGACCTCTCAGTTCGCATGGCGTTGTCGCCACACAAAGGCAGTACTTGTCCCATGATCAATGGTGCACTCGCCTGGCGGCATCGCCAGCATGTACGGTGACTCGCCTTCGCGGTCCCGCCGCGCACCGCGGAGACTCTCGCCGTCGCGATGCGCTCCGCAGCACCCGCCAATCGAGGCACGGAGAGCAGACGGACACCAGAGACAATGCGTTCCACGTGAAACATGGACTCGCGCACTGACCGAAGACGGCCACCATGCCACCGACGAGCCGTCGAGGGTCCTGACGTCGGATCCAGTCGTCAGCTGGACCTCTTTCCGTAGCGTTTCTCACGTTCCTTAATGCGTCGCCCATCGCGCGCTGCAGACCAGGGCATGCCGAGGCGTCCCCCAAGGGAAGAGCTTTTCCGCCTCTCACATGATCGCTGTGTGCCCTGGGACGACGGACAGCGGGCAAGACCCGGAGTTCGTCGGAGTCATCGGGGTCCGATTCCTCCTGCGCTTCCTCGGACAGCCGTCGCGCATGGACGACCGCCGGCGCCCCTCGCCACCTTGAGTCAAAGACCGTATGGAGAAGGTCGAACCGCACGTTCCACGTGAAACACGCCGACAGAAGACGAGCGGGAGCAGTCGACATCCGCCGGCCGACGATGACAGCACCGTCTCCCTCTTGCAAGAGCTGGAATGACTACGGGCCCCGTTCCACGTGGAACGGGGCCCGCTTGGACCTGCAGAGCCTGCCCGATCAATGGATCACTTGCTCTTCGGCACGCCTCGCGCGGCGATCTCAGCGGCTGCCTCGAGATAGGACAGAGCGCCCGTGGACTGCGGATCGTAGTTCAGCACCGACTGCTGATAGCTCGGCGCCTCGGAGATCCGCACGGACCGGGGGATCATGGTCTCCAGCACCTGCTCCGGGAAGTGCGCCCGCACCTCATCCGCCACCTGGGAGGACAGATTGGTACGGCCGTCGTACATGGTCATGAGGATGGTGGACACGACCAGATCCGGGTTCAGGTGCTTCTGGATCATCTCGATGTTGCGCAGCAGCTGGCTCAGGCCCTCGAGCGCGTAGTACTCGCACTGGATGGGGATCAGGACTTCGCTGGCGGCCACGAAGGCATTGATGGTCAGCAGGCCGAGGCTGGGTGGGCAGTCGATGAAGACGTAGTCGAGACGCTCCAGGCCCTGCTCCTCACGACCCTTGGCATACTGGTCCAGAGCACGGGACAGCCTCTGCTCGCGCGCCACCATGGACACGAGCTCGATCTCTGCACCGGCCAGGTCGATGGTCGCCGGCGCCACCACGATCCGATCGGACTCGGGGGAGGGCGCGACCACCTGAGCCAGCTCCATCTCATCGACGAGGACGTCGTAGACGCCATCGACCTCCGAGCTGTGCGGGACGCCCAGGGCGGTGGAGGCATTGCCCTGCGGATCGTTGTCGACCACCAGGACGTTGAGACCCTGCTTGGCCAGGCCCACTGCCAGGTTGACGGCGGTGCTCGTCTTGCCCACGCCGCCCTTCTGGTTGCTGACCGTGATCACGCGAGTGCGCTCAGGCCGCTGAAGCTGCACGTGCTCGAGTCGGCGACGTCGCTGATTCTCTTCCACGAGCTTCCTTCCGAGGGGGGTGTCTCCCGCGCCTTGTGCGGCGGCTGTCGCGTCGGCGTCCTGTCCTGCAGTCAATCGCGATCCGCGGTCCGGCTGCACTGCCGAATCCTGCGAGACCGGATCAGGGGGAAGACCGAAGTCATAGCCGTGAGGCCTGTCGTTCTGGGTCATCACGTCGCCTTCCTCGGTCCTTTGTGATCTGCATCACATTACATGTCGCGGCCGCTGAGGGGCCTTCCCCACACTACCCAAGACGCTTCCCCGGACCGTCGACCGAGGTCAGCGCCTCGAGACCGATTCAGAGGACGACTCGTACCACGGTGGTCGGCTCCTCGAGCAGCTCAGAGCCCAGGGTGAGCACCTCGGTCTGCGCGACGCGGTGCCGCTTGAGCTGCTTGCGTGCCTTATCGATCTCCTGCTGCGCCGACCGGCCCTTGAGCGCGAGCAGCTCACCGGAGCCCTGCAGCAGCGGAAGCGTGAAGTCCAGCAGACCGCCGAGCGCGGAGACAGCGCGGGATGTGACCACGTCCGGCGCGGAACCGCCCGGCAGCTCCTCGACCTGCTCGCCGCGCGCACGAAGGACCTGCACGTTCTCGAGCTGCAGATCCTGGACGATCTCGTTCAGCCAGGTCACGCGGCGCTCGAGCGGCTCGATCAGCGTGAGCTCCAGATCGGGGCGTGCGATCGCCAGGCACAGCCCGGGAAGTCCCGCCCCGGAGCCCACATCGGCCACACGGGCGTCCTGCGGGATCAGTTCCTCCACCACGGCGCAGTTCAGGACGTGACGTCCCCACAGCCGCGGAGCCTCACGCGGACCGATCAGTCCGCGCACGATGCCCGATGAGGCAAGGTGCTCCACATAGCGCTGGGCTAGCTCGAGCCGGTCGCCGAACAGGCTCTGCGCGGCCTCGGCCTCACGCCCCTGCAGCTCGGGAGCCGGCTGGGCGACGGCGCCGTCGGACTTCGCCTGGCCGCTGCGATCAGAGCGTTCGCCTGGGTGCTGCTCCGTCATGCCTCAGCCGTTCGCCGAGACCACGATGTGGCGTCCGGGGCCCTCGCCCTCCGACTCGGAGTGCATGCCCTCCTCCGCCACGACGTCGTGCACGATCTTGCGCTCGTAGGGGCTCAGCGGGTCCAGGTGCACCGGCTCGCCGGAGTCCCGCACGCTCTGCACGGCACGACGGGCCAGCTCGCGCAGCTGCTCGGCACGGGCCAGCCGGTGCCCGGCGATATCGAGCACCAGCCGGCTGCGCTGCTCCGTGCCGGCCAGCACGGCCAGCCGCACGAGCTCCTGGAGAGCCTCGAGCACCTCTCCGTCCTTGCCGACGAGCATGTCGAGTCCGTCGTCGCCCTCCTCCTCCGTCACCACGGAGAGGTAGGTGCGGCCGTTGCGGACCTCGATGTCGATGTCGCCGTCCAGATCGGCGAGATCCAGCAGCTCCTCGAGGTAGTCCGCAGCGACTTCGCCCTCCTCCACGAGGGGGTCGAGCTCGTCGTCATCCTGGTCGCTCTGCTCGGCAGAGGCCGCAGCGGCCTCGTCGCCCTGCGGGACGTCCACACCGGCGACGACCGCCGAGGCGTCGACCTTCTGACCGGGCTCCAGGTCCTGGATCTGCACGCCCTCGGGCGCGGAGTCCTGAGCCTGCTCGCTGTGCTGGTTCTCGCTCATTCGTCTCTCCTGACGGAAGTGGTGCAGCAGCCGTCTCGACAGTATGACCCGAGCGGCGCCCTGAGAGGACCGGTCTCAGGACCCGGACTTCCCCTTGCCCTTGCCGGACTTCTTGCCGCCCGACGAGCCCTTGGAGATCGGCGACGACGAACCGGTGGTCGGCTCCCCGTTGATCACCGGCCCCTGAGCCTTCTCCGGATGCTGGACATCGTCCTGGCCGGTCTCGAGCGGGCCCTGGCCCTTGATGCCCTTGGCCTTCTGGCGCTTCTTGCTCATGGGCTGCTGACGCTGACCGGCGGCAGCCTTGGCGCGAGCCTCCTCGATCTCGGCCTGGTGCTCCTCCTTGGTCTTGCCGACCGGGGGAAGGCCCTTGGCCTCGCGGCGCTCGTTGAGCTCGCGCTCGGCCTGCGAGCCGGGAGTGGGGTTGTTGCGGATGACCCAGTACTGCTGGCCCATGGACCACAGGTTGGAGACGGTCCAGTAGATCAGCACGCCGATCGGGAAGTTGATGCCCGTGATGAGGAAGATGATCGGGAAGATGTAGATGATCATCTGCTGCTGGCGGTACATCGGAGAGTTCTTGGTGGCCTCCGAGACGTTCTTGGACGCCAGCTGCTTCTGCGAGATGAACATGGTGACCGTCATGGCCACCACCAGCAGGGCCGCGATGATGATCGTGGCGGTGTGGTTGCCGTCGCCGGGCGAGCGCAGCGTGGAGAACAGCGGGGCGCCGAACAGGGTGCCGTCGTAGAACTGGTGGATCTTGTCCGAGGACAGGACCAGGATCCCCTCGTCCCGCTCGGCAGCGCCGGTCACGCCGTTGAGCACCTGGAACAGGCCGAAGAAGATCGGCATCTGGGCGATGATCGGCAGGCAGGAGGCCAGGGGGTTGACCCCGTGCTCCTTGTACAGGGCCATCTGCTCCTGGGCCATGGCCTGGCGCGAGACCTGGTCCTTCTTGCCCTTGTACTTGGCCTGCAGCTTGGCCATCTGCGGCTGGATCTCCTGCATGCCGCGCATGGAGCGGATCTGGCGCAGGAACAGGGGGATGGTCAGGGTTCGCATGACCAGGGTCAGGCCCACGATGGCCAGGACCCAGGTCCATCCGCTCGCCGCATCCAGCCCGATGAGGGTGAACAGCTCGTGGAAGAGCCACAGGACCGCCGAGACGACCCATTTGAAGGGCCAGAGGATGATGTCGAAGATGTTCATCGTGAGGAAGCTCCTTGAGCCGTCTGCGCGGCAGCCGGGTCTGCGCCGTGCTGGCGCGCGGACGTGGTCTCGTGTGCCGGATCGCGGGGTGTCAGCACCGCTGCGCGATCGGCGGGTGTGGGGTGGTTGAGCAGGATGATCCGCGGCAGCTCGGTCTCCGAGGAGAACCGGCGGCCGCCCTGCGGCACCCTGTCGATTCCGCCCGCCGCCCAGGGATGGCACCTGAGCAGTCGTCGCACGGTCAAACCTAGGCCCCGGACCGCCCCGTGGCGAACCACGGACTCGAGGCCGTAGGCCGAGCAGGTGGGGAAGTGCCTGCAGACGTCCCCGTAGAGCGGGGAGATCAGCATGCGGTAGAGCTTCAGACCCGCGATGATCAGGTTCTGCGGCAGCAGCCACACCGCCTGGACCGCCCCCCGGGGGCGCACGAAGTCCGACGGTGCCTGCTCCCAGAGCTGCTCCTCATCCAGGACAGGATGCTGATGGCCGAGGCCCTGCGCGGTGCTCATGCCGGCACCTCGGCCTTGCTCGCGGCCTTGCGCCAGGCGGATTCCCAGTCCCGCCGCAGCTCGGCGAAGTCGGCCTCTGCCGAGGCGGGCAGGGCCCGCACCACGACGTCGAAGCCGGCTGGGCTGCCCTGGATCGTCATCCCGACGAGCTCGCGCAGCCGCCGCTTCACGAGATTGCGGCAGACCGCATTGCCGACCCGCTTGGATACCACGAAGCCCGCCCGGGACGGCTGGTCCCCGGACGTGGCGCGCACATAGACGACGACGTTCCGGCGCCCCTGTCGGGCACCGGAACGTGTGGTCGCTGCGAAGTGCGTGGAGGTGCGCATCCTGTGCTGTGCGGGAAGCACGCGCTCACCCCTTCGGTCTCGGCGGCGTCTGCGGACCGGGGCTCTGCTGAGCAGAGGCCGTCGGATCCGCGAGGGCGACGAGAGGGCTCAGGCAGAGAGGGAGGCGCGGCCCTTGGCGCGGCGCGCCGAGAGGATGCCGCGGCCGGCGCGGGTGCGCATGCGGGCGCGGAAGCCGTGCTTCTTGGCGCGACGACGGTTGTTCGGCTGGAACGTGCGCTTGCTCATTGATCTTCTCCGGATGCAGGACGGGCGTGCCCCTGCCCTGTGCGGATCCGGCGCACGCTGCCCGTGCAGAGCACGAGCGCGCAGCAGGCCGTCCGCCTGAGGAAGGGGTCCACCGCTGTGGTGGTCGATGGCTGTGCCGCCGCGAGGCGCATGGCGCCGGGCGCAGGTCAGACACAGGACTGATCGATTGTAGGCGCGGCGAGTGGGACGGTCAACCGAACCGACGGTGACCGCCTCTCGCCCACATGCTGTGCACGTCTTCCGGAAATTCCTGTGGATAACCGGATCCCCGTCCTTGCCAGCAACGGTGCGCTCTCGCTCGTGTAACTACACGATTGTAGTTCTTTTCGGCCCCGATCGGGGCTAGGTCGGGGCTTTGAACGTGCTCTACGCTGAACCCTCGCGCTCGAGCCCCGAGCCGCTGTCCACCGCTGTGAACAACTCTGTGGATGACCGGTCGCGAGCGCACCCGGGCATCCGCCCGGAGCCGACATCGCCCCCGAATCCCGGAGTCCCCGCCACCGTGAGTCCTCAGCAGAATCCGGAGCTCGACGCCCGTTGGGCCGAATGCGTCCGCGCCATGACCGAGGACCCGCAGATCTCCCCGCGTCACCGCGGCTTCCTGCGCCTGGCCAAGCCCCGGGGCCTCATGGGCACCACGCTGCTGATCGCCGTGCCGAACGAGCTGACCCGCGAGGTCCTGCAGTCCAAGATCGCGCCGGCCTTCAACCAGGCGGTCACGAACTCCTTCGGCAAGGACACCCTGGTCGCTCTGGTGGTGGACACCGACCTGGAGGAGGTCTCCGAGCAGGAGATCGAGTCCGCGTCCCGGGCCTCGCTGCCGCCGCTGAGCGAGCTCGAGGCCGAGCGCGGCCACACCGCGCTGCCGGTTGCCCAGGAGGAGACCGAGCAGGACTCCCTGTCCACCACGAGCTCCGAGTACTCGGGGGCCGTGAACACCTTCAGCTCGCCGTCGCCGCGACCGCCGGCGCCGCGGCCCTCCGCACCGGAGCCGGCCCGACGCCCCCTGCCCGGGCAGCCCGCGCCGCAGGACACCGCCTCCGCGCAGAGCACCGGCGAGGCCGCAGTCGAGGAGACCGGACCTCAGGACACCTTCGTCCCCACCGCTGCCCCGGGCCGCTCGGCTGCGGAGGACCACGGCACGGCCGGTGCGGCCTCGGCCGAATGGGATTCGAGCGCTCGGCTGAACCCCAAGTACGTCTTCGAGTCGTTCGTCATCGGCCAGTCCAACCGCTTCGCCCACGCGGCGGCCTTCGCGGTCTCCGAGACGCCGGCCAAGGCATATAACCCGCTGTTCATATACGGGGATTCAGGGCTCGGCAAGACCCACCTGCTGCATGCGATCGGGCACTACGCCAAGCGGCTCTACCCCGGCATCGCGGTGCGCTACGTGAACTCGGAGGAGTTCACCAACGACTTCATCAACTCGATCCGCGACGACGAGGGCTCCTCCTTCAAGGAGATCTACCGCAACGTCGACATGCTGCTGATCGACGACATCCAGTTCCTGGCGGGCAAGGAGCACACGCAGGAGGAGTTCTTCCACACCTTCAACGCGCTGCACAACCACGAGAAGCAGATCGTGATCACCTCCGATCTGCCGCCGAAGCAGCTCACGGGATTCGCCGATCGCATGCGCTCGCGCTTCGAGTGGGGACTGATCACCGACGTCCAGCCGCCCGAGCTCGAGACCCGCATCGCCATCCTGCGCAAGAAGGCCGATGCCGACGGCACCCAGGCCCCGCCCGAGGTCCTGGAGTACATCGCCTCGCACATCTCCACGAACATCCGCGAGCTCGAGGGCGCCCTCATCCGCGTCACGGCCTTCGCCTCCCTGAACAAGCAGGACGTGGACCTGCCCCTTGCCGAGCTCGTGCTCAAGGACCTGATCACCGACGACGACGGCGAGATCACCGCCGCCACGATCCTGGGGCAGACGGCCGCCTACTTCGACATCTCGCTGGACGAGCTGAAGTCCAAGTCCCGCACGCGCACGCTGGTCACGGCCCGGCAGATCGCCATGTACCTGCTGCGCGAGCTCACGGACATGTCCCTGCCCAAGATCGGACAGGAGCTCGGCGGCCGCGACCACACCACGGTCATGCACGCCGATCGCAAGATCCGGACGCTGATGGCCGAGCGCCGGCAGATCTTCAACCAGGTCACCGAGCTCACCAACCGGATCAAGCAGCAGCGCCACAGCTGATCCGCAGCGCAGCCCATGCGCTGCGCTCTGCCTCATCCCTTCAGGCCCCGGGCCCGCACGAGCGGACCCGGGGCCTGCGTCGATCTCCGGTCATCCACAGGACGGCGCGGCGCGGATGCGGGCTGCGAAACCCGTTCTCCACAGCTGTGGGAAGCCCTGTGGACAGGCTGTGCACGACACGATTCCACCGGTTGTGGACAGCGCTGTGGAGAGAGCCGCGATCGCGGTGGACAGTCGAGGCAGATCCGGGGATCGGCCTGTGCACGGGCCCGGAATGACAAGAATGTGATTACACAGGCACGGGGCGGTCCGTGGATGGCGGTGCACAGCCGACCCACAGCCATGATCCGCGCCAGATCAGCCGATCAGGGTTTTTTCCACAAGATCCACAGCGGTTATGAACACTACTGTCCATTAATACCTCCCGCCGGACAACGAATGCCCTGACGCCCGATCCGGACCCGGCGAGCTCGTGTAATTACACGTTCAGCCGCACCGAGAGCTGTTCGCTGCCTGCCTCGAGCAAGTCACGGGGCTCCACACCTCCAGGATTCTTGGAATTACAGAAGGCCGGATCCACCGAAGCGCCTCTGCGACTCCCCGGTCTGCTCCGGCAGATGGCACAGGGCACAGCGCGCCGATAGCATGCTGTCGTCGTCTGTCCGGACCTCCGCACCGGACGCCGCGCGGACGACATCTGCGAACGAAAGGCGCCCCCACCGTGAAGTTCTCCGTCGAACGCGACGTTCTGGCCGAGGCCGTGACCTGGACCGCCCGGTCACTGTCCCCTCGCCCGCCCGTCCCGGTGCTCTCCGGTCTGCTGCTCAAGGCGGATAACGGGCAGGTCTCCCTGGCCGGATTCGACTACGAGATCTCCTCTCGGGTCTCAATCGACGCCCAGATCGAGGAGGAGGGCACCGCTCTGGTCTCCGGCCGCCTGCTGGCAGACATCTGCCGCTCGCTGCCCTCGGCTCCCGTGGACGTCATCACGGATGACGGCAAGCTGACGCTGATCTGCCGCTCGTCTCGGTTCAACCTGGCGGCCATGCCCGTGCAGGACTACCCCGAGCTGCCCGGCCTGCCCGAGGTCTCAGGCGTCATCGACGGCGCTGAGTTCGCCCAGGCCGTCGCGCAGGTCAACATCGCCGCCTCCAAGGACGACACCCTGCCGATCCTCACCGGCGTCCGGATCGAGATCGACGGCGAGCGGATGACCCTGCTGGCCACCGACCGCTACCGCCTGGCCATGCGCGAGCTCACCTGGCGCCCCAACAGCAGCTCGCTGCAGACGGCTGCGCTGATCAAGGCCAAGACGCTCAACGACGTCGCCAAGACCCTCGGTCCGGCCGGTGAGCTGAACCTCGCCCTGTCGGACAGCACGGAGCTGGTGGGCTTCGAGTCCGGCGGCCGCCGCACCACCTCGCTGCTGATCGACGGCGAGTACCCCAAGATCCGCTCGCTGTTCCCCGAGTCCACGCCCATCACCGCCTCGGTGCGCACCTCCGAGCTGGTGGAGGCCGTGCGCCGCGTGTCCCTGGTGGCTGAGCGCAACACCCCGGTCCGGCTGGCCTTCACGGACGGCCAGGTGGCCTTGGATGCCGGCACCGGCGAGGACGCCCAGGCCTCCGAGGTCATCGAGGCCAACCTCCAGGGCGAGGACATCACCGTCGCCTTCAATCCCACGTACCTCTCGGAGGGCCTGCACGCCTTCCACTCCGAGTACGTGCGCTTCTCCTTCACCGCTCCGCCCAAGCCGGCAGTGCTCTCGGCGCAGAAGGAGCAGGATGGGGACGACGACGTCGCCTACCGGTACCTGCTGATGCCGGTCCGCCTCCCCAGCTCCTGAACCCCGGACCTGCGTGCACGTCGACTCCCTCTCCCTCGCGGACTTCCGCAGCTATGAGCAGCTCCAGCTCGAGCTGACCCCCGGGATCACGGTCCTGCTGGGGCCCAACGGGGTGGGCAAGACCAACGTGGTCGAGGCGATCGACTACGCCGCCACGCTGGCCTCGCATCGGGTCAGCGGCAATGCCCCGCTGCACCGGGCAGGCACCGAGCGCGCCATGATCCGCACGGGGATCCGCAGGGCCGGGCACCGCACGAACCTCGAGTTCACCCTGAGCGAGGGCCGTGCTCCCACGGTGCGGATCAACCGAGGCGGCTCGGTCCGCGCCCGAGAGGCCCTGGGCATCCTGCGCACCGTGCTGTTCTCCCCGGAGGACCTCGCGCTGATCAAGGGCGAGCCCTCCGGGCGCCGGGCGTTCCTGGACGTGCTGGGATCCTCCATGCGTCCGGCCCTGGCCGGGGTCATCTCCGACTACGAGAAGACCGTGCGCCAGCGCAACGCCCTGCTGAAATCGGCGAGGAAGGCCGGGCGCTTCACCCAGGCGCACGAGGCCACTCTCAGCGCGTGGAACGACCAGCTGGCGACCTATGGGGCCGCGGTCCTGCAGTCTCGTCTGCAGCTCGTCCTCGCTCTCGAGCCCGAGGTCCGCCGCGCCTACAGCAGCCTCTCCGACGGTCCCCGGATGCCCCGGCTGCGGTACCGCTCCTCGATCCTCCCGGAGAGCGCAGACGGTCGGGTCGATCAGCTTGCCTGTTTCAGCGCCGCGGATCTGCGCGAGCTGATGCTCCAGGCCTGCGCCGAGGCCCAGGACCAGGAGATCGAGCGGGCGGTGTCCCTGGTGGGACCGCATCGCGACGAGCTCGAGATCCAGCTCGGCGATCTGCCGGCCCGCGGCTACGCCTCCCACGGCGAGATGTGGTCCTGCGCCCTGTCCCTGCGGCTGGGCTCCTGGTACGTGCACCTGGACGACGACCGCTCCGAGGGCTCCTCCCCCGTGCTGATCCTCGACGACGTCTTCGCCGAGCTCGACGCCCAGCGCCGCAGCCGCCTGGCCGACATGGTCTCGGAGGCCGAGCAGGTGCTGGTGACCGCCGCGGTGGAGGAGGACGTCCCGCAGGAGCTGCTGGATGCCGATTCGGGGCTCACCCTGGTGCGCGTGAGCCCGGGCAAGGCCGTCGTCGATCCCGGATCCCGCACGTGATCCCCGCCCAGCAGCCGCGCGCCGAGCGCGACCGCGACATCGTCGATCCGGCCGCCGCCGCCCTGATGCGCGTGCGCCGGGGCGCCGAGGCCCGCGGCGAGGACGGCTGCACGGCGCTGCGGCCAAGGCCAACCTGCGCAGCTTCGGCGCTGCCATGGAGGCGCTCACCGCCAGTCCCGTGCGCCGCCGGGACGCCGAGCGCGATCCGCGGCAGCTGGGCGGCTATTCGGGCGCCGGAGCCTCGCCGCGGGATCCGCAGGGCATCGGCGGGGTCGTGGATCGCCTGGTCTCCGGACGCGGCTGGCGCACCCCGGTGGCCGTCGGGTCGGTCATGACCCTGTGGCCGGAGCTGGTGGGGGCGTACGTGGCCGAGCACTGCGTGCCGGAGTCCTTCGAGGACACCGTGCTGCGCGTGCGCTGCTCCTCGACCGCCCAGGCCGCCAACATGCGGATGCTGCAGTCCCAGGTGCTGTCGACCATCGAGAAGCGCCTGGGCCCGGGCATCGTCACGCGCCTGGACATCGTGGGCCCGGCGGCGCCCAGCTGGCGCAAGGGCCGGCGCTCGATCCGCGGCCGAGGCCCCCGCGACACCTACGGCTGATCCGGACCGCCGTCGATCGGCATCTGCCTCGAGACCGTGGACGGCCTGCAGAGTGCTCGGCACCTCCGGAGACGACTTCCGGGTCAGCGAGCACCCCCGGAGGCACTCCTAGGGGCGTTCTCGTGCCGCTGACAGCGTGTTCAGGCCGTCTCGCACCCGGCGATCGCGCTGATCCGGTATGATGGGACCGGATTATCGACGCAGCGCTCGAGCGCGCAGACCCCGCGGCCCCCGAATGCTCCGGTGCGTCCCGCTTGCTCGCTGTCGTCGGGAGTGCTGCCTGCGCCCCGGACCCCGTGCTCCAGGACCCTTGCGGTCTCCATCATGACCATCAGGAGGAACCAGCAGCCCGTGTCAGAGGACAAGAGCACCGAAGGCGGCTACGGCGCCAGCGACATCACCGTCCTGGAGGGCCTCGAAGCGGTCCGCAAGCGCCCAGGCATGTACATCGGATCCACCGGACCGCGGGGCCTGCACCACCTGGTCTACGAGGTCATCGACAACTCCGTGGATGAGGCCCTGGCCGGCCATGCGGATCACATCGAGGTCGTGCTGAGGGCCGACGGCGGCGTGAGCGTCACCGACAACGGCCGCGGCATCCCGGTGGACATGCACCCCACGCAGGGCCGTCCCACGGTCGAGGTCGTCATGACGATCCTGCACGCCGGCGGCAAGTTCGGCGGGGGCGGCTACGCGGTCTCCGGCGGTCTGCACGGCGTGGGCATCTCCGTCGTCAACGCGCTGTCATCGCGCGTGGAGACCGAGATCCGCCGCCAGGGCCACGTCTGGCGCATGGAGTTCGCCGACGGCGGCCGCCCCCAGGGCGAGCTCGAGCGCGGCGAGCAGACCGAGGAGACCGGCACCACGCAGACGTTCTGGGCTGATCCGGAGATCTTCGAGTCCGTCGAGTACGACTTCGAGACCCTGCGCGCCCGGTTCCAGCAGATGGCGTTCCTCAACAAGGGGCTGCGCATCACCCTGACCGACCAGCGGCGCCTGGACGAGTCCGGCGACGAGGTCGCCGGCGAGTCCGCGCGCGCCGAGATCATCACCGAGGTCGAGGGCCAGGACGCCTCCGAGGTCCCCACCGCGCAGTCCCCGGAGGCCGAGAGCGGCGCCGAGCAGGCGGAAACGGCCAAGGCTCCGGCGCTGAACACCGTGGGCGTGACCGCCGACGGCCACCGCCGGGTCATCTACTGCTACGAGCACGGTCTGCTGGACTACGTCCGCTTCATCAACAGCGGCAAGAAGGCCGAGCTGGTCCACGACGAGATCATCGACTTCGAGACCGAGGACGTCGAGCGCTCCATCTCCGTGGAGATCTCCATGCAGTGGACCACCGCCTACAGCGAGTCGGTGCACACCTACGCGAACACGATCAACACGCACGAGGGCGGCACCCACGAGGAGGGCTTCCGCACCGCGCTGACCACGGTGATCAACCGCAAGGCCCGCGAGTTCAAGCTCCTGCGGGACAAGGACGACAACCTCACCGGCGAGGACGTCCGCGAGGGCCTCACCGCGGTCATCTCGATCAAGCTCGGCGACCCTCAGTTCGAGGGCCAGACCAAGACCAAGCTGGGCAACTCCGAGGCCAAGCCGTTCGTGCAGCGCGTGGTCGCCGACGAGTTCGGGGACTGGATCGAGCGCAACCCGAACTACGCCAAGGACATCATCCGCAAGGCCATCGGCGCCTCGCAGGCTCGTCTGGCGGCGCGCAAGGCCCGCGAGACCACCCGGCGCAAGGGGCTGCTGGAGTCCGGCGGCATGCCGGGCAAGCTCAAGGACTGCTCGTCCAAGGACCCGTCGAAGTCCGAGATCTACATCGTGGAGGGCGACTCGGCAGGCGGCTCGGCCGTGCAGGGCCGCGATCCGGCGCACCAGGCGATCCTGCCGCTGCGCGGCAAGATCCTGAACGTCGAGCGGGCCCGCCTGGATCGTGCGCTGTCCAACGCCGAGGTCCAGTCCATGATCACGGCCTTCGGCTCGGGCATCGGCGACGACTTCGACATCGAGAAGGCGCGCTATCACAAGATCGTGCTCATGGCCGATGCCGACGTGGACGGCCAGCACATCACCACGCTGCTGCTGACGCTGCTGTTCCGGTTCATGCGCCCGCTGATCGACCACGGCTTCGTGTACCTGGCGCAGCCGCCGCTGTACCGCATCAAGTGGTCGAACGCGCCGCACGACTACGTCTACTCGGATGCCGAGCGCGATCGCGCCCTGGCGGAGGGCCAGGCCTCGGGCAAGCGGATCCCCAAGGACAACGGCATCCAGCGCTACAAGGGCCTGGGCGAGATGTCCTACACCGAGCTGTGGGACACCACCATGGATCCTGAGCACCGCACGCTGCTGCAGGTGACCATGGAGGACGCCGCCGCCGCCGAGCAGGTCTTCACCATGCTCATGGGCGAGGACGTCGAGTCCCGCAAGGAGTTCATCCAGCAGAACGCCAACGACGTCCGCTTCCTCGACATCTAGTCGCAACGGAGCATGTGCCGACTGCGGCATATGTGCCCGTCGCCGCCTCCATGGCGGTGACCGGCGGATCAGTCTCGAGCACCACGGCCCAGCGGCCGAGCAGACGCACAGACGCCCGCGGGCGTCGGGAGAAGGACGGGAAGCGCACGAATGAGCGACGACAGCCAGGTCACCCCGGAGGAGCCGGAGAACCAGCCGGGCACCGAGGTCGAGGCCGCCACGATCACCGGCGATCGCGTGGAGCAGGTCGACCTCCAGACGGAGATGCAGCGCTCCTACCTGGACTACGCCATGGCGGTGATCGTCGGACGAGCCCTGCCGGACGTCCGCGACGGCCTCAAGCCGGTGCACCGCCGCGTCATCTACACGATGTACGACGGCGGCTACCGCCCGGACCGGTCCTTCAACAAGTCGGCCCGCGTGGTCGGCGACGTCATGGGCCACTACCACCCGCACGGCGACTCGGCGATCTACGACGCCCTCGTCCGCCTGATCCAGGACTGGGTCCAGCGCTACCCGCTGGCCCTGGGCCAGGGGAACTTCGGCTCCGCCGGCAACGACGGCGCCGCCGCCCCTCGATACACCGAGACCAAGATGGCTCCGCTGGCCATGGAGATGGTCCGGGACATCCACGAGGAGACCGTCGACTTCCAGGACAACTACGACGGCAAGTCGCGCGAGCCCACCGTGCTGCCGGCGCGGTTCCCGAACCTGCTGGCCAACGGCTCCGCCGGCATCGCCGTGGGCATGGCCACCAACATCCCGCCGCACAACCTGCGCGAGCTCGCCGACGGCGTGCAGTGGTACCTGAAGAACCCGGAGGCCAGCCGCGAGGAGCTGCTCGAGGCGCTGCTCAAGCGCGTCAAGGGCCCGGACTTCCCGGGCGGGGCGCAGATACTCGGCCACAAGGGCATCGAGGACACGTACCGGACCGGTCGCGGCTCCATCAAGATGCGCGCGGTCGTCTCCGTCGAGGAGATCCACGGCCGCACCTGCCTGGTGGTCACCGAGCTGCCGTACATGGTCAACCCGGACAACCTGGCCATCAAGATCGCGGACCTGGTCAAGGAGGGCAAGATCGGCGGCATCGCCGACATGCGCGACGAGACCTCCGGGCGCACCGGTCAGCGCCTGGTGATCGTGCTCAAGCGCGACGCCGTGGCCAAGGTGGTGCTGAACAACCTCTACAAGCACACCCCGCTGCAGGAGAACTTCTCCGCGAACATGCTGGCCCTGGTGGACGGTGTGCCGCGCACGCTGTCCTTGGACGCCTTCATCTACCACTGGGTGCGCCACCAGATCGAGGTCATCGTCCGGCGCACCACGTTCCGTCTGCGTCAGGCGCAGGAGGAGGCGCACATCCTGGTGGGCCTGCTGAAGGCCCTGGATGCCCTGGACGAGGTCATCGCCCTGATCCGCCGCTCGCCCACCCCGGACGAGGCCCGCACCGGGCTGATGGAGCTGCTCGGGATCGACGAGGAGCAGGCCCAGGCCATCCTCAACATGCAGCTGCGGCGCCTGGCGGCGCTGGAGCGGCAGAGGATCCAGGACCGCTTCGCCGAGCTCGAGCAGATGATCGCTCGCTTCGAGGCGATCATCGCCTCCGAGGACCTGCAGCGCCAGATCGTCTCCGAGGAGCTCGAGGAGACCGTCGAGAAGTACGGCGACGACCGCCGCACCGAGATCCTGTGGGGCTACGACGGCGACATGTCCATGGAGGACCTGATCCCCCAGGAGGACGTGGTCGTCACGATCACCCGCGGCGGCTACGTCAAGCGCACGCGCATCGATCAGTACCGGGCCCAGCGCCGCGGCGGCAAGGGCATCCGCGGAGCGAATCTGCGCGGCGACGACGTCGTCGAGCATTTCTTCACCACCACCACGCACCACTGGATCCTGTTCTTCACGACCCACGGCCGCGTATACCGCACCAAGGCCTACGAGCTGCTCGAGGCCGGTCGCGACGCCAAGGGCCAGCACGTCGCCAATGTCATGGCCTTCCAGCCCGGCGAGCAGATCGCCCAGGTCATGGAGCTGTCGACCTACCAGGACGCCCCGTACCTGGTGCTGGCCACGCGCAGCGGCCTGGTGAAGAAGTCCCGGCTCGAGGACTACGACACCAACCGCACCGCCGGCGTGATCGCGATCAATCTGCGCGAGGGCGACGAGCTGGTCTCGGCCAAGCTCGTGGACTCCGACGACGACATCTTCCTGGTCTCGCGCAACGGCCAGTCCCTGCACTTCCAGGCCGATGACGAGGCGCTGCGACCCATGGGCCGCGCGACCTCCGGCGTGACCGGCATGAAGTTCCGCGATGACGACGAGCTGCTGGCCGCCGACGTCGTGGCGAAGGGCACCGAGAGCTACGTTTTCGTGGTGACCGAGGGCGGCTACGCCAAGCGCACGGCCATCGAGCAGTACCGGCGCCAGGGCCGAGGCGGGCTCGGCATCAAGGTCGCCAAGGTCGGGGATGAGCGCGGCAAGCTCGCCGGCGCCTTGATCGTGGGAGAATCCGACGAGGTCATGGTCGTCATGGCCTCCGGCAAGGTCGTGCGCTCTGCGGTCTCGGAGGTCCCCGCCAAGGGCCGCGACACCATGGGCGTCATCTTCGCCAAGCCTGCCCCCAAGGACTCGATCGTGGGTGTGGCCTGGAATGCCGAGCGCCACATCGAGGACGCGGTCGAGGAAGCCGTCGAGAACGGCACGGCTACGATTGCGGATCCGACAGCCGATGCTGCGGATGAGGATGTCGTAACGTTGGACGAAGTCAACAACGGAGGTAACGAATGAGCCCCGAGGCACGCTCTGGTGCGGCTGGACGTTCGAAGTCCGGCGGCGCTGGTCGGGGATCCTCCCCCAGCCAGGCCAAGAAGGCGGACAGCGCCAAGGCGTCGTCGTCCAGCAGCCGCACGCCCCAGCGGTCTTCGACCAAGGGACTGGTGCGGCCCGCGCCGCGCGCCAAGGTGCGCCGCGCGCGCCTGGTCGTGTCGCGCGTGGACACCTGGTCGGTGCTCAAGCTCGCGTTCCTGCTCTCGGTTTCGCTGGGCATCGTGGTGGTCGTCGCGGCCGTGCTGATCTGGATCCTGATGGACATCACGGGTCTGTTCAACGGCATCAACGAGCTCGCCGCCATGCTGGCGGGCCCGGGCGGCAGCACAGAGGTCCAGGAGATCGTCTCCCTGGGGCAGGTAGCGATCTTCGCGACCATCCTCTCGGTCATCAACGTCATCCTGCTGACGCTGCTGTCGGTCATCGCCGCCATGCTCTACAACCTGGCCGCCGGCCTGATCGGCGGCATCGGAGTCACGCTGACCGACGACTGACCTGCGCGGCGCCGATGACGGGGATCCTCGATTGGTCCCGGTCGCGGTGATCGTGTAGAGTCCTTATTCGTTCCGCGACGGACAGACCGCTTGGTCGGTTCGAGTGGACGTGATCGGTCCGCCGGTCACGGGCGTATAGCTCAGACGGTTAGAGCGCTTCGCTGATAACGAAGAGGTCCCAGGTTCAATTCCTGGTACGCCCACGGTTCAACGGCATCCCAGTGCATCGGAGACCGGCATGAAGAACGCTTTCACGGCGATCGTGCTGGTGGTCGGTGCCGCCGGAGCAGGAGTCGCCGCCTGGCGGCTGCGCTCCGCAGATGCCGATCGCGCCGCTTGGCGCGAAGCCGCAGATCCCGTCGACTGAGTTCAGCTCGACAGGATGCTCCGGGGGCATGGCGCAATTGGTAGCGCATCTGCTTTGCAAGCAGAGGGTTAGGGGTTCGAGTCCCCTTGCCTCCACCGGATCCCATATCGACGACGGCCCCGCTTGATGGCGGGGCCGTCGTCGTGCGCCCGCCACTGATCTCAGGAGCTGCCCCGTCATGGCCGTGATCGTCTTCCTCCATGCCCACCCGGACGACGAGTCCTCGCAGACCGCCGGCACCATGGCCCGTGCCGCGGCGGAGGGGCACCGCGTGGTCGAGATCTTCGCGACCAACGGGGACTTCGGCACACCGCTGGAGGCGGCCGACGACGCCCAGGAGGTGCTCTCCGTCGCGGATCACCGGCGCACGGAGGCAGCCGCAGCAGCACGGGTGCTGGGCATCTCCCGAGTGGAGTGGCTCGGCTACCACGACTCCGGGATGACCGGCTGGGAGCAGAACGACGGCGAGGCCTGCTTCCACCGCGCCGACATCGACGAGGCCGCACGGGCCGTCGCCGCGATCCTGGACGACGAGGGCGCCGATGTGCTGGTGGGCTACGACTGGCACGGCGGCTACGGGCATCCCGATCACGTGAAGGTCCATCACGTGGCCCACCGCGCGGCCGAGCTCGCCGCTTCGCGGCCCCGGCTGCTGGAGCAGTCCATGAACCGGGACCGGCTCCGGCAGCTGCGCGATCAGGCCCTGGCGGCAGGGGCCTCCCCGGACGAGGTCATGGATCCCGACGGCCCCGCCGATGACGGCAACGGCTTCGGGATCCCGGCCTCCCAGCTGGACTGGCAGCTCGAGCTGGACGACGAGCTGCTGGAGCTGAAGCGGCGCACCATGCAGTGCCACTCGTCCCAGGCGGACGTGCAGGGGATGCTGGCCATGCCGGCCGAGCACTTCCGGGCGTTCTTCGGGGTCGAGTCCTACCGGGAGCCGGGCCTGGAGCAGGAGCTGACCTCGCAGTGGCCGTTCGCCTGAGGAGGGCGTCGCTGAGACCTGCATGAGCTGCGGTGCCAGCTGATGTTCAGGATCTGGGCATCACCTGAGATACTCATGGCGCAGATCACGTCATCAGAAGGGTGAGTCATGTCCGCACCGAAGGAGTACCTGGGGCCCATGCCCCACATCGATCCGGATGAGCAGCTCACCGCGATCCGTCGCTGGAAGATCATCGGCCCGGGCCTGGTCGTGGCCGGAACGGGCGTGGGCGCAGCCGACCTGGTCGCGACCCTGACGGCCGGCTCCCGCTACGGCTACGCCCTGCTGTGGGCGGTCATCGTGGGCACCGTCGTGAAGATCGTGCTGGTGGAGGGCGCCGGGCGCTACTCGCTGGCCACGGGCCGCACGATCTTCGAGGGCTGGCGCTCGCTGGGCAAGTGGACCACGGTCTACTTCGCGCCGTACATCATGATCTGGGGCTTCGTGTACGGGGCCACGGCCATGTCCTCGGCAGCCCTTCCGATCGTGGCGCTGTTCCCGAACACCATGCCGCTGCCGGCCTGGGCCATCCTGATGGGCCTGGCCGGCTTCTTCATGGTCTGGTTCGGCAAGTACGCGCTGGTGGAGAAGCTCACGGCCGTGATGGTCGGCATCATGTTCGTGGTGGTCGTGGGTCTGGCGATCATCGCCGCACCCAACATCCCGAGCATGATCGCCGGCCTGGTGCCCATGATCCCCGAGGGCGGACTGGTCTACACGCTGGCGCTGTCCGGCGGCATCGGCGGCACCATCACCCTGGCGGCCTACGGCTACTGGCTGCGCGAGAAGGGATGGGCCAGCCCCAAGTGGATGCGCGTCATGCAGCTCGACAACACGGTCGCCTACGTGGTCACCGGCATCTTCGTGCTCTCCATGCTGATCGTGGGCGCCGAGGTGCTCTATGCGGCGGGCGTGTCCATCTCCGCGACCGACGCCGGGCTGCTCGATCTGGCCGACGTCCTCAACGATCGCTACGGCCAGGCCATCGGCACAGCGTTCCTGATCGGCTTCTTCGCCGCGTCGTTCTCCTCGGTCGTGGGCGTGTGGTCGGGCGTCTCGCTGATGTTCGCGGACTTCTGGGGCCACCACCGCGATCTGCCCTCGGGTCACCCGGCCACCCGTCCGGGCGGCAAGTACGTGAAGTTCTACCTGCTGTGGATCACGTTCCCGCCCATGCTTCTACTGCTGCTGGGCCGTCCGATCTTCCTGATCCTGCTCTACGGCGTGCTGGGCGCGCTGTTCATGCCGTTCCTGGCGATCACGCTGCTGGGGCTGCTGAACACCAAGCGCACCCCCGACCGCTGGCGCAACGGCTGGGTCACCAACGGCGTGCTGATCATCTGCGCCGTGCTGTTCACGATCCTGGGCATCTACCAGGTCTGGGACACGCTCCAGGACGTGATCGGCTCCTTCGGCTGATCCCCGCCCCGGGGTCCGGCGGCACTCATGCCCCGGCCCCGGCATGCAGGACGACGACGGCCCCCTCACCTTTTCGGTGAGGGGGCCGTGCGGTGTGCGGCCTCAGCCGCTGAAGGCGATCAGGCTCAGGCCTGGCCGTCCTTCTTCTCGTTCTGGGTGCCGTTGATCTGGTCCTTGATCTCGTTGACCGTCTGCTTGGCATCCTCGGTCACGGACTTGGCCGTGTCCTTGACGCTCGAGTCGGCCTTGGCGTCATCGACCTTCACACCGTGGCCGGCGGCCACGGTGGTGGACTTGTCGACCGGGGAGGCCGTCACGCGCGGGGAGGTCGAGGCCGGGGTCTTCCAGGGATCCTGGACCGGACGCGAGGCCTTGAAGGCGGCGGCGCCGGCGACCAGGCCGGTCACGACCAGGCCGAGGACGAGCAGGCCGCGGCCGCCGCCCTTCTGCGCCTTCTTCTGCTGCTTGGCGTAGTCCTTGGACATGCGCGCGGCGGCCTTCTTGGCGTTCTTGACGGCCTTCTTGTTGCCGGTCAGGCGCGCGACGGCGGCCTCGAACTGCTCGGGGGTGTCGGCGTCGGCGAAGCGCTGGGCCAGCTGAGCGGCCGTGGCGTTGTAGCGCTCGGACACGGCCAGCTTGCCGTCGTTGGCGGCCTTCAGAGCCTTGGCGGCCTGCGGGGAGGCCTTCACGGCGGCACCGACCGGAGCGACCTTGGCGGCGACCTTGGCGACCTGCGGGGCCGACTTGGCGGCCTGCACGGCGGCGCGACTGCGCAGCTCGGAGGTGGCGCCCTTGGCGCTGGCGGCACCCTGCTGGACGTACGGGGTGGCGGTGTGGATGCCGCCGGCCAGCGAGATCGCGCCGGAGCGCACGCCGTCCTGCAAGCGCGGCGCCAGGGCGCCGATCTCCTTGGCGAGCCAGTCGCCGGCGTCGACGACGCGGTTCTCCACAGCGGCCTGACGCGCGGCGGCTGCCTTGGCGGCCTTCTTCTCTGCCCTCTTGCTCATGGAAGCTCCCTCCTCAGGGGTCTAGGATTCTCGGTCCAGCATACGGGCTGTGCCTGGCATGACCCATGGTGGAGGCCGTCGGGTCACCCATCACTCAGGGAGTTTTCAGCAGACGGCTGTGCTTTTTCACTCGCGGCGGAACGGGAACCGTCGTCGTCTTCTTCTCCGCGACAAGCGAGCTGGTCATGGGATACTGGGGCCATGACTTCTCTTGCCACCGCTAAGGCGACCATCCACACGAACCACGGCGACATCGTCGTGGAGCTCTTCGGCAACCACGCTCCGAAGACCGTCAAGAACTTCATCGGCCTGTCCGACGGCTCCCAGGAGTGGGTGGACCCGAACACCGGCTCCAAGGGCGAGGGCCCCCTCTACAAGGACATCATCTTCCACCGCATCATCAAGGACTTCATGATCCAGGGCGGCGATCCGCTGGGTCAGGGTGTCGGCGGCCCGGGCTACATGTTCGACGATGAGATCCACCCCGAGCTCAGCTTCGACAAGCCGTACCTGCTGGCCATGGCCAACGCCGGCAAGCGCGGCGGCCAGGGCACCAACGGCTCGCAGTTCTTCATCACCACCTCGACCACCCCGTGGCTCAACGGCAAGCACACGATCTTCGGCGAGGTCGTCGACGACGCCTCCAAGAAGGTCGTCGACGAGCTGAACAGCGTGCGCACCGGCGGCATGGACCGCCCGGTCGAGGACGCCGTCATCACCTCGATCGACATCGAGCAGCTCTGAGCAGCACTCGCAGCACCCGATGATCCCGCGCTCGCGGCGATCGTCGACCCGCAGGGGCCCGGCCGATCGGCCGGGCCCCTGCGCCATATCCGATGGCGCAGGGCCCGCGACGACGGCGCCCCGCCGCCCAGCCAGGACCATCCATCGCACAGGAGCACACCGATGACCCAGGGACCCCACGAGCCGATCGGCGAGCCTGGATCTCCCCGCGATCCCCGCAGCGACAGCGGCCCGCAGCGGCCGCAGTACGGGCGGATGGCGGACCCGTCGCAGCCTGCTGGGCAGCCGAGCGATCCGCTGCAGGGGGCGTCGTGGCAGGCGGGGCATCCTGAGGCGCGTCAGGCTCGGCCCGCCCCCTCGGTTCCCTCTGTTCGCCAGGCTCGCCGGCGCGGGGGCGCCCTGACCGTGACCTGGGTGCTGATCGGGATCAACGTGGCGGTCTACGCGGTGCAGTGGCTGCTGAGCCTGATGGGGATCAACCCCCTGGTGCTGCTGGGCCTGGCCCCCGGCTTCGTTTCGCAGGCGCCGTGGACGGTGATCACCAGCGGTTTCTCGCACTCGATGTCCAACCCCGCGCACCTGCTGCTGAACATGTACACGCTGTGGATCTTCGGCCGGATGCTCGAGCCGGAGATCGGGCGCGGGCGCTTCCTCACGGTCTATCTGCTCTCGCTGCTGGGCGGAGCGGCGGCGGTGCTGCTGCTCTCGCCCGCCTACACGTTCACCGTGGGGGCCTCCGGCGCGGTCTTCGGGCTGTTCGGCGCCGTGCTCGCCCTGGCGCTGTGGGGCGGGCGGCGCTATCGCGAGAACCTGTCCGGGATCCTCGTGCTGATCGGGTTCAACACGGCCTTCGGCCTGTTCTTCCCCGGCATCTCCTGGCAGGGCCACCTGGGCGGGATCGTGACGGGCATGGTGGTCATGGGCGCGCTGCTGGGACTGCGCGGGCGCGGCCGTCGCCCCCGTGGCTGAGACGCTGTGCACATCGGCTGTCCACAGACTGTGTCCACAGCGGTGGACGAACGCCATTCGTGTAATTCCACAAGTGTGAACAAGCCTGTGGATACCGATCAGGGCGGATCGAGCCCGCACTGTTCGCAGACATGTTCGACTTCTGCACACCTTTCTCCACACCTGTGGATAACTTTGTGAACCGGGTGGGGACGGTCTCGGAGTCATCCGCGGGGCGGGATGCCGATCAGACCGCGCTACCACGACGGGGCGCGGCGACGGGCACGAAGACCAGACCCGGGTCCGATGTGCCGACGATGCCCCGCGGCGCATCGTGGAGCCATGACAAGAGCTGTTCTCCACGCCCATGACCTCGCACAGCACTACGGATCGACGGCCGCCCTGGACGGGGTGAGCCTCACGATCGCCCCCGTGGGAGTCCGTGGCGATCACCGGGCCTTCGGGTTCGGGAAAGACCACGCTGCTCCACGCCCTGGCCGGGATCTCGGTCCCTGATTCCGGGCAGGTCCGCTTCCACGCCGCGGACGGCTCGGTCGCCGTCCAGGAGCTGTCGGCGGAGGAGCGGGCGCGGCTGCGACGGGAGCACTTCGGCTTCGTGTTCCAGCAGGGGCTGCTGCTCGATGAGCGTCGCGACCCTGTCCCGCTCCGGCTCTGCCGTGCCCCCGCCGGCCGTGCTCCGGTTGGAGCCACGACTACGCCGAGCCCGGGATGCGGATGCTGTACAGGGCCCTCAGCGCTGTAGCGCTGTGCATTCTCGGTCTGCCGCTCGTGCAGCTCGCTGGCGCTGCGGCCAAGCTGTCCGCGCGGCGGCGCGATGCGCGGCTGTCCTGGCTGCGCCTGCTGGGGCAGGGAGAGCCATGCTGCATGCCCTCGTGCTCCTCGAGGCGCTTCTCCAGGCTGCGATCGGGCTGCTGGCCGGCCTGGGCATCTACGCGGCGCTGATCCCGGCCCTGGGCGGGCTGCATGTGGACGGTGTGCGGATCGGGGCCGCCGCCCTGGTGCTGCCCTGGTGGGCGATCGCTCTGCGCATCGCCGCGCTGCTGGGCACGGCCGGTCTCGCCGCGGCCGATGATCGCTGGCAGGTGTGGTTCGGCCTGCACCGGCTGGGCATGCCCGTGGCGCAGATCGATCGGGCCCGTCGCCTGGCGGTGATGCGGCCGCTGCGGGTCCTGCTGGTCATCGCCGTGGGAGCGACCGTGATCGTCCTGTCGCCCATGATCGGGGAAGGGGCGCTGATCTCGCCGATGACTCTGGCGGCCGTCGTCGTCGTGCTCGGAGCCGGTGCGGCCATGATCCCGATCGCCCTGCGGGCCACGAGGCCGGCACTGCGCCGCCGTGCCGAAGGAGGGCCTGCGGGAATGAGAGCCGTCCCCGGGACGGCGGCAACCGGTTGCCGGGGCTTGACCAAGATCAAGCCCCGGCCGCGGCGGCGGTGCAACGATCCAAGGTGCGGCCGGAACCGGCCGTCGGCTCAGCGCCTGCCGCGGGGGACTCCGTCGGCGGCGATGGGGCGAAGCCGTGCACAGGAAGAGGAGCCCATGCTCTCCGAGTCAGCCCGCCCGCTCATCGAAGCCACCGCGCCCGTGATCGCGGGGCGCCTTCCGGACATCGCGCCGAAGTTCTACCAGTCGATGTTCGAGGCGGAGCCGCAGCTGATCGAGGAGGGCATCTTCAGCCGCGCGAACCAGCGCACCGGTGAGCAGCCCCTCGCCCTGGCCGGCTCCGTGGTCGCCTTCGCCACCCACATCCTCAACCACCCGGAGTCCTACCCCGACGAGCTGCTCTCGCGCGTGGCCCATAAGCACACGTCGCTGGGCATCGTGGAGGGGCAGTACCCGATCGTGGAGAAGCACCTTCTGGGCGCGATCGCCGATGACTTGGGCGATGCCCTGACCCCCGAGATCGCCGCGGCCTGGACCGAGGTCTACTGGCTCATGGCCGATGCCCTCATCAAGCTCGAGAAGGGCCTGTACTCCGAGCAGGCCAACGACAGCGTGTTCAACGAGTTCACCCTCGTGGACAAGCGCGAGACCTCGGAGGGCACCTATGTCCTCACCTACGAGCCCGCCGACGACACCCCCATGACCGATGCGGTGGCCGGGCAGTACGTCTCGATCAAGGTGCGGCTGCCCGAGGGCATCGAGCAGTCCCGGCAGTTCACGCTGATCCCGGTCGACAACCCCCGTCAGCGCCGCCTGGCCGTCAAGCAGGACATGGACGGGGAGGTCTCGCCGGTCGTGACCGCCATGGAGGTCGGCTCCACGGTCAAGCTGTCAAACCCGTACGGCGACGTGGTCCTCACCGGCTCCACCGCCCCGCTCGTTCTGATCTCCTCGGGCATCGGCGTCACGCCCATGGTCGCGTTCCTGGACCGTCTGGTCGCCGAGGGATCGCAGCGCCAGGTCACTGCGTTCCGCGTGGACTCCTCGGACGCGGCGGCGCCGCTGCTCGAGGAGCAGAAGGCCCTCATCGAGAAGCTGCCGGAGGCGCGTTTCGAGCGCTGGACGGTCGAGGAGGGCGAGGCCGACCACATCGGTCGTGCCGACTTCGGTGCCCAGGGCGTTGACGCGGGTGCGGAGGTCTACCTCTGCGGCAGCCTGGACTTTATGAAGGAGACCCGCTCTGCCCTGATCGGCGCCGGCATCCCGGGCAAGCAGATCCGCTACGAGATCTTCGGCCCGGACCTGTGGATGCTCCACGACGACGCCGTGGAGTACCACGCCGACGCCGAGTGACCTCGGTCGGCGAGTGAGTCGAGCCGGCGCGCGGTGATCTCACACGAGGCCCGCCGCGCCTGGAACCCAGGTGCGGCGGGTCAGTCGAGGCCCAGGTGGTCCTGGGGCTCCAGGACGCGGGAGACGACGTAGCCGAAGAGGATGCCCCAGAACGCGGCGTGGATGTTGAACAGGTCCAGCCCGGAGACCGTCACCACGAACGTGACCAGGGCGCCGAACGTGAAGCGCGTGGAGAACGCGGTGACGAACGCCCCCTGCAGCGCCTTGATCATGGCGATGCCGCCCAGGGCCAGCACGAAGGCCTCCGGGGTGGCGAGCATGAACCGCGTGAACACCGGGGCGAACAGGGCGAAGACCAGGGAGATCACGCCGTACGTGACAGCCGCCGTGTACTGCCGCTGCCTCTGCCCCGATGCCGTCAGGAGCACGTTCGTGGGGCCGGTGACGCAGGCGGAGACCGCGCCGACCGACGCATTGACGATCGAGAAGGCGCCGGAGGCCACGGCGAACGAGTTGATGGGCGGGTCGTGCTCGGCCTGGCGCAGCACGGCGATGCCCTGGCCGTTCTGCACCACGAGCACCGTCATCGCCAGCGGCACCAGCAGCTCGAGCTGGGCGCCCAGGGTGAACTCGGGGGCGGTGAAGACGGGCTGGGCCGGCACGCGGCCGTCGGCCTCGAAGCGGAACTGGCCCGTGGCGACCACCATGACCAGCCCGATCAGCTGGGTCCCCAGCACCGGGGGCATGCGCTTGCCGAGGGCGGGCACCGCGGTGAGCAGAACGAACACGATGACCATCGGCAGGGCGATCGCCGGGGCAGAGGTGGAGGCGTCCACGACGTCCGTGCCGAAGCGCAGGAAGATCGCCGCGACCATGCCCATCACGATCGGCATGGGGATCGCGGCCATGGCCCTGCGCACCACACCGGTCATGCCCAGTCCTATGACCAGGACACCCGTGGTGAAGAACGCACCCGCGACCTCCGGGAAGGACAGGTGCTGCAGCGACGGCCCCAGCAGCACGGTTCCCGGGATCGACCAGGCGAAGCCGAAGGGACGGCGAAACAGCAGGGACATGAAGATGGTCGCCAGCCCCGCCGAGAGGAAGATACCGAAGACCCAGGAGGCGATCTGCTCATCCGACAGCCCGCCGGAGGCGCCCACGGCCAGCGTCACGGCGATCGGCCCGGAGGCTGAGAAGATCAGGCCGGTCAGGCCGTTGACCGCGTACTCGGGACTGAGGTCGCGCAGCAGCTGCCGAGGCCCGGCGGGGGAGAGGTCGGGCCGCTCGAGGACCGGAGCACGCTGCCGCGTCGACATGGGACTGCCCGGTGGCTGGACGGCGGACGGATTCCGCTCAGTCCACCGGAGCCGGCCCCCGGCGCGCTGCGCTGGCCCCCGACGACGACGGGCCCCGTCGGCGAGTCCCCGGTCTGCGTCGCGGGGAGGTCGCAGCGCGGGCAGGGGTGAGCACGGACTACTGCACGCGCCTGGAGCAGGGCCGGCACAAGCGGCCGTCGGAATCGGTGCAGCTCGCCCTGGCCGAGGCGCTCGAGCTGGACCCCACCGCCGCCCGCCACCTGCAGGATCTGGCCCGGGCGCTGGCACTGCCCAAGCGGGCCAGGCCCCCCACGGCGGAGCAGCAGCGCCTCAAGCACTCGCTGATCGCCTCCCTGCTGGCGGACACCCCCGCCCGCGCCCCGGGCAGCGCAGCCTCATGCACTGGGCCTTCCTGGACCCCGAGGCTCGCGAGAAGTACGTGGACTGTGAGAAGGTCGCCTCCTCCATGGTCGGCACCCTGCGCCTGGATGCCGGGCGCCACCCCGACGATCCCCAGCTGGCTCAGCTCGTGGGGGAGCTGTCTCTGCGCAGCGAGGAGTTCCGCACCTGGTGGGCGGATCACCGGGTGACCGAGCGCCGCGACGGCCTCAAGTGCCTGAACCACCAGCTCGTGGGCCGCATCGACGTGCACTACGAGGCCCTGGAGGTCACCGGCGCTGAGGATCAGACGCTGTTCCTCTACTCCACAGCGAATGGCTCGGACTCCGAGGCCCGGCTGCGGACCCAGGCATCCTGGCTGGCCGAGAACCAGCCGGGACCAGGCAGTATGCCGATCTCGGAATCCATGAGCTGAGGCCGCGAGAGCAGGTCGGGCGGTACCTCGCCAGCAGCTCAGGCCGCAGGTGCGGCGCCGGGGGCGCCTGCCCCGCCGCCCATCCCACCCATCGACGGCTCCGTGTTGGTGTCCACGCCCACGGTGATCGACAGGGTGTACCCGCTCTTGGCATCACCGGTCACGGTCGCCAGCTGGGCCTGGCCGCCGTCGTCGCTGAACACGTTGTCCGTGTCCAGGGACAGCGAGGCCATGTTGGTCACCGAGGACTCGTAGCCCGCGGTCGCGTAGGCCTCATCGCAGGTGGCCTGCGGGATCGCGATCTGCGAGATCGACACAGCGTTGGACTGATCGGTGATCGATGCCTCGTCCGGGAAGACCTCGAAGTGGATGTGCGGCCACCGACCCGTGTAGCAGGCGGGGAAGATGCTGGTGAAGGTGACCTTGCCGCTCGAGTCGGCGATCTGCACGCCGCGCAGGTAGTTCTCATCCTCGATGCCCTCGGAGTACATGGAATACCGGCCATCGCGGTCGCAGTGCCAGACGTAGACGGCAGCTCCGGCCCAGGGCTTGTAGCTGTCGGCCATGTTCACGATGGTCATCTCCAGGGTCATGGGGATGCCCTCGGCCGTGGCGGAGCCGGTGCCGAAGCTCGAGCGGATGTCGCTGCGCACCACGCCGGACTCCTCCAGGACGTCGGGCCCGTTCGAGCCGTCGCCGGGGTAGGGGCCGGCGGTCTCATCGGGGATCTCGGAGGCCACGTCGATCGAGGCGTCATCGGTGGGGGTCGCCGAGCTCGTGGCAGAGGCCGACGAGGACGCCGAGGAGGAGCTCGAGGTGGGCGCGCAGGCCGCCAGCCCGAAGGCGGTGGCACCCAGGCCCAGCGCCGAGAGCGCGCTGCGACGGGAGACGAGCGTCTGCAGGTCGAAGGACAGCCCCTGGTCCTGGACTTCGTCCTCGGGCCGCTCGAGCGGGCGCCCCTGGTAGTGCGGCATCCCGTCGATCATCTCGACCCGAGGGTCGTTCTCATTGTCGGCGGGCGGCTCGGCAGTGGGCTCCTGAGAGGCGGAGCCCTGGGAAGCGGTGTCGCGGCTGCGGCGCAGGAAGAGCACGGCTGCTCCTTCGTGATCGGGGTCCGCCCGGCGCTGCTGCCGGGCTGACTGATCACGAAGCTACGAGCGGCCCTTGTGCCGAGGTTCGCCTGGACCTGTGCTGGGGCTGTGAGGTGCCGACGGCAGAGAATTCTTCGATCGAGCGGCTCACCGGCGGGGATTGCGCCGGGCGATCGAAGTGCTCAGCGCCGTTGCGAAGCCGCACCACAGGACGTAGGGGACCAGGGCTGCCCCCGCTCCTCGATGGGCGGAGCCCGCACGTCGGCTCAGGTCTGCGCAGCTGAGGGTCAGCACGGCGGCGTGCACCGAGGCCAGTTCGAACTCGCGGGCCCGGAAGAAGGTCCAGCACCAGCCGGCGTTCAGCGCGAGATTCACGGCCAGGGATCGACGCAGCCCGGCGCTGCGACGACTCAGCTGCCGGGACAGCGGGCGGGAGCGCCGCGCGGGGACCCGCGGCCGCTGCGGCGGCACGAGCTCGTGCTCATCGGCCTGCGCTCGCTCGCGGTGCCGGGCGAGGTTCGTCAGCGCCAGCGCCGACGTGCACGCGATGACCGTGTAGAGGCCCGTCCATACGATCGGGAACGCGACTCCCGGCGGCTGCCATGAGGGCTTGTCCAGGTGGGTGTACTCGGGGGAGCGCACCACCGGACCCGTGGCGAGCGAGCCGATCGCTGCCGTGGCGGTCACGGCGGCGCCGGTGGCCAGCAGCCGGGGTGCCAGGCGCGGTGCGCGCCTGGAGCGGCTTCTGCGCAGGATCTGCACGGCTCAGCCTCCGAAGGCCAGCGGCTGCATGCCGCGCACGCCCGGCTCGACGGCGTAGATCGATCCGGCCGCCAGCTCCTCGTCATCGGGGAGGTTCTCCCGCGACGTCGTGATGAACAGCCGGTCCAGGTCCGGGCCGCCGAAGGTGCAGGCGGTGATCTGGCGGACGGGCAGCTCGATCACCTCGGTGAGCTCGCCCCCGGGGGAGTAGCGGTGCACGGCGCTGCCGCCGTTGAGCGCTGTCCATATGCCGCCGTCGGCATCCACGGTGAGGCCGTCGGGGTGCCCCGCGTCCTCCGGGATCCGCACGAAGGCGCGGGGGTCGACGGGTCCGCGCTCCGGGTCGTGGTCGAAGACCGTGATCTGTCCCGTGGGGGTGTCGTTCCAGTAGGCGAGGTCCCCGTCCGGGCTCCAGCCGATGCCGTTGGCGATGGTCGCGCCATCCCAGGCCGTCTGCGGCTCGGTGCCGGGCCCGTCCCAGCGGTAGACGCTCGAGGCGCCCTCGGTCTTCTCATAGGCCATGTCGCCCAGCCAGAGCCGGCCCTGGGGATCGCAGCCGCCCTCGTTCGTGCGCAGCCCGGAGTCCTCGAACAGGGTCACGATCTGCTCGAGATCCGAGAGATCCTCTTGGCGGGCCAGGCCGATGCCGTTCTCCAGCCCGACGACGGCGCCGCCGCCCACCCGCGGGCGCAGCATCGAGGCTATGCGGGAGGGGACCTCCAGGCGCTGGTGGCCGCCGTCGTCGATCTCGATGATCGCCCCGTGGAGCATGTCCACGAACCTCAGGCGCCCGGTGGCCGCCCACCAGACAGGGCCCTCGGCGTGATGGGCGATCGAATCGGTGATGCGCTGTGCCTTGATGGTCATGCTCCTCAGCGTAGGACGCCGGGCCGGAGCCTGGGGAGGCTCCGGCCCGGCGTGGTCGTGCGGTGGCGTGTGGCGATCAGGCGACGGGCGAGCCGCCGTTGACGTTGAGGACGTCGCCGGTGACGTAGCTGGACTCGGGGGAGGCCAGGTAGACGTAGGCCGGGGCGAGCTCGGTGGGCTGACCGGCGCGCCCGATCGGGGCCTGGCGGCCGAACGAGGTCAGCTGCTCCTCGTTCTTGTTGTCCGTGACCTGCAGCGGCGTCCAGATGGGGCCCGGAGCCACGGCGTTGACGCGGATGCCGCGCTCGACGAGCTGCTGGGCCAGGGCCTGGGTGAAGGCGTTGATGGCGCCGTTCGAGGACGCGTAGTCCACCAGGGTCTCCGAGGGCTTGTAGGCCTGCACGGAGGTGGTGTTGATGATCGACGAGCCCGCCGGCATCACGTTCAGCGCCGCCTGCGTGACGCGGAACATCGAGAACAGCTTGATGTCGAAGGTGTTCTCGAACTGCTCGTCCGTGATCGCCTCGAGGCTCTCCCAGTGGTACTGGCGCCCGGCGTTGTTGACCAGGATGTCCAGGGCGCCGAGCTCATCGGCGACCTTGCCGGGCAGCTTGCGGGCGAAGTCCTTGTCGCGCAGGTCGCCGGGCAGCAGCAGGGCCTTGCGGCCAGCGCCCTCGATGACCTCCTTGACGTGCTGGGCGTCCTGCTCCTCCTCCGGGAGGTAGCTGATGGCCACGTTCGCTCCCTCGCGGGCGAAGGCGATCGCCACGGCGGCGCCGATGCCGGAGTCGCCGCCGGTGATCAGGGCCGTGCGGCCCTCCAGGCGCCCGGTGCCGCGGTAGGTCTCCTCGCCCAGATCGGCGCGGGGATCCAGGTCGCGGTCCAGGCCGGGGGCCTCCTGGGACTGCACCGGCGGGTCGATCTGCACGTAGCGGGTCGTGGGGTTCTGGAAGGTGAGCTGGTCGTGCTTCTCGTTGTTCGTCATGCTTCGAGCCTAGAACATCAGCACCCTGACTGTCTGTGTCGAGCCTGTTCCTGACCTGGCTGTTCGCTGACGGCGCGAACCCCCGTTGTGATTGGCTCAGGGCCGTGTCATGGCGGGGCCTTCCGGTGCGGCGGATCCGCTCACAGCCAGCGGGTAGTCGGTGTAGCCGGCGGCGTCGTGCGTGTAGAAGGTGGAAGGGTCGGGTTCGTTGACCGGCAGGCCCTCGCGCCAGCGCTGCACCAGATCGGGGTTGGCGATCATGCTGCGGCCCACCACGGCTGCATCGCCGGCGCCGCTGTCCACGATCGCATGCGAAGCCTCCAGATCGGTGATCTCCGCCCACCCGGTGTTCAGCAGGAGCGGGCCGTCGAACAGCTCGCGGGCCAGGGCGACCGAGGGGTCCTGCGGATCCGCCACGAGCAGCGAGACATAGGACAGGCCCAGCCCGCCGATCTCCTGCAGCAGCGTGCGGTAGGTGGCCTCGGTCTCCTGCGGGTCGGTCTCCGCCGTGCCCTGCGCTCCGTTGCCCGGGGACAGCCGGATCGCGGTGCGATCGGCTCCGACCTCCTGGGCCACAGCTTTCACGACCTCCGCCACGAACGACGCCCGCGCCGCAGGCGTCCCGCCGTACTGGTCCGTGCGCTGATTCGACGCCGGAGCCAGGAACTGGTGCAGGAGATAGCCGTTGGCGCTGTGCAGCTCGATCAGATCCACCCCGGCGTCGACGGCCCGGCGTGCGGCGGCCGCGAACTCGTCGCGGACACCGGCCAGCTCCTCGGTGCTCAGCTCGCGGGGCACGGGGATCTCGTCCTTGCGCCCGTCCTGCAGGTGCAGGGAGGTGCCGGGGGCGATCGCGCTCGGGGCCACGGGCTGCTCGCCGCCGTTGATCTCCGGATGCGAGATGCGGCCACCGTGCATGACCTGCATGGACAGCCGCCCGCCCTCGGCATGCACCGCCTCGGCCACGCGCTTCCACCCGGCGGCGTGGGCGTCGTTGGCGATGCCGGCCTGGCCCGGGTAGGACCGCCCGACGGCTGCGGGGAAGGTGCCCTCCGTGGTGATCAGGCCCGCCGAGGCGCGCTGGGCGTAGTACTCGACGTTCAGGTCCGACGGCGTGCCGTCGGCCTGAGCGCGCAGGCGGGTCAGCGGTGCCATGACCACGCGGTTGGGGATCTCGAGAGCTCCCAGGGTCAGCTGGTCGAACAGATCGGGCATGAGCGGCCTCCTCGGCGGCGGGACGGAACTGTTCGGTTCAAGACAGGACGAGCCCGACATATTCCGTCGCTTCATTCCCCGCCCTTGGACGAGAGGTACTCGTCCAGCACCGCCGAGCCGAGCTCCTCGGGATCCACGGCCACCACGCGGCCGTCGGCCCGGCGGGCCATGGCGTTGAGGAAGCGGCTCAGGCCGGGGTCGTCGCCGAGCTGGAAGAACGTGGTGTGCGCCCCGGTGCGGGTGACGCGGTCCAGCTCGGAGACGGTCGCCTGAAGCGTGGGGGTGGAGGTGGGCCAGTCGAAGTGAGCGTCGCCGCTGGGCAGCAGGTGCGCGGTGGGCTCACCGTCGGTGACGATCAGCAGGATCGGCTGCATCGACGGGTGCCGGCGGAAGAACCTGCCCGCCAGCAGCAGGCCGTGATGCAGATTGGTGCCCTGCTCGTGCACCGGCGGCATGGCGGTCAGCTCGTTCTCGTCCAGGCTGCGCGCCCAGCGCCCGAAGGAGATCAGCTCGAGGGAATCGCCCCGGAACCGGGTGCTGATCAGGTGATGCAGGGCCAGGGCGGTCTGCTTCATGGGCAGCCACCGGCCCTCGGCTGCCATGGAGAACGACGTGTCCACGAGCAGCGCCACCGCCGCCTGAGTGCGGTCCTCGGTCTCCTGGACCTCGACATCCTCCACACGCAGGCGCATGCCGCGGGACGGATCGCCGCCCTCCCCGACGGTGCGCTGGATCGCGTTGGTGATCGTGCGGGTCACGTCCCAGGACTCCAGGTCCCCGAACTGCCAGGCCCGGGTGGAGCCGGTGAGCTCTCCCGAGGCGCCGGTGCGGCGGGTGTCTCGTGAGCCGGGGCGGCCGGAGAGCTGCTCGGCGGTGTCGCGCAGCAGCGCCCGCCCGAGCTGGCGCACCGCGCGCGGGGAGAGCCGCAGCGCGCCGTCCGATCCGCGGTGCAGCAGCCCGGAGTCGCGCAGGGCCTTCTCCAGCTCGCTGAGCGTACGGGCGTCCACTGCCGCGTCCTGCCCGAGCTGGCGGCCCAGGGCGTCGAGGTCGATGTCATCAAGGGCCGCGCCCTGATGGCTCTGGGAGAGCTGATCGGCCAGGGCATCCAGGTCCGCGATGTCCTGCAGCACCCCGGTGCCGTCGCCGAGTCCCAGGCCCTCCTGGCCCTCGAAGCGCTCGGAGCCGCTCCAGTCCTCGCCGGGGCGCAGGGCCTGGAGGTTGGCGTCGAGCTGAGAGAGCTGCTCCATGAGCTGCGGGGAGCCGAAGGCCTGGGCCGACAGCTCCATGAGTTCCTGGCGCTGTTCCGGCGTCATGGAGTTCATCATGCGCGCGGCCGCCGCCGAGCGCTGGGCCAGGGCGTCGATCAGCTCGTCGATGTCCTGCGGATCCTCCGGGAAGTGCTCCCCGTGCTCCTCCATGAACTGCTCGAAGTCCTCAGGGGTGTCCTCCCCGCGGGCGTGCTTGGCCAGCAGCTCGTTGAGATCGGCGAGCATCTGCGAGATCGCCTGGCGGTCCTCCTCCGTGGCGCCCTCCAGGGCCTGCTTCATGCCGGCGAAGCGCTGATCCAGCACCTCGCGGCCGAGCTTGTCCTTGATCTGCTCATAGGTCTGCCGGGCCTGCTGAGAGGCCCAGTCGTAGTCCGTCAGCTCGGACACGGCCGCGGCCGTGGACGACGGCAGTGCACCGAGCTGCATCTCCCGCAGCTGCCGGTCCGTGGGATCCATGCGGGCGTCACGCAGCAGCTGCTCGCGCTCCAGCCGCACGGCCTGCTCGAGCAGGCTCTTCACCTCATCGAGCGTGCCGCCCAGGCTGTGCTTGCCGAGCAGTTCGCGGCGGCGCTGGTTCACCCGCCGGGAGAGGTCGTCCAGGCCGCGCTGGCCGCGACCGCCTCGGCGCAGGAACTCGCGCAGGGCATCCTGCGGCGAGTACCCCTCCATGACATCGCGGCCGATCGCGTCCAGGGCCTCCGTGAGGTCCGGCGGCGGCGCCAGGGGATCGGGTCCCCCGCGATAGCGGCCGTAGCGGCTGTTGCGATACGCAGGCACTGCGCACCTTCTTTCCGTGGTGCAGGGACGATGAGCGCGGACCCGGTCAGCGGCGCCGGGAGCCCTTGCTCAGCCGTAGATGGTGCCGTCGTCGTCGGCGTCCTTGGAGATCTTCTGGGCCAGGAACAGCCACTCGAGGGCCAGCTCGACGGCCGCGGCGCGCTCGCCGGCGGACTCGGCGCCGAAGGCCTGGGCGATCCGGTCGTAGAGGTCCTGACTCTCCTCCGGCAGCTCCTCCAGCAGCTCGTGGGCGGGGATGTCCGCACCGGTGGTCACGGTGACGGTCCCGTCCAGGGCCTCGATCAGGGGATCCAGGTCCACTCCGCGCAGCCGTGCCGCCAGGGTCTCGGCGGTGGCCCGGCGCAGCAGGTGGTCCAGGACGGCCTGCTCGCGGCCCTCCTCCCCGGCCTCGAACTCGATCTTGCCGGCCAGCACGTCCACGGCGGCGTCGATGTCCACGAGCCGTGCAACGGCGGCGTCCTCCCGGTACACCGTGGCTCGGCGCAGGGCGGCCGCGGCCGTGGTCTCCGCACCGGCGATCGAGAAGCGGGCCGAGACTCCGGAGCGCTGATCCACGGCCGGCGACTCGCGCAGCAGCCGGGTGTAGCGCGCCAGGATCTCCAGCAGGGCCTCGGGGACCTCGGCGACCAGGTCGGCCTCCTGCGAGATCACGGCCATCTCGTCCGCGAGCTCGATCGGGTAGTGGGTGCGGATCTCCGCGCCGAAGCGGTCCTGCAGCGGCGTGATGATCCGCCCGCGGTTGGTGTAGTCCTCCGGGTTGGCCGAGGCCACGACCAGCACGTCCAGGGGCAGGCGCAGGACGTAGCCGCGGATCTGGACGTCGCGCTCCTCCATGACATTGAGCATGGCCACCTGGATGCGCTCGGCCAGATCGGGAAGCTCGTTGATGGCCACGATCCCGCGGTGCGCGCGCGGGATGAGGCCGTAGTGGATGGTCTCCGGGTCGCCCAGGCGGCGGCCCTCGGCCACGCGAACGGGGTCGACGTCGCCGATAAGATCCGCGACCGACGTGTCCGGGGTGGCCAGCTTCTCCACATAGCGCTCGTCCCGGTGCCGCCAGACGATGGGCAGCGAGTCGCCTTCTGTGGCGATGCGGGTCCGGGAGGCGTCGGTGATCGGATCCAGGGGGTGCTCGTGCAGCTCCGAGCCCTCGATCTCCGGGGACCACTCGTCCAGCAGGCCGACCATGGTGCGCAGCAGACGGGTCTTGCCCTGTCCGCGCTCGCCGAGCAGGACGATGTCGTGTCCGGCGATCAGGGCGCGCTCGACCTGCGGCAGGACCGTGCGGCTCAGGCCGTGCAGACCGGGCCAGGGGTCGCGGTCCTCCGCCAGGGCGTCGAGCAGGTTGGCCCGCAGCTCCTCACGCAGGGAGCGGACGGGGAGATCGGCGGCGCGCAGCTCGCCCAGGGTGCTGATGTCAGGGTGATCGGTCACACCTTCACGCTAGCCCTGCACCGCGACAGCACAAGCGGCCTGGCAGTACCCGGCTGGGTGCTTTCGCGCTGAGCGCATTCGGTGCCTCCGCCCCTCTTCCGCAGTCGGCCGTGGGCGGTACGGTGAGCGCGTGAGCGACAGACAGACCGAGACCGACAGTTCCCAGACCTCCGCCGAGCGCCCCACGCTGATCCTGCTGGTCCGCCACGGACTCACCCCCACCACGGGAAAGGTCCTGCCGGGTCGTGCACCGGGGCTGCACCTGTCCGAGAAGGGCTTGGCGCAGGCCGAGCGGCTGGCCGAGCGCTTCCAGGGCCTGGCCGTGGACGCCCTGTACACCTCGCCGCTGGAGCGCACGCGGGAGACCGCCGAGCCGGTCGAGAAGGCCACCGGGCTCACCGCCGAGGCGCAGTCGGACCTGCTCGAGTGCGATTTCGGCGAGTGGACCGGCGAGAAGCTCAAGCATCTGGCCAAGCTGCCGGAGTGGACCGCCGTGCAGCAGAGCCCCTCGAGCTTCCGCTTCCCGGACGGGGAGAGCTTCACGGAGATGCAGTACCGCATTGTCGAGGGCATCCAGCGCCTCCGCGATCGGCATCCCGGCCAGACCGTCGTGTGCTTCTCTCACGCGGACCCCATCAAGGTGCTGCTCAACCACGCGCTCGGCTCGCACCTGGATCACTTCCAGCGCATCTCCGTGGATCCCTGCTCCGTCTCGGCGATCTCGTATATGCCGGGACGGGCACCTTCGGTTCTGCGCATGAACACGACCGACGGCTTCCTGTCCGACCTGCTCTCGGACTGATCCCGCTCCCATGACCGCTGACGAGCACGTCCTGCAGCACGGGGAGATCGAGCTCGTGGGCCTGTTCCGCGAGTCCTCCAACTCCGCGCTGCTCGTGGACGTGACCGACGACGACGGCCGCACCGTCCGCGGCGTCTACAAGGCGGAGGAGGGGGAGAAGCCCCTGCGCGACTTCCCGCCGCGCATCTACCGCCGGGAGCGGGCAGCCTACGTGCTGTCCGAGGCCCTGGGTTGGGGGCTGATCCCCACCACGGTGCTGCGCGAGGAGGGGCCGTTCGGCCCCGGGTCGATCCAGCGCTTCGTGGACCACGATCCGCAGGAGCACTACTTCACGCTCTACGACTCCCACCCCGAGACGCACGACGATCTGCGGCGGATGGCGGTCTTCGACGTCATCGCCAACAACACCGATCGCAAGGGCGGCCACGTCCTGCACGGCACCGACGGCCGCATCTGGGGGATCGATCAGGGGCTGTGCTTCTCGGCCCCGGACAAGCTGCGCACCGTGATCTGGGAGTTCGCCGGCGAGCCCGTGCCGGAGGGGCTGCTCGAGGACCTGGCTCCACTGGCCGAGCAGCTGCCCGACGAGCTCGAGGAGCTGCTCTTCCCGGTCGAGCAGATGGCCCTGCAGCTGCGGGTGCAGATGCTGCTGGCAGACCCGGTGCTGCCGCACGATGAGACCGGTGGATATCGGATCCCCTGGCCGCCGCTGTAAGGCCCGTCGTCCCGGGCGCTGAGCTGGCATGCTGGGGGCAGGAATGCTTGCCCGCCCCAGCACAGGAGACCCCAATGACCTTCCGCCTCGTCGCCTTCGACATCGACGGCACCCTGCTGGGCAGCGACCGCCAGCTCCAGCCCGGCACCCGCTTGGGGCTGGAGGCCATCCGGGAGGCGGGCGCTCAGATCATGCTGGCCTCCGGCCGCCCGATCCCCGGTCTGAAGCAGCTGGCCGAGAAGCTGGAGATCGGCGAGGATCTGATCCTGGCCGGCATGAATGGGTCGATCATCGTGGACCAGGCCTCCGGGGAGGTCATCGCCCGCCGGGAGATCGACGCCCAGACCGCGCAGGAGATCATCGACCACGTGCTCTCGCGCGGCCTGATCGTGATGATCCCGCTAGGGGAGGAGCTCTTCGCCTCGGAGCCCGAGCACCCGCAGGTCCGCCATGAGGCCGAGGGCAACGCGCTGAGCATCCGTCCGCTGCCGCAGGTCGCCGATCTGCCGGAGCCGGCCACCAAGCTGCTGTTCACCGGGGAGCGCCCCGAGCTGCTCGAGCTGCAGAAGGAGCTGGACCGGGATTTCGCCGATCGTGCCGAGTGCACGTTCTCCTCGCCGATCTACTTCGAGGCCACCGCCCGCGGCGTGGACAAGTCCTCGGCGATCACCGACTACTGCGCGGCCAAGGGCATCCCGCTGGAGGCCGTCATGGCCTTCGGCGACAACGGCAACGACATCACCATGCTCTCCGCGGCGGGTCTGGGCGTGGCCATGGGCAACGGCATCCCGGAGGCCAAGGAGGCCGCCGATGTCGTCACCGCCACGAACGACGACGAGGGCATCGCCCGCATCCTGGAGCAGTACTTCCCGTTCTCGCTGTCCGAGGTCGATGCGCAGGACGAGCGGCGCGAGGACCGCACCGAGACTCCGGAGCCGACCGGGCGCGGCTGAACCTCATTCAGCACCGCCTCGGGCCCATGGAGCTGCCAGCATCCAGGCAGTTCCAGGGGTTTTCCGATGGTGTGCTGGCAGCACGGCCGGGCGAGAGGGCGCGGCTCGTGCCTGCCGAACGCCGGGCGCTCACAGCGCCGCAGCGACCTCCACGCCCTGCTTGATCGCGCGCTTGGCGTCGAGCTCGGCGGCCACATCCGCTCCGCCGATGATGTGCAGGCTGATGCCGGAGTGCTCCAGGGGCTCCACGAGCTCGCGCTGGGAGACCTGACCGGCGCACAGGATCACCGAGTCGACCGGCAGCACCAGGGGCTCGCGCGGGGCGTCGGCGGCCTCGGTGTCGGAGGACTCCCCGGCGGGCACGGTGAGATGCAGGCCGTCATCGTCGATGCGCACGTACTGCGCGCCGGTGATCTGGTGGACGCCGCGTGCCCGCAGGGCCGCGCGGTGGACCCAGCCTGTGGTGACGCCCAGGTCCTTGCCGATCGAGGACGTGCGGCGCTGGATGAGGTGCACCTGACGCGGCGAGGGCTCCGGTTCGGGCTTGCGCAGCGCGCCGATCTGGGCGTCGGGGCCGGTCAGCGGGGCCACGCCCCACTCCTTCTGCCAGTCCTCCACGGGCGTGGGCTGAGGGCCGGTGTGGGTCAGGAACTCGCACACGTCCACCCCGATGCCGCCGGCGCCGATCACGGCCACGCGCTCGCCGGCCTGGCGGCGTCCGCTGACCAGGTCCGGATAGGTGATGACCGACGGATGCTCGAGCCCCTCGATCTCGGGGACCCGCGGCTCCACACCCGTGGCCAGGATGACGTGGTCCCAACCGGCGTCGATCAGCTCCTGGGCGCTCACCCGGTGCCCCGTGCGGACCTCCACCCCCAGGTCCTCGAGCCGCTGGGTGAAGTAGCGCAGCGTCTGGGCGAACTCCTCCTTGCCGGGGATGCGCTGGGCCAGGGCGAACTGCCCGCCCAGGTGGTCCTGGGCCTCGAAGAGCTCCACCCGATGACCGCGCTCGGCGGCGGCCACCGCGGTGGACAGGCCTGCCGGGCCGGCGCCGATCACGGCCACCCGCTGCGCGGTGCGCGTGGGCTCGAGCACCAGGGTCGTCTCCCGGCCCGCCCGCGGATTCACCAGGCAGGAGGCCCGCTTCTGGGAGAACGTGTGGTCCAGGCAGGCCTGGTTGCAGGCGATGCACGTGTTGATCCGGTCCTCGCGGCCCTCGAGAGCCTTGCGGACCCAGGCGGGATCGGCCAGGAAGGGCCGCGCCATGGACACCAGATCGGCCTGGCCCTCGGCCAGGATCGCTTCCGCGTCCTGCGGCATGGAGATGCGGTTCGACGCCGCGACCGGCACCGAGACCTGGGCCTTCAGCGCGGCGGTCGCCTCCGTGAAGGCAGCGCGCGGGACGCTCGTGACGATCGTGGGCACGCGGGCCTCGTGCCAGCCGATGCCGGTGTTGAAGACGTCGACGCCTGCGTCCTCGAGCTCATGGGCCAGGGCGACGACGTCCTCCCAGGCCTGGGCGCCGTCGACCAGGTCCATCAGGGAGATCCGGTAGATGATCGGCAGCCCTGGGGCCGCGGCGCGCACCGCGCGCACGACCTCCACCGGGAAGCGACGACGGCGCTGGGCGTCGCCGCCCCAGTCGTCCTCGCGCTGATTCGTGCGCTGGGCCAGGAACTGGTTGAGCAGGTAGCCCTCCGAGCCCATGATCTCGACGGCGTCGTAGCCGGCCTCCTGGGCGAGCACGGCGCAGCGGGCGAAGTCCTGGATCGCGGCCCGGACCTGCTCGTCGGTCAGCTCTCGGGCGGGGAACGGGCTGATGGGGGACTGCGTGGCCGAGGCGGAGACCGCCTTCGGGTGATAGGCGTAGCGCCCCGCGTGCAGGATCTGCAGGGCCAGCAGGCCGCCGGCCTCGTGGACGGCGTCGGTGAGGATCCGGTGATGGGCCGCCTGGGCGGGATCCGAGAGCTGGCCGCCCCCCGGGGTGAGGCGGCCTTCGCCGTTGGGGCTGAAGCCGCCGGTGATCATCAGGCCGGCTCCGCCGCGGGCGCGCTCGGCGAAGTACGCGGCGAGCTCGGGGAACTGCTCGGGATCGTCCTCCATACCTGTGTGCATGGAGCCCATGAGGATGCGGTGGGGAAGCTCCAGCCCCCCGATGCTCAGGGGGGCGGAGAGGCGGGGGTGCTCGGTCATGCTGCTCCTGGGTGCGACGACTCTCAGCAGGTCGATGCAGTGGGGTATGTGATCTGCGCCATCATAGTGACGAAGCGTCAGCAGTAGCGAACATCACATTCGATTGTTGAACAATCGCCCTCAATGGTCCATCCTGTTCCAACCACAGCAAGGAGGCCGACTTCCATGAGCGCCATCACTTCCGGGCAGCCCCGGATCGATCTCAACGCCGACTGCGGGGAGTCGCTGACCTCCTGGTCCATGCCGGACGGAGCCGAGATCCTCGAGGTCGTCTCCAGCGCCAACGTGGCCTGCGGCTTCCACGCAGGCGATCCGTCGGTCGCCCGCGAGACCTGCCGCATCGCCTCGCAGCGCGGGGCGGCCATCGGCGCCCACGTCAGCTACGACGACCTCAAAGGCTTCGGGCGCCGCTTCATCGATGTGGTGCCCTCGGAGCTCACGGATCAGGTGATCTACCAGATCGGCGCCCTGCAGGCCTGCGCCCGCTCGGTGGGCGCGCAGGTCGGCTACGTGAAGCCCCACGGCGCGCTCTACAACACGATCGGCCACCACGAGGCCCATGCCGGAGCCGTCGTGCGGGCGCTCGCGGAGCTCGGCGACGAGCTGCCGATCCTGGTCCTGCCCGACTCCGAGATCGAGCGCCAGGCCGCAGCCGCCGGCATCCCCACGGTGCGCGAGGCCTTCGCCGACCGCGCCTACACGCCGGAGGGCCGTCTGGTCTCACGCCGCGAGGAGGGCTCGGTGCTGCACGATCCGGCCGAGATCTCCGCCCGCGTGGTCCAGATGGCCACCCAGCGCACGGTCACCGCGATCGACGGCTCCACCATCTCCGTGGATGCCGAATCGATCTGCGTCCACGGCGACACCCCCGGAGCTCTCGAGATCGCCCGGCAGGTCTCGGCGGCGCTGTCCGAGGCCGGCGTCGAGCAGCGGTCGTTCCTCTCGTGAGCGAGTCCCGCGCGTCGTCCGAGGTGCCGCAGCGGCGGCTCCTGCCGGTCGCCGATCACTCGCTGCTCATCGAGTGCGCCGACCTGGCCGACGCCGTGGCTGTGCATGCCGCGCTGTCCGAGCAGGGTTTCCGCGGGGTGGGCGGCGCCTCGACCGTGCTGATCCGCACGAGCGACCGTCCTGCGCTGGAGGCCGCGCTCGCACGCATCCCCCGGGGCTCACTGGCGGATCAGCCGGGCCGGGAGATCGCGCTGGACGTCGTCTACGACGGCGAGGACCTTCACGAGCTGGCCGAATCCCTGGGCGTCTCTGCCGACGGGCTGATCGAGTGGCACACTGCCGAGCCCTGGATCGCGGCGTTCGCCGGCTTCGCTCCGGGCTTCCTCTACTGCGCTCGAGAGCTGGAGTCCGTGGATGGCCTCCAGCTGCCCGATGCCTTGCGCGGCACGCCCGAGATCCCGCGCCGCAGCTCGCCTCGCACCGCCGTGCCCGCCGGCTCGGTGGCGCTGGCCGGGCAGTTCTCGGCGGTCTACCCGCGCAGCTCCCCGGGCGGCTGGCAGCTGCTGGGGCGCACGACGACACCCATGGTCGATCTGAACCAGGATCCGCCGGCGCTGCTGGCCCCGGGCGACCGCCTGACGTACCGGGCGGTGCGCGAGGCCGTGGAGGTCCAGGCCCCCGCGCAGCCCGAGCAGGCGGAGGCCGATCCCGGGCATCACCTGGTGGTCGAGACCGCCGGACTGCAGGCGCTGATCCAGGACCGCGGCCGGCCGGGTCGGGCCGACGTGGGGATCTCCTCCTCCGGCGCGCTCGATCGCTCCGCCGCCGACCGAGCCGCCCGGCTGGTCGGCAATATGCCGGGCACGGCATGCCTGGAGAGCGTGCTCGGTGGTCTGAGCCTGCGGGCCGCGGGCGATCAGGTCCTCGCCGTGACCGGCGCTGCTGTGGAGCTGGAGGTCGTCCCTGCGCCGACGCCGGACACGGAGCCGACGGACGCGGCGCCATCGGAGGAGCAGGCGCCCGTCGCGACGGACTCGGCCGATGTGCCTGAGACCGAGCAGACTGAGCCGGACGAGCGTGCCGAGCAGTCGACGAAGGCTCCGAGGGTCGACTCGGGCTGGCGTCCTCGCGCCGGCCTGCCCTTCGCGCTGAAAGACGGCCAGACGCTGCGCGTGGGAGCTCCCTCGGACGGGCTGCGCGTGTATGTGGCTGTGCGCGGCGGCATCGACGTCCCCGCGGTCATCGACAGCCGTGCGACCGACACTCTCGCAGGGCTCGGCCCCGCGGCGCTGTCCGACGGCGACCGCCTGGCCGTGGGCCGCGATCCCGGCACCGCCGTGGACTGGCCGCTCGAGGTCGCCGGCGCGCCCGTCGCCGAGAAGACCTCGCCGAGCGGGCCGCTCGAGATCCGCGTGGTCCTGGGACCGCGCGCCGACTGGTTCACCACCGAGGCGCTGAGCTCCTTCCAGCAGCAGGAGTGGACCGTCTCGGCGGCCTCCGACCGCGTGGGCGCCCGGCTGGAGGGGCAGGAGCTGGCGCGCAGCATCGAGCGCGAGCTGCCCAGCGAGGGCACCGTGCCCGGCAGCATCCAGGTCCCGGCCTCCGGGCTGCCCGTCGTGTTCCTGAGGGACCACCCCGTGACCGGCGGCTATCCGGTCATCGCCTGCGTGCTCGAGGCCGACCTAGACCTCATGGCCCAGGCGGCCCCCGGGAGGACGGTGCGCTTCGTCGCCGTCGAGCCCGGATCCACCGCAACCACTGACTCCGTCGCAGCGCCTGCTGCCGAGAACCACTGAGGAGACCATCGTGCAGAAGGTCCTGATCGCCAACCGCGGCGAGATCGCCGTGCGCATCATCCACGCCTGCGCCGAGGCCGGCCTGAGCTCGGTGGCCGTCTACGCCGACCCCGACGCCGACGCTCCGCACGTCCACCTGGCCGACGAGGCCTACGCGCTCGAGGGCACCAGCCCGACCGAGACCTACCTGGATCAGGAGGCGATCCTGGCGATCGCCCAGCGCGCCGGTGCAGACGCCGTCCACCCCGGCTACGGGTTCCTGTCCGAGAACGCCTCGTTCGCCCGCGGAGTCATCGACGCCGGCCTGACCTGGATCGGACCGAAGCCCGAGACCATCGAGAAGCTCGGCGACAAGGTCCAGGCTCGCGACATCGCCCGCACCGTGGGGGCCCCGCTGGTGCCGGGCACCGACGGCCCGGTGGCCTCGGGTGCTGAGGCCACCGCCTTCGCCGAGGAGCACGGGCTGCCCGTGATCATCAAGGCCGCTCACGGCGGCGGCGGGCGCGGCATGCGCGTGGTCCGCGAGCTCTCCGAGGTCGAGGACGCCTTCGCTTCGGCCGCCCGCGAGGCCCAGAGCGCGTTTGGGCGCCCCGAGTGCTTCGTGGAGCGCTTCCTGGACGAGCCGCGCCACGTCGAGGCTCAGGTGGTCTGCGACTCCCACGGCGGCGTGGCCGTGCTCGGCACGCGCGACTGCTCGCTGCAGCGCCGCCACCAGAAGCTCGTGGAGGAGGCCCCGGCGCCGTTCCTGAGCGACGAGCAGCGCGAGCGGATCCACACCGCCGCCGCCGAGATATGCCGCGAGGCCGGTTACGTGGGGGTGGGCACCGCCGAGTTCCTGGTGGGCCGCGACGGGCTGATCTCCTTCCTGGAGGTCAACACGCGCCTGCAGGTCGAGCATCCGATCACCGAGGAGGTCTACGGCGCCGACCTGGTCCAGTTGCAGCTGCTCGTGGCCGACGGCGGGCACCTGCCCGAGGGTTTGGGCGCCCAGCCGCAGGGCCACGCCTTCGAGTTCCGCATCAACGCGGAGGACCCGGGCCGCGGCTTCCTGCCCGGCGGCGGGCGCATCGAGGCGATCGACGCCCCCACCGGCCCCGGCATCCGCCTGGACTCCGGCGTGCGCGCCGGTCAAGAGGTCGCCACGACCTTCGACTCGATGCTGCTCAAGCTGATCGTGCACGGCGCGGATCGGCAGGCCGCGCTGCGGCGGGCCCGTCGTGCCCTGGCCGAGATCCGCATCCACGGCGTGGCCACCACAGTCCCGTTCCACCGCGCGGCGGTCGAGGCCCACGAGTTCGCCGCCGAGACCGCTGAGGACTTCACGGTCCACACGGCCTGGATCGAGAACGAGTTCGTCGAGCGGCTCAGCGCCGACGACGGCTACGCGGCCGACTACCTGCGCGCCGCCGAGCTGGGGCGCTCGCGGTTCAGTGTGGACATCGACGGCCGCCGGGTGATGCTGGGCGTGCCCAAGGCGCTGGCCGCAGCGCTCGAGTCCGGTGGGCAGGCGTCGTCGGCGGGCTCTGCGGAGACCGACGACGACGGCGCGATCAAGGCCGGTGTGGGCGGCACGGTCCTGAAGTGGCTCGTGGAGGAGGGTGCGCAGGTCCAGGCCGGCGACGACCTGCTCGTGCTCGAGGTCATGAAGACCGAGTCGAAGGTCGCTGCGCCGTGCGCTGGCACCCTGTCCGAGCGGGGCGCGGCCGAGGGCGATGCCGTGACGGCCGGTCAGGTGCTCGGACGCATCACGTCATGACACGGGAGGTCATCCTGGCGCCGACTGGCACGATGAGCTCATGACCATCGAGAGCAAGGCGCCGCTGCCCGACATGACCGTGCTCGCGCCGGTGCGCGATGCGGTGGACGCGGAGCACGAGGGTCGGGGCGCGGTCGCGCGCGGAGCCGAGGTGCTGCGCCGCGGCGTGGTCACGGGCCTCCTGCGACCGGGCGCCCGCCTGCCCGAGGAACGGCTGGCGGCGGTCCTGGGCATCTCCCGCAACTCCCTGCGCGCAGCCTTCGACGAGATCGAGCAGGAGCACCTGGTCGAGCGCGAGCGCCATCGCGGCATCCGCGTATGCCTTCCGGATGAGGCCACGGTCCATCAGCTCTACCGCGCCCGGCTGGCCCTCGAGGGGGCGGCTCTGCGCTGGCCGGAGGCGGGGACTCGTCATCGTGCGGTCGAGCAGATGAGCGCCGCCGTGGAGACCGGCCGCTGGGCCCGCAACGCCGGGCAGGTGGCCGCCATGGCCGAGGCCAACGACGCCTTCCACCGGGCCGTCGTCTCGCTGTCCGGCTCGCTCCGCCAGCTCGAGCTCATGAAGCGGGTGCAGTCCGAGCTGCGCCTGCTCTTCCACACGCTCGATGACACTCCGGCGTTCCACCAGCCGTGGGTCGAGCGCAATGCGGCGCTCGTGGACCTCGTGGCCCAGGAGCGCGATGCCGAGGCGACCGACCGGATCGGGGCATACCTGCGGGACTCCCGGGGCATGATCCTGGAGCTGTGGGGCCGCTCTTCCTGCAGCCGGCCATCACCGGCGAGCGGAAGGCCGTCTGGGTCCTGCTCGTGATCGCCCTGCCGCTGCTGGGCTCGTTGGGCTGGCTCTTCCTGGGGCGCCCCGGCGCCCGCCGCCAGCTCGCCGCCGTCGGACAGGGTTGAGGCACCCCTCGTCGGCGAGCCCCTCGGGCTGTACAAATTCTTGTACAGGGAGGTCGAATGAAGACGATGACCTATTCCGAATCGTGCCAGGGCTACGCCGAGGTGCTGGACTCTGTCGTGGATGACCGTGAGGGTGTCGTGATCACCCGCTCGGGTCGCGAGTCCGCCGTCATCCTCTCGCTGGAGGACTACGAGTCCTTGCGGGAGACGGCGTACCTCATGCGCTTGCCCGCCAATGCCCGGCGTCTCCTGGATGCCATACCGGAAGGTCCTCAAGCGCATCAACAGGCTTCTCGAGGACATCCAGCGCAACAGCAATGAAGGCATCGGCAAGCCCGAAGCGCTCAAGCACGACTTCGGCGGCTTCTGGTCGCGGCGGATCACCGATGAGCACCGACTGGTCTGCAAGGTCCTCGAGGATCGTGTGCTGATAGCCCAGTGCCGCTACCACAGCGGCCGCTGAGATGGGCCCGCGCGTGGTGAGCTGCGCTACAGTCTGAGACTGTATCCCCTAGTGGGAGCTCATAATCTCCCCCGAGGGGGCATGCCATGAAGACCGTTGCGCGCCGACCGATCACTCTTCTTGCGTCCGTGATGCTGCTGGCATCGACCGCGGCGGGAGCATCCGCGGCCACGGCGGCATCCACTGCGTCGCCGACGGGCGGGGACATCACCAAGAAGCAGTACGACGTCCTGCTGCGCAACTTCACGCCCCAGGAGATCGTCGAGCTCGACGCGATCTCGAGTCAGGCGGAGATCCAGGAGATCGTGCGGCTCACCGGAGGGTCATCATCCCTCCGCCTGGCTCAGACTTCCGCTATACCTCAGGCCTCCGCTGCTCCTCTGGCAGCGGCGACCGACGAGACCAACGGCTGCAGCTATTCACCGGATCAGTGGGGGCGCGCTGATTTCAAGCCCACCTGCGACGATCACGATCGGTGCTATTCGTCCACGAGCTTCGTCGATCGATTGGACTGCGACACGGTGTTCCTGTCCGGGCTCACGGCGTCCTGCACCCGGGCCTACCCCACCGAGACGATCCGCCGCAACGCGTGCCTCGGGGTGGCCGATGTCTACTACTACGCGGTGCGAAATGCGGGCGGAGCCTTCTACGAGGGGCAGGGGCTGAACAACTAGTCGGCCGAGTCAGGGTGAAGTCCGCGGCGTGCCAGCCGTTCACGCAGGTCACAGCACCGCGATCTTCTGCCAGACCTTGCGGGCCATGTCGGAGGTCAGGGTCTCCAGGCCCTCCACGCCGTCGATGATCTCCCCGTCCGTCGTGTCCTCGGCGAACAGGGCAGCGGTCTTGCCCACGAGCGAGAGCATCTCCGTGCAGTAGTCCAGGTAGTGGCGCAGCTGCTCGCGGCTGAGATCCAGGCCGCCGTCGGCGCGCGAGCCCCGCTCCAGGCGCTCGGGGACCTTGGTCAGCTGATGCATGTCGATCACGTGGGCCAGGGAGCGCAGGCGGTGCAGCAGCCGCATCACGCGCGCCCGCTCCATCCGCTCCGGCACGGCGATCAGGAAGAACACCGCCAGGCCCGCGAACACCGCGTTGTTGATGACGGTCTCCAGCAGCGGCAGGAAGTCGATCGGGCTGATGGCTTCCGGATCGGCCCAGATGTCGGCCGCGGCCAGCGCGATCGTCAGTGTCACGAACACGACGATGAGCGCGACCAGCAGCCGCGACATGAAGCGGGCGAACCGGATGCGACGGCGGCTGATGCCGCCCTCGGAGCCGACCTCGTCCACGAGCGCCGCGAGCTCGCCGCATACCTCCCACAGCCCGCGATCCGGGAAGCGGGAGCGGATGCGCTGCTGGAGCGCGCGCGTGGAATCGCGCACCGCCTCGTGCTTGAGGCTCTGGTACCGGCTGCCGTCGGGAGGGCTGTCGTCGTGGTCGTCGGGCCGCTCGGCCAGCTCATCGAGGTAGGACACCAGGAGAGGGTAGGGCACGCAGCGGCCCGCGCGGCGCCGTCGTCGGCAGGGTGCCGATCAGTAGGCTGTGGGGCTTCCCCGCGACCCCCGACGACGAGGCTGATGTGACCCCTGCGCGCTCCCGGATGACGACCCCCGCCAAGATCGGCATCGGCTGCGGCGGCTGCCTGGGCCTGCTGGTCCTCGCCTTCGTGGCTCTGGTGGTCATCGCGCTGATCGTCGGCCCGTCCTCCGAGGAGGCCGAAGATCCGCGGCCGGGCTCCTCGGCGTCGTCTGCACCGCAGGCGCCGGAGGCCCCGTCATCGGAGGCGCAGGAGCCTGGCGGGGCCGAGTCGTCCGAGGCAGCAGAGGCACCCGAGGCGGTCGAGACGTCGGCGCAAGCCTCGGAGCCCGAGAGCTCGCCCGCGCCCGTCGACGACAGCGCCGCCTCCGACTCCGCTGAGGCCCTGACCGTGCTGGAGACCCTCGACATCAAGGGCCGCGCGCCGAAGACCGGCTATGGCCGCGATCTCTTCGGTCCCACCTGGCACGACGTCGACGGCAACGGGTGCAGCACCCGCAATGACATCCTGGCCCGCGACCTTACGGGCATCGAGCGCGAGGACGGCTGCTCCGTGTCCTCCGGTCTGCTGCAGGACCCCTACACGGACACCGCGATCGACTTCACCGCGGGAATGGACACCTCCACCGAGGTGCAGATCGATCACGTGGTGGCGCTGTCCGATGCCTGGCAGAAGGGCGCCCAGCAGCTGAGCGAGCAGCAGCGGCTGGTCTTCGCCAACGACCCGCTGAACCTCCTGGCCGTCGACGGTCCGACCAACCAGTCCAAGGGCGACGGCGACGCCGCGACCTGGCTGCCGCCGAACCGCTCCTACTGGTGCCCCTACGTGGCGCGGCAGGTCGATGTGAAGGCCAAGTACGACCTGTGGGTCACCCAGCCCGAGCACGACCGGATGGCGGAGGTGCTGCGGGACTGCGAGGGGGAGTCGTCGTCCGACTCCGGTTCGGGCTCGGACCAGAGCTCGACGCGGGCGCCCGCCGAGAGCGCCCCGCAGCCCGCCCAGGAACCTGCCCCGGCACCCGCTGCACCGGGCGCAGCCTTCGCGAACTGCTCCGAGGCCCGGGCCGCCGGTGCCGCGCCCCTGTACCGCGGCATGCCCGGCTATGCGCCGCGCATGGATGGCGACGGCGACGGGGTCGCCTGCGAGTGACCGGGGTCGCGGCCGTGTGACGCTTCTCGCGGGTCGGATGGCCCCGGAGGCCTGGCAGGCAGAGCGAGCCGAGGTCTAGCGTTGAGGGTTCTGCCGCGAGCGTGAGGCCTCCGCCGCGGTGATGCAGTTCTTCATCGATCCATCATCCCGGGAGGTGTCCTGTGACCGCTGTGCATGAGACCCAGGGCGGCGCCGTGCTGTCGCCGACGCGCCGCCGCATCGCGCTGATGGCCCTGGCCCTCGGAGGCTTCGGCATCGGCTCCGCCGAGTTCGTCTCCATGGGGCTGCTCCCGCAGATCGCCCAGGGGCTGCTGCCCGAGATGATGGCCGCGGACCCGGAGCAGGGCGTGGCCCGCGCCGGATGGGCCATCACCGCCTACGCGCTGGGCGTGGTGGTCGGCGCCCCGCTGCTGTCCCTGCTGGCCGTGCGCCTGAGCCGCACCCGCCTGATCGTAGTGTTCGCGGGACTGCTGTGCGTGTCCACCCTGGCCTCCGGGCTGATGCCGAGCTTCGAGCTGACGCTGCTGGCCCGCTTCATCGCAGGGCTGCCGCACGGCGCCTACCTGGGGGTGGCCTCGCTGCTGGCGGCCTCCCTCATGGGCCCCGGTTCGCAGGGCAAGGGCGCAGCCGTCGCCCTGTCCGGGCTGACCGTGGCCAATCTGGTGGGCGTGCCCATGCTCACGGCTCTGGGGCAGGCGGCCGGATGGCGCGCGGCCTTCCTGACGATCGCCGCGGTCTTCGCGCTGACCGCCGTCCTGGTGGCCACCACGATCCCGTCCCAGCCCGCCCCGCAGGGCCGACGGATCCAGGACGAGCTGCGCGCCTTCTCCCGGGTCCAGCTGTGGGTGGTCATGCTGATCGCCGCGGTGGGGTTCGCCGGGTCGTTCGCCGTGTTCAGCTACATCGCGGACATCGGCCAGCAGGTCGCCGGCATGAGCGCCGGATTCATCCCCGTGCTGCTGACGGTGGCCGGATTGGGCATGACCATCGGCAACGCGATCGGCGGCTTCACGACGGACCGCTCCCTGGACAGGACGCTTCTGGTGGCCTTCCCGCTCTACATCGCGGCCATGGTGCTGATGGTCTCCGTGGTGACGGACCCGGTCGGGCTGAGCATCGCGTTCTTCCTCACCAACATGGGCCACGCGACGCTGGGCCCGTCCATGCAGACCTGGCTCATGCGCATCGCCGGCCCCTCCGAGATGCTGGGCGCCTCGCTGCACCACGCGGCGTTCAACGTGGCGAACGCGCTGGGCGCGCTGCTGGGCGGCATGGTGATCTCCGCGGGCCTCGGCCTGGCGGCCCCCACAGTGGTCGGGCTGGTCGTGGCGAGCCTGGGCTTCACGATGTTGCTGGGCAGCTTCGCCCTGCTGCGCCTGCGCTCGCGGCGCTTCCGCCGCGAGCTCGACACCGCGCAGGTCCCGGTGCAGTCCCCCGAGGCCGCCTCGGCCCGCTGAGCTCGCCCGGCCCGTCCTGGCCGCGCGGCTCGCAGGTGCTCGCGCAGCCGATGCACCCCCGTCTTGACGGGCGTCCTACGATGAGATCACCGCGTGCCGGAGACGCCGGTCGCGGATCGCGAGGAGGATGACATGGATCCCCTGTACACCACCGAGGCACTCGCCACCGGAGCAGGACGCGACGGCAGCGTGACCGTCCCCGACGGAGGCCTGGAATTCGATCTGGCTTCGCCCCGGGCCATGGGGGGCAGCGGCGACGGGAACAACCCGGAGCAGCTCTTCGCCGCGGGCTACGCGGCCTGCTTCCACTCCGCACTGCAGCTCACCGCCAGGCAGCGCGGCAAGGACCTGGGCGACTCCTCCGTGGGCGCCAAGGTCTCCATCGGCAAGGAGGGCGAGGGGTTCGGCCTGGCGGTCGAGCTCGAGGTCGTCATCCCGGGCATGCCGCACGACGAGGCGCAGGAGCTGGCCGATGCGGCGCATCAGGTCTGCCCGTACTCCAATGCCACGCGCGGCAACATTCCGGTGGAGGTCACGGTCTCGGACGACTGATCCGCGGCCTCACGGCACCTGGTACGACGCGTTCGGGGCATCTGTGATGAGCATGTGCCCCGGCGCGTGGCCGATCGCGAAGGGGACGCCGCTGGCCGCGATCGCCGCCTGGGGCGTGACGCCGCAGGCCCAGAAGACCGGCAGCCATCCGTCGGGGATCTCCACGGCGTCGCCGTAGTCCGGACGGGAGAGGTCCTCGATGCCGATCGCGGCCGGATCGTCCACGTGCAGGGGCGCACCGTGCACGGCCGGGTAGCGCGAGGTGATGCGCACGGCGTCGGCGACCATGGATCCGGGCAGCGGCCGCATGGAGACCACGGTGGGCCCGTGCAGCCGGCCCGCGGAGCCGGCCGGGATCGACGTCCGGTACATCGGCACGTTCACGCCCTGGTCCTGATGCGCCAGCGGCAGCCCGGCCTCCAGCAGCGCGGCCTCGAACGTGAAGCTGCACCCGATCAGGAAGGCCACCAGGTCATCGCGCCACAGCTCGGTGACGTCGGCGGGGGAGCCCACGAGCTCGCCGTCGCGGTGGACGGTGTAGCGCGGGATGTCGGTGCGGATGTCACCGCCGGGCAGCAGGTCGCTGCTGAGCTGACCGGCCTCGAGCACGCCCAGCAGCGGGCAGGACTTGGGGTTGCGGTGGGCGAAGAGCAGGACGTCGTACGCCCAGTCCTGCGGCACCGCGATGAGATTGGCCTGGGCGAAGCCGTCCGACCACCCGGAGGTGGGGACGGCCCGCCCGGCGCGGAACAGCTCCCGAGCGGCGGCAGGGCTCAGCTGGGAGACGGGGGTGTCGTCGTTCATCGGAGCTCCTGCCGTCGCGCGGGTCATGGTCTTCAGGATGCCAGAGGCGTCACGCCCAGAGGGCCGCGATGCCGGACAGGGACTTCCAGCCGAGGATGTAGGTCAGGATCAGCACCAGGGCGCCGATGATGGCCAGCCACTTGGGGTAGCTGTAGCCGTGCAGCAGGTCCCGGCGGAACCAGGCCACGATCATGATCACCGTGAAGCCGATCGGCAGGATCAGCCCGTTCACGGCACCGGCCACGATCAGCAGGGTCGACGGCGCCTGGCCGAGCAGCAGGAAGATGATGGCCGAGAATACGATGAACGCGACCGTGAGGATGTTGCGGGTGCCGGCCTTGGTCTTGTCCGAGGTGAGGAACGAGACCGAGGTGTAGGCCGCGCCGATCACCGAGGACACGGCGGCCGCCCAGAGGATGAGGCCGAACAGGCGCAGGCCCACGGCACCGGCGGCCTGCTCGAAGGCCTGGGCCGCGAGGTTGTCGCCGATCAGCTCCGCGCCGCCCGCCACGACGCCCAGGATCGCCAGGAACAGCAGGAAGCGCATGATGCCCGTGATGATGATGCCGATCACGGAGGAGCTGGAGATCCGCGTGGCGTTCTCCGGTCCGGTGATCCCGGAGTCGACCATGCGGTGCGCGCCGGCGTAGGTGATATAGCCGCCGATGGTGCCGCCGATCAGGGTGACGATCACGACGTAGCTGATCTGCTCGGGAAGGACCATGTTCTTCATGGCCTCGCCCACGGGCGGGTCCGAGACGACGGCCACGTAGCCGGTCACCAGGATCATCACGACGCCCAGGCCGATCACGATCTTGTCCAGGGCCATGCCGGCCTTCTTGGACAGGAACACGGCGATCGCCAGCACGGCGGTGATGAGCCCGCCCCACTTGGCGTCCAGGCCGGTCATCGCGTTGATGCCCAGGCCGCCGCCTGCGGTGTTGCCGATGTTGAACACCAGGCCGCCCAGCGCCACGAGCGCGGCGACGAGCCAGCCGACGCCGGGCAGGACCGCATTGCCGAGCTGCTGGGCCTTGAGCCCGGAGACGCCGATGACGCGCCACACGTTCAGCTGCACGGCGATGTCCACCAGGATCGAGACCAGGATCGCGAAGGCGAAGGCCGCGCCCATCTGGACGGTGAAGTTGGCGGTCTGGGTGATGAAGCCCGGTCCGATGGCGCTGGTGGCCATCAGGAAGAGGGCGCCCAGGATGGCCTGACGGGACGAACTCGAGACCATGCCGGGGGCGGCCTTGGGGGTCTGCGCGTCGGTGGAGCCGGCGTCCTGCACGGGAGCCTGCTCGGGGTGGTGCTGGGTCATGGTCTGCCTCGAGACGATCAGCGGGGCGGCGTGGTGCGGCCCCAGGTTGTGCGCGCCGGGGGTGCGGTTCACCGTCGGCGTGGAGCCCTTCGCAGAGGGGAGTCCGGGTCAGTGGAGGACACAGTACAGATTGTTCAACAAATTGACGAGATCTGCACCACATCCGGGTTGATCTCCTTTTTGTGACCTGTCTCACGGTCGCCTACCGTAGAGTCACTGACCCCTATCACCAGGAGCCCCCGTGCGCGAGATCAGCATTCCGCCTGCTGTAGAGACCCCCCGAGACACGAACGTGACGGAGCTGCTCCTGCGCAATGTGCGCAAGCCCTCCGATCCGGCGATCTACTCCCACCGCGTGGGTGAGCAGTGGATCGACCTGCGGGCCAGCGAGGTGGTGGAGCAGGTCACCGCCCTGGCCAAGGGACTGGTGGCCGCCGGCATTGAGCCGGGGGACCGTGTGGGGCTCATGTCGCGCAACCGCCTGGAGTGGAGCCTCATCGACTTCGCGATCTGGTTCGCCGGTGCGGTCTCCGTGCCGGTGTACGAGTCGTCGGCGCCGTCGCAGCTGCACTGGAACCTGGCGGACTCGGGCGCCACGGCGCTCGTCGTCGAGACCCCGGAGCACAAGGCCGTGTTCGAGCGGGCAGCCCAGGACAAGGACCTCTCTGCCGTGCACAGCGTGTGGTGCTTCGACGAGGGCGCGCTCGATCACCTGCGCGAGGGAGGCAAGGACGTCCCGGACGAGGAGATCGAGCGCCGCCGCGATCTCGCCGGCCTCGACGATCTCGCCACGATCATCTACACCTCCGGCACCACCGGGAAGCCCAAGGGCTGCGAGATCACCCACGGGAACTTCGTGGAACTCGCGGACGCTGCCAGGCTGTCGATCCCCGAGGTGGTGCAGGAGGGGCGTCGCACGGTCATGTTCCTCCCGCTGGCCCACGTGTTCGCCCGCTACGTCTCGATCCTCACGGTGGCCGGCGGCTGCACCATGGCCTACACCGCGGACATGAAGAACCTGCTGCCGGACCTGCAGAGCTTCCACCCGGACTTCCTGCTCGTCGTCCCGCGCGTGTTCGAGAAGGTGTACAACTCCGCCCAGCAGAAGGCGGAGGCCGGCGGCCGCGGGAAGATCTTCGACCGCGCCGCGGCCGTCTCGATCGCCTGGTCGCGCGCCGAGCAGGCCGGGAAGGTGCCGCTCGGGCTGAAGATCCAGCACGCGATCTTCGACCGCCTGGTCTACGCCAAGCTGCGCGAGGCCATGGGAGGGAAGGTCACGCACGCGGTCTCCGGCGGCGGCCCGCTGGGCGAGCGCCTGGCGCACTTCTTCCACGGCGTCGGCCTGATGGTGCTCGAGGGCTACGGCCTCACCGAGACCACCGCGCCGCAGACCGTGAACACCCCGACCGCGCTGCGCATCGGCAGCGTCGGGCGTCCCCTGCCGGGCAACGCGGTGCGGATCACGGACATGGGCGAGGTCCAGGCCAAGGGCATCGCCGTGATGCGCGGCTACTGGAACAGCCCGGAGAAGACCGAGGAGGCCTTCGAGGACGGCTGGTTCCGCACCGGCGACCTGGGCGAGCTCGACGACGACGGCTACCTGCGCATCACCGGGCGCATCAAGGAGCTGATCGTGACCGCCGGCGGCAAGAACGTGAGCCCGGTGGTCCTGGAGGACCAGATCCGTGCGCACACGCTGGTCTCGCAGTGCATCGCCGTGGGCGACAACCGCCCGTTCATCGCCGCGCTGATCACCCTGGACGAGGAGGCGCTGCCCGGCTGGCTGGAGGCCCACGGGCTGGATCCGGAGATGACCCTTGACGACGCCCGCCAGAACGACCAGGTGCGCGCGGCGATCGCCGAGTCCATCGACAAGGCCAACCAGGCGGTCTCGCGCGCCGAGCAGATCAAGGAGCACCGGATCCTGTCCTCGGACTTCTCGGAGAACGACGGCACCCTCACCCCGTCGCTGAAGCTCAAGCGTGCCCAGGTGCTGCGGACCTACGAGGACGTCGTGAACGAGATCTACGGCGGCCCGCGCAAGGACTGAGCGGACGGGGCGGGGAATCAAGCGGGCCCGGGATCCGCTGTACGGGTCAGAGACCTAAGCACCTGCGATCCCGAAAGGCCCGCGCCATGCCCCTTCCTCTGTCCGTCCTCGACTTCGCCTCCGTCCGCAGCGGAAAGACCGTGGGGGAGGCCTTCCAGGAGTCCGTCGAGCTCGCACAGGCCGCCGAGCGGCTGGGCTACGAGCGCGTCTGGTACACCGAGCACCACAACATGAGCTCGATCGCCTCGGCTGCCCCGGCCGTGCTGATCGCGCACATCGCCGCTCAGACCGAGTCGATCCGGCTCGGCTCGGGCGGCGTCATGCTGCCCAACCACGCTCCGCTGATCATCGCGGAGCAGTTCGGCACCCTCGCCGAGCTGCACCCCGGGCGCATCGATCTGGGCCTGGGCCGCGCGCCCGGCACCGATCAGGCCGCCGTGCGCGCCATGCGCCGCGACCCCCGTGCCGCCGAGGAGTTCCCGCAGGACGTCAAGGAGCTGCAGGCCTTCCTGCGCGACGAGTCCGTGGTCCCCGGCCTGCGCGCCGTCCCCGGCGCCGGCACGAACGTGCCGCTCTACATCCTGGGCTCGTCGATGTTCGGCGCCACCCTGGCCGCCGCCTACGGCCTGCCGTACTCGTTCGCCTCGCACTTCGCCCCGGAGGCCCTCGAGCAGGCCACGCAGGCCTACCGCGCGCAGTTCCAGCCCTCCGAGGTGCTCGATGAGCCGTACGTGATCGCCGCGGTCAACGTCGTGGGTCGCGACGACCCGGACGACGCGGCGCAGGAGCTCGAGTGGTACCGCCGCTCCCGCGTGCGCCAGATGGCCGGACGCGGCCGGGAGCTCTCCGAGGAGGAGCTCGACCTGGTCATGCACTCCCCGGCCGGGCAGCAGATCCTCAACATGATCCGCTACACGGCCGTGGGCGACGGCGCCCAGGTCAAGCAGTACGTGGAGGACTTCGCGGCCCGCGCCAGCGCCGACGAGATCATGGTCGCTCCGGTGGGCTCCACCTCCGAGGGTGCCATCGACTCCCTGCGCGTGCTGCGCGAGGCCTGGGGCCGTTGAGGCAGCCTTCACCCCGATCCAGGAATCGACCGGAAGGGCAGCAGCCATGCCCCGTCTCGTCTACGTCACCTTCTCCTCCGACGCGGCCCCTTCGGAGCCGAGGGCGCTGAGGCCTATGCCGAGGCGCCGGTCTCGCACGGCAGGGGATGCCTGTCAGCGGAGCCGCTGAGCGGCCGGATCGACGGCGGCCGCCGTGCGGGGCCAGAATGGCAAGCATGATGAGTTCTCTGCGGCCCCGTCAGATCCGTGCCGAGCGCCGGCGCCAGCTCGCCCGGCATCGACGCACCATGCGCAGGCTTCGCAGGTCGGGAGCCGGGAGCTCCGCGACCTCGGCTCTCACTGCGTCGACCACTGCGGTGACGACCTTCCCCAGGGCGGCGGGGAGGTCGCCCGACGCGCTGGGTCGCCGCCAGGCGCGCATGTATGCCGTGACCGGCATGCTGCATCTGGCGGTCCCCGGCGTCTACCAGAGCATCATCCCGGAGGCGCTGCCCGGGACGCCTCGCCAGTGGGCTGTGTGGTCGGGCGTCGCCGAGCTCGGTGTGGCCGGGTTGCTGGCTATACCTCGGACCCGTCGGCTGGGCGGTGCGGCGTCGGCCGCGCTCCTCGTGGGCGTGTGGCCGGGCAACATCAAGATGGCCGTGGACTGGCGGGACAAGCCGTGGCCGGCTCAGGCCGTCGCGATCGGGCGCGTCCCGCTGCAGATCCCGCTCATCCGCTCGGCGGTCGCCATCGCCCGCGGCTGAAGCGGTGCGGGCGTCGTCGAGCGTCAACTGGAACGCCGAGGGGACGTAGCTGACCCCGTACGCGCTGAGGGGACCCGTCCGACGCCTTCCTGCACCTGGAAGGGTGTCAGTTGCGTCCCCTCGGCGACGAAAGCGTCCGATGGGTCCCCTCGACGATGAATGCCGCGGCGCAGGGCGACCAGACGGCGTCGTCGTGCGGGATGCGCTCGCTCAGCGCCTCCAGGGGGCCTTGCCGCGGGCGGGCTCGTCGGCCCGGGGCTCCGCCTCGGTGCCGGACGGGGCCTCGGAGCCGGACTCACCGGCAGCCTCCACGGACGACATCTCGCCTGTCGCCTCGTCGGCCCAGCGGTCCTTCTCATAGTCGTACTCCGCCGGCTCGCCGTTCTCGTCGGTGCGGCGGTACCACTCGGTGTACTCGGGGGAGGTCGAGTCGAAGTCGCGTCCGGCGGAGGACCCCTCGGTCTCGTGCTTGACGGCCAGGGCGAAGTCGTCGCCGTGCTCGGACATGCCCGTGCGCATGGCGTCGTCGATCGCCACCCGCGCGTACTGGACGCGCAGCATCATGGGGTCGGTCGACAGCAGCCGGAAGAACGCCGGCATGATGCACAGCAGGATCACGGCGAAGGGCAGGGCCGCCACCGTGACGAGGTCCTGCAGCCCCTGCAGGGCATCGGCCCCGCCCACGACCAGCATCACGGCGGCCACGCCGGCCAGGGCCAGCGCCCAGAAGGCGACGACCGGCTTGGTCGGCTCGGGGTTGCCGCGCTGGGACATCGAGGCCATGACCACAGAGGCCGAGTCGGCCGAGGTGATGAAGAAGACCGCCAGCAGGATCATCACGGCCACCGAGCTGATCTGGGACATCGGCAGGGCGTCGAGCATCTGGAAGAGCATGTCCTCCGGGGGAGGCCGCTCCGGCGATGTCGCTGCCCGAGCGCTGCAGCCAGATGGCGGTGCCGCCGAAGATCGAGAAGGCGAGCACGCAGATGGCGGTGGGGGCCAGCAGCACCACGGTCACGTACTGGCGCAGGGTGCGCCCGCGCGAGATCTGTGCGACGAACGCGCCCACGAACGGCGCCCACGAGACCCACCAGGCCCAGTAGAACAGGGTCCAGTAGCGCATGAACTCCTCGGCGTCGGGGCCCTTGGAGGCGGACATCGAGAGCATGTCGAACATCTCGCCGAAGTACGTGGCCACCACGGAGGGGATGAAGTTCAGCAGGAAGACCGTGGGGCCGACCACGAACAGGAAGAACGCCACGGCGGCGGCCAGGACCATGTTGACGTTCGACAGCAGCCGGATGCCCTTGGCGATGCCGGAGACGGCCGAGATCAGGAAGCACGCGGTGAGCACGGCGATGATCCCGATCAGCACGGCGTTGGACACCGGGCCGATGCCCACCACGACCTCCACGCCGCGGCCGATCTGCAGGGTGCCCAGCCCGAGCGAGGCGGCCGTGGCGAACAGGATGCCGATCACGGCGAAGGCGTCGATCAGCCGCCCCCAGACGCTGCCCGGCGCCCGCTGGCCGAAGATCGCCGAGATCAGCAGGGGACGGCCGCGGCGGTAGGCGGCGTAGCCCATGGCCGCGCCGACCATGGCGTAGATCGCCCAGGCCTGCAGACCCCAGTGAAAGATCGTCTGCGCCATCGCCGAGTGCATGGCCTGCAGCGACTCGGGCTCAGCACGCCCCGGCGGCGGGGTCATGTAGTACGTCACAGGCTCGTAGGCGCCGAAGAAGATCAGGCCCACGCCCATGCCCGCCGCGAAGAGCATCGCGATCCAGGAGCGCATGGAGTAGGCCGGCTGCTCGCCGTCCTTGCCGAGCGGGATGCGCCCGAAGCGGGAGAAGCCCACGAACAGCAGGAACAGCAGGACGACGGCCGCCAGGGTCGTGAAGATCCAGCCGCCGTAGGTGACGGTGAAGCTCAGGGCGCTGGTCGAGGCGGAGGTGAGGCTCTCGGTGGACAGCGCGCCCCAGAGGATGAAGGCGACGATGAGGCCGCCGGCCACCCCGAAGGTGATCTTGTCGGTGCGGTAGCGCACCCGCTGCTCGTCGACGGCCACGCCGGGGACGAGCCCCGGGTGAGTGCCGTGGGGGTACTCGGCGTCGCCGGAATCGGGAGCCTGCTCGGAAGCCGGGCTGGAGGAGGGCATAGGGAAGCTCGAGTTTCGGTGGAGGGAGGGGCCCGAGAGGGCCGGTGAGCGCTCCACGGTATACCGACGGGCTCAGGCTCCCGGTGTGATGCCGCTCGCTGGGGCCGTGGGCGGCGGGATCTCGTCGGATGGGATGAGGGCCCGTTCATGCTTCCGGACGGCGACGCGGCCGCGGCGCGCTCCTACGCTGAGAGCCATGTCCGCCACCACGTCCCAGACCGCCGCCCCGTGGGCTGCGTCGGCGCCGGAGCCGCCCCGTCAGCCCCGGAGTCCGCGCAGGCTGCAGCGCCCGTGGTTCACCGCGATCCTCACGCTGCTCGCCTTCCTGCTCGGGCCGGTGGTCTGGGGGCTGATCCTGGTCGTGGTGCTGACCCAGGGCGATCCGCTGGACCCCTTGGACGTGTACGGCCCGGGCCGGCCCGTGGTCCTGCTCTCGGTCCTGGATGTGGTCCTGGGACTGATCGCGGTGGCACTGGTCCCCGTGGCGCTGCGGCACGGGTTCACCGATGCGCAGGCGCTCGAGGACGGCTCCGTGGATCCGGCGGAGCTGGTGGACCGGCCCGAGCCCCGCTCGGCGCTGATCGCCGCCCTGATCATCGGCGTGTGCGTGTCCCTCTCGGTCTCGGCGTGGCTTGCCTCGCTGTTCACCATGATCTCGATCTCCTCACGGGGACGTCGGTCGTGGGCGGGGCTGGTCTACGTCGTCACGGTGGCCGCGACCATCGTCGGGTACTTCATCCAAGACTCCGCCGAGGGGTGGTTCGAAGGCCTGCTGGTGTGCGGGGTCTCGGCCGTGATGCTCCTGGTGCCTGTGCTGATCGGCATGTACCGGTGGTCCCGCCGCCGCCGGATCCGGGCCCTGCAGGCCGAGGCGCTGACGGCCCGACGGGAGGCGGCCGCCCTGGTGCGCGAGGAGCACGCCCGCGCGGAGCAGTCCCGGGCGCAGGAGCGCACCCGGATCGCTCGGGAGATGCACGACACCCTCTCCCACCGCCTGGCCCTGATCAGCACGTACGCCGGTGCGCTGGACTACCGCGAGGACCTTGACCGCGACACCGTCCGCTCGACCGCTCGACTGGTGCAGCAGACGGCCGCGACGGCGTCGGCCGAGCTGCGCACCGTGCTCGACATCCTGCGCGACGACCCCGGGGACACCCGGCCCGAGCCCGATCTGCGGCAGCTGCCCGAGCTGCTGGCGGAGTTCCGCGCGGCAGGCGCCCGGGTCGAGATGGTCGGCCGGGAGGTCGTCGACGCCGAGGCCGTGCCCGACACTGCGGCGCGCACGCTCTACCGGATCCTGCAGGAGGCGCTGACCAACGCGGTCAAGCACGCGCCCGGTGCGCCGGTGACCGTCCGCTGGTCTCGTCGCGCCGGGGCGGTGTCCCTGACGGTGAGCAATCCGCTGGTCGCCGACGCGCATCCGGAGCCCAGCGGCTTCGGCCTGGTGGGACTCGACGAGCGCGCTCGCGGTCTGGGTGGCACGATCAGCACTGAGCGCACCGAGACCATGTTCCGATTGGAGGCGTGCATCCCATGCCGCAGCTAGACTGCGATCCCGTCCGCATCCTGCTGGTCGACGACGAGTCCCTCATGCGTGCCGGACTGAAGCTGCTGCTCGACGGCGCCGAGAACCTCCAGGTCGTGGGCGAGGCCGCCGACGGCGCGGGGGCCGCCGAGCTCGCCGGTCAGCTGAGCCCGGACGTGGTCCTCATGGACATCCGCATGCCCCGTGTCGACGGGATCGAGGGATGTCGGCTCGTGCGCGCGCTGCCGCAGCCGCCCGAGGTCCTGATGCTCACGGCCTTCGACACCGACTCGTTCATCCTGGACGCCCTCGAGGCCGGGGCTCTGGGCTTCATGCTCAAGGACACCCCGCCGCGCCAGCTCGTGGAAGCCGTCCAGGAGACGTCCGCCGGCCGCTCCACGGTCTCCCCGCAGGTGCTCTCGCGGCTGATCGCCGTGGCCACGGCGCAGGGCAGGCGGCTCGGCACCCCTGAGGCGAGGCCGGGCTCCGTGTCCGTCTCGGACGGGGAGCAGTCCTCGTCACAGGGCTCTGCTCCCCGGCCCCAGGTCGGGTCCGGGCCGGGGCTGGACGTCCTGAGCGCCCGGGAGCGCGAGATCGCCGAGGCCGTGGCCCGGGGACTGACGAACTCGGAGATCGCCGAGGAGATGTTCCTGTCGATCACCACGGTCAAGACGCACGTGGCCAGCATCTTCGCCAAGCTCGAGGTCACCAACCGCGTGCAGGTGGCCATTCGCGTGCTGGGCGCCTGAGGCGGCCGGGGCCTGGGCGCGCAGGACTCTGGGACAGCGCAGGGCGCTGAGACGACGCAGGGACCCCGCCGGTGCGATCCGGCGGGGTCCCTGGTCCGCGTGGTGCTGCGGTCGCGCGCGCTCAGGCGGCGGAGACGCCGATCTGCTCGGCGAGCTCCGAGAGCCGCCGCGCCATGGTGACGTCCTTCTGGGTGATGGCCTCGACGTCGTGGCTGATCAGCGAGAGCTGCACGGAGGGGTAGGTCAGCAGGACGTCGGGGTGATGTCCGGCCTCCTCCGCGATCTCCGCCAGCGCGGTGACGAACTTGAGGCCGCTGAGGAAGTCGCCGGTGTCGAACGACGCGCGCAGCACGCCGTCCTCCACGCTCCAGTCGGCGAGCTGAGCCTCGGCGATCTCCTGGTCGGTGAGCTGTCCGGTGCTGTGATCCATGCTCCCAGCGTAGGACGGCGAGGAGCATTCGGGCAGGGGGCTGATGATCCGCGGCGAAGAGAGGCCCAGGACCCCTCCAGAAGGATGAGCGCCCGAAGTCGTCCCGGGGGCCGATGACCGGAGATGGTCGTCCTCAGTAGCTTCTGGAGCATGACGAGCGAGCAGCAGAACCAAGAGGGGGCTCAGGCCCCGCAGGACGTCGTGCAGCCTGCGCCGGGGCGGCCTCAGCCGGAGATCTGGCGCCTGCAGCACCCGCAGCTCGGGCCGTTCAGCGTGGCGGTGGGCAATCGCGCCCAGCTCACCGAGGTCGATCCGCAGTTCCGCAGCGACGACATGGAGGGCCCGCAGAAGGGCTGCGTGTTCTTCCGCGGGACCCGCGTGCTCGCACGGGCCTCGCAGCTCGGCTCGCATCGCGTGGCCGTGCACCCGGAGGACGACGACGCCCGCACCGGATCCTCCGACGAGCAGCCCGACCAGGCGCCGGCCACGGAGGCCAAGTCCCTGCTGCTCTCGTTCGCCGATCCCCGCATCGTGGTCAAGGCGGTCGGCGGCGGGACCCGGGTCGCCCACGTCCGCTTCAAGGACGGCAGCCAGGTGGCCGAGTTCGCACCGCCGGAAGGATCGTGGGCCGCACGTCGCCAGGCGGCCATGGAGGCCTCGCCCTGGAAGCGCGCGGTCTACCCGCTCATGGAGGGGCTGGGGCGAGCGGGGGCGGCGATCGCGGGCATCGTGCTGCTGCCGCTGATCCTCCGTCTGCTCGATCCGGTGTGGAGCTTCCTGGGCCGGCTGCTGCCCGATCTCGGCATCCCGTGGCAGCAGATCAGCCTGCCCCGCCTCCCCTGGCCGGAGATCGACCTCCCGTCGATCCCCTGGCCCAGCATCGAGCTGCCCGAGTGGGCTGGCTTCCTGCTGGAGTACTCCAAGGTGTGGGTGCCGCTGCTGATCGGCATCGCGGTGGCCGTGGGAGCGCTGCGCACAGCTCGGCGGACCCGGCGCACTCGCCAGGACTGGCAGGTCCGGCCGTCGTCACCTGCGACGTCCGCCGACGACCGGAGGCCGTCCTCCGGCGACGAGGCGGCGACGGAGGCCGACCGCCCTCTGCGCTGCCGGGCGCCGACGCCGCGTCAGCGCCGGCCGCGGATCAGGAGCCGTCGAGGGCCGAGCGCAGCGCTCGCAGCTCCAGGCACCAGCCGCCTGCCTGGTCGTCGTAGGTCGGCCGCAGCGCGGCATCGGAGGCCCCGCCGTCGCGGATGCCGGACTCCAGCATCCGGACCATGCACGAGACGTCGTCCAGGGGATCGACCAAGAACTGCGTGAGGGTGCGAGGATCGTCGGAGCCCTCGAAGCCCTCCCAGCGGTAGGCGATGAACTCACCGTCGAGCCTGTCCTCGACCGTGAGCGCGAAGGTGCCGTGCACGGGGTCGGTCACCGTGTGGCGGTCGCCGTCCGAGGTGATCTCGTGCTCGCGGATCCGGCCGTCGTTGACCCACCATCCCGGGCGCGAGATCAGCTCCCAGGCCTCGTGCGCCGGGGCAGAGATGCGCACCGCGCCCTCGATGTGGTTCGGCACCCGGCCCTGCTCCGGGACCGGTGCGGGCATCCGGTCCTGGTCCTCGGTGCGCAGCGCGATGCGGCGCAGCGTCTGCACATCCAGTCGGTGCATGGCGAGCATGGCCTGCGTGGAGCGCCGCGCGGCGACCGGGTCGCAGTCGGCCTGCAGCCGCATCATCTCCTGCGGGACGATCTGCCAGCTCATGCCGTAACGGTCCTTGCACCACCCGCACATGGACTCGCTGCCCTCTCGGGTCAGCTCCTCCCAGTACCGGTCGACCTCGGCCTGGTCATCGCACATCAGGGAGATGGAGACGGACTCGTCGAGCTGGAAGTGCGGTCCTCCGTTGACGGCGCCGTAGCGCTGGCCGCCGAGCTCGAACTGGACGTAGAGCACGGAGCCCTCGCCGTCGGTGAATGGGTTGCCTCCGTGGTCGTGGAACACCTCCAGGATCCGCGAGCCGGGGACCAGGGAGGTCCAGTACTCGGCGGCCTCGAGGGCCTGGGTGTCGAACCAGAGATCGGTCTGCACGGAGGGCATGGGGTCCTCGTTCCACGACGACGGGCGCGCACCGGCGGCACCGGTGAGGGCGCGGGCGACGGAACGTCCTCAGTCCAGGGTGACCGGGACGGTGCGGAAGCCGCCCACGGGCGGCTGCTCGGGCACGGAGGCGCCTGCGCGCCCGAGCGTACCGGCGTCCAGCAGGACGCGCACGAGCTCGCGCAGGGGCGCGGTCACTGCGACGCTCCTGCGTCCTCATCGTGGGCCTGCTCAGCGACCTCCGCCGCAGCCTCCTGGACGCCCTCGCGAGGCGCCTGGATGCCGACGTCGTGCAGGTGATGGCGCACCTCGTGCAGGAGGTAGTCGATCAGCCCGGCCACGGTGAAGGCGCGGCCGTCGGCCCGTGAGCCCGTGCGCCTGAGCTGCTGCTCGTCCAGGCCGTCCAGCAGGGCGGCCGTCTCATCGGCGGCCTGCGCGTACTCGGCGGCGACGACCGCCGGGTCCTGGGCTCCGTAGTCGGAGTCCACGGCGACCTGCTCCCCGTCCCAGGAGCCGAACCGCGGGTCGTCCTTCTCGAGCAGCAGCGAGATCCGCTCGTGGAACAGCCCCACCACATCGCGGTTGTGCGCGGCGTACTCCAGCGGGGACCAGACCTCAGCCGACGGGCGCTCGCGGACGTCGTCGCGCTCGATCGTCTCCTGCCACGAGGCGGCGGAGGCGCGAAGGGTCTCGGCGGCGGAGAGCTCGCGCAGTCCCGGGGCGAAGCCGCACTCGGCGCAGGGGCCCTCGGTCACGAAGGCCCAGTCGACGGTGTCGGTAGGGGTCGGGGTGGTGCTGTGAGTGCTCATGTCCTGAACCGTAGGCAGGCCGAACCCGCGATGACCAGGAGATGCCGCGGGTTCTGCGCCCCCGCAGCACGACGGGCCTCCCTCTGGTCAGAGGGAGGCCCGTCGATCGAGTCGGCTGGGGATCAGCCGGCCTCGGGGATGGTGATCGTCTGGCCGACCTCGAGCTGGTCGACGTTCGAGAGGCCGTTGGCCGCCGCGATGTCGTCGACCGTGATGCCCGACAGCGTCGAGATGTAGCCCAGGGTGTCGCCCTGGGTGACCGTGTACGGGCCGGGCTGGATCGACGGAGCCGCGCCCGGGTCGACGCCGACGGACTCCGGCACGCCGCCGTTGTACGGATCGACCGCTCCCGAGGCGGCACCGCCCTCAGCGCCTGCGGCATCCTCAGCGCCTGCGCCGCCCTCGGCGCCAGCAGCACCGCCGGCGGCGGCGTCGCCCTCAGCACCGGCAGCCGCGTCGCCGCCCTCGGCACCTGCTGCGGCATCGCCGCCAGCGGCACCCTCACCGCCGGCTGCGGCATCGCCGCCCTCAGCACCTGCCGCCCCGCCGGCGGCGGCATCGCCCTCGGCACCAGCGGAAGCGCCAGCGGAGGCACCACCCGAAGCGCCGTCGGAGGCACCGCCCGACGCTCCCTCGGACGCCCTGCCCGAGGCGGACGAGCTGGACTCCGAGGCGCTGGAGTCGGAGGAGGACGAGTCGGAGGAGGCGTCGTCGCCACCTCCGCAGGCGGACAGCGTGAGCCCGGCGGCCAGGACGAGGCCCAGGGGCGCGAGACGCAGATGCTTCTTCTCGGGGAACTGGAGAGCCATGGGGTGCCTTTCGATGAGATCGTGCCTGTCGTCACCCGCGAGAGCGCCGTGACCTGCGCTGATGGCGGCACAGGACCCTCGAGGCGTCGGACTGTCGGTCCGAGGCCCAGAGTAGGCCCGTCTGGTGATGGGGGCCACACCATGGTTTCCCGGGCATGTTCCTCTGCCCGTGCGCGTCGCCGTTCCCGGGCTGTCGTGGAGCGTCGATAGCCTGGTGAGATTGCGCGTCGGGTCCGTCTGTCGGGCTCCGTCGTCGTCCGACCTCAGCGCATCCGCGTTCATCCCCTGCATGAAGGAGAGATCCTGTGAGCATCCCCGCCTCCGAGGCACCGCAGCCGAACCCCCTCTGGAGCTCGCCGGACTGGTGGCGGCAGGCGGTCGTCTACCAGGTCTATCCGCGCAGCTTCCAGGACGCCGACGGCGACGGCCTGGGGGACCTGCGCGGCGTGACCCGTCGCGCGGACTACCTGCGGGACCTGGGAGTGGATGCCGTGTGGCTGAGCCCGTTCTATCCCTCGGAGCTGGCCGACGGCGGCTACGACGTCGCCGACTACCGCGACGTCGACTCCCGTCTGGGCACCCTCGAGGACTTCGACGAGCTCGTCGCGGCCCTGCACGAGCGGCAGATCAAGGTCGTGGTCGACATCGTGCCCAACCACAGCTCGGATCAGCACGTGTGGTTCCAGGAGGCGCTGGCCGCCGGGCCGGGCAGCCCCGAGCGCGCCCGCTACATCTTCCGGGAGGGCCGAGGCGAGCACGGCGAGCTGCCGCCGGCGGACTGGACCTCCATTTTCGGCGGCCCGGCCTGGACGCGCGTCACCGAGCCGGACGGCACTCCGGGGCAGTGGTACCTGCACCTGTTCGCCAGCGAGCAGCCGGACTTCGACTGGTCCAACCCGGAGGTCCACCAGGAGTTCCTGACCACGCTGCGCTTCTGGTCGGACCGCGGGGTGGACGGCTTCCGGATCGACGTCGCCCACGGGCTGGCCAAGGACCTGCCCGAGCAGCTGCCGGCCAGCGCCGAGCTGCCGGACGAGTTCGAGTCCCTGGGCGCACATCCCTTCTGGGATCGCGACGAGGTCCACGAGATCTACCGCGAGTGGCGCCAGGTCTTCGACGAGTACGACCCTCCCCGCACCGCCGTGGCCGAAGCCTGGGTCCATCCCGACCGCCTGGCCCGCTACGCCAGCTCGGAGGGGCTCGGCCAGGCCTTCAGCTTCGATCTGCTGGAGGTCCCGTTCGACGCCTCCGAGTTCCGCCGCGCCATCCGGAAGAACCTCGCGGAGGCAGCTCGCTCGGGAGCCTCGAGCACCTGGGTGCTGTCCAACCACGACGTCGTCCGCCACGCCACCCGCTACGGGCTGGACCTCGGCGGGCTGCGTCAGGCCCTGGGGGAGTTCCCGCGCAACTCCGCCGGCGGCGAGAACCTCAAGGTCGCCTCCCAGCAGTGGCTGCTGCTCGAGGACGGCATGCCGCTGCTCGACCGGGAGCTCGGCGAGCGTCGGGCGCGCGCGGCCGTCATGCTCCTGCTCGCGCTGCCCGGCTCCGCCTACCTCTATCAAGGCGAGGAGCTCGGCCTGCAGGAGGTCGTGGAGATCGCGGACCACGAGCGCCAGGACCCGTCGTTCTTCCGCAATCCCGGGGTGGACCAGGGCCGCGACGGCTGCCGCGTCCCGCTGCCGTGGGATGCGGATCAGCCGCACAACGGCTTCGGCGGGCCGCCCCATCTGCCGCAGCCGGAGTGGTTCGCCCGCTATGCGGCCGCCCAGGAGGCGCAGCAGCCGGAGTCCTTCCTGTCGCTGTACCGGCAGGCGCTGAGCCTGCGCCGGCAGCTGCAGGGCGATGAGGTGCTCGAGTGGGGCGGCCTGGACGCGGACGAGGTCCTGCATCTCGTGCGCCCCGGCGGCTGGGAGTCCGTGACGAACTTCGGCTCCGAGCAGGTGGACCTGCCCCAGGGCGAGGTCCTGCTGGTCAGCGCCCCGCTGGAGGACGGCCGCCTGAGCGGACGCTCCACCGCCTGGATCCGCCGCGGCTGAGCACCTGCTGGGCGCCGCACCGGCGCGGCAGCTCTGGTGCGGCGCCGGGCCCCGGTGGCAGGCTCACCTCATGCCGCATCTGATCATCGAGACCACCGCAGACATCGCCGCCGCACCTGGCTATGACGCCCAGGAGCTGATCCGGGCGGGGCTGGGCGCCCTGCAGGGGATCGGCGAGTACGACATGTCCTCCGCCAAGGCCCGGGCGCGCGTGCTCGAGGACTTCGCCGTGGATCACCCGCATGACGGCACGGGCTACGTGGCAGTGCAGCTGCGGGTCCTGCCCGGGCGCAGCCAGGAGCTGAGGACGCGCACCGCGGAGGCGATCCTCGAGGCGGTCGCCGGGGCAGTTCCGGAAGGGCCGGCAGGCAGCGTCTCCGTCGAGGTCGTGGAGATGGTGCGCGAGAGCTACGTCAAGCGGAAGCTGGGCTGAGCCGCGCTCGCTGTCGCTGCGCCTTCCGCCCGGGAGCCCGTCATGAGGGCCTGCGTCGTCGCCCCTGACGCGTAGGGTGCTTGAGTGATGACCAACCCCCCGGAGGCACCTGTGGACCAGCGCCGCTCTGCCCTGTACATCGACTTCGACAACTTCTTCGGCGGGCTCCTGCGCTCCGACCCGCAAGCCGCCGTGCGCATCGCCGAGCGCCCGCAGGTGTGGATCGAGGGGCTGACGCATCCGGACGGCGCCCCCTCGCGGCGCTGGCTGCAGCTGCGCTGCTACCTGAACCCGGGCGGCAGCGTCCCGCATCCCACCGAGCCCGGGCAGCGCATCCGCTTCGATGCCTTCCGCCCGTACTTCACCCAGGCCGGCATCGAGGTCGTGGACTGCCCCGCGCTGACCAAGCAGGCGAAGAACGGCGCGGACATCCGCATCGTCGTGGATGTCATGGCCGCGCTGAACCAGGGGGCCCTGTTCGAGGAGTTCGTCCTGGCGTCGTCGGACTCGGACTTCACGCCCCTGCTGCAGGTCCTGCGCGCCGCCGATCTGCGCACCTGCGTGATCGCCACCGGCTCGACCGCGATCGCCTATGAGGCCCTGGCGGACGAGTACCTCGACGAGCAGGACATCTTCGATCTGCTCGCCGCCACGGAGGGCGCCGAGCAGGCCGAGGAGGAGGCGGACGCGGAGTCCCCGGCGGACGATGACTCCGAGGACTGGGATGACGACGACCCCGCAGTGCTCGACGAGGACGACGACCTCGAGGACGACTACGACGACGAGGACGACGACGACGAGGACGACGACGAGCCCCGCCTGCTCCCGGAGCGCGGGGCGAGGGATTCCGGCGAGGATCGGTCGCAGGACGCGGACTGGGAGGACTTCCGGTCCTTCGTGACGCGGGCCTACCGCCGCTCGACCGCGCCGCTGACCTACACGCATCTGTCCCGGCTGGCGCTGGAGGAGCTCGGCGACGGCCTCAAGGCCAGCAAGTGGTTCGGAGCCGGGTCCTTCAAGAAGGCGCTGGAGCGGGTCGGGCTGCCGCACGCCCGCTTCGACGACCGCTGCGTCTGGGACGACACCCGTCACAAGGCCCCGGCCAAGACGGGCTCCGGCTCCTCGGGCGGGCGCCGCGATGACCAGACGGTGAACTCGTCCGTGGAGTCCAAGGCGCAGCACCAGGTGCGCGTCCCGGAGCCCGTGGGGCGCTTCTGCACGGTGGCCAAGGCGCCGCGGCTGTCGCGCAAGCAGTGGAACGCCGTGTTCACTGTGCTGGAGGAGTACTCGCGCACGGCGGAGAGCTTCAGCCTCTCGGAGGCCACCACGTGGTGCCAGCAGCGGGCCAAGCAGCTGGGGCATCACCAGATCTCCCGCGAGGACCTGCTCTACGCGATCCGCGGCTGCACCGATGCCGGCATCGACCTGGCCGGCGATGATCAGCCGAGCAAGGATGTGATGCGCAGCGCCGTGCACGCCTCGATCGTGGAGCAGGCCCGCCGCGTGGGCTTCAACGCCAGTGCCAAGGACACCCGGGCGCTGGCCGACTGGATCGGGCTGGACTGATCCCTTCCCGCTCCGATGCCCTGTGAGGCATCGGAGCGGGGTCTCACCAGAGGCCGGTGCGACTCAGGACCGGCAGCAGGACCACCAGCAGCGCCCCGGCGGCCGTGACACCCAGCAGGATCCGCAGGGCCGCCCTGTCCTTGGGCAGCGAGCCGCGCAGGGGCGGGTCCAGGAGCAGTCCAACGCCCGCGCCGAAGGCCGCTGCGCAGCCGATGAGCAGGAGCAGGTTCGCGGCGGGGCTGAGGATCGTCGCGATGCCCAGGGCCACCGCCAGGAGGGCGGCGATCGCCGCGGGCCCTGGGCGGGATCCCGACGCACGGGAGCGGTTGCTGCGGTTCTCGGATGCTGGTTCGTGCATGTGCTCTCCTTCCCGACTGCCGGCTGCCGTGGACTCACAGGCCGGCGAGCTGGTCCTTCCATGCCGCCCGCCAGCGCTCGAGCTGCTCGATCGAGGGCAGCTTGGTGTGCGTGGCTGTCAGGAACGCCCGGCCCTGGCCCTTGGCCTCCGCGGACACGACGGCGCGCGTGCCGTCGGCAAGGCCGATCCGCCAGTGGCGCCGCTTGGCCGTGCCGGTCTCCCGGGGGCCGTCGACGATCTCCGTGCCATCGATCTCGGTGAGCTCCTGGGCTCGGGCCAGCCAGGCCTCGAAGACCTCATCCATGGTCCCGGGCAGCGTGCGGGTCGCGGAGACCTGGAAGGTCCCGTCCGCGACCTGTCCCTTCACGCGGCGGCCGGTGTCCTGCTCGTAGGCCACGGCCACCGACTGCGCCCACCAGCCCGGATTCTCCACGCGCTCGTCCATGGCGGCCAGCGCGATCCTGGCCAGGCTGGCGTGATCTGCGTCCGCGGCGCCGCCGTCCGCCATGATCCGCCGCCAGTCCGGCCACGAGGTCCCCGTGGCCCGCTCGATGGCACCTGCCTTCTCCGGCGCGCTGCCCTGCGGGGCCTCCGTCTGACTCATGACCCCAGAGTAGCCAGAGCCTGTACTCGCGTCAGGCGCGGGCGTCCAGAGATGTGGCCCCGCTCTCAGTGAACCATCAGGGAACTGGGTGACTGTGCGGAGCGAATTCGTCAGAAAAGTTGATGCAGATGGATGCCAAACCTGCTTATGGTTTACTCAGGCAAGCAGCCCCCGGACCGAAGGGACTCTGTCCGACAAGGGACGATCCATCGAACCGGGCCCCGCATCAGTCCACAAGATCGATGCGGGGACGTGCACGACACTTGACTTAAGGAGCACGACATGGCGAACAACATCAGCATCGAGGACCTGCAGCGCAGCACCGTCATCGATCAGGACGGGGACAAGGTCGGCAAGGTCGGTCAGGTCTACCTGGACGACGCCACCGGTCAGCCCAACTGGGTCACGGTCAACACCGGCCTGTTCGGCGGCAACGAGACCTTCGTCCCGCTCGATGAGGCCACCCAGGACGGCGACGACCTGCGCGTGCCCTACACCAAGGCCTTCATCAAGGACGCCCCGAACCTGGACGCGGACTCCCACGTGGATGAGTCCCAGGAGGACGAGCTCTACCGCTACTACGGCCTCCAGGCCGGCGGCACCGAGCGGGTGCGCGATGGCCGCGACTCCCGCGATGGTGCGGCCGACGGCCGCGAGACCGCTGCCGCGGGCACCGCTGGCACGGCCGCAGGTGTGGCCGGTGCGGCGCACACCGGCGACCGCCGCGACAACGACCGCCGCGTCGGCGACCGCCGCGACAACGACCTGCGCGACGGCGACGCCCGGCACCGCGACAACGCGGCCGACGGCCCCCTCGCCGGCGATCGCCGTGAGGGCGACCTGCGCGACGGCGATGCCCGTCACCGCGACGATGTCGCTGCTGCAGGCACCGCCCGCGGCGATGACGCCAACTCCGTGGTCCGCCACGAGGAGGAGGTCAACGTCGGCACCGAGCGCGTGCAGACCGGCCGTGCTCGCCTGCGCAAGCACATCGTGCACGACACCGAGACCGTCACTGTCCCGGTCGAGCGCGAGGAGGTCGAGATCGTCCGCGAGCCGATCGCCGATGGCGAGCACGGCGGCCGCCTGTCGGACGAGGACGTCGAGGTCAGCCTCTCCGAGGAGCGCCCCGTGGTCGACAAGGATGTCGTGGCCAAGGAGCGCGTGGGCCTGGACAAGAACGTGGTCCAGGATCAGGAGCAGGTCCAGACCGATGTCGCCCGCGAGGAGGTCGACATCGAGCGCGACGCCGACGCTCGCGGAGTCGACGGTCGTGACGTCGACGGCCGCACTGATCTGGATGGTCGCAACGACCGCATCTGATCCGGTCCGGGTCCGCTGACCCGATCTCCGCCGGCCGCGTGCTCCTCCGGTCACGCGGCCGAGCCGAAGGGGCGCTTCGCACCATGGGTGGGCGAAGCGTCCCTTTCACATGTCCGGGCCGGCTCGGTGCACCGCTGCGCACCGGAAGTGCTGACGAGGCCCCGCCGGGAGCCGTGGAGGGCTTCCGGCGGGGCCTCGCTGCTGCGGGTGCCCTCAGACCCGGTCTGCGGTGGCCAGCTCGGGGCGGCGGCGGGCGAGGGCGGCGCCGATGACCCACAGGACGACCACCAGGGCGCCGGTGGCCAGCAGCTGGAAGCGCACATCCGGCACACCCATGCCCAGCACGATGATGGCCGCGATGATGGCCAGCGCCAGGTAGTTGACGTAGGGGAAGCCGCGGCCCTTCACGGGCATGGGGGTCCCGTCGCGCTCGGCGCGTCGGCGCAGGATCAGGTGGGAGACGATCGTGGCCACCCACGTGACGATCAGGGTGGAGCCCACGATGTTGAGCAGGATGCCCAGCACGGCCTCTGCCCACAGGTAGTTCAGCAGCACGCCCACGAACCCCAGGGCGACCGAGGCGAGTACGGCCAGCAGGGGGACGCGGCGGCCGTCGATCCGGTGCAGGGCCGCCGGCGCCAGGCCGCGCTCGGACAGCGAGTAGACCATGCGGGAGGCCCCGTAGAGGTTCGCGTTCAGCGACGACAGCAGGGCGACCACGATGATCACTCCGAGCACCGCGCCCAGCCCGGGCAGGCCGGCGGCGTCCAGGGTGGCCACGAACGGCGAGGCCAGCAGCTCGTCGGAGTCCCAGGGCAGGGCGATCACCATGAGCGCGACCGAGCCCATGTAGAAGATCAGGATGCGCCACACGATGGTGCGCACCGCGCGGCGGATGTTCTGCGCGGGGTTCTCGGTCTCGGCGGCCGCCACCGCCACGATCTCGATGCCGCCGAAGGCGAAGGCCACCACGAGCAGGCCCGCGGCCACGCCGCCCAGGCCCAGGGGGAAGAAGCCGCCGTGATCGCTCAGGTTGCTCAGCCCCGGGGACTCGGTCGGCGTGCCGCCGAGCAGGAACACGATGCCCACGATGAGGAAGGCCACCACGGCGCCGACCTTGATCATGGAGAACCAGAACTCGAACTCGCCGAACTTCCCCACGCCGAGCATGTTGACCGCGGTGAAGGCGACCATGAACACGAGGGCCAGCACCCACTGGGGGAAGACGGGCCACAGGCCGTTGAGCAGCTGCGCGGCTGCCGTCGATTCGGCGGCGATCACCAGGCATAGCTGCAGCCACCACAGCCATCCGACCGTGAAGCCGGCGGCCGGGCCGAGGGCTCGGGATGTGTAGACGGAGAAGGCCCCGGAGGAGGGGTGGGCGGCGGAGAGCTCTCCCAGGCTGCGCATCATGATGATCACCACGAGCCCGGCGATGACGTAGGAGAGCAGGACCGCGGGACCAGCGGTGTGGATGCCGGCGCCCGAGCCCACGAACAGACCTGCGCCGATCGCGGAGCCGAGGCTCATCATCACGAGATGACGGCCCTTCATCCCGGCGCCGAGGCTGGAGGATCCGATGGGTGCGGCGGCGCTGTCCGGCGCGTCCGCGCGGGAGGAGGGAGAGCTCATGCCGGTGAATCTAACACCGGAGGCGGTGCCGTCCTGCGCGAGTGTCACGGGGTGAGGCATTGCACCCGGTGCAACATTGCACTCAGTGCAAGGTGCCCGCTAGGGTCCACTGCGTGAAACTGTCATGCCGCACTCCGCCGACGGACAAGCGCGAGGCCACCAAGTGGCGTAATCGCCGGGCGATCGTCGGGGCCGCCGCGCAGCTCACGGCGGAGCACGGGATCGACGGATTCAGCGTCGAGAGCCTCGCCGAGCGGGCGGGCGTCTCCCGGCGCACGATCTTCAACCACTTCTCCTCGGTGGACGAGGCGATCTTCGCGTCGTTCGCATCCAAGGTCGATCAGCTCTACGAGGAGGTCGAGAAGGCCTTGGGGGGCGAGCCGTTCGCGACGCTGTCGGAGGCGTGCCTCGCCTTCACCGCCGCCCTGCGCTCGGTCGACATCCTCACGCCCGTGCATCCGTCCATCGTCCTGCTCTCGGCCATGGACCAGGAGCGGCAGCGTCCGAATGCCGAAAGGCTGCGCAGCGAGGAGATCTGGATGATCGGGCTCATGGAGGGCATGGTGCGCGACTGCGTCGACTCCCTCCATGAGCGCATGGGCGAGGCCGAGCTCTGGGAGATCCGCCTGCTCGTGGAGATGGCCATCACCGCGATGTCCTCGAGCGTCAAGCAGTGGGCCGAGACCACGGACCAGACGCTCTCCGAGCGCAACCGCCGCACCTGGACCACCCTGTTAGATCGGTCGCTGACGCGGCTCGAGACCGGGTTCGCCCGGCCCGAGCCCTGAGCGCACCGAGACTCCTGCATTCCCCGAAACAACCGCCGGGCGGCGTCGCTGCTCGGAACCGTCTCCTGAAGGGAGCCACGCCAGTGGCCAAGTTCCTCTACCGCCTGGGCCGGGGCGCAGCCACCCGCGCCTGGGTGGCGATCATCACCTGGCTCGTCCTGCTGGGCCTCGCCGGGGGCGCCTTCGCGGCGTTCAGCGGGACCCTGTCCAACTCCTTCGAGATCCCGGGCACCGAGACCCAGCAGCTGGCCGACCGTCTGGCCGACGAGCTGCCCGAGGCCAATCAGGGCATGGGAACGGTCGTCTTCAGCACCGAGGACGGCTCGGAGTTCACGGATGAGCAGAAGACCGAGATCGGCGAGGCTCTGGATGCCGCGGCGGACGTGGACGGCATGGCCTCGGCCATGAACCCGTTCGACGCCCAGGCGGATCTCGACGATCAGCGCGACCAGGTCGAGCAGGGCGCCGAGCAGCTGCCCCAGCTGATCGAGCTGCGCGACAGCGGCCGTCTCGATGCTGCCGTGCAGGCCGGCATGCTGCCCGAGGGCACCACAGCCGAGTCGGTCACGCAGCAGGAGCAGCAGCTGCAGGTCGGCCAGGACACCATGGACATGATGGGCGACTACGGCTTCGTGTCGCCCGAGGGGTCCACCGCGGTCGCCACGGTGAACTTCGACGAGGACCAGATGTCCATCGAGCAGTCCACCAAGGACGATCTGATGGCTGCCGTCGAGGATCACCCGGTCGACGGCGTGGAGGTCGACTACTCCACCGAGATCGCCCAGGAGATGTCGGCGATGGGCGCCGGCGAGATCGTGGGCGTGGTCGTGGCGGTCGTGGTCCTGCTGATCATGCTGCGCACCGCGGTCGGCGCGGCCCTGCCGGTGCTCACCGCCTTCGTGGGCGTGGGCTTCTCCACCATGCTGGCGCTGTCGCTGTCGGGACAGGTGCAGATGGCCTCGGTGACCCCGATGCTCGGCGTGATGCTGGGCCTGGCCGTGGGCATCGACTACTCCCTGTTCCTGCTCAACCGCTACCGCACCGAGCTGCGCCGCGGCACGGAGGTCACGGAGGCCATCGGCCTGGCCACGGGCACTGCCGGCTCGGCCGTGGCCTTCGCAGGCATGACCGTGATGATCGCGCTGATCGGCCTGTCCGTCACGGGCATCCCCTTCTTGGCGCTCATGGGCGCCGTGGCCGCGCTCGCCGTGCTGGTGGCCGTGCTGATCACGCTGACCCTGACTCCTGCCCTGCTCGGGCTGGTGGGCAAGCGCCTGCTGCCCAAGTCGCAGCGCGATGTCACGGTGGATGAGGCCGAGCACGTCAAGACGCCCCTGGCCGTGCGGCGCCCGCTGCCCGTGCTCCTGGCGGCAGTGGCCGCGCTGGCGATCCTGGCGATCCCCATGGGCTCCATGCGCCTGGGCCTGCCGGACGGCTCCACCGAGCCGCAGGACTCGACCCAGTACCGGGCCTACGAGACCGTCGCCGAGGACTTCGGTGCCGGCAAGAACGGCCCCATGACGGTCGTGGCCGATCTGCCCGAGGATGCCGACGAGCAGTCGGCTCAGGAGCTGCAGCTGGCCGTCGGCCAGGAGGTCTCCGAGCTCGAGGACGTCGCCTCCGTGGTCCCCTCGCCGATCGATATCGATTCGGGCATGGCGCTGCTGCAGGTCGTGCCGGAGAGCGGTCCGTCGGATGAGGCGACCGAGACCCTCGTGGATGACATCCGCGGGCTGTCCGGGAACCTGGAGTCGGCCGGCGATCCGACGATCGGCGTGGCCGGCACCACGGCGGCGAACATCGACGTCTCCCAGGTCCTCTCCGATGCGCTGCCGGTCTACCTGGCGGTCGTCGTGGTGATCTCGATGGTCCTGCTGATCCTGGTCTTCCGCTCGATCCTGGTGCCCGTGATCGCCTCGCTGGGCTTCCTGCTGTCCCTGCTGGCGGCCTTCGGAGCGGTCGTGGCCGTGTACCAGTGGGGCTGGCTGAGCTGGCTGTTCAACGTCACTGAGCCCGGCCCGGTGCTCAGCTTCCTGCCCACGCTGATGGTCGGCATCCTGTTCGGCCTGGCGATGGACTACCAGCTGTTCCTGGTCACCGGCATGCGAGAGGCCCATGTCCACGGCTATCCGGCGAGGACCGCGGTGGTCCGCGGCATGGTGGGCGGCCGGGCCGTGGTGACCGCGGCGGCGATCATCATGACCTCGGTGTTTGCGGGCTTCATCTTCTCCCACATGGCGATGATCCGGCCCATGGGCTTCGGTCTGGCGATCGGCGTGCTGCTGGACGCCTTCCTGGTGCGCATGACCATCATCCCGGCGCTGATGACGCTGCTGGGGGAGAAGGCCTGGTGGTTCCCGCGCTGGCTCGATCGCATCCTGCCGAACGTGGATGTGGAGGGCGAGTCCCTGCAGCAGGGCAAGCCGCAGGCCGAGGCCCCTGGCTCGCGCGATGAGCGCCTGGCCAGGGAGGTCGTGGCGGCCGAGGAGGAGCAGGCCCTGGCCGGATCCTCCCGGTCCTCGCGGGGCAGGCACGCAGCCGAGTGAGCCGGGCCCTCGGCTGAGCGGCGCCCCGGGCCCCCGCGAGGGGACCCGGGGCGCCGCTCGTTCTGCCTCTTGTTTATCGTGAACAGCTCTGGATAACGCACCCGAAGGGTGCCATCATGGAGGCATGGAGACATCCGCCGACTGATCAGATCGATCGGGCTCCGCCAGACGCGGAGCGCAGGCTGATGGCGACGGAAGGAGCAGAACCATGGCTGAGGCATTCCCGAACAACGCCAAGTACACCCTGCCCGGATTGACCGCTGAGCAGGGCAACCGCATCGCGACGATCCTGCAGGACCGCCTGTGGGCCCTCAACGACCTTCAGCTCGTTCTCAAGCACGCGCACTGGAACGTTGTGGGCCGCAACTTCATCGGAGTCCACGAGATGCTGGATCCCCAGGTCGACGAGGTCCGCGCGGCCGTCGACGACATCGCCGAGCGCATCGCCGCGCTGGGCTACTCCCCGGACGGCCGCGCCAGCTCGCTGGTGCAGGGCCGCACCTGGGACGACTACTCCGTGGGCCGGGCCGGTGCGCTGGAGCACCTCGGCGCCCTCGATCTGGTCTACAGCGGAGTCATCGAGTCCCACCGCAAGGCCATCGACGAGGTCGGCGAGCTCGACCCGGTCACCGAGGACATGCTGATCAGCCAGACCGGCAACCTCGAGGCCTTCCAGTGGTTCGTGCGCGCCCACCTGGAGAACGACGAGGGCGATCTCGCCACCCGCGGCGCGACCTCCGAGAACGACGCCGCCCAGCGCGCCGTCGGCAACGGCTGAGCGAGCTGATCCGACCCGCCCGCTCGAGCCGCTCCCCGCGGTGCTGAGGAGCAGGTCCAGCGCAGGGCCCCGACGACCCCGGTCGTCGGGGCCCTGCGCATGGGTGGGTTGCGCGCATCGGTCCTCGGGCGGCCGGGACGGGCGGCCCGCAGTGGGACGCCACTCACACTGCGTGCGTACAGCATCCCGGGGCAAGTAGCCTGCTCCGGCATCCCCGTGCGCTCTCACCGGCCCGGGACGTCGAGAACCCCGCCCAACCGCCCTGGAGGATCCCTGTGCCGCACCCTGTCGAAGAGCCCCGGCCCGCGCAGCCCGACCTCGAGCCGGCGCGCGTGCGCACCCTGCTGGTCATCCTCATCACCGCCGCGTTCGTGGTGATCCTCAACGAGACGGTGCTCTCCGTCGCGCTGCCCGATCTCATGGACGAGCTGGACATCCCGGCACCCACCGCGCAGTGGCTGACCACAGGCTTCATGCTCACGATGGCCGTGGTCATCCCCACGACCGGTTTCGTGCTCCAGCGCTTCGCCCACCGCCGGGTGTTCATGGCGGCCATGGTCCTGTTCACCCTGGGCACCCTGCTGGCCATGCTGGCCCCCGGCTTCCCCGTGCTCATGGTCGGACGCGTGATCCAGGCCTGCGGCACCGCGCTGATGCTGCCGCTGCTGATGACCACCGTGCTCAACGTGATCCCGGTCGAGCGCCGCGGCTCCGTGATGGGGCTGATCTCCGTGGTGATCTCGGTGGCACCGGCCGTGGGCCCCACGATCTCCGGGCTGATCCTGGACTCGCTGAGCTGGCGCTGGCTGTTCGCGATCATGCTCCCGATCGCACTGGCCGCCCTGGCCCTGGGCGCGTGGCTCATGCCCGCCATGGGGGAGCAGCGACGGGTGGGGCTGGACCTGATCTCCGTGCCGCTGTCCGTGCTGGGCTTCGGCGGGCTGGTCATGGGCCTCAACGGCATCGGAGCCTCGGACGCGGCCATCCCGGCGGTGCCGGCCTTCGTCGTCGGCGTGATCGCGCTGGTGCTGTTCGTGCTGCGCCAGCGCTCGCTGCAGCGCGAGGATCGCGCCCTGCTGGATCTGCGCCCGTTCACCTACCGCGTCTACACGATCTCGCTCGGGCTGATGATCGTGTCCTTCGGCGGCCTGTTCGGGATGATCATCCTCCTGCCCATCTACCTGCAGTCGGTGCAGGGCCACTCCACGCTGACCACTGGGCTGGTCATGCTGCCGGGCGGTCTGATCATGGGCCTGCTCTCCCCGTTCGTCGGACGGCTCTACGACCGCCACGGCGCGCGGGTCCTGGTCATCCCGGGGACGATCCTGCTCAGCCTCGGCATGTTCACGCTGAGCCGGCTCGCGCTGGAGACCCCGCTGTGGACCGTCGTGATGGCCCACGTGATCATCTCCTGCGGCCTGGCCCTGCTGATCACGCCGCTGATGACCTCGGCGCTGGGAAGCCTGCCGCAGCCGCTCTACTCGCACGGCTCGGCGCTGCTGAACACCCTGCAGCAGGTGGCGGGCGCGGCCGGCGGCGCCCTGTTCATCACGCTGATGTCCGTGGGCACCCTGGCCGCCGTCCGGGGAGGGGAGTCGGAGCTGGAGGCCACGGCGCACGGCGTCCATGTGGCCTTCCTGGTGGGCTTCGGGATCGCCCTGGTGGCGCTGGCGCTCTCGTTCGTCGTCCCGCGCAAGCCGGCGAGCCCCGCGGGGCGCCAGACCCTGGACTGATCGGCGCACTGCCGTGAAGGCGCCCGGTCCGGGAGGACCGGGCGCCTTCCGTCTCTGTCACCGTCAGCGGGTGGCGGCCTCGAGGTGCTGCAGGACGTGGCGGTACGGCCTGCCGGTGGCCTCCGTCATCCCGAGCTCGCAGGTGCGGTTCAGGGAGGCGTAGGCGTCGAAGCCGTGCTCGCCCACCTCGGCGGCCTCCCGGCGCGTGGCCGAGGCGGTCAGCTCGGGGTGCAGCATCCCCCGGTCCCCTGCGTAGGCGCAGCAGCGCCACTCGAGGGGCACGACGACCTCCTCGGCCATGGCCTCGGCGATCTTTCGCAGGGATTCGTTGAGCCCGAGCTGGGTGGAGGAGCACGTGGGGTGCAGCGCCATCGACCCGAGGCGCTCGTGCACCTGCAGGCCGGGCAGCACCTCCCGGGCGACGAACTCCACCGAGTCCACGAAGCGCAGACCGGCCCAGGGGGAGTCCGGCCCGGCCGCCGCCTGCATGGCCTCGGGGCCCTCGGTGCACGACGACGCATCGCAGACCACCGGCAGGCGACCGTGGTCCGTGGCCTCCCAGAGCATCGGCAGCGTGGTCCGCGTCATCCGCTCGAAGCCCGAGGTCATGCCCTTGGACTTCCACGGCGTCCCGCAGCAGGTCGAGGCCAGTCCCTCGGGCACGGCGATCGGCACCCCTGCCCTCTCGCACAGCCGCAGCAGCGCCTGGGCCGCCGACGGCTCGCCGGCCTCGGAGCCGCCGAACATGGAGGACACGCAGGCGGCGAAGAGCACGGCCTGCGCCTCCGGAGGCGACTGCGGCTCGGGCCGGGGTCCTCCTCCTGCGGGCAGATGCTGCGAGTACAGCGGCACGCGATCCGAGCCGAGCACGGCTCGCGCCGCCGCGGTGGCCGCGCGGGGCAGAGCGGCGGGAACGGCGTCGGCCGCGCTCAGCGCGCCCGAGGCCGCCCGCACGCCCACGTCCCATCGACGCGCCGCCGTGTCCCAGCCGAGGTCCTCGATGCGGGAGGCGCTCTCCGCCCGCAGCCGTCGGACCAGATCGCCGGTGTCGATGTCCACGGGGCAGGCCGTCGAGCACATGCCGTCCACGGCACATGTCTGCTCCCCCAGGTAGGCGTACTCCCGCAGCAGGGCCTCGGCCTGCTCCCTGTCCCCGCGCTGCTCGGCGTCGCGGATCTCGCGCCGCCCCACGATGCGCTGGCGCGGCGTGAGCGTCAGATCCTGCGACGGGCACACCGGCTCGCAGTAGCCGCACTCCACGCAGCGATCGACCTCCTCCTCGACCGTGGGAGCGATCTTGAGGTCCTGGAGGTAGCAGCGGGGATCGTCGTTGAGGATCACACCCGGGTTGAACGCCCCGCGCGGGTCCACGAGGGCCTTGAGCTCGCGCATGACCTCGTAGAGCTCGTCGCCGTACTGGCGGCGCACGAACGGCGCCATGATCCGCCCGGTGCCGTGCTCGGCCTTCAGCGAGCCTCCGGCGTCCAGGATGAGCTCGACCATCTCGTCGGTGAAGCGCTCGTAGCGCGCCAGCCCGTTCGTGTCTGCGAACTGCTCGTTGAGCATGAAGTGGACGTTGCCGTCCTTGGCATGGCCGAAGATCACCGACTGCTCGTAGTCGTGGGCGTCGAACAGGCGGTTGAGCTCGTTGCAGGTCTCGCCCAGGCGATCCACCGGGACCACGACGTCCTCCAGCAGCGCGTTCGCCCCGGAGGGCCGGTTCCCGGCGACGGCGGCGTACAGGCCCTTGCGCACGGTCCACAGCCCGGCGCGGGCTGCGGCATCGCTGGTGAGCCCGGGGTCGGCCGACAGGTCCAGGCCGACGAAGTGCTCCCGCGCCGCACCGCTGCGCTCGGCGAGGTCCTCCGGGCTCGACCCGTTGTACTCGACCAGCAGCGCGGCGTGATCGGCCACGTCGATGTCCATGATCTGGCGCGGTGCGGTGCCGGAGGCCTGGGCGACCCGCAGCGAGGTCGCGTCCATGAGTTCCACGGTCGCCGAGCCGATCTCCACGAGCCCGGGCACCGAGGAGGTGGCCTCCAGCAGCGTGGGGAACACGAGCAGGCCGGTGGCGACCTCAGGGGCGATCTCGACGGTGCGAAGCACAGCCTCGGCCACGAAGCCCAGCGTGCCCTCCGAGCCGATCATCAGCCGCTGCAGGATCCGCACCGGCTCGGTCTCGTCCAGGAACGCGTTGAGGCCGTAGCCCATGGTGTTCTTCATGGCGAAGAGCCGCTCGATGGTCGCTGTGGAGGCGGCATCACCCGTGACACGGCGGCGCAGGCGCAGCAGACCCTCGTGCAGCTCGGGCTCGGCCTCGCGCAGCTGCCGGTCGGCGTCGTGGTCCGCGGTGTCCAGGACCGTGCCCGAGGGCAGCACCATCACCATGGACTCGAGCGTGCGGTAGGTGTTCTGCTCCGTGCCGCAGTGCATGCCCGAGGAGTTGTCCGCGATGACCCCGCCCAGGGTGCAGGCGGACTCGCTGGCGGGGTCGGGGCCGAGCTTGCGCCCGTACGGGGCCAGCACCGCGTTGACCTCCCGCACTGTGCTGCCCGGGCGCACCCGCACCCGCGCGCCGTCGTCCAGGACCTCGACGCCGCGGAAGTGCCGCCTGACATCGACCAGCACCTGATCGGTCACGGCCTGCCCCGACAGCGACGTCCCGCCCGAGCGCAGGGTCAGCCCGGCATCGTGGCGCTCCAGGATCCGCAGCAGGGACCCGAGCTCGTCGGCCGAGTGGGGGCGTACCAGGGCGCGGGGCTGCAGGAGGTAGTGGGAGGCGTCGTGCGCGGCTGCTCGGCGCTCGAGCTGCGAGTCCACGAGCTGGCCCGGCCAAGCGCCGAGATCCCGCAGCAGGGGATCCTGCGGCTCCTGCGGGGCGCGGGAGGCGAGTCTGGCGGGCAGCGGCAACGTTGACTTCATGAGACTGATTCTCCCACGCTCGCACGAGGATCGCGTGATCTGCGTCGCTGTTCGACGACCCGTGGCCGTCGGCGGGGAGACTCTCGGCGCCGACTCCGTCGGCGGAGATTCCGGCGGGAACGACCGAGCCCTCTGGGATCTATGCTCCTGCCATGATCTCGATCGGGCCCCTCGTCGTCCTGGGCATCGCGCTTCTCGTCATCGTCGCTCTGGTGCTCATCATCGTGGTGGTGATCGTGCGCGCCTCCAGCGACCGCTCGCGCCGACGTCCCGGCTCCGGCGCCGATGGCGCGGCCCTGGTCGGGGCCACGTACGCGGACTCCCAGGGCTGGGACTCCGACGACAGGCACCATGACAGCGGCTCGGGCTGGTTCGGCGACTCGGGCGCGGATGCGGGCGGCGGCTCCGGCTGGTTCGGCGGCGGCGACTCCGGCGGCGATTCCGGCGGGGGCGACGGCGGCGGGGGAAGCGACTGAGCGGGTCACCGCTTTGCTCCGGGGGCCGCGGCAGGGAAGCATGGAGCCATGGCCTCTGATTCCCGCGCATCCGTCGTGTCCGACCGTCCTGAGCTGAGCGATCTCTCGAGCACGACCGAGGCCGTCGAGGCCGCCCGCAATCGGGCCGTCGCGCAGCTGCGCGAGCTCGTGGCCGAGCGGAAGGTCGCCCCGTGGCAGGCCGCCGGGTTCCTCGAGCGCTTCGATGAGCACTTCCCGGCGCTGCTCGAGCTCTTCCGGCGCACCTACGGATCGGGTGAGAAGGCCGCCGTCGTCGTGGTGGAGATGGGAGCGCAGCTGGCCAGCGCGTGGGCGCAGCGCCCCGCGGAGCTGCGCGCGGTGGACGACACCCGCGGCGAGGATCCCGAGTGGTACCTGCGTCCCACGGAGGTGGGCGGGGTCTGCTACATCGACCGCTGGGCCGGCGATCTGGCGGGGCTGCGCTCGCGGATCCCGTACCTGCGCGAGCTCGGTCTGACGTACCTGCACGTCATGCCGCCCTTCAAGGTGCCTGCGGGCAACAGCGACGGCGGCTATGCGGTGTCGTCGTACCGCGAGCTGCGTCCCGATCTGGGGACCATGGCGGAGCTCGCGGACACCGCCGGGGAGCTTCGCGAGGCCGGCATCAGCCTGGTGGTCGACTTCGTGCTCAACCACACCGCCAGCGACCACAAGTGGGCGCAGCGGGCGAAGGCCGGGGACCCGGAGTTCGAGGAGCTGTACTGGATCTACCCGGATCGCGAGATGCCGGATGCCTTCGAGCGGACCACGCGCGAGATCTTCCCGGACGACCATCCCGGCTCCTTCACACCCGTGGCCGCCGATGACCCCCGCTGGGTGTGGACCACGTTCCACGACTTCCAGTGGGATCTGAACTGGACCAATCCGCGCGTGCTGGCGCTCATGGCCCAGGAGATGCTCTTCCTGGCCAACCAGGGGGCGGAGGTGCTGCGCCTGGATGCGGTCGCGTTCCTGTGGAAGCAGCTCGGCACCACCTGCGAGTCGCTGCCGCAGGCGCACTGGATCGTGCAGGTCCTCAACCGCGTCTGCCGCATCGCCGCCCCGGCCACGATCTTCAAGTCCGAGGCCATCGTGCACCCGGACGAGGTCGTGCAGTACGTCCACCCCGACGAGTGCCAGATCTCCTACAACCCCCTGCAGATGGCGCTGACCTGGGAGGCGCTGGCCACGCGGAAGGCCACGCTGCTCGACGACGCCCTGGCCGAGCGCCACGAGCTGCCCGCCGGGACCGCGTGGGTCAACTACGTCCGCAGCCACGACGACATCGGCTGGACCTTCTCCGACGAGGACGCCGCTCGCCACGGGATCGACGGCTACGGGCACCGTCGTTTCCTCAACGACTTCTACACGGGCCGCTTCGAGGGCTCCTTCGCCGACGGCGTCGCGTTCCAGTACAACCCCCGCACCGGCGACGCCCGCGTCTGCGGCACCACGGCCTCGCTGGCCGGCACGACGACCGAGCCCGAGCTCGGCGTGCGCCGCGTGCTGCTGGCCCACGGCATCGCGTTCTCGACCGGCGGGCTGCCGCTGATCTACCTGGGCGACGAACTGGCGCAGACCAACGACGAGGACTGGGCGCAGGACCCCGATCAGGCCGGCGACGCCCGGTGGGCCCACCGCCCGCGCTTCCCGGAGGCGGCGTTCGAGCAGCGGCTGGACCGCTCGAGCGTCCCCGGGCAGGTCTATGCGGGGCTGCGGCACATGCTGGCCGTGCGTGCGGCGACCCCGGAGCTCGACGGCGCGGATCTGATCGGCTTCGACGCCGGCAGCGAGCACCTGGTCGCGTATCAGCGCCCGGGTCTGGATCCGGAGGGGCGCCCGTCGGTGATCCTCTGCCTGGCCAACGTCTCCGAGGAGTCGGTGCGGGTCGAGGCCCTGACGCTGTCGGGCTTCGAGCCGGAGGCGACCTCGCTGCTGGCCGAGCAGGACACGGCGCTCGATCTCTCGCAGGGCCTGGAGGCCGGCCCGCTGGAGACCCTGTGGCTGAGGGTGCGCGCCCGCTGAGGCACCGCCCGCCCCGGTCGAGGCCGCACCAGGGCAGCTGATCAGCGCTGATCGACTGCGCGCGTGCGGCCTCGACGGCGGGCCAGCGGGGCAGCCGGCCTCAGGCGTCGGCGAGGTCCTGATCGACCGTGTGGTTGCCGCCCAGCATGAGCCCCGCGCCCATCAGCAGCACGGCGCTGGTGATGAGTAGCGCCAGGGGAGCGGTCCAGCCGCCGGTGACTTCGCGCAGCAGCCCCACCACGAACGGACCGGCCGCCGCGAACAGGTAGCCCACCGGCTGGGCGAATCCCGAGAGCCGAGCCGTGGTCTCCGGGGTGCCCGAGCGCGTGACGATCAGCGACAGCGCCAGGGGGAACGTGAACTGGCCGACCCCCAGCAGCAGGACCCAGGCGATCATCCCCGCGGCCGGGGCGAGCAGGAGCCCGAGCCAGCCGCTGAGCATGCACAGGCCCAGAGCGGTGGTCCACACGGTGATCCGCTGCGAGCGGGCGGCGATCTGCGGCATGAGTAGCCCGCCGGGGATGCCGAACAGCGACATGGTGCCCACCAGCAGGGCCGCCGTGCCCGCGGAGATCCCGGCGTCGCGGTAGATCTGCGCGAGCCAGCCGAACTGGACGTAGGCGTTCATGGACTGCAGGCCGAAGAAGGCGCACAGCGCCACGGCGGTTCGGGAGCGGTGGATCGGCAGACCGGTGGCGCGCTCGCCGACCCCCTGATCCCGGCCGCGCACACGCAGCAGCATGACGGCCCAGATCACCGCGGCGATCAGGGCCACCACGGCCCAGGTGCCCAGCGCATAGCGCCACCCGGCTCCCTCGGCCCCCAGGGTCAGCAGGGGAGCGGTCGCGAACATCGGCAACGCCGAGCCGAGGCCGAGTACGACGGTGTACACGGACGTCACAGCTGCGGTGCGGTCTCCTGAGTAGCGCTTGATGACGGCCGGCACGAGCACGTTGCCCAGGCCCATGCCCGCCAGAGCCAGGGCGGTGACCACCAGGAAGACCGCCGCGGAGTCGGTCACGGAGCGCACCAGGCCCGCCGCGCCCACCAGCACCAGCCCGCCGCAGATGGTCCCCACGAGCCCGAAGCGCCGCGCCACGCCCACCGCTGTGAGACCGGCGAGGCCGAAGATCAGCCCGGGAAGCGCCGTCAGGATGCCGGCGACGGCGGAGGAGGCGCCCAAGCCGCTCTGGATCTCCTCCAGCACGGGACCGATCGAGGTCGCGATGGGGCGCAGGTTCAGGGAGACGGCGGCCGCGGCCAGCACCAGCAGCGTCAGGGACAGCGCAGCCGGCGACGGCCCCGCCGCCGGCTGGACCGTCGCAGCGTCCTCGAACGGCGTCTCGTCGTGGCGCTCGGGCTCCGGGATCGAAGGGGGCGACGACGGCATTCAGCAGCTCCTGGGTGCAGACGTCCAGGCATGGCGCGCCAGCTGCTCCAGGACGTCCAGATCGATGTCGGCGAGCTTGTTCACGTACACGCAGGACACCGCGGTGCGGTGCTTGCCGAGCCGCCCCAGCAGCTCCTCGGAGCGGGGATGGCCTTGCAGCCCGTACAGGCTCACGGCCGACTTCCGCGGGCTGAAGCCCACCCGGAAGGTGTCGCCCTCGCGTCCGGTCGCATAGCGGTAGTGGATCTCCCCGTAGCCGATCATCGACGGTCCCCACATGACCGCCGGCTGCTCTGTGACTCGGTCGAAGAGCTCGAGCAGGGCGCGGCCGTCGTCGACGCGGCGCTGCGGAGACAGCCCGTCGATGAACTCCGCCGGGCTGACGTCGGTGGGGTGCGTCTTGAGGTCGGCAGCACCCTCCCCGGTGTGTCCTGCGGTGACCACGGCGTCGCGGGGCTGCGGTTCGGGAACGTCCCCGCCCAGCGACATCCCCGCTCCTCGAGGGCGGCCTGCAGCCTCTCCAGAGCGCGGGCGCCCACGCCGTGCAGCGCCAGCAGGTCGTCGTGATCCGCACCGTCCAGGGACTCGGGGCTCGTGTGCCCCGCGGATTCCAGGGCGCGGCGAGCGGGCGCGACGAGGCCGCCGATCCTGTCCAGGGGAGTGGTCATGGCCCGAGCGTACGGGAGAATGGGAGTCCCGCCGTCCTGAGCCGAAAGAGGATGAGATGTCCGCGAGCTGCCGCTGCTGCCAGGGTGATCAGGCCCGGGTCGATGCCTCCGGGCGCGTGCGGATGGATCCCGATCATCGTCTGGCCTGCGTCAGCCGGGTGCCCATCTTCCGGGGGCTGCCTGAGGAGGATCGGCGTCGGATCGCCGCCCGCGCCACGACCCGCCTGGTACCCAAGGGCGAGGTGGTCCAGCAACAGGGCGGCATGCCCGCGCTGCAGATCGTCCACTCCGGGCAGGTCAAGCAGTGCCTGCTGGCCGAGGACGGGACCCAGCGGCTGCTGCGGATCCTGGGGCCGGGGGAGTTCATGGGCGAGCACTCGGTGCTCACCGGACGGCCCGCCCCGCGGGAGGCCACGGCCATGACGGTCTCCCAGGTCTGCACGCTCTCGCGCCTGGACGTCCAGCAGTGGCTCGAGGAGACCCCGCAGCTCGCGCTGAGCCTGCTCGATGCCGTGACCGCCCGGCTCGAGGACACCGAGGCGCGGCTCAGCGAGCTCGTGGGCACCACGGTGGGTCACCGTCTGGGCGAGTACCTGGCCGGTGCCGCCGACGGGGTCGAGGGCGTGCCGTTCGACCTCCCGATCAGCAAGCGGGACCTCGCCCAGCTGCTGGGCACCACTCCCGAAACCATCTCCCGGAGGCTGCGGGCGCTGTCGGACGAGGGCCTGCTGCGTGTGGGGCCCGGTCGGCGGATGGTCGTCATGGACATCGCGGGCATGCTGCGCGCCTAATCCTCCGGGGCCCCGGGTCTCACACGCCCAGGAAATCCCGCCAGGACGGCAGCTCGCGCTGCGCCTGCAGGTAGCCGGCGGCGTAGGCGGCCTGCAGCCTGGGCAGGCGGCGCTCGCCGTTGGAGACCGGCATGTGGTCCGGGACGAAGACCATGGCATCGCCCGAGGCCTCGAGGTCGAAGACCTGCTCGCGCATGCGGTTGTAGTTCTCCGCGCGGGCCTCGAGCGCCTCCACGACGGCCGGCAGGTCACGGAACCGACGGCGAATCACGGCGCTGAAGCGCTCGGCCGCCTTGGTGAAGCCGCGCTCCTGGCTCAGCACGATCAGGAACTTGGTGTAGCCGTCGACCTGCGCGGCATCCAGCGGGATGCCGCCGGAGGGGCCGATCGCGCCGTCGTAGTAGAGGTCGCCGTCGCGCTCGACCGGCGGCATCACCAGCGGCATGGACGACGACGCCCGGGCCAGGCGCATCAGATCCAGCTCGCTGCGGATCGCCTCCCGTCCGACGTAGTGCATGGTGCCCTTCGAGGCGTTGAACGTCCCGATCCGGAAGGACGCGGGGTTGGCCAGATAGGTCTGGTAGTCGAAGGGCAGAGGACCGCCCGGTCCGGCCGCATCCTCGTAGATGAACTGGGAGTTCAGCAGCCCGTGGCCGCGGGCGAAGGTGGAGAGGTTCCCGAAGTCCGGCTCCTGCGAGAACTCCACGAAGGACCGGCGCGCCCGCCACATGTCCCGGGACAGGTAATGCGCGGTGTGGCTGGCCCCGGCGGAGATCCCGCAGACGTAGTCGATGTGGATGCCCGCGCTGAGCAGCGTGGTGACCACTCCGGCCGTGTAGCTGCCGCGCATGCCTCCGCCCTCGAAGACGAGAGCGACGTCCTTGACGTTGCTGGTCAGGGGCGCAGGCCTCGTCTGGGCCTGCGGATCGGTGTCCTGGCCTTCCGTTTCCATGGCCAAGAGCCTAGTCAGCTCCGCCGGCAGTCCGGATTCAGGCGAACGTGAGGTACGCGGCGATCAGGGCGGCGGTGACCAGCACCGGAATGACCAGGGTGATCACACCGACATCCTTGTAGGACTCGCGGTGCGTCATCCCGCAGACCATCAGCAGGGTGATCACTGCGCCATTGTGCGGCATGGAGTCGAGCCCGCCAGAGGCCATGGCGGTGATGCGGTGCATGATCTCAAGGCTGATGCCCTGCTCGGCCGCCTGCTGCGCCAGGTCTTCGCCGAACGCGTTCAGCGCGATCGTCATGCCGCCAGATGCCGACCCAGTCACGCCGGCGATCACCGAGGTGGAGACTGCGGAGGAGACCAGGGCGCTGTCTGAGATCCCGAAGATGCCGTCCCGCACCAGCGCGAACGCACCCAGGGAAGCGATCACGGCGCCGTAGCCCACTTCGGAGGCTGTGTTGAAGATGGGCAGCAGGGCGTTGCGGGCGCCGTCGGCGACCCCACCCACCAGCCACTTGGCGTCCTTGAGACTGAGCACCAGGATGCTCACAGCCGCCAGGAACAGAGCGATGAGCACGGCCCAGACCCCGGCGCGCTCGTCGACGGTGACGCCGCCGAAGCGCTCCTCCTGCAGGTAGCCCCAGTCCAGGGCGGGGAACAGCAGGATCGTGCAGCCGAAGTTCACGGCGAAGACCAGCAGCACGGGGATGAAGGGGACGACGTGGTTCGGCGGCGTCAGGGACTCTGAGCCGCGCGACGGGCTGCCGGACATCACGACCGACTGGGCCTGTGTGCTGACGTCTGCGTCGGCCCCGCTGCGCCGCTCCAGAGCGGTGAGATCCGCGAAGCTCTCCCCTGCGCCCATGAGGCGGCGCTTGCGGTACTCGAGCCAGACCATGCCGAGCGCGAAGATCGCGGTACCGCCGATGACGCCGATCAGTGGTGCAGCGAACGACGTGGTCTGGAAAGCCTGCGCAGGGATGATGTTCTGCACCTGGGGCGAGCCGGGCAGCGCCGTCATGGTGAAGGTGAGCATGCCGTGGGCGATCGTGGCGGGCAGCAGTCGTCGGGGGATGTCGGCCTCGCGGAACAGCTCGCGGGCCAGTGGGAACATCACGAACACCACGACGAACACGCTGATGCCGCCGTAGGTCAGCAGACCCGTGGTGAGCACGGTCGTCAGCATGGCCTGACGTGAGCCCAGACGGCGGGTCATGGTCTGCGCGATGTCGGTGGCGTAGCCCGACATCGTCATCAGCTTGCCGAAGATGGCCCCCGTGAGGAACATGGGGAAGTAGCTGGTGATGAAGCCGCCGAGCGCTGGCATGAAGATCTCGGTGTATGAGGCCAGCAGCGGGGCCTGCGAGAACAGCATGGCCACGATCGCGGCGGTGGGCGCGGCGATCACGACCGTCACGCCCCGGTAGGCCAGCGTGATGAGCAGCGCTAGGGATACGAGGATCCCGATAATCCCGAGGACCATGGTGTTCTCCTGCTTCTTCAGGCTCGCTACGGCGGCGGGACGACGAGCCGCCGCCGGGCCCCCGGGCATGAGGTGCATGCTCGGGGCGCTGGCAGCGGCTCGCGCCGACGCGCGCGGTCAGTTCGTGGGGAATCCCAGGTCGATCTGCGACTCGCTGGGCTCCGGCCACCTGGTCGAGACGACCTTGCGTCGCGTGTAGAAGTTGAAGCCCTCCGGGCCGTACATGTGGGTGTCGCCGAACAGCGAGTCCTTCCACCCGCCGAAGCTGAACGCGCCCACCGGCACCGGGATCGGGACGTTGACCCCGACCATTCCGACCTCGATGTCGAATTCGAACTCGCGGGCGGTCTTGCCGTCGCGGGTGAACAAGGCAGTGCCGTTAGCGAAGCGGCTGGAATTGATCAATTCGACGGCCTCGTCGTAGTTCTCGACCCGCACGACGCACAGCACCGGGCCGAAGATCTCGTCGTCATAGACCTTCATGCCCGGGCGCACGTGGTCCAGCAGCGAGACGCCGGTGAAGTATCCGCCGCCTTCGAACTGCTGGTCGCGGCCGTCGAGGACGACTTCCGCGCCCTCGTCGGCGGCACGTGCCACATAGCCCGTCACTCGCTCAAGGGACTCGGCGGAGACCAGCGGGCCCATCTCCGAAGAGGAGTCTGTGCCTGGGCCGATCGTGAGCTTCTCGGCGCGTTCGCGGATCTTCTGCACCAGGTCATCGGCGATGCTGCCGACTGCGACCACCACAGACACAGCCATGCAGCGCTCGCCAGCGGATCCGTAGGCGGCCGAGACCGCGGCATCAGCGGCGGAATCGAGGTGGGCGTCGGGCATGACGACCATGTGGTTCTTGGCCCCGCCCAGGGCCTGGACGCGCTTGCCCTGCTCGGCGGCCTTCACATAGATCGACTGGGCGATCGGGGTCGAGCCGACGAATGAGATCGCTTCGATCTGCGGATGGGTGATCAGCTCATCGACGGCCACGCGGTCCCCCTGCACGACGTTGAGCAGGCCGTCGGGCAGACCGGCGTCCTTGAAGGCCTGGGCGATCAGCAGCGAGACCGAGGGGTCACGCTCCGAGGGCTTGAGGACCACCGCGTTGCCGGCGGCCAGGGCTGTAGTGGCCATCCACAGCGGGATCATCGCGGGAAAGTTGAAAGGGGTGATGCAGGCGACGACCCCTACAGGCTGGCGGACCTGGTGGACATCGATCCCGGTGGACACCTGCTCCGCGTATTCGCCCTTCAGGTGATGCATCAGTCCGGTGCAGAAGTCGACGTTCTCGAGACCGCGGGAGATCTCACCGGCGGCGTCCGAGAGCACTTTGCCGTGCTCGGAGGTGATGGCTGCGGCCAACTCCCCCTGGCGCGCCAGCAGGATCTGACGGGCCTTGAAGATGACCTGGCTGCGCTTGCCCAGGCCCACCCGGCGCCATGCGCGCTGGGCTTCTGCTGCGCTGCGCACGGCCTGATCCACCAGGGCAGGATCGGCGAGCGCGACGTCCTTCTGATGCACTCCTGTGGCCGGATCGAAGACGGGACTGCGGCGAGCGGAGTCCTCCAGCACGCGGCCGTCGAGGAAGTGCCCGATCACGGGGAGCGTCTGTGTCTCAGTCATGTGTCTGCCTCTCTGCGGTGACTCGGATGTGGTTGTCGTTCAGGGTCAGCCGGAGTAGCCCGGGGCAGAGCCGTCTGGGGAGACGAACTTGGTGATCAGGGTGCAGTCCATATCGCCCAGGCCCTCGTCCATGAGCTGCTGGAACTGGCTCTGGGCCAGCTTCGCGCCTGGCAGATTCAGTTCCGTGAGCTCGCCGGCGTCCAGGGCCAGGGTGATGTCCTTCAGGGCCAGGTCGGCGCGGAAGGTCGCGGCGTAGTCGTTGTTCGCGGCTGCGGAGTCCACCACACCGGGCACCGGATACCAGGTCTGCTGTGCCCATGAGCATCCGGAGGAAGCCGAGACGATGTCCCAGAAGACCTTCGGATCCAATCCCATGCGTTCGGCCAACTGGGAGCCCTCGGCTGCGGCGATGACGTTGATGAACAGCATCATGTTGTTGCAGATCTTGGCCGCAGTGCCATTGGTGGGCCCACCCGCGGCAATGGTCTTGCCACTCATGGGCTCGATGTGCCCGGTGGCCCGCTCGACGTTCTCGGGGGAGCCGCCGAGCATGAAGCCGAGGGTGCCGGCGGCCGCGCCCGAGATGCCGCCTGAGACCGGGGCGTCCACGAATGCGAAGCCGCGCTTCTCGGACTCGTCGTGGGTGAAGCGCGAGGTCTCGATGTCGACGGTCGAGCTGTCGATCAGGAGGGTGTCGGTGCTGGCGTGAGCCCAGATTCCGTCGTCGCCGTCATAGGCCTCGCGGACGTGCGCGCCTTTGGGGAGCATCGTGAAGACAGCGTCGACGCCATCGACGGCCTCGGCGATGCTGCCGACGGGCTGCACCCCTTCGGCCTCGGCGCGTGCCAGGACCTTCTGGTCCAGGTCGAAGCCGCGCACGGTGTGCCCTGCCTTGACGAGATTGCTGGACATGGGACCGCCCATGTTCCCGAGGCCGATCCATGCGTAGATGCTCATCGTGATCCACTCCTTCGCCGTGATGTGTCCCAGATCACGTTAAAGATCCACTTCTGTGCGGACAATGAGGTTCTGCCAGGCAGAATTGCACTTGGTGTGTGCGTATATGCACACTGTCGTCATGAAGTGGGATGGCGCGGCTCAGCATCTGGACGGGATCGTGGCCTTCCTGGCTGTGGCGCGACTGGGGCGGTTGACCGCCGCAGCCGAGTCGATCGGGGTGAACCATTCGACCATCTCCCGTCGGATCGCGGCCCTTGAGACCTCTCTGGGCGGGCGCTTGCTGGTGCGCACTCAAGGGGGCTGGGAAGTCACGGAGCAGGGGCGGCAGGCACTGGGGGCCGCGGAGCGGATCGAGGAAGCGCTCGCGGAGCTGGCCGCGGATTCGTCGTCTGGTCGCCTCACAGGAATGGTTCGCGTGAGTGCTCCGGAGGCCTTTGCCTCGTGGCTGGCCACCCCCGCACTGGCGCAGCTGCAGAATGACCATCCCGACGTCAGCGTGGAGCTGGTGAGCGCGACGCAGCGGGCTCGGCAGTACCGCACGGGCCTGGACCTGGAAGTGGTGGTGGGCCGGCCTCACGTGCACCGCGCCGAAGCCTCGTGGCTGCGGGACTACTCGCTGAACCTCTACGCCACGCGCTCCTACCTCCAGCGCTCGGGCACCCCACGGTCACTGGTGGATCTGGGTGAGCACCGTCTGAACTACTACGTCGAGTCCATGCTCGCGATCGACGACCTGGACAGGGCCACGGAACGGTTGCCGCCCATGCCTCGCGGAATCGCCTCCACGAGCGTCCACTCGCACTTGGCGGCCACGCTGACAGGCTCCGGCATCGGCCTGCTGCCGGACTTCGCCGTGGCCGATGAGCCGCGGCTCATGCGGGTGCTGCCTGACGAGTTCTCGTGGCGGCTTTCCTACTGGGCGGTCGGCCGCCAGGAGGCGGTGCGCAATCCGCTCGTCCAACAGGCCTACGTCGCGCTGCGCGGCGACCGGCCGACGACGGGATGAGGTCGGGGCCGCACGCGCATGCTCAACCCGTGACCTCCATGGACAGCTGGTAGCGGTCGCCGCGGTAGACGGAGATCGAGTACTCGATGGGGATCTCGCCGTCCGCGCCCAGGCTGAAGGAGCGGCGGTGGAACACCAGAACGGGCGCCCCGGGGGCGATGTCCAGCAGCTGGGCGTCCTCCGGGGACGCGCCGGCGGCCTGCACCGTCTGCTCTGCACGGGTGATCCCGACTCCGGTCTCGGCGAGCATGCCGTAGAGCGAGGCGGACCAGTCCGTCTCCATCGGCAGCACACCCTCGGGCACCCAGCAGTCGTCGACGCTGACGGGGGTGCCGTTGCCCAGGCGCAGACGCCGGATCCTCAGGGCCCGCGCGGCACCGAGGTGCGCGGCGGCGGTCGGCGGAGCGTCCTCTTGGCTGAGCAGGACCGGCACGGTCGAGGGCGCGAGCCCTGCGGTGCGCATGTCCTCGTGGAAGGAGGCCAGATGCAGCCGAGAGCGGGCAGGGGACGGGGCCACGAAGGTGCCGCGTCCGTGCTCGCGCACCAGCAGCCCGTCGCGCACGAGCTCGGCGATCGCGTGCCGCACGGTGATGCGCGAGACTCCGTGCTCCTGCTCGAGTCGCCGCTCCCCGGGCAGCTGATCGCCGGGGGAGAGCTCCTGTGTGATCAGGCGCGCCAGCTCCGCACGCAGGCGCTCGTGCTTGGCCGTCGGGGCCTGGTCCTGCGACGAAGGCGGCGATGCCTGCCGTTGCGGCAGCGACTGCGTGTCCGGAGCGGTCACGGCATCACGGCGCGGGCTGCAGTGCGAACAGAGGACCCAGAGCCTCGACGTGCGCGCCGGCAGCCGCTTCCAGCTCGAGGCGCTCGGGCGCAGTGTCCATGGCCACGACCGGAGTGCACAGGCTCAGTCCGGCCTCGCGCACCACGGCGGCGTCCACGCGCAGCATCGGATCGCCGGGCTGGACCGCCTGCTTCTTCTCGACCAGCACCTCGAACCCCCGGCCCTTCAGGCCCACGGTGTCCAGACCGACGTGGACCAGGATCCCGGTGCCATCCTCGGCGATCAGTGCGATCGCGTGCGGCATGGCCTTGAGCACCGTGCCGGCCACGGGGGCCACCACCTCGACGGTCGCGGCGTCGTCGGCGGGCATGAGCGCCAGGCCGGCGCCCACCATGCCCTGGGCGAAGACCGGATCCGGGACTTCGTCGAGCCCCATGATCCGCCCCGCGAACGGGACGCGGATCTGGAGGCTCACAGCAGGTCCTGGATGTCCTCGGCCAGGTTCTCGGCCTCGGGGCCCACCACGACCTGGACGATGCCGCCGGAGACCATGACGCCGTGGGCGCCGGCCGCCTTCAGCGCGGGCTCGTCGATCACGGAGGAGTCCGCGACCTCGGTGCGCAGGCGCGTGATGCAGCCCTCGATGTCCTCGACGTTCTGGGCGCCGCCGAGCGCTCGCAGGATGTCCTCGGCCTTCGACATGGTGTCCTCCTGGTCTCTGCCCGTCCGGCGGGCGTCGGGGCCCGGCTGTCGGGCATCGGGATCGCGGGGGAGCGGATGCTCCCAGGTCATTGACAGGTTCGCATGGGCTCGCGCAAAGTGTCACCCATCACTGGTCATAACCAGTAGGGCAGAACGATACGGAGCGAGGAACCCCATGTCCACGGCGAATCCGGCGGCCGCGGCCGGCGACGGGGCAGGCGCGAGCCAGCCCGAGAAGAAGCCCTCGCGGGCCATGCAGCAGCTGCAGCGCTTCGGACGCAGCCTCATGCTCCCCATTGCCGCGCTGCCGGCGGCGGGCATCCTGCTGCGCCTGGGCCAGGACGACATGATCGGTCGGTTCGAGAACAGCGAGCTGCTGATGGGCGTGGCTGCGGTGCTGGCCGGGGCGGGCGACGCGCTGTTCGCGAACCTCGGCTACCTCTTCGCGGTGGGGCTGGCCTTCGGCTTCGCCAAGAAGGGAGACGGCTCCGCCGCGATGGCCGGTCTGGTCGGCTACCTGGTGCTGCTCGGCGTGTTCGATGCCATGGCCCCGATCGTGCTCGGCGCGCCGGAGGAAGGGGCGGAAGACCCTGTCATCAACTACGGCGTGCTCGGCGGCATCCTGGTCGGCGTGATCGCCGCCAAGCTGTGGGAGCGCTATCACCGCATCAAGCTGCCGGACTGGCTCGGGTTCTTCGGCGGGCGCCGCTTCGTGCCGATCGTCGTGGCCGCCATCTGCGTGCCCCTGGGCGTGGTCATGGCGCTGGTCTACCCGTTCTTCGACGCCGGCCTCACCTGGCTCAGCGATGCCGTGGCGCAGAACGCGGTCGTCGGCGGCGGCATCTACGGCGTCATCAACCGGCTGCTGATCCCTCTGGGCCTGCATCACATTCTGAACTTCCCCCTGTGGTTCCAGATCGGCGAGTACGACGGCGCCCACGGCGATATCTACCGCTTCTTCGCCGGTGATCCCTCGGCGGGCATCTTCACCACCGGCTTCTTCCCGATCATGATGTTCGCCCTGCCCGCAGCGGCCCTGGCGATCTACCACGAGGCCAAGCCGAAGAAGAAGAAGGTCACCGGCGGCATCATGCTCTCGATGGCCCTGACCGCGTTCGTCACCGGCATCACCGAGCCGCTCGAGTTCTCATTCATGTTCGTGGCCTGGCCGCTCTACCTGATCCACGCCGTGCTCACCGGCACGTCGATGGCCCTGGTCAACGCCCTGGACATCCACATGGGGTTCAGCTTCTCCGCCGGCGGGATCGACTACCTGATCAACTTCGGCCGGGCGCAGAAGCCGCTGCTGCTGGCGCTGATCGGCATCGGCTACGCGGTGGTCTACTACGTCCTCTTCCGCTTCGTGATCCGCAGGTGGAACCTGCGCACCCCGGGGCGCGAGGACGAGTCCGTGGACGCCGAGATGCAGGGAAAGGTCTGACGTGCTGCGGGTCGTCGTGGTCGAGTCGCCGCAGCGCGCCGGCGAGCTGGCGGGAGAGGCCGTGGCCGCCGTCGTCGCTGCGGCCGAGCGTCCGGTGCTGGGGCTGGCCACAGGCTCCAGCCCGCGGCCCGTCTACCGCGACCTGGCCCGCAGGGTCCACGACGGCAGCCTCAGCCTGGCGCGCACCCGGGCCTTCCTGCTCGACGAGTACCTCGGCCTGTCGAGCGAGGATCCTCGGTCCTACCGGGCGGAGATCGAGCGGGAGGTGGTCGAGCGAACCGACCTGCCGAGTGCGGCAGTGCGCGGCCTGGACGGTGCCGCCGAGGACGTCGAGGCCGAGTGCAGCGCCTATGAGCGGACCATCCGCGGCGCCGGCGGGATCGATCTGCAGCTGCTGGGGGTCGGCACCGACGGGCACATCGGCTTCAACGAGCCGGGCTCTGCGCTGGATTCGCGCACCCGCCCCTTGGAGCTGGCCCCGCGCACGCGGCAGGACAACGCCCGCTTCTTCGGCGACGATGCGGAGCAGGTTCCCGCGCACTGCCTGACCCAGGGCATCGCCACGATCCTGGAAGCGGGCGAGCTGCTCCTGCTGGCCTTCGGGGACTCGAAGGCGGAGGCGATCCGCCAGGCGGTCGAGGGCCCGGTTACCGAGCGCTGGCCGGTCACCGCGCTGCTGCGCCATCCGCACGCGACCGTGGTCGTGGATCGGGCCGCGGCCTCCCTCCTGGAACGGGCAGACTCTTCGGCATGACCGAGCGCATCTTCCACTCCACGACCGTCGTCCTGCCCAGTGGTCCTGCCCGCGAGGCCTGGGTCGGGCTCGACGGGGAGCGGATCTCCTCCGTTCTCGAGGGGGCATCGACTGCCGATCTCGGGGGCGCGCCCGTCGAGGAGCTCGGCGACCGCATGCTGGCGCCCGGCTTCGTGGACCAGCACGTCCACGGCGGTGGGGGCGGTGCCTTCTCCGATGGTCCCGAGGGGGCGGCAGCCGCATTGAGCGCGCACCGCAGGGCGGGCACCACGACGTCGATGGCATCCCTGGTCACCGACACGATCGACAGCCTCGAGCAGCAGATTCGCGCGCTCGTGCCGTTGGCGCGGGCGGGGGAGCTCGCGGGGATCCACCTGGAAGGGCCGTGGCTGGCCGAGTCCCGCTGCGGGGCCCACACCCCGGAGCTGCTGCGGGACCCGCGCCGAGAGGACCTCGAGCGCCTGCTGGCCGCGGGGGAGGGCACGATCCGCATGGTGACCCTCGCCCCCGAGCGCAAGGGCGCCCTGGACGCGGTCCGGCTGCTCGCCGATCGGGGCGTGATCGCCGCGATCGGGCACACCGACGCCGATGAGGAGGTCGTCGGGCGGGCTCTCGAGGCCGGAGCGAGCGTGGCGACCCACCTGTTCAATGCCATGCCCTCGATCCATCACCGCACGCCAGGGCCCATTCCGCGTCTGCTCACCGACTCGCGTACGACCGTCGAGCTGATCGCCGACGGCGTCCACGTCCAGCCGTCCGTGCTGCGTCTGGCGATCGAGGCCAGTGCCGGTCCCTGGCTGCTGATCACCGATGCCATGGCCGCTGCCGCCGCTCCGGACGGTGCCTACCGCCTGGGGCCGCTCGACGTCGACGTGGTGGACTCCGTGGCTCGCATTCGCTCCACGGGAGCGATCGCCGGCTCGACCCTGACCCTGGATCGCGCCGTCCGCTTCGCGATCCAGGAGGTGGGGATCGACCCGGCCGACGCCGTCCGGGCGGCCTCTCAGACGCCCGCGGACCTGCTGGGACGGCCCGACCTGGGCCGTATCCAGGCCGGCGCCCGGGCCGATCTGGTCGTACTGGGCGACGACAGGACGGTCGAGCGGGTGATCCGCGGAGGCGTCGATCTCTGAGGTCACGGGCACGGGGGGCGGCAGTGGGATGATCGGAGTCATGACCGATCAGTCCTCCCCCTTCACCGGATTCCCCGTCTCGCCCGTCTATGACGGCATGACCTCGACCGCCGTGCGCGATCTGCTCGACGTGCTCTCCGTCTCCGGCGTCATCTCGTTCGCCGGGGGTGCTCCGGCCGCCGAGTCCTTCGAGATCGACGACGTCCGGGAGTGCTTCGACTGGGTCTTCGCGAACCGCGGTGCCAAGGCCCTGCAGTACTCGTCGACCCCGGGGGAGCCCGAGCTGCGCGAGCAGGCGGCTTGCCGGGTCTCGCGCACGCTGCCCACGACCGCGGATCAGATCCAGATCACCACGGGCTCGCAGGAGGCCATCTACCTGGTGGGCCACGCGATGCTGCGCCCCGGGGACGTCGTGCTCGTCGAGCGGCCCACATACCTGGCCGCGGTCCAGGCCTTCGCATCCTCCGGCGCGCGGCTGATCGGGATCCCCTCCGACGACGACGGCGCCCAGCCAGAGGCGCTCGAGGAGCTGATCCGCGAGCACGACCCGCGCTTCGTCTACCTGATCCCCACGTTCCAGAACCCGTCGGGCGTGTCCATGCCAGCTCAGCGCCGTCGTGAGATCGCCGAGGTCCTGCTGCGCACCGGGGCCCCGCTGGTCGAGGACGACCCGTACGGCGAGCTGCGCTTCGAGGGCGAGACCGCCCCGCAGATCGCCGCCCTGCCGGGGATGGCGCGGCAGACGCTGCTGCTGAACTCGATGTCCAAGATCATGTCCCCGGGCATCCGCGTGGGCTGGATCCGCGGCGAGGGCCCCATCATGAACACGCTGTCGATCGCCAAGGAGGCCATGGGGCTGCACTCCTCGGTCGTGGACCAGCTGGCGGTGGCCCGCTACCTCGAGCACTACGACGTCGACGCCCACGTGGCCGAGGTCGCTGCGCTGTACCGGGGGCGCCGCGACGCGATGGCCGCAGCGCTGCCGTCGATCCTCCCGGAGGGCGCCACCCTCACCCGTCCGGAGGGCGGCATGTTCCTGTGGGCCACCCTCGGCAACGGGATCGACACCACCGCACTGCTGCCGATGGCCGTCCAGGAGGGTGTCGCGTTCGTGCCCGGGGCCTCGTTCTTCGCCCACGATCCGGACCGCACGACCATGCGGCTGTCCTACGTGACGAACCCGCCGGAGGTCATCGACGAGGGCGTCGAGCGGCTCGGGCGGGCACTGCGGCGCTGGCGCGGCTGAGGCGAGGGTCGGTCCGCAACATCTGGAGCACAGGGCACCCCTGCATGAGACGATGACGGCGCCTAGAGTCCCACTACCGGGGCCGGCCCAGATGCGCGAGGAGATGTTCGGTGCCCGAGTTCACGTTCATGCGGGAGATCCAGATCCCCCAGGACATCTTCCCGCTGCTGATCCAGGGAGAGCAGCCCGTGTGCGCGTTCGCGACCTTCCGGGACGGTTCGGTGTTCACCAATAAGCGGCTCATCCTGCGCGATGTCCAGGGGATGACGGGCAACAAGGTCCAGGTCATGTCCCTGCCGTACTCGCAGATCGTCTCGTGGGCCTCGGAGAACGCCGGCACGTTCGACGCCGATTCGGAGCTGACGCTGAACACGCGCGCCGGGATCTTCAAGCTCAACCTGCGCGGCGGGATCGACGTCCGCGCCCTCGACAACCTGATCGCGCAGGTCGTGCTGGTCTGACCCTCTTCCCCATTGCCGAGTGGATACTCAGTTGCGCTGACCATGCGAACAGCGCAACTGACTCACCACTCGACGGGGGTGAGGACGGGCGGTCCCGTGCGCTGCGCATCGCACAGGGCCGCCCGTTCTTCGTCCGCGACGCGGGGTGGTTCCATGTGTTTGCGTCTGTTATCGAATCGTGAGCGTCACATAGCGATCGTTTTGCAAACGTGATCGAATGTGCGGCCGCACAGTGGTTTGCTTCAGCTACTGGGGTCGCCGCACCCGCGACAGGGCCTCAGAACTTCCGTTCACCACCCAGACACCGGGAGCTCTGCCATGAAGAAGACCACCGCCACCACTGCTCTGGCCGCCACCATCGGCCTCTCCGCTTGGACCATGACCGCTGCATTCGCCGTCGCGCCCGCACCTGCGCCTGCCGATCCTGCCCCTGTGGCCGAGCCTGCTGAGGCTGCCCCCGAGGATGTCCAGGCGCCCCTCGAAGACGGCATCGTCGACGAGTCGGGTGCCACGGCACCCGCCGCGGAGGAGATCGTCATCCCCGACTGGGCCCGCGACCTGGAGAACAACGTCTCCTGCGCCGATGCCGTGGGCACCCCGAACCAGGACAACGTCCTCAAGCCGGGCTGGCCGTCGATCCTCGATGCCGACGGCGACGGCATCATGTGCGAGTCCAATGGCGACGACGACGCCGCACGGGCGCCTTCGCTCGATCCGTGGGAGGGCGCTGGCCCGCCCCTCCCGGTCGGGTACGTGTACCCGAACTGCGACACCGCCTTCGCCGTCAGCGGCCGGCCCTACCCGTTCCCGATGTTCATGCAGTTCACGGGCCCTCACCTGGACATCGACGGTGACGGCATGGCCTGCGAGACTAATGGCGACGACGACGCGGCCTTCACCGGCGTGATCCACGAGGCCCCGCTGGTGACCGAGCCGGTCGCTCCGGCTCCGGCGCCTGAGATGCCCACGGGTGAGGCTCCGACCGCCGAGGCCCCCGCCGCCCAGGCCCCTGCCGCTGCCGCTTCGGCCGCGGAGGGCTCCCCAGGTCGAGGAGGTTCCGGTGGGCGGTGCCGACACCGGCGTCTCCGAGTCGCCGAACCGCACGGGTCTGCTCGCCGGCGGAGCGATCGCCGCGCTGGTTGGCGGCGGGCTCCTGCTGCGCCGCGCGCGCCGGCACTGACCCGCTGGCAGGTCGGGGGGGCTCGGTGTCCGGGGATCGCCGCTCAGCACCGAGCTCCTCCTTCCTGCGGGTGGGCTGCGTCACAGAAAGAAACCATGACGGGGCATTGGAAATGCGCTGCTGGTCAGTGGTCAGATGACTCGGCATGTTGTTCGCGTTCGCGACGGCATGATCATTCATCTCACTCCAGAGGAGCCCCCCATGAAGAAGTTCGCAGCCGGCGCCGGCGCCACCGTCGTCGCCCTCGCCGGCCTGTCGGGTCTGAGCATCGCCCCGGCCGTCGCTGCCCCTGGCACTTTCGACAACTGCGCTGAGGTCTACGCGGCCGGGGAGTGGCGCATCTCCAGCGCGGACCCCAGGTTCACCCCGGGCCTCGACGGAGACGGTGATGGCTTCGGGTGTGACAACCCGGAATACCGCCCTGCGCAGCAGACTCCGGCGACCAGCACGCCCCAGAACCCGAGCGTGACCAGCCCGCAGGCCCCCGCCGCAGCCGATCCGGCCGCGGTGGAGCCGTGGACCTGGGACAACTGCTCGGAGGCCTTCGCCAACGGCGTCTCCAACATCCCGGCCGGCACCCCCGGCTACGGAACCCACCTGGACAGCGATCTGGACGGCATCGGCTGCGAGCTCGACGGCAGCGACGCCGCCGCCTTCCCGACTCCGGTCGACGGCAGCGCCGCCGATCAGGCCGCCAGCACGACTGCAGAGGCCTCGCAGGTCACCGAGGTCCCGACGGGCGCCGCCGAGACCGGTGTGCCGGTCAAGGCTGACTCGAACCCTGCTGGCACCGTCGGCCTGTCGGTGCTGGCGCTGGGCGCCCTGGCAGGCTCCGGCCTGCTGGTGCGCCGCGCCGTCAAGGCCTGACTGGCGCTGATCTCGGACCGGGGTCAACGCCTCGGTCCGCTTCCGGTGGCCGCGATGCCGTGAGGCATCGCGGCCACCGGGCCGCCCCCGCCGAGCCTGTCGGAAGGGATTTTGATCGCAGAGAGGATCACGACCATGAGGATCGTCCCGCCCGCTCGCCTGGCCGCGGCACTCGGTCTCGTCGTGGTCCTGAGCGGCTGTTCGGGCGGCGAGGTTCAGGACGATCGGTCTCCGGGGCCTTCTGCCTCGACGGCCTCCGCCGCCTCGACGACGCCCTCCGCGGCAACATCAGCGTCGTCGTCGGGCCAGGACCCCGCCGTCATGCCCGAATCCGCCCCCACGGCCGTGCGGATCCCGGCGATCGGCGCCGACTCCGAGCTGCTGCACCTGGGACTGCGGGACAACGGCTCGCTCGAGGTCCCGCCCACGGGTCCTGACTCCCCGGCCTCCTGGTACGACAAGTCGCCGACTCCCGGTGAGCTCGGGCCGTCGATCCTGCTGGGCCACGTCAACGAGGAAGACGGCAGCGACGGCGTGTTCGCGGGCCTGCGCGATCTGCAGCCCGGCGATGAGATCCAGATCGAGCGCGAGGACGGCTCCACGGCCACCTTCGCGGTCGACTACGGCGAGGCCTACCCCAAGGACGACTTCGCCACGGACAAGGTCTACGGCAACACCGACGACTCCCAGCTGCGCCTGATCACCTGCGACGGCTACGACCCCGAGACCGGGCTGTGGGACGACAACTACGTCGTCTACGCCACGCTGACCCCCTGACCCCGCGCCGAGTGGATGCTCAATTGCGCTGTTCGCCCCGATAGCGCAACTGGGTATCCACTCGGCGGGGGGGGGAGGTGGGGCGGACCGGCTTAACCACGCACCCGGGGCTCAGAGCTCGAGCAGCATGGTGCCCTCGGCGGCCGTCGAGACCTCCGGGATGCCCTCCGCCACGAAGCCGTACCCCGGGTCCTGTTCCGGCAGGTGCAGCGCCCATGCGGCACCGGCCCATTCGTAGGTCGGCAGGGTCGCGATCGGCATGGCGACCACACCGAAGTCCCCGCGCTCGAGCTTCAGACGCGTGTAGTGCGCGAACTCGGGGCGACGGTCGATCTCTGCGGGCTCGAAGCGCGGGCCCTGCCAGTTGAGATTGCCGAGGGTGGCCTCCCGCAGGATGGCCGGGGCCTCGTCGGCTTTGAGCGGGCGGACCGTCAGGCCGGTGAGGCGTGACCGAGGCAGCATCAGGCGGCCCCGCCGTCGAGCCGCTGGGGGGAGGAAGCAGAGGATTCGCGGCCCACCGAGCGGAAGAACCACGTGTAGAAGGTGGTCCAGCCCAGGAGGAAGATCGCCAGCTCGACCGAGCGCGGGGAGACGCCCAGCAGGCGCGGCAGACCGCGACCGGGAGCGCTGAGCCCGCTGCGCCGCGCGAGTGCGGCGATGCCCGAGATCGCTCCGGTGACCGGCATGAAGCGAGCCAGCCGAGCGGGGGCGGTCCAGGCCGCGAGGCCGCTCAGCGGCATCGTCTGCGCCCCGGCTGAGCGGGCGTAGAGCTTGTACGGGGTGCCGGTGAACGGGCCGATCATCATGGCGCGGAATCCGCGATCGCGCATCTGCGCGTCCACCTTGGCGACCATCGCGGGGCTGATCGCCGGGATGCGTGCCGCCAGGGCGGCCGATCGCCCGGGGTCGGTTCCTGCGGCCCAGCGGTGGACCACTGCCCCGCCGAGGGCGGCTCCCATCGTTGCGGTGAGGGTCAGCGCCTGAGCTCGTGCCGGGCGGCGCAGCCCCACGGCGGAGGTCCAGGCGTCGGGGACCACGAAGAACACGGTGGCCTCCGCGAAGCCCCAGGTGAACGCGGCCCCGTGCTGGAACAGGGCCCATCCGATCCCGCGGCGCTGCTCGCTCATGTCCGCATCCTGCCAGCTGCAGCACGCGTCGGGGAGGAAAGGCTGGACTTCCAGCGTCATGGGTGGTCAGATTGCATGATCCGCCATATATTCATGATGGCAAACACTCCGCGGCGGGCCCGCGGAATCCTGGCCCAGGAGGCGCAGTGAGCATGTCCTCGCAGGAACCGCGCGATGACCCGAGTGCCCATACCGAGTCCGACGGGGCAGCCGCCACCGGGGAGCGGACCATGCGCCGCGAGATCCCGCAGCGCAGCACGTCCTGGGCGCGGGCGGCGGCAGCGGCCGTCGGGCGCACGGGGATCACGCCGAACATGATCTCCTCGTCCTCCGTCGTCGTGGCCGCGATCGGGTGCGCGGCCCTCGTGGGCTCGGGGTGGGCGGTCTACCTCCACGACGACGGGGTGCGGGCGGCGCTGCTGATCATCGCCGCGCTCATGGCCCCGCTGCGTCTGCTGCTCAACATGCTCGACGGCATGGTCGCCGTCGAGGGCGGCAAGCAGTCCCCGGTCGGCGATCTCTACAACGAGGTCCCTGATCGGCTCGCCGATCTGCTCTTCCTGGCGGGGGCCGGCTATGCGGCCGCTTCGATCCACGGAGGGATCACGATCGGCTGGGTCGCCGCCTCGCTGGCGGTGCTGACCGCCTACGTCCGCTCGCTCGGAGCCGCGCAGGGGCTGTCGAATCACTTCGACGGGCCCATGGCCAAGCCGCGGCGCATGTGGCTGCTGATGCTCGGCTGCCTGCTCTCGCTGCTGGAGCCGGCGCTGCTCGTCCCAATGGGCCTTCCGCGGGGCTCGGTGCTGGGCGTCGTGCTGGGTGTGATCGCACTCGGCTCGCTGGCCACCGTCGTGATCCGGCTGCAGCTGATCGGCAGTGATCTGCGGACCAGGGCCGCCGGGGCCGAGGGCGTGCCCGGCGCCGCGCCCGGTGGACAGGAGTGCTGAGCGGCATGGGGATCGCCATGATGCCTTCGGGGATGCTCGGTGCGGGCTGGCTGCCCGAGCGGGTCGGCATGATCGGCGGGGCGGCTGCGTGGCTGCTGCTGGGCGCCGTCGTCGTCCTGGTCCTGGCCTCGATCGCCTTGCTGGCGATCTCCGCCCGGCTGCCGGCGTCCAAGGAGGGCTTCAGCACGGAGCTGCGGCAGCGGACCTGGGCCTGGTGGTACATGATCGGCGTCCTGGGGGCTGCGCTGCTGCTCGGGGAGACCGTGACGCTGCTGCTGTTCGCGGTGCTGTCCCTGCTGGCGCTGCGCGAGTTCGCCGCCCTGCTGCCGGATCGACGCCATGACCGCACGGCGCTGATCTGGCTGGGCATCATCACCCCGCTGCACTACTGGTTCCTGTGGGAGCACTGGTATGGGATGGCGGCGATCTTCATCCCGGTCTACGCGTTCCTGTTCCTGCCCGCGGTCGCGGCGCTGCAGGGGCGCACGGAGCACTTCCTGTCCCGCGCCGCCTCGCTGCAGTGGGCCCTGATGGTCTGCGTGTACGCGGTCTCCTACGTCCCGGCGCTGCTGCAGCTGCCGGTGGCGCTCGCGGAGGGGAAGACGGTTGCCGAAGGCTCGGTACCGGGCTCGGGCGGCTGGCAGGGGGCGGCGCTGATGCTGTTCCTGGTGATCGTGGTCCAGGGCTCCGACGTCCTGCAGTACGTCTGGGGCAAGACGCTGGGCAAGCACCCGGTGGCGCCGTCGGTGAGCCCGAACAAGACGTGGGAGGGGCTGATCGGTGGAGTCCTCTCGGCCACGGCGCTGGGAGCTGCGCTGTGGTGGGCGACCCCGTTCGCGCCGTGGCAGGCGGCGCTGCTGGCGCTGGTTAGCTGCGTGATGGGCTTCGCGGGAGGTCTGGTGATGTCGTCGATCAAGCGGGATCGCGGCGTGAAGGACTTCGGCGCGGTGATCCCGGGCCACGGCGGGATCATGGATCGCTTCGACTCGCTGGTCTTCGCCGCCCCGGTCTTCTTCCACCTGGTGCGCTTCTTCTTCTCCCCCTGACCTCCCCGCCGAGTGGATGCTCAGTTGCGCTGTTCGCTCGAATTGCGCAACTGAGCATCCACTCGGCGAGGGGTGGAGGCTGCGGGGAGGCCGGGTAGGCGGATCAGTGCAGGGGGAGCTCCAGGGCTGGTGTGCTCAGGCGGGGTCCGGGGCCAGGATGCCCCGACGGGCCAGCTCCGGGCGCAGGCCCTCGCCCACCCAGTACGCCTCCTCCAGATGCGGGTAGCCCGAGAGGATGAAGTGCTCCACGCCCACCGCGTGGTACTGCTCGATCAGATCGGCGACCTCCTCGTGGCTGCCCACGAACGCGGTGCCCGCACCGCCGCGCAGCAGGCCGACGCCCGCCCAGAGCCCGGGGTGGACCTCCAAGTCGCGGGCGCTGTCCGGGACGGTGTCGCCGTGCAGCTCGGTCATCCCCTTCTGCGCCGTGGACTCGGACGCGGCCAGATGCTTCTGCGAGGCCTTCACCTCCTCCGGATCCATCTGCTCCAGGAAGCGCTGCGCCACGGCCCATGCGTCCTCGGAGCGATCCCGGGTGATCACGTGGGCGCGCACGCCGAACTCCAGGGTCCGGCCCTCTGCGGCCGCCAGCCCGCGCAGCCGCTCGATCCGTGCACCGACCTTCTCCGGGACCTCGCCCCAGGTCAGATGCACATCCGCCCGGCGCGCGGCCACGGGCAGCGCGGCCTCCGAGTTTCCGCCGAAGTACAGCGGCGGCACAACAGCAGGCTGCTCGAAGGCCCGGGCGTCGCGCGTCTTGTAGTGGGCGCCGTCGAAGTCGACACCGCCCTGGGCCCAGATCGACGAGACGATCTCCATGAACTCCTCGGTGCGCTCGTAGCGCTGATCGTGATCGAGCCAGTCGCCGAAGCGCTGCTGCTCGGCCGACTCCCCGCCGGTGACGATGTTGAACATCAGCCGCCCACCCGAGATCTTCTGGTAGGTCACGGCCATCTGGGCGGCCAGCGTGGGGGTGATCGTGCCGGGGCGGAAGGCCACCAGGAACTTCAGCTTGGAGGTGGCCCCGATCAGCGCGGCCGTGGCGATCCAGGCGTCCTCGCACCACGAGCCGGTGGGGGTGAGTACCGCATGGAAGCCGTTGGCCTCCGCCGCGCGAGCCACCTGTGCCAGGTAGTCGAGGCTCGGCTCGCGAGGCGTCGTCACTGCGCGGTCGTTCGAGTGCGGTCGGTCGACCACGGAGCGGCCGTCGCCGTTGGTGGGGAGGAACCAGTTCAGGGTCACGCTCATCGCGCAGGAAGCCTTCTCTCGAGCCGTGGGATGCTTGCCGTCCGCTCGAATCTACGTCCCCGCAGGCGCGCGTCCGGGGATATGCGATTCGATCCGTAGGAATAGTTGACCGAAGGGCACGGATCCCGGTCGAGCGCATGTGACGAGATGACGCCGGACTGCGGAGAATTCCTACATGTTCGGTAGGTTTCGGACTCCGACAGCTTCGCCCCTCCCCAGATCGGATGCCCCATGTCCCTCCAGGCCACCGAGACGACCCCGCCGTCGTCGGAGACGCCCGACGAGACGGACAGTCCCCGTCGTCCGCAGCGACGACGACGGCGCGGGCGTCTCCAGCGGATCCGCACCACGGCACTGAGCCTGATCGTGCTCGTCCTGCTGTGGTGGCTCGTCACGGCCGTCGGCCTGGTCCAACCGCTGTTCCTGCCTTCGCCGGGGGCTGTGTGGTCGGCCTTCGTGCAGGCCAGCTCGTGCCGTCCGGTCGATGACGACGCCACCCGGTGGGCCTGCGGTGAGCAGGGCTACTTCCTGTGGGAGCACCTGGCGCACAGCCTGCGCCGGATCGCGATCGGCGTGGGCGTCGGCGCGGTCGTCGGCGTGGCTCTGGGCGTGGTGCTCGGGGCGTTCCGCCCGGTGCGCGAGATCGTGGAGCCGTTCCTGCACTTCCTGCGCGCCCTGCCCCCGCTGGGCTACATCGGCCTGCTGATCGTGTGGTTCGGCATCGGGGACACCTCCAAGATCTGGCTGCTGTTCCTGGCTGCGTTCCCGCCGATCGCCGTGGCCACCATGCAGGGGGTCCAGGGCGTGCAGGTCGCGCGCGTGAACGCGGCGCGCTCGCTGGGGGCCACCCGCTGGCAGGTGATGCGCCATGTGACCATCCCATCGGCGCTGCCCGAGGTCATCGGCGGCATCCGCATCGCCACCGGCTTCACCTGGACCACTGTGGTCGCCGCCGAGCTGAACAACGGCATCCCCGGCATCGGCGGCCTGGCCTATGTCTCCGGAACGCAGCTGCAGACGCCGCTGACCATCGCCTGCATCATCGTGATCGGCCTGGCGGCGGTGGGGCTGGATGCTCTGATCGCGGCCGTGGGTCGCGTGGCGACGCCGTGGCAGGGCCGCGCATGAGCGCCCCCGGACAGCCCAGCCGCAACGGGCACGACGACCCCCAGGAGCCCTTCCCGATGGACGACCGGAGCATCTCCGCCAAGATCCGCCTTGCGGCCGCCGCCAAGGACTACACGACCGACTCGGGGGACACCGTGCACGCCCTGGCCCCCACGGACCTGGAGATCCGCGAGGGCGAGTTCGTGTGCATCGTGGGCCCGTCCGGATGCGGCAAGTCGACGCTGATGGACATGATCGCCGGGTTCCACTCGCCCTCGAGCGGAGTCGTGGCGGTCGACGGCGACCCGGTCACGGGCCCGTCGGCGGCGCGCGGCGTGGTCTTCCAGCAGGCCAATCTCCTGCCCTGGAAATCGGTGCGGGCCAACGTGGAGCTCGGCCCGCTGCTGCGCGGCGCGCCGGCCCAGGAGCGCCGGGAGATCGGCGAGCGTCAGCTGCGGCTCGTGGGCCTGGAGTCCTTCGCGGACCGCAAGCCCTACGAGCTCTCGGGAGGCATGCAGCAGCGCGCCCAGATCGCCCGTGTGCTCGCCAACGACCCGGACGTCATCCTCATGGACGAGCCGTTCGGCGCACTCGATGCCCTGAGCCGCGAGCGGCTGCAGGTCGAGCTGCGCGGGATCTGGCGCCAGGACCGCAAGACGATCGTGTTCATCACGCACTCGATCGACGAGGCCGTCTACCTCGGCACCCGCGTGCTCGTGATGAGCCCGCGCCCGGGCCGGATCGCCCTGGACCTGCCGGTCGAGATCGGCCGGGACCACGACGACGTCTCCGTGCGCACCAGCCCCGAGTTCACCGCCCTGCGGGAGCGGATCGCCGGGGCGATCTACGGGGACGCCGCAGGCACGTCCCGAAGCACGACGGTCGGCGAATGATGATCAGCCACGAGGAGCGCCCCATGACCACCAGCATCCGCAGGGGCCCCGTCGTCGTGTCCCTGGCCGCCGTCGCGGCCCTGCTGCTCAGCGGCTGCACCGCAGCCCAGACCGAGCGTCGTCTCAATGCCGAGCACGGCGGCGCGGTCGCCGAGTGCCCCTGGGGGGCCGATGAGTCCGTCACCGGCACGATCGACCTGGGCTATCAGCTGCTGCCCAGCGGCGACCTGATCGTGCGCGATCAGCAGGTGCTGGAGACCTGCATGCCCAACGCCGACATCCGCTGGACCCAGTACGCCTCGGGTGCCGAAGTCGTGCAGGGCTTCGGCGGCGACTCGCTGGACATCGCGACGGTGGGCTCGTCCCCGGCGGTGAAGGCACTGTCCGTGCCGCTGGATCTGCCCGTGGAGGTCGTGTGGATCCAGGACGTGATCGGCGAGTCCGAGGCGCTGATCGGCGCGGAGGGCATCACCGACCTCGAGGATCTGCGCGGCGGCAGCGTGGGCGTGCCCTTCGGCTCCACCGCGCACTTCAGCCTCCTGGCGCTGCTGGAGCAGGAGGGCCTGTCCGACGAGGTCACCGTGATCAACCTGTCCCCGGATGCCCTGCTCGGGGCCTGGCAGTCGGGGGAGATCGACGCCGCGTACATCTGGGACCCCACGCTCGGGGAGCTCGAGGCCGACGGCGGCACCCGGCTCGTCTCCAGCACCCAGGCCGCAGAGATCGGGGCGCCGACCTTCGACCTGTCGGCAGCCGATTCCGGGTTCGCCGAGGAGAATCCCGAGGCTATGGAGCAGTGGACCCGCGCTCAGGACTGGGCGGTGCAGATGCTGCAGGACGATCCCGATCGCGCCGCCGAGATCCTGGCGCTGCAGATGGGCTCGGATACCGAGACCGTCCGCCGCCAGATCGACGGCACCGGCTACCTGCGCGCCGGCGAGCAGCAGGAGCAGTTCTTCTCCGGGCCCCTGGCCGATGCCCTGATCGACACCGGGGACTTCCTGGACCAGCAGGGAGAGATCGACGCCCCCGCCGATCCGCAGCACTACCGGGACGCGGCGGCGTCGTCGGCGATCGAGGAGGTCGCCGGGGGCTGAGTCTGTCCCGCGCTCCTGGCGGCGGAGCCTGGCTCAGCGGCCGAGTTCGACTGCTCTCGGCAGGGGCAGCAGGCGGGGAACCAGCCGCACGAGCACCACCATGCCCACGAGTTCGACCATGGTCTGCATGACCACGGCCAGCGGGATCAGCGGGGCCTGGTCCGCGACGGCCACCGCCAGGGGCAGCACCACCAGGGAGTTGCGCGCGGTCGCGCTGAAGACTGCGGCGCGCGCCGAGGCCACCGGCAGTCGAGCGGCGCGGACGACCAGCACGGTCAGGGCCGTCATGAGCACCAGGAAGGCCACGTACACCGGAACGGACAGCGCGATCTCGGCCAGCTGGCCGCGCACCGCAGCGATCTGCGAGGCGATCACGGTGAGCAGCACCAGCATCAGCGCGGGGACCATGAGGGCCTGGCCGAGGGCCTCGATGCGTCGGGCGGTCAGGGAGACCCGTGAGCCTCGGGGTTCTGCGGAGACTGCCGCCGCGTCGTCGTCCGGTTTGCCGCCGCGGCCTACCGCGAGCTGCACGACGACGGCCGCGCCGAGCGGCACCAGCAGCATCCACACCAGGGCGCTGAGGAACGGCCCGGGCTCGATCCGCAGGGGGACGTCGGGCCCGGCCAGCAGCCACAGCAGCGGGCCCAGCAGGAGCATCTGCGCCAGCATCAGCAGCGGGGCCGCGGCGGTGAGGCGGGCGCGGTCACCTCCGGCCAGCCCGGCGAACACGATGACCCAGTCGATGCACGGCACCAGCAGCACCACCAGGACCCCCAGCACGAGCTCGGGATGACCGGTCAGCGGGCGGGTCAGCAGCCACGCGACCACCGGGACCACCAGGAAGTTCAGACCCAGCAGCACCAGCAGGAAGCGGCGGTCGCGCAGTCCGTCGCCCAGCTGCGTCAGCGGGATCCCCAGGAACGTGCTCCACAGCAGCACCGCGATCAGCGGCGGCACGGCCGGCTCCCACGTGGACGTCACGGCGGGGAACGCCAGACCCAGCGCCGCGCCGAGGACCATGGTCGCCAGGTACAGAGGCACCTGATGCCGCTCCAGCCACGCGACCATGACCCCTCCGCTCCCGAGCTTTCCGAACCTCCAGTCTCCGGTGGCCGCCTCGGCGGCACAAACCCGGGTCGCCGCGAGTTGCACGGACATGACCGACGCACAGCAGACCTCGTCCACCGCAGATCTCGAGCTGCGCCACGACACCGCCGCGCACGCCTTCCAGGCGCTCGACGGCGGTCGCGTCGTCGGCGAGGCCCACTACACCCCGTACGAGACCGACGGTCGCTCCCAGCGGATCTTCGACCACACCCTCACCCAGCCCAGCCATCGCGGCCGCGGCGTGGCCGATCGGCTGGTCTCCTGGGCGATCGCCGAGACCTTGGCCGAGGGCATCGAGCCGCAGGCCACCTGCTGGTACGTGCAGGGCTGGCTGCGCGAGCACCCGGAGGCACTGGCCGGCTGAGTCGGCGCCGCCGTCGTCGACCCGGTAGTTCGTGACACGTCACGGGGCCTGTGCTGGAATGACCCCATGAGCAACGTGGAGCCCGTCCCGCTGGAGACCATCTGCACCGCCGAGCCGGGGCACGAGATCCAGATCCTGCCGCCGCGCATCGTCCCGTTGGGCGGGCCGCGCGCCATGGACGTTCGACGGGTGCTGCCGCAGCGCAAGCGCTCGCTGATCGGCGCCTGGTGCTTCCTGGACAGCTACGGCCCGGACGATGTGGCGCAGACCGGCGGCATGGACGTCCCACGCCACCCGCACACGGGTCTGGCGACGGTCTCGTGGCTGTTCACCGGTCAGATCGACCACCTGGACTCGGCCGGCAACCGCGCCGTCGTGCGCCCCGGCGAGATGAACCTCATGGTGGCCGGGCGCGGCATCGCCCACCAGGAGATCTCCACTGCGGACACGACCGTCCTGCACGGCGTGCAGCTCTGGTACGCGCTGCCCGAGGCCACGCGCCACATGGAGCACCGCTTCATCCATCACGTCCCGCAGCCGGTGCACGGCGAGGGTTCGCAGATCCGCGTCTTCATCGGGGAGCTGTCCGGCGACGACGCCCGGGTGGAGACCTCCACGCCTCCGCTGCTGGGCGCGGAGATCCTGCTCGAGCCCGGTGCCGTGCTGGAGCTCGACGTCCAGGCCGGCTTCGAGCACGGCGTCTACTTGGACTCCGGCTCCCTGAGCGTGGACGGCGTCGCCGTGGAGACCGAGCACCTGGCGTACATCGGCCCGGGCCGCGAGAGCCTCCGGCTGGAGGTCGGCGGCGACGCCGAGCCCGTGCGCCTGATCCTGCTGGGCGGGGAGCCGCTGGGCGAGGAGATCGTCATGTGGTGGAACTTCATCGGCCGCACGCACGACGAGGTCGCCGCCTATCGCGCGATCTACCAGCATGAGCTCGGCTTCGAGGCCGCCCCGTCGGAGGAGATCCTGAGCGCCGCGGGCCTGAGCCCGGACGACCCTCCGCGCTTCGGGCCCTACCCCGACGGCGAGCCCGATCCGCTGCCCGCCCCGCCGCTGCCGAACACCCGGCTGCGCTCGCGGGGCTGAAGCTCCTCAGCGGCTCTCGGCGGGAGCGCCGATCGCCTCTCGCAGCGCGTCGATGAACTCCTCAGGGGAGCTCACCGGGTGCGGCAGGGGCACCGCGACGGTGTCACGGTGGGGTCCGTCGACCAGCAGGAGCATGAGCTCGCGGTCGGAGAGTGACACCGGGTAGGCGCGCCCCGTGGCGCAGCGCACGCCACCCGGCGCGTGTGGGTGCTCGGCGGTCGGCGTCGACGCCGGGCGAAGCTCGGTGAGAAGGCCCGTCAGGTGCGTGCCCCATTCGGAGCGCAGCAGCTCGACGGTCTCGAGCTCCTCCGCCGGTCCGGGCCACGACGGCCGCGGGGCCAGGGCCTCGCGATCCAGCATGTGGCACCCGGGGATGTGGTGGATCGTCATGCGCAGGGGCTCCACGCGCCACAGCTGCGAGCCCGGCCAGCAGGTGAAGGTCCGGGCGATCTCGCTGGGCAGGGGCCCCTCGGAGAGCAGTGCGGTCTCCTCGTCCTCCGTGCAGCGGGTGACCACGGCATGGCCGCTGAGCTCGGCGACCGTCATGCGGATCTCGGCCACGGGGGCCTCCGCTGCGGTCGTCATGGAGACGTGCTGCGGGCGCTCGATCGGCATGGGCGGCCACTGCCCCTCCTGCGGGGACACCACCATGTAGCGGGTGCCGTCCTGTGCGGCCCCGTGGAAGGACGTGTCCAGGAGGTGCCCGCGGACGCCGTCATGGCAGGAGATCGTCATCCGGCCGGCGCCGTTGAGCAGGCGTGCCGCGGCATCTGCGGCGGCGACGTCCAGGTGGCAGGGGGTGCCCTGTGCCGGAGCGGCTGTCTCGGCGTTCTCGCTGGGGGTCATGATCGCTCCAGAGGGTGTCGGCTGCGGTGGTGCGGCGGGGTCTGTCGCACCCTCGATGAGGTGAGCCTAACCTGACCTTGAGGTGCGCCGTCAAGAGCAGATGCCCTGTTGCGGGTCGAGCTGAGCGTCGTCGTGCCAGGATCGGGGCATGCACATGCCCTCTGAGCCCGTCTGGAGCTGGGTCGAGACGCCGATCGGCGACGGCCTGATCGTGATCGGGCCGCAGGGTGCGATCCGGGCGGCGTTCTCCCGCCCCGACGGCACGGGCATGCCCAGCGAGGAGTCCGTTCTGATCGAGGCGGGCGCTCAGCTCGGAGCTGCGCCTGCGCACGACCCTGCCGCGCTGGCCGAGATCCTGGAGCGGATCGAGGCCTGGTTCGACGGCTCCGTGCAGGACCTCGACGTGCCCGTCGACCTCGCTCCGGCTGACGGCTTCAGACGGGCGGCGTGGGAGCGGATCGCGCAGATCCCGTACGGGCAGACCCTGGCCTACGGGCAGCTGGCCGCCGAGGCGGGCCGTCCCCGAGCCGCACGTGCGGCGGGGACGCTGTGCTCGGAGGTCCAGGTGCCCCTGTTCCTCCCGGTGCACCGCGTGACCCGCGCCGACGGCAGCACCGGCGAGCCCGACCCCCGCCATGCCGTGCGCCGCATGCTGATCGACCACGAGCGCGCGGTCCTGACCGGCGGCCCATCCCCCTGGGCGTGAGCGCTGCCCCGTCGAGGCCGCAGCACCGCATGCCCCCACCGTTGAGGCCGCACAGTCGCATGCCATCCGCGCTGATGGGTGGCCCTTCTGCGGCCTCAACGCGTGCGGCGGCGAGGCGATGCAGGTCGATAGGGTTCTGCGCATGACGACCGATGGGAAGACCCTCCAGCGGGTTGCCGCAATGCTGTTCGCCTCGGTGTATCCGCACTACGTGACCAAGGTCGAGAAGAAGGGCCGCACCCGTGAAGAGCTGCACGCGGTCATCACCTGGCTGACCGGCTACGACGACGCTGAGATCCAGCACCACCTGGACGCCGAGACGCCGTTCGAGCAGCCGCTCATGCAGCAGGTCCGCTGGATGGACAAGCTGGTCGACGAGCTCGCCAAGGGCAAGGCGCTCGAGAAGATCCTGCGCGGCTGAGGTCTCAGAAGCTCACGATGCCGGTGATCGTGACCTCCGCGGTCCCGCCGACCCACACGTCCTGACCGTCCGAGCGCACGCGCACCCGTCCGCTGCGACCGATCGCCGTGCCCTGCGCCGCCGTGTACTCCTCCGGTGCCACCCCGGCGCGGATCAGCCACGTCCCGAAGCCCGCCTGGAGGCTGCCCGTCACAGGGTCCTCGCGCATGCCGTGCTCCGTGGGTACGAAGGCGCGGACCTCCACGTCGGCATCCCGTCCCGGCTCATGCGGGCCGAAGACGCCCAAGCGCAGATCGTGCTCCGCGATCAGGGCGGCATCCGGCTCCAGGGCCAGGACGGCCTTGGCATCCGCCAGCACGATCCCCAGCCACCCGGGCCCGTTGTCCACCCAGTTGGCGTCTTGGACCTCGCCCGGCTTCAGGCCGAGCGCCTCGGTGGCCAGCGCGAGGGCCGACGACTCGACTTCTCCGCCACGGCGCAGGGGAGGGGCTGAGAAGGACAGGCCGTCGTCGTCGGACAGGACGGTGATCAGACCCGCACCGCACTCCTGGACCACGGTCCCGTCCCGGCGCAGTGCGCCGCCGGCCGCCAGCCAGGCGCGTGCCGAGCCCAGGGTGGGGTGCCCGGCGAACGGCAGCTCCTCCTGCGGGGTGAAGATCCGCACGCGGTAATCGGCCCGCTCGTCCTCCGGCGGCAGCAGGAAGGCAGTCTCGGAGAGGTTGGTCCAGCTCGCGAACTGGGCCATCTGCTCATCGGTGAGCTCGGCGGCGTCGTGCACGACGGCCAGCGGATTGCCCCCGTGCGGCACCGCGGAGAAGACATCGACCTGGGAGAAGCGGAAATCGACCATGGTCGTGAGTCTGGCACTGGGCTCGGACGGCACAACGGCCCCGCGCGGTCATGGTGATCGTCGTGCTGAGGGCGGATCGGCTCTTCTGCGACGTCGGCCGTCGGTGGCAAGCTGGAGGCACAGTCAACCGCGGACCCGCGTGCGGTCCGTTCGAGAGGAGCCCGACCATGAAGCAGTTCATCGTCCCCGCCGGCGGCGGCCTGGAGAATCTCCGGGTCGACGACGTCGCAGAGCCCGGCGCTCCCGGCCCCGGCGAGATCCGTGTGCAGGTCAAGGCCTCGAGCCTGAACTTCCACGACTACCTGGTGATCTCCGGCGGCACGCCCCCGGACGAGGATCGCGTGCCCCTGGCGGATGCCTCCGGCGTGGTCGCGGAGGTCGGCGAGGGTGTCGACGAGTTCGCGGTCGGCGACCACGTGGTCTCCTTGTTCTTCCCGTTGTGGCAGTCCGGCGACGACGTCCCGTCCTCCTTCGCGGGCTCCCCGGGCGACGGCGTGGACGGCTATGCCCGCGAGTCCGTGGTGCGTCCGGCGAGCTGGTTCACTGCAGCGCCCGAGGGGTGGACCCACCCGGAGGCTGCGACCATCACCACCGCCGGCGCCACCGCCTGGCGCTGCCTGGTGACCGAGGGCGGTCTGAAGCCCGGGCAGACCGTGGTCCTGCTGGGCACCGGTGGCGTTTCGATCCTGGCGCTGCAGATCGCCAAGGCCATGGGCGCCCGCGTGGCGATCACGTCGTCGTCGGACGAGAAGCTCGCCCGCGCTCGCGAGCTCGGCGCCGACATCACGGTGAACTACAACGACGACCCCGAGTGGGGCCGCACGATCAAGAAGCAGACCGGCGGGGCGGACATCGTCCTGGAGTCCGCCGGCGCGCAGACCCTGCCGCAGTCGCTGCGGGCCGTGAAGCCGGGCGGGGTGATCTCGCTGATCGGCGTGGTCGCCGGCGACAAGGGCGAGATCCCCACTGCGCTGCTGATGACCAAGCAGGTGCGCCTGCACGGCGTGCTGGTGGGCTCGCGGGCCATGCAGCAGGAGTTCGTGGCGGCCATGGACGGCCTGGGCATCCGGCCGGTGCTGGATCAGACCCTGCCCATGACCGATCTGGCGAAGGCTTGCGAACTGATGCAGGGCCAGTCCCACCTGGGCAAGATCGCCCTGGAGTGGTGAGACCGCGTCCCTGAGTACGCGGCTGCCTGCCGAGATCCCGTTTCCCTGCGCCCGTTCCGCCGAGATCCCGCCAGAATGTGCGGAATCGCGGAATCCGCGAACGGAAGCGGGATCTCGGCATCAGCGGCGCACGGAAGCATGATCTCGGCGAGGAGAGAGGGCGCTATGGGCGTGATGTCCTCTTGGGCCGGCGTCCGGGCTGAGGTCGCTGGTCTGCCTGAGCAGGTGCCGGATGCATGGGCCTTCGGGGCCACGAGCGAGCAGGCCGACGAACTGCTGGGTCTGGTGCTCGCCGGGACCAAGACGGGGACTGCATCCTCGCTGTGGGACTACGAGGCCGAGGGCGAGCCGTTGCCGACAGCAGGGGACCTGAGCATCCTCCTGGACGGCCGCGGGGAGCCGCGCGCTGTGATCCGCACGACCGACGTGCACGTGGCCCCCTTCTGCGAGGTCGGCGCAGGGCATGCGCGCGCCGAAGGGGAGGGCGACCGGTCCCTGGCGCACTGGCGCACCCGGTGCCGTCCAGCTGACGCTTTCGCGCGCGGCTGCCTGCCGAGCTCACGCTTCCGTGCTCTCGGTCCGTCGAGATCACGCCAGAATGCACGGAATCGCTGATTCTGCGCATGGAAGCGTGATCTCGGCACGAGCGATGCACGGATGCGTCGATTCGACGACCGCCGCGTGTCCAGCATCACCCAAAGTGCAGTTGTGCAGAAATAGCGCGAGTGCAAAAATGCACTCGTGCAAGAAGAGAGTCTGAGAGAGCGCAAGAAGGCCCGGACGTGGCATGACATCCATGTCGCCGCCGCCGAGGCCGTTCTGGAGCGAGGTCTCCAGGCCGTGACGGTGGAGGACATCGCCGCGTCCGTGGGGATCTCCCAGCGCACGTTCTTCAACTACTTCCCCACCAAGGACCACGCGGTCATGGGGGTGCGCGAGCCCGCCATCCCGGACGGTGCCGCCGAGCGGCCCCCTGAGGGCGCGAGCACGCTGCGCAGCGTCGTCGAGCTCTACATGCAGCTGCTGGCCTCCGCCATGCCCGCGAAGTCCGCGGACTTTCGGGTCCGCCTCATGCAGACCCACCCGGACCTCGGGCGTCTGCTCAAGGACACGATGCACGGCTGCGAGCACATCGTGCGCGATCTGCTCCGCGGCTGGGCCGAGCAGGGCCTGGAGCCCCGGATGCTGGGCCCCGGCCAGGACCTCGACGAGCGCATCAGCATGCTCGTGCTCACCGCCGGTGCCGCGCTGCGCTTCGTGTTCTCCCGCCCGGACCGTGTTCCTGGCTCCGAACCTTCCCCGGAGGACCTCGACCACGCGGTCGACGTCCTCGTCAGCCTCATCAGAACGGACCACGCATGACCACGACACCCCCTGGGGCGACTCCACGGAGCGTCCCTCCGACGAGCGCCAGCCCACGGGCGCGCTCACGGCCGTCGACTCGGCCAGCCTGGGCCTGCCCAGCTCCTCGCCGATGACCGGCCAGCTCACCGCCGTCCGCGGCTCTTCCGCCGCGCATGAGGCAGAGAGCGCGGACCGGGCGCAGGAGGCCGACCAGCCGCGCCCCCGCCTGATCCCGATCTTCATCGCGCTGATGCTCGCGATGCTGCTGGCCTCGCTGAACCAGACGGTGCTCTCCACCGCGCTGCCCACCATCGTGGGCGAGCTCGACGGCGTGCACCAGATGCAGTGGGTCATCACCGGCTACATCCTGGCCTCGACCGTGACCATGCCCTTCTACGGCAAGATCGGCGACCAGATCGGGCGCAAGCCCCTGCTCGTGGGCGCGATCCTGGTGTTCATGGTCGGCTCCGTCGTGGGCGGGCTGGCTCCCACCATCTGGTGGCTGATCGCCGCCCGCGTGGTCCAGGGCCTGGGCGGCGGCGGCCTGATCATCCTCTCCCAGACCGTGATCGCCGACATCGTCCCGGTGCGCGAGCGCGGCAAGTACATGGGCGTCATGGGCGGCGTCTTCGCGCTGTCGTCGGTGGTGGGGCCGCTGATCGGCGGCTGGATCACCGAGGGTCCGGGCTGGCGCTACGCCTTCTGGATGAGCGTCGCGCTCGGCGTGATCGCCCTGGCCGGCGTCGTCTTCTTCCTCAAGCTGCCCAAGCACCACGGCCGCGTCTCCGTGGACGTGTGGGGCATGCTGACCCTGGGCGTGGCGACCGTGGCCGTGATCCTGACGATCACCTGGGGCGGCAGCACCTACGACTGGGCCTCGGCTCAGATCTTCGGGCTGATCGCGATCGCCGTGGTGTTCACCGGGATCTTCATCGTCATCGAGTCCCGCGTGGCCGAGCCGGTGATGCCGCTGTCCATGTTCCGCAGCCGCACGTTCCTGCTGGCCACGGCCTCCGGAATGATGATCTCCGTGGCCATGTTCGGCGCGATCGGCTACATGCCGACCTACCTGCAGATGGTCCACGGCGCCAGCGCGACCAGCTCGGGCCTGCTGATGACGCCCATGATGGCGGGCGTGCTGATCGCCTCGACCGGATCGGGAGCCCTGGTCTCGCGCTACGGCCGCTACAAGGCCTACCCGCTGGTCGGTGCGGTGCTCGTGGTCATCGCCCTGTACCTGCTCTCCCAGCTCACCGCTGAGGCCGCCGTGTGGCACGTGTGCCTGGCGCTGGGCGTCATGGGCGTGGGCCTGGGCCTGATCATCCAGATCCTGGTGCTCGCGGTGCAGAATGTGTTCCCCGGCTCGATGGTCGGCACGGCCACGTCGGGCAACAACTTCTTCCGCCAGGTCGGGGCCACGATCGGCTCGGGAGTGGTCGGCGTGATCTTCGCCGGTCGCCTGACCGACCTGATCGCCGAGCGCATGCCCGCCCAGGCCCAGGCGGCCATGCAGGGAAACGGCTCGGACGCCTCCTCCGGGCTGACGCCCGAACTGGTGGACTCGCTGCCGGCGCCGATCCAGGACGTGATCACCTCGTCCTACAATGACGCCCTCACGCCGATCTTCATGGTGATGATCCCGCTCGTGGTGCTCGCGCTGATCCTGATGGCCTTCATCCCGGAGACGCCGCTGGCCACCTCCATGAAGCGCGACGTCCGGTCCGAGGGCGGCGACGGCGGCGACGCGCGCGGCGAGGGCTCCGGCTCCGCTGCGCGCCCCGCTGCCGACGACTCCGACGTCGACCGGCCCGCTGCGCAGCGCACCGTCGACGACGAGCGCCGCGACCCGGCGCCCGAGCCCCTGCCCGTGCTCGATCCGCAGGAGCAGCCCCGCCGTTGACCTTCAGGCACCTCACGGTCCTGCTGCGCCCCGTCGACCATGGTCGACGGGGCGCAGTCTCGTTAGGCTCTCAGGCATCGAGCGACGCGGATCACACCTGTTCCGCGCGCACCCCCGCTGCGGGCGCGCAGAAGGAGGACGGCGCTGTGACTCTTCTGGACACCTCGGCCTTCGAGGGCCGCATCTTCACCGGCACCTGGGGGCCCGGCGACGGCGAGCCGATCGTCGTGCGCGACCCGGCCGACAACGCCGAGCTGGCCACGATCGGCTCGGCCTCGGCGGAGCAGGTCCATCAGGCCGCCGCACGCGCAGTCTCGGCGCAGGAGAAGTGGATCGCGTTGAAGCCCTCCGAGCGCGCCTCGGTGCTGCGCCGCGCCGGCCAAGTCATCCAGGAGAACCACGACGAGCTCGCCGGCTGGGTCATCCGCGAGACCGGCGGCATCCCCGCCAAGACCGGGCTGGAGGTCGGCAACACGGCCGCCGAGTGCTTCGAGGCCGCCGCCCTGCCGAGCCACCCGCACGGCCAGTGGCTGCCCTCCGACGGCGCCCACTGGTCCTTCTCTCGCCGCCGCCCCTGCGGCGTGGTCACGGTCATCGCGCCGTTCAACTTCCCGCTGCTGCTGGCCATGCGCTCCGTCGCCCCGGCCCTGGCCACCGGCAACTCCGTGCTGCTCAAGCCGGATCCTCGCACCTCGGTCATCGGCGGCTTCGCCCTGGCCCGGATCTTCGAGGAGGCCGGGCTGCCCGAGGGCGTACTGCAGGTGCTGCCCGGCGGCGGGGACATCGGCGCCGCATGCGTGGAGGCCGAGGAGGTCCGCGTCATCTCCTTCACGGGCTCCACCGCCGCGGGCCGGAAGATCGGCGCCGTCGCCTCGGAGAAGCTCAAGCGCGTGCACCTGGAGCTCGGCGGCAACAACGTGGCGATCGTGCTGCCGGGGGCTGATGTGGACCTGGCCGCCTCTGCCGGGGCCACCGGCTCGTTCTTCCACCAGGGCCAGATCTGCATGAGCACCGGCCGGCACATCGTCCATCAGGACGTCCACGACGAGTACGTCGACCGGCTGGTCGCCCGGGCCGAGGCCCTGGCGGTTGGCGATCCCTCGACCGAGCAGGTCCACCTGGGCCCGATCATCGACGAGAAGCAGCTCAAGAACATCGACTCGGTCGTCCAGGACTCCCTGACGGCCGGCGCCGTGGCGCGCACCGGCGCGGATCACGACGGCCTGTTCTACCGTCCGACCGTCCTCACCGACGTCACGCCGGACATGCCGGCCTGGTCGCAGGAGATCTTCGGCCCGGTCGCCCCGGTGCACCGGGTGGCCTCCGTGGACGAGGCCGTCGAACTGGCCAATGCCTCCGAGTACGGACTGTCGGTCTCGATCATGGGCCCCGTGGGCGAGGCCATGAAGGTCGCCGATCGCATTCGCTCTGGCAAGGTGCACATCAATGAGATGACCGTGGCCGATGAGGCCAATGCGCCCTTCGGCGGTGTGGGCGATTCGGGCAACGGCAGCCGCTTCGGAGGTGCTGAGGCCAATCTCGAGGCCTTCACCGAGATCCAGTGGGTGACGGTCTCCCCGGACGAGATCCAGCACCCGTTCTGAGCCACGTGCCCGCTGCGCTGTCGGGCAGCGGGCTCAGGCCAGCAGGGTCCCCCGCTGCGGGCGACGACGGCCCCGCCGACCCAGGTGCCGTCGTCGCCGATGGTCACGCGCATCAGGGCGCTGTGGCCGACGGCGCGGCCCTGGGCCACCGTGAACGACGCCGGGGCGAGTCCGCGCGGCACGAGCCATGAAGCGAAGGCCGCCACGAGGGTCGCGGTGGCGCGCTGCTCGTCGATGCCGCGGGACGGGGCGAAGGAGCGCAGCTCGAAGTCGGCGGGGCTGCCATCGGCGTGCGGGCCCAGGACGCCGACCATGTGCTGGCCGAGCTGGTCGATGTCCGGCTCCATGGCCAGCACGGTCTCGGCGCTGTCCGCGAGCAGCCCCAGGAACCCGGTCCCGGAGTCCAGCCAGGCTGACCCCTGCACCTGATCGGGCTCCAGGCCGAGGACCTCGCAGATGATCTCGACGGTGAGCTCATCGGGTTCTCCGCGGTCGAACAGCGGCGGGGCCGTGAAGCTCAGGGTCTCGTCATCCTGCACCTGGACCGGGGTCAGCCCGATCTCGCTCTGCTGGACGAGGGTGCCGTCGCTCGCCGAGGAGCCTTCGCGGTCGAGCCAGGCCCGGGCGGCCGCGAGGGTGGACATGCCCGCGAAGCGCACCTCGGTCTTGGAGCGGAACGCTCGTGTGCGGAAGTCTGCTCGGCTGTCGGTGGGGGAGAGCACGAAGACGGTCTCCTCGTGCGGCAGCCACTCGGCCAGGCCGTGGATCCGCTCCTCGGAGAGGCCGTCGGCCTCGAGCACGACGGCGATGGGGCTGCCCTCGAAGGGCTCGGTCGCGAAGACGTCGATGACGGCGTGGGGAAGGGCGCTCATGGCCACGAGCGTAGGGCGCGAAAGCCCCTGGATCGGTCGCTGAACAGGCTTTCGGAGCCCTTGCAGAATCAAGAGCGGACGGGTCGATGCGGACTCGTCGGCAGGACCCCGACGACCGCTCAGCCGGCTCGGTCGGAGTCGGGCGTCGGCACGGTGCGACCCCACCGCGGCACCCATCGCACGCTCAGCCCGGCGACCAGGGCCCAGAAGGCCGCGGACATCCCGGCCACGCTGACCCCGGAGGCGACGACGGCGAAGGTCACCGCGGCGGGCACGAGATCCTCGGTGCGCTCGAGCGCGGCCCTCAGGGAGGAGGCGAAGGTGCCGAGCAGGGCGAGTCCGGCCACCGCCGGGATGACGCCCTCCGGAGCCAGGCTCACCAGCGCCCCGAAGGCGCCTGCTCCCAATCCGATCAGCACGAGCAGGCAGCCGGAGGCCACTCTGGCGATCCAGCGCCGGGAGCGGTCCTCTCCGGCCTTGGGCCCGGCGGCCAGGGCGGCGCTGATGGCGGCCAGGTTCACGCCCGGGGCCCCGCCGGTGGCGCCCAGCAGCGAGCCGAGACCGGTCACGGTCATGCTGCGGCGCCACGGGATGCGATACCCGAGCCCCTGCATGACCGCGGCACCCGGCACGTTCTGCGAGGCCATCGTGACCAGGAACAGCGGGACGGCCAGCCCGAGCACCGCAGGCGCGCTGAGCTGAGGGGCCGTGAGGTGAAGGTGCGGCACGAACCCGGCCGGGTCGATGCTCTGCCCGGTGCGCAGCACGTGCACGGCCACCACGACCGCGGCCGCGGCGAAGGCCGAGGGCACGGCCCAGCGCGGGAACAGTCGGAGGCCCACGAGCCACACGAGGATCACGGGCAGGACGCCGGCGGGCTGGGCCACCGCTGCCTCGATGGGGCCCAGGCACAGCTGCAGCAGCACGCCGGCGAGCATGGCCTGGGCCACCGCCGGCGGGATGCGGGCGATGGGATCCCCGAGCGCCGGGATCAGGCCAGTGGCGACCACGAGCAGGCCGACCACCAGGAACGCTCCGACAGCGGCCGGCCATCCGCCCTCGACGGCCCCCGTGGAGGCCAGCAGGGCGGCTCCGGGCGTGGACCAGGCGATCGTGATCGGCTGCCGGGACCAGACGGCCAGCAGGATCGAGCCCAGGCCCATCAGCACGGTCACGACCATGAGGCCGCCGGCCGCCTGCGCGGGATCGGCCCCCACCGCGGACAGCCCGGCCAGGACCACCGCGAACGTGGAGGTGAAGGCCACCAGAGCCGAGACGACTCCCGCCGAGGTCGGCTGCATCACCTCGGCGCGGGTCGCGCTCAGCGCGCGCTCACTTCTTGGGCGACCAGAAGCGGCGGTCGCGATCCCACTGCACGGTGCCGTCGTGGGCCTTGCGGAAGGCCTTCACGACCGACTGATCCAGGGCGGGGTGTCCGTGGGGGCTGGTGCGCACCCACTCCTGCCCGAACTTCTCCGGCACCAGGCGGACGGCATCGTCCTGGTCGAGCCGTCCCTCCGTGCGGATCGTCTCGAGCATCCAGTCTGCGATCTCCTCAGGCGTCGTCATGCGGGCAACCCTACGCGTCCTGCGGGCTCGCTCCGCGCTGCGATGGCGGGATGCCGGGCCGCGGCGGGCGGTCCGCCTCCAGGGCGGCGACCGCGGCGCAGATCCGGCGGAACGACGGCGGCAGATCCTCCATCCGCGCCGCAGCCGCGGCCTCCGCGAACCGCTCCGGGCGCTTGGCGGCCAGCGTGCCGCCGCGGGCCTGCAGGGCGGACACGAACGACGGCCACCGGGACAGCTCGTCCTCCAGATCCACCTCGAGCGCGGACCAGGACGGCCCCACGACGGTCGGCCCGCCGAATCCCCACCCGCCGACGGCGGGGTCCTCGCCGCGCCAGCGGGGATCCGCGGCTCGGGCGGCGGCCGTCGGGTCGATCGCGGCCGCCGCCGTCGAGCCCGGTGCTGCGGCGGACGACGACCGCAGTGACGCCACGAGCGCCTCCGTGGCCTGGCGCCGACTGCGCAGGATCCGGTGCCGAGCGGTCGAGGACCCCGAGACGGGACCGCCGTCGCCGTCGAAGAGCACGTGGTGCGGGATCCCCAGGGCCAGGTGGAAGTGGTGCAGGACGGCCAGGCGGGTCTTGCTGCCGGCCGGCTGCACCAGGGACAGGCGGTCGCCGCTGCGCCGCAGCACCTGCTCCAGCACGGCCTGATCCGTGGTGCCCTCGACCAGCAGGGTGCGCGGGGAGGCGAGCATCCGGCCGAGGTCGTGCTCGGGAACGACCCCGAACTCGCGGGCGACGTGATTGCGCGCCCGGCCCATCGACCGAGCGAGCTCGTGCAGGCGCACCGTGCGGGGGCCGTCGCGGGTCAGGCGGACGACGGATTCGAGCTGGGACGGCGGGACGGGGGCCGCCTCGGCGGGAGAGGCGGCCACCGGCACCTCGAGCCGCTGCGCGTCCGAGGGCCGGTCGTGCGCCGGCGGAGGACTCAGACGGGGGTCGCGGGATGCCACGCGGCCCAGGGTAGGCGTCCGCGCCGGGCACCGCGCGCCCCGCAGGACGCGCGGGCCTCCCCAGAAAGGATGAGCCGGGGCCCAGCAGGGCCCCGAGAGTTCACTCTCTGGCCTGATGCCGTCAGGTGCGCATGTTTGGGAGGATGGCGCACAGCTGATGCGGAAGGCACCACCGGATTCGAGTCCGGCTGCCGCGACGCACAACCCCCTACACAGGAGGCACCACGATGGAACCCCCGGTCCTGGAGACCGAGAACCTGGTCAAGGTCTACGGCAAGGGCGAGACGCGCTTCGACGCGCTGAAGGGACTCACGCTGGAGATCCACCGCGGCGAGTCCGTGGCCGTGGTCGGCAAGTCGGGCTCCGGCAAGTCCACCCTCATGCACCTCATGGCGCTGCTCGATCGGCCCAGCCAGGGGGTCGTGGCGCTGGACGGCAGCCCCGTCTCCGAGCTGAGCACCAAGGAGATCAACCGTCTGCGCAACGAGCGCTTCGGCTTCGTCTTCCAGCAGTTCTTCCTCAACGCGAACCAGACGGTGCTCGAGAACGTCGTCCTGCCGCTGAAGATCGCCGGTGTGGGCAAATCCGAGCGCAACCGCAAGGGCATGGAGGCCCTCGAGCGCCTGGGCATGGCCGACAAGGCCGCGAACAAGGCCACGAACCTCTCCGGCGGGCAGAAGCAGCGCGCGTGCATCGCCCGAGCGCTGGTCACGGAGCCGTCGGTGATCTTCGCCGACGAGCCCACCGGCAACCTGGACAGCCGCACCTCCGAGGTCGTCGAGGACATCCTCTTCGGCCTGCAGCGCGAGCAGGGCATCACGCTGGTCATCGTCACCCACGACGACGACCTCGCCGCCCGCTGCGACCGCCGGATCAACCTGGTCGACGGCGAGATCACCTCCGTCCAGGACCACGACGACTCCGTGAGCACGGATTCCCCGGCGCAGCCGGCCGCTCCGGGCCGGGGCGCAGCTGCCGAGCAGCCCGCCCCGGCCCCGTCGGCCGCAGCTCAGGACACAGCGGCGGCCGGACCGTGGGCGCAGATCCCCGACGGAGACGGAGCCCACCGCGGGGAGCCGCAGCCGCAGGCCGATGCGGCCAAGGCCCAGGCCGAGCAGACCAAGCACGCTGACAAGGGCGGCCTGCGCCGTCTCTTCTCGAAGGGAGACCGTCGATGAAGTCCACCGACATCGTCGCCACCGCAGCGGGCAACACGCTGCGCTCCAAGGCCAGGACGCTGCTGACCGTCGTCGCGATCTTCATCGGCGCCTTCACCCTCACCCTGACCTCCGGTCTGGGCGTGGGCATCAACAAGTACATCGACACCCTGCTGCAGGGATTCGGCAGCGAGGACCAGATCTACGTCATGAAGACGGCGGATCAGGCCTCCGGCACCTCGCAGGAGGGCCCGCAGGAGTACGACCCCGAGGCGGCGCAGGCCTCGAGCATGTTCGGCGGCTCGGAGATGCTCACCGAGAAGGACATCGAGAAGGTCGAGGGCATCGACGGCGTGGAGTCCGTGGAGCCGGTGGTCTTCGTGCAGCCGTCGTTCCTGGAGTCCGAGGACGGATCCCAGTACCAGCTCACCATGGGCTTCCCCACGGATGTGGAGGCCTACTCGTACATGGCCGGTGAGGCTCCCGCCTCCGACGCCGACGAGATCACGATCCCGCAGTCGTGGGTCGAGCCCCTGGGCTACGACTCGGACGACGACGCCGTGGGCGGAACCGTCCAGATCGGGCTGTCGAACGCCGTGGGCGAGGAGAAGACCTTCGAGGCCGAGATCACCGGCGTGACCGAGGAGCTCGCCTCCGGCCAGGGCGGATCCCCGACCCCGTCGGATCAGCTGAACCAGAAGCTGTACGACTACCAGACCTCCGGCATGGTCGAGGAGCAGCCTGAGGGCTACATCCAGGCCGTGGCCAGCGTCCCGGACACCGAGCAGCAGGGGGCCGTGAAGTCCGCCCTGATGGACGAGAACATGATCGGCATGACGGTCGAGGACCAGATCGGCGCGCTCAAGGGCATCATCAACGCGGTGACCTGGGTGCTCAACGGCTTCGCGCTGATCGCGCTGCTGGCCGCCAGCTTCGGCATCGTGAACACGCTGCTGATGTCCGTGCAGGAGCGCACCCGGGAGATCGGCCTGATGAAGGCCATGGGCATGTCCGGCGGCAAGATCTTCGGCCTGTTCTCCGCCGAGGCCGTGCTGATCGGCGTCTTCGGCTCCGTGGCCGGCGTGATCGGCGGCGTGGCCGTCGGCTCGATCGCCAACGCGGTGCTCACCGGCGAGGGCGGCGCTCTGGCCGAGGTCTCCGGGCTGTCGCTCTACGCGATCGCCCCGCTGCAGCTGCTGGTCATCGTCCTGGTGATCATGCTGATCGCCTTCCTGGCAGGCACCCTCCCGGCGGCTCGCGCCGCCAAGAAGGACCCGATCGAGGCGCTGCGCTACGAGTGATGACGCCGGCGGCCGGGCTCCCCGCTCGGCCGCCGGCTCCTGGTTCCCATCCGAGAAGTCCGCACCACAAGGAGAGATGTCATGACGAACACCCCTCAGAACGCTCCGGGCCCCGACTACGGCCAGGGGAACAAGTACGGCACCGCTGCCTACAGCCCCCAGCAGTCCTTCGACCAGGGCAAGCCCGCGAAGGTCGGCACCCTTCGCCAAGTCGCGATCGGCCTGCTCATCCTCTCGGTCATCAGCTCCGTCTTCAGCATGATCCTGAGCCGGACGCAGGCTTTCCAGAACGACATGATCGAGTACTTCAAGGGCGTCGGCCTGTCTGCGGAACAGGCGGAGCAGTCGGTGCAGGGCGGATTCGTGGGCCCGCTGCTGGGCCTGGTGGTCACCGTCGCGCTGTATGTCGTGGTGATCGCCGGTCTGTCCAAGGAGAAGAACTGGGCGCGCATCCTCGGCATCGTGCTCGCGATCCTGTCGATCGTCGGCATGATCGGGTCGTTCGGCATCGGGGCCGTGACGGGCGTTCCGCTGATGGCCGGGGGCGCTCTGGGTGCTGTTTCGCTGGTGCTCACCGTGGTCCAGCTGGCCCTGACGATCTACTGGCTCGTGCTGGCCTTCAACGGCCGCGTGGCCGAGTGGTTCAAGAGCGCGCGCTGAGCCGAGGCTCGCGACCCGCAGCGCGAGCGATCCCCCGCTCCCTCGACGGCCTCCGGGCCGTCCCGGGAGCGGGGGATCGCTCGTCTCAGTAGGGTGGGCGCACAGCGGGGGACCGCGCAGAAGCGAGCGGGTCGGAGGCGCTTCGGTCCCTGCTCCCGACGCCGGATGTCCGCACCACCAGGAGAGATGCCATGACGAACACCCCTCAGTACGGCCAGGGCTATGAGCAGGGTCGGGACGGCAGCAGATACGGCACGGCCGCCTACAGCCCTCAGCAGTCCTTCGACCGGCCCGAGCCCGAGAAGGTCGACACCCTGCGCAAGGTCGCCGTCCTCTCGCTGATCCTCGCGGTGATCGGGTCGCTGCTCGGGATCCTGATCGCGCAGACCGCGGCGTTCCAGCAGGACATGATCGACTACTACAGGAGCATGGGCCTGTCCGCGGAGCTGGCCGAGGAGTCCTCCGCGGGCGGGGTCGCCAGCATCGTCGGTGGGATCGTCGGCCTGCTGATCACGGTCGCGCTCTACCTCGTGGTGATCATCGGCCTGTTCAAGAGCCAGAACTGGGCCCGCATCCTGGGCATCGTGCTCGTGATCATCTCGATCGTGCTCTCGCTGGGCGGCACCGGCATCGGCATCATCCTGGGGGTCCCGCTGACAGCCGGCGGTGCGCTGGGGATCGTCGCGCTCCTGCTGAGCATCGTCCAGCTGGCAGTGGACGTCTACTGGCTGGTGCTGGCCTTCAACCGCAGCGTGGCCCGGTGGTTCAGCGGCGATCAGCTCAGCTGAGTGCGCGGCTCGCGCGAGGCGCCCCCTGCCGCCGCGCGGCCTTTTCTGCGTCAAGTGAAGCGGGTCAGCACCGGTCTCAGTAGGCTTGCGCCAGAGCCGGGGCGCGGCACGTGCCGTCGCCGGGACCACCCACCACACGATCAAGGAGCATGACGTGTCGCAGAACCCCCACGACGACGCCCGCCCCGAGGGCGAGCAGCCCCGGTACGAGGCCCCCAGCTACCAGGCGCCGCAGTACGGCACCCCGGCGGAGCAGACCCCGTCCGACTCCGAGGCCGTGCGCACTTCGGATGCGGCCGACGAGTCCGCGCAGAGCGCGGATCCCGCCGCGCAGCAGGGCGGCTACAGCGCGCCCGCCTACGGCTCGCAGCAGCCGGCAGCGGACCAGGCCGGCGCAGCGGGCGCACAGCGCTCCGGCTCCACGGCGGCTCCGGCCTCGGGTGAGGGCGCAGCGCCGTCGTACTCGCAGCCGACCTACGACGCCACCGGCCAGGGCGCCTCCGCGCAGGAGCAGCCATCGTACGGTGCTGCGAACCAGGATCAGCCCTCCTACTCCGCTCAGGACCAGCAGGGCTACGGCCAGCCCGGCGCGCAGCAGGCGCCGTCCTACGGACAGGCACCTGAGCAGACGTCGTACGGCCAGTCCTCGGCCCCCTCCTACGGTTCGCAGTCCCCGGCCTACGGCGACCAGCAGCCGTCGTCGCCGTACGGGCAGCAGCCGTCCTACGGCTCGGGCCAGTCGTCGAACGAGCACGCGTCCTACGGGTCGGGCCAGCCGTCCTACGGCTCCGGCGCGCCGGCCAGCCCCTACGGCGAGCAGCCGTCGGCTCCGCAGTACGGCGGTGGGCAGCAGTCCGCGGCCCCCCAGTACGGGGGCCAGCAGTACGGCGGGCAGTCTGGCAGCCAGGCACCGCAGTACCAGCCGTCCGGCGGAGGCGGCCAGTCGCCGCAGTACCAGCCCGCCGCCGGCGGGAACCAGTGGAGCGGGAACGCCGCAGCCGGCGGTGCCGCCACGGGCGGGGCGTTCGCCAACCTCGGCCGACTGCGCACCCTGCTCTTCGCCTCGGCGGGCCTGTACCTGCTGCTGGGCATCGTCCAGGTGCTCGGGCGCACCACCATGGCCTACGCGCGCTCGCTGCAGGATGCTGAGGAGATGTTCGGCATCGCCGCGCCCACCGAGGGCGGATGGGCTATCCAGCCCGGCAACATCATCAGCTGGATCGTCGCCGCGATCCTCTACGCCGTGGTGCTGGTCCTGCTGACCCGCAAGCCGGGTGCCGGTCGCATCATGGGCATCATCCTGGCGATCCTGGGCTCCATCGGCGCCCTGTTCGCCTTCATCTCGGCCTTCGCCTACGGTTGGGTCGCCGTCCTGGTGATCCTTGTGGGTCTGGCGTTCATCGCCGTGAACATCATGTGGATCATCCAGGCGATCAAGGCCAAACCGGCCGCTCGCTGATCATCCTCGGCTGAGCGATCAGCCCCGACGCCCCGGTTCCTGCCCCTCGGCACGGACCGGGGCGTCGTCGTCTCCCGGCTCCTCGGCCGAAGCCGGCTCCTGGGACGACTGCTCCGGTGCGGTGCCGGCCTCAGCTGCGCGACGGCGTCGATCGAGCTGGTGCTGCAGCGCCCCTACGGCCGTGGACCCGCCGCGGTGCACGGCGCGGGATGTGGCCCCGCGCAGCTCGTCCCAGCTGTGCACGAGCGCCACGCGGAAGGCCTGGGCTGAGCTCTCGTCGGCCTCGGGGGACTCCTCCCGGGCCCGCTCCTCGTCGGCGGCTTCCCGGAGCCTCTCCTGCATGGCCGGGGTGCCGGTGACGGCGAAGGGGCTGTCGGCCTCGGTGAGCCACAGCGAGCGGGGCAGCCGCCGCGGCAGATCGTCCAGGGCGCTGTCGGCCACGATCCGCCCGAGCTTGCCGGCCATCCGGCGGTCCTCGCGCAGGAAGTCCAGGGTCCAGCGGTTGCGGGGGCGCAGGTCGATGCGATCCCAGGCGCGCAGCCCGATCGCCAGCTGGCGGGCGCGCAGCAGCTCGGCATCCAGGGCGGCCCCGGCGATCAGCACGATGCTGGCGAACCAGGCGAGCACGAGCAGGATCGTCACGCCGTTGAGGGTGCCCAGCAGCGCGTCCACGGTCCCGGCCAGCGAGCTCAGCCAGCCCAGCAGCACGGCCATCGCGAACAGGGCGCCCACGCTCACCAGCGACCCGGCGCTCATGATCCCGAACCGCGGCAGCTCCACGTTGGGGCCCATGTGGTAGGCGACGTTGACGTAGACCACGAGCACGAACAGCAGCAGCGGCCAGCGCAGGAGGTTCCAGGCGGCCACCACGGTCTCGTCGAAGCCCAGCGCCTCGCCGAGCGCCGCCGCCATGTCCCCGCCGACCGTGATCAGCAGAGCCGCGGCCGCCACGGCCACCAGCAGCGCGATGGTCTCGAAGAACACGATCGTGCGGAACGGCAGGAACTGCCGGCCTTCACGGGTGTCGTAGATGCGGTGCATGGAGCGGTGGAAGGCCGCCACGGAGTTCGACGCCGCGATCAGCGTGCCGATGAATCCCAGGACGGCTCCGGCCACGGTGCCGCCGTCGGGGTTCAGGGAGTGCAGCGCGTCGGTCAGGGCGCCGGGGTCCACGGGCGGGAAGAGCACGCTCACCAGGTCGACGATTCCGCGCAGCACGGACTCCTCGAGTCCCAGCAGATTGATGATCGAGACCAGCGAGATCAGCAGCGGGGCGATCGACAGCAGCAGGAAGAACGTCATGGACGCCGCCTGGTCCCACACCTGGATGTAGATGAGCTTCATGACCGCTCGCCGGATGACGTGCAGCACCGTGAGGCGGGGCTGCTGGAGGGTCACGGAACGGGTCACGCTGGCGGTTCCCTAGGGCTCGAGTGCCCACTCACAAGGGGCGGGGAGGACGGGGGCCATCCTCCCACGATCCTCCCAGCGCGGCTCGCGTAGGCTCTGAGGCATGCTCGGAAGAATCCCCCAGCCGCTGCGACGCGCCATCACCACGACCGCCACGCGAGCCGCTGTCGGGGTGGTGGGCGTCCAGTTCGCCACCATCGCGACCCTGGTCGGCTACGACGCCGTGAAGAAGCGCGGCCGCAAGACCCGCTCCGGCTTCCCCAAGCCGGGGCACTACGCCGCCGACGTCGCCGGCTCGGACATGGACGTCTTCACCTTCGGCGCGGAGCTCTATGACGACATGATCGCCGCGATCGATGCCGCCGAGCGCACGGTGTACCTGGAGACCTACCTCTGGAAGAGCGATGACTACGGCAAGCGTTTCCTGGATGCCCTCAACCGCGCAGGCGCTCGCGGTGTGGACGTGAAGGTGATGTACGACGGCGTCGGCAACATGGTCGTGGACCCGCGGTTCTACCGGTTCGGACCGGGAGTCGAGCACTACCGCTTCCCCGTGGTGCGCCCGCAGCTGCTCGTGACCCCCCTGCGCTCCAGCGGCCTCACCCACCGCAAGCTGCTCATCGTGGACGACGAGTACTCGTACGTCGGCGGCTACAACCTGGGCTCCACGTACGCCACCGAGTGGCGGGACACCCACCTCAAGATCAGCGGCGCGGACTCGTGGCTGCTGCGTCAGGCGTTCGTGTCCTCCTGGAACTCGATCGCGGTGCGGCGCGGGGGCTGCGAGCCCATCGCCCGTCTGGATCCGGTGGAGTGGGAGTCCCGGATCCGGGTGCTGACCAACATGCCCGTGCGCCGCGTCTACCCCATCCGCAACATGTACCTGCAGGCCATCGACCAGGCGGCCAAGTCCATCTACATCTCCACGGCCTACTTCATCCCAGACCAGCAGATCCTCGATGCCCTGATCCGCGCCCGGAACCGCGGCGTGGACGTCCGTCTGATGTTCCCCATGGATTCGAACCACGTCCTGGCCGACTGGGCCTCGCGCGGGTTCTACGCGCAGCTGCTGCGCGAGGGCATCACCGTCCTGCTCTACAAGGACGCCATGATCCACGCCAAGACCGCCACCATCGACGGCGTCTGGTCCACGATCGGCACCGCGAACATCGACCGCCTGTCCCTGAGCTTCAACTACGAGGTCAACATCGAGATCGTCGACCACGACCTCGCGGCCGTGATGGAGCGGATCTTCGAGTTCGACAGCGAGAACTGCTGGCGGATCACCAAGCAGGAGTGGGACGAGCGTCATCCGCTGGCCTGGATGGGGGAGTTGGCGCTGGCTCCCCTGCGACCGCTGCTCTGAGATCTGCCTGAGCCTGCGGGCTGGAGGGGGCGGGGACGACGAAGGGGGCGCCGGCATCTGCCGGCGCCCCCTTCGGGCGCTGCTGCGAGCAGCGCGTCTGCGGCCTCAGTCCTCGTCGGCGCGGTGGACGTACCAGGCAGCCACGAGCCCGCCGATGATCACGATGCCCGAGACGGCCAGGCCGAAGCGGTCGTCGTCGTACCAGGGGCTGCGCCCGGCACGGCGGCGCCCGCCGCGGCGGTCGGCGGAGCCTGCGTCGGAGCGGTCATCGCCCAGGGGGCCGCGGGCTGCGGCATTCGGGTCCGAGATCGCGGGCTGGCCGTGCTCGGCCGCGAAGGCGTCGGCGGTGGTGCCGGCGTGCTGAGCGGCGATGGCCGTGGGGGTGCCGGCTGCGGGGGTCTCGTGGAACTCGCCGTGTCCGGGGATGGAGTTGTGCGGCACGTGGGACTCCTCTGTGCTCGTGGGGCTGACGTGTGGGCCGGGGCGTCGCCGCCCGGCTTCTGGTCCCAGCGTATCCCGCGTCACCCGGCTTGCGGCTGGTCCGGTCGCGGGACACGGCCGTCGAGCGCGCACTGCGCGATCCGGGAATGCTGAAGGCGCCCGGTGCGATTGCACCGGGCGCCTTCAGCGAAGTATCAGGTGATCAGTTGATCACGGTGATGTTCGCGGCCTGGAGGCCCTTGGGGCCCTCCTGGACCTCGAACTCCACGCGCTGGTTCTCCTCGAGCGAACGGTAGCCGTTGCCGTTGATGGCGGAGAAGTGAGCGAAGACGTCCTGCTGGGAGTCATCGGGGCTGATGAAGCCGAAGCCCTTGTCGGCGTTGAACCACTTGACGGTGCCGGTCTGCATTGTTCTGGTCGATCCTTCCGGAACGGTGGCGAAGCACCGACTCTCGGTGCTCGCGTGCCGTCGTGCTCCACATGACTACATCCGAGTGGACTACGTCGACCGCTGGGTGCGCGGCAGTGGTCCCGTCAAAAGCGGGGGTCGTACGACAACTAGTATCGACGGTACACGAGTCGGACACGGTGCGGAGGGCCGAGGGCAAGAATTCACCTCCGATTCGGCGATAAGGCCGTGCCGCCGATCACATCGGGGCCGAATGCGGTGTTCAGGCAATCCCCAGTGCTTCCCCCGCCGGGGAGCAAGTCGAGTCCAGGACTGCTTCAGGTGCGCGGTGTTGAGTGGTCATCACCTCGGCAACGAGGGCAGCGGCGTCGACTGGAGGGTTCGCGCCGCTGGAGCTTCCTGCACCGGGAGGACGGTGGTGGTGCGTCGTCCATCTGGAGCGAATCGGTGCGGGAGGGGGACAGACAGAGAGCCGTTCGACGCCAGAGCCTGGCGCCGAACGGCTCTCTTCTCATCTGGGCTCCATTGGGCGGACACAGAATGCAGAGATCGTCTGTCGCCATTAGCGGGGACGGCCTTCGAGGGCTCCGGGCAGCCTGTTGCAGCGGCCGGTGGATACCCTGACTGGACCCCTTCAGGAGCTGCCGCAGACGGCGGCCCCGTCGTCCCAGACCCGGAGGCGCCGGCCCATGACTCCCGGTCAGCGTGCAGATGACCCCTACCTCACCAACAGTCCCACCGCCTGGCGAGTGCGCATCCGCGTGCTCGATCAGCAGGGGCAGCCGGCGCACGTGGAGCCCGCCACGATCGAGCGCTCCCGAGCCGGGATCGCCCGGATCTTCGCCGCAGCCTTCGACGCCGTGGTCCATGCACAGCAGGCCGAGCGCACGGTCAGGGGCCTGCGCCTGCAGGTCGAGCACAGGGAGCTGGGGCCCGGCAGCATCGGCCTGTGGTTCGATGCCCTCGACGAGCGCAGCCGGTTCTCCCGCCTGCTCACCCATGCCTCGGTGTGGGTCGAGACCGTCGGCACGCTGCTCGGCAGCGCGTCGAAGGAGCTGATCGCGGTTCTGCGGGGGCAGGTCATGCAGCTCGATGCCCCGGCAGATCAGGTGCTGGTGCGGCCGATCCCCGGGCCAGGAGGGCCGAGATCGCGGATCGAGCTCTCCGTGCCCGGCGCCGCGCCGTCGCGGACGTGCTCCGATGTCTGGGAGTGGATCTACAGCGACGAAGGCGAGAGGGCTCGGCGGGACCTGGTGGCTGCCATCGCTGCTCCGGGGGTCGCGAGGATGGACATCATCTTCTACGAGGGCCAGGAGTCCGAGCACGTGCTGCAGGTGAGCAGCTCACAGAGACTGCGGGACTTCGCGGCAGGACGGTAGGGGGACATGGCAGGAGCAGCGGGGGGCAGTTCGGTGACAAGGTCGGGGCGGCAAGCGGTGCTGGCGCTCACGGGGGCGGCCGCGATGATGCTGAGCGGATGCTCGGCGGGCAGCAGCTCGCCGTCGGGCGGGCAGGGCGCGCAGTGCTCGTCGCCCGCAGCCATGGACGTCCAGGTCACGGCCGATTCGGACAGCGATCAGCTCACGATCACGACCGCTGGCATCGGGGGCTCGGCGCTGCGCACCGAGCCCTCCGACGAGGCGCAGGAGGCGCCCGACGGCGACATCCCTCTCCGCGAGCTGCCGCCTGGCGTGCATGTGCGCATCGCCGATCTGGACGACGGCGAGATCGTGCGCACCGAGGTGCTCACCGGCGGGATCGCGCACACCGAGGCTCTCGAGGAGGGCGAGTACGCGGTCGGACTGGTGTCCGTGGACTCCTCCGGCCGCATCTCCGGGCTGGCGAGCTCGCGGGTCGTCGTCGGCGAGAGCGGCGGCGTGATCAGCGATCCGGCGCTCGATCAGTCGAGAGGGCTGTCTCTCGAGGAGCTCGAGATCGATGAGGGCAGCGCGGTGGCAGTGCTCGCCGAGCAGGAGGCTGCACCGGGCCCGGCGCAGTGGTGGCTCGAAGGCCCGGGGCAGCAGGGCAGCGGACGGGTCGACGACGACGGCAGAGCCCGCCTGGGCGAGGTCGCCGATGGCACTCACACGCTGATCCTGCTCGAGGAGGATGCGGACGCCCCGGGCATCGCCCAGCGAGCCGCCAGCTGCCGGTTCGGCGTGAGCGACGGAGAGCTCACGACGCCCGGGCAGGCCGACGGCTCCTCCTGATCAGCGGCGCCGCCGCGCGGTGCCGAACAGCGTGCGTGTGATCTCCCGGCCCAGGACGGTGCCGGCCGAGCGCATCATCGAGCGGACGGCGGGGTTGTCCAGGAAGCCGCCGCCGTCGCCGCGGTCGTGGCGGTCATCGTCGCGGCGCCCCGTCTGCGGCGTCGCCTCGCGGGCGGGACGGTCGTCGTCCTCAGACGAAGGCGCCTCCTGGTCCTGGCCCTTCTGCAGGCGGGCCGTGAGGATCTCGTAGGCGGACTCGCGGTCCACGGCCTCCGAGTACTTCGGCGCCAGCTGCGAGGACGAGATCACCGAGTCGAAGACCTGCTCCGGGGCGGTGGCCATGAGGCTGCGAGGCGTGCGGATCCGAGTCCAGGCCACGGGGGTGGGCGCGCCGGTCTCGGAGAGCACGGTCACGATCGCTTCGCCGGTGCCCAGCTGGGTCAGCAGCTCCTCGAGGTCGTACTCGGACTTGGGGTAGGTGCGAGCCGTGGCCTTGAGGGCCTTGGCGTCGTCCGGGGTGAACGCGCGCAGCGCGTGCTGGACGCGGTTGCCGAGCTGCCCCAGGACGTCGCCGGGCACGTCCTTGGGGGTCTGGGTCACGAAGAAGATGCCCACGCCCTTGGAGCGGATCAGGCGCACCGTCTGCTCGATCGCGCTCAGGAATGCCTTGGAGGCGTTGTCGAAGAGCAGGTGGGCCTCGTCGAGGAAGAACACCAGCTCCGGCTTCTCGGGATCGCCCAGCTCCGGCAGGTCCTGGAAGAGGTCCGCCAGCAGCCACATCAGGAACGTGGAGAACAGCTCGGGGCGGCTGGCCACCCCCGGCAGCTCGAGGCAGGAGATGACGCCGCGGCCGTCCTCTGCCTTGCGCAGCAGGTCGCGGGTGTCGAACTCGGGCTCGCCGAAGAAGACCTCCGCGCCGCCGTTGGCGAACGTGGTCAGCTGGCGCAGGATCACACCGGCGGTCTGCTTGGAGACGCCGCCGATGCCGTCCAGCTCGTCCTTCCCCTCCTCCGAGGTGAGGAACATGATGACCTCGCGCAGGTCCTTGAGGTCCAGCAGCGCCAGACCGGCCTGGTCGGCGTAGTGGAAGATCAGCCCCAGGGCGGACTCCTGGGTGTCGTTGAGACCCAGGACCTTGGACAGCAGGACCGGGCCAAACGACGTCACCGTGGTGCGGATCGGAACGCCCCTGCCCTCGCCGCCAAGGGCCAGGAACTCGACCGGGGAGGCCGTGGGAGTCCACTCCTGGCCGATGCTGCGGGCGCGCTCCGTGATCTTGTCGCTGGGCTGGCCCTCCGCCGCCAGCCCGGAGAGATCGCCCTTCATGTCCGAGAGGAAGACTGGGACCCCGGCTTCCGAGAGCTGCTCCGCCATGGCCTGCAGGGTCTTGGTCTTGCCCGTGCCGGTGGCTCCCGCGATCAGCCCGTGGCGGTTCATGGAACCCAGGGGCAGGCCGACCTGCGCGTCCGGGACCGGGGTGCCGCCGGAGACCGCGGCCCCCAGGTTCAGGGCTGGTCCGGAGAAGGCGTAGCCGGAGCGGACGGCGTCGAGCTGGGCATCGTCATGCGTCTGATCAGTCACGGCGCCGAGCCTACACACGAGTGCTTTCCGACGGCAGGGCTGTGCACCGTCCGGCGCGCGCTCAGGGCGAGTCCGACGGCCAGGGCGAGGGCGGCGAGGGGCCGACGACGTCCGGGGGAGGTGAGGGAGGACATGCGCCTATCCTGCCGCCCGATCACCCCTGATGCCGCACTCGAGCACGGACATGACGACCGAGCACGTCACGCTCGCGAAGGGGTGGTGCGGCCGTCGGCGAACACCCTTCATCGCGGCGAGGGGCGGAGGCATGATGGAGGCATCACTCGAGGACGGGGACGGGTCTCGAACCGCCCCCGGGAAACGGAGCAGATCATGACGAACATCGCGATCATCGGCGGCCACGGCAAGGTCGCGCTGCGGCTGGCTCCCCTGCTGGTCGAGGCGGGCGACGAGGTCACCTCGTGGATCCGCAGCCAGGACCAGGTCGAGGACATCGAGCAGACCGGGGCCACCGCCAAGGTCCTCGATGTCCAGCAGCTGTCCACCGAGCAGCTCTCGGACGAGTTCGAGGGCGTGGACGTCGTCATCTGGTCCGCCGGCGCCGGCGGCGGCGACCCCGAGCGCACCTGGGCGGTGGACCGCGACGCCGCGATCCGCACCATGGACGCCGCCGAGAAGGCCGGCGTGGGCCGGTACGTGATGGTGTCCTACCTGGGCGCCGGTCCGGATCACGGCGTGGACGAATCCGACGACTTCTTCGCCTATGCCGAGGGCAAGACCCAGGCGGATGAGCACCTGAAGAAGTCCTCGCTGCGCTGGACCATCCTGGGCCCGGGCATGCTGACCCTCGACGACGCCTCCGGGAAGATCACCGTGCTGCCCGAGGGCCAGCAGCCGGACAACGCCGACACCTCGCGCGCCAACGTCGCCGCTGTGGCCCATGCGGTCCTGTCGGACGACACCACGATCGGGCGCAAGATCAACTTCGTGGACGGCGACACCCCGATCGCGGAGGCTATCTCCGCTTCCTGATCAGGGCGCCTGCAGAAGGCGCACGGTCACGACGACGGCCGCGAGCGAGCTGGAAGCTCGTTCGCGGCCGTCGTCTGCCATGCAGGGACCGGCCCCGGTGCGTGCCATCTCGAGGATCGGGCTAGTGTCAGTCTCCGAAGACGCGGGACATGGAGGTCCCGCGGGGTCGCGGAGGATTGAGAATGAGTCAGGTGCGAACCGGTCGGGCGCAGGGGACGGGCCTGCCTCCCCTGACGTCCGGGAAGCATTCGCGCTTCCTGGACAAGCTGGTGGTCGTCGCGACCTTCGGCGGCCTTCTCTTCGGCTACGACACCGGCGTGATCAACGGCGCCCTGGGCCCCATGTCGGAGCCCGGGGCGCTGGATCTCTCTCCGATGGAGCAGGGCGTCGTGACGTCGTCGCTGCTGATCGGCGCCGCAGTCGGCGCGATCATCGGCGGGCGCTGCTCGGACCGCTGGGGACGTCGGCGCACGATCCTGGCCATGGCGGTCCTCTTCTTCGTCGGCGCCCTGGGCTGCGTGCTCGCCCCGACAGCCGGTGTCATGGTGGCCTTCCGCGTGGTCCTGGGCCTGGCTGTGGGCGGAGCCTCGGTCACCGTGCCGGTCTACCTCTCGGAGATGGCCCCCACCGAGCGCCGCGGGGCCATGTCCGGGCGCAACGAGGTCATGATCGCGGTCGGTCAGCTGCTGGCGTTCCTGATCAACGCGATCATCGGCAGCGCGTTCTACGAGGTCCCCGGGCACTGGCGCGTGATGCTGGCCGTGGCCGCGCTGCCGGCGCTGGCGCTGTTCTTCGGGATGCTGCGCATGCCGGAGTCGCCGCGCTGGCTGCTGGCCCAGGGCGACCGCGATGCCGCGCTGAAGGTCCTGGAGCGGGTCCGCACTCCGGAGCGCGCCAAGGCAGAGCTCGTGGAGGTCGAGGGGCTGGCCGCTCGCGATGCGGCTGAGCACGAGGGCGGGCTGGCGACTCTGCGCACCGAGCCCTGGGTGCGCCGCGTGCTGCTGATCGGCATCGGCGTGGCCGTGTCCCAGCAGCTCTCCGGCATCAACTCCGTCATGTACTACGGCACGCTGCTGCTGGAGCAGGCGGGCTTCTCGTCCTCGGCCGCCCTGATCGCCAACGTGGCCAACGGCGTGATCGCCGTGATCGGCATGCTCACCGGCATGGCCCTGATCGACCGCGTGGGACGACGCCGGCTGATGATCTTCGGCTTCACGGGCATCACGTCCATGCACCTGCTGATCGGGCTGAGCGCCCTGCTGCTGCCCGAGGGGCTGGGGCGGGCGATCTTCATCCTGATCTTCGTGGTGCTGTTCGTGGGCTGCATGCAGGCCTCGATCGGCTTCGGCGCGTGGATCATCCTGGCCGAGATCTTCCCGCTGAAGTTCCGCGGGGCGGGCATCGGGATCTCGGTGCTGATGATGTGGCTGGCCAACGCCACAGTGACCCTGCTGTTCCCGCAGGTGGTCTCGGCCACCGGCATCACCGTGACGTTCTTCCTCTTCTCGGGTCTGGGCGCGCTGTGCCTGCTCTTCTTCTGGCGCTTCGTCCCGGAGACCAAGGGGCGCTCCCTCGAGCAGATCGAGGAGTCCTTCGCCGCCGGTGAGCTGAAGCAGATCCACCGCCGCTGATCCTCTGACGATCCCCTGCAGCGCCGTCGGCCATCATGGTCGGCGGCGCCGCCGCGTGTCAGCTGCAGCCCATCCCGGCGAGCTCCAGGCAGTCCCGGCAGACCAGGTGGCCCGAGTCGGCCGGCTGGATGTCCAGGAAGCGCACGCTCGGCAGGTGCGCCTTCACGACGGCTGCGGCCACAGCCTCCGTGACCGCCTCCACGTTCTGCTCGGGGACCAGCATGAGCACCGACCCGCCGAAGCCGCCGCCGATCAGCCGTGCGCCGTCGGCGCCGGCGGACAGCGCTGTGTCCACGATGAGGTCGGCGGCGGCGAACGAGGCCTCGGCGTCGTCGCGCATGGAGGCGTGTCCGCTGGTGAGGATCCGCCCGACGGCGCAGGGGACCGAAACCCCCGTCTCGCCGGCGAGCAGGGCGTCGATCTGCTCGGAGCGCAGCATCTCCGTGAGGGCGTGGCGCAGGCGGCGGAAGGCGTCGCCGGGGTCGCGGCCTTCGAGCTGCTCGGCGGTGGGCGCGGCATCCTCCCAGCGGCGCAGGACGGTCTCGACGTCGTCCTGGGACGGGGTCTCCGGCAGGAGGTCCCGCAGGCGGTCGGCGCCCAGGAATCGGGCGGCTGCCTCGGCGTCCAGGCGGCGGGAGGAGAACTCGTGCCCGCCGAGCCAGTGCGGCGTGCGCGTGTCCACGCCGATGAGCCGGTGCCCATCCAGCAGCGCGTCGGCCGAGCGGTAGGTGATCGAGAAGTCGCGGCAGTCCAGGGAGACCACCTGGCCGGCGTGGGAACGCAGGCTCGCGGTCTGATCCAGCCCGCCGGTGTTGGCACCCACCACGCGGACCTCCGCCATCATGCAGGCGTGGGCCAGGGCTGCGCGGCGGGCGTCGTCGTGCTCGTCGGAGCCGGTGATCATCCCCGCGAAGGCGAGGATCGAGGCGCACTCCAGCGCGGCCGAGGACGACAGGCCGCCGCCCACGGGAAGAGTGGAGCGGATCAGCATGTCGGCTCCGAAGCCCTCGGGGATGCTGATCCCGGGGGTGCGCTCCGCGACCTCGTGCAGGCCCCACAGGGCGCCGGCCACGTAGCCGGTCCAGCCCTCGGGACGGCCCGGGCCGATGTCCTCCACGCGGACCTCGACGATCCCCTCGTCCAGCGTGGGCTCCAGGGTGCGCATGCGCAGGAGGCCGTCGGTGCGCGGTGCTGCAGCCACGAGCGTTCCGTAGGGCAGGGCCAGCGGAAGGCAGCGCCCGCCCAGGAAGTCGATGTGCTCTCCGTTGAGGTTCGCGCGGCCCGGGGACTGCCAGATGCCTTCCGGCCTGCGGCCGAAGACCCTCTCGAAGTTCTCGAGACCGCTGCGCGCGATCACCGCATTGTCGGGGTGCGGCACCCATTCGGGTGCGGCAGATCCCGGCTCCGCGGGGTGGGGCTGGTGCACGGGGGCCTCCTGGTGCTGAGAAGTGCGCCCCACTCTAGACCCGGTGCCGGACGCGCTATCAGCGCAGGCGCCGCTCGTGCTGCGTGCCACTGCCCTGCGCGGTGCGCCGCGGTCGGAACGACCGGCGCGGCTTGGGCGGCGGGTTCGACGCGCCGTGGGTCGTGACCACCTGCAGAACGCGCTCCAGGTCTGTGCCCACGGTGACCAGCCACCAGTGGTCCCAGCTGTTGCGCATCTCGAGGTTCTCCAGGACGTTCGAGAGATCGCTCACCCGCGCACGGGCCCGCGCGGCCAGGATCTGGACCTCGTCCTTCTCCTCGTCGTCCAGGTTCAACGGCACGATCGACAGGGAGGTGGTCATGGTCGAGAACGAGTCGGTGTCCACCTTCCATGCCACGCGCATGACCTCGGCGACGGCGCGCAGCGTGCGCTCGAGCTCGCGGGAGACGTCGGCGGGGACCACCATGTGGGAGCCGTCCTCGGCGAACAGCCTGCGCAGGGCGTCGGTGAGGTCGCGCATGTAGAAGGAGACGTGCTCCACGCGGATCAGACGGGCCAGACCGGGGTCCTGACCCTTCTTGTTGGGCAGCATCATGCGCGGGTTGCCCTTGGCGGTGGAGGCGGTGGCTTCGACGACGCCGCGGACCTCCGCGGCGACCGAGGCGAGCTGGTAGTTGACCTCCACCCAGTCGGTGCGCGAGGTCGAGCCGGGCGTGCGGACCTCCATGGCGACGTCGCGCAGATAGAACACCATCAGCCGCTCGATCCGTCCCAGCTCCAGGGACGCGGAGCGGAAATCGACGGGCTGAGCCACCACGTAGTTCACGATCAGCCCGATCGTGGCGCCGGTGGCCATCTGGACGATGTAGCCCAGCGAGTAGTTGTCGGCGTTGGGCCCGCCCACCACCAGCACGAACAGCGCGGTGATGGGGATGTAGTCCGCCCCGGCCCCGAACCTGCGGACGCCCGCCAGGATGACGCCGAGGGCGATGGCGGGGAACAGGGTGATGACCACCGGCCACGGCGTGAGCTGGACTGTCAGGGCCAGGAGCATGCCCACGCCCAGTCCCAGAAGCGTCTGCCCCGCAGTGCGCAGCGAGCCCGTGAGGCTCGGGTACATCGCCACGAGCGCGCCCAGAGGGGCGTAGTAGGGGTACTGCGCCACGACGCCCGGCATGAACGGGGCGACCATGTAGGCGAGCATGCAGGCCAGCGCCGCCTTGAGGGCTAGCAGCAGGCGCGACGAGTTGATCGTGCTGTTGTGCCAGGGGCGCAGCAGCGAATCATCGTCGTCGCGCGAGGCCGACGACGGCGGGGAGGAGAGGCGCACGGCAGTCCTGTTCAAGCGGGGCGAGTGCCCGGGATCAGATGCTTGAGGGGCGCGAGAAGAGATCTACGCGCCGGTCACTTTAGCGGTCCGCATGGCCTCGGGTCGATGGGTGCAGGCGACGGATTTCTGCCGTGACTGTTCATGAAGATTCGACCCGTGACCTGCTGTGACGCACGTTCGTCCGGGTCATCCACAGGTCTCGACGACCCCCTGTCGTGACGCTGTGACTGCGGCCTACGATCACGGCACTTGTCGTCATGCGCCTGAGACTGCAGGGGCATCGAGCCGGAGGCCATCCGATGACCGCGAGATCCCTCGTCCTGCCTGCCGCCGCAATGGTCGCAGCAGTGCTGCTGACGGCCTGCACCCCGACGGACGACGGCCCCGACGACGCCTCCAGCAGCACGGCCTCCGAGGCGGCCTCTTCCTCCTCCGAGGCGGCGACTGACAAGTCGCCAGGCAGCGACGGAGAGTACGTCGAGGCCTCCGCCGACGGCCCTGCGCAGAACGTCCCCAAGCCGGAGAAGCCCACGCTGGCCGATGAGGAGAGCTACGAGGGGGCTCAGGCGTTCCTCGATTACCTCGCTGATACGCGCGCATATGCCTGGCAGACGGGGGATACGTCGCTGATCAGGGAGATCACGGCGGAGGAATGTGAAAAGTGCGCGGTGGAGTTCGAAGATATTGAAAGAATATATGATGAAGGAGGGTGGGCAACATCAGGGCGAGAGAATATCAAAATCATTGACTCCGACATGCCCGTGGATTCGTATGGCTACCCATCCCCTCGCGCTGAAGTCGATTTTGAAGGCCTGACAGTTTGGGATGCAAGTGGTCAGGTTTGGGATACTGTAGATCCAATTTCGGGTGAAGAGGATCCAATATATTTCCATTTGAGCCACGACGGCGGCGGCTGGGTGTTGATTCAGCCAACACCAATCGCTGTTTAGGTTGTCGTCGTGCGGATGGGTCGATCAGGGTCTGTGGCCATTGCTGTACTTCTTACTTCCTTCGCGTGTCCCGCCGCAAGTGCCGATGAAGGTCCCGTTAGGGCTGCAGGTTCTCGCGGAACCGCCGGATCAGCCCATGCAAGAGCGGCTGGCGCTGGCGTGGAGCTGTCGTTTGAGGCCAATTTTAGTGACGACAGTTACGATTCAATGCCGAACAAGAATTCACCAGCGTCTTCAGCTCCTGATTGGGTAAATGAAATCTCCCCGGAGGATGTCGAGCAATTTCAAAGGGTTCTTCGGCAGTTTTCGACGCAGAGCGAACATGAAGACGGCGAGCGGTCAGCGCCAAGTGTTGAGACCGCTGACTACTCGCTGGTCGATGTCTGCGCAGGTTCCGGGGGTGGTGATGACTGCACAGAGCGAGAATCGTGCACCATGGCGGATGGTTCGGCTGGCCAGAATCTTTATGTCGAGTTCGCTGTTTCAGGAGACAGCACGACAAGAGTGAGTGACCCCATCTGCTCACCCTCGGACCAGCTTCCTGAGGACGATGAGCCCATGCCGCTGCCGGTCTTCACCGTCGAGGACCTCCGTCGGCTCGAGGTGAGTCCGGCGGTGACCGCGGTGGAGCCGACGCCGGACACGCTCGTGGGTCTGCACACCAACATGTACGCCTCAGCGGAGGACCAGGTCTTCGACACCGAACTGGCGGGCTTCCCCGTCCAGGTGCGAGTGACCCCGGTGTCGTTCACCTGGGACTACGGCGATGGGACGACTTTCGGCCCCACGGAGCTCAGCGGCGGTCCGCTTCCTGCGGGCTCGTGGGATGAGCCCACCGATACGAGTCACCAGTACGCCGACACCGGCGACGTGTCGGTGGTGCTGACCACTGAGTTCGCGGGCGAGTACTCGGTCAGCGGTGGCCCTTGGCTGCCGGTCGACGGCACCAGCACGGTCAGCAGCGACCCCGTCGCACTCAGCGTCTGGCGCTCGACCGTGCGCAACTACGCCGACGACTGCTTCGACAACCCCGGCGGCGTCGGCTGCTGAGCCTCAGGCTTCCCAGTCCTCTGGGGCCCACGGCTCGCCGTCGGCCAGGGCGTTGAGCTCGTAGGCGCCCTTGTCGTCGATCTGCTCGCGCAGGATGTCGGCATGACCGGCATGGCGGGCGTACTCCTCGATCGCGTGGAGCACCACCCAGCGCACAAGCCAGGACTCCACGTCATCCGGGAACCACGGCTTGTCCGGAACCGGGATGCGGGCCTCCAGGTCCACCGACGGAACCGTGTGCTCGACCCAGGCGGCCATGTCATGCAGGGCGGTGATCAGGGACTCGGCGGTGTCGTCGTCGTGGACCGCGTCTGCGGAGGGGACGCCGGCCTGGAAGTCCCGGGTGCCGTGGGTCCGGGCGCGGGCTGGATCGAGCGCGGCGAAGATCCCCTCATTGCCCACGAACAGGCAGTGCCGGGCGATGCCGCCGAGGCTCATCTGGCTGGCGGCGGGCGTCCTGCGCAGCTGCTCGGCGTCGAGGCCCTGGAGTGTCGTGGCGACCTGGCGGATCTGCTGGGCGGCAAAGGCGGCCAGCGCATCGTGCTCGGTGGTGACCTGGCGGGTGAAGAAGGGCATGCGAGCCTCCTCTTGCTTGGGGCTGAACAGGCTCAGCCGCGATGGGCCCAGAGATCCCGCAGCAGCGCGACCTCGGCAAGAAGGTGAATGACCTCGCGGTTGATGTGCAGGACCAGGTTACCGAAGGGCCGCTCGCCCCACGGCCCTCCGGTCGGACCGCATGGCTGCTGCATGCGCTCGTGGTCCACGTTGCGCAGGCCGTCGACCTCGCGATCGAGCTTCGCCAGCGCGTAGTCGGCGGTGGCCGCGAACTCTCACGTGCCGTAGGAGGCCTTGGGGCCGTCGAAGTGGCTGTGGCTGCGCGCGGCCAGCACGCCCACGATCACGTGCCCCAGCCGCCACGAGATCGTCGTGAACGGCTGCGGCTGCCCCTCGACGAGGTCGAAGTCGATGACCAGGTCACCGGCCCCGGCCTGGTGCGCGGTGCGCTGCTCGTCGGCGGAGTGCACCGTCCACGCCTGCTGGTCATCGCCGGTGGGGTCCCAGAGGAGCTCCTCGTCCGTGAGTCCCTCCAGTCGAGGGCGCAGCAGGTTCTGCCAGTGCCACTGCAGCTGCTCGACGGCGGCTGAGGGCAGGGGATTCGTCGTCATGCGGACGACGATCCCATGCGGCCTCAGCCCACGGCCAGGTCGAAGCGCCTGATGAACGCCGCCATGGCATTGCGCGCTGTGGACTCCAGCGGGCGGAAGGTCCCGTCCGCCCAGCCGGTGGTGATCCCGACGCTGCGGGCCCAGCAGATCTCCTTGTAGAACGCGGAGCGCGGCGTGAGGTCCCGGAAGGGCGAGCGAGCCGGTGCGGCGAACGCCGGAGACCCGGCCGCGCGGTAGAACAGCGCGCAGGTGGCATTGCGGTCGATCGGGTCCAGCGGGTGGAACGTGCCGTCGCTCCAGCCGTTGAGCAGACCGCGCTCCCGCGCCCAGCACATCTCCCGGTAGAACTGCTGGCCGGGGCGCACGTCGGTGAACGGCGATCGCCCCGGCGCGGTGAAGTCCGGCGAGCCGGCCATGCGGTGGAACACCGCGGCCATGGCGTCGCGCTTGATGGTGCTCAGGGGCCGGAAGGTGCCGTCGCCCCAGCCGCGGAGGTAGCCGAGATCGGAGACCCGCCCGATCTCCGCCGCGAAGGCGGATCGGCTGCTGATGTCCCGGAATGTCGCCATGAGAAGTCCTTTCGGGGTCGTCGGCTCAGTACCAGCCGAGAGCGCGCAGCTTCTCGGCGATGGCGGTCGCGACGATCAGGTAGCCGAAGCGGTTGAGGTGGTAGCTGTCGCCCTTGAGCTCGAGCGGGGCCATGCCCCATGACGCGCGCTGACGGTCGGCTGCCGTGGAGCCGACGCTGTAGCGGCGCAGCTCGGGATGCTGCCAGCGCTGCGGATCCGTGAGCACGGCATTGATGTCCAGGTACTGAGCCCCGTACTCGCGGGCATAGGCCCGGTTGACGGTGTCCACCTGGGAATAGGCTGCGGTGCCGGGTGTGTCCAGGAAGTTCTTCCAATGGCCCAGGACGAGAGTCGACTGCGGCTCGACGTCGTAGGCGGCCCGGGTGTCGGCCAGGACGCGATCGATGTCGCCGATGTTGTTCTTGCCCATCCACAGCAGGTGGGTGCTGCCGCGATGCCGCGTCTCGAGATCGGTGACCCAGCGGGAGCGGGCGGAGACCCCCACGTGCACGGAGGAGCCTGGCCGCGCCCGGCGGATCTCCACCTTGCGGTTGGTCCCGGCGACATAGCGCAGGTCGAACGGGACCCCGTCGATGGTGCCGGGGTAGGAGCGACCGGACTCGGGCACGCGGCGATCCAGGGTGGGCAGGACCAGGGTGCCCGAGGCGGGGAGCATTCCGGCTGCTCCCATGTAGCAGAAGTCCAGGCGCGCGGCGGCCTTCTCGGAGCGGGCCATCAGGATCTCGGGCGACCGAGCGGCGGGCGTGGCCTCCGATGTGACGGTCGTTCCCAGCAGCCTGGCGAGTTCGGTGTCCAGATGGACCACCCGGAAGCCGTCGGTGATGGCGCTGGCATAGGAGGCGGCCGACGAGCTGCCCCACAGCACGAGCGGCCGCTCGGCGGCCGAAGCCTGCGTCGCCGCTGCCCCGGCGGCGCTGACGGTGAGGGCCGCCGCCGTGGCTGCCAGGACTGCGCGGCGTGAGGGGCCGTGTCCGGCGGCGGTCGAGGACAGAGCGGCAGGGCGCCGGGGCCTTCCTGCGGCGTGGGGGGTCATATGGGCGATAGGCCTTTGTTCGGGGGATCTGAACGGGCCGCTTGTGGGCACTGGGGGGGTCTTCAGGCTACAAATCTGGGTGAGCCCACAGAGACTCCGTCATCTTGGAGACGCTCTGTGACGCGGGGTACCCTCACACCGGAAGACGACAGACCACGCCGATGAGCGGTTCCGGGAGAGACCCCGCGGACACCGCCGTGCGGGCGCCGTAGGAGCAACCCTCCCCGGGAAACTCTCAGGCACCGGCACCGGGATCGCTCGGCACCTCTGGAAAGCCCGGGATCGACCCCCAGGTCGTGACCGGCACCGACGGAGCAAGCGGGCCCACCCGCGGAAACTCTCAGGTCCCATGACAGAGCGGGGAGGAACCGGCCGGGGCGTGCCCCCTCAGACCAAGGAGTTCCCCAATGAGCCCTTCCGCACCTGCTGACAGCGCCGTGAGCGCCTCGGGCGTCAGCTCCGACGCACTGGCCTTCGTGGACCGCCACGTGGGCCCGCGCGGCCAGGAGATCGACCAGCTGCTCAGCGCCGTGGGCGTGGGCTCGCTGGCAGAGCTCGTGGATCAGGCTGTGCCGGCGTCGATCCGCATGGACCGCGAGCTGGACCTTCCCGACGCCCTCAGCGAGGCCGAGGTCCTCAGCGCCCTGCGCAGCATCGCAGATCAGAACGAGCCGGGCCGCCCGATGATCGGCCAGGGCTTCTACCGCACCGACACCCCCGCGGTCATCCAGCGCAACCTGCTCGAGTCCCCGGCCTGGTACACGGCCTACACCCCGTACCAGCCCGAGATCTCGCAGGGCCGCCTCGAGCTGCTGCTGACCTACCAGACCATGGTCCAGGACCTCACCGGCCTGGACATCGCCAACGCGTCGCTGCTGGACGAGTCCTCCGCCGTCGTCGAGGCCGCGCTGCTGATGAAGCGCGCCAACCGCAAGGCCAAGAACGGCGCGATCCTGGTGGATGCGGATCTCTTCCCGCAGCACCTGGCCGTCATCCCGGGCCGCGCCCGCGCCGTGGGCATGGACCTGGAGATCCTGGACCTCTCGCAGGGCATCCCGCAGGAGCAGCTCGAGCGCGAGAACGGCATCGCCGGCGTGATCCTCCAGCAGTCGGGCTCCTCCGGCAAGGTCCACGACTGGACCGACGTCATCGCCCAGGCCAAGGGCGCCGGCGCCATGGCGACCGTCGTGGCCGATCTGCTGGCCCTGACCCTCGTGAAGTCACCGGGCGAGATGGGCGCGGACATCTCCGTGGGCACCTCGCAGCGCTTCGGCGTCCCGCTGTTCGCCGGCGGCCCGCACGCCGCCTTCATGGCGGTGCGCTCGGACCTGCAGCGCAGCCTGCCCGGCCGCCTGGTCGGCGTGTCCCACGACGGCACCGGCCGCCCCGGCTACCGCCTGGCCCTGCAGACCCGCGAGCAGCACATCCGCCGCGAGAAGGCCACCTCCAACATCTGCACCGCCCAGGCGCTGCTGGCCGAGGTCGCCGCCTGCTACGCCGTCTACCACGGCCCGGACGGGCTGCGCCGGATCGCCCGTCGCGTCCACAGCCGTGCCCGCACGATCGTCGATGCCCTGCAGAATGCCGGCATCGAGCTGGTCTCCGATCAGGTCTTCGACACCGTCGTGGCCCGCGTCCCGGGCCGCGCCGACGAGATCCTCGCAGCCGCCGCCGAGAACGACATCGACCTGCGCCGTGTGGACGACGACCACGTGGGCGTCTCCGCGGATGAGCGCGCATCCGCGCAGGACGTCCTGGACGTGCTCGGCGCCTTCGGCGTGACGGAGGCGGCCGAGGTGGACTCCACCGCAGCCCCCGTGCTGCCCGAGCAGCTGGCGCGCACCTCCGAGTTCCTGACCCACGAGGTCTTCAACACCCACCGCTCCGAGACCTCCATGATGCGCTGGCTGCGCCGCCTCTCGGATCGCGACCTGGCGCTGGATCGCACCATGATCCCGCTGGGCTCGTGCACCATGAAGCTCAACGCCGCCGTCGAGATGGCCTCGATCACCTGGCCCGAGTTCGCGGACGTCCACCCCTACTCCCCGGCCTGGCGCATGCAGGGCTGGCAGCACCTGGTCGAGGACCTCGAGTCCCGCCTGGCCGAGCTGACCGGCTACGCCAAGGTCTCGATCCAGCCGAACGCCGGCTCCCAGGGCGAGCTCGCCGGCCTGCTGGCGATCCGCCGCTGGCACATCTCGCGCGGCGACGAGTCCCGCGACCTCGTGCTGATCCCGGCCTCGGCCCACGGCACCAACGCCGCCTCCGCGGTGCTGGCCGGGCTGCGCGTGCGCGTCGTGAAGACCGCGCCCGACGGCACCGTCGATCACGAGGACCTGGACAAGGCCATCGCGGACAACGAGGGCTCGATCGCCGGCATCATGATCACCTATCCGTCCACGCACGGCGTCTTCGAGGAGGACGTCCGCGAGGTCTGCGGCAAGATCCACGACGCTGGCGGCCAGGTCTACCTGGACGGCGCGAACTTCAACGCGATGGTCGGACTCGCCCAGCCGGGCCAGTTCGGCGGCGACGTCTCGCACCTGAACCTGCACAAGACCTTCTGCATCCCGCACGGCGGCGGCGGCCCGGGCGTCGGCCCGGTGGCCGTGGCCGAGCACCTGGTGCCCTTCCTGCCCGGAGATCCGCTCGAGGGCGATCCCGGTCGCCCGACCGTGGGCGGCGCCTCGGACGCCGGCCACGACGTCGACCAGCCGACCGATGCCGCCGCGAACGGCCGCGGCCTGCCCGTGACCAGCACCCGCTGGGGCTCCACCGGCGTGCTGCCTATCTCGTGGGCCTACCTGGCCCTGATGGGCGGCGACGGCCTGACCCGCGCCTCCGCCGTGGCCCTGCTGAACGCGAACTACATCGCCCGCAGCCTCAACGAGCACTTCCCGGTGCTCTACACGGGCGAGAACGGCCTGGTCGCCCACGAGTGCATCCTGGATCTGCGCAAGCTCACGGATGTCTCGGGCATCAAGGTCGCGGACGTGGCCAAGCGTCTGATCGACTACGGCTTCCACGCTCCCACCGAGTCCTTCCCGGTCAGCGGCACGTTCATGGTCGAGCCGACCGAGTCCGAGGACAAGGCCGAGATGGACCGCTTCATCGAGGCCATGATCTCGATCCACGGCGAGATCCAGCAGGTCGTCGACGGCGAGGTCGAGGAGGCCGACTCCGTCGTGCGCCACGCCCCGCACACGGCCGCAGCACTCGTTTCGGACGACTGGGACCGCGCGTACTCCCGCGAGACCGCGGCCTTCCCGGTGCCGAGCCTGCGGGTGGACAAGTACTTCCCTCCGATCGGGCGCATCGACGGCGCGTACGGCGACCGCAACCTCGTGTGCAGCTGCCCGCCGCCCGAGGCCTTCGAGACGGTCGACGAGACCGAGTCGGACACCTCCGCCGAGCCCCAGGCTGACAGCGAGACCAAGACCACCGTCCAGCCCAGCCAGGAGAACGCACGATGAGCACCGAAGCAGCATCCCGTCCCACGGCTCTGACCCCCGTCCACGAGCGGCTGGGCGCCTCCTTCACCGACTTCGGCGGCTGGTGGATGCCCCTGCGCTACGGCTCGGACATGGCGGAGCACAGGGCCGTGCGCGAGGCCGCCGGTCAGTTCGACCTCTCCCACATGGGCGAGCTGCTCATCGAGGGCCCCGATGCCGCCGCGTTCCTGGACTACGCGCTGGTGGGCAGGCTGTCCGCGATCGAGATCGGCAAGGCCAAGTACTCGCTGCTGTGCAACGAGGCCGGCGGAGTGATCGACGACCTGATCACCTACCGCCTGGGCGAGACGACCTTCCTGGTGGTGCCCAACGCGTCGAACACCCCGGCCGCGCTGGCCGCGTTCCAGGAGCGCACCACGGCCGCCGACGGCACCGTCTTCGACGTCACCATCACGGACCGCACCGAGGCGACCGCGCTGATCGCCGTGCAGGGCCCGGCCTCCGAGGCCGTGCTGCTCGAGGCCGTGGAGACCCAGTCCGCGCAGGCCGTGAAGGACGTGAAGTACTACGCCATCACGGACGTCGTCTTCACGACCCCCGAGGGCCCGCTGCCCGTGCAGCTGGCCCGCACCGGGTACACCGGCGAGGACGGCTTCGAGATCTACATCGACATCGAGTCCGACCCGACGGCGGCCGAGCGCCTGTGGAGCGTCCTCGAGAAGGCCGGGGAGCCCCATGGCCTGGTGCCCTGCGGGCTGGCCGCACGCGACTCGCTGCGCCTGGAGGCCGGCATGCCGCTGCACGGCCACGAGCTCTCCGAGGACATCAACCCGTACCAGGCGAACCTGCCGATCGTCGCGCTGAAGACCAAGGACTCCTTCGTGGGCCGCGAGGCCCTGGCGAAGATCAAGGAGGAGGGCCCCTCCTCCAAGCTGGTCGGCCTGGTCAACGACGGAAAGCGCGCGGCCCGCCCGGGCTACGCGGTGCTCAAGGACGGCGAGAAGGTCGGCGAGATCTCCTCCGGCGCCCCGAGCCCCACCCTGGGCCACGCGATCGCCCTGGCCTTCGTGTCCCCCGAGCTCACCGAGCCCGGCACCGAGCTCGATGTGGACCTGCGCGGCAAGCCCACGCCGTTCCGCGTCGTCAAGCTCCCCTTCTACAAGCGCGAGAGCTGACAGCACGACAGCTGTCTCGCCGCATGACGCCAGCCCGCCCCGGCGCTGGACACCACCCCGCAGCAGGACCCCACCATGGAAGGACCAGGCAATGAGCGCTCTGGACAAGGTCAACAAGGACTACCGCTACTCCGCTGAGCACGAGTGGATCGACTCCTCCTCGCCGGCCAAGGTCGGCCTCTCGCAGATCGCCGTCGACGCGCTGGGCGAGGTCGTCTACGTCGACCTCCCCGAGGCCGGTGCCTCCGTCACCGCAGGCGAGGTCTGCGGCGAGGTCGAGTCGACCAAGTCGGTCTCCGAGCTGTACTCGCCGGTGACCGGCACGGTCGTCGAGATCAACGACGCCGTCGTGGACAACCCGGGCGCTCTCAACGAGGATCCCTACGGCGCTGCCTGGCTCTTCACCGTCGAGGTGGAGTCCGAGGGCGAGCTGCTCAGCCCGGAGGGCTACGCCGCAGCGCAGGAGGACTGATCATCACATGACCGTCAGCATCTTCGATCTCTTCAGCATCGGCGTGGGCCCGTCGTCGTCCCACACCGTGGGCCCCATGCGCGCGGCGGCCGATTTCATCGCCGCTCTGGTGGGCGAGGGGCTGCTGCCGCGTCTGGACCGCATCGCGGTCGACCTCTACGGCTCGCTGTCATCCACCGGCCGCGGGCACGGCACGTTCGACGCCGTGCTCATCGGCCTGGAGGGCCACCAGCCCGACAAGGTCCTGCCCGCCACCATGGACTCCCGCAAGGAGGCCCTGGCCGCCGGGCACCCGCTGCGCGTGGGCGATGCCCTGGACGGCGTCGACGAGCCGGTGGAGCTCGACTTCCACGTCGAGGACATCGTCCAGCACCCGCTCACGCTGCTGCCGTACCACCCCAACGGCATGACCATGGCCGCCTACGACGCCGACGGCAACGTCCTGGCGGAGCGGACGGCCTACTCGGTGGGCGGCGGGTTCGTGCTCGTCGATCCGGTGGAGGGGGAGGACCCCATCCCGGACGAGGGCGACGTCGCCATCCCGTACCCGTACTCCAACGCGGAGGGCTTGCTGGGGCACTGCCTGTCCCATGGCATCTCGGTGGCGGAGCTGGCGATGGCCAACGAGGCGGCGCGCCGTCCCGAGGAGGAGGTCCGCGCGGGCGTGCTCAAGATCGCCCAGGTCATGGAGGACTCCAAGAACTCCAACCTGGAGCGCGAGGGGCCGCTGCCCGGCGGGCTCAAGGTGCGCCGCCGCGCGCCCGAGTGGCACGCACGGCTCAAGGCGATCGACACCGATTTCGACCCGCAGCACTGGGTCGAGTGGGTCAACCTGGTGGCGCTGACCGTCAACGAGGAGAACGCCTCGGGCGGGCGCATCGTCACCGCACCCACCAACGGCGCGGCGGGCATCGTGCCGGCCGTGATGTTCTACGCCACGCACTACACCCCGGCCGCCCGCGGGCCGGAGAAGCGCTCGCGCGAGGACATCACCGTGGACTACCTGCTGGCCGCGGCGGCCGTGGGGTCGCTGATCAAGGAGCAGGCCTCGATCTCCGGCGCCGAGGTCGGCTGCCAGGGCGAGGTCGGCTCGGCGTCGTCCATGGCTGCGGCCGGCCTCGCCCAGGTCATGGGCGGCACGCCGGTGCAGGTCGAGAAGGCCGCCGAGATCGCCATGGAGCACCACCTGGGTCTGACCTGCGATCCCATCGCCGGCCTGGTGCAGGTGCCGTGCATCGAGCGCAATGCGATCGCAGCCGCCACCGCCGTCAACGCGGCCCGCATGGCCCTGTTCGAGGAGTCCGAGCCGGGCTTCGTGAGCCTGGACCAGGTGGTCGAGACCATGCGCTCGACCGGTGCGGACATGTCCGAGAAGTACAAGGAGACCGCGCGCGGAGGCCTGGCGGTCAACGTGGGCGTCAACGTCGTCGAGTGCTGACCCCCTCCCGCCGAGTGGATACCCAGTTGCGCTATGTGCAGCTATAGCGCAAGCAGCTGTCCACTCGGCGGGGCGGAGAGCGGTCAGGAGCCTCGGACGTAGCCCTTCTGCTTGTCGACCTCGTTCGTCAGGGGGCGCCCCTGGACCCATGCCCGGAGGTTGCGCTCGAACTGGTCGCTGAGCGTGTCCCGCCAGCCCACCACATCGCCGCTCATGTGCGCCGAGAGGTGGACCTCGTCCATGTCCCACAGCGGCGAGTCCTGCGGCAGGGGCTCCTGGGAGACGACGTCCAGGGAAGCCGCCGCGATCTGCCCCCGCTGCAGCGCCGCGATCAGCGCCGGCTCATCCACCAGGGCGCCGCGACCCGCGTTGACCAGGTGGGCGGTGGGCTTCATGCGCTCCAGCACGGCGGCGTCGACGAGCCCGTGGGTCTGCTCGGTCAGCGGCGCGATCAGCACGACGTGATCGGCCCACCCCACGTGCTCCACGAGCTCGTCGCTGGCGATGATCGTCCCGAAGTCCGGGTCCCGGCGCGCTGTGCGCCCTGCACCCATGACCTCCATGCCGACGGCCTTCAGCAGCCGCGCCGTGGCCCGGCCTATCCCGCCCGTGCCGATCACCAGGACCCGACGCCCTGCGCTCAGCGCAGTCTCCCGGTGCTGCCACGTGCGCTCGCGCTGCAGCCGCTCGGAGCGGTGCAGCTGCTTGTCGTGGGCCAGGATCGAGGCCAGGACGAACTCGGCGATCGGGGTGTCGAAGGCCCCGTGCGCGTTGGTGACGGTCACGGGGGAGTCGCGCAGCTCGTCGAACAGCAGCGAATCGACGCCCGCGGCCGCCACATGGACCCACTCGAGGGCATCGGCGTGCGGCCAGGCCTCGCGCAGGGCCCCGGAGAAGAAGTCCCACACGAGCAGGATCTGCGCGCCGGCGATCGCCTGCGGCAGTCCCTCGGCATCGGTCCAGGTCACCTCGGCCAGCTCCTCGAAGCGGGCGGCGCCGGACGGGGGCGGCGTGGTCTCGGTCGTGAGGACGACCAGGCGGGGCCGGGACTCGGACTGCGGGGACGGGCTCGCGGTGCTCATGCCTCCACTGTAGCGATGTCGGATTGTTGACAATCCTGCGGCGCGGTTCGGAGAATGTGAGGCATGACATCTCTGAGTCCCGTCCTCAAGCAGGCGACCCCGGTGGTCGTGGATCACGCGCGCGGCAGCTGGATCTACGGCACCGACGGACGCGAGTACCTCGACTTCACCACCGGGATCGGCGTCACGAGCACCGGGCACTGCCACCCGGAGGTCGTGGCCGCGGCGCAGGAGCAGGTCGGGAAGATCATCCACGCCCAGTACACGACCGTGATGCACAAGCCGCTGCTGGAGCTGACGGAGAAGCTCGGCGAGGTCCTGCCGGAGGGGCTGGACTCGGTGTTCTACGCCAACTCCGGCTCGGAGGCGGTCGAGGCCTCGATCCGCCTGGCGCGCATGGCCACCGGCCGCCCCAACATCGTCGTGTTCCAGGGCGGCTTCCATGGCCGCACTGTCGCCGCGGCCTCCCTGACCACCGCCGGCACCAAGTTCTCGGCGGGCTTCGCCCCGCTGATGGCCGGGGTCCACATGTCCGCCTTCCCCTACGCCTACCGCTATGGCTGGGACGAGCCGACCGCCGTGGAGTTCGCGCTGAAGGAGCTCGACTACCTCCTGCAGACCCGCACCGCGCCCTCAGACACCGCAGCCTTCCTGATCGAGCCCGCGCTGGGCGACGGCGGCTACATCCCCACGCCTCCCGCTTTCCTGGAGGGGCTGCGCGAGCGCGCCGACCGCCACGGGATCCTCCTCATCTTCGACGAGGTCCAGGCCGGCGTCGGGCGCACCGGGAAGTTCTGGGGCCACCAGCACAGCTCCGCCCGCCCGGACGTCCTCATCACCGCCAAGGGCATCGCCTCCGGCTTCCCGATCTCCGCGATCGCCGCCTCGACCGAGCTGATGTCCAAGGCCTGGCCCGGCTCGCAGGGCGGCACGTACGGAGGCAATGCCGTCTCGGCCGCCGCCGGTGTGGCCACGCTCGGGGTGGTCGAGAAGGAGGGGCTGGTGGAGAACTCCCGGGCCCGCGGCGAGCAGCTGCAGGCCGGACTGAAGCAGATCCAGCAGCGCTTCCCGGTCATCGGCGACGTCCGCGGCCTGGGGCTCATGCAGGGCATCGAGTTCACCGCGCCGGACGGCTCCCCTGATGCCGCCACCGCCGCCGCGGTCCAGCAGGCCACCACGGAGCAGGACCTGCTCAGCCTGACCTGCGGTCCGGCGGGCAACGTCGTGCGCCTGATCCCCCCGCTCGTGGTGAGCGAGGAGGAGATCGCCCTGGGCCTGCAGCGCTTCGAGGCGGCCGTGGAAGCCGTCGTCTCCTCGGCCCCGTCCGGCACCACCGGCGCCTGAGGTCTGCCCATGAGCGAGGCCGCCCTCCGCAGCGACACCCAGGCCCCGCAGGGCGATGCCGACGAGATCCTGGACCGGATGCAGCAGGCCGGCCTCCAGGCGGAGGCCTCCGCCCGGAGGCTGGCCGAGTACTCCTACGACGCCTCGAACTACCGCGTGGTCCCGCTGGCCGTCGTCTTCCCGCGCAGCGCCGACGACGTCCTGGCGATCGTGCGCGTGTGCCGCGAGACCGGCACGCCCCTCATCGGACGGGGCGGCGGGACATCCATGGCGGGCAACGCGGTGGGCCCCGGCGTCGTCGTGGACTTCTCGCGCCACCTCACGGCCATCCGCGTCCTGGATGAGGACGCGCGGACCGTCGACGTCGATCCCGGGGTGGTCCTGGCGGATCTGACCCGTGAGGTCGAGGCGGCCACAGGCGGGCGGCTCACGTTCGCCCCGGACCCGTCGTCCAAGAACCGGGCCACGGTCGGCGGGGCGATCGGCAACGACGCCTGCGGCAACCACTCGGTGCGCTACGGGCGGACCTCGGACCACGTGGTCGAGATCGACGTCGTCACGACCGACGGCGCCCGTCTCACCGCGACCAACCGTGGTCTGCGCGCCACCGATCCGCACGACGTGCACTCCGAGCGACGCGCCCGTGAGCTGCTGGGGCAGCTGGAGCAGCTCGGCCGGGAGAACCTGGCGCCCTTCCGGCTCGAGCTCGGACGCATCCAGCGGCAGGTCTCTGGCTATCACCTGCAGAACCTGCTGCCCGAGCACAGGCTGGACATCGCCCGCGCGCTCGTGGGCTCGGAGGGCACCTGCGCCCTGGTGGTCGGGGCCCGCATGCGCCTGGTGCCCAGACCGCCCAGCGCGCTGCTCGTGTGCCTGGGCTACGACGACGTCGTGGATGCCGCCCGCGACATCAGGACGATCCTCGAGTTCTCCCCAGCGGCGGTGGAGGGCACCGACGCCGCGATCGTGGAGACCATGCGGGCGCGCCGCGGTCCGGACTCCGTTCTGGGACTGCCCGACGGCCGCGCCTGGCTGTTCGTGGACCTGGACGGTGAAGACCAGGCCGCCGTCGAGGGCCAGGCCGAGCGGCTGCTGGAGCGGCTGGCGCGCAACGGCAGGCTCGTGGAGGGCCAGGCCGTCCCGGACCCGGCGGAGCGCGCCTCCCTGTGGCGCGTCCGCGAGGATGGGGCGGGGCTGTCCTCGCGCCTGGCCAGCGGCGGCGAGTCCTGGCCGGGCTGGGAGGACTCGGCCGTGGCCCCGGAGAACCTGGCCGACTACCTGGCCGGGCTGCGGGTGCTGATGGACGAGCACGGGCTGGACGGGGTCATGTACGGGCACTTCGGCGCCGGCTGCATGCACATCCGGATCACCTACGACCTGCGCACCGACGACGGCCGCAGGGTCTTCCGCGAGTTCACTCAGGCTGCGGCCCGGCTCGTGGTGCGCCACGGCGGGTCCTTATCGGGCGAGCACGGCGACGGGCGCTCCCGCTCCGAGCTGCTGCCGCTGATGTACTCGCCGCAGGTCCTGGCCGCCTTCGTGCGTTTCCGCCGGCTGTGGGACCCGGAGGGCATGCTCAGCCCGGGCATCATGACCGAGCCCGACCGGATGGACGACCACCTGGCCCTGGAGGGCGTCCCGCAGCGCGAGTGGCGCACGAGCTTCGATCTCAGCCCCGCCCACTCCCACACCTCAGGTGCGGCCGGCGGAGCGGGCGCCGGCCAGAGCGCCCCCGACCCCTGGGTGCACGCCGTCCAGGGCTGCATCGGCGTGGGGCGCTGCCGCGCGGACACCGGAGGGGTGATGTGCCCCAGCTTCCGGGCCACGCGCGATGAGAAGGACTCCACGCGCGGACGCGCTCGGGTCCTTCAGGAGATGGTCCGGGGCGCGAGCAGCGTCCAGGAGGGGTGGCGCTCCGAGGAGGTCCGCGAGGCGCTGGACCTGTGCCTGTCCTGCAAGGCGTGCTCGACCGACTGCCCCGCCGGGGTCGACATGGCCACGTACAAGTCGGAGTTCTTCGACCACTACTACGCCGGGCGCCTGCGACCCATCGCACACTTCTCCCTGGGATGGCTGCCGCGCTGGCTGGTCGTGGCCGGACGGATCGCACCGGTCGTCAACGCACTGCTGGCCACGCCGCTGGCCCGCCTCGCGGCCGCTGCGGGCGGTCTGACGCCGAAGCGCCGGATGCCGCGCTTCGCAAGTGCGGGGCAGTGGAGGCGAGAGGTCGAGCAGACCGCTCTCGCCCCGGGCGCGGGCGACGCCGTGCTCTTCGTCGACACCTTCACCCGCGGATTCCGCCCGGAGGCCGCCGGCGCGGCCGCCCGCGTGCTGGAGCAGGCCGGAGAGCGGGTCGAGTGCTCGGCAGAGGCGTGCTGCGGGCTCACCTGGATCTCCACGGGGCAGCTCGGGACCGCTCGGCGGCTGCTGTCCCGGGCGGCCGTGGTCCTCGACGACGGCACCGACCGTCCCATCGTCGTGATCGAGCCCAGCTGCGCGGCCGCCCTGCGCAAGGACCTGCCGGAGCTCGTGCCCACCGACCAGGCGCGGCGGGTCTCGCGCAGGGTCCGCAGCTTCGCAGCACATCTGGCCGAGCAGACGGCGCAGGGCTGGCGGCCCTCGCCCGCAGTCCCGGCACCTGAGCGCGTGGTGCTGCAGACCCACTGCCACGAGCACTCCGTGTTCGGTCCCGCCGCCCAGCGCCGGGTGCTCGCTGCCGCAGGTGTGGGCGAGGTCGTCGACGCCACCGGGTGCTGCGGCGTGGCCGGGAACTTCGGCTTCGAGGCCCAGCACTACGACGTCAGCATGCAGGTGGCGGACAACGCCCTGACCCCGGCGCTGCGGCGCACCGAGCGCGAGGACCCCGTGCTCACCGACGGGTTCTCCTGCGCCATGCAGGTGGGGCATCTGGATCCGCAGCGCCCTGGTCTGCACCTGGCGCAGCTGCTGGACCCCAGGCCGCCGTCGGGCCCGCAGCATGCCCCGTGAACCCGACGCGCTGCGCCGGGCCACCCCAGTGACCACCCGCGAGACCCCAGCAGAGACTTCCGGAAAGAGGAGCCACGATGAACGCCCAGGACCCCGCCTCCCGCACCGCCTCCGAGGTCATCTCCGGGCTGATCACAGGGCTGCTCATCGACGGCGCCTGGGGCGAGTCCGCCTCCGGCGCCCGCTTCGAGGTGATCAACCCCGCCACGGAGGAGGTCATCGCCACGGTGGCCGATGGCGGACCGGAGGACGCCCGCCGGGCGATCGAAGCGGCAGGATGCGCCCAGGCCGACTGGGCCCGCACCGCTCCGCGCGAGCGCAGCGAGATCCTGCGCCGGGCCTTCGACCTGGTCATGGCCCGCCAGGGCGAGCTGGCGCTGATCATGACCTCGGAGATGGGCAAGCCGCTGGCCGAGGCCAAGGGGGAGGTCGCCTACGCCGCCGAGTTCCTGCGGTGGTTCTCCGAGGAGGCCGTCCGCATCGGCGGGGACCAGGTGCTCTCCGGAGACGGGAAGACCCGCTTCATGGTCTCCCAGCAGCCGGTGGGTCCGTGCGTGCTGGTCACGCCCTGGAACTTCCCGCTGGCCATGGGCGCGCGCAAGGTCGCCCCGGCCATCGCCGCAGGCTGCACCATGGTGTTCAAGCCCGCAGAGCTCACCCCGCTGACGTCGCTGGCGCTGGCCGACATCCTGCTGGAGGCGGGGGTGCCTGCCGGTGTGCTGAACATCGTGTGCACGACGGATGCAGGCTCGGTCGTCGAGCCATGGATGTCCAGCGGGATCGCCCGCAAGGTCAGCTTCACCGGGTCCACGGCGGTGGGCGTGAAGCTGCTCGAGCAGGCCTCGCAGCACGTGATGCGCTCGTCCATGGAGCTCGGCGGCAACGCGCCGGTCCTGGTCTTCGAGGACGCCGATCTGGATGTCGCGGTCGAGGGTGCGTTCGCGGCCAAGATGCGCAACATGGGCGAGGCCTGCACCGCCGCCAACCGCATCTACGTGCAGCGCTCGGTCGCCGACGAGTTCTCCCGCCGCCTCGCCCAGCGCCTGGACATCCTGGCCGTGGGCGACGGCCTGGACGAGGGGATCCAGGTGGGCCCGCTCGTGGAGCCCAAGGCCCTGCGCAAGGTCGAGGATCTCGTGGACGACGCCGTGCAGCGCGGCGCAGAGGTGGTCTGCGGCGGCTCGCGCCCGGATCGCCCCGGCTACTTCTTCAGCCCGACCGTCCTCTCCGGCGTCGATCCGTCCTCCCGCCTGATGAGCGAGGAGATCTTCGGGCCGGTGGCCCCGGTGATTCCGTTCGACACGGAGGAGGAGGCCATCGCCCTGGCCAACGACACTGCCTGGGGGCTGTCCGGCTACCTGTTCACCCGGGACCTCGAGCGCGCCTTCCGCGTGGGCGATGCCATGGAGGTCGGGATGGTCGGGCTGAACACCGGCATCGTCTCCAATCCCGCGGCTCCGTTCGGCGGCATCAAGGCCTCAGGCCTGGGCCGGGAGGGCGGCCGCGTGGGGATCGACGAGTTCCTGGAGACCAAGTACATGGCCATGCCGCGCGGCTGAAGCCCGGCCTCAGTCCAGGGCCGCGACCAGCCTGCCGATTGCGTCCTCCATGTGGCCGACGAGCAGGCGGTCCAGCCCGGCCAGATCGGCGCGGCCGATCGCCTCGGCGATGTGCCGATGCTCCTGCAGCCGCGGGGACTGCGAGCTGTAGCGCTGCTCCAGGGCGGTGATGCACATGCGGGTCTCGACCATGAGCGTGGTGTGCATCCGGGTCAGCCGCGGGCTGTGCGCCAGGGACACGAGCGTGGTGTGGAAGTCGATGTCGGCCTCGGTGACGGCCACGAGGTCGCCGCGGCCGGCCGCGTCCTCCATCTCCTGCACGATCCGCAGCAGCTGCTCCTGCGCCGCGGCAGGATCCGTCTCCGCAGCATGTGCGGCAGCGGCGCGCTCGAGCGCCGTGCGGGCCAGGTACATGTCGCGGACGTCGTCGTCGGTGACCTCGATGACGAAGACGCCGCGATTCCGCACGCTGACGAGCAGGCCCTCCTGGGTGAGGCGCTGCATGGCCTCGCGCAGGGGGCCGCGGCTGACGCCGAGGCTGCGGCTGAGCGCGGCCTCGTTGAGCTGCTGTCCCGGAGCCAGCTCCCCCTCGCCGATCGCGCGGCGCAGCTGCCGGGCGATCAGCGCGGGGGTGGACTCCTGGACGACGGGGTTCAGTGCAGCGGGCGGCAAGGAGGCCTCCGGGTGGGCGTTGACGATTGTCGACGATCCTACCGTGCGCTCCCAGCGCGTCGCTCTGGTCAATGGGCGACATGGGCTTGAGGTGGGAGGGGTCAGATGCTTCAATGATTGTTGACAATCCTACGAGGGAGACTGCCATGAGCTCGTCGCAAACAGGACAGGATCCGGGGTCGCAGCGCGACCCGTCGGCGCACGACGCCGATCACCAGCCCGCCGCGCCCGATGCGGGCACCGTCCACCGCGCCGTCGCCGCTTCCGCGATCGGCAACGCGACGGAGTGGTTCGACTACGGCGTCTACGCGGTCTCGGTCGGCTACATCACCCACAACTTCTTCCCCGGCGAGTACGGCACCGTCCTGGCGCTGGCCACCTTCGCCTTCTCGTTCCTGGTCCGTCCGCTCGGCGGCCTGTTCTGGGGCCCGCTCGGCGACCGCCTGGGCCGCAAGGCGATCCTGGCGCTGACGATCATCCTGATGGCCGGCGCCACGTTCTGCATCGGTCTGCTGCCCTCGTTCGAGACCATCGGCGTCCTGGCCCCGATCCTGCTGATCGTCCTGCGCGCCGTGCAGGGCTTCTCCACCGGCGGCGAGTACGGCGGCGCAGCGACCTTCATGGCGGAGTACGCCCCGGACCGCAAGCGCGGCTTCCTGGGCAGCTTCCTGGAGTTCGGCACCATGGGCGGCTTCGCCCTGGGGTCCCTGATCGTGCTGCTCGGCGAGACCTTCCTGGGCCATGACGGCATGATGGAGTGGGGATGGCGCATCCCGTTCCTGATCGCCGGCCCCATGGGCCTGATCGGCATGTACCTGCGCTCCAAGCTGGGGGAGACCCCCGTGTTCGAGGAGGCCGAGGAGCTCGACGCCACCCAGGACAGCGCCCTCGGCGGGCTCAAGGACCTGCTCACCGGCTACTGGCGCCCGATCCTCACCATGGCCGGGCTGGTCATCGCCGTGAACGTCGTGAACTACACGCTGCTCAGCTACATGCCCACCTACCTCGAGGGCACCGGCGGCATGGAGTACCAGACGGTGCTGACGATCTCGTTCGTCACGCAGTTCGGCATGATGCTGCTGATCCCCTTCGCGGGGTCGCTGTCCGACCGGCTGGGGCGCAAGCCCGTGTGGCGGATCTCCCTGATCGGGCTGATCGTGATGTCCGTGCCCATGTACATGCTGATGTCGCAGGGCGTATGGGGCACGCTGATCGGCATCAGCGTCCTGGGCCTGCTCTACGTCCTCCAGCTGGCCACGATCTCGGCGACCTTCCCGGCCATGTTCCCCACCAAGGTGCGCTTCGCCGGGTTCGCGATCACCTACAACGTCTCCACCTCGCTGTTCGGCGGCACCGCCCCGTCGGTCAACGAGGCGCTGATCGAGGCGACCGGCAGCCCGCTGGTGCCGGCGTTCTACATGGGCGCGGCCTGCATCGTCGGACTGATCGCGGTGCACTTCATGAAGGAGACCGTGGGCGCGTCTCTGCGCGGCAACGACATCCCGGAGACGGGGCCGCAGGAGATCGTGCGGATCCGCGCCGGGAAGGCCTGAGCTGCCCTCTCATGTCCCCGCGCCGCGGGGCCGATCGGCCCGCTCGGGGCGGCAGCACCAGGCGACGGAGGCGGGGCCCGGACCGATCGGTCCGGGCCCCGCCTCCGTCGTGCTCCTGAGCGCTCAGCGGCTGGGCGCTGCGCAGGGATTCTCGGGAAACCCGCTCAGCCGCGTCGTCGTGCGGCTCAGCCGCCCAGCTCCGCGCGGGCGATGTCCAGTGCGCGGGCCAGTCGCTGCAGGCCCTCTTCCGTGCGCTCGGGGGTCGAGGAGGCGAAGCACAGCCGAAAGGCGTCCTGGAACCGGCCCGACGGGGACAGCGCAGGTCCCGGGATGAAGGCGACGCCCTCGGCCAGTGCGATCTCGAAGAGGCGGCTCGTGGAGATGCGCGCGTCCTCGCCCTGCAGGGTGACCCACAGGAAGAAGCCGCCCTGCGGGTCGGTGGTGACCACTCGATCGCCCAGGTGGCGGGCGATCGAGGCGTCCATGGCCTCCTTGCGCCGACGGTACTCGGTGCGCAGCCCCTCGAGGTGCTCCTGGTAGCCGCCCTGGCGGATGAAGCGTTCCACCACGTGCTGGTTCGGCACGTTGGTGCACGTGTCCATAGCCTGCTTGGCCGCGATCACGAGATCGCGCATGCGAGGATCGGCGTCGATCCACCCCACGCGCAGTCCCGGGGCCAGGACCTTGGAGAAGGTGCGCACGGAGAAGACCAGGGGGTCCTCGGGGCTCAGCTCGGCGAAGCTCGGCACGTCATGGCCGCTGAAGCGCAGCTCGCCGTACGGATCGTCGTCCAGGATCACGCTGCCCCACTCGTGCGCCAGCTCGAGGAGGCGCTTGCGGCGCTCAGGGCTCAGCGTGGTCCCGGAGGGGTTCTGGAAGTTGGGGATCGTGTAGATCAGCCGGGGCTTGCGTCCGAGCTCGCCGACCTGTGCTTCGAGGGCGTCGATGTCCATGCCGTCGTCGTCCATGGGAATCTCGAGGATCTCCGCGCCGTAGCTCAGCGCGGTGCCCGAGCCGTTGGTGTAGGTGGGACTCTCGACGACCACCAGGTCTCCGGGATCCACGAACAGCTTGAAGGCGATGTCCAGGCCCTGCATGCCGCCGGAGGTCACCACGATCCGCTCCGGGCGGGTGGGGTGCCCGGTCTCCGTGCCGAGCGCGACGATGGTCTCGAGCAGTCCGGGCTCGCCCTCGGTGGCGCCGTAGGTGAACGAGCTGTCGTCCAGGACCTCGCCGGCCAGGCGCCGGAACTGCTCGGTGGGGATGACCTCCGCCGCCGGGGCCCCCATGGCGAAGCGCACGATGTCGTGGGTCTGTGCGGCCAGCAGCGACGTCGACGAGTCGATGACCGAGCCCACGAGGCCATCGGCGCGGGAGGCCAGCGGGAGCAGGCCCTCGTGCGGATCGCCGGCGATGCCCTCGGTCGGACGAGGTTCGAGTCCGGAGACGGTGCTCAGGTGCGGGGTCGTCATGATCTGCTCACTTCCTGATGAGGGAACGCGGGAACGAGGTGAAGGTCTCTGCGCCGGAGCGGGTGATCCGCACGGACTCCGAGACCTCGTAGCCGAAGCCGGTCATCCACATGCCGCAGATGACGTGGAAGGTCATGTTCTCGGCCAGGACGGTCTCGTCCTCGGTGCGGATGCTGATCGTGCGCTCGCCCCAGTCCGGCGGGTAGCCGATGCCCACGGAGTAGCCCAGGCGACTGTCCTTCTCCAGGCCGTGACGGGCCAGCGACCAGTTCCAGGCGCGGGCGAGCTCGCGTACGGGCACGCCCTCGGCGGCGGTGTCGAGCACGACCTGCAGGCCCTCGGCCACGGCGTCCTCCAGGCGCAGGAGGTCGTCGGTGGGCTCGCCCAGCATCACCGTGCGGGCCAGGGGGACGTGGTACCGGCGGTGGGCGCCGGCGAGCTCGACGACGACGGCGTCGCCCTCGGTGAGCACGCGGTCCGACCAGGTGAGGTGCGGGGTGTCCGCGGAGGTTCCGGTGGGCAGCATGGGGACGATCGCGGGGAAGTCGCCCCAGGCCTCGCCGTCGCCCTCGGCCTGCGCACGGGCGATCTGGGCGGCCACCATGTTCTGCGGCACTCCCACGCCGATCGTGTCGATCGCGGCCTGCATGGCGGCCGTGGTGACGCGTGCCGCGGTGCGCATGTACTGGATCTCGGCCTCCGACTTCACGGCGCGGACCCAGTTCACGAGCTCGAAGCAGTCCACGAGCTTCCACTCCGGCAAGGCGTTGAGCAGGCTGCGGAACCCCTTGGGGGAGAAGAAGTGGGCGTCCATCTCCAGGCCGACGGCGCCGCGGGTGGCGCGGGCGATGAGGCCCCGGCGGCGCAGGCTGAAGGCGATCCAGTCGAACGGGTGCAGGTGCGGGCGGTGCACATAGCGCTCCGGGTAGCCCACGATCTGCTCCGGCGGCAGCCAGGCGGTGCGGAAGGCGCCGTTGGCGTCCATCTCCCGAAGATGCAGCAGCATCTCGCCCTCGTCGGCCACGAAGAGCAGCTGCGGGGTGTAGAACGACCAGGCGTCGTAGCCCGTCAGATAGAAGATGTTCGCCGGATCCGTGACGATCAGGGCGCTGAGGCCCTGGTACTCCATCTGCTCGCGCACTGCCTTCAGTCGGCGGTCGTACTCGGCGCGCCTGAAGAGCGGCGGGCGGACGTCGTCATCGGGCGTCCGCTCCGGCTCCGGGGCGGCGTAGTCGCGGTTTCCCATGGGGAACTGAGTGCTGCTCACGATCCCGACCCTAGAACACCGCGTCGGATTGTCAACAATCCGCACATCCCCCTTCCCGCGAGTGGATGCTCAGTTGCGCTATCGGGGCTCTCAGCGCAACTGGGCATCCACTCGGCGGGAGGGGGAGCGGGGTGGTGGCGCGGCTCACGGGCGTGACGGATCCCGAGGATAGGCTCGGGGCACATCGGCGACGGAGGGGCGGTCATGCACATCGGCATCGACATCGGCACGGGCAGCACCAAGGGTGTCCTGGTGGATGGCGACGGCACCATCCTGCGGAAGGAGTCGGTGACCCACACGATGTCCTCGCCCTCCACGGGATGGGCCGAGTTCGACGCCCAGCAGCAGTGGTGGCCCGAGATCCAGCAGATCTCGCAGCGGCTGCTCGAGGGGCAGGATGCCGAGCAGGTCCACGGCGTCTGCGTCAGCGGCATGGGACCGTGCCTGGTGCTCATGGAGGAGGACTTCACGCCCGTGCGCGCCGCGATCCTCTACGGCGTGGACACCCGGGCCTTCCAGGAGATCGAGGACCTCACCGAGCAGCTCGGCGACGAGCGGATCGTCGCACGGTGCGGCAACTCCCTGTCCAGCCAGTCGATCGGCCCCAAGATGCGCTGGGTCCGCGATCACGAGCCGGACAGCTTCACGCGGGCCGTGCGCTGGGGGAGCGCGCATTCGTACATCCTCGGCATGCTCACTGGTGAGTACGTGCTCGATCACCACACCGCCAGCCAGTCGGATCCGCTCTACGACCTCACCGCCGAGACCTGGGCCGAGGACTGGTACGACGAGATCGCGGAGCACCTGGAGCGCCCACGCCTGGCCTGGGCGAACGAGGCGGTCGGGTCGATCTCCGCGGAGGCCTCCCGGGCCACCGGCCTGCCCGAGGGCACCCCGGTCTGTGCCGGGACCGTCGACGCCTGGACCGAGGCCTGGAGCGCCGGCGTGCGCGCCCCCGGCGACACCATGCTCCAGTACGGCTCCACGTTCTTCGTCGTGCAGAACCTGCGCAGCCAGGCCCATGAGGCGCAGCTGTGGTCCACGGCTGGCATCACGGAGGGCTCGCGCTGCCTGGCCGCGGGCACCGCGACCTCGGGCAGCCTGACCTCGTGGTGGCGCGGGCAGTGGGGCGATCCGGACTTCGGGCAGCTCGTCGAGGAGGCCGGCTCGGTTCCGCCGGGGGCGCGCGGGCTCGTGGTGCTGCCGTACTTCGCGGGCGAGCGCACCCCGATCTTCGATCCCGACGCCCGCGGCACCGTCATCGGCCTGACGCTCTCCCACGGTCCGGCAGAGATCTTCCGGGCGACCTACGAGGGCATCGCCTGCGGCCTGCGCCAGATCCTGGACCTGCTCGAGGAGGGGGTCGAGCGCCCGGAGCGGCTCGTAGCCGTGGGCGGCGGTACGCAGTCGCGGCTGTGGGTGCAGATCGTCAGCGATGTCACCGGGCGCTCGCAGCAGATCCCGGATCAGACGATCGGCGCCTCCTACGGGGCGGCCATGCTGGCGGCGGAGACCACGTCGGGGATCGACACCCGGGACTGGGCGTGCATCGGGGAGACGGTGGAGCCCGATCCGCAGCACCGCGAGCTCTACGACGAGATCTTCGGGCTCTACACGCAGCTCTACCGGGACAACCGGGAGACCATGCATCGCCTGGCCGAGCTGCAGCGCCGCAGCGACACCCCCGTCCAGGCCTGACCCGCCCCCGACGAGTGGATGTCCCGTTGCGCTGAGAGCCCCGATAGCGCAACTGGGCATCCACTCGGCGGGGGGGGGTCAGGAAGGCGGCGGAAGCAGGGTCTCGGCCAGGGCGCGGGCGGTCGGCTGATCCGTCACCAGATCGTGGAAGCAGCCCATCCGCGCGGCGGCGATGATGCTCGGCACCTTCTCGGTGCCGGCGGCCACGGCCAGGCGCTGCGGGATCGCCAGGAGGTCGTCCAGAGGGATGCGCACCAGCCGCTCGGAGTCCGGGAACTCCAGCGGGCGGCCGTCGGGGTGGATGAAGTGCAGGCAAACGTCGCCGGCGGCGGTGAGGACCGCGGGGTCGTCCACCGGGATGCCGGAGGTGACCGAGCTGCGGGTCCGCGGCGGAGCGCCGATGCCCAGGATCGCGGCGGAGGCGCCGGCCCACAGCTGTTGGATGCTGCGGAAGCTGGGGTCCGTGCGCAGCGCCTCGTAGAGGGCGGGGGACGGCTTGGCCTCGGCGAACAGGAACCGGGGGCTGCCGCCGGTCTTGTGCGCCAGGGTGCGCACGAGCTCGTTGGTCTGGAACCACGGCTCGGGGTCGGCCTGCCCTCCCACGCCGGGCACCAGCACGAGCCCGGGCAGCTGGGGCAGCTTCTCGAGGCTCAGCTCGTAGACCGTGCGCCCCGAGGCCACGACCAGGACGTCGCCGGGCCGCAGCCGGTAGTCGAGCAGGGCCTGGGACGTCTGCTGGACCAGGGCCGCGCCCAGCGAGGTCTCGCGCCCGCCGCCGGAGGAGATCCGCACGCTGCGCACGCCCAGAGCCTGCGTCAGCTCGGCGCTCAGCGCCTGCAGGCCCGCTCCGCCGGGCGGCGGCGTCACGGTGATGGTCACCATGCCGGATCTGCGCGCCTCCTCGAGCAGGCGGCTGACGGTGGGGCGGGAGACACCCAGATGCTGGGCCACGTCCGCCTGGGTGCGGCCATGGGTGTAGTAGGCCTCCGCTGCCTCGAAGGCCAGCTGCAGGCGAGGATCGGCAGCGGTCATCGGGACCCCGGCTTCTGGGCGGTGGTGAACATCTGTTCACACTACCCCGCGGCCGCTCCGATGCCGCGCGAACGCCCGCGATCCGTGTCATCCGGCGCTTCATGACGACATGTCCCGTCCGTCGGACAGATGTCCGCACATCTGTTCTTGACATCTGTTCAGCGCGATCTAGTGTTGTCCTGTAATTCGGATCACAGAGCTGTGAGGGGACACCATGTCGGAAGACACCACGACCACCCAGGGCGCCGAGACCATGCAGGCGGTCGTCGTGCACGGTCCCGAGGACTACCGCATGGAGACCCGGCCCAAGCCGACTCCGCAGGAGGATGAGCTGCTCGTGCGCATGGAGGCCGTCGGCGTGTGCGCCAGCGACCTGAAGTGCTACCACGGCGCCGCCAAGTTCTGGGGCGACGCCAACCGCCCGGCCTGGGCGCAGACCGGCGTGACCCCGGGCCACGAGCTGGTCGGCGAGGTCGTCGGCGGCGGCACGGAGGGCCTGGGCAAGCACGGCGTGGAGGTCGGGGACCGCATCGTCCTCGAGCAGATCGTCCCGTGCGGCAAGTGCCGCTACTGCCAGCGCGGCGAGTACTGGATGTGCGGCCCGCACGACATGTTCGGCTTCCGCAACTTCGACGGCGGCATGGCCGAGTTCATGCTCGTCCCGCCGCAGGCCCGCGTGCACCGGATCTCCAAGGATGTCGCCCCGCAGCACGCCGCGTTCGCCGAGCCGCTGGCCTGCTCGCTGCACGCCGTGGAGCGCGCGGGCATCACGTTCGAGGACGTCGTCGTGATCGCCGGCTGCGGCCCCATCGGCCTGGGCGCGATCGCCGGCGCGGTGGCCAAGTCTCCGCTGACCGTGATCGCCCTGGACATGGACGACCAGAAGCTCGATCTGGCCAAGGCCTGCGGCGCGGACCTCACGATCAACATCGGCCGCGAGGACGCGGTCGCCAAGGTCAAGGAGCTCACCGAGGGCTACGGCGCCGATGTCTACATCGAGTGCACCGGGCACCCGTCGGCCGTGAGCCAGGGGCTGAACCTGCTGCGCAAGCTCGGAACGTTCGTGGAGTACTCGGTCTTCGGCTCGGACGTCACGGTCGACTGGTCGATCATCTCCGATGACAAGGAGCTCGACGTCCGCGGCGCCCACCTGGGCCCCCACACCTGGCCGGCCGCGATCAAGATGATCGAGTCGGGCAAGCTCCCGCTGGATCGCATCTGCACGGATCAGTTCCCGCTCGAGAAGTACCAGGACGCCCTGGATCTGGTGGGGGACTCCGGTGGAGCCTCCGTCAAGGTCTCGATCGTCCACGGCTGATACGCCGAGCACCTCACCACCTCTGCCTGTCGGCGGCCGCGACTGCCCGCGGCCGCCGACCCGGATGAAAGCAAGCACATGACTCAGACCGCGACAGCGACCGACTCCCCGGTGACGGAGACCCGCCTCGACCGCATGGGCATCCCGAACTCCATCAAGTGGGGCTTCCTGGCCGTCCTGATCTTCATGACCGGCAACGGCGTGGAGTCCAACTTCATCTCCCCGCACCTGGCCCGGGCCGTGGGCGACGAGAACCTCGCCGCCACGGTCATCTCGATCTACGGCATCTCCGTGCTGGTCGGCTCCTACCTCTCCGGTGCCCTCTCCGATCTCTTCGGCCCCAAGCGGGTCATGCTGCTGGGCTTCCTGGTGTGGATCGTGTTCGAGGCGGCCTTCCTGCTCTCGATCCAGCTCGACAGCACGGTGCTGATCGCACTGTCGTACTTCTTCCGCGGCTTCGGCTTCCCGCTGTTCGCGTTCTCGTTCCTGGTGTGGATCAACCACGTCACTCCGCGAGCGCGCAACGCCACGGCCGTGGGTTGGTTCTACGTGATGTTCACCGGAGGCATGCCGACCCTGGGCTCCCTGGTGGCCATCCTCGCCATCTCGGGCTTCGGCGGCGGCAACGGCGGCGAGACCGGTGCCATGATCGTCTCCTCGCTGCTCGTGCTCGCCGGCTTCCTGATCGCCTGGTTCGGCGTCCGCGAGCCCCGCGGCCTGCAGCGCCTGGCTCCGGCCGGGGAGTCCGCCGGAACCGTGATCCTGGGCGGTCTGCGCGTCATGGTGCTCGAGCCGCGCATCTTCGCCGGCTTCTGCGTCCGCCTGATCAACACCGCCCCGCAGTTCGGCATGTTCGTGATCCTGCCGGCCGTGATGGTCGACGATCTCGGCTGGAGCCAGAACCAGTGGCTGCTGATGACCACGATCGTGTTCGCCGGCAACATCTCCTTCAACGCCCTGTTCGGCTACATCGGCGATCAGTGGGGCTGGATCCGCACCGTGCGCTGGTTCGGCATCGTCGGATCGGCCCTGGGCCTGCTGGCCTGGTGGTACGTCCCGCATATGGTCGAGCCCGGCTCCACGTACGGCTACTGGCTGACCGTGATCGCCGGCACCGTGTTCGGCATCCTGCTCGCGGGCTTCGTGCCCATGGGCGCGGTCATGCCGAACCTCACGCCCCAGCACAAGGGCGCGGCGATGGCCATGTACACGACGGCCGCCGGTGGCGCGGCCTTCCTGGGCTCGCTCGTGGTCGCGGTCGTGCGTCCGTGGGGCGGCGACGCCGGCGTGGTGTGGGCCTTCGTGGTCCTCTACGGCGTGGCCTTCGCACTGACCCGCGTGCTCAAGGTGCCGCAGGTCCGCGGCGAGGCCCACTGAGCCGAAGCGCCCGCCGGGGCCTGTCTCGGCGGGCGCTGCCCGCGCACCTCGCGGGATCCAGTCACGAGGACGGCCGCGCCCCTCGCATATTCCGAAGACCACATACATTCAGTCGACCGATCCGCCGCGGATCGAGAAGGACCGATCATGACCACGATCTTCAACGACCCGGCCGAGTTCTGCGACGATCAGCTCGACGGCTTCGTGGACCTGTACTCCGACCGCCTGCGCAAGGTGGCCGGCGGCGTCGTGCGGCTGCCGCAGGGCGAGCCCGAGGTGGCAGTGATCGTCGGCGGCGGCTCCGGGCACTACCCGGCCTTCGCGGGGCTCGTCGGCCCCGGCTTCGCGGCCGGTGCGGTGGTCGGCAACATCTTCACCTCGCCCTCGGCCGCTCAGGTCTACTCGGTGGCCAAGGCCGCCCACCGCGGCCGCGGCGTGATCCTGACCTTCGGCAACTACGCCGGGGACAACATGAACTTCGGGATCGCGGCCAAGCGGCTCAACGACGAGGGCATCGACACCCGCATCGTGGTGGTGACCGATGACATCGCCTCCGCCGAGGAGATCGACAAGCGCCGCGGCATCGCGGGTGACTTCACGGTCTTCCGCGCCATGGGGGCGGCTGCCGCCGAGGGTCTCGATCTCGATGAGGTCGAGCGCATCGGCAGCAGTGCGAATGCGCGCACCCGCAGCCTGGGCGTGGCCTTCTCCGGGTGCACCATGCCCGGAGCGGATGAGCCGCTGTTCTCCGTGCCTGAGGGCCACCTGGGCCTGGGCCTGGGCATCCACGGCGAGCCCGGCATCCGCGACGTCGAGCTGCCCACCGCCGACGGTCTGGCGGAGATGCTCGTGACCCCGCTGCTCGAGGACGTCCCGCAGGACAGGGGCTCGCGCGTGGGCGTGATCGTCAACGGGCTGGGCACCACCAAGTACGAGGAGCTGTTCCTGCTGTGGAGCCGCATCGCCCCGCGGCTGCGTGAAGCCGGGCTGGAGATCATCGATCCCGAGGTCGGTGAGCTCGTCACGAGCCTGGACATGGGCGGCGCGTCGCTGACCCTGTTCTGGCTGGACGAGGAGCTCGAGCGCCTGTGGACCTCGGATGCCTACACCCCGGCCTACCGCAAGCAGGCGGCGCCGCTGCAGGGCATGAGCTCCGCGGAGGAGGCCGCCGACGCCGAGGAGAGGGAGCAGGCCCCGGAGTCCTCGGAGGCAGGGCGTCGGGCCGCCGGCGTCGTCCAGGACGCCACCGTGCGGATCGAGCAGCTGCTGCGGGACAACGAGCAGCGCCTGGGCGAGATCGACGCCGTGGCCGGAGACGGCGATCACGGCCGCGGCATGGTCAAGGGCATCTCCGCGGCGCGCAGGGCTGTGGACGCGGCAGCCGCCGAGGGGGAGCCTCCTGGACGCTGCGCCGCGGCGGCCAGGCCTGGGCCGAGTACGCCGGCGGCACGTCGGGCGTGCTGTGGGGCGCGGCCCTGGAGTCCGCGGGCCGCGAGATCGACGATGCCGCCGACGGGTACTCCGAGGACGACGTCCGCCGGGCCGTGCGCTCGTTCGCCGAGTCCATCCAGCAGCTCGGCGGGGCCCATCGCGGGGACAAGACCCTGCTGGATGCGCTGCTGCCGTTCGTCGACGCCCTGTGCGAGGAGCACGCGGAGCTTCCCCTGCAGGAGGCCTGGACCAAGGCGGCCGTCACGGCGCAGGAGCAGGCGGAGGCCACAGCCGAGCTGCGGCCCAAGGTGGGCCGCGCCCGCCCGCTGGCGGAGAAGTCGGTGGGGACCCCGGACGCCGGGGCCACCTCCATGGGCCTGATCCTGGTCTCGCTGGGGGAGACCCTGGGCCAGACGGATGCGCCCGCCGCGAACTGACAGGGATTCCGGCTCGGACCGGTTGTGCCGCGCGCACGATCCGTCCGAGCCTGGAGCTGAAACCAGACGAAGCGCCGGGGCGGGTGCCCCGGCAGAAGGAGGAGGACATGGCTGATCAGGGACTGCGCATCGTCGTCGGCGGGGATGACGCCGGCTACAGCTACAAGACCGCGCTGAAGAAGGATCTGGAGGCGGATCCGCGTGTGGCCGAGGTCATCGACGTCGGCGTCGGCGACGACGAGCACACCGCCTACCCGCACGTGGCCGTCGACGCCGCGCGCAAGGTGGCCGCCGGCGAGGCCGACCGCGCGCTGCTGATCTGCGGCACCGGACTGGGCGTGGCGATCTCCGCCAACAAGGTTCCGGGCATCCGCGCCGTGACCGCGCACGACTCGTTCTCGGTGGAGCGCTCGGTGCTGTCCAACAACGCGCAGGTGCTGTGCATGGGCGAGCGCGTGATCGGACTGGAGCTGGCTCGTCGCCTGGCCAGGGAGTGGCTGGGCTACACGTTCGATGAGTCCAGCGCCTCGGCCGAGAAGGTCGCCGCCCTGAGCGAGTACGAGAAGGAAGCGACCGGTCCGCAGGAGGACGCATGAGCCGCCTGAGCGCCGACTTCAGCGGCGAGGTCGTGGCGGTCACCGGCGCCGCCAACGGGCTCGGATTGGCCTCCGCGCAGTGGTTCGCCGCCGCCGGGGCGACCGTGGTGGGCATCGACCGCGATGAGCGCCTGATCGATGTCATGACGGGGCTCGGCGAGGGCCATCACGCGGTCGTCGCAGATCTGCTCGAGGACGGCGTGGCCGACCGGGTGATCGCCGACGTCGTGGATGCGGCCGGCGGCCTCGACGTCCTGGTGAACTCGGCCGGCGTCGCCCTGCTGGATCCGGCCCTGGAGCTCTCGGACGAGAAGTGGGACACCACGATCGCCCTGAACCTCTCGGCCGTGTTCCGCCTCAGCCGCGCCGCCGGGCGCGTCATGTGTGAGAAGGGCCATGGGCGCGTGGTGAGCATCGCCTCCCAGGGTGCGCTCGTGGGCCTGGAGCGCCACGCCGCCTACGCCGCCTCGAAGGCGGGGCTGCTGGGGCTGACCAAGGTGCTGGCCGCCGAGTGGGCTGCCAGTGGCGTCACCGTGAACACGGTCTCGCCCACGGTCGTGGCCACGGAGCTGGGCAAGAAGGCCTGGGCCGGGCCGGTCGGCGACGAGATGCGCGCCGCCATCCCCGCCGGGCGCTTCGCGGAGCCGGAGGAGATCGCCGCGGCGATCGGATACCTGGCCAGCGACGACGCGGCCATGGTCACCGGCGAGAACCTGGTCATCGACGGCGGGTACACCTCCGTCTGACTCACACCCAACCCCACCCCGCCGAGTGGATTCCCAGTTGCGCTGTTGAGGCTCTCAACGCAACTGGGGATCCACTCGGCGGAGTCGTGCGGGCTCAGGTGAGGGTCGTGAGGGCCACCAGGCTGACGAGCGCGTTGTTGGTCGCATGCACGATCAGCGGCGCCCACAGGTTCCCGAACCACAGCCGAGCCAGCACCAGCGGTATCCCGAGGAAGAAGATGTAGAGCATCACCGCCGGCACCGCATGGGCCGCTGCGAACACGACCACCACGAGCGCCGCGGCCAGCCCGACGGGCATGTGCGAGGCCATCCAGTCCAGCAGGACCCGGCGGAACACGATCTCCTCGAGCAGGGGCAGCACCACTGCGGCCAGGAGCAGCATCGGCACTCCCAGCAGGGGGCCTGCCTCCAGCGTCTGCAGACTCGTCGTGCTCTGGGCCGGGGAGGCGCCCAGGGCGGAGCCTGCGATGGCCGTGGCGATCAGCGCGGCGATGATGCCGACCGGGGTGAACCAGAGCAGGTGCAGCAGGCTGTGGCGTCCGCGGTGGAAGCCCAGATCGCGCACGCTCCATCCCATCCGCCCCAGAAGGCCCAGGCGCAGCAGCCCGAACCCGGCCAGCGCGCCTCCCATCATCACGCCGACGGCGATGGCCGTCCCCGAGCGCAGCAGGAAGCCGAGGGCGATGCCGCCGATGGCCGCTCCCGCCAGGCTCCCGACGAACGCCGCAATGGCCCAGAGCAGATGCGCCATCTGCGGCGTCGGGTGCAAGCGGGCGCCCGGGTGAGGTTCGGCAGGAGTGTGCGGGGCCGCTGAGGCGTCCGGTGCTGTGGTGGTGTGCATGGCTCCACGCTAGGAATGCCGACGTCCCCGGGTCGCCCTCCCCGCGCACGATCCGCCTCACCCTGGAGGACGATTCCCCTCTCATCCTCCCGCCAAGACAGTCCTCCTCCCGCCGAGTGGATACCCAGTTGCGCTATCGGCCCTCTCAGCGCAATTCAGCATCCACTCGGCGGGTGGGGGGAGGGGCGGCCTTCGCAGGCGGCGACGAGCTGCGGAAGGACCCGGGTGAGGACCTCGTCGTCGGTGCGGGCGAAGCCCACCACGATGCCGCCGCCGCCCCTGCCACCTGCACCGCCCCTGATGTCGCCGGCGACTTCACCGTCGCTGCCGCCATGGATGCCGCAGTCGCTGCGGTCCGCGCAGTCGACGTCGCTGGCCTCGCTCGGCAGAGGCGAAGCAGCGCTCCAGTAGGCGGAGCGGCGTCCCACCAGCAGCCCGGCATCGCGGCAGCGGCCCACGACGGCGGCCTCCTCGTCGTCGGTCGTGATCACGACGTCCACACCGCCGTGCATGGGCGCCAGTCGGGCTCGGCGCGTCTCGGCGAAGGCCGCCCGGATCCGGTCGCGGCGCCGGGCGTAGACCGAGCGCATCCGCCGCGTGTGCCGGCGCAGGTAGCCGGAGTCGAGAAGGTGCGCGATCGCGGCCTGCGTCAGCGCGGAGACCGGCACGCCGAGCTGGCGGCGCCGCTCCAGCACCGGATCGAGCCACGGGTCGGGCAGCACGAGGTAGCCGGTGGCCAAGGCGGGGCTGAGCAGAGCGGAGAACGTGCCGAGCAGGGCCACGGATGCGCCGGTGGGATCGAGCGCGGACAGCGTGGGCAGCGGGGCGCCCACGTAGCGCAGCTCGGAGTCGAAGTCGTCCTCGACGATCAGCACGTCATGGCGCTGCGCCCACTCGAGCAGCTCCAGCCGTCGCTGCAGGCTCAGGGATCCGCCCAGGGGGTACTGATGGCTGGGGGTCACGATCAGGACGTCGGGGGCGTCGTCTCCTGCGGGCAGGAGATCCACCCGCAGCCCGTCGTCGTCGACCGGGCAGGCGACGCGCTCGTGCCCCAGCGCCTCCACAGCCGCGCGCAGGGTCGGGTAGCCGGGCGTCTCGACCCCCACCCGCAGACGGGCGCGGCCGGAGCGGGCCGACAGCGTCCCCAGCAGCAGGCTCAGGCCCTCGCGGGCGCCGGCGGTGATCACGAGCCGGTCGGGGCTCGCAGGCAGGGCGCGCATCAGGCGCAGGTGCTCGGCCGAGGCGCGGCGCAGGACGCCCTGCCCCGCAGGATCGGGGCGGACGGGCAGCGGCTGACCGGCTGCATGGCGCCAGGCCGCCCGCCATGCCGGGCCCTCCACGCGGCTGGTGTCCGGCTGACCGGGGCGCAGGTCCAGGAGGTGCTCCTCGCGGACCGGCAGTCCGTCCACCGCATCGTCCGCGACGGGCGCGGGGTGGGGAATCGGCCCCTCGCCGAACCCAGAAGTCCTGGGGGCGGGGCTGAACGACGACGGCGACCCCGGCGATGGCGAGGGAGCCGACCCGGGCAGGGAGGCCGGCGTCGACGGGTGGATCCGCTCGAGCCCGGGATGCACCGTGGTGGGCCGGCCCTGCTCGGCCCGCAGGTATCCCTCGCCGATCAGCTGGTCGTAGGCGGACACGACCGTGCCGCGCGAGACCCCGAGCCGGGATGCCAGCAGGCGCGTGGACGGCAGCGCGTCGCCGGGAGCGAGGGCTCGAGAGGCGACCTGCGAGCGGATGCCGTCGGCCAGCTGGACGGGCAGCGGGAGGGCCCCGGAGCGCTCCAGCACCACGGTCAGCTCGACGGAGGAACGTGCAGTCATGAGCAGAGTCTGCCGCACTGGTCCATTGGAAGCAGCGAGAAGTGGATCTTGTGGCGGACCAGTGCCTCGCGCAACGATGCTCGGCATGACTGAGAACACCACTGCCGCCACCGGATCGCCCCTCGTCAAGCGAGGCCTGGCCGAGATGCTCAAGGGCGGCGTCATCATGGACGTCGTCACCCCGGAGCAGGCCCGCATCGCCGAGGATGCCGGCGCCGTGGCCGTCATGGCGCTCGAGCGCGTGCCGGCCGACATCCGCGCCCAGGGCGGCGTGGCCCGCATGTCCGACCCGGATCTGATCGACGGCATCATCGAGACCGTCTCGATCCCGGTCATGGCCAAGGCCCGCATCGGCCACTTCGTGGAGGCCCAGGTCCTGCAGTCGCTCGGCGTGGACTACATCGACGAGTCCGAGGTCCTCAGCCCCGCCGACTACGCCCACCACATCGACAAGCACGGCTTCACCGTCCCGTTCGTGTGCGGTGCGACCAACCTGGGCGAGGCGCTGCGCCGCCTGGCCGAGGGCGCGGCCATGATCCGCTCCAAGGGCGAGGCAGGCACCGGCGACGTCTCCGAGGCCACCAAGCACATCCGCACCATCCGCAAGCAGATCGCGGACCTCCAGGCGACCTTCCGCTCCAACCCCGACGAGCTGTTCGTGGCCGCCAAGGAGCTGCAGGCCCCCTACGACATCGTCCGCGAGGTCGCCGAGACCGGGAAGCTGCCGGTCGTGCTGTTCACCGCCGGCGGCGTGGCCACCCCTGCCGATGCCGCGATGATGATGCAGCTCGGCGCCGACGGCGTGTTCGTGGGCTCCGGCATCTTCAAGTCCGGCAACCCGGCCGAGCGCGCGGCGGCGATCGTCAAGGCCACGGCCCAGTACGACGACCCCGCCGCGATCGCCGTGGCCTCCCGCGGCCTGGGCGAGGCCATGGTGGGGCTCAACGTCGGCGACCTGCCCGCTCCGCACCGCCTGGCCGAGCGCGGCTGGTGAGCCCGGAGGCTCCCGCGGCCTCGGCGGCGAGCCGCCGGGGAGGCCCCGGGGACGACGCGCGCGGCGGCAGTGCCCGGGCCGGCACTGCCCGGGGCCGCAGCGGCGGCGGCGACGCCCGCACCGCGCGCATCGGCGTCCTGGCCCTGCAGGGCGGGGTCGCCGAGCACGTGCGCATGCTCGAGGGCCTGGGCGCCCAGGCGGTGCCGATCCGCTCCTCGGCGGCCCTGGAGCAGCCTCTCGACGGGATCGTGCTGCCCGGCGGGGAGTCCTCGACCATGGACCGTCTGCTGCGCCGCTTCGGCATGAGGGACCGCCTGGCGCAGCTGCTCCAGGACGGGCTCCCCGTCCTGGGCACCTGCGCCGGGCTGATCCTGCTGGCCGACGAGATCGTGGATCCGGCGCCGGGGCAGACCAGCCTGGCCTCGCTGGGGATCCGGGTGCGCCGCAATGCGTTCGGGCGCCAGGTCGACTCGACCGCCGAGACCCTGCAGACCTCGCTCGGCCCGGTGGCGGGGGCCTTCATCCGGGCACCGGAGGTGCTCGAGGTCGGCGAGGGCATCCAGGTCCTCGCCCGCCGCGGCACCGCTCCCGACGGCGACGGCCCGATCGTTGCGGTCGGCACGGACACGGCGCTGGGGCTGTCCTTCCACCCCGAGCTCACCGGCGATGACACGTTCCACCGCGAGCTGCTGCGCATGCTCCGGGCCCGCGTCGACGCCTGAGGGCCCCCGCGGCCGCGAACCGCAGGCCGACGACCGACGACGCCCCCGCCTCGAGCAGAAGCTCGTGCGGGGGCGTCGTCGTGCGGGCGGCCCGGTGCGGGGCGCTGCCGGGGGCCGAGGGTCAGGCGGCCGGCAGGTCCGGGAACTCGGCGATGACGTCCGCGTTGCGCAGCTTGCCGTGCGAGGTGGACAGGCTGCGCTCGAGCTCGCGGGAATCGGAGCAGGCCTTCTTCCACCCGCTGTCCGCCACTCGCAGGACGTAGGGCAGGGTCGCATTGGTCAGCGCCGCGGTGGAGGTGGCCGGCACGGCGCCGGGCATGTTGGCGACGCAGTAGAAGATCGCGGGTCCGACCTGGAAGGTGGGGTCGTCGTGGGTGGTGGCGTGCGTGTCCTCGAAGCAGCCGCCCTGGTCCACGGCGATGTCCACGAGCACGGCGCCCTTCTTCATCTTCAGGACCATCTCGTGGGTGACGACGTTCGGGGCCTTGCGGCCCGGGATCAGCACCGCGCCGACCACCAGATCGGCCTCGAGCACGCTGTTCTCGACCTCGTAGGGGGTCGAGACGACCGTGCGCACGCGGTTGCCGTAGAGGTCGTCCATGGCGCGCAGAGCCTCGATCGAGGTGTCCAGCACGCTGACGTCGGCGCCCATGCCGACCAGCTGGTGCACCGCATTGCGACCGGCTTGGCCCGCCCCGATGACGGTGGCCTGCGCCGGGTGCACACCGGGGACCCCGGCCAGCAGCAGGCCGCGGCCGCCGTGGGAGGCCAGCAGCGCGTTCGCGCCGACGGTGACGGCCATGCGGCCGGCGACCTCGGACATGGGCGCGAGCAGCGGCAGCGCGCCGCGGTCGCTCTGCACGGACTCGTAGGCCAGCGACGTGGTGCCGGAGTCCAGCAGCGCCTGGGTCAGCTCGCGGCTGGCGGCCAGATGCAGGTACGTGAACAGCGTGAGGTCATCGCGCAGGAAGCCGTACTCGGAGGGGATCGGCTCCTTGACCTTCAGCACGAGCTCCGCCGCCCAGGTCTCCTCGACGGGCACGAGGACGGCGCCGGCGTCGGTGTACTCCTGGTCCGGGATGCTGGAGCCGATCCCGGCGCCCTCCTGGACGCGGACCTCGTGGCCGTGGCCCACCAGCTGATGGACGCCGGCCGGGGTGAGGGCCACACGGCCCTCCTGCGGCTTGGTCTCTGTGGGGACTCCGATGATCATGTCCGCTCCTCGAGGTCAGGACGCCGTCGACCTCGTCGTCGACGGCGCGTTCGGGGACACCGGTCCGCGCCCCCGGGGCGTGCCGGGCCGGCTGGACTCAGCTCAGCTCGTCTGCGAGCCGATGCAGCGTGGCCTCGATCTTCTCCTTCTCGACGACCGGGAACCCCTTGGCCTGGCGGGTCTGCTCCGAGGTCTGGGACCAGTCGCAGTAGTTGACCACCTCGGTCGTGTCCTCGGGGGTCGAGCGCAGGATCCAGCCCCATGCCCAGCCCTGCGGCTCCTGGCCCTCGTCGGCCACGAGCCACTCCAGGCGATGCTCGAGGTCGTAGCGGGTGACGTGGTTCTCCGTGCGGTACTGCGTGGTGCCGTCCGTCCAGAGCATCTCCATCACGAAGACCTGCCCCACGTGCTCGAGCGGCTCCTGGCCGACGGCGGCGCGCACCATCTGCGAGCCGTCGATGCGCGCGTGGTTGGCGGGGTCGCGCAGGAAGCTCCACACCGTCTCGATGGGGGCATCGATCGCGGCCTGGAGGGCGATGCCGTCCTCGGCGTGCAGATCCTGGATCGTCGATTCGCTCATGGTCCCATTGTGGCGCTCGCCACCGACAGTCTTCAATGGAGCGGGAGCCGGTTGCCGCCGGGGACCGCGAGCGGCACGACCGCCGCGGGCGGATCCGACGACGGTCCCGCGCAGCTCACCAGTCGTCTCCGACCAGCCGGTCCTCGGCGATCGAGGCGCCGAGCATGAGGGTGCGCATGAACCGCTCGGTGGCCTCGATCAGCAGCTCCTCGCCGTCGCGCACCGCCTCCGCCAGGGACATCGGCACGGGCAGGATGGAGGCGACGGCGTCGATGCCGATCCCGTGCACGGCGTCGGATCCCTGGCCCAAGGTCCCTGCCAGGCCGATGACCGGCACGCCCTGCTCGGAGGCTCGACGGGCGACCTCGGCGGGGACCTTGCCGCGCGGGGTCTGGAAGTCGATCGCCCCCTCGGCGGTGATGACCAGGTCGGCGCCGCGGATCGAGCTGTCCAGGTCGATCCCGGCCAGCCCCGAGTCCAGCAGCGCCTCGAAGCGCGGCACCAGCTCGGCGCCGATGGCCGCCATGCCGGCGCCGAGGCCTCCCGAGGCCCCGGTTCCGGGGCCCAGGGCGAAGTCGCGGTCCCGGGTCCGCTCGAGGCCGTCGCGGCCCAGGATCTCCGCCCAGTTCTCGAACCCGCGCGACATCTGCTCGACCTGCTGCGCCGTGGCGCCCTTCTGCGGGCCGAAGACCCGGGCGACGCCATGGTCGCCGGTCAGCACGTTGTGCGGGTTCAGGGCCAGGACCACGCGCACGCGGCCGGCGCTCAGCGACGGGTGCAGACCGGAGAGGTCCAGGCTCCGGGCCTCCGTGAGCGCCGCGCCCCCGGTGCCGACCGGCTCCCCGTCGGCGTCCAGCACCCGGGCGCCGAGGGCCGTGAGCGCCCCCAGGCCGCCGTCGGAGGTCCCGGAGTCGCCGCAGCCGACGACGATCGTCTGCGACCCGTCCTCCAGGGCCGCGCGGATCAGCTCGCCGACCCCGTGGGTGGTGGTGAGCGTGGGATCCCGGCGATCGTGCGGGACCAGGCGCAGTCCCGCGGCCGAGGCCATCTCCACGACGGCGGTCCCGCGCGCGTCGCCGCCCAGGCGGGCCCAGTGCGCCTCGACCGGCTGACCCACGGGCCCTGTCACCCGCGCGGGGATCAGCTCGCCGCCGGTGGCTGAGGCCAGTGTGCGGGCCGTGCCTTCGCCGCCGTCGGCCACGGGCACGGTGCGCACGCGCACGCCGGGCACGGCGCGGCGGACTCCTGCGCTGATCGCGCGGGCGACCTGCTCGGCGTCCAGCGACTCCTTGAAGCCGGAGGGCGCCACCAGGACTCGGCGGACGAAGGCGGTGGAGGGTGCGGCGGTCATATCGGACTCCTCGGTGTTGAAGGGGCGGGTCAGCGGAACAGCGGCAGGCCCATGAGGGGCCAGACCAGGAAGGCGAAGACGAGCACCAGCACTGCCGAGATCGGGGCCAGCCAGGCGGAGAGCCGAAGAAGGTGCTCGGGGCGGAAGGTCTCGACGTCCTCCACGTCGGAGAACAGGGTCACGGGCTTGGCGGAGCTGGTCAGCGTGTGGCAGAACCCGGCCGCCGCCGTCGAGGCGAACGCCGCGGCGGAGGCATCCACCCCCAGGCCCGGGGCCAGGGCGACCACGATGGGGATCAGCACGGCCGAGCGCGCCGAGCGGGACTGGATGACCAGGTGCGCGGCGGTCGAGAGGACCACGACCAGGACCACGAACGCGATGGGGGCTCCGGGGCCGATCCGCTGGACGGGGCCGAGAGCTCCGGCGGCCAGCCAGTCGGCGGCTCCCGAGTCGACCAGCCCGGTGCCCAGCGTCAGCGTGGCGGCCATGAACACGAGCAGCGACCACGGCACGGACTTCAGCGCCTTGCCCAGGTCCACCGACCCCCATCGGGGGCTCGCGGCCAGCAGCGCGCCCAGCAGGCCGACGATCGCCGGGTGCAGCCCGTGCAGCGGCTCCGAGCACCACAGCACCACCACGACGGCCACGAGCATGGCCGAGCGGGTCTGCGCGGTGGTCAGAGGTCCGGAGATGGGCGAGGCCGAATGCGCCTGCATGTCCTTCAGGCTGATCGAGACGGGCTCGCGCCGGTCCTCCCGCCGGGTGAACAGCCGCAGGATCAGCTCGGTGCACACGTGCGAGGACACCACGGCCAGCGGAAGGCCCAGGATCAGCCACGTGGCCACTCCGAAGCTGCGATGCCCGGCCGCGTCCAGGATCTGGGCGGTGATCAGATGCGCGCCGGCGCCCAGGTAGGAGGCCACCGCCGAGAGCAGGATGACCGACGGGAACAGCAGGGACAGCGCCAGCACCACCCGCCGGTGCGGCGCCAGCACCGCCGCCATGGCCGCGAAGACGGGCAGGGCCAGGGCCGCCCGTCCGGAGGTCGACGGGATCGCGAAGGCCGTGACGACCAGCACCGCCGTGGTGAGGTGGAACAGCGGGCGCAGCCCGGAAGCGCCGGTCACCACGAATGCCGCCACGCGGGTGGCCAGTCCCGAGGCGGTCACCCCGGCGGCGATCACGAAAGCGGTCAGCAGCAGCCACACCGTGTCCTCGCCGAGCGAGGAGAAGAGGTCCTCGTCCCCGACCACGCCGGTGGAGACCAGGATCAGCGCAGCGCCCAGCGCCACGTAGGTGTCCTCGAGCGGGGAGAAGATCCACAGCCACACGGCCACGCAGAACACGCACAGGGTCAGGGCGCCGTGGGCCGGCAGCTCATCGCCCAGGACCGAGGCCCGGATCACCACCGTGCACGCGACGAGCATCACGACCGCCAGGATCAGCGCGGCCGGGCGCGGCCTGGGGCGCGAGCGCGCCGGCGCGGGGCGGCCGCTCTGCGGAGGGGTCGAGGTCCAGCGCACGGAGCCCGTCTGCGCGCTCATCGCTCCACCCGCATGGCCTCGGCCACGCGGTCCTGCGCGGCGGAGTCCGTCTCGTCGAGCTCCTGCCGATCGGGCTGGACGAGGGGAAGATCGAGTCCGACCGAGGTGCGCCCGTCGGGCTCGGAGGCCACCCACAGGCTGCCGCCGTGGGCATCGGCCACCGCGCGTGCGACGGCCAGCCCCAGGCCCATGCCGCCCACGTCGGCGGATTCCTCGGTGCTGCTCGAGCCGCCGGAGGCCTCGGACAGCGCGGCCGAGCGGTACTGCTCGATCATGGCCCGGGCCTGCTCGGCGCTCAGCGGCCGACCCGCGTTGGTCACCGACAGGCGCAGGACCCGCCCCTGTGCCGCCGCCGAGACCTCGGCGTTCTCGTCGTCCTGCGACTGCGACTGCGACTGCGACTGCGACTGCGACTGCGGCTCGGCGACGGCAGCGCTGAGCTGGATGCGCTCGCCGTCCTCCGTGTGATCGACGGCGTTGCGCGCCAGCTGGCTCATGGCAGCCGACACGGCGGCGGCATCCATCGGTGCGGTGAGATCGGGCGCGTCGTCGAGCTCCCAGCTGCGTCGGGGGAAGCGCTGGGCCAGGTCATGGCGCAGGCGCACCACCAGCGGGGCCGCGGCCGTGGGCCGCATGCGCAGAGCTCCGGGCCGCTGCGCATCGGCGAGCAGGCTCAGATCCGCCAGGCTGCGCTGCATCTCCTGCATGCGGCGCCGGAGGCGGCTCAGCTCGGCGCTCGACAGCCCGTCGGAGCCCTGCGAGCCGGTCTCCAGGTCCCGACGACAGGCCTCCAGGGGGCGGGCGAGATGGCGCTCGACCTCGGCGGCCACGTGCGACTGGCGATCGAAGGAGTCCTCGAGCCGATCGAGCATGCCGTTGACCGCCTGGGCCGTGCTGGAGATGTCGTCGCGGCCCTCGACGGGCACGCGCGGGGAGAGGTCGTGGCCCGAGACCCGCTGGGCCACAGCTGCGATCCGGCGCACGGGCAGAAGGATCTGTCCGGCGGCGAACCACGCGATCAGGGCCGTGAGCGCCAGCCCGCCGGCGGCCACGCCCACGAGCAGCAGGACCTGCTGATCCACGTCGTCGTGGGCCGGGTCCGTGAACTGCAGGACCAGGAAGGCCGATCCGTCCTCGGTGTCCACCCGCCCCCACCGCACGCTGCCGTGCTCGGTGTCCCGAACTCCCGAGGCCGACGGGTCCGCGAGGAGACTGTCGAGCTCGGCGGTATCCGCGGCCAGCAGCTCGCCGGCGTCGTCGGCGGCATTGTCCAGGTAGGAGACGTCGCCGTCGGCCACCGCGATGAAGGCCTCGTGCGTGGCCGGGGTCTGCCGGGAGAGGTAGCGCTCCATGAGCTCGGCCTCCGAGGCGAAGGGCTGCGCGGTGCGAGGATCCACGCCCTCGTCGACGAACGTGCGGAACTCCTCGACCTCCTGCACGATCCCGGCATCGGCGGCCTGATCCACCTGCCCCTGCAGCAGCGAGCGCATGGTCACCACGACGGCCAGCAGGGCGATGGCGGTGGTCAGCACGATCCAGCCCACGATGCGCCAGCGCGCCGAGACCCGGGATCCGCGCTCCTGAGCGTCCGCGCTCATCGCGTCACCGTCCCGGCCTCGGGGGCATCGTCCTGCTCGCCGTCCGAATCGGTGTCCAGATCGACCTCGTCCGGCCCGTCGTCGTCCTCCGGCTCGAGGTCTGGATCGTCCTCGTCGTCGTGCTCTTCTTCATCGACGGGGGCGGCCGGCCCGGATGTCGGCGCCTGCTGCTGCTCCCGGTCGTCGGCGGGTGCCGGGTCCTCTGTCGCCTCCGGCTCGGTCGTCGGGGCGGGTGCGGAGGCTTCGGGATCGGGCGACGACGGCGCCGTGACCCGGGTGCTCACAGGATCGGAGGGCAGAGTGGGCGGCATCGTGGTCCGCGCCAGCTGCTGCGTTCCCAGCGCGGTCAGCACGGGAACGGCCATGATCAGGACCAGGAGCAGCACACGTCTCAACATGACAGTGAAGTGAACTCCGAACAGATGAAATGCAGATGAGCATCCGGGCCGCGGACGCTCAGCACTCGACCCCAGGAAGACGAGACCGATGACCGATCTGCAGTGCCCCGCTGTGCTCCTGCTCGGAGAGGATCCGCGCGCCGTGCTGGAGGGGAGGGTCCTGGGGCCCGTCGGGCCGGGGGCGGAGATCGTCTGCCTTCCGCAGGGCGAAGACCCGCTGCGCCGGGCTGCCGCCGAGGACGCCCTGGTGGACGAGCTGGTCGACACCCGCCGCGGGGAGTCGGTGGTGCTCGAGGCCGAACCGGCGCGGCTGCGCGAGCTGCTGCGCCGCCACGGCTGCACGCCGGAGCTGCCCGCGCGCATCGAGGCCGACTCCGGCGGCTGGCGGCGCACCGAGCCCGCCGGGCAGCCCGCCCCGGAGCGGCAGGATCCGGAGCCGGCCGCCGTGGAGCAGCCGAGCGCCGACCAGCCGAGCGCCGAGCGGCACGTGGCGCTGCCGCTGGCGGAGATGACCGGACTGCAGATGCACGCGATCACGCTGCTGCGCGAGCGCGTCTTCGTGGTGGAGCAGAAGACCACCGAGGTCACGGAGATCGACGAGCTCGATGCCCTGCAGACCACCGTCCACCACTGGCTGGAGATCGACGGCCGCCCCGCCGCAGTTCTGCGCGTCCTGGCCCACGAGGAGGCCATCGCGATCGGCCGGGTGGCCACCGCTCACGAGCACCGCGGGAAGGGCCTGGCCGGGCGGCTGATGCGCCTGGTGCTCCAGGACCTGGCGCCGCTGAATCGCCCCGTCGTGCTGCTGGGCCAGTCGCACCTGGAGCAGTGGTACGAGCGGCTCGGATTCGTCCGCAGCGGAAATGAGGTCCTGGAGGTGGGCATCCCGCACGTGCCCATGACCCTGAGCCGATGATCGAGCTGCTCGCGGCCCGTCCCGTGCCCCCGGCAGATGCCTGGGTGCTCGTGCTGTGCGGGCTCCTCGCCGCAGGGCTGTGCCTTCCGCGACGGACCTGGCGGTGGTTCGGGCTGGTCGTCACGGTCGTGCATGAGCTCGGCCACGCGCTGGCGGGGCTGGTCGTGGGCCGGAGGGTCATGACGATCCGCATCGAGGCCGATCACTCGGGCGTCACGCACTCCTTCGGCACCGGGCCCAGCGCGGCATGGTCGACCTTCTGGGGCTATCCCTTCCCCGCCGTCGTCGGGGCCGTGTGGGCCGCCGCGGTGGGGCTGGGGCACTGGCCGGTGGCCGCCGTCGTGAGCGCGCTGGTGCTGTTGGGCTCCCTGGTGGTGATGCGCGGTGCGCTGTCCTGGGTGGTCACGACCGGATCGGCGGCGCTGCTGCTGGCGCTGGTGTGGGCGGACCTCGCGATCGGGCGCTGGCTGATGCTCGCGGTCGGCACCGCGCTGTGGGTCGGCGCGCTGCGGGTGTGGTGGCTGCTGGTCCGGCGCCACGTCCAGGGCGCCCTGAGCCGACGGGTGCAGCACGAGCACCCGCTGGGGCTGCCCTCGGATGCCGTGGCACTGGCCCGGGCCACCGGCGTCCCGGCCATGCTGTGGCTGCTGGCCTTCCTGGCGGTGATCCTGCTCAGCGCAGCGGGGATCGCGCTGGCCTGGGCCCCGCAGCTGCTGAGCTGAGCGGCTGCAGGCAACTCTGTCTCAGATGTGGCCTGGGTCTCGTCTCAGATGATATTTTCTCCGGGCGGGTCATCGCGGATCCGCACTGCCCACAGGAGGCCCGCATGCCCACCGACACCGTCTCACCCGCTCCCTCGTCCGAGCCCGCGCAGCGCCTTGCCGACGCTTCGCTGCCCGGCACGCAGGCGGAGCTGCCCGCCTACGACCGCTCCGGCCTGAGCACCGGCATCGTCCACATCGGCGTGGGCGGCTTCCACCGCGCTCACCAGGCCGTCGTCATGGACGACCTGCTGGCCCAGGGCGGCCACGACAGCTGGGCGATCACAGGCCTCGGCGCCCTGGCCGGCGACTCCCGCATGCGCGATGCCCTCAACGACCAGGACGGGCTCTACACCCTGGCGGTCAAGCACCCCGACGGCCACCGCGACAACCGCGTGATCGGCTCCATCCGCACCATGGCCGTGGCTCCGGAGGACCCGGCCGGAGCGGTCGAGCTCATGGCGGATCCCGCCACCCGCATCGTCTCGCTGACCATCACCGAGGGCGGCTACAACTTCAACCAGGCCACGGGCCTGTTCGACGAGACCACGCCGGCCGTCGCCCATGATCTCGAGGTCCTGCGCGGCTCCGGCGAGGGCGAGCTGCGTTCGGTCTTCGGCCTGGTCGTGGACGCTGTGCGGGTGCGCCGCGAGCGGGGGACCGCCCCCTTCACCGTCATGTCCTGCGACAACATCCAGGGCAACGGCGACACCGCCGCCCTGCAGTTCGTGGCCTTCGCCGAGCTGGTCGATCCCGAGCTGGCCGCCTGGATCCACGAGAACGTCCCGTTCCCGAACTCCATGGTCGATCGCATCACCCCGGTCACCACCGACGCCGATCGCGAGAACGTCCTGGCGGACACCGGGCGGGTGGACGCCTGGCCGGTCGTGTGCGAGCCCTTCTGCCAGTGGGTGCTCGAGGACCACTTCGTCCCGGGCCCCGACGGCGCCCCGGGCCGCCCCGCCTTCGAGAAGGCCGGTGTGCAGCTCGTCGAGGACGTCGAGCCCTACGAGCTCATGAAGCTGCGCCTGCTCAACGCCTCCCACCAGGCGCTGTGCTACCCGGGCCGCCTGGCCGGGCTCGAGTACGCGCACGAGGTCTGCTCCGACCCGCTGTACGTGGCCTACCTGCTGGCCTACATGGAGCTCGAGGCCACTCCCACGCTGCGCGAGGTCCCGGGCGTGGACCTGGACGACTACCGCAGGACGCTCATCGAGCGCTTCGCGAACCCGGAGATCCGCGACACCCTGGCCCGCCTGTGCGCCGAGGCCTCGGACCGCATCCCCAAGTGGCTCGTGCCGGTGATCCGCGAGAACCTCGAGGCCGGTCGCCCGGTCGAGCTCTCCGCCACGATCGTGGCCTCCTGGGCGCGCTACGCCGAGGGCGCCGACGAGAACGGCCGTCCGTTCGAGATCGTCGATCCCCGCCGCGACGCCGTGATCGAGGCCGCCTCTCACCACGACGAGGACGAGCTGTCCTTCCTGCGCAACGAGGAGCTCTTCGGGGACCTCGCCCAGCAGGAGGCCTTCACGGAGCCGTACCTGCGCGCCCTGCGCGGCTTCCGCTCGCGCGGCGCCCGCGCGACGCTCGAGGAGGTCCTGGAGGTCGTGGGGCGCCCGGCCGCCTGATCCGCCGCAGCCGTCGTCCCTGTCCGCGGAAGCGGGCGGGAGGGGCGACGGCGGGACGGGCCGCGAGCACGACGCAGGCCCCCGCACCGAGACGCAGCGAACGCGTCCGGGGCGGGGGCCTGTGCCATGAACGGGGACATGCGCAGGAGCCGATGCGGCTCCTGCGCGGCAGGGCTCAGCCGGCCAGCTCGTCCTCGAGCTGGCGGCGCATGGCGCTGTAGCGGGCGCGGAAGGCGTCGGCCCCGTCGTCCTGGGCGGCGGGCAGATGCTGGGAGCCTTCGGTGCCGGCGGTCCAGGCGGGCAGCTCGCCCTGTGCGGCCCAGTAGGCCTGGCGCGCGCCGCCCAGGGCGACGTACTCATCCGGGGCGGGGACGTCGATGTCGACGCCGAGCACATGGGTGAGGGCCGTGCGCAGAGTGGCGGAGCGCGAGCCGCCGCCGATCAGCAGGGCGCGCTCGATCGGGACGTCCAGGGTCCGCAGGACCTCGAGGCAGTCGGCCAGCGAGTTCGCCACGGACAGCACCGAGCTGCGGGCCATGTTCTCGCGCGTGAGCGAGGCGCCCGTGACGCCGTGCCAGCGCCCGGCGGCGTCGGGGAGGTTGGGGGTGCGCTCGCCGTCCAGGTACGGCAGCAGCGTCAGCCCCGAGCAGTCTGGGTCGCCGGCGGCCGCGAGGGCGTCGAACTCGTCCAGGTCGGTGCCGAGCAGGTCCGAGGTCCTGGCCATGACCCGGGCGGCGTTGAGCGTGCACAGCAGGGGCAGGTAGGCGCCGGTGGCGTCGGCGAATCCCGAGGTGACGCCCGTGGGGTCCGCGATCGGGTGCGGGCTGTGGGCGAAGACCGTGCCCGAGGTGCCGACCGAGACCACGACATCGCCGTGGCCGATGCCCAGGCCGAGCCCGCCGCCGGCGTTGTCTCCGCACCCGGCCGAGACCACCGCGCCGGGGCTGTTCGGGAGCCAGTCCGAGGTGATGGTGCCGGCGGAGGCGTGGGGTGCGAGGACCTCGGGGACCTGCGGGGTCGCCCCGAACCAGCGCTCCAGGAGGTCCTCGCGGATCGAGCCGGAGGCGGGGTCGAACCAGCCCGAGCCCGAGGCCTCGGAGCGGTCCGTGATCCAGGCGCCGCCGGTCAGCTCTGAGACCAGCCAGTCGTGCGGCAGGCCCACGCGCTCAACGCGAGCCGCGGCCTCCGGGGCGTTCTCGCGCAGCCAGGCCAGCTTGGTCAGCGTGATGGAGGTGACGGGCGCGGAGCCGGTGGCCTCGACCCAGCCGGAGATCTCGAGCTCCTCGACCATGGCCCGGGCCTGTGGGGCGCTGCGGACGTCGTTCCACAGCAGGGCGTCGTGGACCGGCGCGCCGGCCGAGTCCAGGGCCACCATGCCGTGTTGCTGCGCGGAGACGCCCACGCCCAGCACGTCCGAGCGCTCGCGGGCTCCGGCGGCGTCCCAGGCCTGATTCAGCGCCTTGGTCCATTCCCGGGGGTCCACCGAGGTCCCGTCCGGGTGCGGGGCGGAGCCGCGAGAGAGGATCTGCCCCGTGGCGGCGTCGACGACCATGACCTTGCAGGACTGGGTGGAGGAGTCCACCCCGATGACGGTTCCGCTGATGCTCACTCCAGCTCCTCTGCCGAGACTTTCTGACGGTTCAGCCTAGCGGTCTGCGTCACATCGCAGGGGCCTGCGGCGGCTCCCGGGAGCGCTCGGTCGGCCTCGGCCCTGCGGTGCCGGCGCAGGGCCGGCGGCCGCCCGCTCACTGGCCCTCGAGCTCGGCCAGGGCATCCCGCAGCGGGATGTCGCAGACCAGGATGTCGACCAGCCCGGCCCGCACCGCCGCCAGCACGGCCGGGGCGCGCCCGGCGCCGTGGGCGACCGCGATCCGGCGACGGGCCGCACGCAGGTCCGCAAGCGATGCCGCGATCACGGAGTCCTCGACGGGGCCCTCCACCGCGGTGCCGCGGGCGTCGATCAGGTGCCCGGAGATCTCGGCGACCGCGCCGGCCGCCAGGGCCTGCTGACGGTCCTGCTCCTGGATGCGGTCCCACACGGTGGACAGCCCCGGTCCCCAGCCGCCGATCGCGAAGACCGCCAGGTCCAGATCCCCGGCCTGGGCCAGGGTGCGGGCGATCTCCGGGGTCTCGCGCAGGGCTGCCGCGCCCTCACCGGCCACCAGCGGCGCCCACAGGGGAAGCGTCTGCTTGGCGCGCAGCGTGCTCAGCAGCCGGGGGGACCGCCTCGGTGGAGTCCGGGGAGGCGATCGCCCCGGCCAGCTGGACCACCACGCTGTCCGAGAGGTCGGGCAGGTGCGGGGCCATGGCCTGGATGATGCGCGACCACGAGATCCCGACGGCGGTCTGGCCTGCGGCGTGCTCGGCCACCGAGGCGGCGAGCTCGCGGGCCAGGGCCTCGGCGCCGCGGGGGGTGTCGGCGGGCTCGACCGAGATCAGCTCCGCGATGCCCAGGGACTGCGCCGTCTCCTGGTCGCGGCCGTCCGACGGCACGGCGATGGTGATGCGCACGATGCCCCGATCGCGGGCCTCCTGCACGAGCGCGGCGACCTGGAAGCGCGAGATGTCGTGCTCCTGGGCGATCTGGACCTTGGACTTCTGGTCCAGGAAATGGGCACGACTGATCTCGGCGAGCAGCGTGAGGTGGGCGCGGTCGTCGGCGCTCGAGGAGGGGGCGGCGTCGGCGGATGGTGCGGTCGGAGGCGAGGTCATGGGGGCCACATCTGTGAGGTCGGGTGTTGCTCAGGTGAGTCTATATGATTAGCATCACACTCACCTGAGCGGGATAGAGCGCTTACGTGAGAAGTGCCGGATGGGGCCGGGTGCCCGCCCCCACCAGGTCTTCTGCCTCTCGGCCCGGACACCGCTGCCTGGGCCCGTACGAATCCACAGAGGTATCCATGAGCCCTCGTCTCACCTCGCCGCACAGCCCGCCGTGGTCCGTGGGCAGGCGCCAGCTGCTCGGCGGGACCCTCGGTCTCTCTGCACTGGCCCTGACCGGCTGCGGCTCGTCCCAGGGCGACGAGATCGTCGTCGCCATCGTCTCCAACCCGCAGATGCAGGACGCGATCTCCCTGCAGGCCGAGTTCGAGCGGGAGCACCCGGACATCAACGTCCGATTCGTCTCCCTTCCGGAGAACGAGGCCCGTGCCAAGATCACGGCCTCCGTGGCCACCGGCGGCGGCGAGTTCGACGTCGTCATGATCTCCAACTACGAGACCCCCATCTGGGCGGCCAACGGCTGGATCGAGAACCTGCAGCCGTACGCGGAGGCGACCGAGGGCTACGACCCCGAGGACTTCATCGACTCGGTGCGCGCCGCCCTGAGCTACCAGGACAGCCTCTACGCCGTGCCCTTCTACGGGGAGTCGTCGTTCCTGGTATGGAACAAGGACCTCTTCGAGGCCAAGGGCCTGGAGATGCCGGAGAAGCCCACCTGGGAGCAGATCGGCGAGTTCGCCGCCGAGCTGGCCGATCCCGACCAGGACATCTCCGGGATCTGCCTGCGCGGCCTGGCCGGCTGGGGCGAGATCATGGCCCCGCTGACCACCGTGTACAACACGTTCGGCGGCGGCTGGTTCGACATGGACTGGAACCCCACGCTGACTTCGGACGCCACCAGGAAGGCCACCCGGTTCTACGTGGACCTGGTCCGCGAGCACGGGCAGCCCGGTGCGGCCACCTCCGGCTACGGCGACTGCATCACCCGCTACAGCCAGGGCCAGGCGGCCATGTGGTACGACGCCACGGCCATGGTCTCCTCGGTCGAGGACCCGGCCTCCTCCACGGTCGCCGGGCGCAGCGGGTACGCCCCCGCCCCGGTCATGGAGACCGAGGCCGCGGGCTGGCTCTACTCGTGGTCGCTGGCCATCCCCGCGACCTCGCAGCGCAAGGAGCAGGCCTGGGACTTCATCGCCTGGATGACCAGCAAGGACTACATGAAGCTGGTCGGCGAGGAGATCGGCTGGGAGCGCGTTCCCCCGGGGAGCCGTTACTCGACCTATGAGCTCGAGGGCTACGCCGAGGTCTCCGAGGCCTACGCCAAGCCCACCCTCGACGCCATGGCCGGTGCCTCCCAGGAGACCTCCATGACGCACCCCGTCCCGTACGAGGGCCTGCAGTTCGTGGCGATCCCGGAGTTCCAGGATCTCGGCACCCGCGTGGGCCAGCAGATGTCGGCCGCCGTGGCCGGCCAGAAGAGCGTCGACGAGGCGCTCGAGCAGTCCCAGGAGTACGCCGAGGACGTCGCCGACGTGCACCGCAACAGCTCTGGAGGCAACTGAGATGTCCACCGTGGCCACCCCGTCGGGCACTCGGGCCGCAGAGCCCGCCAGCCGTCGCAGCGCCGAGGAGCGCGCCAAGCGCGACGCCTTCCGCCGCCGTCTTCCGCTGCTGCCCGCGCTGATCTTCACGATCGCGCTGACCCAGCTGCCGTTCCTGATCACCATCTGGTACTCGCTGCGCTCCTGGAACCTCCTCAACGAGGACTCCGACCGTTTCGTCGGCCTGCGCAACTACCTGGCGATCTTCACCGACTCCACGTTCCGCGGCGCGGCGCTCAACTCGATCCTCTACACGCTGGCTTGCGTGCTGTTCGCCCTCATCCTGGGGATGATCTTCGCGCTGCTGCTGGATCGGGCGTTCCTGGGCCGCGGCCTGGCCCGCACTCTGCTGATCACGCCGTTCCTGATCATGCCCGTGGCCTCGGCCATGCTGTGGTCGGTGTCCATGTTCAACCCGTCCTACGGCCTGGTGAACTGGATGATCGGCCTCGTGGGCATCGACCCGGTGGACTGGACCTCCCAGATGCCGCGGATCTCCGTGATCGTGGCGCTGGTGTGGCAGTGGACGCCGTTCATGATGCTGCTGCTCCTGGCCGGTCTGCAGTCCCAGCCCCGCGACGTCCTCGAGGCGGCGCGCGTGGACGGGGCCTCCAAGATCCAGTCCTTCGTGCTCATCACGCTGCCGCACATGCGCCGCTACATCGAGCTGTGCGTCCTGCTCGGCGCGATCTACGTGGTCAACACGTTCGACCAGATCTACCTCATGACCGCAGGCGGACCGGGCACCCAGAGCGCCAACCTGCCGTTCTACATCTACCAGCGAGCCTTCCTGGGCTTCGACGTCGGCCAGGCCGCCGCCATGGGCGTGGTCGTGGTGATCGGCACGATCATCATCGCGACCTGGGCCCTGCGTCTGATGTTCAAGAGCTTCATGACCACGGAGCAGTGACCGACATGACCGCACAGCCCCATGACTCCGTCTCCGCGGAGACGACCTCTGCTCCCTGGGACGCCCAGGACCGTGCTCGCGACGACCGGCCCGAGCCGCCCGTGCGCAAGCGCCGCTCCGGTGGCATCGGCGGCGCGGCACTGACCCTCATCACCTGGCTGCTGGCCCTCGGGTTCTTCCTGCCGGTGGCGTGGATGGTGCTGACGTCGTTCAAGCAGGAGGCCGATGCCTCCACGAACCCGCCGACGTTCTTCTTCGCGCCCACGCTGGATCAGTACCGCGCGGTGATCGACGCCGGACTGGGCGACTACATGCTCAACTCCGCGATCGCCACGGTGGCCTCGACCCTCCTGGTCCTGCTGCTCGGCATCCCGGCCGCCTACGCGGTGAGCATCCGCCCGGTCGAGAAGACCTCGGACGTGCTGTTCTTCTTCATCTCCACCAAGATGCTGCCGGTCGTGGCCGTGATCGTCCCGATCTACGTCGTCGCCGGTCAGCTCAAGGTCCTGGACACCGTCTGGACCCTGGTCCTGCTCTACACGGCCATGAACCTGCCGATCGCGGTGTGGATGATGCGCTCGTTCTTCCAGGAGGTCCCCCGGGAGGTCCTTGAGGCCGCGGAGATCGACGGCGCCTCGCTGATGACCACGCTGCGCACGATCCTGATCCCCATGGTGGCCCCGGGCATCGCCTCGACCGCCCTGATCTGCGTGATCTTCGCCTGGAACGAGTTCTTCTTCGCCCTGAACCTCACGGCCGTCGAGGCGGCCACGGTGCCGGTCATGCTCGTCTCGACCATGACCAGCGAGGGCCTGTTCCTGGCTCGGCTCTCCGCCGCCAGCGTCCTGGCGTCGTTGCCGGTGGTCATCGCCGGCTGGGTCGCCCAGAAGCAGCTGGTGCGCGGTCTGTCCATGGGTGCCATCAAGTAGGCCGGCCCCCGGCACGACGACGAGCCCCCGCGGCCGCTGCGCGCAGCGACCGCGGGGGCTCGTCTCCGTCTCCGCCGCGCTCATCCCCGCAGGGCCGTGACCAGGGGGTATATCGGTGGCAACCGCGCGCAGCCACCGGGCAGGAGAGCGCAGCGCCTGCTGAGGGCGCGGACGGTGGGCTGGGGGATCGCACGGCTCTAGGTTGATGACACCGCCGAACGATCCCGGCGCATCCCCATCCGAGGAGCTCGTCATGCTGCACGACCGGATCAAGGAATGCCGGCTGCGCGCCGGTCTGTCGCAGGCCCAGCTCGCGACCCGTCTCGGCGTCTCGCGCCAGGCCGTGACGAAGTGGGAATCCGGCCGAGTCGCCGTGCCTCGCGATGGTTCGTCGTTCGTGTCTCGGCGCACCCGGCACCGATGCACGGAGGTCCCCGGCAGAGCAGCTCTGCGGGGGACCTCCGTGCGGTGCGGGTCAGGGGCGCACGACCGCCTTGAGCGCACCGGGGGTGCGGGCCGCGGTGAGGGCGGCCTCGACGTCGTCGAGGCCGTGGACGCTCGTGACGAGCGAGTCCAGGTCCACCGCACCCGAGGCGGCCATGGCCACCGCGGTGGGCCACGTCCCGGCATAGCGGAACGTCCCGGTGACCACGAGCTCGCGGTTCTGCACGAGCGGGACGGGCAGAGCCAGGGTGTCCGCGCCCATGCCGACCAGAACGGCGCGCCCGGCCGGAGCCAGGCGGTGCAGTCCGTCGAGCACGGCGGGCTCAGCGCCCGTCGCGTCGATGAAGGCGTCGAAGCCGCCGCCGTCCGCGCTGTCCGGCTCCGGGGCGCAGCCGGCGGCCCAGGTGCGCGAGGCGCCCCAGGAGGCGGCGACCTCGAGCCGGTCCTCGCGCATGTCCGTCATGGCCACCTCGACGGCTCCGGCGGCCTCTGCGCACGCGGCCGCCAGCAGGCCGATGGGCCCGGCTCCGGCCACGAGCACGCGCGAGCCCAGGCGGACGTGAGCGGCCCGCGATGCGGCGATGCCCACGGACAGCGGCTCGAGCAGTGCGGCGGCGTCATCCGAGACCGAATCCGGCACGCGGTGGCAGAACGCCGCCGGGTGCACGGCGTACTCGCTGAACACCCCGTCCACGGGAGGCGTGGCGAAGAAGCGCACCGCCGGATCCAGGTTGTACCGCCCGGCCAGCGTCTGCGGCGAGAACGGCTCGGGGATGCCCGGCTCCAGCGATACCCGGGCGCCCAGAAGCGACGGATCGGTGCCCGGCCCCAGCCCGACCACGCGCCCGGACGGCTCGTGGCCGAGGACCAGGGAGCCCTCCACCGCGAAGGGGCCGATGCGGCCGTGCTCGTAGTAGTGTGTGTCCGACCCGCAGACCCCCACGCTCAGCACGCGGACAAGGACCTCACCGGGGCCGGGCTGCGGGACGGGGCGCTGCTCCACGGCGAGATCCCCGATCCCGTGCAGCACGCTGGCGCGCATGGAATCGGGGATCTCGCGGATCTCGTCGACGGACATCAGCGAGCGTCAGGGAGGCGCTGGCCGGTGGCGGTGTCGAACAGGTGGAGGCGATCGACGGCGGGGACGGTCCAGATGGTGTCGCCGACCTTGACCGCGGAGCGCCCGCCGGTGCGGATCGTGATGCCCTCGGTGGCCTGGTCCTCCTCGGCGATCTCCTCCTCCGCGGCGGAGGAGTGCGTGGTCACCACGGTGTTGGCCGCGGTGACCGGGGCCAGCGAGCTGTAGATGTAGGCGTCGGCGCCGAGCTCCTCGACCGCCTGGACGCTCACGGGGATGCCTTCGCCCTCCGGGGCCAGTGAGAGGTTCTCGGGGCGGATGCCCACGGTGACCTCGGAGCCGGTGAGGGCCTGGCGCTGGGCGTCGGTGAGCTGGAGACGGGTGGTGCCCAGTGCCAGCACGCCCTGGTCATCCGGGGCGCTGCGCAGCAGGTTCATGGCCGGGGAGCCGATGAAGCCGGCCACGAACTCGTTGGCCGGGCGGTCGTAGAGGTTGGCCGGCGAGTCGACCTGCATGAGCTTGCCGCCCTTGAGCACGGCCACGCGATCGCCCATGGTCATGGCCTCGGTCTGATCGTGGGTGACATAGACGGTGGTGACGCCCAGGCGTCGGGTGAGGGAGGCGATCTGGGTGCGGGTCTGGACGCGCAGCTTGGCATCCAGGTTGGACAGCGGCTCGTCCATGAGAAAGACCTTGGGGGAGCGCACGATGGCGCGGCCCATGGCCACGCGCTGGCGCTGTCCGCCCGAGAGGTTCTTGGGCTTGCGGTCCAGGTACTCGGTGAGGTCGAGGATCTTGGCGGCTTCTTCGACTTTGGCCCGGCGCTCGTCGGCGGGGACCTTGGCGATCTTCAGCGCGAAGCCCATGTTCTCAGCCACGGTCATGTGGGGGTAGAGGGCGTAGTTCTGGAAGACCATGGCGATGTCGCGGTCGCGGGGGTCGACGTCGGTGACGTCCTGATCGCCGATCAGGATCGAGCCGCGGGTGACGTCCTCGAGTCCCGCCAGCATGCGCAGGGTCGTGGACTTGCCGCAGCCGGACGGGCCTACGAGCACCAGGAACTCGCCGTCGGCGATGTCCAGGCTGAGCTCGGAGACCGAGGGGCTCTCGGCTCCGGGGTACTGACAGGTCACGCGGTCATACGAAACAGTCGCCATGGCGGTTCTCGCTCTCTTCCCGGCAGGTACGTGCCGGACGATCCGTGGAAGCATGTGAGATGGCACACATACAACTGTGAGAGTACACCGGCCCAGATGAGCCGTCACCCCTGTCCGGGGCGTGATCTCGGGCCGATCGCAGGCGTCGTCGGGACCGCGGAGAAGAATCTTGAGAATCTTCCGACGAAACCGCGTCACGATCCGGTCCGGTCGGGGTCTTCACCGTGAGAGCTCGTGAGAGCTCTTGCACCACCGGTGCGGAGAGATGCCGGTCCTCCCCTGGCGGGAGGGCCTCACGGTCCGCCTCGAAGCAGCCGCTGATGGGCAGTCACGGCGCAGGGGAGGACCGGGTGCGGCGACGGGCAGTCGCTGCACCGAGCAGGGGATCGGGTGGGCAGAGTCCGAGACCCTGGAATCCCGGGACGTCCGGGTGGAGGCAGGGCAGTGCCTCCCCGGACGTCCCGGCCCCAGCACGAAGGCCGCCCTTCCCCCGAGGGCGGCCTTCGCCATGTCCGGCCCGCTCGGCAGCGCTGGAGTAACTTCTCGAGAACCGCGTCACGATCCGGGCCTGAGCCGGTCTTCACTGTGAGAGCTCGCAATGGCCCTCCCGGTCACTCGGTGCGAACGTCCTGGCGGGCGGGGCCGCCGAGCGCATCGAGCTCCTCCTGATGGGCAGTCAGAGGGGCGGATGCGGATCGGGTGCTGCGGCTGGTGGGCCGCGGCGCATCGCACCTCCCGGTGGGCAGAGACCGGCTGGTGCACACTCCGGGACGCCTCGGGCAACGGGTGGGCAGACCCGCTCGAGGCGTCCCGGACCCTCCGGATCCGGCCGGCTCCGGGCGATGAACGGGCCGGGTCGCGATCCTCACGAGACCCGGCCCGTTCCTCATCTCGCGCCGCCGATCGGGTGGGCGGGGCTCAGGCCGCCGGCGCTCCCGGACCCAGCGGGATCCCGAGGCTCCACCACAGCAGGAAGAACAGGAACCACACCACCAGGATCGAGATCGCGAACGGCAGCAGCAGGGACATCAGCGTGCCGATCCCGGCTCGTGGGAGCCGCTGCTGGACCACACCTAGGGTCAGGGCGAAGAACGCGTTGAGCGGCGTAATGATGTTGAACGCGGAGTCGCCGATCCGGTACAGCATCTGCGTGGTCTCCGGATTCACGCCCAGGTACATGAACATGGGCACGATCACGGGCGCAACGAGCGTGTACAGCGCCGATCCCGAGGTCAGGAAGAGGTTCAGCACGGCCACGATCGCCACGACGCTGAAGAACAGCACCGGCAGCGGCAGACCGGCGGCCTCGAGCAGGCTCGAGCCGCTGATCGCGATCACGGTGCCCATGTCGGTCCAGGTGAAGAAGGCGATGAACTGCGCCGCCGCGGCCAGCAGGACCAGCAGCGCTGCGATGTCGCGGATGCCGCGGGCCATGAGCTCGGGGATGTCGGCCAGCCTGCGGATGCTCCCGGCGGGGATGCCGTAGGCCGTGCCCGCGACCAGGAACAGCAGGGCGATCGGCCCTGAGATGTCGGTGATCAGCACGGAGCTCAGGGCGCCGGTCTCCTCGACCCCGCGCAGCGGCAAGAACGGCAGCAGCAGCGCCAGGAAGTACAGCGCCACGTACGCGACGGTCGCGATGCCCGCCCACTTCAGCCCGCGGATCTCCTGTGGCTGATAGCTGCGCAGGTTCTCCTGGGAGATCTGCGGGCGGTCGTCGCCATCGTCGGGGGTCTCGGCGGTGCCGTCGCGCTCGGCGGCCAGCTCCGCGGCGTGGATCCGGGCCGTCATCCGGGTCAGCACGCGCTCGGTCACGAAGGTGATGAGCAGGGCGAGCACCACGGCGGAGGCCGCCGAGAAGTAGTAGTTGGCGATGGGGGAGACCTGGTACTCGGGGTCCACGAGCTGGGCCGCCGACGTCGAGATGCCGCCCAGCAGGGGGTCGGTCAGGTTCACCACGAGCGAGGCGTTGAACCCCGCCGAGGCCGAGGCGAACGCGACGACGGCGCCCAGCACCGCCGAGCGGCCCGCCGCCTTGAACGCGGCGGCGCCCAGCGGGATGAGCACCACCGTGATCGCATCGGAGGCGATCGAGCCGGTGACGCCGGCCAGCGCCAGGACGAAGGTCAGCCACCGCGCGGAAACCTTGGCCACGACCACCCGCAGGGCGGTGTTGATCAGTCCGGCGCCGTCGGCCACCGCCACGCCCAGCATCACGACGAGCACCACGCCCAGCGGCGGGAACTCGACGATGTTCGGCACGATGCCGCCGACGATCCGGCGCATCCCCTCGGCGTCGGCCAGGCTCGTCACGGCCACGGTCTCGCCGGTGGTCGGATCCACCGCGCTGGCGCCCAGGCGGGCGAGCAGCTCCGAGAGCGGGACGATCAGGAAGGCGAGGAGGATGAACAGCCAGAACGGATGCGGCAGGCGATTGCCGATCATCTCGATCGCGCCCAGGACCCGGCCGAGCGGCCCGCCCTGGATCAGGGGGCCGCGGCCGGCCGGGGTCTCATCATCGCGGGGCGCGCTCGAGGCCTGGGACATCGACGGGGGCTCAGCCCTGCTCGGCGTCCGAGCTCAGCAGCTGCTCGATGTCGCCGCGCAGCTGCTCCGGGGTGGTCTGGGGCGCGTAGCGCTCGACCACGCGGCCGTCGCCGTCGATCAGGAACTTGGCGAAGTTCCACTCGATGTCCGCGCCGTCCTCGCCCTGCTTCTCGGACTTGAGCCAGGCCCACAGCGGGTGCGTGTCGATCCCGTTCACCTCCACCTTCTTGTACAGGGGGAAGTCCACGGAGAACTCGGTGCGGCAGAACTGCTGGATCTGCTCCTCATCGCCGGGCTCCTGCCCGCCGAACTGGTTGCACGGGAAGCCGAGCACGGTGAAGCCGCGGTCCTTGTACTCGTCCTGCAGCTTCTGCAGGACGTCGTACTGCGACGTCAGCCCGCACTCGCTGGCGGTGTTGACGACCAGCACGACCTGACCGGCGAAGCGGTCGAAGACGTCCTGCGAGCCGACGATGGTGTCGGCGCTGAAGTCGTGGAACGTGGTCAAGGGTTCTCCTGAGGATCTGCCCCGAGACGAGGCCTTCGACGTTCAGCCGGCCCCACAGCAGCGGGCGAGCCCGCCCCGTCCTTCGCCTGCGGAAGTGACGGAGCGGGCTGCGGGCTCAGCTGCGATCGAGCAGGATCACGTCCAGCTGACGCGGGCCGTGCACGCCCTCGACGCGCTCCAGCTCGATGTCCGAGGTCGCGGAGGGCCCCGAGATCATGGTGATCGGGCGGTCCGGGCCGATCCGCTCGAAGGCCTCGGGGATCAGCTCGACCACCGTGTCCAGCCCGACGATGCACACGTGGTGATCGGGCACCAGGCTCAGCGCGCGGCGGCCTTCATCGGGGGCGGAGGTGAGGAAGATCGTGCCGGTCTCGGCGCACGAGACGGTCGAGGAGCTGACCAGCGCATCGATCTGGGCGAGTCCCCGCGCCGTCAGGGGAGCGCCGTCCGGGCCTTCGTCGCGGACCCGGTTCAGGGACTGCGGCAGCCAGGACTCCTCCAGGCCCTCCGGCACGAGCACGGAGCTCTCGCCCAGCAGCTCGGCCAGGCGCCCCGGCAGGGAGGACAGGTCCTCCCGGTGGACCTCGGCCTTGTAGTCGATCAGCCGGTCCTCGAGCATGTCGACGATCTGCTCCCGGGTGAGCTCGGAGCGGCGGCGGTAGCCCCGCGGGATCGGCGGAGCCGCGGGGGAGTCGGCGATCGAGGCCCGGATGCGGGCCAGGATCTCCGTGCGTGCCTCGGACTGCGATGCGGCGCTCATGCCTGCTCCTGGTTCCGGTCGGTGCTGCGGCGGTCGATGCCGAAGGTCAGATCGGCGGGGTCGCCCACGGTGCGCTCGCTGAGCTGGCTGCCCACGACATCGCCCTCCTGGGGGCGCGGCGGGCGGGCGTCGCCGGAGCGGCGGGCGCGCACGGCCTGGGCGGTCGAGCCCCAGGCGGCGCCGTCCTCGGTGCGCCCGGCCAGGGAGGGGCCCTCGACGGGGCGGGGCTGCGGGGCGGAGGCCGGGGCGCTGTCGCCCAGATCCGCGCGCCGACGCTGCTGCGCATCCTCCTCGTTGTCCTGCCACCAGCTGCGGAAGGACTCGCGCGGCATCACGGGGATGTCGCGCTGCTGCGTCCAGCCGCCCAGCACGCCGGGCATCCAGCTCAGCCCGCCCATGGGCCTGACGGCGGCCCGCCCCAGGGGCAGGGCCTTCTCCGCCAGGCGCATCCGGGTGCCCGAGGACATCGCCAGGCCGGCGGCGCGCATGAGCATGTCCATCTGCGAGGGCATGGCCCCCTGCGTCCGGGCCACGGCCCGGCGCAGGAAGGCCCCGGCCGAGCCGGCCGAGCCCGCCTGGGGGGTCTCGGGCATGGCGTGGCGCTGGCTGGCCTCGGGATTGTGCGCGTGCTGATCCAGCACGAGCGCCTCGTAGCGCTCGGCCGTCTCCCGCTGCGTCTTCTCCTCCCGGCGGCGCTCGCCGTGCTTGGTGCGCACGTCCTCGTCGCGCAGGTGGACCAGGATCGACGGGATGTCGATCTTCACGGGGCACACCTCGTAGCAGCGCCCGCACAGCGACGACGCGTACGGCAGCGAGTCGTTCTCCGCGGCGGCCACGCCCGTGAGCTGCGGGGAGAGGATCGCTCCGATGGGCCCGGGGTAGACGGAGCCGTAGGCGTGGCCGCCCGCGTGCTCGTAGACCGGGCAGACGTTGAGGCAGGCGGAGCAGCGGATGCAGCGCAGGGCGTCGCGGCCCGCCGGGTCCGACAGCACGGCCGAGCGCCCGTTGTCCATCAGGATCAGGTGGAACTCCTGCGGCCCGTCGCCCTCGGTCACCCCGGTCCACATGGAGGTGTAGGGGTTCATGCGCTCGCCGGTCGAGGAGCGCGGCAGCAGCTGGGTGAAGACCTCGAGGTCGGAGAACCGCGGCAGCAGCTTCTCGACGCCCATGACGGTGATCAGGGTCTCCGGCAGGGTCAGGCACATGCGCCCGTTGCCCTCGGACTCCACCACCGTGAGGGTGCCGGACTCGGCGATGCCGAAGTTCGCCCCGGAGATCGCCACGGTGGAGTCCAGGAACTTCTCGCGCAGGTAGCGCCGGGAGGCCTCGGCCAGCACGGCGGGCTCGTCGGTCAGCTCGCGGGTCAGCCCGGGCATCTTCCGGGAGAAGATCTCGCGGATCTGGTCGCGGTTCTTGTGGATGGCCGGGACCAGGATGTGCGACGGCTTGTCCTCGCCGAGCTGCACGATCAGCTCCGCCAGGTCGGTCTCGATCGCGCGGATGCCCTCGGAGTCCAGGTGCTCGTTGAGGCCCATCTCCTGGGTGGCCATCGACTTGACCTTGATGACCTCGTCGACGCCCTTGGCCCGCACGAGGTCGGTGACGATGCGATTGGCCTCCTCGGCGTCGCGGGCCCAGTGCACGATGCCGCCGCGGGCGGTCACGTTGGCCTCGAACTGCTCGAGCAGCTCGGGCATGCGCGCGGCGACCTCCTGCTTGACGGCCGCGCCGGCGTCGCGCAGCTCCTCCCAGTCCGGCAGCTCCCCGACGACGCGGTTGCGCTTGGCGCGGATGGTGTGGGTCGCGTGGCCGATGTTGGCGCGCATCTGCTCATCGCGCAGCTCGTCGCGCGCGTGGGCGGGGAAGGGGGACTCCTCGTAGAGGTTGCCCACTCCGTAGGCGGGCGGCATGGACGGCATGCCGAGCTGGACGGCGGTCATCGTGCGGCTCCTTCAGCGGTCTCGACGGCGGAGGCCTCGGCGCGCGGGCCGATCGACGCCGTGCCCTGCGGGATCGAAAGCTCGGCGATGTCGTCGAGCTCGAGGGGTTCTGGCGGGTGGAGGCCAGGATCTCGGCCAGGTGGACGGTGCGCACCGGCGTCCTGCGGCGGTGCGCGGCTCCCGACAGGTGCAGCAGGCACGAGGCGTCGCCGCCGGCGCACAGCTCGGTGTCCGTGCGCTCGATGCTGCGCAGCTTGGCCTCGGCCATGGCGCCGGAGACATCCGGGTTCTTGAAGGAGAACGTGCCGCCGAAGCCGCAGCACTCGTAGGCGTCGGGCAGCTCGACCAGCTCGAGGTCCTGGACGGAGGAGAGCAGCCGGGTCGGTCGATCGCCCAGTCCGAGCAGGCGCAGGCCGTGGCACGACGGGTGGTAGGTGATCCGGTGCGGGAACCACGATCCGAGCTGGGCGCCGGCATCCGTGACACCGAGGACGTCGGTCAGCAGCTCGGAGAGCTCGTAGGTCCGGCCGGCGACCTCCTCGGCGCGCTGGGCCAGGGCCTCGTCGCCGCACTCCCGGGCGATCATCGGCTGCTGGTGGCCCAGGGAGGCCACGCAGGAGCCGGACGGGGCGACCGCGACGTCGTAGTCGGCGGCGGTGAACGCCTCGACGTGGTTGCGCACGACGGGCAGCGCGCCGTCGATGTAGCCGCTGTTGACGTGCATCTGGGAGCAGCAGCCCTGCCCCGGCGGGAAGATCACCTCGTGGCCGAGGCGCTCCAGCACGCGGACGGTGGCCAGCGCGACCTTGGGGTACATCGCATCGACGATGCAGGTGGCGAACAGTGCGATCCTCATGGGCCCTCCCGGATGCTCTTCTCCTGACGCGACCGCGATGTGATGCGCATCATGTACAGTCTCGTCAGGATCGTGTGGTCAGACCATACCTGAAACGTGACTCCCGTCGCACCGGAGACCGCTGTCGATCCCGTCAGTCCCCTCCTTCCTCTCACTCTCCGGAGGTCCTCGTGGACACCTACACAGCTCAGGTGGACGCCGTCGGCGGCAGTCTCGGCCTCTCTGCCCTCGTCGGTCTGGTCCCGCTCGTCGTCTTCTTCATCTGCCTGGTCGGGCTCAAGCGCAGCGCCTGGCTCTCGGGCCTGATCGCCCTGGCCTCGGCGCTGCTGGCCGCCGTGCTCGGCTTCGGCATGCCCGCCGGCCTGGCGCTGCTGACGGCCACCCAGGGAGCGGCCTTCGGCCTGTTCCCGATCGTATGGATCGTCGTGATGGCACTGTGGTTCTACCAGGTGACCGTCGCGGCCGGGCGGTTCGAGGACATGCGCTCGATCTTCGACTCGATCGGCGGCGGCGACGTCCGCATCCAGGCGATCCTCATCGCCTTCTGCTTCGGCGGCCTCCTCGAGGCGCTCGCTGGCTTCGGCGCCCCCGTGGCCATCACGGCCACCATGATCATGGCGATCGGGCTCAAGCCGCTGAAGACCGCCACCGTCGTGCTGATCGCCAACACCGCCCCGGTCGCCTTCGGCGCCGTGGCCATCCCGATCACCACCGCCGGGCGCCTGACCGGCATCGACGCCGCGCACATCGGCGCGATCGTCGGGCACCAGGCCCCGTTCTTCGCGCTCGTGGTCCCCATGTTCCTGCTGCTGATGATCGACGGCATGCGCGGCGTGCGCGATGCCTGGCCGGCGGCCCTGGTCATCGGCGGCTCGTTCGCCGTGGCCCAGTGGTGGACCTCCGTGCACTTCTCCTATGAGCTCACCGACGTCGTCGCCGCCCTCGTGGGCCTGGCCGCAGCTGTCGTGCTGCTGCGCTTCTGGCGCCCCCGCGGTGCCCTGGAGGCCAAGGACCGCCTGGGCATCGAGCACACGGACTCCGTCTCCGAGCTGACCCCGGCCCGTGTGTGGATGGCCGTGCTGCCCTATGTCCTGGTGGTCGTGGTCTTCGGCATCGCCAAGCTGTGGACCACAGGGGTCGACATCCCCGCCGCCCTGGCCGCGACCGACGTCAAGATCCCCTGGCCGGGGCTGGACGGCCATCTGGTCAACGCCGCCGGAGAGCCGATCGCTGCGACGGTCTACTCCTTCCAGTGGCTGTCCTCGCCGGGCACCCTGCTGCTGATCACCGGGCTGCTCGTCACGGTGATCTACTCCGTGTTCACGCACGGCGGCCGCTTCCCCATGACGATCGGCAAGGGGCTGCGGGAGATCGCGGCCTGCATGTACAAGATGCGGTTCTCCGCGCTGACGATCGTCTCTGTGCTGGCCCTGGCCTACGTCATGAACTTCTCCGGGCAGACCCTGGCGATCGGCACGTTCGTGGCCGGGCTGGGCGCGGCCTTCGCGTTCTTCTCCCCGGTGCTCGGCTGGGTCGGCACCGCAGTGACCGGGTCGGACACCTCGGCCAATGCGCTGTTCTCCAACCTCCAGCAGACGGCCGCCGAGGGCGCCGGGCTGGATCCCGCGCTCATGGTCGCCTCGAACACGACCGGCGGCGTGGTCGGCAAGATGATCTCGCCTCAGTCCCTGGCCATCGCCGCCACCGCGGTGAGCATGCCGGGCAAGGAGTCGGAGATCTTCAAGAAGGTGCTTCCCTGGTCCGTGGGCATGCTGCTGGCGCTGTGCCTGCTGGTCTTCCTGCAGTCCAACGTCCTGGCCTGGATGCTGCCGGTCCAGTGACGGACGCGCAGGCTCGGCTGCGAGCACTCGCCCCGGGGGCGCATCGCCCCCGGGGCGCCGCGCACTCGGTGGTCCTCGAATGGGTCGAGGGCCGGCTGCGCGAGGGCGAGCTCTCGGTGGGCGACAAGCTGCCGGCCGAGAGGGCCCTGGCGGAGCTTTTCGAGATCTCGCGGGCCTCCGTGCGCGAGGGCATCCGCGTGCTCGATGCCCTCGGCCTGGTCTCCAGCGAGGTGGGCTCGGGGCCCCGGTCCGGGGCCACTGTCGTGTCCGAGCCGTCGCACGCCCTGGCCTGGGCCCTGCGGATGCACGTGGCCACGCAGGCGCTGCCCATGGCCGACATCGTCGACATGCGCGTCCTGCTGGAGACCCAGTCCATGCAAAGTGCGGGCAGGTCCGACCCTGCGGTGCGCGATGAGATCTGCGGCCGAGCGCGGCAGATCCTGCAGCGCATGGACGAAGGCGTGTCCGAGGAGCTCTTCCACGCCCTCGACGCGGAGTTCCACGTGACCCTCGGCGAGCTGTCCGGCAACGTCGTGATGGTGACCATGCTGACATCGCTGCGCACGGCAGTGGTCGGCTATGTGGCCGAGGGTGTGGCACGGATCGAGGACTGGCCGAAGCTGCGGCGTCGGCTGCAGGCGCAGCACTGGGAGATCCTCGAGGCCGCCACCCGCGGCGATCATGCGGCCGCGGCCGAGCTGCTGCGCGAGCACATCCTCGACTTCCAGGCGGCGGTCGCCTCCTGAGCGCTGCGCGGACATCGCCCCAGGTGAATGCGGGGTGAACGTCCGAGGGAGGAAATGTGGGCCGTCGTCTTCCTCCAGGTCATCACCATGGTGTGAGCTGGGAGATGTCCGCCTCGGGGCCGCTGATCCGCAGCGAACGCCCCCAACGACGACATCGAGGAGACCACCACCATGCGTCGCACTTCCGTCCTGACCGCCTCTGCCCTCCTGATCGGCCTGGGAGCCGCCTCCGCCGCTCCGGCCATGGCCGCCCCGGCCCCGACCGAGACCGGCCGCACGGTCACCACCACCTCGAGCGAGCGCTTCTACTCCGAGCGCACCACCACCCAGGGCGACTACAAGTTCTCGGACGTCTACTCGGACAGCTTCTCCGAGCGCAAGGTCGAGTCGCAGTACGAGCGCACCGGCGCCGATCCGCTGCGCACCAAGAACGTCCAGTCCGAGTCCAAGGCTGAGTCCTGGAACGAGATCACGGAGCAGGACGCCGACAACTACTACAACACCTACTTCGGCGACCGCGTGACCGAGCGTCACGCCGAGCGCTACTCCGAGGACGCCAAGGGGTACTCCTCGGACCTCTTCGACTCCTCGTTCGGCTACTCGTGGGATGAGACCACCGAGGGCTACGCCGACAGCCCCGAGGGCCAGAACGTGGACTTCTGGGAGAACGAGTGGGACGAGTCCACCGAGGACTCCTCCTGGGGCACCTGGTGAGCTCTGGCAGCTGACCGGCGGTGATCCGACCGTGACCTCACGGTGATCTGCCGCTGGATCACGACACTGCTCAACTGTGGCGGGTCTCATGCGAAAGCCCCGCATCGATCTCGGCATACCCCATCTGACCTGGGGTGACGCTGGAAGATGCGGGGCCTTCGTTGTGCCCGAGGCGGGCTGCGAGGGGTGGTTGTGGATGCCGTCACGTTATTTTCCCGTGACAAACCGTGACCTGTTCGTTACTGTTCTTCTCGTGCCGCTCGGACGGGCGGCGCTCCCGGGCGGATCGCCGCATCCTGCTGCCGCCCGGTGAAGATCCCGAAACGGACCTGGCAGGAACGGGGGACCCACTTCCCGGCTCGCGAGAACATGCGGGCCTCGGGGTGAAGCCGAGGCTGTCCACCCATTCCGAGCCTCGGCCGGATCCGTCGGATCCGCACCCGACAGCTCACCCCGTAGGCACACTGGAGGAAAAGCCATGCAGAACATCACCATCGCCGCCCGTCGCACCGGTCTCGGCCTCGCGGTCGCCGGCTTCGCCGCCGCCGCCACCATCGCTCCGGCATCCGCCGCTGCGCCGACCATCACCGGCGTCCAGCCCGCCTCCTCGGTCGGTTTCGACGCCAGCGCCGCTTCCGCCGCCGGCTGGAACTACTCTTGGGCCATCGACGCCTCCGGCAACACCACCTACACCTACGGCAGCGGCTCGACCGCCACCTCGTCGGCTCCGGCGGCCTCGTCGGCTCCGGCCGCCTCCTCGGCCTCCGCCGACTCGAACGACGTCTCGACCCAGTCGGTCGGCTCGTCCGCCTCGAGCTCGGCCTCGGCTTCGACCTCGGGCATCACCGGCACCGCCATGTCCTACCAGGGCGCCGGCTACGTCTATGGCGGCGACACCCCGTCCGGCTGGGACTGCTCCGGCTTCGTCCAGTACGTCTACGCCCAGAACGGCATCGACCTGCCCCGCACCGCGGCTGCGCAGGGCGCTGCCGGGACCCCGACCTCCAACCCGCAGCCGGGCGACCTGGTCATCCAGAACGGCGGCTCGCACGTCGGAATCTACCTGGGCAACGGCCAGATGATCTCGGCCCTGAACCCGAGCCAGGGCACCCAGGTGCACGCCGTCTCGGCCATGTCGACCGATTACTACGCCTCCTTCTGAGCCGCACAGCGACTCTGATCGAGCAGCCTCTCGGAGAGAGGGCTGAGTGATCGCACCGCCCGTGGGCGGCGGACCTTCCGGGTCCGCCGCCCACGGGCGTCTGCGCACACGCGCAGCGCCCGCACCCGCCCAGCTGTCCGACGACGGCGCCCGTGCGGCGCTGCGCACAGATGCTCCCGTACCCGTGACACGACCCCTTACACTGAATCCCATGCCTTCAGACACCACCTGGGGCGCCCCCGATACCCACCGGGCCATGAGCTCGGATGATGCGGAGTATCGAAGTAGCGCTTCCGCCGCCGGGCACTCGCCCCGCTGCCTGTCCCGTCCTGATCGAGCCTCGAACGACCTCTGGGCGGTGAGGCGCAGGTGAGCCCCCTCGTCGCAGCCCTCGTCCTGCTGGTCGTCCTCCTGCTGCTGGTGCTCGGCAACGCGCTGTTCGTCGCGGTCGAGTTCTCCTACCTGACGATCAACCGCAACGAGATCCGCGCCCGGATCCAGGCCGGCGACCGCAAGGCCGAAGCACTGGACAGGGCTCTGAGCCGGACGTCCACGAACCTCTCCGGCGCGCAGCTCGGCATCACGGTCACGAGCCTGATCGCCGGCTACCTCACGGCCCCGTCGGTGGGCGTGCTGCTGAGCTCGCTGTTCGGCATCACCGGTCTGCCCGAGCATGTCGTCGCCTTCGCCGGCACCACGGGTGCGTTCATCATCGTCACGTTCGTGCAGATGGTCTTCGGCGAGCTGGTCCCCAAGAACTGGGCCATCGCCGAGCCCTCGAAGGTCGCGGACCTCGTGGTCCGCCCGCAGAACGTCTTCATGTTCGTCTTCGGCTGGCTGGTGAGCCTGCTCAACGCCTCGGCCAACCAGATCCTGCGCTGGCTGGGCTTCGACCCCCGCGAGGAGGTCGCCAACGCCCGCAGCTCCCAGGAGCTGGCCGCCGTCGTCTCCCGCTCCGGGGAGGAGGGCACGCTCGATGCCGCCACGGCGGAGCTCGTGGCCCGCTCGATCGAGTTCGGCCACCGCACGGCCGCGGATGTGATGACGCCGCGCCCGCGCGTGAACTTCGTCGAGGAGGAGACCGTGGCCGAGCTGCTCGAGCTCGCCGCCTCCACAGGCCACTCCCGATTCCCGGTGATGGGCGAGTCCGTGGACGACATCGTGGGCGTCGTGCACTTCAAGCACGCGCTGGCGGTGCCCTTTGACCAGCGCCGCACGACCGCCGCTCGGGAGATCGCCCACCCCGTGGAGGCCGTGTCCGAATCCATGACGCTGGATCCGCTGATGCGCGAGCTGCGTCAGCCCGGCCTGCAGATGGCGATCGTGGTCGACGAGTACGGCGGCACCGCCGGGATCGTGACGCTCGAGGACCTGATCGAGGAGATCGTCGGCGAGATCGACGACGAGCAGGACACCACCCTGGCCAAGTACCGCAGGCGCCGCGACGGCTCGATCGTCGTCGCCGGCCTGCTGCGCCCGGACGAGCTCGGCGACATCGTCAAGCTCGACGTCCCCGAGGGCGAGGAGACCGACACCATCGGCGGACTGATCGCCGAGATGCTTGATCGCATGCCCGAGGTCGGGGACCAGGTCCAGCTCGAGTGCACCGATCGCGAGCACAAGGACGAGGACGACCTCCCCATCAAGGCGCGGCTCTCGCTCAAGGTGGCCAAGATGGATCAGTACCGGGTCGAGCGCGTGGTCGTGGTCCGGCTCGCCCAGGAGCCCGAGGACGACGACGACCCCGATGAGGAGCCCGTCCGCTACGAGACGGTCGAGGAGGACGGCATGGCCGAGAACCAGGACGCCGGCCTCGACACCGCGCTCAAGGACGGGGGTGAGCGCTGATGGACGGCTTCGGTGCGATTCTCATCCTGATCCTGCTGCTGCTCGGCAACGCCTACTTCGTGGGCGCCGAGTTCGCCATGGTCTCGGCCCGCCGTGATCAGCTCGAGCCGCGCGCCGCCGACGGCTCCCGCGGCGCCCGCATGGCGCTGAAGGGCATCGAGGACGTCTCCACGTCCCTGGCCGCGACCCAGCTCGGCATCACCGCCTGCTCGCTGCTCATCGGCTCCGTCGGCGAGCCCGCGATCGCGGCCATGATCGAGCCGGTGTTCGAGGCCGTCGGCGTGCCCGAGTTCCTGATCCACCCGATCGCCCTGGTGATCGCGCTGGTCATCGTGACCTTCCTGCACATGGTGATCGGCGAGATGGTCCCCAAGAACATCTCGATTGCTCAGCCGGCGGCTTCGGCGCTGCTGCTGGGGCCCGTGCTGCGGGTCTTCGTGATCGTGCTGCGTCCGTTCATCTGGCTGATGAACGAGACCGCCAACCTGGTGGTGCGCCATGTGCTGCGCGCCGTGCCCAAGGACGAGGTCTCCTCCACCTTCACCTCCGTGGAGGTGGCCGGCTTCGTGGAGGAGTCCGGCCGCGAGGGCCTGCTGGATCCCGACGAGATCAGGCTGCTGACCGGAGCGCTGGAGTTCGAACGGCTCACCGCCTCGGACGTGGCGATCCCCTTCGATCAGATCCGCACCGTGTCCGTCGACGCCACTCCGGCGCAGATCGAGCAGCTGTGCGTGGAGACGGGCTTCTCCCGCTTCCCCGTGGTGGGCAGCGACGGCAGCCTGGAGGGCTACATCCACACCAAGGACATCCTGGCGGTGCCCGCTGAGGCGCGCGATGAGGTCTTCGACGCCTCGATCGTGCACTCGCTGGGCCGGGTGCCAGAGGACGCCAAGCTGCAGGCCGTCATGCGCCGTATGCAGGCCACGCAGGCGCACCTGGCGCTCGTGGAGTCGAGCGGGGACGGCGGCCAGAACCAGCGGGCGATCGTGGCGCTCGAGGACGTCCTCGAGGAGCTCGTGGGCGAGGTCCGCGACGCCACCACGCCGGAGACCGCCTGATCCTTCTCTGCCCAGTCCGGGCGGGGCCGGGGAGGTCCCCAGCGAGCGGCCGGGAGCTGTCAGCTCCCGGCCGTCTGCATGCCCGCGTGGGCCATGGCGTCCAGGGCGCTGAAGCCGCACTCGGCGCTGGGGGCGTCCTCGAGCAGGACCACCATCTCCAGATCGGTGCCCTGCACTGTGGCGTATCCGGCCGTGCCCGCGCTCCAGAGCCCGGAGTCGTCGTCGGCGATCCAGCCGTTCTTCACGTGCACGTCGTCGGCGGCCGGGTCCTCCAGCGGCAGAGCGAGGGAGCCGACGCCGAAGTCCTTGGACTCGTCCGGCGTCTGCCGCCCGGGGGCGGGCACGGCCATGAGCTCGGTGACGGTGCTGACGTCGTCCCCGTCCAGCCCCTCGGGCGGGTCCTGCAGGGCGGCGAGCAGCCTGAGCTGGTCGTCGACGGAGGTGGGATTCAGCCCCGGCAAGTCGGTCTCGGCTCCGTTGTCCATGCCGAGGAGGTCGTCCATCTCCTGCAGCGCCGCCTGCTGCTCGAGCGGGGTCGCGCCGAGCCCGCCGTAGAGCTGGGAGGCGGCGTCGTTGTCGCTGTAGACCAGGGCGGTATCGATCAGGGCGAGGTCCTGTTCCGTGGGCTCCTGGCCGGATTCACGCAGAGTCGTCAGATAGGCGAGGGCCACGGGGACCTTCGAAAGGCTCGCCGAGGGATACGTGCGCTCCCCGCCCGCGGTGGTGTTCTCGCCGCCGGACACCCGGACGCCCATGCTCGCCGTCAGGTCCAGATCCTTCTCGGCGCCGTCCACGGCTGCCTGGAGGACGTCGCGGTCCGAGGCACCGGGGGCTGCGTCCAGCCATGCGAGCTCAGGGGTCTGCCGGCCCTCTGCGGTGCCGTCGGCCAGGCAGGTGCTGGTCAGATCGGTGCGCAGCTGCTCCGAGCGCTCTGTCGGCTCGCCGGAGCGCGCGGGGGCCTCGCCGGAGGCCGCGCCGGACTCCTCATCGGAGCCGCACCCGGCCAGGAGCCCGACGAGCAGCGGGACCGTGAGGGCCAGTGTCAGGTGCCTGCGGGACATGCGGGGCCTTTCGGGGAGTCGTGCTGTGCACGTTCGGGATCCGGTGCTCGCGACCGAGGATACGGGTGCCGCCTGGCAGTGGGGTGATGTCCCGCTGAATCCACTCCATCGCATCCAGGCAGCTGCCGCGACCGTCGCGCCGGAGGTTACGCCGCCCCTCAAGAGGGGCCGGGATCCATAGGATGGCCGGGTGCGCTACTCGTTCCGCCCTCCGATCCACCGCCCGGGAGACGTCCGACAGCCATGGTTCAACCGCGCCGGCCTGGTGCTGGGTCTCGGGGCGTCCTGGGTGTCCCTGTCCCCGTCGCTCGTGCCCCGGACCTGGTGGATGACCGCTGCCTCGGTGGCCACGAACCAGCTGGGCGGCTACGCCCTGGGAGTCGGCCTGCACAACCTCGGGCTGCGGCTGGGCGAGCGCCCCACACCGGGCATCCGGCGTGCGGCCGCCGACTTCCGCAGCCGCACGGATCCCGCCCGACGCCGTGGGCGGCTGCACCCCCTGACGGCGGCGCTGATCGGCGGGGCGTCGGCGGTCACCGCGGCGGCTCTGGCTCGCTCGGCGGGGGCGCAGCGGCGGACCTCCGAGCTCGTCGAGACCCGCGACGGCGGCCCGCGAGCCCATGTGATCGGCTACGCCGTGGGCACGTCGTGGTGGCTCGGGGGCGTGGCCTTCGGCTGGGTCATGCACTGGATCCGCTCCACGGTCGCAGGCGGCGTGCGCTTCATCTCCCGGGATCTCGTGGGCCCGGGCCTGGCCTCGGTCGCCGGCCTCGGTGCGGTGGCGCTGACCAACCGCCTGCTGATCGCGCAGATCGCCCGGCGCATGGTTCGCCGCGCAACGATCGCCAATCGCCGCTGGGCCGACGGCCGCCGTCGTCCCGCGGAGCCCGAGCGCTCGGGCGGGCCGGGCTCGAGCGAGTCCTATGACGTCCTGGGCACGCACGGACAGGCCTTCGTGGCCGACGGGCCTCGGGCGGCGGATCTCGAGCGCCTGCGGCTCAGCCCGCAGACCGCTGCCGGGCAGCACCGGGAGCCGATCCGTGTCTTCGCCGGCAAGATCGCCCATGACAGCCTCGAGGACGCCGCCGATGCCGTGGTGGCCGAGCTGCACCGCACCGGAGCGTTCGAGCGCGGCGTGCTCGTGCTGCTCACCGGCACGGGGACGGGCTGGATCCAGGACTGGACCCCGGCGAGCGTCGAGTACCTGACCGGCGGCGACTGCGCGAGCGCCACCCTGCAGTACTCATTCGCGCCGTCGGGACTCGCCTTCGTGGTGGATCGGCAGGGTGCCCGACGCGCCGGCCGCGTCCTCTTCGAGCGCGTGCGCCGGGAGCTCGACAGCCTCCCTGCCCAGCAGCGGCGGCCCCGGCTGTTCGCGGCGGGGGAGTCGCTCGGGGCCTATGGCGGGCACGGCGCCTTCGCCAGCATCCACGAGATGCTGTCGTCGGTCGATGGCGCCGTGTGGTCCGGCACGCCGCGGGCCACTCGGCTGTGGTCGCGGATCGTGGCGGATCGGGACGAGGGCAGCACCGAGATCCTGCCCGTGTACCGCAGCGGGGCGCACGTGCGCTTCGCGAATCGGCCCCAGGACCTCGATCTGGATCCCTCGGGAGCCCCGTACGGACCGTGGCGGCGTCCGCGGATCGCCTACCTGCAGCATGCCTCAGATCCCGTGGTGTGGTGGTCCCCGGCGCTGATCTGGCGGCGGTTCGACTGGATCGAGGAGCTGCGCCGTCGCCCCGCCCCCGACGTCATCACGACGCTGCGCTGGCTGCCCTGGGTGACGTTCTGGCAGATCACCACCGACATGCCGCGCTCGATAGAGATCCCCGGCGGCCACGGGCACAGCTACCACGGCGAGCAGGTCCGAGCGTGGGCATGGGTGCTGGGCATCGAGCTCAGTGCGGCCCAGGAGCAGGCCGTCATCGCCAGGATCGCCTCGCGCGTGCGCCCGCACTGAGCGGGCGGCTCAGGGCAGCAGGTCGGTGTACTTCCGGATGGCAGGGGGCAGCCGCAGAGCGCGCTGATCGGCGGCGCCCACGAGCTTGAGCATGGGACCGGCCGGCACGTGATCGCGCCAGTGGCGCTCGATCGCCTCGGTGTAGAAGTCCACCAGGGCCTCCGTCGAGGCCCTCCAGGAGTGCTTGAGCGCCTCGTCGCGGGCGGCCTGGGCCATCCGCGCACGGCGCTGCGGGTCCTCGAGCAGACCCCGCAGCGCCTCGGTGAGCTGGTCGGCGTTCCCGGGCTCCACCAGGTGCCCGGTCACTCCCTCGTCGATCACGAAGGGGATGCCGCCGGCACGCGCGCCGACCACGGGGACGCCGGAGGCGAAGGCCTCCAGGGCCACCAGGCCGAGGGTCTCGGAGCGCGACGGGAAGGCGAAGACGTCCGCGGAGGCGTAGGCCTGGGCGAGCTCGAGACCGGACATGTACCCGGTGAACACGGTGTTCGTCCCGGCGAACTGCTCCTGCAGCGCCTCCTTGTGCGGTCCGGAGCCCACGATCGCCAAGCGCGCCCGGGGCAGGCGGCGGATCGGCTCGAGCAGCTCGTCGAGGTTCTTCTCCTTGGAGACGCGCCCCACGTAGACGATCAGCGGGGCCTCGGGGTGCCCGTCGCTGAGCCGCTCGCGCATGGCGCGGTCCGCGTTCTCGGGCGTGTAGGCCACGGTGTCGACGCCCTTGGGCCACAGGTCGACATCCTGGATGCCGACCGTCCGGGCCCGTTCCACCATGGGACCGGAGGTGCACAGGTTCAGCTCGGCCTGGTTGTGCAGCCACCGGATCCACGACTCCGACGGGTGCCGCAGCAGGTTCAGGCCCAGGGCCTCCGTGTAGTGCGGGACGTCCGTGTGGAACGAGGCCAGCAGCGGCAGGTTGCGCCGGCGAGCCGAGAGCACGCCGTAGGCCGAGAGCCACACCGGGTTCACGGCGTGGACGATGTCCGGTTCGAACTCGGCCATCCGGGTCGCGATGCGCCCGGTGGGCAGGCCCACCCTGATCTCGGGGTACCAGGGCTTGAACGACAGCGAGCGGACGCTGTGCACGCGGTGCCCGGCGTACTGCGTCGGCGGGTGCCCCGGAGCGAAGACCTCGACCTCGTGGCCGAGCTGCTCCAGCTGCTCCATGGTCCGCATGATGCGGGTGACGACGCCGTCGATCTTCGGCAGGAAGACCTCGGTGAACAGCGCGATGCGCAAGCTGCTCAGCTGCCCTGCGACTCGTGGGCCACGGAAGCCGGGACACCGGCCCGGGTGCGCCGGTTCCACAGCGAGCGCGCGGGGATCTTGGAGAGGTCCGCACGGTGGGCGTAGCGCTTGGCGGTCTCCTCGACCTCGTGCAGCAGGCCCTCGGACAGGGTGGTCGGCTGCAGGCCGAGTTCCAGGAAGGTGTCGTTGGTGACGTGCAGCTCGTTCTCCGCCGACTCCTGGCGCGGGTTCGGCACCATCTCCACGGCGGCCCCGGAGATGCGGGCGATCAGCTCGGCCAGGTCGCGGACGCGGTGCGTCTCGGTCATCTGGTTGAGGATCTTGACGCGCTCGCCGGGGGCCGGGGAGTTCTCGAGGGCCAGCTCGACGCAGCGCACCATGTCCTGGACGTGGATGAACGCGCGGGTCTGCCCGCCGGTGCCGTGGACCGTCAGCGGGTAGCCCACCGCCGCCTGCATGAGGAAGCGGTTGAGCACCGTGCCGTAGTCGCCGTCGTAGTCGAAGCGGTTGATCAGCCGCTCGTCGCGCTGGGTCTCGGCGGTCGTGGTGCCCCAGATGATGCCCTGGTGCAGGTCGGTGATCCGCAGCTGGTCGTTCTTGGCGTAGAACGCGAAGAGCAGCTGATCCAGCGACTTGGTCATGTGGTAGATCGAGCCCGGGTTGGTCGGGTACAGGATCTGCTGCTGGATCGGCTCCTGCTCCTCGTGCGGGATCTCTACATCCAGGTAGCCCTCGGGGATCTTCATCCCGGCGGTGCCGTAGCCGTAGACGCCCATGGTGCCCAGGTGGACCACGTGGACGTCGCGCTCGGACTCGACGATCGCCGCGAGCAGGTTGTGCGTGGCCGACACGTTGTTGTCCACGGTGTAGCGCTTGGTGCGCGAGCTCTTCATGGAGTACGGCGCCGCGCGCTGCTCGGCGAAGTGCACGACGGCGTCCGGCTGGTCCTCGCTGATCAGCTGCAGCAGGCCCTCGTAGTCCTCGGCGACATCGAGGTGGCGGTGCTCGATGACCTTGCCGGAGACCTCGGTCCAGGCGCGCAGGCGCTCGACGAGCGGGCGGATCGGGGTCAGCGACTGCGCGCCGAGCTCGTCGTCGATCCGACGGCGCGACATGTTGTCCACGGTGATGACGTCGTGACCTCTCTCCGAGAGGTGCAGGGCGGCAGGCCAGCCGCAGAATCCGTCGCCGCCGAGGATCGCAATCTTCACGTCATCTCCGTTTCCGTGCGCCTCTCGGCGCGGGGATCGGAAGGATCACGACGCCGAGCCGAGCGGGCTGGTGCTGTAGAAGGTCGTCGTCCACCCTGCAACCCCGGAATGAACCGACGGTGAACGAGCGGCATGCGAGGGCTGGTGCGCCCGAGCTGCCCGCGGGAGGGGACCTCCTGATTGTGTCATCTGCCTCCGACGGGTGCGCAGAGCGACGGCTCCGGCGCGGGCCGGATCAGGCCGGAAGCCGGCTCTCTCGGAGGCTCAGGGTCTTCTCCGCTCGGGCGGCCGGTGCGGGCTCCGGGCCCAGGAGCTGCTGGCGGACCTCTTCCGTGGGCAGGGACTCGCCTGGGGCGATGAACACCGAGGCCAGGTCCTGGACGTCGCACGGGGTCAGGCCCTTGGAGGTGGGCTCCCAGCCCTCCGGGATGAGGTGGCGCTGCTGCGTGCCGCACTTCTGGCAGAAGTACTCGACGCGTCCGCCGGAGCGGACCGCGCAGCGCAGCACGCGGCCCATGATCCGGCGCAGCCCCGGGACGCGGCTGCGCTTGCGGGTGGAGGGCAGGAAGACCCGGAACTTGAGGTAGAGATCGGTGGTGCACTCATGGCACATGGGGGAGCGGGGCGTCTTGTGGTGCTGGGGAGATCCCAGCCGGCCCAGTCTGGTGCTCGTGACAGTCACTGCTGCTCCTGCGCTGATCGTCGGAATTGCGGGGGAAGGGTCTCCGACGTCATCGTGGTGCGACCCGAGTCCAGACTAGGCGATCCGCTGTGCCGCGTACAGACCCACCGGGGGAAGCGGAGCTGTCTCTCAGCCCTGCCACAGCGCGGATCCAGGCCGATTCATGCCCGATCCGCCATATCTAAATGACTCTTGGGTAACCGTAACAGCGGAGGCCTTCCTGCAGAAGGCCGCGGGGCGATCCGATGCCCCTGACCTGCGGAAGAAGACGCTCTGACGTCACAATCGCGCTGCTGCGCTCCCGGGCACCCGCCGCGCCCCCTGCGATGCCGCCGCCGTGTGACGATCGGAGACGTGACGAAGCTGAGCACCTCCCGCGGCCGGCGCGCTGCGCAGACCATCCCTGCGCAGCGCGATCTCGCGCTGGATGCTGCTCGGGTCGCCTGCCTGATCGCCGTGGTCGTGCTCCACATCCTGCTGGTCACGCTCACGACGGATCCGAGCACGGGCGCGCTGCGCAGCGTCATGGCACCCACGGAGGCCTCCTGGTACGCCCCGGTGTCATGGCTCGTGCAGGTCATGCCGCTGTTCTTCGTGGTGGGAGGGTGCGCCTCGGCGATCTCGTGGTCGCGCCAGTCGGCGGAGGGCGTCCGCGGGCCGGCCTGGGTGCGCGCCCGGCTGCTGCGCCTGGTCGTGCCGGCGAGCGCTGTGTGGGTCGCCCTGGCGCTGGCCGGCGCCCTCGCGACGCTCGTGGGGATGCCCGCCGACTGGGCCTCGATGGCGCTTCAGGGGCTCGGGATGCACCTGTGGTTCGTGGGCGCCTACACCGCGTGCCTGGTCGGTGTGCCGCTGCTGCACGGGCTGCACGATCGCCGGCCCGTCCTCACCCTGGCTGCGCTGGTGGGGCTCAGCGCTGCGATCGAGGTGCTGCGCATCGCCGCGGAGCAGCCGTGGTGGGGCCTGCTCGGCTTCGCCCCGGTCTGGCTGGCGATCCATCAGATCGGCTTCTTCCGCCACGACGGATCCTTCGCTCGTGCCTCGGCAGGAAGACTGCTCGGGATCACGGCCCTGTCGGTCCTGGTGATGCTCTGCCTGACGAGCCTGCCCTGGTGGGGTGCGGACGGACTGTCGGCCCTGAACCCGCCCACGCTGTGCATGATCGCCCTCGGCGCGGCTCAGGCCTGCGTCCTGCAGCTGTGCTCGCCGGCTCTCGAGCGGCTCATGCGATGGCGTCCCGCGCAGGCCGTCGCCTGGGTCGTCGGCTCGCGGGCCACGACCCTGTACCTGTGGCACCTGCCGGTGATCGTGGCCGTGATGGCGGTGTGGTGGCTGCTCGGCGGCCCGGATCCGGTGCCCGGCTCGGCGCAGTGGTGGCTGTGGCGCCTGCCGATCGGGCTGCTGTGCTGGGCGATGGTCCTGCTGGTCGTGCGTCCGCTGGGCGTCCTGGAGGCCGTGGCGGGGCGGATCGTCGCCCGCGAGCCCGAACCGGAGGGGCCCGCAGCCGGAGGATCGCCCTCGGGTGAGCGGCCCTCGAGCGCGCCCCGAGCCGACGGATCCGCGCCGCTGCGAGCTTCGAGTCCCGATCGCTCCTCATCGCCGGACGGACGGGCGTGGGTCCGCATCCTCGCAGCGGCCGTCCTCGTCTTCTCCGCAGCCGTGCTGGAGGTCCGCTTCCTGCTCGGCATCCCGCTGGCCCTCGGCGGCGCGGCGGCCATGGTCGCGGCGGTCCTGCTGCTGGTCCCGCCCGCACGGAGGTCCTGACGGCTCGATCGGTGGGGTGCTAGTATCGGACCGGCTTCACGAGACACAGCTGCCAAGCTCCGACTTGGCTGTGCACCAACCCCATGTTCAAGGGTGGTTCGGATGACGAAGCGGCCTGCACCTGACGCAGCGCACGAACAAGCTCCGGCGGGACGTGCAGGTCAAGAGCACCCCGTCACGGAAGACACCTCTCATGACGTCCTCGCCCTGCGACGAGCTCAAGAGCTCGACCTCGCTGGCCACACGCCAGATCCACGCCGGCCGGACAGGATCCGATCCGGGCGCCCCTGCCGCCCCCGTCCAGGCCACGCTGCCGGTGCCGATCTACCAGTCCTCGGCCTTCGAGTTCCCGGACCACGCGGCTGCCGCCGCCATGTTCGCCCAGACCACCCCGGGCTTCACCTACTCCCGCACGGGCAACCCCACGGTCGCCGTCCTGGAGCAGAAGGTCGCCGATCTCGAGGGCGGAGTGGGGGCCGTGGCCATGGGCTCGGGGCAGTCCGCCGTCGCCGCGGCCCTGCTCGCGCTGATCAGCACGGGCCCCGGCAAGCACCTGGTGGTCTCGGAGAAGATCTACGGCGGCACCGTCGACCTGCTCGGTGACACGCTGGCCGATCTCGGCGCGACCGTCACCTACGTCGATCCCGCTGACCCCTCGGCCTGGTCGGAGGCGATCACGGAGGACACTCGGGGCTTCTTCCTCGAGTCCATCGGCAACCCGCTGGCCACGCTGGCGGATCTGGACGCGATCTCCCGCATCGCCCATGAGCGGGGGATCCCGGTGATCGTCGACTCGACCCTGGCCACGCCGATCCTGTACCGGCCCTTCGAGCACGGGGCGGACATCGTGGTGCATTCGGCCACCAAGTTCTTCGGCGGGCACGGGACGTCGCTGGCCGGCGTCGTGATCGACTCCGGTCGATTCGACTGGGAGGCCGAGGCCGATCGCTGGCCGCAGTTCACCGAGCCGCGAGCGCGCTGGGGCGGGATCAGCCTGTGCGAGAAGCTGCGCGGCGGCTCGCCGTTCCTGCATCTGTGCCGGGCCAAGTTCGTGCACGACCTGGGTCTGACGCTCTCGCCGTTCAACGCCTCCCAGATCATCCAGGGCCTCGAGACGCTGGACCTGCGCATGCGCCGCCACTCGGACAGCGCCGCTCGCATCGCCGAGTTCCTGAGCACGCATCCGGCGGTGCGCTGCGTGCACCACCCCCTGATCGAGGGCTCCGCCGATCGGGAGATCGCCGAGCGCGACTTCCCCCAGGGCGTCGGGTCGGTCTTCGGCTTCGAGCTGGAGTGCTCGGATGCCGCAGTGGCCGGATTCGTCGACTCCCTGCGGCTTTTCAAGCTGGTGGCCAACATCGGCGACGTCCGCTCGCTGATCAACCATCCCGCGGCCATGACCCACTGCCGTCTCTCGGAGGAGCAGCGACTGGCCGGCGGGATCAGCTGGCAGACCCTGCGGCTGTCGATCGGGCTGGAGGCGGTCGACGACCTGATCGCCGATCTGCAGTCCTCGCTCGATGAGCTGCTGCGCGTCGAGGCCGCGCGCGGCGCTGAGATCCCGGCCGCAGAAGGTGCCCCGGGATCGTCGACGGACGGCGCCCCGGTGCGCTCCGAGGACGAGCCGAGCGGCGCGCGCCGCGACCAGCGCCAGGAGGTGCAGGCATGAGCGGGTTCACCACGCGCGCCGTCCACGCCGGCCAGGAGCCGGACCGGCTGACCGGTGCGGTCATCCCGCCGATCTACCAGACCTCCACCTTCGTCCAGGACGGCATCAACGTCCTGCGCGACGGCCACGAGTACTCCCGCGGCTCCAATCCCACCCGCAATGCCTTCGAGGAGCAGCTGTGCGCGCTCGAGGGCGGGCAGCGGGCCTTCGCGTTCGCCTCCGGGATCGCGGCGGAGGATGCGCTGCTGCGCTCGGTGCTGCGCCCCGGAGACCATGTGGTCCTGGGCGCCGACGGCTACGGGGGCACCAACCGGCTCATCACCAGGGTCTTGGCTCCCTGGCAGATCCGGCACACGCCGGTGGACGTCACCTCGCTCGATGCGGTCCGCGGGGCTGTGGAGGCGGGCACCCGGGTGATCTGGGTCGAGACCCCCACGAATCCGCTGCTGGGCATCGCCGATCTGACGGGCATCGCCCAGATCGCCCAGGATGCCGGGGCGCTGCTGATCGTGGACAGCACCTTCGCCTCGCCGTACCTTCAGCGTCCGCTGGAGTTCGGCGCCGACGTCGTCGTGCACTCCACCACCAAGTACATCGGCGGGCACTCGGACGTGCTGGGCGGGGCGGTCGTCGTCTCGGACCGGGCCTGGGAGGTCGAGGCCGTGGGCGGCTTCTCGCCCGGAGGAACGCTGGCCGAGCTCGTGGGCTTCCAGCAGTTCGCCGGCGGGGCGGTCGCCGGGCCCCAGGACTGCTTCCTGGCCGCGCGCGGGCTGAAGACCCTGTCGCTGCGCATGCAGCGCCATCAGGAGACCGCAGGCCGGATCGCCGAGTGGCTCATCGGGCGCCCAGAGGTGGCGCAGGTGCTCTACCCCGGACTGCCCGAGCACCCCGGCCACGAGCTGGCCGCACGGCAGATGGACGGCTTCGGTGGCATGGTCTCCTTCCGCGTGCACGGCGGAGAGGCTGCGGCCCGGCGCTTCGCGGAGTCCACGAAGATGTACAAGCTCTCGGTCTCCCTCGGCGGGGTCGAATCGCTGATCTGCTGGCCCTCCGAGATGACGCACGGATCCGTGGCCGGCACGCCGCTGGCGGTGCCGGTGGATCTGGTCCGGCTCTCCGTCGGGATCGAGGACCTCGACGACCACCTCGAGGACCTGGAGCGTGCCTTCGGAGCCTGACGGGCGCTGCGCTCGCCCGGCTCGGCGACTGACAGGCGGCGCGCTCATCCGGCACTGCGGCTGACGCGGCGGCCTCCCCGGCTCCGGCAGAGCCCTGCGATCGCCGTCACCTGACGGCGCTCGCAGGGCTCTGCCTACACTGGGGGCAGCAGCCTCGTCGCGTTCGGCTCGGCCGTCGCGCGGGTCCCCATGCAAGCGCCATATGAAGGAGCCTTCATGAGCTCGCAGGATCCCCAGAACCCGGCCTCCGGATCGGACGGCCGCAACGCCCCGGGCGGACAGCAGCACGAGGCCCCCTCGTTCGGGCAGGGCGGCGACCGCCAGCAGTCCGGGCAGCCGTCGTGGGGCCCGAACCAGAGCCAGCCGGGCAGCCAGCCCTCCGGGGACCCCGGCGCGCAGCAGGGCTACGGGCAGCCGGGCTACAGCTTCCCCGGAGCCGGGCAGCAGCGCCAGCATCCGGGCTACGGAGGCCAGGGCGCCTACGACCAGCCGCAGGGCGGCGGACAGCAGTACACGGCCCAGGGCAACTACGGGCAGGCCACCTTCCAGCAGGGCGGCCAGCCGCTGAGCCCCTCGGACGCCCGGACCTGGGCGCTGATCTCCCACATCGCAGCTCCGGTGCTGTTCCTGTTCTCGGCCGGCTGGATCGGATTCGCAGCACCGCTGATCATCTGGTTCATCTTCAAGGACCGCGACCCGCTGGTGCGCAATGCCTCCGCGGGCGCCTTCAACTTCAACGTCATCGTGTTCGCGCTCAACGTCGTGATCTGGATCCTGGCCATTCCCACCCTCGGCCTGGCCCTCTTCCTGCTTCCCGTCCTGGGCATCCTGTCGATCGTGTTCGCCGTCCTCGGCGCCATGCAGGCGAACAAGGGCCTGGCGTACAAGTACCCCATGCAGATCCCGATCCTCAGCTGAGACCGGATCCTCCGGCACCCGTCGTGCACGGCGGCCGGAATTCCACGACGACGGCCGGGCCCTCCGCTGCGGAGGGCCCGGCCGTTGCGCGTGCGGGGACATGGCCGCACCATGGTGCGCATGAGCGACTTCGACACCTCCGGGCGCGCCGCCCGACGAATCCCCGAGCCGACTCCGGCGCCTCCGCGCGGCATGGAGCTGCCGGAGCCCGTGGCGCGCATGCACCGCTGGGTGGAGACGCCGCTCGGGCGCATGGTCGTGGCTGTCGGCCCGCACGACGGCCGGCCTGCGATCACGGGATGCTGGTTCGAGGACCAGAAGCACTTCCCGGACGACGAGACCCTCGGCATGGAGGGTGATCATGCCCTGCTGAGCGAGGCGCAGGAGCAGCTCGAAGACTGGTACGCCGGTCGGCGACGCGGGTTCGATCTGCCGCTGGCCCTCGACGACCGCCCGCAGCCCCTGCGCCCGCGGGTGTGGAAGGCGCTGCAGGAGATCCCGTTCGGGACCACCACCACCTACGGCGCGCTGGCGCAGCAGCTCGGCAATCCCGGGATGGCCCAGGCGGTGGGACAGGGGGTGGGCCGGAATCCGTGGTCGGTGATCGTGCCGTGCCACCGGGTGCTCAGCTCTACAGGGGTGCTGACCGGCTATGCCGGCGGCATCGAGCGCAAGCAGGAGCTGCTGGAGATGGAATCCCGACGCACAGCGCGTTGACGGACCGGGGACCCGAGCGGCGACGTCCGACAGCGGCTGCGCCCGAGGGCGTAGAACAGCCCGATCCACGGGACGGGCCTATGTCGGGTCAGGAGGTCGGCCGCAGGTGGAGTTCCTCCGCGACGGCCGCGCGAACCGGCAGGTCAGTCCGCGCTGATCCGGTCGGAGCGCAGTGCGGCGTAGATGAGCTCCGTGCGCCATTCGCCCAGCTGCAGGTGCGATTCGCGCAGCTCCGCCTCCCTGCGCATGCCGATGCGCTCGCAGACCTTGATGGAGCTGTGGTTCAGCGCATCCAGGCGCGCGAACACGCGGTGGGCGTCCAATCGCTCGAAGCAGGCGTCGATCGCGGCGATCGCAGCCTCGCCTGCATAGCCTCTGCCTGCATGATCGGGGCTGACCACCCAGCCCATCTCGATCTGGCGCGACTCGGCGTCCACGAGCGTCAGCACGATCTCCCCGTAGAGCGCCTCCGAGTCGTCGTGCGCGCTGAAGGCATAGCGGATGGTGTCCCCGTCGTGGAGGAAGGCCCTCGGCCCGCGATGCTCGGCGATGACCCGCTCCGAGTGCTCCCACGAGCGAGGTCCGCGCCAGGCGTGCTGCGCGTAGTCCTCACGTGATTGGTAGGCGTGCATGGCCTCCAGATCCGACTCGCTGAAGCGGCGGAAGAAGAGGCGGTCCGTCTCCAGGGGCAGCAGGTCCTTCACGGGATCCATCGTATAGACGACCAAGGGCCGGCTGGCGTCCATCGCGGTGGAGAAGCCGAGTGGGCAGCGCGCAGCCGCGTGGCCCGGTGCAGGTGCGGGCGAATCGGCCGGCTGCGCGACGAAGACCGGGACTCGGCCCAGGTGAGGCCCGTCACTGCGGGCCTCACGGGTTTGCGGGCGTGCTCAGCGGTGTGTAATGTTCTTCTCTGTCGCCGCGAGCGGCCCGCCGGTTCGAACCGGTGCGGCGCAGCGGCAGGATCACCGATCCGGATGATCCTGCGTCGACACAACCATTGAACGGCTCGATCGAGCAGATCGCTTCGCCCTGCACTGCATGGGCGTGGGGGATCGGATCGAAGGAGCCGGGTTGTGAAGAGCGGGTGAAGCGAGTACGATGATCTGGCCGCACAACGGTGAACGAGAGATGAACGAAGGTTCGGGTCTCGTGAGCTGCGGCGGCTGAAGGACCTGATCTTCGCGGGCCTGGTGAAACGGGCTGGTTGATCGTCTGTTGTTTGAGAACTCGATAGTGTGCCAAATTGTCTGCTGATACCAGTTCAAGCAATTTTTTGTTTGGTTGGATCAGCTGATGCGTCAGTGCGTCTCGTTCCCGTGACGTGCTGGCGATCTTATTTTGATTCCAGCCAGGTATGGTTTTTCGTTTTTCAACGGAGAGTTTGATCCTGGCTCAGGACGAACGCTGGCGGCGTGCTTAACACATGCAAGTCGAACGCTGAAGCACCAGCTTGCTGGTGTGGATGAGTGGCGAACGGGTGAGTAATACGTGAGTAACCTGCCCTTGACTCTGGGATAAGCCCGGGAAACTGGGTCTAATACTGGATGCTACATGTCACCGCATGGTGGTGTGTGGAAAGGGTTTACTGGTCTTGGATGGGCTCACGGCCTATCAGCTTGTTGGTGAGGTAATGGCTCACCAAGGCGACGACGGGTAGCCGGCCTGAGAGGGTGACCGGCCACACTGGGACTGAGACACGGCCCAGACTCCTACGGGAGGCAGCAGTGGGGAATATTGCACAATGGGCGAAAGCCTGATGCAGCGACGCCGCGTGAGGGATGACGGCCTTCGGGTTGTAAACCTCTTTCAGCAGGGAAGAAGCCACAAGTGACGGTACCTGCAGAAGAAGCGCCGGCTAACTACGTGCCAGCAGCCGCGGTAATACGTAGGGCGCAAGCGTTGTCCGGAATTATTGGGCGTAAAGAGCTCGTAGGCGGTTTGTCGCGTCTGCTGTGAAAGCCCGGGGCTTAACCCCGGGTGTGCAGTGGGTACGGGCAGACTAGAGTGCAGTAGGGGAGACTGGAATTCCTGGTGTAGCGGTGGAATGCGCAGATATCAGGAGGAACACCGATGGCGAAGGCAGGTCTCTGGGCTGTTACTGACGCTGAGGAGCGAAAGCATGGGGAGCGAACAGGATTAGATACCCTGGTAGTCCATGCCGTAAACGTTGGGCACTAGGTGTGGGGGACATTCCACGTTCTCCGCGCCGTAGCTAACGCATTAAGTGCCCCGCCTGGGGAGTACGGCCGCAAGGCTAAAACTCAAAGGAATTGACGGGGGCCCGCACAAGCGGCGGAGCATGCGGATTAATTCGATGCAACGCGAAGAACCTTACCAAGGCTTGACATATACCGGATCGTTCCAGAGATGGTTCTTCCCCTTTGGGGTCGGTATACAGGTGGTGCATGGTTGTCGTCAGCTCGTGTCGTGAGATGTTGGGTTAAGTCCCGCAACGAGCGCAACCCTCGTTCCATGTTGCCAGCACGTGATGGTGGGGACTCATGGGAGACTGCCGGGGTCAACTCGGAGGAAGGTGGGGATGACGTCAAATCATCATGCCCCTTATGTCTTGGGCTTCACGCATGCTACAATGGCCGGTACAAAGGGTTGCGATACTGTGAGGTGGAGCTAATCCCAAAAAGCCGGTCTCAGTTCGGATTGAGGTCTGCAACTCGACCTCATGAAGTCGGAGTCGCTAGTAATCGCAGATCAGCAACGCTGCGGTGAATACGTTCCCGGGCCTTGTACACACCGCCCGTCAAGTCACGAAAGTCGGTAACACCCGAAGCCGGTGGCCCAACCCTTGTGGAGGGAGCCGTCGAAGGTGGGACTGGCGATTGGGACTAAGTCGTAACAAGGTAGCCGTACCGGAAGGTGCGGCTGGATCACCTCCTTTCTAAGGAGCTTCACTCTGGTCGCCGTGTGGCGGCCCGCCCGCGCACCGCTTACTTGGTGTGGGGGTTGTTTTGGTGAGACCCGCTGCACCTGGCCCGTTTCGAGGGCCCGGTGGTTGGGTTCGTGCTCATGGGTGGAATATCAGCGGACGAGGCAGCCGGTGCGACCTTCGGGTTGTGGTGGGTGTCTGATCACTGTCTGGTGTCTGCGTGCTTGCTTGGTGCGTGGGTGCTGTTGACGGTTGGTGGTTTGGTGCACTGTCGGGTCCTGGAACAACAGGCCCCGTCACCGTGGTCCTTGCCTTCGGGTGGGGGTGTGGTGGTTGGGTGTGTGTTCTGTGGCTTGCTTCAGGTAGCTGCGCACGGTGTGTGTGGTGAGGGGGGCGGCTGGTGTTGTTTGAGAACTGTATAGTGGACGCGAGCATCTTATTCTTTATGTGAGAATATTTTTGTGTGTCTGTTTGAAGATTACTAAGGGCGCACGGTGGATGCCTTGGCATCAGGAGCCGATGAAGGACGTGGCAATCTGCGATATGCCTCGGGGAGCCGATAAGCGGGCTGTGATCCGAGGATTTCCGAATGGGGAAACCCCGTCGTCTGTGAGGGCGATGACCTGTATCTGAATACATAGGGTGCAGGGGGGAACGCGGGGAAGTGAAACATCTCAGTACCCGCAGGAAGAGAAAACAACAGTGATTCCGTGAGTAGTGGCGAGCGAAAGCGGAAGTGGCTAAACCGTCTGTGTGTGATACCCGGCAGGGGTTGCATGGGCGGGGTTGTGGGAGCATCAGTGCCCGGTCTGCCGGCTGGGTCGTGTGAGTGCAGCGTGATAGTCGAATCATCTTGAGTGGTGTGCCGTAGAGGGTGTGAGTCCCGTAGACGAAATCATTGCTGCCGCGCGTGGTGTTTCCCGAGTAGCACGGAGCCCGTGAAACTTCGTGTGAATCTGCCAGGACCACCTGGTAAGCCTGAATACTACCTGATGACCGATAGCGGACCAGTACCGTGAGGGAAAGGTGAAAAGCACCCCGGGAGGGGAGTGAAATAGTACCTGAAACCGTGTGCCTACAAGCCGTCGGAGCCTTTTGGGGTGACGGCGTGCCTTTTGAAGAATGAGCCTGCGAGTTAGTGTCATGTCGCGAGGTTAACCCGTGTGGGGTAGTCGTAGCGAAAGCGAGTCTGAAGAGGGCGTTGAGTGGCGTGATCTAGACCCGAAGCGAAGTGATCTACCCATGGCCAGGTTGAAGCGCGTGTAAGAGCGCGTGGAGGACCGAACCCACTTCAGTTGAAAATGGAGGGGATGAGCTGTGGGTAGGGGTGAAAGGCCAATCAAACTTCGTGATAGCTGGTTCTCCCCGAAATGCATTTAGGTGCAGCGTCGTGTGTTTCTTGCCAGAGGTAGAGCTACTGGATGGCTGATGGGCCCCAACGGGTTACTGACGTCAACCAAACTCCGAATGCTGGTAAGTGAGAGCACGGCAGTGAGACTGTGGGGGATAAGCTTCATAGTCGAAAGGGAAACAGCCCAGACCACCGACTAAGGCCCCTAAGCGTGTGCTAAGTGGGAAAGGATGTGGAGTTGCTCAGACAACCAGGAGGTTGGCTTAGAAGCAGCCATCCTTGAAAGAGTGCGTAATAGCTCACTGGTCAAGTGATTCCGCGCCGATAATGTAGCGGGGCTCAAGTACACCGCCGAAGTCGTGGCAATGCACATTTCCGCACACCGATCCTGTCAGGGCTTTTGGGTTCTGGTGGGGTGCTGTGTGGTGACTGTAATGGTTTTGTGTGTGTTGGGTAGGGGAGCGTCGAGCGGGTGGTGAAGCTGCCGGGTGACCGAGTGGTGGAGCCTGTTCGAGTGAGAATGCAGGCATGAGTAGCGAATGACGGGTGAGAAACCCGTCCGCCGAATGATCAAGGGTTCCGGGGTCAAGCTAATCTGCCCCGGGTGAGTCGGGACCTAAGGCGAGGCCGACAGGCGTAGTCGATGGACAACGGGTTGATATTCCCGTACCGGCGAAGAACCGCCCATACTGAACTGGGGATACTAACCACCGGTTCCACCCGTTTCTCATGCGCCACTTTGTGGTGTGTGGTTGTGGTGGGATGCGTGGGACCTGATCCAGGGAGGTAAGCGTGTTAACAGGTGTGACGCAGGAAGGTAGCCGAGCCAGGCGATGGTAGTCCTGGTCTAAGCGTGTAGGGCGAGTCATTGGTAAATCCGTGGCTCATATAGCTTGAGACGTGATGGGACCCCTTTGGTGGGGGATTCGGTGATCCTATGCTGCCGAGAAAAGCATCGACGTGAGGTTCTAGCCGCCCGTACCCTAAACCGACACAGGTGATCAGGTAGAGAATACTAAGGCGTTCGAGAGAATCATGGTTAAGGAACTCGGCAAAATGCCCCCGTAACTTCGGGAGAAGGGGGGCCCGGACCCTGATATGCCCTTGCGGTGTGGAGGGGGTAAGGGTCGCAGAGACCAGGGGGAAGCGACTGTTTATCAAAAACACAGGTCCGTGCGAAGTCGTAAGACGATGTATACGGACTGACTCCTGCCCGGTGCTGGAAGGTTAAGAGGACCTGTTAGACGCAAGTCGAAGCGGAGAATTTAAGCCCCAGTAAACGGCGGTGGTAACTATAACCATCCTAAGGTAGCGAAATTCCTTGTCGGGTAAGTTCCGACCTGCACGAATGGAGTAACGACTTCCCCGCTGTCTCAACCATGAACTCGGCGAAATTGCAGTACGAGTAAAGATGCTCGTTACGCGCAGCAGGACGGAAAGACCCCGAGACCTTTACTATAGTTTGGTATTGGTGTTCGGTGCGGCTTGTGTAGGATAGGTGGGAGACTGTGAAGCGGACACGCCAGTGTTCGTGGAGTCGTTGTTGAAATACCACTCTGGTCGCTCTGGATATCTAACTTCGGCCCGTGATCCGGGTCAGGGACAGTGCCTGATGGGTAGTTTAACTGGGGCGGTTGCCTCCTAAAGAGTAACGGAGGCGCCCAAAGGTTCCCTCAGCCTGGTTGGCAATCAGGTGTTGAGTGCAAGTGCACAAGGGAGCTTGACTGTGAGAGTGACGGCTCGAGCAGGGACGAAAGTCGGGACTAGTGATCCGGCGGTACATTGTGGAATGGCCGTCGCTCAACGGATAAAAGGTACCTCGGGGATAACAGGCTGATCTTGCCCAAGAGTCCATATCGACGGCATGGTTTGGCACCTCGATGTCGGCTCGTCGCATCCTGGGGCTGGAGTTGGTCCCAAGGGTTGGGCTGTTCGCCCATTAAAGCGGCACGCGAGCTGGGTTCAGAACGTCGTGAGACAGTTCGGTCCCTATCCGCTGCGCGCGTTGGAAATTTGAGAAGGTCTGTCCTTAGTACGAGAGGACCGGGACGGACGAACCTCTGGTATGTCAGTTGTACCGCCAGGTGCATGGCTGATTGGCTACGTTCGGGAGAGATAACCGCTGAAAGCATCTAAGCGGGAAGCTTGCTTCGAGATGAGATTTCCTTCCTCCTTTGTGGGGGTGAGGCTCCCAGGAGACTACTGGGTTGATAGGCTGGATGTGGTAGCGAGGACTGACGACTCGTGGAGCTGACCAGTACTAATAAGCCGATGATCTTCACACACACAACATGTCTTGCAGCCCCGTTTGGGGTGTGAATAGCAGCGTGTTTCGCGTCCACTGTACGGTTTTGGAACAACACCGTCCCACAACCATCTGGTTCCCGTTGGCGGGGTTGGTGGTGGTGGGTGGTAGGTTCGTGAACAGGTTTCCACGCGCACTGCGGTGTGTGGTGGTGGCAGCTTTGCGGTGGTTATAGCGTGAGGGAAACGCCCGGTCCCATCCCGAACCCGGAAGCTAAGGCTCACAGCGCCGATGGTACTGCACTCTGATGGGTGTGGGAGAGTAGGTCGCCGCCGCAATTATTTGTACGGAGAGAGGCTGATCGCTGACTCCTTGTCTTCACCGTGAGGGTGAGGATGGGTCGAGTCGCGGTCGGCCTCTTTTCGCGTACCCAGATGCTTTTTGCCCCCTCCTGCTGAGTGGATACCTGATTGCGCTATGAGGGCCTTTAGCGCAATGGGGGATCCACTCGGCCAACGGGGCTCTTCCGCCCCGCGCCGAGTGGATAGTTGATTGCGCTGTTGGGGCTCTCAACGCAACTGGGCGTCCACTCTCGCGCGCTGGCAGGGGAGCGAACGGAGCGGGGAGGCGGTGGGAGGGATCGGGGCATGGAGCTTGCTCAGCAGCGTGAGCTTGTGCTCAGCGGCCGTATGTACGACGACCTGACGCCCGAACTGCTGGCCGCGAGGGAGACAGCAGTGGTCGCTGCCGCGGCGTACAACGACAGCTTCGGCAGACACGCGGAGGAGCGCCTGCGACTGCTGTGCCTCTTGCGTGGGGCACGCAGGCCGCAATGTGCACTTCGAGCCGACGCTGCGCGTGGAGTTCGGCTTCAACATCTCTGCGGGCGATGACTTCTACGTCAACTTTGACTGCGTGATGCTCGACGGCGGAGGGATCACCATGGCGATGGGGCGGTCATCGGATCGGGCAGCGTGGTCACCTCGGACGTGCCGGCTCGCAGCGTGGCCGCGGGCGTCCCTGCGCGAGTGCTCCGGGAGATCACCGACAGGGACCGCACCGGCTGGCCGAGCTGATGTCGGGGATCCTTCAGCTCAGTCGAGCTGGCTCAGGAAGCTCACGAGGGCGTCCGTGAACTCCTGAGGCGTCTCCATGGGCGGAGTATGCCCGGCACCGGGGATGGTCACCAGGCGGCCCTGGGGGAGGGCCTCCGCCATGCGCTGGCCGGCCCCGTTGTCGAAGGCGTCGTCCTCTCCGACGATCACCAGGCTCTGGAGCTGCAGCGCAGGCAGCAGCTGCCTGAAGTCCTGACGCGACGCACGCCCGCGCATGGAGGCCGCAGAGCCCTCGGCGGGGGCTGCGGCGATCATGGCTCGCACGGCTTCGGCGGTCTCCGGCTTCTGCTCGATGGTCTGAGGCGAGACCATCACGCTCAGGACCTTCTCGGCATAGGCGTCCATGCCGTCAGCGAGGATGGCGTCGGCGCCCACATGGCGGCGTCGTCGTCCGGCGCGGTCCTCCGCCTCCGGAACGGTGTCGCAGATGACCAGCCCGCGAAGATAGTCCGCGTGGTCGTGGGCGAACTGCATGGCGATCTGCCCGGCCATCGAGAATCCGAGCACGACGGCGGTCTCCACGCCCAGCTCATCCAGCAGCAGGACCAGGTCGTTCGAGAACTCCTCGGTGGAGACGATGCCCTCGGTCACCGCCGAGTCGCCGAATCCGCGCAGGTCCGGTGCGATGACCCGCCAGCCGGCCTCGACGAGCGCGGGGACCTGGGCGTTCCACATGGAACGGTCGTAGGCGTGTCCGTGCAGCAGGACGATGACCGGTCCGCTGCCCTGATCCGTGAAGGCGATGACGGTGTCGTCGATCTCGATGCTGCGCTCCTGTGAGCTCATGATGCGGCCTCCTGCGGCTTTGCGCGTCGGTGCTGGAGCGTGCGGTCCTCGACGGGCCGGCGCTTCTTGTGGTCCTGTCTCCAGCCTATGCAGGACCAGGGCGGGGCTGCTGTGCTGTCGGTGGACACGGATAGCCTCGGGCACATCGAAGCGAGACCGGTCTGGGGCCGGAGCGGCAGGCCGTGGACTGCGTCCGGAGGGGCGCGTCCAGGAGTCCGCGGGCAGGGAGGTGGAGCGGGTGAGCAGGGTGAGTCGGCTCAGGGGCCCCGGAGGTCCGGAGCTGTTCGATCTGCCGCGGGAGGCTCGAGAGGTCGCACCCGGAGCCGTTCATGTCCCGGACTGGCTCAGCCCGCAGGAGCAGGCCGAGCTCGTGGCGCAGTGCCGAGGGTGGTCGCGAGGCGATCACCGCATGCGCCACTACACGACCTCCACCGGCGGAGTGATGTCCGTGCAGTCCACGGTGCTGGGCCGCACCTGGGAGCTGCCGTGGGCCCCGACGATCTCATCGCCCGAGAGGGGAGCGGCGGCTGGGGAGCCGAAGTCCCCGCGGCCGGCCTCCGGTGACCGCCGTGCCGCGGCGGAGGGCAGCACCCCTGACGATGAAGCCGCCGTGGGACAGCGGCTGCCCGAGGCGCTGTGGCATCTCGGTCGTCGTGGGGTCGCTGCGGCGTACGGGGAAGAGGCTCCGGAGGCCTCGTCGTTCGAGCCGACCACCGCGCTCGTGAACTACTACGACGCATCGGCGCGGATGGGACAGCATCAGGACCTTGATGAAGCGGGCCCGGAGCCGATCGTGTCTCTCTCCCTCGGGGACTCCTGCATCTTCCGCCTGGGCAATACGGAATCCCGCGGCCGGCCCTACCAGGACATCGTGCTGCGCAGCGGAGACCTCTTCGTCTTCGGGCGGCAGTCGCGGTGGGCCTTCCATGGGGTGCCGGCCATCCGCCCGGGAACGGGCGACCCGGCGCTCGGGTTGCGTCACGGCGGTCGGCTGAACATCACGATCCGATCCAACGTGCCCGGAAAGCCGGGGCGCGGGCCTCAGGTGCAGCGCAAGCGAGCGATGGCCGCCGATGCCACCGGCGGCGATAGACGCTGACCGGCGATCGTCGGAGGCAGACAAGGGAGCAGCAGATGGAGATCGAGACCCCACCGCACAGCGTCCGGGCCGAGCCCGGGACCGAGGCGTTCACGGACGGCTACCGGCTGCTGGCCGAGGAGCTGGCTTCGGGCGTGGCCGTCGTGGCTGCGCGGCACCGGCGGCGGGACCACGCCGTGACCGTCACGGGCTGGCTCGACATCTCCTACGATCCGCCCACCATGGCTGTGAGCCTGTTCGATGAGGCACGGATCTGCGAAGCCGTCGAGTCCTCGCCCACGTGGACGCTGAGCGTCCTCCGCCGGGAGCAGGAGCCGACCGCGACCTGGCTGGCCTCGCCGGGCAACCCCGTCGACGGTCTGCTGGACGGGGTGGGCTTCCGCCGCTCGCCCGTGGGCGGCGCCGCCGTGCTGGATGGGGCACTGGCATGGTTCGAGCTCGAGACGCGGCAGATCCACCCGGCCGCCACGCACATGCTCGTCGTCGGCCGAGTCGTGGCCATGGGGCGGGGCGGTGAGCAGGGCGCCTCCACCAGTCAGGGCCAGGCCGGTCCCCTGGTCCACTGGGGCAGAGGGTTCCACGGGCTGAACAGCTGAGGCGGCGCGCGGCCTGCGCTGCGCCTTGCCATGCACCGAGGAATCTTCGGACGGCAGGCCCGTGTTGTGCTTTGTGAAGCACGCGAACCGCCGGGCCCCGCACTTGTGCAAGTCTGAGACGAATGCTGGGTCAGCAGGGCTGATCCGGGGAGCCTCAGCGCTCCTGCCGCGGGGAGCCCAGCGAGCGGGACCGCGCCCGTCGTCTGCGAAGAGGCCACGCCAGGGGCATATCGCAGGAGTAAGGAGTCAGATGTCGCAGCAGGACAGCGTCAGCACCGTGCAGGAGGGGCGGGAGGCCGAGGAGCGCACCGAGCAGCTCGCGGACTTCGTGGTGCCCCCGTCGCGGCTCGAGGACACCACGAGCCTCAAGGGTGAATTCGGAGCGATCTTCGGCAGTCACCCGGCAGGCGTGGCGGTGATCACGGCGGAGGGGCCCGACGGCCCGGTGGGACTCACCGCATCGTCGCTGTCCTCGGTCTCCGCCGATCCGCCCATCATCGGCTTCTCGCTGCAGGCCCGTCGCGGCTCCGCGGCCCTCGTCGCCGAGGCGGACACGCTGCTCGTGCATCTGCTGGACTCCTCCAACGTCGCGATCGCCCGTGCCTTCGCGACCCACGGTGCGCCGCGCTTCGGCGACGCCATGAACTGGCGGCAGCTTCCGACCGGGGAGCCGCTGCTCACGGACGTCGGCCGCGTGATGCGCGTGGAGCCCCTGGCCCGCATCAAGGCCGGCCCGGCCCTGGTCTTCAACTGCGGCGTGCTCGAGATCCTCGGGTCCGAGCCTGCCGGGGCCCCGCTGGTCTATCACCAGCGTCAGTTCCACAGCCTGTCGGAGTCCACGGTCGCCGAGTACCAGATCTGAGCATCTGCCCAGGTCAGAGAGCCTCGCCGCAGTAGCAGGGCTCAACCCGCTCCAGATGGTTGACATGTCACGCCAGGTGCGCGTAGGTTGGGTGACATATCAACCAGCTGGTTGCGGAAGCCCGCACCGGCGGACCGACGCGCAGCGGCACAGCCGTTGCTGACAGGAGGAATCCCATGAGCACTCTCGATCGCCTCACCCCCGGCACCTGGACCTTCGACCCCGCCCACTCGGAGGTCGGCTTCGTGGTCCGCCACGCCGGCATCTCCAAGGTCCGCGGCTCGTTCCACGATGTCACCGCAGATTTCGTCGTCGCCGAGCAGGTCGAGGACTCCAGCATCGACGCCGTCATCAAGACCGCCTCGATCGACACCGGCGACGAGAGCCGCGACGCCCACCTGCGCACCGCCGACTTCTTCGACGTCGAGAACAAGCCGGAGATCACCTTCCACTCCACGAGCATCCAGCTCGGCGGCGGGGAGGGCACCATCACCGGCGAGCTCACGATCAACGGCGTGACCCGCACGGTCGAGCTCGACACTGAGTTCAACGGCGTGGTCGTGGACGCCTTCGAGACCACCCGCGCCGGCTTCGAGGCCACCACCACGATCTCCCGCAAGGACTTCGGGCTGACCTGGAACGCGGCCATCGAGGCCGGCGGCGTCCTGGTCTCCGACAAGGTCGTGCTCAACCTGGACGTGGCCTTCACCGCTCCCCAGGCCTGAGACCCGCCGCGCCGTCTGTCTGCCCCCCTCCCGGCGGACGCAGGCTGCGCAGCGCGCAAGGACGAAGCGCCCGTCACCGGATCCCTCCGGTGACGGGCGCTTCGTCGTCTGCGGCAGCTCCCGAGGGGCGCGGTCGGCTCAGCGCAGGGAGGAGGCGATCCACCCGATCAGCGGGATCGCGACGACCAGCAGCAGGACGAGGCGACGCACGCGGACCTCGAACAGCGCAGCGCCGCGGGAGGAGCTGCGGGCCTCCTTGGCGATCTCGTCCTTGAGGGGCTCGGGCTCGCGGTCGTCTTCGGGGCCGCCCTGCGACGGCTGCTGCGGGGTCAACGCCACCTCGTGGTCATCAGCAGCCCGACCATCATCAGACCGATGCCGATGCCCACATTCCAGTACCCGATGCCCGGGATGGGGTAGCTGAAGTCGAGCAGATACCACAGGATGAGCCAGGCCAGACCGATGACGATCAGACCGAACATGATCACCTGGTACCAGACGGGAGTCGGATCGGCGTCCGGGGCGGTGGCGCGCGAGGAGACCTTGATCTCCTCGGCGAGCTCCTCGGCATCGCGCTCGTCATCGGGCTCCTCGCCCGAGCTGATGCGGGCGTCCCGAGCAGCGGCCGCGGCGCGCTGGTCGCGCTCCCAGCGTCGCCGCTGGGCCTCCGGCAGGGCCTCGACGGCCAGGCGGGTGAGCTCCTCGTCCACGGCGGCCGTGGACGAGGTCGAGCCGGCAGCCTTCGAGGCCGCGGAGGACCCCGAGCGGAACCGGCGCTTCTTGGACTGGGACACGGATGCAACCTCCTGCTGTGGTGGCCCTGGCCGCAGCGGGTCGCCCCGCGAAGCGGCCCCGTCATGGATTTCGACCAGGCCGAGAACCCGCCCATACTATCGGCAGCGCTCTGAAGCGCCGCCTGTGCGCCTCCTCAGCGTCTGGGATGCTCCCCACTTCCGCACCCCCCCGGTCGCCGCGGCGAGCGACGTCCCCCGAGGGAACATCGTGAGCACAGTCGCGCAGCCGCATGCGCCTCGACGACCTGCCTCCAGCATCGCAGCCGTGATCTCCGTGATCGGCGAGGGCTACTCGCGGCCGGTGATCGAGGGGACGACCTCAGAGGTGCTCGACACCTTCGGCCTGGGCCACTACCCGGGCACGGCCATGCCTGGCGACGAGGGCAATTTCGCGGTGGCTGGGCACCGGCAGACCAACGGCGCGGTGCTGGATCACATCGACGCCCTCACGGAGGGCGAGCGCATCCACGTGCGCACCGCTGACGGCTACTACACGTACCTGTACTCCGAGACGCTGATCGTGCTGCCCACCCAGACCGACGTGATCGCCCCCGTTCCGGGCGAGCCCGGTGAGCCGGCCGACGGCGGCTGCAGGACGCTGACCAGCTGCAATCCGCGCTTCGGGGACACCGAGCGCATCATCGTCCACGCGCAGCTGGAGTCGTGGCGCCCGAACTCCGCCGGGCCGCCCCCGAGATCGCCGACGTCGTCCAGCGCGACGCCGACGGACAATGAGACAGGAGAGCTCATGTACGCCTGGATCTTCTGCCGCCTGCCCGGCCCCTTGGCGGTCAAGGCGATGCTCACCGTCCTCCTGATCGCGCTGGTAGTGCTCGCGCTGATGCAGTACGTCTTCCCCTGGGTGCAGGAGGAGTTCTCGCCGCTGCAGGGCGAGATCACCATGGACACCTCGTCCGCGTCGCAGCAGTAGCCTGGACGCCAGAGCATCCGCAGCCCTCAGGAGGTCGCCGTGACCGTGAAAATCCTCGTCGTCGACAACTACGACAGCTTCGTCTACACCCTCGTGGGGTACCTCCAGCAGCTGGGGGCGCAGACCACCGTGGTGCGCAACGACGATCTCAGCGAGACCGAGATCGCGCAGCTGGCGGATCAGCACGACGGCGTCCTGCTCTCTCCCGGGCCCGGCACCCCTGCGGAGGCCGGGGTGTGCGCCTCCCTGGTCCGACGCGCGGAGCGCACCGGCCAGCCCCTGTTCGGGGTGTGCCTGGGACACCAGTCGCTCGGCCAGGTCTTCGGCGGGACCGTCGGGCACTCGGAGCAGCTCATGCACGGCAAGACCTCCGAGGTCAGCCACGAGGACGACGGCATCTTCGCAGGCGTCCCGTCGCCCTTCATCGCGACCCGCTACCACTCGCTGTCGGTCTCCGCGCAGGACGTCCCCGAGGTCCTGCGGGTCACCGCCTGGACCGAGGACGGGCACATCATGGGCCTGTCTCACCGCAGTGCCCCCATCCATGGAGTGCAGTTCCATCCGGAGTCCGTGCTCACCGAGGGCGGGCATCTCATGCTCGGCAACTGGCTCGAGATGTGCGGCCTCTCCGGCGCCGCCGAGAAGGCGGCGGATCTCTCCCCGCTGCTGGCGCGCTGAGCGCGGACTCGGACGGCGCAGACAGCGAAGCGGCCCCGGTCAGATCTGACCGGGGCCGCTTCGCTGTCTGCGCTCAGGCTTCCGAGGGGCTCGAGGCGGCGCTGCCGGCCTCCTCGGCACGGGCTGCGGAGTCCTCCGCCGAGCCGCTGGAAGCGGAGCCGGAGCCGCGGCTGGAGCCGCCGGAGCCGGAGGAGCCCCCCGGAGCCGGACGAACCGCCCGAAGCGGAGGAGCCGCCCGAACCGGAGCTGCTCGAGCTGCTGGGCCGGTCCGCCGTCGGAGCGGGGGAGCTGGGCTCCTGAGTCGGCTCCTCCGTGGGCTCCTCGGTCGGCTCTTCGGTGGCGTCCTCCGTGGGGTCCTGAGTCGGCTCCTCCGTGGGCTCCTCGGAGGTCGGCTCCGAGGTGGGCTCGTCGCTGCCGTCGTCCTCAGGGGTGGTGGGCTGCGGAGCCGGGGGTGCGGCCGCCACGGTGATCGTGATGGTGCTGCCCTGCGTGACGTCCTGGCCGCCCTCCACCGACTGCCGGATGACGGTGCCGGCCGCATACTCCGAGGTCCGCTCCTCGGCCACCGAGGTGCCGAGCTGGGTGTCATCGGCGCCGAGCCGATCCGCGGCCTCGGACTGCGTCATGCCCAGGACGTCCGGGACGGTGACGCGACCGGTGGAGAGGATGAGTCCCACGGACGAGTCGCGGGGGACCTCCGAGCCTCCCTCCGGATCGGTGGCCACGACCATGTCCGCGGGGACGGTCGGGGAGTTGCGGGTCTGCGTCTCCTCGGCGGCCTCGAGGCCGGCGGCGGAGATCATCTCGCGGGCGTAGCTCTCCGACTGGCCCTCGAGATCCGAGGGGACCGTCACGGCCTCGCTGCCCTGGGACACGGTGATCGTGACCGAGGAGCCCTCGTCCACCTCCGTCCCCTCGCCGGGATCGACGGAGATCACGTGGTCGCGCTCGACGTCGGAGCTGAGCTCCTCCTCGGTGTCGACCACTAATCCGGCGTCCTCGAGCTGGTTCTGCGCGTCATCGGCCTCGAGTCCCACGACATCCGGGACGTCGACCTGCTCCGGACCGCGGTTGAGCCACAGGAACGCGGCGACGGCCGCGGCCGCCAGCAGCAGGAGCAAGGGGATCAGCCAGACCAGGGGGCTGCGGCGCTTGCGGTCCCGGTCCGAGGCCGGGGTGCGACCGCCGCGCGGGGCATCGGATCGAAGCCCGACCCGCCGCCGCCCGCCGCGGAGGCGGTGCTCGGGTCATCGGCGGACGGCGTGATCGTGAAGACGGGGGCGGCCTGCCCAGCCTGACCCTGGGAGGAGCCGCCGGCCGCTGCCGCACCGGCTGCAGCGCCGCCCGCCGCGCCGAGACCGGCCGCTGCGGCCGGGGTGACGGCCGTGTGCGGACCGTCTGCGGGCTCGCCGGCGCCGTCGGCGGCGGCTCCGGTCGCGGCGATCGGACGGGTCATGGTCGTGGCGTCGATCCGTGCGGGCTCGCGCAGCTCGACGACGGCGCGGCGCATCTCCTCGGCGGACTGGAAGCGGGAGTCGCGCGGCTTGGCCAGCGCCTGGAGCATGAACGTGTCGAACTGCGGGTGCAGCTGAGGCGCCAGGCTCGAGGGCTGGGGAGGGGCGTCGCGGACGTGCTGGGCCGCGATGTCCACCGAGGCCTCGCCCACGAACGGCGCCCGGCCGGTGAGCATCTCGAAGAACACGCAGGCCGCGGAGTAGAGATCGGAGCGGGCATCGACGTTCTCGCCGCGAGCCTGCTCCGGGGAGAGGTACTGGGCGGTGCCCAGCACGGCCTGGGTCTGGGTGAGCGCGGCTTGGGTGTCCTCGACGGCGCGGGCGATGCCGAAGTCCATGACCTTGACCCGGTCGTCCGGGGTGATGATCACGTTCGCGGGCTTGATATCGCGGTGGACGATGCCCGAGCGGTGGCTGTAGGCCAGGGCATCGAGTATGCCCTCCATGGCATTCACGGCGTCCTCGGTGCTGAGCCGATCCTCGCGGATCAGCTGTCGAAGCGTCTGGCCCGGCACGTACTCCATGACGATGTACGGGCAGGCGATGTCCGAGGGGACGTCCGGCGGGATCTCGCCGGTGTCGTACACCGAGGTGATCGTGTGGTGGTTCAGCCCGGCGACCGCCTGCGCCTCCCGCTGGAACCGCTCCTGGAAGGAGTCGTCGCGGGCGAGCTCGGGCTTGAGCACCTTGATGGCCACGTCGCGCCCGAGCCTCCGGTCGGAGGCCTTGTAGACGGTCGCCATGCCGCCGCGTCCGATGGTCTCCTTGACCTCGTAGCGGTTGTTGATCAGCTCGGGAATGGGGGACTGCTCCATGATCAGCCTTCCACGGGCAGGGACTGCTCGGCGCCGGGGGAGGCGTCGGCCGAAACTGCTGCGTTCTGTTCGGTGTCGAGCGCGTCGGGGCTGGGGCCCTGCTCCGACGCGGCACGGGTCTGGGAGGTCCCGGCGGATGCCGCGGAGGTCTGGTCATCGGCGCTGCCCGCGACGGTCAGGGCGACCGAGGAGCCGACCTCGACCTCCTGGCCCTCGGCGGGGTCCGAGCTGACGACGTCGCCGTCGTCCTGCGCGTCGGACTCCTCGTAGTAGATGTCCACGTTCACGCCCAGGGCAGTGATGTCATCGGCGGCGTCCTGCGCCGGGCGACCGGTCAGGTCATCGGGCAGGGTGGCCATCTCCGGGCCGCTCGAGTGCGTCACGGTCACGGTGTCCCCGGGGTTCAGGGTGCCGGCCGGCGAGACGGCGAGCACCTCGCCCTCGGGGCGGCTGCTGCTGGCCTGGCCGACCTGCTCCACGTTCAGCCCCCGGCTCGTCAGATCGGCCACGACGTCGTCGACGTCCAGCCCGATCAGGTCCTGGGCGACGACCTCGACGCTCCCGCCCCCGGCCCCGCTCGAGGCGCCGGCGGTCGAGACGGTCCCCTCCGGGGTCCTCGAGTCGTCGCCCCCGCTGCCCAGGACGAGCATGACGGCCAGCCCGATCACCACGAGAGTCAGGACGATGACGGCGCCGATGAGCATGGGCGCGGTCCTCGAGCCGCCGCCTTCGGCCTTCGAGGACCCGGAGCCGCCGCTCGAGGAGCCGCCGCTCGAGGAGCTGCGCGGGGCCGCCGGGTTGCCCGTGCGATCGGGGCCCGAGGGCGCGGGGGTCACGGGGTCGACGGTGTCGAAGGCCGCGGTGGAATCGTCGGCGGAATCCTCCTGGGCGCGCTCGCCCGCAGCGGCGGAGCTCGCGGGCCTGGCGTCGGCTCCTGTGGGGCCGGAGACCTCTCCGTTCAGGAAGGGGCGCATGCCCGGAACGGCCACGACGGCGGCCTCGAGGTCGTCTCGTCGGATCGCGTCCACCGCGCTGGCCACCGCACCGGCCGTGTACGGGCGGTCCGCCGGGTCCTTGGCGAGCATGGACATGATCAGCGCGCGCGGCCCCGGCGGGACATCCTTGGGCAGCGGCGGGGGCGGGTCGTTGACCTGCGCCAGGGCGATCGCGATCTGCGAATCGCCGGTGAACGGGCGCTTTCCGGCCAGGCACTCGTAGCCGATGATGCCCAGCGAGTAGATGTCCGAGGAGCCGGTGGCGGTCTGACCGGTGGCCTGCTCGGGAGCCAGGTACTGGGCGGTGCCCATGACCTGGCCCGTGGCCGTCAGCGGGACCTGATCGGCCACGCGGGCGATCCCGAAGTCGGTGACCTTCACGCGCTTCTCCGGCGTGATCATCAGGTTGCCGGGCTTGACGTCGCGGTGCACGAGACCCTGCGCGTGCGCGGCGGCCAGCGCCCGGGCCGTCTGCCCGATGTAGTTCAGGACATCGTCCACGGGCAGGCGGCGGTCGCGGTCGATCAGGTTCGACAGCGGCTCACCCGGGACCAGCTCCATGACGAGGTAGGCGGAGCCGTCGTCCTCGCCGTAGTCGTAGACGTTGGCCACACCCGGGTGATTGAGCAGCGCGGTATGCCGAGCCTCGGCGCGGAAGCGCTGGAGGAAGCTCGGATCGCCGTTGTACTCCTCCTTGAGGATCTTCACCGCGACGATGCGGCCCAGGACCTGGTCCTTCGCCTTCCACACCTCGCCCATGCCGCCGATCGCGATCCGATCGGTCAGGGCGTACCGGCCGCCGAGGACAGTCTTCTTGGAGGGCCTCATCGGGTGAGCACCTCCTCGAACATGCGCTGTGCAGTGGGGGACGTCAGCGTGGAGGCCGTGGTGGTGTCCACGTCCTCGAACACGACGGCGATCGCGATCTCCGGATCATCCGCGGGCGCGAAGCCGGTGAACCAGGAGTCCGTGAGGCCCGTCTCGGAGCCGATCTCCGCGGTGCCGGTCTTGCCCGCCACCGAGTGGCCGGGCACCGCGGCGCCGCGGGCGATTCCATTGTCCACGTCGGAGACCATCAGATCCTCCAGGGTGTCAGCGACATCCGCAGAGGTCGCCTGGTTCAGCTCTTCGGGCTCGAAGTCCTGGATCACCGACAGGTCCGAGGAGCGGACCTGGTCCACGAGCTGGGGCTTCATCAGGACGCCGTCGTTGCCGAGGGCCGCCGAGATCATGGCGACCTGCATGGGGGTTGAGCGGACGTCGTACTGCCCGATCGAGGCCATGGCGAGCTCGGCGTCGGTCATGCCCTCCGGGAAGCTGGACGGCGTCACGGACATGGGGATGTCGAGGTCCTGGCCGTAGCCGAAGTTCTCCGCGGTCTGGGCGATCCGGTCCTCGCCGAGGTCCATGGCGACCTGGGCGAACGGCACGTTGCAGGAGTTCTCGAGGGCGAACTGCAGGTCGGCCACGTCGCGAGCATCGCACGGGCCGCCGCGGTAGTTCGGCAGGGTGATGCTCGTGCCGGGCAGCTCGAGCTCCTGGGGGTTCGGGATCTCGGTGTCGGTCGTGTACTCGCCGGACTCCAGGGCCGCGACGGTGTCGATCAGCTTGAACGTGGAGGCCGGGGCGTAGAGATCGCCGCCGATCGTGCGATTGACCAGAGGCTGGGCCGGATCGCTGCTGTAGGCCTCCGATGCGGCCATCACGGACTCGGTGTCGTGCGAGGACATCTTGTTGGGGTCGAACCCCGGTGAGGACGCCATGGCCAGGATCCGGCCGGTGTCAGGCTCGATCGCCACGATGGCGCCCTGGCGGCCCTGGAGCGAATCGTGGGCGATCTGCTGCAGCTCGGGATCCAGCGTGGTCTCGACCGAGGCGCCCGTCTGCTGCTCGCCGGACAGCGTGGACATCACCCGGTTGTAGAACTGGTCGTCCGAGGAGCCGGAGAGCTCATCGCCCATCTCCTGCTCGAGCGCCGTGGCGCCGTAGACGGGGGAGAAGTACCCGGTGACCTCGGAGTAGAGATCGCCCTGCGGGTATTCCCGGGCGAAGGCGTAGTCGCCCTCGGTGGGCACCGAGCGGGCGATCTCCTCGCCGCCTGCCAGGATCGAGCCGCGGTCCCTGCCGAACTGCTCGTACAGGGTGCGGGTGTTCCAGGGGTCGGCTGCGAGCGAGCGCTGCTGGAAGAACATGATGGACGTCAGGGCCAGCAGCAGCACCGCGAACATGGCGACGGCTGCCATCCACACGTGACGGATCGAGCGGTTCACGGCCTGCCTCCTCTGGTGTCCTGCGGGCTCTGGTGCTGGGCTGACCCGCCGGAGCGGCGGGGCCGCAGGTCTGCGGCCGGGTCGGGGGTGCGGATCTCGGTGGGCTCGTCGTCCGCATCAGCTGCTGCGGAGCGGGAGCCGCGGGCCAGCGGGACGACCTCGGTCTCCTCGGAGCTGGCCTCGGGGGCCAGCTCGCGAGCTCGGCCGGAGCCGCCTCGGCTCTGCGTCCCGGGCAGGCCCGAAGCTCGCCGAGCGGCCGAGCCTGCGGGGGCCTCTTCCTCAGGATCGTCGTCGGAGCGCTCCTCGCGACGCGCGCGACGGCGCTCGGCGCGCTCGAGGCGAGCGGCCTCCTCCGCCTTGGCCCGCTCGGCCTCCTCCTGCTCGTGGGCCTCGAACTCGGCGATCTCCTCGTCACTGGCCGGGCCGTACACGATCGGGCGGCGAGCGGAATGCGAGATCGCGAGCAGCAGCGCCACGATGATCCAGTTCGAGAGCATCGAGGAGCCGCCTGCCGACATGAACGGAGTGGTCAGGCCCGTCAGGGGGATCACGCGGGTCACGCCGCCGACGACGACGAACAGCTGGATGACCATGATCGAGGCCATGCCGGCGGCGAGCAGCTTGCCGAACGTGTCCGGGGTGCCCAGCGAGGCCCGGTAGCCGCGCGAGGCCAGCAGGAAGAACAGGATGAGGATCGCGGACACGCCGATGAGCCCGAGCTCCTCGCCGAAGGCCGTGATGATCATGTCCGAATTGGCATAGGAGACCAGATCGGGTCGGCCCTGGCCCCAGCCCTGGCCGAACAGCCCGCCGGAGGCCAGGCCGAACAGGCCCTGCACGATCTGGCGCGAGCCGCCGACGGGGGCGTCGTAGATCTCCGGATCGAAGGCGTGGATCCAGGAGTCGAGACGGGCCGCGACGTGGCCGAAGGTCTGAGAGGCCACGAAGCCCCCGGCGGCCACGAAGATCAGCCCCAGGATGATCCAGCTCAGGCGGCCGGTGGCGAGGTAGAGCATGGCCACGAACAGGCCGAAGAACAGGATCGCGGTGCCGAGGTCGCGCTGCAGCACGAGCACCCCGATGGCCACGAGCCACGCGGCGAACAGGGGCGCGAGATCCCGGAAGCGCGGCAGATGCAGGGGACCGATCTTGGGCCCGGCCAGCAGGATGACGTCGCGGTTCGTGGACAGGTAGCCCGCGAAGAAGATCGCCAGGGTGATCTTGGCGATCTCGCCGGGCTGGAAGGTCCGCCCGCCGATGGAGATCCAGATCCGTGCTCCGTTGATCTCGGTGCCGAGCCCGGGCAGCAGCGGCAGGATCAGCAGCAGGGCGGAGGCCACCAGCGAGATGTAGGTCACCTTGCGAAGCGCCCGGTGGTCCCTGAGCAGCAGGAGCACCGCGGCAGCGGCGGCCACGCCCACGCCCGTCCACAGCAGCTGGCTGCCTGCGGCGTCCGAGTCCATCAGCAGGTCGATCCGGTGGATCATCGCCAGGCCGAGGCCGTTGAGGGTCACGACGATCGGCAGGATGTACGGATCCGCGTACGGGGCGCGGATCCACAGGATGACATGCACGAGCAGGGAGCCGCCGCCCAGCACGATCGCGGTGCGCAGCACATGCCCGCTGTCCTCGGCGAAGCGCTCAGGGTCCACGAGGAAGTTGGCCCCGACGGCCAGGGCGAGCGCGAGCAGCAGCAGCACGAGCTCGGTCACGCGTCTGCGGCGCTGGATCGGCTCCCGCGAGGCGGTGCCGAGTGCGGGGACGGCGGCCTGGGTCGACATCAGCCCTCCCCTCCCTCATCGGCGCTTCTGGAGGACTCGGGGTAGTTCACGGTGCCGGTGGAGCCGGGCGAGGGCTCGCGGCTGGCCGAGTCCTGCGCCTCGTCCTCGGCCTCCTGGCGCTCGCGGTCGGAGCGCGCGGCGTCCGAGCGCAGCCCGAGCACGATGCTCTCGGCGTGGCCGAGGTCATCGGCGGCGATCGTGTCCTCGACTCGCGAGCGGGCGTAGCCGGGGAGGTCGTCGACCGCCAGGTCCGTGGACTGCTGGACCTCGGAGAGCTGGATGGGCCCGAGGCTCTGGTCCACCCCCTGGTAGATCGCGACGTTGTCGCCGTCGGAGCCGACGAAGTACTGCCCCCGGGTCCATGCATAGGCCAGCGCCCCGGCAACGACGAGCGCGGCGACCACGAGGATCGCCACGACGCTGCCGATGATCCGGCCGCGCCGGTGCGAGCTGCGGGTCTGCAGGGCAGAGTCGACCTCGGAGATGTCCGTGAGGGAGTCCGCGGCGGAGGTCCGCACGAGGGTCGCACGACGTGCGGCCGCGGAGCCGCTCACGGTGGGGATGCGGCCGGTCTGCGTGGCGTTGGCCGCTGCACCCACCAGGACATGCGGCAGCTCGTCGAGACCGCGGCGCAGCTCGGCCGCGCTGGTGTCCTGCGGCTCCTGGGGCTGCTCCTGCGCGGACGCCGCCCACGGTGCCGGCGCCGTGACGGCCTCGGGCTCCTGCGCGGGAGCGGAGGCGCGGGCCCGTTCGGTGAGCTGATCGGAGGTCAGGGCCTCGTCCGGATCCGGCAGCGCGCCGGTCAGGTCGGTGTCAGCGGACTCGAGGTCGGCGGCGTCGACGACCTCGAGCACGACCACCGTGACGTTGTCCGGGGCGCCGCGCTTGAGGGTCGCGCGCACCAGGGTCTGGGCGATCTCGTCGAGCTCGGCGTCCGAGCGCAGCAGCGACTCGATCGCCGCGGGCTTCATGACCGCGTTGAGCCCGTCGGAGCACAGCAGCCAGCGCTCGCCGACGACGGCGTCGTAGACCTCGGCCTCGAGCTCGGGCGAGGCGTCGACATCGCCGAGGACGCGCATCAGGACGTTGCGATGCGGGTGGGTCTCGGCCTCCTCCGGGCGCAGGCGGCCCTCCTCGATGAGGCGCTGCACGAAGGTGTGGTCGGTGGTGATCTGCTCGAAGGCGTCGCCGCGCAGGCGGTAGGCGCGGGAATCGCCGATGTGGCACAGGGCGATCTGATCGCCGTCGATGAGCAGCGAGGTCACGGTGGTGCCCATGCCGGCCAGGCGCGGCTGCTGGCGCACCAGCTCCGCGAGGTTCTGGTTGGCGTTCTGGATCTCGTCGGCGAGCTCGGTCACGGCGTGGCCGCCGAAGCCGCCGCGGTCCAGATGCGTCAGGTCGATCACGGCCGATGCCGAGGCGACGTCACCGCCGACGTGCCCGCCCATGCCGTCGGCGACGACGGCGAGATGACGACCCGCGTAGGCGGAGTCGTCGTTCTTGGAGCGGATCCTGCCCACATCCGAGCGGGCGGCGAAGCGGAAGGCGAGGGCCATGGGTCAGGACCTCAGTTCCAGCACGGACTTGCCCACGCGGAAGGGGCGGCCGGCGTCGACGGGGACGGCGCGGGTCAGGCGCTGCTCGTCGATGTAGGTGCCGTTGGTCGAGCCCAGATCCTCCAGGAACCAGCGCGAGCCCTGCGGGAACAGGCGGGCGTGGCGGCCGGAGGCGTAGTCGTCCTCCAGGGGGATGTCGCACTCGGAGGAGCGGCCCATGGTCACGGGGGCGCTGCCGAGCTGGTGCGTCCGCCCGCCGGTGGGGCCCTGGAGGACCACGAGGGTGCTGGGGAGATGACGGGGCGCAGGCCCGGCCGCAGCGGGTGCTGGGGTGGCGCCGCGCCGCTGCTGCCCGCTGCGCGCGGAGGACCTGCGGCGGCGCCGGTCCACGGAGAGGTCGCGGCCCTGCGTGAGGACCACGGCCAGGATCATCACCCACAGCAGTGCCAGGAACCCGAAGCGCAGCAGCGTGACGGTCAGCTCAGACATTCTTCCGATTCCTCCTGGGGGCGACGAGCCGGAAGACGATGCGGGTGCGGCCCATCTCGATGACCGCGCCGTTGACGAGCTCGGTGCGTCCGCGCAGGCGCTGGCCGTCCACCAAGGAGCCGTTGGTCGAGCCGAGGTCCACGGCGAGCCAGTGCTCCCCCTCGCGGCGGATCTCCAGATGCTGGCGCGAGACCCCGGTGTCCTCGACGGTGATGTCCGCGCCGGAGGAGCGGCCCAGGATGATCGAGTCGGCCTCCACGCTCAGGCGCTGGCCGTCGATGTCCAGCACCGGCACCCAGTTCTCAGGCGTGCGGTGCGGAGTCCCGGCGGGCCGTGCGGGACGAGGAGCCTCACGAGCGGCTGACGGGCTCGGGGCGGCGTCCTCGGTGCTCGTGCGGCGGGCCGAGGAGATGATCTCGAAGCTGCCGCGCTCGATCTCCGGATTGCGGGTGAACGAGACGCGGACGGAGCCCTGCAGCGTGTAGGCCTGCGAGCGGGCGTGCTTGATGACGACCTCGCACAGCTCCTCCGCCAGCGGGGTGCCCCATTCCTGGGCGCGGGGGAAGTCCTCGTCCGAGAACTCGACGATGAAGTCGTTGGGCGCCATGGTGCGCCCGGCCGAGATCGTGAACGAGTGCTCGTCGAGCTCGCGACGCAGCGCGCTGGCGATCTCCACTGCTTCGATGCGTCGCCGCGATCCTGTGGAGAACGCGGTGCGCACGGCCTTCTCGATGCCGCGTTCGAGGTTGTCGAGGAATCCCATGCGCCTCCTTCCACGGGGCTCGGGTGATGCAGGGCGGTCTAGCCCGGCAGGGTGCGAGCATGGTCTCAAGATAGTAGATGGTGCTGACGGAGACGCACCGAGGACTGCCGGGATGCAGATTCAGTCACATGAGGATGAGTGCCCGGTGGAGTGCACATGAGTGCCAGCTGAGACGGCGGCGGCAAGCCGATGCCCTGGCCCTTGAGCTCGTCCGTCGACTGGGCCAAGGTGGGGCCATGGATACCAAGAATGCTGATCAGCACGTGAATGCCTCCCTGCCCGAGGATGTCATGGCATCGGCGGTCGGCGTCGGTCGCCGTCGGCGCAGCCGCTCGCTGAGCCTGGCGCTGCCGGTGCTCGGGCTGAGCGCCCTCCTGCTCGCCGGCTGCAGCGCCGCCGACGACGCCGACTCGGATGACGGGGCCGATTCCTCGCAGTCCCAGGAGACCAGCGACGACGCCTCGACGGACGCCTCCGACGACACCAGCGAGCAGAGCTCGGACGATGCCTCGGAGGAGGCATCCGACGACGCCTCCGATGACTCCTCGGACCAGGCTTCTGATGACGCGTCCGATGAGGCCTCGAACGACGCGTCCGACGACGCCTCTGAGGAAGCTTCTGATGACTCCTCGGACGACGCCTCCGATGACGCGTCGGCGGGTGCCTCGGAGGGCTCCTCCGCCGCCGGCGGCGGCGTCGCCGCCGGCTCGGGCGTCCCCGCGGACTCCGCGCAGCTCGACGAGATCCTGGGCGCGGCCGAGGGCACGCTCGACGGCTCCACGGCCGTGACCATCGAGGAGAAGGGCGCCGCCGGCTGGAAGGTCACCGTGGTCGAGGGCTCCGACGAGCAGGAGGTCCGCGTCAGCGAGGACCTGTCCACCGAGGTCACCGAGACCGAGCAGGACGATCAGGACGTGGATCCCGCCTCGGTCGAGGTCTCCATGGCCGATGCCATCGAGGCGGCCTCCGCCGACCAGGACGGCACCGTCACCGAGGTGTCGCTGGACGAGGACGACGGCACGATCGCCTGGCAGGTCGAGTTCGACGACGAGATCGACGTGGACGTGGACGCGAGCAGCGGCGACGTCATCGGCGTCGACCGCTGATCCGGACCCTGCGCACGACGAAGCCCGCCCCCGCCGTGATGGCGGGGACGGGCTTCCTCGTGCAGGTCAGGGATCAGAAGGCGATCCCGAAGACCCAGACGGCCAGCGTCATGGTCACCGCGGTGTTGAGCACCAGGCCGATGAGGTTCAGCCAGATGCCGCCCTTGATCATCTGCGGGATCGAGACGTAGCCCGAGCCGTAGGCGATCGCATTGGGCGGGGTGGCCACCGGGAGCATGAAGGCGCAGGTCGCAGCCAGGGCCACCGGGATGGCCAGCAGCAGCGGATCCATGCCCATGCCCATGGCGATGCCGCCGGCCACGGGCAGGAAGGTCGCTGCGGTCGCGGTGTTGGAGGTCAGCTCCGTCAGGAACAGGATCCCCGCCGCGAACAGGACCACGAGCAGCACGACAGGAAGCCCGCCGAGCCCGGAGGCGACCTCGCCGATCCACTCGGTCAGGCCCGACGACGAGAACTGCGCCGACAGGGCCAGGCCTCCGCCGAACAGCAGCAGGACGCCCCAGGGGAGCTTGAGCGCGGAGTCCCAGTCGAGCAGCCGCACGCCGCGCGCAGCACCCGCCGGCAGCAGGAAGAGCAGCACGCCCACCGCCATGGCGATGCCCGCATCGGTGATCGGCGGGGTGTCCGCTCCGACCCAGTCCGTGACGAGCGGGACGAAGACCCAGGCCAGTGCCGCCAGCACGAAGATCACCAGCACGCGCCTCTCCCCGGCGGAGGTGGTGCCGAGCTTGGCCAGCTCGTCGTCGATCAGCTTCCGGCCGCCGGGGATCTCGTCGATCTCGGGCTTGAACAGGACCTTGGTCAGCAGGAACCAGCACGCGGCCATCAGGACGACGGCCAGCGGGACGCCCACGATCATCCACTGCCCGAAGCCGATCTGGACGTCGTGCTCGGAGGCCATGTAGCCCACCAGCAGGGTGTTGGGCGGGGTGCCGATGATCGTGCCGAGGGAGCCGATCGAGGCGGCGTAGGCGATGCCGAGCATCAGGGCCGTGCCGAAGTTGGACTTCACGGGGGTCGCAGCCGCGTCCTCATCGGCGTCGACGGGGTCGTCGATGGCATCCGATGTCTTGTTGACCAGCAGCAGCACCGAGATGCCGATGGGCAGCATCATGACCGCGGTGGCGGTGTTCGAGACCCACATGGACAGGAAGCCCGTGGCGATCATGAATCCCGCGATCATCTGCGGGGGCCTGGTGCCGATCAGCCGGACCGTGAGCAGGGCCATGCGCCGGTGCAGGTTCCAGCGCTGCATGGCCAGCGCCAGCAGGAAGCCGCCCATGAACAGGAAGATGACGTTGTTGCCGTAGGAGGCGCCGACGTCGTCCAGGGGCGTGGAGCCCAGGGTGGGGAAGACGATCAGCGGGACCAGAGCCGTTGCGGGGATGGGCAGCGCCTCGGTCATCCACCACACGGCCATGAGCACAGCCGTGGCGGCGGTCAGGCGCGCCTCCTGGGGGACGTCGCCGGGCATGGCCAGGTAGACCAGGATGCCCAGGACCAGGCCGACGGCCAGGCCGAGCCACTGGATCTGCACCGTGCGTGTGGGCTTGGCGGGCTCGCGCTGACCCGGGGAGAGCTGATCGATCTCTTCGTTGCGCCGCGGATCGGCCTCCTGGCCGATCAGGTGATCGCCGGGGACCTTGTGCCCCACGGGCGTGGAGCCTCCGCGGGGATGATCCGGGTGGGCGTCGTCGTTCGGTCCGGGAGCGGACCAGGGCAAGTTCGGCATGGAGGCCTCCGCATCGCAGGTGTGACGGGTGGCACCTCAGCCTATCTGCAGGAGGCTCCCAGCGCGCACTCGGGTTGCTGGATCGCAGGGTGCGAGCGGCGCTGGGAGCCTCGGTGCGGGACGCTGCCGGTCAGTCGGCCTGGATCGTGGCCAGGCGCTTGGTGGCCTCGAGCCCCAGGATCTCGTCGATGACCTCCCGGGTGACCCCGGAGGAGCAGTCGGTGACCAGGTAGCCGGTCGCCCCCTGGGTGACCAGGGCCTGGCGGTCGACATTCACCTGCTGCTGCGAGAAGACGCTGTTCACCGCGGACAGGACGCCAGGGACGTTCTCGTGGATGTGCAGAAGGCGCACCCCGGTGCTGACCCGGGTGAGCGTGACCTCAGGGAAGTTCACCGACAGCTCAGTCGAGCCGTTCTCGGTGTAGTCCAGCAGCTTGCCGGCCACGAACTGCCCGATGTTCTCCTGCGCCTCGGCGGTCGAACCGCCCACATGCGGCGTGAGGATCACGTTGGGCAGGCCCTGAAGCGGGGACTCGAAGGCCTCGCCGGCGGCCTTGGGCTCCTCCGGGTAGACGTCGATCCCGGCCCCGGCGATGTGCCCGGAGGCCAGGGCGTCGTGCAGGGCGTCGATGTCGACCACGTGGCCGCGCGAGAGGTTCAGGAACAGGGTGCGCGGGCGCATCTTCTCGAACTCGGCGCGGCCGATGAGCTCCTTGTTGGAGCCGCGGCCGTCGACGTGCACGGAGATGCACTCGGCCTTCTCGAAGAGCTCGTCCAGGGTGGCGCACTTGCGGGCGTTGCCCATGGGCAGCTCGTCGCGGACGTCGTAGAAGTAGACGTGCATGCCGATCGCCTCGGCGAGCACCGAGAGCTGCTTGCCGATGTTGCCGTAGCCGATCAGGCCCAGGGTGCGTCCGCGGACCTCATGGGCGCCCTTGGCGGACTTGTTCCACAGCCCGGCGTGCATGTCCCGGTTCTTGTCGGTGAGGTGGCGGGCCAGGGCGATGATCTCGCTGATCGCCAGCTCCACGACCGAGCGGGTGTTGGAGTACGGGGCGTTGAAGCACGGGGTTGCGGTGTCCGAGGCGGCCTCCAGGTCGATCTGGTTCGTGCCGATGCAGAACGCGCCGACCGCCATGAGGTCGGGTCTGGCCTCGAACACGCGGCGGGTGACCTGGGTCTTGGAGCGGATGCCGAGCAGATCGACTCCCTCCAGAGCCTCGATCAGCTCGTCCTCGTCCAGGGCGCCGGCCCGGGTCTCGACCTCGACCCCGTGGCGGCGCAGGATGTCTTCGGCTTCGGTGTGGATGTTCTCCAGGAGCAGGGCTTTCACGCATCCGATCCTATCGACATGCGCGCGGGGGGCTGTTCAGGGCCGATCGCGCAGGTCGATCCCGAAGACGCGGCGCACTGCGGTGACCATGTGACGGCCGTGCCTGCTGGTCGACGGCGTGGAGGCGAAGGGCAGGAAGCGTCCCGGGTGCTCGGGGTGGGTGATCTTCCCGTGCGTGGGCCCGGAGGTCGTGACCTCGAAGCCGGCCGCTCGCAGCCGCTCGAGCAGATCCCGCTGGGTGGTGGGGTACCGGGTCCCCTGCTTGCCCGACGCGCGCGGGGCCGAGCCCGGCTCCTCCGGCAGCGGCTGCTCGGGGCGACGGGCAGTGGCCCATCCGGAGCGGAAGATCCCCACCACGGCGCCCTCGGCCCGGGTCACCTGAACGCACAGCTCGCCGCGCAGGAAGTGGTCCGTGCGGCCCAGGTCGACGGTCCAGACGTCGTCAGGGGAGTCCACGGCCTCCTGCAGCTGCGCGAGCGTGGCCTCCCAGGCGCCCACCACGTGGACCCGGTCCTCCGAGAGCCGCACCCGCGAGCCGCGGGCCGTGGGAGCAGGCGCTCCGGAGGCGACGGTGTACAGGGCATCGGCAGGAGGCTGGGGTGCGGGGGCGGAGGGGCCGGCGCTGATCCGGGCGGCCACCTGCTGCCGCTGCCGGTTCAGGCGCTGCTGCTCCTCCCGCAGGCGCCGCTGCTGCTCTGCCTCCTCCGCGGCCTGCTGCGCTCTGCGTGCGGGGGCCGGGGTCCAGTCGACGGGCTCGACGGACAGCGCGGGGTCGCGTCGGCCGCGCATCACGGCGGGCGAGGGCGTGGGGCGGGGCTTCTTCGCCATCGTCGCCTCCTTGCCGGGCCTGCGTTGCCGATAGGGTTCTGTGCCGTGCGCTGTGACTATCACGACCGAGGGCTGTGCGATTCCTGCACCCTGATCGATCAACCCTATGCGCAGCAGCTGACGGCCAAGCAGGACGGGGTCCGGGCGCTGCTGGACGGCGGAGGCGCCGACACGTCCGGGCTCACGTGGCTGGAGCCCGTGGCCAGCGCGGAGTCGGGCTTCCGCAACAAGGCCAAGATGGTCGTGGCGGGCACCGTCCGGCACCCCACGCTGGGGATCCTGGATCCGCGCGGTCGCGGCATCGATCTGCGCGAATGCCCGCTGTACCCCGAGCCGATCGGACGGGCCCTCCCGATCGTGGCGGCGTTCTGCACCCAGCTTCGCCTCCTGCCCTACGACGTCCCCAAGGGCCGCGGCGAGCTCAAGCACGTGCTGGTGACCGTCTCGCCCGACGGCGAGCTGATGCTGCGCTTCGTCCTGCGCTCCGCGAAGCTGCTCGGGCGCATCCGCGAGCACCTGGGCCTGCTGCTCCAGGCGCTTCCGGGGCTGCGCGTGGTCACGGCCAACCTGCAGCCCGAGCACCAGGCGGTGCTCGAGGGCCCGGTGGAGCACGTGCTCACCGACGGCGACAACCTGTCCATGCCGATCAACGGCATCCCGCTGCGGCTGCGGCCGCGCTCGTTCTTCCAGACCAACACCGAGGTCGCCGCCGCCCTCTACCGCCAGGCCGTGGAGTGGGCGCGCGAGCTGGAGCCCGCAGAGGTCGTGGACCTGTACTGCGGGGTCGGCGGCTTCGCGCTGCACCTGGCGGCTGCGGATCGGCGGGTGCACGGCGTGGAGATCTCCGTCGAGGCGGTCGAGGCCGCGCGACAGGCGGCGGCCGAGATGGGCCTGCCGTCGTCGGGGCCCGGGGCGGTGACGTTCACGGCCGGCGACGCCACCGCCGTGGAGCGCTCGCTGGAGGGCGAGGTGCCGCTGGTGGTCGTGAATCCGCCGCGGCGCGGGCTGGGCGTCGAGCTGGCGCAGCGACTGGAGGACTCGCAGGTCCGCAGCCTGATCTACTCGAGCTGCAATGCGCGCACGCTGGCCCGCGACCTGGCGGCCATGCCGTCGTGGCGCCCGGTGCAGGCGCGGCTTCTGGACATGTTCCCGCACACCGGTCACAGCGAGACCGCCGTGCTGCTGCAGCGGCGCTGAGGCTCTCAGGAGGCCAGCAGGTCCTGAGGGGTCCCCAGCGCCGGCAGGTCCAGACGGCCTCCGCCGGCGAAGCGGCGCAGCTGCTCGTTCGAGGTGACGGTCCAGTTGCGGCCCAGGCTGCCGTACGGCGGCTGCGAGCGGATGTTCAGGGTGTACAGCTCCGGGTCCTGGAACGGGGCCAGGATCCGCCGCAACAGGTCCTGGACGTCGTCGCGGTGCAGCAGCCGCCATGTGCGCGGGTGGATGCGCCGCAGGATCCGCACGCCGTCGATGAACTCGATCGAGGCGTCCTGCTCGCTTCCGGCGATGCCGACGGTGAGCCGCCCGGGGGCGGTCGAGCAGATCGTGTCCACCCCCAGCACCAGGTCCTCGATCAGGTGGGTCGTGGACAGCAGGCGGCCCTGCAGCGCCGGATCGGTCCGAGCCGCGGCGCCCTTGAGCCCGAGGGCGTGCAGGAGACGGCTCAGGCCCTGCCCGGGCCCCGGGCCGCACGGCACCTCGAAGCCGAGCAGATATCTGCCGGGGCCCTCCGGCTCCAGGACGCAGCGCACGTGCGAGTCCTCCTGCGCCAGGAGACGGCCTCCGCGGGCGGCCTCCGCTGGGGAGGCGTGCTCGGTGCATTCGTCGAAGACCGCGTCAGCCAGGGCGGCGCAGGCCTCGAAGCTGGTACGGGTCAGGTCGTCGAAGACCGCGCGCGGCTCGCGGCGCACGGTCTGGTACTCGACGGTCACGCAGTCGTAGGCCCGGGAGCGGGCTCTGAGGTCATGGGCGTCGGTGCGGGACATGGGCAGGTCCTGGTGATCAGGCCGTCCAGCTTCGGGGGAGCGGGACGACGTGGCGGGAGAGTCCGTGATCGATGGGGGAGTCGACGACGGGATGTTGCGCGGACTCGAGGGCGGCGGGCAACCGCCTCGAGCCCGCTGCCGAGGAAGGGCCCTGCGGGCGCCGCGGAGGCGGGTAGGCCCCGAAGCGCCATGTCACAGGGCGTTTCCGGCAGTGGACTTCCATCATGGCGGAGTCGGACGTGGACCGCTGATCGAGGGATGTCCCCAGATCGGGGGACGCATTCCGTCGTGGTGGGGGGCTATACGGCGGTGGCTGAGGGTGCCACGGCGGGCCTCCTGCGCGACATCGCAGGTCGGGGGCCTGTGCGAAATCGCATGAAGTGAAGTCGGATGCATCCGTGGCCGGTGTGGAGCGATGTCCACGCTTGGGCCTGCATCGTGCGCCCCGCACGACCTCGCTGATGCGGGGCGCACAGCTGGCGCACTCAGTAGCCGGCCTGCGGATCGACCACGCCCTCGAGCTCGTCGTCGGCGGCGAAGGCCCGCAGGTTGCGCTCGATGCGAGCGAAGATCAGCGGGCGGATCATCTCCATGGTGTCCGCGGTGTGCGGGGTGATCAGGCACCGCTGCTGCTCCCAGAGGGGATGGCCATCGGGCAGCGGCTCGGGGTCGGTGACATCGAGCGCGGCCCCGGCGATCTGCTCGCGCTCCAGGGCAGCGACCAGGGCCTCGGTGTCGATCAGGCCGCCGCGGGCGATGTTCACCAGGATCGCATCGGTGCGCATGGACTCCAGCTCGGCCCGCCCGATCAGATGGTGCGTGTCCCCGGTCAGGGCGGTGGCCACGATCACGACGTCCTGGAACGGGAGAATCTCCGGCAGGTCGTGCACTCCCACGGTGCGATCGGCCTCCGCGACGGCCTCGGGTCGGCGGCGCACGGCGGTGACCTCGACGTCGAACACGTGCAGCAGGTTCATGATCCGCCGCCCGATCCCGCCTGCGCCCACCACGACGGCTCGCATGCCGTGCAGCGACCGCCCCGAGCGCGGGGCCCAGCTGCGTGCCACGACCCTGCGCGGCAGCTCGCGCAGCAGGGCCAGGGTCAGTGCCAGCGCGTGCTCGCCGACAGGATTCGCGTAGGCGCCCTTGGCTGAGGTCCAGGCGATGTCCGGGCGACGGCGCATGGATTCCGCGAAGGCCTCGATGCCCGCCGAGGGCAGCTGGACCCACCGGATCCCCTCGTGCTCGACGGCGGCCACCAGGTCCTGCGGATCGGCCCCGTACGGGACGACGACGGCCTCCGCCTCCGCCGGGTCCTGCACGAGGCGGCCTCCGCCGTCGACGATGGCCTGTCGGAAGCCGTCATCGTCGACGGGCAGCATGTGGATGCGGGGCTGGGACACGGGGGCCTCCTGAGGTGTCGTGGTCAGGGTCTGGGCCCCATCCTGCGCCATGGCGGTGCTGCGCGCTCGGTTCCGCGCACTCGCTGCGGTGCGCTCAGCCCTTCGACCGCACGCGCACCGCCGACAGGGCGCAGGCGATCACGGCAGCCGCCCCCAGCAGGGTCAGCCAGGTGAGCTGCTCGCCCAGCAGCAGCGCCGCCCAGATCAGGGACAGGATCGGCTGGGCGAGCTGGACCTGGCTGACCTGCGCCATGGGGCCGATGCCCAGTCCGCGGTACCAGGCGAAGAAGCCCAGCAGCATGCTCACCACCGACAGGTAGGAGAAGGCGGCGCCTCCCGCGAGCGTGGGGGTCGGCGGCGTCCAGCTCCAGCCCCACGACCACGAGCTCCCCGAGCTGCGGCGGATGGGGAAGGCGCGCCACGCGGATCATCGGCCCCACCACGTCGACCCGGAACCCGCCGCGCCCGCGCGATCCATGGACGCGCACGCGACCCTAGAGCCGGTGGGCGCCCTGCGGCGGCTCCTCGAGCAGATCGGCCAGCGCGCCGGGGGGGGGGCACCGGGCCCTCGAGCGGCACCGATACCGCCCGAGCGTGCTCGTGGTCGTGGTGCGCGGCGGACTGCTCCCGCAGCAGCCGAGCCAGGGGCAGCGGATCGACGGGGTCGTCGTCGGCTGCGGTGTCGAAGACCAGGGCCGGGTCGATGCCGCCGCGAACGGCCCGCACGATCGGCACGTCGGGATTGCGCGCGCGGACGCGCTCGCAGATGCGGGCGACGACAGCCTCGAGCTGCTGCTCGTCGAACAGATCCGCCTTGCCGATCACCACCAGCGTGGCCGCCGCAAAGCGGTTCGGTGGGGTCTCGCGGGTGTTCACGGTCTGGAAGTGGGCCACGGCGTCGATCACCTGCCCGGAGACCAGGGCGGCATCCACGTTGAGCTCACCGAAGTCGTTGACTATCACACCCAGCCGCGCGCCGGGCGCGCGCAGCAGGTGGTTGAGCAGGCTCGTCTTCCCGGCGCCCAGGTGGCCGGTCAGGGCGATCACGGGGACGCGGGCGGTCATGGGGCTCCTCGGCCGAGGCGGGTTCTGGAGGCCGTGCAGAGGGGCCACGGTGCGCGGGAGGTCAGAGCCGAGCCCTCATGTGCCTATAGTCACATGACCTGATCACGACCCAGGGGGGGCTCCCATGGAACAGTTCATCACCGCCGCGAACGGGATCCTGTGGAGCCTTCCGGTCTCCTTCGGCATCCTCGCCCTCGGTCTGTACTTCACGATCCGCATGCTCTTCCCGCAGGTGCGCCTGCTTCGGGACATGGTCGGCCAGCTCATCCACGGCGGGTCGTCGTCGGCGGGGATCAGCTCGTTCCAAGCCTTCGCCATGGCGCTCGGTGGCCGTGTGGGCGTCGGCAACATCGCCGGCGTCGCGACGGCCCTGTTCCTGGGCGGGCCCGGCGCCATGTTCTGGATGTGGGTCACCGCCATCCTCGGAGCCCCGGTGGCGGTCGCGGAGAGCTCGCTGGCCCAGCTCTACAAGCACAAGGTGCGCGGGGAGTTCCGCGGCGGGCCGGCCTTCTACATCCTGGAGGGCCTGGGCCGGAACTGGCGCTGGCTGGCGGTGGCCTACGCCGCGGCCACCGTGTTCGCCACGGTGATCACCGGTCCGCAGATCCAGGCCAACGCCGTCACCGCGGCCACCACGGAGGCCTGGGGCTGGAGCCCGCTGCTGGTCGGCCTGGGGATGGCCGCCCTGTTCTGCCTCATCGTGTTCGGCGGCATGCACCGTCTGGCGCGCACCGTGGGGCTCGTGGTGCCGTTCATGGCCGGGGCGTACATCGTCGTCGGGCTGATCATCATGGTCATGATGTGGACTCAGCTGCCGACCATGTTCGGGCTGATCTTCTCCAGCGCCTTCGGCGCCGACGCCGTCTACGGGGGCCTGCTCGGCGCGGCCGTGGCCTGGGGCGTGCGTCGGGCGGTGTACTCCACTGAGATCGGCACCGGTTCCGGCGCCCAGGCCTCGGCCGCCGCCCACGTCTCCCACCCCGCCAAGCAGGGGCTCGCCCAGGCCTTCTCCGCCTATGTGGACACGCTGTTCGTGTGCACCATGACGGGTCTGATGATCCTGGCCACCAACAGCTTCAACGTGCTGGGCCCGGACGAGGAGTCGCTGCTCACCGAGAACGTGCCGGGCGTGGAGGAGGGCCCCGCCTGGGTGCAGCTCGCGATCGACTCCGGACTGCCTGCTTTCGGGCCGTCGTTCGTGGCGATCGCCGTGTTCCTGTTCTCCTTCACCACGCTGCTGTCCTTCTCCTTCTACGCGGAGACGAACTTGGCCTACCTCATCCCGAACACGAAGGCGCAGGGGATCTGCATCGGGATCGCGCGCGCGCTGCTCGCCGCGTCCATGGTCTTCGGCTCGGTGCAGACCTCGTCGTTCGTGTGGTCCATGGCGGACTTCGGCCTGGGCCTGTACACGTGGGTGAACCTCCTGGCGCTGGTCCTGCTCAGCCCCACGGCCATCCGCCTGATGAAGGACTACGACCGGCAGCGCCGAGCCGGCGGAGAGATCGTGCTGGACCCCAGGGCGATCGGGGTGGACAACGCCCCGATCTGGGAGCAGATCCACGCCGCCTACGAGCGCACCGGCGATGTCGGTGCCGCCATGGATCATGTCGCAGACACCGCCCCGGACACCCGCGCCGTCGCGGTGGTGCGTCCGCGCAACTGAGCCCCGGCCGGCCTGCCCGTCCCGTTCGGCGCAGGGATCTGCCCCTGCCATCGACCGCTCCAGGAGCCCCACTACATGCAGCTCGACCTCCTGATCGACAACGCGTCCGTCGTCACCGGCGACCCCGCCCGTCCGTCGGCCCGTCGGCTGGGCGTGTGGCAGGGGCTCGTCGTGGGGGTCGACGGGCAGCTGGACGGACTCGCCGCCCGGGAGCGCCTGGATGCCGGCGGGCGCACGATCGTCGCCGGGTTCAACGACGTCCACACCCACAGCGTGTGGTTCGGGCAGTCCCGCCTGGACGTCGACCTGGAACACGCGCGGACCGCCGAACAGGTCTACGGGCTGATCCGCGACCGCGCTGAGCAGCTGGCTCCCGGGGCGTGGGTCACCTGTGCGGGCTTCGACCCCGGCCACCTCGACGGCCCCCAGCCCGACCGCGATGGCCTGGATGCGGCCGCCGCCGGGCGTCCTGTGCTGATCCGGCACAACACGGGCCATTCGCTCACGGTCTCCGGAGCGGCGCTGGCCATGGCGGGCATCGGCGCGACCGTGCGTCGGCAGCCCGAGGGCGGGCGGATCGTCACGGACGAGACCGGGCGGCCCACAGGCCTGCTCGAGGAGACCGCCATGCCCCTGGTCACGGGGCTGCTGCAGCCGGAGTCCCACGAGCACATCGGACGTTGCCTGGAGCGGGCCTCGCAGGAGTACGCCGCCGAGGGCATCACGTCGGTGACGGATGCCGGGATCGCCGGCGGCTGGATCGGGCACAGCCCGCTCGAGTTCGCCGCGTATCAGCGGGCACGGGAGGCCGGCCTGCTGCGCACCCGGTTCCAGACCATGGTCACCCTGGACGGGCTGAAGGCGATCGACGGCCACCCCGACGACGGCACCCACACCACTCTCGGTGCGGGCATCCGCACGGGAGCCGGTGACGAGTGGCTGCAGATCGGCCCGGCGAAGGTCTTCACCGACGGGGCCATGCTGGGGATGACCGCGGCCATGTCGGAGGATTACTGCTTCGCCGGGCACGGGCGCGGCTACCTTCAGCAGGACCCCGGCGAGATGCGCCGCGCCGCCCTCTCCGCAGCGGCCGGCGGCTGGGCGCTGGCCATGCACGCGATCGGCGATGCCGCCCTGGACTTCGCCCTCGACGTGATCGCCGAGGCCCGCGAGCAGTTCGGGGCACCCGTGATGCCGCATCGCGTGGAGCACGGCGGCGTGGTGCGCGATGAGCAGGTGGTCCGGATGACCGAGCTCGAGGTCGTGATGGCCACCCAGCCCAACTACATCAGCGCGTTCGGCGAATCAGTTCGAGAGCGGATCGGTGACGGTCGCGTGCAGCTGTCGTATCCGGCCGGGCGCCTGCTACGGGCGGGGCTCGTGCTGCCCGGCAGCTCGGACCTCCCGGTGGCCGGCGGCCGGCCGCTTGATGTGATCCAAGACTTCGTGCTGCGCCGCACCGAGGCGGGAAAGGATTACGGGCCCGAGTCCGAGCGGCTCACGGTCGAGGAGGCGCTGCACGCCTACACGGTGGGCTCGGCCGAGGCCACGGGCTGGGACGGGTACAAGGGGCAGCTGGTCTCGGGTCAGTTCGCGGATTTCGTGGTCCTCAGCGACGACCCCCGCGCGGTGCCGACTGATGTGATCGCCGAGATCGAGGTCGTGGCCACCGTCGTGGGAGGGCGGTTCGTGCACGGCGGGCTGTAAGAGACCGCCGCACCTCCGGCGCCGATGAGAGCTGTCGGATGTCCGGGACCGGTGCTCGAAGCCGGACACCCGACAGCTCTCGCGATTCTCCAGGCTCCTGCAGATCAGCGCCGCCGAGGGGACGCATGGGCGGCGATTCAGGACCGGGAAGGCGTCGGCTGCGTCCTCTCGACGGCGGGCGGGTGAATCCCGCTGGGCGGGCTGCGAGACGAGCGAGCCGGCGCCAGGCCGGGCCTATGGAGACTGCTGCGCGAGTTGGCACACCTCAACCTGACACTTCTGCTGCATTGAGCACCACCCTGCGTGACAGTTACGGCGCCGTAGGCGTCCCTGTGCCACAGGGTCCGAATCGGCAGTTTCGTGACACATCTGCGCCGTGGGGTATACCCAATAAGGACCCTGTGGCTCAGGGCGACAGGTGGCTGGCCGCGTGATCCGGAGGGGACATAGCCCCTCCGCTGACGCCGAGCGCCGCAAGGTCACTCAGAATCCTCGTCACGAGCGCATCCTCGCTCATGCGTTCCGGGAGGAGCACTTCACCCGGGACTCCGAGGGTGTCGCGTTCGACGTACCAGGACGCGACCTCGTCGTCACTCACGATCCCGGCGATGGGCTTGAGTGCATGGCGGCGCAGCGTCTCAGCGAGGCTCACATCCAGGTAGTACACGAGAGCCGGCCCGTCGTGGCCGGTGAGCAGTCGCTGGAACATCTGGCCGTAGCGCGCCACTTTGAAGATGCCTTCGAGGATCACTGTGCGCCCCCGCGAGAGGCAGTGAAGCACCATGACCTCGGTCAGCGCGATAGTCGACACGGGGTTGTCGTTTTCTTCCCAGAGGACTTCTCGACGTACGGGGTCTTGGCCGATCACTGCGATACGCCCTCGGGGAAGGTCGTGTTGAACCTTCCGGGCGATGGTGGACTTCCCCGACGCCGAGTTTCCACGGAGGATCACAAGGGCCGGCGCTGATGTCATCGGCCCATCATGCCGTGGGCTTCCTAGGAAAGCGCTACGTTGTGGGCATGGCGAGCATCGTTCGACCCCTCAGAGGGCGCACGAAGGTCAAGATTCCTTACCAGCCAGGGTCGGGGAACCGTGACCTCCTCAAGCGGATCTGCGGAGAGCAGACTCGCCCCAGGTACAACAGGGACGAGAAGTGCTTCGAGGTCGCACGCGAACACTTCCGAGCCCTGATCGAGCAGCTACCGGGCGAGCTCGGGACCCGGGTGGAAGTCACCCTCCACGGGGCAACCCAGACGACGTGCGTGGAGGCATGCTGGAACGCCTCGCCTGAGACACGCTGGGACTGCGAGTGCTCATGCGCCGGCCAATACCACGGAGAGGGGGTGGGCCCCCGTTGATCGTCCGTGATGGCCTGGCTGTGGAAACCGAGTACACAACCCACACCTTCATCGTCTGCCCCTAGATGTTGTGGGGCATGAGGTTCTTGTCACCAGCGGCGTGCTCAGATGAGGCGAGCGGGCCCCTTAGCCACAGGATGGAAGTTCCTACACAACCCATCCACGGAAGACAGAGCCCGCTCATGCCCCACGCTAATGCACCACTGACCCCGACCGGCCGCCTGCGCATGATCGAACGCCACCTCCATGGCGGCATCCCCATCGCCCACGTGGCCGCGGAGTTCCGCGTCTCCCGCCCGACTGTGACGACCTGGGTGGCCCGTTACCGCGCTGAGGGCGCCCCGGGGCTGAAGGACCGCACCAGCCGACCGCACACGACCACCGGTCAGCTCGATCCGCTGCTCATCGGGCTGATCGAGGACCTGCGCAGGGAACGGAAGTGGTCAGCCCGACGGATCCATCACCACCTGCGCGCCGAAGGCCATGACCTGCATCTGCGCACCGTGGGCCGGTGGCTGCACCGACTCGGGATCTCCCGACTGCGGGATCTCACCCCGGCCGGGGAACAGCTGCGCCGGGCGCCACAGCGCATTCGCACGAGGCGGCCGGGGCAGATGGTGCACCTGGATGTGAAGAAGCTCGGGCGCATCCCCGATGGCGGCGGCTGGTGGGCCCATGGCCGTGGCAGCCAAGCGGCTCTGGCCTCCAAGCGCCAGGGGCGAGTCGGCTACACGTACCTGCACTCGGCCATCGATGGGCACACGCGCCTGGCCTACACCGAGGCCCTAGCTGACGAGCGTGCTGCGACCACAATCGGGTTCTTCTCCCGGGCGCGGGTGTTCTTCGCCGCTCACGGGATCACCGACCTGGAGCGGGTGGTCACGGACAACGGGAACAACTATCGCGCCGCCGACTTCATCCGTACGGTGCAGTCGCTGGCGGGCCGGCATCAGCGGATCCGCCCGTACACGCCTCGGCATAACGGCAAGATCGAGCGCTATAACCGGCTGATGGTCGATGAGGTCCTCTACGCGAGGGCCTATGACTCTGAGCAGGCCCGTCGGCAGGCCGTGAAGGTGTGGGTGAATCACTACAACTACCATCGCCCGCATACGTCCTGTGGTGATCAGCCCCCGGCCTCACGCACGCCGGCTCGTGTCAACAACGTCATGCCCTCCTACACCTAGACGTGGGCTGAGCTCACCCGCCGGCACGCAACGCTGGCCCGGTCACGATCGCTCGGTCGCGCGTCTTCACGACTCGCGATTCCACAGCCGGCTCTGGGCGTCGCGTAGGTACTGCTCTGCATCGGACTGGGTCAGCTCGTGGAAGGCGTGCCGTATCTCGTCGCGCGGTGGGATGCGGTCGTAGTGGTGGTAGAAGCCGTCGATCCACGCGTTCACGTCCGCGCTCGGTGGGCGCGGTCGGGGTGCCATGGGAGCCTTGGGGGCGGGCGGCGCCGGGGCACTCTGGACCGCACAGGTAATGGGACCACTTTTCAGGACGCCACGACCTGCAGGAGCTTCGGGCCTGACGAGCATCCCAGAAACCTTCGTTTTCGCACGAGCAACCCCGGACCAGGGGTTCCAGAACGATCACAGTTCAGCCGAGTGCAATCGATCCTTTGGCCGCCGTGGGTAGCCCGACGCCTGGCGGCAGAATCGGAAGCGTTGTAGCGGCAACTCGATGCGTGATAGTGCATGCTGAGTCCATGTCTATGAAGTTGCCCCCTGAGGAGCCTGCTGCTGGCCCTTGGAGCGCCATGACTCAGGCCGACCTCGTTCACCTGTTGTTCCGGGCAGCGGGAACGCCGGCTGAGCGGCCGCGAATCGTGGCTGTAGACGGCCGCGGCGCGTCCGGCAAGTCAACGTTAGCTAAGCGGCTCTGCCAGCAGGTGCCCCGTTCAGCGATCATCCACACAGATGACGTCGCCTGGTACGAGCCCTACTTCGCGTGGGGCCATCTTCTGGCTGACCACCTCTTACAACCCTTGCACCGCCGGGAAGACGTCTCCTTCCGCCCGCCTGCCTGGGCACTCCACGGACGGGACGGGACGATCGATATCTCCTCCGACCTGGATTTAGTTGTCGTCGAAGGTGTAGGAGCCAGCCAACGAGAGCTGGAAGACCTCATTGATGTCACGGTGTGGGTGCAGTCCGACTTCGCCGCAGCCGAGGAACGCGGCATCGCTCGCGACATCGCGGAGGGGGTCAACGGGGACACCGAGCAAACCATCGCTTTCTGGCACGAGTGGATGGCGGAGGAGTTGCAGTTCCTGCGGCGACAGCGACCGTGGGAACGAGCCGACGTGGTCGTCGCAGGAACCCCACCCATCGCGCTCGACGACGGCGAACTCGCTGTCGCACCCGGTGCGCGATCCTTGAGGATGCAGGGTTCACGCAGCACCTGAGACGCTCGTGCGGAGGTTGCGGACCCGCCAATAACCCCACGCGCACACCGGTCTCAGAAACGGTCACCGAGTCATAACCCCGTTCCGGGGGAAACGCCATTTCCGACACCGGCTGGCAGGTGTTGCGCTTCCCGATACCGGAAATGTTCGTTTACGGAACGGCCGCGGGGCTGCCCTGCTCATAGATCGAGACTGGACTCGTCGACGTATCCGCGACGGCCGATTGTGCGCCGGGCGTTTCCTACGTACTCGCTGGCGCGTACGTAGGTGTTACTGCCGGGGCCAGCGGGAATCCCTGTCCTGACTTGATGCATTGGCTTAGTGTCCCGGTTTTCCGGTGATCTGATTGATGATCAGGGCGGCGTTCTCAGGGATGTGCGGAGGGATCAGCTGGGTGTGTGAGCCGGCGCGGAGCAGCGCGGATTGGATCGGACGCAGGGTCGTGATGATCTTCTTCAGGCTCAGCCCGGTCGTGTTCTGCATGGATCGCGCGACCGCGAGAGCGGTGAACACGACCGTCAGGTGAGCTTCGATGGCGTCGCGTTGCCGGTGGAACATGGGTCTGGCCTGGAGGTCTGTCTTGCTCATCCGGAACGACTGCTCGACGTGCCAGAGGTCGTGGTAGCTGGAGTGAACCGGCCCAGGTTTGATGCCGCTACTTTGCGGGTTCGGACTCTCGGGTGAGGGCCTCGTAGTGGAGCTTCTCGAACTCTATCGGGGTGAGCATCCCGAGGGTGCCGACCAGTCGCCGGTTGTTGTACCAGTCGACCCAGCCGGCGGTCGCGAACTCGACGTCTGAGAGCATCCGGAACGGGCCGGTGTGGAAGGCGGTGGTGCGGATGCACTCGGCCTTGTAGAGCCCGTTCACCGTCTCCATCAGGGCGTTATCGTAGGCGTCGCCGACGGTCCCGATCGACGGGGCGATGCCCTTGAGCGCGAGATGCTCGGTCAACCGAATCGCTGTGTACTGAGATCCGGCGTCGCTGTGGTGGATCAGATCTCCTGGTGAGATGGGGTTTCCTTCCCGTTCTCGCTGCCATAGCGCGATCCGCAGCGGCGTCATGACCAAGTCGACCTTCTTGCTCGAGGACGCGTGCCAGCCCACGATCCGCTGGGCGAACACGTCCAGGACGAACGCGACATAGACGAATCCCGCCCAGGTGCGGACGTAGGTGAAGTCCGTGACCCAGACCAGGTTCGGAGCCGCCGCGGTGAAGTCACGGTTCAGCAGGTCATCGGCACGTTTCCCGTCCGGATCACCGAGCCCACGCCCGAACCCACGTCGTTCTGATCGTTGAGGACCGCGAGATCGCCATCGTGGCCAAGGCCACCGGAGAGATCCTCCGCGAGCTCACCCTGGACCCCACGCGGAAGTACCAGCCACAACGAAAAACACCCCGAACCGGGGGTTCGGGGTGTTTCCGATGTACTGAGACATCACAGTCGTGCGCGAGGGGGGACTTGAACCCCCACGCCCTCTCGGGCACACGGACCTGAACCGTGCGCGTCTGCCAATTCCGCCACTCGCGCTCGTGGTTCGCAGCGACTCTCATCCCTGCGGGCAACGACGGATAGCGTACCCGAGTCCGCGCTCGCGCGCCAATTCGGGTCGTCGGGGCCCCAGGTCGACGTCGGCGGTGGCCTCGGATCAGCGTCTGAAGGGCCTCAGATCGACTTGGGATTGCCGGGCAGCTGGGTGTCGCAGCCCGGGGTGGCCCAGGCCTTGAGGAAGCCGGCGGACTGGTAGACGTAGGCCTTGAACGTCATCCAGGGGTAGCGCCAGTAGTCGTCGACGTAGTCGATCGGGGACCACTGGGTCTCACCGCTGTAGCACCGGTCCACGATCAGCTGGGCGCGGGAGACGTGGGGGCGCATGGTGATCACGATGATGTTGTCCCAGCCCCGCTCGGCCACCAGCTCGCGCATCTTCATGGCCTCGCCCTGCGTGGTGGAGGGGTCCGGCTCGAAGCAGATGACCTCGTAGTCCTTGCCCTGATCGCAGTGCGGCTTGCCGATCTCGTCGGTCGCCGCCTCGCCGCCGCCGCCGAAGTCCCCCTGCGGGGTCGCGTACACGACGGTGGGGGCGAGCCCCTGGTCCATCAGGTCACGGGCGTGGGCCACGCGGGCCTCGTCGGCGGGCCCGAGCACGAAGACCGCGTCGGCGGGCTGGGGGTCCTCGGTGACGTCCGGGTGCAGCACCACGACGGTGCACACCACCAGCCAGACGAGCACCAGGACGCCGGCGCCGAGCCCGAGGGCCCTCAGGCGCCGACGGCGGCGAGTGCTCCGCGTGCCGGTGCGAGTGGTCGTGCTCATGGTGATGCTCATCTTCTCTGGTCCGATGCGGGTCGTCGTGCCGCAGCCTCTATTCTGGGGCCCCCACCCGGAAGGATCCCGCAACATGTCCGAACACACATCTGCTGCGCCCGAGATCGCCCAGGACGGCCCGGGCGTCGTCGTTCAGATCCCCATGCGCTGGGGCGACATGGATGCCTACGGCCACATCAACAACGTGGAGGTCGTGCGCATGCTCGAAGAGGCGCGCATCGAGGCCTTCGGCGTGCCCGTGGGCACCGGGAACCAGGCGCGGCCGGCGCGGGTCCAGCTCTTCGACGCCCTCCCGGAGGGCACCCAGGCCCTCGTGGTGGAGCATCGCGTGCGCTACGTGCGTCCGCTCGAGTACAGCAACATCCCCGCGCCCACGCGCGTGCGCATCGTCAAGGCGGCCGGCGCAGCGCTGATCCTCGGCATCGAGATCGCCGACCCGCGCACGGGCGAATGGTGCATCCGCGCGCACACGCAGCTCGCGTTCTTCGACCCGCAGTCCCAGACCGTGCTGCGCCTGCAGCCGGCCCAGCGCGAGCTGCTGGCTCCGTATACGGGCGACCCGCTGTTCAGCTGAGAACCGGTACGGGTCCGACGGCGGCGCGGCAGTCCCTGGCGGCGGGACGCCGTCTCAGCTGGCGCGCAGCTGATGCCCGACCACAGCCGGCAGCTGCAGGGTGCTGACCGTCTGCACCAGACGTCCGGTCTCGGGCTGGGTGCGCCAGGTGCGCCACCGCAGCTCGTCGTGGCCCTCGGGCAGGTAGAGGCACGCCGCAGCGGCGGCGCCGTCGGCCCCGCGCAGCAGCAGCGAGGCCTGGGCGGTCTCGCTCTGGAGGTGGAAGCGCTCGCGCTGCTTGGCCAGGCCGCGCTCGGAGTGCTCCGTGAGCGTGCAGCGGATCTCGTACGCGCCGAGGCCGGGCAGGGGTGCGTCCAGATGTGCCTCGGTGGGCAGGTGGGGGATGAGCCCGGGCATCTGCGCCAGGGTCTCGATCCACTCCGAATCGCCCAGGCGCAGCACGAGCTGGTGTCCGGTGCCGAGCAGTCGCAGCTCGACGGAGGCATCGTCCAGCTGTGGCAGCTCCTGCGTGCGCACGGCCAGCGCCGGGAGCCGGGGGATGCGGTGCCTCAGGCTCAGCGACTCGGGGTCGACCCCGAGGAAGGGCATGGCGGTCCGATGGGCGGACTCGTCGGAAGTGGTGCTCATGGTGGTGCTCCTCCCCGCGCCGGACGATGCCCAGGTGGGGGCCTGGCGACGTCGTCCGTCGGTATTTCGATCGCAAATTACCGGCACCACGGACGCTCTGGCAAGCCAGTATGCAGATTCAACCTCAGCTCGGGGGGCGGCTGTCCCCTGGTCGGTCCACAGCGAGCTGCCGAGCTGCCCGTGACCTGCGGCTATGGCACGTCGTGGCCGCGTGCGACGTTCCAGAGCCGGTACCACTGCTCGTGCGTCATATTCGAGGCGACAGCATCCGCCTGGACGCAGGCGCGTATGCGATCGGAGCTGGTGGTGCCGATCACCGGGCGGATCCGCTGGGGCAGGCGCATCAGCCAGGCCAGCACCACCGCCTCGCGCGAGCAGTCCAGCTCCTGGGCCAGCTGCCGCACGAGCTCGATCGTGGGCTGCAGATTGCGGACCTCGTCGGTCGAAGAAGGGGAGGGTGCTCCGGTGAAGATCCCCCGCGCCATCGATCCCCAGGCCTGGACCTCGATGCCGGCGCGGGCGCAGCGCTCCAGGAACGTCCCGTCCTGCACCGTCGTGCGGCCTTCGGCATGGTTCCACAGGATCTGGGCCTCGATCAGATCGCGGTGATCCAGGCTGAGCTGGACCTGGGCCGCACCGAGGGGGCTGTTCATGGCCTGCTGGAGCAGCTGCAGGCGATCCCACGGCATGTTCGACACCGCCACGCGGCGGGCCAGTCCCTCGTCGACGATCGCATCCAGTGCGGCCCCGAGCTCGTCGAGATCGGCCAGCGGGTCCCAGCGGTGGATGAAGAACCGCTCCACGGACTCCAGCCCGAGCCGGGTCAGCGACTTCTCGAGCGACCCTCGCACCGTGGCGGCGTCGAGCCGGTAGTGCATGGGCGCATCGCCGGCGGCTGTGCCGCCCGGGATCCGGATCCCCGCCTTGGTCTGCACCTGCATCCGCTGCCGTCGCTGCGGGTCCTGGGCCAGCCAGCGGCCGACGACGGTCTCCGACTTGCCCGCCGCGTAGATGTCGGCCAGATCCAGGTCGCGGTACCCCGCCTCCTCGGCGGCATCGAGGGCCGCGAAGCCGACCTCCTCCTGCTCCTCCGTCAGCGGATCATCGGCGCTCCACGAGCCGCCCAGGGGCATGGCGCCGTAGATCAGCCGGGTGAGGCCCGGGTCATCGCGGGAGTCCGAGGGCTGGGGGACACTGGTGCTGGAATCGCTCATGGCCCCAGTCTGTCCGGACCGGCCCGAGCAGGCGAGCCCGGCTCGCCCCAGCAGACATCGTGGCCCCGCACGGGGTCGGGCAGGAGAGCAGATGCTCGCGTTCATGCGCCACGGCGAGACCGACTGGAACCGCGCCATGCGCTTCCAGGGCCGCACGGACGTCCCGCTCAACGAGACGGGCCGCCAGCAGGCCCGCGACGCCGCCCAGCGCATGCTCGACGAGGGCGAGAGCTGGGATGCGGTGGTCACCTCGCCCCTGTCCCGTGCGCGCGAGACGGGGCAGATCGTGGCCGAGACGCTGGGCGCGGAGTTCGGCGGGACCTACGACGGCCTCATCGAACGGTCGTTCGGCTCCACCGAGGGCAAGCACAACGAGAACCTCACCCCGGAGGAGTACGCCGAGCTCATGGGCCCGGCCGAGCCGGAGGACGAGCTCGTGGCCCGGGCCCTGCAGGCCGTGCAGCAGGTCGCCGCCGATCATCCCGGGCGCGACGTCCTCATGGTCACCCACGGGTCCCTGATCCGCATCGCCCTGAACCACTGGAGCGGTGACACCCACCCCCGGATCATCAACACGCAGGTCCTGCAGCTGCAGGAGGAGTGGATCGGCTGATCCGCCCGGTCCTCGCGCGCGACGACGACGGCCGGCTCCCCGCGCGGGGGAGCCGGCCGTCGTCGTCGCCGGACCGCGGGCGTCGCCGCAGCCGATCCGCTCAGCGGGTGTAGCGCTCGCGGGCGGTCTCGGAGCGCTCGCGCACATCCTCGACCGAGCGCGCCGCGCCGGTGTGCTCGCGCTCGGCGCGGGTCTCAGCGCCGCGGCCGAACTGCGGCTGCTCGACCAGCGGGTAGGCCTTCGGCAGGGCCCAGCCGCTATCGGCCATGACGTCGCGCAGCGTGGAGGGGTAGTCCGTGATGATGCCGTCCACGCCCCAGTCGATCAGCCGCTCCATGTCGGCCCGGTTGTTCACCGTCCACGGGGTCACGACGAGGCCGAGCTCGTGGGCCTCGGCGATGTTCTCCTCCGTGAGCAGCGAGTGGGCCGGCGACCAGACGTCGTAGCCGCGATCAGCGGCATCCTGCGGGTCGATGCCGGCGCCGACCGGGTTCTCCGACTCCGCCAGGGCCACCAGGGTCATGTCCGGATCGATCTCGCGGACCTGGTCCAGGGCCGCCCAGTCGAAGGACTGCAGCGTGGTGCGCTCGGGCCAGCCGTGCTCCTGGATCGTGGCCATGACGCCGCCGACCAGCGCCTCGCGCTCGGGGGTGTTCGCGGGGTCCTCGACCTTGGTCTCGATGTTCCAGCGGATCTCGTCCTGAGCCCCGTGCTGGACGGCCACGGCGAAGACCTCCTCGAGGGTCGCGATGCGGTTGCCCTCGATGTTGTCCTGCACCGGGTAGCCGGGCAGCTGCTGGTAGCCGCAGTCCAGGGTCTGGATCTGCGCGTAGGTCAGCTCGCGGAAGCGATCGCCCACGTAGGGGTAGTCCGGATCGCCGGGGGTGACCGGGCCGGTGTCCTGGCACTTCTCCGGCTGGATGGTGTCGTCGTGCCACACCATGACGACGTCGTCCTCGGTGAGGTGCGTGTCCAGCTCGAGGGTCGTGACGCCGAGCTCGAGCGAGCGGGAGAAGGCGGTCAGGGACGACTCCGTCCACTCGGCGCGCCCGCCGCGGTGGGACTGCAGGTCGAAGTCCTCCGCCTGCGAGGCCCGCTCGTCCGACGGGGCAGCGGTGGCGGGAGCCGCGACGGCGGCCGGGACGGATGAAGCGGCCAGGGCCAGGACGGCGCCGAGCGCGGCGGTGCGCAGCGTGAGGTTCGTGGGCATGGGAGCAGCCTTTCCAGCGGAGGGTGGGAGATGCATGCGGGGCAGTGCGGGCCTGCGGGCGGTCCGAAGGAGCAGAGGCTGGATGCCGCCTGGGCAGGCCCTGCCGAGACTAGGAATCGCCCCTGAGCTTGAGGTGACCCTCGGGCGAGGCGCTGGGGTCCGTCGGATGACCTGCGCGTGAACTGCCTCAGATGCATGAAGAGGGTCGTGACCAGCGGCGATGCTCCGTCGATCGGGCTCGGCGGGCCGTCGTCGGGGTGGGCCGCAGGCCGCGCTGGGGGCGTCGGCGGCGCGCGGTGGCCGCGGCCGTCTGGGCGCGCGGACTCGAGCGCCGTCGTGTCCCTGTCACGGCTGCTGTCCCCCGGCTACAGTGGCCGAATCGGCCGCCAGAAGCGGATGACCAGCTCACGACTTCACAAAGGTGTGATTCCCCAGTGGCAGAGTCCCAGGACCGTCCCGACCCCTCGACCGCAGACGCGCAGGACTCCGGAGGGCGGCGGCATCCGCGGCCGGGCTCCGAGCCCTGGATGCGGACCTACTACGCCGGCGCTCCGGCACAGGATCTCGACAGGCGCGGCGAGGACGTGCTCGCGGCCCGTGCCCAGCGCCACCGCGAGCTCGCCCAGCACCGCGAGCGCGGCGAGGTCCTGATCACCACCCTGGACGAGGGCTCGCGCACGGTCGTGCTGATCGTCGCCGACGACGTCCCCTACCTGGTCTCCACGCTCAACGCCCGGATCGCCGGTGACTGGGGCGGCGCGCGCCTGGTGGTGCACCCCATCCTGCGGGCCACCCGCGACGACGACGGCGAGCTGCGCTCCGTCGACGAGCTCGAGGACGTCCGTGCTATCTCCAGCGGCGACACGCAGACCATCCCGATCGTGGGGGCCCTCGGCGAGACGTCCGCGGCGGAGTCCTGGATACAGGTCGAGCTGGCCGAGCACCTGGACGAGTCCCAGGCGCAGGAGCTCATCGAGGGCCTGCGCCCCGCACTGCGCACGGTCGCGCAGATCGATGCGGATCACGACGACATGGTCCGCTGGGTCGGCAGCGTCAACGACTCCCTGAGCCCCATGCGCTCGCAGCTCGACGACGTCGAGCCGGCCCAGGAGTTCCTGACCTGGCTGCTCGACGGGCGCTTCGTGCTCATGGGCGTCAAGGAGTACGACCTCCGCGAGGACGACGAGGGCCTGTACCTGTCCTCCGTGGAGGGCAGCGGCCTGGGCATCCTCACAGAGACGGAGGAGAAGTCCGGACGTCCGCGACGCCTGACGGTCCAGGCCGCCGAGCACGCGCGCGATCGCCAGGCGATGTTCGTGACCAAGGCGAACACCCGTTCGGGACTGCACCGCAACGACTACCTCGACTACATCGGCGTGCGCCGCTTCGACGCGGACGGCCAGGTCGACGGCGAGTACCTGATCCTGGGCCTGTTCGCCCGCAAGGCGTACTCGACTTCGGCCCGCAACACCCCGTGGGTGCGGGACAAGGTCCGTGCCGTGGCCGAGTCCTTCGGCTTCCGCCCCGACTCCCATTCGGAGCGCGACCTGCAGTCCGTGCTCGAGGAGTACCCGCGCGACGAGCTGCTGCACATGTCCGTGGAGGAGGCCGTGCGGGCCGCCCGCGGGGTCGTCGAGCTCGACGAGCGACGCGTGACCCGCCTGTTCTGCCGCACGGACCTCTTCGGGCGCTTCGTCTCGGCTGTCGTCTACCTGCCGCGCGATCGCTACAACACCGAGGTCCGCGCGCGGATCTCGGAGATCCTCACCGAGGCCTACGGCGCGGTGGACGTCGACTTCGACGTCTCGCTGTCGACCTCCTCGCTGGCCCGGCTCTTCTTCCGGCTGCGCCTGCCGCAGGACACCCCGCCGCCGGTGGATCACGAGGACCTGCAGCTGAAGGTGCGCAAGGCCGCCCGCTCGTGGCCCGAGGCGCTGTCCATGGAGATCGAGGAGCTCTTCGACTCCGAGCGCGCCCGGGAATACGTGCAGCGCTGGGCGGAGGCGTTCCCCGCGGACTACCGAGCCCACTACGAGATCGACGAGGCCATCGAGGACCTGCGCCGCTGCGAGATGCTGTGGGGCCGTGACGAGGCGCTGCCCGCCGAGGTGCGCGTGGCGCCGTCCACGGCCGAGGGCGAGCCCGTGCGCGTCAACGTCTACCTGACCCGCAGCCTCACGCTGACCGAGATGCTGCCCATGGAGCAGAACCTCGGGCTCACGGTGCTGGACCAGAAGCCGTACCAGATCCGCACCGGCGACGGCCGCGAGTTCCAGCTCTACGACTTCGGCGTCGAGCTGCCTGACGGCGTGGATGCCGTGGGCCCCGACGACGCTCGCACCGAGGACCTCATCGAGGAGATCCTCTGCGCCGTGATCTCCGGTCGCTCGGAGTCGGACTCCCTGGACCGGCTCGTGCTCGCCGAGCGCATGCACTGGCGCTCGATCGCCGTGCTGCGCGCCTACGTGAAGTACCTGCTGCAGCTGCGCGTCCCGCACTCCTTCGAGTTCATGTCGGACACGCTGCTGGCCCAGCCGCAGGTCACCCGGGGGATCGTCGAACTGTTCGAGACCTCGTTCGACCCGCAGCGCTTCGCCGGCGAGGACGGGCAGCCGGACGACGAAGCCCGCGAAGCCGCCCGCGCCGAGGTGCTAGAGAAGCTCGAGGCCGCCCTGGACGAGGTCCCCTCTCTGGATGCCGACCGCTTCCTGCGCACCCTCGTGGAGGTCGTCTGCGCCACCGCGCGCACGAACGCCTACCAGCAGGACCGGCCCGCGATCGCGCTGAAGCTCGAGCCGCGGCGCATCTCCGCGGCACCGCTGCCGCGTCCGCGCCACGAGATCTGGGTGTGGTCGCCGCGCGTGGAGGGCACGCACCTGCGCTTCGGCCCGGTCTCGCGCGGCGGGCTGCGCTGGTCCGATCGCCGCGAGGACTTCCGCACCGAGGTCCTGGGCCTGGTCAAGGCGCAGATGGTCAAGAACTCCGTGATCATCCCCGACGGCGCCAAGGGCGGTTTCTTCCCCAAGCAGCTGCCGGATCCGGCGCAGGATCGCGGGGCCTGGGGCGAGGCCGGCAAGGACGCCTACAAGGAGTTCATCGGCTCGCTGCTGGACGTGACCGACAACCTGGTCCCGCAGGAGGACGGCGAGGACCGTGTGGTCGTCCCGGAGGCAGTGGTGCGCCGCGACGGAGACGACTCGTACCTGGTGGTCGCCGCGGACAAGGGCACTGCCAAGTTCTCGGACACCGCCAACGCCATCAGCCTGGAGCGCGGCTTCTGGCTCGGCGACGCCTTCGCCTCCGGCGGCTCGGTGGGCTACGACCACAAGGCCATGGGCATCACCGCCCGCGGTGCGTGGGAGTCGGTCAAGCGCCACTTCTTCGAGCTCGGCCACGACACCCAGACCCAGGACTTCACGGTCGTGGGCGTGGGCGACATGTCCGGCGACGTCTTCGGCAACGGCATGCTGCTCTCCGAGCACATCAAGCTCGTGGCCGCGTTCGACCACCGCGACATCTTCCTGGACCCGGATCCGGATCCTGCGGCCTCCTTCGCCGAGCGCAAGCGGGTCTTCGAGATGGGGCCGTCGTCGTGGAAGGACTACGACGCCTCCCTGATCTCCGACGGCGGCGGCGTCCACTCGCGGTCGTCCAAGTCGATCCCGGTCTCCGAGCGGGTCCGCGAGGTCCTGGGCCTGCCGGAGGGCACCACGGAGATGGCCCCGCCGGAACTGATGCGCGCGATCCTCAAGGCGCCCGTGGACCTGTTCTACAACGGCGGCATCGGCACGTACTTCAAGGCCTCGACCGAGACCAATGCCGATGTGGGCGACAAGGCCAACGACGCGATCCGAGTCAACGGCGCCGACGTCCGCGTGCGGGTCATCGGCGAGGGCGGCAACCTGGGCGCGACCCAGCTGGGCCGCATCGAGGCCGCTCAGAACGGCGTGCTGATCAACACGGACGCGATCGACAACTCCGGCGGTGTGGAGTCCTCCGACCGCGAGGTCAACATCAAGATCCTCGTGGACCGCATGGTCGCGGCGGGGGAGCTCCCCCAGGGCGAGCGCGCCGGGTTCATCGAGTCCATGACCGAGGAGCTGGCCTCGCTCGTGCTGCGCACCAACGTGGCGCAGAACATCACGCTGAGCGTCGACCGCTGGAAGGCCGATGACTATGCGCTGACCTACGCGCGGTTCATGGACTGGCTCGAGGAGAACGCGGACCTGGACCGCGAGATCGAGTACCTGCCCACGGACGAGCAGCTGGAGGCCCGTGCCGAGGACCCCGAGATCGACGAGCCGCTGACCGCCCCGGAGCTGTCGGTGCTCACGGCCTACGCCAAGATCCAGCTCTCCGGCGAGCTGATCCGCTCGGACCTGGCCGAGGACCCCTGGACGGCGCGGATCGTGCAGCGCTACTTCCCGGAGGCTATGGGCGAGCGCTTCGGCGAGGATCTGCAGACGCACCCGCTGCGCCGCGAGATCGTGGGCACCCTGGTGGCCAACCAGATGATCAACATGGGCGGGGCCACCTTCGCCTACCGTGCGCTCGAGCAGACCTCGTGCGAGCCCGGCGAGCTGGCCGCGGCCTTCCTGGCGGCGGTCGAGATCTTCGAGCTCGACCCCCTGCTGCAGCAACTGGCGGAGCTGCCGGCCGATGTCTCGACCGAGCAGTGGATCCAGATGATCCAGGACGTCCGACGCCTGCTGGACCGCGCCGTGCGCTGGCTCATCAGCCGCGGCCTGTCCCAGCAGCCGGTCGAGCAGGTGGTCGAGGCCTTCGCCCAGATCCCCGAGGTCCGTCGGGAGGGGCTCACCTTCCTGGGAGCCGAGGACGCCGAGGCCGCGCAGCGCCGCGAACAGCTGGCGCTCGAGCAGGGCATCTCGGAGGAGCTCGCGCAGACCTGGTCGCGCCTGCTGGACTCCTACTCGCTGCTGGACATCGTGCGTCTCGCGGAGTCCGAGGGCGAGGATCAGGACCTCGAGCTCGTGGGGCAGCTGTACTTCGCCCTGCACGAGCGCTTCGGCATCCAGACGATGCTGACCCGGATCTCGGGCCTGCCGCAGACCACCCGCTGGGAGGTCCTGGCGCGCATGTCCATGCGCGAGGACGTGTACTCGACGCTGACGTCCATGACCGCCATGGCGCTGCGCGCCGACGGCGAGACGGCCGAGCAGAAGGTCGAGGCCTGGATCGAGGAGAACCGGCAGTCCCTGGAGCGCGTGGGACGCACCCTCCAGGAGATCGAGTCGAGCTCCGGAGGCGATGCCGCCACGGACATGGCGGCCCTGTCGGTGGCCCTGCGCTCCATGCGGTCGCTGATCAGCGCCTGATCACCGGGATCGCCCCCTGCTTGCGACGGCGCCCGCTCCCCTCGAGGGAGCGGGCGCCGTCGTCGTGCGCGGGGTTCCTGTTGGGGAGGCGTGGTTCAGGACTCCTCGGAGCAGACCCCGGCGTAGCGGGTCTCGGAGAGCTCGGTGATCTGATCGATGTAGTTCTGCGTCTCCTGGTACTCCGGGATGCCGCCCTCCTCGAGGACCACCGTGGGCCCGGCGTTGTAGGCGGCCAGGACGAGATCGGTCTCCTCCTGCTCGTCGGCGGGATCGAGCTCGGAGACCATCTCGCGCAGATCGCGCAGGTAGTAGCCCTGCGCGCGGATCGAGGCCTCCGGATCCGTGGCCTCGCCCTCGCCGTAGAGCTCCCAGGTCTCGGGCATGAACTGCGCCAGGCCCTGGGCGCCCACGGGGCTCTCGGCCTCCGGGTCCCAGCGGCTCTCCACGTCCAGCTGCGCGGCCACGAGCTCGGGCGGCAGGGCCGAGACCTCGGCGGCATGGGCGACGTCGTCGGCCCACTCGCGGGGGATGGCTCCGCCGTGATCCGAGCAGCTGGGGTCGCTGTTGTGCGAGATCGTGCCGACGGTGCCGATGATCAGCAGGCCGAGGGCGCCCCAGACGGGCCAGGCGCGCAGCACCGCACCCGAACGGCTCGCGCTCGAACGGCCGGGGGCCGATCCGCCCGCAGCCCGGCTGCCTTCGCGCGGCTTGGGGCGCGGGGCGCTTGCGCCGGGCGGCGGAGGCGGAGCGGCGTGAGCTCTTGGCGGGGGTGCGCTTGTCGGAAGACGGCATCGCCTCGAGCCTAGGGCACGAGCGGAGGCCGTCGACATGGTCGATGTCGACGGCCTCCGCCGGTGGTGCGGATGTTCAGGCCCGCGGCGGGCTGTCCCTGCCCTCGGATCCCGCGGAGCGGGTGCCGTCGGGGTTGTCCCAGGCGCTGTCCCACGGCCCGCCCGGACGCGAGCCCGGGACGCCGAGGGACTGCGAGCGGATCACGATGCCGTCCTCAGGGTCCGTGGAGCTAGCGCTGCGCGGCGTGCCGTCGGCGTTCACGGCCGGGATCTCGCCGGTGTCGGGCGTGGTCGTGGCCAGGGCCACCGGCTCGTCGGAGTCCAGCGGGACCTGGGCGACCGTGTCGACGAGCACCTGTCGGGCGTATTCGGTGCGCAGGACCAGAGGATCGCTGGCCAGGTCCCGGTACAGAGCCAGGCACAGGATCAGCATGACGATCATGAAGGGCAGCGACGAGACGATCGTGATGTTCTTCAGGCCGTTGAGCGCCTCGGAGGGATCCGAGCCGCCTGCCAGCAGCATGACCGCGGCGACGGCGCCGGTGGCCACGCCCCAGAAGATGATGCCGCCCTTGGAGGGCTCCTCCGCGCCGTTCTCGGACAGCCCGCCCATGACGATCGAGGCGGAGTCCGCGCCGGTCACGAAGAAGATGCCGATCAGGATGACGGTCAGCACGACCAGCACGCCGGTCATGATCGGGTTCAGCGGGAGGGCGTTGAGCAGGTCGAACAGGATGGCGTCGAAGTTGATGTCCGGGCCCTCCGTGGTCTGCTGGGCCAGCATGGAGCCGGTGTCGCCGGCGGACTCGGCGCGCTGCTGCAGGCCGATGCCCGCGCCGCCGAAGATCGCGAACCAGATGGTCGAGACGCCCGAGGGGACGACGAGCACGCCGGCGATGAACTGGCGCACGGAGCGACCGCGCGAGATGCGGGCGATGAACAGGCCCACGAAGGGGGCCCATGAGACCCACCAGGCCCAGTAGAAGATCGTCCACGAGGACAGCCAGGAGGCCATGTCCTCGCCGCCGACGGAGTTCGTGCGCGAGGCCATCTCCGGCAGCTCCTGCACGAAGGCGCCGATGGCGTTGGGGATGATGTCCAGGATGAACAGGGTCGGCCCGGCCACGAACACGATCAGCGCGATGATCACGGCCAGGACCATGTTGGAGTTCGACAGGAACTGGATGCCGCGCTCGATGCCGGACACGGCCGAGGCCACGAAGCAGATGGTCAGGACGGTGATGATGCCGACCAGGATCGGGGTGGTGACGGTCTCCATCATCCCGGCGGAGCTGATGCCGCCGCCGATCTGCAGGGCGCCCAGGCCGAGGGAGCAGGCCGAGCCGAAGAGCGTGGCCAGGATCGCAAGGATGTTGATGATCCGCCCGCCCACGCCGTTGACGAAGCGGCGGCCGAAGACCGAGGTGAACATGGCCGAGAACAGCTGCGAGCGGCCCAGGCGGAACGTCCCGTAGGCCATGCCCAGGCCGACGACCGCGTACATGGCCCAGGGGTAGAGGGTCCAGTGGAACAGGGTCGTGCCCATGGCGGTGCGCATGGCTTCGGTGGTCGAGGGATCAGCCGTCTCGGGCGGCGGCGCCATGTAGAACCACAGCGGCTCGCCCACGCCGTAGAAGACCAGGCCGATGCCCATGCCGGTGGCGAACATCATGGAGATCCACGACCACGTGGAGAACTGCGGCTTCTCGCCGTCGCGTCCCAGGGGGATCTTCCCGAACTTGGAGAACGCCAGGAAGATCACGAAGACGACGAAGACGGTGGCGGCGATGACGTAGAGCCAGCCGAAGTCCGTGATGGTCCCGGCCAGGAGGTGATCGGCCACCGCCCCCAGGCCCGAGGGATTGATGAGGCCCCACGCCACGAAGACCACGGCAAGAACGGCTGCGCAGCCGAAGACGACCTTGTCGAGGCCCCTGCGGGTCTCGGGCTGAGCGCGGGTCAGGGAGTCGCGCAGCGAGTCGAGCAGGTGATGCTGGCGATCGAACGAGGTGTCGGTCTCCGTTGCCGGCGACGGGGGGATCAGCTCGGACGGCTGGTGATCCACGTCCTGTCCGGAGGCGCTCGAGGGCTCTCCGGGCGGCGTCGAGCCGGGGGTTGTGCTGCTCATGATGAGCCTTTCCTTGCATAAGGGATGCCCTGGTGGGAATCCGCCAGTGCTCTTGCATGCTAGCAAGGGTGCATCTTCCGGCTTGTGGAGCGGAGGCCGACGGGCATTCGGGCAGGCACAATGGGCCTCATGCTCCCCGAGATCATCGCGACCGTCGTCGCCGTCCTCCTGCTGGCTATCGGCTGCATCGGCATCGTGGTGCCGGTCCTGCCCGGATCGATCACGGTCGTGATCGGCCTGGTGATCTGGGCTGTCGTCGTGCGCTCGCCGGAGGGATGGGTGGCCCTGGCCCTGGGCGTCCCGCTGGCGATCGCGGGGATGTCGGCCTCCCTGGCGCTGACCGGCGCTCGGCTCAAGAAGCGGCAGATCCCCAACAGCTCGGTGCTCTACGGGGTGATCGGTGCGGTCATCGGCCTGTTCGTGATCCCCGTGGTGGGACTGTTCATCGGCTTCGCGGTGGGCCTGCTGCTCTCGGAGACCTACCGGCAGCGGGACCTGAACGCCGCGCTGGAGTCCAGCTGGGTCGCGCTCAAGGCCATGGGCCTCGGCATCGTGATCGAGCTGGGGTGCGCGCTGGCGGCCTCTGCGGTCTTCGTGATCTGCGCGATCACGTACTTCGTCACGGCCTGACGGACCAGCCTGCTCGGTCGGCCGACGGGACCCTTACGGTCCGACCGATGCTCCCGCCGCCTCAGAGCCAGGGAAGCGGCAGCGCCTGGACGGGCTCGCCCGGCCGCACGCCGTCGGCGGGGATCAGCAGCAGCACGTTGGCCTGCGAGAAGCCGCGCAGCTGGTCGGAGCCCGCGCGTGACAGCGCCACCGCGCTGGGCAGCTCGGTGCCCTGGGCGTCAGCGTCTTCGCTCAGGTCGGTGATCGTGGTCCCGGAGACGGCGGCGCCGGCCACGAAGGCCAGTCCCGGTGCCAGTCGATCCGTCTTGGAGGCCGGCAGTTCGCGGGTCAGGCGCACCGTGGTCAGCGGCGGGATGACGTTGCCGCCGAGCCCGGCCAGCAGCGGCGCCCCCAGCAGCATCAGGGTGGTCATGGCCGCCAGCGGGTTGCCGGGAAGGCCCAGGACGAACGGGCCGTCCTCCGGCATGCGGGCAAGCAGCGCTGGGTGGCCCGGGCGCAGGCCCAGCTCGTCGATGAGCAGATGCGCGCCGCTGTCCTCCAGCGACGGGCGCAGATGATCCGCGGTCGAGCGGCCCGTGCCGCCCGTGGTGATGATCAGCTGCGCGCGGGAGTCCAGCACGGACTCCGCGCCCACCGCGGAGCCGGTGAGCCGCTCGAGCATCTGCTCGCGGTCATCGCCCACGCGGTGCACGGCATCCACCTGACCGCCCAGGAGGTGGACGAACTGCGGCAGCTGCGGGCCGAAGGCGTCCCGGACCCGTCCCGGCTCCGGGACGCCGTCCTCGTCGACTTCGTCGCCGGTCAGCAGCAGCGTCACGCGCGGGCGCCGCAGCAGCGGGAGCATGTCCAGGCCCGTGGTGGCCGCGAAGGCCACGTGCCCCGGGGTCAGCCGCGTCCCGGCGCGGATCAGCAGCTCTCCGGTCTCGGCTTCGCGGCCTGCCCGGCGCAGGTTCTGTCCCTCCTCGGGGGCGCCCTCCGGTGCCTCGGGGCTCAGGCGCAGCGAGTCGCCGTCCTCGAGGCCCCATTCCGAGCGCAGCACCGCGCTCGTGCTGAACGGGACCAGTCCGCCCGTGACGATCGGTGCGGCCTCGCCGACGGCCAGCGATCGCGGAGGCTTGAGCTGCGGCTCCTCGGTGCGGGCCCAGGCCACGCGCTGGTCGATCTGCTCGTACTCGCCGCGGTTGATCCGCCAGGGGCCCGGTCCGTTCACTGCCCAGCCGTCCATGGCCGAGGAGGTGTAGTGGGGCACCGGACGCTCGGCGCGCAGGTCCTCGGCCAGGGTCTCGCCCACCGTCTCCCCGAGAGGGAGCCAGTGCGGCGGCAGCGCCGCAGCGGCGTCGAAGGCCGCCTGGCGGGCCTGCGCCCAGTCGGGGCTGCGAAGGGTGCGGGGGGTCTGCGGCTGATCGCTCATGGTCTCCTCAGTCCTGAACGGGCACGAGCCCGAATCTCTTCACATCGTCCCATGTGTCGACGTCATCGGTCAGTCCTCTGACGGCTGTTTGCCGGTCCCACAGCGGCCCGAGGACTCGACGCACCGAGCGATCGACGACGGGCTGGTCGACCAGCTGCCGACCCAGCACCGCGCTGCGGTAGACGGCGGCCAGCGGCTGGAGGATGCCGCGATCGCTCAGCACGATCCCGCGCGGGGCCTCGAGGGGCGCTGTGCCGGTGCGGCCCGAGTCGGTGGCCTCCGAGGCGGGGAGGGCGCTCGGCTCGTGCCCCGTGCCTCGATCGCGGCGATCAGGGCCCGAGCGGCGTCGGCGACCAGGGGCATGTCGCAGGCCAGGGTGAGGGTCCACTGCTCGTCGGGGTCGACGGCGCGGTCCGCAGTGCCGGACGCGGCGGGATCGTCGCCCCTTCAGGTTCGGAGGGCTCGGCGGAGGCGCAGGCCCCGGAGGCTCGGCCGGCCCCAGGGCGAGTGCGCCAGCGGCCAGGGCGGCCGCCGGACCGGAGAACGGCGGGTCCTCTCGGGTGCGCAGCACGCCGTCCGGCAGGGGAAGGCCCTCCGGGCCCACGACGGCGATCCGATGCGCCGGAAGGCCGAGTCCGATCAGGGCGTCGACGGCGCCGCGCACGAGGGCAGGGGCGCCGTCGCGATCCGGGCGCATCAGCGCCTTGGGCGATCCGCCCAGGCGAGAGGACCGGCCACCGGCGACCACGATCGCGCTCAGCGCCGCGCGGGAGCTGCGGGTGGGCGTCGGCGCGGGCACCGGGACCGGCAGCTTCGGCAGCAGGGTCACCTCAGCCCCCGGCGAAGGGCGGCAGGACGTCCAGGGCGGAGCCGTCGGAGATCTCGGTCTCGGGCTCAGGGCAGGCCTGGCCGTCGAGCAGGAACGAGCAGCGCTCGAGCACCTCGGCCAGGGGCTGCTCGCCGGCAGGGGCCGTGGGATGGGCCGCGATCAGCGCGTTCTCCACTGCACCCCGGGTGACTCGGCCGTCGCTGTCTCGGGGCAGGGCCTCGAAGTCCAGCTCCTGCGAGTCCTGGCCCACCGAGGCCTTCGCCGCGGCGTAGTAGTTGATCGTCAGCGACATGTCGCACCTTCCTCGCGATCTCCGGCATCACGGTACGCGGCCCGCGCACACGCGGGCGTCACGACCAGGATCTCATCCGCCGATCGCGGACATGGAGCGGACGGGCTGCACGAAGCCGTCGTCGCCCAACCCGGTGCGATCCATGCCGTGCGCCGCGGGCTTGATCCACATGGCTGCCCGCCAGCGCTCGGCGATCAGCTCGTCCGCCCGCTCCTGCGGCAGCGCGCCCTGCTCGGTCTGACCGCGCAGCAGGTCGCGCAGGCCGAACTCCTCGTGGGAGAACAGGCACGAGCGGATCTCGCCCTCGGCCGTCAGGCGGGTGCGCCGGCAGTCGCCGCAGAAGGGCTCGGTCACGGAGGCGATGATCCCCACGGTGCCCAGCGGCTCGTCCGCCAGCTCGGCATCCAGCGCGCGGACGTCCCACAGCTCTGCCGGGGCGCCGGCGCGAGGGACGGGGCGCGGATCCAAGCGGAAGCGCCGGCTCAGCAGCTGCCGGATCTCCGCGGCCGTCACCATGCCGCGGCGCGTCCAGGTGCGGTCCTCGTCCAGGGGCATCTGCTCGATGAAGCGCAGCTGCAGCCCCTGCTCGAGGGTCCAGGCCAGCAGGTCGGCGGCGCCGTCGTCGTTGATCCCGCGCAGCAGCACGGAGTTGATCTTCACGGGCTCCAGCCCGGCCTCCTGAGCGGCCCGGATGCCGGCCAGCACCTGCGGGAGCCGGTCGCGGCGGGCCAGACGGGCGAAGGTCGCCCGGTCCAGGGTGTCCAGCGAGACGTTCAGCCGCGTGAGCCCGGCTGCCCGGAGCCCGGCGGCGCGGCGGTCCAGCCCGATCGCGTTCGTGGTCAGGGAGATCGGCAGCTCGGGGTGCTCGCGGCGCACTCCTGCGATGATCTCCTCGAGATCCGGGCGGATCAGGGGCTCGCCCCCGGTCAGCCGCAGCTCCACGATCCCCAGGCGCTGCACGCCGATGCGCACCAGGCGCTGGATCTCGGCGGCGGTGAGCAGCTCGGACGACGGACGCCAGTCCATCCCCTCGGCGGGCATGCAGTAGGTGCAGCGCAGGTTGCACTTGTCGGTCAGGGAGATGCGCAGATCGGCGGCCCGGCGCCCGAAGGAGTCCACGAGCCCCAGTGCCGGATCCGCAGGCGACGGCGCCAGCCGCGTGCGCAGACCCGGCATCCCGAGAGCGGTGGTCATGGGGGTCACCTCGTTCCCTTTCCGGCTGTGCTCCAGCCGGTGATGGTCGTCCGTCTCAGGCTATCGGCGCGGGTGCGGCGCCGGGCAGCGGTGGCACGGACTTGCTTTATGCGGCATCACACACCTGCCTGCTCGGGCGCCTTCCGCGGTGCAGCGGTCCCGCCCGCAGGCAGGATCAGCCACGATAGACAGCACACGATCCAGAAGCCTTGACACGGCTCAAGCCGACTCGGGAGGGGTGGCCGACATGGCAAGGCACGGCGGCAGGCACGGGCACGGGCACCGATCGCGCGGCGTGGACGAGCACATCGCCGCGATCCAGGGCGTCATCGAGCGCAGCCGGTGGTCAGACCGGGCGACGGAGGGGGTCGCGCTGGAGGATGCCGCCGGTCGGGTGCTGGCCGAGGAGCTGACGGCCCCGATCCCGCTGCCGAGATTCGACGACTCCCAGATGGACGGCTACGCCGTGCGCGCAGCGGACACGCACAGCGACGGCGGCCAAGACGACAGCGCCCAGAAGGAGAGCGGCCAGCGCGGAGGCGCTGACCCGGGGCTCGTCGAGCTGCTCGTGGCCGCCACCGGAGCCGCCGGGCACGAGCCTGCGCCGCTGGCTCCCGGCACGGCCGCCCCCGTCATGACCGGAGCGCCGATCCCGTCCGGTGCGGATGCCGTCGTGCCGGTCGAGGAGGCGGCACCGTCGCAGTTCCTGGCCGAGGGCGCGACGGTGCGGGTGCCGTCCGGGCAGCCGAGCGGGCGCTTCGTGCGCCCCGCAGGCTCGGACGTCGCCCGGGGCGGATCCGTGCTGCCTCCCGGGATGATCCTGAGCCCCGTGGCCATCGGCGCGATCGCGGCCCTGGGGCTGCAGCGGGTGCGCGTGCGGCCCAGGCTCCGCGTCGGGATCCTGACCACCGGCGACGAGGTCGTCGAGCCGGGGCAGCAGCCCTCGGCAGCCCAGGTGCACAACGCCAATGCCGCCCTGCTGTGCGCTCAGCTGGTGCGGCTGGGGTGCCGGGTCACGGCCGTGCGGCACGTGATCGACGACGACGAGCAGCTGCGCACCCTGCTGAGCTCCTCGGACTTCGAGGCCCCCGACGTCTGGGTGAGCTCCGGCGGGATCTCCGAGGGCGCCTTCGAGGTCGTGCGCCGGGTGCTCAGCGCCGAGTCCGACAGCGAGTTCCTGCACGTGGCCATGCAGCCCGGCGGGCCGCAGGGCCTGGCCATGATCGAGGGCACCGCGGTCGTGTGCCTGCCCGGCAACCCGGTGTCCACCTGGGTGTCTGCGGAGGCGCTGCTGCGCCCAGCGCTCGCGGCGGCCGGGGCCGGACCCGAAGCTCCGCGCGCGATCACCGCCGAGTGCGCCGAGGACCTCGAGCGGCTGCCCGGGCGGACGAGGATCATCCGCGCCCGGTGGGACGGGCACAGGGCGCACCGGCTGGGCGGATACAGCTCGCACCTGCTGGCTTCAGCGGCCGCTGCGGACGCGCTGATCGTCCTGGAGCCCGGCGAGGGGTCGGTGCCCGCCGGTGAGCCCGTGGAGGTCCGTCTGCTCTGAAAGCCCTCGGACGCGGCCGCTCGCAGCCGTGCGGAGTCTGCTGTGCAGGCCTTCCTGCGGTGAAGGGCGGCAGAGCGGGCCCCTCACGGGGCCGGCAGCCCCGTGACGCGGAAGAGCCCGGCGACTCGCGGTGGGCGAGGTGCCGGGCTCTGGAGCGGAAGGCCTCAGCGGCGTTCGGGCTTGACGGCGAGCACCGGGCAGGCGGCCTCGAGCAGGATCTGCTGCGCGGCGCTGCCCAGCAGCAGCTTGCCCATGGGGCTGCGGTGGCGGATGCCCACGACGATCAGGGAGGCGTCTGCCGCCTCGGCGGCATCGAGGAGGTCGCCCACGGCGTCGCGGCCGCGGGCCTCCGGGTGCTGATGGGTGACCTTGACGCCTTGCAGCTGCTGGGCCTCGGTGTCGGAGTCGTCCCCACCGAGGTGGAAGATCACGGCGTCCTCCGAGCGACGGGCGGCCTCGGCCAGCCCGGAGTCCAGGGCGGCCTGGCCCTCGGCGGTGCCGGCGCGGGCGATCACGATGGTCATGGGTCCTCCTGGGGCGGGGTCTGGGGGCGCGCTGTGGCAGCGCAGAGCCTATGGTACATATCACATCCGACGCGCCGCGCCGAGGTGGCGGCACCATGGATGCACTTCTGTCTCGAACGTGACGGGCTGATCATCGTCGCACGTCGCGGGCGGTATGGGTGCGGGATGCGCTCCGGCCACCAGCTGCATCCGCACCAGCATCGAGGTCCCCATGAAGCTCCGCGCGTCCCTGCTCAGCGTCACCGCGGCCCTGGCCGCCCTCTCCCTGGGCCTCGGCGGCCTGGCCCCCGCGGCGGCGGCGCCCGGGTCGTCGTCGAGCGCCTCCGATTCCGCTGCTGAGGCCGTCCCGGAGACCGCGCCCCGGCCCCGGCTGCAGCCCGGGCGGTGCGGCTGGGTGAGGCGCAGTCCCGGATCATGTACACCACGACCGACTCGGACGGCGCGATCGTCCCGGTGACCGGCTCCTTCCTGGAGTCGGGCTCGCCGTGGCGGGGCCCAGGGGATCGTCCGTTGATCACCTATGCGGTGGGCACGCAGGGCCCGCACACGTACATGGACCGCCTGGACCAGGGCCACGCCGTGCTCGATGCCGCCCGCGCCGTGCGCGATGCCGGCCTTGGCGGGACCAGTGCGCAGACTCCGGTGGGGATCGTGGGCTACTCCCAGGGCGGCGGGGCCGCAGCCTCAGCCGGCGAGCTGGCTGCCTCCTATGCGCCCGATCTCCGGGTGCTGGCCGTCGCGGCCGGCGCCCCGCCCGCCGATCTGAGCCAGGTCGCGGCGAAGATCGACAACGGGCTCTACAGCGGCTTCCTCATGTACACGCTCAGCGGGCTGGTCGCGTCCGAGGGCATCTCGCCGGCGTCGTTCCTGAACCCCCGCGGTGTCCAGCTCTACACCGAGACGATCGGCGAGTGCACGACCTCGGCGATCGCGCCGACGGCCCTGGTCCGGACGAACAGTCTGACGGCCAGCGGGCGCTCCGTGACCGAGCTGAGCCGCACGGAGCCGTTCCTGTCGATCCTCGAGCGGCAGCGCCTCGGAGCCGCCGCTCAGGCGACGATCCAGGCCAGTGCCCCCAGCGCGACTAAGGCGATCGGGAAGATCCAGGCGATCAGCACCACGCCTCGACGAGCCGGCGGTCGCGCGCCGTCCGGAGCGCGCAGGGGAGAGGTGACACGGTCGTCGTCGCCGGAGAGCTCGCGCATCTCCAGGGCCGAGAGCACGCACAGGACGAGGAGGGCACCCACGGAGACGGGGGCTGCCGGGATGCCATCGACCACGGGCTCCAGCGGCAGGAGTCCGGCCAGGGCGCGCAGCGCGCCCAGCAGGAAGAGCCCGGCGAAGAAGGCGAGGCCGAGCCGCGTCCTGCGCAGCAGCGGCCCGCGCAGGACGGGCAGTGCCGCCACTCCGGCGGCGAGCAGTCCCAGGCAGATCAGCTCAGCCACGTTGAAGGACAGCGCCTCGCCGCGGGCCCACCGGTTGGTCGCGTCATTGCCCGTGAGGAAGACGACGAGGGCCGCCAGGGAGATCAGGGTGACGCGCAGGACCCCAGTGTCTCGCGCGGGCTCGTCGGCGTCGCCGACCTCCTGCGCGTACTCCCGGGCGTCGCCGAAGGCCTCCTCCGGGTCGGTGCCCGTCTCGATGCAGTGCGACTCGACCTCGGCCAGGTGGTCGCCGATCCGCGCGCCGGGGACATCGCGAAGGCGCAGCTCGAGGACGAAGTCGTCGCACCAGCGGCGGTGCAGCCGCACGAACGGGCGCTGCCAGACGTCGTGGTCATCGGCCAGGGACTCGGGTGCTGTGCTCATGGTGATCTCCTGAAGAAGGGTGGAGTTCAGGGACGCGACGGAGCGCTGTCGAGCTTCAGGTGGGCGTCGATGGCTGCGGCGAAGTCGCCCCAGGCGCTGCGGGCGTCGACCAGCTCGGCCCGGCCGGTCTCGGTGAGGCGGAAGTACTTGCGACCGGGGCCGCCCTCGCCGGTGCGCCATTCGATCGTCACGAGCTCGCGGGCCTCCAGGCGGGCGAGCAGGGGGTAGAGGGTGCCGCCCTTGATCTCGCCCAGTCCGGCTTCGGCCAGGCGGGCGATGATCGCGTAGCCGTAGGCGGGGCCGTCGGCCAGGCACTGGAGGACGCACGGCTGCAGCACGCCGCGCAGCCATTCGCTGCGCCGTGCCGCTGAGGTGTCTGGTGTCGAGCTCATGGCTAGATAGTCACACAGACTAGTTGGTCTGTCTATCTACTTCGACGAGGAGGGGTGAGTTCAGGTGCCCCGGATGGCCCGCCCCTAGACTGGCCGGGTCCGTCACCGGCCCCCAGGAGATCTCCCAGCATGAAGTCCGCCGTCATCGCCCCCGCCCTGCTCGCGATCGCCGCAGTGATCCAGGCGCTGGGGATGCATCAGTACCACCAGGACGCGATCACGGTCACCGGGCAGCTGTTCTTCACCCTCTTCCTCATGGGCCTGGCCGTCTTCTACGGGCTGCGCGGGCGCGCCGAGCGGTTCTCGACCGTCCGGCTGGGGCTTCTGGTCCTGTCGGTGCTCGCGCTGGTGCTCACGCTCGTGGGCTGGGGGATGGCGCTGTTCTGGTTCTACCCGTCGGTGTGGATGTTCTACGGGACCTTCCTGGCCCTGCTGATCACGGCCGTCGTCGCCGTGGCGTCGAACCCCTCGGCGCGCCAGCGCGAGCGCGAGCTCGAGGAGCAGGAGGAGGCCGAGGCTGATCCGGACGCGTCGGCCGATGCGGAGGCGGGCGCTCGCTGACTCCCCCGCCGACCTCCGGTCGGTTCGTGGCATCTTCCGGAAATCGCTTGCCTTCTCTGGGGGTATTTGAGAAGAACTGACGGAAGCGAATTCAGGAACGCCGCTGTAGTGTAATTCCCATAAGGGTGGCCTTGCTGCCTCGAGGGCTCTGGATCCGCGTGATCACGCCTGTGCCAGATATGGATCCGGATTTCCTTGACGGAGATCAAGCGGTCTTCCGGATCCGTTTCTGCAATTCCGGCAACTGCCGGAAATCATTCCTCAGCGACTCGGCCTCGTCGATAGCCTCGAGCCATGAGCACGAATACGACTTCCGGAGCGCATACTGCCCACGCCGCAGGCGTCGACGGCCCCGCCAGCCAGGCGCTGCTGAAGACCGGCCGCTTCTTCACCCGTCGCGAGCAGACCGCGGACGGCCGCGCCGAGTTCCGGGAGGGCGGCCGCGCGGGCGACTCCTTCTACCGGAACCGCTGGAGCCACGACAAGGTCGTGCGCTCCACCCACGGCGTGAACTGCACGGGGTCGTGCTCGTGGAAGGTCTACGTCAAGGACGGGATCATCACGTGGGAGGCCCAGGAGACGGACTACCCGTCGGTCGGCCCGGACAGCCCCGAGTACGAGCCGCGCGGGTGCCCCCGCGGCGCCGCCTTCTCCTGGTACACCTACTCGCCCACCCGCGTGCGCTACCCCTATGTGCGCGGCGTGCTGCTCGAGATGTACCGCGAGGCCCGTGAGGCCCACGGCGGCGACGCCGTGGCGGCCTGGGCCTCGATCGTGGACGACCCGGCCAAGCGCCGGGAGTTCCAGCAGGCCCGCGGCAAGGGCGGGCTCGTGCGCGCGTCCTGGCAGGAGGCCCTCGAGATGACGGCCGCGGCCCACGTGCACACGATCGGCGCCTACGGCCCGGACCGCTGCGTGGGCTTCTCGCCGATCCCGGCCATGTCCATGGTCTCCCACGCCGCCGGCGCCCGGTTCATCAACCTCATCGGCGGCGTGATGAACAGCTTCTACGACTGGTACGCGGACCTGCCCGTGGCCTCGCCGCAGGTCTTCGGCGACCAGACGGATGTCCCGGAGTCCGGGGACTGGTGGGATGCCACCTACCTCATGATGTGGGGCTCCAACATCCCCGTGACCCGCACCCCGGACGCCCACTGGGTCGCGGAGGTGCGCTACCGCGGCACCAAGGTCGTCTCGGTCTCCCCGGACTACGCGGACAGCACCAAGTTCGCCGACGAGTGGCTGCCCGCCCAGCCCGGCTCGGACGCCGCGCTGGCCATGAGCATGGGCCAGGTCATCCTCACGGAGCACTTCGCGCACAAGCGGACCCCGTTCTTCGAGGACTACGTCAAGCAGTTCACGGACCTCCCGTTCCTGGTCACCCTGGTCACCGACGAGAACGGGCAGACCGTCCCGGGCAAGTTCGTCACCGCCGAGGACGTCGGCTCGGATCAGGCGGATCCCGCGTTCAAGACCGTGATGCTCGAGCGCGCCACGGGCGAGGCCTTCATCCCCAAGGGCTCCATGGGCTTCCGCTACAACGCCCAGGATGAGGGCGACTGGAACCTGGACCTCGAGGGCCACGACCCGGCGCTGTCGATCATGGACCTGGGCGACTGGGACGGGGCGGCCGCGGAGATCGCGCTGCCGGCCTTCGTCGACGACACCGGCGAGGGCTCCGTGGTCCGCCGCGGCGTGCCCGTCCGCACGGTGGCGGGCCGGACGGTCACCACGGTCTTCGACCTGATGCTCGCCCAGTACGCGGTCGGGCGCGACGGCCTGCCGGGCCAGTGGTCCGCCGGCTACGACGACGCCGAGACCGCCTACACCCCGGCATGGCAGGAGGCCATCTCCTCCGTCCCGGCCGAGGCCGCGATCCGCGTGGCCCGCGAGTTCGCCGCCAACGCCGAGCGCTCCGGCGGGCGGTCCATGATCATCCTGGGCGGCGGGCTGTGCCAGTGGTACCACGGCGATGTCACCTACCGCGCGATCCTGGCCGTGCTCATGCTGTGCGGCTGCCAGGGCCGCAACGGCGGCGGCTGGGCGCACTACGTCGGGCAGGAGAAGGCCCGTCCCATCACCGGGTGGGCCACCATGGCCTCCGCCAGCGACTGGTCGCGCCCGCCGCGGTTCATGATCGGCACCGCGTTCTGGTACATGCACACCGACCAGTTCCGCCAGGACGGCCACTCCTCGGCGCACCTGCAGTCCCCGCTGGCCAAGGGCCACCTCGACGGCATGCACACCGCGGACGTCGTGGCCCAGTCCACGCGCCTGGGCTGGATGCCGTTCTACCCGCAGTTCACGCAGAACCCGCTCGACGTCGCCGACGCCGCAGCGGCTGCCGTCGAACGCGGGGAGGCCGAATCGGAGGGCCAGTGGGTCGCCGATCAGGCCAAGGCAGGCAAGCTGCAGTTCGCGGTCGAGGACCCGGACGCGGAGGCGAACTGGGCGCGCACGCTCGTGCTGTGGCGCTCGAACCTGCTGGGCTCCTCCGCCAAGGGCGAGGAGTACTTCCTCAAGCACCTGCTGGGCACACAGAACAACGTGCTGGGCCAGGACCACGTGGACCACAAGCCCCGCGACGTCGCCTGGCACGAGAAGGCGCCGGAGGGCAAGCTCGACCTGCTGGTCTCGGCGGACTTCCGCATGACGTCGTCCACGCTGCTCTCGGACGTCGTCTTCCCTGCCGCCACCTGGTACGAGAAGTTCGACCTCTCCTCCACGGACATGCACCCGTACGTCCACGCCTTCAACCCGGCGATCACCCCGCCGTGGGAGGCCAAGACGGATCACGAGCTGTTCCGGCTGCTCTCGGACGAGGTCGCGCGCCTGTCCCAGGGCCGTCTGGACACCCGGCACGACCTGGTGGCCACCGCGATCACCCATGACACCCCGGGGCAGATCAACCAGCCCGGCGGGCACGTTCCCGAGTGGCGCGGCACGGACCTTCCGGCGGTGCCGGGGAAGAACTTCCCCAACCTCAAGATCGTGGAGCGCGACTACACCGCGATCGGCGACAAGTTCGTGGCGCTCGGCCCGCTGGCGGACAAGCTCGGGCTGACCACCAAGAACATCACCTTCGACGTCAACCACGAGGTCGAGGCGCTGGGGCGCAAGCACGGCGTCTTCGACTCCGGTGCGGCTGAGGGCCGACCCGCGATCGAGACCGACGCCCGCATGGCCGAGGCCATCCTGGCGCTGTCCGGGACCACCAACGGCGAGCTGGCTGTGCAGGGCTTCAAGACCCTCGAGAAGCGCGTGGGCAAGCAGCTGCACGACCTGGCGCTGGGCTCGGAGGAGAAGAAGATCACCTTCGCGGACACCCAGGCAGCCCCGGTGCCGGTCATCACCTCCCCGGAGTGGTCCGGCTCGGAGACGGGCGGACGGCGCTACGCCCCCTTCACGGTGAACATCGAGCGGCTCAAGCCGTTCCACACCCTCACCGGGCGCATGCACTTCTTCCTGGACCACGACTGGATGTCGGACATGGGCGAGAACCTGCCGACCTACCGGCCGCCGCTGAACAGCGCGGCGCTGTTCGGCGAGCCGCGGCTCGGCGAGCGCGGGGACCTCTCGGTGGCCGTGCGCTACCTGACCCCGCACAACAAGTGGTCCATCCACTCCGAGTACCAGGACAACCTGTTCATGCTCTCGCTCTCGCGAGGCGGCACGTCGGTGTGGATGTCGGACGAGGACGCGGCGCTGATCGAGGTCAGGGACAACGACTGGGTCGAGTGCGTGAACACCAATGGCGTGTTCGTGGGGCGGGCGATCGTCACCAGCCGCATGCGCCCCGGAGCGGTCTTCGTCCACCACGCGCAGGAGCGCACGATCGACGTCCCCAAGTCCGAGGCCACCGGCCGCCGCGGCGGCATCCACAACTCGGTCACCCGGATCATGCTCAAGCCCACGCACATGGTGGGTGGCTACGCCCAGCAGTCCTGGGCGTTCAACTACCACGGCCCCACCGGCAACAACCGAGATGTCACCTCGGTCGTCCGCAAGCGCTCGCAGGAGGTCCAGTACTGATGCGCATCATGGCTCAGACCGCGATGGTCATGACCCTCGACAAGTGCCTGGGGTGCCACACGTGCTCCGTGACGTGCAAGCAGGCGTGGACCAACCGCGCCGGCACGGAGTACGTCTGGTTCAACAACGTGGAGACCCGCCCCGGGCAGGGCTATCCGCGCCGCTACGAGGACCAGGAGAAGTGGCGCGGCGGATGGACGCTCAACCGCCGCGGCAACCTGCAGCTCAAGTCGGGCAGCCGCCTGCAGAAGCTCTTCGGCATCTTCGCCTCGCCGGTGCAGCCGCATCTGGACGACTACTACGAGCCCTGGACCTACGACTACGAGAACCTCGTCTCGGCTCCGGCCTCGGACGACTTCCCGGTGGCCAAGCCCAAGTCGCTGATCACCGGCAAGGACACCAAGGTCGAGTGGTCGGCGAACTGGGACGACTCCCTGGGCGGCATCGAGGCCACGGAGTCCCAGGACCCGGTGCTGCAGAAGCTGCGCCGGGACTCGGAGGACCGCATCAAGCTGGACTTCGAGAAGACCTTCATGTTCCACCTGCCGCGGATCTGCGAGCACTGCCTGAACCCGTCCTGCATGGCGGCCTGCCCGTCGGGGGCGATCTACAAGCGCGCCGAGGACGGCATCGTGCTGGTCGATCAGGATCAGTGCCGCGGCTGGCGCCAGTGCATCACCGGCTGCCCCTACAAGAAGATCTACTACAACCACAAGACGGGCAAGGCCGAGAAGTGCACGTTCTGCTACCCCCGCGTGGAGGTCGGCATCCCCACGGTCTGCGCCGAGACCTGCGTGGGTCGCATGCGCTACATCGGCATCTTCCTCTACGACGCCGATCGCGTCACCGAGGCCGCCGCGACCCCGGATGAGAAGGACCTCTACGAGGCCCAGCTCGACCTGATGCTCGACCCGAACGACCCCGAGATCCAGCGTCAGGCCCGCGCCGACGGCATCCCCGACGACTGGATGGAGGCCGCGCGCAAGTCGCCCGTCTACAAGCTGGCCAAGGAGCTGCGGGTGGCTCTGCCCCTGCACCCCGAGTACCGCACCATGCCGATGGTCTGGTACGTCCCGCCGCTGTCGCCGATCGTGGACCTTCTGTCCACCCAGGGCCACGACGGCCAGGACCTCGACGTCCTGTTCGGGGCGATCGACTCGCTGCGCATCCCGGTGGAGTACCTGGCCGAGCTGTTCACGGCCGGAGACACCGAGATCATCACGAACGTGCTGCGCAAGCTAGCGGCCATGCGCTCCTACATGCGCGACATCACCCTGGGCGACCAGGCCGATGAGTCGATCGCCCAGGCTGTGGGCATGACAGGCTCGCAGATGTACGAGATGTACCGCCTCATGGCGATCGCCAAGTACTCCGAGCGCTACGTCATCCCCACCGCGCACACCGAGGACGCCCACAACCTCGAGGAGATGGGCTGCTCCCTGGATGGCGACGGCGGCCCGGGCATGGGCCAGATGGGCGGTCTCGGCGAGGCCTCCGGGCGCCCCATGCCGGTGGCGGTCGAGAACTTCGCCACGCTCAAGGCGCGCCAGACCGCTGACTCGCCCGCGGGTACCTCCGAGATGTCGGGCCGGGTGAACCTCCTGAACTGGGACGGCAACGGGACCCCGTACGGGCTGTTCCCGGAGAGCTCGTCCCCCGGGTCGAAGGGGGAGCCGCGATGAGCCTGCTGGCCAGGATCTTCGGGATGGGCGGCAAGGGCACCGTCGAGACGGCGCCGTGGCGCGATGCCGACCCCCAGCGCTCCGCAGTAGTGCGCCAGTCGGCAGCACTTCTGCTCGGCTACCCGGACCGGGAGCTGCTCGGGCGGATCCCGCAGATCCGCGCGGCGCTGCAGGAGGTCGGGGTCGACCCGGCGCCCGTGGACCGCCTCGAGCAGTGGATGCTCTCCAAGCCGCTGGCCGAGATCCAGGGCGACTGGGTCCAGGAGTACGACCTCTCGCGCCGGCACAGCCTCCACCTCACGTACTGGACCGACGGCGACACCCGCCGCCGCGGCGAGTCGCTGCTGTCGTTCAAGGAGCTCTACGCCGAGCACGGGTTCCGCATGGACGACTCGGAGCTGCCCGATCACCTCCCCGTGGTCCTGGAGTTCGCAGCGCTCGTGGCTCCCGACGACGGCGCAGAGCTGCTGCAGCGCTACCGGCCCTCGCTGGAGCTGCTGCGCCTGGCGCTGAAGGACGACGGCCTCCCGCACCTGGGGATCGTCGAGCTCGTGTGCACCACGCTGCCCGGAGCCTCCCCGGAGGACCGCGACGCCGTGATGCGCATGGCCGGCTACGGCCCTCCCACCGAGACCGTGGGCCTGCAGCCGTTCGATCCGCGGCTGCTGCCGCTGTCCGACTCCTCGGCCTCGGGGATGACCGGCGGGGCGGCAGGTGCCGTGCCTGTGGATCCGGCGACCCATCCCTCGGCCGCGCACGCCGCTGCCGGCTGCACCCCCACCCACCGACGCGAGGCCGCCGCCTCCACGAGCTCCAGGGACTGAGACCGCATGAACACCACCGACATCCTGCTGTGGGGTGTGCTGCCCTACGTGGTGCTGCTGATCTTCATCGGCGGCACGATCTGGCGCTACAAGTACGACCAGTTCGGCTGGACCACCCGCTCGTCGTCCCTGTACGAGGGGAAGCTGCTGCGGATCGCCTCGCCGCTGTTCCACTTCGGGATCCTGGCGGTGCTGATCGGGCACATCGTGGGCCTGGTCATCCCCAAGTCCTGGACGGACTTCGCCGGGGTGTCCGAGCACATGTACCACATCATGGCGCTGACGATCGGCATGTTCGCGGGCTTCGGCACGCTGGTGGGCCTGGCCCTGCTGATCTACCGCCGCCGCACCACAGGCCCGGTGTTCATGGCCACCACGAACAACGACAAGATGATGTACGTCCTGCTGGTGCTGGCCCTGCTGGCGGGCATCGCGACCACGCTGATCTCGGTCTTCGACCACACCGTCGTGAACTACCGCGAGACCGTCTCCCCGTGGTTCCGCTCGATATGGATCCTGCAGCCGGACGTGGGCGCCATGGCCGCGTCGTCGCCCTCGTTCAAGGTGCATGTGCTGTTCGCGTTCGCGCTGTTCATCGCTTGGCCGTTCACCCGCCTGATCCACGCGTTCACGGCGCCGGTGCACTACCTCTTCCGGCCGTACATCATCTACCGCTCCCGGGACCGGGGCCGCACCACCGGCCACGCCCCCGTGCGCCGCGGCTGGGACCCGATCGGGACGCAGGACCGCGCGCCGTCGTCGGCCTCCCGGCCCAAGCGCCAGCCGACGTCCTCCGTGCGCCGCTGACGCGCCCCTCCCACGGCCCCACTGCACACCCTCGCGCCGCCTCGAGCGCGGCGCCGACCACCAGGAGATCACCCATGTCCGCTGAGGGCACCCGACCGTCCGTCGACGCCGAGCTGAAGGCCGGCCAGACCCGGAACCTGATCATCGCGACCCTGGCCTCCGTGATGGGCTTCTGGGCCTGGACCATCATCGGCCCGCTGTCCTCGCGCTACTCGCAGGCCATGGACCTCACCGCGGGGCAGACCTCGATCCTCGTGGCCATGCCGATCCTGGTCGGCTCCGTGGCCCGCGTCCCGGTGGGCGCGCTGACCGACCGCTACGGCGGGCGCGTCATGTTCACCGCGATCCTGGGCGTGACCGCTCCGCTCGTGCTGCTCACCGCGATCGTGGGGCAGCTGAACAGCTTCGGGCTGCTCGTCTTCGTCTCGTTCTTCCTGGGCATCGCCGGCACGGTCTTCGCGATCGGCATCCCGTTCTGCTCGGCCTGGTACGAGGCCCACCGCAAGGGCTTCGCGACCGGCGTGTTCGGCGCGGGCATGGTCGGCACCGCGGTCTCCGCCTTCGTCACCCCGCGCATCGTCGCAGGCCTGGGCTACATGGGCGCCCACGTGCTGGTCGCGGTGCTGGTGGCCGCCATGGCCGCGATCAGCTGGATCGCGCTGCGCGAGTCGCCCACGCGACGCGGACTGGAGCCCACGCCCATGATGCCCAAGCTCAAGGCCGCCTTCGCGCTGAAGGAGACCTGGATGCTGTGCTTCATGTACGCGATCGTCTTCGGCGCGTTCGTCGCCTTCTCGAACTACCTGCCGACATATCTGGGCAACGTCTACGACTACGACCCCACGGCCGCGGGCACCCGCACCGCCGGATTCGCCCTGGCCGCGGTGATCGCCCGGCCGATCGGCGGCACCCTGGCCGATCGGATCGGTCCCAAGACCGTGTCGATCACCTCCTACGTCGGCGCGGCCGCGCTCGCCGCGATCGTCGCCTTCCAGCCCTCCCACGAGTTCGTCTACGGCCCGCTGTTCCTGGCCATGGCCGTCTTCCTGGGACTGGGCACCGGCGGCGTGTTCGCCTGGGTGTCGCGGGCCTCGGACTCCCGCACGGTGGGCACCGTCTCCGGCGTGATCGCCGCGGCAGGCGGCCTGGGCGGCTACTTCCCGCCGCTGGTCATGGGAGCCACCTACAACCCGCAGCACAACTCCTACTTCTTCGGGCTGATGCTGCTGGCCGCGTTCTGCATCCTCGGCCTGCTCGTGGCGCTCGTGCTGCGCAACGGCGGCAAGGTGGACCAGCGCCAGACGGCCTGAGCCCGCACAGCGCCTCGCGCTCGGCCCGTCCCTGCCCGCCGCAGGGGCGGGTCGTCCGTCGGGCCCACAGGCTGTCCCGTCGTGCGGTCCCCGTACGGTGGACGGCACGACGACTCCGCCGGGTGCGCCCTGCGTCTCGCGGCGCCCGGCCGGCAGCACCCAGCTCGCAGCACCTCAGGAGGAGCCCATGTCCGAGACCCCGAGCAGCGGTCTGAGCCACGTCCGGGCGGACGGCTCGGCCCACATGGTCGACGTCTCCGCCAAGGCCGAGACCTCCCGGGAGGCCACCGCGGAGGCGGTGCTGAGCACTCGACCGGATGTGATCGAGAGGATCTTCGCGGCCGAGCTGCCCAAGGGCGATGCCCTGCCGACGGCGCGGATCGCCGGGATCATGGCTTCCAAGCGCACCCCGGACCTCATCCCGCTGTGCCACCCGCTGCCGCTCGCCAAGGCCTCGGTGGACTTCGAACGCCGGACGGAGTCCGTGCGCCTGCTGGCCACCGTGCGCACCCGCGGGGCCACCGGCGTCGAGATGGAGGCGCTGACGGCGGTCTCCGTGGCGGCGCTGACGCTCTACGACATGATCAAGGCCGTGGACAAGCACGCCGAGATCGGCGGGATCAGGGTCCTGGCCAAGTCGGGCGGGAAGTCCGGCGACTGGACCAGAGAGGACGCGCAGCCATGAGCACCGAGCCGATGAGCACCGAATCGGAGGGCGCCCGCGCCTGGGGCGAGCGGAATCCGCAGCTGCCCCCGCGGCGCGCTGTGCTGGTCGTGGCCTCGACCCGCGCCGCTGCGGGCACCTACCAGGACACCGCTGGGCCTGCAGGAGTGACGGCGCTGCGACGGGCCGGGATCGAGTGCCCGGAGCCCGTGGTGGTGGCGGACGGCGAGCCTCTGCGCCGGGAGCTGCACCGGCTGCTGCGCGAGCTGCCGCAGGCCGAGCGTCCGGACCTGGTCGTGACCTCCGGCGGCACCGGGATGATGGCCGATGACCGCACGCCGGAGATCACCGCCGAGCTGCTCGACCTGCAGCTTCCCGGGCTCGTCCACGCGCTGTGGGCCGAGGGCCTGCAGCACGTGCGCACCGCCGTGCTCTCGCGCGGACTGGCCGGGATCAGCGGGCGCACGCTCGTGGTCAATCTGCCGGGCTCCCGCGGCGGGGTGAAGGACGGCATGGCCGTGATCATCCCGCTGCTCGAGCACATCCTGCACCAGCTCGAGGGCGACCGGGACGCCGGGCACACGAGCCCCGAGGCCCCCCGCACGGAAGCGGCACCCTCAGCGGCCTCCGCTGACGGCGCGCCTGCCGCACCCGTCGAGGAGGCCGTCGCCCCGGTGCCGCCAGCCGAGCACGGCGCCTCCGCCGCCGACAAGCCCCCGGCTCCGCCCGCCGACGGATACCAGCCCTCCGGCCAGCAGGGCGATCACCCGGCCGACCTGGCCCCGTCCACGGTCGTGGACACCTGGATCACGGATCAGCCGCTGGATCCGGTGGGCCTGCGGGCCATGGCCTCTGCCTCCGCGGCGGGCGCCGTCGTCGGGTTCAGCGGCATCGTGCGCGATCACGACGGCGGCCGCGGCGTCGCCTCCCTGGACTACACCGCGCATCCGCAGGCCGCCGAAGCGCTGCGCGCCGCCTGCCAGGAGATCGCCGACGCCCACCCGGGCCTGCGGATGGCGGCGGCCCACCGGATCGGGCATCTGAGGGTGGGGGACTCGGCCATGGAGGTCGCCGTGGGGGCCTCTCACCGCAAGATCGCCTTCCAGGCCTGCGACGAGCTCGTGGACCGCATCAAGGCCCGCGTGCCCATCTGGAAGGAGCAGCACCTGGACGATGGAGGCAGGCAGTGGGTGAACCTTTGAGCGCCGCCGGCCTGCCGCCGCTGGTCGAGCCCGGCCCTCAGCTGAGTCCGGAGCAGCTGCGCCGCTACGCGCGCAACCTGCGCGTCCCGCAGATCGGCGAGCTCGGCCAGCGCCGCCTGCGCGCGGCCACGGTGCTGTGCGTAGGCGCCGGGGCGCTCGGCTCCCCGGCGCTGCTCTACCTCGCCGCCGCGGGGGTCGGGACCCTGGCGATCGTCGACGACGACGACGTGGAGCTGTCCAACCTCCAGCGCCAGGTCATCCACGGCTCCGAGGCGGTGGGGCGGGCCAAGACGGCATCTGCCGCCGCGCGGATCCGGGAGCTGAATCCGGACGTGCAGGTCGTCGAGCACCGGCGGCGCCTGGACGCCGGAAGCGCCCTGGAGCTCGTGTCCGGGTGCGATCTGGTGCTCGACGGCTCGGACAACTTCGCCACCCGCTACCTCGTCTCCGATGCCTGCGAGATCACCGGGATCCCCCATGTGTGGGCCTCGATCCTGCGGTTCGACGGCCAGGCCTCGGTGTTCTGGGCGCAGCACGGGCCCACCTACCGCGATCTGCACCCCGTGCCGCCGCAGCCCGGCTCGGTGCCCAGCTGCGCGGAGGCCGGAGTGCTCGGAGCGCTGCCGGGGATGCTCGGCTCCACCCCTGGCCATGGAGGCCATGAAGCTGATCATGGGCACGGGCGTCACGCTGCTGGGGAGGCTGTCGATCTGCGACGCCCTCGACGGCAGCTGGACCCAGATCCCCCTGCGGCGAGCCGCCGGAGCCGCGGCCGTCACGCACATGTCGCCCTTCGCGGACCCGGCCCGCGACGGCTATCCGGGGGCCGAGGACGCCGAGCGGCTCCTCACCGGAGCCACCGGGACCAGCGGGGGCGGCGCCAGCTGCGTCGCGAGCGAGCCGGGGCCTCCGTCGTCGGACCCGACGGCCTCGGATCCGTCGCCGGATCCGGAGCTGGTGACCCCCGAGCAGCTGTCCGACCTGCTGGCCGAACGGGCGGCGGGGCGCGCGTCGTTCGAGCTGATCGACGTGCGCGAGCCCTGGGAGCACCGGCTCGAGCGGATCGACGGCGCGCAGCTCATCCCGCTGGGAGAGCTCCTCGGGCAACCCGATGCGCCGGAGATCGCCGACGGTGCGGCTGGCCAGCTGGACGGCCCGGATGACGTCATCCTCCTCTGCCAGGCCGGAGTGCGCTCAGCCCAGGCCCTCAACCGATTGCGCGAGGCGGATATCGTGGCCGGACGGACGCGCCGCGTCCGGCACCTGGCCGGAGGCATGTCGTCATGGAGCGGGGCGGGCCTGCCCACGACAGGAGACTGAGCATGGAATCGACCCCTGAAGACGACGATCACCCGTCGAGCGCCGAGCACGGCCTCACCGCCTCCCAGGACGCCCACGGACTGGTGTGCCCGGACCGGTGGGGGACGGTGCTCGGGGCTGCGGGGTCGCTGGCCCTGGCCGTGGTGCTGCGCGGCCTGCGTCGGCGCTGAGACTGCCGTCGAAGTCCTTGGTGCCTGAGGGCTACCCTGGTCCGGTCCCGCCCGGGGCCGCACCCACCGTCCAGGAGGTCCGGTTGTCTTCCTCTGCCCGCTCCAGCTCCGTCGCCGCGCAGGCCGCAGATCGCGCAGCGCCCGCGCCTCGCTCGGGCGACGGCCCCGCGTGGGGCAGGGCCCTCGCCTGGATCGCCCTGGTCGCCGTGCTGGCCTGGGCCGTCAAGCTCGTGGTCGAGGGGTCTCTGGACCTCATGGTCTACAACATGGGTGCGCAGTGGGTCGCCCACCCCGCGACCCGGGCGCAGCCGCTGTACGACCTCGAGTTCCCCGTCCCGTGGGGCGGCCCGGACACGCTGCCGTTCACCTACCCGCCGTTCGCCGCCCTGCTGTTCGGGCTGCTGGCCTGGATCCCGTTCGACCTCACGCGCTTCCTGCTGCTGGCTCTGGACATCATCGGTGCCGTCGTGCTGGGCCGCGGCCTGCTGGCCGTCGCCGAGCGGCGCGGCCGTCCGCTGCCGTGGACGCGGGCGCTGGGCTCGTCGGCGTCGCTGGCCCTGATCACCGCGCTGATCCTGTTCTGCGGCCCCTGGATCCGCACGATCTCGCTGGGGCAGGTCAACATCCTGCTCTTCGCGCTGATCTTCCTGGATCTGGTGCGCCGCACCGACGGCACTGGCTCGCGGCTCGAGAACGCCGTGGCCTTCATCCCGCGCGGCGTGCTGATCGGCATCGCCGCCGGCATCAAGCTGACCCCGCTGGCCTTCGGCCTCATCTTCCTCATGGGGAAGAACTTCAAGGCGATCCTGGCCATGGGCGTCACGTTCGCCGCGACCGTCGGGCTGGGCTTCCTGGTCCTGTACCAGGACTCGATCCAGTTCTGGACCGACGCCGTCTCGTCGTCCGACCGCGTGGGCTCGATCAAGTACATCGACAACACCGCCCTGACCGGCGTGCTGATCAAGACCGGCGTCCCGGCCGATGCGGTGGACCCGATCCGCTACGTGCTGGTGCTGATCATGCTGATCGCGGTTGCCGTGGCGCTGCCACTGCTGCTGCGCCGCGGGATGACGCTGTCGGCGATCTCCATGAACGCGCTGGTCATGCTGTTCATGTCGCCGATCTCCTGGTCGCACCACCAGGTCTACTACCCGGTGATCGCAGTAGCGCTGTTCACCGAGGCCTTCCCGCACGTTCTGCGCGGGGGCTTCCGGCTGCCAGCGCAGATCATGGCGTGGATCTGGCTCGTGGGCGCCTACATCGGGCCCATGCGCGGGCTGTGGATCGTGGACCTGTTCGGCGTGCACCTGCATGCCGCGGAGACGATCTGGGTCATCCCCTACCTGGTGCTCTTCGTCCTGCTGCTGACCTGGTCCGCGGCCGTCGTCGTCGCTGCCCGACGCGATCGCCGCGCGGGGTCCGGCACCCCGGCCCCCGCTGCCTGACCCGTCGCCCCGACGCACCGACGCCCGCCGCCTGCCTCGACGCCTCCGCCTCGAGAGGCCGACTCCGGCCCTCCCCGCCGTCGACGGGCCGATCCCTCACCGTTTCGCGGCTGAACCGGTGAGGGATCGGCCCGTCGACTGAGATGGGGTGGGGAATCGGCCAGCCGCGGGGAGGGCGGAGACGACGGGACCCCCGCAGCCAGGCGGCTGCGGGGGTCCCGTGCTGTGCGCTCCCGGCCTCCGGGAGGAGGCGGATCAGCTGGCGTCGAGATCCTGCTCGATGAGCCCGGCGATCTTCTCGACGGCCTCGGCGTTGTCCGAGGAGACCTCGACCTCGGTGCCCTTCTCGGCACCCAGGGCCATGATCAGCAACGACGACGACGCGTCCGCCGGCTCCTCGTCCGGGTCGTTGACGAGACCGATCAGGATCTCGTCGTCGTACTCCCCGGCGGCCTCGGAGATGATGGCTGCGGGACGGGCGTGCAGTCCGACGGCCGAGCCGACGATGACCTTCTTGCTGGGCATGCTTCCTCCTGACGGGTGCTTCATCGCACCGCTGCTAGTGGCGTCTTCAGCCTATGCGGTTCAGGCCGCGGCCGTCTGCGCCGTGGGCGCATCTGCGGACTCGGCGTCGCGCTGTGCGCGGGCCATCAGCGCGCGCTGGCGCTGGCTCTTCAGCACCGTGACGATCACCGCGGAGACCACCACACCGGCGACCAGCGCGATCAGGAAGCCTACCGGGTTGCCGATCGTGCCGATGACGAAGATGCCGCCGTGCGGGGCATTCTGCGTGACGTTCAGCGCCGCGATGAGTCCGCCGGTCACGGCACCGCCCGCCATCATCGACGGAATGACGCGCAGCGGGTCGGCCGCGGCGAACGGGATGGCGCCCTCGGAGATGAAGGCCGCGCCGAGCAGCCACGCGGAGCGGCCGTTCTCGCGCTCGGCCTCGCTGTAGAGCTTGCCGCGCACCGTGGTGGACAGGGCCAGCGCCAGCGGCGGCACCATGCCGGAGGCCATGACAGCGGCCATGATCATCTGGTTCGCCTCGCCGCCGGCGGACAGGCCCGCGGTGCCGAAGAGGTAGGCGGCCTTGTTGACCGGCCCGCCGAGGTCGAAGCACATCATCAGGCCGATGATCACGCCGAGCAGCACCGCGGAGGAGCCGGACATCGACGACAGCCCGTTCTGCAGGGCCGTCATGAGCGCGGCCAGCGGGGCGCCGAGCAGCAGGTACATCAGCAGGCCCACGATCAGCGTGGTGACCAGCGGGATGATGACCACGGGCATGAGCCCGGCCAGCCAGCGCGGCACCTTGATCGAGGCGATCCACATGGCGATCAGACCGGCGATCAGGCCGGTGACCAGGCCGCCGATGAAGCCGGCGTTCAGGGCCACGGCGATCGCGCCGCCCACGAAGCCCGGGGCGATGCCGGGGCGACCGGCCAGGGCGTAGGCGATGTAGCCCGACAGCGCCGGGACCAGGAACGTCATGGCCAGACCGCCGACGACGCTGAGCACGGCCGCCAGATAGAGCAGCAGACCGTCGCCGCGGATGGCGACGTCCGAGTAGTCGGCTGCGCTAGGCAGATTGGCGAGACTGCTGTTCGCGACGATGTCGGCGGACACGTTGGCGATGCCGGCGTCGCCCATGAGGAAGCTGATCGCGATCAGCAGACCGCCCGCGGAGACGAACGGGATCATGTAGGACACGCCGGTCATCAGCGCCTGCTGGATGCGCCGCGGCCAGCTCGTGCCGCCCTGGCCCGCGCCAGCGGACTCGCCGCCCGAGCCGCCGCCGCCGGCGATCCGGTGCCCATTGGGGTCATCGGCCGCGGCCAGCGCCTTGGTGATCAGGCCCTCGGGATCCGAGACGCCCACGTTCACGCCGGCCTCCACGCCCGGCTTGCCGGCGAAGCGCTCGCGGTCTCGCACGCCCACGCCCACGGCGAAGACGACGGCATCCGCCGCATCGATCTGCTCCTGCGTCAGCGGCGTGCCGCCGGAGGAGCCCTGGGTCTCCACGACGAGCTCGTGGCCCATCTCCGCGGCCTTCTGCTCGAGCGCCTCGGCCGCCATGTAGGTGTGCGCGATGCCCGTGGGGCACGACGTCACGGCCACGAGGTGGCGCTTGGCGGGGGCCGCTCGGGCCCCGTCGTCGGCCGCTGCCGCGCCCGCCGCACCTGCTCCGGCTGCGGCGCCCGCTGCGGCGCCCCCGTACTGGGCATCGGAGGACCCGGTGGCGGTGCTGCCGCTCGGTGCCGGAGCGGCCTCGAGCTGATCCGTGGCCGGCTTGGGCTTGGGGGCCAGGACCTCCTCGACGATCGCCACGACCTCCTCGGCTGACTGGGCCTCCCGCAGGGAGGCTAGGAAGGTCTTGCGGGCCATGGCCCGAGCCAGCTTGGACAGCAGCTTCAGGTGCGCCTGGCCCTCGCCGTCGGCGGCGGCGATCAGGAAGATCAGATCGGCCGGGCCGTCCTTGGCGCCGAAGTCCACGGGCTTGGGCAGGCGGGCGAAGGCCAGCGACGTGGTCTGCACGTGCGGCGAGCGGCAGTGCGGGATGCCGATGCCGCCGGGCTGGCCGGTCGCGGACTGCTGCTCGCGAGCCAGGGCGTCGCCGGCCAGGCCCTTGGCGGAGTCCGCCCGGCCCGTGGCGGCGACGATCCCGGCCAGCTTGGTGATGACCTTGGTCTTCTCGGAGCCGAGATCCTGGTCGAGCGAGACCAGGTCGGCTGTGATCAGCGGTGCGTTCTCTGACATGTCCTGTCCTTCGATGCGGCGGCCGGCGGCCGCTCGGTGGTGCTCGCCTCCGGGGGAGTCCCGGTGGCGACCGCGGGGAGCCTGCATCCGCTGCGGATGCAGGGGGAGATCTGGTGGGGCCGCTCAGTCGAGCGGCAGCTCGGACACCGTGGTGCCGTCGAGGTCGATCTGCTCGGGGGAGGGGACGCCGGTGCCGGGCAGCGCGGTGGCGCCGGAGCCGTAGGCCACCGCGCGGCGCAGCCGCTCGGCCGGGGCCAGGCCCTCCGTGTGGGCGATCAGCAGCCCGGACAGCGACGAGTCGCCGGCGCCCACGGTGGAGACCGGTGTGATGGGCGGGGAGTCGCGGACCAGGCGCCCTCGGCGGTGACCAGCACGGCCCCGGCACCGCCGAGGGTGGCCAGCACCTCCCGGACCCCGCGCTCCACGAGCCGCCGGGCCGCACGCGCGGCGGGCAGGAAGTCGCCGTCGTCGGCGGCGGCCTCGATGGCCAGGCCGTCATCGCCCACGAGCTGGCCGAGCTCGAGCCCGTTCGGCTTGAGGATGTCCGGAGCTGCGGTCTCGAGCTGCTCGGACAGCGCCACGAGCGGGGCATCCGAGGTGTCCACGGCGATCTGCACACCGCTGCCGCGCAGCTGCGTGATCTGCTGTGCGTACCAGTCCTCCGACGGGCCCGGGGGCAGCGAGCCGCACAGGGCCACCCAGTCGCCGGGCGAGACGGCGTCGCGGACCGCGGCCAGGCAGGCCTGCTGGGCGTCGTCATCCAGCAGCGCCCCGGGCTCGTTGATCTTGGTGGTGGTGCCGTCGGGCTCGGTCAGGGTGATGTTGGTGCGCACGCGTCCAGGCACGTCCACCGCACGGTGGGCCACGTCCGCCTGGGCGAGGGCCGACAGCAGCGGGTCGCCGCCGGCTGCGGGCAGCACGGCCAGGGGTGGGTGCGCCCGCCAGGGCCAGGGCGCGGGAGACGTTGATGCCCTTGCCCCCGGGGCCGTCGTCCACGGAGGCGATGCGGTTGACGCCGCCGCGCTCCAGCGGGGCGGACAGGGCGGCGGTGCGGTCGATGCTGGGGCTGGCGGTGAAGGTGACGATCATGCGATCACGACCTCGATCTCTGCTCGGTTCAGGGCTTCGGCAAGGGAGCTGGGCGGGACGGCGTCCGTGATGAGGACGTCGATCGCGCTGAGGTCGGCGAACGTGCACAGGTGCTCGGCGCCGAACTTGGTGGAGTCGACCAGCGCGATCACACGCTGGGAGCGGGCGGCGATCAGGCGCTTGGCGGCGGCCTCCTCGGCGTCCGGGGTGGTCAGTCCGAGCACGGCGGACAGGCCGTTGGAGCCCAGGAAGGCGACGTCCGCGGAGATCGAGCTCAGCAGGGCATTGGTCTGGGCTCCCACGACCGTCTCCGTGACCGGGCGGAGTCGTCCGCCCAGCAGGAGGACCTCGACATCGCGGGCGTGGGAGAGCTCCACGCCGGCGCTGGGGGAGTTCGTCACGACCGTGACGGGCTCGAGGGCCCCCTCCCGCGCTGCGGCGGACATGGCGGCGGCGAGGCAGCCGGTGGTGCTGCCGCCGTCGAGCAGTACCGAGCCGTGCGCCGGCGGAAGATGGCCCATGGCGGCCCGGGCGATCGCGGCCTTGGCCTCGATCCGGGTGGCTCTGCGGTCATCGACGGCGGCCTCGCGGCCGTTGCGCCCCAGCGGCGGGATGGCACCGCCGTGCACGCGCTGGATGCGGCCCTGCCGCTCCAGGACGTCGAGATCGCGGCGGATGGTCTCCGGGGCGACCGAGAACTGCACTGCCAGCTCCGCCACGGAGACGCGCCCCTGGACGGCGGCCTGCTGCGAGATGGCCTGCCGCCGCTCGGGCGCGAAGAGGCCCTGCCCGGTGTCCGGATCCGAGCCCGCCGCGTCCCTCGAGAGGGGCTGCTCTGTGATGTTCATTACGCCCATTTGTACATGATCATGCCCGAATGCGTTGATTGTCAATCTGTGTCCTGCTTCACTAGAATACCCTCAAACAACGCTCGCCCGCGCATGTTCGCGCGGTTTGAGCGACTCGATGATGAGGAGCGCTCTTCATGTCCGAAGATGCCCGTTTGAACACTGCCGCCGCTGCTGCCCCGCAGGCCGACCTGACGGGCATCGGCGTCGTCGCCGGCGTCGCAGCTCGTCCCGCCATGTGGGTCCGGCCCCGCCCGGCCCTGCCGACCGACGGGCCGGAGATCCCGGAGTCGGATCGCGAGTCGCAGAAGGAGCGCTTCGACATCGCCGCCGCCACCGTCGCCGGACGCCTGGACGCCCGCGCGCAGCGTGCGGAGGGCCATGCGGCCGAGGTCCTCGGCGCCACCGCCGCGCTCGTCACGGACAAGGGCTGGCGCCGCGCCGTCGGCAAGCAGATCGACTCCGGCGCCTCCGCCGAGCTCGCCGCGGCGCGGGCCACGGACACCTTCGTGGCCAAGTTCGAGAAGATCGGCGGCCTCATGGCCGAGCGCACGACCGATCTGAAGGACATCCGCGACCGCGTCATCGCCGAGCTGCGCGGGGAGCCGGAGCCCGGCGTCCCGGATCCGGCCGAGCCGATCATCCTGCTGGCCGACGACCTCGCCCCCGCGGACACCGCAGGGCTCAAGCCCGAGCTCGTGCAGGGCATCGTCACCGAGCTCGGCGGCAAGACCAGCCACACCGCCATCATCGCCCGCCAGTTCGGCATCCCCTGCGTGGTGGGCGCAGGCTCCGCGCTGCGTCGGATCGAGGACGGCCAGCTGATCCTGGTCGACGGCCAGTCCGGCGTGATCGAGCTCGAGCCGGAGGCCGATTCCGCCGCCTCCCGCGCCGCCGAGTCCGCCGAGACGCTGGCGCGCATCCGCACCTGGACCGGCCCCGCCGTCTCCGCCGACGGCACCCGCATCCAGCTGCTGGCCAACGTCCAGGACGGCGCGGGCGCCCGCACCGCCGTGGCCACCGGCCTGCCGGAGGGCGTGGGCCTCTTCCGCACCGAGCTGTCCTTCCTCAAGGCCACGGCCGAGCCCTCCGTGGCCGAGCAGACCGCCCTCTACCGCGAGGTCTTCGACGCCTTCGACGGCTCCAAGGTGGTCGTGCGCACCCTCGACGCCGGCTCGGACAAGCCCCTGGCCTTCGCGACCATGCCGGATGAGCCCAACCCGTCGCTGGGCGTGCGCGGCGTGCGCATCGCCTTCGAGGACGACGGCGTGCTGACCCGTCAGCTCGACGCCATCGCCGCTGCGGCCGAGGGATCCGGGGCGGAGCCCTGGGTCATGGCCCCCATGATCGCCACGGTCGATGAGGCCAAGTGGTTCGGCGATCTGTGCCGCGAGCGCGACCTCAAGCCCGGCGTCATGATCGAGGTCCCGTCGGCCGCTCTGCTGGCCGATCAGCTGATCGAGCACGTCGACTTCTTCTCGATCGGCACGAACGACCTCACCCAGTACGCCATGGCCGCCGACCGCATGGCCTCGGGTCTGGCCCAGCTCACGGATCCCTGGCAGCCCGCCGTGCTCAAGCTCGTGCAGATGGCCGCGCAGGCGGGCCAGCGCGCCGGCAAGCCCGTGGGAGTGTGCGGAGAGGCCGCAGCCGACCCGCTGCTGGCCTGCGTGCTGATCGGCCTGGGCATCACCTCGCTGTCCGCGGCCGCCCCGGCTCTGGCAGCCGTCGGCGTGAAGCTCGGCGAGGCCACGGACGAGCAGATGAAGCGCGCCGCGGAGGCCGCCGTGCAGGCCCCGTCGCCGGAGGCCGCCCGCGAGGCCGCCTCGGCCGCGCTGTCCGACGCTCGGGCCTGAGGCGGCGCAGGTGAAGCCGTTCCTGCTGATCTCCACCCGGCCGGAGGACTCGATCGCCGAGGAGGAGCTCGATACCTTCCTGCGCTTCACGGGGCTGGAGCCGGATCAGCTGCGCCAGCTGCGCCTGGAGAAGGGCCCGGAGGTCGCCCGCGAGCTGCAGGATCTGGACTTGGACGAGATCTCCGGGATCTTCGTGGGCGGCTCGCCGTTCACCACCTCCACGCCGCAGGCGGAGAAGACCGAGGTGCAGGTCCGTGTGGAGAAGGACCTCGGCGAGCTGCTCGACCGCGTCATGGACCGCGGCACCCCCTTCTTCGGGGCCTGCTACGGCGTGGGCACGCTCGGCGTGCATCAGGGCGGGGTCGTGGACGGCACCTACGCCGAGGGCGTGGGTCCAATCCGGATCACCGTGACCGACGAAGGCTCCCGGGACGTCCTGCTCGAGGGGATGCCGGAGACCTTCTGGGGGTACGTGGGGCACCAGGAGGCCGTGCGCGCTCTGCCGTCCGATGCCGTGCTGCTGGCCACGGGGGAGGAGTGCCCGGTGCAGATGTTCCGCATCGGCGAGCGGGCCTGGGCCACGCAGTTCCATCCGGAGCTCGACGACACCGCGCTGCTGAGCCGGATCGATGCTTACAAGCACCATGGGTACTTCCGTCCGGAGGACGCCGAGGAGGTGCGCCGTCGCGTGATCGACGGCCCCCAGGCCGATCAGCCGCGGCGCCTGCTGGCTCGCTTCGCGGAGGTCTTCGCCCGCTGAGGGCCAGAGCCTGCGGGGACGGCTGGGCTCCGGTCGGATCCGGTGCGGCGGGCGAGCGATCGGGGGCCGTCGTCGTCCGTGAGAGGGACCGCGGCGCTGTCCGGAACCACCCTCGGGAGGGAGGGCGTCGTCGTCCCGCGCGGATACGGTGGAGACCATGAGCACCGCCGCCTCCGCCCAGTCGTCGCCCACGGCTTCCACTTCTGAGCCCGTGCCCTGGGGCGGTGCCGCAGCGCCGGGGCCCGTCGGCGGTCCTCCCGCGCGCGGGACCGGGGCTCCCTCCGGGACGCGACGTCTTCCGCTGGGTGCGGAGGTCCGCGACCTGCCCTATCACCGGCTCGGCCTCGCCGACCACCGGCATCGCCCGTGGGCCCCGCTGATCGAGGGCGCGCTGAGCGGCGGGATATATCTCGGGGCGAGCATCTTCTTCACCGTTGCGCTCCTGCTGGGCATGCTCGTCATCCGCCCCGAGCTCACGGACACGTTCATGACGGGCGATCCCAACCAGATGAACATGGCGGATCCGTGGCTGCTCGTGCTGCTGTTCGGATCGGTCGCGATCTGGCTGCCCATCGCGCTGTTCGCCCGCTGGGTCATGCGGCCCCGGCCGATGGGACTGATCTGGTCGGTGACCGGACGGATCCGCTGGAAGTACCTCTTCATCACCCTGGGCGTGGCCGCCGCGATCTACCTGGTGATCCAGGTGGGGCTCAGCCTGCTGCTGAGCGCGCTGGCCCCGCAGGAGCAGGGCCTCGAGTTCGAGCCGCAGCCGTGGTGGTGGCTGAGCCTGATCCTGATGCTGCTGATCGTGCCCATCCAGTGCACCGCTGAGGAGGTCGTCTTCCGCGGCTACCTGGCGCAGATGCTGGGACGCTGGCTGCGTCACCCCCTGGTTCGCGATCCTGCTGCCCGTCCCGCTGTTCATGCTCGGGCATCTCTACGACATCTGGGGTCAGCTCTCCGTCGGCATGATGGCGCTCGTGGCCGGCTGGGTCGTCTGGCGCACCGGCGGGCTCGAGGCCGCCATTGCTCTGCACGTCGTCAACAACATCTTCGCCTCCTTGACGGTGCTGTTCGTGCCGTTCGACCCGGAGGCGCAGGCAGAGTCCGTGGGCTGGTTCGGCTTCCTCGTCACGGCGGTCATGCAGGTGTCCTTCGGCCTCCTCGCGATCTGGATCGCCAAGCGAAGCGGCCTGGCCGTGACCCGACGCAGCGCCGTGTGGCCGGCCCGTGCCCGCCGCGACTGGGAGCGCTTCACGGGGCTCGACGCCGCCGGGGTGCGCGAGCTGCCCGCAGCTGCGGAGATCGCGGACATGCTCGGCGCGTGGCGTGCCGGTGGTCAGGCCGGTCCGGGGGCGACCTCCTGGCAGGCGGGCCCGGCCGTTCCCGTCGGACGGCCCGGAGCGCCCGTCCCCGGGCAGCCGGAGCAGCCCGCCCCCATGGGGCCCCCGGCGGCTCCGCCGCGCCCCTAGGGCCAGCGGCCCTCACCGTGAGCGGTGCCGCGGTGCTGCCTGGTCGAGTGGCGCGGTGCGGCAGAACAGGGTGAGCTCCGGCGGGGGGGCCCCATCAGGCGCGGGGCTTCAGGCTGCGACGCTCGAGGCGGCGCTCCAGGTCCCCCAGGCCACGACGGGGCCCAGCGCCGCCACGATCATGGCCATGCGGCCCGCGCCGCGTCCGCGTCGGCGCAGGAAGGCGGTCGCGCCCATGGCCATGGCGGCCAGGCCCATGAGACCGCAGACCGCCTGTGCGGCCAGCAGCACGGAGGCCTTGATCTGGGAGTCGCGCGGCATGCCTGCCCAGGTGCCGTCGCCGAACTGCTGCGCCTCGATCAGCACCACGCCCACGAAGGCCGCGCAGATCGTCGAGAGCACGATGGCGGTCAGGGCCAGGGCCAGGGCGGTCATGCCCATGGTGGGGCCCCGCCCCGTGCCGTCAGAGAGGATCTGGGGGGAGGCGGGCTTCGGAGGGGCGTCCGACGCCGCGTGTGTCATACAGCGAACATACAGGTTCTGAGGTTCGGAATGCCCTACATCTCGAAGTTCGAAGGAGCAGAGCTCGACGGCACGGCATGGACTCGAGTCGATGGATGTGCCCCGGGGTCCCGCTATCGCACGCAGCTGCTTCCGTGGGCCGTCCCTACACTGGAGCACATGGTCGACACGCACGCTCAGCCCAGTCCCCAGATCCCCGCCGATCCCGACTGGCCGCAGTCGCCGGCCGCGCGGAACGCCCAGGATCTCGCGGAGCTCGTCATGGCCTCGCCGAGCTCCTTCCACGCTGCCGCAGAGGGCGCGCGACGGCTCGAGGCCGCCGGCTTCCATCAGCTCGACGAGTGCGACGCCTGGTCCGGCGACGACGTCCGGCAGCCGTCGTACGTGGTGCGCGACGGCGCCCTGATCGCCTGGGTGACCCCGGAGGCCTTGGGGGAGCGGGCGGGATTCCGGGTCGTCGGGGCCCACACGGACTCGCCGTCGTTCAAGCTCAAGCCGCGCCCCAGCACGGGGCATTCAGGCTGGTGGCAGGCCGGGGTGGAGATCTACGGCGGCCCGCTCGTGAACTCGTGGCTGGATCGAGAGCTTCGCCTGGCAGGGCGGATCACCGTGCGCACCGAGCAGGGGGCGGAGTCCCGCCTCGTGGCGACGGAGCCCGTGGCGCGGATCCCGCAGCTGGCGATTCACCTGGACCGCGGGGCCAACAAGGCGCTGAGCCTGGATCCGCAGCAGCACACCCAGCCGATCTGGGGCTGCGGCGACGAACCCGGGGATGTCCTGGCGCTGCTGGCCGAGGCGGCCTCCCGGGGCGGCCTGCGGGTGCGCGCCGAGGACCTGCTGGGCTGGGACATCGTGCTGGCCGATACGCAGCAGCCGCGCCTTTTCGGCGCGCACCAGGAGCTGCTGGCCTCGGGGCGGCTCGACAACCTCACCTCCGTGCACGCGGGTCTCGAGGCGCTGACCGGCCGGCTCGATGACCTGCGCGGCGGTCGGCACATCGCGATGCTTGCGGCCTTCGACCACGAGGAGGTCGGCTCGCGCACCCGCTCCGGGGCCGCCGGGCCGTTCCTCGAGGATGTGCTGGTGCGCGTGGGGGCGGCGCTGGGCTGGGACGAGGACCGTCGACGGGCGGCGATCGCCTCGTCCTCGTGCCTGTCCTCCGATGCCGGGCACCTGGTGCACCCCAACTACCCCGGCCACCACGACCCCGCCGTGCGGCCGATGCCGGGAGGCGGTCCGCTGCTGAAGATCAACGCGGATCAGCACTACACGACCGACGCCGATGGCGCAGCCCAGTGGCGGCTGGCCTGCCGCAGCGCCGATGTGCCGGTCCAGGAGTTCGTCTCCCACAACGCCGTGCCGTGCGGCTCCACCATCGGTCCCATCACAGCGGGACGACTGGGCATGCGCACCCTGGACGTGGGCGTCGGGCTGCTGTCCATGCACTCGGCGCGGGAGATGGTCCATCTCGAGGATCTGCACGGGCTGGGCCAGGCCATGCAGGAGTGGCTGCTGGGCTGAGGGGATCGTCTGGTGCTTCTTTGGAGACGGGCGCGGGAATTTTCCCCGGAAAGCCGTTTTGACCTGCAGTTTCAGGTCTACGACATGGCCAACGGCACAAGGTGCTGTGCCTGGCCTCATGGGGGAAAGTGAGCGGGTGCACCGGGTGGCGCCCCCACGACCATGAGGAGACCCATGTCCCAGCATCCGTCTGCCGTCCTCGGCCGCAGCACTCGTCCGCGTCGCACGGCGGCTCTGGCCGTCGTCGCAGCCGTCACCACCTCCACGGTGACCTTCGGACCCGGGGCTCGTCACCTGCGCTCGCTGGACGCCGGCATCGTCGCGGTGCCGGACGAGCCGACCCGGAGCCCACGGTGACGCCCTCTGCCGTGCCCGAGACCCCGGCAGCCCCGAGCGAGCAGCCTTCCGAGCAGCCGGTGGTCCCGGCTTCGGGCGGCGGCGACCACGGCGGCCCCGATCAGGTGGAGGTCCACTCGGGCGAGGGCGCCGGTCTGGTCGGCACGAGCGGCTGGACGCCCCTCGCCCTGGGCGGCGGCGTGCTCCTGCCTCTGGCCGCAGCCGTCTTCGCCGTGCCGCGCCTGCGGCGCTCGCGCGGCGGGTGAGCCCTCGGAGCCCCTGGTCGGCGGCAGCCCTGAGGGAGCTGCCGTCGGTCGGGGGCTTCGTCGTCCCTGGATCCTGAGATGCTGGGCCCCATGAGCGTTGATCGCCGCAGGCCTGTGGCCGCCGTCCTGGCGCTGCTCGGTGCGCTGCTGGTGGTGGCTGCGGTGATCGGCACGGCGGTGCACTACGCCGCTCAGCCCGACGCCGCCGTCGGCACCCCGCCGGGATCCAGTGCGTGGGATCGCATGCAGGCGGGGGCGCAGCGCGAAGGCTCCGATCTCCTCGACCGCGCAGCCGGGCGCGAGCCCGAGGCCCGCGTGGTCGAGGCGCCCATGCCCGAGCGGCCCTACGGCCCCGAGGCCGCAGACACGTACGACGGCTCCGTGGACACCTCCGCGGCAGCCGCCTCCCTGGCCGGTCAGCCCGATCGCCTCGAGGCCCCGACCCGGAGCCTCAGCGTGGGCTGCTCGCCGCCGCGGGCGGTGGACGGAGCGCTCGTGCTGCCCGAGGCGCCGGGCACCGTCTGGTACGACCAGTCCGCGCAGATCGGTGCGCCCGGAGCGTCGCTGATCGCCGGACTCGAGACGGGCGCCCCGGTCCTGGTCACCGACGACGAGGGCGAGGTCCACGAGTACGTCGTCGAATCGCTGCAGGTCTACGAGCAGCAGGCGCTTCCCGAGGACATGCTGCAGAGCACCGGTCCGGATGAGCTGGTGCTCGTGACCTGCTCCGGCGCCTCCATCAGCACCGGCGGCGCCTGGAGCTACGAGTACAACCTGGTCGTCACCGCTCCCACCGTCTGAGCTCTCGATTCCGCACGTCGGCCTTCACCTGCGTCGAACGGTGCCGCGGTGTGAGCATTCGGCTCCGGCACAGACGAGTGGCCCCGTGGTGTGCGCTGAGAGCCTCAGACGCACACCACGGGGCCACTCGACGGGGAAGGCGACACCCGGAGGCCGCTCGACGCGGCCCCTGAGCCTCAGTTCGCCGGGATGGCGCTGGCGCCGGTCCAGTCCGAGGGGAAGGTGGGCTGCTGGATGTTCGCCATCTTGGCGGCCACGCGCACCACCTGCGAGGAGTAGCCGAACTCGTTGTCGTACCAGACGTAGACCACCACGGTCTTGCCGTTCACGACGGTGGCCAGGCCGTCCACCACGGAGGCGTAGCGGGAGCCCACGAGGTCGGAGGACACCGTCTCCGGGGAGTCGGTGTAGTCGATCTGGCGGCTCAGCGGGGAGTCCAGGGAGATGCCGCGCAGGAAGGCGTTGAGCTCGGCGGCATCGGCCGGGGCACGATCGAGCTGCAGGGTCAGCACGGCCATGGAGACGTCGGGGACGGGGACGCGGATGGCGTTGCCGGTGAGGCGCCCCTCCATCTTGGGCAGCGCCTTGGCGACGGCCTTGGCGGCGCCGGTCTCGGTGAGCACCATGTTCAGCCCGGCGGCGCGGCCGCGTCGGGGGCCGTTGTGGTAGTTGTCCGTGAGGTTCTGGTCGTTGGTGAAGGCGTGGACGGTCTCCACATGGCCCTGGGAGATGCCGTACTCGTCGTCGATCACCTTGACCACCGGGGTGATGGCGTTGGTGGTGCAGGAGGCGGCGGAGACGATCCGGTCCTCTGCGGAGATGTCCGAGTCGTTGACGCCGCAGACGATGTTCTTCATCCCGCCCTTGCCCGGCGCGGTCAGCAGGACCTTGGCGATGCCCTGGGACTGCAGGTGCCGGGAGAGGCCGTCGACATCGCGCCAGACGCCGGTGTTGTCGATCAGGATGGCGTCGTGGATCCCGTAGGCGGTGTAGTCGACCTCGGAGGGGCTGTCGGCGTAGATCACCTGGATGTCCACGCCGTTGGCGGTGATCACGTTGCGCTGCTCATCCACCACGATCGAGCCGTTGAACTTGCCGTGGATCGAGTCGCGGCGCAGCAGGGACGCGCGCTTGACCAGGTCGTTGCCGGGCTTCTTGCGGACCACGACGGCGCGCAGCACCATGCCGGTGCCGTCGTTGCGCTCCACCAGGATGCGGGTCAGCAGGCGGCCGATGCGCCCGAAGCCGTAGAGCACCACGTCCTGCGTCTTGGCGATGTTCTGGCCCTTGCGCTGGACGACGGCGGACAGCTGCTCGCGGACGTACTGCTGCACGTCCTCGCGCTGGGACTCCTGCAGCCCGGCGGCCAGACGGCCCAGGTCGATGCGGCTGGCGCCCAGATCGAGGGAGTCGATGATGCCGATGAGCTGTTCGGTGACCTCCGTGGGCAGCTCCTCGCCGACGATGCGCCGAGCGAAGCGGTGCGCCTTGAGGATGTCCAGGACGGACTTGTGGACCAGCGACCGGCCGTGGATGCTCAGGACGACCTTGTTCTCGCGGTAGAGACGGCCGATCACGGGCACCATGGCCTCGGCGCGGGCCTCGCGCTCGTTCCAGGGCTCGACGGAGTTCACAGATGACCTGCTTCCTGGCTCCGACGACGCTGTCGGGGCCTTGGCTGCGTGCGTCGTCGCACGACTCGCACCGCTGGCCCGCGGTGGGCCGGTGCTCCGGAGTGTGTGTGGCGCAGGCACAGAGGCCTGGATCCGGGCTAGATCCTAGCCGGTGCACCACGCAGCCGCGGCGTGGCCCACTGCTACTGTGGCGCCATGCTGACAGTCATCGGTGAGGCACTCGTGGACGTCGTCTCACGCCCGGGCGGAGAGGCCGTGAGGCACCCCGGCGGAAGCCCCTTCAACGTCGCGGTGGGCCTGGCCCGACTGGGGCACCCCGTGACCTTCCTGGGCACCTGGGGCGAGGACGACGACGGCCGCCTCCTGGAGCAGAGCCTCTCGGCAGAGGGGATCGAGCTGCCGCTGCCGCGCCAGGCTCAGCCGACCTCCACCGCGGAGGCCATCCTGGCCGAGAACGGCTCGGCCGAGTACGAGTTCGCGCTGACCTGGGATCCGCCGCTGTCGGACGAGGACCTGGAGCGCATCGCCGAGACCTCGGAGGCTGTGCACACCGGCTCCATCGCAGCCGCGCTCGAGCCGGGCGCGGACACGGTGCGTCGGCTCATCGAGGCGGCGCGGGACCGAGCCCTGATCAGCCTGGACCCCAACTGCCGCCCGTCGATCACCCCGGACGTGGAGCGCGTCCGCGCCCGCGTGGAGGAGCTGGCCGAGCGCTCGGATCTCATCAAAGCCTCGGACGAGGACCTGCTGTGGCTCTACCCCGGCTCGACCCTCCAGGAGTCGGCCCGCGCGTGGCTGCGCAAGGGCGCCGGCATGGTGGTCGTGACCCGCGGGGAGATGGGACCCTGGGCGGTGACCGAGGCCACCGGCCCCGTGGGCATCGAGGTCCCCGCCCGCCGCACGGATGTCGTGGACACCGTCGGCGCCGGCGACACCTTCATGGCCGCGCTGATCTCGCAGGCCGCCGATCGCGGGATCACCGGTCCCGGAGCCGCCCAGCGCCTGGCGGCGCTCGGCGAGGACGAGGTCCGGGAGATCCTGACCCGGGCGGCGGATGCTGCGGCCATCACCGTCTCGCGCGCCGGTGCGGATCTCCCGCGCCGCAGCGAGCTCGAGGCCCTGGCGGGCGTCGCCGCGGAGCCGGCCGCTCCAGCCGAGCCGGACGGAGCCGAGCCTGCCGGGCTCGACCGGACGCTGGATGACTGAGCTCCCCGGGCGCCGCCGCGCACAGCTCCGGCGGCACCGGGACACCATCGCAAGGACGACACGACGGATCTAGGAGGATCCCATGCTCGATCGCGAACCCTATGCAGGACTTCCCGAGCTGCCCGTCTTCGAGCTGAGCTCGCAGGACATCGCCGACGGCCAGCCGCTGCCCCAGGCACAGGTCGCGGGGCAGGACGTCTCGCCGCAGCTGAGCTGGTCCGGTGCCCCGGAGGGCACCCGCTCCTACGTGGTGACGGCCTTCGACCCGGATGCCCCCACGCCCTCGGGCTATTGGCACTGGGCGCTGTCCAACATCCCCGCGGACGTGACCTCCTGGAGACCGGTGCGGCCGCCAACCCGCCGGAGGGCTCCACGCGCCACCGCGCCGACGGCGGCTCCGAGGCCTTCGAGGGCGCGGCTCCGCCTCCCGGCCACGGCCCTCACCGCTACATCTTCTGCGTCACCGCGGTGGACACCGATCACCTGGACGTGGAGGGCGCCTCGCCCGCCGTGCTGAACTTCAACCTGTTCTTCCACGGCATCGGCCGGGCCTTCCTGACCGGGACCCACGAGGAGAAATGAGTCGGACCGACCTCCTGGGCCCGGATCCGCAGCGGATGGCCCGGGAGGTCCGTCTCGTGGCCAGCGACCTCGACGGCACGCTGATCGGCCACGACTTCCGCTTCCGGCCTCGGACCCAGCAGGCCCTGAGACAGCTCGAGGCGGCCGGGATCCCGATCATCTTCGTCACGGGGCGCCCGTGGCGATGGCTGGATCCTCTGCGCGATCTCCATGAGCTGGGGGAGTCGATCACCCCGGGTGCGGACGGGGAGGACCAGGCACCCATCGGGGCCGTCATCTGCTCCAACGGGGCGCTCGTCTACGACTTCGCCCAAGAGGCCGTGGTCTCCAGCAGGACCCTCAGCGCCCAGACGGCGCTCGAGGTCCATGCGCGCCTGCGCCGACTCTTCCCGCAGGCCGTGTTCAGCGCCGAGACGCTGCGCGGCGTGGCGGCCGAGCCGGACTGGCTGGTCGGTGACCGCACTCGGATCAGGGGAGCTCGGATCGGCCCGCTGCCCCAGGTGCTCGAGCCCGATGACCGCGTCGTGAAGCTCCTCGCCCGCCTGCCCGGAGCCGATCCGCAGCAGTTCGTGGCCGCGGTCAGCGAGGAGGTCTCCGATCTGGTCTCGGTCACGCACTCCGTGGCGCAGGCCCCCCTGGCAGAGATCGCGCGCACCGGGCTCTCCAAAGCGGAGGCGCTGGCCGAGCACTGCCGCCAGAGGGGCATCGAGGCCCATGAGGTCCTGGCCTTCGGCGACATGCCGAACGATCTGCGGATGCTGCAGTGGGCGGGGTACGGCTATGCCCTGAGCTCCGGGGACCCGGCGGTCGTGGCGGCCGTCGAGCGCACCGCGCCCGGCTTCGACGACGACGGCGTCGCCCAGGTCATCGAGCAGCTGCTGGCGGTGCGCGCCGACCTGTGAACCACGTCGCGGGAATCACGTGGCAACTGCCCGGAACTCTGGTGACTCGTCGGTAACTAAGTGCGTACTATCGGCGCATGGAATCCCGCACGGCGCCTTCGGCCGTCGACACCAACAGGGACGGCTCCACGCCGTCGGTCATGGCCCACCGCGGCTTCTCCCTCGCGGGAGCGGAGAACACCCTCACCGCCTTCCAGGCCGCCTGGGACCTCGGCTGCCTGTGGCTCGAGCTCGACGTCAACACCACCAGCGACGGCGTGGTCATGGTCTTCCACGACGGCTCGCTGGACCGCGTCACCGACGGCTCGGGGCAGGTCGGCGATCACACCCACGCCCAGATGATGGAGCTCAGCGTGGCAGGGGGAGAGCCCCCGCTGACGCTGGCGCACCTGCTCGAGGAGATGCCGGAGGCCCGGTTCAACATCGATGTGAAGGACGAGGCCTCCGTGGCGGCGCTGCCCGAGCTGCTGGAGCGCACCGGTGCCGTGGACCGTGTGCGGATCGCGTCCTTCTCGGACTGCCGCCGGCGCCGGACCCTTCAGCACCTGCGCGAGCGCGGGCTGGCCGTGCCGAGCTCGTCGGCCGGGTCCCTCGGCTCCGCGCTGATGATCATCTGCCTGAGCCTGGTGCCGCGGCTGTGGCCGGTGGTGCTCCGGCTGGCGGGGCGCTGGGTCCCGCCGTTCGAGGCCGTGCAGCTGCCCATGTTCTGGCGCTGGTTCGCCCCCGAGCTGATCGGGCTGCCGGTGATCGGTCCTCGCCTGCGCGATCGCCGTCTGATCACCGAGCGGCTGATCGAGCGCGCCCACGCGGTCGGAGTCCAGGTGCACGTCTGGACCGTCGACGAGCCGCAGGACATGAGGACCCTCCTGCATGAGGGGGCGGACGCGATCGTCACGAACCGCGCCGATCTGGCCATGGACGTGCTGGCCGAGGAGGCCGCCCGGGCCTGACGTGCAGGCCCGCGACGCCCGACCCGAGCCCTCGGCTCCGCAGCACCCGCTCATGACAAGGCCTGCAATCAAGCCCTCCGCCCTGGCCGCGGCCCATCCCGGGGCCTAGTGTGTGACGTGCGACTCGGCAGGAGACCTCATGGGTCTGGCACCACCCCGGTGCCGCGGTCGCGCGCACCTGAAGGAGGCGGATCATGACGACAGTGAGCGGATCCACCCTCCAGGCCCGCCGCCGCGACTGGAGCTTCCATGAGCGCAGCTCCGGCAGCATCCCGTAGCTGAGCATCCTTCTGCCCACGACCCGGTCAGGTCCGCTGCGATCGCCCGGGCGCAGTGCCCCGTCACGTCTCGGGGCTCGACACTCGGATGACTCCATGGCTTCAGACCCTCAGCTCCGCTCTGTCCCCCTGTCCTCGTCTGCGCTCTCCGCTCGCCCGATACCCCCTCGGCTGAGCCGTCGAGGGCTGCTGGCCGTGGCTGCCGGCGGTGCCGGGCTCGTGCTCAGCGGCTGCGGCGGAACGGAGGCCTCGGTGCTCGAGGCCGGCGACACCCCCGTGGAGGGCGGGACGCTGCGCGTGGGGATCACCGGAGGCGGCGCCTCGGACACCGTCGACGCCCACGTTCCCCTGGGCACCGGCGACGCCGCCCGCATGTTCAACCTCTACGACACCCTGTTCGCCTATGACGCGGACTACCAGGTGGTGCCGTCGCTGGCCGAGTCGGCCGAGCCGAACGAGACCGGCGATCAGTGGACGGTCACGCTGCGCGAAGGGGTGCGCTTCCACGACGGCAGGCCGCTGACCTCGGCGGACGTGCGCTTCACCTTCGAACGGATCATGAACCCGGAGGATCCCAAGAGCGGGTCCAGCAAGCTGGCCACGCTCGAGTCCGTCGAGGAGGTCGACGAGCGCACCGTGCGCTTCGTGCTGGGCTCCCCGGACGCGGTGCTCACGGATGCGCTGGCCCAGTACGTCATGGGCATCGTGCCGCAGGACTACGATCCCGCCGACCCGATCGGCACCGGTCCGTTCCGGCTCACGGACTTCGAACCGGGCGGGACCACGCAGCTGACGGCCTTCGACGACTACTGGCAGGGCCGTCCGCATCTGGACGAGGTCCTGCTGATGAACTTCGACGATGAGGACGCGCTGATGAACTCGCTGCTGTCCTCGCAGGTGGACGTGATCGCGCAGGTGCCGCTGCCGCTGGTCCACGTGATCTCGGAGGACCCCCGCCTCCAGGTGATCACCTCCGAGACCGGCAATTGGGTCCCGTTCACCATGCGCACCGACATGGCGCCGTTCGACGACCCCCGGGTGCGGGAGGCCTTCAAGCTCGTGATCGACCGCGAGCAGATGATCGAGGTCGCCTTCGCCGGGCAAGGGAGGGTCGGCAACGACATGTACTCGCCGTTCGACTCCGCCTACCCGCAGGACCTGCCGCAGCGCGAGCGCGATATCGAGCGCGCCAAGCAGCTGCTGAGCGAGGCCGGGCACCCGGACGGGCTGAGCGTCGAGCTGGTGACCGCCCCGATCCAGGCCGGTGCGGTCGAGGCCGCCACGGTCTTCGTCGAGCAGGCCGCCGACGCCGGGATCGAGGTCTCGCTGCGCAGGGTCGATGCCACCACGTTCTTCGGCTCGGGCTACCTGGAGTTCCCGTTCGCGCAGTCGTTCTACTACACGCGCAACTTCCTGCCGCAGGCCGCGGACACCTCCCTGCCGGACTCTCCGTACAACGAGACCCACTGGGACCAGCCCGAGTTCACGCAGCTCGTGGCCCAGGCCCGCGAGACCCTGGACGACGCCGATCGCGACGAGCTGATCCGCCAGGCCATGCAGCTGCATCACGACGAGGGCGGCAACATCATCTTCGGCTTCTTCGACGTGGCCGATGCCTATCAGCGCTACGTCGGCGGCGGGGCCAGCGACCGATCGGGCATGCCGATCGCGTCGTTCCGCTTCCGGAACCTGTGGATCGAGACCGGCGACGCCGCGGACGGGGAGGCCTGAGAGATGCTGAGCATGATCCTGAAGCGTCTGGCGGTCTCCGTGCTGGTCCTGCTGGCGGTGTCCTTCGTCGTCTTCGTCTTCACCCTGCTGCTGCCGGGCGATCCCGCCCAGGCGATCCTGGGCCAGCAGGCGACCCCCGAGCGGCTCGAGGCCCTGCGCTCTCAGCTGGGGCTGGATCAGCCCTGGTGGCAGCGCTACTTCGACTGGCTGGGCGGCATCCTCACCGGGGACCTCGGCGTCTCCGCCGCCACGGGCGGTTCGATCAGCGCGCTGCTGGGCGAGCGGATCGTCAACTCGCTCGTGCTCATGGCCATCGCCGCCGTGATCGCCGTGCCCCTGGGGCTCTCCCTGGGCACCTGGGCCGCCCTGCGCCGCGGCCGCGCCTCGGACACCGCGCTGAACACCGGGTCCATGATCCTCGCCTCGCTGCCGGAGTTCGTGGTCGGCATCGTGCTCGTGGCGCTGTTCTCCACGACCGTGCTCCAGATCCTGCCCTCCGTGACCATGGCCGCCCCCGGAACGCGGGTGTGGGAGTTCCCGCTGCAGCTCGTGCTGCCGGTGGCCGCGCTCGTGCTCGTGGTGGTGCCCTACATGGTGCGCATGATGCGCCAGACCATGACCGAGGTCCTCTCCAGCGGCTACGTGGAGATGGCCCGGCTCAAGGGCGTGCCGGAGCGGCAGGTCATCCTGCGCCACGCCCTGCCCCATGCGATCGGTCCGGTGGCCCAGGTCGTGGCCATGCAGCTGGCCTGGCTGGCCGGCGGCATCGTGGTCATCGAGGTCCTCTTCCGGTATCCCGGGATCGGGCAGGCCATGGTCGATGCGGTGAACAACCGCGACGTCCAGGTCGTGCAGACGATCTCGCTGCTGATCGCCGCTTTCTACGTGGTGGTCAACCTGCTGGCCGACGTCGTCGGGATCCTTGCCAATCCCAAGCTGCGAACGGAGTCGGGACGATGAGCGCTTCCACCACCAGGGCCCCCTCGACCGGCGCGATCGGCGGCGGCCCGGTCCGCGACAGCCTGACCCGCCGATTCCTGGCCCGCACGGAGTCCAAGGTGGGTCTGATCCTGACCGGGGCCGTGCTGCTCGTGGCGATCCTCGGGCCGTTCCTGGCCGCCGCGCTGACGGGGCACACCACCACCGAGTTCGTGGGGCGGCCCTTCGTGGCCGACGGCGCGGTGCTGGGCACTGACAACCTGGGCCGCGACGTCCTCTCCCGCTGGCTGGCAGGCGGCTGGCGCCTTCTGCTGTGGTCCGCGGCGGCCACGGTGCTGGGCGTGGGCCTGGGCGCGGTGCTGGGCATGGTCGCGGCCATGCGCGGCGGCTGGCTCGATGCCCTGATCATGCGCATCGGCGACATCGGACTCGCGCTGCCGCAGCTCGTGTTCGCCATGCTGGCCGTCACCGTGCTCGGCCCCAAGGGCTGGGTGCTGATCCTGGTCGTCGGCCTGACCCATGCGCCGCGCACCGCGCGCGTGGTGCGCTCGGCCGCCGTCGGCGTGGTGGGCGAGGACTATGTCCTGGCCTCCCACATGTACGCCGTGCCGCAGTGGCGGATCCTGGCCCAGGACATCCTGCCGAACGTCACGGGCCCGCTGATGGTCGAGCTCGGTCTGCGCATGACCTACTCGATCGGCGCGCTGGCCTCGCTGTCCTTCCTGGGCCTGGGCATGCAGCCGCCCACCGCCGACTGGGGCCTGATGATCAACGAGAACCGCATCGCCCTGGCCGTCCAGCCGTGGGGCGTGCTGCTTCCCGTGCTGGCGATCGCCGTGCTGACGGTGGGCACCAACCTGATCGCCGACGGCATCGCGGCCGCCTCGGCCGGCGGCAGCTCCGTGGTCGAGGAGGATCTCGAGGGCATCCGAGCCGGCGCACAGGGCGCGGCACCAGCGGGCGGCCCGGCGGTTCCCGAATCCGAGGCCTCCACCGGCTCGGCCACCACCTCCGGCACCGGATCCGATGCCGCCTCGAGCTCCGAGGAGGGACGACGATGACCCCGAGCACTGCATCGCGCGCAGAAGGCAGGCGCGCCGCGGACCCGTCGTCGGCGGCCACCGTCGAGACCGCCCTGAGCGTGTCCGGGCTGGATCTCGGCGTGACGGGCGGACGCCAGATCCTGCACGACATCGGCTTCGAGCTGCACCCCGGGCGGATCCTGGCGCTGGTGGGGGAGTCCGGCTCGGGCAAGACGACGGCAGCCCTGGCGTGCATGTCGTACCTCAGGCCGGGCCTGGAGCTGCGCGGCGGCTCGATCACGCTGCATCCGGGCGCCTCGCGCTTCCACCCGGACGGCGCGCAGCTCCCGGAGCTGAGCTCGGCGCAGGTGCGGCGGCTTCGCGGGTCCACGATCGCCTACGTCCCGCAGGACCCTGCGCTGTCGCTCAACGGGTCCATGCGCGTGGGCGAGCAGATCGCCGAGGTCCTGCGCATCCACGACTACGGCGACGGCCCCGCCTCCCGCACGGCGCGCGTGGCTGAGGTGCTCGAGGAGGTGGGCATGCCCTCGGACGCCGCCTCCCAGCGCCGCTACCCGCATCAGCTCTCGGGCGGTCAGCAGCAGCGCATCGGCATCGCCATGGCGTTCGCGACCCGCCCGGCCGTGATCATCCTGGACGAGCCCACCACGGGCCTGGACGTGGCCACTCAGGATCTGGTCCTGGACACGGTCATCGACCTGACCCGCCGCCACGACGCCGCAGGGCTCTACATCACCCACGACATCGCGGTGGTCGCCCAGATCGCCGACGAGGTCGCGGTCATGCTCAAGGGCCGCATCGTGGAGGCCGGCTCGGCAGAGCAGGTGCTGCGCGCCCCGACCCACGACTACACGCGCCGCCTGGTGGCGGCCGTGCCGGACCTCGAGGGCCGCAAGCGCATCGGCGGCGGCCTGCCGATCGGCCAGCGCGGCGGGGGCGGGCGCGGCTGACGCGGCCGACGTGGCGCAGGCGCCTCCTCGGACGCACCGTCAGGAGCCGGAACGGCGGTCGGCGCCCCAGCCGCGCTCCCGTGGGCGCAGGACGCGGACACGACCGAGGACCCGGCGGGGACCGCGGCCCCCTCGGCGTCCACGGCCGAGCCCGAGACGGCGGCCTTGGCCGAGCCTCGGCCCGAGCGGAAGGCGACGACGCCGTCGTCGCGTCCCCTGCTGGCGGTCGAGGACCTGAGCCTGTCGTACGGGCCCAAGACGGTGCTGGACGGGCTGCGGCTGGAGCTGCACTCGGGGCAGACCACGATGCTGCTGGGCGAGTCGGGCTCCGGCAAGACCACCCTGGCCCGCGCCATCGCGGGACTGTCGGCGGCGTCGTGGACCGGGCAGGTGCTGCTGGACGGTGAGCCGCTGGCCGAGACCACCCGCAAGCGCACGGCGGAGCAGCGTCGGCGCATCCAGTACATCTTCCAGTCGCCGTTCTCGTCGCTGAACCCCCGGCGCACGATCGGCGAGTCCCTGGCCGTGCCGCTGCAGATGGGCGGCGGGATGTCCTCGGCGCAGCGTCGCGAGGCGGTCTCCGTGGCGCTGGATCAGGTCCGGCTCGGCCGCTCCTACATCGACCGCCGACCCGGTGACCTCTCCGGCGGCGAGCGGCAGCGCGCGGCGATTGCCCGCGCGCTGGTCAGCGCCCCGTCGGTGCTGGTGTGCGATGAGGTGACCTCGGCGCTGGACGTCTCCGTGCAGGCCGCGGTGATCGAGCTGCTGCGCGAGATCCAGGACGAGACCGGCATGGCCATGCTGTTCGTGACGCACAACATCACGCTGTCCCGGCACATCGCTCACCGCCTGGCGGTGCTGCAGAAGGGCCGGATCGTGGATCATGGGCTCACCGAGGACGTCCTGGCCCGTCCGGACAGCGAGTACACGCGCGATCTGCTGGAGCACGTGCTGACGCTGTGACCGGCGGCGCGGACCCCATCCGTGCGGCCGACCCCGGCACGCCCCCACAGAGAGCAGGCTCGTGAACACGCAGACCGTCCATGGCCCCACGCGCACCGAGCGCCTCGACCGGCTGCCCTTCAACGGGCGGCATCGCCGGCTGCTCGGGGCCTCCGGCATCGGCTGGGCGCTGGATGCCATGGACGTGGGCCTGATCTCCTTCGTGATCGCCGCCCTGGCGCAGCAGTGGGGCCTCGACGCGCAGACCCGGTCCTGGATCATCTCGGCGGGCTTCCTGGGCATGGCGCTGGGGGCCTCGCTGGGCGGTCTGCTCGCGGATCGGATCGGACGCCGAGCGGTGTTCAGCCTGACGCTGCTGGTCTACGGCCTGGCGACCGGGGCCAGCGCGCTGGCGATGTCGGTGACGGCGCTGATCATCCTGCGCTTCCTCGTGGGCCTCGGCCTGGGCTCGGAGCTGCCGGTGGCCTCCACGCTCGTGTCCGAGTTCGCGCCGCGGCGCATCCGCGGCCGCGTGGTCGTGTGGCTCGAGGCGTTCTGGGCGCTGGGCTGGATCGCCGCCGCGGCGATCGGGTACTTCGTGGTCGCGGCCTCGGACTCCGGCTGGCGCTGGGCCCTGGCTCTCGGGGCGGTGCCGGCCCTCTACGCCCTGGTGGTCCGATTCGGGCTGCCGGAGTCCGTGCGCTTCCTGGAATCGCGCGGCCGGTATGACGAGGCCGAGCGCGTCGTGCGCGACTTCGAGACCGACGGCGGGCGCCGGGAGAGCTCCGACCACGACGACGCCGCGGCCGTCGAGGCGGCGCGCGATGAGGCCGAGATCCGGTCCGCCGAGCGGCCCGCAGCCGCGATCGACTCCGCGAGGGTCGAGGCACCGGCAGATCCGTCGCTGCAGGGACAGCCTGAGCAGGGGCAGCCGTCGTCGATCTTCGCCGCTGGGCTGCGACGGCGCACGCTCGCGCTGTGGACGGTGTGGTTCTGCCTCAACCTGGCCTACTACGGGGCGTTCACGTGGATCCCGTCGCTGCTGGTCGAGCAGGGCTACAGCCTGGTGCGCTCCTTCGGCTTCACGCTGATCATCACGCTCGCCCAGCTGCCCGGCTATGCCATGGCCGCGTGGCTGATCGAGGTCCTGGGACGGCGCGTGACGCTGGTGGTCTTCCTGGCGGGCTCGGCTGCCTCCGCCATCGGCTTCGGGCTGGCGGATTCGGAGGCCGCGGTGATCGCGGCCGGGTGCTGCCTGTCGTTCTTCAACCTCGGGGCCTGGGGCACGCTCTACGCGATCGGCCCCGAGCTCTACCCCACGTCCCTGCGCGGCACCGGCACCGGGCTGGCGGCAGGAGTGGGGCGCATCGCCTCGATCGCAGCGCCCCTGATCGTCCCCGTGCTGTTCGTCGCCGGCGGCATGCCGGTGGTCTTCGGGGTGTTCTCGGCGGCCTTCGCGATCGCGGCGATCGCCGGGCTCCTGCTCCCGGAGATGAAAGGGCGCCTGATCGGCTGAGGGGGCCGTCGACGGGAACTGCGGCGGCAACCGCCGTCGGGCTCTGCCTCCCGGCAGGTGCGCGCTCCTACTGTGGTGGTCATGACGCAGAACGCAGCGAGCGAACCCGCCCCCGATTCCGAGGCCTACGTGCGCACCGAGGTGCGGGACGGCACCGGGATCATCGTCCTGGACCGCCCCAAGGCCCTCAATGCGCTCACGGCGCGCATGTACCGCGACATGCTTAAGGCCCTGTGGGCCTGGCGGGACGACGACGCCGTCACCCAGGTGCTCGTGACCACCTCCGCCCCGCGCGCCTTCTGCTCCGGCGGCGACATCCGGCAGATCCGCGACGCCGTGCTCGACGACCGCTTCGAGGACGGCGTGGCCGCCTTCACCGACGAGTACTCGCTCGACCTGGTGATCGCGCAGTACCCCAAGCCGTACGTCGCGGTCATGGAGGGCTACACGATGGGCGGCGGCATGGGCATCTCCGTGCACGGCTCGCACCGCATCGTCACCGACACGACCGTGATGTGCATGCCGGAGACGGCGATCGGATTCTTCCCGGACATCGGCGCCTCGTGGTTCCTGCCGCGGGTCTCGCTGCTGGGCCGCGGTCCGTCGCTGGGCGTGGGCCGCTGGATGGGCCTGACCGGCGCTCGGATCTCCGGGCCGGACGCGCTGGCGATCGGGCTGGCCGACAACTTCGTGCCTGAGTCGCGGCTCGAGGCCTTCAAGGAGGCCGTGGTCAGTGACGGCGTCGCCGCCGCCGTCGCCGAGCACTCGGCCGGCCCGGGGGAGAACGACGGCATCCCGGAGGCCTCGCTGCCCGAGCGCTGGGACGAGATCGAGGAGCTCTACGGTGCGGACACGCTGGGCGAGATCCTGGTCAAGGCCCCGGCCGAGGACCTGGCGGGGGCGTCGCCGTCGTCGCTGGTGCGCACGTGGGAGCTGCTGGAGCGCGGGGCGGAGGCCGAGTCGCTGCAGGAGTGCCTGGAGCGCGAGCTGGCGCTGGCCGCGGACACGATCGTCTCCCCGGACTTCGCCGAGGGCGTGCGCTGCACCATGATCGACAAGCAGGACGAGCCGCAGTGGTCGCCGGCCACGGTGAGCGAGGTCGATGTGGAGGCCATCCGCCGCGTGCTCGATCAGCCCGGACAGCTGCGCACCCGCCCCTAACCCCCCCTCACTGCACCGAGTGGATCCCCAGTTGCGCTATCGGGGCGAACAGCGCAACTGGGGATCCACTCGGCGGTGCGGGGAAGGGTCAGCCGAGCGGGGAGGCCTGGTCGTGCGGGGTGCTCGCGCGGTCCGGGGTGAGCGGATCGCCGCCGGCGGTGCCGCGCCACAGGGCGATCCCGCGCATGCCGTGGAAGACCACCAGGGTGGCCGCGGTGCCCAGGGCGATGCCCGCGAACTGGATCCCGAACGCATCCCACGTGTAGTCGGCGATGCCGATGATCATGGCCACGGCGGCCGTCGTGAGGTTCACCGGGTGGGAGAAGTCCACGCGGTTCTGCACCCAGATGCGCACGCCGAGCATGCCGATCATGCCGTAGAGCACCGTGGCGGCACCGCCCAGCACGCCCGGCGGAACCGTGGCGATCGCGGCGCCGAAGACCGGGAAGAACGACAGCAGCAGGGCCACGATCGCCGCGACCCAGTAGGCGGCCGTCGAGTAGACCTTGGTCGCGGCCATGACGCCGATGTTCTCGGCGTACGTGGTGGTGCCGGAGCCGCCGCCGGAGCCGGCCAGGATGGTCGCGAGGCCATCGGACATGATCGTGCGCCCCAGCACGGGATCCAGGTCCTGACCGGTCATCAGGGCCACCGACTTCACGTGCCCGATGTTCTCGGCCACGAGCACCAGGATCACCGGCACGAACAGCCCGATCAGCGAGACGTGGAACTGCGGGGCATGGAACTGCGGCAGCCCCAGCAGGCCCTCGGCCTCCCAGGCGGCGCTGATCGCTGAGAAGTCGATCTCCCCGCGCACCACCGCCGTGAGATACCCGATCACCACGCCCACCAGGATGGACAGCCGGCCCAGGATCCCGCGGAAGAGCACGGACGTGAGGATGATCGCCAGCAGGGTCACCAGCGCCGTGGTGGGCGCGAGCATGAAGTTGTCCTTGGCCGCAGGGGCCAGGTTGAAGCCGATCAGCGCCACGATCGTGCCCGTGACCAGCGGGGGCATCAGCGCTGAGAGCCAGCCGGTGCCGGCCACCTGCACGATCACGCCGATCAGGAACAGGGCGGCGCCCGCCATGACCACGCCGCCCAGCGCGCCGCCGGGGCCGTACTGGCCGATGGCCGCAGAGATCGGGGCGATGAACGCGAACGACGAGCCCAGGTACGACGGGACCAGCCCGCGCGTGACCACCAGGAACAGGATCGTGCCCAGCCCGGAGAAGAACAGGGTGGTCGACGGCGGGAAGCCCGTGATCAGCGGGACCAGGAAGGTCGCCCCGAACATGGCCACCACGTGCTGGGCGCCGATGCCGATGGTGCGCGGCCAGGACAGCCGCTGCTGCGGGTGCACGACGGCGCCGGCGGCCACGTTGCGGCCGTCGCCGTGCAGCGACCAGCTCAGCCCGGCCCTGGCCAGGAAGCCGCGCTCGGCGGTGGCCTCCCCGGTGCGGCGGGAGGCCTCCGGGTCACGGGACGAGTCGGAGCTGGGGGACGAGTCGGGGCCGGAGCGGTGCTGGTCCGGCCGGGGAGCGGAGCTGCTCATGGGCGATCTCCTGGAGGAGTGAGCGGGGGCGCGAGCCGTGGAGGCGGACGCGCGATGATCGCGGATCAGAGTAGCCGCAGGCCGGGGCCCGCGACGGCCCCGACCGCGACGATGCGGCGGCCGTCGGGAAGTCGTGACGTCGTCGCGGCCTGTCGGGGGAAGGCGGCTCAGCCGAGCAGGTGCACGAGCGCGGTGAGGACGAAGCCCAGGCCGACGGCGATGAAGAAGCAGCTGGCGATCACGTCGAAGCCCGAGCGGAAGCGGTCGATCACCGGGGCGAGTCGCCGCTGCGAGGCCGCCAGCGCCACGAGCCCGAACCACACGACGGTGAGCACGATCAGGGTCCCGACCACGATCCCCGTCTGGAGGCTGACGATCCTGCTGGTGAGGAACGGGGAGAAGATCGCCCCGAAGAACACGAGCGCCTTGGGGTTCGACAGGTTGGTGGCCAGGCCACGCAGATAGGCATCCGCTCCGGCAGGAGCGGCCGTGCGGTCCCGTCCGACAGCCTGCTGCTGCGCGGTCGTGGCCTCCGAGGAGGCGCCGCGTCGGCGCGCGGCCCGCCAGGACCGCAGACCGGTGGCGCCGATGAGGATCAGCATGAGCCCGCCCAGCAGCTCGAGCCAGCTCATCAGCCAGGGCAGAGCCTGCAGCAGCGCGGAGAGCCCGAACAGGGCGCCGAGCAGCCAGACGGTCGCCCCCGTCGTGATGCCGAGCGCCGCCAGCAGACCGGCCCGGCGCGAGCGCGTGATGGACTGCTGGAGCACCAGGACCATGTCCGGACCGGGTGCGGCCACGGCGACCATCCAGATCAGTGCCAGGCCCGGCAGCTGGGCGAGCTCCATGCGATCAGCCTCTCGAGCGCTCGCGCAGCAGCCACTGCGCCAGGGTGTCCAGCGCGATGCCGATCAGCCCGATGAGGAGGATGACCACGAGCATCTCGTCGTAGGCCAGGCGATCGCGAGCATTGAGGATCTCATAGCCGGGTCCCGAGGACACGCCGAGCATCTCGGCCGGGACGATCACGACCCACGCGATGCCCAGCGCCAGGCGCACGCCCGTCATGGTGAAGGGGCGGATGCTCGGCAGCACCACGGTGCGCAGGATCTCCGGGCGGGTGGCCCGCAGAGTCCGGGCCACTCGCACATGCAGCGGATCCAGCGCGGCCACGCCGGAGGCGGTGTTCAGCGCGACTGGCCAGACCGCCGCGATCGCCAGTCCGCACAGCAGCCGCCACAGGCTCGTCGCAGCATCCTGCAGCACCACGCAGCACACGTGATCGCGCCATGCATCGCCCAGGAAGAGCTGGATCCCGCCGACGGACTGCGCCGCCGCGGCCGCGTTGAAGGGATCGGCCACCGTGTATCCGCCGATCACCCCGGTGTTCAGGGCGGGGAGCATGTCCGAGGGCGCCATGGGCAGCAGCTGCACGGTGCCCTCGTCCGCCGACGGGGTGCGGCGCATGATCGGGGTGAGCCCGGCGCCGCGCAGCATCTGCTGCACGACCACGTTGTGCACGGACCACCAGGCCGGGATCGCGATCGACTCCCCGGCCAGCGAGGACCAGCTGCGGAACAGCACCGGGGCCTGGACCGGCACGCCGGCCTCCTCGTAGTAGCCGTTGGCGTGCCCGATCAGCAGCGGGGTGGCGTTGGTGATCGGCAGGTATCCCACGCGCACGGGCGCCGACGGATCCGTCGAGGCGCTGCCGCCCTGCGACGCCGTGTAGGCCGCACCAGCGCGCCCCATCGCACCTGATGGGCTGCGCTGGTGCGGCTTCAGCGCTGTCCAGCCGGCAGGCACGCCGCCCGGACAGCGGATCCCTCCAGGGGACGCGGTTGGTGACGGATCTGCACCCCATCACCGCTGATGGGGTGCAGATCCGTCACCAACCGGGCATGCGAGGTCCAGGACGCACAAGGGCGCCCCCTCGAGACCGAGGGGGCGCCCTGCTGCGTCGTCAGTTCCGAAGGATCAGCCGATCACGCCGTCGACCAGCGCCTTGGCCTCGCGCTGCACGAGCTTGAGGTGCTCCTCGTCCACGAAGGACTCGGCGTAGATCTTGTAGACGTCCTCGGTGCCCGACGGGCGCGCGGCGAACCAGGCGCGGTCCGTGGTGACCTTGAGCCCGCCGATGGGCGCGCCGTTGCCGGGAGCCTTGGTGAGCTTGGCCGTGATGGGGTCGCCGGCCAGGGACTCGGCGGTGACCTGCTCGGGCGACAGCTTCTTCAGCGCGGCCTTCTGCTCGCGGTCGGCGGGGGCGTCGATGCGCTGGTAGACCGGGGCGCCGTACTGCTCGGTGAGCTCCGCGTAGCGCTGCGACGGGGTCTTGCCGGTGACCGCGATGATCTCCGCGGCCAGCAGCGCCAGGATGATGCCGTCCTTGTCGGTGGTCCACACGGAGCCGTCCTTGCGCAGGAACGACGCACCGGCGGACTCCTCGCCGCCGAAGCCCAGGGAGCCGTCGAGCAGGCCCGGCACGAACCACTTGAAGCCCACGGGGACCTCGACCAGACGGCGGCCCAGGGACTCGGCCACGCGGTCGATGATCGACGACGAGACCAGCGTCTTGCCGATCCCGGCGTCCTCCCGCCAACCGTCGCGGTGGGCGAAGAGGTAGTCGATCGCCACGGCCAGGTAGTGATTGGGGTTCATCAGCCCGGCGTCCGGGGTGACGATGCCGTGACGGTCGGAGTCGGCGTCGTTGCCGGTGGCGATGTCGTACTTGTCGCGCTGCTGGATGAGCGAGGCCATGGCGCTGGGGGAGGAGCAGTCCATGCGGATCTTGCCGTCCCAGTCCAGGGTCATGAACGCCCACTGGGGGTCGACCTCCGGATTGACCACGGTGAGGTCCAGTCCGAAGCGCTCGCCGATCTCCTTCCAGTACGCGACCGAGGCCGAGCCCATGGGGTCCGCGCCGATGCGCACGCCGGCGCGCTTGATGGCCTCGAGGTCGATGATCTCCGGCAGCGCAGAGACGTAGCTGTCCAGGTAGTCGAACGACTGGGTGGTCTCCGCGGCACGCGCCTCCTCGAGCGGAATGCGCTTGACGTCTGCGTTGCCGCCCTCGAGCAGCTCATTGGCGCGATCGGCGATCCAGCCGGTGGCGTCGGTGTCGGCGGGGCCGCCGTGGGTGGGGTTGTACTTGAAGCCGCCGTCGGCCGGCGGGTTGTGCGACGGGGTGATCACGATGCCGTCGGCGAGATCGCGCTCGCGGTCCTTGTTGTAGGTCAGGATCGCGTGCGACAGCGCCGGGGTGGGCGTGTAGCCGTCGCGGGAGTCCAGCAGGACGGTCACGCCGTTGGCGGCCAGCACCTGCAGGGCGGTGTCCTGGGCCACGGCGGAGAGCGCATGCGTGTCCTGGCCCATGAACAGCGGGCCGGTGGTGCCCTCCTGCGCGCGGTACTCCACGATGGCCTGCGTGATGGCGGCGATGTGGGCGTCGTTGAACGAGGACTTCAGGGAGGACCCGCGGTGCCCGGAGGTGCCGAAGGCGACCCGCTGGCCGGGATCCGAGAGATCCGGGGTGCGCGAGGCGTAGGCCTCGAGCAGCTCGGAGAGGTCGACGAGGTCTTCGGGAAGGGCGACGGTGCCCGCGCGATCAGTCATGCCTCTCAGAGTAGTCAGCCCACGTGGGGCCGGTCACGCGATTGACCGAGTTGTGGTCAGTTCGTCCGGTACAGCTCAGAGCTCGTCCAGCTGCGCCCGGGACGGGCAGGACGGCTGCGCGCCCTCGCTGCGCGTGGCGATCGCGCCCACGCGCATGGCCAGCTCGACGGCCGCCGGGAGCTCGGTGCCGGCGGCCAGCGCCGCGGCCAGCGTTCCCGTCACGGAGTCGCCTGCGCCCGTGGTGTCGACCGCCTGCACCCGATGACCGGCGACCCGCTGCGCCTGCGTTCGCCCGTCGCGGGTGCGCAGCAGGACCGCGCCGTCCGGGCCCAGGGTCACGACGGCATCCGCCACTCCGGTGGTCTCGGTCAGGCGCTGCCCGGCGCGCTGCCACTGCGAGTCGTCGTCGGGGATCTCGGTGCCGCTGAGCTGCGCCATCTCGTGGGCGTTGACCACGAGCAGGTCGGTGCGCTCGAGCAGCTCGGGCTCGGGCTGGCGGAAGGGGGAGGGGTTGAGCACGACCGTCACGCCGGCGTCGTGCGCTGCGCGGGCGGCGGTGATCACGGTCTCGGCCGGGATCTCGAAGGTCAGCGCGAGCGTGCGCACACCGTCGAAGAGCTCCGGGGTGATGCGCTCCGGGGCGACCTCTCCGTTGGCGCCGGGGGAGATGACGATCGTGTTCTCGCCGTCCTCGGAGACGGTGATGACGGCGGTGCCGGTGGCGGTGTCTGACAGGGATGCGACGTGGGCGGTGTCCACGCCGTGGTTCTCGAGCGACTCCAGGAGCATCTGGCCGTGGGGGTCATCGCCCACCGCGCCGACCATCCGCACACGGGCGCCGAGCCGAGCCGCCGCGACGGCCTGGTTGGCCGACTTGCCGCCGGGAGCCGTGCTCAGCGGGCCGCCCTGGACGGTCTCGCCCGGCTCGGGATGGCGCTGGGTGCGCACCACCAGGTCGGCGTTCAGCGAGCCGATGATGACGACGTCGCCGTCGGTGGCGGGGTAGCGGTCGGTCATCGTGCGGCTCCTGGCTGGTGGCTGTCGTCGGTGTCCTGCGTTCCGTCGTCGGAGGTCTCGACCATCTCAGGGATGCGCCGCTGGGCTTCCGGCAGGGCGCCTTCGCGGACCTGCAGCCGAGCCGTGGCCTCCAGGACGAGCTCCCAGAAGCCGTCGACGTCCAGGCCCGTGGCGGCGGCTGTGAGCAGGTCCGGGTCCTCCGGGCCGCGCCGGTCGACGACGGTCATGCCGGTGGTCAGCTCGCCCGAGCACTCGATGTCGATCGGCGCGCGGCGCAGCGTCAGCAGCTCGGGGCGGATCACGGCGGCGACGGCCACGGGGTCGTGGCAGGGCGGATCCGAGAAGTCCTGGTTGTCCTGATAGGCCGCCCGGTAGCTGGAGATGAGGTCCATGGCGATCTGTCCTGCGTCGGTGCCGAGATCCGCGAACGATCGTTCGACGTCCTGCGTGGCCACGGCCTGGTGCGTGACGTCCAGGCCCACCATGGTCACCGGCCAGCCTGCGGCGAAGACGATGCGCGCGGCCTCCGGATCCACGGCGATGTTGAACTCGGCCACGGGCGTGATGTTGCCGTCGGCGATCGCCCCGCCCATGAGCACGACCTCGCGGACGCGCTCGACGACCTCCGGGGCCTTCTGCGCCGCCAGCGCCAGATTCGTCAGCGGGCCCAGGGCGATCAGCGTCAGCGTGCCCGGCTCGGCCGCCCGGAGCTCGCGGATGATGAGGTCCACCGCGTGCTCGTCCGACAGCTGCGCCTGCGGCTCGGCCAGTACGAGCTGTCCCAGGCCGGTGTCGCCGTGCACGTGGCCGGCGGTCTGCGGCTGGCGCTCGAGCGGGTCCGCGGCCCCGGCTGCCACCGGCGCGTCCAGGCCGATGGCCTCCGTCAGCGCCAGGGCGTTGCGGGTGACCTTCTCGAGGGTCTGGTTGCCGCCCACCACGGTCACCGCGGTCACGTCCAGCACCGAGCTGCCGTGGGCGAGCATGAGGGCCAGGGCGTCATCCACGCCCGGATCGCAGTCGATGATCACGCGTCGAGTCATGTCCCCAGTATCCAATGTCACACCGACGCCCGCACCGGGGCGCACCGCCTTCGAGGCGGCCACAGCCCCGTCGTCCCGGTCCCGCCGTCCCTGCCACCGTCAACTCGACGAGTGGCCGATTCCTCACTGCAAGCGCCGTGACTGGCCGCTTCTGCACCGCGTCGACGCGCAATCGGTGGGGAATCTCCCACTCGATGAAGAAGAGGTGCGGAATCGGCCGGTCGCGAGGAATGGCGACTGCGGAATCGGCCTCTCGGGGGAGACAGAGATGCGGGGCTGCTCGAGGGGCACACCACCCCGGAGGCGGCGTGCGACGACTGACCCCAGCCGTCAGCGCTGATCAGAGGCGGCGCTCGGGGCTGCGGCTCGGGCCGCTGGGGATCACGCGATTCACGATGGCGCCCACGATCAGCGCGATCACGATGACGGCGGCGATGCGCAGGAACGAGTTCTGCACTCCGCCGAGCAGGAGGTTGGCCACCACCAGGGTGATGACGATGGTGATCAGGGTCGACAGGATTCTCATGCGGATACTGTCCCACGTCGCGGCACGGCAGTGAGGCTCCGTCCCGATCTCAGAGAGGCCTGTCGCCTTCCATATCCGCCGCAGTCTCCCGTGCCGCTCGGCCCGCCGCATGGTTCACCGTCATCGGATCATTGGTGTGGGTCGTGGCGGGCGTCGTCTCGCCGTTCCTGCTGATCGCGGCGCAGGCGGATCTGCCCTACCGGACCGTCGCGGAGGCGTTCGACGCCGGCGAGGGCAACCGGTACCTCCCTGCGGCCGCCGTCGCCAGCGCGGGGGTGCCGGCTCTGCTGCTCATGGCGATCGGCTTCGTGCTGGGCGTCATCGCCGTGGCTCGCGGAGACCGGAGGGCCTCTGTATAGACGGCTCTGATCGGCGGCATCGTCGGGCTGGTCCTGGGAGTACTCGGATTCTTCGCTGCGACGATGATCGCCACGGGCATGCAGGTGAGCTGAGGCCCGCCGGCTGCCGTCGGGTCCTGACGGAAGCTCGGCGAGTTTCATCGACCGGGGCGAGCCCGATCAGCGCGCGAGCGCCTCGCGGATGGGGGTGTCCCCGCGGCCGTACTCGATGAACTTCCCGACGGTCTCCGGCATGTCCAGAGCGTCGACGATCGTCTGGGCGACGTCGCTGCGGGAGATGTTCCGCTCCCCGTTCGGTCCGGCGGACTCGCGGTCGCCGCCGAACTCCTCGAGGGGGCCGAGTCCGATCGTGCCGGTCGGCTCGTCGTCGGTGAGGAAGCCGGGGCCCAGGATGGTCCAGTCCAGGTCGGAGCGGCGCAGGGTCTCATCCGCTTCGGCCTTGGCCTGAACGTAGGGGTAGAACCCGTGGTCCTCGCTCAGGCCGTGCTCGAGCGTGGAGCCCTGGTAGGAGACCATCACGTAGCGCTTGACGCCTGCGCGCTGCGCGGCGTCGATCGAGCGCTGGGCGGCATCGCGGTCCACGGCGAACGTGGTCTCCGGGCCAGCCCCGCCTGCTCCGGCGGCCCACACGACGACGTCGTGGCCGGCGATCGCGGCATCGAGCTGCTCGATGCTCGCCTCCTGCAGGTCGAGGACGAGCGGCGTGGCGCCGATGGCCTCGATCTCCGTCTTCTGGTCGGCGGAGCGGATCACCGAGGTGACCTGGTGCCCTGCCTCGACCAGCTTGCGCCCGGCGATCATGGCGACGGCTCCGTGGCCGCCCAGGATGACGATCTTCGACATGGCTCCTCCTCAAGGATGCGTGTGTCCGGGACAACGGAGTCCTTCAGCGCCGGTATTCCGCCGCTCGCGCCGATGAGTGGTCCCCGCGTGTGCGTCAGGCTTCATACCAGCGTCTCATGGCGCCGGGGTGTGCGTCTCAGAGGCGAGATGCACACCCCGGCGCCCCCTCGATCGACGGGAATACTGCAGCGCGCACCACGGAGCCGGTCGATGGAGGCGACGGGGCTGGCTCAGCTCAGCAGGCTCCGCCGATCATGCCGATGATGGCCAGGCCCAGGCTGATCAGCAGGGTGGGCGGCAGTCCGAGCCATCCGGACGCGGGGCGGGGCGAAGTGTTCACGGCGACTCCTCTGATCAGGGCCGCCGAAGCACGGCAGGCTCAGAGTACGCCCCCGTGATGCGCGTCACTCCGCATGGCGCCACGATTCAGAACGTGGCGGCAGTGGAATCGGGCCCGGGGTCAGGCTCAGGCTCGTTGGCTGTTCGAGCGACGCGTATCAGAAGGGTCGGTGGGGCCGCGGCGCAGCACTGCCCGGGAGATCAGCGCGGCGACGATGCCGGCGACGACGGCCAGCAGGAGGCGCAGCCAGAGGGGGTCGGTGAAGCCCAGCAGCAGCAGCGCCATGACCATGACCGCGAAGGTGATCAAGAAGTGAATGAAGGATTCTCGCATCATCGATTCATGATTGCATCGACACCCCCCCCGGCAAGGGTCGTGAGTCAGTCGACCTTGATCTCGCCCATCTCGCCCCAGCCGTCGGCGCTGATCTGCTCCGAGATGATCTGCGGGGTGGCGGTGAGGTACTGCGGGAACTCCTGCTGCATCTTCTGGAAGTGCTCGGAGTTCACGTGGGCCTCGGCGGCGTCGTCGTCGAAGCCCTCGACCAGGACGAACTCGTTGGTGTCCGCCACCGAGCGCGACCAGTCGAAGAACCGGTTGCCGGGCTCGGCGCGGGTGGCCTCGGTGAACTCGCGGGAGATCTCCGGCCACTGGGCCGAGTGCTCGGGCTTCACGGGGAACTTCACGACGATGAAGATCATGGGGGTCTCCTTCTGCGGTGGGACGGGTTCGGGGATCACGCTATCGCACGGAAGCGCTCCTGGGGCGGGGCGGCCAGGCACTCGCGGAGGGCTGGGTCGAGCCCGGAGGTGATCCGGTCGGCGAGCACGAGCAGTCCGATCTCCGCACCGGGCCGGCCGATGAGCTGGATCCCCATGGGCACCTGAGCGCCGGTGACCTCCGAGCGCACGATCGTCGTGGGGACGACGACGGCGGGCAGTCCGATCACATTGATCAGCGAGGTCCAGGGGGTGTAGCGGCACTGGCGCTCGTAGTCCTGATCGGCGGAGGCGGGATCGGTGGGCTCGAAGCCCTCCCACCACCAGCCGTGGGGCCTGGGCGTCTGGGCCAGCGCCGGGGTCATCACGACATCCCAGCGGTCCCAGTCCTGCAGCGCACGGCGCTCCATGTCCCGCAGCGTGCGGATGGCTCTCACCAGATCAGATGCCGTGCGCTGGCCCGCGCGGCGGCGGTACTCCTGCGCCAGCCCGGTGAGCAGCGGCTCCTGCTCGGGACTCAGCGGCGCAGCGCCCACGGAGGCGGTCCACAGCTGGAAGAAGGCCTCCGGGTAGGCGGGGTCGTGGCGGATGTCGGCGTCCTGGACGTCGTGGCCCGCTGCGCGCAGGACGTCGACGCCCGCCTGCAGAGCCTCGGCGGCCTGCGGGGACACCGGCGTGGGGTGCGCGGCCTCGAAGGCCGAGGAGATGCTCACGCCGATCGACAGCGACCGGCTGCCCCACGGTGGCTCGCCCTGCTGCGCAAGCCGCACGGCCTGCACCGCCGGCCCCGGCCCGGCAGGAAGGTCCGACGGCGGCCCCGCAGCCGCTCCAGGGGCCGCTGAGCTCTCCGGCGGCAGCCCGGACGACGGCGGCCCCCACGGATCCCGCGCAGCCGCAGCCCCCGGCGAACAGACGGGTCGGAAGCTGCGATTGTCCCCGACGGCTCCGGGTGCGGGCTGGGTGAGGCCGTCGAAGACCAGTGCGGCATCCACGGCCGTGCGTGCGATCGGCCCGTTGACCGCGAGCATCCCGTGATCGCGCAGACCGTCTCCGGTGGGCACCGTGCCGCGGCCGGGCTTGAGCCCGATCAGCCCGCAGGCGGCCGCGGGGATGCGGATGGAGCCGCCGCCGTCGGAGCCCACGGCAGCGGGGATGATCCCGGCGGCCACCGCGGCGGCCTGCCCGCCGGAGGAGCCCCCGGGATCGGCCTGCAGGTCCCACGGATTGCGGGTCACCGGTCCCAGCAGGTTCTGGCTGTAGCAGTTGAGCCCGAACTCGGGCACCTGGGTCTTGCCCAGCAGCTGCGCGCCCAGGGCGCGATGCAGCTGCGCGGTCTCGTCGTCGGCCTCCGCGACCGGCGCGCAGTCCCGCCCCTCCGCGGCCACGGCGCGGGAGCCCGAGGTCGTGGGCTGGCCCTGGACGTCGTGCAGGTCCTTGAGCGGCATGGGCATCCCGTGCCACCGTCCGCGCTGCGCGGCAGGCAGGGCGTCCAGCGCGGTGGCGCGCTCGTCCGCCGCCTCCCCAGACTCCAGGTGCACGAAGGCGCCCAGCGCAGGGCCGTGCTGGTCCGACTCCGCGGCGCGCGCCCGACGCAGTGCGGCAGCGGCCACGTCCCGGGCAGAGGCGCGACCGCCCTGCAGGGCATCCTGCAGGGCGGTCGCGTCGGTGAGCGGGCGGCTCAGCTCCACGGGTTCTCCATGCCCATGTACTGGACCTCCGTGTACTCCTCGATGCCCTCGGCTCCGCCCTCGCGGCCCATGCCGGAGTGCTTGATGCCGCCGAACGGGGTGGCGGCATTGGAGATCACGCCGACGTTGAGCCCCAGCAGGCCGAAGTCCAGTCGATCGCCGATGCGATGGGCGCGCTTGAGGTCCTCGGTGAAGACGTAGGAGGCCAGGCCGTACTCGGTCGAGTTGGCCAGGGCCACGGCGTCGTCCTCATCCGTGAAGGTGAGGATCGGGGCGACGGGGCCGAAGATCTCCTCGCAGGCCGCACGGGCGTCGCGGGGGACGTTCGCCAGGACGGTGGGAGCGTAGAAGTAACCCTTCTCGCCGATGCGCTCGCCGCCGGTCAGCACCGTGGCGCCGCGCTCGACGGCATCGTCCACGAACGAGGAGATGGACTCGAGCGCCTTCTTCTCGATCAGCGGACCGACCTCCGAGCCGTCCTCGGTGCCGTCGCCGACCTTCTTGGCGCCGATGGCCTCGGCCAGGCGGCGGCCGAACTCCTCGGCCACGGACTCGTGGACCAGCATGCGGTTGGCGGAGGTGCAGGCCTCTCCCATGTTGCGCATCTTGGCGGCCAGGGCACCTGCCACGGCCTTGTCCAGGTCGGCGTCCTCGAAGACCAGGAAGGGCCCGTTGCCGCCGAGCTCCATGGAGGTGCGCAGCACGTTGTCCGCGGCGGCCTTGAGCAGGTTCTTGCCCACGCCGGTGGAGCCGGTGAACGAGACCTTGCGCAGGCGCTCGTCCTGCATCAGCGGCTCGGAGATGGAGGAGGCCGAGGCCGAGGGCACGACGCTGAGCACGCCGGCGGGCAGACCAGCATCCAGCATGATCTGCGCGAAATACAGCGAGGTCAGCGGGGTCAGGCGCGCGGGCTTGAGCACCATGGTGCAGCCGGCGGCGACCGCGGGGGAGATCTTGCGCGTGGCCATGGCCAGCGGGAAGTTCCAGGGCGTGATCAGCAGCGCCGGGCCCACGGGCTTGTGGCGCACGACCATCCGCAGATTCCCCTCCGGGGTGTCGGCGTAGCGGCCGTAGTGGCGCACGGCCTCCTCCGAGAACCACCGCAGGAACTCGCCGCCGTAGGTGACCTCTCCCAGGGCCTCCGCGAAGGGCTTGCCCATCTCCAGGGTCATCAGCAGCGCCAGGTCCTCCCGGCGCTCCTGGACCAGGTCGAAGGCGCGGCGCAGGATCTCCGCGCGCTCGCGGGCCGGGGTGCGGGCCCAGTCCTCCTGTGCGGCCGAGGCCGCGTCCAGCCCGGCCAGCGCGTCCTTCTCGGTGCCCGAGGCGACGGAGGCCAGGACCTCGCCGGTGGCGGGGTTCTCGACGTCGAAGGTCTCGCCACCGGAGGCATCGCGCCAGGTGCCCTCGATCAGGATCCCCTTGGGGGTGCGCTCGAGCAGATCGCGGATGATCTCCTGGCGCTGGTCGGGCGAGGCATCGGCGAAGGAGGACTGCGAAGCGGTCATGGAGTACAGCCTTTCGACAAAGTGAGCGCGCCGGTTCGCGGGCAGGATCTCTGGGCCGTCAGCCGGTGGGCGCGGATTCAGCTGATCGCTGTGTTCTGCCTCTCAGCCTAGGGGGTCTCGCTGACAGCACAAGGCTCCCCGGAGGAGGTCTCAGCCCTTGATCTCGGAAGGATCCAGGGGCTCGGCGGCGGGGCCGTCGTCGTCGGAGTCCACGGCCTTGGGGCCCAATGAGGCGTCCTGCCAGCTCAGCGCCGTCCAGGTGCTGCCATCGCCCTCGATCACGACCACTCCGGTGTTGCCCAGTCCCTCCCGCGCAACGAACGCGGGGCTGAGGCTCCGGCATCGCGAGGCGCTCCAGGCGCGGATCATGGCGCCGTGCGAGAACAGGGCGGCCGTCTGCACACCGGAGTCCAGGACCTCCTGCACGACCTCGTCGAAGCGGCGCAGGACGTCGTGGCCGTCCTCCCCGGAGCCGGGAACTGCCTCGTGCATCCGGCCCTGCCCCCAGCCGAACACCGTGCTCAGGTAGGTGCGCACGGAGGCGTCGTCGCCGGCCATCTCCAGGTCCCCGGCTCCGATCTCGCGCAGGCCCGGGCGGATGGCGGGTTCGAGGCCCAGCGCGTCGGCCAGCGGCCGAGCCGTGAGCTGGGTGCGCACGAGGCTCGAGGCGTAGAGGGCTTCGATCCCAGCGCCGGCCAGGGCCTCCGGCAGCGCCTCCGCCTGCTGCCGGCCGAGCTCGGTCAGGCCCGGGCCGGGCTCGCCCGTGTCCAGCAGGCGCTGCACGTTGGACGGGGGTCTGGCCGTGGCGGATCAGGTAGAGCCTCATGGCGGGCGGGGTCCTCTCGTCGGTGGTCGTCTCCACTCTACGGAGCGGGCCCGGCCGCGGGCTCAGCCGTCGCGGCGGCGCTGCAGGGCCGCCTTGAGCTCCTCCTCGGCCTCCGGGCCCGGGCGGATGCCGCGCGGCAGGCGCAGCATCAGCACGACGCCGGCGAGGAGCCAGACGCCGAGCATGAGATACGACTGCCAGGCCAGCGTCACGGAGATCGGGGTGAGCCCGGGGATGTAGACCAGCAGCAGGGCCGCGCACAGCACGGCGGCCACGGCCCCGATCACCACGCCGCCGCGCCCCTTGCCGCCGATGCGCAGCGGGCGGTCCATCTGCGGCTGCGTGCGCCGCAGGATCACCAACGTGACCGCCACGAGACCGTAGGTCAGCACGATCAGGGGCGAGCTGGCATCGACCGCCCAGTTGAGCATGGGGGCCCCGAAGAACGGCGCGGTCGCCGAGAGCACCCCGATGAACAGCAGCGCGTTGACAGGAGTGCGGTGCCTGGGGTGCATCTTCCCGAACCAGCGGGGCAGCATCCCGGAGTTCGCCATGGCCCACAGCAGCCGCGAGGCGCCCATGAGGAACGCGATCCAGGAGGTGATGATCCCGGCCAGCCTCCCGGCAATCACGACCTTGCCCCACACGGCGCTGCCGGTCAGGGCGGCGAAGGCATCGGCGGTGACCAGCTTCAGCCCCATGAGCTCGGAGGCCGGCAGCGCCATGGACGTGCTGACGATGATCGCGACGTAGAACCCGACCGCCATGAAGACCGAGACCACCACGAGCCGGCCGACCTTCCGCGGCGGGATGTCGATCTCCTCGGCGGACTGGGGGATGACGTCGAAGCCCACGAACAGGAACGGCACCGCGCCCAGCACGGCCACGAACCCGACGGCCCCGCCGGTGAAGTGCGGCTGCAGGTTGGCCAGGTCGCCGCCGATCGCGCTGCCGCCCAGCGGCAGGACCGCCATGAGGATCAGGAAGCACACGACCCAGGTCTGGACCAGCCCGGCCAGCTTCACACCGCGGATGTTGATCCACATGATCACGAGCGCTGCGATGGATCCGTTCAGCGCCCAGGTCAGGTGGACGTCGAAGCCCGTGATGCTCCACAGGCGGATCTGCTCGAGCCCGGGGAAGATGTAGGACGCGGTGGTGGGGGGGGGGTCGAGACGGCCTCGAAGAGCACGACGGCGACGTAGCCCCCGGCGATGGCCCAGGAGCCGATCGTCGAGGCTCGGGGGCCCAGGCCGCGCAGGAGGTAGTTGTGCTCGCCCCCGGCCTGCGGCATGGCGGCGACGAGCTCGGAGTAGACCAGCCCCACGAGCGCCATCAGGATGCCGCCGCAGATCATGGCCAGCAGCGCGCCCACCGTGCAGGCGCTGTCGATCCAGCCGCCCGTCAGGGTGCTCCAGCCGAAACCGGTCATGGCGCCGAAGCCGATGAACAGCGCATCCAGGGTGCCCAGCGCCTTGACGAAGGCCCCCTCCTGCTCCGGGGCGTCGTCTCGGTCCTTCGTCATCGACGTCCTCCTGGACTCGGGTGATCGTGAGATGGAGCACATCCTCTGTTCAGCCGACTGCGAATCCTGGGGCGGCTCCATGGACCGAGGCCCAGACCGCTCCCTACGTTGAACCCATGACTGATTACGCCGTAGTGAATCCGGCCAACAACCAGAAGGTGCGCGAGTTCGAGGCGCACACCGACGATCAGATCCGCCAGATGCTCGACCGCGCCCATGCGGCGCAGCAGGCCTGGCGAGAGACCCCCATGCGTGAGCGTGCGGAGACCATGGCCGCGCTGGCCTCGCTCTACCGCAGCCGCAGCCGGGACCTGGCCTCGACCCAGGCCCGCGAGATGGGCAAGCCGCTGAGCCAGGGCATGGCGGAGATGGAGCTCGTGGCGAGCATCTACGACTACTACGCCGAGAATGCGGAGTCGTTCACGAAGCCCGAGGAGTACCAGGCCAGCACCGGCGGCACCGCCAGCGTGGAGCTGCAGCCCACGGGCACGATCCTGGGCATCATGCCGTGGAACTACCCGCACTACCAGGTGGCCCGCCTGGCGGCGCCGAACCTGATGCTGGGCAACACGATCCTGCTCAAGCACGCGGCCATGGTCCCCGAGTCCGCCCAGGTCCAGGAGGACCTCATGCGGGAGGCCGGGTTCCCGGAGGGCGTCTACCAGAACGTCTTCGCCTCGAATGAGCAGATCTCCGAGATCGTCATCCCGTCGCCGGTCATCCACGGCGTCTCCGTGACCGGCTCCGAGCGGGCGGGCAAGTCGGTGGCCGCGACCGCGGGCGCGAATCTCAAGAAGGTCGTGCTCGAGCTGGGCGGCTCCGATGCCTTCGTCGTCCTGGACGACAAGGACATCGACCGCGTGGCCAAGGAGGCCGTGTTCGCCCGAGTGAGCAACAACGGCCAGGCCTGCACGAACTCCAAGCGCTTCATCGTGGTGGAGGAGGCCTACGACGCCTTCGTGGAGGCCTTCGCCCGCCGGGTGTCGGAGATCGAGCTCGGCGATCCGCAGGACGAGGGCTTCTTCCTGGGCCCGCTGGTCACCACCTCGCACCGGGACGAGCTCGCCGAGCAGCTGAAGGACGCCGTGGACAAGGGCGCCAAGGTCGAGGCCGGCGGCACGGTCCCGGACCGCGACGGCGCCTGGATCGAGGCCACCGTCCTCACCGGCGTCACCCCGGACATGCGCGCGTACTCCGAGGAGCTCTTCGGCCCGATCGGCGTGGTCTACAAGGTCCCGGACGCCAACGCCGCGATCGAGCTGGCCAACGACTCCTCGTTCGGGCTGGGCGGCATCGTCTTCGGCTCCGACGTCGAGCAGGCCACCGAGGTCGCCCGGCAGATCGAGTCCGGCATGGTCTACGTCAACGGCCAGGCCGAGACCGCCCCGGACCTGCCCTTCGGCGGCGTGAAGCGCTCCGGCGTGGGCCGCGAGCTCGGCCCCTGGGGCATGCGCGAGTTTGCCAACATCAAGCTGGTGCACACGCCGAAGGCCTGATCCCCTCGGCCCTCGCAGCGGCCCCCGCCCGGCTCGTGCCGGGCGGGGGCCGCAGTGTCGTCGGGGACCCCGATTAGGGTGAGGGGACGACGACGGGGCCGTGCGCGGCCCCGCGAGCCACCGCGCCGCAGGGGATCGGCCCCGGGCGCCGAGATGAACTGGAGGATCGCCATGGACAACGTGGACAACCTGCCCAGCGCCGATGTCACCGAGGTTCCCGAGGACGCCAAGGTCCTCGACGTCCGCGAGGACTTCGAGTGGGAGGCCGGGCACATCGAGGGTGCGCAGCACATCCCGCTGGGCGAGCTCTCGGCCCGCTACGGCGAGGTCCCCATGGACGAGGACGTCTATGTGATCTGCCGCTCCGGCGGCCGGTCCCTGAAGGCCACGGCCTTCCTGGCACAGAGCGGCTTCGATCCGATCAACGTGCTCGGCGGCATGGGCGCATGGGCGGATGCCGAGAAGCCCATGGTCTCGGAGACCGACGACACCCCCTCGGTGAAGTGACGCCCCGGAGACCATGAGCATCGCGTTCCTGGGTCCCGCCGGGACCTTCACCGAATCGGCGCTGCGGCAGATCGAGCCGGATCCCGCTCATCACCTCCCGGTCGCCTCGGTCCCCGCGGCCCTGGCGGCGGTGCGCGACGGGCGGGCCGCCTCGGCGGTCGTGCCGATCGAGAACTCCGTCGAGGGCGGCGTGACCGCCACGCTGGATGCGCTCGCCGAGGGCACCGAGCTGCGGATCTGCGCGGAGATGCTCGTGCCGATCCGCTTCGCGCTCGTGGCGCTGAGGCCCATGGAGCTGGCCCAGGTCCGGGCCGTGGCCACGCACTCGCATGCGTGGGCCCAGGTCAGAGGCTGGGTGCAAGAGAACATGCCGGAGGTGGAATACATTCCGGCATCGTCCACCGCGGCCGGCGCCCTGGGGCTGCTGGCCTCGGGGGAGTCCGCGGGCTATGACGCCGCGATCTGCTCCCCGGCGATCCTCGCGGCCCATCCCGAGCTGACCGTGCTGGCCGATGACATCGGGGACAACCGGGCCGCCGTCACCCGCTTCGTGCAGGTGGCCGAGCCGGGCGAGCAGCTGCCGGAGCGCACGGGCTCGGATCGCACCACGCTCGTCATCCCTCTGTGGAGCGACCGCGCCGGCGCCCTGCTGGAGATCCTGGAGCAGTTCTCCACCCGCGGGGTGAACCTCTCGCGCATCGAGTCCCGGCCCACCGGCGCCTCGCTGGGGGACTACTTCTTCTCGGTCGATCTGGACGGTCACATCCTGGACGAGCGGGTCTCGGAGGCCGTGGTGGGCCTGCGGCGGATCTGTCCGACCACCCGGTTCCTGGGCTCGTACCCCAGGGCGGAGCAGGGCGTGACGGAGGTCGAGGGCCGGCACACGGACGGAGCCTTCCGCCAGGCGAGGGACTGGGTCCAGCAGCTGCGCGAAGGGCGCTGAGCCGACTCCCTTCCATCGGCCGGCAGGCGGATACGCTGAGCCCTTCGGTGCTCGATGACGAGCGCCCCGACACACGCAAGGAGCCGAGACATGGTCGAGGAGCTCGAGGGCTGGGAGCAGACCCTCACCGCAGGTCCGCTGCTGCTGATCGCCGCCGCGGCGATCGCCGCCCTGCTGGTGCTGATCATCAAGCTGAAGATGCACGCCTTCGTGGCGCTGATCATCATCAGCTTCCTCACGGCGGTCGCCGCGGGCATCCCATTCGGCGCGGTCGTGCCCGTGATGCTTGACGGCTTCGGCGGCACGCTGGCCAGCGTGGCGCTGCTGGTGGGCCTGGGCGCCATGCTCGGACGGCTGCTCGAGACCTCCGGCGGTGCCCAGGTGCTGGCCAAGAAGCTGATCTCGATCTTCGGCGAGAAGCGGGCCCCGCTGGCGCTGGGAGTGGCCTCCCTGCTGTTCGGCTTCCCGATCTTCTTCGACGCCGGCCTGGTCGTCATGCTGCCCGTGGTCTTCGCCGTGGCCCGACGACTCGGCGGCTCCGTGCTGCTCTACGCGCTGCCGTCGGTCGGCGCGTTCTCCGTGATGCACGTGTTCCTGCCGCCGCATCCGGGGCCGGTCACCGCCTCCACGTTCTTCGAGGCGAACGTCGGCCTGGTCCTGCTCGTGGGCCTGGTGGCTGCGCTTCCGGCCTGGTACCTGTCGTCGTACCTCTTCAGCAAGGTCATGGGACGGCGGATCGATCTGCCCGTGCCCAGCATCCTGGGTGAGGCCGAGGCGGTGCAGAACCCGCCGAAGACGGGGACCGTGGTCCTCATCCTCCTGCTGCCCATGCTGCTGATCTTCCTCAACACGGGGCTGTCCACCCTGCTGAAGTCCGGGGCCATCCCCGAGGGCGTGGGGGAGCAGGCCTGGTTCCAGCTGCTGGTCTCCCTGGGTGCCACCCCGGTGGCGCTGACGATCTCCCTGCTGGTGGCGGCCCTGCTCGTGGGCAAGGCGCGCGGCGTCAGCGGCAGCGCGATCGAGAAGACCTTCGAATCGGCTCTGGGCCCCGTCTGCTCGGTCATCCTCATCACGGGGGCCGGCGGCATGTTCGGCGGCGTGCTGCGCAGCTCGGGCATCGGCGACGCCCTGGCCGACGTCCTCACCGACCTCGGCATCCCGATCATCCTGGCCGGGTTCATCATCGCCGTGATCATGCGCGTGGCCCAGGGCTCCGCGACCGTCGCGCTGACGACCGCCGCGGGCCTCATCGCGCCCGCGGTGATGGCCGCCGAACTCGGCGGGCTGCAGGTCGCAGCGCTCGTGGTCGCGGTGGCCGCCGGCTCCGTGGCGCTGTCCCACGTCAACGACTCCGGCTTCTGGCTCGTGGGCCGCTTCCTGGAGATGGACGTGCGCACGACCTTCAGGACCTGGACGGTGCTGGAGACGATCATCGCGGTGGTCGGCTTCCTGATCGCCGCGGCCGTCTACGGCCTGGCCGGTCTCCTGTAGCCCGCCCCGGCGTTCTGCGGAAGGCTCAGCGCTCGTCGTCGGCGCTGCGGCGGCGGTGGAAGTCCGCCTGGATCGCAGGCTCATGCTCGGGGTGGCGAGCCTGGGTGTCGTCGTCGATCAGATCCAGGGACTCGCGCACCATGGTGGGCGGAACCCGCAGCTTCAGAGCCGCGGGAAGGGTCTCGGCCTCGAAGGCCACCACATGGCCCACGGAGTCGCCGTCGAGCTCGCCGCTGGTCGGCTCGGCGAACTCGGCGCGCACCTTCCGGCACTCGTAGTGATCGAGCTCGGGCAGCGGATGGCGGTGCTGGGTGATCACCTTGCCGGCCAGCCGCGCCCAGCCGAGCAGGTGGCGCGGGGCGATCACCACCACATCCATCTTGCCGTCGTCCAGCTTGGCGCCGGGGACGAGCACGAGCCCGCCGGTCAGGGTCCCGCAGTTCGCGGCCATGATCGAGCGCACGCGCCGCGACTGCCAGGGGCCGTCGTCCAGGCTGAAGCGCGCCCACGCCGGGGACATGAGCACCCGGCGCATCCCTGCCTCGCCGTAGGCCATCCATCCGATCCTCTTCTTGAGGCGGTCGCTCGTGTGCTCCATGATCTCGGCGTCGAACCCGACCCCGCCCATGACGCACAGCAGCTTCTCGTCCATGGTTCCGTCGTCCGATTCGGTGCGGAAGGCGACCATGTCGAGGGCCTTGTCCTCCCCGAACAGCGCGATATCCACGGAGTGGTGGATGTCATTCAGGTGGGCGCCCAGGTTGCGGGCCAGAAGGTTGCCGGTGCCCATGGGGATCAGCCCCAGCGGCGTCCCGGTGCCGGCCAAGACCTCGGCCACGGTGCGCACAGTGCCGTCGCCGCCGGCGGCCAGCACCACATCGGCGCCCCATTCGAGGGCCTCACGGGTCATGGACGTGCCGGGGTCATCGGCCCGGGTCTCGAAAAACCGCGGCTGCGGCCATCCCGCCTTGCGGCAGGCCAGCGTGGTGTGGTTGATGGCATCGTGCGCCCCGGCCTTGATGGGGTTGACGACGACTGCCACGTGCTGGACGTGAGGCTGGTCCAGGGTTTCGGACACGGATCGGCTCCTGAGGCTTCGGCGGGGAGGCGGGTCGGGGCTGCGCAGCAGCCCGGGATCGCCCGCAAACGACCACCGTAGCGCGCCCGCATGACAGCGAGCCGGGGATGACCGGCTCCGCTACCCTGGCCGGGTGATCGATATCAACATGCTCCGCGAGAATCCCGACAAGTTCCGCGCCTCGCAGGCCGCCCGCGGCGCCGACGAGTCCGTGGTGGACCGCGTGCTGGAGGCGGACTCCGCCCGCCGCTCGGCCATCACCGAGTACGAGACGCTGCGCGCCGAGCAGAAGAGCTTCGGCAAGCAGGTGGCACAGGCCCAGGGCGAGGACAAGCAGCGCCTGCTGGCCGAGGTCAAGGAGCTCGCCGAGCGCGTCAAGGACGCCGACTCCCGCGCCGATGCCGCCCAGACCACGATCGACGAGCTGCTCAAGGCCCTGCCGAACCTGATCATCGACGGCATCCCGGCCGGCGGCGAGGACGATTTCACGGTGCTCAAGCACGTGGGTCAGCCCCGGGACTTCGCAGCCGAGGGCTTCGAGGCGCGGGATCACCTGGAGATCGGCGAGCTCGTGGACGGGCTCGACATGGCCCGCGGCGCCAAGGTCGGCGGCTCGCGCTTCTACTTCCTCAAGCGCGACATCGCGCGTCTGGAGACCGCGCTGCTGCGCATGGGCCAGGACCTGGCCATGGACAACGACTTCATCGCGCTGACCACCCCCACCCTGGTGCGCCCGGAGATCATGGCCGGCACCGGCTTCGACGTCGAGCACGACGACGAGATCTACCGCCTCGAGAAGGACGACCTCTACCTGGTCGGCACCTCCGAGGTCGCGATCGCCGGCTACCACGCCGATGAGATCATCGACCTGTCCGACGGCCCGCTGCGCTATGCCGGATGGTCGACCTGCTACCGCCGGGAGGCCGGCTCGGCGGGCAAGGACACCCGCGGCATCATCCGCGTCCACCAGTTCAACAAGCTGGAGATGTTCGTCTACTGCACCCAGGATCAGGCCGAGGCGGAGCACGCCCGCCTGCTCGAGTGGGAGGAGCAGATGCTGCAGGCCTGCGGGCTGTCCTACCGGGTGATCGACACCGCCGCAGGCGATCTCGGCACCTCCGCTGCGCGCAAGTTCGACTGCGAGGCCTGGATCCCCACCCAGGGCCGCTACCGCGAGCTGTCCTCGACCTCGAACTGCACCACCTACCAGGCCCGTCGCCTCAACATCCGTGAGCGCCTGGCCGACACCACGACGGCCGACGGGAAGGCCAAGAAGGGCGGGACGCAGATGGTCGCCACCCTCAACGGCACGCTGGCCACCACGCGCTGGCTCGTGGCGATCCTGGAGACGCACCAGCAGGCCGACGGCTCCGTCGTGATCCCGGAGCCGCTGCGCCCGTACATGCGCGGCCAGGAGGTCATCCAGGTGCGCTGAGCCCCTCAGGCGCCTGCTGGGTGAACGTCCCGTGAAACGGCGGGTCGTCGTGGTGTCGGCCACGGCGGCCCGCCGTCGTGCTGTGGCAGGCTCGGGGGATGACTCAGACGCAGCGCCCCGACACCGACGATCGGGCTCACGACAAGCCGCACGACGCCGATGGCACCCTTCCCCAGCCCCAGGACCCTCAGCAGGATCCGCCCCACGCCCCGGATCACGGGACGGCGCCGTTCCCCGAGCCCGACCGCGAGCCGGTCGGCAGCGACTGGCAGCTGCAGGAGGGCGTGCGCTACCTCGTGTGCCTGGACGTGGACGGCACGCTCGTGGATCACGACGGACGCATGTCGCAGGCGGTGCTGGACTCGGCGCGCGCCGCGGCCGCAGCGGGGCACCATCTGGTGATCGCCACCGGGCGCTCGCGCGGAGCCACTCTGCCCGTGTGCGAGAAGCTCGGGCTGGAGTCCGGCTACGCCGTGTCCTCCAACGGGGGCATCACCATGCACCTGTCGAGCGAGCACGAGGACTGGTACCGCGTGATCGACGCGGTGACCTTCAACCCCGAGAAGGCGCTGCAGGCGCTGCGGGAGGTCCTGCCCGCGGCCAAGTACGCGATCGAGACCGCCGACGGCAGCTTCTACTCGACCGAGCGCTTCCAGGACGGGTCCTTCGGCATCGAGGCGATCCCCACGGACATGCGCGGGCTCGCCGAGCTCGACGCCGTGCGGCTCGTGGTCAGCAGCTCTGCAGAGGAGCCGGAGGACTTCGCCGAGGCCATCGACCGCTCGGGCCTGCACGGCGTGGCCTACTCCGTGGGCTGGACCTCATGGCTGGATGTGGCGGCCAACGGCGTCTCCAAGGCCAGCGCGCTGGAGCAGGTTCGTCGCCGCCTGGACGTCGATCCCGCCCACACGGTCGCGATCGGCGACGGGCACAACGACATCGAGATGCTCGAGTGGGCGGCCCGCGGAGTGGCCATGGGCCAGGCCCCGGACGAGGTCGTGGAGGCGGCGCGGGAGGTCACCACGAGCGTGTACCAGGACGGCGCCGCCCGCATCCTGCGCTCCCTGCTGCCGCAGGGCTGAGCCGCAGCCCGGGCTCCGGGCGAGCCGCTGCGCTGGCGCTGCCGCTCGCCCGCGGCGGCCGGATCAGCTCGACGGCTCGACCGCCGGAAGCGCCAGCTCCGGCAGCAGGCGGGCCAGGACATCCCGCATGGCGGTCTCGGGGCGCCGGGGGCCGCCGAGCCGAGCCGTGCGCTCATCGATCTCGCGCTGATCACCGCCGGGCCGCGGCCGTCGCGCCAGGCCAGCGGGGCCAGGCCGGCCTGCATGCCGGGTCCGGCGATCACGCTGCCGGGTGCGGCGGGAGACGGTGCGCGGGCCGGGGCGCCCGGCGGCCGCAGCATCGTACCCGAAGCTCTGAGATGTGGATCACAGGTCAGTGCGCTGATGAGCCAATCCGCGCAGATGAGCATTCACCCGCCTATGGTGAACGGGTCAGAGGGGCCCAGCCCATCTGCCGGTTCCGCCCCGGCAGCTCCCAGTCTCCGGAGGGACCGACCCGTGTCCGACTATCTCGCTGAGCGCTGGCAGGTGATCCTGTTCGCCAGCTGGCAGCACCTGTGGCTGGTGATCCAGTGCCTGGCGCTGGCCACCGTGCTGGCCGTCGCGATCGCGCTGCTGTGCTACCGCTCCCAGCGCCTGTCCGAGCTGGCCAACAGCGTCACCGCGATCGGTCTGACCATCCCCTCGTTCGCCCTGATCGGTCTGCTGGTCGCCCCGCTGGGCTTCGGCATCGCCCCGGCCATCGTCGTGATCACCTTCTACGCCGCGCTGCCGATCCTGCGCAACGCGGTCGTGGGCCTGGCCGGCGTCCCGGACACCGTCGTGGAATCCGCCCGCGGCATCGGCATGAGCCGGCTGTCCACCCTGCTGCGCGTCGAGCTGCCCATGGCCTGGCCGGTCATCCTCACCGGAATGCGCGTCTCGGGTCAGATGGTCATGGGCGTCGCCGCGATCGCGGCCTGGGTCCTGGGCCCCGGCCTGGGCGGCTTCATCTTCTCAGGGCTCTCCCGGCTGGGCGGAGCCAACGCTCTGGCCTCGGTGCTCACCGGCGTCATCGCCGTGATCGTCGTGGCCTTCATCCTCGATCTCCTCCTCGCCCTGCTGGGGCGCCTGACCACCTCGAGAGGTCTCCGTGTCTGATCCGCGCAGCTCCGCCCAGAACACCGCCCCCGAAGCCCGCTCCGAGGTCACCGGCGTCCCGATCCTGCTCGACGGCGTGACCAAGCAGTACGGCTCGCGCGCCAAGCCGGCGGTCGACCACCTGACCCTCGAGATCCCGGCAGGCTCGACCGTGATGTTCGTGGGCCCGTCCGGCTGCGGCAAGACCACGACGCTGAAGATGATCAACCGCCTGATCGAGCCCAGCCAGGGCCGGATCGTGATCGACGGCGAGGACGTCACGACCATGAACGGCGATGAGCTGCGTCGGCGCATGGGCTACGTCATCCAGGCCGGCGGCCTGTTCCCGCACATGACTGTGGCCGCGAACATCGGACTGGTCCCCAAGATGCTGGGGTGGGACAAGCAGCGGGTGGCCGAGCGCGTGGACGAGCTGCTCGATCTGGTCTCCCTGGACCCGGCGCTGTACCGGGACCGCTACCCCAAACAGCTCTCCGGCGGGCAGCAGCAGCGCGTGGGCGTGGCCAGGGCCCTGGCCGCGGATCCGCCCGTGCTGCTCATGGACGAGCCGTTCGGCGCGGTCGATCCGATCACGCGCGCTCGTCTGCAGGAGGAGATGATCTCCATCCAGCGGGAGCTGCGCAAGACGATCGTGATCGTCACCCATGACATCGACGAGGCCGTGAAGCTCGGCGACTGGGTGGTCGTGTTCGACGAGGGTGCGCACATCCAGCAGTACGACCGCCCCGAGCGGATCCTGGCCGAGCCCGCCAACGACTTCGTGGCCGACTTCGTGGGCCGCGGCGCCGGTCTCAAGGCGCTGGGGCTGTCGCGCGTGCGGGACATGCCGCGCCGCGAGGCCGTGACGCTGACCCCCGAGGACTCCGTGCAGAGAGCTCTCGAGCGCGCCGGCAGCGCGGGCCACGAGCACGTGGTGATCGTGGACGGCTCCGGGCGCCCGCTGGCCTGGCCGTCGCTCGAGCAGCTGAGCCGGGCTCAGCAGCTGCCCAGCCGCCTGGATCCGGACCTGCCGATCGTGGGCGAGGACGCAACCCTCGAGGACGCACTGAACACCATGCTCGTCTCCCGGGTGGGCGCGGGCCTGGTGGTCGGCGCCCGCGGGCGCTTCGAGGGCGTCGTCGACCTGGACGCGGTCATGGAGTCGCTGCAGTCCCAGCGCACCGCGACCGGCTCGGGAGCGGCCCCCGTGGGCTCGAACGACGCCGACATCCGCGTCTCGCGCGACGACGACACCGGCGAGATCCGGGTCACCACCGAGGAGGACCCGGATGGCGGCTCGAGCGCGGCCGAGCCGGAGGAGGCCCGACGATGACGGCCGCGGCAGATCTGGGCAGCGCCTCCGGGATCCAGGCCGACCGGGGCCGGCTGCGCTCGCTGATCATCTACCCGGTCGTGCTGCTGGCGGCCCTGGGCGTGCTGATCCTGTGGCTGAGCCAGGCGGATCTCACGGAGACCGAGCTGGTCACGCTCGCACCGGGACCGCTGCTGAACGCGACCCTGGAGCATCTGCGGCTCACCGCGATTGCCACCGTCGTCGTGCTCGTGATCGCGATCCCGCTGGGCATCCTGCTGACCCGCGGGCCCATGCGGCGCTGGACCGGAGCGATCATGGCGATCGCCAATATCGGCCAGGCCGCCCCGGCGGTGGGCCTGATCGTGCTGTTCGCCATGTGGATGGGCTTCGGCTCCACCGCCGCGATCGTGGCGCTCGTGGTCTACGCGGTGCTGCCGGTGCTGCGCAACACCATGGTCGGGCTCGACTCCGTCGATCAGACGCTGGTCGAGGCGGGTCGCGGGATGGGCATGTCTGCGCTGTCCGTACTGTGGCGCATCGAGCTGCCGCTGGCGGTGCCGCTGATGCTCGCCGGCATCCGGACCGCGCTCGTGCTGGTGGTCGGCACAGCCACCCTCGCCACCTTTGTCAGCGCCGGCGGCCTGGGCGTGGCGATCACGACCGGTGTGAACCTGGACCTGCCACGAGTCCTGATCACTGGATCGGTGCTCGTCTCGCTGCTGGCGCTGGCCATCGACTGGCTGGGACGGGTGGTCGAGCACATCGCCCGTCCCCGGGGGCTGTGAGGCCGCCGTGGGCGATGTCAGCAAGCAGCACCAGAATCGGAGCACGGAGGCCAGGATGACCATGACCCCCAGCACGACCGCCACCAGCGGATCGAGGACGCGAGCCGGGCTCCGCTCGCCGCGTCGCCGTCGGGCCCTGTCCGCGGCATCGCTGGCCGCGGCGGCCGCCCTGGCTCTGTCCGGCTGTGGTCTGTCCCCGTCGGCCTCCTACGTCCCGCAGTTCGAGGAGGGCTCCATCACCCCGGTCGAAGGCGCCGAGGATGTCCCGGTCACGGTGGTCTCCAAGAACTTCACCGAGCAGCTCATTCTGGGCAAGATCCTGGTCCTGGCCGCGGAGGCCGCCGGGTACCAGGTCACCGACCAGACCAATGTGCCGGGCTCGCAGCCGGTGCGCCGCATGATGGTGGAGGGCGAGGGCGATCTCACCGTCGAGTACACCGGCACCGCCTGGATCACCTACATGGGCCATGAGGAGGGGATCCCCGATCCCCAGGAGCAGTGGCAGGCCGTGGCCGACGAGGACCGGAGCAACGAACTGATCTGGGGCCCGCCGGCCGAGTTCAACAACACGTACGCCCTGGCGGTGCGCTCGGAGTTCGCGCAGGAGCACGGGCTCACGACGATCTCCGACCTGCGCAGCCTGCCCGTCGAGGACCGGACGCTGTGCGTGGAGGCCGAGTTCAACTCCCGTCCGGACGGGCTGAATCCCCTGCTCGAGCACTATGACCTGGCACGGGACAGCGACCAGATGCCCGAGGGCAACATCGGCCTCTACGACACCGGGGCGATCTACACGGCCACGGACCACGGCGACTGCAACGTGGGCGAGGTGTTCGCCACCGACGGTCGAATCCTCTCGCTGGATCTCACCGTTCTCGAGGACGACCGGAAGTACTTCCCGGCCTACAACGGCTCGGCGGTCTACGACGAGCAGACGCTCGCGGAGTCCCCGGAGCTGGCAGAGGTCATGGACAGCATCATGGCCGAGCTCGACAACGAGACGCTGCAGGAGCTCAACGCCCAGGTGGACGTGGAGGGCCGCGAGCCGGTCGACGTGGCCTTCGACTGGATGGTCTCCGAGGGCTTCATCTCCGAGCCGGCCGGCTGAGCCGGTGGCGCGGTCGGGTCTACCGGCTCAATCGTCGCCGGGGGGCCAGAACCGCGGCTCGATGTCGATCGAGCGGGCGATCAGCTCGTCCTCCAGCACCTCCCGGCAGATCAGGGGCAGGCACAGGGAGCCGATGCGCTCGGTCTCGTCGAAGCACACGCGCATCTGCGGGAAGCCGCGCCGGTAGCGCTGCAGGTCCCTGGCCAGCTCCACGATCTCGATCAGGGCGTCCTGTCCGGCGAGCACCCAGAAGCTCTCCCGGTCCATGAGCTGGAACAGCCCCACCGCACCGCCGTGGCGGGCGGAGTCCAGCCCCCCGAACGAGGGTCGAGCCACCCACCCGCCGGAGTGCGGCATCTGGGGGTCCTGCGCCGAGCCGCCCATGAGCGGGGCGATGGGGTCGTACTCCCAGCACCGGGCCTCTCGCAGCCACTGCGGGGGCTCGGGCACCAGGACGTCCGCGTCCTGGTCGCGCCAGTCGACGGAGTCGTCGTCGAACGCGGCGAGGTGCAGGGTCTCCCAGAAGCGGTGCAGGGGCAGGTCCGCCCTCACGCTGTTGAGCAGGACGCCCTCCAGGTTCATGCCGCCGGTGGCCGAGACGGTCGTGGCGGTCTGGACGTGCATCCGCTGGAGCATGCGATCGATCTCCGCCAGGTGCAGCGGCTCGCCGAGCACGACCGTGGTGCCCTGGTGCTCGAGCACGTAGGGCACCCGCTGGGGGACCTCATCCGATCGGCTCATCACGGGTTCATGCAACCACAGCGCACCGACAGCACAAGGGGCGACGACGGCCGACGTCGGGCTACCTCAGCAAGAGGACAGGCCCCGCCTCCCGTCGCGACGGGAGGCGGGGCCTGTGCGCTGGGCGCGAATGGGCTCAGTTCTGCTCGGCCTCGGCGGCGGAGTCGTAGTGCGAGGCCTCGAAGCGCTCCTGCGCCTCGCGGACCAGGCGCTCGGCCTCGTCCTTGCCGGACCAGCCCTCGCCCTTGACCCACTTGTTGGGCTCGAGATCCTTGTAGCGCTCGAAGAAGTGCTGGATCTCCTTCTGCTTGAAATCCATGATGTCGTCCAGGCCCTGGATGTGGTCGTAGCGCTTGTCCGTGGACACGCACAGGATCTTGGCGTCGCCGCCGGCCTCGTCGTTCATGTTGAACACAGCGACCGGGCGGGCCTCCACGATCACGCCGGGCATGATGTCGACGTCGAGCAGGACCATGGCGTCCAGCGGATCGCCGTCCTCGCCCAGGGTGTCCTCGAAGTAGCCGTAGTGCTCCGGGTATCCCATCGACGTGAACAGCACGCGGTCCAGGCGGATGCGCCCCGTCTCGTGGTCGATCTCGTACTTGACGCGCGATCCCTTGGGGATCTCGATGGTGACGTCCAGCTCCATGGCTGCTCCTCGTGCTCCGTCGGGGTTCTCTGACTCGTTCGCCTCTCAGGGTAGCGGCCCGTGCGCCCGCCGCGCAGGTCGCGCCTCGGCGGCGCGCGGGCGGGATCGGCACAATAGGGGGCGTGAGCACCCCACAGGATCCGCCGCGACCGCCCTGTGCCCGGCGACGAGCCCCAGGACGGCCCCTCCCGACGCCGCAGCCCCCGTCGCCGCGGTGATCGCCGCCCTCGTGGTGCTGGCGATCGCGGCCTCGCTGATCGTCTCCGTCCCCGGGGCCTTCGGCGGCCAGGACGACGCCGGCGCGGATGTGACCGTGCCGGACCCGGCCGCGCCGCGGCAGGACCAGCCGGGAGGCTATCTGTCGCAGCAGACCGAGGACGGGATCCGGGCGGCGATCGAGGACTCCACCGCGGGGTCTGCAGGAGTCATGGTCATCGATCCCGGCTCGCACGACGTCCTGTTCTCGGACGGGGAGGCCGAGGCACTGGTGCCGGCATCCAACCAGAAGATCCTGACCCACTTCTCGCTGCTGGCCCACACCGGTCCGGACCAGCGCCTGGCCACGACCGCAGTAGCCGGCCAGAGCCCCAACGAAGTGGTCCTCGTGGCCGGCGGGGACACCCTGCTGGCGCCCGGGGACGGCGATCCGGAGGCCGTCACGGGTCGGGCGGGGATCGCCGATCTCGCCGAGTCCACCGCGCAGGCCATGGCAGGGGAGGTGGATCCCGAGAAGCCCGTGCGGGTGGCGGTGGACACGAGCATCTTCTCGGGCCCGTCCCTGAACCCCGCATGGGAGGACGGGGACATCGAGTCCCAGGAGATCGGGCCGATCAGCCCCATGGCCTTCGGCTCCCACCAGGTGCCCGGGAAGGAAGGGGTCTACGACGAGGACCCGGTCGCCTCGGTGGCCGAGGCCTTCGAGCGCGAGCTCGGCTCGCAGCTCGAGGAGCAGGTGGGCCAGGAGGTCCGCGTCGAGTCGGCCGGGGAGCAGGACACGTCCGCGGACCCGCTGCTGCCGTCCGAACAGCAGGAGGGCGTCACGGAGCTGGGCCGCGTGGAGTCGGCCACCGTGCAGGAGCAGGCCGGGCGCATGATGGGCGAGTCCGACAACCGCCTGGCGGAGGCGCTGGGCCGGGTGGCGGCACGCTCGGCCGGTCACGACGGCAGCATCGAGGGGGCCCAGCAGGCCGCGCGGGAGGCCGTGCTCGAGACGCTGCCGGAGGAGGAGGCCTCCAAAGCGGACGGTCTGCGCATCGTCGACGCCTCCGGGATGACCATGGACGACCGCGTGAGCGCCGACGTCCTGGGCCGCCTGCTGCTGACGGCCGCCGCCGATGATTCGGGGCGGTTCGCTCCCATGATCGAGGCCTTCCCCGTGGGCGGGGCCACCGGCACGCTCGCCGAGCGCTTCGACGACCCCGACGAGTCCGAGGCCCGCGGTGTGACCCGCGCCAAGACCGGGACCCTCAACGTGGTCACGGCGCTGTCCGGGCAGACGATCCGGGCGGACGGCAGCCCGGCCGTGGTGGTCGTCCTCTTCGACGACGTCGAGGACACCGACGCCGCCCGCGACGCCGCCGACCGGATCCACGCGATCGTCGCCGCCGACGGCTCCTGAGCCGCGCCGCCCCCGCCCCCTGCGCTGTCGGGCGCCTGTGATCCCATAGCGCCATGAGCACCTCCGAGTCGTCGTCGAGCACGCAGCGCTCCGGGCTGATCCACTGGCCGAGCGCGGCCCGGATCGCGGCGCGCACCGCCCGCCGGGGCCCACCCCGGAGCCAGAGCAGCTGCGGACCGCGGTGGCCTCGATCCGCGGGCACGCCGAGGCCTCGGTCGATCACGTCCACGCGATCTCCGGTCTGGCGGCGGCGCGCGGGCTGGATGACGCCCCGGTGGTCGTCGTGGACCGCGCCGGCTGGTCCCGGGCGAACACGGCGACCTTCGAGCTGCTGCTCGAGCCGGCGCTGAGCGAGCTGCGGCGGGCGCGGGCCGACCGCCTGGACCGGGGCATGAACGCCGAGCTGACCCAGTCGGTCGCCGCCAGGGCGGCCGCGGCGGAGGCCGGCGGGCTGATGGCCTACCTGTCCACCAAGGTCCTGGGCCAGTACGACCCCTATGCGGGGATGGTCTCGGAGGATGCCGCTCGGCGCTTCCCGGGCGGGCGGCTCATGGTCGTGGCCCCGAACGTGCTGCAGATCGAGCGGGAGCTGAACGTGGATCCTGACGACTTCCGCCTGTGGGTGTGCCTGCACGAGCAGACGCACCGGGTCCAGTTCGCGGCCGCCCCGTGGCTGCGCGAGCAGATGATCCGGGACATGCGGGAGCTGACGGTCTCGCTGTCCGGGGACGCCGACGCCTTCGGGCGCAGGCTGTCCGCCGTGGGCTCCTCGGCCGGGGCCGCCGTGAAGCGCATGCGCCGTGGCCGCGGGCAGGAGGCGCAGGATCCGGACTCGCTGCTCGGTCCCCTCAGCGCGGCGCTGGATGAGCGGGAGCGGGAGATGCTCGAGCGGACCACCGCCGTCATGAGCCTGCTCGAGGGCCACGCCAACTGGGTCATGGACGGGGTGGACTCCTCGATCGTCTCGTCGGTGAAGACCATCCGCCGGCGCTTCGAGCGCCGCGCCGATCTGCGCGGGCCCCTGGACCGGGCCGTGCGCCGGCTGCTGGGCCTGGAAGCCAAGGCCGCGCAGTACGTGCAGGGCCAACGCTTCGTGACGGAGGTCGTGGAGGCCGTGGGCCGCGACGGCTTCAACCGGGTCTGGCTCGGCTCGCAGAACCTGCCCTCGGCTCGGGAGATCCGCCACCCGCAGGAGTGGGTCGATCGGGTCGCCTTCTGAGGTCTCAGAAGGCCGATCGAGTCCCGTTCGTGACCTGACTGTGACATAATTGCAAAAGTGAGCACCGAGAACATCGACCAGCAGATCAAGCTGTACGGCCAGCCGCTCTCCGAGCGATTCGGGGCGGTCGTGGGCGCGTACGGCATCACCCAGCGCCGCCTCGCGGAGGTCCTGGGGCTGTCCGCTCCCATGCTCTCGCAGCTGAACTCCGGGCGCCGCATCAAGATCGGCAACCCGGCGGTCTACGAGCGCCTGGTGATGCTCGAGCAGCGCGCCGGCACCTCGGACATCGAAGAGGTGCTCAGCACGGTCGAGAAGTCCCAGCCGGTGCTGACCACCACCCAGATCCAGACCGGGATCCACGGCGAGTCCAACGCCGTGTCCGCCCTGGCCTCGGTGGTTCCGGTCGCCGAGCTCGAATCCGCGCTGAGCGCCCTCGGCGAGACCACGCCCACGCTGTCCAAGGTGCTCGAGCTCGCCCTGCGGGAGGCCCGCCACCACGAGTCGGCGGCGGGGCTGAACTGACCCAGAGGGGACGGCGCGGCCGACTGTCGCAGGACGTCGCCCTCGCCCGCCGAGCCGTGCTCAGCACGGTCGAGACCGCCTTCCCGCCCGCGCCGGCCCCAGTCGCAGCGCAGAGCCCGGATCGCGCGGAGGCCCCGGGCCTGCTGCTCGTGGGCCTGTCCGGCGGACCCGACTCGCTGGCCCTGTCCGCCGCCGCCGCCCACTGGGCGCGCAGGGGCCGACTGCGCGTGGGGGCCGCGGTGATCGATCACGGCATGCAGGAGGGCTCCGCCCTGGTCGCCGAGCGCGCCGCTGAGCAGGCCCGCGAGCTCGGGCTGGATCCCGTGGAGATCCGAGCGGTCGAGGTCCGCGAACGCGGCGAGGGCCCGAGGCCGCCGCGCGCGCGGCCCGCTACACGGCCCTGCACGAGATCGCCGCCGCCCACGGCGCCCGAGCGATCCTGCTGGGGCACACCCTCGACGACCAGGCCGAGTCGGTGCTGCTCGGGCTGGCCCGCGGCTCCGGGACGCGCTCGCTGTCCGGCATGCCGCGCGTGCGCGACGACGGCCCCGTCCCCGTGCTGCGCCCGCTGCTCGAGCTGCGCCGCCGACAGACCGAGGCGATCTGCGCGGCCGAGCAGCTCGAGCCCTGGCACGATCCCGCGAACGCCGACGAGACGATGCTGCGCGCCCGCGTCCGGGCCGCGGTGCTTCCCGAGCTCGAGCGCCAGCTGGGTCCCGGGGTGGCCGAGGCCCTGGCCCGCACCGCAGCCATCCTCGGTCCGGATGCCGAGCTGCTCGAGCAGCTGTCCCTGGAGGTGCTCGAGCGCGCCGTCGTCGTCCCGGACGAGCCGCCGCACAGAGGCTCAGAGGTCGGGCCGCAGCGCGACGGGGCGGCCGTCGTCGTCCTGTCCCTGGCGGTCCTGCAGTCCGAGCCGCAGCCGCTGGTGCGCCGCGCCCTGGCGCAGGCCTGCATGCGCGCCGGAGGGGAGCGGCCCACGCACGAGCGGCTCACCGCCCTGCACGAGCTCGCCTCGGGGCACGGGGAGGCCGGACCCGTGCAGATGGCGGGTAGGGTGGCCGCGTACAGGCGCCGACCCAGCTGCGGCGGCGGCCGAGCAGGGACGCTCGAGCTGGTCCTCCTGCCGCGCTGAGCGGCATGCAGCCGCAGGCTTCCGCGTCTCCCGCACCGGCCCCGACCGCACGACGGCCCGGCCACAGGCCTGCCGCTGCGTTCCTCGACGACAGCGGCACGGAGGCGGACAAGGAGAGCCGTGAAGCCCGAGCATGCGCAGGGGGACCTCACCGAGGTCCTGCACACCAAGGAGGAGATCGATCAGCGGGTGGCCGAGCTGGCCGCGCAGATCGATGCCGACTACGGAGACAGCGACGTCCTGCTCGTGGGCGTCCTCAAGGGCGCCGTGATGATCATGGCCGATCTGTCCCGCGCCCTGGCCGGGCAGTACCCCATGGACTGGATGGCCGTGTCGTCCTACGGCTCCGGCACCAAGTCCTCGGGAGTGGTGCGGATCCTCAAGGACCTCGACACCGACCTCACCGACCGCCACGTCCTGATCGTCGAGGACGTCATCGACTCCGGGCTGACCCTGTCCTGGCTGCTTGCCAACCTCAAGTCCCGGGGCGCCGCCTCGGTCGAGATCTGCACCCTCCTGCGCAAGCCGGAGGCCGCCAAGGTCGAGATCGACGTCCGCTACGTCGGGTGGCACATCCCGAACGAGTTCGTGGTCGGCTACGGCCTGGACTGGAACGAGAAGTACCGCAACCTGGAATGCATCGCGGTGCTCTCCCCGGACGTCTACTCCTGAGGGTGTCCGCCGAGGGGTGAACGCCCGGTCCGCCGCACGATGCCGAGCGGACCGGGCGATACCCTTGCACATCAGGCTCCGGCACGTCCGGCGGCCTCGCGACGCATCGCGGACGGGAAATGCGAAGAGAGGACCCACGGCCTTGGCCACTGAGAAGAAGAAGAAGAGCTTCCTGAGGGGACCCTTCATCTGGGTCCTGCTGGCTCTGCTCGTCCTGATCCCCGTCTTGTCCACACTGACCTCCGGCGGAGGCAGCCGGGTGGACACCAACGTGGGCCTGGAGCTGCTGCAGGACGACAAGGCCACCGAGGCCAAGATCTACGACGGCGATCAGAAGGTCGAGCTGACGCTGGCGGAGGACTACTCCGCGGACGGACGCGACTACGGGCGCAACGTCGAGTTCTTCTACGTCGAGCCGCGCGGCGAGCAGGTCGTGCAGGCCATCGACGACGCCGGGCTCGAGGGCTACACCGATCAGCCGGTGCAGACCAACTGGTTCCTGTCCCTGCTGCAGTTCCTGCTGCCGTTCCTGATCATCCTGGCGATCTTCTGGTTCGTGTTCGCCCGCATGCAGGGCGGCGGCTCCCAGGTCATGAAGTTCGGCCGCTCCAAGGCCAAGAAGTTCGATATGGACAACCCGCAGGTCACGTTCAAGGACGTGGCCGGCGCGGACGAGGCCGTGCAGGAGCTCGACGAGATCAAGCAGTTCCTGGTCGACCGCGATCGCTACACCGCCCTGGGCGCCAAGGTCCCCAAGGGCGTGCTGCTCTACGGCCCTCCCGGAACCGGCAAGACCCTGCTGGCCAAGGCCGTGGCGGGGGAGGCCAGCGTCCCGTTCTTCTCGATCTCCGGCTCGGACTTCGTGGAGATGTTCGTGGGCGTGGGCGCCTCGCGAGTCCGCGACCTGTTCCAGACCGCCAAGGAGTCGGCGCCGGCGATCATCTTCGTGGACGAGATCGACGCCGTCGGCCGCCAGCGCGGGGCCGGCATGGGCGGCGGCAACGACGAGCGCGAGCAGACCCTGAACCAGCTGCTCGTGGAGATGGACGGCTTCGAGGCCGGGACCAACGTCATCCTGATCGCCGCGACCAACCGCCCGGACGTACTGGACCCCGCCCTGCTGCGCCCGGGCCGCTTCGACCGCCAGATCGGCGTGGACGCCCCGGACATGAAGGGCCGCGAGCAGATCCTGCGCGTGCACGCGCAGGACAAGCCGCTGCACGAGTCGGTCGACCTGCGCTCGGTGGCCAAGCGGACGCCGGGCTTCACCGGCGCCGAGCTCGCCAACGTCATGAACGAGGCCGCGCTGCTCACCGCGCGCTCGCACGCCCAGCTGATCGACGACCGCGCCGTGGACGAGGCGATCGACCGCGTGATCGCCGGACCGCAGAAGCACTCGCGGCTCATGAAGGAGCACGAGCGCAAGGTCACCGCCTACCACGAGGGCGGCCACGCCCTGGTGGCGGCGGCGCTGCGCAACACCGATCCGGTCACCAAGATCACGATCCTGCCGCGCGGCCGGGCCCTGGGCTACACCATGGTCATGCCGGCGGACGACAAGTACTCGACCACCCGCCACGAGCTGCTCGATCAGATGGCCTATGCCATGGGCGGGCGCGCCGCGGAGGAGGTCGTGTTCAAGGACCCGTCCTCGGGCGCGGCCAACGACATCCAGAAGGCCACCGACACGGCCCGCAAGATGGTCACGCAGTACGGCATGAGCTCGCGCGTGGGCTCCATGAAGCTCGGCGGCGACGACAGCCAGCCGTTCATGGGCCGCGGCGGCTCGGAGGTGCGCGGCTACTCGGAGGCCACGGCGGCGATCGTCGACGCCGAGGTCCGCGCGCTGCTGGAGAACGCGCAGAACGAGGCCCATCAGATCCTGGTGGCCAACCGCGAGATCCTGGACCGCCTGGCCCTGGAGCTGCTCGAGCGCGAGACCCTCCTCGAGGCGGACATCGCCGAGATCTTCGCCGATCTGGTCCGCCAGCCCGAGCGGCAGCAGTGGATCTCCGCCGAGGGCCGCCCGCAGTCGGACCTGCCCCCGGTGACCACCTCCCGCGAGAAGGAGGAGCTGGCCGAGGCATCCCCCGAGGAGCGCGAGCGCTTCGAGGCCATGCCCGGCGAGGGCGAGGACCCCGAGCAGCGTCAGGCCAGGCGCCGCCACGACGACGAGCCGGACGCCGAGCACCCCGATCGCGACGGGCGCGACGACCGCTCCGAGTCCGGCGACGGGCAGGCGCCCTCCGGGCGCTCCGGCTCCACCGCGGCGGGCTCGGACGACGCCCCCTGGGACCAGGACGCCCCCGATGACAGGGAGCGTGGCTGAGCGATGCAGCAGCAGGACCACCACGAGGTCGGCGGCGGCCCCGGCGATCTCGCCCCGGTCGATCAGCCGCGCATCCGGGACGCGGTCCGGGAGATCCTGTCCGCGATCGGGGAGGACCCCGATCGCGAGGGCCTGAGAGAGACCCCGGACCGGGTGGCCCGCGCCTATGCCGAGATGTTCTCCGGGCTCGCCCAGGATCCGTCGGAGGTGCTCAGCGCCTCGTTCGACATCGGGCACTCCGAGCTGGTGCTGGTCAAGGACATCTCGTTCTACTCGACCTGCGAGCACCACCTCGTGCCCTTCCACGGCAGCGCGCACGTGGGCTACATCCCAGGGCCCTCGGGCCGGGTCACGGGCCTGTCCAAGATCGCCCGGCTCGTGGAGGTCTACGCCCGCCGCCCGCAGGTCCAGGAGCGGCTGACCACCCAGATCGCCGACGCCCTCATGGACGAGCTCAGCGCCGCCGGGGCGATCGTGGTCGTGCAGTGCGAGCACCTGTGCATGTCCATGCGCGGGGTGCGCAAGCCCGGCGCGTCCACCGTGACCTCCGCGGTGCGCGGCCAGCTGCGCGAGCCCGCTACCCGCTCCGAGGCCATGAGCCTGATCCTGGGAGGCTGAGACGACCATGCAGCCCACCCCTCCGGAGGCCGTCGCCCCGCAGCCCGCTGCCGTCCGCGGCGAGCTGGGCTGGGGGACTGGGCGGGCTGCCCTCCGGTCGCACGCTCGTCATGGGCATCCTCAACGTCACGCCGGACTCCTTCTCCGACGGCGGCCGGCACGACTCCCACCGGGCCGCGATCGCCCACGGGCACGAGCTCGCCTCCCAGGGCGCGGATCTGATCGACGTCGGCGGCGAGTCCACCCGCCCCGGTTCGCAGCGCGTGGATCCGGAGGAGGAGCGCCGGCGCATCCTGCCGGTGATCCGCGAGCTGTCGGATGCCGGAATCGTGCTGTCCGTGGACACCTTCAACCCGTCGACCGCAGAGGCCGCCCTGGACGCCGGGGCGCACTGCGTCAACGACGTCTCCGGCGTGGCCGTGCGCGACGGCATGGTCCCGCTGGTCGCCGAGCGGCAGGCACCCTACATCTGCATGCACTCCCGCGGCACCCCCGGAACCATGGACTCGCTGGCGGTCTACGACGACCTCGTGGGCGATGTGCTGCGCGAGATCCATGAGGTCGCCCAGCGCTTCCTCGATGCCGGGCTGGATCCCTCCAAGCTCGTGCTGGATCCGGGGCTCGGCTTCGCCAAGGGAGGGCGGCAGGACTGGCAGCTGCTGGAGGCCCTGCCGCGGTTCGTGGCCACCGGCTATCCGATCCTGGTGGCGGCCTCGCGCAAGCGCTTCATCGGCCATCTGCTCGGCAACGGCACCGAGCCGCGTCCAGTGGATCAGCGAGATATCGCCACGGCGGCCATCTCGGCGCTGTCGGCCGATCGCGGGGCGTGGGCGGTGCGCGTGCACGACGTCGCCTCGAGCGTCGACGCCCTCGCCGTGGCCGGGGCCTGGAACCGCCCCGTCGGCAAGGAGGGGATCGCATGAGCGCAGATCGGATCGCGCTGAGCGGACTCACCGCGGTGGGCCATCACGGGGTGTTCGACCACGAGCGCCGCGACGGCCAGGAGTTCTCGGTCGACCTGGTGCTGCACCTGGACCTGCGTCCTGCGGGCAGCTCGGACGAGCTGACCCGCACGGTGCACTACGGAGAGGTCGCCGAGGCCGTCCACGAGGAGATCGTCGGCCCGCCGGTGGATCTCATCGAGGCTCTGGCCGAGCGGATCGCGGCCCGGCTGCTGCGGGAGCAGGCCCTTCTGGAGGCTGTCGAGGTCACCGTGCACAAGCCGCACGCCCCGATCGAGGTGGCCTTCCGGGACGTGGCCGTGACGGTGCTGAGGGGGCGGTCCTGATGCCGCGGGCGCTGATCGGCATGGGCTCCAACCTCGGGGACCGCGGGCAGCTGCTGCGCTCGGCGGTCGAGCAGCTGCGCGCCGCCCCCGGGGTGAGCGTGGAGGCGGTCTCCCCGATCGCGATCACCGATCCGGTGGGCGGGCCGCCCGGCCAGCCGCAGTTCCTCAACGGCGTGGTGCGGCTGAGCACCGAGCTCTCGCCCAGGGAACTGCTCGCACTGTGCCAGCGCATCGAGGCGGATCACGACCGCGTGCGCCTGGAGCGGTGGGGTCCGCGCACCCTGGATCTGGACATCATCGACTTCGACGGCGCGGTGATGGATGATCCCGAGCTGACCATCCCGCACCCGCGGGCCCACGAGAGGGCCTTCGTGCTCTTCCCCTGGGCGCTGCTCGAGCCCCAGGCCGAGCTCGCCGGGAGCAGGATCGCCGAGCTGGCGGCGCAGGCCTCGGATGCCCGGGGCGTACGGGCGCAGACCTTCCGGCTGGAGGACGCCCCCGGCGAGGACGAGACCGCGGACGACTGAGCCGGCGGCGGACAGGATCGAGGACGGAGGCAGGAACATGGTGAAGGGGCTGACGGTGCGGCTGCTCGCGGTGCTCGCGGCGGTCGCCTTCATGGGCGGCTGGATCGCCCAGCTGGTCTCCGAGAGCCTGCACGGGCCCCTGCTGGCCCTGCCGGTGGCCTCCGGGATCGCGCTGCTGGTCTTCGCCGCGATCCTGCTGGTCGCCGGACTGCGCGTGCGCAGGCTGCGCGACGGCGACCGCGAGATCCGCATGGACCGCACCGGGGCACCGTGATCGCCGCCCTGGCGCAGGCCAGGCCGTGCTTGGCGCCCTGTGCCTGGGCTGGCACGCCATGCTCGCCGTGGACCAGGCCGCGCTGATCTCCCTGCGCACGGATCAGGGGCCGTCGTGGCGCTGCCTGTTCCAGGCGGGCGTGGGGGTCGCGTTGGCCGTCGTCGGGTGGATCGTCGAGCGCTTCTGCCGCATCCCGCCGGAGGACCCGGACGCGGAGGCCGACGGCGCCGCCGAGCGCGGTCGGGGCCGCACGGCCGAGGAGGGCGGGCTCGCCCGCTGGCGCGACTGAGCCTCGCGCCTCCGGAGGGCAGGGATCCCTCGCACGGAGGATGTGCGTGCGCTGGCAGGCCCCTTACTGTGGGGTGCTGATCCGTCATCTTCTCGATCAGGAGCATCTCGATCATGACCCATGAGCCCGACGGCGCTCCGAGGCTGCGCGCTGATGATCCTGCCACCCTGCCGGCCCCCGGCCCCCAGGACGGACAGTGGAAGGGGCTGGACCCCAGGTACATCCGAGTGCGCGTGATCTCGGAGGTGATCGGCTATCTGATCTTCGCGGCGGCGGTGGGCTGGCCGCTCGTGCTCAAGCTCGTGGGCGTGTGGGGCGAGGCCTCGTGGTGGGCCGTGCTGCCGTGGCCCCTCGGGGTCGCGGTGCTGTGCCTCGTGCAGGTCCTGCTGACCCCGCGGCGCGTGCGCTCCTACGGCTACCGCGAGGACGCGGATGACTTCATGGTCCGCAAGGGCCTTCTGGTCCGCACGCTGGTCGTGGTGCCCTACGGCCGCATGCAGTACGTGGACGTCAGCAGCGGACCGATCCTGCGGATGTTCGGGCTGTCGTCGATCACCCTGCACACCGCCTCGGCGGAGACCGACGCCGAGCTGCCGGGGATCACCGCCGAAGAGGCCAGGCGGCTGCGCGAGAGGCTCACCGAGCGCGGGGAAGCCCGCCTGATCGAGCTGTGAGGGGCGAGCAGATGTCCGATCGCAGCCCTGCGCAGCATTCGGAGGCACAGCCGACGGGCGCCTCCCCGGCGGTGGAGGCGCATCAGCCGGACTCGGCCGAGGACTGGCACCGCCTCCACCCGCTCTCGCCGCTGATCCGCGGCTGGATCGTGGTGCTCGCGGTCCTGGGAGTGCTGCTGTCCAACATCATGGACGGCTTCTTCCGCGGCGACGGCCCCGGTCTCACCGACTCCGCCGAGGGCCTGCCGGGCTGGGCCTCGATGCTCGAGGGCACCGTCCTGTGGCTCGTGCTGCTGCTGGTGGGCGTGGTGGTCGTCGTGGGCCTGCTGGTGGTCGTGGCCCTGTTCTCGCTGGTCGCCTGGTGGTTCACCACGTATCAGATCACCGACACCCACGTGCGCCTGCGCCAGGGCGTCCTGGCCCGCCAGGAGCGCCAGACCCGCCTGGATCGCCTCCAGGCCCTCGACATCCGGCGGCCCCTGGGCGCGCGGATCTTCGGCCTGGCCGAGCTGAGCTTCGAGGTCGCCGATGCCGGCGAGTCGGCCGTCGTGCTGCGCTACCTGACCCATGCCCACGCACGACGGCTGCGCTCCCAGCTGCTCTCCCGCAGCCGTCCGCAGCCGGAGGCCCCTGCGGGGGCCGGCGATGCCGAGGCGGCGCTGCCCTGGGCGCGAGCCGCTGTCCCGGCCGCGGCTCAGGACGACAGCGCAGAGCAGCTGCTGCTGCGCGTTCCCGTGAGCCGCGTCTTGCTGTCCTGGGCCCTGAGCCCGTCCATGGTGATGCTCGTGGTCGTCGGGGCGGCGGCGCTCGCGGCGCTGATCTTCTTCCCCGAGTTCATGGGCGCGGCCTTCGCGGGCTGGATCCCGGTCGTCGTGGGACTGGTGGTCTCGCTTTTCCAGCGCCTCGAGAAGACCTGGGGCTTCAGCGCCTACCGCACCGACAGCGGTCTGCGGCTGCGCTACGGGCTGCTCAGCACGGTCTCCCAGACCGTGCCCACGGGCCGGATCCAGGCGCTGAAGGTGAACCGCCCCATGCTGTGGCGGCGCCCGGGCTGGAGTCGCGTGGCGATCAACGTGGCTGGCTACGGCGATCCCGCCGAGGAGATGAACGGCTCGGGGCGCACCACGCTGATCCCGGTGGCGACCGACGAGCACCTGGCGATCATGCTCGCCGAGGCGCTGGGCGCCGACGAGTCGCGCGAGGCCTTCGAGACGGCGCGCTACGGCCTCACGGCCGATCTCGTGGAGGATCCCGAGTCCCGGTTCACGATCTCGCCGCGCCGAGCGGCGCGCATCTCCTGGGTCGTGCGCCGTCGTCGGGGCTTCGCGGTGACGCGGCGTGAGGTCGTCACGATCGACGGCAGGCTCTCCCGCAACGCCTGCCTGGTCCCGCACGGGAAGATCCAGTCGATGGAGATCTCGCGAGGGCCGCTGGCGCGCTGGCTGGATCTCTCGGACGTCAGCCTGCATTCGATCCAGGGACCGGTCAGCCCCATGATCATGGCCATGGACCGGGAGGTCGCCGAGCGCTTCGTGTCCGAGCAGTCGCTGCGAGCGCATGAGAAGCACACCCTCGTGGGCGCCAGGGGCTGAGCGTGCGCGCGAGCGCACCGCCCGTCATAGGGTGGTGGCGCTGCGCCGGAACGTCGCAGCAGCACCGTCGCAGGAGTCGTCGGGACCGCCGCAGCGGGCGTCGGCCCAGAGACCCGCAGACCGGCTAGACCCGAGACCACACAGGAGAAGACCGTGAGCGAAGCCGCCAACCGCCCCGGGCGCCTGGGAGTCGGCGTGATCGGCGCCGGGCGAGTGGGGGCGGTGCTGGGAGCCGCGCTGCGTGCCGCCGGGCACGGGGTGGTGGGGGTCGCCGCCGTCTCGGAGGCCTCCCGGGAGCGTGCCGAGCTGCTGCTGCCCGAGGTCCCGATCCTCACCCCGCAGCAGATCGTGGAGCGCGCGGAGCTCGTGCTGCTGGCCGTTCCCGACGATCAGCTGGCCGACCTGGTGAGCGGACTGGCCGCGACCGGGCACTGGCAGGCCGGGCAGCTCGTGGCACACACCGCCGGCCGCTGGGGCGTGGAGGTCCTGGAGCCGGCGCGGCAGGCCGGAGCCATCGGGCTGGCGATCCACCCGTCCATGACGTTCACCGGGCTGAGTCTGGACCTGCCGCGGCTCAGCGGCTGCGCGTTCGGTGTCACCGCCCCGGCGGCGGTGCTGCCGATCGCGCAGGCGCTGGTCATGGAGATGGGCGGCGAGCCCGTGGTCATCGCCGAGGCCGACCGGCCGATCTACCACGCGGCCCTGGCCCACGGCGCCAACCACCTCACCACGATCACCGGCCAGGCCCTGCAGCTGCTGGGCGAGCTGGGACTCGAGCAGCCGGAGCGCGTGCTCGGACCCCTGGCGCGGGCCACCCTGGACAATGCGCTGTCGGCAGGGGAGTCGGCGCTGACCGGCCCGGTGGCCCGTGGCGACGCCGGCAATCGTGGCCGAGCACCGCCAGACCCTGGCCGAGCACGCCCTGGGCACCGGTCAGCAGGACATCGACCGGGCCTACCGGGCGCTCGCGGCCCTGACGGCTGACCGAGCCCGGGACCGCGGCATGCTCACCGAGGCCCAGCACGCGCAGGTCCTCGAGGCGCTGGGCCGGAGCCGGAGCGAGGGATCCGGCAGCGCCCACGCGGCCGTCGGGCAGGGCGCCGCCGCTCTCGGCGGCTTCCCGGCGGCCGATGCCTCGGCGCCGCGCGGTTCCGCGGAATCGTCGGACCCCGTCGTGGTGCGCGAGCCGGAGAAGCTGCGCGCCGCCGTGCGGCGGGAGGTCGCCCGGCGGGGAGCGCAGCTGTCCATCGGCTTCGTGCCGACCATGGGTGCGCTGCACGAGGGGCACGCGCACCTGGTGCGCCGGGCCCGCGAGGAGAACGACCTGGTGATCGTCTCCATCTTCGTGAACCCGCTGCAGTTCGGACCGAACGAGGACTTCGAGCGCTACCCGTCGGACCTGGAGGCAGACCTGGAGCTGCTCGGGGGGCTGGGCGTCGATCTGGTCTTCGCTCCCGGCCTCCAGGACATGTACCCGGGCGGGGACCCGCTGGTGACCGTGAGCTCGGGGCGGCTCGGGACGGTGCTGGACGGAGCCTCGCGCCCCGGCCACTTCGACGGCGTGGTCACCGTCGTCAACAAGCTGCTGAGCCTGGTCTCAGGACGCACGGAGCAGCCGCTGCGGGCGTACTTCGGGCAGAAGGACGCCCAGCAGCTGCTGATCGTGCAGCGCATGGTCCGCGACACGAACCTGGACGTCGAGATCCGGCCGGTCCCGATCGTGCGGGCCCCGGACGGGCTCGCGCTGTCGTCGCGCAACGCGTACCTGGACGACGACGAGCGTCGGGCCGGGCTCGTGCTCTCCCGCACGCTGGGGGAGCTCGCCCTCGGGGAGATCGACCTGCCGGAGGCCCGCCGTCGGATCGACGAGGAGCCGATCGGCACCGGGCGCACGGTGGAGCTCGACTACCTCGTGGTCGTGGAGCCTGAGACCCTGAGCGAGATCCCGCCGCGCCCCGGAGCCCTGGCCCTGGTGGCGGCGCGGGTGGGGACCACGCGGCTGATCGACAACCGGGAGATCGAGGCGGCGCCGCGTCTGTGAGGCGGCTCTCACCGCTGTGCGGAGCCCGGTGCCGATGCGACGGCGCCCGGGCCGATGGCTATCCTGGGGGACTGTGACCACTGATCAGACGCGCGAGAACGCAGCCAGCCCCGCACCCGAGTCCTCGTCCGCCGCGGTCGAGGCCGCCCGCAGCGACGAGCAGCGGCAGTTCCGCATGGACAAGCGCGCCGCGCTGCTCGAGACGGGTCGCCAGGCCTACCCGGTCGAGGTCCCCCGGACCCACACGCTGCCCCAGGTCCGCGACGGCTGGGAGCATCTGGAGACCGGCGAGGAGACCGAGGACATCGTCTCCGTGACCGGGCGCGTGGTGTTCGTGCGCAACACCGGCAAGCTGTGCTTCGCGGCCCTGCAGGACGGCGACGGCGTCCAGCTGCAGCTCATGCTCTCCAAGGCGGTCGTGGGCGAGGAGTCGCTGGCCGAGTGGAAGTCCCTGGTGGACCTGGGCGACTTCGTGGCCGCCACCGGCACCGTGATCCGCTCCCGCCGCGGCGAGCTCTCCGTCATGGTGACCTCCTGGCAGATGGCCTCCAAGGCCCTGCGGCCGTTGCCCAATCTCTACGAGGGGTCCGAGCTCAGCGAGGAGACCCGCGTCCGGCAGCGCTACCTGGACCTGCTCGTGCGCCAGGAGGCGCGCGACGTGGTCCACAAGCGGGCCGCGATCATCTCCGCGGTGCGCCGCACGCTCGAGGACGAGGGCTACATCGAGATCGAGACCCCCGTGCTGCAGCTCGTGCACGGCGGCGCCACGGCCCGTCCGTTCGCCACGCACCTCAACGCGTTCGATCAGGACATGACCCTGCGCATCGCCACGGAGCTCTACCTCAAGCGCGCCGTCGTGGGCGGGGTGGAGCGGGTCTTCGAGATCGGGCGGGTGTTCCGCAACGAGGGCGTGGACTCTACGCACTCCCCGGAGTTCACCACCCTGGAGGTCTACGAGGCCTGGGGCGATCAGTTCTCGCAGGCCGAGCTCATGCAGCGCATGATCGTGGCCGCCGCCGACGCCCTGGGGATCGACGGTCCGCTGCCCACCGCCAAGGGCGAGATCGACCTGCGCGGCGAGTGGCCGTGGCTGAGCGTCTACCCGGGGCTCTCGGAGGCCGTGGGACAGGAGATCACGCCCGAGACCCCCGCCGAGGCGCTGCGGACGATCGCCGCCGAGCACGACGTCTCGGTGGATCCCGCCTGGGGTGCCGAGAAGCTCGTGATCGAGCTCTTCGGAGAGATCGTGGAGCCCACGCTGATCCAGCCCACGTTCGTGTGCGACTACCCGCCGGCGGCCCAGCCGCTGGCCCGGCCGCACCGCGACAAGCCGGACGTCATCGAGGCCTGGGACCTGATCATCGGCGGCATGGAGCGCGGCACCGCGTTCTCCGAGCTGATCGACCCGGTGGTGCAGCGCGAGCGGCTCACCGAGCAGTCCCGCCTGGCCGCGGCCGGCGACGACGAGGCCATGCAGCTCGATGAGGACTTCCTGCGCGCCCTCGAGCACGGCGCCCCGCCCATGGGCGGAATGGGGCTGGGCCTGGACCGTCTGATCATGCTCTTCACGGATCTGGGCATCCGCGACACGATCCTGTTCCCTTTGATGAAGCCCGAGAAGGACTGATCCGCCATGGGCGAATACATCGCTGTGCTCCTGCCCTCGATCGGGGTGGGGCTGATCTTCTGGTTCACCATGCGGGCCCTGTTCCGGGCCGATCGCGGTGAGCGCCGTGCGCAGGAGGCCGTGAATCGCGATCAGGCCGATGCCGAGAAGTGGTATCAGGATCTGAAGGCGCGGGAATCCGGCGGACGCGGTTCCGCTCGGAGCGGATCCGATGAACATCAGGATGCACCGCGCAGTTGATTCTTCTCCGATTCCCCGGCTTCTCCGAGCCGGGGAATTGCTTTCAGCGGCATCCGATATCTATAGTTGCGGGCAATAGGGGATCCTGAGTGCGCAATTCGTTGTGATCGGGCCCGGAATCGGCTCCGCGGATCTCCTGACCGCACGAGCACATCGAATCGATGCTGAAGGAGCTCCACACATGGCGCAGACCGTGAAGATCATTCTCGAGGACGACCTGGACGGCGGCCCCGCGGACGAGACCGTCCGCTTCGGCCTGGACGGCGCGCAGTACGAGATCGACCTCTCCTCCGCCAACGCGGACAAGCTGCGCGCGGCCATCCGCCCGTACGTGGGCAAGGCCCGCCGGGCTCAGGCCAAGCAGGCCGGCCGCCCCGCTGCGAAGTCCTCGGGCACCCGCGCCAATCCGGACACCCCCAAGATCCGTGCCTGGGCGAAGGAGAACAACTACAACGTCTCCGATCGCGGCCGCATCCACCAGGAGGTCCAGGACGCGTACTACGCCGCTCACAAGTGAGCGCGCGCGGCCTGAGGGATTCATCACCGAATCGAGAATCTCAGGTCGCTTCGGAAACGAACTCGTGGAGGATGCCCGCAGGTATTCGATCTGAGATTGCCGTTCCATCGCTGTGCGGATCCCCGCTCGTCCTTCCGGACGTGCGGGGATTCCTCATTCGGGGACCGCCGTGCCCTGAGCGCCGCTGTCTCCGGCCGCCTGTCAGAAGGATCCTGCGGGAGGCAGTGCGGGGTCGTCTCGCCGGTGGCGAACAATGGCGGCGAGACCCTCCGGCGTGCGTAGCATCGGTGCCAAACATCGACTGAGGAGTATCCATGTTCGAACGATTCACCGATCGGGCCCGACGGGTCGTGGTCCTGGCCCAGGAGGAGGCCAGGATGCTCAACCACAACTACATCGGCACCGAGCACCTGCTGCTGGGCCTCATCCACGAGAACGAGGGCGTCGCCGCAAAGGCCCTGGACTCGCTGGGCATCACCCTCAACGGGGCCCGCGAGCAGGTCCAGGACATCATCGGCCCGGGCCAGCAGGCCCCCTCCGGGCACATCCCCTTCACGCCGCGGGCGAAGAAGGTCCTGGAGCTCTCCCTGCGCGAGGCGCTGCAGCTCGGGCACAACTACATCGGCACCGAGCACATCCTGCTGGGCATCATCCGCGCAGGCGAGGGCGTGGCCGCCCAGGTGCTCACCAAGCTCGGCACCGAGCCGCAGAAGGTCCGCTCGACCGTCCTGGACCTGATCTCGGGCTACCAGTCCGGCGGCGAGGAGAAGGAGACCGCGGGCGCAGGCGCTCGCACCTCCGGCGAGGGCACCCCCGCGGGTTCGGCTGTGCTCGACCAGTTCGGGCGCAACCTGACGGCCGCGGCCCGCGAGAGCCAGCTCGACCCCGTGATCGGGCGCGCCCGCGAGATGGAGCGCGTCATGCAGGTCCTGTCGCGGCGCACCAAGAACAACCCGGTGCTGATCGGCGAGCCGGGCGTCGGCAAGACCGCCGTGGTCGAGGGCCTGGCCCAGGCCATCGTGCGCGGCGACGTCCCGGAGACGCTCAAGGACAAGCACCTCTACACGCTGGACCTCGGCTCGCTCGTGGCCGGCTCGCGCTACCGCGGCGATTTCGAGGAGCGCCTCAAGAAGGTGCTCAAGGAGATCAAGTCCCGCGGCGACATCATCCTGTTCATCGACGAGATCCACACGCTCGTCGGCGCGGGTGCCGCAGAGGGCGCGATCGACGCCGCCTCGATCCTCAAGCCCATGCTGGCCCGCGGCGAGCTGCAGACCATCGGCGCCACCACGCTGGATGAGTACCGCAAGCACATCGAGAAGGACGCAGCGCTCGAGCGCCGCTTCCAGCCGATCCAGGTCGACGAGCCCTCCGAGGCGCACTCGATCGAGATCCTCAAGGGCCTGCGCGACAAGTACGAGGCGCACCACCGCGTGTCGATCTCGGATGAGGCCCTCGAGGCCGCCGTGCACCAGTCGGCCCGCTACATCTCGGACCGCTTCCTGCCGGACAAGGCGATCGACCTGATCGACGAGGCCGGTGCCCGCCTGCGTATCAAGCGCATGACGGCCCCGCCGGAGATCAAGGAGCTCGACGAGCGCATCGCCAAGGTCAAGCAGGCCAAGGAGGAGGCGATCGAGGGCCAGGACTACGAGAAGGCCGCCTCGCTGCGCGATCAGGAGCAGAAGCTGCTGTCCGAGCGCGATGACAAGGACACCGCTTGGCGCGAGGGTGGCGACCAGGTCGCCGAGGTCACCCCCGATGTCATCTCGGACGTGCTCTCCGCGGCCACGGGCGTGCCGCTGTACCGCCTGACCGACGAGGAGTCCGGCCGCCTCATCCGCATGGAGGAGGAGCTGCACAAGCGCGTCGTGGGCCAGGAGGAGGCCATCAAGGCTCTCTCCCGCTCCATCCGACGCACGCGTGCGGGCCTCAAGGACCCCAAGCGCCCCGGCGGGTCGTTCATCTTCGCCGGCCCCACGGGCGTCGGCAAGACGGAGCTGGCCAGGTCGCTGGCGGAGTTCCTGTTCGGCGATGAGGACTCCCTCATCACGCTGGACATGTCCGAGTACCAGGAGAAGCACACGGTCTCGCGGCTGTTCGGCGCTCCTCCCGGCTACGTCGGCTTCGAGGAGGGCGGCCAGCTGACCGAGAAGGTCCGCCGCAAGCCGTTCTCCGTCGTGCTCTTCGACGAGGTCGAGAAGGCGCACCAGGACCTGTTCAACTCGCTGCTGCAGATCCTCGAGGACGGTCGACTGACCGACTCGCAGGGCCGCGTGGTGGACTTCAAGAACACCGTGATCATCATGACCACGAACCTGGGCACCAGGGACATCTCGCGCAGCGTCCCCATGGGCTTCCAGGCGGGCAACGACTCGACCACGAACTACGAGCGCATGCAGCAGCGCGTCAACGACGAGCTCAAGGAGCACTTCCGCCCCGAGTTCCTCAACCGCGTGGACGAGATCGTCGTGTTCCCGCAGCTGGAGGAGAAGGAGATCGTCCAGATCGTCGATCTGTTCGTCGCCCGTCTCCAGGAGCGCCTGCGCGAGCAGGACATGTCGATCGTGGTCTCGGACGCCGCCAAGAAGGTGCTGGCCAAGCGCGGCTACGACCCAACCATGGGCGCCCGTCCGCTGCGCCGCACGATCCAGCGCGAGATCGAGGACACGCTCTCGGAGAAGATCCTCTTCGGCGACATCAAGGAGGGCGAGCGCGTCTCCGTGGATGTGGACGGAGACGGCGACGACGCCAAGCTGACGTTCTCGTCGGTGGCCATGTCCGAGCTGCCGGACACGGAGTTCTCCGACGACGACCAGGACGGCTCGGCTCAGGATCCCGACCTGGTGCCGGGTGAGGTGCCCTCCGGGACCAACGTCCCGCACAGCACCGACGGCGACACCGGATCGGCTGGCGCCGAGGCCCCCGAGCCCGGCCACGGCCCGGAGTCGGGCCCGACCACGGTCTGATCGCCCAGCACGAGCGGATCCGCCTGGATCCCTGCGACGACGCCCTCCCCGAGCTCAGCTCGGGGAGGGCGTCGTCGTCTGCGCTCTCCGGGCTCGGCCGGGGCCCCGGCGAGGGCGAGGGTCGCGGGCGGTCGTACACTTTCCGGATGACTCTCGAGCTGCGCCTGCGCCCTGCCACCACGGGCGACGTCCACGCGATCAAGGCCCTCGTGGGTCCGCTGGCGCAGGAGGGCGTGCTGGTGATCAAGGAGACCGTCGCGTACTACGAGGGCATCCAGGAGTTCCTCATCGCCGAGCTCGTGGACGACGACCCCTCCGGCGCGGCCCTGGTCGACGAGTCCGGGATCGCCTACGGGCAGCCGTCGCCCAGCGGGACCTCGGCCCGGATCGTGGGCTGCGGGGCCCTGCACGTGATGTGGCAGGACCTCGCCGAGATCCGCACCCTGGCCGCCGACCCGCGGGTGCGCGGGCAGGGCGTGGGGTGGCGGCTCGTGGAGGCCCTGCTGGAGCGGGCGCGCAGGCTGGGGGTGGAGCGGGTCTTCTGCCTGACCTTCGAGGTGGAGTTCTTCCAGCGCCAGGGCTTCCGGGTCATGGCCGATCAGCGCCCGATCGACCCGGACGTCTTCGCGGAGCTGCTGCGCTCCCATGACGAGGGCATGGCCGAGTTCCTGGACCTCGCCCGGGTGAAGCCCAACACGCTGGGCAACACCCGGATGATCCTCACGCTCTGACGGGGACCGCGCAGACCGGTCGGGATCAGCCGGGCAGAGCGATCCTGTCGCCGCGGCGGTGGGCCAAGCCATCGGAGACCAGGCCGTCGACCGCGCGCTGTCGCTGCTCGACGGGGGATTCCAGCGTCAGCAGGGCCTCGAGGGGGCGGGCCAGATCCGCACTCGCGCCGCGCGGCAGGGTGACCTGCTGGTCCCGCGTCAGCCAGCTCTCCGGGACCGGCTGATCCGCGGCGCGCAGCACCGCCATGACCGCGCCGCGCACCTGCCGGTCGGTGCCCTTCCAGGACTGTCCCCGCGGGGCCTCCTCCGGCTCCGGGCGACCGGCTGCGATCCAGGCGCAGAGATCCTGCACGGGGCACTGGTCGCAGCGCGGAGACCGAGCCGTGCAGATCAGGGCGCCGAGCTCCATCACGGACTGGTTCCACACCACCGAGGCCGCGCGCTGCTCGGGTAGCAGCGACCGCGCCAGACGGGTCTCGGCTGCCGTCAGGGACCGGCTCGGCAGCCCCTTGCCGGAGAAGAGGCGAGCGTGCACGCGTCGGATGTTGGTGTCGATCACGCACTGGCGCTCGCCGAAGGCGAAGGCCGAGACCGCCGCGGCCGTGTAGGCCCCGATGCCCGGCAGCGCCAGCAGCTGGTCGTGCTCGCGCGGCACGCGGCCGCCGTGGTCCGCGACGATCGCCTGTGCGGCGGCCTGCAGCCGCAGGGCCCGTCGGGGATAGCCCAGGCGGTCCCAGGCGCGCAGGACGTCGGCGGTCGGCGCCTCGGCAAGGTCGGCGGGGGAGGGCCAGCGCCGCATCCAGTCGAGCCAGCGGGGCAGCACGCGCACCACGGGAGTCTGCTGGAGCATGATCTCCGAGACCAGCACGCCCCAGGCGGTGCGCTCGGGGCAGCGCCAGGGGAGGTCGCGGCCGTCGCTGGCGTACCAGGCGGCGATCCGGTCGCGGATCTGCGCGAGTCGCTGAGCATCCTGAGGTGAGGGATCGGCGATGTGCGGGCTGGGCATCGCGCCACTGTAGCCTGGAGGCCATGGCACGGGACGACGCGGATGACGGGCGCAGGGACGCCCCCTGGGACTTCGATCTGCCGGATCTCGGAGCCTCCACGACTCCCGAGCATCACCGGCGCCGCCGCCGTGCCGAGCAGCAGGAGGCGCCGCAGACCCCGTCCGAGGAACGATCGCAGCCCCGGACGCGCTCGAGCTCCGAGCCCGCGACGCGGTTTTCGCCGCAGCGCACCGGTCGCAGACGGTCCTCCGAGGACCCGCTGGATTTCGAGGGCCTCGACGACGACCCCATCGATCAGGACGACCACCACCTGATCCCGCACTCCGCCGAGGAGCTGTCCACGGTGGGCCCGGGCCCGCGCGGTCCCCAGTTGCCGGACGACGATGACGTCCCCGACGACTTCGGGGCCCCTCAGCCGCACTCCTCGCGCGCAGCCTCTGCACCGGAGGACGACCTGCTGCCTGCTTGGGCCACCGGCAAGCCTGCGCGACGACGCCCGGGCCGCGCCGCCGGGGCGGCTTCATCGAGGAGCAGGCCGCTCCCAGCGATGCGCTTGAGCACCAGCGCCGAGCCCAGAGCGGTCGTGTCGAGGAGCTGAGCGGCGGGGACCTGGACCGTGAGGAGCGGCGCGGCTCAGCGGGACGTCGTCACGGCCAGCCCGCAGGCGGTGCGCGCCCTGACCGCAGGCTGCATGACGACCACGATCGCGACGCCTGGGGCGACGAGCACGGCTATCCCAAGGACTGGGACGACGAGCGCGGATATGCCGAGGACTGGGACGACGAGGACTGGGCGGAGGCACCGGAGGCTCGGCAGCCGCGGTGGCGCAGCTGGATCGGTGATCCGCAGCGGCTGACCCGCCTGCTGGTCCCGGCGGCTGTGGTGCTGCTGCTGATCGCGGTGGGCATCTGGTCGGTGAACGCGCTCACCGGCGGCTCGGAGACGGCCGAGGACCCCGAGGCGGCGGCCACCGAGGCGGCGCAGTCGGAGGATCCCTTCGACGGCTTCTCCGCGCGCCCGCAGGACGAGACCACCGACGGCGCCAGCGGCCCGGCGGCACAGGCCTGCGGCGATGCCCTGAAGATCACGGGGTCCACGGACCACGAGACCTACGCCGAGGACGCGGACCCGATCCTGATCATGACCATCGAGAACACGGGCGAGGACCCCTGCATGGTCAATGCCGGCACCGCGCGCATGGACTTCACGGTCACCTCCGGCTCAGACACGGTCTTCGACTCGAAGCACTGCCAGATCGACGGCCAGGACCGTCCGATCGAGCTCGAGGCCGGGGGCAAGGAGAGCGCCCGGATGCAGTGGAACCGCCAGCGCTCGGCGGAAGGCTGCGCCGAGGATCTCGAGGACGCCGCGGCCGGAGGCTATGAGCTGGAGGTCTCGCTGGGCGAGGACTCCGCGGAGCCGGTCGAGTTCACCCTGAAGTGAGACAGGTCAGGACGGCGGGAAGAAGATCTGCAGGGCCTCCACCAGGCTGGTGACCTCGCGGACGCGGAAGCCGTCGGGGATGCTGCTGAGCCCCTGCGGGCTGGCCGGGACCACGGCGTGGGTGAAGCCCAGCCTGGCGACTTCCCGGATGCGCTGCTCGATCCCCGGAACGGGCCGGACCTCTCCGGCCAGCCCGACCTCCCCGAAGCACACCAGGCGCTGGGGCAGGGGCTTGTCCTGCGCGGCCGAGGCCAGGGCCAGCGCAGTGGCCAGGTCGGCGGCGGGCTCGCTGAGGCGCACCCCGCCGACGGTCGAGACGTAGGCGTCCATGGAGGCCAGACCCACCCCCGCGCGGCGCTGCAGGACGGCCAGCAGCATGGCCACCCGCGAGCCGTCCAGCCCGGAGGTGGCACGGCGCGGCTGGGCGGTCGAGGACTGATCCAGCAGGGCCTGCACCTCCGCCAGCAGAGGGCGCCTCCCCTCCATGGTCACGGTGAGGCAGGTCCCGGACACCGGATGCGCGGTGCGCGAGACGAACAGCCCGGAGGGATCCGAGACCGAGCGGATCCCGCTGTCCACGAGCTCGAAGCAGCCGACGTCGTCGGTGGGGCCGTAGCGGTTCTTGACGGCGCGCAGCAGCCGGATGCTCGAGTGCTTCTGGCCCTCGAACTGGCAGACGACGTCCACCAGGTGCTCGAGCAGCCTGGGCCCGGCGATGGTCCCCTCCTTGGTCACGTGCCCCACGAGCAGCACGGTCATGCCCCGTGACTTGGCCGCGGCGATCAGGGAGGCGGCGACCTCCCGCACCTGGGTCACGCCGCCGGCGGAGCCGTCGACCTCGGCGCTGGCCAGGGTCTGGACGGAGTCCACGACCAGGACCTCCGGCGACAGGGCCTCCACCTGTCCCAGTGCGGTGGACAGATCCGTCTCCGAGGTGAGGTAGAGGGAATCGGCCAGCGCGCCCACGCGGTCGGCGCGCAGCTTCACCTGGGCCGCGGATTCCTCTCCCGTGATGTACAGGACCGAGCGCGGACCGCGCGGTGCGGTGCCCTGGGCCACGCGAGCCGCGACATCCAGCAGGAGGGTGGACTTGCCGACGCCGGGCTCACCGGCCAGCAGGATCACCGCGCCGGGCACGAGCCCGCCGCCCAGGACGCGATCGAGCTCTCCGACGCCGGTGGGGACGCTGGTGGCCTGGGTGGCATCCACCTGGGCGATGGGCTTGGCGGGATCGGCGATCGAGCGGGCCGGGGTGGTGCGGGCCTTGTGCTCGCCGACCTCCTCCATGGTCCCCCAGGCCTGGCATTCGGCGCAGCGGCCCACCCACTTGACGGTGCTCCACCCGCATTCCGTGCAGCGGTATCCCGAGGAGCTGCGCTTGGACCTGGTGCTCATGCCGTCGACCTCATGGCTCACACGCTAGGAACCGGGTCCGACAGCACAGCGGGTGCTCACATGCGGTCCCAGTCGTCGAGGGCCGGCAGGTGGGCGATGGCGTCCTCGTGGTCCATGTTGGTGGCCTCGAGGAGGTCCACCGCCAGCGGCCGCATGAGCAGCACAAGGGTCTGGCCCTCGAGGGTCTGCACGCCCATGTCCTGGGGGTTCAGGCGCTCGGCCACGGTGATCAGCTCGTTGCGCGCCTGGCGCAGGAACGATTCGCGTGACTCCCGCTGAGGGACGGCCAGGGCTCTGCCCACCGTGTCGGTCGAATCCGCCATGTCCCTCAGGCATTCGGAGATCGACTCGATGGCAGCCGGTGCCAGGGTGACGTGGTTGATGACCCCGGCCACCCGGCGCACCAGCACCCGGCTGTCGCGTGCGGCCAGGTCCAGGTAGGGCGCCGAGATCGCGATCTGCTCGATCTCCGAGCGGTGGCGCCGATGCACGGGCGCTGCCGCGGCGATCTCCTGGGAGGCCTGCAGCGCGGTCTTCACGGAATCGATCTCGGACTGGGTGCGCCGGGCGCGCACCAGGCAGTGCCATGCGGCCGTGGAGTCGTCCTCGGTGATGGCCTGGGCGGCCTCGCGCAGCACGGCGGAGAGCTCATCGGTCAGCCGGCGCACGTGCTCACGCGGCTGGCGGCGGGGGTCCGAGGGGACCAGGTAGGCCATGAGCAGGGCGAAGACCCCTCCCACCATGGCATCGGTCGAGCGGGCGAACGCGCCGTCGGACGACGGCGGCAGCACGACGACCAGCAGCGACTGCAGGGCCATCTGCGTGGTGAACAGGACGCCGCTGTCCAGGAACCGGGCCAGCAGGATGGACACCAGCATGACGACGCCGGCCTGCCACGTCCCGACGCCGATGAAGTGGATCAGCACCTCGGCCAGCGCGATGCCGAGCGTGCAGCCGATGGCGACCTCGAGCACGCGCCGGTAGCGCTGCCCGCCCTTGGAGAAGCCGAGGGCCACGGTGGCCGCCGTGGCCGCGAAGATCGGCCCCGTGTGCCCGAGCACGTTCTCGGCGAAGACGAAGGCGCCGATCGCGGCGACCGTGAGCTGCAGGGCCTGCAGGATGTCGCCGCGCAGGCGAGCCCCGCCGGCGCGGGCGCGCTCGCTGAACTCCCTGCCGGCGCGGTGCACCAGCCCGGGACTCTGCTCGGCTTCGCTCATGCGAGCCATCCTAGGTGCACCTGGCCCCCTCGCCGGTGGCACCGAGGGTGCCTCGATGCTGGCCGCTCGGGAGCTTGCGGTCCGCATGACGACGCTCACACCATCAAAAAATATGTGCTCAGCAATACATAAAGACCGCCGAAGGGTCGGGGAAGTTCACCTTCCGTTCACGGCCTGAGCGGAGTCCGGCTACGTGCCGATCCTAGAGTCGGTGAGCGTTGGGTGGACTTGGCCGGGAATTCGGGGCCTTCGTCCAGCGCCGCCGGACCTCACCGGCACGTCAGCTTCAGCAGAACCACAGGAACAGGGGCACCACGTGAAGGCTTCTCGCATCGGCCAGAGCGCCGCGATTCTCTCCATCGGCGCTATCGCACTGACCGCTTGCGGCGGCGGCGGCGGCACGACCACGCTGCAGGGCGCGGGCGCGTCCTCGCAGGAGGCGGCCATGAACGCCTGGTCGGATGGCGCCGGCGAGCTGGATCCGGCCGTCGAGGTCCGCTACTCGCCGGATGGCTCCGGCGCCGGCCGCGAGGCCTTCCTGGCCGGCGGTGCGAGCTTCGCCGGCTCGGATGCCGCCATGGACGAGGAGGAGTTCGAGTCCTCCAAGGAGCAGTGCGGCGACAAGGGCGCGTTCAACGTCCCCGCCTACATCTCCCCGATCGCGGTCGGCTTCAACCTCGAGGGCATCGACTCCCTGAACCTCGACGCCGAGACCATCGCGGGCATCTTCTCCGGCGAGATCACCACCTGGAACGATCCGGCCATCGCCCAGCAGAACCCGGATGCCGATCTGCCGGACACGAACATCACCGTGGTGCACCGCTCGGATGAGTCCGGCACCACCGAGAACTTCACCGACTACCTGCATGCGGCCGCCCCCGAGGCCTGGTCGGACGAGGCCTCCGAGTCCTGGCCGATCTCCGGCCAGGAGAACTCCCAGGGCACCTCCGGCGTGGTCTCCACCGCCTCTGACACGGACGGCGCCATCACCTACGCCGATGCCTCCGCCATCGGCGATCTGGGCACCGTGGCCGTGGGCGTGGGCGAAGACTACGTCGAGTACAGCCCCGACGCTGCCGCTGCGGCCGTCGACGCCTCCCAGCGCGTCGAGGGCGGCGCCGAGAACAACATGGCGCTCGAGCTCGACCGCGACACCGAGGCCGACGGGGCCTACCCGATCATCCTGGTCTCGTACCACATCTACTGCAACGAGTACCAGGATCAGGACACCGCCGACGCGGCCAAGGCCTTCGGCCAGTACGTGGTCTCGGAGGAGGGCCAGCAGGCCTCCGCCGACGCCGCGCACTCCGCTCCGCTGAGCGAGGAGATGCGCCAGGAGGCGCACGACGCGATCGACCAGATCACCGCCGCCGGCTGATCCGCTGCGCGCAGGCCGGCCCAGTCGGCATGCGCGCCCCGCGACAGGCCCGCCCGGGCCTCCCTGAGGAGAGATCCCGGGCACGGGCGGGCCCGTCGCTGTGGCCGCTGGCCGCGCAACCACGAGCGGCCCGACGGCCCGCCGACGAAAGCATCTACACCCGAAGGGGTCGAGAATGTCCACCAATGTCTCTGAGAAGAGGCGGCCGGAGCAGAAGCCGGAGGGCTCCCGGGCCTTCGATTCCGGCTCGAAGGGCGGCCGCTTCGGCGACCAGCTCTTCTCCGGTCTGAGCCTGGCCGCAGGCATCCTGATCTTCGTGATCCTGCTTGCGGTCTTCACCTTCCTCGGCTGGAAGTCCGCCGACATCCTGACGATCCCGGGCTCCGCCATCACCGGCGGCGAGGGGTTCTTCGCCTACGTCTACCCGATCGTCCTGGGCACCCTGATGGCGGCCGTGATCGCGCTGCTGATCGCAACCCCGCTGGGCATCCTCGTGGCTCTGTACATCTCACACTTCGCCCCGCCCAAGGTCGCCAAGCCCGTCGGCTACGTGATCGACCTGCTCGCGGCCATCCCCTCGGTCGTCTACGGCGCCTGGGGCATGACGGTGCTGGCTCCGGCGCTGGTGCCGTTCTACAACTGGCTCGCCGAGAACTTCGGGTGGATCCCGCTGCTCGAGGGGCCGGCCTCGAACACCGGGCGCACCATGCTCACCGCGGGTGTGGTGTTGGCGATCATGATCCTGCCGATCATCACCGCCATGTCCCGCGAGCTGTTCGTCCAGACGCCCAAGCTGCACGAGGAGGCCTCGCTGGCCCTCGGCGCCACCCGACTCGAGATGATCGGCCAGGCCGTCATGCCGTTCGCCCGGGCGGGCATCGTCTCCTCCGTCATGCTGGCCCTGGGCCGTGCACTCGGCGAGACCATGGCCGTGGCGCTGGTGCTCTCCACCGGCGGCCTGCAGTGGTCGCTGATCCGCACGGGCAACAACACCATCGCCGCGGAGATCGCGCTGAACTACCCGGAGGCCTTCGGCAACCGGTTCACCGAGCTCATCGCCGCCGGCTTCGTGCTCTTCATCATCACGCTGATCGTGAACCTCGCAGCACGCGCGATCACCGCCCGCTACAAGGAATTCTCGGGGGCAAACTGATGTCGACCAACACCACTGAGCAGCGCTCCGAGACCCGGAGCCCCAAGAATCAGAACTCGCTCACGTCGGGTCAGCGCCCCAAGTGGCTGATCCCGGCCATCTTCGTCGGCTCGATCGTCGTCGGAGCCGCCCTGGCCGCCCTCGTGAGCTTCAGCGTCGCACTGTGGGCCGTGTTCGCGGCCGTGATCTTCCTGATCGCCGCTCCGATCGCGGTCACCTCGATCGAGGGCTCCCGTCAGGGCAAGAACGCGGCCCTGACCTATCTGGTCTACGGCGCCTTCATCGTGGCGGTCATCCCGCTGATCTCGGTGATCTGGACCGTGCTCTTCCGCGGCATCCCCACGCTGTCGCCGGAGCTGCTGACCACCACCATGTCCAGCGTGACCGCCATCGACGATCAGCAGAGCGTCGAGAACGGCACGGGCGTCCAGGGCGGCATCCTGCACGCCATCGTGGGCAGCGTGATCGTGACCCTGTGCGCCACGATCATCTCGGTCCCGATCGGCCTGCTGACGGCTATCTACCAGGTCGAGTACTCCAACGGCAACACGCTGTCGAAGATCATCACCTTCCTGGTGGACGTCATGACCGGCATCCCGTCGATCGTCGCCGGCCTGTTCGCCTCGGCCCTCTTCACGATCATCCTGGGTCAGCAGGGCGTGCGCATGGGCATCGTCGGCGCGGTCGCGCTGACCGTGCTGATGATCCCCACCGTGGTGAAGTCCACGGAGGAGATGCTGAAGGTCGTGCCCAATGAGCTGAGAGAAGCCTCATATGCCCTGGGAGTGCGCAAGTGGCGTACGATTCTGAAGGTGGTCATCCCCACCGCGATCTCGGGCATCGCCGCCGGCGTCACGCTGGCCATCGCCCGAGTGATCGGTGAGACGGCACCGCTGATGGTGACGATCGGCTTCCTGGACTCCATGAACGCGAATCCGTTCCACGACTGGATGTCCTCGTTGCCGACCTTCATCTACCAGCAGCTGATGCGCCCGATCTCGCCGACCACGCCGGATCCGTCCACGGATCGCGCGTGGGCCGCCGCGCTCGTGCTGATCGTCTTCGTCATGCTGCTGAACCTGGCGGCACGACTGATCGCCAACGCCTTCGCACCCAAGACCGCTGGTCGCTGAACCCTCCGCCGACTGAGAAAGAAGCTCTGAACCACATGTCGAAGCGAATCGACGTCGAGAACCTCGATGTCTTCTACGGAGATTTCCGCGCCGTCGAGGGCGTGAACATCGATATCGATCCCAACACCGTGACGGCCTTCATCGGCCCGTCCGGCTGCGGCAAGTCCACGGTGCTGCGCTCCCTGAACCGCATGCACGAGGTCATCCCCGGCGCCTACACCACGGGCAAGGTCCTGATCGACGGCGAGGACGTGTACGGCCGCGGCGTCGATCCGGTGACCGTCCGCTCCACGATCGGGATGGTCTTCCAGCGCCCGAACCCGTTCCCCACCATGTCCATCCGCGACAACGTGCTGGCCGGCGTGAAGCTGAACAACAAGGCCATCTCCAAGAAGGACGCCGACGAGCTCGTGGAGTCGTCCCTGCGCGGCTCCAACCTCTGGAACGAGGTCAAGGACCGTCTGGACCGCCCGGGCTCGGGCCTGTCCGGCGGCCAGCAGCAGCGTCTGTGCATCGCCCGCGCGATCGCCGTGAAGCCCGAGATCATCCTGATGGACGAGCCCTGCTCGGCCCTGGACCCGATCTCGACCATCGCGATCGAGGACCTGATCCACGACCTCAAGAAGGACTTCACGGTCGTGATCGTGACCCACAACATGCAGCAGGCCCAGCGCGTGGCCGACCGCACCGCCTTCTTCAACCTGGAGGCCACCGGCAAGCCCGGCAAGCTCGTGGAGTACAACGACACCACGAACATCTTCCAGAACCCGCAGCAGCAGGCCACCGAGGACTACGTCTCCGGTCGCTTCGGCTGATCGGCAGGGCCTGCCCGCGCAGGCTCCTCAGCGCCACTCAGCGCCCCCGCTCGGATGGATCCGAGCGGGGGCGCTGTCGTGCTCGGACGGCGTGCCCGGGCGCAGATCGAGCGGTCCCGCGGCGTGCGTCGGGGGCAGGAAGCGCAGCGGCGACAGCCGGGGAAGGCAGGGGTCCTTCAGAGGCTCAGCAGGGGGGAGGCCGCAGTGACCAGCACGGCGCTGGCGGCGGCGCAGGCGGGGATCGTGATGATCCAGCAGCCGATGACCTGGGCGACGACCACGTGGTGCGTGGAGCGGAAGCGCTGGTTCACGCCTGCGCCGAGCACGGCGGCGGCGGTCGTCTGCGAGGTGGACATCTGCACGTCCGAGCCCAGCGCCACGGGCAGCAGCAGGGCGCCGGCCACGGCCTGGGCGGTGGCCCCGCGCACGGCATCGGGGCGGACCATGCGGGAGGAGATCGTACGGGCGATCTGCCAGCCGCCCAGCAGGCTGCCGCCGGCCAGGCACAGGGCCACGACGACGTCGATCGCGACGGCGGCCTCGGGCGCTTCGAGAGCAGAGAGGCCTGACAGCCCCGCGACGGCGGTGACCAGGGCGATCATGCGCGGTCCGTGGATCACGCCGTGGCCGAGGTTGATGGCGGTGGCGCCGATGGCCAGGACCACGCGCGCCGAGAGGGTGACCTGGTCGGCCTCGAACCGACTGGCCAGGTGCACCACAGGGATCAGCAGTACCCAGGACAGGGCGAAGGCGACCAGCGGGCCCAGGACCACGGGCAGGAGCAGAAGGCCCAGGGGCCAGGCCGAGCTCGGGGGATAGCTGGTCAGGCCCAGGGCCCCGGCGGTCAGGGAGGCTGCGAGCAGGGAGCTGGTCAGGGTGGCGCCCATGGAGGCGGGCAGGCCGCGCTGCCAGGTGAGAAGGGCCCAGGCGATGCTCACGATGAGCGCGCTGGCGACCACCAGCAGTCCCGTGCGCGGATCCGGGAGCAGCGTCTCCAGGTTCTCGGTGGCCTGCTGCATGGGCACCAGCAGGGCCACCAGCGCCACGCCCAGGACGTTGAGCACCGCGGCCATCACCAGCGCCGTGCGAGCAGTCAGGGCCCGATGGCGCACGGGCATGGCGATCGCGTTGGAGACGTCGTGCCCGGAGCTGATGACGGCGAAGGCCAGAGCCAGGACGAGGACGGCGGCGGAGGCTGCGAGCAGCACGGATCAGGCCTCGGAGATGCTGATGCGCCCGACCTCGTGGGCCAGCGCCGTCATGGAGCGGGCGGCCTCGTGCAGCTGATCGGCGGTCTGCAGCGACTCGAAGGCCTCTGCTGGCTCCAGCTCCCGGAACAGCTGCTGCCGGTGCACCAGGAAGGTCCGCTCGGTCTGCTTGCGGAGGCGGTGCATGTCGAACCAGTACTCGTCGAGCCCCTCGAGCGTGCGCAGCCGCAGCACGGCAGTGCGCGAGAGCGAGGCCATGCGGCTGATGCTGGAGAGCTGCTCCGTGGTGTGGGCGCCGTGGGAGAGACGGTGCGGGTCGACGGCAAGGGCCTCGACGCACAGCTGGAGGTGCTCGGAGGCCTCCGCCAGGTGGCTGCTGAGGATGTAGATGTCCGAACGGGGCAGAGGCAGGGCGTAGGTGGTGCGAGCCGAGGTCATGGCCCCGAAGTGCAGATCCGCGGTTCGGGTGCCGATGCTGCTGATCTGAGCCTGCAACTCGGCCACGCGATCACCCTCGGCGGGAAGCATCTCAGAGCAGCAGCGCACCGCTTCCTGCACCTGATCGCTGAGCTGCGCCAGGGTGTGCAGCACCCCGCTGTCCTCGGGGAAGACACGCAGTGCCATGGAGCCATGCCTTCGGTCGATGGAGCGCATGAGCCCGCAGCGGGGCGGCTGCGGGACCTGGTCAGGGACCGGCTCGCGGCCGATCGATGGTTTAGGGGGTGCCGGACCGGGAGCGCCTCTCGGCGTGTGGCCGCTCGAAGCGGCTGAATGATGGAGCCCGGGGCTGCCGCAGCCCGACACCTGGCATCCATTGTAGGGGCCGCCCCCGGTGATGGGTCAAAGCCGCCGACGGGGCCGGGGTCCGCGCCGGCTCCGCGCGATCCCGTCGTGGGTCCGAGCCCGACGACAGGGTCCTGATCACTGCCCTGGCGGCGCGGGCCCATCGCCGGTCGGGCGCCTGCCGGGCTCTCGGTCCGGCAGCGCCTCAGTCGAGCGAACCGGCCCGCCAGGCCCGAGCGGCGGCCTCGAGATCATCAGCGGTGCGCTCGAGGCGCTTGGCCCCGGCGATCTCCTGGCGCGCCATCCGCTCGCCGTCCAGCTCGGCGGCCGCAGCCTCGACGGCGAGCTCACCTGCGGCGGGACTGCTCGGAAGGCGCTCGGTGGTGCGTCGGGTCTCGTCGTCCGAGGCCCAGGGATCGCCCAAACGGGTGCGGCCGAGCGCTGTGACGCGGCAGAAGGCGGCGAAGCGCTCCAGGGCGACGTCGAAGTCGCCGTTCCAGGCGCCCGAGAGGATCGCGTCGGCCATCTCCCGGATCTCCGCGGCCCGGGGCGGGTCGGCCACCCCGGCTACCACGTAGGAGACCTGCGCCGTGTCGCGCCCGGCCTCGAACCACCTGCTCAGGCGCACCGGATCCGCCTGCACAGCAGAGCGCAGGGCGTAGAGCCGCCACAGCGCCCCGGGAAGGCTGACAGGAGGGGCCTCCGACCACAGGGCGGCCAGGCCGTCGAGGCCCTCGGTGTCCGTGAACTCGACGAGCCGGCGCCTGACCTCGGGATCCTCGTGCCCGCGACCGCGGTGCAGCACGGCCGCAGCGGTGACGTGGGCGGCCTCGGCGAGCACGGCGGGATCGACCCCGCCGATCCTCTGGTCGAAGAGGGCGGGGTCGAACTTCACCGGGCGGTGATGATCACGAGCAGACATGCCTCCAGCGTACGACCGCTGCTGCCGGTCGCATCAGGCCGCACGGGTCCGATCAGCGCTCAGCCGAAGACCCGTGCGAGCAGACCAGAGCTCAGTCCTCGACCGGGGTCTCGTTCCAGTGGTCGCCGGGCTCCCAGCCGATGTTGGCGCGCAGGGCGGTCTCCAGGTCCTCCGAGGCGGCCCGGGCCATCGAGCGCCACAGCTCCAGAGCTGCGGCGGGCTCCTCCTGCTCCAGCGCCCGCAGGGCAGGGGCGTCGAGCACGCGCACCACCAGGTCGGTGCCGGCCACGGCCTGCACGCTCAGCCGCTCGTCGCTGACGCCCGAGGAGCGGAAGACGGTGCCCGGGCGCATGCGGCGCACGACCGAGCCGTCCTCGTGGGAGCCGTGCGGGATCATCTCCACGAGGCCCTCGACCACCAGGACCACCGCGGACTCGCCGGGCTCCAGGTCCAGCACGGGCTCGCCCTCGCGGACCCGCAGCTCCTGGGCGCGCGACCAGATCGTCTCGGCGATCTCGTCGTCGGTGTCGCGCAGCAGGTCGGTGGAGCGCGCGGCCTCGATGGTGGACTCGGCGTCCAGATCGGGCATCTCGTCGGCGTCGGAGGCGGTGGCGTCGTCGTCGCGTCGGCGCAGCTGCTCGATCAGCTGATCCTCCACGTGCGCCAGGGCCTCTTCGCGGGTGGCGAAGACCGTGAGGTTCTCCGGCTTGGTCGTGGTGCGGATCTTGCGCGCCGCCGAGATGGCAGGCAGCGAGTCGGTATAGGGGTTGGACGGGCCATCGGGGTCGTCGTCGGGCTCGTCCCTCCAGATGTCCTCCCAGACGGTGTCCCAGGCGTCGTGCCAGTCGTCGGTCCAGGGGTCGCCCACGACCAGGGCGACGTCGCGGCCGGCCTCGCACAGCTCTGTGGCGGTCACGGCGATCAGGTGGCGGCCGAAGCCGGCGATCTGATCGACGTCGGACAGGTCCAGGATCACGGAGCTCGCCGTCTGCGCCGACTGGCGCAGGGCGCGCACGGTCTCCTCGGTGCCGGGGAAGAGCAGGTTGCCCTGGATCTCGATCACGGCGACGTCCGAAGCCAGCTCGCTGAGGGCCCGGCGCGAGTCCTCATCGCGGTGGGTCAGGGAGCGGGCGTCGGCCAGGGAGTGGATGGAGCGCACGGTGCGCTTGGACGGGCGCGGGCCGCGGGCGAAGTGCAGGTCCATGGCCTGGGAGATGCGCTCGCAGGCGGCCGTGCCGCGCACGCTGTTGCCGTGCTGATCCAGCGGCGGGGCGAACGTGGCCACGGCCAGCTGGCCCGGGACCACCGCGATGATGCCGCCGCCCACGCCGGACTTGCCGGGCAGGCCCACGCGCACGAACCACTCGCCGGCGTCGTCGTACATGCCGCAGGAGTTCATCACCGACAGCACGCGCTCGACCGTGACCGGCTCCATGACGCGCTCGTCGGTGAACGGATTGCGCCCGCCGGCGGCCAGGGTGGCACCCATGATCGCCAGGTCCCGGGTGTCGACCATGACGGAGCACTGGGCGAAGTAGTCCTCCAGCGCCTGGGTGGGGTCCTCCTCGATGATCCCGACGGAGCTGAGCATCCAGCCCAGCGCGCGGTTGCGGTCGCCCTCCTTGTGCTCCTGGGAGTAGACGTCGGGATCCATCATCAGCTCGCGCCCGGCGAAGGCCGAGAACAGTTGCCGGACGCGCTCGCGGCGGGCGGTGCCGCGGTGCGGGTCCACGAGCCAGGAGGCGGTGATCGCCCCGGCATTGATCATGGCGTTGGCCGGGCGGTTGGTCTCCGGATGCAGCGAGATGCGGTTGAAGGACTCGCCGCTGGGCTCCACATCGATCTTGGCGTCCACGCCCCCGAAGCCGCGGTCCTCGATCGCCAGCCCGTAGACGAAGGCCTTGGAGATCGACTGGATGGAGAAGCAGTCGCGGCTGTCGCCGGCCTCGTAGATGTGGCCACCGGCCGTGGCGACCACGACCGCCAGCTTCTCCGGATCGGCGTTGGCCAGCGCCGGGATCGACGACGACGGCTCGCCCTCGGTCAGCTCGCGGACCTCATCCAGCACGGCCGCCAGGGCGCCCTCGATGGGCGACGGGCCGAAGAGCTTCTCCGACTCCGACCACTCGGGGCTCGGGCGCTGGGTGTCGGCCCAGCCCAGCGGGTCGCCGTTCTCGTCGAGCTGGTAGGAGGTGCTCTGATCGTCGTCGGTGTTCTGGGCGGTCTCGTGGCGCTGCTGCCTGTCGTGGGAGGTCACGGGACGACGGTACCGGGTCGGGCGGCGGATGCCGATTTCTCAGCCGAGGCCCATGCGGTGCCTGGTCTACGATGGTGGGCGTCGTCCGCACGTCCGGGCGGCGGTGGGGCCCTTAGCTCAGCTGGCAGAGCAGTGGACTTTTAATCCATGGGTCGTGGGTTCGATCCCCACAGGGCCCACTCCTTCTCCTCAGCCCCCGTAGTGACCATGTCGCTGCGGGGGCTTCGTCGTGCCTGGAGAATCTCCGGCCCCAACAGGTCTGCCAACGAGATGTCGAGCCAGTCGGCGATGGCGACTAGCTCTGTGACGGAGAACTCTCGCGAGCCGTTCATGCGGAGGCTGACTGCACTCCTGGCGATCCCTAGCTGCCGAGCGAGATCGCTCTGGTTGCGTCGTCGTCGCGCCAGCCAGGACCGGACCTCCTCGGCCACATGATCGCTGACCCATGTCGTCTCCTGCGTGCGTGATTCCGTCATGTGGTGAGCATACGTCGGAAGCGGCCAGCAGTCGCCGCAGACGAACCGATGTCTCCAAAATGAGGCGATCCGTCTTGACATGATGTTGCCGAAATGGCGACACTCGTCGCATGACGACACAGAAGCAGCTCGCGCTCCAGATCCGATCCCGGCTGGCGCTGCTCGACATGACTCAGAAGCAGCTCGGTGAGGCGCTCGGGCTCGGTCATGCGGCCGTCTCGGCGCGCATGAACGGGCATAAGGACTTCACCTACACGGAACTGATGAAGACGGCGGAGGTGCTCGGGGTCTCGCTCCGGGATCTGCTGCCGGATGAGGAGAAGGAGATGCAGCGATGAGCGCGACGACGATGACGACGAGCCCGCAGCCGCTGACTGAGGCAGATGCACGTGAGCTGACTGACCAGATCGCAGAAGGACTGGCTGATGTCCACTCGCTGATCGTGCAGGCCTGGGAGGGCCGCGTCTGGGAGCCGCTGGGCTTTGAGACCTGGGATGCCTGGATTGATGCGAACTTCCGAGGCCTCCAGCTGCGCCCGCCGCGCGAGCAGCGCGACGAGGTCGTGCAATCCATGCGTGACGCCGGTATGAGCATGCGGGCGATCTCGCGAGCCACGGATCTGTCCTACAGCACGGTCCAGCGTGTCGCGCCGGCAGGTGACCCAAATGGGTCACCTGAGGAGTCCTCGAACGTCGTGGGTCTCGACGGAAAGTCCTACAAGAAGGCCAAGGAGCCGACCCCGACGGCGGAGGCTCCTGCCGAGTTCGCCGACGTGTCGTTGGATGGGCTCGGGATCCCGATGGTCGATCCCGCAGATCTGCCTGGTGCGGATGCCGATCAGGTGCTCTCCGGGGACGTCTTGGACCCGGAGCCGGACTCCGGTGAGGAGTCGGAGCCGGCGGAGTCTGCCTGGTGGGAGGAGCCGCGACAGGCGCTTCTCGAGGCTGAGTTCCGTTGCGCGGCACTGCTGAAGCAGCGCAAGGCGGAGCCGCGCTTGACTGAGGATCCGCAGGATCCGGGGCCGTCTCAGCTGACGATGGCCGCAGCTCGGGCCGTGCTGGCAGCCGGCGGTGTGATCGTCGATCTCGGTGTTGAAGACCTCGATGGCGAGTCGCAGGAAGCGCTGCGGAAGGTGCTCTCGACGGTGATGACGTCGCTGGACGGTGTGATCGGTGATCTGGAGGAGGCCGAGGATGACAGCTGAGCGCACAGAAAACGATGCGCGCCCGGCGGCATCCGGACGCGCATCACATCAGCAGGAAGTCCAGGACTTAGGAGGATCAACGCTGATGGGCGACACGGTAGCACCGACTCCTAAGCCGGAGGTTGCTGGCACGTCTCGGATTGATCCGGACACTCGCGGCATCCAGTGGACGGTGGTGGTTCTGGTGGGTCTGCTCGGGCTGACGTCGTTCGCGGTCTCGTTCCGGGCGCTTCATGACGTGGCGGCATGGGCTGGCATCGGTCCCGGTCTCCAGTGGGCAGTGCCGGTGTTCATCGACGGCGCGATCCTGACTTACGCCTTGGCGGTCCTCGTGCATCGCTCGCGTGGCGAGTCTGTGTGGCCGTCGTGGACGTCGTTGGCGGTGTTCACGGCGATGTCGGTCGCTGCGAACGCTGCGCACGCCGTGGCGGCTCCACAGGAGCTGTGGTGGCAGATCTGGGTCGGTGCAACCCTGGCGGCACTTGCTCCGCTGGGTGTCTTCGCGGCGACCGAGCAGATGGCTCGCCTGGTCGTGTTGCGTCCGCAGGATCGGCAGGTGTCGGTCTCCCCTGTGGTTGCGCTGCCGGCATCGGCAGCGCCGCTGGAATCGCCTGTCGACTCGCCGGCACCCGGACCCGAGGAGCCGCAGGAGCCTGCTGAGGAGCCGACGCCGGAGCGGGAGACCCCCGCTGAGAATCCGGCACCGGAGGCCCCTGTTGAGGGGCCGGAGGAGCCTGCCGAGCAGTCGGATTCTGAGGCCAAGAGTGAAGTGGTCTCGGAGCCTGAGGGGCCTTCAGAAGACGAGTTCGTGGCTTGGGTTCAGCGGCGTCGTCGTGAGGGCGAGGCGATCACCGGGCCGACTGCCGGCGCCTTCCTGGGTGTTTCTGAGCGCACGGGTCGGAACCGGATCAAGGAGCTGCGCGCGGCGCGGCCAGAGCTGTTCGAGGAGGACGCGGCATGAGCATCAAGGCGATCTCGTGGGCGTGGCAGCAGGAGGCCAAGTCCAGCCATAAGTTCGTGCTGATGGCCATCGCTGACAGCGCCAATGACTTCGGTGAGGCGCAGCTATCGCAGTCCTATCTGGCCTGGAAGACGGAGCTGTCCGAGCGCGTCGTGAGGGACGCGCTGCGGGCGCTGGAGGCAGCTGAACTGATGTCTCGTCTGCGCACCGTGCGCCGTGATGGCACCAGGGGCGTCGACAACGTCGTGCTGCACCTGGAGCGCGGGTCCGAGAAGGCTGCCTGGCGGGGAGTCAGCGAGGTCCGCAGGCAGCTCGCGCAGCGTGTGCAGCGCGACGGTCTGGCCGCTGGCCAGGACCACGGCCCGGACGTGTTCAAAGCCGACACCGAGGACAGAGTCGCAGGTCAGAACCACCGGCAGAATCTGCCGGTAGGAGGGGACTACCGGCAGATCTCGCCAAACCTACCGGCAGAATCTGCCGGTAGGCCCCCTCGCGGACACTTACCTACTACGCGTGCGCACGTCTTTTATCCATCATCATCATCCGTGCCCGAAAACGGGCCTGTGGATGACGACGATCGATCGATGATGACGATCGAGGATCATCCTCAGCAGCCGACTCCGGCCACCCGTCCGAGCCAGTACCGAGGCGTGAACGTCGCTCGACTGCGGATGGAGCACGGGGCCACTGTCGGGTCGTGGTCGGAAGCTGTCTGGGTCGCGGTGGTGGATCTCGTGCTCAGCCGGGCTCGCGGGGCGGTGAGCCGACCGCAGGCTTTCGTCAGCCGAGCGATTGAGAACGATCACGGCGTGATGCTCGAAGCTGCCGAGTCCGTAGGACAGCTTGAAGACGTCTTCGGCACCACGGCGCAGCCTGGCCCCGGACAGCCGGCTCAGCCGGTCGTCCCTGTGGCTCCAGCAGCCGTGTCCGGACGTCGGGTGTCGTGCCCGGTCCACCACACGGATCACCTGGAATCTCACGAGTGCGGCGGTTGCCGAGCCGACCGGCTGGCACAACGGTCCGAGGAGGGCTGAACGATGGCAGGACTGGACAACCCGCAGCAGACCGCTGGTCGGCTGGTGGCAAACTCGCCGGAGGCGTGGCAGGCCGTGCTGGAGACGATGGATGCTGTCTCTCCGGTGATCCGCTCAGTGCTGGGGCCGGCTGGATACGGCTCCGAGGCGGAGGACATCGAGCAAGAAACGGTAATCTCGGCGGTCCGGGGCATCGGACGCTGGAGCGCAACGGACGGGCCGCTGGTGGCCTGGGTGACGATGATCGGCAAGCGTCGAGCCATCGATTTCATCCGCCGGCAGAAGCACATGAGCCGTTCGGCAGTGGTCTTCGCAGGACAGGGAAGCGACGACGACGAGACCCAAGTGATCGACGTCGCCGAACCGTCGTTCGAGGAGCAGTTCCTGGACCGGGATGAGGCCTGGGCGACGGTGGAGTCCGTGCTGGGGCAGGTGCAGCTGCTGCTGCGCAATCGCGTGACTGTGGCCAGGGCGCTGGTGGTTCTGGTGCGCTGCGATGGCGATGTGGCGGAGGCGTCGCAGCTGATGGGCCTGGCGGAGCCGGTGCTGCGTGAGGCGCGTCGGGAGACGGTGCGCATGGCCCTGGTCGTGCGCAATGCGCTGCGGCTGCACGATGGCGGCGGGAAGGTCGGGATGACCGAGCTGTGGGCCTGCCTGCCTGACGGTGTTGGTTCGTGGACACGGGTCGTCGCGGTCGAGGTTGCGAAGGCCGGTGGAGTCGATCGTGTGCGGGCCTCGGTCGTAGCGAAGACCTGGGGCTGGAGTGAGTCGACGGCACGGCAGCGGATCGCGGACACGCTGTGGCTGCTGTCCGTGGCGCGCACGCTCGGCGAAGGCGGTCGGATCATCCCTCAGCAGAAGGTCTGCTGAGGGGCGCGTAGTGACCGGCCTTGACACGATGGATGGTGCGCTTGCTGACGCCGTGCAGGGTGGCAACGTCAGTAACGGTCATGCCGCTGTCGAGGGCGGCTTGCGCTGCTTGAACCTGCGTTGGCGTAAGTGTTGTTGGTCGGCCTCCGGTACGGCCTTGCCTACGCGCGTGCTCCAAGCCCGCATGTGTGCGCTCAATCATCGTCTCCCGCTCCCACTGTGCGAGCGAAGCGAGCACAGAGACGACGAGACGGCCTGCCGGTGTGGACGTGTCGAGGTCCATGTCCAGGGCGCGCAGCGTGACGCCTTGGGTGTCGAGGTGCTGGACGGTGCGCAGCGTGTCCACCGTCGAGCGGCCTACAGCGTGTCTCCCAAATGATCTGACGGGAGACGACGGCGGATCCGCCCGGCGAGTCGGCCGCGACGTAGCCAACAGGCACACGCGCAGAGCGGCATGAGCGTGCATCGATATTCTTGTTGCTCCAGGCATGCCGTGCGGTCAGTCTGATGCCATGGAGTCAACGCCTTTCACGGACAAACCAACGCTGCGCGGAGAACTGGTGACCCTTCGCCCCATCCGCGCGGAGGACGCCGACGAGATCAACGCGATCATTCGCGCTGACGACGAGATCGCCCTGCTGACCGGATCGGTGCACTCCAGCACCGAGAAGTTTCCAGGGGCGTCGATCGAGCGGCTTCGCGACATCTATGGTGCCTGGGCCGTGGCCGACGACCGGCTCGTGCTCGCGGTCATGGACAACACAACGGATGAGCTCGTCGGTGAAGTTGTGCTCCACGAGTGGGACGAGGGCAACGAGTCCTGCGGCTTCCGTACCTTGATCGGGGCCGCTGGCCGCGGCCGCGGGCTCGGCACAGAGGCGACCCGGCTCATCGTCGAGCACGGCCTAACGAAGATGGGCATGCACCGCATCACCCTCGAGGTGTACGACTTCAATCCACGTGCCCGCCACGTCTACGAGAAGGTCGGCTTCATGCACGAGGGCACGGGCCGTGAGGCGCTGCGCCTCGACGATGAATGGATCGACGTGCATTTCATGGCCATCCTCGCGCACTGACATCCGCCCGTCGCACGCCCTCCACCCATCGCCCGACTCTAGATGTGTGCGTGAAGCCGCGACCGTGGTCATCTCCGCTCAGTGAGGGCTGGGAGCCACAGGAGGATCGCGCGCAAGATGATGGCGGCGTGGTAGGTCGAGGCGAGTTTGTCGTACCTGGTCGCCAGGCCGCGCCACTGCTTGAACCGTTCGAAGCTGTTCTCGATGACGTGCCGCCTGGCGTACTTGGAAGGATCAGTCAGCGGCGGGCGACCGCCACGAGAACCGCGACGCTTCCGGTGCCCTTGCTGGTCACGCGGCTCAGCAATCACTGCTGTGATGCCCCGACCGCGCAGGAGCGCACGGTGACCCCGTGAGGAATAGGCCTTGTCGGCCATCACCGAGTCAGGCGTGGTCCGCGGACGGCCAGCCCCCTCGCGCGGGACACACACCGCGCCGAGCAGCTACGGGAACATCGTGGAGTCGCTGCCCTGACCCGGCCCGACGGCGACGATCATTGGACGTCCCTTGCCGTCGCACAACTGATGGACCTTCGTCGAGAGGCCTCCACGGGAGCGTCCAATCGCGTGATCAACCGGCTCGGATTTCTGTTTCATGTAGTTCGATGAAGCCCCCCGTGAGGCGCGTGGTGTTCGTCGCGTGTTGGTGGGCGCGCGCGATCGTTGAATCGACCGCCACGTCCCAATCGATCTCGCTAACCGCATCAGCCCTGGTCAACAAGGCGGTCAACACCTTGTCCCACGTCCCGTCGCCAGCGAAACGACGATGGCGCTTCCACACCGTCTGCCACGGACCGAATTCCGCCGGGAGGTCACGCCAAGCGATCCCGGTCCGGTAGCGATAGATGATCCCCTCAATCACGAGGCGATGATCCGAGAACCGACGCCCCCGGCGCCCCTCCGAGGACGGCATGAATCCCTCGATCAAAGCCCACTCGGCATCCGAAAGCGACTGCATCCGCGACATGGCCCTAGCCTCGCCGATACGGCATCGGGATTTGGGAGACACGCTCTAGCCGGTCTAGGCGGGTCACCATGAGCACGTCGCCGTCGCGGATACCGTGACTCAGCGCCATGTCCAGGCCGGGGCGCGCGCTGCGCGCCCCGCTGATCGTGTCGGTGTAGACGCGCTGCGCGCCTGCCGCGCGCAGCGCGGTCTCCTGCGCGGTCAGGGATTCACTCTGGTCGCGCGTAGACACCCTCGCGTATCCGAGGATCACAGCGCCGCCGTCCATCGCTGAATGTCGTTGACGAGCTCGGCCAATCCGTCGTGGTCGAACCAACGGATCAGCAGCGCGACCGCGATGATGCCAAGGGCGGATGCCACGAAGTCAGGAATGGTCGCACGCCACGTATGCAGGTGTCATCGGTTGAACGGACCAGCGGCGGGGTTGCGGCAGCGCCCGTCGTCGCTGGTGTTCCACACTCCACAATTGCGCGTGAGGCCCACGGCGATAGCGAGCAGGAGCAGCGAGGCGATAAAGAGCATCGTCATGCCGGTCATCGTGCCGCTCCCTTCGTCACGTCGCGGCTCTCGATGTGGGCCACCGGCTCCCCAATCGCGCGGTCGACGAAATACGGGTGCGGATCGGTGGTCATGTCGTGCTCCTTCTGCTTGAGTGTCTGGATCGGGGGGACGGTCTCAGATGGTGTCGGCTTCGGCTACCGCTTCCTCCACGGTGCTCAGCAACTCGTCGTAGTCGTCGCGCTCGTCGGCTTCGCCCGCTGCGCCTTCCTTTCGTTGGTCGGCTGCATGCCTGGCCTGCTCGTGCCGATCACGGGCCCCTTCCAGTGCGGTCGTGAGGCGGTCGATCTGGTCATCGGTGAGGTCAAGGGTCACGCGGTACATGAGGTTCCTTCGTGTGTCGAGTGTGCGGCACAATCGGTCAGCTGTGGCGCAACGCGGTGATAGCGCCGTGCGGCCGGTATCCGGGCCCGGTCCTGGAATGCGTTTCCTCCACTTCGAACCCCGCAGTGCGCAGGTGCTGGCTCAGGGCGGCCACTGGCCACGAGTAGGCCGTGACCACGGCGTGCTCGAAGGCCGCAACCTCCGGTCCTTCGAAGAACCCCAGCAGGAGCCTCCCGCCCGGCCTAAGGACCCGCGCGAACTCACTCAATGCCTCAGGGACCCTGCCTGGCGTCAGGTGGATGAGCGAATACCAAGCCAGAACCCCATCCAGGGCTCCCGAAGCCGCCGGAATCGCGTCCAGGCTTCCCACATCGAACTTGACGTGAGGGAACGCGGCGCGAGCGTGGTCCACGAAACGCGGGGACAGGTCGAGCCCACCAATAGCGAGCCCGCGCTGGTGAAGGTAGCCCGTCCAGTGCCCAGGTCCACACCCCACATCGAGCACCCGCCCGGTGATGAAACCGCTCCAATAGTCCACTAGTGCGCGGTCCGCGGGATGCACGGCGTCCATAGACCCCAGCAACTCCGCGTACTCGGCAGACCGACGGTCGTAGGCCCTCTGCACGTCATCCATCACCACCTCATCGTAATGAGCGGCTCTCCAACGCCGACGCGGACACTGTGCCGTAAACGGTGGCGGTCTCAACCGATCAACGCACCACCCGGTGATGGGAGCATGCGGATAGATCGGCGAGGAGGCCAGGGCATGGTGTTGACTCTCGAACAGCAGGACGCGGTGTGGGAACGGTGGCGCGCTGGCGAGCCGGTCCGGGTGATCGCCCGGACTGTGCGCTGCACCCGCGAAGCGGTACGTCGGCTTTTGGCAGTGACCGGCGGAATCCGCCCGGCAGCGCGTTCACGGGCACCTCTGAGGCTGTCGCTTGCTGAGAGGGAAGAGATCTCCCGCGGACTCGCGGCCGGTGATTCCGCGCGCGCTATCGCGACTCGCCTGCGCCGGTCTGCCTCCTCGGTCTCGCGGGAGATTGCCCGCAACGGTGGACCCGCGCAGTACCGGGCTGCGGCAGCCGATCGACGAGCCTGGGAGAACGCGAGGCGTCCGAAACCGTGCAAGCTGGAGGTGCACGATGACCTGCGAATTATCGTGCGGGAAAAGCTGATGGGGGATTGGTCGCCACAGCAGATCGCGGCATGGCTCCGAGAGAACCCCGTTGCAGCTCGTGGGGTTCGGATTTCACACGAGACGATCTACCGGACTCTCTATATCGGTGCGCGACTGGCACTGCCGTCGTCCCTGAAAGGGCATCTGCGTTCGGGGCGCGGCATGCGCGCCTCGAGGAAGGCTCGTCGTACCGGGCAAGGACGGGGTCAGCTGCGGAACATGGTCTCGATCCATGATCGACCGGAGCAGATCGAGACCCGGACCGAGGTAGGGCATTGGGAGGGTGACCTCGTCATGGGACGACGTCCCAGCGCCGTGGCAACCCTTGTTGAGCGAACTACCAGGACTGTTCGCCTCGTCAAGCTCGATGGCATCAAGGGTCCAGACGTGCATGCCGCGCTCGTCCGGAACCTTCGCGGCCTGCCGAGCTCGATGCTGAAATCGATCACCTGGGACCGTGGCCGGGAAATGTCCGAGCACGAGCAGCTTGCCCGTGACCTCAGCATCAACGTCTACTTCTGCGATCCTCGTTCGCCCTGGCAGCGAGGATCGAACGAGAACACGAACCGACTCCTGCGTCAGTATCTTCCGAAGCACGCGGACCTGTCCCGGTTCGTCCAGACCGACCTGGACAAGATTGCGGAGAAGATCAACACCCGACCACGGCGGGTGCTCGGTTGGGAGACTAGCCACGAACGACTCCTCGACGCGCTCATGACCTGAGCAGACAATCCGAGCTACTGGCCGGCGCCGCTTCTGAGCCGCTGTAGTGTTGCTGAATGGACGAGCTAAGGCGTGCGGTAACGGTCGAGGACGGAACTACCATCTCTTACTCGCTCTTTGCCGGAGCGGACCCGGCGGTCGTGATCTTGCATGGTCTGGCCGGCAGCAGCCGCGAGTTCATCCCGACCGCTCGCGCACTAGCCCCGCGTAGCGTAATTCTGGTCGATCAGCGCGGCCACGGGGATAGCACGCGCACGCCCGCCGACGTCTCGCGCGCGGCGTTCGTCGACGACGTGGCCCTGGTAGTCGAGGCGGCAGGGGCGCAGACAGTGGACCTCGTCGGCCAGTCGATGGGCGCTCATACGGCAATGCTCGTCGCGTCCACGTACCCAGACTTGGTGAACCGCCTCGTGCTCTTGGAAGGAAACGAGGGCGGCGGGTCAGTAGAGGACCACGCCGCGATCGGTGAGTACTTCAGGTCCTGGGAAGTCCCGTTCGCCAGCCGCGAGAAGGCGAGCGAACTACTCGGCGGGAGTGCACTGGCGCGGGCGTGGGCAGCTGACCTGGAAGAACGCGAAGACGGCCTTTATCCGCGTTTCGACGCCGACGTGATGGTTCGCGCCATCTCCGAGGTAGCAGTCCCGCGCTGGAGCGAGTGGGAGAGCATCACAGCGCCGACGCTGCTGGTCTACGCGGACGGCGGCATGTTCACCGAAGACCAGAAAGCTGAGTTCGTTCGCCGTGGGAAGAATGCCCAACGAGCCGACCTCACCGGCGCGACGCACGATGCACACCTGGACGCATTCGAGCAATGGTCCACCGTGCTACGTGAATTCCTCACCGCGCGCTGACCGGTCTGTCTACGAACCAAACGACCCAGTAGGACGTCCGCCGTCCAACTTGCTGGGCATGGTCACCGAGTTGGAAGTCGGCCTTATCCCGGCCCAGACTCGAAAGAGTACGCAGGCCACCCAAGCCTCCGGGAAGCTGTGTGCTGCGCGACCATCTGTCGGAAATCCCAACGCGCAGCAAACCGACGTGACTACGCTCGTTGCCGCGGGTGGTGCGTTGATCGGTTGAGACCGCCGTCGTTTCTGCACCACTCCCCCGTGCCTGGCCCTCGGGGGAGTGACTCGCTGCGATAAGTCTCCGGCCCCTGCGGCGTTCGCTGCCGGTCGGTGCGCTGACACGACCGGATGCACGCCTCGGACGGGGCAGCATGTTAAGAAATGGTGTATCAGGGTGGGTCCCTTGACACTATTATCCTCGACGTAGATTTTTGACACTCTCAGCGCGCCTCGATCCTCCCAGCCGCTGTGATGGGAGACTGTCAAGAGATCGACCCAATTGCTGCACTTTCCATGGTGCCCTCAGGTGGGTGCCATGGCATACGAGGAGTACCAGTGAACAACACACCCCCTACCTACCATCTGCACGCAGGCGACGTGCAGGACGCATACGCAGACTGGCCCGCACCTACGTGCATCATCAGCGACGGTGCCTATGGAGTACGCGGGTTCCACGGAGACACCACTGATGAGGATGGCCTGGTCGACTGGTACCGCCCACACATCGACCAATGGACTGCGGCAGCTGCACCCGGAACCGCATTGTGGTTTTGGGGAACGGAGGTTGGGTGGGCAACGGTCCATCCAGAACTGAAGCGGCGCGGCTGGGATTATGTGCAGACCATTGTGTGGGACAAGGGAATCAGCCACATTGCGGGAAACGTGAACGGGAAAACCATCCGGCAGTTTCCGGTGGTTACCGAGGTCTGTGTGCTTTACCAGCGTCGTTTCGAGGTCGAGACTGACGGCGCCACTCTGAATGCTCAAGCTTGGCTCCGTCATGAGTGGCGACGCTCCGGACTTCCTATGTACCTGGCCAACAAGGCGACGGGCGTTAAGAATGCCGCGACACGTAAATACCTCACCTCTGACTGGCTGTGGTACTGGCCCCCGGGGACCGCAGTTGCAGCCATGGCAGAATACTGCAATGTAAATGGGTTCGAAAGCGGTCGTCCATACTTTTCGATCGATGATAAGAAATCGGTCACCGCTGACGAATGGGATCGTCTCCGTCACCGCTGGAATCATGTGCATGGCCTTACAAACGTATGGAGTCGTCCAGCACTTCACGACAGTGAGCGCATGAAGGGTTCTCTGCGACGATCGGCTCCGCGGGTATACCGGCCAACGAAGGCCAGTACGACCCACTTGAACCAAAAGCCCTTAGAGCTGATGGAACGTCTGGTTCATGCCACGACGAGCCCCGGAGACACCGTGTGGGAACCATTCGGAGGATTGGCCACCGGATCGGTGGCAGCTGTGGCTACAGGTCGTAAGGCCTACGTAGCTGAGGTGGATCCATATTTCGCTAGCCTCGCGGGTGAGCGGTTGCTCATGGCCGCCAATACCAGCGCGCCTGATGAAGAGGCAGCAGAGTTGATCCAGACTATGCCAGGGGCGGACGACCTGACTGAGCGGATGGAGCGGCGGCATGCCTAATGAAATGGATGCGGACAAGTATGAGAACGGCCCGCAGCGGCCGGAGCTTGACCCGCTGGATAGACGCACAGAACTGGTCAATGGGGTACGCGCTGCCCTCATGGCGCTACCGGGTGAGTTCGAGTTCGAGCATCCCGTGAGCGGCGTCGCCGCCACTGACCTGTTCAGTCTAAATACGTTCTTGGGCGCTGGAATTGAGCTAGAAGTCGTGCGAACGCTTAACGCTTTGCGGCCCATATGGGACCCGGAGTCAAAGTGGGCTTCGTACCGCTTCGAACGCTCGGGCCAGGCGTTTCCCGATGTGCGTCTCGTCGATCAGGTCGCCAACAGCAAGATGCCGATCGCGCTCGGGATCGAACTCAAAGGATGGTGGATGCTTTCGAAGGAAGGCGTTCCCTCACTGCGGTACGTGGTGTCTCCGGATGCATGCGCTCCGCACGATCTTGTATGTGTCGTCCCCTGGTATCTCAACAGTGCGGTCAGCGGGCGACCACAGGTTGCAGAACCGTGGGTCGAGTCGGCAAAGTTTGCTGCTAAGTGGCGCGATTACTGGTGGAGCGACGTGCGTCAAGCTAAAACGGACGCCTCTTTAAGCTACCCAGCGAATGCGCACCCGTACCCCTCGAAAGCGGATGCGGTGAGTGTTCATCCTGCCTCCGACAGCGGAAGTAATTTCGGTCGGTTACCACGGTCCAGGCCCCTCATGGATGCTTTTATCGATCAAACAATGAGCGTGCAGATTCTAGGAATAAACACACAGGCCTGGGTGGATTTCCTAAGCTTACACAAGGAAGGTGTTGCATCAGACGAGGCCGTAATTCGGGAGCTCCAAAAGCGGTTGATAAAGCGCGACGAAAATATAGCACCGGAAGTGGCCGAAGAGATTCTGCAGCGGCTAGATGAACTTCAGAACCTATTGCCATGAAGATCGGTTACGCCGGTGTGTCCACCCGGGACCAAGAGGGCTCCTTGAAGGGGCAGGAGGCCGCACTAACGGCCGCTGGATGCATCAAGGTTTTCCACGACCGGATGAGCGGCGCGAAAGCCGACAGGCCCGGTCTGTCCGAGGCACTGGCCTACCTGCGTGATGGTGAGGATGTCCTCGTGGTGGCCCGGTTGGACCGACTCGGCCGGTCCTTACCGGACGCATTGCGCACCGTGCAGCAGCTCGCCGAACACAAGATTGGTCTGGAGGCTCTGGATGTAAAGCTGGACACCTCCACAGCGTCGGGGAAGATGATGCTCACCCTGTTGCTAACCCTGGCCGAGTGGGAACGGGACCTCCTGCGGGAACGCACGCGCGAAGGCGTGGCCCGGGCTCGGGCAGCTGGTCGAGTCCCCGGACCGAAACCCAAGCTCGACACGGAAAAGACCGCAGCCGTCCGTGCTGCGGTGGCAGGCGGGCAACCCGTGGCCGCCGTTGCACGCTCGTTTGGAGTCAGTCGGCCCACGATCTACAAGGCACTGGGAACGGTCGAGGAGCGCTAGGGACAACCTAGTAGCATAAGCCCTCCATGAATGCCGGAACACCGCTTCATGCATAGACGGTGGGTTGAGCCGCCGGCTCGCCTCGGTGGTGCAGAACCCTTTGTTTGAGCTACACCGCTCAACGTGCCTATGTTGCTCAGGTAGCTGCGTCCTCGCCGGGGCCACCCCACAAGAGAGGTTTCGTCGTATGCGTCCAACTGCACTAATCACGGGGGTAGGCCGCCGATCCGGCCTAGGCGCAGCCATAGCGACTCGCCTTGCCAGCGACGGGTGGGATTTAGCTCTCGCCCACCTTCCAGGCTATGAAGAACGTGTTGGTCTCCCCTTGAGCCTCGATGACGTTGAAGACATTGCTGCGGAGTGCAGGACGCGCGGAGCAACAGTCACCCTGCTGCCTGCCGATCTGGCTGACCCTGCTGTGCCCCAGCAACTCGTCGAACGCGCCAACGAGCACGGCACTCTCACAGCCCTGGTGTTGTCTCACTCTGAAGGTGTGGATAGCTCGATCTTGGACACCACGGTGGAGAGCTGGGATCGCCACTACGCGGTCAACGCTCGTGCGGCATGGCTTCTGATCAAAACGTTCGCTGAGACACTTTCTGCCCAGGTCAAGGACAGCAATTCTGCGCGTATCGTCGCGCTGACAAGCGATCACTCCGCATTCAACCTGCCCTACGGAACCAGCAAGGGCGCGTTGGATCGTCTCGTGACGGCAGCATCGATCGAACTTGCATCGCTCGGTGTGCGCGCGAACGCAATCAATCCAGGACCGATCGATACAGGCTGGATGGATTCACAGACTCGCGACCACCTCACAGCCATGACTCCGGCTGGACGCCTCGGCAACCCCGAAGACACGGCTAACCTCGTCGCATTCCTCCTGTCTGAGCAGGGTGGCTGGGTTACCGGGCAAGTGCTACACAGCAATGGTGGCTTCGGAGTGGGCTAGTGAGCAGTGCGAAAACGGTGGCGGTCTCAACCGGTCAACGCACCACCCACTGATGGGAGCATGCGGATAGATCGGCGAGGAGGTCTTGGGTTGGTGCTGAGTCTCGAGCAGCAGGATGCGGTGTGGGAAGGGACTGCCGCACGAATAGGTGACAGTTGGGGTGTCAGGCCGCGAGGCTCACGGCGGGGTTCATGATGGTCTCGTATTCGATGGGGGTCAATCGACCCAGACGGGCCTGTCGACGGCGGCGGTGATAGTTGCGTTCGATCCAGGTAACGATCGCGATCCGGAGCTCGTCGCGGGTCCGCCACCGCTTCCGGTCCAGGACGTTCTTCTGCAGCAGGGCGAAGAAGGACTCCATCGCGGCGTTGTCCCCAGCGGCACCGACTTTCCCCATCGACCCGATGAGGTGATGACGGTTCAACGTCTGCACGAATTTGCGTGACCGGAACTGGGATCCTCGGTCCGAATGCACGATGCAGCCAGCGACGTCACCGCGGCGGGAAGCGGCGTTGTCCAGGGCGTTCACCGCCAGTCGTGCCTTCATACGGTCGCTGATCGAGTAGCCGATGATCCGGGCTGAGAACACGTCCTTGATGGCGCAGAGGTAGAGCTTGCCCTCGTCGGTCCAGTGCTCGGTGATGTCGGTCAGCCACAGTTCGTTGACGTCATCGGCGGAGAAGTCCCGCTTCACGAGATCATCGTGGACCGGCGGCCCGGGCCGTTTCCCGTTCTTGGCCCGCTTCTTCCCGAACGCGGACCACCACTGGTTGTCTCGGCAGATCTTCCGCGCGGTCCGCTCGCACATCACTTCGCCGGCCTCGGCGGCTTCGCCGGCCAGGAACCGGTAGCCATACTCGGGGTCGTCGACGTGGGCGTCCAGTCACGCGTTGGCGCGGTAGGCCTCAGTCAGCCCAGCCTGGGTGACCTGCTGGTGGCGCCAGCGGTAGTAGGGCTGACGGGAGAGCTTCAGGACCCGCAGGGACACCGCGACGGGGATGCCGTCCGCGGCGAGCTCACTCACGAGCGGGTAGAACCGTTTCCCGGCAGGTTCGCCTGGGACAGGTAGGCCGCGGCACGGCGGAGGACCTCCTTCTCCTGCTGGAGCAGCCGGATCTGCTTGCGGGCCTCACGCAGCTCGGTCGATTCCTCCCGTGTCCTGCCGGGGCGGTCGCCGTCGTCGATGTCGGCTTGGCGGATCCATTTGTGCAGCGTCATCTCGTGGACTCCGAAGTCCTTCGCGATCTGCGCGATCGTGATGCCGGCCTCACAGGACCGGGCCACTCGCACGACGTCTTCACGGAACTCCTGGGGGTAGGCAGCGGGCATGATGCACATCCTTCCAGGCCGCCCAGCGGGCAAGCCAGATCAGATGTCACCTATCCGTGCGGCAGTCCCCCCAGCGTAACTAGCCGTGCGCTGGTGACCGCTATTTACCAGCGCAAGAACCATGCTACTTATCGATGCGACTCACAGCCGCGTGGGTTCAACGCTGCTGGTCAGCGCTGGGTGTGCCCGGTGGGGTATCGTTACCAGGCTGCGCTCAGACGAGCAGTTCAGCTACAGGCGAATCATGTCGAGCCTGCCAGCCACTGCTCGACGGTGAGGTCATCGGTGACGCCGTGATCTGGTATCAGCCCGCCGGCGGCGATTGCGCGCCCGAGGTAGGGCGCTTGTGTCATCACTCGTGGCCGCCGCCCGTCAATACTGCCCCGAGCAGCGAGGATCGCTCGACAGATCTGCAAAGTAGTTGCTTCCTCAGGTCCACGAATAGCAAGAGTACGATCGTTGGCATCCTCGGCGCTCTGCTCAATGTCCTCGGCGATGATCGCCGCAGCACGGTCGGCTGCCAAGGCCGCCATCTTCATGGTGGGAAGCACAGTGACTGGCCCCAGCGTCGCGCGACGGACCACGTTGTCCATGAGTTCGAACCACTGGGCTGAGTGGACAATCGTCGTTGGTACAGCGGATTGCTGATACGTCTGCTCCTGTGCCGCTTTGCCCTGGTAGTAACCAAACCAGCGGTTCACCTTGGGGTCGGCTGCACCTGCGATCGACACGCACACAATGCGACTTACCCCTGCTGACTGCGCCGTATGGGTGATGTTCTTCGCTGTGCCGGTGAAGAACTCTCGTGACTTCTTTGCCCCAATAGTCTCGATATTCAAACAGTCCACCACCACGGCGTCCCCGTTGAATGCCCTTTCGAGGCCGGTCCTATCCCAGGCGTCGGCACCCTTGCTGCGGCTGGCGCGCTGGACCTGGTGGCCGCGCTCCTCCAGCTGATCAGCGATCCGAGACCCGATCGTTCCAGTGGCACCGAGAACAGTTATTTGCATACCAGCGAGTCTAGACCTGCCCCGACCAGCGGGCCTGTCCTCTTTCGTCCTTGGCTGCTCAGGTCACCATTGCTCCCCGCAAGGGGATCGGTGAATGGGACAATGTGCTCATGAGCCAGTGGCCGGCGTGGGCGACGGAGCAGGTGCATGTTCAACCGCCCGACGAGAAGTGGCAGCGTCGCGGGGCGCAACTGTGCCGGGAGCTGAATGCAGTGCTCGCCCGCTGGTTGGTTGCCCCAACCGAGCACGTTGGATCGACTGCTGTGCCAGGCTTGGTGGCCAAGCCGATCATCGACGTGCAAGCCGCCGTCGTTGATCTTGACTGTGCGGACTCCGTAGCACAGGTCTTGTCCGCTGCCGGCTGGCACCTCGTCCCTGCCGACCTCGACGCCAGGCCGTGGCGTCGCTTCCTGGTTCAAGTGGTCGACGAGCATCGCGCAGCGCACCTGCACTTGCTGCCTGCCGGCAGCCCGCGCTTAAAAGAGCAGGTGGCATTCCGCGATGCGTTGTGCGCTGACCCGCCGCTCATGCATCGTTACGCGGACCTGAAGCGGACATTGGCCACGCAACACACCGCCGACCGTGAAGCGTACACGGAGGGGAAGGCAGACTTCGTCCGTCGTGTCCTCGAAGAGCAGCCGCGTCCAGACCAGGAGTGAGAGCCGTCCCGAAACCGGATGGCCTTACGAACACGCAGGGCATCGCTACCACCCCCTCGCGTGCGAGGGAGTGGAGGCCGCCACTGAGCGTCTGAGAAACCCCGCCAATTAGCGGACATAGTCACAGGTCGGCGGTCGCGGATTTGAGCTGCGGAACGGTGCCACAACTCGCGCCCCAACTGGCGCGCCAGAATGGCAGACCGTCAGTGGGTTGTGTCGCGCGTGCGGATGACGTGGACGGCGGACCGGCTGAGGCCGGTGCTCTCGATCACGTCTGCGATCTTCGCGCCGCCGTCCACGGCGGTGCGGATCGCCTCGTTCCGGCGCGTGAGGGCGTCCTTGTGGCGGGCGGTCGCCGTGCGGGCTGCCTCGGACAGCTCGGCCACGTCGCCGGTCTCCGGCTCCGGCTGCGCGGCTCCGATGATCCGAAGGACCACCTGCGGGTGGAGCTGTGTGGCGCGGTTGAGGTCAACCGGGCGCGCGCCGTCGCGGCGCGCGGCACGGATCGCGGCGTCACGGCGCTGGATCGCCTCGCGGCGCTGCTCGTCCAAGTCTCGGACGGCCTGCGCCAGCTCGTGCAGGGTCTCGGGGCTGCTCATAGTGGGTGGTCCTCTCGGTGATGGGGGGCTATCCTGGGGGTGCCCTTTTGGGTGTGAGCGGGCGGCCTTTTGGGCCGTTCCGGCCCCATCGCCACTTGGTCGTGATGCGGTGGGGCTTTTTCTCTGCCCGGATCAGGCGGTAGGGGCCTTGGTCCTGCCCATCTTGGGCTGTCTGTACTACCCTACTATGGACATGATGCAAGCCAGATCAGCACATTCCTTTCGCAAATCCGCGGGGCCGCTAGTGCCTGACCTCCTGGCCTCTGCCTGTACTGGCTCTGCCGCCCGCCGGCACTTTATTGACATGTCACGGATTGGGGAGTTTTCACCTCGTCTTCGCTTGTCCCTGCTCGATCCCAGGTGCCCACCTCGGCCCGGTGACGCTGCCTGCGCTGCCTTGCCCCTGCCCTCGGTCGTGGGCTGCCCTGGTGACTGTTCGCGGGGAAGCGTGCGCGCTCGGAGCTTGCGGAGAGTGCGTGCGCAGCGGGGTGCAGGGGCGGAGTCCCCTGCCAGCCCCGCGCGCTGCGCGCGCGGGGCGTGGGGGTCCAAGGGGTCGTGCCCCTGGCGCGGGGGTCTGGGGGGGGGGCGGCGGCAGCCCCCCAGGTGGTGACCACAGCAAATCGACACACGCTGGCTCTGTAGATGTCCGATGGGTCGATGTTGGCAACATCAATGAGACCCGAGGAGGCCACGATGGCTGTGCAGACGGAGTTCGAGATCAAGTTCGCGTGCGGACACGAGGAGACGAGGGATCTCAGCGATCGTCCCGCTGGTAAGCGCAAGGGGTTCGCGAACTGGCTGTCCGGGCAGCAGTGCACGGAGTGCTGGAAGAAGGAGAACAAGGGCGAGTACCTGGAGGAGAGGCGGGAGGCTGCTGCTGCGGATGCGCAGAAGCTGGGGCTGCCGGAGCTGGAGGGTACGGACAAGCAGCTGGAGTGGGCCCCGCTGTTCCGAGATTTCGTGGTGAAGAACGCCTTCGAGGAGCTGGTGCGCGGAGATGACGCCGCGATGACGGAGGCCGAGTTCGAGGAGCAGATCATGACGCATGCGCGGATGATCACTCGCGCTGGTTGGTGGATGGACAACTCGGACGCTGAGCCTGAGGATCTGGAGGAACTGGTATCCACGGCTCTGGACGACGAGGAACACTTCAACGTCTCCGAGAACACGCTGTGATCACGATCGAAGCCCAAGTGATTGGAACGGACGGGCGACAGGCACGGGAGCTGACGCTGAGTCGTCCCGGTCTTGCGCATTGGCTGGTGGCTGATGTCGCGGGGTATGTCGCGCAGCGGCACGGGCGCGCTGCCGATGCGGTCTGGCTGCTGGATCTCGACGTGCCGACGGGGCGGGTTGCACCGCAGGGCGTCAGCAAGGTCTTGCAGGGCGTGCTGGTGGATGTGGAGGCTGCCCATGATGCGGTGTTCTCGCAGGTGCTGGCCCAATCTGGGTGGGCGCAGTGGGAGATGCCGCAGTGGAGCCAGCAGTGGGGCGCCACGCTGGAGCAGCTGATGACCGAGGCGCAGCAGGGCTCGCTGTGGGAGGCAGCCATAGCCACGGCGGGAAAGCTGGGTGCGCTGGCGATGCGCGTGGAGCAGGGCCGGGATCGCCTGGAGGAGCTGTCGGGCGTGCCCGTGGATCGCGAGGGCTGGTTCGGGTCGATGGCGTGGTCCCTGGAGCTGTCGCTGCGCCGGCACGTGCGGGAACGGCACCACTGGGCCCTGGACGACGTCGAGCCATCCGTGGCGTTCGAGCTGGGTGGTGAGCCGAAGTTCTGGCCTGAGGGGCCGTAGCGGTAGTTCGTGGGGCTGGAGGGCATTCGAGTGACTCGGGTGTCCTCCAGTTCTATGTCTGGGCAGGACACACGGTGGCTGGGGGTGAAGCGATGACGCCGTGAAGGTGGTGATCGCTAATGCGTGACGAGAACGACGAGACGACCGATCCGCAGGCCCCCGAGCCCGAGGTGACCGAGACGGTCGGCGCGGAGGAGCCGACGCATGGCAAGCGCCCGGGCAGGCTCCGACGGCTGACCTGGGAGTTCTTTCATCCGCCTCATGCGCGGTGGACTGCACCTGGTGAGCAGCGGGCCCGCAGCACGGCGGCGCGGTTGAGTCAGGCACTGGAGCGCTCCAGGGGCAAGCAGCTCCTTGTCGGTGTGGCTGCGCTGGTGCTGGTGATCGTGATGTGCGTGGGGACGTGGGCTGTGCTGCGCCCGGACGGCGAGCCGGCGGTTCCGGCTCCTGAGGAGTCCGGACAGTCTGAGACGTCGGAGCCGAAGCAGGCGCTGCCTGACGGGTCGTCTGGTGCTCAGGAGGAGGCATCTGGGCAGGCTGAGCCGGCGGGGGAGGCATCGCAGCCGGAACCGTCGGGGCGCGAGGCTGATGAGGCTGCGCTGAAGGAGATCAACGCTGGTGATGGGCTGGTCACGGCACGAGACGAGGATGCGGATGATCCGCTGGTGACCGGCGCGCGGTTCCTGCGGTCGCTGCGGTCCACGGACACGACCTCGGACAGCGTCGGCGACTGGTACGAGGCTAGGGATTCGTTCCTGCTGGAGTCTCAGGCGGGTCGTCAGGAGGACTGGGGTGAGGCCGGTGAGCAGGGTGCTGTGTCCTCGGCGGAGGTCTCCTGGGCAGAGATGGATGCCGCGATCGAGGACGGGCGCGGCATCGCCCCGGAGTTCGAGTTCGGCCCGGAGGCGCAGCCGGGGACGCATCTGGTGCAAGTCGGAATGCGTCTGGATCGGCACATCACCGTCGACGGGGATGAGGTGCAGACCCCGTCCGGTGCGCTGATGGAGGCCGTGGTGGTGTGCCCGCCGGCAGGCGGCGTGGATCGGTGCGTGGTGACGCGCTGGGCCGAGGAGCCGAGCGAGTTCGTGAACCTCGCAGATGAGGCCTGGGAGCCGGGCCTGTGAGGGGCACGGTGAAGCGGGCTGGGCTCGGGCTGCTGGTGAAGCTCGTTGGCTGGCCCGTGATGCTGTTCGGCGCGATCGCGATGGTGCTGATGCTGGGCCTGGCCTCGCTGATGCTGTTCCTGGGTGCTGGAGCAGCTGAGGCGAAGGATCAGCACGACACGCAGGCTGCGGCCACGACTGCCGGCAGTACCTGCCAGGTCAATGCTGCCGAGGGCGATGGCGAGGGCGGAGCCCGAGTCGAGGTGCCAGAAGCCTTCAAGCAGCCGGTGAAGGACGCTGCCGAGGTCTCGGGGCTGCCTGAGGAGATCGTGGCAGCACAGATCAACCAGGAGTCCGGTTTCTCTACCTCGGCCAGCAGCCCCGTGGGCGCTCAGGGGCCGGCGCAGTTCATGCCGGACGCCTGGGAGACCTACGGCGAGGGCGGGGACGTCAACGACCCGGCGGATGCGATGGCCGCCTATGGCCGCTACATGAAGCATCTGGTCGAGGTCTCGCAGCCGAAGGCGGACAAGAACGAGGGCGGGCCGGATGCGCTGCGCCTGGCTGTGGCGTCCTACAACGCTGGCGAGGCGGCTCCGGGGCTGGAGGACGGCGAGATCCCGCCTTATGAGGAGACGCAGAACTACGTCAAGACGATCTTCGACGGCGCGCAGGAGGACTACAGCGTCGAGTGCAAGCAGGTCGCCTCGGGCAGCGATGTCTCTGAGGTCGAGCTGGGCGATGGCGAGTGGGCGAAGCCGCTGCCGGGTGGTCAGCACACCTCCGGCTATGGCGCGCGCAACGTCATGCCTGGCTGCGCGCCGGGTGACTACAACATCAGCAACGGCTGCCACGCGAACTTCCACCTCGGGGCGGACATCGCCACGCCGGGGGCCGGCAAGGCGCCGGGCGGCACGGTGGTGTCTCCGACTAAGGCGGAGGTCGTGTGCGTCCCGGATTTCGACGGGATGGTGCAGGTCAAGGTCACCAACGGGGACGACTCCGAGCTGCTGCTGAACTTCATCCATCTCGCCGAGCGCAACGTGAAGGTCGGCGACGAGCTGGAGCGCGGCGACCCGATCGGCGTCGAGGGCAACGAAGGCCAGTTCGACATGAGCACGCACCTTCACTTGGAGGCGATGAAGCCGGGGACCCCGGCCTGCACGCTGCCCTGGGAGCGTGACGACAAGGGAGATCTCTACAACGTGGATCCGGAACCGATTCTGAAAGAGAAGGGAGCGCTGTGATGCGCACGTACACGATGAGGGCCGCAGGTCTGGGAATGGGTGTGGTGGCCGTGCTGCTGCTGGCCGGCTGCGGGGGTGATGGTGAGGACCGCCGGGAGGCTTACGAACCGATCGATCCGGTGTCATCTGAGTCGTCGTCGCCCTCACCGTCGGCAGCGGAGACGTTGGCGGGGGCGGCAGCTTCAGGTGATCCAAATGGATCACCTGAAGCCTCCGCCAGCGCGGGGGCAACCGAGTCGGCAGGTGACCCAAATGGGTCACCTGAGTCGTCGTCCTCTCCGTCGCCGACAGACGAGGAGTCGTTGCCGGAGGGATTCTCGGCGCCTTCGCCCGGCCCGGATGATGTTGCCGGCAATGGGGTGGTGGCCCCGTCTCCGTCGCCGGCAGTGGAGGGTGACGGGCGGGACTTCCCTGGGTTCTCGGACCAGTCCACGGTTGATCGGACGAATGCGCGTGTGGTGGCGATCGAGGCGATGCGGGGCCTGTCGGTGTGGGACACGACGCAGGACACCGCGCCTGGGGATGCTGCTTCTCGAGTCGAGGATCTGGTGACGGCGGATGCGCTGGCTGCCGGGGCTGAGGGCCCGGGGCGATGGGCTCCGCTGTGGTGGCGGCAGGCTACGGCTGCTGGGGCGTGGTCGTCGGCTGAGGTCGATGTGGTGCCGGCGATGCACGAGCTGCCGGAACGCGACGGCGTGGAGTGGGTCACGGTGGACGTCTCCTGGTCTTGGCATGCCTCGGTGGATGAGGTCGTGCCGGAGGGTGGGGCGAAGTCGTGCACCGTGGCGGTCGAGAAGAAGGGCGGGCAGCAGACGGTGACCGCGTTCGACTGCCAGGAGGCCGGATCCTCCGCGGAGGAGTCTTCGAGCTGAGTGGAGCTGCCGAGATACGGATGGGGCCGGGACACCACATGGTGTCCCGGCCCCATCGTCGTCGGCGCAGTGGCCGGTCGTTGCTTCAGCGCTCAGCCTGGGCCTGGGTGGTCGAGGCCGCAGCTGCGGTGGTGACCTCGGAAGGGCTGCGCAGGGCGGCGAGCTGGCTGATCTTGTCGGGGCGGTAACCGGACCAGTGCTGCGCGCCTTCGTCGATCACGACGACGGGGGCCTGACGGTAGCCGAGACCGTCAGTGATGTAGGCGTGTGCCTCGGGGTCGGTGGTGACGTCGCGGGTCGTGAACGTGAGCGAGTGCTTGGTCAGCTGTGCGCGGGTGCGGTCGCACTGAACGCAATCGGGCTTGGTGAAGACGGTGATCACGGGTCTGTCCTCCTGATGGGTCAGCCGACCCCGGGCGGGGCCGGCTGAAGAGTCATCGCGACTGGGGCAGGGGCTGTGGTTCACGCGGTGAGAGTGAGCCAGCCGACGCCAAGGGCGCCGAGGGTGAGCCAACCGGCCTTCGTCGTCAGTGCCCAGGTGGTCAGGCGCAGCCCGGCAACGACGAGACGGGCGCCGGAGAGCAGCATCCAGATCGACGCGACGGTGATCAGCAGCAGAAGCGGGATGCCCATGGCGGTCTCCTCAGGTCGTGGTGGCTACAGCGTGAGCCGGTGCTCAGACATCGCAAGACGGGGCGGCGGTGTGTGAACTACGCGGGAGCTGCCTGTGCCGATGAGTTCTCGGATGGCCGGTTGGACACGGACCCGAGATCGGGGCCGGGCCGGTCGTGAAGGAGGGCGCATGTGGACGTCGAACTCCGGTGAGGCCGTCAGCGGGCTCTCCGGGCTGTCCGGAACGATCCTGGTCTCGTGTCTGATCCTGCTGGTCATCGGCCTGGTCGCAGGTGTGGTGGCCGTGGTCGCGCACAAGAAGGCGCAGCAGTCCGGTCTGGCGGCAGGAGCGCTGGCGCAGGTCGGTCGCGTGGCCTTTGCCGCAGCGGTGATCACCAACGCCGGGGCGCTGGTCATGGCAGGGGCGACTCTCTACTCGGTTCCGAAGGTGGAGGCGCAGAAGGCACCGCCGGTGGAATCGAAGTCGGAGTGCTCCGAGTCGCGTACGGCCACGATCAACGCCGGCGTGTGGGAAGACGAGTTCAACGAGAAGGTCGAGATTCCTGAATTCGATCAGCCGCTTGCCTCGGCTGAAGCCGAGTACTGGCCGGATCCTTCCGAGAACTGCTCCGACAACACCGTGGATCCCTGCCGGATGGTGCACCTCACCGGAACGACTGGTGATGCCGCGAGCATGACCGAACTCGAGAAGGTCGATGAATGGATCCCGCCGAAGGGCGAGTGCGAGGACGGGGAACCGGAGGAGGTGGAGTTCAGCTGAGCCGGCTGATGTGAAGAAACCGACCCGACAAGAACCTGCTGCACGCACTCACTGAATGACGAAGGAGAAAGACCATGAACGACCTGCTGAACCTCGGAATGATCAAGACCAACAACGCCCTGACGAACATCGCTGCGCAGGGTGAGTTCGACCCGGGGGTGTCCGTGCAGTCGGATGCGCCCTTCCTGCCGGCGCTGCGCGATGTGGGCGGCTGGGCGATGGCCGGCGGGCTCGTGCTGATCGTGATCGTCGTCGTCGTCGGCGGCGTGCTGATCGCCACCGGCTACCTGTCCACAGCACCTGGGCAGAAGACGAAGGGCTTCTGGGTGCTGTTGTTCTCCCTGATCGGTGCTGCCGTGATCGCAGGAGCTGGCGCCTGGGTGCGGTTCGGCTCGGGCATGGACCTGACCGGGGCGCAGCCGGGACTGATCAGCACGTCGATGCTCTCGATGCTCGGTTCGCGCTGATCCGGGCCTGAGACAGACCGAAAGGAGGTGGAGTCATGGCTGCGGTGATGATCGGGCAGGACGGGGTCGGGAGCTGGCTCTCCGATGCTTCGAGGGACGGCTTCCAGGCCACGATCGAGCGGTTCGCGGAGGACTCGTGGACGTTCATGAAGGAGGCCTTCGAGGCCAGCAATCTCTCGGATGACTGGTGGGCCGGCGTTGTCGGCGCCGGGGATGATCCCGGGATGCTGCGGGTGATCACCGTGGTCATGGCTCCGATCCTGCTGTCGCTGGTGGCTGTGCAGGTCACCACGGGCGTGTTCCAGTCTCGGACGGACAAGATCGTGCGAGGCGCAGCGGCGGCACTGCTTGCGCTGCCGACGATGATGATCATGGTCACGCTGATCATGTCGGCTGCCTCGGCGATGGACGGGGCCACGAACTTCATTCTGGACGCGAATGGCGAAACGCAGAACATGAGTGGCTTTATGAAGCTGTTCGGGTTCGAGCTGAATGACCAGGGCGAGTTTCAGGAAGTCAATTCTGAATACAACATCTGGCGTGGTGTGGGCGATAACGCGGGAGATTTCTCGCTGATCGTGCCGGCGGGGACGGCGGGTCTGGTGTGGCTGGCGTCGATGCTGCTGTCGTTCATGTTGTCGCTGCGCACGATGCTGCTTGTGGTGCTGGTTGCTTTCGCGGCTGTCGCGGTTTTCGCGCTGGCGCTGGATGCGACGAAGGCGTGGTTCTTCCGCTGGCTGGCGATGGTGGTGGGGCTGCTGATCGCGAAGCCGCTGTCGGCAGCGGTGCTGGTGCTGGGGATCAGCATGTTCCAGTACGCGGCGACGACTCAGCAGTTCATCGCTGCGCTGGTGTGCGTGGTCCTGGCGGCGGTGATGCCGTTGGCGACGATGGCGCTGTTCTCATTCACGGCCACGGCTGCCTCCAGTGGGGCTGACCGCGCGGTGATGGGTGCTGGGGCTGCTGGTGGCCGTGCCGGTGGGCGCGTGGTCCAGCAGGCGACTCGATTCGTGAGGAAGTGAGCAAGATGAGCGAGAAAGTCGATACGGGAGCCGAGGTTCCCGATGTGCAGTTCCCGCGCAGCGGCGGGCAGAAGGCCGTGCTGTGGCTGGACGTGTCCCAGACGGTGACAGCGGCGGTGCTGGCCGGCATCTTCCTGCTGATCGTGGTGCTGGCCTCCACGTTCGGATGGTCGCTGTTCATGCTGGGGCTGCTGATCCTGGACGTGGTGGCGATCTTGGTCACCGTGATCCCGTTCCGGGGCAGGCCTCTGCCGTGGTGGATCAAGCAGCGGGTCCGTGCGCTGCGGCACCAGGGCCAGGGCCAGGATTCCTTCGTTTCGCACGATCCCTCGGCCCGTGAGCTGGAGGCGGATGCTCAGGAGGAGGAGGCTGCGATCGCTGCGGGGATTGAGCCTCCGGTGCGGCTGCGGCTGCCGGGTGAGGCGGCGGAGCTGCGGCTGTATCAGCTGTCGAACGGGTCGGCGATGGTCTGGGATCCGGTGACGAAGACGGCGGCGATGGTCGCCCGTGTAGTCCCACACGGATTCCGGATGGCCGAGCCGGAAGATCAGAACGATGTGCTGGCGAACTGGGCGTCGCTGGTCGACGCGCTGCACAGTGAGCCGGGCGTGCTGGCTGTGCAGGCCTCGGACACGATCACGACGGCATCGGCAGCGGAGATCCGGCAGGCCTACGAACGGCAGGTGGAGCACAGCGAGGAGGCCGGCACTCCAGCAGGGGCCTCGTTGTCGCCGCTGCTGCATAACGACTACTTGAACCTGCTCTCGGGGGATCGGTCCCAGGTTCAGCACGATCACCTGATCGGGGTGACGCTGTCGCAGGAGGGGCTGCGGGATCAGGTCAAGGCCTCAGGCGGAGGCATCAAGGGCATGCTGGCGGTCTGCGCCCGGTTTGAGGATCAGATGGAGGAGCTGATCCGTGAGTGCAGCGTCGATGTCTCGGAGTGGCTGAGCGTGGATCTGCTGGCTCAGGCGCTGCGCCGGGCGCTGGTACCGGATGAGGCCGTGGCGATCGCTGACGGGTCGATCCACGTGACGGCGGCGACGGCGGGGCCGATGGGTGTGGACGTCGAGTGGGACCGGATGCGTGTGGACTCGGCGTGGCACCGCGTCATGGAGGTCGCGCAGTGGCCGACGCGACCGCAGCAGCCCGGGTTCATGCGCTTCCTCAACGGCGCGGACTTCCCGCACGTGGTGACGCAGGCGATCCGTCCGCAGGGCGTGGACGCGGGCATGAAGCGCGTGCAGCGCCGAATGAGCGATCAGCAGTCCGGGGCGATCATGCGCAGCCAGCTCGGGCAGACGGCCTCGATCGTGGAGGGCGCGGTCGAAAGCGATCTGGAGCGCACGAGCGCGGAGCTGCTGGCCGGTCACGGCATGGCGAAGTTCGTGGGCCTGATCGTCGTCTCGGGCGGATCGGCTGACGAGCTCGAACGGAACACGAAGCGGATGATCCAAGGCTCTACACGCGCAGGGTGCGAGCTGCGCACGCTCTACGGACAGCAGTGGGCCGGGTTCCTGGCGGCGGCTCTGCCGCTGGGTCGCAGCATGATCAAGGGGAAGTGACGATGGCTAAGCACAAGTCGCAGGCATTCACGATCTCCTGGGAGGCCGGGGACTGGACTCGGCAGCAGCGCCGGGCTGCCCGGATCGCAGCGCGCAAGGAAACGTCGCGCATCCGGCGGGAGGCGGACGGCGGTGGTGGCCGCAGGCAGGGCGCCTCCGGGCTGGCGAAGCGCACCTGGGGGTCCGGTGGTGAGGCCCGGGCGCGGAATCTGCGGGGCTCCTCGATGATGGAGCGCCCGGAGATCCGTGAGGCTTCGACGTTCACGCTGGCCGGTGCCTACCCGTGGGTTTCGCAGTCGGGTCTGGGCACGGTTCGGGCGTTCATCGGCAACGTGACCGATGGCGGCGGAATGTTCTGTCTGGACCCGTGGGAGGCCTACCAGGAGGGGCTGATCACGGGCATGGCCTGTGTGCTGATCGGCACGGTGGGCACGGGCAAGTCCACGACGACGAAGGCCTGGGTGAAGCGCATGGTTCAAGCCGGGCGTCGGGCGGTGATCATGTCGGACCCGAAGGCTGAATGGGTCATCGTGGCCCGCGCCCTGGTGGCCGAAGGCGTGGATCCGGAGATCACGGTGGGCGTGCAGGGCCGCGTGATCAACCCGCTGGATCCGGGCAAGCGCTCTAGCGGGGTCAGCGATGAGGAGTGGCTGCGGATCGTGCAGTCGCGTCGGTCCTCGATCATGACGACGATCGCGCAGATTCTGGCGAAGCGCCGCCTCGATGGTGATGAGCGCCTGGCACTGACCGAGGCGATTGGTGCTGCCTCGCGAGCCAACGGCGAAGACCTGGAGGCGATGACCTCGCAGACGACGCTGGGGGAGTTGGCTGCCTCGGCGCCGACGATTCCGGACGTGATCCGTGAGCTGTACAACCCGCCTGCCGACGTCGAGGACGTGACGAGCGGGGCTGGGCGGAAGGTCGCGAATCAGCTGCGGCAGCTGGTCGATGGCGACCTGGGAGGCCTGTTCGACGGGCGGTCCACGGTGACGATGGACGAGTCGCTGCCGATGATCGTGTTCAACACGCGTCCGCTGCGGAACCTGCCTGTCGAGGCCCGGAAGATCGCCTCGCAGTGCGTGTCCTCGTGGGCCGAGTCGGTGTTCACGAACCGGGACTCGGGGCAGCGGATCTGCGTGTATGAGGAGGGCTGGGAAACGATGGATGACGAGTCCGCTCTGGAGCGGATGGTCGCGCAGCAGAAGCTGGCCCGCGACTACGGGCTGTTCAACATTCTGATCCTGCACAAGCTGAAGGATCTCTACCGGGCCGGTGATGTGGGCTCGCGCGCCCGTGAGCTGGCGGAGTCGTTGCTGGCCGATACGGACATCCGAGTGATTCACCGGCAGAAGTCCGATCAGCTGCGGGCCACGATGGAGCTGCTGAAGCTCACCGGCTCGGAGGTCGAGGAGGTTTCGCGGGCTCCCAAGGGGCACGCGCTGTGGAAGGTCGGCAGCCTGGAGGGTCGGATCGTGCGCACGGTGCGCACGGATCTGGAGGGCCAGCTGTTCGACACCGATCACGCCATGCGCGCGTCCTGAGGAGGGCTGGTCATGCAGAGCAACGAGGACATGTGGGGCAAGCTCGTCGGCGGGTTGATCGCGATGGTGGTGGCCGTGTGGCTGCTCGTGGTCGTGCTGGCGAGCCTGGTCGCACTCGTGCAGTGCGGACAGCTGCCGCAGCGTCTGGGGCCGGGTGCGGTGCTGGGGCTGTTCCGAGACGGGAAGCAGGCCCTGGCGACGGAGTCGGGCTGCGCGCCGTCGACGACGGCGATGGGCGTGCTGGTGCTCGTGTTCCTGGTCATCGTGGCCGCGCTGGTCGTGACGGGCGTGATCATGTGGCTCCGGTGGCGTGAGTCGGATCGGAAGCTGCTGCTGGACCTGCGCTGGCGGCGCGGGATCGCCAAGGCGCCGGAGGTCCAGCGCAAGGCTGGGCGCAAGGCGCTGATGCAGAAGGCTTCGGTGGTGCGTCCCACGCTGGATGATCCGCAGGCCGAGGACGTGGGCTGGAAGCTGGGATCGTCGCAGGGCCGGGAGGTGTGGGTCTCGTCGGAGGACTCGGTCGTGATCCTGGGTCCGCCGCGCTCGGGCAAGGGATTCTTCATCGCGATCAATGCGCTGCTTGATGCTCCGGGGGCTGTGGTCACGACGTCGACGCGCGGTGACAACGTGCGGGCGGTGTGGGAGGCGCGCAAGAGGATCGGGCCGGTCGCGCTGTTCGATCCGCAGGGGCTGACGAAGTTGCCGACGACGCTGAAGTGGCACCCGGCGCAGGGCTGCGAGTCTGCGATGACGGCTGCGCGTCGGGCGCAGGCGATCGTGGGGGCCTCGTCGATGGGGCAGTCGACGTCGAATCAGGAGTGGGCCGGTGTGGCCACGCAGATCATGCAGTACCTGCTGCACGCGGCGGCGATCGGTGAGGTCGATGCTCCGACGCTGGGCCGGTGGGGAGCTTCCCCGGGGCTGGCTGAGCAGGCGGTGCGGATCCTGAAGGAGTCGCCGGCGGCTGCCGCTGGGTGGGGTGAGGCGCTGGATGCTGAGCTGAACTCGGATCCGAGGATGCTGCCCTCGAAGTGGATGGGCGTCACCTCGGCGACGTCGTCGCTGATGCTGCCGGAGGTCGCTGATGTCCTGAACCCGGCCTGGGGTGAGGGCCTGGAGCCGGAGAAGTTCTTGAAGGACAAGGGCACGCTGTTCCTCGTGGGCACGAAGTCCGGCGGCGGGGCGGCTGGTCCGATGCTGATGGCGCTGATGGATGCGATCACGTGGGCAGCGCGAGATATGGCGATCAGTCTGCCGGGGAACCGGCTGGATCCGCCGCTGTCGCTGATCCTGGACGAGATCGCGAACATGGCGGCATGGCGGGAGCTGCCGACGATCATGTCCGACGGCGGCGGTGTGGGGATCTCCACGCTGGTCATCCTCCAGTCGCCCGGACAGGCTCGGGCTCAGTGGGGCCAGTACGAGACGGAGCAGATCCTGGGCTCGGCCACGGTGACGGTTCAGCTGGGCGGCTCCAGCGGTGCGGATGATCTGGGCCGGTTCGTGTCCCTGGCGGGTCAGCGGAAGATCACCGATCAGTCACGGACGTCGAGCGATTCCGGGGTGTCGGTGGCTGAGCAGTCTCGGCAGGACGATGTCGTGACGGTCTCGGAGCTGCGCCGGCTGCCGACGGGTACGGGGTTCATGCTGAAGGCCAATGTGCGTCCGGTGGTCGTGACGATGTCGCGGTGGACACAGCGCAAGGACGCCGCCGAGATCAAGGCCGCGATCGCGCGGTTCGACAAGCGGCTGGCGAAGGCGCTGACCTCGGGCGCTGAGACCGTGGGCCGGTGACGACGTGGGCATGTCGCTGGGTCGGCGCGGGGATGCCACCTACACGCGCGGATATCTGCGGTCGCCGGCATGGTTCGCGCGCCGTCGGGAGTGGTTCCGGTCGGTGGAGCAGCGCCGTCAGGTCGTGATGTGCCTGGTCTGCCGGGCGGAAGGGCCGGTGGATCTGCACCACACGTCCTATGACGGTGTGCGCCAGGAGCCGTCCGGGGCATGGGTGGCCGGTGAGGCCGACGAGGACCTGATGCCGCTGTGCCGTGGCTGCCATGAGGATCTGCACCGCGAGCTGGACCGTCGTCGTCGGGACTTCTGGGGATGGGACCGGCGACGCGCCTCGGCGGTCATCGTGATCGGGCTGCGACGGGCCAGGCTAGGGACTGATCGGATAGCAGCGTCGAAGGGACGACGAGGGTGGACGAACCGATGAGCAGTGCTGAGGGGCCGCAGTGCCGGATCTGCGGGCATGCGACCGAGCCGGCACGACGGCTGTGGCAAGTCCGGTGGGAGGGGCAGGTGGTGTGGCTATGCCAGGAGCATCTGGATCTGGTGCGTGGGGTCCAGGAGCCGGACGAGGAGCACCTGGCGGCGGTGAAGGATCAGCTGCGTGAGGAGCTGCTTCCGGTGCTGCTGGAGGCGCTGCGCGACGGGACGCTGAATCTGCCGGAGCCCTCGGAGTCGTCGAGCTCGATGGGGCGGACCTGTTCGGTGTGCATGCGCGGTGATGAGCCCGGGCTGCCGCTGGTCGAGCAGACGATCGCCGATGAGGTGGTGCTGCTGTGTTCGGAGCATGACTGGGCCGTGCGGTCGCGGGCGCAGCGTGAGGGCTGTACCTGGGAGGAGGCGCTGAACTACGTGCGCCGGGTGGTCCTCGATGCCTATCTGGGAACAGAGGACGATTAGGGCCAGGAGGGGCGACGATGAGCGCTCAGGAGCAGGGAGCGACGCCGGAGGAGGCGCCGAAGGCGACGACGTCGCTGTGGGACACGCTCTCGGCAGCGGAGCCGGAGGCCGAGGCGCAGCAGTACGAGGACGCCGCGGTGAGCGAGGCCGAGGAGGACATGGGGGACGTGCCGCCGTGGTTGGCGACGCGATGGCGGGATCTGCCTGAGGAGTCCATGGGCGAGATCTGGGCGTGGCTGCGCGGCTGGGTGGACTGGCTGGTGGTGGCGCACCGGATTCCGCAGGACGAGATCCCGGCGTGCTGGTTCCGTCATCAGGACATCGTCGAGGAGCTGTGGGCTGCTGCCGGCGCGGAGGCTCAGGCGTGGGAGGCGACGACGCCGACGATGATGCCGATGACGGCCTGGCACTTCCATCTGCGGATGATGCGGGATCGGCTGAAGGGCTGGGCGAAGGAGTGCGTGGCGAACAAGGGGCATGTGCCGGCGCGGTCCTATGTGCCGGGCTGGGGACCGGGGACGCTTCCGGTGGATGAGGCGGATTGGGCTGCGCATCTGGCGGAGGTTCGTGATGTGCAGCCGGTCGATGCGGAGCCCGAGGACGGGATCGCGATGTGGCGGATGTGCGCGACGGACGAGTCCGGGACGGTCGTGCGCTCGGAGGCCGTGGAGATCGGCACGGCGGCGAGGCTGAGCCCGGTGAAGATCCTGGGCCCGGCACGTCGCGGCACCTCCAGCGAGGGCAGCATTCTGCTGGGCGCGACGGTGGAGGCCGGCGGTGGAGCGATCGGCAGCACCTGGTGGGAGTCCTCGGTGGACGGCGGCAGCACCTGGGAGACGGCACCGGGTTCCGAGGTTCGACGGGGCCCGGACGAGTCCGTGGCTGGTGACGATGACGACGAGGACGAGGGCTGATCGGCTCCCATACGTCGGGCTGACGGGCTGCGATGACAGGGTGACGGGCCCTGCTTCGTGGGCCCGACGATGAGAGGAGCAGGACATGGCCGTGAACCACAGGAACTTCAACGTCGCCGGGAATCTGACGGCGGACCCCGAGCGGATCACGACGCAGTCGGGGGAGCAGCCGACCGTGTTCGACCTGGCGCAGAACACGCGAGTCCGAGATGCCGGCGGCAACTGGACCGATGGCGAGACGAACTACTACAGCGTGGGGATCTCGAACGAGCGCCTGGGGCAGAACGTGCTCTCGTCGCTGCATAAGGGCGATCGCGTGAATGTGGAGGGCACCCTCCAGTCGAGCCCGTACGTGCGCGGCAACGGGGAACCGGGGCTGAACCACCGGATCTTCGCTGACGACGTCTCGCCGTCGCTGCGGTGGCACACGGCGTCTCCGCAGCCCGACGGGCAGTCCGCGCAGCGTTCGGCTTCGGCGGCCCCGGCATCTTCGAGCGCTGCTGACGCGGCGCCGGTCGAGAGCTGGGCGACGGCGCAGCCGGGCAGCGGCGGCATGTCGCGCTGAGCCGGACTTGGGCATGAGGAAGGGGCCGCTGACGATCGAATCGTCAGCGGCCCCTCCTCCTCGGTGGTTCAGCTCATGCCCGGGTTGCTTGGCCCGGTGGTCGGCGGCAGATCCTCAGGGCGAGGGACCGGAGACGGCGTCGTGGGCTTCGACGGCAGGGTCTGGGCCGGTCTCTGCGGGCCGGGGCGGTCCTGCTGCCAGAGGGCGTCGCGCTGGGCGGGGACGCCTTCAGTGAGGAGGCGTTCCTGTCGGTTGCTCATCGCGGTCTGGAATCGCTGGGGATCGGTGACTCCGGCAGCGAGGGCGTCGATGATGATCAGCTCCTTGCTGCTGGGGCCCTTCTCGTCGATCTGGGGTCGCAGGGCTCGCAGGGGCTGGGTGTTCTTCTGCTGGGCGAAGGCGGAGAGAGCGAGGGGGCTGGCGATCGCCTGTTGGTCCTGCGGTGGGGCCTGGACGTAGAGGCGACGCAGCTCGTCGGACATGGCCGGTGTCTGGGAGGTGATGGCGGCCATCATCACGCGCTCCTGGGTCCAGCCGGTGTCATCGGTGCTGAGCAGGGCTGCGAGCCGGCTGCGTGTGGTCTCGACGTCGTCGGTGTTGCCGTGGGCGAGATCGTTCAGCATCTCGACAGCGACCTCGGCGCGCTTGGACGGCGGAGCGGCCTGGAGCCTGGCTCGTTCGTGGTCAGGCAGCGGGGGGAAGCCGGGGACGGGGTCGGGTGACCAGGTGCGGTCGCTCATCTGGCGGGAGGCCGACGGCTGCTGGGTTCCCATGGCGGTCATCTGGGTGGAAACGTCGGCTGGGGCCCCGATCTTCGTCCATGGCGTGTTCTCCGTGCGGGCGGCGACCTCGGCTCCGTCGTTGTGCAGGGTGATGACCTCGGCGCCGTTGGGCAGCTCAGGTCGGAGGCCGTCGGTGAGTCGGTCAGCGAGCACATCGCCGGCGTCACCGTGGCCGATGACGAACACGACTGGGGTGGTGTCCCCGTTGGTGGCCATGAGCTGACGGGCCGTGTACCTGGCGGACTCCTCGAAGTCGGCGGGCGCGATCTGGTCCATGGGGACGATGGCGCTGGAGGAGATCTGCATCGCGTCGTCTCGCTCGGCGAAGGTGAGCACAGCGACGTCGTCGCGGGCCATCTCGTAGCCGGCGATCCAGGGAGGCAGCGCAGCGATCTCGTTGAGAGCATCAGCCTTCATGCCTGAATCGCCTCCGGGTCGATGGTGATGTCGAGTTCAGGTGAGTGGATGAAGTGGACAGCTTCCAGCGAGACAGGGGCGGGATCGAAGGACTCGAAGATCTCTTCAGGCCAGGAGGAATCTTCGTGCTGAGACATGGGTACTCCTGTGGACGAGTCTGGCAGGGGCCCGCTTGGGCCCCTGCCAGGGATTGTAGAGATCTGGTGTTGCGTGATGTGAGGCTGTGGAAACCTCAGGTGGCCGTGATGATCACCGGTCAGAGAGCCACATGAAGAGGCCGACGAGTCCGGCGAAGACCATGATTATGCCTGCGGTCTCCCATCCGATCGGGATGTCGGCGAAGCGCCTGGCGAGGCGATCGGCACCCAGCGCGAGGCAGGGGGCGAGGATGGCAGAGACGTAGGACAGCGGATGGACATCACGGGCCCGGATGAACCACCACAGCGCGACGACGATGCTGCCGATCACAACGAGCCACCCGGCCCAATCCGGAGGCAGATGGCGCAGGACCAAGTGCAGCGGCCACATCGCGTAGGTGAACGTGAGGAGATTGGCGATCACGGCAAGACCCGAGTCGGTGTCGCGCCGAGCGAGGCTGCTGACGAGCGTGGAGAGCGCGAAAGCGAAGATGGTGAGGATGATCATGCCGATCCACGCCCAAACGCCCCAATTGTCGAGATAGTTCAGGACAGGGGTATTTCCGAGAATGTCGACGCGGGGATTGTCATTGGAAAGCGGCATTGGAGATTCCTTTCTCGCCGCAGCGGATAGGTTCAAGGCGGCGCAGTCGCCTTCTGGTTGGGGCAAACTGTACGGGAGCCGCTGAGGGGAGTGGGCCGGTCAAGCTGCGGTTGGGCCGTCGGGGCTGGAATTTCGATTGGTATATGAGTCGAATGTCTGATGCTGTGAATTTTTTCCGATGGGCGTGTCGGGGGCATAGGGCTCTTGGGCGGTTCGTGGGGTGCTCGGCGAGCTGAGGCGTGCGTGGGCCGAGTCGTAGGCCTCGGCAGCTCGTTGGTCCTTGGGGCGTGCGTCTGGCAGTGGCTGGGTGGGGGTTTTCCCACCCGCTGATCTGCCGGGCCAGGAGGACGGAGTCGACGGTCTCGGATGGGTAGTGGTCGAGGGTCAGTCGCCAGGGCTCATCGGCGGTCTGTGCTCGCAGCGTCGCGAGCCGGTCGTCGATCTTGGTGACGAGCTGCTGAACGGTCGCCGTCTCATCTGGAGTCTCCGGGACAGGCAGCCGTAGTGACCCGTGGACTCGTTGGGCATCGGTGCCGGCGGGTTGTGCGTGGAGGGTGGAGAGAGCTTCGCGGGGTGCGTCGGGGACTTCGGTGGGAAGGTCTCGACCGGCGGCGACGGCGTTGACGATGGCGGGCCAGTGCTCGGAGTTCGCCCATGCGTCAGCGATCTCGGACCCGTGGGCGTCGCGGACCCATTGGACGGTCTGTCGGGTGGCGATGGCCTGACCGGTGTAGCGCAGCTCGTCGGTGAGTCGGGTGAGGTCGTTGTCCCATCCGTGGGCGTGGTCGCGGACCTCATGGGCAGTCAGCTCCGTGTCCGTGCGGTCCAGGACTCGGCAGAGCTGGTCCTTGGCCGTCTGCGGGGTGAGGCGGTGGAGCAGCTGCCACGGGTCGGGCGACTCGTCATCCGGTGCCGGCGGGGGCAGCACAGCGGTGTTCGAGTGCTTGCCGCGCGTCATGGAGACGTAGAAGGTCTCTCGCGAGGTCTGGTTCGGATCGACAGCGGTGATCGCACGATCGACGGTGACGCCCTGGGCACGGTGGGCGGTGGAGGCGTAGCCGAGCTGAGTGTTCTCGAGAACGGTGTGCGGGAGGTGGACGGTCGCGCCGTTGTCTCGCGTGGCTTCCAGCGTGCCGTCGTCGTTCAGGGCGGTGACGGTGAGGAGGTCACCGTTCTTGATGAAGTCGCCCTGGTCGTCGAGCACCAGACGCTCGTTGCGGCGGGTGAGGATGCGGTCGCCGAGCCCGGCCACGGAGTCTCCGGAGAGAGCGACGGTGGTGGTGTGGTCGATCTCCCCGGTGCTGCGCAGCAGGTCTTGGGCCTGGAGGTTGAGGCGGTCGACGGATCCTTGGGAGGCCGACAGCAGCAGCGCACTGCCTTGGGCACGGGCTTCGGCCCACTGGTCGAAAGCAGTGGCTTCGACGGCTTCGGGCTCGTCGACCTGGGTGATCCGGTTGTGGTCGAGCAGCGGGTCGATGGCGTCGTGCTCGCCTTGGCGCAGGGCGAGGGAGTTGCCGGCTTCCCAGTCGTTCTTGAAGCGCCAGACGGATTCGAGGGTGGCTGCGGTGACGTTGGGCTGGTCCTGGTGGCGTTCGATCCAGCCGAGGGTGCCGCCGGCCTCGATGGCTCCGAGCTGGGACGGGTCTCCGACGGCGACGATTCGGGCACCGGCGGTCTCGGCTTGTGCGCGTAGCCGATCGAGGGAGTGAGTGCCTGCCATGGAGGCCTCGTCGACGATGACCATCTGGCCGGGGCGCATCTGGTAGCGGTCCTGGGTGGTCTCCAGCTCGGTCAGCGTGGCGTTGAGCCGGCGCAGCGTGCGCTGCTGCTGAGCGGTGGGGGTCTCCGGCAGCTCGTCGAGCAGGCGGGTCATCTGCTGGCGGGTGGTGTGGATCTTGTTGAGTCGGTTGGTGGCGCCGGGGCCTTCGGATTCCCAGAGCCATTTGGAGACGTTGTCGGTCGGGACGTCGATCTCCTTGCCGAGGACTGAGGCCGCGACTGCGGAGGGTGCGAGGCCGACGATGCTGCCGGGGCCGTGTTCGTCCTCCCAGATCTGCCGCAGCGCGGACAAACAGGTGGTCTTGCCGGTGCCGGCGGGTCCGATGAGCGCAGACAGGGACTGATCGGAGGTGGCCAGACGCAGCGCAGCCTCACGCTGGTCTGGGGCCAGGGAGTGGCCGTTTCCGACCGTGACGGCATCGAGGATCTGTTCGGCGCGCTGTCGATCGGTAATGGACGGTGCCCCGGTGTTCGTGGCTGCGGCGATCAGGCGCTCCTCAGCCGAGAGCTGGTCCTGGGTGGCGTAGGAGGCTGAGTCGTTGAAGGCGTGATCGCGACCGGAGCTGAGCCCGGGCTGCGCGGTGGAAGAGTGCTGGAAGCGGGTGGGGGTCAGGCGCACGGTCTGGTCGAGGGCCTGATCAGTGAGCTGGTCGAGGAGTCGATCGCGCTCCTCGGCGCTATGGCAGCGCACAGCGGCCAGGGAACGGGAGATCTCGGCGTGGACGTTGGCGCGGGTGAAGGTGGTGCGCTGCGCCGCGACGGCGGTGACTGCTCGTGAGGCGATCTCCTCCAGGGTCTCGGGCTGCGGGTCAGAGGCTGCGGTGATGGTGGGCTCGTGGCCCGTGGCGGCGGAGACGACGTCATGGGCGGTGTGGCCGAGAGCGGATGCCTGGAGCCGCCAGTCGCTGGACTTCTCATCCAGGGATCGGAGGCTGTCGGGATCCTTGGCGGTGCGGGTCGTGAGCGTGGCCTGCTGCCGCAGCTGAGCGAGATCGTGGCCGGAGGGTGCTGTCCCGTGGTCGGCTTCCCACTGGGCGATCAATCGGTCGGTCTCGGCCTCGATCACGCGGGAACGGGAGGAGAACGCGTCGATGAGTTCGTCGGGGACGCCGGCGAGTTCGATGCGTGCGTTCCGATCCGCGACGGTGAGGCCGTCGTGGTCCTGGGCCGGTTCGCCACGGACTTCGGCTTGGGTACCGAGAGTGCGGGCGAGTTCGTCGAAGAGGATCCCGTTGAAGCGCTCGGAGGCTGCCACCACGTTCTTGTGCAGTGCGACGGAGTCCAGGGTGGTCCAGGCGCCGTCGGAGGCGCGTTGGACACGGTTAGCGATCACGACGTGGGTGTGCAGCTGTGGGTCGCCAGCTCGGGAGTCCCAGTGGTCGAAGGCGGTGGCGATGAGTCCTCGGGTGGCGACCTTGGCGACGCCGGCATGGCCGGCTCGGGTCTGGATGACCCGGTCGTCGAGCCAGGACAGCGAGTCGTCGATCGCGCGTCGGTGGGCGGCGTGTACTGCTGCCTTGGTCTGGTCATCGGCCATGGCCCACAGCACGGAGACGGACTTCGGCACGGAGAAGGTGAGATCGAACCCGGCAACGGACACGCGCTCGGACTTGGCGTCCTTGCCGGCAGCGGTCTTCGCTCCGGCAGGAGCTTGCTGCTTGGCGATCGGTGCCCTGCCGAGTCGTTCGCCGGTCTCGGGGTGAGCGGAGTCCTCGAGGAGTCGGCGTGCTGCTCGGGAGGTGACGCGGGTGCCGGGGTCGATGCCGAGGCCGGCGGTGCCGGCACCGATCCAGCGTCCGGGAGGGGCACCGGCCTCGGTGTAATAACGGGTGAGGTCGCGGCTGCCGGTGCCGGCAGGGGCAGCATCCCCGATGGCAACCTGCTCGATGTAGTAGCTGACGGACATCTTGGAGATGGAGACGGTCATCGGGTGGTCCTTCCGGAGTTGCCGGGACGAGCTGCCGGGCGAGCGGCAGGTCGGTTCTTGCGGGGCGGGGTCTTTGCCGTTGCCGGCTGGGGCTCAGCGGCAGGGGCTTGCCGTTGCCGCTGGTAGGTCGTGAGGACTTCTTGGTCGAGACCGGCAAGCGGCACGTTCGAACCGGCAGCTTGCCGGGCGATGCCCACGGCGAGTGCTTCCCATTGCCGGCGGATCTCGCGCGCTGCCGTCAGCTCGGGAGAGGTCTGCCGGACGGTCTGCCGCAGCCGTTCGACCTCGGCGACGTGCTGCCGGACGGTCTCGTGGGCCTCGATGACCTGGTCCTGAAGCGAGGCGTTCTTGGCCCGCAGCCGATGCTGGTCCTTTCCGACGGAAGCAATGGCCCGATCAGCGCGACGTCTCTCGGAGGCAGCCTCGGCCTCCAGCTCACGCATCCGACGACGGTCAGCATCACGTCCGGCACGCAGCCGGGCGATCGTGCGCTCCTTGCCGACGAGCTGGCGGTGGCGCTTGCGCAGCTCGAAGTCCGGAGCGACAGGGCTCACGGTCGCGGGAGGGTCGGACTCTGGCTGGCCGCGCCGACGGCGTCCGGCAGCGCGTTGCTGGCAACGCAGGGAGCAGAAGCGGCGGTTGGGCCGGGCGTCTTCGGGCAGCCGGTCCTGGCAGACGGCGCAGTGCGTGGAAGGGCTCATAGAGGCTTATCGCGCGGCGTGCCGTTGACGTATGTCAACGGCAGTGCACCTTGGTGCCAGAGGTGTGTGCAGGTATTTGTCTTGAATCCTGTTGAGGCAGGCTGACTCCCCTGGGGGTCTTGGCCTGCTGTTGCGGGCTGGGTCTGACTGTCCGGCCTTCGTTGCCTGGGCATGGCTCAGCCCCTCCAGCAGGGGGGCCTGGAGGGGCTGAGGTCTAAGGGGGCCTATCTGTGGGTCACAGCAGGCGGAGGGTGATCTCCTGCCCGGGGTAGATCAGGTCCGGGTCCTGGATCACGTCGCGGTTCAGCTCGTACAGGGCCTGCCATCCGCCCTCGATGTCGTAGCGCTCGGCGATCTCGGACAGGGTGTCGCCATCAGTGACGATGTACTGATCCTTGCCGTTGTCGAACGAGGACGGGTCCGCGGGGGCCCTACCGGGATCATCCGTCAGGGGCTGCGCCGGAGCCATGAAGATCTCCGGTGTCGCCTTGGTTGCCGGTGCCGGAACCGGTGCGGCCGACGGAACGGTGCCGGTGCTCGGAGCGGGTGCCGGTGCCGGACCGCGCTGCGGCAGGACTGGAGTTGCCGTTGCCGGTGCCGCTGCTGCCGGTGCAGCCGCCGGAGCGGTTGCCGGGGCCGGAGTCGGGCGCGGTGCCGGCTGGGCAGCCGGTGCCGCTGCCGGAGCGGTGGCGACGGGAGCAGGAGCCTGGGGAAGCTGCGGTGCCGGCTGCTCGACGGGTGCCGCCGGTGCCGGCTGGGCGACAGGTGCCTCAGCCTTCGGTGCCGGCTGGGGTGCCGGTGCCGGCTGCTCGGCAGGTGCCTCGGGCTCGAGCTCGGGTGCCGGCTCCTCAGCGGGTGCTTCCGGCTCCTCCACGGGATCCTCGGGCTCGGGCTCGGGTGCCGGCTCCTCGACGGGTGCTTCCGGCTCCTCCACGGGATCCTCCGGCTCCGGCTCGTCGACTCCGGGGTCGATCTGACCGGAGTCGACGGGGTCGGAGGGCTCCGTGGTGGTCCCCGGGTCGATGGGGAGGTCGATCGAGTCGTCAGCGGTGGCCGGCGTGATGGCGGTGAGCCCGACGATGGGAGTGATCGTCAGGGCTGCGAGGACGGTGCGGACGCGGGTGTTCATTTCCGGGCTCCTTCTGTAGCGGTCGTGGTCGTTGTGGTGTTGGTCGGAAGGGTGGGCCCCTTGGGGTCGAGCTGAATGATCTCGGTCAGGCCCTCGGAGGCCAGGGCAGGCGATGCCCGCGCTGGGGGCTGTGGAAGTCGGATCGGGGTCACGGTCACTGGTCTTCTCCTTCGACGTACATCAGGGCTTCATGGAGGACGTGTCGCGCGTCCGGCCTCATGGGCTTCGTACGCCACGTGCCGTCGGGGGAGTCGTAGACGAGCCAGTAGTTCCCCGCGAGGTCTTGGTCGGGGTCAACCCGTCTACTGCTGAAGATGCGCGTCGGCCAGTCGGGTTCATGGGTTGTGTTTTCGAGGACGGGATCAGAGTGGGGGCCTGCATGTCGCGGAGGCAGCGCGCAGACGAAAGTCTCAGTCGTGTCCATGCGGTCGCAGGTGGGACCGTCGTCGACATATCCCAGCCACTGTTTCCGTCGGCGAAGTCTCATCAGTCATCTCCTTCGGTTTCGGAGTCAGGTGCGAAGGCGGCAAGGGTGCCGCGGTGGTCGACGACGATGTCGCCGGAGTCGGTGAGGCCGAGCAGATCCTCGGCGGTCGACGGTGCCGGAAGGGTCTGGCCGTCGGGGGAGATGAGCACGGAGGTTCCATCGGTCTGCTGAGCGATCCATCCGCCTGGAACCGCGACGATGGCGCGGTTGCTCGTGGACAGGTCGGAGACAGGGGAACCGATTTCTGCGGTGCTGAGGTTGATCGGGGTCGTGCCGGCAAGCAGCTGCTTGCCGTCGACGGAGGGGACCACGCTCATGCTGTTCCCCACGCTGGGGAGGTCGTGGGTCTCCACGATCTTTCCGGTTTCCGCGTCATGGATCGCCAGCACGCCGCCGGAGCCGTCCTCGGACCAGATGACGGCTGCGAAGTCGTCAGTCGCCCCGAGCCACTGCGAGATCGTGGCGTCGTCGGAGGGGCCGATCAGGCGGGTCGAGGACACCTCCTCACCGTCCGTGTCGGCGTGGACGAGGGAGCCGCCTTCAGCGCTGGAGGCCCACAGGAACCCCGCATTGTGGGCCGGGGCGATCGGAGAGGCGGATGAGCCCGGGGACTTGTGGGTCTGGAACCCGTCGGCGGTCACGACCTGGATCTCGTCGGGGCGGACATCGTCGCGCTGGGGAACGGTGAAGGCGGTGCTGCCGCGCACGACCAGGCGGTCCTCCTTGCCGATCTCGTTGTCGACGAGTCCGTGGCCCTTGGACCACGTCATGACTCGTCCCTCAGCCGGCAGCAGCAGTCCCCCGTCGTTCAGGGAGTAGAGGTTGCCGTCGAGGGCGGCTGGAAGGGTGACGGAGTCGGTGGGGTCACCGTTGTCGGTGCGGACGATGTCGAGAGTCCGGCCTGAGACAGCGCCGATGTGCTCACCGTCCGACGTCATTCCTGTGCTCTGATCCGTCGCACCAACGACTTCCCACGTCGAGGTGCCAGAGAACCCGGCTGGAGAGATCGCCTGATTCTGGATCGGAGCCGGCGACGACGATTCCTCGGTCGGTGTCGCCGAGTCCTCGGGCTCCTGCGACTCGGGCGCGCTGTTGGGCTGAGGGTCATCGTTCGAGAACATGGCGTTGGCGCCGAGACCGAGGCCGGCGAGCACGAGCACGGCGGCAGCGCTGCTTGCGAGCACCAGACGTCGACGCTTCTTGCGCGTGGCCTGGGCTGCGTTCTCGTCGTCATCGACGAGGTCGTCCATGAGGTCGTCGGGGTTCTCGGTGTCCGCGTCGACGGCCTGCTGGGCGACGATGTCCTCCGTCGGCGTGGGGTCGATCGACTTGGCATCGTCGTGATCGGTGCCGATGGTCTGGAGGATGATCTCGACGTTGCCGGCACGAGCGGCAGCCTCGGCCTGGCTGAGCGCGACTGCCAGGGTCGAGACCTCGCGATCGTCGGGTCCGTCGTCGAGGGGGACGGTCATGGTCCACGGCGAGAGCATCAGCCGGAAGTCGGCGGGCTCGGTGGGAGTGCTGTCCAGCAGCGTCCTGGACCCGTCCGGGCGCAACTCCCAGACACGCAGCGTCTCGGAGCCGTCCACGACGGCGATGGTCGCGGGCCGATCGGTGGCGCGGGTGTGCTGCGCGATCGAGGACCAGACGTCGTCGATGCGTTGCTGTGGCATCCGCCGGTCGCCGACGCTGAGAGTCAGCGTGGGCGTGAGCGTGATGGTGGTCGTCACAGGATCCCCCCTGAAGCGAATGACTGAGGACGTCTGCGCCCTCGCCACGCCATCGGTGATGAGCCAGGCGGCGTAGTGCAGCAGCGAGGGGGGTGATCGCTGGGCCGGTCAGATGTCGAGTCCAGCGAGCCCATCGACGGCTGCGGTGAGCGCATCTCGATCGACGCCGACATAGACCTGAGTCGTGGCGACGGAGGCATGGCCCAGCAGCTGCTGGACGGCCAGGAGGTCCTTCGAGGAGCGGTAGACCTCGGTGGCGAAGCGATGCCGCAGCGTGTGCGCTGTCCAGCCGGGGCCGAGGAGTCGCGAGATGCGCTTGCCGATGAAGTCAGGGTGGACGTGGCCGGTGAAGCGACCGGGGAAGGCCCAGCCCCCGCGCTCTGCGAGTCGATGGAGCGGTTCGGCCAGCATCTGGTGGATGGGCACGATGCGCTGTGCTCCGCCCTTGCCGGTGACGAACAGGAAGCCGTGCTCGATGTCGGAAGCGTGGACGGTGGCGATCTCTGTTCGGCGCAGGCCACCGAAGGAGGCCAGCAGGAGCATGAGGCGGTCGCGGTCGGTCTCTGCCGAGTCGAGGGCGCCGGCGAGAACTTGGATGGGTGCGGGGCGCGGGACAGGCCGTGGGACTTGGATGCTGAGCAGCAGTTCGGAGGGGTCGTCATCGCGGAGTCCAGCGACTCGGGCCCAGTGGAAGAAGCGCTTAAGGGCCGCTCGGCATGACCGGCGGGTGTTCGGGGACCAATCGTGACTGGCGCTCCAGGAGAGGATCGTCTCGGCGTCGACCGTGTGGGGCTCTGCTGGCGCACAGTCGATTGCGAGCTTCGTGATCCACCAGCAGCGGAGCTGGACGGTGCCGGAGCTTCGTCCGGCTGCGGTGAGCCAGGTGGAGAAGCGCTGCACGGCGTGTTGCCAGGAGGGGGAGATTGGGGGGTGGGGGGTCGACATCTGTTCAGTGTCGACCCGGTCGTCAGGTCTCCTGGGGATCGTCTGGCGTGGTGGACAAGCGGAGATGCGGCATCGTGCCACGCTGGGCGGGTGAATATCGCCACCCTTGTCGTTTCGCTCGTCGCCTTGTTGATCGCGTACCTAGCGCTGCGGCATGAACGGACTGCATCGACAGCCCATGGAATGTTCTTCACGGTGAGGCCGATCCCCGGGATAAGGAGGGAGGAGGATCGCATAGTCACCGATATAGCTGGATGGCACGTCACTATAGAGATGGTCGGTCCCGTTTCCGCCATCCAAGCTCAGCCGGTCGTATTCGTCGAAGGCGATAGCAGCCTCGTAAAGTCCGTCACGGACCGGAAGCTCGTGCCGGTGTGGAGCCCCGGGGACGAGAATCTAGAAGTGACCATCGTCCGGACCAGCGGATCTGCGATGCCTGATGAGGTCTGGGTAGGCGTCACTTGGGCTGAACCGGTTCCATACGGCAGGGGTCTCATTTCGCGGGTGCGCCGGTGGCCCGTGCGCGTGAATGGACAGGGGGCCTCCGAGGTGAGGAGCCAGAGGTGGAGCCACTGGGGCAGGGGACGATGGAAGGTCTACCGCCGTCCGTTCTGGCAACCAGCACCTACGAACCGCTGGGAAGACGAACTGGAGATCCTGCCTCTCCGGAAGTGAGTGGAGTTCATACCCTGGACGGCCTCGGAACACAAGGGATCGCTGCGGCCCTGCCATGACACTCGGGCGGCGCTGAAAGTACAAGGCTGCGACTGCCTGGGGCGGAACTGATAATTCATGGGTCGTGGGTTCGATCCCCACAGGGCCCACTCCTTGATGTCTCGGTACATCAGGCGTGCTCCAGATTGCGGGGCGATAAGGTCGCCACAGTAACTTTACCCGCGTAGCGTACCGGGCCAGATTGACACCCTCAACGGGATCGAAAACTGATGAATATACGTGGTTTGTTTCGTTGATCGCGAGCGATTGCTTACTCTGTGTGAATTATGGGGCGATGGTCCTCGGTGTCGCCATGTGTTCGATCGTTCGCAAGTGAGAACCGCGCGGAGCTGAAGCCCCGGATCGGGTTCTACTGGGCGTTGGCTGCGGGTTGCGGAACCTAAGCTAGCCACTTCTGCCCTACAATGTACGCATGAATGATCAACTGGTCCCATCCGTGTTGGACAAATACAGAATTCGAGATGAAGGAAAGTGTTGGATCTGTGGCGCCCCTGCTACAACTTCTGAGCATAAGTATAAGCATAGTGATTTGCGTCGCATCCGAGGTTCGTCTAAGGAGGATGGTGTTTATCGGGTTGCCAAGGTTGGATATACCGGAGAGCTGCGATCGCTAAAGAAAGGTCATGCAGTCCTCTGGAGCAGGTGCTTGTGCGCGAAATGCAATAATCAGCGAAGTCAACCGTTTGATCGTAGCTACGATCAATTTGTCGACTATATTTCAGTCAACTGGGAGGGGTTGATGAAGGCTCGGCGCCTTAAGTGGCGTCATGTCTACGGGGATGACTGGGGGGCGAAAGCTAAGAACCTATCAAAATACCTAGTCAAGCAATTTGGTTGCATGCTACGAACCGATAACCTCCCTGTTCCGCCGGAGGCACCTCGATTTTTAAATGATGGCGATATTGGTGATTTGACGGTTAGCATGTTTGTGGATGATGAATTACTCGACGCTAGAGATCGGGCGATGCATTCGATGGGTGACGATGTTTGGCTCCGGAATTACGTCGGCCTACCCGAGACATCTGCTCTGCATGATGGCAGGAACCTTACTGGTGCTGAGTACCGGCTCCAGCTCGGATATATTCTACTATGTGTTAAATGGGTCAAAGGCGAAAGATTTCCTTCGATTCACGAGCGAGCGACGTTTCGAATTCGGCACCTCGAGGCAGATGGGCGAACTGCTGGATCGGAGGAGAGCGGTTCAGCGTCATGATTCGTGCAGATGGGGACGCGCAGGGACCGCCTGCGCCCGGCCGGCTGTCGGTTGTAGCTGCGCACAATGGGCTTGAACTGATAATCCATGGGTCGTGGGTTCGATCCCCACAGGGCCCACATATTCACTGAAGGAATCACGATGGATATAGCGTGGCAGGGAATCATCATATTCAATGGATCCTGTTGATGGGCGCGCGCCGGGTCTTGTCGCGCGATGCGACAGGCCCGCCGCTCCTCAGTCACTGACGGCTTGACGAGTGGTCTAGCTCGTCACGCACATTCTTTTGCAAGAGCGATGAAATCTTGAACCATGGTGCGCCGATCCTCTCGCCGCCACGCCAGGCATACCGGGATGTCGGGCAGGTCATTGGATGGACGGGCCACGATGCGCGGGTGGGCGTAATAGCTCATCGTAGATTCCGGCGTCACGCCGAATCGTTGTTGGTGTGAAGCGATGGCCACAATCCATTCATCCACGCCGTGGACTTCTGTCACCTGCGGCTGGGGCGGGTCACCCACCCAGAGCTCTCCTGTCGTCCCGCTGTCGACGTTGACTACAGCCTCCAGGTCCTGCAATTGGGATCTTTCGATGCTGGACAGGCTGATCAGCGGGGAGTCGACGGGTAATACGACGACTCTGTTCTCCACGTAGAGCGTGCATGACGACAGCATCGGGGAGTCAACGGCCCCTCGGATCAGGGCCAGGTCGACTGCCCCCGATTCCAGCGACCGTCGGGGATCGTCGTGCTGACGAAGCCGGCAGCGCCCGTGGGGGAGATTCTGATGCCATCGGCGCACTGCGTCCGTCAAGGTCGATTCCAGTCCGCCCCAGGCGTAGGCCAGCGTCAGTTCCCGCTGTTGCCACCGATCGGGGTCCACGAGAGCATCGAACGAGGCCAGTGTCTGGAGTGCGTGCGCAACGAACGCCTCACCGGTTGGCGTCAACTTCGACCCCCTCGCAGAGCGCTCTATGACAGCGACACCGATGTTGCGCTCAATCTCGTCCAGCAGGCGTGAGGCTGTGGGCTGCGTGATCCCCAGCTCCGATGCGGCTCGGCTCAGAGAGCTGACGCTGCGCATGAGCACGGCCAGCCGCAGGTGTCGAATCTGAAGGGTCATGCACTGATGGTATAAGAGTGCTGATGGAAAGGCCTACCGGATGCTAAGCCCAAGGTGGAACTGTTGCTGGCGCAGGTGCAACTAGATATCCACACGGGAGTTCACTTATGCGTTTACATATCCTGACGAAGCTCGATTCTGATATTCATGCAAAGTAGAATCTGCAGGCCGCAGCGGCAACTGACATCCGGCAACGCCGTCGCGCTGGGCGGTTTTCTGATCCTGTGGTCCAGCGGTGCTGTCGCCACAGCTGTTGGGCTCGAGCACATGGCTCCCTCGGCATTCTTGCTGCTGCGCACCACGGTCACCGCTGTCTGTGCCTGGCTGCTTTGGCCGGCCCTGCGAGGAGCCCTGCCGCGCACTGCCCGAGCTTGGGCAGCGGTGGTGGGTACGGGAGTGTTCATGCAGATGCTCTATCAGGGGCTGTTCTTCCTGTCCTTGGATGCCGGCATCGCCCCGGGACTGCTGGCGCTGATCGTGGCGTGCCAGCCGCTGGTCACCGCGATCCTCACCCGCCAAAGCGGATGGCTGAGCTGGATGGGAATCGTGCTGGGTTTCACGGGCTTGTTGCTGGCGTGCAGTCCGGAGCTGCGCGCCGGCTCTTCCACCACGCTTGGTGTCATGGCTGCCGCTGGGGCCCTGGCGGCGCTGACGGCCGCGGTGCTTATCCAGACCCACGTCACGGACGTGGGCGTGGTCCCTGGTCTGGCCCTCCAAGCCACGATGGCCGTGCCCGTGTTCGTCGTGATCTGCATGATCTTGCGCGTACCGGTCCCGGAGGCCCAGGTAGGGGTTGTGCTCCCGGTGGTGTGGATGGGGGTCGTGGTCGGAGTGCTTGCAACCGGGGCGCTGTACTGGTTGGTGCGCAGCATGGATGTGGTGCTGGTGACCAGTGTGCAGTTCCTGGTCCCGGCTGCAACCGCGTTGCTGGACTTCCTTGTCCGGGGCCAACCCCTGGCCCCGATCACCTTGATCGGGATGGGCCTGGTGATCCTCGCACTGTTCGTCTTCGACCGAGGCCGCAGGAGTCGTGCATCCACAACCGGGTCAGGAAAGACGGAGCAGACATCCTGAGATCCACGCGTCCGTCGCGCTTGAGAATGGACTCAACTGCAGCGCCCCAGGGTCTGCTGGCGCACGGTCTTGAGCGAGTTCCGATACCCGCCGGAAGCGTCACTGAAGGCTGCCCGAGACCCGGTTTCGAGCAGGCTCTAAGTAGCTGCATTCGCGCGAAGTGGGGCCTTCGGTGCGGGTGAAGGGCAGCTGGTAGCGGTCTGAGCCTGTCGGGCCCGGTCTGATAATCCATGGGTCGTGGGTTCGATCCCCACAGGGCCCACTCCTGTGATGTCTCAGTACATCGGAAACACCCCGAACCCCCGGTTCGGGGTGCTTTTCCTTGCTCCCGGCCGCTCCCTCCCAGGCCAGGCCTCGGTGTAATTCCGGCCGCTGCCCATCGGGCGGTGGGTGCCTCGCGACGCCGCTCGAATGCCGTCACTTCCCGTGGGTCCAGGCGTGGGGTCGCCTTGCTTTCACCGGCTGACCGGGCGCGATTCGATGCCTCGGCGGCCAAGCGCATCGACGGTGCTAGGCAGCGCGCAGGTTGCATGTGAGGCCTCCGCAGGCCCTGACGAGCTGCCTGAAGGCCTCGTGGACGGCGGCGGGTCATGTCTCATCGTGGGTCCGGTGGTGTTGCCGGGGTATTGAGACATGTGGTGACGAGGTATTGAGACTCAACACCACAGGGCCCACTCCTTCCCTTCAGCCCCTGCGGTGACCATGTCGCCGCGGGGGCTTCTCCGTGCCTGGAGCAACTCCGGTCCCAGCAGGTCCGCCAATGAGATGTCGAGCCAAGCGGCGATCTCGACAAGCTCGGAGATCGAGAACTCCCTACTGCCGTTCAGCCGGACGCTGACCGCGCTCTTGGCGATCCCCATGTGACGAGCGAGGTCGCTTTGGGTGCGGCGCCTGCGCCCGAGCCATGCGCGGACTTCATCGCTGACGTGGTGGGCGACGGGATTGTCGCGCTGGTCCTGCGGCCTCGTAGTCATGGCGGGATTGTATCGCGGTGCGTGGCCAAGGTGCGCTCCAGGCGACACGAAGTTCTCGAAACAAGATAGATGATCTTGACATAGGGTTCTCAAATCGAGCACGATGATCGCATGACGAAGCAGAAGCAGCTCGCGCTCCAGATCCGATCCCGGCTGGCGCTGCGCGACATGACTCAGAAGCAGCTCGGTAAGGCGCTCGGGCTCGGTCATGCAGCCCTCTCGGCGCGCATGAACGGGCACAAGGACTTCACGTTCACAGAGCTGATGAAGACGGCGGAGGTGCTCGGGGTCTCGCTCCGGGATCTGCTGCCGGCAGACGAGAAGGAGGCGCATCGATGAGCACGACGACGATGACGACGAACCCGCAGCCACTGAACGAGGCGGATGCGCGCGAGCTGACGAACCAGATCGCAGAAGGACTGGCTGATGTCCACGCGCTGATCGTGCAGGCCTGGGAGGGCCGCGTGTGGGAGCCGCTGGGCTACGAGACGTGGGACGCCTGGATCGATGCGAACTTCCGTGGGCTCCAGCTGCGTCCGCCGCGTGAGCAGCGCGACGAGGTCATTCAGTCCATGCGCGAAGCCGGCATGAGCATGCGGGCGATCTCGCAGGCCACGGATCTGTCGTACAGCACGGTGCAGCGTGTCGCGCCGGCAGGTGACCCAAATGGGTCACCTGAGGAGTCCTCGAACGTCGTGGGTCTGGATGGCAAGTCCTACAAGAAGCCCAAGAAGTCGGTTCCGATGGCGGAGCACGCTGCCGAGTTCGCCGACGTCTCCCTGGACGGGCTCGGGATCCCGATGGTCGATCCCGCAAACCTGCCTGGCGCGGATGCCGATCAGGTGCTCTCCGGGGACGTCTTGGACCCGGAGCCGGACTCCGGTGAGGAGTCGGAGCCGGCGGAGTCTGCCTGGTGGGAGGAGCCGCGACAGGCGCTGCTCGAGGCGGAGTCCCGGTGCGCGGCACTGCTGAAGCAGCGCAAGGCGGAGCCGCGCTTGACTGAGGATCCGCAGGATCCGGGGCCGTCTCAGCTGACGATGGCCGCAGCTCGGACCGTACTGGCAGTCGGCGGCGTGACCGTCGATCTCGGGGTCGAAGACCTCGACGGAGAGTCGCAGGAAGCGCTGCGGAAGGTGCTCTCGACGGTGATGACGTCGCTGGACGGCGTGATCGGTGATCTGGATGAGGCCGAGGATGACAGCTGAGCGCACAGAAAACGATGCGCGCCCGGCGGCATTCGGACGCGCATCACATCAGCTGAAGACGCCTCAAGGGACTGCCGCACGGATAGGTGACATCTGATCTGGCTTGCCCACTGGGCGGCCTGGAAGGATGTGCACCATGCCCGCTCCCTACCCCCAGGAGTTCCGCGAAGACGTCGTGCGAGTGGCCCGGTCCCGTGAAGACGGCATCACCATCGCGCAGAACGCGAAGGACTTCGGAGTCCACGAGATGACGCAGCACAAATGGATCCGCCAAGCCGACATCGACGACGGCAACCGCCCCGGCAGGACCCGGGAGGAATCGACCGAGCTGCGCGAGGCCCGCAAGCAGATCCGGCTGCTCCAGCAGAAGAACGAGGTCCTGCGCCGTGCCGCGGCCTACCTGTCCTAGGCGAACCTGCCGGGAAACGGTTCTACCCGCTCGTGAGTGAGCTCGCCGCTGACGGGATCCCCGTCGCGGTGTCCCTGCGGGTCCTGAAGCTCTCCCGCCAGCCCTACTACCGCTGGCGAAGCCAGCAGGTCACCCAGGCCGAGCTGATCGAGGCATACCACGCCAACGCCCTGGTGGACGCCCATCGCGACGACCCCGAGTACGGCTATCGGTTCCTGGTCGACGAGGCCGCCGAGGCCGGCGAGGTGATGTGCGAGCGGACCGCGTGGAAGATCTGCGGGGACAACCAGTGGTGGTCGGTGTTCGGGAAGAAGCGCGGCAAGAACGGAAAGCGTCCCGGGCCGCCGGTCCACGACGATCTCGTGAAGCGGGACTTCTCCGCCGATGACGTCAACGAACTGTGGCTGACCGACATCACAGAGCACTGGACCGACGAGGGAAAGCTCTACCTCTGCGCCATCAAGGACGTGTTCTCAGCCCGGATCGTCGGCTACTCGATCAGCGACCGTATGAAGGCACGACTGGCGGTGAACGCCCTGGACAACGCCGCTTCCCGCCGCGGTGACGTCGCTGGCTGCATCGTGCATTCGGACCGAGGATCCCAGTTCCGGTCACGCAAATTCGTGCAGACGTTGAACCGTCATCACCTCATCGGGTCGATGGGGAAAGTCGGTGCCGCTGGGGACAACGCCGCGATGGAGTCCTTCTTCGCCCTGCTGCAGAAGAACGTCCTGGACCGGAAGCGGTGGCGGACCCGCGACGAGCTCCGGATCGCCATCATCACCTGGATCGAACGCAAGTATCACCGCCGCCGTCGACAGGCCCGTCTGGGTCGATTGACCCCCATCGAATACGAGACCATCATGAACCCCGCCGTGAGCCTCGCGGCCTGACACCCCAACTGTCACCTATTCGTGCGGCAGTCCCTTGCTGATGAGAACGTCGCCGAGTTGTCGATGTTGTGCGGCTATGACGATGACCTGACGAAACAGGCCACGGCGACGTCGAATCGGATCCGGGGCCTGCTGACTCAGATCCACCCCGGACTGGAGACCGTCATCGGTCCGCACCTGGACCATCCGGCGATGCTGGCTCTATTGGCGAAGTACCCGACGCCCAAAGTCTTGCGTCATGCCGGGAAGCACCGAGTCGAGACGCTGCTGCGCAAGCAGGCACCGTGGGCGTGGAAGCGGTGGGCGACCGCGATCTTCACCGCACTCGACGGGCAGACGGTGGTGGTATCAGGTACCGACGCCGCCGGCCTCGTCCTGCCCCAGCTGGCCGCGTCGTTGGCGCAGACACGATCGTCGCGGGATGAGGTACTGGTGCGCATCGAGGAATTGGTCGAGGCGCATCCGCTTTTCGAACTCCTGACGTCGATGCCGGCAGTCGGCGTCAGGACTGCTGCGAGGATCCTGACTGAGATCGTGGGTAAGGACTTCGAATCAGCCGGACACCTCGCATCGTATGCCGGACTGGCACCGGTGACATGGCGATCGGGAACCTCGATCCGAGCAGATCACTCGTCCCGGCGGGGGAACAAGATCCTCAAACGAGCGTTGTTCCTATCCGCGTTCGCGGCGTTGAAAGACCCGCTGTCGAGGGCGTATTACGACAAGAAACGGGCCGAACATAAGAAGCACAACCAAGCCCTGATCGCGTTAGCGCGCAGGCGCTGCAACGTGCTGTATGCGATGCTGCGCGACGGCTCCTACTTCCATACACCCGAGGTGGCGACCGCCGCCTGAACCGAACCGTAGCGGAGTACCAGATCAGTCCGGGAGCTGGTTCCCAGACCGATCATCCCTGCCTTTCGACTCCTACCGAATATTCTTGAAGAATCTGGCGGCTACCCCTTGACTTAAAACATAGGGGCACCCCCCCAGACCAGCACGGGGATGAATGCGGCCCGAACTATGTCGATCGTGAGGTTGGCCTGGACGACGTCGCGGACGATGGCGCGGTCGCGTCATTAGTGTCGTCAAGGAGAGTGGTCCTGGTAGCGAAGGTGTGGTTCATCACGGGGGCGTCCAGAGATCTCGGCAGGATGTGGGCAGAAACTGCCCTGGAGCGAGGAGACAGCGTCGCGGTGACGGCGCGGGGAGTGGAGCCCCTGGCGGAGCTCGCCGATCGGTTCGGGGAGCGTGTGTTCGTGCGTGCTCTGGACGTGAGGGACCGGAAGGACGTGTTTGCCGCCGTCGCAGAGGTGCGCGAGCGCTTCGGCCGGATTGACATTGCAGTCGGCACGCGGGCTACAGCTACACCGGAGCGATCGAAGAGCTCGACTTCGACGAGGCCAAGGCGAACTTCGACACCAACGTCTTCGGCGCGCCCTGGTTCATGCAGGCAGCGGTGCCGGTCCTGCGGGAGCAGGGCGACGGACACATCACTGGGATAGGTGCGCAGGCGATCCCAACACCAGCCCCCGGCAGCGGCCTATCCGCGCCGGGTGTATCTGTGACGGCGTTCTGGTAGACTCGGGTCGTACCGAGGGGTGTTCCGTCAAGGGGCTGAGATACCACTGGACGTTGTCAGCGTGGTGACCCTAGAACCTGATCCGGATCATGCCGGCGAAGGGACTGGTCTAGCAGGGCTTCTTTCCCTCGCTGGCCTCCACAATGGGAGGTCACAGTGTCTAATGCTGTCGTTCCTGACACTTCCTCATTTCACGCGTACCCAAGGGCTGCGGTCATTTCTGTCCTCATCAAAGACGACCATGTTCTTTTAGTGCGACGTGCGAACCCTCCCGATGCAGGATTCTGGGGTTTCCCGGGTGGGAAGATAGAATTCGAAGAAACAATCACCCGAGCCGCCGAACGCGAACTCCGTGAAGAAACCAGCATCATCGGTAAGGCCACCGGTGTCTTGACCTCCGTTGACGCGTTCAGCCAAGACGAAAACGGACCGTTGGACAGTCATTTCGTGCTCGTCGCCGTGCTCTGCCGGTGGCACTCGGGGCAACCCCACGCTGGCGACGATGCCCTCGAAGCGCGCTGGTTCGCCCTCGACGAAGTCGATGAAGCCCGGGTGACCCTGAGCAAGGATGTCGCGGAGGTCGCTCGGTACGCCGCCGCACAGCAGCAGAAGGAAGGGTGTTCATGACGATCTCCAACGTCCTATCCATCGCAGGAACCGACCCCACCGGTGGGGCAGGCATCCACGCCGATCTCAAAGCCTTCTCAGCGATTGGCACCTACGGCATGGCCGTGATCACCGCGGTCGTGGCGCAGAACACGCGCGGTGTGCGCTCGTTCATGCCCCTTGATCCGTCGTTCGTCGGTGAACAGATCGATGCGGTGTTCGACGATGTGCGTGTCGACGCGGTGAAGATCGGTATGGTCGCCAACGCCGCCATCACCGAAGTCATCGCCGATCGCCTGCACCACCACGAAGCCGAGACCGTGGTCCTGGATCCGGTGATGGTCGCCAAGAGCGGCGACAGGCTGCTGGACGACGATGCGGCGGCGGCCATCCGGGACACCCTCGTGCCGCTGGCCACGGTCATCACCCCGAATCTTCCCGAAGCCGCTGTGCTCCTCGATACCGAGGATGCCACCAATCTGCGGCAGATGGAGGACCAAGCCACCCAGTTGCGTGGACTGGGCTGTCAGTGGACGCTGCTCAAAGGCGGGCACCTCACGAACGAGACGGTCAGTGTCGACTACCTCGCCGGCCCCGACGGGGTCTCCACCTACTCGTCTCCCCGGGTCGAGACCCTCAACGACCACGGCACCGGTTGCACCTTGTCCTCGGCAATCACTGCGCTGCTGCCCGGCCACTCGGTGCCCGAAAGTGTGGACCAGGCGAAAACCTACCTGCAAGGCGCTCTGGTTGCCAGCGGTCGCCTCGACGTCGGCCAGGGGCATGGTCCTTTGCACCATTTCCACCAGTTCTGGCCGCGCGGGTAGGGATGTAGAACAGCCCCGCCTCGTTCCTCGCGTTCGGGGCCAACCACTTCGACTCATGAAAGGAGCCGTGACTATGACGCGAAAGATGTTTCTCGCAGGCCCGTTCAAAGCTCTCGTCGATGCCGACACCCATGTGATGGGCGATGCCGAGATCGACAAGTACACCTCGATCATCGACTTCTTCGAAGCCCAGGGGTGGGATGTGCACTGCGCCCACCGCAGAGAGGGCTGGGGTCGTGAGTTCATGGAACCCAGCGAGTGCACAAGCATCGACTACAGGGAGATCGCCGCCTGTGATGTCTTCGTCGCGTTCCCGGGTGCACCCGCGTCCCCGGGCACGCATATCGAGATCGGGTGGGCCTCAGCCTGGAAGAAGCCCATCGTCTTGCTCCTCGAAGAGGGAGCTGAGTACGCGTTCCTCGTCCGGGGCCTCCCAGCGGTCGCCTACGTTGAGATGATGACTATCGATCCCGAGTAGCCCACCGCGCCACGCATCCTCGCTACGATCGAGCGCGTGCAGGCAGGAGTCGTCAGTGAAGCCTGAGTATCCCGACCTCCACACGCTCTACCTGGATTCACTGCGACAGGTCTACACCGGGTTCGAATACCAGAACAGTCCCCGTGGGCAGGACGAACGCGAAATCATCGGCTTCACCGCGCGCCTGACCAACCCCGCCCGGCGATATTGCTTGGCGCGGTCGCGTCGGCAGAACATCATCTTCAACTACGCCGAAGCACTGTGGTATCTCTCGGGGAAGAACGACCTCGACTTCATCCGCACCTACGCGCCCTCGATGAGCCGGTACAGTCCCGACGGTCTCAGCCTGCCGGGCACGGGGTATGGTCCCAAACTGCTCAGAGACGTCGGCGGCGAGACCGCGATCGAACGAATCGTCAACATCCTCAACGACGATGACCCTGCGAGCAAACGTGCCGTCCTGCAGATCTTTGACGACTCCGAAGACATCTACCGCCGCAACATCGACGTCTCCTGCACGCTAGCTCTCCAGCTATTGCGCCGTGACGACCGTTTGCACATGGTCGCGTTCATGCGCGCCAATGACGCTTACATGGGACTGCTCAACGACACGTTCTCCTTCACGTTCGTCCAAGAATTCCTCGCCTCGATGCTGGGACTGGCTCCGGGCGTGTACATCCACAACGTCGGCTCGATCCACATCTACGAAAAAGACCTCACCAAGGTGGGCAGCCTCCTCGACGGCGATGAGCAGACGATCGTGGAGGAAGCCACCCTACTTCCACGGCTACCCTCGGGAGCGAGCCTGGACCAGGTGCACCAGGTATTGGACTTGGAGCAGTCGATCCGTGCAGACAGGCTCCCAGGCCGCGCACTGGCGGCGTCTGACCTTCCAGAAGCGTGGGTCGACATTGTCCGCCTGTTCTGGATCCACCGGCAGATCCAATGTCAGCGACCAGTCGACCCATCGATGATCGGCGACCTCCACCCCCTCCACCGGGAGCTGGTCGTGAATCGATGGCCCAGCATCGAAAACGCGAGCGTGAGGGCGGTGCAGCAGTGACGACATCATGGACGACTCCGGCAGTATCAGCAGGGTTCGATGCCTACGACGACTATGTCGAAACCCGACTCGCCTACACCCCGCTCGTGAACGACCTCCAGACCGCTTGCGGCCGAGAGGCGGTCGTGCTCGATTACGGGTGCGGCAGCGGAAAAGTCTCACGACGCCTCCTCGACGCCGGAGCCACAGCGCAGGTCATCGGTGTCGACATCAGCACCGACATGGTCGCGCTCGCCCGGTCGCAGACCCCGCAACCGACGGCACGATTCCACACCATCGACAGCGGCCACGTACCCTACCCTGACGCCACATTCGATGCGATCGTGTGCTGCTTCGTGTTCATCAACGTGCCCACACGCGAGGAACTGAGAGCTATCGCCCGCGAACTCGCCCGAGTGCTCACGCCGACCGGCACACTCTTCATCGTCGACAGCAACCCGGCGGCCACAGGAATACCGTTCCCGACCTTCCGCAGTGGCGAGCCCGGCAGACGCTACCGCGACGGAGACGAACGCAGGGTCAGCTTGCAGATCCCCGGCACCGGGGTCCTCGAGCTTGTCGACCGGCACTGGTTCATCAGCACCTACGAGGCGGTGCTGAACGAGGCCGGTTTCACAGTGGACCAGGTCACCGACCGCGGAGCACAATCGGTGGAGGACGTCGGCATGCAGTCGCCCATCGACCATCCACCGTTCATGCAGATCACAGCCCACCTCGCAGAGGTCTCCGAGCCCACGACCGGGGCTGGGTAGATGGCACGCGATCGTTCCTATCCGAAACCGGCGACACTGGCGGCAGTGGTCCGGGAAGGGCGAGTACTTCTCATCCGTCGGGCCAAGATGCCCGATGCTGGGCGCTGGGCATTCCCCGGGGGGAAGATCGAACCCGGCGAGACCGTGACCGTCGCGACCGTGCGCGAACTCGCCGAGGAAACAGGAGTGCACGCCACACCCGGGGATGTCTTCGATGCCGTCGACGTCATCGATGCCGACCACGATCTGCATTATGTTCTGATCGCGGTGCTCTGCCGATGGGAACGGGGGGAACCGATCTCGGGCGATGATGCGCTCGAGGCGGCGTGGTTCACTCTCGATGAAATGGATGCGATACCGGTGGCGCAAACATTCGACGTCCGCGCTATCGCCGAAACCGCACTCGAGCTGGAACGCGAGCAACAAGAGCGTCCAAAGTAAGGGCGGATTCAAGCGGTCAGTGCAACGAGTCCTGTGAGATGAGGCAGTCACTGATCACAGGAGGATCCGCATGCAGGGCAGGCACGGTCATCTCAGCCGGGAGCAGAAGCAGCTCGCGCTCAGGCTGCACGGGAAGGGCTGGCGGCTGGTCGACATCGCGAAGGAGATCAGCTGCAGCGCGCCGCTGGTCGGCATCATGGCCCGCACCGGCAGGCACCTTGACGCCAGGCCGTTTGGGTGGGAGCCACGTCAGGGCTGTCTGACGATCGACGAGCGCGAGCAGATCCTGCTCGGGATCAATCGCGGCGATACCTTCACCGCGATCGCAGAGCAGCTGGGGCGTGCGGTGTCGACCGTCAGCCGTGAGGTGAAGCGCGGTGGGGGTCGCTGCGGCTACTCGGCGTGGCGTGGTCATGAACGTGCCCGCGATCAGGCGCGTCGACCGAAGCCGTTCAAGCTTGCGTCGGGCCGGCTGCTCGAGGAGGTCGCCAGCCGGCTGGAGCAACTGTGGTCACCTGAGGAGATCGCAGCGCGCCTACGGTTGGATCACGCCGACGACCCGGAGATGCGCGTGAGCCACGAGACGATCTACCAGTCGCTGTTCGTGCAGGGCCGAGGCGAACTGCGCCGTGAGCTGGCGCGGTGCCTGCGGTCCGGAAGAGCGGCCCGCAAGCCCCGCGGAACCACGGACGGTCGCGGCCGCATCCCCGGCATGATCATGCTCAGCGAGCGCCCCGCAGAAGCCGACGACCGCGCCGTGCCAGGCCACTGGGAAGGAGATCTCATCCTCGGCGAGGGCAGCCGCAGCGCCATCGGCACGCTCGTTGAGCGCTCGACGCGAATGACACTGCTGCTGCACCTGCCCGACGGCAAGAGCGCCGAGCAGGTCGAGGCCGCGATGCGCGCCGCAATCAGCAAGCTGCCGTCCTCGTTGGTTCGAACGATCACCTGGGACCAAGGCGCGGAGATGTCCAAGCACGCCGCGTTCACCATCGCCACAGGAATCCCGATCTACTTCTGCGATCCCCACTCGCCCTGGCAGCGGGGGAGCAACGAGAACACCAACGGCCTGCTGCGCCAGTACCTGCCCAAAGGCACCGACCTGAGCGTCGTCAGCCGCGAGGAGTTGGACGCGATCCAGGACAGCCTCAACGGACGCCCCCGCAAGACGCTGGGCTATCTGACACCATCAGAGAAGCTCGCAGAGTTCCTTGCGCCCACCGCTTGAATGCGCCGATCCTCAAAGCCGCCTCAGCTTTTTTCGCCGCGGAACTCGACCGCCCCACGACGAGATGATCGCGTTCATCGACAAGCATCGCGATCGCTTCGGGGTCGAGGCCATCTGCCGCACGCTGGCTGCGACAGACTGTGGGTTCATCACCTCCCGCGCCTACCGGGCCTCTAAGACCAGGCCTGCCTCGACTCGAGCCGTGCGTGACGAGATCCTGGTGGAGGAGCTCCAGCGGATCCACGCGGAGAACTACTCGGTCTACGGGGTGCGGAAGATGTGGCACGCGATGCGCCACGCCAGGTGGAGCATCGGCCGCGATCAGGTCGCCCGCCTGATGAAACGGGCGGGGCTGCACGGCGCGCGGCGGGGCCGCAAGCCCGTGACCACCCGCCCCGCACACCAGGCGGATCATCGTCCAGATCTCGTAGAGCGCCAGTTCACCGCGGACGGCCCCAACCGCCTCTGGGTCGCAGACATCACCGACGTCCGGATTCTGGCCGGGTTCTGCTACCTCGCGTTCATCACCGACGTGTTCACCCGCCGAATCGCCGGCTGGGCGGTCTCGACCAGTCTGCACACTGACGCGTTGCCCTTACTGGCTCTCGAGCAGGCCCTCGCGGTCACCGGTGCTTCCCGCAGCCACGGCGGGCTGATCCACCACTCCGATCGCGGTTCTCAGTACGTGTCGTTGGCCTACACCGACGCGCTCGTGACCGCGGGAGTGACCGCGTCGGTCGGCACCGTCGGAGACTCCTACGACAACGCTCTCGCAGAGACCGTCAACGGGCTCTACAAGACCGAGCTGATCTACTCCCGGCCCGTCTGGGAGACGGCCAGCACGGTCGAACTCGCCACGATGGGCTGGGTCAACTGGTGGAACACCCAGCGCCTTCACGAGGCCCTCGACTACCGCACCCCCGCAGACGTCGAGGCCGCCTACACTCACCCCACGACGACCGCACCCGCGACCGTCTGACCACGGACGAAACCCAGGACGCTTCAGTTTCGTGCGCTCACCGTAGCCGGGGATGACCCAGTCCGCTGGTGGGCGGGTAGCTCCACCGTGAAGACCGCGCCCTGCCCGCGACCAGGGGAGGTGGCTGTGAGACGTCCGCCGTGGGCTTCGGCCAGGGCCTTGGAAATGGTCAGGCCGATCCCGGAGCCACCATGGTCGCGGTCGCGGGCGGTGTCACCGCGGTAGAAACGTTCAAAAAGGTGAGGTATCTGCTCCAGGCTGATGCCGTCGCCGGTATCGGCGACACGGATGGCCACCCGCCCTGGGCCCTGCCGGTTGGCGCTGAGCGTGACCTGTCCGCCGGCTGGGGTGTGGCGCAGGGCGTTGGAGAGCAGGTTGCCCAGCACCTGGCCCATGCGTTGCCGGTCGGCCTCGATGTCCCCGGCGGTCTCGTCGACGTAGATGTTCAGGGCCACACCTTCGGCGGCGTAGGCCTCCCGGTAGGCCTCGGCGGCCGCGCGCACCAGCTCGGCCACAGGTTGTTCGGTGCGGTCCAGGATGATGCGGCCTTCCTCCGCGCGGGAGACGTCGTTGATGTCTTCCACCAGACGGGTGAGGCGGGCGAGCTGTTCACCCATGAGCTCGCTGGTGGTCTCGTCCCAGTGGGCGACCTCGTCCTGGAGCGCCTCCAGGTAGACCGTGAGCACGGAGATGGGGGTGCGCATCTCGTGGGCCAGGTCGGAGAGCATTCGTCGGCGGGTGTCTTCGGTGCGCTCCAGCTGGGCGGCCATGGTGTTGAACGCCCCGGCGAGGGCGTCCACCTCAGCGCCGGCGCCCATGGCGGGGACCCGGGTGTCGTAGCGGCTGCGAGCCATGGCCTGGGCCGCGTGGGTGAGTGCGTCGATCGGGCGCTGGAGGCGGCGGGTGAACACCAAGGTGACGCCCAGGGCGCATACCAGGGCAGTGGCCAGGGCCATCCCCAGGGTCCAGAGGTTGGTGTCGCGGTAGGCCTGTTCCACATGCATCAGCTGGGTGGCGTCGTGCCCGGCCCCAGCGCGCAGCAGGTGCTCGTGAAAGATCGCCGGGCCCACTATGGAGGCGGCGAGGACCGCGGCGAGGATGCTGGCGATCACCACGATGGTTTGCGCCAGGAAGAACCGGGAGGCCAAGCCTCGTGGGCGGTGCCTGCTCATCGGCTTGCCATGCGGTAACCGACCCCTCGGACCGTGCTGATGCAGTCAAGATCGGGGTGTGCCTCAATGAGTTTGCGGCGCAGATGCCCGATGTGCACGTCCACGATCCGCTCGTCGCCCACCCAGGACGGATCCCACACGATGTCGATGAGCTGACGGCGGGAGTAGGCCCGTCCGGGGCCGGCCGAGAGTGTGGCCAAAAGATCGAACTCGGTGCGCGTCAGTGCGACCGCGGCCCCGCTCACCCGGGCCTCGTGGGCAGCGAGGTCGATGACCAGGTCCCCGAAGACCCATGGGGCCTCTCGAACGGTGACGGTGCGCGGGCGTCGCAGCACGGCCTGGACCCGTGCGACGAGTTCGCGCACGCTGAAGGGCTTGGTGATGTAGTCATCGGCGCCCACCTCCAGTCCGGTCAGCTTGTCGTCCTCGTCCCCACGGGCGGTGAGTATGAGCACATAGCACTCGGAGAAAGACCGAAGGGCACGGCACACCTCGATCCCGTCCAGACCTGGCAGCCCCAGATCCAGGACCACCACATCCGGGTGCTGGTTTCGGGCTGCTTCAAGGGCCGCGGGGCCGGTGTGGGCCTGGTCCACGGTGTAGCCGGCGCGGGAGAGATACGTCGCGATCATCTGCGCTAGGGCCTTCTCGTCGTCGACCACGAGCACCCGTCCCGGATGGGACGGGGAATCGATGCCTGGGTTCATGCCTCCAGTGTCGTCCCCACGCTGCGACTGGGTGACCGCGAGAGCGCAGGTCATCTGTGATCTTCGCTGAATCTTCACAATAATCCCGGTCTCTTCGCCCGTGCGCGGATCCAGAATGGTTGTCGTCGTTCGTGCCCTGCTGTGCCTCGGAAAGGAATCATGAATCAGGTTTCCCGCAGACGGATGTTGACTGGTGGCTTCGGCCTGCTCGGTGCTGGTGTCCTGGCAGGGGGTGCACCTGCCGCGGGTTCCTCCGCGGCACCGTCACTTCCCGGCCGGGCTCTGGTGGAGAAGACGCTTGTCGCGCAGCCGGCGACCCTGGACTTGGGAGGCTTGCAGGTCGATACGTGGGCCTACGGTGACACGGTCCCTGGACCGCTGATCCGGGCCACGGCCGGGGACCGGTTACGGATCACCGTCGACAACCAGTTGCCGGCCGAGACCACCGTGCATTGGCATGGCATCGCCCTGGAAGCCGCTGCCGACGGGGTGCCAGGGCTGACCCAGGACCCGATCGCCACCGGGAGCACCTACACCTACGATTTCACCGCACCGGATCCGGGGACCTATTTCTACCACCCCCACGTCGGGCTCCAGCTGGACCGGGCTCTGTACGCCCCGCTGATCATCGATGACCCGAAAGAACCAGGGTGCTACGACCACGAATGGGTGCTCGTGCTCGATGACTGGCTCGACGGCACGGGACGCACGCCCGAGGACGTGCTCCAGGCGCTCACCTCCTCCAGTGGGAGCGGGGCCGGCCACGGGGGCATGACCGGAATGGACCACGGGGACATAGGCATGAGCTCCCCGGGGGCTATGGGCGGTATGGATCACGCGCCGATGAAGGGCGGTGGAGACTCGCCCTACGGAGAGGACGCCGGGGACGTGACCTACCCGCATTACCTGGTCAACGGCAAGGTGCCGGAGGACCCGGATGTGCTGGCCGCCAAACCGGGGGATCGGGTGCGGTTGCGGATCATCAATGCCGCCGCCGACACCATCTTCACCGTCGCTCTCGGCGGGCACCGCATGGAGGTGACCCACACCGATGGGTTCCCCGTGAAGCCGCAGGAGACGGACGCGCTGGCCATCGGCATGGGCGAACGTTACGACGCGATCGTCACCATAGCTGACGGGGTCTTCCCGTTCGTGGCCGCCCCCATGGGCAAGGACGGCCAGGCCATGGCGTTGATCCGCACCGGCTCCGGCGCCGCACCGGCCCCGACGGTGACGCCGAAGGAACTGCGTTGCCCGGCCTTGATCGGCGCCGAACTGGAGCCGGCCGACAGCGCCCGGTTGGAGACCCGGGACGTCGAAGTGGCCCTGCCTATGGCGCTGACCGGACAGATGGACCCTTACCAGTGGGGGTTCAACGGCGCTCCATACGGCAAGAATGACCCGCTGATGATCCGAGAAGGCCAACGCGTCCAGCTGGACGCGGCCAACCAGACCATGATGGCCCACCCGCTGCACGTCCACGGCCACACCTTCGCCCTGCCCAACGGATTACGCAAAGACACGGTCATGCTCGCCCCGATGCAATCCCTGGCCCTGCAACTGCAAGCCGACAATCCCGGGGATTGGATGGTCCACTGCCACAACCTGTACCACGGCGAGGCCGGAATGATGATCGAGATGAGATACCGCCGATGACGCTCATGCCCCGACGGGCTCTCCTCGGTTTGGGCCTGGTCACAGGGACCGGGCTGGCGGTCGCAGCTTGCTCCCCGCAGCCGGGTACCTCCACATCGGCCCCCTCCGGTGAGGGCGCCGGCGAGGCCACGGCGATCACTCATGTCCATGCCATCACGCGCGCTCCGGCCGACGGGGCCGTGCTGCTGGCCACCCACGAGGGCCTCTACCGTCTCGAGGACGGGGACCTGACCAGAGCCGGGCCCATCGTGGATCTGATGGGCTTCACCATCGCCGCCGACGGCCGCTACCTGGCCTCAGGCCACCCCGGCCTGGGCGTGGACCTACCCGAGCCATTGGGGCTGGCCGAGTCCGCCGACGGCGGGCAGAGCTGGAGTGTGCTCTCTCGCGGCGGGGAATCGGATTTCCACGCCCTGGCTGCCGGCCCCGCCGGGATCATCGCCTTCGATGGGCAACTTCGGTTCAGCCCCGACGGGCGCACCTGGCAGATGCGCGCCATTCCCTCGGCCCCGGTTTCTTTGGCCGTGTCCCCGAAATCGGGAGCGGTGCTGGCTGCCACAGAAAACGGCGTGCTGCGCTCCACTGACGACGGCGCCAGCTGGTCCCCCCTGAACACCCCCCAGCTGGCCTCACTGGTGGCCTGGGCCGACGACCGCACCATCGCCGCCACAGGGATTGACGGGCGCCTGCTGACCAGCACCGATGCCGGTGCTAACTGGACCTCCAGTGAAGAACCCCTCGGGGAGATCACCGCCCTGGGGGCCAGCCGCACCGATGACGGTGACGTAGAAGCGCTGCTGATGGCAAAAAACCAGGTGCTGCGCACGGTCGACGGGGGAGCGACAACACAGCAGCTGCTGTGACAGCTGGGCTGTGAGCTGACCAGGGCCGAGAATGCCCACCGGGCGGGACTTACCGCAACAAGACAACTTCAGGGAGACGACCATGAGCGAGGCCTCTAAGCGCCAGGAGATGGTCCCGGCGATGAGCGCCGAAGGCGCGGCTCTGTCGCGGAAGCGGCTGAGCGGCATCGGCGCAGCTCGGGGGCTGGCTCTGATCGGGTTGACCGCTATCCACTACCTGCCCGCCCTGGTGGCCGGGGTGGGCTTAGGAAGCATCACAACTTCCCGGAAACCCCTCGCCAAATATACCCCCGGGGGGGTACTGTCGAGAATGAGGAGGCAACTATGACGGATTCGCACGCCCACCACCATGGTGGAGCCTCGCCCTTACGCGAGGCCCCCACCCCCGATCACCCCCACGATTCCCAGGACGAGCACTCGGGTGACGGCGGCCACGAGGGAAACGGTGACCATGGAGGCCATGGTGGACATGACCACGTCGCCATGTTCCGCCGCTTGTTCTGGATCTCCCTGGTCATCTCGATCCCCACGATCTTTCTCAGCGGCAGCTTCGCGCACCTGCTGGGCTACCAGTTGCCGGACAACGCACTGATCACCTGGGTCCCCGTGATCCTCGGCACCGTGCTCTACGTCTGGGGCGGCCGCCCGTTCCTGACCGGTGCGGTCGACGAACTCCGGCAGCGCAAACCCGGCATGATGACCCTGATCACCCTGGGCATCTCGGTGGCGTTCTTCGCATCCTGGGGCAGCCACCTCGGGCTGCTGCCACCGGACCTGGAGTTCTGGTGGGAGCTGGCACTGCTGGTCGTGATCATGCTGCTGGGGCACTGGGTCGAGATGGCGTCTCTGGCCCGCACCTCCAACGCGCTCGATGAGCTCGCGGCCCTGCTGCCCGACGAGGCTGAGGTGCTCGACCCTGACGGCTCGACGCGAACGGTCGCGCCCTCGGACCTCGCCGTGGGCGACCGCGTGCTGGTCCGTCCGGGCGGACGCATCCCCGCCGACGGTGAGGTGGTCGAGGGTGCGGCCGACGTGGACGAGTCCATGGTCACCGGCGAGTCGGTGCCCGTCACGCGCGGGCGGGGTGACCGGGTCGTGGCCGGCACCGTGGCCACCGATCGACCGCTGACCCTCGAGGTCACCGAGATCGGCGAGAACACGGCCCTGGCCGGTATCCAGCGCCTGGTCCAGGACGCTCAGTCCTCCTCGACCCGCGCCCAGCGCCTGGCCGACAAGGCGGCGAACCTGCTGTTCTGGTTCGCCCTCCTCGCTGCCGCGATCACCGCCGTCGTGTGGGCGATCCTCGGCACACCCAGCATGGCGCTGGTCCGTGTTGTCACCGTCCTGGTCATCGCCTGTCCCCACGCTCTGGGGCTTGCGATCCCGCTGGTCGTCTCGATCTCGACCGGACGGGCCGCCCGCCAGGGCATCCTCGTCTCGGACCGCAAGGCCCTTGAGCTCGTGCGCAGCATCGACACCGTCGTCTTCGACAAGACCGGCACCCTCACCCTCGGCGAGCCCGCTCTGCTGGGCGTGCAGCTGGCACCAAACGCCCCGGCGGGCATGAACGAGGACCGTCTCGTGGCCCTCGCGGCCGCGACCGAAGCGCAGAGCCAGCACCCTCTGGCGCGGGCGATCGTGGCCGCCGCACAAGACCGTAACCTTGCCGTGCCGCAGGCCACCGGCCACGACAGCGCGACCGCGGTCGGCGTCTCGGCCACCGTCGAGGGCACCGACATCCGCGTCGGTGGCCCCGCGCTGCTCAGCCAGGCCGGTGCGGAGCCGCTGTCCACCGACGAATGGGCTCAGGACGGGCGGATCGTTCTGCACGTCCTCGTCGAGGGCCGAGTTGCCGGGGCCCTAGCCTTGGCCGACGAGGTCCGTCCGGCCGCCCGCGAGGCGATCGAGGCCCTGCACCGCCTGGGGATCGAGACGGCGATGCTGACCGGCGATGCCCACAACGTCGCCGAGGCCGTTGGCCGCGAATTGGGCATCGACCGCATCGAGGCTCAGGTCCGTCCCGAGGAGAAGAGCGCCCGGGTCCGCCAGTTGCAGGAACAGGGCAAGAAGGTCGCGATGGTCGGCGATGGTGTGAACGATGCTCCGGCTCTGGCCCAGGCCGATGTCGGGCTCGCGATCGGCGCCGGAACCGACGTCGCGATCGCCTCGGCCGGGATCATCCTCGCCTCCGAGGATCCGCGCGCGGTGGTCTCGGTCGTGCGGCTCTCGCGCGCCTCCTACCGCAAGATGGTGCAGAACCTCTGGTGGGCTGCCGGCTACAACCTGATCTCGGTGCCGCTGGCAGCCGGTGTGCTGGCCCCCATCGGGTTCGTCATGCCCATGGCCATCGGCGCGCTGCTCATGGGCGCCTCTACGGTGGTGGTCGCGCTCAATGCGCAGACGCTGCGCGGCCTCGACCTCACCGCTGAGGGGTCGGTCGAATGGGCAAAGAATCAGACCTGACCCGGGTCGTCAGCGTGGCCATCAATTCTTCGCCAGTCTGTTGTCGCAGGGTTGGCATAGAGACTTTCAGGCCATCCACGCCTGAAGGAACATCAACGAAGGAGACGAGATGAAGAAGTCCATCTGGACTACCAGCATGGCCGCTACCGCAGCGGTGAGCATGCTCGCGCTGACCGCCTGCGGAGGCACCGCGGAGGAGGAAGACGCACAACCCGCACCGTCGCAGACGGCGTCCGAGGCGGCGGCTGCGCCGTCGACATCGTCCGAGTCATCGAATATGGACATGGGCATGGATCATGGTTCCGGGGGTATGGCCGGGCACAATCCCGAGGGCGGGCCCCCGCCCGAGGGCATCGAGGCCGCAGCCGATCCCACCTATCCGATCGACTCGACGGCGGTTCTCACCGCTGACCACATGCCCGGCATGGCGGGGTCAGAGGCGACGATCACCGGTGCCTTCGATACGACGGCCTACTCGGTGAGCTACACGCCCACAGATGGTGGCGAGCCCGTCGTCGACCACAAGTGGGTCGTGCACGAGGAGCTGGAAGATCCGGGTGAGGCGCCTCTTCCGGCGGGTACCGAGGTCGTGCTGGAGGCCGATCACATGCCCGGCATGGAGGGCGCCGAGGCGACGATCGAGAGCTCGACCGAGGAGACCGTGTACATGGTCGACACCACGATCGATGGCATGGAGATGGCCAACCACAAGTGGTTCGTCGAAAGCGAGCTCCAGCCCGCCGAGTAAGCGTGAAAGGGGCGGTGTCCCGGCCCGCGCGTCTTCACGAACTCTTCATGGCTTCGCCCTTCCGCCTCCTGCCGGTCGCTGTCTATGGTCAACGGAGCGGGTTGGTGCCTGCCAGCCCGCTCCGTTCGGATCGACAGAAAGAGCGAGACCATGACTCATCACGTGAGCTCGATGCTGGAGACGTACCCGAAGGATCTCGGCGGCATCGACACCCAGAAACTGGCCGAATGCATCGAGGCCTGCTTCGAGTGCGCGCAGACCTGCACCGCCTGCGCCGACGCCTGCCTGGCCGAGGACATGGTCGCGGAGCTGACCCAGTGCATCCGTCTGAACCTGGACTGCGCCGACCTCTGCGAGACCACCGGGAGGGTGCTCTCCCGCCAGACCGGCAACAACATCGACGTCAACCGCGCCGCGCTCGAAACGTGCCGGACGGCGTGCCGGTCCTGCGCCGAAGAGTGCGAAAAGCACGTGGATATGCATGAGCATTGCCGGGTCTGCGCGGAGGCGTGCCGGCGCTGCGAGATCGCCTGCGCGGATCTGCTGGCCTCTCTGGATTGAGACCGGCCTGCTCAGACCTTTGTTCGCCTTCCAGCAGGCTGAGGCTTGCCGCAGCAAGCTGGGGGCGAACCTCAACCGTGGGGGAGATGCCAACGGCGCCAAGCCACAACCAGGTGAGGATGACTGCGCGGTCTACCAGTGGCGTCCGGACCCAGTAATCCATGGGTCGTGGGTTCGATCCCCACAGGGCCCACCGTAAGGCTCGCGACACCAGAAACCGGGCCGCCATGACTCGGGCCGAAGCCGACGAACTCCGTAGCCTGCCCGTGAACGAAGCCGCCGAACGCATGAAGCCAAGCGCGCCGAGCAGGAGCAAGCGCGGCAGCGAGCCGCAGAGCGGGCACAGCGGCTTCCCGACCCATTCGCGCACGACCCCCACCGCAGCGGGCCGCACCGCGAAGGGCCGACACGCGGCCTATAGACCACGGTAGGTAGGCAGGCAGGCTGCTCACGGCAGTTCCTCGGGTCGGCAAGCACAAGACCAGGAGTGGGGCGGATGACCTACCGCCAGGTAGCGATACGTCCATTCAGAAGAGAAGAGGCAGGCGGAGTAGTAAGTGGCTGAAGATGCTTGGGGCTAAGTGGAGGGCACATATCAGTCCTGAGTCACGTGCTCGGCGCGGCGAGCAGGAGGAGGATTGGAGACCGCAGGGAAGGCAGTGTTCCTGTTTCGAGGCAGTACCGCCTTATTTCTATCGGCGCATCAGGTACGGTGAACTCGGTTCTCGGTTCGCCTCGTTCACCGACGCGGCCTGCGGCCTGGGGTCGGTGGAGAGCGTCCGCTCTTCGGTGGTCAGTAGGCGACGGAGAAGCGTGTGCGGTGGTGGGCGGGCTTCTCGATCTCGTCGGTGATGGCGAGGGCGATGTCGTCGCCGGAGATTTCCGAGACGCCGTTCTCGTCGCGCAGGAGGATGTCATCACCGATGCGGTAGTGGCCGCGGGCGGTGCCGGGGGCGTGCTTGCCGAAGTTCTCGGCGGGGCTGATGAGGAACCAGTCGAGGCGGTCGTCGGTGTTCGCGCGGAGGTCGTCGAGGGCTCCGGCGAGTTCGAGGGATTCGGGCTTGGCGACCTCGGGGAAGCCGGGGGTGTCGACCAGGCGGGGCCCGCCTGGTGCGATCAGGAGCGAGCCGGCCCCGCCCATTACCCCGAAGCGCACGCCTCGTTCCGCGGCGAGCCCGGCCGCCGTGGACAGCAGGGCGCGGAGGCGGCCTTTGCCGGCGAGCCCGCCGTGGGTGGACAGTGCCGAGATCACGACGTCCGTGTGCTCGAATGCTGAGGCCAGGAACGCGGGGTCTTGCACGTCACCGGCCCGGTACTCGACGCCCGGGGTCTGCTTGTCGGGGATGGAACGGCTGTACGAGACGACCTGGTGGCCACGCTTGGCGGCCTCGCGGACGATACGGCTGCCGGCGTACCCGGTGCCGCCGAGGACATGGATGCGAGTCATGGTTTCTTCTCCTTATGGATCGAACGAGATGGATAGAGGGCCGCCGGGGGTCAGGCGGCGGGTTCCCGCCGTGGTCGGGGTGTGGCCAGGAGCAGGCCGAGGAGCGCGATGATCGCGGCGGCGAGCATGGTCACCCCGAGGGGGATGGCGGTGTGCTCGCCGGCGATGCCGACCAGGGCGGCGACGAGGCCGGCGAGGGCGAACTGCACCGCCCCGAGCAGCGCCGACCCTGCGCCGGTCGCGGCCGGGGGCACGGCGGACATGGCCAGGGCGGTCGCGTTGCCGAACACCAGCCCGAGCGGGGCGATCGCGACGAACAGGGGCACCATCAGCCACCCGGCGGGTGCGTCGGTGAGGGTGAGGATCACGATCGCGACGACCGCGGCCAGGCTGATCGTCAGGCCGGTGAGGGTCAACCCGCGCAGCGAGACGGGACCGGCAAGACGGGCCGCGACAGTGGTGGCGATCATCAGGCCGACGGCGTTGATCGCGAACGCGATCCCATAGGCGGCCGCGCTCAGGCCGATCATGTCCTGGTAGACGAACGGTGAGGCGGAGATGTAGGCCATCATGATCGCCATCCCGAACGCATACGCGGCCGTGTTCCCCAGATAGGCCCGCGAGACCAGGCCCCGCCAGCCACCGCGCTGCGCCGTGCCCGCACGGGCTCTGCGGATCTCGCGGGGCAGCGATTCCCGCACGAACACGAGCACGCATGCCAGGGCGATCACGCCCAGGCCGGTGACGATCCCGAGCAGGCCCCGCCATCCGACCGGGCCGACCAGGGCACCGCCGGCGACCGGGGCGACGATCGGGGCGATCCCGCCGATGAGCATCATGATACTCAACGCCCGTGCCGCCTCCGTGCCGCGAGCACGGTCAAGGATGATCGCCCGGCCGATCACCATCCCCGCCGCCCCGCCCAGGCCCTGGACCAGCCGGGCGGCCACGAGCAGCTCGATACTGCCTGCGAGCGTGGCGGTCACGCTCGCGGCGACGAACAGCACCGCCCCGAACACCAGCGGCACCACCCGGCCGGCGCGATCCGACCACGGCCCGAACACCAGCTGCTCGGCCCCAGCGCCGATCAGGAACGCCGTGAGCGACAGCTGCACCCCGGTCGCCGTGGTCGACAGCTCCGTCGTCATCACCGGGAACGCCGGCAGGTACAGGTCGATCCCGAACGAGGCGAGCCCCATCAGCAGCGCCAGCGTCGACAACAGTCCCGCACCGATCGCCTTGCCCGCCGCCCTGTTCCCGTGTCGGTCATCCCCGCCCGGCTCCTTCTAAAACTATAGTTATGAAAACAACGCTATGATAGCATAAGCATATGCGACCAGACGAGAAGCCGGTGAGCGGGCCGGCACCAACCGGTGCGGACCCGTTGGTGCGGCTCGCGGACGCGGTGCTGCATGTCGAGCGGAAGCTGCGCGCCTACCCGTTGCAGGACCCCGCGGTCGCGCCGCTGTCACCGTTGGAGTGCCTGGTGCTGCTGCACATCGACGCCAACCCCGGCGTGGCCCCCTCGGGACTGGCCTCGGGCCTGTCGCTGACATCGAGCAACGCGAGCACGGCGCTGCGCGGACTCATCGCCAAAGGGCAGATCGAGCGCCGCCCCGACCCGGCGGACCGCCGCGCGGCACGCCTGCATCTGACCGAGGAAGCGGCACGGTCGGTGGGGATCGTGCGGGGCATGTACCGCGATCTGCTCGGCTCGCTCGACCTGCCTGCCGAAGATGTCCTGACCACTGTGCGCACTCTCCAGGCCATCGACACCGCCCTGAGCGACCCCGCACGGAGCTGAGTTATGGAGCAAGGCGCAGGCGACTACCGTTGGAGCCTCTGGCACTCTCATTTCGAGGTGAACCCGTGGTCGTATGACCAGTCTTCATCCGCACCGAGAAGCGGGCAGCGGAACGCTGCGGCTAACACAAGGCTTCACTGGCAGTGCTGAAAGCGTCGGCGCTCTTCCAGCCGTTCGCGGTGGATACGAGGCAGTCTGCGGAAGCAGGTCGGCCCGCGCGTCTTCGACTGCGTGGCGTTCCTCGTCGTCCGCGATGGCTCGGTGGTTCTCACCGTCGGGGAGCGTCAACACCCGATCGCTTTTGGTCACGCCGTGCTGATCGCCCCGCGTACTGTCTTCACCTACGAGCCCGAGGGCACCGCCACCCTGACGACGCTCTTGGTCGACGTGGACTACCTGCTCGATCAGCTCTACTGGCAGCATCCCGACGTGTTCGCGGATCGCTACGTCGTGAGACAGTACGCTGGGGCCTTGTTTCCGGATGCCGCTCATGTGCTCCATGTGAACGGTGAGGACGCCAATCGCCTGATCCTCGTGCTCGATGAGATGACGACCCTCTACGAAAGACGCGAGTACCCGGCCTCGTACTTCTGGCTGCAAGCACGCCTCTCGATGCTGTTGGGCACGCTCGCTCCGCACGTACGCGCGGCTCCGGATGCGTTGCCCGTTCCCGTCCATCAGCGACGGCGATCAGTCGAGAGCCCCGCACGATGGCGAGAGTTTCGGCCCGCCCGCAGAGAAGCCCTCTCGGTCGAAGCGCTGCTGCGCGGAAACATAGCGAAGCGGTGGAACCTGGCCCTGCTCTGTGAGCACGTGCACCTATCGGATAAGCAATTGGTGCGCGTCTTCGAGGACGCCTACGGCAGCACCCCGCACAGATACCTCACGATGCTTCGCGTCGCAGAGCTGGCCCGGCTGCTGCGCGAGACCGAAGTACCCGTGACCGTGGCGATAGGTCGCGTCGGGTGGAACAGCCGAGGCCACGCCGCGGAAATTTTCCAACGACACGTCGGCGTCACTCCCGCCCGATACCGACGCTACGGGCCGCCCACGGCCGCCTCGGAACGGTGAATCACGGAGCCCCGGCAGTGCTGAAAAGTGCTAACGAAAGTGCTAAGCAACGTGTATGTCGGGGTACTACGGTGAAGTTATCCACAATCTAGACGCCGTAGATCGTTGATTTTATGCGGCAGAACGCCCCGCCGAGATTCGAGGCGCGAGGGGGTCGAGGTCAGTTCAACTCCCGCGTCGCCGTCGGGTTCATCACCGCGTCTTCGCCCACACCGTGCCCCGGTGCACCCCGAACTGACGAGCCACGGCGTTCACGCTGATGCCCTGTGCGCGGGCTGTTCGCATAGCGTCCACTTCCTCGTCGGTCAGGCGTGTTCGAGGTCGTTTCTTTGGTTCCGCCGACGCGCCGATCAACGGGTCGTCGGCCTCGCCGTCGGACTCTGCATCCGCGCAAACCCCTTGATTCCACGCGGAAACCAGCCTCTCGACCCGAGGTCGCCTGTTCCCACAACGCTCCATTGCTTCCACTCTGTGATGTCTCAGCGCATCTGAAGCACCCCGAACCCTCTTCGGTTCGGGGTGCTTCTCGTCGTGTTCGGAAGGCCGCCCAGGGACTGGAGGCTCGTCGCCGGGAGTCCGGGGCGGCGGGTTGGTGACACGTCGGCGAGGCCGGTTACGGACCGAGTCTTCGTTCTTGGGGTGCCCGCGACGGGGTGCATAGGTTCGAAAGCAGGCGCGCCTCCGCTGCCAGCTGGCGTGCGACGAACCTGCCCGACCCGCGAGGGAGCCCCCATGTCCACGTCCGCATCCTCCGAAGAGCCACCCGTCTCGCGCGACGCGTCCTCCGCCGAGCCGACGCCCCCTGTGGTCGATCCCACCGCCCCGCGGGATCGCTTCCCGCACGTCTACGTCATCCTGATCGTCTTCGCTCTGCTGGCCGCCGTCGCCAGCTGGATCGTCCCGGCAGGGCAGTACGAGCGGATGGCGGGACCGGGCGGCCAGGAGGTCGTGGACCCGGACAGCTTCTCGTTCATCGAGCAGTCGCCGGTCACCGCGCTGCAGCTGCTCACCGCCATCCCGCGGGGTCTGGTGGATGCCGGGGCCATCGTGTTCTTCGTCTTCACGATCGGCGGCATGTTCGAGGTCATCCGCCGCACGGGACTGATCGACGTCGCCCTGGCCGCCGTGGCGCGGATCTTCTCCGGGCGCGGGATCGTGGTGATCCCGGTGCTGATGACGGTCTTCTCACTGATCGCCAGCTTCATCGGCGTGCCCGAGCTCTCGCTGGTCTACATCCCGGCGATCATGCCGCTGATCCTCAGCCTGGGCTACGACCGAGTGGTGGCCGCCGGCATCGCGCTGCTGGGAACGGGCGCGGGCTTCGCCGCAGGCTTCCTCAACCCGATCAACACCGGGCTGGGCCAGCAGATCGCCGGGCTGGAGCCCTTCTCGGGCATCGGGCTGCGCATCGTGCTCTACGTCTTCTATCTGGCCACGGGCATCGCCTACGTGATGTGGTACGCCCGCCGCGTGGCCGCCGACCCCACGCGCTCGGTGCTGCACGGTCATGCGGACACCACCATCCGCGACCGCGATCGCCTGGACCTGGAGTCCACCCCGCGCTTCACCGGGCGCCAGCGCGCGGCGGCCGTCGCCCTGCTCGCGCTGGCCGGGCTGCTGGTGTGGGGGATCATCACCCAGGGCTGGTTCTTCCCCGAGTTCGCGGGCATGTTCATCCTCACCGCGATCGTCGTCGGGCTGGTCGCGGGGCTGAAGACCCGCGAGATGGCCGAGGGGTTCGATCAGGGCATGCGCGATGTTCTCGCCGGCGCGCTCATCGTCGGTGTGGCCCGCGGCGTGGCCATCGTCCTCGAGGACGGGCACATCCTGGACACGATCGTCTTCGGGCTGGGGGAGTCGGTGGGCTTTCTGCCGCCCGTGCTGTTCGTCGTCGGGATGTTCCTGATGCAGGCGGTGTTCAACCTGATCGTCCCGTCCGGCTCCGGGCAGGCGCTCGTGACTCTGCCCGTGCTGGCGCCGCTGTCGGACATCCTGGGCGTCTCGCGCCAGTCGGCGGTGCTGGCGTATCAGACCGGCGACGGCATGACGAACGTGCTGTACCCGACCTCCGGGTACTTCATGGCGGCGCTGGTGGTCGGGCGCATCCCGTGGAACCGGTGGGTGCGCTTCTATGCCCCGCTGCTGGGGGTCTGGGTGCTGATCTCGATCGGCTTCCTGATCTTCGCCCAGGTCACCGGCTGGAGCTGATCCCCATCCCTCTCCCCGCCGAGTGGATACCCAGTTGCGCTGTCGGGCGCAATAGCGCAACTGGGTATCCACTCGGCGGGAGAGAGGTCAGTGCGCGGCGCCGAGTTCGATGAGCAGCACGCCGCCGATGATCAGGGCGATCCCCAGGCTCATGACCCGGGTGAGCGGCTCCTTGAACAGGACGCGGCTGAGGATCGCGGTGAGGGCCACGCCGGCTGCGGCCCACACGCCGTAGGCCACGCCCAGCGGCGTGCCCTCGGCGAGGGTCAGCGAGAGCATGGAGAAGGCCAGGACGTAGCCGAGGCCGATCGCCAGCCACCACAGTCGGGAGCCGCCGGCGGCCATGCGCAGGCAGAGCGTGGCGCTGACCTCGAAGAGGATCGCCAGGACAAGGGATGCGAGCGCGAGCATGGTCACGGGGCCGTCGCCTCCTTCTGCTGATCGTCAGGGGACAGGAGGTCCAGCGGGACCGTCGACGAGGTCTCGTGCGCCTCCTGGGAGCCGAGCTCGACCAGCAGCACGCCGCCCATCACGGCGGCGATGCCGATGCCCATGGGCAGGGTGAGGGGCTCGTCGAAGATCGCGGCGGACAGGACCGCTGTCAGGGCCACGCCGCAGGCGGCCCAGATGCCGTAGCCCACGCCGAGGCTCATGCCCTCGCGCAGGGCTTGGAACAGGCACAGGAAGGCGCTCGCGTAACCGATCACCACCACGGCGTAGAGCGCGGGCGCCTCGAGCGCCGCCTTCAGGGACAGCGTGGCGGTCACCTCCACCAGGATCGCCAGGGTCAGGAAGAGCCATTTCCTCATGAGTCGGCCTCCTTCCCGAGCAGGGACAGGGCGACGTCGAGCACGGCCGCACGCTGGTCGTGATCCTGGGGGAGGATCCCCAGGCAGCGGTCGATCCAGGCGCCGTCGGCGAGGTAGCGCACAGCGGCCGCGCGCGGGTGGCTCAGCGAGCCGAACCAGGCATCCATCCGCTCGCCCCAGCGCACGCAGAGCTTCTCGCGCAGCCGGGGATCGGCGAACAGCGCGAGATCGGCGGTGTCCATCTCGCCGAGCAGCGTGAGCTCCGCGTAGGCGCGCAGCCGCTGCTCGGGACTCGCGCCAGCGCCGGCCCGCTCCGACAGCTCGGCCTCCCAGCGGGCGAGCAGGTGCTCCAGCACCGCGAAGGCCAGCGCCTCCTTGGTGGGGAAGTGGTGCACGACGCCGGGCTTGGTCAGCTTCGCCTCCTGTGCGACGGCGTCGATCGTCAGGGAGCGGCCATCGCGCAGGACGTCGAGAGCGGCGTCGAGGATCTGGGGCTTCGTCGTCATGCTTTAAACCTACCATACGTATGGTAGGGAGCGATCCCGCCTCCCTCGCCCCGCCGAGTGGATAGCTGCTTGCGCTGTTCCGCCTCTGAGCGCAACTGGGTATCCACTCGGCGGGGTGGGGTCAGGGGGTGGCGAGGGCGATCCCCGCTGCGGCGATGCCGGCGACCAGCAAGGTGGACAGAGCCGCCAGTGCGAACGGACGGACGCCCACGGCGGCCAGCGCTCGGAAGCGGACCCCGCAGCCCAGGCCGAACATCGCCGCGGCCAGCAGAAGGGTCTGCAGCAGCTGGGCGCCGGCCAGCACGGACTCCGGGAGGGACAGCAGCGAGCGCAGAAGCACCATGGCCAGGAAGCCGATGACGAACAAGGGCACGACGGGCGGCAGCGCCCCGGGCGATACGTCGGCATCCTCGGCCTTCAGGGCTCGGCGGCGCTGCAGGCTCAGGATCGCGATGACCGGGGCGAGCAGGAGCACGCGGGCGAGCTTGACCACGACGGCCGCGCTCAGGGCCCCGCCGCCGACGATCCCTCCGACGGCCACCACCTGCGCGATCTCGTGGATCGAGGCACCAGCCCACTGCCCGGTCGTCTCCGGCTCCAGCCCCAGGGCGGAGCTGAGCACGGGCACGATGCCGATCATGAGCGTTCCGAACAGCACCACCAGGGCGATCGCGGTGACGGTGTCCTGCTCGCGCTCGCCGTCGGGATCGGTCGCCCCAGCGGCCCCGGCCACCGCGGCGGCGCCGCAGATCGAGAAGCCGCAGGCCACCAGCAGGCTCAGATGCCCCGGCACGCCGAGCACACGCCCCAGGGCCAGCGTTCCGGCGATCCCGCCCACGACGACGGCGAGCACGACGACCAGCAGCGGCGCCCCCAGAGCCAGGATGTCGCCCAGGACCAGCTGCAGGCCCAGCAGCACGATGCCCGCGCGCAGCAGGTGGTGAGAGCTGAAGGCGATGCCCGTGGCGGCCGAAGCGGGGAGCAGACCCAGGTTGGCTGCGCTCATCCCCAGCACGATGGCGCACAGCAGAGCGGGAAGCCCCGGCATCAGTGCTGCGAGTCCGAGCGACAGCCCGGCGGCGGCAAGGCACAGCAGGGTGCCGGGTGCCAGCGAGTGCACGGCGCCGGTGGACGCCGGTGCTGCGGTGGTCTGGTGCGGTGTCATTCCTCCATCGTCGCGACCCCGGGTGATCGGCAGTAGAGGCATCTGCTGGCCGGGTCACAAGCTATCGTTGTGCCTCGAGCCGAGGAGGGTGCATGGCGGAGGAGCCCGATCTGGAATCCCTGCGCGCCCTCACGCTGGCCGCGCAGCACGGAAGCATCTCGGCCGCAGCCGCGCAGCAGGACGTCAGCCAGCAGGCGCTGTCCCTGCGGATCCGCGCCCTGGAGAGGCGGCTGGGCCTCGCACTGCTGGTGCGCTCGCCCAGGGGATCCCATCTCACCCCGTCGGGCGAGCTGCTGGTGGGGTGGGCCGCCCCTCTGCTGGCGGCAGCCGACGAGTTCGCGGCGGCCACTCGGTCCCTGCGCGAATCTCGAGCGGACACCCTGCGCATCGCGGCCAGCCTGACCATCGCCGAGCATCTGCTTCCTCCGTGGGTGGCCCGCTGGCGCGCGCAGCGAGGCCAGGAGGGCCCTCTCGTGCAGCTGCGCGCGGCCAACAGCAGCGCCGTCGTCGAGTCCGTGCGCGAGGGAGCCGCGGACCTCGGGTTCATCGAGACGCCCGATCTGCCGCAGGATCTGGGTCGCGAGCAGATCGGCTCGGACACGGTGGAGGTCGTGGTCGACGCCGCGCATCCGTGGGCACGTCGGCCCGCCGTGGGCGCTGACGAGCTCGCCCGCACACCGCTCGTGCTCCGTGAACCGGGAAGCGGAACGCGCAGGGCGCTCGAGGAGGCGCTGCTGCGGGCGGGTCATCCGCTCACGGCCGAACCTGCCGTGGTCTCGCCGACGACCCTGGGCGTGCGCGGCGCGACGATGGCCGGCACGGCTCCGGGCGCCCTCAGCTCGATCGCCGTGGCGGAGGACCTGCGAGCGGGCCGGCTGGTGCGGGTGCTGGTCGAGGGCCTCGCGATCCCCCGTCCGCTGAGCGCCATCTGGTCGGGGCGGCGTCCGAGCGCGGCAGCCCGTGCCTTCCTGTCGATGCGCACCCTGTCCACCTCCTGATGCTGGAGCGGCACGATCCCGTGCGTCATGGCCTTCGTCGGCACCTGGGATCGTCCGTTCCGATGGGGTGGAGGATCTGCTCGACGGCGGCCGTCGAATTTGCTCGCAGAGCCCTGCTGAGCGGGGGATCGGGGCACGATGGTGCCCTGCGGCACCGCGGACTGTTACCGGGCGATGCAGCGGATGGAGACGGCCGGCGGACCCCGCAGCCGAAGACGGTCAGGAGGACTCGCGATGGCAGCAGCACAGGATCCGGCCGCCGGGCAGACAGCCGAGTCGAGGGCTCAGCGCCGCATCCTGCTGGTGCTCGTGCTGGGGCAGGTCCTCGCCGGGCTCGGCACCGGCGCCACGCTGAGCCTGGGGGCGCTGCTGATCACCGATCTCGCCGGATCGTCGGCGTGGTCGGGGATGGCGGCCACCATGAGCACCCTGGGCGCGGCCCTGTTCGCACTTCCCCTGGCAGGCCTCGCTCAGGCCCGCGGGCGCCGGATCTCCCTGAGCGGGGGAGTCGTCACGGCCGCCTCGGGAGCGGTCGTCGCGGTGACGGCAGCCGCCCTGGGCTCGGTGCTGCTCCTGCTGGTGGGCATCCTGATGCTGGGTGCGGCCCAGGCGGTGAACCTCCAGTCGCGCTTCGCCGCCACGGACCTGGCCGATCCGCGCAGCCGGGGACGGGATCTCTCTCTGGTGGTCTGGTCGACCACGATCGGGGCCGTCACCGGACCCAACCTGCTCAGCCCCGGTGAGGTCGTGGGCGAGGCCGTGGGGATGCCGCCGCTGACCGGAGCGTTCGCGTTCACGGCGACGGCGCAGCTGCTGGCGACAATCGTGTACCTAGTGGGGCTGCGCCCCGATCCACTGCTCGCGGCACGGGACCTCGCCGGATCGGGCCCTCAGTCGCCGCGCGAGAGCCGAGCTGCGGCGGCCCCGGGCAGGCCCTGGAAGGCCATCTTCACGGTGGCGCTGAGCCACGCGGTCATGGTCTCGCTGATGTCCATGACGCCCGTCCACCTGCGGGATCACGGGTCGGCCCTGAGCCTCATCGGCCTGACCTTCAGCCTGCACATCGCCGGGATGTACGCCTTCTCGCCGGTCTTCGGGATCCTGGCGGACCGAATCGGAGCACGCGCCACGGTGCTGCTGGGCCAGGCCCTGCTGGTGGGTGCGATGATCCTGTCGCTGCTCGGCTCGGAGTCCTCAGGCGCGGTGATCGCCAGCCTGATCCTGCTGGGCCTCGGCTGGTCGGCCTCCACGGTGGCAGGCTCCGTGCAGATCAGCCGTGCCGGGACGCCCGAGACGCGCTCGCGGATCCAGGGCACCTCGGACATGGTCATGAATCTGATGGGCGCCCTGGGCGGGGCGAGCGCTGGGGTGATCCTCAGCGGGGTCGGCTTCAGCGGTTTGGCGGGCCTGCTGCTGATGCCCGTGGGGGTCGTCGTGGTGATGCAGCTGATGTCCCCGCGCCCCCGAACAACCCCGCCGAGTGGATAGTCAATTGCGCGGACAGGGCGAACAGCGCAACTGGGAATCCACTCGGTGGGGGCTGGGGTCAGGAGCTCGTGGAGAGCTTCGAGAGGATCGCCGTCATCGCCGCGGCGTACCCGGTGCTCAGCGTGGGCTCCATAACCGGCAGGAACTGCGGCGAGTGGTTGACCGGGACGTCGACGGCGGCCATCTGCTCCTCGGTGAAGCCGCCGAAGAACCAGAACACCGACGGCACCCCGATCGACTCGGCGAGCGTGCCGAAGTCCTCGGAGCCCATGAACGGCTTGCCGGTGATCACCTTGTCCTCGCCCAGGGCCTCCACCATGTGCTCGCGCAGCGCCTCGGTCTCGTCGACGTCGTTGAGGTTGCGCGGGAAGCGGTAGAGCTCCTCGATCTCCGGCTCGGGCGCCCCGGAGACCGCGGCCTCCGCCGAGATGATCCGACGCACCGCGGCCAGCACGGGCTCGCGGACCTTTTCGTCGAGGGAGCGGATGTTCAGCGTGAACTCCGCCGTGGCCGGGATGATGTTCTCCTTCAGCCCGGCGTGGAAGGTGCCCACCGTGACGACGGCCGACTGCAGGGCGGAGATCTCGCGCGAGACCACCGTCTGCAGGCGGGTCACGATGTGCGCGCCCAGCACGATCGGATCCACCGAGTTCTCCGGCTGCGAGCCGTGGGACTGGCGTCCGTGCAGCGTCACCCGCCAGGAATCGGCGTAGCTCATCACGGGCCCGGCCGTCAGGCGCACCGTGCCCGAGATCCCCGGCATCACGTGCTGGCCGTAGATCACCTCGGGCTTGGGGGCGCGGTCCCACAGGCCGTCGTCGACCATGGCCCGCGACCCGTCGGCGGTCTCCTCCCCGGGCTGGAAGATCAGCACGACGGTCCCGCTCCACTGCTCGCGCATGCGCACGAGCGCCCGCGCCGCGGTCAGCAGCGCGGTGATGTGGGTGTCGTGGCCGCAGCCGTGCATCACCGGGACCTCGGTGCCGTCCTCGAGGGCTCCGGTGTCCGTGGAGGCGTACTCGGCGCCGGTGTCCTCCTGGATGGGCAGGCCGTCGGTGTCGGCGCGGAAGCCGATCACGGGGCCGTCGCCATTGCGCAGGATGCCGACCACGCCGGTCCCGCCGCAGCGGAAGCTCTCGATCTCGAGCTCGGACAGGGCCGCCTCGATCAGCTCCGCCGTGCGGTGCTCCTGCATGGACAGCTCGGGATGGGCGTGCAGGTGGCGGTAGAGATCGTGCATCTCGGTGCGCTGGTCGTCGCTCAGGGTCCAGGTGCTGGTCATGTCATGTCCTCTCGGTGCTGTGCGGAAGGTCTCAGGACTGCTCGTCGTCCACGATGATCGCGGAGCCCGGGCGCACGCGCAGGAACCATCCGATGATGATCGTGGCGATCACGGAGATCGCGGTGCCGGCCAGGGCCAGCGCCGGGACGAGCGGGATGACGACGAACTGCACCACGAGCACGACCGCGAAGGCGATGAGGGTGGGGCGCAGCTGGCGCATGGAGTAGATGGACTGGACGATGACCGCCCCGATCACGGCCGGAAAGACGTAGAGGCGGATCACGCCGATGACCTCGACCGGGATGATGCTGATCAGCCACGTGCCCAGGATGCCCACGAACACCAGCAGCGAGGCCAGGTGCACGGCGGCGGCGCCGCAGATCGCCATGAGGGCCGACAGGCTGCCGCGGTGGGTTCCCGGCTTGGCGCCGATGCGCGACTGCGCCATGAGCGCGGCCGGCAGAAGCTTGTTGGAGATGTTGCCGATCATGAACGCCTGGTACATGGAGGCCGAGCCCAGGATCGGGAAGTAGGTCAGCGGCTCGATGATCCAGATGATGAAGAACGTGGCGGCCACGGCCAGGAAGGCGGTGGACAGCTGCGTGACGGTCACGCCGAGGTCGGCGAAGAAGACCAGGTAGAACGGGCCGGCCAGGGACAGGATCAGGCCGCAGATCATGGTGATCCGGCCCCAGCGGGACGTGGTGCGATCGAACTCCGCCATGCCGGCGGCGGACTGCTCAGGGGTCAGGGTGCTCTGTGCTGAGACCGACATGGTGGTCTCCTCTCGTGCAGGTCCGGAGGGGCGTCGGGCAGATCGCCGAGCGCTCCGGAAGGTCAGATGGTGGAGAGAGCGTGGGGGTCTCAGGCCGCGGGCGGCGGACCCATGCCGGCGGAGACCGCCAGGTAGGCGGCCACGAGGCCCACGATGATCGCGATGCCCAGGCCCCACTCGCGGATCCAGGTCTTCTTCAGCGCCGAGGACAGGGCGAGCATCAGGCCCATGGCGGCGGCGGAGGACAGCAGCGCGATGATGTGCACCGAGGACTTGGGGACCTCGGCCATGCCGAGCGAGATGAAGGCGGCCAGCAGGGCAGCGGCCGGGATCACGGTCATGATGGCGGGATTGACCTTGGTCAGGCGGGCCTCGCCGCGCTTGAGCAGCGGGGTGAAGATCAGCGTGGCGAGCATCCACATGGCACCGCCCATGGACATGGCGAAGAAGACGATCGCGTAGACCTGCTGCGTGTAGTCCGCACCGCCCAGGTGGGCTCCGGCCGAGGTCGCGGCGATGTTCGCCGCTCCGGTCTCAAAGGAGACTGAGCCGATCAGGCCGATGCGCACGAGCGTGGCGGGCGTGCCGAACAGGGCGAGCAGGGCGACGGCCACCATGGCCACGGCCAGCGACGGGCCGATCGCGCCGATGGCGCCGGTGCGGAAGGAGACGGTCAGCTCCTCCTGGGTGATGCCCGCGGCATCGGCGGCCTTGCGCGCGGCCTTCATGTAGATCACCGACTGGACGATGATCACCACGAAGACGCCGAGGGCGCACAGCCACAGCAGTGGGGAGTTGGCGAGGGCGAGGACGTCGGTGGAGCTGTCGTCCTGGGAGATCATGGGCATGAGGGCCTCCGGAGGTGATGCGCTGCCCCGGGGACAGCGGGGATCGGTGCTCGTCGGGAGCAGGATCATTTTGATGTGACTCGTATTACATGACGCTGAATGTGCCGAAACTGATCATCGGATCGTGCAGAATCGGCAGAGTGATCACCTGGGGGGAGATTCTGGACGAGTTCGATCAGCAGCTGATCGAAGCGCTGCAGATCGCACCCCGGCTGAGCTGGGCAGCCCTGGGGGAGGTGCTCGAGCGCAGCCCCGCCGCCCTGGCCTCGCGCTGGGGGCGGCTGGAGCGCGAGGGCCTCGCCTGGATCGGCGGGCACCCGGTGGGGCGCCCCGGCGGCATGACCCTGTCCTTCCACGACGTCGTGTGCGACCCGGCTCAGCGCCCGGCCGCCGTCCAGGCGCTGAAGGAGATCCCCGATGTCTTCAGCATCGAGCGCTGCCATCGCGGTCGGGACATGATGCTGACCGTGATCACGCCGTCGCTGATGTGGCTCACCGAGCACGTGTACCCGCAGCTCGACCAGGTGCCGGGGCTGCAGCGCTACGAGTCGTCGTTCTGCACCCGGCTGCACCACATCGCCGCCGAGTGGCGGCTGGGCGTGCTCGATGCCCACCAGCAGCGACGGCTGCGCGAGGCCGCCGGGCGGCGCAGCCCCTACACGGGCCGCGCGCCCTCCCATTTCGCGGCGATCCTGCGCGAGCTCGCCCGCGACGGCCGGGCCAGCGCCGCTCAGATCGCTGCGGCCACGGGGCTGAATCCGCCCACGGTCCGACGCCAGCTGCGCCAGGTCCTGGACAGCGGAGCCTTGACGATCCGCTGCGAGACCTCGCATCGCGCCGTCGGCTTCCCCGTGGTGTGCGAGTGGTTCTGCAGGCTGCCGGCCGCCGAGCACGAGGACGCAGCAGCCGTGCTGCGGAGCATGAGCTCGCTGCGCCTGTGCACGTCGCTCACCGGGCCGGCGAACTTCAGCTTCATGATGTGGCTGCGCTCGCCGGCGGACATCATGACGGTCGAGCAGCGGATCGCCGCCCGCATCCCGGGCCTCGAGGTGCTGGAGTCCGTGGTCATCACCGAGATCCCCAAGCGGGTCGGGCGGGTCCTGGATGTCGACGGCCGCTCCACGGGGCGGGTCGTGCTGCCGGGGCCTGCCTGGGGCTGAGCTGCGCGCCGCGCGTCGAGCGCCGGGTCGGCAGATGGCATGGCATCCTTCCGGCGAGCGGAGCGACGGCTGTCGTCGGCCCCGTCGTCCAGGAGGACTCCCATGACCGCAGCCCTGCGCCCCTACCTCAACTTCCCCGGCAACGCCCGCGAGGCCTTCGAGTTCTACGGCGAGGTCCTGGGCGGCACGCCCGAGCTCGCGACCTTCGCCGACTTCGGCGCCGTCCTGGCCGACAGCGAGCACGCCGACAAGATCATGCACGGCGCCCTGGAGATCGACGACCTGATCCGCCTCTACGTCTCCGACTTCGTCGAGGGCATGGCCCCGGGCGAGTTCGTGAAGGGCAACGACGTCACCCTGGCGCTGATGGGCGAGGACTCCGATGAGCAGCGCCTCACCGCGATCTTCGACGCCCTCGCCGACGGCGGCACCGTGACCTTCCCGCTGGGCAAGCAGGTCTGGGGCGGGATCTACGGCGCGGTGACCGATCGCTTCGGCATCTCCTGGCAGTTCAACATCGGGGGCTGAGCGCCTCGGACGACGACGGCGGGGCCGGTGCGCGATGCACCGGCCCCGCCGTCGTCGTTGCGGGAATCTCAGCGGATGCCGCGCATGCCCCGGGTGATCGTGCGGGACAGCGCCAGGGTGATCACGCCGATGCCGATCGTGATCGCGCCCAGGGTGCCGAAGTACACGGCTTCGGAATCGGCGCTGTAGAACCCGGCCAGCGAGCCGGACAGCGCCGTGCCTAGGGCGACGGCCAGGTAGTACAGGGAGATCATCAGCACCGGCATGGCCTCCGGCGAGAGCTTGGTCGACAGCGACAGCCCCACCGGCGAGACCATCAGCTCGCCCATGGTGGCCACCAGCATGATCAGTGCGATCCACCACACGGACACGGCCGCCACCGAGACCTGGGTGAGGAAGATCAGGAACGCCGAGCCCATGAGGATCAGCCCCACGCCGAACTTGGTGGCGGTCACCGGCTGGCGCTTGCCCAAGGTGGTCCACAGGTAGGCGAAGACCGGAGCCAGCAGGATGATGAACGCCGGGTTGAAGGACTGGACCCAGGGGATCGGGACCTGCCAGCCGAACACGTCGAGATCCAGTCGCGTGTCGGCATAGACCGTGATGACGGTGAACTGCTGCTGGAACAGCGCGAAGAACGCCGCCGTGCCGATGAACAGCGGGATGAAGGCGATCACCCGGGAGTGCTCGTCCGCGGTGAGCTTGGAGCTGGTCAGCATGATCGCGAACAGCGCGACGGCCGCGACCACGCACACGGCCACGATCGTTCCGGCCAGATTGGCGGCCGTGAGCAGCCCGCTGGCGACGGCGATCACGACCACCGCGACGGCTGCGATCGCGATGGCGATCCACTTGGGGTAGGCCGAGCGCGGCAGCGGATCCGGCACGACGTGGACCGACGACGGCATGCTGCGGCGGTTCCAGGCGTAGATGCCCAGGCCCAGCGCCATGCCGGCGGCGGCCAGGCCGAAGGCGAGGTGGAAGCCCCATTCCCGCTGGGCCCAGCCGGTGAGCAGGGGCCCGAGCAGGCCGCCGATGTTCACGGACATGTAGAAGATCGAGAACCCGCCGTCGCGGCGGGTGTCCTCTCGCGTGTAGAGCGAGCCCACCAGGTTGGTGATGTTCGCCTTGAGCCCGCCCGAGCCGATCGCGATGAGCCCCAGGCCGATGCCGAGGCCCCAGACGGCAGGGATCAGCGCCAGCGAGATGTGCCCGGCCATGATGAGGATGCCGCTGAGGAACATCGCCCGCTCGGAGCCGGTCAGGTGATCGGCCACCCAGCCGCCCAGGATGGCGCACAGGTAGACGGTGCCGCCGTAGGCGCCCACGATTCCGGTGGCCACGGCCGAGTCGATGCCCAGCCCGCCGTCGGCGACCTGCCAGTACATGTAGAGCAGGACGATGCCCTGCATGCCGTAGAAGGAGAAGCGCTCCCACAGCTCGACCGAGAACAGAGGCGCGAGCAGTCGGGGATGGCCGAAGAATCCGCGGTCCGCCTGGGCCTCAGCGGTCGAGGAGCTGGAATCTGGTGGAGGTGTGGTGGGGGACATCCCTGCACTGTGCACCTCATGGCATTCCCGATCGAGCATCTCTGGGGTCGGTCGCGTACCGTGTCGCGAACACCACACTGAACTGCTGTTCCGTGCATGTATTCGCTTGTGTAAACTCGAACTCGATACTGCACTCGACAACGCCCTGGGGGATCCCCATCGCTGCGCCAGTCCTCGCCCCGGTCTCCTCGGTCGGACCTGCTGCCTCCTCATCGCCTCGTCGCCCCGAGATCCAGGGGCTGCGCGGACTCGCCGTCGTCCTCGTGGTGGCCTTCCACTTGTGGGGCTCCGGCGTCTCCGGCGGCGTCGACGTCTTCTTCGTGGTCTCGGCGTATCTGCTGACGATGTCCTTCGCGCGCAAGGCCGAGGAGGGCAGGCCTCTGGCGCTGGTGCGCTACTGGTCGCGCACGTTCGTGCGGCTGCTGATCCCCGTGGCGATCGCGCTGCTGGCGGTGCTGGTCGCGATCCTGGCCTTCTACCCGGCCTCGCGCTGGGATTCCCTCTGGACGCAGCTCTTCGGCGCGGCCACCTACTCGCTGAACTGGGTCCTGGCCGCGGCCTCCGTCGACTACTACGCCGGCGGCGGGGTCGCCTCGAGCCCGGTGCAGCACATGTGGTCGCTGGCCGTGCAGGGGCAGGTCTTCGTGCTGTGGCCGCTGGTGATCGCCGTGGCGCTGGGGCTGTCCAAGGCGACGGGTCGTCGCTTCCGCCCGGTCGCGATCGGGGTTTTCGGCCTCGTGCTGGCGGCCTCGCTGACGGCCTCTGTGATCGTCACCCCGATGGAGCCCGGCCCTGCGTACTTCCACACCGGGCTGCGGCTGTGGGAGTTCGCGCTGGGCTCGCTGGCCGCGCTGATCTTCACCTCGCGGCTTTCGCGACGGGTCTCGCTGGTGCTGGGCTGGGGCGGATTCGCGGCCGTGGTCCTGACGGGCTTCGTGGTCGGCGGCAGCGGCCTCTTCCCCGGCTGGGCGGCGCTGATGCCCACTCTCGGCGCTGTCGCGCTGCTGATCTCGCGGGACGGCGGCGGGCGTCGTGGAGTCCACGTTCCCCTGTCCTGGACCGCTCTGACCTGGCTGGGCGATCGCTCCTACGGCATCTATCTCTGGCACTGGCCGCTGATGATCACCTGGCTGCTGCTCTCGGGCGCGCAGACGGCCTCGCTGGGCGCCGGCCTCCTGATCTTCGCAGCATCGGTCGTGCTGACCCTGGGCACGGAGAGGGCCGTCGTCCGCCTCAGCTCCCCGCAGCGGGCCCGCGCCCGAGCCTCCACACGCAAGGAGCTCGTGCGTCTGGCTGCGATCGTCGCGGCGGTGACGGTGCCGGTCAGCGCGGCGCAGGCGTGGACGATCTCGCAGTCCGAGCTGCAGGCCTCCTACGAGGTCACTCCGGAGAACTACCCGGGTGCGGCCGCTGCCATAGACGGGGCGCCCGAGGCCCCGGACCTGAGGCCCGTGCCCCTGTGGTCCGAGGTCGACGACGAGTGGGGCGATCCTGGCGGTCAGGTCTGCGAGTCCAAGCCGGAGGGCTTCGACGACTCCGCCGAGTGCTACGTCTACGACCCGGCTGCCGGGGATGGGCGAGAGGCGCAGCGCACCGTCGTGCTGCTGGGCGACTCGCACGCCAAGCAGCTCTCCGAGCCCCTGAAGATCGCGGCCGAGAACCGCGACTGGCGCCTGGTCACCTTCGTCTACGCGGGCTGCCGCTACACCGGGCACGACGACGCCCTGCCGCCCGAGTGCAATGACTTCAACCGCGCAGCCGAGGCGGCTGTCCTGGAGCTCGACCCGGATGCCGTGATCGCCCAGGGCACCCGGTCCCAGATGCCCGATCAGGACCAGCGCGAGATCGTGGTGCCGCAGTGGAGCGAGGGCGTGGCCGGCTTCCAGGAAGCGGGCATCCCGGTCGTGAGCGTGCGCGACAACCCGCGCTGGGGCCGCGACATGTTCGAGTGCGTCGATCTCTACGGCGAGGACTCCCACCTGTGCGGCGACCCGGTGGACGAGGCGCTGGGCGGCCAGGCGATCGAGGACCAGTGGGCGGACGAGAATCCCGAGGTGCCGCTCGTGGACCTCACCGATCTCTACTGCCCCCACGGGCACTGCGGTCCCACGGTCGGCAACGTGATGATCTATCGCGACCTCGACCACGTCACGGCCATGTTCGGACGGACCACGGCGCCGATGCTCGAGCAGAGGCTCGTGGACGCACTGGGCTGGTGACTGCGCTTGCACGTGTTGGGCCGCAGCTGTCCGCACTTGCGCCCACCTGAATCGAGTGGTGCTGATCATGCGCCGAGTTCCGGCCCCAGGTCAGAGGCTGGTCGTCATGAATTGAAGATTCATGAGAAGTCAGGTTGCTTCACTGCCCATTTCACGGATGGCCCCGTGCAGTGGACCATATATGGAGTGATCCGACAGTGCAGGATCTCCGGCTCCGCCGCGAGAACCCGCCATCGGGTCCGTCGGCGCGCAGCATCGGGGGGTGCGGCGCGCCGGTTGAGCTCAGCTGCAGCAGCCCGAGTGGTCTCTGCGGTCGGGCTCTGGGCCGGGTTCGGTCGGGGGGCCGGACCCGGCCCGCTTTCATGCCCGGACCTTCTCCTGCCCATCAGCGCGACGTTGTGCTCCTTGTGCTGTCGGAGCCGCACGGGAGACTTCCGGCATGACTCAGCAACTCCGCCCAGCTGATGACGTCTCCGGACTCGAGTCGGAGACCCTCGAGCTGCTGCGCGCGCTGACCGGCCGCCCGGATGCCGTCTTCCACCCGGGCCAGTTCCAGGCCATCTCCGCGCTGGTGGCGGATTCCCGTCGGGCTCTGGTCGTGCAGCGCACGGGCTGGGGCAAGTCGGCCGTCTACTTCATCGCGTCCCTGCTGCTGCGCGCCCGCGGGGCAGGCCCCACGCTGATCGTCTCGCCGCTGCTGGCGCTCATGCGCGACCAGGTCGCCGCCGCCGAGCGGGCCGGCGTGCGCGCCGCCTCCATCAGCTCCGCCAATGCCACCGAGTGGGGACAGATCCTCGAGCAGCTGGGCCGGGATGAGATCGACGTCCTGCTCGTGTCACCGGAGCGGCTCAACAACGCGCGCTTCCGGCAGGAGCAGCTGCCGGATCTCGTGCGGCGCATGGGGCTGCTCGTGGTGGATGAGGCCCACTGCATCTCGGACTGGGGCCATGACTTCCGCCCGGACTACCGCCGGATCCGCGACCTGATCGCCCAGCTGCCCAGCACCGTGCCCGTGCTGGCCACCACCGCCACGGCCAATGAGCGCGTCGTGCACGATGTCGAGGAGCAGCTCGGCGTGGGGATCGTGGACGCGCAGCGCGAGCCCGTGCTGACGCTGCGGGGCCCGCTGGCCCGCGATTCCCTGCGCCTGGGGGTGCTGCGGATGCCGTCGAACACCGTGCGCCTGGCCTGGCTGATCGAGCACCTGGGGCAGATGCAGGGCTCTGGGATCATCTACGCCCTGACCATCGGGGCGGCGGAGGACACCACCCAGGCGCTGCGGGACGCCGGGCACGACGTCCGCTCCTACACCGGGCGAACGGACCCCTCGGAGCGCGAGCAGCTCGAGCAGGAGCTCAAGGACAACCGGGTCAAGGCGCTCGTGGCCACCTCGGCGCTGGGCATGGGCTTCGACAAGCCGGATCTGGGCTTCGTGATCCACCTGGGGGCGCCGTCGTCCCCGGTCGCGTACTACCAGCAGGTCGGTCGTGCCGGTCGTGCCACGGACAGCGCGGATGTCCTGCTGCTGCCCGGCAGCGAGGATCGGGAGATCTGGGAGTACTTCGCCACGGCCTCCATGCCCACCGAGGCCAAGGCCACTGCTGTGCTCACCGCGCTCGAGCAGCACGGCGGGCCGCTGGGGCCGGGGGCGCTGGAGGCGCGCGTGGACATCAAGCGCACCCCGCTGACCCTGCTGCTGAAGGTCCTGGCCGTGGACGGGGCGGTCGAGCAGGTGCAGGGCGGCTGGCAGGTCACCGGTCAGCCCTGGCACTACGACTCCGAGCGCTACGACCGCATCCGCCGAGCCCGGGTGGACGAGCAGAACGCCATGCTCGACTACCAGAACAGCTCCAGGTGCCGCATGCAGATGCTGATAGAGCAGCTCGACGACCCCCACGCGGAGCCCTGCGGACGGTGCGACAACTGCGCGGGGCCCTGGTACTCGGATCACGTCAGCGGAGAGGCCTCGCAGGCGGCCACGTCCTCGCTGCAGAAGGCCGGGGTGCTGATCGAGCCGCGGGCGCAGTGGCCCACCGGCATGGACCGGCTCGGCGTGCAGGTCAAGGGCCGGATCCCGGAGGAGGAACGGGCGGAGAACGGCCGTGCGGTCGCGCGCCTGACCGATCTGGGCTGGGGCAACCGGCTGCGGGAGATCTTCCACGACGACGCCGAAGGCTGCCCCGTCGATCAGCAGGTCGATCCCGCCCTGGGCAAGGCGGCGATCGAAGTCCTGGCCGCCTGGGACTGGCAGCGCCGTCCGGCCGGCATCGTGGCCATGCCGTCGCTGTCGCGGCCGCAGCTGGTCTCCTCGCTCGCCCAAGGTCTGTCCCAGGCCGGGCGGATGCCGCTGCTCGGGCAGCTCGGGCTGGCGGAGGGGCACCCGCGGCAGGGCTCAGGGGGCAACGGGGCGTATCGGCTGGCGGCTGTGTGGGAGCGCTTCATCGTCACTCCGCAGATCCAGCAGGGGCTCGACCAGCTGCAGGGCCAACCCGTGCTGCTGATCGACGATCTCGTGGACAGCCGATGGACCCTGACCGTGGCCGCCCGTGCGCTGCGCCGAGCCGGCTCCGGGCCCGTCCTGCCGTTCGTGCTGGCCTCGCGCGGCTGAGCCGGCGCCGTTCCTCATCGGGGGCAGGGCTTCCGCGCTGGTCGGCGGCCGCACGTCGACAGGGTCAGAGCATGCGCTTTGACCCTGCCCGTAGGGGCCATTAGAGTGTCGTTCGCTGTTTGATCAGGAGAGTGCCGCCGTGCACCCTCTGCCACGACAGCATGGAGACGTGCCAGAGCGGCCGAATGGACTTCACTGCTAATGAAGGATCCGGGGAAACCTGGATCGGGGGTTCAAATCCCCCCGTCTCCGCTGAATCAGCCTCGTCAGAGGCGGCAGGACGACCCCCGTGGCGACACGGGGGTCGTTTTTTCGTCGACGCGGACCTCATCTGGCCTTCCGACAAGGAGCTTCGGCGTGAGCACAGCAACTGATCATCCGTCCTCGTCCGAGCACCACGGGCAGTCCGGATCGCAGGACAGCGGCGGCAGCTCGTTCACCGTCGTCCTGGCTTTCGCGGCCAACCTGCTGGTGGCCCTGGCCAAGTCCACGGTCGCCGCGCTGAGCGGATCGGCCTCGATGGTCGCGGAGGCTGCCCACTCCTGGGCCGACACGGGCAATGAGATCTTCCTGCTGGTGGGCGAGCGGCGCTCGCGTCGGGCCCCGGATGCCTCCCACCCGCTGGGCTACGGCCGTGCCGGGTACGTCTGGGCGATGTTCGCTGCGATCGGCCTGTTCGCCGTGGGCTCCGGGGTCTCGATCTGGCACGGCATCCAGTCCTTGGGCGGCGAGGGCGAGGACGGCGGCTACGGCTGGGCCTATCTGGTGCTCGTCGTGTCATTCGTGCTCGAGGGGACGTCGTTCCTGCAGGCGCTGCGCCAGGCCCGTTCCGGCTCCCATGCCCGCCGCGTCAGCCCACTGCGCTACATCCGCACCACCTCGGACTCGATGCTGCGTGCGGTGTTCGCCGAGGACTCGGCCGCGCTCGTCGGCCTGCTGATCGCAGCAGGCGGGATGGTCATGCATCAAATCACCGGCAACGCGATGTGGGATGCCCTGGGCTCCATCCTGGTCGGCGTGCTGCTGGGGGTCGTGGCGGTCGTGCTGATCCGGCGCAATGTCCAGCTGCTCACCGGCGAGGGCGGCAGCCCGCGCGGGCGCAACCGCCTGCTCTCGATCCTCCTCGAGCACCCCGACATCGAGTCCGTGAGCTTGCTGCACACCGAGTGGGTCGGTGCCGACAGGCTGTTCGTCGTGGCCTCCGTGGACGTGACCGGCGATGTCCGGGAGTCCGAGCTGCGCGCCCGGGTCCAGGCCGTCGAAGATCTGCTCGAGCAGGAGCCTGTGGTGCAGCGCGCGCTGCTGACCCTCACCCGGCCCGGAGACCAGACCCGTCTGGGCCTCGAGCCGCTTCCTGAGTGGTACCGCAACGAGTCCTGAGCCGGTCGAGGACCCGATCCTCGCCCCAGACCGGCCGGTTCCCCGTGTGCCCCCTCACCCCCGCCGAGTGGGGAGAGGGGGGGTCAGAGGGTGGCGGTCACCGCTCGCCACATGAAGTCGTAGGACAGCGCGTGCGAGCGTGCGGCCTGGCGGTTGTCGCCGGCACCTGCGTGCCCGCCCTCGAGCGTCTCGTGGAACCAGACCCGCTCGTGGCCCTGCCGCAGCATCCGCTCGGCCATCTTGCGCGCCTGCACGGGTCCCACGCGATCGTCGCTCGTGGCGTTCCAGAACAGCACCGGCGGGTACTGCTGCCCCGATTCGACCAGGTGGTACGGGGAGAACGTGCGCAGCCACTGCCACTGCTCCGGGTCCTCCGGATCGCCGTACTCCGCGATCCACGACGTCCCCGCCGACAGCCTCGTGTAGCGGCGCATGTCCAGCAGCGGCACGCCGCACGAGATGCCCGCGAAGAGCTCCGGATACGCGGTGAGCATGTTGCCCACCAGCAGCCCGCCGTTCGAGCCGCCGGCGCATGCCAGCGTGGACGGGGAGCTCACGCCGCGCTCGTGCAGGTCGCGGGCCACGGCGGCGAAGTCCTCGTAGGCGCGGTGGCGCTGCGACTGCAGGGCAGCCCGGTGCCATGAGGGTCCGTACTCGCCGCCGCCGCGGATGTTCGCGATGACGTAGACGCCCGTGCGGCCGGGTGCGGCCCCGCCCGCGCCTGAGGCCTCGACCTTCCGGGTGAGCCACGACCGCCCGATCACCCCGGAGTAGCCGGGGGTGCGCGAGACCTCGAAGCCGCCGTAGCCGGACAGCAGCGTGGGATTGCGGCCGTCCAGCGGCAGGTCCGAGGGGCCCACCTGGTAGTACGGGATGCGGGTTCCGTCGTCGGAGACGGCCCAGTGCTGCTCGACGCTCAGCCCGGAGGCGTCGAAGAACGACGGCGCCTGCTTGAGCGGACGCGGCAGCGACTGCTCCAGGGTGCCGCGCAGGATCGTCGTGGGGATCAGGAAGCCGCTCGTGGAGACCCAGACGTCGTCGCCGGCCACGGGGTCCTCGTCGTCAACGGCCCACACCGCCGTGGAGCGGTGCTCGCCGGTTCCCTGCATGGGCTCGGATCGCCAGGTACCGGGCTCGATCACGCGGATCTCGGAGGAGACGTCCGAGAGCAGCTGCAGCACCAGGTGCGAGGCGGTCCACGACCAGCCCTGCAGACTCGTGTGCTCATCCGGGGCGAAGACGACCGTCAGGGAGCGGTCGCCGGCCAGGAAGCTCTCGAGCTCGGCCACCAGCAGCGTGCCGGGCGCGTAGTCGCCCCAGGTCTCCTGCGGCCGCAGCAGCAGCCACTGCCGGTGCGGGTCGGCCTCGACGGTCTCGGGGACGTCGATCAGCGCCGGCTCACCGCCGCGAGCCTCATCCAGCAGAGAGGTCCTCGAGCGGAAGAAGTCGATCGCATCCACGGCCACGGTGCGCTCGAAGCCCTCCGTGTGATCGCGGCCCACCCACGCCTGGACGTGATCGGCGGGCACCGAGAACACGACAGGCGCCTCGGCCAGCTCCTGCCCGCGTGACAGCCGGCGCACCTGGGCCGGGTACGACGACGTCGTGGTCGAGCCCGGACCGGTGTCCGTGCCCACATAGAGCGTGTCCGCGTCGAGCCAGGAGACCGAGGTCTTGGCCGCCGGAAGGTCGAAGCCGCCCTCGTCGGCGGGGACGAACCTGCGCGAGAGCAGATCGAACTCGCGGTAGCGGCGGGCGTCGCCGCCGTCCGGGGACAGGGCGATCAGCATGCGTCGCCACTGGCCCTCGGTGTGCTGGGGGCGCAGCAGCCGCACACCGCCCCAGACCCAGGGGACGCCCTCGGCCTCGGCCAGCACGTCCAGGTCCAGGAGCACGTCCCACTGCGGGTCGTCGCTGAGCCATGACTCCCAGGTCGTGCGGCGGAACAGCCCGCGCGGGTGCTCGGCATCGCGCCAGAATCCGTAGTAGTGCTCGCCGTGCTTGGAGACCATGGGGATGCGGTCATCGGAGTCCATGACCTCGAGCGCGGCGGCCTCGAGGCGCTCGAGCTGCGGGGTCAGCAGCAGGGATTCGCTGCGCTCGTTCTGCTCGCGCACCCACTCGAGAGCGGGCTCGCCGTGGATCTCCTCGAGCCACAGGAGGTCGTCGACAGGGTCTTCGGCAGGGGTCTCGGTCATGGTCCCCACCCTAGGGCCCGGCTCCGGGGCCTCAGGCAGGGTCCGCAGTTCCTATGCTGGGGCCATGACCCCTCCGATGCACCCCGACGAGACCCCTGACGACGAGCCCCGCTCCCGCCCCGTGCCCCGTGTGGTCATCGTGGGCTGCGGGCCGCGAGGGCTCTCGGCGCTCGAGCGGGTCGTGGCGCATGCGGCGGCCACGGGGCGGCGGGTGAAGGTCGACGTCGTGGACCCGTTCCCTCCGGGGGCGGGCCACGTGTGGCGCACCCGGCAGTCGCCGCGGTTCCTGATGAACACCCCGTCGCTGTTCCCCACCGTGATCGCGGCCGACGGCGCCCTGGAGGTGCCGCCGCTGGAGCCGCTGCGCGGATGAGCTTCGACGGCTGGCGTCGGGCGATCGTCGAGCGGGGCCTGCCGGTGGAGCTGGACGAGCAGAACCGGGAGGCGCTGCAGCAGCTGGGGGCTGCGGACTTCCCGCAGCGGCGGCTGTACGGCGCCTACCTGGAGTGGGTCTTCCGCACCGTCGTCCAGAACGCGCCGACCACGGTCGAGCTGAGGGTGCACCGCGACGAGGCCGTGGCCGCGCGCAGGGTCGAGACCGGTCGGCACCGCTACGCCGTGGAGATCGGCGGTCAGCAGGAGCTGCTGGCCGATCATGTGGTGCTCGCCCTGGGCCACCTGGACGCGCACCTGAGCCGGGGGCAGAAGGAGCTCGTGGACGGCGCTGCCCAGAACGGGCTGGACTACCGCCCGCCGGTCGTCCCGGCCGACGGCCACTGGGACACGCTGCCGCCGGGTGAGACCGTGCTCGTGCGCGGCATGGGCCTGAACTTCCACGACGTCCTGGCCGAGGTCACCGAGGGCCGCGGCGGCGTGTTCGAGCCCGCCGACGACGGCACCGACCGGCTGGTCTACCGGCCCTCCGGCCAGGAGCCCTTCGTGGTGGCGGGCTCGCGCCGCGGGACGCCGTACCGCGCCAAGCCGGAGATCGGCTCCTACTACGCCCGCAGCCTGGAGCACCGCTTCCTGACCCCGGAGACGATCGAGCAGCTCAGGGGCCAGGGCCCGCTGTCCTTCGAGCGCGTGCTGCTGCCGCTCGTGCAGCGCGATGCCCACCGCACCTACTACCGCACGTACGCGCGCGTGCACGCCGATCGCCTGGGCATGCCCGCCGAGGACTTCCTGGTCGAGCTCGACCGGGTGCTGGGGGTTCCCGACGACGACGCCCCCTCCGGGTTCGCGCGCACCGCACCGGCCGCCCGCAGGGGTGCCGAGCGCGAATGGGCCGAGGACTCGCAGGAGCGCCTGGCCGAGGACACCGCCGAGGGGCTGCCGTGGGAGGTGCGCCTCGAGCGCCTCGTGCAGAGCGCGGTGCCGGCTCCCGAGCGCTTCGACCCCGTGCGGTCGGCCAAGCCCTTCCGCGGGGAGGACTTCGGCTCGCACGAGGAGTATGCGGCCGCCGTCGTGCATCTGCTGGACCGCGATGCCGCAGGCTCAGCCCAGGGTGAGGACGACCCGGCCAAGATGGCCTTCTCGTCGCTGAACTGGTCGCGCACCCTGCTCAAGCAGATCATCGCCGAGGTGGGGCTGAGCGATGCCTCCTGGCACGACGAGCTCCTGCGCACGTTCGCGCCGCTGGTCGAGGGGCTGAGCTCGGGGCCGCCCGCTCTGCGGATCCGTCAGCTGGCGGCGCTGGCCCGGGCCGATGTGGTGCGCTTCCTGGGGCCCGATCCGGTCTTCCGGGTGGACGACGAGCGCGGCTGCTTCGAGGCCAGCTCCCCGTGGGTGGCCGCCGAGCCGTACCGGGCGGGCATCATGCTCGAGGCGATGTCCCCGCCCAACGAGGTCCGGCGCAACATCTCGCCGCTGCTGCAGTCCATGCACGACGCAGGGCTGGTGCGCTCCAAGCCCATGGACACCCGCGACGGCGCCGTGCGGATGCCCGGTGCGGGCCTGGACGTCTCGGAGATCCCCTACCGCACGATCGGCACGGATGACCGGGTCCAGGAGGGCGTGTGGGTGCTGGGGCTGCAGCTGACCTCGGTGCAGTGGGGCACCGCGATCGCCGCCGAGGCCGATGCCCCGGCCGAGCTGGGTGCCCGCACCCTGGCCGACGCCGACCGCGCCGCGCAGCAGATCCTGGACTGAGCCTCCTCGTCAGCCCACTCGCGCACGATCCCGCGCCTGCGTGCCCGGATGCGCCGTTCGCGGGGTGGCGACGCATCCGCGCACGCAGGCGCGAGAGAAGTGGCGAGGCGGATCAGCGGGTCGAGGTGAAGCGGTCCCGCTGCTGCTGGACCCACTCGCGCAGATCGCCGGACGGGCGGCCGCGCTCGGACTTGCGCTCCTCGGCCAGATCGCGGCCGTGCCCGAAGGTCGGCTGATCGGTGGGCTGAGGGCTGGGCTCCGGCGAAGGATCGGTCGGGTCCGTCGGATCAGTGGGCTCGGGCGACGGCTCCTCCGACCCGCTCAGTGCGATCCCCACCAGGGCCGGGTTGTGGTCCGAGGCGCGGAACTGATCCGGAGCGTAGAGATCCACCACGTTGCAGTTCGCCCGCGAGTACTCCATGCCCACGGACTCGTTCGCGTTGATCTCCCAGATGTCCGACCCCGTCACGGCCTCGGCGGCAGCCGGGGAGGCCAGGACGTGGTCCAGCGAGCCGGCCTGCCCATCGAACGAGTAGCTGTGCTGGCCCTCCGGAGCCAGATTCACATACCCGTCCTCGTAGAGCCCGAGCATGGGGTCCTCGTGGGTGTAGGAGTTGAAGTCGCCCACGAGGAACGTGCGATCGGTATCGGCCTTCTCGGAGAAGGACTCGGCGAAGCCCTGCATGGACTCGGCCTGGCGGGTGCGGTCGCCGTTCCAGGAGCCCTGCCCGGTGTCGGCGTTGTCGCCGGAGCCGGAGCCGCCCTTGGACTTGAAGTGGTTCACGACGACGACGAAGTCATCGGCCTCGGTGCCGCCCACGGGGCGGAACTCCTGGGCCAGCGGCTCTCGGGCGTTGTCGAAGTTCGCCTCGTCGACGTGGATCACGGACTCGCCCACGGTCTCGACCTCGCCCGGCTGGTAGATGAACCCGGTGCGGATGACGTCCTCTGCGGCAGGGACCTTGGCGGGGGAGGGGACGTAGTCCCACTTCTGCGTGCCGGCATCCGCATTCAGGGCATCCACCAGGGCGGACAGGGCCTGATCGCGGTCCTTGCCGAAGGCGGCGGAGTTCTCGATCTCCTCGAGCGAGACCACCGAGGAGTCCAGCCCGTTGATCGCCGCGACGATCTTGTCCTGCTGCTGGGCGAACGAGTCCTGGTCGTAGGCCCCGCGCACGTCGCAGTAATCGGCGGTCGTGGGATCGCCCGCGCGGTCCGTGTAGGCCTCGCAGCCGGGCTCGTCCTCGCCCAGAGAGGTGAAGTAGTTGAGCACGTTGAACGTGCCCAGCGTGTAGTCGCCGCCCACGGAGGCCGGGGCGGCATGCTCCGACCGGTCGTTCTCGAACACGGCGGGCACGGCTTCGGGGGTGTCTCCCGTGACCTGCTCGAGCGGCTGGAAGCGCCAGGCATCGTGGCCGTAGCCCAGCACGACCGGCTGATCGAAGCTGACGGTCGAGCCCGTGCGCACCGGATTCTCCAGGGTGAGGTAGGGCAGCGGCTGATCGCCGTAGCGCTCCAGATTCGTGTAATTCCACGTCGAGCCGTCGTCGAGCAGGACGCCGCGGGCGGCGTTGTCGGCCTCGACCGCGGCGGCCTCGGCGGAGCCGTGCGGGGCCACGTCGGTCGGTGTGCGCAGCGGACCCTCGCCGGAGGCCAGCCCGATCTCGCCGTAGGAGTTCAGGCTGTAGTTGTCCGAGACCGTGAATTCTCCGGTGGGCTGCAGCAGCATGCCTTCGAGCTGCTCGCGGGAGGCCTCATCTGCGGGCCAAGCAGTCTCTGCCGGCTTGACGGCCTCGGCCGGGGCGGTGAGCACCTCGATGCCATCGGCCGGAACGGAGATCTGGGTCTGGCCGTAGAACTCGTTCGCCGTCCCGGTGACCTCCACGTGATCGCCGAGCTGGGCCGCGTCGAGGGCCTCGGGGGCGTAGACGAAGATTCCGTGCGAGGCGCCGTGGTCCTCGCCCAGATCGCCGCCTGTTCCCTCGGTCTGGATCTGATAGCCGTTCAGCCCGCCGGTCGCGTAGACGGCGGTGACCACGCCGCGGGTGGAGACCTGCTGGTCCTGGTACGGAGTGGTCTCGCCCTCTCCCTGGATCTCGGCGATCGACAGCTCCTGGGCCGGTCCCGGCTCGGGATCGGGAGTCGGCTCCGGATCCGGCGTCTCGGAGCCGTCGCCTGAGGCCGGGGTGACCTGCGTCGACAGCGAGAAGTCGGCGGAGTTGTCGTCGGTGTCCACCGCGTCGGTGCGGTTCAGCGAGCGCGGGTCGGAGTTCGACGACGGGCTGGTGGCCCCGGTGGACTCGAAGGTGTTGGAGTCGCCGTAGCCCAGCAGGTCCACGACCGACTCTGCGCCGGCCGTGCCCTCCACGACGGAGCCGGTCGGCAGGCTCAGGGGCTGGGAGCCGTTGGAGAGCACCAGGGTGCCGCGGGTGCCCGACGGGTTCAGGCTGCCGCCGGCCTCCACATCGGCCGCGGGCAGCGCTGCCCCGTTGGTGCCGTTGGAGGCTCCGCTGACCAGGAAGTGCTTGCCGGGCTGGATGGTCCCGGACAGGCGCACGGTGTTCGACGTCCCCGCTGTTCCGGTCGCGGAGCGGTACTGCAGCGACCAGCCGTCCAGGCTCACGGGCGCATCAGTTGGGTTGTAGAGCTCCACGAACTTGTGCGAGTAGACCGCGTTGGCCGAGCCGCCGCTGAGATAGGCCTCGTTGATGACGACCTCGTCGCCGGCCGGTGAGGCGCTCGCCGGCGCCAGCGTGCTGAGACCGGCGGGGAGGGCCAGCAGGGCGGCCAGGGGAAGAGCGGCCGAGCGCAGGCGCCCGGTGCGATGCTGGGGGGTCTTCTGGGCAGTCATTTCTGGATTCCCTTCGGAGGATGGGGGCAGGGGGTGAGGACGGAGAGGGGAGGGGCCCGTCGGGAGGGGTTCCCGACGGGCCCCGGGAGCTGAGCTGGGCAGGCGGCTGCGGCTCAGCGACCCGAGCGGCGCTCGCGCTGCTCGAGCACCCACTCGCGCAGATCGCCGGAGGGGCGCCCGCGGTCGGCCTTGCGCTGATCGGCCAGGTCGCGGCCGTGCCCGAAGGTCGGGCGATCGGTGGGCTCCGGTGTGGGTTCTGGGTCGCCGGCGACGAAGAGCTCGGCGGGCAGCTGCATAGTGGTGCCGGCGGGGGAGACGACCAGGTAGGCGGGCCCGCCCTCCAGATCGGCGACCTGGACCTCGAGGCTCGCGGCACCGCCCACCTGACCGGAGGCGTCCTTCGCGGGCTCGCCGGCGACCTCGGCGGAGGCCACGACCTCGCCCTCCGGCGAGCCCTTCCGGATCTCGACGGTCTCGTTGGCCACCGCTCCCAGCGAGGTCATGTTCAGCTCGGAGAGCTCGAGGGTCGTGGTGCCGCCCTCGGTCGTGGAGCCGGTGACGTTGACCGCTCGGCGGTCGAAGGCGGGCTCCAGAGGAGCGTCGAAGGAGCCGAGGTAGTCCTGGAAGGCCTCGCGGTCGATGCGGCCTGTGTCGGTGCTGGCCCCGCCCTCGGTGAAGGCCGTGAAGCCGTCACCGCCCTCGAGCAGGAAGGAGACCGAGCCGGCGGTGTAGGTGGCGGCCGGGTCGAGGGGCTGGCCGTCGATCGTGATCGAGGTGATGCGATCACCTGCGGGGCGGGACTCGTCCATCGTGTACTGGACGTTGTCCGACAGCCCCAGGTGCAGGAACGCCCGCGAGGAGCCCTCCGGCTGCCACTGCTGCTCGAGCGCCTTCTCGAACTGGGCGCCGGTCAGCTCGACCGTGTTGAGGTTGTTGGCGAAGGGCAGGACGTTGTTGATCTCGGCCTCGGTGACCACGCCGTCGGCATCGCCGTCGATGATCTCCTCCGGGTCGTCGACGTAGTACAGCTCGTTGCGCAGCCCGCCCGGGTTGATCACGCCGATGTCCACGCCGTGGGACTCCGCCAGCTCGGAGCGGAAGCCCTCGGCCACCGCATTGCCCAGCGCCGACTCGTTCTGGCGGTCGTCGCGGGTGGTGCCGGTGAAGGCGGTGGTGAGGTCGCCGGTGATCTGCCCGGCAGGCGTGGAGCCGATCTGCTCCGCTGTGGCGGTGGCCTCGTCGACGATGCGGTCCACCGCGGCGGTGCGCGGCGAGGAGGCCACGAGCTGCTCGGGGGTCTGGCCCGCGATGAACTCGTCGTAGGAGGTCAGGGTGGGGACCAGGTCGACGTCATCGGCATCGGCGTCGTAGGTGACCTCCACCTTGCCCAGGTTCGCCATGTAGGAGCCGGTCTGCATGTAGGCGCGGTCGTCGGTGCCGTCGCCGTCCACGTCCTCGCTCACGGTGTACTCGGCGTGGGTGTCGCCGCCGAAGATCACGTCGACCTCCTCGGAGGTCTCGGTCCAGAAGCGGTCCGATTCGGCCTGGGTCTGGCTCGCGGAGCCGTCGTGGTAGGCGGCGATGATGACGTCGGCCTCGCCCGAGGCGGCCAGGTCCTCTGCCACCGAGTTGACCTCGGCGACCGGGTCGGTGAAGACCAGGCCCTCTGTGGCCGACGGGGCCAGCTTGGACGGCGTGGCCTGGGTGACCGCACCGATCACGGCGAAGCTCACTCCGTCGCGCTCGAACAGCTCGTAGGCGCCATTTCCGTCGTGGCCCTCGCCCTCCATGAGCAGCGGGCCGGTCTCCGAGCCCACCCGCACGTTGGCGGCCAGGTAGGGGAACTCGGCCCGGTCGACCACGCGCTCGGTGAGGTCGTCGCGGCCTTGATCGAACTCGTGGTTGCCCACGGCGGAGGCGTCCAGCTCGAGCGCGTTGAGCATGTCCAGCGTGGGGTTGTCGTCCTGAGCGGCCGACGTGTACTGCGAGGCGCCGATGTTGTCCCCGCCCGAGAGCAGGAGGTCCTCGGGCCCGCGCTGCGACTCGATGGCTCCGGCGAAGCCCACGGGGTCCTCGTCCAGACGGCCGTGGAAGTCGTTGAAGTACAGCAGGTCGGTGGTGGCCGTGGCGCTAGCGGCGTCGGGGGCGGGCTCCACGGCCTGGGCCGGGACGACGAACGAGGAGGTGACCACGACGCCTGCGACGACGGCGGCGGACAGCGACGAGGCGCGGGAGGGCTTCAGGGCAGACATGCAGGATCCTTGCGAGGCCGAGGATGTGCCCCGCTGCTGGAGCGGCCGGAGCACCTGACCAGGCCAGACGATCATTCCTGGGTGAACCCTGAGTTACCGCTCAGTGCATATTGTGAAGTCAGGTTCGTGGCTCATGTCACTGATAGGTCTCGGGGCGAGTACTGTCTCGGTTTGTTCAACAATGCCCCGAGGACGAGGCATCACTGCTCCTCACCTTGAGAAGGTGCACATGTCACACCCCACCACCGATCCTGCCCCGCAGGACGCCTACGCCCACGAGCAGGAGGGCTTCCACAAGTCCCTCAGCGGTCGCCAGGTCCAGATGATCGCGATCGGCTCGGCCATCGGCACGGGTCTGTTCCTGGGTGCAGGTGGTCGCCTGGCCACGGCCGGCCCGTCGCTGTTCCTCCTCTACGCGCTGTGCGGGTTCTTCGGGTACCTCATGCTGCGCTCCCTGGGCGAGCTGGTCCTGCACCGCCCGTCCTCGGGCTCCTTCGTCTCCTACGCCCGCGAGTTCTACGGCGAGAAGGCCGCCTACGCGTCCGGCTGGCTCTACTGGATGTTCTGGTCCTTCACGGCCGTGGCCGACGCCACCGCCCTGGCCCTCTACTTCCGCTGGTTCAGCCGCTACATGCCGCTGGAGTGGATCGCTGCGATCCCGCAGTGGGCCATCGCATTCGCAGTCGTGATCCTGGTCGTGTCCCTGAACCTGGTCTCCGTGAAGGTCTTCGGCGAGATGGAGTTCTGGTTCTCGCTGATCAAGGTCGGCGCCATCCTGCTCTTCCTCGTGGTGGGCATCTTCTTCGTGCTCTTCGGCACGCCGACCGGGGCGCCCGTCGGGTTCTCCCTCATCGCCGAGAACGGCGGCATCTTCCCCAGCGGCGTCGTGCCGGCTGCGGTCATGATCGGCGGCGTGGTCTTCGCCTACGCGGGCATCGAGCTCGTGGGCACCACCGCCGGGGAGGCTGCCGACCCGCACAAGGAGATCCCGCGCGCGGTGAACTCGGTGGTCTTCCGCATCGCCGTCTTCTACTGCGGCTCGGTCCTGCTGCTGTGCCTGCTGCTGCCGTTCACGGCGTACTCCGCCGACGAGTCCCCGTTCGTGACGTTCTTCTCCTCGATCAACGTTGGCGCGGCCGGCCCGCTCATGCAGCTCGTGGTGATCACCGCGGCCATGTCCTCCATGAACGCCGGCATCTACTCGACCGGTCGCATCCTGCACTCCATGTCCGTGGCGGGCTCCGCGCCCAAGCTGGCCGGCAAGATCAACGCCCGGGGCGTCCCGGTCGGCGGCATCCTGCTGACCGCCGTCATGGCGTTCATCGGCGTGGCCCTGAACATCTTCGTGCCGGAGCAGGCCTTCGAGATCGTCATGAACATCGGCGCGGTCGGCGTGATGGCCGCCTGGGTCACCATCGTGATGTCGCACCGGAAGTTCGTGAAGCTCTCCGAGCAGGGTCTGTACCAGCGCCCGTCGTTCCGCAGCCCGCTGGGGGTCTTCGGCGACTGGCTCGTGGTCGGGTTCGTCGTCGTGGTGCTCTTCCTCATGGCGATCGACTACCCCGTGGGCAGCTGGACGCTCGGCCTGGTGGTCGTCGTGGTCGTGCCCGCTCTGGTGATCGGCTGGTTCGTCGTGCGCGATCGCGTCATGGAGATCTCCCGGACCCGTGACAGCTACACCGACCTCATTCCGATCGGCACGCTGGCCATGCGCGACGACGAGCTCGCGCGCGGCGCGCAGGCCGATGGCGTGGACCCGATCACGTCGCAGGATCCGGGCAGCGACCCCCGCTGATCGCTTCCGCGACGACGGCAGCCCCCCCCTGCAGGCCCGCACGGCCCTGCAGGGGAGGGGCCGCTCTCGTCATGGGCCCCCGGGCGCCTCGGATGTGATGTACCGTACATTCGGCTGCCGACGGTCGCTGCTGCACCGGTCATCCCGTCCAGCCCCTCCGCCCTGGCTCCTCGGCGACCGTTCCGGTCGCCCTGCGACGCTCCTGCGCCCGCACGCGCCTCGGCTCCGGTGGGGCTCCTCGCAGAAGAAGGCAGTCATGTCACACGAGAGCAATGCCCCGGTGCAGCGCCCGGACGATCCCTTCGCCTATGAGCAGGAGGGCTTCCACAAGGGCCTCGGGGCGCGTCAGCTCCAGATGATCGCGATCGGCTCGGCGATCGGCACCGGGCTCTTCCTGGGTGCCGGCGGGCGGCTCGAGACCGCAGGCCCGTCGCTGTTCATCCTGTACGCGGTCTGCGGCTTCTTCGGCTATCTGATCCTGCGCGCCCTGGGCGAGCTGGTGCTGCACCGTCCGTCCTCGGGCTCGTTCGTCTCCTACACCCGCGAGTTCTACGGCGAGCGCTCGGCCTTCGTCTCCGGCTGGCTCTACTGGCTGAACTGGGCCATGACGGCGGTCGCCGATGCCACTGCGCTGGCCATCTACATCGCCTGGTTCGGGCAGTACGAGTCCATGGCCTTCCTGGGGGAGATCCCGCAGTGGGTCGTGGCGCTGATCGTGGTCGTCGCGGTGGTCTCTCTGAACCTCGTCTCGGTCAAGGTCTTCGGCGAGATGGAGTTCTGGTTCTCCCTGGTCAAGGTCGGGGCGCTGCTGCTGTTCCTGGTCATCGGCATCATCTTCGTGATCTTCGGGACCCCCACGGGCAGCGAGGTGGGCTTCTCCCTGATCACGAGCGAGGGCGGCCTGTTCCCGAACGGCTTCCTCCCGGCCATCATCGTCACGCAGGGCGTCGTGTTCGCCTACGCCGGCATCGAGCTCGTGGGCACCACCGCCGGCGAGACCAAGGATCCGGAGAAGGTCATCCCGCGGGCGATCAACTCCGTGATCCTGCGCATCGCGGTCTTCTACGTGGGCTCCGTGGTCCTGCTGTGCATGCTCATGCCGTACACGGCATACTCCGCCGACGAGTCCCCGTTCGTGACCTTCTTCTCCTCGATCGGCGTGGAGGCTGCAGGTCCGCTCATGCAGCTCGTGGTGATCACCGCGGCCATGTCCTCCATGAACGCCGGCATCTACTCGACCGGTCGCATCCTGCACTCCATGTCGGTGGCGGGCTCCGCGCCGAAGTTCGCCGGGACCATGAACAAGGCCGGTGTGCCGGTGGGCGGCATCCTCCTCACCGCGGTGGTGGCGCTGTTCGGCGTGGCCCTGAACTTCTGGGTCCCCGCCCAGGCCTTCGAGATCGTGCTGAACATCGCCGCGATCGGCACCATGGCCTCATGGGCCGCGATCGCGATGTCGCACCAGAAGTTCCTGCAGCTCGTGAAGCTCGGGCAGTACAGCCGCCCCGCGTACAGGGCTCCCGGCGGCCGCTTCGCAGACTGGCTCGTGATCGCGTTCATCGCCGCGGTCATGGTCCTGATCGCCTTCGACTACCCGGTGGGCACCTACACCCTGGTCGCCATGATCGCGGTCATCCCGTTCCTGGTCATCGGCTGGTTCGTGGTGCGTGACCGCGTCCGTGCGATCGCCGCCGCCCGCGACGGCTACACCGGCGCTCATCCGGTGGTGGGCACCAGCCCAGGCCAGGAGCTGCTCACCCAGCGCTCGCACCGGCCGGAGGATCCGCGCGGGGGGGCCTCGACGGATCACGACGAGACCCTCGGGGATCGCTGACGCGCAGCTGCTCCAGCTCTCACCCGCCGCCGGGCGGAGTCGGCTCATGCCGACTCCGCCCGGCGGCGTCGTGCTCGGCTCAGCGCACGACCGAGCTGAGCAGCAGGGAGGTCTCCGAGTTCACGACGCCCTTGATCGAGCGCATCCGGCGCAGCAGGTCGTCGAAGGCGCGCAGGTTCCGGCAGGAGATCTCCGCGACCAGGTCCCAGCCGCCGTTGGTGGTGTGCAGGCCCATGATCTCGGGCAGCCCGCGCAGCGAGCCGATGACCTGGTCCGTGGTGAAGCCCTGGACTTCGATGAACGAGATGGCCCGGACCTCGTCGTCGGACGCCGAGCGAGTGCGCACGGTGAAGCCGATGATCACGTCGCGGGCCGTCAGGCGCTCGATGCTGCGGCTGATCGTGGTGCGCGAGACCCCCAGCCGCTCGGCGAGCGCGGCGATGGGGGCTCGGCCGTCGGCGCGCAGCTCGGCGATCAGGCGCCGCTCCAGCTCGGTGATCTCCGTCATGCGCAGAATGCTACGCATCGCTGTGCAGACTGCGGCTCAAGTGAGCATATTGCACACAGATTGCGGCTTATCCGCGCACTTCTCTGCGCATATTGTGGAAAGGGTTACCCGACGAACCGTGCAGCAGCTCGTCAGCAGCAGTTCCTCAACACGTCAGAAGGAGGCCGTATGCCGCAGCTCGTGGATGTTCCGTCCATGGCGCAGTGGATCCAGCGCGAGGGCGTCGGATCGATCATCGAGAGGATGGTCGGCTACATCGAGGAGGACTTCCGCAAGTGGGAGCGCTTCGACAAGATCCCGCGCGTGGCCACGCACACCCCGGTGGGCGTCATCGAGCTCATGCCCACCTCCGACTTCGAGACGTACAGCTTCAAGTACGTCAACGGGCACCCGTCGAATCCCGCCCGCGGGTACCAGACGGTGACCGCCTACGGGATGCTCTCGGATGTCGACAACGGCTACCCCACGTTCTTCGCCGAGATGACCCTGCTGACCGCGCTGCGCACCGCGGCGAACTCGGTCATGTTCGCCCGTCAGCTGGCGCGCAAGGACTCCAAGGTGATGGCGCTGATCGGCGCCGGAAGCCAGTCCGAGTTCCAGGCCCTGGGCTTCCGCTCGGTGCTCGGCATCGAGGACCTGCGGGTCTACGACGTCGATCCCGCCGCCATGGAGAAGCTTCGCCGGAACCTGGAGCCGCTCGGCTTCCGGATCACCCTGGCCGATTCGGTCGACGAGGCCGTCGAGGGTGCCGACATCATCACCACCTGCACCGCCGACAAGGCGCAGAACAAGGTGCTCTCGGATCATCAGGTGCGCCCCGGCGTGCACCTGAACGCGGTGGGCGGCGACTGCCCCGGCAAGACGGAGCTCGAGGCGGACATCCTGCGCCGGGCCAGCGTGTTCGTGGAGTTCACCCCGCAGACCCGCATCGAGGGCGAGATCCAGCAGATGGAGCCCGACTTCCCGGTCGTCGAGTTCTGGCAGGTCCTCACCGGTGCTGCCCCGGGCCGCAGATCGGACGACGAGATCACGCTCTACGACTCCGTGGGCTTCGCGATCTCCGACTTCTCCGCGCTGCGCTGCGTCCGCGATGCCACGGCGGACACGGATCTCCAGCAGCACATCGACCTGATCGCCGATCCCGACGACCCCAAGGACCTGTACTCCCTGGTCAAGGCGCCGGTCCCTGTGGGCTGACCTGCAACGACTCCCGCAGCGCCTCAGGACGGCCGACAGCACCCGCTGTCGGCCGTCCCCCTATGTGGGAGCTGACATGACCGGTCATCCGGATGGCGCAGCGATCTGTGTGCGATTGAATGTATTCATGCTTCGAGCACCGCTGATCGCGACCCCGGCCATCGTGGTGGTCGTCGCTGTCATGGTGCCGCTGGTGAGCAGCGAGTTCGTCTCGGTCAGCATCGTGGCCGGGCTGATCGCCGTCATCGGTGCCTGGTGCGTGCCGGCGACCTACACGCAGGGCGAGATCGGCTCGCTGCTGACGGTGGGCCAGGACGTCTGGACCCAGCGGCTCGCTCGCCTCAAGACCCTGCAGCTCGTGGTGGCCGGCGGCGTGCTGGTGGGACTCGTGGGCCTCGAGCTGCTGAGTGCGGCCATGGCGGCCATGTTCGGCATCGGGGTCGCCCTGGCGATCGGCGCCTTCACCGGGGCCTCGTCCGGAGCCGCCGCCTCGGATTCTGCGGTTCCCGGTGCGGGCTCGACGGGACCCGGAAGCGCGTCCCACATCGCCCGGCACGCGCACCACACTCACTGACACTCGGCACTCTCGCCGAGTAGTGCCCTCTTCTGTCCGTGCCTACGTGCCTTAATGCGCCCTGAGTGTCACGTGGCGCATCGAGGTACGTAGGCGCGGGAGGGGGCTCAAGCCTCCCTTACGGCTGTGTCAGCCCCAGCAGAGGCAGAACGGGTGGCCGGCGGGGTCGGCGTAGACCTGGAATCCGCGCGCGGCGGCGGGATCCTCGGCCGGCTGCAGCAGTTCGGCGCCCAGCCCCGTGATCTCCGCGTGGGCGTCCTCGAGGTCGGCGATGTAGAGGTCCAGGTGCATCTGCTGGTGCTGGGGGCCGTCGGGCCACTGCGGGCGGACGTGATCGGGGGCCAGCTGGATGCCCAGCACCTCGCGGCCGTCCACCACGATCGTGCGCCACTCGCCGGCCGCGCTCTGGAAGTCCGGCTCGGCAGTCCCGCCGAGCACTGCGGCCCAGAAGTCGGCCTCGGCGTCGACGTCGTCGGTGTCCAGCACCGGGTACTGCTTGAGGATCTCCATGGGGCCAGTCAATCGCGCGCGAGCTCATCTGTCGCCCCCGGCGCCGTCGTCGAGCGGCGCCGGGACGGGCCCCGACGGGAGCGGACCAGGCCGATGACCAGGACCATTCCCCACGCGACGAACCAGGGATCCCACAGCCAGGCATGGCCCAGCATCGAGCTGCGGTCGAAGCCGCCGTCCGGCTGGATGGCCCCGGCGAGCACGAGCTGGGCGGTCACGGTGCTGAGCCCTCCCCAGAGGATGAGCACAGCGGCACCGAGCCAGCAGACCGCTCGGCTCAGCGGAGCCAGGAGCCACCCGCTGCGCGCCAGCAGCCACGGCGCCAGGCCAGCGGTGACTTTCACGAGCCCCACCGGCACGAGCAGCCACAGGCGTCCGTCGAACTGCGACGCGACATCCCCCACCGTGCTCAGCAGCCACTGACCGCCACCGGCCCAGTAGAGGCTGAACAGTCCGTGCCCGATGCCAAGTACCGCCGCTGCTGCCAACCACAGCGAGTCCTTGCCCCGCCCGCCCTGCCATGGGACCGAATCCATGGCTCCATAGAACGGAGGGGTCGCCGACGCGGTCAAGAGGCAGAGACCTCTGGAGCGGCGTCGTCATCCCCCGGGAGACTGAGGACAAGCCTGCTCGGCTCGGATTGAATGGGCTCATGCTGAGACCCCCGCTGATCGCCACCGCCGTCGTGGCCGCAGCCCTCGCCCTGCTCCTGCCGCTGATCTCCGGCGCCCACGTCCTGGTGGCGGTGGTCTCCGCGATCGCCCTGATCGTGGGCGCCTGGTGCGCCCCCACCTCCTTCAGCTCGGACCAGACCGGCTCGGCGCTTCTCGTGGGTCGGGAGGTGTGGACGGCTCGGACCGCCCGGCTCAAGGCGCTGCAGCTGTACGTGGCGGGCGCGGCAACGCTCGGTCTGGTCCTCCTGAACGTCTTCGACCCGGGGGTTGCTGTCGTCGTCGGCATCGCCCTGGCGATCGGCACCGGCGCCGCCGGATCTGGGGAGCGCTCGCGGGACTGAGTGCAAGGCTGCATCGCCGTGCTCGCCGTGGCGCTGCTGCCTCCCCTGCTCGGGAACGAGCGGGTCATCCCCTCCGTGATCATGTCTCCCATGCTGGCTGCCGGCGTGTGGTGCATGCCGACCTCGATGCTGCGCAAGCCCTATGGATCGGTGCTCACCATGTCGCGCGAGGTGTGGACCCGCCAGGTGGCGGTCTTCAAGTCGCGGCAGCTGCTCGTCAGCGTGGCGACGGCAGTGATCCTGGTGCTCATGGATCTCATCGAGCTCCAGGTCGCGGGCGCCGCCGGAATGGCCGTCGCGCTGGGCATGAGCCTGATCTCGGGCGATACCAAGGACAAGGCCGCGCCGGAGTCCACCGAGGACGCGCCCGCGAGCTGACGGCGATCGGGCAGGGGCCGGCGGCAGGGCTCAGGCTGCCGCCGCGTCAGAAGGGCAGCCAGCCCAGGGCGCCGACCACGAAGAGCCAGGCGGTCAGCGTCGTGAACGAGGCCACCGTGGAGAGCAGAAGCGCCGCGGCTCCGAACTCGCCCTCCTCGTGCTGCTCGGCCAGGGCTGCGGCGATCGACATCGACGGCAGCGCGCAGGTCAGCAGCGCGGCCGCCGCCAGGTCCGGGGCCAGCCCGGGCAGTCCGAGCGCGGGAAGCAGCAGGATCAGGCCGAGTGCGGTCGCCGGCATGACCAGCAGCTTCGCGACCACCGTGGCCGAGAGATCCGCGAGCTGACCGCGCAGCTGCAGGCCCACGAGCATGCCGCCGATGGACAGCAGGGCCACCGCCGACGACGACTGCGCGACCAGCTGGACGGCGTCGTCGAGCATGCCGGGCAGATCGAGGCCCAAGCCGGTCATCACCAGGGCCAGGGCGATCGCGATGATCAGCGGGTGCGTGAGCACGCTGCGGGCGATGCCGCCGATCCGTCGTCCCAGGGGAGCGCCGGGGCCGGAGGCGGCCTCGAACAGGATCAGCGCCACGGGGATGATCACCACGTTGTCCACGAGCATGGACATGCCGATGGCTAGGCCCGCGGACTCAGGGATCAGCAGCAGGAGCAGGGGCGCTCCCACGAACCCGTTGTTGGTGCCGCTGGCGGACAGGGACATCGACGCCGCCCGCTGGGGCGGCATGGAGCGCGAGCGCGACCACGCGCGCGCCAGCACCACCATGACCATGCCCGCGAGCGCATAGACCAGCAGGTACGTGGGGTTCAGGATCTCGCCCAGCGAGCGCTCGTGGACGTTGACGAACACGAGCGCGGGCAGAGCGGCCTTGACCACGTAGGCGGCCAGCACGCTCATGTGCTCGCGCTGGAAGACGCCCGCGCGGGTCAGCGCATAGCCCAGGCCCACGATCAGGAAGATCGGCGCGATCGCCGAGAGGATCCCGCTCATCTCGAGCCCATTCTGCAGCAGCGCCGCCGCGCGCCTGTGTGCTTGTCCTCGCTCTCGCAGGCGAAGAGCGCGCGGAGGCACGCTGGCGCGCGGCGGGGAAGGAGCGTCAGCTTAGGCGGTGACCTGTCGCTTGGACGAGATGACGCCCGTGTTGAAGCCGGCCAGGTGCAGCCCGCCGTGGAAGCGGGCGTGCTCGATCTTCACGCAGCGGTCCATCACGGCGTTGAGCCCGGCGTCCTCGGCGATCCGCGCGGCTTCCTCGTTCCAGGAGCCCAGCTGCATCCACACCGTCTTGGCGCCGATGTCCACGGCCTCCCGGGCCACGCCGGGCAGGTCGGCGTCCTTGCGGAAGACCTCCACCAGGTCCGGGACCACGGGCAGGTCGGCCAGCGAGGGGTAGACCTTCTGCCCCAGCACCTCGTCGAGCACGGGGTTCACGAAGTAGACGTCGTACGGCGACGATGACAGCAGGTAGGTCGCCACGAAGTATGACGCGCGCGAGGGCTTGTTCGACATCCCGACGATCGCGATGGACTTCGTGGAGCGCAGGATGTTCAGGCGCTCGGGGGCGCTGGGGCCCACCCAGGTGCGGTTCTGGCTGCTCATGCGGAGGCTCCTTCGCGGGTGATGCCCGTGGCGGTGGTGAGGGCCTGATCGAGGTCCCACAGGATGTCGTCGGCGTCCTCGAGACCCACGGAGATGCGGATGAGGTCCGGGCCCACGCCTCCTGAGACGAGCTGCTCGGCGGTGAGCTGCTGATGCGTGGTGGAGGCCGGGTGCAGCACCAGGGTGCGGGCGTCGCCGATGTTGGCCAGATGGGAGGCCAGCTGCAGGCCCTCGATGAACCGGCCGCCCACCTCGCGGGCGTCGAGCTCGGCGGTGGCGGCCACGCCGAAGGCGAAGACCGAGCCGGGGCCCTGCGGCAGGTACTTCTGCGCGCGCTCGTGATGCGGGTGCCCGGGCAGCCCCGCGTAGTTCACGTAGGAGATGCGCGGGTCCGATTCCAGCCACTCGGAGACGGCCTGGGCGTTGGCCACGTGGGCGTCGATGCGCTGCGGCAGCGTCTCCACGCCCTGCAGCAGGTTCCAGGCCGACTGCGGGGACAGCGCCGGGCCGATGTCGCGCAGCTGCTCGGAGCGCAGCTTGGTCAGGAAGCCGTACTCGCCGAAGTTCCCCCACCAGCTCACGCCGTTGTAGGACGGCACTGGCTCCGTCATGGACGGGAACTTCCCATTGCCCCAGTCGAAGCGCCCGGACTCGACGACGACGCCGCCCAGCGTGGAGCCGTGCCCGCCCAGGAACTTGGTGGCCGAGTGGATCACGATGTCCGCACCGTGCTCGAAGGGCCGGTTCAGGTACGGGGTGTTCAGCGTGGCATCCACGACCAGCGGGATCCCGGCCTCGTGGGCCACGGCCGCCAGCCCCTCCAGATCGGCGATCTCGCCCGACGGGTTCGCGATCAGCTCGGTGTACACGGCCTTGGTCTGCGGCGTGAGGGCGGCCCGGAAGTCGGCCGGGTCGGTGCCCTGCACGAACGTGGTCTCCACGCCGAAGCGGCGCAGGGTGACGTCGAGCTGGGTGATCGTGCCGCCGTAGAGCTGGGACGAGGCCACGATGTGATCGCCCTGCCCGCACAGCGCGGCGAAGGTGATGAACTCGGCGGCCATGCCGGAGGCGGTGGCCACGGCGCCGATGCCGCCCTCCAGGGAGGCCACGCGCTCCTCGAAGGCCGCGACCGTGGGGTTGCCGATGCGCGAGTAGATGTTGCCGTACTTCTGCAGGGCGAACAGGTTGGCGGCGTCATCGGCGTCCTTGAACACGAACGAGCTGGTCTGGTAGATCGGCACGGAGCGGGCCCCGTGCTCGGCATCGGGAGTCCCGCCTGCGTGCAGCGCACGGGTGCGGAATCCGAACTGGTGCTCGGGCATGTGTCCTCCTCGTGGGGCGCGCCCCTGGTGTGGGTCCTGCTGGGGAGTCTGTGCCGCCGGGTGGGGCCCCGCAAGCAGGGCGACGCGGCGGCGATAGTGGGTGCGGGTCAGCCGCGCGCCGAGAAGATCTGCTCGATCGCCTCGAGCGACCCCTCGTTCTGCAGCGACGAGCGATCGCCCAGCGGCCTCCCCTCGTAGAGCTGGGCGAGCAGGCGCCGGGTGATCTTCCCGGAGCGGGTCTTGGGCAGATCGGGCACGGGGATCACCTCGCGCGGCTTGGCGATCGGGCCGATCTCCTGCGCCACATGGGCGCGCAGGGTCTCGCGGACCTCGGCCTCGGGCAGGGCACGGCCCTCCGAGGTGAGCACCACGCAGGCCAGAACGGCATGGCCGGTCAGCGCATCGGCCACCGGAGCGGTCCCGGCCTCGACGACCAGCGGATGCGTGACCAGCGCCGACTCGATCTCGATCGTGGACAGCCGGTGCCCCGAGATGTTGATGACGTCGTCGACCCTGCCGAGGATGTAGAGATCGCCCTCCTCGTCGAGCCGGGCGCCATCGCCGGCCAGGAACCAGCCGCGCTCGCCGAAGTCCGCCCAGTACGAGCTCAGGTAGCGCTGCGGGTCTCCCCACACGGTCCGGGCCATGGACGGCCCGATCGCATCCACCACGACGAGGCCCTGCTCGCCCGCCGCGACCTCCTCGCCGGCCGCGTCCACCACGCGGGTCGAGACCCCGGGAACGGGGCGCACCGCGCAGCCCGGCTTGGCCGCGGTGTGCGGGGTGCCCTCGGGGAACGTCCCGGAAGGGGCGAACTGCGGATCGTGGGGCCGGGGCGAGGCCACGCAGGAGCCGGTCTCGGACTGCCACCAGGTGTCCACGAACGGGACCTCGCCGCGGCCCACCTGCTCGCGCAGCCACCGCCAGGCCTCGGGGTTGATGGACTCGCCCACCGTGCCCAGCAGGCGGATCGAGGACAGGTTCCAGACCTTGGGCAGGCCCTTGGGGAACGCCCCCATGAGCGAGCGGATCAGCGTGGGGGCGGTGTAGTAGGTCGTCACGCCGTAGCGCTCGATGATGTCGAAGTGCCGGCCGAAGTCCGGGGTGCTCGGAGTGCCCTCGTAGATGACCTCGGTGACGCCGTTGACCAGCGGGCCGTAGATCTCGTAGGTGTGCGCGGTGACCCAGGCCAGATCGGCGGTGCACCAGTGGACGGTCGCGTCCACCTTGGCGGGGTCGTTGACGGCGGAGAGCTCCTGCGGGCGCAGCACGCCGTGGTCGTCCGGGGCATCCGGCAGCAGGTCGAAGAGCAGGGCGTGCGTGTAGGCGGCCTGGACCAGGTAGCCGCCCATGGTGTGCACCAGGCCCTTGGGGCGGCCCGTGGTACCGGAGGTGTAGATGATGAACAGCGGCGTCTCGGCGTCGAAGGCCTGCGCCTCGTGGACGTCGGAGACCGACTCGAGCAGCTCGTGCCACCACAGGTCCCGGCCCTGGGTCCAGGGCAGCTCCATCTGGTCCTTGGAGCGCGCCCCGCGCTTGCCGGCCGGCAGCTTCGCGTTGCCGGGCCGGGAGGTCCGGCGCACCACGAGCACGTGCTCGATCGCGTTGGTGCCGGCACACGCTTCATCTGCCTGGGCCTTGACCGGCACCACCTTGCCGCGGCGGTTCTGCCCGTCGGTGGTGACCAGGACCTTGGCGCCGGTGTCCTCGACGCGGAAGCGCAGCGCCTCGGCGGAGAAGCCTCCGAAGACCAGTGAGTGCACCGCCCCGATCCGGGCGCAGGCCAGCGTGATGATCACGGTCTCCGGGATCACCGGCAGGTAGATCACCACGCGGTCGCCCTGGACCACGCCCAGCGACTCCAGCGCGTTCGCAGCCCGGGCCACGGCCTTCTGCAGGTCGGCGTAGGTCCAGGTCTGGCGGTCGCCGGGCTCGCCCTCGAAGTGCAGGGCCACGTGCGAGCCGCGCCCGGCCTCCACATGGCGGTCCACGCAGTTGACGGCGACGTTGAGCTTGCCGCCCTCGAACCAGGCGATCTCGGGTACCGAGTAGGTGGGGCTGCCGTCGTCGTCGGTGCCGATCCGCTGCGGCTTGTCGAAGCGGTGCGTCGTGTGCCACGGCTGCGCCCAGTCCAGGCGGGAGGCCTGCTCGGCCCAGAAGGCCACGCGCGCCTCATCGGAGATCCGCGCGGGATTCGGCGTGGGGGCCAGGGGATCGGAGTAGGACTGCGGTGCGCTCATACGGGTGCTCCTTGCGGGGTGCCCGCGGCTGCGGGCGGGTTCTCGGAACGGGTCGAGGACGGCTTCCAGGGTCTCAGGTCCGGCGCACTGCGCCCCAGCGGGCCTGGGCCCAGCGCTCGAACAGCCCGAGCAGGGCGTCGGTGAGCTTGCCCAGGATCGCCAGCAGGACGATGGCCAGCAGCAGGCGGTCGGTGCGCCCGTTGTTCTGGGAGTCGGTGAGCAGGAAGCCCAGGCCCATCGATGAGCCGAGCAGCTCGGCGGCCACCAGGAACAGCCAGGCCTGGGCCAGGGCCAGGCGCAGGCCGGAGATCACAGAGGGCATGACCGCCGGCAGCTGGACGGTCAGCAGCAGGCGCAGACCGGAGAAGCCGAAGGATCGGGCGGCCTCCACGAGATGGCGGTCGACCTCCCGCAGAGCGGCCGAGACCGTGGTGAACACGGGGAAGAACGCGCCGATGGCCACCAGGGTCACCTTGGAGTTCTCGCCGATCCCGATCCACAGCAGCAGCAGCGGCACCCACGCCAGCGACGGCACCGCGCGCAGCGCCCCGATCAGCGGCGAGCCCAGGGCACTGGCCCAGGGGGAGAGCCCGATCAGGGCGCCCACGGCCAGCCCGAGCAGCGAGCCGATCACGAATCCGACGACCACGCGCTGGGTCGAGATCCCGATGTGGGTCCACAGCGCCCCGTCGGCCAGCAGCTCGCCACCGGACTGCAGGACCGCCAGGGGACGAGGCAGCTGCACCGGGGAGAACGTGCCGTTCGTGGACAGCAGCTGCCACAGCGCGAGCAGTGCCACCGGCAGCAGCAGGCCCAGGCCGACCCGGGCCCAGGGGCTGCGCAGGATGGAGCCCCGCGGGGCGGGGGTGCGGACCGAGTGCTGCGAGTCCGGACGCTGGGAGCCGGGACGGTCGGAGCCCGCGGGCTCCGGAGCCTCGGAGGCTGGTGCGGAGGTGGTCGTGACGCTCATGCGCTGTGCCCTTCGATGATCTCGGCCGCGCGCTGGGCGCTGGCCTCCTGCGCGAACCGCGCGTCGAGGATGGTGTCGATGGCCTTCTGGACGGTCTCCAGGTCCGGGACGTCACCGGTCTCCACGAGGATCGGGGCGATGCGCTCGAGGACCTCGAGCTGGTCGTCGCCGGGGACCGGGTCGATGTCAAGGTGCGTGCGCTCCCAGACCCGCTCGGCCGTCGTCGTCTCGATCTCGGAGGCCTCGGCCAGGATCGCGATGCCCTCCTGGGGGTTCTCCAGCGCCCAGGCGCGGGCGTGGGCGTAGACGTCCACGACCATCTGGGCCCCGCGCGGGTTGATCTCCAGGAACAGCTCGCGGGCGTTGAGGAAGCAGTAGGTGTTGAAGGCCAGGTCGCGCTGGAACAGCACCGCCCCGTCCTGCTCGGCGCCGGCCATGATCGGGTCGAGCCCGGACCAGGCGTCCACCTGCCCGCTGGTCAGGGCGGAGCGGCCGTCGGCGTGCTGGAGGTTGACCACGGTGGTCTCGTCGAAGCCCATATCCGCCGCTGATAGCGCCTGCAGCAGGAAGAAGTAGGGATCCGTGCCCTTGGTGGCCGCCACCGACCTGCCGCGCAGATCCTCGACCGAGCGCAGGGGCGAGTCCGCGGTGCGCACGAGTGCTGCCCACTCCGGCTGGGAGCAGATGTCGATCGCGCGGATGGGGGAGCGGTTGGTGCGCGCCAGCAGCGCGGCCGAGCCCGCGGTCGAGCCGATGTCGATCGCCCCGCCGCGCAGGAACTCGTTGGCCTTGTTGGACCCGGCCGAGAACGTCCAGTGGACCTCCTGGCCGCCCTCGGCGGCGACGGTCTCCAGCCAGCCCTTCTCGCGGATGATCAGCGACAGCGGGTTGTAGGTCGCGTAGTCCAGGTAGATCTCGGTGTCCGAGCCGGCGGCCATGCCGCGGCCCGGGCCCTCGCCCTCCATGACGCACCCGGACAGGGGCGCGGCGGCGGCCCCGACGGCGGCCAGGCCCAGCAGGCGACGACGCGTCAGCCCGCTCATGCCTCCACGCCCAGCAGGCCGAGCAGGTGCCTGCGGGCACCCGTCAGCTCGGGATCATCGCGGTGGCGCGGGCGGGGCGAGTCCACCGTGAGGATCTCCTGGATGCCCGCCGGCCCGCCCTCCGGCGGCGTCCCGAGCACGACCACGCGGTCGGAGAGCACCAGGGCCTCCTCGACGTCGTGGGTGACCAGCAGGACCGTCGTGGGATCGGCGGCGTGGATCTCCAGCAGCAGGTCCTGCATCTTCAGGCGCGTCAGTGCGTCGAGCGCGCCGAACGGCTCGTCGAGCAGCAGCACCTGCGGGTTGCGCGCCAGCGCCCGAGCCAGCGAGGCCCGCTGCGCCATGCCTCCGGAGATCTCCGACGGGCGATCCTCCGCATGCCTGGACAGCCCGACCAGCTCGAGCAGGTGGGCCACCCGCTGCTCGGCCTCGAGGCCGCGCACGCCGCGCGGCAGTCCGAGCGCCACGTTGCGGGCCACGGTGCGCCACGGCAGCAGCCGCGGCTCCTGGAAGCCCACCGCGCAGCGGGGGTCCAGGCCGCGCACGGGCGCGTCGTCGATCAGGACCCGTCCGGCCGTGGCGGTGCCGAGACCGGCCACCGCGCGCAGCAGGGTGGACTTGCCGCAGCCCGACGGGCCCAGCACGGAGACGATCTCCCCGGGGCGGACCTCGAAGCTGACATCGGCCAGGACGTCGCGCCGGCGGCCCCCGGAAGACGGGAAGGACTTGCCGACCCGATCGAAGGTCAGGGAGGCGGCATCGACCGTGCTCAGGGCGGACGGGGGTGCAGAGATCATCACATCACTCCATCGGTCCTGGCATTAGCACCTTGTGCCGCGGATGGACGGCACTGGTTGCTGCGGCGTCGACGAGCCAGGTCTCTCGGCCGCTCCGGATGGGAACCGGGGGTCATTCAATGCCCTGGTCCGGGGAGACAGCAAATCGGAGGACGAGCGGGGCAACGCGCGGCACGGGCTTCGCACCGTCGCCTCAGGTGTGCATAGGATGACGCTCACACGATCAAGAGTTCCGGCCCACAGCCCTGGCTGGCCGGACGGCAACCCTCTCCCGTAGCGGGGTGCCCCAGGTGAGGATCGGGCCGCTCGCTAGACCGCGTGCGGCAAGTACGGCGCACGCACGCGCTGGACCCGCAGGTTGGCCGCGGCATGAGCGGCGCACGGGGCGCGGGTCTGTCTTCTCAGGAGCAGCCTTCTATGGCCAAGCGGATCTCCCTGAACGCCTTCGACATGACCTGCGTGGATCACCAGAGCTTCGGGCTGTGGCGCCACCCGCGCTCGCGGGCCACGGAATACAACACGATCGAGTACTGGACGAACCTGGCCCAGGTGCTCGAGCGAGGCCGCTTCGACGCCCTGTTCCTGGCCGATGTGGTCGGCATCTACGACATCTACCGCAACTCGGCCGCCCCATCGATCGCCGGCGGCGCGCAGGTCCCGGTCAACGATCCGTTCATGCAGATCTCCGCCATGGCCGCGGTGACGAAGAACCTCGGCTTCGGCGTGACCAGTGCGGTCACCTACGAGCAGCCGTACACGCTGGCCCGCAAGTACGCGACGCTGGATCATCTGACCCGCGGGCGCGTGGGCTTCAACGTGGTGACCTCCTACCTGTCTTCGGCGGCCGAGAACCAGGGTCTGCCCACGCAGATCGAGCACGACGAGCGCTACGAGATCGCCGAGGAGTTCCTCGACGTCTGCTACAAGCTGTGGGAGGGCTCCTGGGAGGACGACGCCGTCGTGAGGGACGTGGAGCGCGGGATCTACGCCGATCCGGCCAAGGTCCACCCGATCCAGCACCAGGGCAAGCACTTCACGGTGCCTGGTGCGGCGCTCACCGAGCCCAGCCCGCAGCGCACGCCGCTGATCTTCCAGGCCGGGGCGTCCTCGCGCGGTCAGGCCTTCGCCGGCAAGCACGCAGAGGCCGTGTTCATCGGCGCCCTGCGCCCGGACCTCACCCGGTACATGACCGACCGGATTCGCGACAAGGTCGAGGCCGAGGGGCGCGATCGGAACGACGTGAAGATCTACGCGATGCTCTCCGTCGTGGTCGACGAGACCGACGAGAAGGCCCAGGCCAAGTACCGCGAGTACCAGAGCTATGCCAACCTGGAGGCCTCGCAGGCCATCATCGGCGGCTGGTCCGGGCTGGATCTGTCCAAGTTCCAGGAGGACGAGGTCCTGAACTACGTCAAGACCGAGGCCATCCAGTCCTTCCTCACTCCGTTCACCATGCAGGACGGGGCCAAGCAGTGGACCCGCGAGGAGATCGCCCGCCACTGCGCGATCGGCGGCATGGGCGACGTGGTCGTGGGCTCGCCGCAGACCGTGGCCGATCAGCTCGAGACCTGGATCGACGAGGGCGGGCTGGACGGGATCAACCTGGCCTACCACGTGTCCCCGGGCTCGTTCGAGGACTTCGTGGAGCACGTGGTCCCGGAGCTGCAGAAGCGCGGTCGCTACCGCACGGACTACGACGGGCCCACCCTGCGCGAGAACGTCTACGGCGCCGGGCAGACCAAGGTGCTCGACACCCACCCGGCGGCCAAGTACCGCGGGGCCTACGTGGGCAGGCCGTCCACCGCGGACACCCCGTCGCGGGATCTGTCGCAGGGCTGAGTCGCCGGCTCGGCCGATGAGCAGAGGCCCGTCCGAGGGCCTCTGCCAGCACGCACGCTCGTCGAACCCCACTCGGACGAGGAGATCGCGTCCGTCACGGACGGCCCCATTGCTTGCGCGGAGCCTCAGGTCACGTGCACGAACGGGCGGTCCTGCTTGCGCGGCACCGCCCGGCGCAGGACCTCATGCACCGCCGTCGCCGTCTGACCGCGGCCGAGGAGCAGGAAGCGCAGGGAGTTGACCAGGGGCGAGCCGTCGGACCACTCGAGGTAGAGGTGCGACGGCCGCCCCGTCCGGTCCCGGACGGCCAGGGCCACGCCGGCCAGGCAGGTGGGCACCGACGAGCCCTCGGCGCGCAGGACGCGGTGGCCGTCGATCTCGTGGGCGCTCACGCGCAGCCGGTCCTCGAAGTCCGATGGATCGCGCAGGGTCACCTCCACGAACAGGACGCCGTCGGCCGAGGGAAGGCGATGCCATTCGCGCTCGTCGCGCAGCTTTTCGGCCAGGTCGGGGTCGCTGAGCAGGAGCTGCTGGGCCTGGGCCCCTGCTGCGCCCAGCTGGGTGCGCGGCCGGTGCGCGATCAGCCGCACCGTGCGGCCGCGGCAGCTGCGCAGCCAGTCCTGGGAGGTCTCGTCGAAATCGATGCTGCGGATCCGCAGCTCCGAGGCCCGCCAGACCCGCGAGGCGAACGACGCCGCCAGCAGGGCCGCGATGAACACGAGGGCCACGTGGAGGCCATCGGGGCGGCTGATCATGTTGTCGGCGGTCGTGTAGGCGATCACCACGGTGATCGCCGCGAATCCCACGGCGGTGCGTCGGTGCCCCCGCTTTCCGGCCGACAGGGTCGAGGCGAAGGAGGCCGAGAGCATCAGTACCAGCACCCCGGTCGCGTAGGCCCCGCCCTGCGCATCCACGTCGGCGCGGAAGACCGCCGTGACGACCAGGGCGGCAGCCAGGATCGTGAGCACCAGCGGCCGCGGAGCGCGGGTCCACTCGGGCGCCATGCCGTAGCGCGGCAGGTAGCGCGGGATGAGGTTGAGCAGACCGGCCATCGCCGAGGCGCCCGCGAACCACAGGATCAGCACCGTCGACAGGTCGTAGACCGACCCGAAGGTCTCGCCCAGCAGGCTGTGCGCCAGGTAGGCCAGGGCCCGCCCGTTGGCAGCGCCGCCGGGCTCGAAGTCCCCGGCCGGGATCAGGATCGTGCACACCAGCGACGAGGTCAGCAGGAACCCGGCCATGATCAGCGCAGCGGTCGTGAGCAGTCGTCGGGTGCCCTCCACGCGGCCCCGCAAGCCCCGCGAGGTGCGCACCAGAGGCATCACGGAGACCCCGGTCTCGAAGCCGGACAGGCCCAGCGCCAGCTTGGGGAACACCAGTGCAGCCACGGCGACCGCCGCCCAGGGCGAGGAGTGCTGGCTCAGCGCCGCATGCCACCACTGCGCGAATCCGATCTCCTGCGAGCGGGCGATCTGCCACCAGCCCACCGCCAGCACCACGGCGTTGAGGCTCAGATACACGGGGACCAGGACGACGGCCACGCTGATGGCCTCCGAGAACCCGGCCATGAACACCGCGCCCAGCAGCAGGAGCAGCCCGACGGTCACCCAGAACTGCCAGTGATGCGCCTCGGCTGGCACGTGCGGATTCTCGACGATGTGCACGGCGGCATCGGCCGAGGACAGGGTCATGGTGATGACGAAGTCCGTGATCGCGAAGCCGAGCAGGCACAGGACCAGCACCTTGCCGCTCCAGCGCGGCAGCAGCGTCTCGAGCATCCGGATGGAGCCGGCGCCGTGCGGGGAGGCCACCGCCACCCACCGGTAGACCGGCAGCGCGCCGAAGAGTGTGACGGCCACCAGCACCAGGGTGGCCAGCGGGGAGATCAGCCCGGCGGCCAGGATCGCGATGCCGGGCTGATAGCCCAGGGTGGAGAAGTAGTCCACGCCGGACAGGCACATGACCTTCCACCAGGGATGGGTCTTCTCGTCGCGATCGGGTCGGCGATGCGGGGCGCCGTAGGAGGCGGAGGGGGATCCTGCCAGCAGCCAGGCGGTGGCGCGGGAGGGCGGTGCGATCATGGCGTACATGATGCGCCTGTCCCGCTCAAGGCCCCGCCGCCGAGGGCCTCAGGCGGCTGGCAGTTGCCTGTGAGCCGCGATCTGCCGATCAGTCGGGCAGCGGACCCGACCGATCTGGCTCGGGGCCGAGCAGCCCGCCGAAGGCCACCAGGAGCCCGCCCACCGCGAGCACCGCGGCGATCGCCGCGTGCGGCCCGAGCAGCTGCTGCAGCGGCGTCAGGTAATAGGGGTAGAGAGCGGGCAGCACGATCGAGATGCTGTAGGCCACCCCGTATCCGCTGGCCCGGATCTCGTCGGGGAAGCGCTCCGTCAGATAGGCGCCCACCGGCCCGTAGCCGGTCACCGTCGTGACCTGCAGCGCGGCTGCCAGCAGCAGCACCGTGCCGATGCCGGCTCCGAGGGCCCCGGACAGCAGCGCCAGGAGGATGACGGGGGAGACCGCTGCGCAGAGCAGCCCGAAGCCCACGAAGAACCGGCGCCGCCCGATCCGACTGGACAGCGCACCCGCCCCGGCCATGGCCAGCGCGGACACGGCCGTCGCGCCCAGCATGACGAGGGAGACGGTCTGCGGCTCGAGCTGCGGCATGCGCGAGAGCTGGGCGGTCAGGGTGGGCACTGCCATGTAGGTGAGCAGCCACAGCCCGGTCATCAGCACGAGGACCTGCCGCAGCGACCGGCGGCTGCTGCCCCTGACGAGCTGCGCCAGCGGGTGCGCCGAACGGGCCGGGCGCCGGCGCTGCGGAGCCTCCTCGACCATGAGGCGGTAGTAGATCAGCATGGCAGCGGCCAGGGCGGCGCCGAGCAGGAACGGCAGCCGCCAGCCCCAGGCGGCGTACTCGCTCTCGTCCAGCAGCAGCAGGAGGAGGAAGGTGACGGCGGCGATGCTGGCGTTGGCCAGCGGCGACATCGCCATGATCATCCCGCTGAGACGACCGCGTGAGCGCGGGCGCGCCCACTCCATGGCCAGCGGGATCGCCGAGGTGTACTCCCCGCCCAGGAAGATCCCGCCCAGGAGGCGCAGCGCCAGCACCGCCAGGAACGTGCCCGCGCCGAGCACCTCGTGCCCGGGGACCAGGGCGATCAGCAGGGTCGTGAGGCAGATGCCGGCGAGGGCGACCTGGGTGATGAGCACCCGGCCCGCGCGGTCGGCGATCGGACCGAAGATCATGGCCCCGAGCGGGCGGCCCAGCAGGGTGGCCACGAAGATCAGGCCGGCATTGCGCACGATGTCGTGATCGCCGAACAGCTGCGCCGACACCGGAGCCAGGGCGATCACGGGCAGGAAGATGTCGAACTGGTCGACGTAGTTGCCCATGATCCCGCCGCGGATCGCGCGGCGAGTCGGTGCGGGAGGGCGCCCGTCGGAGGATGCGGTCGCGGGGGCGGACAGGGGTGCAGAAGGCATCGAGCTCTCACTTCCTTCGCCGGTATGAACCGGAGCAGGTTCGACGGTCGAAGCCGCGTCAGCTTCCTCTCAGCCCGTGCCCGGGCTCCCGTGTGGGGTCATTCAGCGGTGCAGGTCCCACGACCTGCGCGCCGCACCGTCGATCCTAGCGGTGCGACGGGCTCGCGTGGCCGAGACCCGAGCATGTGAGGCACAGTGAGGGCGTGCCCCTCATCGCCTCCGAGCCCTCGAGCTCCCCGACGCGCCCGGACCCGGGAGCCCGCATGCTCGGCATCGATCTGGCGCGGGCCGTCGCCCTGCTCGGGATGATGGCCACCCACACGATGGACCTGGTGGATGCGGCTGGTGATCCGCAGCCCGTCGGTCTGATCGCGGGCAAGGCGGCAGCCCTGTTCGCGGTGCTGGCTGGGTTCTCCGTCGAGCTGTCCACGCGGCGCTATGGGCGCTGGCGCGAGGCGGCTGCCTCACTGGCGGTGCGCGGCTTGCTGATCGCGATCCTCGGACTCGTGCTGGGATCGCTGTCGAGCTCGATCGCGGTGGTCCTGGTCAACTACGGGGTGCTGTTCCTGCTCGCCCCGCTGGTCCTGCGGCTTCCGGCCCGATGGCTGGCGGCCACGACCGTGCTCTGGCTGGTCGCCTCCCCGGTGGCCTCCCACCTGATCCGCGACGGGCTCGGCCTCCAGCGCGCCGTCGAAGCGCCCGAGCTCTCCCACCTGGCTCAGCCGGGGGAGCTGGCCCTCGGAGTCCTGCTCACCGGCTACTACCCGGTGCTGCAGTGGATGGGCTACCTCCTCGTGGGGCTGCTCCTGGCCCGGCTCGACTGGCGCAGCGCCGCCACGGCCGCCTGGGCAGGGGCCGTCGGCGCCCTGCTGGCCGCTGCGGCCTGGGTGAGCTCGCAGCTGCTGCTGTCCGCAGGCGGGCACGAGGCCCTCGAGCGCGCCGGCTCCGGTCTGTCGCCGCTGGCCTGGGGCTCGCCGTATGCCGCGCAGACCATCGGCAGCCATGGGACCACGCCCACGACCACGTGGTGGTGGCTGGTCACGGTCGGTCCGCACTCGTCGACGACCTTCGACCTGATCTTCACCTCGGGCATCGCGGCGGCGGTCATCGCCGTGTGCGTTCTGATCTGCCTGGCGATAGGGGAGCGCACCCGCCTGCTGATGCCCGTGCTCGCGGCCGGCTCCATGCCGCTGAGCATGTACACGCTGCACGTGATCCTGTCCGAGCTCACAGACCTGTACGTGCTGCAGGTGCTCCTGCTGCTGGGGCTCGCCGCGCTGTGGCGGGCCGGCGGGGAAGGCCCCGGCCCGCTCGAGAGCTTGGTCTCCGGGACCGTGCGGCTGGTCGTGCCGCGGCGCTGAGCCTCCCGGCGCCGCGTGGCCTCAGGCGGACGTCGTCGACTCGCCGGACTCCTCCAGCAGGTGATTCGGCAGCCGATTGCCCTGGGCGCGGCTGCGGATCTCGAGCAGCGTGCGTGCGTGCTGCCACAGCCGCTTATCCGCCTCGGTCACCGGCTCCCAGGCGGGGACGGACACGGAGGTGCCCTCCTCGTCGCGGGCCACCATGACTGTCAGGCAGTTGGTGGTGACCTCCAGCTCGCGGGACTTCGGATCCCCGGAGCGGACCTCCACGGCGATGTGCATGCCCTTGGTCCCGGTGTAGATCAGGCGGGCGTCGACCTCGACCAGATCCCCGATGTGCAGGGGGCGCATGAAGCGGATGCCGCCGGAGAACACGGCCACGGTGTCCCGGCCGCAGTAGCGGGTCGCACAGAGATATGCGGCCTCGTCGATCCATTCCATGACGATGCCGCCGTGGACCTTGCCGCCCCAGTTCACATCGGTGGGGGCGGCCAGGAAGCGCAGGACCTCGCGCTCGCCGGTGCCCTCCGCGCTGAAGTCCTGGCGGGCGATCTCGGCGGTGATCTCCTCGCGGATCGGGATGCGCGAGAGCGCGTAGTCACGGGCCAGCTCCTGCTCCAGGCCCCGCGGCTCGAAGCTCGGCACGGGCGTGGGCTTCCCGCTGCCGTCGACGGCCACGAAGATCGTCAGGCACCGGGCCCGCTCCTCGAGCTCGCCCGTCTTGGGATCGCCCGAGCGCACCACGGTGTTGATGTGCATGGAGGACCGGCCCGTGGTCAGCACCGTGCCGGTCACCTCGACCATCTCGCCGACCTGCACGGGGTACTCGAAGTGGATGTTGCCCACGTAGGCGGTCACGCAGTAGGAGCCCGACCAGGCGGCGGCCGCGGCGAAGGCGGCCTTGTCCACCCACTCCAGGACCCGGCCGGCGTCGACGGTCCCGGAATGCCCCTCATCGGTGGGCGCTGCCAGGAAGCGAAGCGTCACCTCGTGGCGTCGGGAGCGGCTGTCGGCGGGGGCGGGCGGCGTCTGGTCCATGGCGATGAAACTACCGCAGGTGATGCGGCGAGAGCCCCGACCGCGGGGGTCGGGGCTCTCAGCTGCTCTGCGCGGAAGGTAAGGGATTCGAACCCTTGGTGCAGGGTCGCTGCACAACGGTTTTCAAGACCGTCTCCTTCGGCCGCTCGGACAACCTTCCCGTGACGGGTCGGCATGCACCGCCCGCACATCGGCTCATTCTTCCACTGGCATGCGCTGGGAGCCGAATCGACGCGGCGGGCGTCTGCCCGCCTCCGTAGCCTGGGCACGACACACCCCGACGATCGCAGGAGGCCCATCATGCGCGCAGTTGCCGAAGCCGACCACGGAGGGCCCGAGGTCCTGACCGTGACCGATCAGCCCGTCCCCGAGCTCCCCGCCGACGGGATCCGCATCCGCGTCGAGCATGCCGGGATCAACCGCGCCGACGTCCTCCAGAGAACCGGTCATTACAAGGTTCCCGACGGCGGCTCCGCGATCTACGGACTCGAGATCTCCGGCCTCGTGCTCGAAGTCGGCGCCGAGGCCCCGCAGCACGCCCTGTCCGGAGACGTCCTGGTGCCCGGGGCCCGAGTCTGCGCCCTGGTGGACTCGGGAGGCTACGCCGAAGAGGTCGTCGCCCCGGCGGCGAACGTCCTGCCGGTGCCGGATGCCCTGTCCATGACGGATGCCGCCGCGCTGCCCGAGGTGCTGGCCACCGTCTGGTCGAATCTCGTGATGGAGGCCGGTGCTCGGTCCGGGCAGACGCTGCTGCTGCACGGCGGCACGGGCGGCATCGGCACGGCGGCCATACAGATCGCCTGTTCGATCGGCATGCGCGTGATCACCACCGTGAGCTCCGAGGCCAAGGCCGAGTTCGTCCGCGAGCTCGGCGCGGAGGCCATCCGCTACGACCAGGAGGACTTCGTGGGCCGGGTGAAGGAGCTGACCGATGGCCGCGGCCCGGAGGTCATCTTCGACGTCGTCGGCGCCAAGTACCTCGAGCCGAACCTCAACGCGCTGGCGGTGGACGGGACGCTGATCATCATCGGGCTGCAGGGCGGTCGGAAGGCCGAGATCGATCTGGGCTCCTTCATGGTGAAGCGCCAGCATCTCGTGGCCACCACGCTGCGTGCTCGGCCGGCGGATCAGAAGGCTCGGATCATGGCGCAGGTCCACGAGCACGTCTGGCCGCTCGTGGCCTCCGGCCAGATCCGCGCTGTGGTCGACAGGGAGTTCCCGCTCGATCAGGCGGCGCAGGCGCATGAGCACTTCGACTCGGGGATGCACATCGGCAAGATCCTGCTGACCCCGTGATCGATGGCCTGCGGGGCGGCGGCCCGCCCGCGGCGCCCGCCCCGTGAAGCGGATCACCCTCCGGCTTAGACTCCCGGTGACAGGTGCGCGGCCCCGGCCCTCCGGTCGAGGCCGCGCCTTCCCCTCTTCCTCACCAGGAGCCTTCCATGAGCACCACCGTCACACCGCCCGGAGCCGGCGGATCCGGCACCACTGATCCGCGCACCGACCTTCCTCCGGCCGCCGTCGAACCCGAGGTCCTCGAGGCCGAGCAGGCCAAGTGGACCCCGGCCAAGATCGCCCTGTGGGTCGCCATCGCCCTGGTGGGCGGACTGGCCTGGGTCATGCTGGCGATCGTGCGCGGCGAGACCGTCAACGCGATCTGGTTCGTGCTGGCAGCGGTCTGCAGCTACTTCATCGCCTACCGGTTCTACTCCAAGTTCATCGAGCGCAAGCTCGCCCAGCCCGACGACTTCCGCGCCACCCCGGCGGAGTACAAGGCCAACGGCCGCGACTACCTGGCCACGGACCGCCGCGTGCTCTACGGCCACCACTTCGCCGCGATCGCCGGCGCCGGCCCGCTGGTCGGCCCCGTGCTGGCCGCCCAGATGGGCTACCTGCCCGGGACCATCTGGATCATCGTCGGCGTGATCCTCGCCGGTGCGGTCCAGGACTACCTGGTGCTGTTCTTCTCCATGCGCCGCGGCGGACGCTCCCTGGGCCAGATGGCCAAGGACGAGCTCGGACCGGTCGGCGGCTGGGCGGCGATCATCGCGACCCTCGTGATCATGATCATCATCGTGGCCATCCTGGCCCTGGTGGTCGTCAACGCTCTGGGCGAGTCCCCGTGGGGCGTCTTCTCGGTGGGCATGACCATCCCGATCGCGCTGTTCATGGGCATCTACCTGCGCTACATCCGTCCGGGCAAAGTCCTGGAGATCTCCATCGTCGGCTTCGCGCTGCTGATGCTCGCGATCGTGGCCGGCGGGTGGGTCGCCGACACCGACTGGGGCGTCCAGCTGTTCACCCTGGAGCGCGTGACGCTGGCGTGGTTCGTGATCATCTACGGCTTCGTCGCCGCCGTGCTGCCCGTGTGGCTGCTGCTGAGCCCGCGCGACTACCTCTCGACCTTCATGAAGGTCGGCACCATCCTCCTGCTGGCGGTGGCCATCGTCGTCGTCCGTCCGGAGATCTCGGTGCCGGCGGTCTCGGAGTTCGCCGGGCGCACCGACGGCCCCGTGTTCTCCGGCGCGCTGTTCCCGTTCCTGTTCGTCACGATCGCCTGCGGCGCCCTGTCCGGGTTCCACGCGCTGATCGCCTCGGGCACCACCCCCAAGATGATCGAGAAGGAGCGCCAGACGCGCCTGATCGGCTACGGCGGCATGCTCATGGAGTCCTTCGTGGCGATCATGGCGCTGGTCGCTGCGATCTCGATCGACCGGGGCATCTACTTCGCCATGAACTCCTCGCCCGCCGCCACCGGCGGCACGGTCGAGGGTGCCGTGGCCTGGGTGAACTCGCTGGGACTGGCCGGTGTGGACGTCACACCGGAGCAGATCCAGGGCACGGCAGACGCGGTGGGCGAGGAGTCGATCGTCTCGCGCACCGGCGGCGCGCCCACCCTCGCTGTGGGCCTGGCCGGGATCATGAACCAGTGGTTCGGCGGAGCCTCCATGATGAGCTTCTGGTACCACTTCGCGATCATGTTCGAGGCACTGTTCATCCTCACCGCCGTCGACGCCGGCACCCGTGTGGCCCGCTTCATGCTCAGCGATTCGCTCGGCAACTTCATCCCGCGCTTCCGCGACCCGGACTGGCGGCTGGGAGCGTGGCTGACCACGGCGCTCATGGTGGCCGGCTGGGGATCGATCCTGATCCTCGGCGTCACCGACCCGCTGGGCGGCATCAACACCTTCTACCCGCTGTTCGGCATCGCCAATCAGCTGCTGGCCGCGATCGCGCTGGCGGTCTGCCTGACGATCGCCGCCTCCCGGGGCCGCTTCGGCTACCTGTGGATCATCATCGTCCCGCTGGCCTTCGACTTCGCCGTGACGGTCACGGGCTCGTGGCAGAAGATCTTCTCCTCGAACCCCGCGATCGGCTACTGGGCGAACAACGCGGCCTTCCGCAAGGCGCTGGCCGATGGCGAGACGAGCCACGGCACCGCGCAGACGACGGAGGCCATGGAGGCGGTCGTGCGCAACACGACCGTGCAGGGCACCCTGTCCATCCTGTTCGTGGTGCTGACGATCACGGTCGTGGTCATGGCCGTCATCCGCACGATCCAGCACTACCGCGCGCACGGGAAGATCGGCGTGCAGGATCTCAGCGGGCAGGCCGTCGGGCACGAGGACCCGTACGTCGAGTCCCGGTTCTATGCTCCGGCCGGCTTCATCACGACGCCGTCGGAGAAGCAGCTGGCCCAGCGCTGGGAGCAGATCCCGATCGAGCAGCGCACTCCCGGCGGACTGTCGGGGCACGGGCACTGAGGCGGCGCTCGTCGTCGGGAGACGACCCCGACGACGAGCGCGGCCATCGCACGGCACGACGAGAGGAGGAGAGGACCAGATGACGTCGATCCTCGAGGCGGTGTCCTCGCTGAAGCGGTTCGCCGACGGCGTGCTGGGCGCCGACAAGTACCAGCGCTATCTGGAGCACCACCGCGCCCACGGGTGCGAGGGGGAGAAGCCCATGTCTGAGCGCGAGTTCTGGCGCAGCTGGCAGGACTGGCAGGAGCGCCACCCGGAGGGCCGCTGCTGCTGAAGCGGGGCGCCAGGTTCTGCCTCCAGTGGCCCTGTGGTGTGCGTCTCGAGCTCGAGAAGCACACCGCGGGGCCACTGGTTCGTGGGGCGCCGGAATCGCATCGTCCCGGATGGTGACGACGTGTCATCATGGAGGTCTATGGGATTCCTCAGCGAGCATCGGGCACAGCGCCGCGATGAGAAGCAGTTGGGTCTGGGCGTGTGGCGTCGCGCCCATGACCGGTTCCGGCGCGGGCTCGATCGCTTTCACCAGGTGCTCGAGCAGATCCAGGACGCCGACCTGCAGGCCGCGGCCGTCCCCGCGGCCAACGAGCTGGCCGATCTGCTCCCCCGGGTGCGCGCGCTGTGCACGGCCGCGCAGACGATGGCGCCCACGAACGACCAGGACATCCCCGGCTCCGAGGGCGGCTGGCTCAATGACCTCCATCGGGAGTTGTCACGGGCGGGCAATGACATGGCCCAGGCGGCCGAAGCGCTGGCGCTGGCCCGCTTCCGCACGCCGGGCATCGACCCGGAGATGGCCCGCGCCCAGCGCCTGGAGTGCCGTGCGGCGGCGCACCGAGGCCGTCGGCGGGCACATCGTGCGCGGCGAGGCGCTGGTGCAGGAGCACGGGGCGGTCTGAGGCGAACGGCCGCAGCGCCGTCGCCGAAGGCGAGCTGCCCGGTCGCATTCCTCTGATGCAGCTGCAGCGGCTGCGTGCTGATCCGCAGCCCGCGCCCTCGGGCTCAGATGAGCCGCTGCTCCCTGGCCCGGTGCACGGCGGCGGTCCGGTTGTCCACGCCGAGCTTGTCGTAGACGTGCAGCAGGTGCGTCTTGACGGTGGCCTCGGAGATCACGAGCTGCGCTGCCAGCTCCCGGTTGCTTGCTCCCGTGGCCAGTCCCTGCAGGATCTCGATCTCCCGTGCGCTGAGGCTCTGCGCCGGGCGAGCCGCCCGCTGCACGAGCTGCTGGGTCACCGACGGCGCCAGCACGGAGCGACCCTGCGCGGTCTGGCGCACGGCCTCTCGCAGCTGCTCGGCGGGGGAGTCCTTGAGCAGATAGCCGGTGGCTCCGGCCTCCAGCGCGGAGACGATGTCCGCCTGCGTCTCGTAGGTGGTCAGGACCAGGACGGGAGGCCCGCCGCGGTCGCGGAGCCTGCGGATGGCCGTGGGCCCATCCATGGTCGGCATCTGCAGGTCCATGATCACGACGTCCACGTGCTGGTCGTCGAGGGCGGCCAGGGCTTGGGCCCCGTCGCCTGCCTCCGCGAGGACCGCGAGCGTGCCGTCGGCCTCGAGCAGAGCCTTCAGCCCGGCGCGCACGACGGGGTGGTCGTCCACGAGCAGCAGGCCCAGAGGGGTCTCGGTCGTCGGGGCGGGGTGGGTCATGTCCGGTCTCGATCCTTCGAGGGCTGCTGCGGTGTGCTCGGCCGGGCGACGGGCGCGGGCAGCTGCAGAGCCGCTGCCGTGCCGGCTCCCGGGCGCGACTCGATCGACAGCCGCCCGCCGAGCTCGCGCGCACGTCGGCGCAGGTGGGGCAGGCCGTAGCCGCCGTCGCGCCCGGGCCTGTGCGGCGCTGCGGCGTCGAATCCCACGCCGTCGTCGACGACGTCCAGGGTCACCGTCTCCGGTCAGTAGGCCAGGGTGACGGCCGCGCGGGAGGCGCGGGCATGGGTTTCGACGTTGCTCAGGCAGGTCTGGGCCGCGCGCAGGAGCACGGCCTCGGTCGCCTGCTCCAGGTCCCGGGGCTCTCCCTCGACCCGCAGGGAGACGCTCAGGTCGGTGCCTGCGGACTCGGCACGCCCCTGCAGGCCGTCGACCAGATCGCGCAGGGCCGATTCGAGCCCGGCGGCCAGGCGCGGCGAGGCCAGGCCCTGGACGAAGCGACGGGCCTCCGCGAGATCGGCCGAAGCCGTCGACTCCAGGACTCGCAGCTGCTCGGCGGCGGCGTCCGGGCGATCCTGCGCCAGGGAGTCCTGGGCGGCGCGGGAGAACAGCACGATCGAGGCGAGGCCCTGGGCCAGGGTGTCGTGGATCTCGCGGGAGAGCCGGTCGCGCTCGGCGAGCACCCCCGCGCGGTGCTCGCGGTGGGCGAGCTCCTCCCTGGCGGCCTGCAGCGCGACGACGGTGCGGCGGTGGCGCTGGGCATCTCGCCACAGGGCCCGGTAGGCCCAGGCCGCGATCACGGCGAACACCGCGCCGAGGACCGGGCCGATGACCTGCCCGGTGCCGAAGCCCCCCGTGCCTGCGTGCAGAGCCTGGGTGGCGATCACCACCGCGGTGAGCCCGGCGACCGCAATCAGGCTCGGCACCGTCGGCAGCACGGCCTGGACGACGAAGAACAGCGGGAAGACCACCCAGGAGAAGTCCGGTGCGCGCAGAGCAAGCAGGCACCACAGCACGAGCACCGCAGCCAGCCACACGCCCGCGCTGGCCGGGCGCGCACGGGGACGGACGCCGAGGAAGGCCCGATGCTCCGCGACGGTGCCGCTCAGATAGGCGAGGCCCAGCAGCACGGACAGGGCCAGCGGCCACAGGGCGCCGGGCCAGGAGGCGCCGATCAGGAACCGGCCCACTGCCAGTCCCAGCAGCCCGGCGAAGCTCACGTGCAGGATCACGCGCATGGCCCGCAGCACGGCGGGAGTCGCTGCGGCCTCGTCGGAGTCCGGGCCGAGGGCCAGATCGGCGGCGGAGGTGGTCATCGCTCCAGCCTACGGATCCTGCCGGACGGGGCATCAGCCGATCGGCTGATCCCGGGGTGCGCCGTTCGGTGCGCTCAGGACCCCACCGCCGTCCGATGCGCCCGAGACCTGCCGCGGCGGACAGTGGAGCCATCGCACAGCGCCGGGAAGGCACCCGGCCCCTCGAACCATCCGCCAGGAGTGACCAGCATGTTCCTCTCCCTGCGCGATCTGCGCTTCGCGCGCGGTCGCTTCGCCCTGATCGGCTCCGTGGTCGCCATGATCACGCTGCTCGTCGTCATGCTCACCGGCCTGACCGACGGTCTGGGCCGCCAGTCCACCTCCGCCCTCGAGGCGCTCGAGGCCCCGCGCATCGTCCTGGCCGCGGGCAGCGACGGCGAGGATCCCTCCTACAGCGATTCCCGCATCGACGCCCAGCAGGCCGGGTCGTGGGCCCGCGCCGAGGGCGTCGAGGCCGCCGAGCGCTTCGACGTCGGGCGCGCTCAGCTCGAGCACGACGGCGCCTCGGCTTCGGCTGCCGTGCTCGCCCTGCAGCCGGGCACCGAGCTGGCCCCGGACCTCGAGATCCTCGAAGGACGGGCCCGTCCGGGGGCCGGGCAGACCGTCCTGTCTCAGGAGACGGCCCAGTCGCTGGGCGTCGGTGTCGGCGACGAGCTGGACGCGGGTGCGCTGAAGCTGACGGTCATCGGCATCGTGGCCGATGAGTGGTACTCGCACTCTCCGGTGGTGTGGACCTCGACCGAGGACTCCGCGCAGCTGCTGCGCATGGGCGACGGCCAGAGCAGCGCGCTGGCCGTCTTCCCCGCCGACGGCCTGAACGGCAGCGAGCTCGAGGATCGGATGACCGATCAGGCCGAGGCCGCAGGCACCTGGAGCGCCGGCATGCGCGACTCCTTCGCGGCACTGCCCGCCTACAGCTCGGAGCGCGGCTCCCTGCTGATGATGCAGGCCTTCCTCTACGGCATCGGCGCGCTCGTGGTGATCGCGTTCCTGACCGTGTGGAGCATCCAGCGCACCCGTGAGGTCGCGATCCTGCGCGCCCTGGGGGCCTCTCGCGGCTGGGTGCTGCGCGATGCGCTGGCCCAGTCGGCGGCCGTCCTGCTGGGCGGAACCGCGCTCGGACTGGTGCTCGGCGGCCTCGGCGGCGCCCTGGTGACAGGAGCGGTGCCGTTCAGCCTCACGCCGACCACCACCCTGGTGCCCGCCCTGGGGATCCTGCTGCTCGGCTTGGCCGCCGCGCTGCTGGCCGTGCGCCGGGTCGCTCGCGTGGACCCGCAGATCGCGCTGTCCGCGGCTTGAGCCCCTGCCCGCTTTCCGCCCTCTGCTTCCGAAGGAGCCCGACATGACTGTGCTGTCCACCGCCCCCGCCCCCTGGCAGTCCGCCGAGGCTGCTGAGCGCGTCGATTCCTCAGCCGCGCTGCGGCTGCGCGACGTCCGCCTCAGCTGGCCCGACGGCCAGGACGACGACGGGCGCCCCCGACTGGTCCACGCCCTCGACGGCGTTTCCATGGAGGCACCCGCCGGGGTCCTCACCGCGGTAACGGGGCCGTCGGGATCGGGCAAGTCCTCCCTGCTGTCCGTCGTGGCCGGTCTGGTCGGAGCGAGCTCGGGGCAGGTGCTGATCGACGGCCGCGACGTCGTGCAGATGACCCCAGAACAGCGCGCCGAGATGCGCCGGATCCGGGTGGGCGTCGTGTTCCAGCAGCCCAATCTGCTGGCCTCGCTGACCGCTCGGGAGCAGCTGCTGCTCACCGCGCACATCGGCGGACAGGATCGGCGCCGGCGCCGGGAGGCGGCCAGGCGCGCCGACGAGCTGCTCGAGCTGCTCGGGCTGGAGGCCGCCGCCGGTCGCAGGCCCCACCAGCTCTCGGGCGGTCAGCAGCAGCGGGTCAACATCGGCCGGGCGCTGATGTCGAGCCCGTCGGTGATGCTCGTCGACGAGCCCACGGCCGCGCTGGATCATGAGCGCTCGATCTCCGTCATGCAGATGCTGCGAGACGCGACGCGGCGCTTCGGCACCGCCACGGTGCTGGTCACGCACGAGGCCGAGCTGCTGGAGGACGACGACCGCCGGCTGACCTTGATCGACGGGCGGCTCACGGCGGGGTGAAGCGGGGCTGGGTCGCTCAGGAGCGCTCGGCCGATATCAGCTGGGCGCTGAGCATCGTGCCCTGAAGGGCGGGCATCTCGAGCAGTGCCCCGTTCGCGAAAGCTTGCAGGCGACGGTTGGCTGTGACCACCCAGCTGGCGCCGAGGCTCCCCACCTGGGGGATCTCTCGCACGCTCATGGTGTGGAGCTCGGCATCCTGGAACGGAGCGAAGGCTCGGCTCAGCAGCTTCTGGATCCTCGGCTGCGACAGCATCATCCAGGAATCCCGGTGTATATGCCTCAGGACCCTGACGCCGTTGACGAATTCCACGAAGTGCCCGTGGTTGCGTCGCCGCTCGGTCACGCTGAGCTGGCCTGCGGGCGTGGAGCAGACGGTGTCGACCGCCAGCAGCAGCTCCACGAGGATGCGAGTGGCCGACAGGAGCCTGAGCTGCAGGTCAGGGTCCGGCTGGCTTGCGGTCCGAGCTTCCTGGGTGCGCTTTCTGGCCTTCCAGCGACCCCTTGCGGGCGAGGTGGTGTCCGGCTCCAAAAGCGCAGGGCCTTCTTCCGGGATCTCGAAGCTCAGGAGATAGGACCCCGGTCCGTCCGTGCGCAGCGCGCAGCGCACCAGGGGGCACTGCGCGGACGGCGCGGTTCCCATGCTCTCGCACATCACCGTGTTGCAGATCTCTGCGCAGGCATCGAACGCGTCGCGCGTGCGCTCATCGAAGACGAGCCGCGGCTTCAGCCAGATGGAATCGAACTCGACCCAGACGGAGTCATAGGCCTTGTGCGTGGATGTCGTGGCAGAGGGAGAGCTGAGAATCATTGCCGTCCTAGGGCTCAGCTGTCGACGCGGCGGGCTTCCGGGGGGAGAAGCTCCGTCCGTCTGACAGAGCGGGACGCGCGATGGGCAGGGCGCGCCAGGGTTCAACTTAGGCCTGAAGTGCGACGATGCCCAGGATTCGATTGCCGGTGTGACATGTCTTTGCAGGTGGGGGCCCACCAGATATCGCAGCTCTGTCCCTCGTCTCTGCGATCGACGGGGTGATCAGGGGGGCTGCCTTGGAGATCGGATCTGCCGCGAGCTCCGGGCTGGCTCGTGTCATGAGAGAACCCCCAGGCCGTCCCGTTCTCACGGGATCGGATCTGGGGGTTCTGCTGGAGCCGCCTGCCGGAATCGAACCGGCGACCTATTCATTACGAGTGAATCGCTCTACCGACTGAGCTAAGGCGGCGCGACCGGACCGCGACGGGCCACAGCGCGGATGACACCCTAGCACCGTCGAGCGGGCCGGTCACATCCGTGCGGACGTCGAATCCGGGCCGAGATGCATGAGTGTTCGTCGTGTGTTCACCCTCACGTCGGTGCGAATCCGCGACCGCGCTCGGACCGGGAGAGAGCATGGTCGCTGCAACCCCTCGTGCTGAGCGAGGCCCCTCCTGCTCCGAGACCGCTGCTGCACGGCGCGCTGAGCAGGCATCGATCGCTGAAGGACCGCAGATGACCCTCCGCCCAGACATCGTTCGCAATCTCCGCCTGGCGTTCATCGACATGTCGGGGACGTCCTTCGAGGACAACGGGATCATGGAGCGCGCCTTCACCCGCACGCTCGAGAAGCTGGGCATCGCCGCGGACTCGCCGCGCTTCACGGGCATGCTCGGCTTCGTGCGCGACACCCTGGGCCAGTCCAAGGTCCGCGTCTTCCAGCACCTCTTCGAGGACGAGCCTGCCGTCGCCGCCGAGGCCAGCCGCGAGTTCGAGCGCCAGTTCGACGAGCTGCTGCGCACCGACGCCGTCACTGCCGTCCCGGGGGCCGAGGACGTCATCCTGGGGCTGCGGGAGTCCGGGCTGAAGGTCGTGCTGGCCACCGGCTACAACCGCCACAGCCAGAACCAGATCCTGGAGCACCTGGACTGGATGGGTCTGGCCGATCTGAGCCTGTGCCCCTCCGACGCGGGCCGCGGCCGCCCCTACCCGGACATGATCCTCACGGCGCTGCTGGCCCTGGACCTCGCCGACGTCCGCGAGGTCATGGTCGTGGGCGACACCGCCGCGGACATGCTCTCCGGGCGCCGGGCGGGATCCCGCGCCAACGTGGGCGTGCTGACCGGAGCCCACCGCGAGGACTCCCTGCGCACCTCGGGTGCCGACGCGGTCGTGGACTCCATCCGCGACATCCCCGGCCTGCTCGAGCTGCCGCTGCGCTCGCACGCCTCCTGAGCGCGGCCTCCGCTCAGATGCCGGCGTCCCGGCAGACCGTGCCCTCCTCCGGGAGGATGCCCTCGAGGAGATGGGCGTCGACCGCCTCGACGATGCACCCGTTGCCCGAGGAGTAGGAGACGTGGCCCATGCCCTCCCGGGTGAGCAGGGTGGCCCGTCCCAGCTGCTCGGTCAGGGCCTCGGACCAGGCATACGGGGTCGCCGGGTCCTCGGTCCCGCCCACGACCAGGATCTCGGAGTCGCCCGAGTACTCCGCCGGCTCGTCCGGAGCCTCCTCGACCGGTCCGTACGGCCAGCCCTGGCAGGCCGCCTCCGCGTAGCCGAGGTACGGGCCGAAGGTCGGCGCCCGCTCGGAGAGCTCCTGCTGCTGGGCCGCCATGTCCTGGTCAGTGACCGAGTCGTCGGTCGAGTCCAGGCAGTTGACCGCGCTGAAGGCGACGGTCGAGTTCCCGTGGTACGTCCCGTCCTCCTGGCGCCCGTGGTTGAGGTCGGAGAGCTCCTGGAGGGCGTCGTAGTCGCCGTCCGAGGCGTCCCGCAGCGCCTGGTTGAGCCTGGGGTAGGTGGCGGTGCTGTACAGCGGCGTGATGATGCCCTCGGCCACCTGGACGGGGGTCACGCGTCGGCCGTCGGGCCCGGTGATCTCCTCGTCCGCGGAGCGGGCCAGGATCTGCTGGACCTCCTCCATGCCGTCGTCCGCGGAGCCGTCCGTGAAGCAGTCGGCGGAGTTCTGCGTGCAGTCCCCCATGAAGTCCCGCAGCGCGCTCTCGAATCCCACTGCCTGGCCCATGGCCACCTCGGAGTTCGAGGCCTGCGGATCGACGGCACCATCGAGGACGAACCGCCCCACGCGATCCGGGAACTGCCGGGCGTACTCGGCGCCGATGCGCGTGCCGTAGGAGAAGCCCAGGTAGTCGGTCCGGTCCTGGTCCAGGGCTGCGCGCATGACGTCCAGGTCCTTGGCCACGGAGGCCGTGTCCATGTGCTCCAGCACAGGTCCCGAGTGCTCTGCACAGCCCTCGCCGAGCTCCCTGTACTCCTCGCGCAGATCCTCTGCCGTGATGTCCTGGCCCACGAGCGAGGGCTGGGAGCGCCATGCGTCGAGGGCGGCGTCGTCGTCGAAGCACTGGATCTCGTCCGAGCGGGAGACGCCGCGAGGGTCGAAGGAGACGATGTCGTAACCCTCGCGCAGAGCGTCGCCGAACAGCGGACCGGACTGGGAGATCAGGTCCACCCCGGAGCCGCCCGGTCCGCCGGGGTTCACGACCAGCGCACCCTCCGGGGCATCCCCGGTCGAGGGAAGCCGCGCCATGGCCACCGTGGTGGTCTCGCCCTCGGGATCGGAGTAGTCCACCGGGACGGTGAGCTGCGCGCACTGCTGGTCGTCGCCGCCGAAGAACCCGGAGATCCCGCCGGAGTCCTCGCACGATCCCCAGTCGAGCTCCTGGGCGTAGAACTCGTCCATGCCCTGCGCAGCGCCCTCGGGTGCCGACTGGCCCCCGGCGGGGGAGTCGTCATCGGTGCAGGCGCTCAGCGCCAGGGCGCACACGGCCAGGGCGGCGGCCAGCCGCATCCGGCGGCGGGGGCGGTGGCTCATCCGGGGGCATCCCATCTGTGGTGCGGGTTCGTGGTCCGGCCCGGCGCGCACGGGACGCGCCGACGGGCGGGCCTCAGAGCAGAGAGACGGCCATGGCCTCGAAGGCCAGTCCGGCGGCGGCGCTGGTGCGGATCCTGGTGCGCGTGCGGGCGATCGTGTCGATGCGCTCGAGGGACTCCTCGGGCGTGGAGTTCAGCGCGTGATCGCGCAGCGAGTCCGCGATGTGCTGGTTGACCAGCTCCGACCCGGTCTGCAGCTGCAGCGTGAGGGCATCGCGGTAGAACGTGGTCAGATCGATCAGGAAGCGGTCCAGGGTGTCCGTGCGCACGCGCTTGGAGCGGCGCTTCTGGTCCTCCTCCAGGCGCCGCAGGGCGCTGCGCACGCTGGGCGGCATCTTCCCGGACTCCGCGGCGCCCATGGAGGTCAGCAGGTGCGCGCGCTCCTCCTCGTCCCGGGCCTCCGACTCGGCGGTCGCCTCCTCCTCGGCCAGGCGCGTCAGCCGCCCTGCCTCGCGCACGGCATCCGAGACGCCGCCCAGCCGCAGAGGCATCTCGACGACCCGACGACGGCGCTCGCGGGCGTCGTCGTACAGGGCCAGCCGGCGCGCCACGCCCACGTGGGACTGGGCCAGGCGGGCGCATTCCAGTGCGCGGGCCGCCGGCACGCCGTCGCGGCGCTCGAGCAGCTCGGCCACGGCCTCCACGGGCGGCACCCGCAGGGTGACGGGGCGGCAGCGCGAGCGGATGGTGACCAGGACGTCGCTGGGGCTCGGCGCGCACAGCAGCCAGATGGTCCCCGACGGCGGCTCCTCGATGGCCTTGAGCATGACGTTGGAGGTCCGCTCGGCCATGCGGTCGGCGTCTTCGATCACCATGACCCGCCAGCGCCCCACCGACGGGCGGTCCTGAGCCCTGACCACGAGCTCGCGGGCCTCGTCGATGCGGATCTCGGTGTGCTCGGTGCGGAAGTGTGTGAGATCGGCGTGCGAGCCGGCGCGGACGGTGCGGCAGGCGGAGCACTCGCCGCAGCCGCGATCGGCGGGATCCGGCTGCTCGCACAGCAGCGCGGCCGCCAGCGCGAGAGCGGCGTGGGAGCGCCCCGATCCGGGCGGCCCGGTCACGAGCCAGGCGTGCGAGGGCTGCTCATCACGGGCAGCCCGGGCGAGCTGATCCACGACGGCGTCCTGCCCCACCAGGTCGTCCCAGACGCTCACGATCGCTGCCCTCCGGAGGCCCTCTGGGCCAGCAGGTCGAGCACGCGCTCGCGGATCTGCGCCGCCAGCTCCTCCACGGGGGCGTCGGCCTGCAGCACGAGGTAGCGCTGCGGCGCCTGCCTGGCCAGCTCCAGGAAGGCCTGGCGGACCTCCTCGTGGAAGGGGGCGGGCTCCTGCTCCATGCGATCCGGGGCGCGCTCGGCCCGGCGAGCCCGCCCCGTCTCCTCGGGGACGTCGAGCAGCACGGTCAGATCCGGCAGCAGGCCGTCGACCGCCCACAGGTTCAGATCCCGCACGGTCTGCGTGCCGAGCTCGCGCGCCGCTCCCTGATAGGCCACCGAGGAGTCGAGGTAGCGATCGGTCAGGACCGTGATGCCCTCGCGCAGCGCAGGAAGAAGGGTGCGCTGGACGTGGGCGCTGCGCGAAGCGGCGAACAGCAGCGCCTCCGTGCGCGGATCCACCGGCGCGTGCTCGGGGTCCAGGACCAGGGAGCGGATCTGCTCGCCCAGGGCCGATCCGCCGGGCTCGCGGGTGAGCAGCACCGGCACGCCGCGCTCCCGCAGGGACTCGGCCAGCAGGCGCAGCTGCGTGGACTTGCCGGCGCCGTCGCCGCCCTCGAAGGCGATGAGAGCGGCAGGCGTGCTCGCTGGGCTGGTCTGGAATGTCACACGGACACTGTAGGGGCCGCGGCAGACATCGGCGCCGCCCCCATGAAGCGTGTGGGCGCGGCCGTCATAGGGTGAGGCCATGACTTCTCCGGATTCCGCCGCGCCCCGCCCGATCGACGGGCAGCAGCCCTCGGGGGAGACCCTCCACGGGCGGCTGCGTCCGGCCACGATCGCGGTCGCCGGCGGTCGCCCGGCCCCGGAGCGCGATGCTCCCGTCGGCCCGTCGATCGTGCTGAGCTCGACCTACCGCGGCGCGGGGGAGCCCGTGCCGGGCGAGCGCATGTACTGCCGCGCCAGCAACCCGACCTGGGACAACTTCGAATCCGTGCTGGGTCAGCTTGAGGGCTCGCCGCTGCCGTCGCTGGCCTTCGCCTCCGGGGTGGCCTCGATCTCGGCCGTGCTCTCGCTCGTGCCGCTGGGCGGCCGGGTCGTCGTGCCGGTGCACGTCTACATGGGCACCATGACGCTCGTGCGCGAGGCCGAGCAGGAGGGTCGGATCCGCGTCGATGCCGTGGAGGTGACCGACACCGACGCCGTGCTGGCCGCCGCCGAGGGCGCAGATCTGGTGCTGCTGGAGTCGCCCACCAATCCCATGCTCGAGGTCGCCGACCTCCCGGAGATCCTGGCGGGCACCCGTCGCCTGGGTGTGCTCAGCTGCGTGGACAGCACCTTCACCACGCCCCTGCTGCAGCGTCCGCTGGCCTGGGGTGCCGACCTCGTCGTGCACTCGGCCACCAAGTACCTGGCGGGGCACTCGGACGTCGTCCTGGGAGCGGCCACCGCCGTGGATCCCGAGCTCCGCCAGCGCCTGCACGCCCATCGCTCCCGCCACGGCGCCATTCCCGGCCCGTTCGAGACCTGGCTGGCCCTGCGGGGGATCCGCACGCTGTCCCTGCGCGTCGAGCGCGCGGGTGCCAGCGCCGCCGAGATCGCCCGTCGCCTGCTCGAGCAGCCCGGCGTGCGCGCCGTGCGCTACCCGGGCCTGACGGAGGACCCCGGCCACGAGCGGGCCGCTCAGCAGCTGCAGGGCGGCTTCGGGGCGATCGTGGGACTGGAGGTCGACGGCGACGCCGCAGCGGCCGATCGTGTCGTCGAAGCCCTGCGCCTGTGGGTGCCGGCGACCTCGCTGGGCGGCGTCGAGTCGCTCGTCGAGCGCCGTCGCCGCCACCCCGAGGAGCCGCGCACGGTCCCGGAGTCGCTGGTGCGCCTGTCCGTGGGCATCGAGGACGTCGAGGACCTCTGGGAGGACCTCGAGCGGGCGCTGGCCGCAGTGGTCGAGCCCGCCGCCCGGTAGGATCGTGGCCATGTCCCTCACCTCCCTCATCCTCCTGGCCGTCGGGGTGGTCGACGTCGCCGTCATGGTGCTGGTGACCGTCCTGGCAGCCATGGCGTTCCTCCACTGCCTGTCTGCCAAGCCCATCCAGTTCCAGCGCGCGTTCAAGCGCACCCGGACCTTCTGGATGCTGGTGACGGGCGCCTGCCTGCTCTTCAGCCTGCTGATGACCGTTCCCGCGGTGATCGCGCTGCTCACCGGCGGCATCCCGCAGATGGGGCAGCTGATCTTCGTGCTGGTCGCGGCAACCGCCTCCGGCGTGTACCTGGCGGATGTCAAGCCCGCTGTCAACGTCGAGTCCTCGGGGCCTTCGGCCTGGTGACGCCGCCGGTCGCGGGTCAGCTCGGCACTCGCCCGTCGGTCCCTCAGGTGCGATACTCGGGGCATGGCTACTGAAGCGAAGTACAACCTGATCCTGCTCCGTCACGGGCAGTCCGACTGGAACGAGAAGAACCTCTTCACGGGCTGGGTGGATGTGCCTCTCACCGAGAAGGGTCGCGGCGAGGCGACTCGGGGCGGCGAGCTGCTCAAGGAGCGCGGTCTGCTCCCGGACATCGTGCACACCTCCCTGCTGCGCCGCGCGATCATGACGGCCAACCTGGCCCTGGATGCCGCGGATCGCCACTGGATCCCCGTCAAGCGCTCCTGGCGCCTTAACGAGCGCCACTACGGCGCCCTGCAGGGCAAGGACAAGGCGGAGATCCGCGAGAAGTACGGCGAGGAGCAGTTCATGACCTGGCGCCGCTCCTACGACGTCCCGCCGCCCCCCATCGAGGACGGCGACGAGTACTCGCAGGCCGGCGATCCCCGCTATGAGGACGTCCAGAACCTCCCGCGCACCGAATGCCTCAAGGACGTTCTCGAGCGCTTCCTCCCGTACTGGGAGGACCAGGTCAAGTCGGACCTCAAGGCAGGGCGCACGGTCCTGCTGGCCGCGCACGGCAACTCGCTGCGCGCGCTCGTCAAGCACCTGGACGGCATCTCGGACGATGAGATCACCGGCCTGAACATCCCCACCGGCATCCCGTTGGTCTACGAGCTCGACGCCAACTTCAAGCCGATCACCCCCGGCGGCGAGTACCTGGACCCGGAGGCTGCGGCCGAGTCCATCAAGGCGGTCGCGAACCAGGGCAAGAAGTGAGCTGTGGCCTGCGCCCCGACCACCGGGGCGCAGGCCGGCAGCAGCGCTTCAGCGCACGGGGCCCGGATGCCATCAGGCATCCGGGCCCCGTCGTCGCTGGGTGCGGTGCTGCTCGCACCGTCCGGCTCAGGCCGGGGGCGCCCACTGCCCGGTCACCAGGTACGAGACCTTGCGGGCCACGGCGATCCCGTGATCGCTCATGCGCTCGAGATAGCGGGCCGAGAGCGTGACATCCACGGTCGTGTGCACCGGGGCGTCCCAGTCCGGTCGGCCCATGGCATCGAGGATCCCGCGGTGCACGGCGCTGACCTGCGCCTTCTGCTCGGCGATCCGGTCGTAGAGGGAGATGTCGCGCGTCTCGAGCATCTCGATGACCCCGTCCAGGATGGCCAGGTCGAGCTCGAAGAGCCGCGCGTAGTCGTCGGCCAGACGCTCGGGGATCACGGCCTCCGGGAAGCGGCGGCGGGCATCCTGAGCCAGGTGCCGAGCCAGGTCGCCCATGCGCTCGAGCGAGGTGCTCATCCGCAGCGCGGCCACGAGGGTGCGCAGGTCGGAGGCCACGGGGGACTGGCGGGCCAGGATGTCGATCGAGCGCTCATCGAGCTCGTCCTGCAGCAGGTCGATCCGGGCGTCGTTGGAGATGACGCCCTGGGCGGTCTCGAGCTCGGTCTCCAGGAAAGCTGAGCGGGCCTCGGACAGCGCCTGACGCACGAGCCTGGCGATCGCCACGAGCTCATCGCCCACCTGCTTGAGCTCCGCCTGGAACACCGTGCGCATCCTGCGCCTCCCCTCGGGCGGCCCCTGCGCCCGGATAGGACGCCCGCCTCACTGCAATGATCGAAGAGTCGAGGCTACGCGCGCCGGCTGCAGCGCGGCCGGGCCTGCGGTGAACGGCGGGAGAACGTCCGGTGATCTCCCTGTGGCGCCCAGGCGTCGGCCCGCCCGACAGCGTCGAGGCGCACGCGTCGGCGCCCGGGGTGGCCCTACTCTGGGAGGGTGCAACCCCTGCTTCTCGCGCTCCTGTCGGGGCTGATCGGACTGCTGCTCGGACTCAGTGGTCTCTTCGCCCTGCGCGGGACCTCCCGGCGCAGGATCGAGGCGGCGGAGATCGGCGAGCCCCAGCTGCCGCACGGCGCCGCGGACGTCCTGTCGGTCATGGGCCCCGCCTACGTGGTCGTGGACGGGGTCGACGGAGTCGTGCGCGCCTCACCGGCCGCCTACGCCTTCGGCCTGGTGCGCGGGCATTCGATCGTGCGCGACGAGCTGCTGGGCATGATCCGGGCGGCCCGGGCCTCCGGCGTGACGGAGGAGCGCCGCGTCGAGATCGGCCGCGGGGCGGAGAACACCGGCGTGATCGTGCTCGACGTGCGCGTGGCCGTGCTGGGCGATGAGTTCGTGCTGCTGCTGGCCGAGGACCAGACCGAGATCGTCCGGGCCCAGTCGGTGCGCAGCGACTTCGTGGCCAACGTGTCCCATGAGCTGAAGACCCCGGTGGGCGCCATCCGGCTGCTCGCCGAGGCCATCGAGGACGCCGCCGAGGACGAGGACGCCGTGCGTCACTTCACGTCCCGGCTGCATCGCGAGTCGGAGCGGCTGACCCTGCTGGTGCAGGACATCATCGAGCTCTCGCGCCTGCAGGGCCAGAACGTCGTGACCTCCGGCGGGCCCGTGGAGCTCGGGCGCGTGGTGGCCGAGGCCGTGGACCGCAACCGCATGACGGCGGAGTCCCGGGACATCAGCCTGGTGATCGGCGGCTCCGTCGATGCTCCGGCCTTCGGCGACGCCGACATGCTGACCACCGCCGTGCGCAACCTGATCGACAACGCCATCCGCTACTCGCCTCCGGGCACGCGGGTGGGCGTGGGCCTGCGCCAGCGAGACGGCATGGCCCTGATCGCGGTGACGGACCAGGGCCCGGGCATCCAGCAGAGCGAGCAGGATCGGATCTTCGAGCGGTTCTACCGCGTGGACTCGGCGCGCTCCCGTCAGACCGGAGGCACCGGTCTGGGGCTGAGCATCGTCAAGCACGTGATGCAGCAGCACGGAGGCAGGGTGGACATCTGGTCCGAGGAGGGCCAGGGCTCCACCTTCACGCTCTGCATCCCGCTGATGAGCGAGCAGGGCGGCGGGAAGCAGGGCCAGGAGGACCAGGCCGACGGCGCCGAGGGCGCTGCGGCGAACGATGCAGAGCAGGCCGCTTCCGGCCGCCGGGGCCGTCGCCCCGTGCGCGCCGGGACGGCCCGACGAGAAGGAGGAGAGTCCGCATGACCCGGATCTTGATCGTGGAGGACGAGGAGTCGCTGTCCGAGCCCCTGGCCTATCTCCTGGGCAAGGAGGGATTCGACCCTGAGGTCGTGGCCGACGGCCAGGCCTCGCTGGAGGAGTTCGATCGCGCCGGCGCGGACCTCGTCCTGCTCGATCTCATGCTGCCGGGCCTGTCCGGCACGGAGGTCTGCAAGGCGCTGCGCCAGCGCTCGAACGTCCCGATCATCATGCTCACGGCCAAGGAGGCCGAGATCGACAAGGTCCTCGGCCTCGAGCTGGGCGCCGACGACTACGTGACCAAGCCGTACTCGTCGCGCGAGCTCGTGGCGCGCATCCGCGCCGTGCTGCGCCGCCGCTCCGAGCCCGAGGAGCTGGTCTCGGCGACCGTGCAGGCCGGACCCGTGCGCATGGACATCGAGCGCCACGTCGTCACGGTCGAGGGCGAGACGGTGAACATGCCGCTCAAGGAGTTCGAGCTTCTGGAGATGCTGCTGCGCAATGCGGGCCGCGTGCTGACCCGAGGACAGCTCATCGACCGCGTGTGGGGCTCCGACTACGTGGGCGACACCAAGACCCTCGACGTGCACGTCAAGCGGCTGCGCTCCAAGATCGAGCCCGACCCCTCGGATCCGCGCCACCTGGTGACGGTGCGAGGGCTCGGCTACAAGTTCGAGGTCTGAGGCCCCCGCCGCGGCTCCACCGCGGCGGGCAGAGCGATGGCGGGGCGGCGACCTGGTGGTCGCCGCCCCGCCGTCGTGTGCGATGCCTGCGCTGCACCGGACCGGTCAGGGCCCGGTGCAGGGGCCTCAGTGGTGGCTGCCCTCCTCCTCGTCCTCGGGAGCCGGGGTGTTGGAGGGGTTGGCCGGGGTCGACGGCGCACCGCCGGGGATGTACTCGGCGTAGCGCGGGAAGGTGTGATCGAGCACGGGCAGCTCGTGCTCCAGGGTCTCGCCGTCGACGGTGATGGTCACGGGCACCATCAGGCCGGGCTCGGCGCCGGCGGGGACCACGAGCTGCTCGTTCTCGTCGTCCTCGAAGCGGATCTCATCCTCCGGGGCGACGTCCACGGTGATCGGATCGGCGCCCTCGACGGCGATCTCGACCGACATCTCCTCGTCCGACTCGTTGACCAGGGTGCCCAGCAGGCGGCCGTCCGAGTCGGCGGAATCGGCGACGATGAGGAGGTTGTTGATGCTCAGGTCGCCGAGCTGCTCCACGATGCCGTCAGCGGGGGAGTACTGCGATGCCGTCTCCTGGTCGTTGGTCAGCGCAGCGCACCCGGACGTGGTCAGTGCGGCGGCAGCGAAGGCGGCACCCAGGCCGATGGTGCGAAGCCTCTTGCGGGCGGCATTGGTCACGGCGCGAACTCCTCAGACAGGTCGGTGATGCTCCGGCCATGGTATCCGCTTGGGCACGGATCGTCCGCATCCGCTCCAAGGGTTCTCGAAGGAGGCGATCAGGCTGCTGTGCGCCTCGTGCTAGAATCGACCGGCGGAAAGGGGCACCATACATGGTTTTCGAGGTTGGCGAGACGGTCGTCTATCCCCACCATGGCGCGGCACTGATCGAGGAGATCAAGACCCGCACCATCAAGGGCGAGGAGAAGATGTACCTGAAGCTCAAGGTCACCCAGGGTGATCTCGTGATCGAGGTCCCGGCGGAGAACGTCGACCTGGTCGGCGTGCGAGACGTCGTGGATGAGAAGGGCCTCAAGAAGGTCTTCGCCGTCCTGCAGGCCGATGACGTGGAGGAGGCCAGCAACTGGTCCCGCCGCTACAAGGCCAACGTGGAGAAGCTGGCATCGGGCGACGTCCTGAAGGTCGCCGAGGTCGTGCGCGATCTCTGGCGCCGGGACAAGGACCGCGGCCTGTCTGCCGGTGAGAAGCGCATGCTGACCAAGGCCCGCCACATCCTCACCTCCGAGCTGGCCCTGGCCAAGGACATCGACGAGGAAGAGGCCGAGAAGCGCCTCGACGACATCCTGGCCGGCTGAAGGCTCAGCCCGTGGAGTCCTCGGGCCGCACGGCCCCCACGACGGCGCACCCCTCCTCCGGGACGGGGTGCGCCGTCGTCGTCGTCGCAGCGGGCTCGGGACAGCGCCTGGGCCGCGGCATCCCCAAGGCCCTGGTGGAGCTCGCCGGGCGGGCCATCCTCGAGCACAGCCTGCGAGCGGTGCTCGACTCCGGAGTATGCGCCGAGGGCGGGCGGATCGTCGTGACCGTGCCCGCCGGGGACGAGCAGCTCAGCGCCGTGTGCCGCGAGCTGGGCGCGCAGCCCGTCACGGGGGCGCAGACCCGCGCCGCCAGCGTGCGCGCCGCCCTCGATCTCCTGGCCCAGGGCCCCGCCCCGGCCAGTGTGCTCGTCCATGACGCCGCGCGCTGCCTGACCCCCGCCCAGGTCTTCCGGGACGTGGCCGCTGCGCTGCGCGAGCATCGCGCCGTCATCCCCGTGCTGCCGGTCGTGGACACCATGCGCCGGATCGACGCCCAGGACAGGCTCTCGGGCACCGTGGACCGCACTCGGCTGCGCGCCATCCAGACGCCCCAGGGCTTCGACTGGAGGCTGCTGCGCCGCGTCAACGAGCAGGCCGTCGCCGAGGGCGCGGATGAGCTCTCCCTGACCGATGACGCCTCGCTGGTCGAGCGCTGGTCCCAGGAGCGGGTCATCGCCGTGCAGGGCCACGAGGAGTCGTTCAAGATCACCCGACCGCTCGACCTGCTGCTGGCCGAGGCCGTGCTCGCCGAGCGCCGGCAGCGCCTCGAGGCCCGGCCGGAGGCAGAGCACGCAGAGCAGGAGCAGCGCCCGTGACCATGATCCCGCGCACCGGCATCTCGGTGGACGTCCACGCCTTCGCCTCCGATCAGGAGTGCGCCGAGCACCCGGGCGGACTGGTGCCGCTGCACCTGGCCGGCCTGCTGTGGGAGGGCGAGCGGGGCCTGTCCGGGCACTCGGACGGCGACGTCGTGGCCCACGCCGCGGCCGACGCCCTCTTCAGCGCCGCCGGGTGCGGCGACCTCGGCTCCAACTTCGGCACCGACCGCCCGGAGATGGCCGGAGCCTCGGGCGTGCGGATCCTGTCGGAGGCCGCGGCGATCGTGCGCGCTGTCGGCTTCGAGCCGGGCAACGTGGCCGTGCAGCTGATCGGGCAGCGGCCGCGCTTCTCGCCGCGACGACAGGAGGCTGAGGAGGCGCTCAGCCGCGCCGCAGGCTGCCCCGTCTCGGTCGCGGCGACCACGTCGGACCGGCTGGGCTTCACCGGACGTGACGAGGGGCTCGCTGCCATGGCCACGGCTCTCGTCGTGCCGTCTGCCGGGCCTCGGTAGACTTCCGGGCGTGACACTGCGCTTCTACGACACCGCCTCAGCCTCCGTCCGCGACTTCGAACCTGTCGTGCCGGGGGAGGCGAGCCTGTACTACTGCGGCGCCACCGTGCAGAGCGGGCCGCACATCGGGCACGTGCGCTCCGGGCTGGTCTTCGACATCCTCGTCCGCTGGCTGCGCTTCCGCGGTCTGAAGGTCACGGCCGTGCGCAACGTGACGGACATCGACGACAAGATCCTGGAGAAGGCCCGTGCCTCCGAGCAGCCGGGCTTCGACGGAGACCATCCGAACGAGCCCTGGTGGGCCCTGGCCTATCGCTTCGAGGGCGTCTTCCACCAGGCCTACGACGCTCTGGGCATCGAGCGCCCCACGTACGAGCCGCGCGCCACCGGGCACATCCCGCAGATGCACGAGCTGATCGCCGAGCTGATCGAGCGCGGCCACGCCTACCCGGCCCAGGACGGCTCCGGGGACGTCTACTTCGACGTCCGCTCCTGGCCCCGCTACGGGGAGCTGACCCATCAGCGCCTGGACGAGATGCAGGACGCCGCAGACGCGGACCCGCGCGGCAAGCGCGATCCCCGGGACTTCGCGCTGTGGAAGGGCCACAAGGACCAGGACCCGCTCACGGCGTCCTGGGACTCGCCGTGGGGCCGCGGCCGCCCCGGCTGGCACCTGGAGTGCTCGGCCATGGCCGGGCGCTACCTGGGCGATCGCTTCGACTTCCACGGCGGCGGTCTCGACCTGCGCTTCCCGCACCACGAGAACGAGCTGGCCCAGTCGGCGGCGGCAGGGCGGGGCTTCGCGAACTTCTGGCTGCACAACGGGCTGGTGGCCTACCAGGGCGAGAAGATGTCCAAGTCCCTGGGCAACACCGTGGATCCGCAGCAGATGCTCGCCGAGAACCGTCCCCTGGTGGTGCGCTACATGCTCGGGCAGGCCCACTACCGCTCGGTGCTGGACTACCGCCCCACCTCGCTCGAGGAGGCGGCCGCAGCCGTGGAGCGCATCGAGGCCTTCCTGGTCGCGGCCTCGGCGGCGGGCGCGGACCTGGACTGGGAGTCTGCGGACATCCCCGCGGACTTCGTCGCCGTCATGGACGACGACCTCAACGTCCCCCGAGCGCTGGGCGTGCTGCACGACCGCGTGCGGGCCGGCAACACCGCTCTGCACGCGGGTACCGAGCAGGCCTCGGAGCTGGCCGCGGCCGCTCGCGCCGTGTCCGGGATGACCGAGATCCTGGGTCTGCGCGCACTGATGGAACTGGGCGAGGCGGGGGCCGGAGCCCAGGAGCACGAGGCCCTCGATCAGCTGGTGCAGGACCTGCTCGAGCGCCGCGCGGCGGCTCGCGCCGAGAAGGACTGGGCCGAGGCCGACCGGCTGCGCGACACCCTGGCGGAGGCCGGGATCGTCGTGGCCGACGGAGCCGGAGGCTCCACCTGGACGCTGGGCTGAGGCTTCCCGGCCGAAGACCGAAGCGGGCGCGCGGCCCATGGGCCCGCAGCGCCTGCGCACTGGACCACGACCGGCACGACCGGTCACGAGATGAATGGGCGGCACAGCATGTCAGCACCCCGACGGAGCAGCGGAAGCTCCAAGAAGAAGGGGCCCACCGCGGGCACCGGCGGCCACGGCCGCAAGAAGCTCGAGGGCAAGGGCCCCACCCCGCGCGCGGAGGATCGCCCGTACCACAAGGCCTACAAGCAGAAGAAGGCCGCGGAGCACCGCGCGGCCACCGGCGCCGGCGAGCGCGGGCAGCGCCGCGGTCCCAACCGCCGCGGACCGGGCAAGACCGAGGACCTCGTGACGGGGCGCAACTCCGTGCTGGAGTCCCTGCGCGCAGAGATCCCCGCCAAGGCGGCCTACATCATGGTGCGGATCGAGGCGGATGACCGCATCCGCGAGATCCTCACGCTGTGCAGCCGTCGCGGCATCCCGGTGCTGGAGGCCACCCGCCCCGAGCTCGACCGCCTGACCGAGGACGCCGTGCACCAGGGCATCGCCCTGCAGGTGCCGCCCTACGAGTACCGCGCCGCCGACGACCTGCTTGATGAGGCCATGCGGCGCTGGAAGCGCGATCGCGAGGCGGAGCGCGCTCCGCTGTTCGTCGCCCTGGACGGCATCACCGATCCCCGCAACCTGGGTGCGATCATGCGCAGCGTCTCGGCCTTCGGCGGCGACGGCGTCCTGCTGCCCGAGCGCCGCTCGACCGGGCTGAACGCCACCGCTTGGAAGACCAGCGCCGGCGCCGCAGCCCGTGTCCCCGCGGCCCAGGCCACCAACCTCAACCGCACGGTCGAGTACGCCAAGTCCCGCGGGTACTTCGTCGTCGGGCTCGACGGCGGCGGCTCGGTCGATCTGCCGGGGCTGTCCCTGGCCACGGAGCCCCTGGTCATCGTCGTGGGCTCGGAGGGCAAGGGCCTCTCCCGGCTGATGACGGAGCACTGCGACCAGATCGTCTCCATCCCGATCCAGTCAGAGATGGAGTCGCTGAACGCGTCCATGGCCGTCGGCATCGCCCTCTACGAGACCTCGTGCCGTCGTGCCGCACACTCTGCATAGGCGCCCGACCGCGCCGGGGCCGGCGCGCTCACGGCCCCGTCCGCTCGGGATCTCCCAGGCACTGGGCGGAGAGAACGCCACGAACGTGGCCGTCTGGGCGCCCGGGGTCGATCGCCTCGATCTGGTCTGGCAGGTGCCCGGTGGCCGCTGGCGCCGCCACACGCTGCGTCGGATCGAGGGCGGGATCCACTTCGACCTGGTGCCGGGAGCCGTCGGCGGCGGCTCCGCCATGCCCTGGGGGACCCTCTACGGCTTCGTGGCGGCGGATTCGTCGCTGCTCGACGACGGCTCCACCCCGCTGGACGAGCAGATCCTGCTGGACCCCCACGGTCGGGGGCTGCGGCAGGTCCATCGCGCACCCGGACAGCGCGGGGTCACCCAGCCGGACACCTACGGCAGCCGCTACGTCTCCGAGATCATCGACGACGCCTTCGACTGGGCCGGGGACCTCGCCCCGGACATCCCCTGGCGCGACACCGTGATCTACGAGGCCCACGTCAAGGGCCTGACGATCCACCACCCGGGCATTCCGGAGGAGCTGCGCGGAACGTACGCAGGCCTCGCCCACCCCGTGATGATCGAGCACCTGAGCTCGCTGGGCATCTCCGCCGTCGAGCTGCTGCCGGTGCACGCCCATCTGGACGAGCCTCATCTCACGGCCAGCGGGCTGAGCAACCACTGGGGCTACAACACGCTGTCCTTCTTCGCCCCGCACGGGGCCTATGCCTCCCGCGCCTCGCAGGAGCGCGGACCGCAGGGGGTCATCGACGAGTTCAAGCAGATGGTCAAGGACCTGCACGCAGCGGGCATCGAGGTCATCCTGGACGTCGTCTACAACCACACCGCAGAGGCGGGCATGGGCGAGCAGCCCTACTGCTGGCGCGGGCTGGGGGACCGGCAGTGGTACCGCCACGACGACAGCGGCAACTACCTCGACGTCACGGGCTGCGGCAACACGCTGGACTTCTCCCGCCCCGAGGTCGTGCGCATGGCGCTGGACTCCCTGCGCTACTGGGTCGAGGTCTGCCACGTCGACGGCTTCCGCTTCGATCTGGCACCTGCGCTGGGTCGGGACTCCTCGCACAGCTTCACCGCCCGCCACCCGTTCCTGGTCGCCGCCGTGGCGGATCCCGCGATCGGCGGCTCCAAGCTGATCGCGGAGCCCTGGGACGTGGGCATGGGCGGCTGGCAGACGGGGCACTTCCCTCCCGGCTGGGCCGACTGGAACGACATCTACCGCGACACCGTGCGCGACTTCTGGCTCACTGAGCAGCGCGCCATGTCCGCCGGAGCCCCCGGGGGCGGGCTCTCGCGCATGGCAGACGTGCTCGTGGGCTCGCCGGGGCGCTTCGCGGCCTCCGGACGCACGCCGCTGTCGTCGGTGAACTTCGTGACGGCCCACGACGGCTTCACGCTGCACGACCTGACGACGTACGACCACAAGCACAACGAGGCCAATCGCGAGGACAATCGTGACGGCACGAACGACAACCACTCGTGGAACCACGGCGAAGAGGGGCCCAGCCGCTCAGGCACCGTGCGCAGCGCCCGGGCGCGCACGGCGCGCAACCTGATGGCCACGCTGGTGCTCTCGCAGGGGGTGCCCATGATCACCGCCGGTGACGAGATGCTGCGCAGCCAGGGCGGCAACAACAACGCGTACTGCCAGGACGGGCCGATCGGCTACGTGAGCTGGCGGCACACTCCCGCAGAGCGGGCCATGCTGGCGGCCACCAAGGAGGCGCTGCAGGTCCGGCGCCGGTTCATGTCCCTGCAGGCCGAGGACTACATGATGCGCCCGGAGGACATCCGGGTCCTGTGGTTCACCCCTGAGGGCAGGCTCATGCGGGCCGAGGACTGGGAGGCGGAGGGAGCCCGCGCCGTGCAGATGCTGGTGCGCGCCCGCCATGGGGGCGTGGCCGGGCTCGTGGTGCTCAACGGGACCTTGCGCGACATCGAGTTCCGGATCCCGCACCTGTCCGAGTCCCTCTTCACCGAGGACGACCCCCACGCGGTCGCGGCGCATCTGGAGACGCCGAACCCCGAGGCGGAGGGCCCCGATGCGCCGCACGGAGCGGCGGAGGCTGCTGAGCGCGCCGTCGAGTTCGTCTTCTCGACCGATGCCGAGCTGCGCAGCTCCTACGGGCGCATCCTGCGCGGGGGAGACGCGCTCGCGCTGCCGGCCATGACGGTGGGCGCGCTGTCGCTCGACTGAAGACCTCGGCACCGGAGCCGAGGACGCCTCGTGCTCAGCCGCTCTCAGCGTCTCAGGCGCTGACCACCAGGCCCAGCTCGGCGCTGGTGGTCAGCCCGTCCCCGTCGGGAAGCACGCGCACCGTGTAGCCGAACGGACCCGATCGGTCGATCGTGAAGGATCCGGTGAAGGCCCAGTCCCCGGAATCGGTGCGCTGGACCTCACTCAGATCCTGGTGCTTGCGCTCGTGGATGTGATCGCTGCCCGAGACCCGGCCGAAGCCGACCTCGACGCGGACGTCCTCGGGGCTCAGCTCGCCGAGCCGGACGTAGGCGGTGACCTCGATGGCATCGCCGATCTGCGGCTCGGAGTGCAGCCCCCCGGTGCGCACATGCTCGATCCGCACGCCCGCCCAGCCCTGGCGGACCCGGGCGACCCAGGCCGCCGTGGAGCGGGCCTGGGCGTGATCGGCCGCGGAGGCGGCGCGGCCGGCCCGGGCGGCCGGCAGGTAGAGCTGCTCGACGTAGTCCGCGACCATGCGAGCGGCCGAGACGCTGGGCCCCAGGATGGTGAGCGTGTGGCGCACCATGGCCAGCCACTGATGGGGGACGCGGTCCGCCCCGGCGTCGTGGATCTCGTTGTAGAACCGGGGCGCCACGTGGTTCTCGATCAGCTCGTAGAGCGCTGCGGCCTCGATGCCGTCCCGCTCATCGTCGGAGGCCCGGTTGTCGGCGGTCGGGATCGCCCAGCCGTTCTGGCCGTCGTAGAGCTCGTCCCACCAGCCGTCGAGCACCGAGAGATTGAGCCCGCCGTTGATCGCGGCCTTCATCCCGGAGGTGCCGCAGGCCTCGAGCGGTCGCAGGGGGTTGTTGAGCCAGACGTCGCAGCCCGGGAACAGGGTGCGCGCCATCGACATGTCGTAGTTCGGCAGGAACACGATGCGGTGGCGGACCTCGGGGTCGTCGGTGAAGCGCACCAGGTCCTGGATCATGCGCTTGCCCATCTCGTCGGCAGGGTGGGACTTGCCGGCGATCACGAGCTGGACGGGGCGCACGGGGTCCAGCAGCAGGCGCTTGAGGCGCTGCGGATCGCGCAGCATCAGGGTCAGGCGCTTGTAGGTGGGCACCCGTCGGGCGAAGCCGATCGTGAGGACCTCCGGATCGAGCACCGAATCGGTCCAGCTCAGCTCGGCATCAGCGGCGCCGCGCTGCTTCCACGACGCGCGCAGGCGACGACGGACATCGGCCACCAGATCCGCGCGCATCTCGGCGCGCACGCGCCACAGCTGCTCGTCCGAGACCTCGGCCACAGCCCGCCAGCGCGCGCGCAGATCCGGCTGCGACCGGTCCACGGCCAGGGCCTCCATGCGCGGATCGATCCAGGTCGGCACGTGCACGCCGTTGGTCACCGACGAGATGGGGACCTCGTCGGTGTCGAAGCCGTTCCACAGCCCGGAGAACATCTGCCGCGACACCGCGCCGTGCAGCTTGGCCACGCCGTTGGCCCGCTGGGCCAGGCGCAGGCCCATGACGGCCATGTTGAACCGGCTGCCGTCGCCGCCGTCGTGGTCCTCGCGCCCCAGAGCCAGGATCTCCTCGAGAGGGGCGGGCCCGGCCAGCTCGGTGGAGAAGAAGCGCTCGATCATCTCGCGCTCGAAGCGGTCGATGCCGGCCGGGACCGGGGTGTGCGTGGTGAACACAGTCGAGGCGCGCACCGCGGTGAGGGCCTCGAGCCAGGACATGCCCCCGCCGCCGTCGGTGCCGGGGCTCATCAGCTCGGCGATGCGCTCGATTCCGGCGAAGCCCGCGTGGCCCTCGTTGCAGTGGAAGACCTCCGGGTCGGGGGCGCCGGTGAGCCGTGAGAACTCGCGCAGCGCGCGAATGCCGCCCATGCCCAGCAGCAGCTCCTGCTGGAGGCGGTGCTCGCCCCCGCCGCCGTAGAGGCGGTCCGTGACGCCGCGGAAGACGTCGTCGTTCTCGGTGATCTGGGAGTCGAGCAGCAGCAGCGGGACGCGCCCCACGTCGGCACGCCAGATCTGGGCGCCCAGCCGCCCGCCGTCAGGCATGGGCAGCCAGATCCTCGCAGGGGAGCCGTCAGGTTCGCGCAGCAGCGTGAGGGGCAGGCCCTGCGGGTCCAGGACGGGGTAGTCCTCGAGCTGCCACCCGTCGCGCGACAGCGACTGGTTGAAGTAGCCGTTCTGGTACAGCAGGCCCACGCCCACCACGGGCACGCCCATGTCGGAGGCGGTCTTGAGGTGATCGCCGGCCAGGATGCCGAGACCGCCCGAGTACTGCGGCAGCACGGAGGTGATGCCGTACTCGGCGGAGAAGTAGGCGATCGACCGCGCGCCGTCGCGACCGTGCTCGCGCTGGTACCACAGCGGCTCGCTCAGGTAGGTCTCGAGGTCGCGGCCCAGGGCGTCGATGCGCCGGACGAGCTCGTCGTCCTCGGCGATCTGCTGGATCTCCTCGCGGGTCAGCGAGCCCAGGACCTGGACGGGATCCCCGCCGGAGGCCTCCCAGGCCTCCGGGCCGAGATCCCGGAAGAGCTGCTCGGTGGGCCGGTGCCAGGACCAGCGCAGATTGGCGGCCAGTCGGCTCAGCGCACTGATCGACTCGGGGAGGGACGTCCGGACGGTGAACCTTCTGATGGCCTTCACACCTCCGGAGCCTAGCGCCGCAGAGGGCTCCGGACGAGGCCCCCTCGGATTCCACGGCCCTGTCTGCGCAGCGATACGGGCCGTCGCTCGGAAAATCGCTCGTGACCTGCTTCACCATGGACCGCCGGACTGACTACGGTGTGGGGGTGACCTCCAAGAGCATGCCCAAGCCGCCCCGAGACTCCGCCTCCGCTCCCGAGCCCAGCTCGAGCGCGCCGTCCGCCGCGGGGGCCCCGGCTGCCCCGGCTGCCGCCGTCGAGCCCGTCGATCTGTCCGGTCTCGTCTACGGACGCATTCCCATCGAGAACGTGTCCCCGTCCGTGCTGTGCGGGCGCCGTCCCGCCACCGCCCTGCCCGGTGAGGACATCCGCATCGCCGCGACCGTCTACCGCGAGGGGCACGACGCCCTCGGCGTGACCGCCGTGCTGCGTGACCCGCAGGGCCGGGAGCACCAGCGCACCGCCATGAGCCTCAGCGCCCCGGGCACAGATCGCTACGAGGGCTGGGTCCGCCCCGATGCCGAGGGCGAGTGGAGCTTCACCGTCGAGGGCTGGGGCGATCTGTACGAGACCTGGCGCCACGCCGCCGAGATCAAGCTCGGTGTCGGGCAGGACGTCGAGCTGATGATGGACGAGGGCGTGGTCGTCTTCGAGCGCGCCGCCTCGGAGGCCGAGCGCCCCGAGTCGCAACGACGCCTGCTGGGCGAGATCGCCGAGCAGCTGAAGGATCGTTCGATCCCCGCCAGCCAGCGATTCGCCCGCGCCGCGGACCGCTCGGTCCTGGAGATCGTCGCCGCCTCGCCGATCCGCAGCCTCGTGACCAGCTCCGAGCCCCTGCCGCTGCGCGTCGAGCGCGATGCCGCCGGTCGCGGCGCCTGGTACGAGTTCTTCCCCCGCTCCGAGGGTGCCGTGCGCGATGAGACCACGGGCGGCTTCCGCTCGGGCACCTTCCGCACCGCGGCCGAGCGCCTGCCCGCCGTCGCGGACATGGGCTTCGACGTCCTCTACATGCCGCCGATCCACCCGATCGGGCACGCGCACCGCAAGGGGCCGAACAACACCCTGCACGCGGGTCCGAACGATCCGGGCTCGCCCTGGGCGATCGGCAGCGACGACGGCGGCCACGACGCCATCCATCCTGATCTGGGCACCTTCGAGGACTTCGACGACTTCGTCGCCCGCGCCCGGGAGCTGGGTCTCGAGGTCGCCCTGGACCTCGCGCTGCAGGCCTCCCCGGATCACCCCTGGGTCCAGCAGCACCCGGAGTGGTTCACCACGCGCGCCGACGGCACGATCGCGTATGCGGAGAACCCGCCCAAGAAGTACCAGGACATCTATCCGATCAACTTCGACAACGACCCCGAGGGGCTGTGCCGGGAGGTCCTGCGGATCGTGCAGCTGTGGATCTCCCACGGCGTGCGGATCTTCCGCGTGGACAATCCGCATACCAAGCCGCTGTGGTTCTGGGAGTGGCTGCTCGATCGGGTCCGGAAGATCGACGACGGCGTCGTCTTCCTGGCCGAGGCCTTCACTCGCCCGGCCATGATGCAGGGCCTGGCCAAGGCCGGCTTCCAGCAGTCGTACTCGTACTTCACCTGGCGCAACGCCAAGTGGGAGCTCGAGGAGTACCTGGAGGAGGTCACCCGGGAGACCGCCGCCCAGTACCGTCCGAACTTCTTCGTGAACACCCCGGACATCCTCACGTCCTATTTCGTGGAGGGCGGGCGCCCGGCGTTCAAGATCCGAGCGGCGATCGCGGCCACGGCCTCGCCCCTGTGGGGCATGTACGCCGGCTACGAGCTCTACGAGAACGTCCAGCGCCCGGGCGCCGAGGAGTCGATCGACTCCGAGAAGTTCGAGTACCGCCCGCGCGACTTCAAGGACGCGGAGGTCCGCGGCGATTCGCTGGCGCCCTACGTGCGCCGCCTCAACCAGCTGCGCCACGAGCACCCGGCCCTCGGGGACCTGCAGAACCTGACCCTGCACCCCACCGACGACGACGCCATCCTGTGCTTCTCCAAGACCAAGACGGTCCAGGGGCCGGACGGGGAGCACGAGGACACGCTGATCGTCGTGGCGAACACCGATCCGCATTCGGTGCGCACCGCGAACATCGAGCTCGACCTGGAGGCCCTGCGCCTGGCGCCGCAGGATCGCGCCGAGGACGGGACCTTCGCAGCCGATGAGCTGCTCACGGGAGAGTCCTGGTCCTGGGGCGATCGCGTGTGGGTCCGCCTGGACCCGTTCTACGAGCCCGTCCACATCGTCAGTGTGCGTCGCCGGCGCTGAGCGCGGACGATCCGCGAGCACTACCCGGGCCGGGCGCCCGCCGCGGCGCCCGGCCCGTTCCGCAGCACGAAACCAGCAGCAGGAGATGCACCGCACGTGAATGCCATCAACCCGGCCAGCTTCGGAGTCAACGCCCCGGGGATCTCGCACGATCCGGACTGGTTCCGCAAGGCAGTGTTCTACGAGGTCCTCGTGCGCGCCTTCTCGGATGCCAACGGCGACGGCTCGGGAGACTTCTCGGGTCTGATCGAGAGGCTGGACTACCTCCAGTGGCTCGGCATCGACTGCCTCTGGATCCCGCCGTTCTACGAATCGCCCCTGCGCGACGGCGGCTACGACATCTCGGACTACTACTCGGTGCTCGACGAGTTCGGCACCGTCTCCGACTTCAAGCGCCTGGTCGCCGAGGCCCACGCCCGCGGTCTGCGCGTCATCACGGATCTGCCTCTGAACCACACCTCGGATCAGCACGAGTGGTTCCAGGCCTCCCGCGAGGACCCTGAGGGCCCGTACGGCGACTTCTACGTCTGGTCGGACACGGATGAGCTGTACTCCGAGGCGCGGATCATCTTCGTGGACACCGAGGAGTCGAACTGGACCTTCGACCCGGTGCGCCGGCAGTTCTTCTGGCACCGCTTCTTCTCGCATCAGCCGGATCTGAACTTCGAGAACCCCAAGGTCGTCGAGGCCGTCTACGACGTGGTGCGCTTCTGGCTCGACATGGGCATCGACGGCTTCCGGGCCGATGCCATCCCGTATCTGGTGGAGGAGGAGGGCACCAACTGCGAGAACCTCCCCGGCACCCATGACTTCCTGGTGGGCCTTCGCGAGATGGTCGACCGCGAGTACCCCGGCCGCGTGATCATCGCCGAGGCGAACCAGCCCCCGGAGGAGGTCGTCGAGTACTTCGGCTCGGCGGAGGCCCCGGAGTGCCACATGTGCTTCCACTTCCCGATCATGCCGCGGATCTTCTACGCCCTGCGCGACCAGCGGGCTCAGCCGCTGATCGACACCATGGCGACCACCCCGCGGATCCCCGAGGGCACGCAGTGGGGCACGTTCCTGCGCAACCACGACGAGCTCACGCTCGAGATGGTCACCCCCGAGGAGCGCCAGGCGATGCTCGGCTGGTACGCCCCGGATCCGCGCATGCGCGCCAATGTCGGCATCCGTCGCCGTCTCGCCCCGCTGCTGGACAACTCGCGGGCCGAGATCGAGCTGATCCATGCGCTGCTGCTCGCGCTGCCGGGCAGCCCGTTCCTGTACTACGGCGACGAGATCGGCATGGGCGACAACATCTGGCTCGATGACCGCGACGCCTCCCGAACGCCCATGCAGTGGACCCCGGACCGCAATGCCGGCTTCTCGGAGGCGGATCCGGGCAAGCTGTACCTGCCGGTGATCCAGTCGCTCGTGCACCACTACACGCAGACGAACGTCGAGGCGCAGCTGGCCTCGTCGTCGTCGCTGCTGCACTGGCTGCGCCGCATGCTGCTGGTGCGCCGCGAGCACCCGGCCTTCGGCATGGGCGAGTTCCGGTCCGTGGACTCCGGGCACGAGTCGGTCTTCGCCTTCGTCCGGGAGTTCCATCCCCAGGACGAGCGGCACGAGGAGCAGGCGGAGACGCTGGTGTGCATCTTCAACCTGTCGCACACCCCGGCCGCCAGCACGATCGATCTGCCGGAGTTCGCCGGGCGCGGCCTGCGCGAGGTCTTCGGCGGCGAGCCGTTCGGCAAGGTCGACGACGACGGCACCTACCGGGTGACGCTGGGCTCCCAGGACTTCTTCTGGCTGAGGGTCCGCAGCGCGCCCGACGCCTCGGGAGTTCAGCCGCCCACGCAGTCCATGCCGATCATCACCAGCCTCGGCTGAGCTCGTCCTCGCCCGTTCACCCGCACCACCTGCACAGGAGACCTGACATGTCCGCCGTGAACCCGTCGTCGCACCCGGCGCGCAGCCTCGAGGAGGTGCTGCGCGGCTGGCTGCCCTCGCGGCGCTGGTTCCCCTTCGACGGCGACCCCGAGCAGCTGAGCCTCAAGACGGCCGCGGTGATCCCGCTGTCCGAGTCCCCGGCCGGCGCCTCGCCCGAGGACGAGGGCCTGGCGATCCACCTCCTGCGGGCGGGCACCCCGTCCGGGACGCGCATCGTCCAGGTGCCGCTGGAGACCTCCGCCTCGGCCTTCGACCAGCAGATCGGCTCCTTCGAGACCTCCGCAGGGACGCGCCACGTCCGGGAGGCCGTGGATCAGCCGGAGTTCCTGGACGCCGTGCTGGGCCTGCTGCGCAAGGGCTCGCAGATCGGCGGGCGCCGCGCGGCCATGACGGGGGCGGCCAACGACTCGCTGACCCCGGTCTCGGGCGTGAAGGCCGCCGAGCAGGTGCAGGTGATCGCCGGCGAGCAGTCGAACACCTCGGTGGTGCTGCGCCCCGTCGAGCCCGGCGAGGACGCGCTGATCCTCAAGTTCTTCCGCATCCTCGGCGAGGGGGAGAACCCGGACGTCGAGGTCGGACGCGAGCTGACCGACCTCGGCTGCTCCGTGGTGGCACGGACCTGGGGCTGGGCCGAGATCACCTGGCCGGAGACCGGCGACGACGACGGCCAGCGCCAGGCCGTCGGGCAGTCGGTCGTGGCCGCGGAGTTCGTCGACGGCGCCCAGGATGCCTGGCGCCTGGCCGTCGAGGCCGCCGCCGAAGGCCGCTCCTTCGCCGCGGAGGCCCGCGAGCTCGGCCGTGCCACGGCGCGCATGCACCGCGACCTCGCCTCCGCCTTCGGCACGCAGGAGACCCTCGGGCCCCGGCGCGAGGCGCTGCTGGAGTCGCTGTCCGGGCGTCTGGAATGGGCCCGCGATCAGATGGGCGACCGTCCGGGCGGGCTGGAGCAGGAGCTGGACTCGGTCATCGCCCGCGCCCGCGAGGTCGAGCAGCTGCCCGAGCTGCAGCGCATCCACGGCGACTACCACCTGGGCCAGGTGCTGCGCGGTCCCGACGGCGCCTTCCGCATCCTTGATTTCGAGGGCGAGCCGCTGCGCGAGATCTCGGAGCGCTCGGCCGCAGACCTTCCCCTGCGCGACGTCGTGGGGATGCTGCGCTCGCTGGACTACGCCGCAGCGTTCGGGCAGCGCGAGTCCGGGCGCGACACCGAGCAGTGGGGTCAGGCGGCCGCCGAGGCGCTGCTCGAGGGCTGGACCGCCGTGACCCACACGATCGTGGAGCGCCGTGATCCCCTGTTCCAGGCGCTGTGGCTGGACAAGGCCATGTACGAGGTCGTCTACGAGTCGCGCAATCGCCCCGACTGGGTCGACGTCCCGCTCAGGGCCGTGCTCAGCGCGCTCGGCGGCTCCCAGTCTTCGGCCGCCGTCGACCCCGCAGCCGGTGCCGCGGCCGGTGCGCTCTCTGGCGACCAGGAGACGGCCGACGAGCCCTCGGATGTCCGGGGACGGGGGGCACCGCGTCGGAGGCTTCTGGTGCACCGGTCGAGACCTCGGCCGTCGTGCCGGGCCCGAGCGCAGCTGCTGCGGGCGTACCCTCGCAGTACCAGGCCGATCAGGCCATCCGGGGCGGCGCGGAGCCGACCCCCGACCAGCAGGAAGGCTCCGCCCCGGAGCCCCCCGCCGCAGCACCGCAGGCGGAGACGGACGAGACCAGCGGAAGCGAGCACCACGTGTCCCACACCATCTCCGAGGATGTCCTGGCGGCTGTCGCCGAGGGCCGGTACTACGATCCGCACTGCGTGCTCGGCGCGCATCCGCAGGACGACGGCACCGTCGTGGTCCGCACCCTGCGGCGCTTCGCCCAGAAGGTCGAGGCGATCACCGGAGACGGCTCCGTGCACCTGCTCAGCCACGAGTGGGGCGGCATCTTCACCGGTCGCATCCCCGCGACCTCGGACGGCGGCATCCCCGACTACCGCCTGCGCGTGACCTGGGACGGCGGCCACAGCCTCGAGGTCGACGATCCGTACCGCAGCACTCCGACCGTGGGCGAGATGGACCTGCATCTGATCGGCGAGGGCCGGCACGAGGAGCTCTGGAAGGTCCTGGGCGCCCGTGTGCGCAGCTGGCCCTCGAGCTTCGGCGAGACCCGCGGCACGAGCTTCGCCGTCTGGGCCCCCAATGCCCGAGCCGTGCGCGTCATCGGCGACTTCAACGGCTGGGACGGCACCGAGCACGCCATGCGCTCGCTCGGCGGCAGCGGCGTCTGGGAGCTCTTCGTCCCGGGCGTCGGCCACGGTGCCATCTACAAGTTCCGCATCATGGGCCCGGACGGGCAGTGGAAGGACAAGGCGGACCCCATGGCCCGCTGGAGCGAGGTGCCGCCGCTGACCGGCTCCCGCGTCCTCGACAGCGAATACACGTTCGGCGACGACGAGTGGATGGAGCGCCGCGCGCAGACGGACCCGCACAGCGGTCCCATGAGCGTCTACGAGGTCCACATCGGCTCGTGGCGCCAGGGGCTGAGCTACCGGGACCTGGCCACCGAGCTCGTCGACTACGTCAAGGCCCACGGGTTCACCCACGTGGAGTTCATGCCGGTGGCCGAGCACCCGTTCGGCGGCTCGTGGGGCTACCAGGTCACGGGCTACTACGCCCCCACGTCGCGCTTCGGCGATCCCGATGACTTCAAGCACCTCGTCGACGCCCTCCACCAGGCCGGCATCGGCGTGCTCGTCGACTGGGTCCCCGGGCACTTCCCCAAGGACGACTTCGCCCTGGCCCGCTTCGACGGCGCACCGCTCTACGAGCACCCGGATCCCCGCCGCGGCGAGCACAAGGACTGGGGCACCCTGATCTTCGACTACGGGCGCACCGAGGTCCGCAACTTCCTCGTGGCCAACGCCCTGTACTGGCTCGAGGAGTTCCACGTCGACGGCCTGCGCGTGGACGCCGTGGCTTCGATGCTCTACCTGGACTACTCGCGCGAGCACGGAGAGTGGGAGCCGAACCAGTTCGGAGGGCGGGAGAACCTGGAGGCCATCTCGTTCCTGCAGGAGGCCACCGCCACGGCCTACCGCCGCAGCCCCGGCACGGTGATGATCGCCGAGGAGTCCACGGCATTCCCGGGAGTCACTCGTCCCACCAGCGGCAACGGTCTGGGCTTCGGCATCAAGTGGAACATGGGCTGGATGCATGACTCGCTCGAGTACATGGGCGAGGACCCCGTGAACCGCAGCTACCACCACGGCAAGCTGACGTTCTCCATGGTGTACGCGTACTCCGAGAACTTCATCCTCCCGATCTCGCACGACGAGGTCGTCTACGGCAAGGGCTCCCTGCTGCGCAAGATGCCGGGAGACCGCTGGCAGCAGCTCGCCAACGTCCGGGCCTACCTCGCGTACATGTGGGCGCATCCCGGCAAGCAGCTGATCTTCATGGGCACCGAGTTCGCGCAGGACGCCGAGTGGGACAACGACAAGTCGCTGGACTGGTGGCTCGCGGAGACGGAGCCGCACCAGGGCATCCAGCGCCTGGTCGTGGAGCTGAACGAGATCTACAAGCAGACTCCGGCGCTGTGGGCGCAGGACAACGCGCCGGAGGGCTTCACCTGGCTGGATGCCAACGACAGCCAGGGCTGCACCATGTCGTTCGTGCGATGGGACACCGCCGGCGAGCCGCTGGTCTGCGCGGTCAACTTCGCGGGCATGCCCCACAACGGCTTCCATCTGCCGCTGCCTCGCGGCGGGCAGTGGGAGGAGGTCCTGAACACGGACGACCTCCGCTTCGGCGGCTCGGGCGTGGTGAACGGATCGGTCACGGCCGTGGATGAGCCCCAGTACGCGCAGCCGGCCCACGCGGTGCTGGACCTGCCGCCGCTGGGTGCGGTCTGGCTCCGGCCGACGAACTGACTGGCCGGCGGCGGGCGCGCAGCTCGCAGTTGCGACAGGCCGTCGCAGGCTCGGTGCCGGAGACAGCAGCCGACTGAGCAGAGAAGGGGCCCGTCCTCGCGCACGCAACGCGGGGGCGGGCCCCTTCTCGTTTGCGCGCAGCGGGGGACGTGTGTAGTGTTCTTCTTCGTCGCTCCGGCAGTCCGGACGGCACGGAGCAACCGGAAGGCCTCCTGTCACGGACTGCATGCAGCGCGTCGCAGGATTTCTGAGAGTTCATCCGCCGGAGACGGCGAGTTGACCTGAGGGAGGGCGACGGGTAATGTAGCGGAGTGCTTCGGACGGGTGCTGAAGCTGCGGATGACGTAGCGGCACGGTCCAGCAAGGAA
>NZ_JAPPRE010000002.1:0-5864 GCF_026672465.1 Kocuria sp. SL71
AGGATTCGAACCTGCGACCCCATGGTCCCAAACCATGTGCTCTACCAAGCTGAGCTACTTCCCGATTTTTAAAAATATTATGGCGCGCCCGAGAGGAGTCGAACCCCTAACCTTTTGATCCGTAGTCAAACGCTCTATCCAATTGAGCTACGGGCGCATAATAATGAATGCCGAGGGCCGGACTTGAACCGGCACGGTAGTCACCTACCGCAGGATTTTAAGTCCTGTGTGTCTGCCAATTCCACCACCCCGGCATGGATGGATGGTATAGTTGGAGCGGAAGACGGGATTCGAACCCGCGACCCCCACCTTGGCAAGGTGATGTTCTACCACTGAACTACTTCCGCATGTACGTATTCTCTGGATTAATGCGGGTGAAGGTGACTTTGAACCCCCATAAAAATGGGTCATGGAAGAACCCACTCAGATCCTGATTCTAAGCGCCTCGCCAATTCCGCCAAATCCGAAGAGATAAATAACATGGTGAGCCATGAAGGACTCAGAGGTTTGGAACCTCGCTCCGACCCTCTGATTAAAAGTGGGCAGATGCTCTACCAACCCTGAGCTAATGGCTCTTATTTAAAAGACTTACGCTTAGTTAACTTGTCCAAAAGGTGGTGCCGCCAGAGGACTTGAACCCCCAACCTACTGATTACAAGTCAGTTGCTCTACCAATTGGGTACCGGCAAATGGCGGAAACACACGACCCGCTACCAACTGGGCAAATTATAAAGGCGGGGGGGCCTGCATGAAGCAGGATTTAACCAACTGAGCTACCGGACCCATTTAATTTTGGTTGCGGGAGCAGGACGAACCTCAACGGTTGATGTAACTGATAGGAATGGTGGAGGATGACGGGCTCGAACCGCCGACCCTCTGCTTGTAAGGCAGATGCTCTCCCAGCTGAGCTAATCCTCCATATATTACACTTACCGCCGTGAAAGGGCGTGTAATGGCTTGGCGGCGCGTCCTACTCTCACAGGGGGAAACCCCCGACTACCATCGGCGCTGAAGAGCTTAACTTCCGTGTTCGGCATGGGAACGGGTGTGACCTCTTCGCTATCGCCACCAAACCATTGAGAGTGTTCTCTCAAAACTAGATAACAGTAAGCATACATTCAAATTGGTTAAGTCCTCGATCGATTAGTATCTGTCAGCTCCATGTGTCGCCACACTTCCACCTCAGACCTATCAACCTGATCATCTTTCAGGGATCTTACTTCCTTGCGGAATGGGAAATCTCATCTTGAGGGGGGCTTCATGCTTAGATGCTTTCAGCACTTATCCCGTCCGCACATAGCTACCCAGCGATGCCCTTGGCAGAACAACTGGTACACCAGCGGTGCGTCCATCCCGGTCCTCTCGTACTAAGGACAGCTCCTCTCAAATTTCCTGCGCCCCGCGACGGATAGGGACCGAACTGTCTCACGACGTTCTGAACCCAGCTCGCGTACCGCTTTAATGGGCGAACAGCCCAACCCTTGGGACCGACTACAGCCCCAGGATGCGATGAGCCGACATCGAGGTGCCAAACCTCCCCGTCGATGTGGACTCTTGGGGGAGATAAGCCTGTTATCCCCGGGGTAGCTTTTATCCGTTGAGCGATGGCCCTTCCATGCGGAACCACCGGATCACTAAGCCCGACTTTCGTCCCTGCTCGACTTGTAGGTCTCGCAGTCAAGCTCCCTTGTGCCTTTACACTCTGCGAATGATTTCCAACCATTCTGAGGGAACCTTTGGGCGCCTCCGTTACCTTTTAGGAGGCGACCGCCCCAGTCAAACTGCCCACCTGACACTGTCTCCCCGCCCGATAAGGGCGGCGGGTTAGAAGGTCAATACAGCCAGGGTAGTATCCCACCGATGCCTCCACCGAAGCTGGCGCTCCGGTTTCCAAGGCTCCTACCTATCCTGTACAAGCTGTACCAACATTCAATATCAGGCTGCAGTAAAGCTCCACGGGGTCTTTCCGTCCTGTCGCGGGTAACCTGCATCTTCACAGGTACTATAATTTCACCGAGTCTCTCGTTGAGACAGTGCCCAGATCGTTGCGCCTTTCGTGCGGGTCGGAACTTACCCGACAAGGAATTTCGCTACCTTAGGACCGTTATAGTTACGGCCGCCGTTTACTGGGGCTTCAATTCGCACCTTCGCTTACGCTAAGCGCTCCTCTTAACCTTCCAGCACCGGGCAGGCGTCAGCCCCTATACTTCGCCTTACGGCTTCGCAGAGACCTGTGTTTTTGCTAAACAGTCGCCTGGGCCTATTCACTGCGGCTCTCTCGGGCTTGCACCCTAACAGAGCACCCCTTCTCCCGAAGTTACGGGGTCATTTTGCCGAGTTCCTTAACGAGAGTTCTCTCGATCACCTTAGGATTCTCTCCTCGCCTACCTGTGTCGGTTTGCGGTACGGGCACCTCTCACCTCGCTAGAGGCTTTTCTTGGCAGTGTGGAATCAGGAACTTCGCTACTATAATTCGCTCGCCATCACAGCTCAGCCTTCACGGGAAACGGATTTGCCTATTTCCCAGCCTAACTGCTTGGACGCGGATATCCAATACCGCGCTTACCCTATCCTCCTGCGTCCCCCCATTGCTCAAATGGTGAGGAGGTGGTACAGGAATATCAACCTGTTATCCATCGCCTACGCCTTTCGGCCTCGGCTTAGGTCCCGACTAACCCTGAGCGGACGAGCCTTCCTCAGGAAACCTTAGGCATTCGGTGGAGGGGATTCTCACCCCTCTTTCGCTACTCATACCGGCATTCTCACTTCTAAGCGCTCCACAAGTCCTTCCGGTCTTGCTTCACAGCCCTTAGAACGCTCTCCTACCACTGTTCGAAGAACAGTCCGCAGCTTCGGTGATACGTTTAGCCCCGGTACATTTTCGGCGCAGAGTCACTCGACCAGTGAGCTATTACGCACTCTTTAAATGGTGGCTGCTTCTAAGCCAACATCCTGGTTGTCTAAGCAACTCCACATCCTTTTCCACTTAACGTATACTTTGGGACCTTAGCTGGCGGTCTGGGCTGTTTCCCTTTCGACTACGGATCTTATCACTCGCAGTCTGACTCCCAAGGATAAGTCATCGGCATTCGGAGTTTGACTGAATTCGGTAACCCGGTAGGGGCCCCTAGTCCAATCAGTGCTCTACCTCCGAGACTCTTACCTTGAGGCTAGCCCTAAAGCTATTTCGGAGAGAACCAGCTATCTCCAGGTTCGATTGGCATTTCACCCCTACCCACACCTCATCCCCGCACTTTTCAACGTGCGTGGGTTCGGGCCTCCATTCAGTGTTACCTGAACTTCACCCTGGACATGGGTAGATCACCTGGTTTCGGGTCTACGACCACGTACTCAATTCGCCCTATTCAGACTCGCTTTCGCTGCGGCTCCGCATCTTCTGCTTAACCTTGCACGGGATCGTAACTCGCCGGTTCATTCTACAAAAGGCACGCCATCACCCGTTAACGGGCTCTGACTACTTGTAGGCACACGGTTTCAGGATCTCTTTCACTCCCCTTCCGGGGTGCTTTTCACCTTTCCCTCACGGTACTGGTTCACTATCGGTCACTAGGGAGTATTTAGCCTTGGGAGATGGTCCTCCCGGATTCCGACGGAATTTCACGTGTTCCGCCGTACTCAGGATCCACTCAGGAGAGAACGAAGTTTTGACTACAGGGCTGTTACCTCCTATGGCGGGCCTTTCCAGACCTCTTCATCTACCTCGTTCCTTTGTAACTCCGTACAGAGTGTCCTACAACCCCAAGAGGCAAGCCTCTTGGTTTGGGCTGGTCCCGTTTCGCTCGCCGCTACTCAGGGAATCGCATTTGCTTTCTCTTCCTCCGGGTACTTAGATGTTTCAGTTCCCCGGGTCTGCCTTCTCATATCCTATGTATTCAGATATGGATACCACTCCATTACGAGTGGTGGGTTTCCCCATTCGGAAATCTCCGGATCAAAGCTTGCTTACAGCTCCCCGAAGCATATCGGTGTTCGTCCCGTCCTTCATCGGCTCCTAGTGCCAAGGCATCCACCGTGCGCCCTTTCTAACTTAACCGTTAAAAAGAATCACTACGTGATATCTTGCATTACTAATTGAATGTGAATTACTTCTGTTATCTAGTTTTCAAAGAACAACATCTCGAAGAATCGAATGATCCTTCAAAACTAAACAAGACAGGGAACGTTCTGTTTATAAGACCCAAGGTCTTATATTCCGTTAAAATCCTTAGAAAGGAGGTGATCCAGCCGCACCTTCCGATACGGCTACCTTGTTACGACTTCACCCCAATCATCTGTCCCACCTTCGGCGGCTGGCTCCTAAAAGGTTACCTCACCGACTTCGGGTGTTACAAACTCTCGTGGTGTGACGGGCGGTGTGTACAAGGCCCGGGAACGTATTCACCGCGGCATGCTGATCCGCGATTACTAGCGATTCCAGCTTCACGCAGTCGAGTTGCAGACTGCGATCCGAACTGAGAACAGATTTGTGGGATTGGCTTAACCTCGCGGTTTCGCTGCCCTTTGTTCTGCCCATTGTAGCACGTGTGTAGCCCAGGTCATAAGGGGCATGATGATTTGACGTCATCCCCACCTTCCTCCGGTTTGTCACCGGCAGTCACCTTAGAGTGCCCAACTGAATGCTGGCAACTAAGATCAAGGGTTGCGCTCGTTGCGGGACTTAACCCAACATCTCACGACACGAGCTGACGACAACCATGCACCACCTGTCACTCTGCCCCCGAAGGGGACGTCCTATCTCTAGGATTGTCAGAGGATGTCAAGACCTGGTAAGGTTCTTCGCGTTGCTTCGAATTAAACCACATGCTCCACCGCTTGTGCGGGCCCCCGTCAATTCCTTTGAGTTTCAGTCTTGCGACCGTACTCCCCAGGCGGAGTGCTTAATGCGTTAGCTGCAGCACTAAGGGGCGGAAACCCCCTAACACTTAGCACTCATCGTTTACGGCGTGGACTACCAGGGTATCTAATCCTGTTCGCTCCCCACGCTTTCGCTCCTCAGCGTCAGTTACAGACCAGAGAGTCGCCTTCGCCACTGGTGTTCCTCCACATCTCTACGCATTTCACCGCTACACGTGGAATTCCACTCTCCTCTTCTGCACTCAAGTTCCCCAGTTTCCAATGACCCTCCCCGGTTGAGCCGGGGGCTTTCACATCAGACTTAAGAAACCGCCTGCGAGCCCTTTACGCCCAATAATTCCGGACAACGCTTGCCACCTACGTATTACCGCGGCTGCTGGCACGTAGTTAGCCGTGGCTTTCTGGTTAGGTACCGTCAAGGTGCCGCCCTATTTGAACGGCACTTGTTCTTCCCTAACAACAGAGCTTTACGATCCGAAAACCTTCATCACTCACGCGGCGTTGCTCCGTCAGACTTTCGTCCATTGCGGAAGATTCCCTACTGCTGCCTCCCGTAGGAGTCTGGGCCGTGTCTCAGTCCCAGTGTGGCCGATCACCCTCTCAGGTCGGCTACGCATCGTTGCCTTGGTGAGCCGTTACCTCACCAACTAGCTAATGCGCCGCGGGTCCATCTGTAAGTGGTAGCCGAAGCCACCTTTTATGTCTGAACCATGCGGTTCAAACAACCATCCGGTATTAGCCCCGGTTTCCCGGAGTTATCCCAGTCTTACAGGCAGGTTACCCACGTGTTACTCACCCGTCCGCCGCTAACATCAGGGAGCAAGCTCCCATCTGTCCGCTCGACTTGCATGTATTAGGCACGCCGCCAGCGTTCGTCCTGAGCCAGGATCAAACTCTCCGATAAAGTAGTTTGACTGACTACGCACATCGCTGTGCGATTTATTTAAAACTTTGAATTAACAGGTACGTTTTGTCTTGTTTAGTTTTCA